>CAZMAR010000001.1:0-469753 GCA_964564635.1 uncultured Ignavibacteriaceae bacterium
TTCTTTATATATTTACATTATTATCCCCACACAGAATATTTTAGTAGGGGCGTATGGCATACGCCCCAGTCAACATTAATTTTATTTCGAGGTATAAATTTATTATTTGTATAAATAGGGCGTATTCGATACGCCCCTACTGTGGGTATTTGGTAGGTGATTTGACAAAACTGTTTTAAATATTAAGAAAGCATATTTAGTAGGGGCGTATAGCATACGCCCCAGTCAACATTTTCATTTCTCGCAACAGATACCCATATCCGCGGTACAAATATTCCGTTTATATTATCATTATTATTATCCCCACACAGAATATTTTAGTAGGGGCGTATAGCATACGCCCCAGTCAACATTTTCATTTCTCGCAACAGATACCCATATCCGCTGCGTAAATATTCTTTATATATTTACACTGTTATCTCCACAACAGAATATTTTAGTAGGGGCGTATCGCATACGCCCCAAAACAAAAATAATTTTTCCATTACAAATATCAAATTATTCAACAAAAATTTTCATTCATCGAAATAAAAAAAAACGGGATATGTCATGTTGGGCGTATTCAATACGCCCCTACTGTGGGTATTTTGTATGTGATTTGACAAAACTGTTTTAAACATTAAGAAAGCATATTTAGTAGGGGCGTATCGCATACGCCCCAGTCAACATTTTTTTTATTTCGGTGTATCAAATTTGTTATTCGTATAAATAGGGCGTATTCGATACGCCCCTACTGTGGGGATTTGGCAGGTGATTTGATAATTCTGTTTTAAATATTAAGAAAGCATATTTAGTAGGGGCGTATAGCATACGCCCGAATCAACATTTTCATTTCTCGCAACATATACCCATATCCGCTGCGTAAATATTCTTTATATATTTACATTGTTATCCCCACACAGAATATTTTAGTCGGGGCGTATAGCATACGCCCCAAAACAAAAATAATTTTTCCATTACAAATATCAAATTATTCAACAAAAATTTTCATTCATCGAAATAAAAAAAAACGGGATATGTCATGTTGGGCGTATTCAATACGCCCCTACTGTGGGGATTTGGTAGGAGATTTGACAACACTGTTTTAAATATTAAGAAAGCATATTTAGTAGGGGCGTATAGCATACGCCCCAGTCAGCATTTTCATTTCTCGCAACATATACCCATATCCGCTGTGTAAATATTCCGTTTATATTATCATTATTATTATCCCCACACAGAATATTTAGTAGGGGCGTATCGCATACGCCCAAAAAATAAATAATTTTTCCATTACAAGTATCAAATTATTCAACAAAAATTTTCATTCATCGAAATAAAAAAAAACGGGATATGTCATGTTGGGCGTATTCGATACGCCCCTACTGTGGGTATTTGGTATGTGATTTGACAAAACTGTTTTAAATATAAAGAAAGCATATTTAGTAGGGGCGTATAGCATACGCCCCCAGACAGCATTAATTTTGTTTCGGTGTATAAAATTAATTATTTGTGTAAATAGGGCGTATTCAATACGCCCCTACTAAAACGGGTTATTTTTTATTTATGCAAAGGATGTGAGCATCTGCTGTGAGGGGTGAAATATAGACATTTATATTTTATAAAATATTATTAATAATTATATTTTACTATGGAGGAAAAACAAAAGAAATATCAGCGCAGAAGTATAAGATTAAAAGGTTATGATTATACACAAAGAGGTGCGTATTTTATAACAATATGTACAAAAGAACACAAATGTTATTTTGGTGAAATTGTTGATGGAGAGATGGTATTAAATAATGTGGGAATAATTGTAAGGAATAAGTGGATACAGACAGAAAGTATCAGACAGAATATTATGCTTGATGAATTTGTGATAATGCCAAATCATATTCATGGGATAATAATTATTATTGATGATAAAGATAAAAATAATGAGTTAGCGGAATATAGATCTAAAAAAATAAAAGAAAATTTCGAACAATATAAACAATTTAAATCACCGTCAAATACAATTGGAGCAATAATTCGTGGTTTTAAATCATCAACAACAAAAGAAATAAATCAATTATTAAAGGGCAAAGTAATAAATATATGGCAGAGGAATTATTTTGAACATATAATAAGAAATGAGAATGAATTAAATAATATAAGGGAGTATATAGTAAACAATCCACTACAATGGGAATTAGATAGCGAAAATCCCAAAAACATTTGAAAGAATAATTTTTTCCCTTGCAACAAATCCCATGTTCTGCTCAGTAATTATTTCCCAAAAACCACAGTAGGGGCGTATAGCATACGCCACCAGTCAGCATTAATTTTATTTCGAGGTATAAATTTATTATTTGTGTAAATAGGGCGTATTCAATACGCCCCTACTGTAGGTATTTGGTAGGTGATTTGATAATTCTGTTTTAAATATTAAGAAAGCATATTTAGTAGGGGCGTATGGCATACGCCTCAGTCAGCATTTTTTTATTTCGGTGTATCAAATTTGTTATTCGTATAAATAGGGCGTATTCAATACGCCCCTACTAAAACGGGTTATATTTTATAATATCAATAATTCAAAAATTTTAATTCATCAAAATTAAAAAAAATGAAATAAAATATACGTTTGTGGGCGTATTCAATACGCCCCTACTTTAGGTATTTGGTAGGTGATTTGACAAAACTGTTTTAAATATTGAGAAAGCATATTTAGTAGGGGCGTATGGCATACGCCCCCAGACAGCATTAATTTTGTTTCGGTGTATAAAATTAATTATTTGTGTAAATAGGGCGTATTCAATACGCCCCTACTGGGGGGAGGTAATTTTGCGACAGAATGGTATGGAGATGTGGATTGAAATGGGTAAAGTGAAAGTGTGAATTACATGATATTATTTTGTAAATATATTTACTGAGTGTGAATACAAATACTGTATACTGAATGCATATAATCATTTTTCAGTGGTATAATAAATGCAAAAGTTTATTTTTTTGAAATAATCACATCTTTGTAAATAATATTTTTTAAATATAAATTTATTATAATTTATATTTAAATTTTATTATTCCGTAAATGTTATCGAAGTTCTTATTATATTGGACACCGAAGGAAATTTCATAATTCTTTTTGTATTTTATCCCCGTCTCAATACCGAAAATATAGTTCATTTTTTCATTGGTACTCTTAATATTGTACTCTAATCCTGAATATAAACTAATTCCGTTAAATTGAAATTTTTTTGCTTCGAAAGATAAATTATTTTTATTACTTCTGATTTTGAAATCACCATACAACTCATCAATTGTATATTCTTTGTAAATACTATCGTTGAGATTGAAAGAAATTACTTTCAAAACATCATCTTTTGATTCTGCAGAAAGTATAACTTCTTCAGGAATGATTACAGAATCAGATTTTATTATTCTGATTTTATCTGGTTCGATTTTTTTATAAACGATTTTTTCCTGCCATTTAGTTATTGTATCAAAAATAAATTTATTAATATAAACAGTGTCAATATTTGAATGTGTATAATTATAATCCTTATTATTAGATGAGATATAAATTGAAAAAATCAGAATCGTTATCAATATTAAGGAAATAATAAATTCACTTTTTTTCATAATCTTTTATGTCTTTAATTAATTGTTCTCTATTAAGTTTTCCCGGACATAATTTATTTGCATATTCTCTATGAAAATGTATTTTACTTTCCAATGTTTCTTCATTTATTATCCAATTTAGCTTGGTAAATACATATTTTACCGTTTGTATTAATGAGTCATATTGTTGTGGTGTTACATTGTTAAACTTTCCTGAATGATTTATGCATATAGCAAGTGAGTATTGATTATGACCCTTACAGTGCCATGTATAATATTTAATATCAATCAACTGAAATATTTCTCCAGCCTTGTTTATATAAAAATGATAAGTTGCGAAGGGGCATCCTTTTTGTGATATGTGATTTGGTTTTATATCATATTTTATTAAATTAATCGGATTTTCAAATGTTATACTGTCGGTTGCAGTGCAGTGAATAATAATTTCTTTTATCAACTTTACATCCCTTAAATAATTATCAGGATTATATTTCTTATTTATAAATTCAAATCCTTTCTCCCCATCAAAAAGAAAATCATTATTTATTTTTTTCATATTCTTATCTCCTTATATCTATTTAATATTATTGAATAATCTTCATCATTAAATATCCATTCAGTACTTCGTAAGCCTGAAATATTTTCTTTTTTTCCTTTTAATCCTATTCTACCTTCTCCTTTAAAACTTTTTAGAAAAAATTCTGCTGAAGCCATTAAACACACACTTTTTAAATCTGATGGTGTTTCGCATACAGGATTAGGTGAATTAACAGAATAGCCTGCAAAATATTTTATCTCTATATTTGAAGTGCCCGGTGGTAATGTATATCCTTTCAAAAGTAATATCCTTCCTGTGTGCTCATCTATATAAATGTTATCTATAACAGGATTATTGTTGAATAAATCTTTATTAAATTGTCCATGCCCTCCACCAGGGGGCATAGTCCATTCATCGCGATAGTGTATATATACGACTGAATCAACTGGATAAACTTTTAGGTTTATAATATTTTGATTATATCCACTCAAAACATCATACTTCACTCCATAAATTAGGTCTCTTCTACAGTAAGCCATCATTTTTTGTGTGGTAAATTCTATACATTTCATCAGGAATGAATCGTGAGTATTATCAGCAAGATTTAAATATTCTTTTAGTTCCTGTAATTCAATCATTTTTATTCTTTCTTTTTATGTTTCTTGATTTTGTACTTATTTTTTTTGAATCAGGATTATTTTTTATTTCTTCAAAGAAGTATGGATATTTTTTCGCAAGTGACTCTTCAACTTCTATTTCATCATTTTCAAGATAATTTATCTGATTCCAGAATAGATTACATTTGATTTTATATTTTTTTATCATAGTTATATTAATTTTGTTTTTAAATATGCCCGGTGGGAGAAATTATTTATTCACAGGGGTATCTTATGTGGATTTCTTTGGCGAGTTTTCTTTGTGGGGTTCTAAGATATGCTCCCACCGGGCTAAAACTCCGCCAGAAAAATTTATGAATCTTTTGCTGATATTCCAAGCATTAAAGAACCAACCGCTATTAATATCTGACCTATCCAGTGTAACCAGCCTAATTCACCTGAAGAGTTTATGTTTACAAGTGCCGTGCCTATTGCAATGCATATACCCCATATAGTTGTTTTTGGTGATGAAAACATAAAGAAAAACCTCCTTTCTTAATTATTAAATTTATTATGCCCCACCAGACCTTCCAGTTGCAATTACTTCTGGATAACTGAAACCAATATCAAATGCAACTCCGAAATTCAAACCCACTAATCCCTGTTGCCACAAATTAATTTGAGAACCCCCCACCTCAACACTTGCTGCATCTGATACACTTAATGTAATAGAATCTCTCATCATTAAAAGCATATAACTCAAGTCTCCAAATACAATGTATCTATTTCCTGGAGACCCTTCATAAATACTATAAATATTATCACTCAGAACTACTGGAAAACCTTCAAGAGTTAGAGATTTTTTATCATCTGGCGATAAAACATACTCTCCACTCTCTGAATATTTAAGTTTTTTAATCTGACCCCACATTGAACGATGCATATACCATTTACAGTTCGGTAATGTTTCACTTGGAACAGCGGAAATCATCTCAATTAATTTATCATAAGTAATTTGATCAGGAGAGCCTCCAATCAATACATCTGTTGTCCCGATTGATACATCAAGTATTCCTTTAACCGGGCTGATTCCTTTAAAACCAGCAAGGTCAATTGCATTACTTATTACACGCGATGCCATATCTGAAATAAAAGACACTAAATCATATTTTGAGTCTTCTATGAGTTGTTTTGAAATAAGAATAATGAAACCGCCGTCATGCCTGCTGAGTTGAATTTGTGCAAAGCTTGGATTGGAGACTCCTTTCTTTGCTCCTTCATTAATAAATGAAAATGAAGGTAGTGTGCTGAGTTTTGGTATTAGAAGGTCCTTTCTGTCTGAAGTTATTAATGTTGCATTTCTTCTAATCACACTTGTGTCCCAGAGTTTAGACATAATTCTATCATAATATTCTGGTGGTACTGTGTATCCTCCGGCAGAACCAATCCCTTCAGAGAGAAAATTTTTAAACCTTTCGGGCATAAGTGAATTGTCTCTGTATACAATTGCGCGTATGAAATCTCTGCATTCACTTTTAGATGCATCTTCACAGTTTCTTCCCCAATTAAAGTTTTCAGGTGGCAAAGAGCTATTGAAAGAATTTGTCTTAAATAAATCTTTTAAAACAGATTTTGTTTCCTCTTTAACAATAGCCGAGATTTCTTTACCCGATATTTTTGAAATACTTTCATCGGGCTTCTGTTTTTCATCCATTTTTTCCTCCTTTGTATTTATTTTAATTAATGAAGTATTATTCTGAAAATCTTTCAAAATTAAATTTAAACATTCAGGATTTGCTGGTATTGGTACATTAGAATATTCAAGTAGAATCCACTTTTTTATGTGATTAATTCCATCTATTATTTCTGAACCCCCTTCTGGTATTGTAAATCCAATACTCCAAGCATTTAAAAAACCATCTCTGTTCAACCTGTATAATTCACGACCTAATTCTGTGTCTGCGAATTGAGTCTTTGCTATAATTCCTTTTGAATCTTTCTTCAACCAGATATTTTTACCAATAGCAAGTTTACGTGAATCGTGAGCAAATAATACTACAGGGTTTTTCCTGTAATCTGTATCATCCATCCCATCAGGATAAACAATATCACCAAATCTATCAACAATTTTTGTTGTAATGTAATGAATTATTGTTCTTTCTTTGTCATTAAATTTTCTTGTAAAATTATTTTCAGGACATTCTTTTGTAAACATTTATTTAACTCCTATTTTATATTTTCTAAAATAATTTCAGTATTTTTTATTAAAGCCCCTCCATCTCGCGTAACTCATCTCTTGTTGCTATTCCATATTTCATATATAATTCGTATGCTTTAAGTTGCAACTCCCTGTCATTTTCAAAATCATATTCCATTGAAAGTCTTAAACGCTCACCGGGATAGTTTTCTTGCAAAAAAACATTGAATTTACTTTCAATAGTCAATTTTGCAAATGGTTTTATAACATTATCGTTAAATGTTCTTAATTGTTGTATTGCGTTTGCCCTGTTCACATCTGTTGTTACACCAAGAATTATCTTAGGGACTCTAAATATTGACATTATTTCATCGCGAATCCACACTCTTGCATTTAATATTTCCACATCTTTTGGGTGTACTTGAAATGGTTTTGCTTTTGCACCACTGTCAAGAAAAAGTGTTCTACCCGTGTTGCCTGATCCTTCGTATAGGGCTCTGAATTTTTCTTTAAATCTTTCGAATTCTGTTTCCATCATCTCTCTATCTACTTCTATTATCATACCCGGAGAAGCATCATTTCTGTAAAAGTTCCTTTGATATAAATTCTGAAGATAATCTATTTCTAATGTCAGGTTAAATCCATCTATAGTAGCTTTACCCAAAAAATTATTTTCTGGATCTGGAATTAAAAAGTGTATAATATCACTTTTAGAATAATTTATTTGTTTTATGCCTGCGTTATAAATATATCCCTTTATCTCCGTCATATCTTCATTTAGTTTTAACCGTATATTTTTTGATGGTAAATGGTAGATACCAACTGGATTATTATCTGCTCCTCTCTGCACAAAAAGGTATGCATTGCCATATAAATCCAGGCTTACTGCAATTTTAAAAATAATTTCTCTAAATGTCTGATTTCTTTTATTCGGCTTATTAATTAACTCAAGAAATGGATGACTCGTAATTTCCTTATCATGCCTTCCCGGTAAATCTCTGTATAAATAAAATTTTGCCTTACTTATATTTTCTGCTCGTGCATTAATACAGGCATAAGCAAAACTCTTATATTTGCAAAAATCATTCGGTGCAGAGTAGGGAATATTCATTCCACCAAATGTTGGTATATATGACTTTTTGGAAATTCCCCTTAAATCCCTTAATTCTTTCTTTATACTGGTTATGAAATTTCTAATACTATTGATCATAATACTGTAATATTCAATTTTAAACTACCATACAAAATTATGGTATCAACGATGCAATGTCAAATATAATGATTTTTCAATGAATGAATTTTCATCTGATAAGATTTTATATTATTCAGAGAATGAAAAATTTCTTGAAATTTTTACCAATAACTATTTACGAAGCTAAAACGCACTGAAATCCATCTTAATTTACAGAATCATATAAAAAACAATAAACAATGGGAAATAAATTAAGGCGTGTAATAAAAAATTATTAAATTGTTCTTTTCATTATACTTTTGTTAAAACTAATCATATAATTCAAGCGCAAGAAAAATAAATAAAAAAAATACCACAAATTAAATCATTGTTATAAAAAAGGATAAATTTATATTATCTAATAAAATATGTTTATTGTCATTATAGAATTAATTTACTAATTTTGAAAAAAGGTCAGAAATTAAAAAAGTAATTGTAATATCGTATTACTTTCCACCTCTTGGTATGGGGGGTGTACAACGCACTGCAAAATTTGTAAAATATTTATGCAAATTTGGTTGGGAACCAATTGTAATTACATCTACGCCTAAAATATATTATGCATTTGATTTTAACTTGCTGGAAGAATTAAATCATATCCATATTATAAGAACTGGTGGAGATATTGAAAAAATAAATTCTACTAAAGAAATTAAATTTTCGGATGAATCTTTCAGGAAAATCCTGAGTAAGTTAGGGCAAATATTTTTAATCCCAGATACAAAAGTATTTTGGAAAAAAGATGCAATTAAGTGTGCTGAGTCAATTATCAAGGGGAATAATATTGATTTAATTTTTTCTACTGCTCCGCCATATACAGACTTTTTAGTTGGATATGAAATATCCAAAAAGTATAACATTCCTCTTGTTCTTGATTATCGTGATGATTGGATTCAGTGCCCATATAATTTTTATTTAACGCCATTTCATAGAAAATTTCATATTAAACTTGAGAGGAAGATTCTAAACCATTCAAATGCGTTCATTACAATTAATTATAAAATTCAGAACCTAATTTTTGACAGATACCCTGAAATAGATTTTAAAAATTCAGAAGTAATACCTCAAGGATACGATCCGGAAGATTTATCAAAAGCAAAAGAAATTTCCGATAAGATATTAGCAGAAAAAAAGCGTATGAGATTTTGTTATTCCGGCAGTTTTTTTAATCTTATGACTCCTGAATATTTTTTAAAATCTTTAAGAGTTGCTTTTGATAGAGAACCTGAGATGAAGAGTCAGGTGGAAGCATATTTTGTTGGAATTTTTCCCGATAAATTTATCCCGTTGATTAAAAATCTTGATTTGGAAGAAAATATTGTTACGACTGGTTATATAAGTCATATTGAAAGTATGGCGCATCTTATTGCAGCTGATGTTTTATGGATGATGATTGGTAGGTCGAAAAAAAGTTTTATGATTTCTACTGGAAAATTATTCGAGTATATTGGTACCGGCAAGCCAATTCTTGCCTGTATACCCGCTGGTACCGCTAAAGATGCATTAAGTGGATACGGCGCAGAAATTTTTACAGATCCTGACGATGTGAATGAAATCGCAAAGAAAATAATTTTATTATTTAATCAATATAAACAGGGGAAACTACCAACCGCCAATAAAGAGTTCATTTCCAGATATAACCGAGAGATTCTAACAAAAAAGTTAGCATCCATTTTTAATAAAATTATCAGCTAACAAAATAATTAATCCAACATTTATTATTATTAATTATTTCCACAAAAAACGGGCTATTTTTTTATAATATCAATAATTCAAAAATTTTTTTTTATTCATCAAAATTAAAAAAATAAAACGGAATATATTGTGTTGGGCGTATTCAATACGCCCCTACTGGGGGTATTTAGTAGGTGATTTGATAATTCTGTTTTAAATATTAAGAAAGCATATTTAGTAGGGGCGTATAGCATACGCCCCCAAAAAAAAGAATAAATTTCGTGATTATAAATATCAAATTATTCAATAAAAATTTTCATTCATCAAAATAAAAAAAATAAAACGGAATATATTGTGGAGGGCGTATTCAATACGCCCCTACTAAAACGGGATATTTTTTATGCAAATGATGTGAGAATCCGCTGCAAGAATTAAGGCTGCTGGTTATTTAATACATTTATGTGTATGATTTTTTTCATGCAAAAGATTCAATATTCTGTCGCGTAATTATACCCAAAGCCACAATGAATGTGAATTGATGTTAAAAGTTATAACCTGTTCTGTTCAGTAATTATTTCTCAAGAACCACAGTAGGGGCGTATTGCATACGCCCCAAAAAAAGAATAAATTTCGTGATTATAAATATCAAATTATTAAGCAAAAATTTTTATTTATTAAATCAAAAAAAATGAAACGGAATATATTGTGGAGGGCGTATTGCATACGCCCCAAAGAAAGAATAAATTTCTTGATTACAAATATCAAATTATTAAGCAAAAATTTTTATTTATTAAATCAAAAAAAAATGAAACGGAATATACGCTTGTGGGCGTATTCAATACGCCCCTACTGGGGGTATTTAGTAGGTGATTTGATAATTCTGTTTTAAATATTGAGAAAGCATATTTAGTAGGGGCGTATAGCATACGCCCCAAAAGAAAGAATAGATTTCTTGATTACAAATATCAAATAATTCAACAAAATTTTCATTCATCAAAATTAAAAAAATGAAACGGAATATATTGTGGAGGGCGTATTCAATACGCCCCTACTAAAACGGGATATTTTTATTTAATATCAATAATTAAAAAAATTTTTTTATTCATCAAAATTAAAAAAATGAAACGGAATATATTGTGTTGGGCGTATTCAATACGCCCCTACTAAAACGGGTTATTTTTATAATATCAATAATTAAAAAATTTTTTTATTCATCAAAATTAAAAAAATAAAACGGGATATACGCTTGTGGGCGTATTCAATACGCCCCTACTAAAACGGGCTATTTTTATAATATCAATAATTAAAAATTTTTTCGTTCGAAAAATCAAAAAAAAATGAAACGGAATATACGTTTGTGGGCGTATTCAATACGCCCCTACTAAAACGGGTTATTTTTATAATATCAATAATTAAAAAATTTTTTTTATTCATCAAAATAAAAAAAATAAAACGGAATATATTGTATTGGGCGTATTCAATACGCCCCTACTGAAACGGGATATTTTTATTTAATATCAATAATTAAAAAAATTTTTTTATTCATCAAAATTAAAAAAATGAAACGGAATATATTGTGTTGGGCGTATTCAATACGCCCCTACTAAAACGGGTTATTTTTATAATATCAATAATTAAAAAATTTTTTTTATTCATCAAAATTAAAAAAATGAAACGGAATATATTGTGGAGGGCGTATTCAATACGCCCCTACTAAAAATGGGTTATTTTTATATTATCAATAATTAAAAAAATTTTTTTATTTATCAAAATAAAAAAAATAAAACGGAATATACGCTTGTGGGCGTATTCAATACGCCCCTACTGAAAATGTGTTATTTTTTTATAATATCAATAATTCAAAAATTTTTTTTATTCATCAAAATAAAAAAAATGAAACGGAATATACGCTTGTGGGCGTATTCGATACGCCCCTACTAAAACAGGTTATTTTTATAATATCAATAATTAAAAAATTTTTTTTATTCATCAAAATAAAAAAAATAAAACGGAATATATTGTGTTGGGTGTATTCAATACGCCCCTACTAAAATGGGATATTTTTATGCAAAGGATTTGGGCATCCGCTGCGAGGATGAAATTTTTTGGTGGTAGAAAAATTATTTATATATGAAACTAAAACAATATTTCTCTTATTATGGTGATTAACTCGTCTTTTTTAAATGGTTTTGATAAATAATGTGTGCAACCTCTTCTTAAAAACTCCTCTTTTTCATGTACCATTGCAAATGCTGTGATTGCTACTATTGGTATTTTTTCATATTCTGGGATTTTCCTAATCATTTCTGTTACTTGAATGCCGTCGAGTCCTTTTCTTAGATTTATATCCATTAAAATAGCAGGATATTTTTTTTGTTTAACTTTTTCAAGTGCCTCTTCTCCTGTTAATGCAATATCCAGTTCACATATATTATTAAGCATATGTTTAACAATTAAAATAGAATCTTCTTCATCTTCCACATAAAGTACTACTGGCTTCGCACCATCAGGAACGAACTCGTCAATGGTTTCAATGAATTCTTGTTGTGCTTTTGATTTTTCTATTTCATTCTCTTTTGAAAGAAATTTCTCATTTAGCGGAAATCTTACTGTAAAAGTGCTTCCTTTATCTACAGCGCTCTCTTTAACAAAGATTTCACCTCCTAAATTATTTACTAATTTTTTTGTAATGGATAAACCCAATCCTGTCCCTTCATACGAACGACCCCATCCTTCGCTTGCCTGCCGGAATTCTTCCCATATTATTTCGAGTTTTTCTTCTTCAATACCTATACCTGTATCTTCAACATCTATATCTACAAAAGATTCTCCGTCGCTTACAATATCTGTTATTTTTACTGTAATTCCTCCTTCATTCGTATATTTTATAGCGTTATTAAGTAGATTATCCAGAATTTCCTGTATGAACTTTCTATCAAGCTTCAAGTAAAATGATTCAAATTTTGATTCGAATTTTAAATATAAATTTTTTCTTTCAGCTGCTTCTTTATAAAATTGTACCAGATCATTGGCTTCTTTCACTATATTGACATCGGTTATATTCACTGACATCTGTCCTGACTCTATCAAAGAAATGTCAAGTATGTTATTTAGTGTAGACATTAGTCTTGTTGCTCCTTTAAATACCATATCAGCACTTTTTTTCAAAGTTTCATCCTGTATTTTTTTAGAAAGAATTTCTGAAAATCCAAGAATGGCTACCATAGGAGTCCTTAACTCATGACTCATATTTGCAAGGAAATTTGTTTTTAATTTACTCATTTCCTCTGCTCGTTCCTTTGCGCTTATTAATTCTTTTTCAGTTTGCTTTATTTTTGTTATATCTGTAATTATATGCACTGCTCCAATTATCTCTTTGTTATCATCAAGTATAGGGTCAACAAGTACATTACATATCAAGCCATTTATGTTCATTTCCATTGATCCCCTTGTCTTACTATTCAACATTTTCTCAAAGGGGCACCTATCGATTGAATAATCGGTTGAATGCACTACATTATGGCAAAAATGTCCGATTACCTCCTCTTCACTCTTTTTCATTAATTCCAGAAATGATTTATTACATTTTAATATCTGTTGATTTCTATCAAGCAGTATCATTCCATCTTTTATTGCATTGAAGCTAATATCCCAATTATGTAAAGCCTGTTGTAATTCTTTTTCAATTTGTTTTAGTTTTGTTATATCGGTGAATGTGGTGAATACCTGATATGGCTTTTCTTCATTTTTCTTGAATTCTGGTATTGAATTTATCAATATCCAATGGTGTTGATTGTCCACTGGGTTGAAGACTCCCATAATCCCTGTGGAAAATTTTCCTGTTTTGAGCGAAATCATAGCAGGATGCTCATCTCCCGGATAATCTGAACCATCTTCTTTTATTGCTTTCCATCTTGGGTCGTAAGATGTTCGTCCTAATAACTGGTCGAGAGTTAACCCCAATATTTTTTCAGCTGCTTTATTTGCAATAATGATTTTGCCTTCTGAATCCTGATATACAACTCCCTGTTCCATTCTATTGAATAAGTCTCTATATCTTTCTTCGCTTGATTTTAATTTTTCCTGAATGGCTCTTTCATCAGTTATATCACGGGCTGTTGAAATTATCCCTATTACTTTTCCTTCGTTGTCTTTAATTGATTTACATTTCCAGGAAAGCAAACGCTTCTCACCATCCTTTCTTCGCTGCCAGCTTTCCACATATACTGTTTCATCACTACCCTCAAATAATTTGTTTACTCTTTGATAGGTATCCTGTTCTCCTACAAAATAGTATGAAGCCTCTTTACCAATAACATCTTCTCCAAAAAATTCATATCCTGCCTGATTAGAATATGTGTATACTTTATTTAAATCCACCTCCATTACTATATCCGCAATTGAATCAAGTATCGCCTGATTTTTCAGTAATAAATCTATGTATTCTTTTTGAGTTCTATTGTAGGAAATAATTTCCCACATTCTGTTCATAAATGTTAAAAATGCGTTAACATCAGATTCATTATATTCTTCTTCTTTATTTGCTACCGCTGCTACTGCAACTATTTTATTGCCTTCAAAAATAGGTATGGAAATAAATCTTTTTATCTCTACATGTCCCTCTGGAGTACCTTTCTTATCTTTATGCGATTTGTAATCATTAATAATAATAGGCTTTCTTAATCTGATACAGTCTGCCCACAAACCAGATTTTGAAATTATATATTCAATAGGTTGTTCAATTATTTCACATTCTTTCATTACATCTTTTGACCACGAATGAATTGTCATAACAGTTTCGTCTTCATTAATTAAGCCGAAAAATGAATATTGACTTTGAAGAGATTTTGTAGATGCTTCAATGCAATAATTAAAAATTTCCTCTTCTTTTTTATCCCGCATATTGTGGAGTTTCAGGAGTGCTTTTTGCCTGATATCGTTGAGTTTTAAAGCATCTTCTTTGCGTTTGTTATCAGTTATATCAACTATGTTTGTAAGAAAATATAGTGGATTATTATTTTTATCTCTAACAAGCGACACATGGATATCTACCCATACAGAAGAACCATTTTTATGTATATACCGTTTTATTAATCTGAAAGAATCAATCTCTCCTTTTATAAGTTTATTTACAAATTCCATATTATATTCAAGGTCATCTGGATGTGTTAGTTCTGTCCATTTCTTATTTTTTAGCTCGTCTTCTGTATATCCAAGTAATTCGCAGAATGCTTTATTGGGATACACTTCTCCGGAAACAAGTGTAATAGATTTTGCTACGTTTGATACTTCAAACACATTTCTGAATTTTTCTTCGCTTTCCTTTAATATTGCTTCCTGTTCCCTTTCCTTTGTCTGGTCTCTGAACACAAGTACAACGCCTATAATTTCGTTATTATTATCTTTCACTGGTGCACCTGCATCAGCTATTGGATATTCACTTCCGTCTCTGGATATTAGTATAGTATGATTTGCCAGACCAATAATTGTGCCTTCTTTTATTACTCTGTTAACAGGATTTTCTGCTCGTTGTCGCGTTTCTTCATTTATTATATGAAAAACATCTTCAAGTTTTTTACCTTTCGCTTCTTCTTCTTTCCATCCTGTAAGCTTTTCAGCAATTTTATTCATCAAGATTATATTACCTTCTTTATCAGTTGTTA
This sequence comes from uncultured Ignavibacteriaceae bacterium, assembly GCA_964564635.1. Lineage (GTDB taxonomy): Bacteria > Bacteroidota > Ignavibacteria > Tepidaquicellales > Tepidaquicellaceae > Tepidaquicella. Next base: position 15,479 of record CAZMAR010000001.1, read on the forward strand.
TGACTGCATCGCCAATACTATATAATATGGTCCTGTATTCCTGCTGGGTTTTTAATAATTCTTTTTCATTCTCTAATATTTTTATGCTTATATCTTTCTGCCGCAATTTGTATAAAAGAGCAATAACTGCACTGGTGAAAAGAATTATCATTGCAACAGTAAGTGTAATATAAAGGGTTCTCCTCTTAATGTCCTTTAATATTTCCTCTAAATCTATTTTTGACACCATAATCCAGGGGGTACCTTCTATTTCTGAAATATAAGCGATTACCTCCTTTCCTCTGTAATCTACTCCTTCTACGATTCCACGCTTACCATGAGCACCCTGTACAAATATAACATTTTCTTGAGTAAGTGGAATTTTAAACTTGAGGGCAGTTTCTTGTTTGTGTCTGAGTTCATTCAGGAATACAATTTCATTATCTGTTTTTTCAAATAAGAGTGTTTCACCTGTTTCACTATCTATTGGCCAGGATTGAATTAAAGGATACAAAAATTGTTCAGGGTGTGATAGTAGAATAACAAATGCAACTGTTCTTTTATTATCTGCAAAAACAGGGGAAATCGTTAAGATGTGAATTTTGTCATGCCCTTTGCAGATCTTAAAATCAGTTAAAATTGTAGTTTTTTGACTTTTTGCAAGATTTAAATCATTTAAAAATGCTGAATCTAATTTCTTTATATTTGTATCCGATGATAGTAATACTTTCCCTTTATCGTCTGAGATAAATACTGACTCATAATCGCCATATTTTTTTAATATATTAATTCTTTCTAAAACATATCTCCTATCATCTAAACTTTTTTCTTCAACAAATTTTCTTAAACTTACTCTGAAAAGCGGACTTTTTGTGATTACCTCTGCTGTTCCTATTTTTTCTTTCCGCCATTCTCTAATTTGATTTATTTTGAATTCAGCAATTAGTTTTAAATCCTTGAGAAATTCCTTTTTTACCCTTTCCTCTTCATATTTATAAAATTGGTACCCTATAAATATTATTATTATTGAAAAAATAAGTAATATTGGAATCAGAACTCTTTTTTTTAATCTTGGTGGTAAATTATTTTCCATATTATTTATTCTTTGGATTTATTAAATGATTCAAAGTAGCTCTATTTGTTACCCTCAAATTCATTTTTTAAAATAAATCTTGCGAACTTTATTTACTTCTTCTAAATTGAAAATAATTTTATTTTAAAAAAATTTCAATGTTTAAAATTTATACCTCATTGCAGAATTTAGGTATGATTAATATTAGGATTTATTCTTTTAATAAGAAGTTCTTTTTATTTTTGCAAATTTGCATATATTATCACTATTGACCAACTCATATTCAATAAAGAGTATAAATTTTTTCTTTTATTTGATATCAAGCTCCATTTTTTGTTGAATCCTAATCTCTATCGTAGAGATTTTTAAAAATATTCCAGTAACCTTGTTTTTATGCTCCAACTTCCATAAGGTGTTATGTTAAGATAAATTATAATTTCAATTGTAGAAAATACAATGCTTCTGTGCGGAATAAATATAAAACGGATATCTGGCTCCAGTGAGTATTTGTAAAAATTTTCCCCTTTTTCATATTTATCAATATTTAATAAGAGGTTTTATTGAATACACAATTATGCAATTTGAATAATCTATATATATTTGATTATATTCTAAGTCATTTTTGTAGAAAACAAATCTAACTCTGCATCTACGAGCATAATTATCAATACACCAAAGATAATAAACAGTTTTGTCAAATTGATAATCCGTATCATAATCATATATATCTAAATAATTAGTTTCGTTTGCAAAAATAGTTATTCTCTCATCTGAAAAATCTAAAACAATTAATATATTTGCTGGTTCCCATTCAGACCAGTCAGACCAACCATAGTAATAACTATAGGTTTTAAAGCAAAAATATTTTGCTCTCAATTTTATTACTTCTTGAGAATGTAAATTGTATGACATTAAAACAATGATAATTATTGTTAGTATAGAAATTTTTCTTTTCATAAAGATTTTTTTTAATTACTAATCTTATATAAATTTAATAAAAAATAATTAATCAAAAATTTCCGCAACATTTCTGAAATTTTCATTATTTTCTAATTAGCTTTTTTAATAAAAGTTGAAAATCAAGGATAAATAATTCGCTTACTATAAAATGCTTCTAAAATCTTAAACTGTATAAATTCTCCAGTAATATTATATATTTGAAGCATTCATTATATATAATTTTGACCTTTCTGTGCGACCTTTTATGATGATATAAGTAGATAATAAGACTATTTATGCAGATTAAGTTAAATTGAAAATAGGGGGTAATTTATTTATTTTAGTAATACATAAAATCATTATGAAAAAAGTTTTATTTATTGCTTACTATTTTCCACCAATGGGCTTTGGTGGAGTTAAAAGGCCATTAAAATTTGCGAAGTATTTAAAAAATTTTGGCTGGGATGTAACTGTTTTAACTGATACTCCGAAAAAATTATTTCTTGTTGATGATTATTTATTAGAAGAGGCTTTGAATTCCGGTATTAGGATAGAAAGAACTGGAGAAGAGATATTTGATACAGGAAAAATTATAACAAAAGTTCCAAAAGACAGTTTTAATTCAATAAAAAAATATTTATCAAGCTGGCTTTTCATTCCTGATTCAAAAATATTATGGTATCCCAAAGCAATTAAAAAAGCTGTTCAATTATGGAAACAAAACAATGGATTTGATTTAGTTTTTGCTTCTGGTCCACCTTTTACCGATTTCTTGATTGGGCAGGAATTGAAAAGAAGGTTTAAAGTTCCACTTGTTGTTGATTTTATGGATGCATGGGTAGGGAATTATATATTGAGATACTATCCAACTTTATATCATAAGAGAAAAAATATTAAACTCGAAAGTCTTGTTATTAGAGATGCTAATAAGATTATTACAACCAATAGGCGAATAAAAGAGATGATTATATCAAGAAATTCTGATATTACTTATAATGACATAAAACTATACCCACACACCTATGATGAAAACGATTTTGAATTAGCGAAAAAGAAAAATCTGCCCTTCACAACTAAAATGAGAATTACTTATACAGGTAGTTTGCATTCAAGGGGATTAAAATTATTGTTTAAGTCTATACGAACTCTTTTTAACGCTGCTCCTCTTTATAAGGATAAAATAGAATTTTTGTATCTTGGTGTCGTACCCAAAAAATTAATCAGGACAGCAAAAGAGTATAATATACTCGACTCATTATATATGCCCGGTTATGTAAACCATCTTGAATGTATTAAATATCTACTTGCTTCTGATGTGTTATTTCTGCATATAAAAGATGCTAAAAACAATAGTATTATTTTTCCAGGTACAATTGGGGATTATATAGGTAGCAGAAAAAATATTCTTGCCTGTGTACCAGAAGGAGTAACTAAAAATTTACTTCTTAACTACAACGCTTGTAAAATTGTTACTGATTATAATCCTGCTTCTGTTGCAGAAGCAATTTATGATTATTACGAAGAATATGAAAAAAAATCTTTACCTCGACCTGATGAATCATTTGTACGAAAATTTGAAAATATGCAATATGTAGAATCACTTGCAACAGAATTTAATTATCTACAAGATATTGATTAAATAATAAATTTTATAATGAAAATTCTTATTGTTGGTAATGGTGGTAGAGAGAATGCATTAGCATGGGGAATTAAAAACTCCATATCATTTAAAAAAAATAATGCTGAGTTATTCTGTACTATCGGTTCTGCTGGCTTAAACTCTATTGCTACACCTATTAGTATTAAACCGGATGATATTTCCGAAATATGCAAGTTCTCTAAAGAAAATAATATAGATTTCGTGGTTATAGGTCCTGAATTACCACTCTCCCTTGGTTTAACAGATGAATTAAATAAAATAGGGGTACTTGTATTTGGACCTACAAAATCTGCTGCTGAAATAGAAAGTAGTAAGATTTTTGCTAAAAATTTAATGAAAAATGCTAACATACCTACTGCGGAATTTAGAAATTTCTCTGCTGATGAATATGATGATGCGTTAGACTATTTAAAAATTTCTGAATATCCACTCGTTATAAAAGCAGATGGGCTTGCTGCCGGTAAAGGAGTTATAATCGTAGAAAATTTCACAGACGCACAAAGGACTCTTGAAGATATGACAGTAAAAAAAATATTTGGAAATGCTGGGAATAGTTTTATTATTGAGCAGTTTCTTACGGGATATGAACTTTCTGTTTTTGCTATTACAGATGGCTCTGATTATGTTATCCTTCCACCTTCACAGGACCATAAGAGAATTGGGGAAGGGGATACTGGAAAAAATACTGGCGGGATGGGTGCGTATTCACCAGTGCCGGCAAAATTTTATGATAAAAAACTTGAAAATAAAATTAAAACAAAAATTATTGAGCCTCTACTTAAAGCAATGAAGGAACACAATCGTGAGTATAAGGGTTGTTTATATTGTGGGTTGATGATTTCCGAAATTAATGGAGAAAAAGAGCCTTTTGTGGTTGAATTTAATTGTAGATTTGGTGACCCGGAATCTCAAGCAGTTATTCCATTAGTTAAATCAGATTTTCTTGAACTGCTTCTGGCTTCTGCGAAAGGGACAATTAAAAATTATAATCTTGAAGTGCATAATAAATTTTCTGTATGTGTAATTATTGCTTCTGGAGGATATCCTGATAAATATCAAACCGGTAAGATAATTTCAGGACTTGATAAAATATCAAATGATTGTCTTGTTTTTCATTCCGGTACTAAAACTGATGAAAATAATAATGTAATCTCTTCCGGTGGAAGAGTGCTTGGTATTACAGCAATAAGTGATATTTCTTTAAAAGATGCTATCTCAAAAGTATATAATAATGTAAAAATTATTAATTTTGAAAATTGTTATTACAGAAGAGATATTGGATACAAAGTATTATAAAAATTAAAATTATATTATGATTTTAGTTACCGGTGGTGCTGGTTTTATTGGGTCGCACATTGTAGATGAATACATAAGAAGAGGGCATCAGGTAGTTGTTCTTGATAATTTATCTTCAGGTATCTTATCAAATGTAAATAAGAAAGCAATTTTTTATAAATTAGATATCTATAAAGATTCTCTTGATAAAGTATTTAAGAAGCATAAAATAAAGATTATAAACCACCACGCAGCACAAATAGATTTAAGAAGGTCAATTTCTGACCCGGTATTAGATTCGAGAATTAATATAGAAGGTTCTATAAAATTGTTTCAATGTGCGATTAAGTATAATGTAGAAAAAATTATCTTTGCTTCTTCTGGTGGGGCGGTTTACGGAGAACAAAAATATTTCCCTGCTGATGAAACTCATATTACCTGTCCTATTTCTCCTTATGGCGTTTCTAAATTAGCGGTTGAAAAGTATCTGCTGTTTTACAAATATTATTACAATTTAGATTATGTCGTATTGCGGTATAGCAATGTTTATGGGCAACGGCAAAGTATAAAAGGTGAAGCAGGGGTAATTTCAATTTTTTGTAGGAGAATAATTAAAGGATTACCTCCCTTAATTAATGGTGATGGTAAAAATACAAGAGATTATGTCTTTGTTGGGGATGTAGTTAAAGCAAATATTAATGCTATTAATTATAAGGGCTCTGGTATTTTTAATATTTCTACTGGGATAGAAACAGATGTAAATACTTTATTTAATTTATTAAAAAGAATATCAGGTAAAGATATTGAAGCAATTCATAATCCACCTATTCCCGGCGAACAGAAACGTAGTTGCCTTGATAACAGATTATCGCAAAGGGAATTAAAATGGAAACCACTCACAGATATTAAAGAAGGACTTAAAATTACCTATGAGTGGTTTAAAAAATATAAAGGAAAAATATAGAATAGTATTTCGAAATTATAATAAAATTTATCTAATCTTCTTATATTCAACAGCATCCATAAAGAAATAACTGTTATTCTGATTTTTCTCAAAGTATTTTTTCATTTTCTTTGATTCAGTAAATTCTTCTTTTATATATGGGGTTACGCCTGTTAAGAATATACTTTCATTATCAAATTCAATTTTATAAATTAAATATTCTTTGTCTCCCTTGGCAGTTTCCAGGTCTTTTAAATTGAGATATGTGGTATTTCCGATTTTAGAAAGAAAACCCTCATATTTCGATGAAACCTCTTCAATGCCATTTGAGTCGAGTTCCATATTTATTATACTGTAAACATAGTTGTTTTTCTTTGTTACAACATAATAATTTGAATTGCTTGAACCCCATTTACCTAAATATTTTGAGTCAACAGCAATCTCAGGTTTCTCATCAAGTGGTACAGAAGAAGTATATGGACAACCAAGGAAGATAAAACTAAAAACAAATAAAACGATTGGAATAATAATTTTTCTCATTTTGTAAAATTAAATTAATAAATCAAATTCAATATACTTATTTATTTTATAAAAATAAATTTAATATACTTTTTAACTTAATATGATAAAATAAAGTTTCTTTTAAAATTTACACAAATTGTTTTAGCAGATTTTAAAATAAATTTAAGAGTTTTTTCGAATTCTATCTCATTAAGTTTTCAATAGGCTGAAATTGAATGAAATTTATTACATCTAATCATACAAAAATTGAAGCTTGAGACTATCTTTTCAGTTTACCATAAATCTTGTTTCCAAAGTATGAATATATTAATAATGTAAAGAAAATTATTATAATTTTTTTCTCTTTTCTCGAAATATATATATGTTTCTATTTGTTTTAATAAATATAGTTATTTTGAATTTTGCTAAATCACCCCTAAGTTGTGAATTAAAAAAGAGCGAGTTTTATTCTGTGAAATTTATATTAAAAAATGGTTCTACCTTAAAAATCAAAGATTTAAAACATAAAACTACAAATATATTCATTGATTTTATATAAGAATTAAATTAATTTTAAAGTTTGTTTTATAAAGAATTTATTTAAATTTATGGCAAAAATTACATCAGAAAAAGAACAGGAAAAGAAAACCCAACCAAAAGGTATTATGAACAGAATGAGAGATAAAATGCCTCTTATTCTTATTATTGTTGTTATTGCATTTCTTGGGACGATTGTTTTTGACTGGGGTATGAATTATCTTGGATTAAGAAGAAACCCCACTGAGTTTGCTGTTATCAATGGACAAAAGGTTGAGTATAAAGAATATATGGAAGAACTTAATAACCAGATTAAGGGATATCTGGAAAGAAATAATAAAAAAGAGATTGATGAAAAAACCCTTCAGCAATTAAGAGAACAGGTTTGGCAGGGAATGGTGCAGAGAATTCTGGTTGAACAGGAAATTAATAGACTCGGTATTAAAGTTTCTGAGGAAGAAGTAAAAGACTGGGTTTATAATAGACCTGAAACACTTCCCCAATGGCTAAAGAACTTTTTTACTGACTCTACTAATGTTTTTAGAACTGACCTTATGTATCAAACTTTACAGAGCAGCAATCCAGAAATTGTAAAAGCATGGGCTGATATTGAAAAACAATTATTCCTACAATTAAAATATGAAAAGCTCCAGGATGTAATTTTAGGTTCTACTGTTGTAACCGAAGGTGAAGTCTTAAAAAAATATTTGGATGATAATATAAAAGCAAGTTTTGAATATATGCAGTTAGGGTTGAACTCAGTTACTGATTCTAATCTATATACAGTTACTGAAGATGATATGCGAAATTATTATGAAGAGCATAAATCTGATTATAAACAAAGAGAAATGGTGCAATTGAAGTATGTGCTCTTTCCTGAAAATGCATCTCCTGAAGATTCTGCCTTTATGAAAAAACAATTCGAGACCACCTTTATTCCTGAATTGAGATCTTTGGAAGATTCTAACTTATATAAATTTGTAAATGAATATTCAGAAGTTCCTTTTGATAGTAATTATAAAAAACTTGGCGATTTATCTCGAACTGGTGCCTGGTTCTTTTTAAATGCAAAAGTTGGTGATGTATCTGAATTATTAATTGATTTTGATGCATATAAAGCAGTAAAAGTCATTGGTATTAAAGAAGGTGATGAAGAATTTGTTTTTGCTCAGCATATATTAATTAGATTTGGTACTGATACTAACGATGCAAAAAAGCGTGCTGAAGAAGTCTTAAAAAAAGCAAAAGAAGGCGAAAAATTTGAAGATTTAGCAAAAAATTATTCCGAAGATGAGGGTTCAAAAAATTCTGGTGGTGAACTTGGATGGTTTAATAGAGGTAGAATGGTAAAAGAGTTTGAGGAAGCCTGTTTTAATTCTAAACCTGGGGCTGTTGTCGGTCCTGTAAAAACTAATTATGGTTTTCATATTATAAAAGTTATTGCTAAATCAAAGAAAGAATATAAAATTGCTGAGATCAGAAAAACTGTTTCAATGAGTGAAATTACAAGAACTGCACTAAAGAATAAGGCTTATGAATTCTGGAAAGATCTTGATAGAGGTATTCCATTTGATTCTGTTGCTGCTTTATATAAACTTACCCCTATGCTCACTCCTGAATTTACAAAAGATGATAACATACCTAACATAAGTAAAATAAAAGCATTGATGAACTTTGCTTTTAAAAAGAAAGTAGGTGATTTCCTTGAGCCAGTTAAAACTCAAAATGGATATGGTATTTATCAAATTGTTAAATATATTCCTGAAGGGTACAAAAACTTTGATTCAATTAAAGTTACTCAGATAAAACCAATGGTGGTCAGGGAAAAGAAATTTCAGTATTTAATCAGCACGGCTAATCAAATAAGACCTAATATTTCTGCTGGAGATTTAAGTTCTATGCAGAATTTATATCCTATGTATACTTTTGCTTCTGCCGATAGTGTAAGTTTCTCCAAACCTGATTCAAAGATTGGATTGGATTATGCACTATATAATAAAATATTTGAAATGAAACCTGGTGAACTATCTGAACCAATTAGAGGGAATGATGGGGTATATATAGTTAAATTAAAATCAATTACTCCTTTTAATAAGGAAGACTATGCTGCTAAAAGAAGTGAGATATATAAGAATTTGATGAGCTCCAAGCAACAATCAGCATTTCAGGAATATTTGAATAACCTCGAGGAGAAGGCTGATATTATTGATAATCGTGAATTATATTTATGATTCTAAGGCTGTTTGTTGAATTTAATATTAACTTATGCAGAAGGAAGAATCTGAGTCTTTAATAGATAATAAACAAAAGCTTGTTTCGGGGACTGCGAAAGCAATAGTACTTTCCTCTGTAATGTTTGTCTTTATTTCTTATTTACGTGCTACTGCTATCGTCGTTGGTGATCTGGGTTCTACAATGTATTACATCGGTGGAATTGCTGAACAGTTCGTTGGAGAAGTAGCGCCTTATTTTATTTTACTTGTGATGCTTTTTTCCTTTGCTGTCTCCGGTTTATATGTTGAATCTTCTCCTCTATACACAAGAGGGGGCGTATACAGAGTGGTTAAGTTTGCTCTTGGTGATACTTTTGCTAAAATTTCCGTTAGTGCTCTTGTCTTTGATTATGTGCTTACTGGTCCAATAAGTAGTGTTTCCGCGGGTCAATATTTTATCGGTTTTTTAAATGAAACTTTTCATCATTTTGGGGTTAATATTTATCTCAACAGAAATGTTTTTTCTATGTTTGTTGCTATTATTATTATCCTTTTCTTCTGGTGGGAAAATGTAAAGGGTATTGAAGAGTCTTCTTCCAAAGCACTTAAGATTTTGATTATTACAGTTATTATGGGGGTTTTAGTTTTGTTGTGGGGCATCATTACATTATTATTTAAGGATGAACCTTTTTTCAAGAATCTGCCACCCTTTGAAGTTAAACTTTCAGAAGAAGCGTATGGTTTTCTTAAAAATTGGGATTGGGTTAAATCTATTACATTCTTTAGTATTTTAATTGCTTTTGGGCATTCATTATTAGCAATGAGTGGTTTGGAAACTCTTGGACAAGTTTATCGGGAAGTTGAATATCCTAAATTAAAGAATTTCAAAAAAGCAGCTTTAACTATTTTTCTTATTACTGTTACTTTTACTCCTGGTATGTCTTTCCTTGCTGTTTTGCTTATTCCTGATTCTGTCAGACCGCAATATATTGACAACCTTATTGGAGGGGTGGCTATGTTTCTGGCTGCGCCGGAATGGATTAAATTGATTATTCATTCCTTCGTTGTTTTAGTTGGTGTACTCATTCTTTCCGCTGCTGTTAATACTTCTATTGTTGGTGCAAATAGTGTTCTCAACAGAGTAGCTGAGGATAAAATATTAACTGACTGGCTAAGAAAACCAAATAAAAAGTTTGGTACAACACATAGAATGTTATCACTCATTGCGGGTATGCAGATTGCTACTGTTTTACTGTCGCGAGGAGAGATATTACTCCTTGGAGAAGCTTACGCATTTGGGGTTATATGGAGTATGACTCTTAAAGCATTTTCTATGATTGTTTTAAGATATAAAGATAAAAGACCAAGAGAGTGGCGCTATCCCGTTAATATTGATATTGGAAAAATTCACATACCAGTTGGTATTATTACAGTGTTTTTGATTTTATTTTTCGTTGCAATGACAAATCTTTTCACAAAACCAATTGCTACTATATCCGGATTTTCTTTTACAGTTATCTTCTTTATCATTTTTATGATTTCGGAATTTATTAATAAAAAGAAGATTATGTCCGAAGAAAAACTCTCTGAAGAAGAGTTTTATATGGAAAAAAGTAAGAGAGTTTTAGAACATTTTAATCTTGAAGACGAATTCGAAATTAGCCCGAAGGCAATTGGTAGTGAGTTAGAAGACAGAATTCTGGTGGCAGTTAAAGACCCCAATAATTTGTATCATCTTCAAAAAGTTCTTAATGAAACTGATACCGAGAAAACTGATGTGATTGTTATGATTGGTAGAGTCTTTACTGATAAGTATTCTACTCTGGTAGAAAAAGAATTACTGGAAGATGAAAGAGAATTGTTTAGTAATGTTGTTGACGTATCAGAGAAAATAGGTAAACCTGTGATTACTGTTATTATTCCAACCAATAATGCATTCTTTTCTATTATAAGTGCTGCGAAGATGTTGTCTGTTAGAGAAGTGGTCATTGGACTTTCTGCGAAATATAAACCTGACGTTCAATTAGAACAGTTAGCTTTATTATGGGGAACTGTTCAATCAGACGAAACAAAACATATTAAAATTAGAATAATCACACAGGATAGGGAATTTGTTGCAGACTTATAATGCTGTTAAAATGGGTGATTTGTTTCTAAACTATTACCTTTGCTTTTTTAAGAACTTACTTATAGATTCGTTAAAATATTGTGGGTTTTCTATATTACTAAGATGACCTGCATCTGGTATAATATCCAGTGATGAATCAGGTAATTGATTATTCATATCTTCCGCGAATTGTATGGGGGTTAAAGAGTCATATTCACCAACCAAAATTAAAGCTGGAATTTTTATTTTCTTTAAAGAATGTAAAGTCGTTGTTCTGGTTGCAATTGCGAGCATTGCGCCAATTATTCCCTCAGGAGAATTTCTTTTCATTAAATTAAAAACATAATTATTAATTTCAGGATTATTAAGATTTTTTTCAGATAATAATTTTTTTAAATAATCATTTAAAACATTATCTATTTTACCATTCTTAATATCAATAATAGCATTTGAACGCATTATTAATCCTTCATCTGTATCGCGTTCAGCTCTGGTATCGGCAAGAATTACTTTTGAGAATAACTCAGGTTGTCTCTCAAGAGCGCGAAGAATTATATAACCGCCCATCGATAGTCCGCAGGTAATAATATTTTCCAGCTTTAATTTATTGCAAATTTCTAATAGATCGTTTACATACTCTTCAAGGGTAAATTGATTGTTTTCCTGTTTGCTTCCTCCAAGACCACGCACATCATAGGTGATAACACGAAATTTGTCTTTAAAGTAATTAATCTGAGGTATCCACATCTCACTTGATAAAGGGAACGCATGTATAAAAATCAGGATTTCTTTATCGCCCTGGTAGTCATATACTTTTATACCGTTGACAAGGAGTTCCTTCATAGTTGTTTATTTAAAATTTTTTTTTCGAATCGACTGTAACTTTTTAAATTTATAATTGTCTGTGCGTTCCATCGCAGAAGCAACCATTAGCCGAATGTTTACATCCGCACCAGGCAACTTTTTTTTCTTCGGTTATTTCTATTTCAAGAGGGTAAAATTCTGTTTCCTTATGTGAGCCGTCACAAAAAGGCTGACTTGATGATAAGCCACAAGCACACCAATAATACTTTCCTGGCTTAACATCCTGCACATAGGGGGATTTTTGTGCTATTTTTGGTTCTGCCATAATAATTATTTTTTTTATAAAATTACTAATAATATAACTAATTAAATATCTAATTTTTGATTTTAAATCTTAAATTGATTCTTATACCAAAAAATGTATATGGAACATATAAAAAAAATTTGACTATAAAATATAGATTATAAATAATAACTTGAAAAAAATAAATTTATTAAATATGAAATCAAAATATTTTTTATTCTACTTAATCTTAATACTTTCCTTAGGGGTAATTTTTCAAAGCGAAGTTTTTTCTCAGTACGATGAAGCAAGTGCCTTCAGCGTTTATATGTCAAGTTTATATTATCCTGATGAAAAAGCTGGGGTGCAGGTGTATTGCTATGATTATAATCCTGCAAATGAAAAAGAATCAAAGAAATTCGATTTTAGAATTTTGAAAATAAAAAATATTGCAGAGTTTTATTCTAATCAAACTTCGAAATATTATATTAATACAATAGGAAAAGACAGCACAAATCTACTTTATTACACAGATGAGGTAAAAACATTTTCTAAAAAATTTTCCAGTATTAAAAATTACAATTACTATTATATTAATGAATTTGTTGATATTGGAAAATTTGATGCAGGTGCATATATCGTTCAGGTTAAATCCGGAAGATTTGTTGCGTACACAGGATTTATTGTAACTCCTTATGGTGTCATTACAGAAGCGGGAAATAACAATGTTCTCGCTTTTGTGGTTGATAGAAAAACTGGTGAGCCTGTTGATGGTGCAGAATTGGAGTTCTTTCAAAATGGCAAAAGTAAATTCAAAAGTACTACAAAGGACGGTGTATTTTACGGAGAATATAAACCTGATTTTTCTAATAATAATAACTCAAGCACAGATGTTTTGTTGATTGGAAAAAAAGATGACCAGTTAATAATTTCAGACCCTTATGCATATTATATGTTTCCAAATGAAACCTACTCGGTTTATATAACTACTCAACAACCAGTCTACAGGACCGGCAGTCAGGTATTCTTTAAAGCAACAATCAAGCAGAAGGATGTTTTTGGTTTTAAATCTTATGCAAATGAAAAAGTCACCGTTAAAATTAATGACCCTAAAGGACAGACTGTTTACGAAACACAAAGTTATACAAACGATAATGGCAGTATTGATGGTTCTTATACAATAAATGAAGATGCTAACTTAGGAGATTATATAATTTATATTGTAATATCACAAGAAAAAACATATTCAAAGTCTTTTACAGTAGAACAATACAAAAAGCCTGAATATAAAGTGACCGTTTCAACAGATAAAAGTCAGTATTATGGAAAAGATGTATTAAAAGCGACTATTTCCGCAAATTACTTCTTTGGAAGCCCTGTTACTGATGCGCAAGTTGAATACAATATTTACAAATTAAGATATTACACCCCCTGGTGGAAGTTTACTGATTATGCCTGGTGGTATGAAGAAAATGAATTTTTTAGTGACTACGAAAGCGATTTTTCTGGTGCGAAAATGATTTACAGCGGAAAAGGAAAGCTTGATAAAGATGGTAAGTTAGATTTCTCTTATAACATTAATGAAAATTTTAAAGAAGAATATCATGGATTCTGGTGGTGGTGGAGAGATTACTATACAGATTATAAATATATTGTCCAAGCTCGTGTCGTTGACAAATCAAGAAGAGAGATTAGCGGATTAACTACTGTTTTTGTTACTCGTGGTGGGTTTTATACAAATATTAAAACCGCCAAATATTTTTATAAGCCGGGTGAAACTGTTGATTTCAATATTAACGCTATGAGCTTTAGTGAGAAACCAGTAGAAACAGACTATAAACTTGAAATATATAAAACTAATTATACCTGGTATTATGATGAGAGAAATGCTAAAAAAGAATTGGTTAAGACAATTAAAGGGAGGACAAAATCAGATGGTAAATCTATAGAATATTATGAAATTCCTTCTTCTGGATCTGAAGGATACTATGAAGCTAATCTTACTGCTATAGATGAAAATGGTACTGAAATTACCTCTTCTACTTCCTTTTATGTTTATAGTGGAGATACCTGGTGGTGGTATAGTCAGGAGCAGAAAGGATTGCAAATTATTTTTGATAAAGATTCATATAAAAAGGGTGATATTTGTAAAGTCTTTATTATGACCCCTGATGATGATGTGAACTTGATTGCATCTGCGAAGTCTGAAAATATTCTTTATTATAAAAATCTGAAAACAAATAAAAAATCGGCTGTACTCGAATTTTTAATTGATGATAAATTCAATACAGGTTTTGCTATTACAGTGAGTTATGTTAAAAATTTTCAATTATATACTGAGACCAAAAAAGTCCCTGTGATTCCTGAAGATAAATTCCTTACAGTAGAATTAATACCATCAAAAAATATTTATAAACCGAAAGAAGAAGGTGAATTAAAAATCAGAGTGGTTGATTTCAAAGGTAATCCGGTAAGTAATGCGGAAGTAGCTCTTGGGATTGTTGATGAAAGTATATATTCAATTAAAGAAGATAAAACAAAGGATGTTAGACAGTTCTTCTATTCCTCTCTGAACACATTTATTAATACTACTTTTAATTATAAGTCTACGATTTATGGCTATTCCAGATTAATCACGATTTATGAACATTTTGATTTAAAATCTGCTAAGGAGTCAGAGCTTGGAACCATTAAAGGAACTCTCTATGATAAGGATAAAAAACCTGTTTCTGGAGCGATTATTATCATTAATGATGAATTTTATGCTGATAAAACAGGTATTACAGGAGAATTTGAATTTAAATTACCCGAGGGCGAATATGAAATTAGTGTGTATATGGTTGAAGAAAAAAGCGATGCAGTTGCAAAAATTTATGTGAAAAAAGGTGAAACGAAGACTATTAAACTTTATACTGAAAAAGATTTGAATAAATATATTAATATAGAGCAGCAGAATTTAAATGTGGAAGAAACTGGAAAAATTATGGATAGGGAAGACAAAACTTATGTCCCCAAGAAAGAAGTTAAAGGGAAAGATAAAGATGGAGAAAACTTAGTAGAACCAGAAGTAAGAACTGATTTCAAAGATGCTATTCTATGGTTACCGTATGTTAAAACCGATAATGATGGATATGCTTATGTAAATGTGAAATATCCAGATAATCTTACTCAATGGCGAATGACAGCAAGAGTTATTACAGAAGATACTAAAGTCGGGCAGGTAATTGCTAAAGTAACTACAAGAAAAGATTTACTTGTGAGAATGGAAACACCAAGATTTTTGCAGGTTGATGATGAACTTGTTATTACTACTATAATACATAACTATCTTGATAAAGATAAAGATACAAGGATTAAATTCAGAGCCAATGGGGTTAAATTTATCGGTGATTCTGTGAAATTGATTAATATAAAATCAAATTCTGAAGAAAGTATTGACTGGAAAATTAAAGTTGACAATCCATACGGATTTGCAAAACTATATTGTGAGGCTCTTACTGATGAGGAATCCGATGCTATTGAAATTTCTGTGCCGTTACAACCAAGAGGTCTGGAAATGGTTTCTATGGTTGCATTAGATATTCCTGATGAATGGAAAACTGAAACAAAATCTTTTTCTATTCCCGATTATATTGATATTCGATCAGCCGGTTTAAAATTTAACACTTCTCCTTCTATTGCTTCTACTTTACTAACTTCTTTAGATGAATTGGTGGGATATCCCTATGGATGTGTTGAGCAAACAATGAGCAGATTTCTTCCTTCTGTTGTTGTTGCAGAAGCATTTAAGGAGTTTAATATCCCTCTAAATGAAAAGACAAAAAAAGAATTGCCTGATATGGTTAATCAGGGGTTGAAAAGGCTTTACAGTATGCAACATTCTGATGGAGGTTGGGGATGGTGGACTAATGATAATAGTAATCCTTATATGTCTGCTTATGTTGTTTATGGTTTGACCGTTGCTAAAAACGCGGGTTATGATATCAAAAGCGGTGTTTATAGTAAAGCAATTTCTGCTTTGAAATCTTTATACAATTCTACCAATGATGAGATTACTAAAGCATATATACTATATGTTTTATCAATTTCCGACGATAAAGATACGAAATTTATAGATAGTGAATTATTGAAAATTAAGTATAAAGATATTAATGACTACGCAAGAAGTTTAATCGCACTTTCATATTTCAATATTGGTGATAAAGCCGCTGCGCTTGTAGAAATTGATAAATTATCCGAGAATGCAAAAAAAATTGGTGATGAATTAGTTTATTGGGAGGGCTCTACTTTTCACTATAGCTGGCAGGAAGATAAAGTGCAAACTACTGCTATGGTACTTAAAGCATTTGTGAATATCAAACCCGAGAGTAATTTAATAGATAAAGTTGTTAGATGGCTTCTAATGCAAAGGAAAGGGCTTTCATGGAGAAGCACTCAGGAAACCGCTCTAATAGTTTATTCTATGATTGATTATTTAAAAATTTCAAATGAACTTCAACCAGATTTTAATGTTAAAGTTTATTTGAATAATGAATTTATTTATGAAAAATCTTATAATAAAGATGATGTATATAAGAAAGATTCATTAATAAAAATTCCTTACTCGAAATTACAAAAAGGAAATAACGAAATAAAAATCGAAAAGTCTGGTAAAGGTAAATTGTATTTTTCAGGGAACGTATCTTATTTTGATAATTCTCCAGATATTAAGGCAGGGGAGAACTGGTTTAGAGTAGAAAGAGAATATTATAAACTGGAAAAATACACTCATTATGCAGAAGATAAAATTACATATAGGAAAAAATATTTTAGTGGTGAAGTAAATTCAGGCGACGTTATCCTCGTAAAGATAAAGGTGTATTCCAAAGAAAAAGAACTAAATTATTTTATGCTCGAAGAACCAATTCCAGCTGGATGTGAAGTTATTAAAGACGACTGGGCATATCAGATTGAAGATGAAAAAAATTACGAAGGTTATAAATATTACTACTGGCGATGGTGGTATGCTGATAACGATATAAGAGATAACAGAATTACTTTCTTTGCTACATATCTGTATGGCGGCGAACAAGAATTTTCATATTTAATTAGGGCACAAATTCCAGGTACATACAATGTAAATCCAGCAAGAGCTATGCTTATGTATTACCCGGAAGTCAATGGCAACACCTCCGATTTAAAATTGGTTATAAAAGAATAATCACTTGTTATTCTCAAGTTTAACCAAATATAAAAAAAGAGTACTTTCATCTCGTGTCGAATCCCCAGATTCGGCACGAGGGAAGTTTTTGTTCTGTTTTAAAGATTTGCTAATTAAATTGAATAATAATTCAGAATAGTGGTACAACCAATTTATTATATTTATAGTATTAAGTATATAAATTTTTCTATTGTAAATAGTAAAATTAAAAAACAGAAGCTTTTATTTTAGATATACCGGTTCAAGATTTCTTGAAGAATAGAGGAGAATAAATTAATGAGATAAGAATAAAATTTGATATTTACTTTTTAAAATCTTTTATTTATGTTTGTTTGTTCTTTTTTATAAATTAAATAATATAAAAAGCTATGCTAAAGAAATTATTCATTTCCATTTTTGTGCTGGTTCTAATTTTTGCTTTTACTGCTTCAACTCAAGCAGCCAACTGGCCTGGAGACAGAGCAGGCAAGAAAGCAGATTATCTCTGGAAAAAATTAAAACTTACTGATGAGCAGTATGTTAAGGTCTATCAATGCCTTCTTGAATATGAAAAGAAGGTAGATGCATTAAAAGCAGAAAAGAAAGATAAAAAGGCTCGTGAAGAAGAAATGAAAAAATTACAAGCTGGAGTGAACAATGATTTAGGTAAGATATTTACTAAGGAACAAAATGAGAAATATGACAAAATGAAGGATAAATTCTTCAAGAAGACCTTTGTAAAGAAGAAAAAAATAAAGAAACTTGAAGACCAGCAAACTACAGAGAAAAAAGAAGAAAAGAAAGATGACAAGAATGTAAAGAAGGAAGAGAAGAAGGACGAAAAGAAGAAAGATGATAAGAAAAAAGATGAGAAGAAAAAAGACGAGAAGAAGAACTAATTCTATTATCAATAGAAAACAGTTGTTAGAAGGCTATCTGATTAAATTCAGATAGCCTTTTTATATTTTTAGGGGCTTTAAAATATTTATTTCATAATTATTTCTTTCCTAAACACATTAAATTTCGGAAATTTTAAATTTGAAAGGTAAAACATTGAATTTTCAATACATTATGAATTTATTTATAAATTAATAAGGATATTATGTAAAGTAATAACTTTATTTTGTATAAATTCTTTTTCCAAATTGAGACTAATTTTCTCAAAATGAAACATAAATTTCTTTTATCTCTGCAATTTTTTTATTATAAAATAAATAAATTTTGGCACACAAATTGTAATTATGTGTTACAAATTAGAACCAAACTATGAAAGAAGAAATAACATTGATTGAAAAAATTGCACTGAACAAAATCACTTATGTTGTTATTCTTCTGTTACTTATTGCAATATTAGCAAGCGCTTTTATTTATTTTGAGTATGAGGAAAGCAATATTAATACTGATAATAATAAGTTTGGTGCATATCCAACCATATTAAATATAGATACACTGATACCATCTGAACTCAACCAGAAATCTTTAAATGGTGAATTTGGTTTTGTTGAAAGCGTCTCTAAAATTATGGAGCGAGATAAATATATAAAAAGAGAAACTGAGTACAGATATAGAACAAATTCCAAAAAGAAAATTGATAGAAAAATTTTACAACAAAACCCAGAACAACTTATACCTTCTTCTGAATTTCATACACAGGAATATAATGGTGGTTTCACGGTCGGGGATGTAAGGGTTAGCAATAAGTTCAAAGCTGGAAATTTATCTATGTCCGGATATATTCCACCGGATGCTATGGGTGCAGTTGGTCCTACTCAATTTGTATATATAGTTAATGGAAGAATAATTACTTATAATAAAATTACCGGTAACCCCGATGGTTATATTAATACTACTACAGATAATTTCTTTAATTCTGTGAAAACAACTGGATGGACCACCACAGACCCAAGAGTTAGGTATGATAGATTATCAGGCAGGTGGTTTTTTGTTATGGCTGATATGCCTTATTCAGGTTTATCTAAAAACAGAGTATTAATTGCAGTTAGTAGCTCTTCGGAAATCACTTCCTCTTCCAATTTTACATTTTTCTTTTTTCAGGATGACACATATTATGTAGATTTTCCTACATTAGCAGTTGATAAGAATGCTATTTATATAGGTGGTAATTTATTTAGCACTACAACTGGTAGATATAGAGCAACAAGAGGGTATGTTATTCGAAAGAGTTCTATTTTAGGAAATGGTCCTATGTACAGAACAACATTTACATTTGTGAGTAATCCAACTGGGCAAGGAATTTTTTCTCCGCAGGGTATAGATAATTATGACCCAAATTCTACGGAAGGTTATTTTATTGGAGTGGATAATTATTATTTAGGATTATTTAAGTTAAGAAGAATTTCAAACCCCGGTGGTACTCCGACTTCTTCAGGGGATATTAACATAAGCACTGTTCTTACAACTTACTATCCACTCAAAGTTCCTCATTTAGGTAATACTAGTGGTGATACTGCAAAAATTGATGCTTCTGATGATAGATTATTCTACGCTCACTATAGAAAAATTAACGGGATTGGTAGTCTCTGGACGGCGCACAATTTAGGTGTTAATAGTAGTGGAGTAGCTGGCTCGAGTGCAGATAGAAATGGTATTAGATGGTATGAAATTAGAGGTATTGAGTCAGGGCAAACGCCCTCAGTCTATCAAGCAGGAACTATATACGATTCTTCTGCAAGTAATCCTCTTTTCTATTTTTTCCCAACTATGACTGTAAATGGACAGGGTCATTTAGTCGTCGGATTCACTTCTGCTGGTCAAACACAGTATCTTTCTGCTTCTTATTCCAACAGGTTAAGTACTGACCCACCTGCAAAATTCAGATCAGTTTCAAATTATCAGGAGAGTAACAGTGCTTACAATTTGCCCTGGGAAAATTATCAGGCAAGAGGTTGCAGAAGATGGGGAGATTATTCATTTACCTGTGTTGACCCAAATGACGATATGACTTTTTGGACAATACAGGAATACTGCGATTCTACTGATTCCTGGGGGTGCGTTGTTGCTAAGATATTGGCACCAACACCACCACCTGATACTCACTGGACTCCATATCCTCCAACAATAACAGGGGGAATGTCATCGGTCACAGTTACAATTAATTCTTCTTATCCTGGTTTTTATGATCCAGGTCCTGATTTTCCCAATAGAATTTCTGCCTCATGTAGTCATGGAGTTACTGTAAATAGTGTGACATACAATAGTCCTACCTCTATCACACTTGATTTAAATACTCAAAATGCTCAGAGAAATAATAGTGATGTAGATATTTTTATTGATGTTACTGTTACAAATCCTGATGGACAAAGTGTGACCGCAAATAGTTTTATTAAAGTAGAAGGGGCATTGCCTGTCAAGTTGGCTTCATTTACTTATAGTGTATTAAATAGAGATGTAAAATTAAATTGGACGACTCTTGAAGAAATTAATAATTCAGGTTTTGAAATATATAGAAAGCAATCTGATATTGAAAGTAACTGGAATAAAATTGGCTTCATAAAAGGTTCAGGAAATTCTAAGACTCCAAAGAGTTACTCTTATCAGGATAAAAATCTTAATAAAGGTTCGTACCAGTATAAATTAAAACAAGTGGATTATAATGGGAATTTTGAATTTTTTGAACTTAAAGGTTTAGTTGTAATTAGTAACCCAAACAGAATTTCATTACTGCAAAATTATCCTAATCCTTTTAACCCGAAAACTAAAATTGGATTCCAAATTGCAAATTTAGAAAATGTAAAATTAACCATATATGATATTACTGGTAGAGTAATTACCGTTTTAGTTGATAAAAAACTTGAACCCGGTTATTATGACATTGAGTTTGATGGTGGAAATTTATCAAGTGGTATATACTTTTATGAACTAAAAACAGAAACATTTTCAGAGACCAAAAAGATGTTGTTAATTAAATAAAAATTTTTTTCATAACTAATATTATTTTTACCAAATAAAAAACCTGCTTTACAAAGCGGGTTTTTTATTGCTCTTCTTTTTCCATTCTTTCGGGAGCACTTATCCCTATTATATCAAACCCATTTTTTAAAACCTGCTTTGTCGCAATACATAAACTTAAGCGGGCATAGGAAAGTGGTAGGTCTGATTTATTTAAAACTCTGTTGTTTCTGTAAAATCTATGAAAGCATTCTGCTACTGAGTTTAGATATGATATTATCCTGTGCGGTTCATAATCAATTGCTGAAGATAGTACCTCATCTGGAAATTTTATCAATTCCTTTATTAAATTGAGTTCATCATTATTAGTTAATAAACTATAATTTATTTCTCCAGTTTTTTCTATATCAAATTCTGGTATTATTTCTTTAAAATGCCTTAAAATTCCACAAATCCTTGCGTGTGCATATTGTAAGTAATATACCGGGTTTTTATCTGATTGCTCTTTTGCAAGTTCTATATCAAAATCAAGATGTGAGTTTGGACTTCTCATTATAAAGAAAAATTGTGTCGCATCTTTACCAATATCGTTTATTAAATCGTCAAGTGAGTAAAATGTGCCATATCTGCCACTCATCTTTAGTGACTTATTGCCGGACCTGAATGTCACCATTTGGTGTATTATCACTTTTATTTTACTTGTATCAAAGCCAAGTAATTCAACTCCACATAAAACTTCCTTATATGTATCGCTGTGGTCTGCACCAAAAATGTCAATTATTATATCGTAGTTCCGATTTAATTTATCAATGTGGTAAGCCATATCAGGAAGTCTATAAGTATATTCTCCGCTCGATTTTATGATAACTTTATCCTGTTTTAATTTTGTTGATAATTTTAGCCAGATAGCACCATCTTTTTCATAAATAAGATTTTTTCTTTTAAATTCTTCTATCACTTTATTTATTGAACCGTTTTTATACAAATCTGATTCGTTGAAGAATATATCGTGTTTAATTCCTATTTTCTCAAGTGTATTCCTGATTGAATTAAAATTATATCTCTCTCCTTCTTTTTTAAAAAACTCTAAATCGTCTGAATTCCTGTATTTATCTCCATATTTTTCAAATATCCCTTTTGCAATATCCATTACATAACTTCCCTGATATCCATCTTCCGGAAATGGAAAATTTTTATCAAATATCTGTTCATACCTTGCTTTAACTGATTTAGCAAGTAGTGTCATCTGCATTCCCGCGTCATTATAATAATATTCCCTAATAACTTTATATCCAATCCACTCAAGCATATTAGCTATTGCTTTTCCAAGGCAAATTTGCCTGCCATGACCTGCATGGAGTGGCTTTGTTGGATTTGCACTTACCCATTCTATATTTGCTGTTTTCCCTTGATATATATATGATTTACCGTATTCCGATTTTTTTAATAATATTTCTCTCAATCCATCAAGTAGAAATTTATTTGACATAAAAAAGTTTATAAAACCTGCTCCTGCAATTTCTACTTTTGTTATATACTCTTTATCGTACTTTAAATTATTTACTATTTCTTCTGCTACTTTTCTCGGTTGTATTTTTTTCTCTTTTGTAATTGTTAGTGCTATGTTCGTGGAATAATCACCATATTGTGATAACTTTGGAACATCAATCTGTATAGGTACCTGATGATAATTCAGCTCTTTTAGTGTTTTTGATAATATTTTTATTAAATATTCTTTCATTTAATCCATCCATTTTGTTTATACCACTCTACAGTTTTTCTAAAGCCTTCTTCAAGAGTATTTTTTTCTCTAAAGCCTAATAGTTCTCTTGCTTTTTTATTTGAACAAACCCATCTTGTTTGCGTTAAGTCTTTACATTTTTCTATATTCAATGTAGCAGCATTCTTTGAAAATAATGAAAAGAATTCAGATAATGCTCCCGCTGTATATACCACCCAGTGAGGTATCCTTATTTTGATTGCTTTTTTACTCAAGACTTTTTCAGTTGTGCTTGCTATCTCATCCCAATCATAAAAATTAGTATTGCTTAGAAAAAATATTTCTCCATTTGATTTTTCACTTTCTGATGCAAGAAGAATTCCATCAATTAAATCCTCAATATAAATCAGACTTAAATATTTTTTATTGAATCCTATTATTGCATTTAGGCCTTTAGAATAGGTTTTAAAATAATATAATATTTCGGTATCTCTTGGTCCGAATATTGCGCAGGGTCTTAATACTGTTACCGGCAATTTATCTTTATGTAAAAGTACCTCTTGTTCTGCTTTTAACTTTGTTCTACCGTAATTGGTAATTGGTCTTGGAATATAATTTTCATCTATTGGATTCTCATCAGGATTTGGTCCACATACAGCCTGAGAGGAAATAAGAACAAATTTTTTTAATTTGTGTTTTGTATCTAATACCGAATTTATAAGGTTCTTTGTAAGAATATAGTTACCTTTTTCATAACCCTCTTTTCTTTTTGCCTTTACAACTCCTGCAATATGAAAAATAAAATCTACTTCTTGTATTACATCTTTAATCACACCGTCAGTTAATTTGTCACTTTCAATATAATTTAATTGTTTTCCTTTTAACCATTTTAGATTTGAAGTTTTTCTGATTGTACAGAACACAACAAAATTATTTTCGAGTAATCTGTCTATAAGATGACTTCCGACAAAACCGGTACCACCTGTAATTAATGCTTTCATTAAAAGGTATTTATTTTTTAAAATTATCAATAATTTAATGTATTTTCTATTAATAAATTTTTACCGATATTTGTATGATAAATTAATTTTTTATGGATTTATTTCAGAAGTGTTATAATTTTACCCGTGCTGATGAAGTAAAAGCAATGGGATTATACCCATACTTCCGTGCTATTGAAGAAAACGAAGGACCTGTTGTAAAAATTGAGGGTAGGGAAGTTATTATGGCAGGTTCTAATAATTACCATGGTTTAACCACACATCCTAAAGTCATCGAGGCTGCAAGGAAAGCACTTGAAAAGTATGGTACTGGTTGCTCCGGATCCCGTTATTTGACAGGTACGCTTGACCTGCATATAAAACTTGAAGAAAAACTTGCGGACTTTATTGGTAAAGAAGCTGTTCTTTTGTATTCTACCGGGTATCAAACAGCACAGGGAATTATTCCTACTCTTGTTAATAAGGGTGAATATATTATTTCCGATAGAGATAATCATGCAAGTATTGTTGCTGGAAATATTATGGCAAAAGGTATTTTTGCTGAACATCTAAGGTATAAACATAACGATATGGAAGACCTTGAAAGGACTTTGAGTTCAATACCTTTAGATGCTCCAAAACTTGTTGCTACCGATGGTGTATTTTCAACTACTGGCGATATAGTTGATTTAGTTAATCTCAACAAAGTTTGTAAAAAATATAATGCAAGAATACTTATTGATGATGCTCATTCATTGGGTGTATTAGGTAAAGGTGGAAGAGGTACTGCATCTGAATTTGGACTTGATAATGAAATTGATATGATATTTGGTACTTTTTCAAAAACCCTTGCTTCTCTTGGTGGATTTGTCGCTTCTGAAAAAGCAGTTATAAATTATCTGAAACATCACTCTTCTGCATTGATTTTTTCTGCTTCTCCTACTCCTGCATCTGTTGCTGCTGCTGATGCCGCACTGGATATTCTAATACAGGAACCAGAAAGAATTAATAAACTGATTGATAATGGAAATAAAATGAGAAAAGGACTGAAAGAACTCGGCTTTAAAGTAACTGATGGAAGAACGCCTATTGTACCAGTAATTTTAGGTGATGATATGCTTACCTTTAAATTCTGGCGAAAGTTATTTGATGCAGGTGTTTTTGTTAATGCTTTTGTCTCGCCAGGGGTTCCTCCTAATTTAGCTATGCTGAGAACTTCATATATGGCTACTCATGAAGATAAACACTTAAATAAAATTATTGAGGTATTTGGTGAAATAGGAAGAGAGTTGAATATTATTAAATAAATTTTATGAACCAAATTAAAAAAATATTCACCTTATTTTCTTTTATTTTTATAATATTAATAATTTTTTACGGATGTAATAAAGAGGATAAAAGTAATACTGAAATTTATGATAATGAGCTGGATACTGGTTCTATTACTCCGGCTGAATCTTTTGCAATTACAATGATTGATGATTTTCTTGGTGAGGATGATGAAGATTTAAGTTATTATTTAGAAAATGAAATTTATCCGCTTGTTTCTAAATCAGAAAAAGTTACCTTAGATAAAATTTCTACCTCTTTATATATTTTGTCTTATATAGAAAATGGGAATGAAAGAAACTTTCTAATCGAAAAGTTTTACAATCCAGTTAAAGATGAGATATCATTTTCGAGAAAAGAAATAAATCAAAATTCCCGTAAGATTTTTCTCAATTTAGAAAAATAAATGAATAAGATTATTGCTGTTGTTGGTCTTTGTGGATCAGGAAAAAGTGAAGCTGTTAAATTTTTTACAGATAATGGATATTCAAAAGTTTATTTTGGGGAAATAGTACTTGAAGAGCTGAAAAATAGAGGACTTGAGATAAATGAACAAAACGAGAAAATAATAAGGGAACAATTAAGAAAAGATTTTGGAATGGGGGTTATGGCTATTAAAAGCCTTGATAAAATCAGATTTTTCTTTAAAACAGGAAATGTTGTTATAGAAAGTTTATATTCCTGGACAGAATATAAAATTGTAAAATCTGAATTCGGTGATTGTTTTAAACTTCTTGCCTTGCATACATCAAAACCTATTAGATATAAAAGATTATCGGAAAGAAAATTTAGACCGCTTACCGAACAGGAAGCAATAGCAAGAGACATAAATGAAATAGAAAACATTGAAAAAGCAGGACCGATAGCATTTGCGGATTACCTTGTAATTAATGATGGAACAATAGATGAATTAAGAAATAATTTAAAACATCTCTTATGAAAGCAAAAGATTATATTTCCTGGGATGAATATTTTATGGGTATTGCACTTCTCTCTGCTTATAGGAGCAAAGATCCAAATACAAAAGTGGGTGCTTGTATTGTTGATGAAAATAACAAAATAGTTGGAATTGGATATAACGGTTTTCCAATTGGATGCAGTGATGATGAATTGCCCTGGGAAAAGGAAGCGGATAATATAAACGATACTAAATATCCCTATGTGGTTCATGCAGAAGCAAATGCAATTCTTAATTCTACAAAAGATTTGCACGGAGCAAGAATGTATGTTGCACTATTTCCCTGTAATGAATGTGCAAAACTTATTATTCAATCAGGGATTAAAGAAATTTTATATCTTTCAGATAAATATAAAGATACCGATAGTGTAAAAGCATCAAAGAAAATGTTTGATATGGCTGGTGTAAAATATAGATTAATCAAATTAAAAGATAAAAAAATTGTATTAGATTTTCATTCTTATCTTTAGTATATTGAAATAAAATTTTGTTCTTTTAAATATCTTCTGGATGTAAAAAAGGGAATCCGGTGAAAATCCGGAACTGTCCGCGCAACTGTAACAGTTAAAACCATTTCTTTATCCACTGTCCTCAAGGATGGGAAGGTGAAATGGGAGACTTAATGTCTTACTGAAGTCAGGAGACCTATCCTGAAGAGTTTCTTCATTCAATCTTCCAGGTAAAGATTGTGAAGAGTTATGTTAGAAATCCTTTAGCCTTCAGAATCTTTACTGGATTTTGTAGGTTAAAGGATTTTTTATTTTAAAAATTAAATTATTTAAAAATGGTTAAAAAATTTTTTCTCCCTGTTATTTTTTTCTTCCTTTCTTTTAATCTTTATTCGCAGGAAGATACATCTATCTATAAAACTGAAGAAATTATTGTCTATGGTAATAAATTGTTACATTCAATTTTTTACTCTCCTGTTGATGTAAAAATTTTTACGAAAGATGATATTAAAAATCTTAATGGTGGTAAACTTTATGATATTATCAATTATTGTGGGGGTATTCACCTTAAATCTTATTCAGGAATCAATTCTTTGAAAACAATTTCCTTTAACGGATTGGGGGCAGAGCATACGGCTGTTCTGCTAAATGGTATAAAATTAAATTCTCAACAAAACTCACAGGTGGATTTATCTTTGATTCCTGTAGAAAATGTTGAAAGAGTGGAGATTTTAAGTGGTGGGTTTGGTTCGCTCTATGGCTCAGATGCCTCCGGCGGAGTTGTAAATATTAAAACGGAAGAATTCAATTTCTATAAAGATAAAAAATATAATTTTAATTGGTTAATAAATTCTGCTGCCGGTTCTTATGGATATTATTATTTTGGAGTTAGTACATTTTTAAAAAATAATAATAGCTCACTAAATATTGGTTATTCAAAAGAAAAATCAAATAACAATTATGATTTCTTCTTTCATAATGGCTTAAATATTGAAAAACGGCAAAGAGAAAATGCTTCTTTCTCTGGTAATAAATTTTATCTAAATTCAGATATAAAACTTTTAAAAGATTTCAGACTGAAATATTTTGGGTATTATTACATCTTAGACAGAAATCTCCCACAAGACTTGAACTCAATTTTTTCTCTTAATGAAAAACAAAAAGACAGAAGTTTTGTAAACATATTCCAAACGGAATATAAAAATAAGAATGAATTCACTCTAAAAACTCAATTCGGATATCAGGAGAACATTATTAACTATGAAGCTGGTACAATTTTTAATGATTATTATAGAAATAGAAATTATGTTTTACAAGCTGAGGGGGCTAAGATGACTAATAAAATAAATCTTTATGCTGGTGCAGAAGTAAATTATAATACTTTTGAAAGTTCTACTATAAAAGATATTAGCCGAACATTGACAGGAGTTTTCCTAACAGGAGAGTTAAATTTCATAAATAATTTTAAAATTTATCCTTCTTTAAGATATGAAACTGCTTCAGATGTCAATTATAAAAAACTTTATTCAAAATTAGGAATTAATTTTAAACCTTTTGATGATGAAAATTTTCATTTAAGAGCAAGTATAAGTAATAATGGAAGAATACCTGCATTCAATGATTTATATTGGGTTCCAGGGGGGAATCCGAATTTAAAACCTGAATCTGCAATAAATTTTGATTTTGGTGTCATTTATGGATTTGAATTATTTGGAAATAATATTATTGACATTTCCTATAAAAATATTCTTATGAATGATAAGATTACCTGGGTTTATAATAATAATATTGGTTTATGGAATCCTGTTAATATAGGAAAGTCAAGGTCTGATATTTTCTCTTTTGATTTAAAGTCACAAATCTATATCAATAAAAATATTTTACTTTCAATAAATACAAATTACACTTACAATCTTGCAAAAAAAACTAACGAAGATTTTCAGGGTGATTTATCCTTTAATAAACAAATTCCTTATGTTCCAGTTGATTTACTAAAATTTAATTTGAGTCTAAATTATAAGGACGCAGGGATTAACTTATTTTATAATCTAATTGGAAAGAGGTATGCTGATGCAGAAAATAATAACTCTTTAAGCCCGGCAGGTATTCTTGATGCAAATATATATTATAATTTTATCTTTGGTTATCTAAAATTAAGGTTAACAATGGAAATTAATAATATTACAAACACTGATTATTCAATAATGCCTGGATATCCTATGCCTTTGAGAAACTATATTGCAAAAGTGTCATTATTTAATTAATATTGTTATATTATAAAATTCAATAAAACTGAATGAAAATAGTAAATAACAAGAAATCAAATAAAAAAGATAATAAATTAAATTTTATTCATATTTATTTTGGTAACGGAAAAGGAAAAACAACTGCTGCTTTGGGTTTAGCACTTAGAGCACTCGGGGACGGAAAAAAAGTTGCTATAATTCAATTTGATAAAGGTGGAAATGAAAACTTTTATTCTGACAAAAAAATTGTTTATAAATTAAAGAAATCAGGTCACAATATTGACTTATATTCAACAGGTAATTCAAGGATTAACAAAAATAAAAAATTCAGATTTAAGAATATTAAAAAGGATTATGAGGAAGCTTTAAGAGGAATTGAAATTGCAAAAGAATTGATTTTAAAAGGTAAGCAAAATATCTTGATTCTTGATGAAATAATTTCTTCTGTGAATACAGGTTTACTTAAAAAAAGTCAGGTTGAAGAGATAATTGATATTTATAATAAAAATAGAAGATTCGAATTAATCCTAACTGGTTTGAGAATTTGGAAAAATCTTAAAGAGAAGGCTGATTTAATTACTCAAATGAAAAAAGTAAAACATTATTACGATAAAGGTATTATTGCAAGAAAAGGAATAGAGTTTTAAAAAATTAAATTTAATTCTATGATTATTTCTTATCTGGGAAAAACTCCGATTATTGATAAAACTGTTTTTATTGGGGAAGGTTCTGTAATTGTTGGTGATGTTGTCCTTGATAAAGATGTTAGTGTGTGGTTTAATTGTGTGGTAAGAGGTGATGTAAATTATATCAGAATAGGGGAACGGTCTAATGTTCAGGATGGTTGTATTTTACATGTAACATATAAAAAGTATCCTTTAATTATTGGTAAAGATGTTTCAATTGGACATGGTGCAATAGTTCACGGTTGTACTATAAAAGATTCAGTTTTAATTGGTATGGGAGCGTTATTACTTGATAATTGTACTGTGAATTCAAATTCATTAATTGCTGCGGGAGCTGTAGTAAAAGAAAATTTTATTGTACCAGAAGGAGTATTGGTTGCGGGGGTTCCTGCAAAAATAGTTAGAGATTTAACCCTTGATGAAATTTCTTCTATAAAACAGCGCGCACAAAATTATATTATGTATGTAAGCAACTATAGAAAAAAATAATATTATTAAGTATTATTTTTATATTAATTCAAATAAATAAGTGTTTTAAGAAATATGTATTAATTTCAAAAATCTTTTCTTTAAAATTATACATTTATTAATATAAGATTAGTTTCTATAAAAGAACATGTATGTCTAAAATTAGTCAATTTAAATTTTTTTATAATTCGCTGTTTTAAATCCAATAGTAAAACTATTACCCTTATAAATAATAATACATAAATATTAGAATTATTATTCTATACTGAATATATATGAAGTAATAATTAATTCACAAATTTTTTATTTAATACTTCTTTGTTTATAAATCCGAAAGAAAAACTACTTACCATTTAAATGTTTCCTCCTCGTTGCTTAGTTCCAGCTCCATAACGAAAAAATAATTACTTTTCCATATCAAATAGATATACTGTATTAAAATCAATACACAAAATTTATCTTCCAGCTTTCTTGTTTCTTATCTCCAGCTTCGTAACGAAAATGATAAAAATCACTTTTCCTAATCAAATAACTATATTATTTAATTAAAGATAACTCACAAAAAACTCTTCTTAACTTCTTGTTAATGCAGCCAAGCTCTAAGTAGCAGAAAATAAATTCATTATTTACAAACAAACATAATAAATAATCGTTAGAATACCTTCACAGGAATGTAATTAACAATTCAATACAAATAGAATCGTATCTTCATAATAAATATTACAAATTGCACAAAATAATAATAATGAATAAGATTATAATATCTTTTTATTCAAAGTTAAATTGAAAAAAAATTATAAATATATTATTAATATATATTTCATAAACAACCTTTTTTAATAAAATAATATTTTAATATTTCATTGTTAAGTATTAATTCTGCTACTGAACTGGTATTCTATACAATGTAAGAAGAATAATCAACTCTGATTTTGGAGTTTCAGTAAATTTCAATGGGAACATTAAATTGTATTGACAAAAAAATTTTTTATTACCATATTTAATTATGCATAAATTAACAGGTAAACAAAAGAAAATTCTTGATTATATTGAAAAGTATTTAAATGAAAACAATTATCCACCAACATTAAAAGAAATAGCAAATTATTTTAATTTAACAATAGGTACAGTTCAAGACCACATATATGCACTTGAGAGAAAAGGATACATTTCTCGCAAAAGAGACACAGCAAGAGGATTCAAAATAATCAAGAATTCAGAAGGTATTTCAAAACCACAGAAACAGGAATATGAATTAATTCCGATTTATGGTAATGTCGCTGCTGGTGAACCAATTTTTGCAAATCAGAATATAAATGGTTACATAACGATTGAGAAAACCTCCAGGGGACATAAAATGCACTTTGCTCTAAAAGTTCAGGGGGATAGTATGATTGATTCAGGGATTTATGATGGAGATATTGTTATTGTTCAAAAGCAGGATACAGCTGATGACGGTGATATTGTTATTGCTTTACTTGATGATGAAGCCACAGTAAAAAGATTGAGAAAAAACAGAATTAGAATTTATCTTGAAGCCTCAAATCCTTACTATAAATCAAT
Source organism: uncultured Ignavibacteriaceae bacterium (assembly GCA_964564635.1). Classification (GTDB taxonomy): domain Bacteria; phylum Bacteroidota; class Ignavibacteria; order Tepidaquicellales; family Tepidaquicellaceae; genus Tepidaquicella. The sequence goes on from CAZMAR010000001.1 coordinate 47,279, forward strand.
TATAGATAAACCATTCAAAATTCTTGGAAAAGTTATAGAATTACGCAGAAATTACGAGAAAATAAAATTATAGTTTAAGTCTTGAAAATATGTAATCCACATTTGTAAAGAACCTTTTCAAATCGAAAATTTCATCAATTTCCTTAATTGTTAGGTATTTTTTTATAAGTTTATTATTCATCACTTCATTCCTGAAGTCAAGATTCATTTTCCAACAATTCATTGCTATTTCTTGAACGATTTTATATGCATCTTCTCGTGTAAGCCCCTTTTCTGTTAATTTAAGCATGATATACTGTGAATTATATAATCCTTTAGTAAGTTTTAAATTATTACTTATATTATCTTTGTTAATAACTATATTTTTAATTAAGTTAGTTAATTTATTTAAAGTATAATCTAATAGTATTGTTGAGTCCGGTAATATTACTCTTTCTGCTGATGAATGGGAAATATCTCTTTCATGCCATAAAGCTACATTTTCCAATGCAGGTATTGAATTTGCCCTTAATATTCGTGCTAATCCGCAAATTTGTTCTGCTGTTATTGGGTTTTTCTTATGAGGCATTGCAGAAGAACCTTTTTGACCTTTTGTAAAACTTTCTTCAAGTTCTAAAACCTCAGTCCTTTGTAAATGCCTTATTTCCAGTGCGAATTTTTCTAAGCTTGCTCCTATAATTGCTATTGTATTAATGTACTGGCAATGGATGTCCCTTGAGATTATTTGTGAAGTAATTTTTGGTGTTTTTAATTTTAACTTTTTACATACATATTCTTCGATTTTTGGGGATAAGTAGCTATATGTGCCAACTGCACCAGAAATCATTCCAACACTTGCTACATCTATTGCATATTTCATCCTTTCAATGTTTCTGGTTGTCTCATCATACCAGTTTGCAAATTTTAACCCCAATGTAATTGGCTCTGCATGTACGCCGTGAGTTCTACCAATTTGCGGAAGGTATTTGTACTTTTTGGCTTTTTGTTTTAATACTTCTTTTAATGAATTTAAATCTTTTATGATTATCTCTCCTGCCTGTTTCATCTGACAGGCTAAAGTGGTATCAAGAATATCAGAGCTGGTTATTCCTAAATGGATATAACGGGAGTCTATTCCTACATTTTCAGATACATTTGTAAGAAATGCAATTACATCGTGCTTTATAACTTTTTCAAGTTCGTTAATCCGGTTTACATCAAATTTTGCTTTTCTTTTTATGTTTTTAAAAGAGCTTATAGGTATTTTTCCTTCCTTTGCGAGTGCTTCGCATATAAGGATTTCTATTTCGAGCCAGATTTTGAATTTATTCTCATCTGACCAGATTTTTGCCATTTCTGGTAGTGTATATCTTGGAATCATAAAATTATATTTTTGTTATTTTTAAATTTTACCCTTTTATGTTTTAAAGTTTTATATATCATATCCAATAGTAAAATAAAAAGTATTTGGACCCCATATTATAGAATTTTTTGCATCTTCCTTAATAAAGAAACATTTACCAAAGGAAAAACTTGCTTTTCCCAATGGGGTCTTGAATATTGCTGACAATCCCATTCCATGTCTTAAATCTATCAATTTTATATCAGATGTATTACTCCATATCTTACCTATATCGTGTCTGTACGAAATATATGTATCAAAAAATATTTTAAAAGGTAACTTATATCTAAATTCTACTGATGTAATAAATAGTTGTCTTCCACTAAGCTCATCTTCCACCATTCCCATAAAATTATTTTCGCCTCCCATAAAAAACCAATCTGTAAATGGTGTTGCATTATCTGCGAAAGCGAAGAGTATTTTTGGCTTTAATGAAATAGATTTATTAATTTTAAAATATTGCTCAAAATCTAAGAATAATTTTGAATATGCTTCTGCTCCTCTAAGTTGATTTTGTGCAGTTTCATAATAATATTCTATAATTGTTCCTTCATTTGGGAATGGGTATTCGTCCTGAGTGTCTACCTTACCACCAAATCTTAATTTTAAAATTCTTATTTCGGAGTCATAATTTGTATTACTTATATTTTCTGTTTTTGAATTTTCAACTGTTAATTGAGAATAAACAGTGCCAATCTTTCCTAATTGTGTTCCTACTAACAGACTACCACCAAATCTTATGTTTTTATATTCTCCTAATTGTTTTGGTGAAAAAGAATTTCCAGAAATTTCTTCCTGATACAGATAATGATTTATAAATGAATAGTATCCAGATAGATTAAATGTGAAATCTGTCTTAAAAATTTTATTTCTATTTAAATCAACTTTTAAATCTAAATTTCTTAAACCTCCTATTATTGAAATACCTGCTTCTGTACCATTACCAAATATATTCTGGTCTCGTATATCGAGAAATGCCTGCAAATTTCTTTCATTATCTGCTCTTAATGCCAGGCATAAATTCTTTGAACTTTTCTCAACTAAGTTTATGATTAAATCTTTTTTATTACCATTATTTACTAAATTGAAAGTTAATTGACTAAATAAATTTAGACTATATAAGTTTCTCAGATTTTTAAGTATTTCATCTTCCGTTACCGGATTTTTATTCTTTAGTGTTAATTCTGATAGTATAAGTTCACTTTTTGTTTTATTATTTCCGTTAATTATAATATTTTCAATTATTCCATTATTGAACTCAATTTCTAATGTATTATTTTCCCAATCAAAATAAAATTTCGTTATATCAATTGTGCTGTATCCATTTATTTTTAATTTACCTAATAATAACTCATATAGGTCTTCTAATTTTTTATAATTTATTATTTTATTTATATTTTCATTTGAAAATTCGTTTATAGTGTTATTTATAAAGTCATAATTTGAATTAGTTTTAATTGCTTTCAATATTGGATTTTCTTCAAAGTTGTATTTTAAAATAAGTACATTATCTTTCTTATATATCTCTGCATATATATTTTTAAAATCCCCAAGTTCATACAAATTACGCATCGTTTTTTCTATTGTTATATATTTTACAAATTTATTTTCCTGCTCTTCTATTATTTTATTCTTAATACTATCTGGTATCAATGGTGAATCAATAATTACCTTTGGGTTAATAATAAAATAACTGAATACAGGGGAAGCAGAGGCTTCAAGAGAATCCAGAGAATTTTTTAATTCTTCTATTTTTGCAATGGTTGCTTCCTCTCCTTTGATTATTAATTCTTCTATGTTCGTAAAGTCTTCCGCATTGTGTCTTCCTATATTTGGTGTAATTGTAAAGTTTGACTTTTTCAGCTGCTGTTCATTTAGTCTTGACATTGCTATAGAAACAATCTGGTCTGCTGTATTCAATGGGTTTTCTTTCAATTCTTCTTCAGTTTTTAATGGACTTGTTGAATTTACAGTAATCACATAATCTGCTCCTCTTTCAAATGCTATTTCAACTGGTATATTTGCAGTTAAGCCACCATCAATTAACATTTTACCTTTTATTTGCATAGGTGTATATAATAAGGGAAATGTAAATGATGCTTTTACGCATTCCGTTATGTTTCCCTCTGATAAAATTTCCCGTGAACCTGTATTTAAATCAGTAGCCACAGAAAAAAATTTATACCTGAGATTGCTGAATTTATTATCAGCTGGATATCTTGCATTAAGAAAGAGTGTGTTTAATATCTCTGTTATCTGTTGACCACTTGATAGGGAAGTCGGAATAACGGGTTTCAAACCCTCCAATGATACTGTCAGAATGCTCTTATCCTGAATTTCTTTTTGAATTGGAAATAATTGCTGTCTGCTATATTTATTTGTTAGTTTTAGATTCTCTGACCAATTTATAGTTCTTGATAACGAATCAAGTTCATTTGCTGTATATCCTACTGAATATAAACCTCCTATAATAGCGCCTATACTTGTTCCTACAATCATATCAAAGTGAATTCCATTTTTTTCCAATGCTTTTAAAACCCCAATTTGAGTAAATCCTCTTGCCCCTCCTCCGCTTAAAACAAGAGCAACTTTCTTTAAATTATATTTTTTTGAAAAAATATTGAATTTGTTTGTATCTAAATATTCCTTTGGTCTTAACGGTAAAGTTAGAATTGTTTTTGTGCTATCAGTTTTTATTTGTGAATATGATATTATTACAAAAATAAAAATCTGTATTACAGTTAATAGAAAAAAATTTTTGTTAAGAAACCTTTTTTGCATTCTTTACTAAATTAATAACTAATCCAATAAAAATAAATATTATACCTATTCCCAAACCAGGGTATAATGGCTCAAGATTTAATAAGTATTTTGATGCTTTTTCTCCGTTTGATATATTTCCATAAATAAACCAGAACAATGAAACTGAAAAACAGGATAGCATAGCGAAAAGTATATATTTCTTCTGCAAGTAACTTTTTTTCAAATATGAGAAAATTATTGCTATTAGCAGTGGTGGTATAACAAGAGAACCAATGGTATACCACATTTCAACAACAGATGGAATTAGAAAAGGAAGTAAAAATGAAATCAAAGAAGTAAGAATAATACCAATTTTAGATAAATCAATGTAGTTTATTTTTTTTGAAATAGAAGGAAATTCTTTCATTATATCTTTTCCGAATGTAGTTGCAGAGACAAATAAATATGAATGAAAAGTTGACATTATTGTTGCTATAAGAGAAACAAAGAAAAACCCTTTGAGTACTTGTGGAAGGAGTCTATCCGCTAATACAGGATAAGCAGCAACGGGATTGTTGAGATTTTTAATTAAAGACGCAGAATATAATCCCGTTGTGACAGTTAAAAAATCAAATAATATCCAGAAGAATAAAGAAGCGAGAACACCATATTTAGCAACCTTTGTGGTTTTTGCAGCATAACATCTCTGATGAAATGTTGGATCAACCAGAGCCCAGGAGCCTATAAAAAACCACACTATAATGTATAATGTGCTATGAGTTCCTGTTATGGAAAAGTAGTTTTCCGGTAAGTTACTTTTTAAAAAATCTACTCCCCCTAATTTAAAATAACAAAATGGTAATATCATTAAAAAACCTGCAAACATGATAATAAACTCTAATATATTTACTCTTATATCTGCTCTTAAACCACCTTTAAAAAGAAATATTATAGACACAATTAAACTCAATAGCATCGCAACCCATAAATCAATTGCAAAAATCATTTGCACTAAAATACCAAGCATAAAAAGATATGGTGCCGGTGTTGTAAGAAAAAATATTAATATCGAACCAAAAAAACTAACTTTACTTCCAAAGGAAAGTTCTAACTTTTCAGGAATTGTTCTTAATTCTGATTTCCGAATTTTTTCAGCAAAAAAGAATGCAAATATTAAAATAAATACATAGTATGGAAATGAATTCAAAAGCCAGCTTGAAATTCCATACCTGTAAGTAAACTCTCCAACTCCGAGAATTCCACCATAGAAAGTTGATACAAGAGTTGCAACAAAAGCAGGAAATGTTATAGTTCTGCCTGCAATTAAATAATCATTTAAATTACTATCACTTTTTTTTGTTGTTGTCCCTAAATAAATACTAAGTATAAAATAAAATATAATGATAAGATAATCACCTACTTCAAAATTTAAATAATTCATATAACTTTATATGAAATGTTTCCTGAATAAAAGTAAATCTCCTGACTGAAAAGAAATTGAAATTTTTTCTGAAATTGAGTTATTCAATGTGCCTTCTCTGATTCCAAGAGTCAAATCTTCTTTTTTTAATGGATATTGTAAACCTTTCGTTATAATTCCTTTTGCATAAGGAAAAGGTAAAAGAGAAACAACTTGATTTATTTTATATTTAAAATTAATTCTTTGGTTTATAAAATTGATAATAAATTCATCATCAATAAAATATATATCCATCTTTTTATAATATCTTTTAAGAATACTAAAATTGTTTAAACTATGGTCAGGTCTTAAACTCATATAACCAAAAACATATATCTCTTTTATTCCTTTTTCCTCAATGTGTAATAGCGACTTCTCAAAATCTGTAGTATCCTGGTCTGTGAATTTCATTACTAATACATTTTTCTTCAAAAAATATTCCAATGTTCTTTTTGTAATTGAATCAAGATCGCCAAGTATCACATCGGGTTTCATTTGTTTGTTAATCATCAAATCTGATGCTCCATTAACGTAAATTAAATAACAACTGCCTTTAATAAAGTTTTTAAAAATTCTTTCTTTTGGGATATGTCCATTTAAAAAAATTATCCCTTTTTGTTTATTTTTTCTCATAAAATCATTTATTATAATTTTATACTTGATTATTTTAACTAAAATACTGTGATAATATTGTAAAAACAATAAAATTAATTTTCTGAACTTATGACCTTTCTGAACCCATTATTATTGATAGCTTTAGTAGCAGTTATAATACCTATAATTATACATTTACTTAATTTTAGAAAAGCGACAAAAATTGAGTTCAGCACTTTAATGTTTCTCAAGGAGGTAAAAGAAAAAGAAATACATAAAATAAAAATTAAAGAATTAATACTTCTTCTAATAAGAATTCTTATTATTACTTTTCTAATTCTATCTTTTTCAAAACCATTATTAAAAAGTGAAAGTTACGGCGAATCAACAAAAAGTAAAACTGCTATAATACTCCTTGATAACTCTTTTAGCATGGATGTTTATCAAGAGGGCAGGAGGTTGATTGATTTTGAACGAGATATTTTAAATTCAATAAAAAGTAATTTTCACCCAACAGACAATATCATTCTCATAAATTCAGATTTTCAAATTGCACAGGGCAATACTTCTGATAGTAATATATTCAATATAACCTATACACCTTTTAATATACCTTCTTTACTTGAAAAATCAGAATCTCTTTTAAAAGAGCAATCTGGTAATTATGTTGAAATATTTATAATTTCAGATTTTCAAAAAAATAATTTTAACTCTAATAATTTTCATATTGAACAGAATTCATCGTTGAAAAATTCGCATTTTTATTTTATACCTGTTCTTAAACATCAAACTTCAAATTTAGGAATTCAGACTATAGAAAATCTTTCTCAAATAAACGATATATACACCGAATCAAAATTTAGGGTTAATATAAAAAACTATAACAATAACGATGTATTAAATAAAAAATTGAATGTTTATTATAATGATAGTTTAATTTTTGAAAAATACCTTTCGTTTAAGCCTCTTGAAACTCAAACTGTAAATTTTAACCTCAAACCCAATAGAACAGATTTATTTTATGTTTTTGCTGATTTATTGAATATTGATAACTCTTATGATGATATTAAAGAGGACAATAAATTTTATTACACAACAAACATTCCTGAGAAGATTAAGGTATTCATACTTTCTGATAATGAAAAATATTCTGAATATTTAGTATTAGCATTTAAATCAATAAATACAGTTCAGGGAAATGAAATAATTTTTTATAATCAATCCAATAAACTTAATAAAGATTTATCTGACTATGATGTATTGGTGATAAATGGGAAAAGTTCATTTACGAGTGAAGAAATAAATAAAATTTCTGACTACCATAAGAGCGGTGGGGGAATATTGTTCTTTCCTACAATTAATAGTGATATTGAAAATAATAATAAGCTTTTACAGGAAATTTCTAAATCAAAAATTCAAAATTTAGTTAATGTATATGACAAGGAAGAAATTCGATTAAGATTTTCAGAATTTAATCATTATATAACTGAAGGTATTTATAAATTTAAAAATACCACTAATAATGAGTTAACGCTAAAAGAAACTCCATCAATATCAAAGTATTTTACATATACAGATAAAGAACTAATTACTCCGATAATAAAAATTAACGATGGCGATTTTTTAATTGGTGAATTCCGTGATGCGAATTCTCCCGTGTTATTTTATTCCATCTCTGCAGATTTATTAATGTCAGATTTTCCTGTAAAGGATATTTTCCCTGTATTAATCATTAAAAGCGTTTATTATCTTTCCTATAAAAATTATTCATATAATCTTATATCCGGAAAAAGTGGAATTATTTTCAATGAATCAAATTATGATTTTATTAAAAATTTAGAAAACAATATTGTTAATTCAAAAAGAATAAATAAAGGTTTTGTCTCTATTACTGCAACAAATGAATTAAACAAACCTGGGGTGTATTTTTTATCTGATTCCTCAGGAAAAAATAAGCAGTATTTTACAGTTAATATAGACACTACCGAAAGCAATATTATCTATGCAAATGAGAAAGATATAAATGAAATATCTGAATCTTATGGAATTGAAAAGGTAAATTTTATTGATAATACTGAATTTATAAGTGAAATTTTGTTAAAGAACAGAAATGGAATAGATTTAACTAACCTTTTTTTATATCTTTCTATAATTTTCATTGTGATTGAAATTTTATTTGTAAATTTATTTTTCAAAAAATAACAAAATCAGATATGCAGGAAAATTTTTCACAACATCCTCAGAATTATAACATTAAGAATACAGGTACAAGCGAAAAAGCTTTACTCTCTTTAATTTTTGGAATACTTTCTTTTATTGTTCTGCCATTCATATTTGGTATCGTTGCCTGGATTTTAGGGGCAATTGAGTTATCTGATATTAAAGAAAAAAAGTCTTCCCCGGAAAATAGATCTATGGCTATGGCAGGTATGTGGCTTGGAATAATAAATGTTGCTCTTGTTATTTTGACAATAATTGTAATTTTTATTTTAATTCTGTTTTTCGCTTTTGCAATCCCCTTTGTTATTAGTAATTAATTATCAATAGTCCCCAAAAGTACTGTAAAGTTTTATGCTTCGCTATAGTCGCCCAGATTAAATTCCTGTTTCTCACCTTTAACTCTGGAGTAATCACCAAATAAAGAATCTTTTATTATTGAATTTTCTATTTTACAATTTTTTTCCAATATTGAATTTTCTATTATTGAATTTTCTATAATGCAATTATCGGATATTGTTGTATATTGACCAATTATACTATTTATAATTTTCACATCTTTTCCTAAATAACAAAAATCTTTTATTAGGCTACCTTTTATTTTATAACTTAAATTCATTTTCTTTAATATATAAGCATTGGTTTCAAGGATTGTTTCCTTCTTTCCGCAGTCAAGCCAGTTTTCTACTTTATATGTGATTAACTTTTCTCCTTTTGTTAAATAATGGCTTAAGGCATCGGTGAGTTGATATTCATTATTTGTTTTAATATTTCTATCCATAATGTATTCAAGGCTCTCAAATAATAATTTTGAATTTTCAATTTTATATATTCCAACTATAGCATTATTCGAAGGTGATACTTCCGGACTTGATGGCTTTTCCACAAATTTTGTGATAAAACCTTCTCTATCTGTTTCAACAACACCAAACCTTCTTGGGTCTTCTACTGGTTTAACTCCTATAACTGAATATTTACTTGAACATAAGTCAGTTAAAGGTATATCAAACAAGGTATCGCCAAGTATTATTAAAATATTCTCATCTCTAAATGCAGGTTTTGAACAATATACAGCATGTCCCAATCCTAAAGGCTTATCTTGTTGAATGAAAGTGAATTTAAAATTGAATTCTTTTTTAAGATATTTCTCTATCATATCACTCATTGGACCAGTTATCAAAATAATTTCAGAAACTAATTGCTCTCTGATTAACTGATCAACGATGTAATATATCATTGGTTTACCTGCAACAGTCATTAAGACTTTAGGTTTTGTAAGAGTGTGCGGTTTTAATCTTGTTCCTGCACCTGCTACTGGGATTACAGCTTTCATAAAATAATTATAAGTATTTTTTTATAAATTCACCAAAATTTTTTAAAACTCCATTAAGTTTATCAATATCTTTTGCACCTGCAGTTGCCATTTGTTGCCTTCCACCTCCTCTACCTCCGAGTGCTGATGCAACATCAGAAATAATTTTTCCTGCATTTAGGTTTTTATTCTTTATTAATTCTTCACCAACTGTACAAAGTAAATTTATTTTATCTTCTGCAACTAACGCCAGGAGTCCTATTCCATCTTTAAATTTTGTTCTTAGTCTATCGCCAACCTCTTTTAATTCATCCATATTTGAAAGATTAACTTGCCTGGATATAAATTTTACATTGTCAATAGTTTCTGGCTCAGAAATATATTCATCTATTTCTTTATTCACTCTCTCAATGTTTTTACGCATTAATTCTTTTGCAGATTTTTTCTTTGCTTCCTCAAATTTTTTCTTTAAATCCTTATACTGTTTTAATAATTGTTCATATTCCTTATATAAAGATTCTATTAAATGTGTATCCTTAAAATCTGCAGATTGTATTTTTTGATTTAACTTAATAAGTTTATTTTTATAATCAGAAATTATTTTTTCTGGGAAATTATATATTTCATTAATAATTTCTTGAATTTTTTCCTCAATATATTTTAAATTGCCTCTTCCTGTAACCGCGAAAATTCTTCTAACGCCTGCTGATATACTTTCTTCTTTTATAATTTTAAAATATCCAATATCAGATGTGTTTTTAACATGGGTCCCTCCGCAAAATTCTGCACTGAAATCTTCTCCAGTAATTACAATCCTGACTTTGTCCTCATACTTATCTCCGAAAAATTTTCTAACATTTGGAATTTTCTCTGCTTCGTTAATATCAATTTCGTTAATTATATTTACATCTATTTTTTCTAATATTTTATCATTTACATTTTTCTCTATTTGTTCAATTTCTTTTTCTGTCAATTTCCTGAAATGTGGGAAATCAAATCTTAAATACTCATCAGAAACAAGAGAACCCATTTGCTTTATATGTTCGCCAAGAATTCTTCGCAATGATTCGTGCAATAGGTGAGTTGCTGTGTGATTTCTCTGGATATCCTGTCTTCTTTCATAATCAATTAAAGCAATTACCTCTACTTTTGGGATTTCTGTTTCTTTACCTGCGTCAACAATTATTATATTTTTTCCTCTCACATCAATAACTTCCAATTCTCTTCCATTGGGTAAAATAATCTTTCCAGTATCACTTACCTGTCCGCCAGATTCTGCATAAAATGGGTTATTTTCTAATATTACAATTCTTTTATCGCCTGCTTGATATGAATCAAGAATTTTTGTTTTTATTCCATCAGGATTTATATTGTATGGATTATAAATAAGTTTAAAATTTTTTAGATTTGATTCTATTTCGGACATTTCATTCCCAAGTTCATCTGAAATCTGTTTCCTTGCACTTCGTGCTCTTTCTTTTTGCTTTTCCATTTCCTGTTCGAATCCTGTTAAATCTACTTCTAATCCTTTTTCTTTTGCCATCACCTGAGTTAAATCTAAAGGGAATCCATACGTGTCATAAAGTTTGAATGCATCCTTTCCAGGAAATATTTTCTCTCCTGTTTTTTTAATTTGCTCATATACTTCATTAAAGAGTTCTATACCTCTACCTAATGTTAAACTAAAATTCTCTTCCTCATTTCGTATAATATTTTCTATGAATTCCTGTTTTTCTTTTATTTCAGGGAAAACATCTTTATATATATTTCCAATAGTTGCTACTAATTTGTATAAAAAGGATTCACTATAACCGATTTTCCTTGATAATCTCGATGCACGCCTTAGAATTCTCCTCAATACATAGCCCCGACCCTCATTTGAAGGTAGTGCTCCGTCAGCAATTGCAAATGTCAAACATCTGATATGGTCTGCTATTGCATTTATGGGTGATATATTTTCACCAGTATATTCTTTCCCGATTATATCTACAATTTTATTTATTATTTTTTCAAAAATGTCAATTTCGTAATTTGATTTCTTATTTTGTAAAACTCTAACCATCCTTTCAAATCCCATACCAGTATCAATGTGTTTTTTGGGTAGGGGAGTTAGTTTACCATTTTCATCTCGGTTATATTGTATAAAAACAAGATTCCATATTTCTATAACATCTTCCTTATTTGCATTTATATCTTCTTTCTTACATAGATTTTTTGTTAAATCAATATGAATTTCTGAACAGGGGCCACAGGGTCCTGTTTCTCCCATTTCCCAGAAGTTATCTTTATCGCCAAATTGTAGTATATGAGACTGGTCTATATCAGTCTCACTTTTCCAGATATTTAATGCCTCATCATCAGTGTAATGAACTGTTGCCCAGAGTCTGTTCTTTGGTAACTTCCACACTTCTGTTAGTAATTCCCATGCCCATCTGATTGCTTCGGATTTATAATAATCTCCAAAAGACCAGTTACCAAGCATTTCAAAAAATGTATGGTGATATCCATCAAGTCCAACCTCTTCAAGATCATTATGTTTACCGCCTGCGCGAATGCACTTTTGTGTATTTGCACAACGTGTGTATTCCCTGGAACCAGTTCCTAAAAATACATCTTTAAACTGATTCATTCCCGCATTTGTAAATAGCAGTGTGGGGTCTTCATAAGGAATTAGTGAGGACGAAGGAATAATTTTATGTCCTTTGCTTTTGAAAAAATTAAGAAATGTATTTCTAACCTCTTCCGACTTTATCTTATTTTCACTTTTTATCATTTCCATTATGCAAAATAAAATTAATTATTTTGAATATAAATGTAATTGAATTAGATAAAAATTTTTATTTAAGGACTAAAAATATTTTCGTTGTTATAAAGCGAATGTTTTATATGTTAAATTTTTACTTTTATTATCAAATATTATAAAAGGAAGGATTAAGAGAAAAATATTTTTATATAATCAATCCGAAAAAACAGAAAGTTTACTACGCCATTGCTTTTTTATTTGTATTTAGAAACACTGGCTCTTTATTTTCTGTTACAACTTCTTTGGTTATTATACAATGAGTGATGTTTTGTTTTGACGGTACTTTATACATTATATCAAGCATAACATTTTCCAGTATTGATCTCAAAGCTCTTGCTCCTGTGCCTCTTTTAATTGCAATATCCGCAATTGCTTCTAATGCTTCTTCTTTAAATTCGAGTTCCACTCCTTCCATTCGGAAGAGCTTTTTAAATTGTTTTATAATTGCATTTTTGGGAACTGTTAGTATATTCAGAAGTGCTTCTTTATTTAATGTATCAAGTGTTGTAATTACAGGAAGTCGTCCTACAAGTTCTGGTATTAAACCATATTTTATCAAGTCTTCCGGTTCTACTTTTGCAAGTATTTCATCTTTCGTAATATCTTTTTTTCCATGAATTTGAGCTCCAAATCCAATTGAACTTGTTGCTATTCTTTTTTCAATAATTTTTTCAAGTCCGTCAAAAGCACCGCCGCAAATGAATAGTATGTTCTTTGTATTTACATAGAGTAATGGCTGTTCAGGATGTTTCCTTCCTCCTTTCGGTGGTACTCCGGCTACTGTACCCTCGATTATTTTTAAAAGTGCTTGCTGTACTCCTTCACCTGATACATCCCTTGTAATTGAAACGCTTTCACTTTTCCTTGAAATTTTATCTATCTCATCTAAGTATATAATACCGCGCTCTGCTTTTGCTAAGTCATAATTACAGTTCTGCAATAATCTTACAAGTATCGATTCAACATCATCACCTACATATCCTGCTTCTGTTAAAGTAGTAGCATCTGCAATTGCAAATGGAACATTTAAAAATTTTGCAAGTGTTTGAGCTAAGTAAGTTTTTCCAGTTCCTGTTGAACCAATTAGCAGTATATTACTTTTTTCTATTTCAACTTCATCTAATGTAATAAAATTGTTTGTGTCTATTCTTTTGTAATGATTGTATACCGCCACGGCAAGCGATTTCTTTGCTCTGTCCTGACCAATTACATATTCATCTAAAAATGCTTTTATACCAGCGGGAGTAAAATTAGATTTCAATTTATCCACCGATTTATTCACAGTACTGGAAATATTCATCTTTATAATCTGCATTGCATTACCAACACATATTTCACAAATATAAGCAGATTTACCTCCTATATCTGCAGGTCCTTTAATCATATTTGTTACTTTATCTGCGGTACGCCCGCAAAAAGAACATCTTGGTTGTGTTGTTTTTGTATGTGGTTTGTTATTCATTAAAATAAAATTAACTTTTCTTGTGCGCGATGGGGGAGTCGAACCCCCACGGGTTGCCCCACTAGATCCTAAGTCTAGCGCGTCTGCCAGTTCCGCCAACCGCGCCTGGATTAAAACAAAATATATTAATTATTATAAAAATAAAATGAATAATTAAATCACTTAAACAAATACCTTAAATATTATGGATTTCCCTTTACTTTTCCCCCTCTAATAATTTAGTCTTCTTTCAACCAGACATCATCAACATCACTATCATTAATAATAAACATTTTTGCACAAAGTTCCCCTTTAAACTTTCCGATTTCTACACACCTTTGATGATTTTTTCTTACTGCATCCGGATCTTTTGCCCTTTCCGACAACCAGAAAACATCTAAATCATTATCACACTCAGTACAAAACATTGGGTTATCTTGATAATCTGAAGTATTTTCAGTAGGAACTATTACTTTCTTTATTTTGCTTTTTTTTGATTTAGCCGATTGTTTTGATTTTTTCTTCAATTTTTTTAAAGGTTAATTTTCATAAAAATACAAACAAATATCAGTTAAAAAAGTTCAATTAATTAAAGTAATTTAATAAAATATTTATGTTATTTAAATGACATTTAAAATTAAGTATAATTTATTTTTTGGTAAATAAATTTACCTGATTTAAAAGATATATAATATTTTTTAGAATTTATTTCGAGTTTATTAAAAGCAAATTTTTATTTTATTTTAATCCAGACATATATTTAAAATTTATTTAATGTTTTTAGTTATTTAAAATTTTTAATTTATAAATTCTTATGAATTGTAAATAAAAAGCAATCTTAATCACACATATTAATCTTTAAGTGAGAAGTTTGTGTTTATTGTAAATGTGATATTTCTTCCCATATTATAATATATTGGTTTTACTGTAGACAAATGGTCGTAATATTTTCTATCAAACAAATTATTAACACTAAGTAAAAAGTTAATATTATTATTATTTATTGGGACTGAAATTCCAGTTGCAAGATTTATTAAAGTATATCCTCCTGTTCTCGTTTCTTCAGGGGAAACATTATCTTTTGAAAAAGCTATTAAACTATTTATTTCTATAAATGGCGAATAAAAATTCCATAGTTTATTAGTCTCTGCTCGTAATTCAAAACTTAATTTTGCTGCTGGAATTAGTGGTAGATTTTCTCCATTATCCATTTTTGCATTAACTATCGAGTAATGAGTTTCAAAATGTAACCACGAAAAATATTTTGGATGTATGTGGAAAGAGATTTCAGCGCCTATAAATTTTGAATTTTCCTGCAAATATTTGTAAATTTTTATACCACCAGGTATTGTATCATTCGTTGGCATTATGAATATATAATTGTTTATTTTATTATAAAATCCTGCAATATCAATAGAAATATTATAATTATGATAATGTACACTAAAGTCTGTTTCGTATGCATGTAATGTTGTTAAATTTGGATTTCCTATTTCAAATTTTTCCTCATGAATACCATATGAGGTTAATTCATATAATGTTGGAGTTCTAAATGCAGATGCAAGATTAAATCTGAACAAAAGTTTATCAATATTATATACTACTCCAAGTGATCCGCTGATGTTGTTATATATTTTTGATATTGGAGGAATGTAGGAAGGAGTATTAATGTTTAATGCTTCTGTATTAATTTTATTATAGTCATATCTTATACCTGCTTGTAATTTTAAATCATTTATTAAATTATATTGAAATAAAGTATAAAGAGCTATATTACCTCCATTCATATCTGGTAAAAATTTAGAGGGTCTATCATTTATATTTCTATGTCTCTGTAATTTTCCCTGAGAACCAATTAAGTATTCAAATCTATCTGAAGAGGGGAAATTTAATTTTAAATTGTAATAAAATGTTCCTAAGTTCATTTCAATGTAAGGGGTCGTAGTATTAGTAATTTCTTTTCTCGTTACATTTTCATAGGAAGTTATTAGGTTAAGCATAAATTTTCCTAAGTATAAAGTTCCATTTGAAGATATAATATGATTATCTACATCTCCATACCATAGTTCATTTTTTCTGCCTCTTTCTTTTACTTCCTCTTCAGATGGGAGTGTCTCACCCAATTTTTGTAAATTATATTCATAGCTCAAATTAAATGAACCAATTTTATTGAACATCCCAACATTCGATTTTATAGACCATTCATTAAATCTTGAATTTGGCACAAAGACGCCATTAGGTTGAAGATAATCAGCATTTGACTTCCCACCAATTCTTACTGCACCGAAGAAATTATCAGAGGAACCCTTTATACCGATATTTCCTACTATTCCTTCTGTATTAGTGTGATATTGTATTGTTGCATCTCCTAATATTTTACCAATTGGGGCTGGTTTTTCCCTAATTAAATTTATAACTCCTCCAATAGCATCGGAACCATAGAGGAGTGAAGCAGGTCCCTTGATTATTTCAATTTTTTCAATACCGAATTCATCTAACCCGAATGGATGGTGTTCTGAAAATTGATAATTCTCAATTCTAACATTATTATCCAATACTACAACATCATTCATAGAAAAGCCACGTATTACAGGTTTTGAAATGCCCAAACCTTGTGATATCATATCAACGCCAGGTATTGATGTAACTTTTTCAATAAAATTAGGGGTAGCTATTTTTAATAAATTATTTGTATTAAGAACATCAATTTTAACTGCATTTTCATGTTGAGTGCTGTTAAATATTCCCGTTACCAGAATCTCTTCAGTTTCAATAATTGTTTCGGAGAGTTTAATATTTAATTCTTGTTCGTCGGTAATACTATTGATAGTTGTATTGTATTTTTTATATCCGATTTTTGAGAATTCTAATGTTAGTTTACCATTTGGTAAATTATTTAATTGGTAATTCCCATTGATATCAGATTTTGTAACCTTATTAATCTCAATGACTTGAACAATTACATCTCTTAAAGGCTCATTAGTTTTTTCGTCTATTATTCTGCCATAAATTTTAACTTGTGAGTATAAATTACAAAATGTAATTAAATGAAATATAATAGATAAAATTATATACTTTTTCATTTTTAAAGTTATAATTTAGTTAAAAAAAATAATTTGAAAGTTTTTTAATTAGCCCTGTATTGATAATTGAGGGGGTGAGCGTAAGAGGTTTAAAGTTAGAAGATAATTTTGTAAACGATGTGTGTTATATGTATAGAGGTAAATTAATTCATAATAGAATATAAAATAATCTTTTACTTGTTTTATTTTTTCAAAGTAATACTTTGAAAATTCGCATATATTACACGGTATATTCGATGCTTTATATATTTCTCCATTACAATTATTAGAAAGCGCATTACATAGGTTCTCGCATTTTAATTCCTCTTTCTTGCTATTATGGGTGTGAAAAACAATAACGAAATCTGGATATAATAAAAGAAAAAGAAGAAAAAATTTTAGAAGATTATTTTTAAATATTTTATAGGTTACCATAATTAAATTTAAAAATTAATATTTCATTTTTTTTAAGCAAGTGAAAAATTTTATAGAATTTAAAAATTCATATATGATTAACTATTTATTATTCCTTTAATATCCTTATAAATTTATATATTTAATTCATTGTTTGAAAAAATAAGCATTTATATATTTGTTAGTAGCAATAATAATGTATGAAAATTATAGAAGCATTATCGATCCTCAAAAACAACTGTGCAGCTCAATTGGATAGTATTAGAGTTGAAACAAAATTAACACCTGCTGAATTTAATGGTATTATTTCAATTGAAAGAAAACAGAAATTGACCTGCCAGGATTTATCCACAAAAATGGGCTTATCTGCATCAAGAGGAAGTAGAGTAATTAATAAATTAATATCTAAAGGGTATTTAAAAGAAGAAAAACACAAAATAGATAAAAGATGTAATTTAATTTCTTTATCACCAAATGGCATAAGATTAAAGAATAAAATTGATGAACTATTAAACGATTGTGAAAAGAAAATTAAATCAAAACTTACAAAAGATGAATTAAACTCTGTAATTTCAAGTCTGGAAAAACTCATAAAAGTTTTATAATAAATTTTAATATTTAATGAAAAAGAGTGGTTATTCCGAATTTGTAAAATATTGGGGGTTGGATAGGAATATTGTCTTTTTAAATCATGGCTCTTTCGGTGGGTGCCCTATACCAGTTTTAAAAAAGCAATTTAAATTACGAAAGAAACTTGAAAGCGAGCCAATCAGATTTTTCACAAGAGAATATGAAGAACTCTATTTCAAAGCTAAAAATTCATTGGCTGATTTTATAAATTGTGATTTTGATGATTTAGTTTTCGTTAACAACGCTACCACTGGTGTTAATACTATATTAAAATCTTATAATTTTAAGCAAGGTGATGAAATATTAATTACGAATCAGATTTATCCGGCTTGTAGAAATGCTGTAAATTTCGTTGCTCGTTCCAAATCGCTTTCTGTAAATGAAGTAAAAATAAATCTACCTGTTAAAGATAAATCTCAGATAATTTCTTCAATTGCTTCAGCAATTACACCAAAAACAAAACTTGCACTTATTGACCATATATCCTCTATTCCGGGAATTATCTTCCCCGTAAAGGAAATAACGGAAATTCTACACTCAAATGATGTTGATGTTCTTATCGATGGCGCTCACACAGCAGGTATGATAGACTTGGATATAAAAAATATTGATCCAGAATTTTATACTGGTAATTGTCATAAATGGCTTTGTACTCCAAAGGGTTCTGCTTTTCTATATGTTAAAAAACAATTGCAAGAAATGATTCATCCTCTTGTAACAAGCAGAACCACTGATAATTCTGCTATAAATAAATTTCAACTGGAATTCTCCTGGCAGGGGACTGATGATGTTACTCCTTTTCTGTGTATTCCAGAAGCAATTAAATTTCTTAATTCACTTTATAAGGATGGGATTAAAGGTTTAATGAAAAGAAATCATAAGCTTGCATTTGAAGCAGGTAAAATGATTTGCGATGAATTTCAAGTTGAATTGCCTTATCCTGAAGATCTAACTGGATCAATGTATGGCATTCCTTTTTTTAATGATAAGCAGGTGAATAATTATATTATCAATAATAGAAGTAAACTTCAGGATATACTGTTTTATGAATTTGATATTGAAGTTATAGTCACTTATTGGGAAAAGGCACCAAACAGAATTTTGCGAATTGCTGCTCAGGCATATAACACAATTGAACAATATAAATATTTAATTAAATCATTAAAGAAAATTTTAAAGGATAAAAAATATGAAAACATTATTTAAAATTTTTTCTGTTTTATTCATTTTTTCTATTACAACTTTCTGTGTTGCGCAAATTCATAAAAGCAACATCGATAAAGCTACTATAGATAATGTTATAAACACTCTGATTTCTCAGTATGGCGAAAGTCAAAGATTCAGAATTCAAAAAGGGGTGAATCAGGTGGCTGAATTCTGGCAGGAATCAGATGGTAGTAAAGATGATTTTATACAATTCTGTCTATCTAACTTTGCTGGTGATGAATCAGCTCAAAAATCTTTATTTGATAAAATTGAGTTCTATAATGAAATACTCAATGGTTATCTAAACGAGATGATGATTGAATTAAGACTACCTATTGATCTTGATTGGGGTAAAACAATGCCAATTGATTTGATTATGGGTAGTTACAATCCTTATGCGCATGTAATAGATGATTTATTTGCAAACAAATACATTTTCCTTATACTTTTAAACTTTCCTAAATACTCACTTGAAGAAAGGGAAATCCTCGGTCAGAACTGGAATCGCTTACAATGGGCTTATGCACGACTTGCAGGAAATTATACTGCAAGAGTCCCTGCCGATGTTAATCAAAAAGTAAGTGATATTCTAACAGATGCTGACCAGTATATTTCTGAGTATAATATCTATATGGGAAATCTTCTTGATAATAATATGCAACAGTTATTCCCCTCCGATATGAAACTTGTGAGTCACTGGGGATTGCGGGATGAAATTAAAGCCCGATATTCAAATCCTAATGACCTTGATAAACAGAAAATGATTTATAAGGTAATGGAAAGAATAATTCTACAGGAGATACCTGCTGAGGTAATTAATTCACCAAAATATAAATGGAATCCCTTCACTAATGAAACCTTTGAAAATAGCACAAAAGTTAGTTTGCAGGCGGAGAATAATGTTAGATATCAAAAATTTCTGAATGCTTTTAATGCAATGAGAATGTTTGACGAATATTTTCCAGAGTATAACACACACATTTTAAGAAGTTTTGAGAGCGGTAGGGAAATTTCGCTTAAAAAAGTTGAGGAAATGTATGAAGAACTTATGAGCTCTCCACAAGTAAAACGGGTTGCAGAATTAATTAAAAAAAGACTTGGCAGGGATTTACTGCCTTTTGATATATGGTATACTGGTTTTAAGAAAAAATCTACTCTTGATGAAGCGGAACTTGATAAAATCACAAAAGCAAAATACCCAACACCCGAAGCTTTTGAAGCAGATTTGTATAATATTTTATTAAAACTTGATTTTTCCGAAGAAAGCGCAAAATACATTTCCGAAAAAATTCAGGTTGACCCATCTCGCGGACCCGGTCACGCTACTGGCTCACTAATTAAAAAATTTAAAGCAAGACTGCGAACCCGAGTTGGAAAAGATGGAATGAACTATAAAGGATATAACATTGCAATGCATGAATTCGGACATTGTGTAGAACAAACACTCACTCTTTATAAAATGGATTATTACACATTAATTGGTGTGCCGAATGTTAGTTTTACTGAAGCATTTGCTTTCGTCTTTCAATCAAGAGACCTTGAAGTCCTTGGAATAAAAGATTCTGATCCTGATAAAAAATACTATGATATTCTCGATAATTTCTGGAAAACATACGAAATAATGGGCGTTTCTCTTGTTGATATAAAAGTCTGGCAGTGGTTGTATCAGCATCCGAATGCAACTCCGGAAGAACTTAAACAGGCAGTTATTTCCATTGCTAAGGATGTATGGAATAAATACTACGCTGATGCCTTCGGTATGAAAGAACAGATTATACTTGCAATATACTCGCATATGATTGATAATCCGTTATATCTACCAAATTACGCAATCGGACACATAATAGAGTTCCAGATAGAAAACTACCTTGAAGGTAAGAAACTCGGTCCTGAAATGGAACGGATGTGCTCAGCTGGAAATATTATCCCTCAGGAATGGATGAAACACGCAGTCGGTTCCGACATATCAGTCAAACCAATGTTGGACGCTGTAAATGTAGCATTAAGCAAGGTGAAGTAAGTATATATTTGCAGTATTAAAATATATTATAATAAATTTTCTAATTTATTATTCATCTTCAAAATAGTCTGAATCAATTCTCTTAATGTCATAACTAGTTATTTTTGTAACTCCTACATTGTTTTCAATCATTAATTGTGTTAACATTTCCCCATCAATCAAAATAACCTTATGGGTAATTGTTTTAACATAATCTAAGGCATCTTTCGTAAAACTTGAAGTAGTGATAAATACTCCTTTATTAGCATGTTGACCAGCTAAACTTCCAACAAAATTTCGAACTTCCTTTGAGCCAACTACATTTTCCCATTTTTTTGCTTGGATATAAATCACATCAAGACCCAGCTTATCTTCTTTAATAATTCCGTCTATCCCACCATCACCGCTTTGGCCAATTGCTTTACCAGCATCCTTTAGCGAACCACCGTAACCCATTTTAATCAGTAAATCAACGACTAATTTTTCGAAAAACCGGGGAGATGATTGCTTAACCCTGTTTAATAATTCTTGTGCCAAGTCACTTTTAATTTTCTGATAACCATATTCAAGTAATTCCTGTGGTGTTTGTTCTAATTCCTCTTCTTTATATTCTTTTTCCTCTTTTTCTCGACGGATATTTCTAAATACAATAAATTGAGGAAATTGTTCAAGAAATTTGACATTTATTTCTTGTGGGTTTTTACTTAATACTTCTAATCCTGACTCGGTTATTTTGAAAAACGACCTTCGGGTTGATTCAAGTAAACCTGCTTTCTTTAAATAAGTTCTTGCCCAGCCTACACGGTTATCAAAAATATATTGTTGACCACTTGGTAAAACTTCTCTTCTTTCCTCTTCAGTTAATCCAAAAATATTGGCTAAATATTCGATCGCTTCTCTAATCGAATGCTCCTTTTTATCAGAAGCAAATTTTAGAAGTGGAAGCGAAAAGGACGATTTTAAGTTTTTCTCAGGTGATAGCCCGCTAATAAAATCTTATAGATTTTTTCCTTTGGTGGCAAATTCTATTATCTTAAATTAATATTGAAATAACGATCTATTTTGTTCGTGTTTGTTTATTAAATTAGGATTATCAATACTGAATTTTTCAATAAAACTTTTAGCAAAAGATTTATAATCGTTTTGATAATTTCTGCTGATATTATTTATATAAAATTCCATATCGCTTGAATTTAGATATTCAGCTAAAAGTTTTAAATCACC
This sequence comes from uncultured Ignavibacteriaceae bacterium, assembly GCA_964564635.1. Taxonomy (GTDB): domain Bacteria; phylum Bacteroidota; class Ignavibacteria; order Tepidaquicellales; family Tepidaquicellaceae; genus Tepidaquicella. The sequence continues at coordinate 69,763 of CAZMAR010000001.1, forward strand.
ATCATATTTAATGCAGTATCCAGCGTAAAAAGTATATTCCTCTTTTTCCCAAACAATAAAATTTGGTTTTAAATTTATTGGTGATGTTAATATTTTTTTACCAAATGAGGTATCAAGCCCCTGCGATCTACCAAATGCATACCAAGCAACCGGATTTGGCTTACCTTTATCGCGACCATCAAGAATATTTTTAATCGCTTTAAAATAATTATAAGTTCTCGGATATTTTACTTTTAATTCATTCTCCGGAATTATAAAATGTTTATTACCAATTTTCTTATATGGGAAAATTATAAAACGATTTTGATCCTCGTTAGAATTTTTAAGAACAGAGACCTTAATTATTGGTCTTAATATTTCCCTCTCAATTTGAAAAGTTCTACCATCTTTTAATTTAATCTCTGCAAACTCCCCTTTAATTACTGGGTCTTTAAAAATGTAATAATCATCTGCAAGTGTAGTTATTCCAACGTGAATTTTTGCAATTTTACCCAAAGGTAGTCCCCGTTTTTCAATTTCATTTAATTTTTTAAGAATATCATTGGAAGTTAAAATCCAATTATCTTTATTTAAATTTTCAATATTAATTTCATCAATAAAATTTATATTTTTTTTGTCTCCTTTAAATAATGAAAAGGTCCTCGTTTTATGATTTTTATCCAAGATGGTTATTAAAGAGTACGTTGTTGCGTTATCAAATAATTGATTATGCTCAAAATTAATAAGTGTTTTTAAGCATTGATGAAATCTTATGAAGCTCCTCAAACTTTCACCAGCCTTTGTTTTAAGATAGGTATTTGGTGTAATATAGCCCAACTTTCCAGTTTCGTTTAGTAAACAATAACCGAGCTCAAAGAATGCAATAAAAATATCTGTTGATCCCTTTTTACATAAATGCCAGTCATTCTGGATTTTTTGTCTTCTTTTCGAACCAAGATGCTGAATTCTAATATAGGGTGGATTACCAACAACAAAATCAAAGGAATTAAAAAACTTACTAACAAAGGACTTATCTAAACTATCTGTCTTCAGAATATTCCATTTTATGTTTTTAAGACCATGTTCTTCGGCAACATCATTAAGTATTGTAATACATTTTTTAACAGCGGTTTCGTCAATATCAAAACCAAATATATTATTTTGTATATTTTCTTTTATGACTTTGTTTTCTATCTTTGATTTTTTTGCATCCCGGATAAACCTAATAAGGACTTCACGTAAAAATGCTCCATCTCCACAAGCAGGATCAATAATTTTTTTCTGATAAATATTGTCTTTATAATCAAGGTGGTCCAATATCAACCCCACAATCCATTGTGGGGTATAAACAATTCCATTTATTTTTTTCTCACTAATTCTCATAGTTAGTTTAAGCCCTTAACTTACATAATGCTATTACTTTTTTAATGAAGTTTTCTATCGAAAACTGATTTTCTATGATATTTTTAGTTTCCTCTCTTAAATTTAAATCTTTTAAATCTACAAGATAAGCCTTTCCCTTCTTGTCAAAATCTATTATAGCCATGCCTAATACTTCCGGTTTATGTGGAAAGTCCAGATCATTAAAAAGTTTGACATATTTTACTAAATCGCCTTCATTTAAGATTTCTATTTTCTTCTCTTGACCCCTCAAACTGCCTTTATTTTTATCATAATAAGGAGTATGTCCTCGTAAGACTAGAAAATGAGCAAAACCAATATTTACCCTCCGTATGTTAGCAGTTTCTCCAAGTAAGTTTTCGAAATAATTATATGAGTTTTGTTTGTAGTTTGATGTAACAAATTTAAAACTAATTGTAGCAATAAATTTTTCATTTTTAAAAATAGAAATATCTAATGTCTTAGGATAATATTTTCCGTCTATCTTAACTTCTCCGTTTTTTCCTAAACTTCTAACAGAATATCCGTTTCCTAATTTACCTTCTATAATTTCAGCAAACCAGCTATGTATAGGAATTAATTTTTTATTACTTCTAGCACCGTAAGTATTATAGGCTCGAAATGTTTTTGAAATCGCTGTTAAAAATGATTTTTTTATAATTAAATTTTTCATAGTTTATTTTATTAATTCGTACACAGTTATATTTAGCGCTTTGGCAATTTTTGCCATAGTTTGAACACTCGGTTTATTTACCGCTCCACTTTCGACTTTATCATCGTTCTTGGGTAAATCATCCTTGGTTAAGCTAAGTTTTGCTCTTAATTTTTTTATGTTTTTGCTGATGACCTCTTTACTTGTCATACTAATAAAGTTTTGGTAGTATAATAGTGAATGATTATTTTACATTCATCATCATATTACAAAAAAATATAAAATCAATCAAGGAGAAACAAAGATCAGTTTTTGGTGTTTTGCTCTGCAAAACAAATATAAAAATCAATTTTGAGCCTAAAATCGGGTGGAGCACTCTGTTAAACAATTTTGCAGAAAGAAGGCAGGAAACCCTTTTTCCCAACTTGCGGAAGGGGCGAGATTCGAACTCGCGCTACGGGTTTATCCGTAGGACGGTTTAGCAAACCGTTGGTTTCAGCCACTCACCCACCCTTCCTGTGGTTGAATTAATTTTTTTATGTTTCTTTAAAGAACTCTTTAACAAAATAGAGAAAATATTTTTTTACTTCAACGCAATTTTTTTTGTAATTAATTAATTTATTATTATTTAATATTATGTTAAAAAATTCCATATAAATTTTTTTTCATATTTAAAATAATCACCACATTTTCTTAGATAGAATTCTACTGAATATAAAAGGCAATATAAAGATTTTTTAAAACTTTTATATAAGAGCAGAATAAATTTTTAATTATATGAATTATAAAAATTTGATAAAATACGGATTTTTTAATTAATTAAGTTTCTATATTAATAAGTAAAAATTATTTTTGTATAAATAAAATTATTATTATGAAAAAAATATTTATTTTATTTCTTATTGTGTTTTGTTTCCCTTATATTTCATTTTCTCAAAATAAAGATGATGGAAAATTTGGAATTAGTTTCTCAGGTTTTGTAAAGTATGATATGTTTTATGATTCAAGAGTTACTCAATCAATCAGAGAAGGACATTTTTTAGTTTTTCCTGAAAGAGAATTTCTCAATGCAAACAATGAAGACCTGAATGCAAAACCTTCTTTTAATTTCCTTTCAATACAAACCCGTCTTACCGGAAAAATAACGGGACCTGATTTTTTTGATGCTAAAACATCTGGTATGATAGAAGGGGAGTTCTTTGGTACTTCCGATGCTGATGTAAATGGTTTCAGACTCAGGCATGCTTTTGTAAAACTCGACTGGCAATCTATTTCTTTACTCGCTGGTCAGTTCTGGCATCCAATGTTTGTTACAGAGTGTTCCCCCGCAACAATTTCTTTCAACACTGGTGCTCCTTTTCAACCATTCACAAGAAATCCACAACTGAGACTTAATATTAAAGTTAATAAGTTTAATATTATTGCAGCTGCAATGTCTCAAAGGGATTTTCAAAGTAATGGACCTAACGGATTTTCTTCTATTTATTTGAGGAATAGTTTAATACCTGACCTGCATCTACAATTTCAATATAAAGAGGATAATTACCTTCTGGGAATAGGTGGGGGATTTAAATCCTTAATGCCGAGAACTGTAACCTCGAAAAATTACACTACAGATAGTAGAATTAACAGCTTATCTGCAATTGCTTATGCAAAATTTAATTTAAACGATGTTACATTAAAAATTGAAGGTGTCTGGGGTGAAAATCTTGCTGATTTAACGATGCTTGGTGGGTATGCAGTTAAATCTGTTGACACAACTACTGGTAGGGAAGAATATACCAATATGAATACTTTATCATCGTGGGTTGAAATATCTTATTTAAAGAATATTGAACTTGCACTTTTTGCAGGTTATATTAAAAATTTAGGTGCTGATGATAATACAACTGGGACTTATTACACCAGAGGCGGAAATATAGAATATCAGTTCAGAATATCTCCAAGGTTTGCAATAATATCAGGAAAAACAAAAATTGCAACAGAACTTGAAATAACAAGTGCAAATATAGGTGTAAATGATAACAATAATAAAGGAAAAGTAATTAATGGTAAAACCGTTACAAATATAAGAGGCTTAGTTTCTTTTATTTATAATTTCTGATTTTGTATTTATTGAGATTCTATTCTTCCTGTGAAAGTATATTATCTTTTATTTTCATAAGATATTCTTTCGCAGCCTCATATTCGTTAGGAATTATTCCGTCAAGAATTGCTTCTTCTATTTTCTTTTTTATTATACCTACTTTTTTACCTGGTGGAATATTGCAAATTTTCATTATCTCATCGCCTCTCACTGGTGATTGGAAGTTCCGCAGGTTATCTTTCTCCTGGACTTCAAAAATTCTTTTTTCTACTTTATCAAAGTTTTGTAAATATTTCTGGACTTTATCTGGATTTTTCGAGGTAATATCAGCTCTGCAGAGTATAAATAAATCCTCTAAGTGTTCTCCTGCTTCTGTTGCTAATCTTCTAAATGCTGAATCAGTTACATTCTCTTCCGCGAGAGCAATCGGTCTAAGGTGAAGAGAAATAAGTTTTTTTACATAGTCGAGTTTATTCATCGGGAGTCGCATTCGTAAAAATATTTCTTTCATCATTCTCGTTCCCTGTTCAGAATGTCCATGGAATGTCCAGCCTGTACCTTTTATGAACTTTTTTGTCTTAGGTTTTGCTATATCGTGTACAAGTGCTGTGAATCTCAACCATATATTGTCCGTAACACTTGCAACATTATCAACCACCTGAAGTGTGTGATGAAAAACATCTTTATGATGATATTCAGATAATTGTTCCACTCCAACCAGAGCAGATATTTCAGGAAAAATAATATCCATAACCCCTGATAGATAAAGCAAATTCAATCCAATAGAAGGTTTGGGTGATTGTAAAATTAAAAGAAATTCATTTGTAATTCTTTCCTGCGAGACAACAGAATCTTCTTTTAGTCTATCCGCATATTTATTAATTGCACGAAAAGTATTATGCTCTATTGAAAAATTTAATTGTGAAGCGAACCTTATCGCTCTTAATATTCTAAGCGGGTCGTCATCAAAGGTTTTTTCAGGGTCGAGTGGTGTTCTAATTTGCTTATTTTTTAAATCTTTTAAACCATTAAATTTATCTATAATCTTATCCGGCTTTTTAAGAGAAATAGCAAGTGCATTTATTGTGAAATCACGCCTTGAAAGATCTTCTTCAAGATTTGCATATTCAACTTTTGGCTTCCTTGATTTTCTCTCGTAACTTTCTTTTCTGGCAGAGGCAAATTCTATTTTGTAATTTCCATAATTTATCAAAGCAGTGCAAAAATTTTTATAGACAGCAAGAAGTGGGGTTTTCAGCTCTTTTGAAACTATTTCAGCAAATTTCAAAGCATCACCAACAATCATAAAATCTATATCATTTGAGCTAACATTTAGTAATCTATCCCTGACATATCCTCCAATAAGGTAAACATCAAATTTCTCTTTTTCAGCAATAGATTTTATTTTCTCAACTATTGGGTTTGATATTATTTTTTCAACATTCATATTATCAATTTTCAATAAATCTGATATTCAATTTTAATTTCTTATTTTTTTCATTTAATTCAAGCATTGTATATAATTTCTTCTTTTTCTGTGATAGTGGTTTCAAGCATCCGGAACTGTTTATGATTTTTATATTTCCTTTTTTATAAGTATTTGTATAATGAGTGTGTCCGTGAAGTATTAAATTAATTTTATTTCTTTTTAACAAACTTAATACTTTTTGCCAATTATGCATTACCATAGTGTCTCTTTCTGAATATAACCAGAGTCTATGCATTTCATCATAGGTCCTATTTGCCGTATAATAAAAATGATGATGTATTACAGCGATTTTAAAATATCTATCATATTTACCACTTGATAATATTCTACCTGCTTTCTCCAATTGTTTTGCATCAACATTTCCATTGGAACCTATTGGATTTCTATTTGCTGACCAATGTGCAACTGAATTAAAAATTATAAGAACTATATTGCCTGATATTTCTTTGAAAATCGGAAATGAAGAGTATTTATTATTTGATAAAATTCTTTTAAAAAATATTATAAATTCCTGAACTTTTTCATTGTAATTTGTATACTTGCATTGGTAGGGGAATGTATGAGTTTTTTCAGCACCACCGAAAACCTCATGATTCCCAATTGTTACGGTAAGTCTTTCATAATTCCAGAACTCATATTTATTTAAAATTCTTTTTATCACTTCATAATTTTGTACAAACGGGTTATGAATTAAATCACCCGTTATTATTAGATGCTCAACTTTGGTTTTATATATATTACGAATTATTTTTTCAAATTCATCTATAAGGCTTTTATCTTTGTAATCTATATGCAGGTCTGATATGTGAGCAATTTTCATTTCAGGAATCTAATAAAATTTTTTGTGATTGTTCTATTCTTTTTATAATATCTTCTGCGACTTTGATTGCTTTTATTCCATCATCAAGTGTAACTAAGGGTTTTCTATTTTCTAAAATACATTCAAAAAATTTCATCTGTTCTATTTTCATTGGATTTTTATATTTTACAGCAGGTTTTTCATAAACGATTGCCTTTCCAATTTCTGGAAATTTTATTTTTTTCAATTTAGTTTTTGAAACATCATTTATGTCTTTGAGTAAATACACATCAGCAGAATTTTCCTGAAAATCTAACGATATATATGCGTTTCTTTGAAATATTCGCATTTTTCTCATTTTCTTAAGTGAAATTCTTGAAGCAGTTACATTTACCACACATCCATTTTCAAACTTTAATCTTGCATTCGCAATATCAATATTTCTTGTTAATAAAGGAACCCCACTTGCATCTATACTAATTAAATCTGATTTAACTAAATTTAAAATTAAATCAATATCATGTATCATCAAATCCTGTATAACACTTACATCGGTTCCTCTTGTATTGAATTGCGATAAGCGATGACTTTCTATGAAGAGTGGTGAAAGATTATACTTTTCTACTGCTAATAATGCAGGGTTAAATCTTTCTATGTGTCCAATTTGTATTACTATTTTTTTGTTATTATGCAGTTCTTTAAGTTTTTTTGCTTCTTCTAATGTTGATGTTAGGGGTTTTTCTATAAATAAATTTTTGTTGTTTTCAATTGAATGTTTTGCTATTTCATAATGTGTACTGGTGGGTGTAGAAATCAGAAGCGTATTAATTTCTGCAAACATATCGTTTATAGAATCAAAGATATTAACTTTATATTTTTTCTTTATCTCTTTTAATCTATCTATATTTATATCATAAACACCTGCTAATTTGACTCTGATATTTTCTTTCGAAATTTCTAAAATATTTCTTAAATGCATTTCTCCGAGATGCCCAACCCCTATTATTCCTACTTTTACTTCTTTTTCCATTTAACTATGTCCTTTCGGTTCAGTATGTATAATAATATTTGTTATTGGTGGTATATTATTCTTAAAGTCGTTATATAATCTCAATTCCATTTCTTTAACTGTTCTATGAGCACTTTCGAAACTTACGCTTTCATCAAATTCTAAATTAAAGGATATCCTAATTCCAGCAGGGGTGTTCAAAATTTTTATGTCGTGAAATTGTGTATCTTTATAATCTGCTTCAAGAGTTTTTATTATGTGATTAATTATTTCGCCGGATTTTGATGTTATATCTTCACTCTCATACATTAAACCTGCAGGAGGGTCAATATGAATATGAACATATTCTATCTCCCGAAGTGAATTTTTAATTTTTTCTTCCAGTTGTGAAATTTTATCGTGTGCAATTTTTAAATCATTATTTGAATCGATTTCTATATGAATATCTACAAAAAATTTATCATTGATTTTGTGTGTGTACAAATCATGACATTTATACCCCTCCTTATTGATTAACAATCTTATTTTATCGTTAAGAGTTTCATCTTGAGTTTCAACCGGTTCTGTATGAATTACAATATCGGAGTTGGGATATTTTTCTTTTATTTTATTTTCTATTTCATTTACTATTTCATGAGCCTCTGAAAAAAGTTTTGTCCTTCCGATTAGCACCTCTGAATCAATAAAAGTTTTTCTTCCTGATACCCTCACTCTAAGAGATTTTAATCCTTCAATTTTTTTATTAGAAACAATTAGATCTTTTATTTTTTCATGTAATTCTTCTGGAACTCTATCCATAAGCAGGTTAAATGCTCTTTTTGTAAGTTTCAAAGTAGTTAGGAAAATTATTATAGAAACCATTATTGCTGCTATTGGATCTGCTAATGGTACATCTTTATATAATGGTGGTATTTTGTAATAAGTGAAAATCATACTAACAAGAACAAAAATAGAGCTAAGGATATCGGATGAAAAATGCAGTGAATCTGCTTCAAGTGCCTGAGAGTTTGTCTCACGGGCTACTTTTAATAATGCTCTTGAACGGGAATAATCTATACCAATACATAAAATGATAACAATAAAAATCCATATATTAATTTCTGGATGGTAGGGATGAATTATTCTATCAATTGACTCATAAATAAGGTAAATACACATTATAACCAATATCAAAACCTGAAATAAAGCGGATATACTTTCTATCTTTTCATGTCCGTACTGATGCTCATTATCTGGTGGTTTTGCGGAGTATTTAACTGAAATAACGGTTGCTATGCAGGCAAGCAAATCAATTGAAGAGTGAAATAATTCAGACAGAACAGCAATACTTCCGCTAATATATGCAGCAAGAAATTTTATTGTTACAATAAATATAGCTGCAAATAGGGAACTATAGGCAATTCTGAGTTTCTTTTTATCTTGAATTTCTAATTCTGTCAAAATAGAAAATTTTCAGCAGTATTAATAAAATAATAAAGAATAATTCTTATTTCTTAATTTGATTCTTTCTTTTTATTACCTTTTTGCTGAAGTAATAATTTAATTTTTTCTTTACGCTTTTTTTCTTTTTTTCTGTGCTTTTTTAAAACTAATTTTTTCGGTTTGTTCATAGTATAGATTTTATGCTATTGTTATACTTTTTTCCAAATAAACATCCTGTATAAGGTTAAGTAATTTTATTCCTTCTTCCATTGGTTTCTGGAATGCTTTTCTACCTGAAATCAATCCCATACCGCCTGCTCGTTTATTTATTATTGCAGTTTTTAATGCTTCTGTTAAGTCAGTCGTATCTTTTCCTGTCGAGGCACCGCCAGAATTAATTAAACCTACTCTTCCCATATAATTGTTTGCTACCTGATACCTTGTTAGATCTATTGGATTATCAGTGGTAAGTTTTTCATAAACTAATTTGTGCGTTTTTCCAAAGTTTGGTAAGGCAAGATAACCACCATTGTTTTCTGGTAGTTTTTGCTTTATGATATCTGCTTCTATTGTAGCACCTAAATGATTTGCCTGTCCTGTTAAGTCCGCTGATACATGATAATCCTTGTCATTTTTTACCTTGAACGCAGGATTTCTTAAATAACACCATAATATCGTAACAAGACCTAAATCATGTGCATATGAAAATGCTTCTGAGATTTCCTGTATTTGTCTTGTAGATTCGTCTGAACCAAAATAAACAGTTGCTCCGATTGCAACAGCACCCATATCAAATGCTTGTTTTACATTTGCGAATAATATCTGGTCATATTTATTTGGATAGGTAAGAAGTTCGTTGTGATTAATTTTTAAAATAAAAGGTATTTTATGTGCATATCTTCTTGCAACTGAACCTAATACACCAAGAGTGGAAGCAACAGCATTACAACCACCTTCAATTGCTAATTTAACAATATTTTCAGGGTCAAAATAAATTGGATTTGGTGAAAAAGATGCTCCAGCTGAATGTTCTATTCCCTGATCCACGGGTAATATTGATAAGTAACCTGTCCCTTTTAACCTTCCTGTATTAAAAATTAGCTGAAGGTTTCTCAGTACTGACGGACTCCTATCAGAATCCTTAAATACTCTATCTACAAAATCTGGTCCAGGCAAATGTAAATTTTCTTTTGGAATAGTTTTGCATTCGTGAGTTAGCAGATATTGATTTTCTTTTCCGAGTAATTCTAAAATTTCGTTTTTCATAGTAATTTACCTATAGTTTTAATTTTAAATAGTTAATTTCATTATTTTTTAAAGTATGGTATTTAAATCTACTCTTTATGTTATAATAATTTATAATTCCTAAACAGTAATACATATCTTTATGAAATGCAACACTGGTAATAAATCCTACGATATTATTCTCATGAAAATATATTAAATCTTGAGGTTTAACTTCTTCTAAAGAGAGAAAATAATGCAGTTCTGGTGCAATATAGTTAGAGTCATTATTGAAATCTTCATCTATAGAAGAAAAATCATCCACATAAAAAATGAATTTTTCAAGATTGCATGCAGTTGGTTCAATTGTTTCATTTACTTCATTTGGATATGCAGGAATACGGTTTATAATACGATAATAATCAAAATCATTTTGATTCAGTTCTAAGAACTTATTTAAAGATTTTTCGAATTCTATAATTTTTTTCTCAGGTATTAAAAAACATAAGGTATTATATAATTCGTCATTATATGCAATTATATCCTGATTTACAGTAAATTTATCTGCTACTGGTGTTTTTATTCCTAAATCTGAACATATATTGTATGAATCTTTTGGAAATAAAAATACTCTGTAATATATTTCTGGTTTAGGAGAAATAGTAATATCTTTTTTTAAATTTTTTTCTAAATACTTTCTTACCTTTTCCTTGTTATCATTTGAAAACATTATTAGTAGTTGCTCATCAGGTTCTGCCATAAAAAAAACATAAAGTATATCCAGGAGTTTTCCGGATTCGTTCAGTAATAAAGTAATTTCTTGAAAATTTGGTTGTAAATATGTAATGTCGTTTGTAGTTATCATATCAAGGAGATCTAAACTTCCCTCTCCGCGAAGAGAAATTAAATATTCCTGTTTTTTATAATATTTATTTGAAAAATCAAACATTAATACAATAATCCATTTTTATATTAACTTGCAAGATAATAATTAAGAAATTTAAATTAAATGAACTTTAATAAATTAGACTTTAATAATTGAATAATAATGATTAAATTTAATGTTTTAAATAAATTCTTTAAATAATGGCTAAGGTTATAAAGAAAACTTCTATTCAGCAAAGAAAAATCCATCAGGATAATAAGTTATTTAACTATTATCTTGTTATTTCAGATTTTATTGATAAAAATAAAAAATATGTTTATTCCGTTCTTTTAGTTATTGTTCTTGCTGTGGTTGTTGGTATTCTTTATTCTAAGAAAAAATCTTCTGATAATGAAGAGGCTGCAACAGAATTAATGAAAGTTAGAAATATATATTTAATGGGTGCCTATGATCAGGCAATTTACGGTGATTCACTTGGACAATCAAGAGGATTGTTATTTATAGTAGATAACTATGGCTCTACCGAAAGTGGTGAGACAGCAAAAATTTTACTTGCAAATAGTTTTATGGCTTTAAATGATTATGATAAGGCTGAACAATACTATAATGATTATTCCGGTAATGTCGAATATCTTAAAGCCGCATCTTATGCTGGGTTGGGGTCTGTATATGAAGCAAAAGGCGATTATTCCAGAGCAGCAAAGGAGTTTGAAAAAGCGTATAAGGTTAATAAGGAACTTTTAAATGCTGATGAGTATCTTTATGATACAATAAGAAACTTATTCCTTGCAAAAGATTTTGAAGCCGCAAATAAATATATTGAAGAATTTAAATCTGAATTCCCAAAATCTAAATTTCTTGGGCAATTAGAAAGATACACACCACCAAAATAACAAGCTATGAATTTAAAAGAAAGAATAAATAAAGATTTAACCGAAGCAATGAAAGCGCAAGATAATACCCTTGTTGAGACCTTGCGTTCGATTCGAGCTGAAATTCTAAAAATGGATAAATCGGGAATGAATAGGGAAATGACTCCTGAGGAAGAAATCCAACTGCTCAATAGACAGGTAAAAATGAGAAAAGAAGCGATTGAGATGTTTGAACAGGGAGGTAGAAATGACTTAGTTGAAAGAGAGAAAAAGCAATTAGAAATAATTTTAAAATACCTGCCAGAACAAATTTCTGTATCTGATGCTGAGTCAATCATAGACAATATAATTTCAGGGTTTCAGGAAGTTACACAAAAGGATTTCGGGAAGATAATGGGGCTCGCTATGAAAGAACTTAAAGGAAAAATCGATGGTAAAATAGTTCAAGACATAGTGAAAGCTAAAATTCAACAGTCTCAAAGTTAAATGAAGAATATTTTATATTCAGATACATTTACATGATTTGAATTACTTAGACGTAATAATTATTATTTTTGTCTTGATTCCTGCATTACTCAATATGAAAAGAGGATTGTTAAAATCAGTCTTTTCATTGATTGCTATTATTTTAGGTTTATATATTGCGACAAGATTCCATCAGGGTATTGTTTTTGCCTTAAAAAAATTTTATAGCGATGAGAGAGTCTTAAGTATTATTTCGTTTTGTGCTATTATTATTATTATTTATCTAATTGCATTATATTTTGCTTCTAAGATTTCTAATCTGAACTTTTTAACAAAATTTATCGATAAGGTCGGTGGTTTTGCTTTCGGATTACTTAAAGGAGTTTTAATTGTTAGTATATTGCTTCTGCTTGCAAATTCAGTTAAAATTTTTACTCAGCAGGATAAGGAGAAATCTTTTACTTATCCCTATGTTGTAAACGCTGCACCTAAGGTATATGAAACAATAAGAGTGTACATAACAGGTTCTGATAAATCTTTTGTGGACTTAAATAAATTTTTTTTCCCTGATGTAAATGTTTTTAAATGAATGAAAATCAATTAAAAAGTCTTTCTGAAAAGCTTGAACTTGATAAGATAATATCAAAGTTGAAAAATTATTGTATCTCAGATTCTGGAAAAGAACTCTGCGATAGTATCCCTTTTTATACTGACTTGACGGATTTAAATTATGAAATGAATAAGGTACAGGAAATGAAGGACTTGATATTGATTGAAGGGGGAATTGACTTAGGAGGATTTAAGGACATAAGAAAGATTTTAAGTAGTATGAAAATAGAAGGATATTTTATTCCTTCAGATAAATTATTGTGGATTCTTGATTTTATAAAAATTGTAAAAAATGTTAAATCTAAAATACATTCAGCTTTTAAAGAAAATAAAGAAAAATATAAATTACTTAATGAGTTAACATCAAAATTATTTTATGATAAATCTATTGAGTACCATATTGAATCAACAATTGATGAAAATGGATTAGTAAAAGATTCTGCTTCTTTGAATTTGAAAAAAATTCGAAATGAAATTTATAAAAAATCCGAGCATCTTAGAAAAACTTTAAATCGTATCCTTGCGGAAGTATCTGACCAGGACCTCGTTAGAGATGATATAATTTCTCTCAGAGATGGTCGGTTGGTAATTCCTGTAAAAGTTGAAAATAAAAGGAAAGTACCGGGAATAATTCATAGCACTTCCTCTTCCGGTGTGACAGTGTTTATAGAACCGGGAGAGACAATTGAAATGAATAATGAATTAACTGAACTGCAGTATGAGGAAAAAAGAGAAGTTGAAAGAATATTAAGAGAACTAACAAAAAAGTTATCCGAAAATTATTCAGAGCTTTTAACAAACCTGAATATTATTTCAGAACTTGATTTCTTGCATGCCAAAGCAAAATATGCTATAGAAATTAATGGAATTAAACCAGAGTTTAATACGAAAGAAATTTATTTAATAAATGCTTATCATCCACTACTTTTAGAAAAACTCAAAATCGAGAATGTTGTTCCTTTAAATTTTCATTTAGATGAAAACATCAATACAGTCATTATTACAGGTCCTAATGCAGGTGGAAAAACAGTTGCATTAAAAACTATAGGATTGCTTCAGTTAATGTTACAAAAAGCGATTTTTGTGCCTTGCAATGCAGATAGTAAATTTAGAATTTTTGATAAAATATTTATAAATATTGGTGATGAGCAATCAATAGAGCAAAATCTCAGTTCCTTTAGTTCACATCTTAATCATATACGGGAAATATTAAAAGAAGCTGATGAGCAAACTCTTGTTCTCATTGATGAAATTTGTTCCGGTACAGACCCGAAATCAGGTAGTGCTTTAGCAGAATCAATACTTGAAAATTTAACAGAAAGAAATTCTATTACAATAGTCACAACTCATATTGGTGAATTAAAAGTATTAGCACAAAAAAATCAAAAGATAAAAAATTCATCACTTGAGTTTGATATTTCAACTATATCTCCAAATTACCATTTTGTAATGGGAGTACCTGGACACAGTTTCACATTTGAAATTGCAAAGAAATATCAGATTCCCGATGAAATTATTGACAAGGCGAAAACCCTTGTGGGAAGTCAGCAGATTAAATTAGATGAAATCATTTTGGAACTTGAAAAGGAAAAGCAATTGTATAGCAGGTTAAGAAAAAAGTACGATGTTGAAAACACAAAGGTTGAAGGTATGATTAAAATATATGAGAATAAAATTAGTGAGTTAAAGAAAAGGGAGCGTGAAGAAATTAAGAAAGCAGAACTCAAAGCTAATGAAATAATCAACAATGCAAATAAACTCATTGAGAAAACAATAAAAGAGATAAGGGAAGCAGAAAAATTAGATGTAAAGAAAATTAAAAATGAATTCTCTAAGGAGGTAAAGAATATTTTAGATGAAATACCTCCGACAGAAATTTCAGAATCAGAAGTCAAACCTGAATTCAAAATAAATGATGAAGTAAGAATTAAAAATACAATTTCTAAAGGTATAATAACAGAAATTGAAAAAGATTATGCAAAAGTTGATGTTAATGGAATTATAATGAAAATTAAATTGAATGATTTGGAAATTGCTAAGGATGTTTCTCAACCAAATGTTATATATAATGAACGCGTAACGGATTTCAGCTTTCTTAGTAATGTCAATAGAGAACTTGATATAAGAGGGATGTACCCTTATGAAATTGAAAGTAAACTTGAAGAATTTTTAAATGATGCAATCATTCATAATCTTCCAGAAGTAAGAATTATTCATGGTAAAGGTACTGGAAAACTTAGAGCAAAAGTTCAGGAAATATTAAGAAAGTCAAAAGTAGTAAAATCATTCAGGTTTGGAAATTGGAATGAAGGCGATTCAGGAATTACAATTGTTGAATTAAAATGAAATCAAGTAAAATAATAATATTAGGAGCAGGGTTAGGTGGTTTATCGAGTGCAGTTTTATTATCTAAACTTGGTTTTAATGTTGAAATTTATGAAAAAAATCTACAAGTAGGTGGGAAAATTAATGAATTCAAAAAGAATGGATTTAGATTTGATACAGGGGCTACATTAATTACTATGCCTTTTATTTTAGAGAGCTATTTCCAATGCTTGGATTATAACATTGAGGAGCATATTCGTTTAATTCCTTTACCTGTAATTTGTAAATATTTCTGGCTTGATGGAACAAACTTTACTGCTTTTAATAACAGGAAATTACTTGGGTATGAAATTATAAACAAGTTTGGTGAAAAAGAATATCGAAATTTCCAGAAGCTTATTAAATACTCAGCAAAACTATATAAAACTGCATTTGACAAATTTTTATCTACTGAATTCAAAATTGTTAATTACCTTAACTTTTCAGGTCTTAAGAATCTAAAACGATTTCTTACAAATGAAAGTTATCATAAATTTATTACTAAATATTTAACAAATCCAAAGTTTATTCAGGTTTTAGATAGGTTTGTTACCTATAACGGTTCATCTCCATTTTCTGCTCCAAGATTTTTTTCAATTATACCTTATGTTGAGTTCAATTTTGGAGGTTGGTTCATTGAAGGTGGCATTTATCGATTGATCGAGTTTCTTAGAAAAGAATGTGAAAGAAGAGGAATAAAAATTAATTATGGACAGGAGTTCGTACATCTTGACCACTATGGAGGACGAATATTTAATTTATATTTTAAGAATAACATTAATAAAGAACCTTATAAAATAAGTAGTTTTGATTTAGTAATATCTAATTTTACAAACAACGAAGAATTACTCCCTAAATATCTTTTTTCTGATGTTGATTTCGATTGGTCGTTATCAGGGTTTATTCTTTTTCTTGGGGTTAAGGGAAAGACTGAAATTTTAGAGCATCACAACATTTTATTTCCAAATGATTATTATAAAGAATTTGATTATTTGTTCAACAAAAAAATTCCAAGTAATGAAATGACAATATATATATCTATAAGTAGCAAAAATAATCCCGATGATGCTCCAGAAGGATGTGAAAATTGGTTTGTTTTAGTTAATTCACCAACTCTTGAAGGGACAACCAAATGGTCTGATTTGTTTTCTGAAACATTCAAAAATATTATTCTAAATAGGATTGAAAAATATGGTATAAGGATTAAAGATAGAGTTTTATTTTATAAATATTTTACCCCAGAAGACTTCTTAAAAAAATATAATTCGGAATTTGGTTCAATTTATGGAATAGCATCTAATTCTTTAAAATCAGTTTTTATCCGGCCTGCCAATAAATCATCTCTTTATGAAAATTTATATTTCACTGGTGGTAATGTACATCCTGGTGGTGGAATTCCTTTATGCTTTCTATCAGCTAAAATTATTACTAAATTAATTGCTAAAAAGTATGGCAAGAATTTTAATTGTTGATGATGAAATTAGTATAGCGGAATCATTTAATATGGTTCTGCTTAATGATAATTTTGAAATTGACACAAGCCTTGACGGTTTAGATGCCCTGAAGAAAATTCGTCAGAAAGATTATGATTTAATTTTTCTCGATATTAAAATGCCAAAAATGGATGGCATAGAAGTTTTAGAAAAGTTGATGGAATTTAATAGAGATTTAATTGTAATTATGATTTCAGGACATGCTACAATTGAAACTGCTGTGGAATCTACCAAAAAAGGAGCTTATGATTTTCTTGAAAAACCTTTTGGACTTGATGAACTTGATATAAAAATTAAAAATGCTCTTAAATATAAAAAGTCAAAGGATGAATTAAAAAAAATAAAAGAGGAAATTCTCAAATCCTTTGAAATTATTGGGGTTAGTCCACAAATTAATAAAGTAAGAGAACTAATAAAGAAATATTCGAATCTTGATTTAAACATCTTAATTACCGGTGAAAGCGGAACAGGAAAAATGCTTGTGGCAAGACAAATTCATATTAATTCTCAAAGAAGTGAATATCCATTTATCACTTTAAATTGTGCAAATATAAATGATGAAAATGTTGATACGGAATTATTTGGTAAGTATGATAAGGAAAGAATAATATCTAAAGGAAAACTCCTCGATGCAGAAGAGGGGAGTATCCTTTTTGATGAGGTGAGTTGTCTATCTAATGAAGTTCAATCAAAGTTGTTGAAAGTGATTGAGGAAAGAAAATTTAGTGTCTCCGGTCTATCAAAGGAAGTAAATCTTAATTCAAGATTTCTATTTTCAACAAATCAAGACCTTGAAACATTAATTAATGAAAACCGGTTTCGCTCGGATTTATATCACAGGATAAATGTTTTAAATATTGATATTCCACCTTTGCGAGAAAGAACAGAAGACATTCCGGTACTTGCTGAATATTTCATAAAGCAGACTTCAGTTTTTTATAACATTAAAGAAAAACACATAACTGAAAGTGCAAAAGAAAAATTGATGGGGTTAAGGTTTCCAGGAAATGTAAGAGAGTTAAAAAACCTAATTGAACGAATTGTGTTTACAGTTGATAAAGATTCTATTGACGCTGATGATATATCCTTACCTGATACAAGGCATTCAAAATATTTTTCAGAGTTGATGAACAGGAATATGACCTTAAATGATTTTCAAAATGAATCAGAAAAGTTTTATATTTTGAAAATGTTAAATGATTATAAGTATAATATTAAACACACTGCTGATGCGTTAAAAATTCAAAGAAGTCATTTATATAAGTTGATGAATAAATATAAAATCCCACTCCCCTCTAAAAGATTAGATGGCTCTTAGTCTAAGTTATCTTCTATTAATTTTAATATTTTTTTAAGGTCTTCATCTGACTTTACAAAATCAATACAATCTGATTCTATAATGAGACATTTCCCCAGTTTATAAGATTTAATCCACTCATCATAGCTTTTATTAAGATTATTTAAATATTCAGTTTCAATATTCTTTTCAAAATCTCTTCCACGAAGTTTTATCTTTTTTACTAAGCAATCCAGTTCTGATTTTAGATAAACGAGCAAATCAGGGGGTTTTAAAAATGATACCATTTCGTTGAATAATTTAGTATATGTTTCATAGTCTCTGTCATCCATTCGCCCCATATCGTGAAGATTTCGTGCAAAAATGTGTACATCCTCATAAATACTTCTATCTTGTATAACTGATTTTTTCTGACTTAAAATCTCTTTATGTGTATTAAATCTGTGTGCGAGAAAATATATTTGAAGATTAAAAGACCATCTTTTCATATCAGAATAAAAATCCTGCAAGTAAGGATTATCATTTACTGACTCAAAATACGGTATCCAATCAAATCGCTCTGCGACTAATTTTGTTAAAGAAGATTTTCCGGAACCTATATTGCCAGCTACAGAGACAAAATATTTCTTTTCTTTTATCATTAATTATGAGTTTTGTGTCTCCTGTGTGTTTTCTGTGGATGGCTGTTCTATAGTTTCCTCTACCACTTCTAACTTTTTCTTTTTCTCTTTTATCTTTGTTGCGGCTTTCCCGGTCAGATTGCGCAGATAGTATAGTTTTGCTCTTCTTACACTACCTTGTTTTAAAACTTCTATTTTTGCAATTCGGGGTGAATACATAGGGAATATTCTTTCGACTCCTACCCCGTTAGAAATTTTTCTTACTCTGAATGTTTTACTAATACCTGAACCTCTTATACCCATTACGATTCCTTTAAACTGCTGCAATCTTTCTTTGTCGCCTTCAATTACCTTAACATATACAGAGATAGTATCACCAGGATGAAATTTTGGTAAGTCGGTTCTGATTTGAGATGCGGTTACTAAATCAATTTTTTTATTCATTTTATTATTGCTCCTTATTCATTTTATATTCTGAAAATAAGAATTTATTTTTATTTAATTCAATATATTTTTCCAGTTTTTTTTGTGAAGATTTCTTTCGCCATTTTTCTATCTCTGAATGATTTCCGCTAAGTAATACTTCTGGAACTTGCAAATCCTCTATAATTTCAGGGCGCGTGTAGTATGCGCAATCGAATATTTCTTCTGTTTGGAATGTATCAGTGATTGCAGATTCTCCATCGTGTAATACACCGGGAATTAACCTTGAAATTGAATCTATAAATACAATTGCTGCTATATCTCCGCAGGAGAGAACATACTCACCTATAGAAATTTCTTTTGTTACAAATTTTTCAATTATTCGTTCGTCTATACCTTTGTAATGTCCGCACAAAAGCAAGAAATTATTTTTTAAAGATAATTGATTTGCAAGTTTTTGATTTAGAATTTCTCCTTGTGCTGAAAAGTAAATTATTTCATCATAATCACATTCCTGTTTTAGCTTATTAATTACTCTGAAGAAAGGCTCTGGCTTTAATATCATTCCTGCTCCTCCGCCATAAGGTTCATCATCAATCTGACGATAATTACCTTCTGCGTAGTCTCTAAGATTATTTACAAAAACCTCTATATATCCTTTTGATTTTGCCCTTGATATTAAACCAAAATTCAAAGGACTCTGTAGTATATCAGGGTTCGCACTTATTATATCAAACCTCATAAATTGAATCTATTAGACCTTCAATATATTTTATAAAAATTACCTTTTGTTTCAAATCAATCTTTTCGATAAATTGTTCTCGCATAGGGATAAAAATTTTTTTTCTTTTCTCATCTAATACTACTATTAAATCATCAGCGCCATAATTCTCGACAGAACTTACATAACCAATTATCTTATCTCTTAATTGTAATCTACAACCGATTAAGTCATAGTAATAATACCATCCATCAGGGAGATTGACTCTCTTTGATTCCTCTATGCATATAAAACAGTTCGTAAGTAAACTTTTCTCTTCTTCAATTATATTTTCGAATATGATATATATATATTTGCCTGAAAAGTTTATATCTTCGATAATAAATTTTTTCTTCTCATCATTTTCATTCACAAAATCTTTTTTCTCTTCATCATATACATACACATATTCGAGTTTCTTAAATCGTTCTGGAAAATCAGTTAAGGGGTAAATTTTAAATTTACCTTTTCTGCCTGAAGATTTTAATATTTTTCCTATAAATATATAATCTTTGAGCAATTATTTTCTTTGTGATGCATTTTTATCGGGTATTTCTAAAGAACATTTTTTCCCTGACTTTGCACCAACTGCAGTTAATAAAGTTCGCATCGCTGTTGCTGTTTTTCCAGATTTCCCAATAACTTTACCGGTTTCTGAATCATTTACATAGAGTTTGTATATAAATCTATCATTTTCAACTACTTCCTCAACCTTTACATCTTCTGGTTTGTCGACAAGATTCTTTGCAATAAATTCAATAAATTCCCGCATTGATTTACCTCCTGTTGGGTATTTAGTTAAACAATATTAATTAAGATTGCGTTTCTGCTTCTTTTGGCTTTGATTCTTTCTCGATTTTCTTTTCTTTTCGTCTCTTTTCTGATAGCTTCTTCTTTTTTTCTTTTTGCTTATTTTCTCTATATTCTTTTGCCAATTTGAATTTTTGTAGTGCTTCCTGTATCTCTTCCTCTGTCTTGCCTTTCTTTTCAAGAAATAATCTATATTTTATCCCTTCCTTCTTTAATAATGAATTAACTGTTTCCGTAGGAATAGCACCTGTATTTAACCAGTGTTTTAACCTATCAATTTTTATAGAAAATTTTATTGGGTCAAAATTAGGGTCATAATAACCCAATTCCTCTATTGCTCTCCCATCTCTTGGTGAGCGTGAGTCGGCAACGATTATTTTGTATACAGGTTTCTTTTTCTTACCTGTTCTTTTTAATCTTATTTTTACCAATTTATATCTCCTTAATTTTTAATTTCTTTTATTTTAATATATCTTTGGGTAAATTCATTCCTTTTATTAAATCTCGCATTTTACCTTTACTAAACCCTTTCATTATCTTTTTCATTTCTTCATATTGTTTAATTAATTTATTTACATCCTGTATGCTTGTTCCACTTCCATTTGCTATTCGGCGTCTTCTTGAACCATTTAATATAGCTGGGTTTATTCGTTCCTGTTCGGTCATCGATAGGATTATTGCCTCTAATTTTGTTATAACTTTGTCATCAAATTTTGCATCTTTTAATTTGCTTCCTATTCCTGGAAGCATTGAAACAACACTTGACAGGGGACCCATTTTTTTTATCTGTCTTAATTGTGTCAAATAGTCATTAAAGTCAAATGTGTTTTTACGGTATTTCTCTTCTAACTTTGCAGCTTGTTCTAAATCAAACGTTTGCTGCGCTTTTTCAACAAAACTTACAATATCTCCCATTCCAAGTATTCTTGATGCCATTCTTTCGGGATGAAATTGTTCAATAGCATCAAGTTTTTCTCCAACACTAACAAATTTTATGGGTTTATTTACAATTGAACGAATGGAAAGCGCTGCACCACCTTTTGTATCTCCATCAAGTTTCGTTAAAACAACGCCTGTATATTCAAGTCGTTCATTAAATATTTTTGCTGTATTAACAGCATCCTGTCCGGTCATAGAATCTACTACAAACAATATTTCTGAAGGCTTTAATACATTTTTCAAATCGGAAACTTCGTTCATCATTTTTTCATCAATTGATAATCTTCCTGCTGTGTCTATAATAAGGACGTCTCTTGCACTTTTTCTGCAATATTCAACTGAATCTTTTGCTATTTTTATTACATCTTTGCTTTCTATATCTGAATAAACTGGTATAGAACATTGACTCCCTAAAATTTTCAATTGTTCAATAGCGGCAGGTCTATAAATATCACAGGCGGAAAGAGCCGGACTGTATCCCTTATCTTTTAAATATTTAGCCAATTTCGCAGCAAATGTTGTCTTCCCTGAGCCCTGTAACCCAACTATAAGAATTATGGAGGGTATAGCACTTGATATTAATAAATCTGATCTTTCTGAACCTAAAAGTTTAATTAGCTCGTCATTAATTATCTTAATAATTAACTGTCCCGGTGTGACGCTGTTTATAACATTCTGACCAAGAGATTTCTGCTTGATTTCATTTATGAATGAATTGACAACCTTATAATTAACATCTGCATCAAAAAATATTCTTCTAATTTCACGAAGAGGTTCTTCAATGTTTTTCTCATTGATTTTTCCCTGTCCGCGAATCTTTCTTAAAACACTCTCGAGTTTATGTGTCAATTCATCAAACATTAGAAAAACATAAAATTAAAAACAATTAAATTAATAATCACTTAAATTTTTTTCAAGGTATATAATATTATATATTTATTAATATTAAACTGCGAAAATAATGTATATTGACAATAATTTAATAAAAATATAATTTTATATGTGGTTAAAATAAACATTTATTATTAATTAAAAGAAAGGAACTTCAATGAAAAGCAAAATTTTCTTTTTAATTGTAGTGGGTGTAGTATTTGCATTTTTATTTGCACCGGTATCTTCTTTCGCACAAAATGAAACTTATGAGGTGGTAAAAGGTGATTGTTTATGGAAAATTTCTAAAAAACAATTACAAGATGGTAAACTCTGGCCTGAAATCTGGGTATTGAACAAAGATGGTGTTGTTAACAAGGATAAATTTGATAAGGAAAAATATAAAACAATAAAGAATCCAAATCTTATTTATCCTACACAAATTCTTAAAATTCCCAAAGCTCCTAAGTTAACTAAAGAAGAATTGCAAACAGCATATAAGGAGGCCAAGAAGTATTGGAGAAAAATGCATCCCTGGAAACCTAAAGTGAAAAAAGAAGAAACAACCGAGAAGCCAAAAGATGAATCAATAAAGAAAGAAGAGAAGAAAGAAGAAAAAAAGAAATAAAGAGGGAAATTTCAATTTTAAAAATGCCATTCTCTATTTTATGATAGAGATGGCATTTTTTATTAATTTAACAAGTAAAAATGCTGATTTGTGGAATTGACGAAGCCGGTAGAGGTCCTCTTGCAGGTCCGGTAGTAGCAGCAGCGGTAATCTTTAGAGATACTACATATATTAAAGGAGTTAAAGATTCAAAAAAAATTTCTCCTTCAACCAGGGAAATTTTGTATGAAGAAATAATTAAATCTTCTGTGGAATATAAAATATCTATTATTGATAATCACATAATAGATAAAATTAACATTTTAAAAGCTACTATGATAGCAATGGAAAATTGTCTCTTAAACCTGAAGTGGAAACCGTCAATGATATATATTGATGGTAATTATTTTAAATTGGAAAATGATAGACATTTACTTTATAAGTTCAAAAAAGTTGTTAAAGGTGATGAAAAAATTTTTCAAATTTCTGCTGCATCAATTATTGCAAAAGTTGAAAGGGATAGAATTATGTTAGAACTTGATAAACTATTTCCACAATATAATTTTAAGACTAATAAAGGATATCCTACTGAGGAGCACATTGTGAAAATTAAAAAGTACGGGCTTAGTCCGGTTCATAGAATTACTTTCTGTCAAAAATATTTATAGTATGTTTTTAAATAAATTATCACTCGGTGAAAAAGGGGAACGGATAGCAAGAAAATTTCTTAGAAAAAAGAAACTGAAATTCATAACGAATAATTTTGTTTATAAAAAGAAAGAAGTTGATTTAATCTTTAAAGATGAAAAAAATAAGACTTTGATTTTTGTTGAGGTAAAAACCCGTTCTGATGATTCTTTTGCAACCCCAGAGGATAATATTAATTCAGCAAAAATAAAAAAATATGATTTTGTTATTAACGGTTTTCTAATGAAATACCCACAATATAAAAATTATGGAATTAGAATTGATTCTGTTGGTGTTACATTCAAGGGTGGCAAAGTTGAAATTAATCATCTTGAAGGAATTAATCAGGCTTTTTAAAAGTATTTTACCATTATCTCATCTGCTAAAAACATACCATCTCTTGTTAATTTAAATCTTCCTCCGCTAAATTCTGCAAATCCATTTTTAATTAGTGTACTAATTGAATCTTTAAATTTTTTCTTAAAATCTATACCTGTGAAGGCTTTTATTTTTTTTAAATCTATTCCTTTGCTCCTCAATCCAAGGTATATTATCTCAGTCTCAATTTGTTTTTTGGTTAATTTGTATCTCCTCTCTATCGGTAATTTGTTTTTTTCTAAAGATATATTATATCTTATTATATTTTTGAAATTATTCCATCTTTCTAAATTTATAAAAGAATGGGAGGAAGGTCCTAATCCTAAATAATTTTCATATTCCCAATATTTTAAATTATGTCTCGATTCGTAACCGTCTTTTGTAAAATTCGATATTTCGTAATGATTATATGAATTAGATTCAAGTGTTTCTTTTATATACTTATATTGTTTGTATTCCTCATTACTGCTTGCTGGTTTTATTTCTTTTTTTTCTACCTGTAAAAATAATTTTGTATCTTCTTCATAAATTAGTGAATATGTAGAAATATGAGGAATCTTCAGTTTTATCACATATTTTAAAGTCTCTGATAAATCTTTTATATCCATCCCCGGAATTGAGTGAATTATATCTACATTAATGTTATAAAAATTTGAAATAATTTTATCAAGAGCATATTTTATATTTCTTACGTTACAATATCGGTTTAGAAATATTAGATGCTTTCTTTTTAAAGATTGCATTCCGTAACTAATTCTATTTATTCCAAGTGATTTTAGGGCTTTTATATAATTATTTTTTTCAATTATATCTTCTGGATTTACCTCTATTGTTATTTCTGATTTTTTAGCTATTGAGAAATTTTTAGAAAATTTATTTAATATTTCTTCTAATTCTTTTTCTCCGAGTATTGATGGAGTACCACCCCCAAAATATATTGTGTCAAAGGAAATATTACGGTATATGTCTTTATATATATCAATTTCTTTTTTTAAATTTTCTATAAATTTTTTTAAGATGTTTAGATTGGTAACTGAATAGAAATCACAATATCCACACTTTTTTCTACAAAAAGGTATATGAATATAAATTCCAGCAAATTTGTTATTCTCAGTCAATAATACAAAATTTTTATCAAATTACTAAGTTCTTTTACTTTATAAAATGTATAAAGAATATCAGATTATATTTATCCATATACAATTTATTAGTTATTATATGTGTTAACTAAAAACTTATATTTTAATAATTTTTAATTTTTCCAAATATAACAACAGCCTCTGGGACGAGATTTTTATAATTTTAATATTAGCAAATAATAACATCTTTCGTGAAAGCCCAAAAAATTTTTTAAAAAAATTACAACTACGAAAGCAAAAAAATCATTTTCAAATCCGTAAATATTCCAATTTCTATTGAAAAATTGCGAAATTTTAATTATATTTGTTTTAAAAAAAATATGGCAAAATACAAAATTGCTTGGTTACCCGGTGATGGGGTAGGTGTGGAAGTACTTGAAGCAGCAAAAATAATCCTTGATAAATTAAATCTTGATGCTGAATATATTAAAGGGGATATAGGTTGGCATTTTTGGTGTACGGAAGGTGATGCACTACCAGAAAGGACCATTAATTTATTGAAAAATGTAGATGCTGCTTTATTTGGAGCTATTACCTCTAAACCTGTTAAAGCTGCAGCTGCTGAATTGGTGCCTGAACTTCAAAATAAAGGACTTACTTATAGGTCTCCTATCGTAAGGATGAGACAACTTTTCGATTTATATATATGTCTCAGGCCGTGCAAAGCGTATAAAGGTAATCCTTTAAATTATAAAGAGGGCATAGATATAGTAGTCTTCAGGGAAAATACTGAAGATTTATATTCTGGTGTTGAATTTAATCCTGTACCAGAAGAATTAGTAAATACTTTATCAAATTTATCAAAACCATTTTCAGCATTTAAAGATGTTCCTCTGACTGATTATGCAATTTCCTGTAAGATAAATACGAAAGAAGGCTCTGAACGAATTATAAGAGCCGCTTTTGATTTCGCGAAAAAGTTTAATCGAAAGAAAGTTACTGTCGTTCATAAAGCGAATGTAGTTCGAGCTACTGATGGTCTGTTTCTCGAAACTGCTAGAGAAGTTGCAAAAAATTATCCCGAAATTCAATTAGATGATGCTAATATTGATGCGATGACTATGTGGTTATTGAAGAATCCATATAATTATGATGTTCTTGTTGCACCGAATTTATATGGAGATATTATTTCTGATTTATGTGCTCAAATGGTAGGTGGACTCGGATTTGGTTGTTCAGGAAATATTGGCGAAAAACTTGCAGTTTTTGAACCAACTCACGGCTCCGCACCCAAATATGCTGGCATGTATAAAGTTAATCCTATTGCTACTATTCTCTCTGTTAAAATGATGCTTGATTGGTTAGGAGAGGTAGAAAGTGCAAAAGCTTTGGAAAATGCAGTCGCAAATGTTATTGAAGAAGGCAAAGTTAAAACCTACGATATGGGCGGGAATCATTCTACCTTGGAAATGGCGAAAGCAATAGCATCGAATATATAATTTTCATTTAAAATTAGGATTTTTTATCATCTAAAAAATTTTTAGTATGAAAAATATTATTATTCACGAAGTTGGACCGAGAGATGGCTTACAAGTAGAAAAAGAAATAGTTCCTACTCAAACTAAGATTAGTTGGATAAAGGAACTTATATCTTCAGGTATTGATATAGTTCAGGTAGGTTCTTTTGTTAATCCAAAACGAGTTCCTCAAATGGCTGATACCGATGAAATTTTTAAATTCTTCAATTTACCTGAAAACAAAAATGATAAGGTTATTTTATCAGGATTGGTTTTAAATGAAAAAGGATATGAGAGAGGTATTGAGTGTGGCGTTGATATGTTTTGTATGGGAGTATCTGCAAGCAACACTCATAGTAAGAATAACACCGGTATGACAACTGAGGAAGCACTTGAAAAAATAATCAATATAGCAAAAACAGCTTTATCAAATAATAAAAAAATTCAAGTATCTGTGCAATCTGCTTTTGGATGTGGTTACGAAGGAAAAATTCCTGAAGAAAAAGTTTTAAATATTGTAAAAAAATATCTTGATGCAGGTATTAGGAACATCAGTTTAGCAGACACTGCTGGGCATGCAATACCATCTCAGGTTGAAGATTTATTTGGTAAATTAAAATTACTTGATAAAGATATTACCCTTGCATGTCATTTTCATAATACTTATGGACTTGGTATTGCTAATGCTTATGCAGCATTCAGAGTTGGTGTTACTTCTTTTGAATCTTCTTTTGCAGGTCTTGGTGGTTGTCCATTTACTGCGATTGCAAGTGGAAATATACCCACAGAAGATTTAGTACATATGTTTAACAAAATGTCTTATAGGACAGATATTGATCTGGATAAGATAATCAATGTTGCTAAAAGCGCAGCGGAATTTTTTAAGAGAGAGTTACCTGGAACAATACATAAAACCGGTCCGATACCTGAAATTAATTCAAAAAACTAAACTAAAAAATATGAAAAAAGCATTAGAAGGAATAAGAGTATTAGATTTAACAAATGTATTAGCAGGTCCTTTTGCTACTCTTCATCTTGCTTTATGCGGAGCAGAAGTAATTAAAATTGAAACTCCGGGTTCTGGCGATTTAGCAAGAAAACTTGGGAATGTTCCTGAATTAAATAAAAAATTAATGGGAACAAGTTTTTTAGCACAAAATTCAAATAAAAAATCTGTAACCCTAAATCTAAAAGAAGAAAAAGGAAAGGAAATTTTTAAGAAATTGACAAAAACGGCTGATATTATTGTTGAGAACTTCAGACCTGGAGTTATGGAGAGATTGGGACTATCTTATAAAGTTCTATCTGAAATTAATCCAAGAATAATTTATTGTGCGATTTCTGGTTTTGGACAAACAGGACCAGATGCTTTTAAACCTGCTTATGACCAAATTATTCAAGGTTTAAGTGGTGTTATGGCAATCAACGGAGATGAAAGATTGAATCCTTTGAGATGTGGTTTTCCTGTTTGCGATACCGTTGGCGGTTTAAATGCTGCCTTTGCTACTTTGGTTGCGCTTTATTACCGAGAAAAAACTGGTCTTGGACAGTTCATCGATGTGGCTATGCTGGACTCTATTATGCCTCTAATGGGATGGGTTGCTGCGAATCTTCTTATTGGTGGTCAACAACCAGTTCTTATGGGAAATGATAATTTTACCGCTGCTCCTTCAGGTACTTTTGTTACGAGAGATGGATATATAAACATTGCTGCTAATAAACAGGAACAATGGGAAGATTTATGTGATGTTTTAGGTGTTCCTGAATTAAAGGAAGATGAAAGGTTTAAAGAAAGAGATACCAGAAAAGCCAACAGAAAATTATTAACACCTTTATTAGAAGAAAAATTGAAAACTAATGACACTGCATACTGGGTTGAAAAATTAAATGAGAAAGGTATTCCAAGCGGTGAAATTTTAAGTCTCGAGGATGCTTTAAATCAACCTCAAATTAAACACAGGAATACAATAAAAACAATTGATACTCCAACTGTTGGAGAAATAAAGGTATTCAATTTAACTGCAAAATTTGATAAGACTTCTGGAGAAATTGATTCACCTCCACCACTTCTCTCACAACATACAGAAGAAATATTAAAAGAACTCGGTTATTCAGACACTGAAATAAAAGAATTTAAAGAAAACAACATAATATAAATTTAATAGGAGAAATTATATGGGAATGACTATTGTTGAAAAAATACTTGCAAAAGCAACCGGTTTAAATTCTGTGAAAAGCGGCGATGTAGTTGAACCAAAGGTTGATATTGCTATGTCTCATGAAAACGCCGCACTTGTTATAAATCAATTTAATGAAGTTTTCAAAGATACCGGCTTTGAGCCAAAGGTATGGGACCCTGATAAAATAGCAATTATTTTTGACCATCGCGTTCCAGCGGAAAGTTCTAAAACAGCAACTAACCAAAAAAAGATAAGAGAATTTGTTCTTAAAAATAATATTTCTAAATTTCATGATATAAGAGCAGATGAGGGTGGTATTTGTCATCAAATTCTTGCTGAGTATGGATATATAAAACCCGGTAGCGTTGTGGTTGGGACTGATAGTCATACAACAAGTCACGGTGCTTTTGGAGCGTTTGCTTTCGGTATTGGTGCTACAGAAATGGCAAGTGTGTGGACTTTGGGTAGGGTTCTGAATGTTGAAGTACCTGAAACAATAAAAGTTATCGTTAATGGAGAATTAAAAGATTTTGTTTCCCCAAAAGATATTATTCTTTATTTAATTGGAAAAATTTCCGCACAGGGTGCTAATTTTAAAGTTCTTGAATTTCACGGCGATACTGTTAAGAAAATGCCTATTTCTGGTAGATTAGTTTTATGTAATATGTCTGTGGAAGCTGGCGCTACATCTGGTATCGTTCCATCTGATGAAGAAACAATGAAATATTTAAGAGAAACTGCCAAGGTTGAAGATGAAATTATTTTCATTCAACCTGATACTGACGCAAAATATATTAATACAATAAGTATTGATGCTGATAAACTCGAATCACAAATTGCCTGTCCCCATACTGTTGATAATGTTAAGCCAATAGGGGAAGTTCAAGGAGTTAAAATAAATCAAATAGTGATTGGTTCTTGCACTAATGGAAGATTAGATGATATTGAAATAGCAGCAAAGATATTAAAAGGAAATAAAATCGCTAAAGGAGTAAGAATGCTTGTGTTTCCTGCAAGCTGGAGAATATACAAAGAAGCTATGAAATTGGGTTATCTCGAAGTCCTTACCGGTGCTGGTGCGGTTATTATGAATCCTGGGTGTGGATGTTGTCTCGGTGTTCATCAGGGTGCATTAGGAGATGGAGAGGTTGCTTTATCTACAACTAATAGAAACTTTAAAGGTAGAATGGGTAATCCTAACGCAGAAGTATATTTATGTTCTCCTGCAATCGCTGCATTTAGTGCTATTAAAGGTGAAATTTCAAAACCATTTTAAAAAGGAGTTTTCAAATGGCAAAAGTAATTTATATTCTTGGCAACGATATATCGACTGATATTATATATCCAGGTAGATATATGGCTACTGTTTTACCAACTGAGACGCCACAATATGCATTTGCGGATATCCCTGAATTAAATAAAACACTAAAAGAAAAATCTGCTACGGAAAATTTTGTTATCGTAGCCGGTGATAATTTTGGGTGTGGCTCTTCGAGGGAACAAGCGGCGTCTTGCTTAAAGGGGCATAATTTGATTATTATAGCAAAAAACTTTGCAAGAATATTTTTACAAAATGCAATTAATCTTGGCTTGCAGGTTATCACATCTCCAAATATTGAGGTAAATATTAACGATGAATTGGAAATCAAAGAGAATGAGATAGTGAATTTAACAACGGGAAAAAGTTTTCCAATTATTCCACTCCCAAAGACAAGACAGGCAATTATAGATGCAGGTGGCTTAATTCCATATACAAGAAAAAAAATGCTCGAAGAGAGAAAAAAGTAATTAATAATAATTATTTTAATATATAAATTTTATTTTATATAATTGTAATTTATAAGTATTTAATACTTAAAAGAAATTTCCATATAAAAATTATATCATATACAGATTTATATAAAGAATAAATCATCCAGAATTAAAAAAGTTTTATATAATTAAATCAATAAATATAGTATCGTTCCTATATTATTAAACCATATTGTATAAAAGAAAAGAATCTTTTCTTTACGGTTTAAAGTTAATATTATTTTTTTAACACTAATATTATGTGTGATTTCGGTATTACTCTTATCAAATGGCAGAAATAAATTTTTATTTTGATGAAAAACCTGTTAAATGTGTAAAATACTTTGAAAATGTATTTCCGAAATCAATAAATTAATTGAAAAATTATTCAATTAATTAATCGTAATAATTTTATTATTTTATATCTAAAGGTAAAATTTCACTGAATGTTGATTAAGTTAAAATCATACATAAAAACAATAAATTATTATATAAAAAATCTCTATCAAAGATTTATTGATGATATACTATGGACATTATCAGCAGGAATTGCATTTAATTTCATTTTAAGTCTAATACCTTTTTTTCTTCTTTTATTAACAGTTGTTGGTATATTACTTGATAAATATCAGATAGCATCTTTAATTAGTAATCACATCGATGAATATCTTCCTTTACCTCAAGGAATTAAAGAAAGGTTTTTAAATGCTGTCATTCTTCGTGTCAATGAACTTACTTCTAATACTTTAATTACTGGATTAATTGGTATTGGTGGATTTATGTGGACTACAAGTAGTTTATTTTCATCGATGAGAGATGTATTAAATAAGATATTTTATTTTAGAGATGAAAAAAGTTTTATCTATGGTAAATTAAAAGATTTACTTTTTGTTTTTATATCGGTTGTTCTGCTTATTTTAACATTAGGGATAACCTCTTTGTTACATATATTTACATATTATAAAATTACTATATTTAACATTGATTTTGACTTAAGTTTTTTTGATAAGATAATTAGTTTATTTTCTGGTTTTGTTATTTCATTTTTTATGTTTTTCTTAATGTACAGGAATATTCCACATTTCAAGATTCCGTGGAAGGTTATTGTTTTTACTTCTTTCTGGGCTGCGATTTTGTTTGAAATATTTAAATACTTATTTACATTCTATATATTAAATTTATCAAATTATACAAAGATATATGGAGCATTTACTGCTTTTGTTCTGACATTTCTGTGGATTTATTTTATATCCACTATTTTTACTCTTTCCGCAGCACTTGGCAGCATTTATATGAATAAAAATAATTATAAAATTGTTAATAGATAACATATGGAACAAAGAAAGTTATATAAGACTATAGAAAGTATAATTAGAGAAGCACCGAATTTTGATTCTAATGAAAAGTTTCTTACTCATGTCATTAGTAAAATTATCGAAATGGAAAATGTTGAAATAGTTGGTGGAAGGTTATGGAAATTAAATAAGAATAAAGATGCTTATGTTCTGGTAAGTCAGATTGGAGATGTTGCCCATATAGATAAAAACTTTAAATTGAAGATTAAAGATTATCCTATTTTTAAACAATTTAAAAATAAAAGAGCATATCTTGCAAAAGAAACAGATGAATATTTAATTGGAAAAGGAATATATCACTATTCCGCAACTGGGGTAGGGGAGAGGTATAAAATTAAAGTTAAAGGTTCAATTTTTCCAGATTATTATTATTTGTATCAGTATCTAATTGCATTAAATGGTAAGGAGCAGGACGAAGAATTTCTTAATACAATGAATATTATCAGCGTCACATTGAGTTCGGTTCTTAGAGCAAAAAAGATTGAATCCAAAGCAAAAGAAGAATTTGAAGAACTGGAAAAGGCAAGCGAAATTCAAAAAAGTATATTACCTGACCATGAGTTAAAATTTGGAAACTATGAAATTTTCGGAATTTCTGTTCCCGATAAAATTGTAGGTGGTGATTTTTTTGATTACTTAATTATAGATGAAGATTACAAAATTTCTGTTGTTATTGCAGATGCTGCTTCAAAAGGTATTTCCGCTGCTGCTCAAGCTCTGTATGTTTCCGGCGCATTAAAAATGGGTGTTTCCTATGATGTCTCTATAAACTCATTGATTAGAAAAATTAATGACCTTGTATATAATACATTCCCTAATGAAAGATTTGTTACTTTATTCTATTGTGAATTATACAAGGATAAGAAAGGGCTTTGCTTATTTACAAATGCGGGACATAATTCACCTTTGCATTATAGTTATAAACAAAATAAAATTGAACCACTATTACCAACAGGTCCTGTACTTGGTCCTTCTTCAAATCAAAATTATCGCACAGATAGTATCAACCTTGAAGAAAAGGATATACTTCTTTTATATACTGATGGGATTACAGAAGCTGCAAATGAGAATTTTGAATTCTATACTGAAGAAAGATTAAAAAAACAATTAGAAAAACTTAAAGACTTGACAGCAAAAGAAATTTGTGAATTAATAATAGAAGATGTTCAGAAGTTTAATGCCGGTGGTAAGTATTGTGATGATAAAACTTTAGTTGTAATAAAAAGAGTTAGTTAATTAAATAAAAAAAATTAAAATCAAAAGGAGTTAAATAATATGGCATTGAAAATTACATCAGATTGTATTAATTGTGGTGCCTGTCTCCCTGAATGTCCAAACAATGCTATCTATGAAGGCGGTGCTGAATGGTCTCTTGGTGGTGTAAATTATGGTACAAGTAATCTTGCTCCATCAGGTGCTACAGGTTTCTTCTCCGAAGATTTTTATTATATTGTCCCTGATAAATGTACTGAATGCATTGGATTCTATGACAAACCACAGTGTGCTGAAGTTTGTCCAGTTGATTGTTGCGTTCCTGATCCCGAGCACGAAGAAGATAAAGATGCTTTGTTAAAGAAGAAGGAACATTTAGATAATATCGGTAGGTAAAAGTTAAGAAAAAATTATTTCTTTCTTATAGTTCGTCGTATAAATTTTTTGGAGAGATATTGTTATTAATAATTTTCTATTATTTGAAATATTGTTCTTTTTCCTTGTTTATCCTTTGTAGATTTTCTTCGGGGGTTTCTTGTTTTATTTTTTTATGAAATACT
Source organism: uncultured Ignavibacteriaceae bacterium (assembly GCA_964564635.1). Lineage (GTDB taxonomy): Bacteria > Bacteroidota > Ignavibacteria > Tepidaquicellales > Tepidaquicellaceae > Tepidaquicella. The sequence continues at coordinate 103,598 of CAZMAR010000001.1, forward strand.
TTTTTATATCCCAATATGATCATAAGAAATCCTACTGTAACATATAAATCTGCTAAATTAAAAATGGGCCAGGTAGTAAATGTCCTTCCAAATATTGTTATGTCAGGAATATTTATTTGAAAAAAATCAACAACTTTTCCCTGAAATAATGGTGCATAATCATAAATAACTCCATAAAACGCTCTATCTATTAAATTTCCTAATGCACCTGCAAGTATAAAGGAAAGAGATACTCTTAAATATTTGCTCTCTTTTCTGTTAATATATATAAAATAAATAATTAATATTGAAGCAACGATTGTAAAAAGTGACCGTCCTAATCGTCCCCCGAATTCCATTCCAAATGCCATTCCTGGATTTTCAATAAAAGTTATGAAAAATAAATTATCAATTATTGGAATGCTTGAACCATAACCCATTCCAGTAAATGCAAAATTTATTCCCAGTATATTTAAGTTTATCCCTTTTACTAAAAGTTTTGCAATTTGGTCTCCAAGAACTAAAACTAATGTAAAATATAAGATTTTCAATGTATGACTATCCTCTTAAATTTTTACATTCGATACAATGCTGTGTTATTGGTACCAATTCTAATCTCTCTTTAGGAATTAAAGGACAGGTTTCACAAAGATTTTTAGGCTCTTCAATACAATCGATGCAAACACCATATATACCCTGGTCAATTCTTGTTAATGCTTCCTGGATGTAACCTAAATATTTCTCATCACGCTGTACAAATAAGTAGTTCTTTTCTCTCTCCATTTCATCTGTACCTTGCTCTGCCATATGTGATGCATATGTAAGGTTATCTCCGACATATTCACCAGATTCATAATCTACAAGTGCTTTCATATTTGCCTTTGCATTCTCCAGAATTTTATCTCTTTCTGCAAGCAATATCTTTCTGAAGTGTTCAAGCTCTTTCGCTGTATATCTTGTTTTCCTTCTTTGATTTTTTAATTTTTTCGTTTTCACAACCTTTTGAATTCTCTTATTCTTTGCAACCTTTGCTTTTGGTTTTATTGCTTTCTTTACTTGCTTAATCTTTTTATTTATACTTTTGCGTAAGTTCTTATTAACCTTACCTTTTAATACTTTCTTCTTTTGGACTGGTTTCTTTGTCTTCTTCAATTTAATAGTCTTCTTTTTCAGTTTCGTTGTTGGCTTTTTTTTAGTCTTCATAAATTACTCCTTTCAGGATTCTAATTTTTCAATTTTAAATGTACAGGGTTTTCCATTTATATCCGTTTCAAAGTATGTATTATCCTTTTCTTTTGAAATAATTATATCTTGACAATAAACTTCACTTCTTATTTTTTCAATGTAATTATTTATTGCAGTTTTAATTTCATCGGTTGTATTCAGATATATATTTATTTTATCATTTACACTAAAGTCATTAGTTTTTCTATAATTTTGAACTCTATTTATGAACTCTCTAACTATCCCTTCTTCAATTAATTCCTCCGTTAGCCTTGTATCAACAGCAACAGTAAGGTTTTGTTCTCGTTCTACTATCCAGCCCTCAATATTTTCTGTAATAATTTCAACATCTTCACTTGTTATATTAAATCCATCTTTTTCAATTTTTCCTTCTGTTTCTATTTTATATACCTCATCGGAGGTCAATTCATTAATTATTTTTTGCACCTGTTTTACCTGTTTTCCATACTTTGGACCTATAACTTTGAATACTGGTTTTGCTTTCTTAGTTATTATTTCTGAGTTTCCTTCTATTATATTTAATTCCTTTATATTAACTTCCTCTAAAATTATATCTTTAACTTTTAGCAAAGTATTTTTTTCTTTTTCTGTCAATACAGGTATTAAAATCTGTTGCAAAGGTTGCCTTACTTTTAAATTGTTCTTTACTCTGATTGCTCTAACTATGTATACAACGAGCTGAGCTAATCGCATCTCTTCTTCAAGAGTATCATCAATAATACTTTCATTAACTGCGGTAAATTCTTCAAGATGGATTGAAGTATTTTTCTTTGTTAACTTGGAATAGATTATTTCTGGTAAAAACGGCATAATAGGTGCAAGCATCATCATAAGTTCAATTAAGACTTCATATAATGTCTGATAACAGGATAATTTATCTATTTCATCTTCAGGATTTCTAAATCTTTTTCGGTTCCGTCTTATATACCAGTTAGATAGTTCATCAATTGTAAAATCAAATAAAATTCTTGATGCTTTTGTTATATCATACGAATCTAAAGATTCAAGATAGTCTTTTTTTACTGAATTAATTCTTGACAGCAACCATCTATCTATGGATTTCCTTTCGGATGGATTTATTGTTTCTTTACTATCATACTCAAACTCTGTAAGATTTGAATAAATAACAAAGAACTTAAATGTATTAATTAATGTATCAAATAATTTATTCCTTATATCTACTAAATCTTCATCATTAAATGGTTTTGATTTCCAAACAGGAGAAGAATAAACCAGATACCATCTTAACAGGTCAGCTCCATATTCCTCCAATATTTCCAGTGGGTTGACAACATTACCGATTGACTTGCTCATTTTTTTTCTTTCCTTATCAAGTATAAGCCCATTAACAATAAGATTTTTATATGCAGGTTTGTTAAATAAAAATGTACCAATTGCGTGCAGTGAATAAAACCAGCCCCGTGTCTGATCTAAACCTTCTGCAATAAAATCAGCAGGGTAATGCTTTTCAAATTTTTCTTTATTTTCAAATGGATAATGAAACTGTGCAAATGGCATAGATCCACTGTCAAACCAACAATCAATTACTTCAGGAACACGGGTCATAATCTTTTTCCCATCGATTGACTTAATTTTTACCTCATCAATATATGGTTTATGTAAATCTATTTTATCTGGATAAACTTCTTCAAAATTGATAGCCCTTTGCTTTAGCTCCTCTATACTTCCTATAATTTCATATCTCTCTTCTCCATTTTCATCTATATAATACCAAATTGGAAGGGGAGTACCCCAGAATCTATTTCTCGAAAGAGCCCAGTCTTTATTTTCCTCAAGCCAATTTCCAAATCTACCTTCACCAATATCAGGCGGATTCCAATTTATTTCTTTATTGAGTTGAATCATCTTATCTTTGTATTCCGTTGTTTTAATAAACCAGGAATCTGTTGCATAATAAATCAAAGGTGTTTTATGTCTCCAACAAAATGGATACTGGTGTTCATATAATTCTTTTTTGTATAACCTTCCTCGCTCTTTTAAATTATCTATAATTAGTGGGTCAGCAGTTTTAAAATTCATTCCAGCATAATTTTTTATTTCCTCAACAACATTACCATCTTTTCCAACAGCCATTAAAATTGGTAAATCATATTCTAATCCTATGTTGTAGTCATCTTCTCCGTAAGCAGGAGCAATATGAACAATTCCTGTACCATCTTCCATTGTTACAAAATCTCCAGTTGTAACATAATGAGCTTTTTTTTCTGTTTTTAAATCTTTAAAGAGCGGTTCGTAATTAATTTTTTCTAAAGCTTTTCCCTGATATTCCTCTATTATATTATAATTTTCTTTAATTACATTTAATCTTTCTTTTGCTAAGATTAATCTATTGCTATTTTCCAGTTCTATTAAAACATAAATTGAGTCAGGATTAACAGCGAGTGCTACATTGGATAGAAGTGTCCAGGGTGTTGTTGTCCAGACAAGAAAATCAGTATTTTTAAATTTCTCATCTATAATAGAAAATTTTATATAAATTGAAGGATCTTTTACTTCTTTGTACCCAAGAGCCACTTCATGAGAAGAAAGGGGAGACTCACAAATAGGACAGAAAGGCTGAATCTTAAAACCTTTATACATTATTCCAGCATCAAAAAACTGTTTCAATGCCCACCAAACCGATTCAATGTATTCATTGTGAAATGTTATATATGCCCTGGAAAGGTCAATCCAATACCCCATTCTCTCAGTTAAAATTTCCCACTCATTTAAATATTTAAAAATTGATTCCTTACAAGCTTTATTAAATTTCTCCGGTCCATATTCTATGATTTCCTTTTTTGAGTGAATACCTAATGTTTTTTCAACTTCTACTTCTACGGGTAAACCGTGAGTGTCCCAGCCGGCGATTCTTTCAACTCTGTATCCTCGCATAGTTTTATACCGGCAAATAATATCTTTTACTGTTCTTGAAATAACATGATGTATTCCCGGCATTCCATTTGCGGTTGGGGGACCTTCGTAAAAAGTATAATATTTTTTGGGATCTTTTGATTCTATACTTTTGATAAATGTATTATCTTTTTTCCAAAATTCCAATACTTCCTTTTCTAATTCCGGAAGACTAACTTTATCTGGTAATGTATTATACATAGGCAAAAAATAAATTCTTAAAATATAAATTTGTTTTTTAAATATCAATGATAAGAATTTGAATTTTTAAATAACTAATTTCCTATTGTTTTATTAAATCATAATTCTTATGAGAGATAAATAATATATTAAATTCAAGTAATCTATTGTTTTATTAATATATATACTCTAAAAAATATTTTGACTTTTATAAAAATCTATTTTAAAAAATTGCTTTATCTCTTTCCATTATAAAAATATTTTTTTTAACTAACTTAAAAAATTATACCCCATTATTTATAATTAAATTATTTTTGTTTTACACACTACTAAAATAAATCATAAAAAAAGGCTGTATTATAATAATACAGCCTGACTGTGAGTTTTAAAATTAAATAATTATAACTTAATTCTTTTTCTTTTTCTTGTCTTTCTTTTTTTCCTTAATTAACTCACGAGTTTCTTTCTGGAGAATCATTGTTTTTGCAATTTGTTGAGGGGTCAGGATTTCCTTTATAGAAGAGACATAATCCTTTCTGTTTTTATAGGCTTCATCTTCAAGAGCGAAAAGCTCATCAAGTTTTTTCCCTATGTCTGCTGCCTCAGGATTTTTTACAATGTACTCCTTAAGTTCTTTCCGTTTCTCTGCAATATTTCTGATTTTCATTCTGAAGTCTTTCTGTATAGCTAAATATTTATCAGCCACTTGTTCACTTAAACCAACTTGCTCAATTAACTTCTTTTTTATCGCATTGTTGAATTTGGTTATCTTATCGGTTGTATCTTTCTGTGCAAATACTGCGCTACATATGAAAAAGAATAATAATGCTGTGAATAGAAATTTTGTTGTTTTCATAATTAATTATATTTTTAGGTTTTCGAAATTTTCTAACACTTTTTGTTGTTCATCATAAGGTAACTTTCTAAATTCATATTCAGGGTCAAAATATTCTTCATATGTATCAATAATATCATCTTCCTCAAAAAACTCTCTTTGATTAGACTCGTTAATCTTTTCTGTTTCTATAACTTTATTAGTATTGATGTTTTTTAAATATTTTTCCTTTAAATTACCCGGTGTCTCATAATTCTCAATCTTTATTTCATTATTTACAACAGAAGTATCAAGTATCGGCTCTTTCTCTGTTAAAACACTTGAATCTGAAAGGGTTATTTCTATAGTTTGATTATCATTAGAATTATTAATAAGTTTATAGGAGATAAATAAAAGAATAAGAAGCGCAAGCGAGATTGCAAATTTCCAATTTATAATCAATTGTTTTAATTTCCTCAAAACAGATTTATCAATTCTTTCATTTATTCTGGGCAATAAAGAGTTGAAGTAATTTTCTGGGGGGCTAAAGGCATTTGTTTCCTCAAATTCGGAAAAAATAGTTTTTAACTTCTCATATTCCTCTTTTAATTTTTCATTTGTTTTCAATTCTTTTTCTATTTCCTTTTTAAGCTCTTCATCACTAATGTTACCCTGAATATATTCAGGTAAATATTCCAAATATTTAATTTCTGCTTCTGACATTTTTATTAGAATATATTTCTATAGTTATTATTTTCAAAAAATATTCTAAGGTTTTTCAGGGCGTGAAAGAAATTTGCCTTTAAACCTCCTACACTCGTACCTAAAATTTGTGATATTTCATCGTAACTTAAATTTTCATAAAATCGTAATATAAAAACGGCTCTCTGCTGGGGGGGAAGGCTTTCAATAGATTTACGAATAAAATTTTCTTTCTCCATTAATTCTACATCTTTATGTGCTCTAGTATTATCAGACATATTCTCAAGTTCGATACTCTTCTGGATTCTACTTTTATTTAAATTTATTTTCTTTAGATGATTTAAACTCATATTTACTGTTATTCTATAAAGGTATGTAGTTAATTTAGATTCTCCTCTAAATTGATTTAGTGATTTATATAATTTTATAAATACCGCCTGTGTAATTTCATCAGCATCGTCGTGATTTATCAACATTTTTCTTGTAATATTATATACCATTTTTTGATATTTTAATACTATTTTATTAAATGATGACCTGTTACCTGATTTGCATTTTTCGATTAATTCAATATCGTCTTCCAATATTGGTTTAGTATTTTCATTCATCTTTTTTAGTTCATTTTTTAGACAATATTACTCACTAAAGAGTTTAATTATTATTTTAAAGTAAAAATTTTTATTTAAAAGAATAAAATTTTTGAATTGATTTTTTTGCTCATTCGGTAGATTTTATTGTTAATGTTACAGAAAAGGAATAAAATTCTTGTTATAATATTGGTGTCACTTGTTTTTATTTTAACTCTTTTCTTTTTGTTTTCTGGAGATAAAACAACCAGGGATTCTGAAAATAAGATTGAAATTAAAGAAATTTTCAAAACACAGAATATTTTTTTAAAATATGAAGATTTTAATATAAATGAAATTAACTTAAAAAATTATCTTAATAATCTTATTAACAATTGGGACAAAATATTTGATATTTTTTATTTAAATCTTAACAAATATAAGTACATTAGTTATAATGAGGATATTGAAGTTGATGAAAGTGGAAAAATAAGATTTCCGAAAATCAAAGTAAGATTCTCAAAAAGCAATATCGACGGTATAATAAAAAATTTCGGTGGTATTATTGTTGAACATTGTAATGAATATAAACTCGATTGGCGTATAATTTTAGCCATTATGCATCAGGAGTCATATTTTGATTCTAATGCTGTTTCCAGAGCCGGTGCTTACGGTTTAATGCAACTTATGCCGCGCACTGGACTTGGATTGCAAAATCAACTAAATCTTGAAGACTATAAGACTGCAAAAAATAATCTTATTGCTGGAATATATTATTTTGCAACTTTAGTTAATTCTTTTGATGATTTAGGGGAAGATAAATATAAATTTGCTCTTGCTGCTTATAATGCTGGTTTTGGTAGAATTGTTGATGCTATGATTTTAGCTGCTTATGATGATAAAAATTATAAAAACTGGGATGTGGTAAAAGAATATTTACCAATGCTATCTTCAAAGTACGATTCTGTTACAAGAAATATTTTCCAAAGTATGAACAGGCAGCGGTCACCTTACTTAAATAATTGGAAAGAACCATATCTATATGTCGAATATGTTTATTATTACTATGAGAGGTATAAGGAGATTTTTGAGAGTAACTTGATGGAAAAGAAAACCAAAGGCAAGAGTAAAGTTAAACAAAAGAAAAACAAAAATTAGTCAAAAACTGTCAGTGCTAAACTTACTATAAAAATCTCTGATACTTTCGCTTTTTGTAAAGTTTTAACAGCTTCAACTATTGTTGCTCCTGTTGTTATTATATCATCGACCAAAATAATTTTTTTCCCCTTTAGAGAATTTTTATGTTTTGGAGCAACCGCAAAAGCATCTTTCATATTTTTATAACGCTCTTCTATATTCAGCTTTGTTTGAGATTGTGTGTCTTTTTTTCTTATGAAACTAAAATTATCATAATTTAATTTTAAATGTTCATTTATTCCGCGAGAAATATATTCACTTTGATTATATCCTCTTTCTCTTATTTTGGTTTTATGTAATGGTATTGGTATTATACAATCATAATTAAGTAAATAGTTATAATTTTCTAACAAATCCTTTGCAATTAATTCTCCTAATAAAAAACCTAATTTTTTAAAACCACTGTATTTTATGTGATGGATTATTGTTTGTATCTCTGAATTTTCTTTAAATCTATATAAGCTAAAACAATTTTTATTTTCAATTTTTCTTTTTAATTCACTAATATCAAATAATGTTAATCTTTCCAGATTATTTAAAATTTCATCTTTTACATAGGGGTTAGAATTTGTTTCTGGTAGTTTTTCTCCAGAAACAATACAGATTTTTGGAAAAACAAAATCCGTAAATGAATTTAAATATTTTCTTATTAAATTCATGAAATAAATTTGTAAATAAATATGCTAATTCCTGATTTTATTTTCTATTAATTTTTCAACAATTTTTGCTGAACTTATAACCCCCGGAATTCCTGCTCCAGGATGCGTACCAGAACCAACAAAATATAGATTTTCTATGTCTTCACTCCCATTGTGAGGTCTAAAGTATGCGGATTGAAATAAAGTAGGTTCTATTGAAAATCCTGTACCAAGAAATGAGTTAAGTTTATCTTTAAAATATTCTGGAGTGATAAAGAATTCTGTTTCAATATTTTCTCTTAATCCAGGAAGGAAAGAATACTCAAGGGATTCTAAAATTCGGTCTTTATACTTTTCACCAAATTTATCCCAATCAGTATTTGATTTTAGGTTTGGAACGGGAGATAAAATATACATACAGTCTTTTCCCTCAGGTGCAACACTTGGGTCTGTTGCTGTTGGTCTATGAATATATAGGGAAAATTCATCTGATACTTTGTAATTTATAAAGATATCATCAAGAAGCTCTTTGTATTTATTGCTAAATATAATAGAATGATGGGGGAGATTGTTATATTTCTTTTTAAGTCCAAGATATATGACAAATAGAGACATGCTGTATTTAAAAGAATTTATTTTTTCATCGGTGTATTTTTTTCTGAATTCTTTATTGATTAGATTTTTATAAGTATATGCTAATTCGGAATTACAAATAACTAAATCTGCATCAAATTTTTCTTTGTTATTAATCTCAACACCTTTAACTTTAGGTTTTCCTTTATCTTTTTTGCATAAAATTTTAGTTACTTCTGATTCATAAAATATTTGCCCTCCATTTTCTGTAAATAAATTACATAATCCTCTAATCATTGAATTGGTTCCTCCCATTGCATACCATACTCCCCATTTTTGTTCAAGATAATGAATTAAAATATAAATGCTTGTAGTTTTAAAAGGATTTCCACCTATAAATAATGGATGAAAACTAAATGCTCTTCTTAAGTAATCATTTTGTATATATCCTGAAACAAATTTATAAACAGATTTATCTGCTCTAAGTTTTATTAAATTTGGCAAAATTTTTAACATACTACCTATTGTAATAAAAGGCTTATCAATTAGTGAAAACCCTTCAGAAAATATTTTCTTTGATTCATTGTAAAATTTCCTATATCCATCTACATCATTTATGTTAAATTTTATTACCTCATTTACTATACTATCTTTACTATATGTAAATATATTTCTATCATTAAAATATAGTTTATAAAAAGGTTCCAGCTTTATAAGTTTAAAATAATCAGAAGATTTTTTATTAAATAAACTATATAATTCTTCTAATAGCCAGGGCGCAGTGATAATAGTAGGTCCCGCATCAAAAATAAATCCGTCTTTTTCAAACCAAAATGCTCTACCACCAGGTTTTTTTAATTTTTCAAATATTGTAACTTTATGTCCATTATATAAACATCTGATAGCAGCACAAATCCCCCCCAAACCACTACCAATTACTATAATATTCATATATAAAGTATATTATTAAATAATAATTTTAACTATTATAATTATATAGTAATTTATTCTAATTCATCAAGTAAATTAGAAAGGAAATTTTTTAGCTCTTTCAGATCATTTTTTAATTTATCCTCTTTAGTCTCTTTTTCATCTTCGTCTTCACTTTTGAATAATTTTAATTCTCCTTTACTTGATTCTTTATTCATTGATTCTGATTCTCGAGAGAGGGAAATACCTTGTTTTCTTTCTTCTTTTTGTAAATAAGATTTAAGAATCTTTTTTGCCCCTTCTATTGTGTATTTTTCGTCCCTCAATAATTTTTTAATAAGTAATATTAATTTTATATCCTTATTTGTATATATCCGATTTCCTGCAAGATTTTTTGCTGGTTTTAATTGCTCAAATTCTGTTTCCCAATATCGTAAGACATATTGTTCCAAATCAGTTATTTTACTTACTTCACTTATTGAATAATAGAGTTTTTGCATTGCAAAATTTTTTCTCATAGTTATTAATTTTTTTTAAATATATATATTTTCTATCCTTTTGTCAATATATATATTTAATCGCAAATGTTAATGTAATTATTAAATTAATTCTTATAATTTATCTATAAATCTTATAATTATATAAATCATTTAAATAAGATTATCTGTATTTTCTCCTTTAAGTTTTGTGAATAACTTATAAGTATTTTTATAAACTATGTCAATTAGTTTATTATATTCAATATTCATTAATTCTGATAATTTTTTTATTGTGTGTAGTATGTTTGAAGGTTCATTTGTTTTGCCTTTTATTGGTACGGGCGACATAAAAGGAGAATCGGTTTCAAAAAGAAGATACTCAGGATTTAAAGATTTAATCAAATCTATATTTTTATAATTTTTGTATGTTATATTCCCACAAAACGAAACATATAAATTATTCCTTGAAATTATTTTACTCAAATTTTCGGAATTTCCACTAAAACAATGAAATTGTCCTTTTACATTAGAAAATGCTGGGTTTTCTATTATTTTTATAGCATCTTCAATAGAATTTCTCGTGTGGATTATAATAGGTAAATTATTTTCATTTGCCAAATTTATTTGTTCTACGAAAAAATGCTTTTGTTCGTCAATATTATTTTTGTCCCAATAATAATCCAGTCCAATTTCTCCGATTGCTACAACTTTTGGGTGCTTTAAGAAACCTTCAACTATGTTAAGATGATTTATTTCTGAATTTTTAACTTCGGTTGGGTGAATTCCTACAGCAGAATATATCTGATTATATTTTTCAGAGATATTCAAAATCTCCTCCGAAGTTTTAATATCTACTGCAGGAATTATTATTTTTTCAATTCCATTATCAATGGCTCTATTTATAACTTCATCTAATCTGTCTTTTAATTCTGGATAGTAAAGATGTGCATGAGTGTCAATTATCATATATGTTTAATATTATTTCAATTAATTTTTCTAACTTTTTTGATGCTTTATATGCTGATTTTAATACATCACTATGTTGAACGATATTATTTGAATTTTCTTTCAATAAATTTGTTATTATTGAAATACCCAATGTTCTTATTCCATATCGAGAAGCAAGATATATTTCAGGTATTGTGGACATTCCGACTGAATCTACCCCTATTTTTCTCAATAATTTTATTTCTTTCCTTGTTTCATAAACCGGACCAGTTAATGCACAATATACACCTGTTTTAATTCTGATAGATTTACTTATTGCGGTTTGATAAATTTTATCAATAAGATTTCTATCATAATAGGGAAAATAGCCCCAATTTTTCAACAATTTCCCCATTAAATTTATATGTGCAGTCATTAACATCAAATCAGATACAGAAAAATCGGGATTTATTGCACCGGCTGCATTTGTTATTATAAGAAAGTCAATATTTCTTTCATTAGCATAATTAATATTACTAAATATTTGATTATAATCGTTTGTTTCATATAAATGAGAGCGTCCCTGGAAAATTATTACCTGTTTATTATCATAAATTAATTCTTTTATAACTTTTTTATGTATCCCTTTAGATTTTATATCTTTTCTTTTATAAACATATTTATCAAATGATTTAAGCTTTATTCCTGAACCTAATATTATTCCTACCTTTTTCATATAATAATACAAAGATAACCTTTGTTTTTTTTAGAAAAAATTACATTTAAACTAAACTTAAATTAATTTATATTGCAATAAAATTAGCGTTTTTAAATTTAAAAATATAAATATATGAAAAAAATAATTTATCTTTTTTTAACATTAGTCATTTTAATATCTTTTAAAACTTATGGACAATCTTTTGAATTTTATAGAATTTCTCCGCCAATTGTTCAGGGTGATACCTCAAGTATTACTCCAACTGTTACAGCTGGAATTTTAAAGAATACCTCTTCAACACCATTGCAGTTTAAATATGTAAGAGTTTTAAATGACCTTCCCCCTACCTGGATCTCTCAACTTTGTGCAGGAGGATATTGTTTTGCTCCTGAACTTGATACTTTGCCCCCATATCCATTTCCACCTATTACATTACAACCAAATCAGATTGATACTATGACTATTGATGTAATGGGATTGGTAGCGGGAATTGGAACAATTGTTGTAAAAGCTTATTTATATTCAAATCCTGCAATATTTCAGCATGATACATTTAGGGTGCAATTAAATTATCCAAGCATAGTTAAATATAAAAATGAAATTGTGCAAGATTATAATTTAAAACAGAATTATCCCAACCCATTTAATCCAGCGACTATAATAGAATTTTCTATACCTGAAAGTGAAACTGTAAGTTTAGTAGTTTATGATATTTTAGGAAATGAAATTACAAAATTAATTGATAATCAGTCTTTAAAAGCTGGGTATTATACAGTTGATTTTAATGCAACAAGATTTAATTTATCGAGCGGAATGTATTTTTATACTTTGATTACAGAAAGATACAGAGATTCCAAGAAAATGGTGTTAACAAAATAACTTTTTCTATGGCTATTGTTAAGAAAAAAGATTTAACTTTTTTTGAGAGAACGAATATTCCGCAAATTCTCAAAGGTCTTGCTTTAACTTTTAAGGAAATATTTAAACCTAAATTTACAAGGCAATATCCTGAAGAGAAATGGGAGCCTCCAGCATCTTTTAGAGGTAGACCAGTACTTGTTATGGAAGATGATGGTAAAGAGAGGTGCGTTGCATGTGGACTGTGTTCAAGAGTATGTCCGGCTCTCGCAATTGAAGTACAGGCAGCAGAAACTGAACTGGAAAAGGAAAGATATCCTATAAAATTTGAAATAAATATGGTAAGATGCATCTTTTGCGGATTCTGTGAAGAAGTCTGTCCTGAAGAAGCTATCGTAATGAGTGATGAATATGAACTTGTTTTTGAATCACAGGAAGATGCTATTTATGGAAAGGAAAAATTACTCGTCCCTAAAGAAAAACTTAAAAAGCGATTGGAATTCTTAAAGAAATATCGTTAAAGATTTTTGATATAAAGAAAGATTAGGGATTTTATTTTATTGAAATTAAATTGTTAGATGGAAAATATTGAATCTCTGCTGTTTGAATTTTTGATTGTATTCCTTCTTATTTTCATTAATGGGATTTTTGTCGCTTTTGAATATTCGCTTATCAGAATTAGAGATTCCGAACTTGCTACTTTAATCCAGAGTGGAAACAAAAAAGCAATTTTAGTTAGCGACACTAAAGCTAACATTGAAAAATATATTTCAGCAACTCAATTGGGGATTACCCTTGTTAATCTGATTTTAGGTTGGTTTGGGGAAGGGGTTATGTATCGTATATTTTATCCTTTTTTTGCATTGTTCGGTTTACATGATAAAATTTCTGTTACTCTTACCGTAGTTTTTGGAATTTCTTTTATTACTTTTTCTGCTGTCGTGCTTGGTGAACTTGTTCCTAAAGTGATTGCAATTAGAAAATCCTTACCTGTTTCTTTCTGGTTAGCTCCGCCAGTAAAGTTATTTTACAAAATTTTTAATCCTTTTATTTTTCTCTTAGATAAAACGGGTAATTTTATTCTTAAATTAATGAAAATTGAACCCGTTTCTAAACTTGATAGGGTTAGTTCTGAAGAAGAAATCAGGTTTATTATTGATGAAGGTGTTAAATCCGGTATTATTGATTCCACTGAACATCAATTAATTGAAAAAATTTTTGAATTTAATGATAAGATGGCAAAGGATATTATGGTACCAAGAAATAATATTGTTGCCATAGATATAGATTCTCCGCGAGACAAAATTATAGAAACCATAATTGAGCAGGGGTATTCACGAATACCCGTATATAAAGAAACAATTGATAATATCATAGGAATTTTATATTCTAAAGATTTAATCAGTGCTGCTGAGCATAGAGACCTTATCGTATTACAGGATATTCTTAGAGCCGCAACTTTCGTTCCTGAGACCAAACGAATTGGGGAAATATTAAAAGAATTTCAAAAGAAAAGAATTCATATGGGAATTGTTATTAATGAACACGGTGGAGTGGAAGGACTTGTGACTCTTGAAGATATAATTGAAGAAATTGTTGGAGAAATTGAAGATGAATATGATGTTGAAACAACAAAAATCCAAAGAGATAAATTAGGAATTTATTTAATTAATCCTATTATTGAAATTAAAGAATTTAATAAGTATTTTAATAGTGATATACCGGAGAATCCTGATGAATATCAAACTTTAAGTGGTTTCTTGCAGTATGTTACAGGACATATACCCGAGATATATGAGAGAATTGATTATAAAGGATTGATTTTTATCGTTACGAAAAAAGCAGGTAATAAATTATTGCAGGTTAAAATACAAAAAAAAGTTTTATAACAAAAAGTTATGTATACAAAAAAGTTGATAATTATTTTGTATGAAAGGTTTGTAAATTTTTTCGTCGATTTAGGCAATTTTACTATTCTTTTTGGTGGAATAATTAAAAGCCTGCACAGAGTTATAAGAGATAGAAAACTTATAATTGACCAGATGGTTCATGTTGGGGTTAATTCTTTACTATTGGTTTCAATTATCGGGTTCTTTACAGGTGTGGTAGCGTCCTGGCAGGCATCTTATCAAATAGGAGATTTAATCTCTAAAAATTTTCTTGGCTCTGCTACTTCAAAAGCTATTATTCTTGAACTTGGTCCGGTGTTATCGGCGATAGTACTTGCTGGTCGAGTCGGGGCTTCTATGTCTGCAGAGATTGGTACAATGAAAGTTACTGAACAAATTGATGCTCTTGAATCTATGGCAATAAATCCAGTGAGATATCTTGCTATGCCAAGAGTGGTTGCAACTACTTTAATGATGCCTGTGCTTGTTATATATGCAAGCAGTATTGCAATTTTTGGTTCTTATTTAGCAGCAGTTATTTTTCTTGAAGTACCACCTACTTCTTTTATGAACGGTTTCAAAAATAATTTTTTAATTAAAGATGTAATCTCTGCTATTATTAAAGCTATTTTCTTTGGTATTTCCGTTTCTACTATTGGTTGTTTTTATGGATTTAAAACTACTGAAGGTGCTCAAGGTGTTGGACTTTCTACAATTAAAGCATTTGTTATTTCTGCGGCTGTCATTTTAATACTTGATTCTCTGTTATGGAATTTTCTTATCGGTGGATAGATATGGGCAATTGGCGCAGTTGGTTAGCGCGCTTCCTTCACACGGAAGAGGTCACAGGTTCGAATCCTGTATTGCCCACTGATGGATTTAATTCTGAAAAATATTAGGGTCGTCTCTCCCTCAGATGAAATAAACCAGGTATTGAATATCCTGATTCGTAATGGTAAAATTGAAAAACTATCTCCTGACATCATCACTGAAAATGATATCAAATCTATTGATTTAACAGGAAAAACTGCTGTTCCCGGATTCTTTGATATGCATGTTCATTTTAGAGAGCCTGGACAGACTCACAAAGAGGACATTTTCACTGGATCGCAGGCAGCAGCAAACGGCGGATTTACTGGTGTATTATTAATGCCTAATACTATTCCGCCTATTGATTCCCCCGATATTATAAAATTCATTAGAGACAAATCAAAGGGAAACATTATTGATATTTTCACCTCTGCTTGTTTGACTAAAGAACGAAAAGGGAAAGAATTATCAGATGTTGTAGAATGTTTAAGGGCTGGTGCAATTGCTTTTACTGATGACGGAAGTCCTGTTTTAAATTCTGATTTGCTTAATAGAGGTTTTGCTCTTTCTGCAGAATATAATTTTCCTTTCCTACAACATGCAGAAAATTATTCATTAAGTAAAAATGGGGTTGTTAATAAAGGAATTATTTCTGAAAAGCTGAATCTTACAGGGATTCCAGCAGAAAGTGAATCATCTGTAATTGCATCTGATATTTTAATTCTGCAAAATATCCGTAAAGCGCGCTATCATATACAACACATCTCCAGTGAGAAATCTATAAGTATTATCAAATCTGCTAAAAATGAAGGCTTAAATGTAACTGCTGAAGTATGCCCGCATCATTTTATACTTGACGAGGAATCAATTCTAATCTATGGAACAAATGCAAAAATGAATCCACCTTTAAGGACAAAAAGAGATGTTGAGTCAATTTTAGATGCAATTTCTAAAAATATCATTGATGTTATTTCTTCTGATCATGCTCCGCATTCAGAAGACGAAAAATTATTACCTTTGAGTATTGCTCCCTTTGGAATTATTGGTTTAGAAACTACGATAAGTTTGAGTTATACCCATTTAGTTAAAAAGAATATTATTTCCTTTGATAGAATGATAAAAATGATGTCTATAAATCCAAGAAAAACTTTAGGACTCAATGAGATAAAAATCAGGGAAGGAGAAAAAGCCAATTTAACAATTCTCGAAACAGATACAAAATATAAAATAGATAAAAATAAATTTTACTCTAAAAGCAGAAACACACCTTTTAATAATTTAGAGGTACAGTGCAAACCCTTTGCAATTATTAATAATGACAATATTTTCTTTTCTAATTTATAATTTTTATAAAAATTTATTAATTTACTTTTAGGTTTGAATAAGAAATTTGAATATAATATTTTTTAAGATTTAATTGATTTTATTATAAATATAAATGAGTAAAATTATTTCAGTTTGCATTCCCAAAGGTGGTGTTGGAAAAACCACAATAGCAGTTAATTTAGCTGCCTCACTTGCTGTTGCAGAGAAGAAAACTTTACTTATTGATGCCGACCCTTTTGGTGCTTCCGCTATTGCTCTCGGGTTTACTCAGAATAAAATCAAAGCTGGAATTTCTGATATTTTTAATTTATCAAAATCTATAAAATTCACAATCCATAGCACTGACCTCAAATGTTTAAATTTCATTCCTGCAAACATTAACTCTATAAGACTTGATGAAAAATTTTCTAAATCAACGAATGACCGTTCAATTCTCAAAAAGTCTTTAAAGACTATTAAGAATCAATATGATTACATTATTATAGATTGCCCGCCAATTCTTACAGGTATTACAACAAATGCATTGAATACTTCAAATTCAATTTTAATTCCAATTAAAAGCGGGCACTTAACACTTGAAGCAGTAGATAAATTAATAAGTTTTGTTAACTGGATAAGGGATACCTCCAACCCAAATCTGGAGATTGAAGGAATAGTTTTCAATATGTATGAAAAAAATTCCAAAGTAACTGAAATATCTGAAAAAGAACTTAAGTTGAAGTATAAATCTTACTTGCTGAACACAGTAATTCCAGTTTCAAATTTATTGAACGAAGCAACTTTTTACGGAAAACCATTGTGTTTATATAAAATTAATTCTGTGGGTGCAATAGCCTTTTTAGACCTTGCATACGAAATTATTTGTAAAAATGAAAATATAACTTAATTATGAAAGAAATTCCTCCGAAATATGATTACAAATCTATTGAGGATAAATGGCGTAAATTCTGGGAAGAAAATAAAATTTATCACTCAAAGGTAAATAAAGAAAAAGAAAAATTTAGTGTCGTTATTCCACCTCCAAATGTTACCGGTATACTACACATTGGACATATTTTAAATAATACTATTCAGGATATATATTGCCGGTGGAAAAGAATGCTTGGATATGAAGTTTGCTGGGTGCCGGGTATGGACCATGCAGGAATTTCTACACAAATTATGGTAGAAAAAAGCCTTGCACAACAAGGAAAATCGAGAAAAGATTTTACTCGAGAAGAATTTTTAAAATTTGTTTGGGACTGGAAAGAAAAACACGGAGGAATTATCCTGCAACAGCTTAGAAAACTGGGCGTTTCTGTTGATTGGTCAAAAGAAAGGTTTACCCTCGATGAAGGACTTTCTAAAGCAGTTAAACAGGTTTTCGTGGATTTATTTAAAAAAGGTTTAATTTATCGTGGTAAAAGAATTATCAATTGGGACCCAGTTACAAAAACGGCTTTAAGCGATGATGAAATTTCCTATAAGGAAGTAAAAGATAAATTATATTTTATTAAATATCCTTTACATAAACTTGAAAATGAATTCCTTGTAATTGCTACAACACGACCAGAAACTATGTTTGGAGATACGGCTGTTGCAGTTAATCCAGATGATGAAAGGTATAAATCTTATATTGGAAAAAAAATTATCGTTCCTCTTGCAAACAGAGTTGTTCCTATAATTGCTGATTATTACGTCGATATGGAGTTTGGTACCGGAGCTTTGAAAATCACACCGGGACATGATATGAACGATTTTGAAGTTGGGCAAAGACATAATCTCGAAATTATTAACATTCTTACAGAAGATGCTATTTTAAATGCTGAGGCAGGGGAGTTTCAAGGATTAGATGTTAATACTGCTCGGGCAAAGGTAGTAAAAAAGCTGAAATCACTCAAACTCCTTGAAAAGGAAGAACCTTACACACACAATATAGCAATTGCAGACAGGTCTCAGGCGGTTATAGAGCCAATAATTTCAGACCAATGGTTTGTTAAAATGGAGAAATTAGCAAAGCCAGCAATTGATGCAGTAAATAGAGGTTTGATTAAATTTCATCCAGAAAGATATGTGAAAGTTTATAATCATTGGATGGAAAATATAAGGGACTGGTGCATTTCAAGACAACTTTGGTGGGGACATCAAATTCCTATATGGTACAACAAACAAACAGGGGAGATGTATTGCGATGTTGTTCCTCCCAAAGATATTGAAAATTGGGTTCAGGATGAAGATGTTCTTGATACATGGTTCTCTTCCTGGCTTTGGCCCTTCAGTGTTTTTAACTGGGAAAATGATGATGAAAAAAACAAAAACAATGAAGAATTAAATTATTACTACCCAACAGATTTTCTTTCAACAGCAGCAGATATTATTTTCCTTTGGGTTGCAAGAATGATTATGGCAGGTCTTGAATATATGGGAAAAATTCCTTTTAAAGATGTTTATTTTCACTCGATAATTAGAGATGGAAAAGGAAGAAAAATGTCCAAGACTTTGGGCAATTCTCCTGATCCTATTGAGGTTATGGAAAATTACGGTACTGATGCTTTGAGATTTACTTTAATTTATCTTGCGCCTATTGGTAATGATGTTCTTTACGATGTAGAAAAAACAGAAATCGGTAGAAACTTCATCACAAAACTTTGGAATGCAGGTAGATTTCTTATGTTAAATAAAAAGAATATTTACGAATCAAAAATTCAATCAGAGGATGCTTTACCGCAGGATTTAATTGATAGATGGATTATTAGCAGATTGAACCATACATTAAATGAAATTACTCAAGATTTGAATGAATACAGATTAAATGAATATACAAAAACATTATACAATTTTGTATGGAGTGATTTTTGTGATTGGTATATTGAATGTCTTAAAGTAAAAATCAATTTGTACAAACATCGCAATAGAAATATCATTGATAATGCAGTTGAAATATATGAACAGATTTTAAAAATGCTTCATCCAGCTATACCATTTGTCACCGAAGAACTCTGGCATTTGATTGAAGAGGGTAGAGATGATATGTCTATTTCTAAATCTGACTTTCCTGTATTTAGTGAATCAAATATAAATCTTGATATTGAAGAAATGTTCGAAGAATTTAAGGAAATTGTAAACTCTATTAGAAATCTGAAAATAGAAAGTATGATACCAAACAAACATATATGTGAATTATACATAGTTACCAATGATGCCCTGAGAAAAGAATTAATCAGCGATTTAATTCCTTATATCAACTCATTAAGTAAAGTCAATACGAATTTAATTGAGAAACAGGATTTAAAAGCAGAAAAATACATAACAGGTGTATTGAACAACTATGAATTATATTTGTATTCAAAATCAGATACAGAAAGTAACATCTCCTTAAAAAATAAGTATAAACAGGAATTAGAAAAACTTGAAAACTATCTCAGTAATTTAGATAAAAAACTTTCCAATAAAGATTTTCTCGAAAAAGCCTCACAAGAAGTAGTAGAAAAGGAAAAGCAAAAAAGAGAAGAAACAATAAAAAAGATTAATAAACTGCGACAGTTAATTTCCTGATTAAAATAGCAGTTTTTCTTCGTTCCTAAATAATATTTCAAAATAACAAATAGACTATTTTTCATTCCCTTGTGGGAATTCACACGGGGTACACGAAGCATAAGAATCAATATATAAATATACCTCCATTGTTCCACCTGAAACATAAACCATTTTTCCATCACCATAATTATCTTTTGTTGCACAGAAAGTATAATATCCAGCCTGGTCAAACAGAAGGTATTTATGAAATAACTTACACACCAAAAAATTTATCCAGTGGAGTATATTTTTATTCCTTGATTGTAAATTCTACTGTAATCACAAAGAAAATGGTTTTGCTGAAATAATATATCCGAAAAAAAAAAGCTACAAAATTTTCTTTTGTAGCTCTTTTTTATTTTTATCTATTTTAAAATTTATTTTACGAAGTCAGATAATATATCTTTTAGATCTGGCTTGCCTATTTCCTGCAATTCATAAGCAATTCGTACAGCAGGCTTTTTAATATTAATTATTCTTCGCAAATCAATTGGAGTTCCTATAATTACAGAATCGCAGGGGATTTTATTTATCGTTTGTTCCAAATCTTTTATCTGATTATCGGCATATCCCATTGCTGGAAGTAATGTACCTATTCCGGGATACTTCTTATAAGTATCTTTTATACTTCCAACTGCGAATTCTCTCGGATCAATTATTTCCTTTGCACCATATTTTTTGGCTGCAAGAATACCTGCACCGAACTTCATTTCACCGTGTGTTAATGTCGGACCATCTTCAACCACCAGTACTCTCCTGCCTTTTATTAATTTTATTTCTGATTCATTTTCTATTGATATCGGCGATGCTGCTTCTATTAAAGTAGCAGATGGATTAATCTTATAAATATTTTCTCTAACGGTTTGAATATTTTCAGGAGAGGCTGAATCTATTTTATTTAATATTATTACATCTGCAAGGTAAAGATTTGTTAAACCTGGATAATAAGTTAACTCGTGACCAGGACGGTGTGGATCAACAACTGTTATATATAAATTTGCTTTTATGAATGATATATCATTATTTCCACCATCCCAAAGTATTATATCGGCTTCTTTTTCTGCTTGCTTAACAATTTCTTCATAATCTACTCCTGCATAAATTACATTTCCTCTTGCAATATGTGGCTCATATTCTTCCATCTCTTCAATAGTACATTTGTGTTTCTTTAAATCATCAAGAGTTGCAAACCTCTGTACTTTTTGTTTTACTAAATTGCCGTATGGCATCGGGTGTCTGATTGCTACTACTTTTTTGCCCATCTGCATCAAAATTTCAATTACTTTGCGTGAAGACTGACTCTTACCACATCCTGTCCTCGCTGCAACAACAGCAATAACAGGTTTTTTCGATTTTATAAATGTCTTTTGGTATCCAAGCATTTTGAAATTTGCACCAGCAGCATTGACTTTTGCACCGAGAGACATTACATAGTTGAAAGAAACATCGGAATACGCAAATACCACTTCATCAACTTCATACTTTTTTATTAAATTTTCAATTTCAGACTCGGGATAAATAGGAATTCCTTTTGGATAAAGTTTTCCACTCAATTCTGCTGGATATTTTCTGTCATCAATATAAGGAATTTGTGTTGCAGTAAAAGCAACAACTTCATATTTTGGATTATTTCTGAAATAAATATTAAAATTATGAAAATCCCTACCAGCAGCGCCCATAATAATTACTCTATATTTCCTCATAAATTATTATTATTTAATAGTTTATAAACAAACAAATATACAAAATTTTTTTGTAAAAATTAAGTGAAAAATGTATAGAATTTATTTTTTTACAAGAAATCTAATATCTCAAAAAATTAGTAAAACCTCATATTTTTTACATTTATAAATTAACTACTATTACACATTTCGATTTATAGAACAAATTAAATTTTATTGTTAAAAAATGATAAATGTAATTGATATTGTTGAGTAATATTAATTAAACTTTGAGGGACTAAAATGATTTTAAGAAAGTGAATTTGGGGTAGGGGATTACTTCTCCAGCACCATTTTTTTGACTTCTGTGTAGGAATTAGTTTTAATTCTGTAAAAATAGGTGCCGCTCGGTAAGTCGGAGGCGTTAAAAATTACAGTGTGTGTTCCTGCTGACTGGACTTCATCAACAAGTGTTGCAATTTCTCTTCCTAATCTGTCGTAAACAGTTATCCTTACATTTGTTGATTCGTTCAATGTATACATTATTGTAGTTGATGAGTTGAATGGGTTTGGATAGTTCTTTGCATTAAAGTAAGATTCTTCTTCTTTATTCTTTTTATTTTTGTCGTATACTATGCCTCTATTAATAATTTCTGTAATTAACGCAATTCCTGTTTCAATTTTTGATTCTTTAAACTCTTTCCCAGTTTGAAAATCAAATCGCATTCCAAAACTCTCTGATTGAACAACTGAAAAATTATCATTATAATTTGAAATGAGTCTAAAGTTCTCCTCAGTTAATTTTATTTTTATTTGTTTCCAGCCCTTAAAATTTAGTGATATAGGCTTTGATAAAACTAATATATCTTCATCTTCATTGTACATATTATTTTTATCTATATCATACAGAATTCCAACAGTAAAAGTAACATCATTTGAAATTCCCTGAACCATTAAGTTTATAATGCAAGAGTCAGAAAAAGTAAATGGTTTTACTTTTGTTATTGAACCAATCTGGGAATTCTTTTTTAAGACCTCATCAGTATAAATTATAATATATCCATTAGAATCGCTGCTCTCGGAAAGCGAATATTTTATCTTTAATTTTTCTGCTGACCACCCCGGTAAAGAAACATCATCGAATTTATCGTAAATATTAACCTGCGCCTGAGAATCTATTGTGATAAAAAATATTAATGAAATTATAAATGATATAAAAATTCTTCCTCTCATTTTGTAAAAATAAAGTGAAACTAATGATAATAATATTATCTCAGAAGTGTCATCCTTTTGACGGAAACATATCCGTTAATTTGCAACTTATACAAGTAAATTCCACTCGGTAAGTCCTGTGCATTAAATTCTACTTCATACTCACCGGGTAACTTAAATTCGTTAACAAGAACAGCAATTTCTTTTCCAACTAAATTGAAAACACTGAGATAGACATTGCCTTCCTTTTTAATCTTATAGGTAATTCTTGTAGATGGATTGAATGGATTAGGATAATTCTGATATAATTTATAATCATCAGAGGGACCAGTAGAATTTCCCGCCGATTGCAATTCGCTGGTTTCCGATGAGAGGAATTTATTGTCATCGCTCTGACCAAATAGAGCGGTAACAATAAATAACCCTGCAATTATCCATATCAATAGATACTTTTTCATACTTTTAAAATAACAAAACTAAAATAAAATTGCAAGAAAAATTTTTATACCTTCCCTGAATTTTTTCAGGGAAGGTATTTTGTGAAAATCTATTGAATTTCTATTGCTATTAATCTTATTTCTTTAGAAGGTGTCAGTACCTTTAAGACTACTACATCACCTTCTTTTTTATTACTTATTATCTTATCAAATTCCTCTACATTATTTACTTTTTCTTTGTTTACTTCTATTATTACAAGTCCAGCTCTTAATCCTCTGTTAAATCCTTCAGAGTATGTTACTACATTTTGAATATAGACTCCACCATCAATTCCAAAGTCGTTTCTTATCTTATCAGTAATATCACTTACTGTTATACCGATGTTATCATACTTTTTCGTTTGCGTATTCTTTTCCTCAAACTGATTCCTATTTATGTCCTTTCCTGATTCAGATTCCATCTTCGGTTTTAACTTTACTTTCTTTTCCATAGTTGAACCGTCTCTGAATATTGTCAGAGTTACTTCATCTCCTGGGTGCTTTGAGCCAATAATTGTTTGAAGTTGATTCGCAGCATTTACTTCTTTTCCATCTACCATTAATATAACATCTCCTACTTTTAAGCCTGCTTCATCACCTGCACTACCTTTTATTACATTTTGAATCAATACTCCTTTTGCTTTATCCAATCCAAGACCTTTTGCTTCTTTGCTATCAACATCTTTGATTGCAACTCCAATATAACCTCTTTCTACTTTTCCATATTTTATTAATTCTTGAGCAACATTTTTTACAATATTTATTGGAATTGCGAATCCATATCCTTGATAGTATCCTGTGTTTGTTTGAATTGCTGAGTTTATTCCTATCACATATCCGTTTATATCAACAAGAGCACCTCCACTATTACCAGGATTAATTGCAGCATCAGTTTGTATGAAATTATTTATCGCATAACTGTCCATATTTATCTGTACATTCCTTCCAATAGCCGATACAATCCCAGCGGTTACTGTGTTTGTCAAACCAAGTGGGTTTCCTATTGCAAGTACCCATTGACCTACCTTTACATCATCTGAATTTCCAACAGAAGCAACGGTAAGATTATCTGCTTCTATTTTTATTACTGCAACATCTGTATTGGGGTCAGTTCCAACTACTTTTGCTGGGAACTCCCTTTTATCTGTTAGAATTACCTTAATACCTTTTTCAGCTGCATCCTTTACTACATGATTATTTGTCACTATGTATCCATCGCTGCTAATAATTACACCCGAACCGCTACCATGCATTGGTGGTTGTTCAAATCTAAAATCTGGTCCAAAGAAGAATTCCCATGGGTTCTTATCTTCATTTTTCACGGTTCCGGTAACTTCAATATAAACAACAGAAGGTGTTACTTTTTCTGCTATCTCAACGAAAGCTTCATTTAATCCTTTTACATTAGGATTAACATTTTCTATCGGGGGAGTAGTCTTAAATTCAAGTTGTGGATTTGCATTTAATTTCAATCCGCTAAAACTTGCAACAAGAAAAACTGAAAATGCAAGTGTTACAAATAAGATTACTGCTCCGGCGAATAATGTTTTCTTTTTCATAGTCTTATTTCTCTTTTAGTTTGAAATTTTCAATTTGATAAATTGATTGTTTTGAAGGTAAAGATTTATCAGAATAATAGTTGCTTAATAAATGAATATCCATATAATCAATAAGTTTATTTACCATATTGATGTTGATTTCAATTTTACTAAGTGTGTTAAATTCTTGATTATACAGATTTTGTAAAAACCTAAAATCATTCCTATCAAAATTATACTGTATATCATAATCAAAAGTTTCATCTTTTACAACTTTATATTGAGATTTTTCGTGAATTATCGGAACACCAATATTTTCAGCTACTTTTATCTGGAAGTATAAAAGTAATACTGATGGTTCAATTGAATTTTTTTCTATATAATTTAATGTATTTTTTAATAAAAGAAACGAATTTTCACTCTTATCATATTGATAAAACAATTTATTAATCAATTCTATAATCCTGAATGAAATCAGCAGTTTTTCAATTTCTTTTTTTATATTAGGATATGAATTTAATAAATCCACTTTGGATACTACTTGCAGTTCTCTGGTTTCCTTTTTATTAAAAATAATTTTTATATTATTTATCGTTTCAAGTACCCCAATATATTTTGATTTTGGACTTCTAACTCCTTTTGCAATTATATTGAATTTTCCATAGTCTTTTGTAAATATGGTTGCAATAAGACTTGTATCCCCATATTTAAATTTCTTTAATACAATCGCTTCTGTTTCGGAGTAGGGCATTTAATTTAATACTATTGGTCTAAAGTTACTAATTTTATGTAACTTATCTATTCTTTCGTTAATTTTTTCTTTATTAATATTTCGTAGGTTATCAATAGAGTAATTTTCAACAGCAATTGATGCAAGTACAGTACCCATAACAACAGCAATTTTCAGATTCTCAAAAGAATAATCCTTTGTTCTATGAAGCCATCCCATCAAACCACCTGCGAATGTATCACCAGCACCAGTCGGATCAACAATTTTTTCCAGTGGAATAGCAGGTACAGTAAATAAGTCTTTTTCGGTCATTAAAATTGCTCCATGTTCACCTTTTTTTATTATAAGAATTTCAGGTCCCAATTCGAGTATTTTTTTACCACCGGAAATATTATTATTTTCGCCTGTAAGTAATTTAACTTCAGAATCATTTATAACTAGAATATCTGCTTTCTTTATAGTATCTAACAATTCATTTAGTTTTCCTTCAATCCAGAAATTCATAGTATCCATCATAACAACTTTAGGGTTTTTTACCTGCATAATCACACTTTTTTGAATTCTTGGATCGACATTTCCAATACATATATATTCGCTATCTTTAAATTTTTCAGGAATTTTTGGATCAAATTTTTCAAATGCATTTAATTCCGTTACAATAGAATCTCTCGAATTCATATCTGTATGGTATTTACCGTACCAGTGAAAAGTCTTTAAAGTAGGGGAGACTTCAATTCCAGATGTATCAATTCCTTTGGATTGAAAAAAATCAATCTCCTCTTTAGGGAAGTCATAGCCAACTATTCCAACCATTCTTATATTACTGGTAAGATAACTTGAAGCCAGACAAATAAAGGAAGCAGAACCACCGAGAATATATTCTCTTTTTCCAAACGGCGTCTCAATTGTATCAAGTGCAATTGAACCTACTACAAGTAAACTCATTATAAATTTTTTTATACAAAGTTATTTATAATATTCGACTTAATCAAGATTTTTAAAGTTTGAATAAATTTGAAAAATAAATATAATTGCGTTATATTATAAAAAAATAAAAAAAATAATTATGAATCAACAACAGCAACCACAACAAATTAACATAGAATTAGGCGAAAAGGAAGCAGAAGGAAATTATTCTAATTTTGCAATTATTTCACATTCTCCTGCAGAATTTATTATTGATTTCACTCGCGTACTGCCTGGTATTCCAAAAGCAAAAGTGCATTCAAGAATCATTATGACTCCACAACACGCAAAAATGTTTCTTTCTGCGCTAAAAGAAAATATTGAAAGATTTGAAAAGCAATTTGGAGAAATCAATATGAATCCACAATTAAATCAAGGTGGATTTGGCTTTCAAATACCTAATAAACCAGAAGATAAAAAAATTAATTAGTATCTGTGTAATCTATAGAAATTTATTAATGAAATTGCAGTAAATGTTATATTTGCAATCCAGGCTGTTAATAATGGACTAATATCTCCATTGTAGCCGAATGATTGAGAAATTTTTACAAATCCTAAATAAATAAAACAGACAATAATACTTATTCCAAACTGTAAAGCTGCTCCTCCACGTCTTCTATTGGAAGATACAGAAACACCGAAAATAATTGTAACCAAAATTGAAAATGGGAAAGAAATCGTAGAATAGTAATCGACTTCACTTTTTGATGTATCTGATCCGCTAACTTTTAGATTGTCTATAAATGCTCTAAATTCCTGTAAGTTTAATTCTTCCGGTCTTAATTGTCTTTTTAAAATTAAATCCGGGGTTAAATTTATTTTCTTCAAAAAATCTATTTCGCTTACATATTTATTCGGATAATAAGAAATTTTTTCCTTATCACTTTCACTAAAAGACCTTTGATATACCGCTATCATTTGCCAATCTTTTCGGTTGTTATCCCATATCATTTGCTTTGAGTCTATCCTATAATCAAGTTGTGTGGGATTATTAGGGTTAAAAATTGCTATTGTAATGTTATAGCAGGATTCTGTCATTTGGTCATAATGTCCAACACTAATTATTCTATTCTGTTTATCCTGAAAATGTAAATTCATTATCTGATTTGATACTATATTTCGTTTCAAATATGTTCTTTCAAAATTAAATTTTTTTGAATTGCTTCTTGGAACTATCCAGCCATTAAAATAAATTGAGAATCCGGTCAAAAATATTCCAAATATTAATATTGGTAATAAATATCTGTATATACTTATACCAGCAGATTTCATTGCAGTATATTCAGAAAAATTTATAAATCGGCTAATTGTAAATAAGGATGCAAGTAAAATGGAAAGTGGTGTGATTAATTTTATTATTTCTGGTAAAAATAAATAATAATAATATAATACAGATGATATCGTAAGGTTATTATCAATAAATTTATCGAGATTTTCAAATAAATCTACTAAAACAAAAATCACTATAAAACAAAGTATTCCAAACAGAAAATTCGTTATAAAATGCCTTAATATATATCGGTCGATAATTTTCACATTTTAAAAATAACTATATTATAATTTCTTATAAATATAATAGGGGATAATATTATTAATAAATAATTAACAATTTTAAACATTAATTACTTTACATAATATATATTATATAACATATTTATAACCAAAGTTATTAACATTTGTTTATCTGAAAATGATTTATTTTTATTATAAGTTTATATATTTTTGTTTTATGTTAAACATTAATCATTTTCTAATTCTTAGTGTAATTCTTTTTTGTATAGGTGTTATAGGTGTTCTATCAAGAAGAAATGCTTTAATTATTTTTATGTCGATTGAGTTAATGCTTAATTCAGTTAATCTTTCACTAATTGCCTTTTCTTCATATCTTGGAAAATATGAAGGTCAAATTTTTGTTTTTTTTATAATGGCTGTTGCTGCAGCTGAAGCTGCTGTAGGGCTTGCTATTATAATTGCTCTTTATAGAAATAAGGATACTGTAAATATTGATGAAATCAACATATTAAAATGGTAGATTATTTTTATTTAATTTTTCTTTTTCCACTTGCAGGGTTTATAATTAATTCATTATTTGGCAAAAGAATAAAATCAGAAAAATTTATTGGTTATTTTTCTTCATTATTAATATTTTTATCATTTATCATATCTATTTTAGCATTACTTGAACTTTTAAAACTTCCCGAAGAGTCAAGAAAAATTACTGTAACATACTTTAACTGGATTAAGGCAGGTATTTTTAATATTAATATTTCATTTCTAATTGACCCTTTATCTGTAGTTATGATGCTGGTTGTTACGGGGGTAGGATTTTTAATTCATATTTATTCAATTGGTTATATGCATAATGATGAAAACTATGGATTATTCTTTGCATATATGAATTTATTTATTTTTGCAATGCTTATTCTTGTTTTATCAGAGAGCTTTTTACTTTTATTTTTAGGCTGGGAAGGAGTTGGACTTTGCTCATATTTATTAATTGGCTTCTGGTATGAAAAAAAATTTACAGGCGATGCTGCTAAAAAGGCTTTTATTGTAAACAGGATTGGTGATTTTGGATTTATAATTGCAATGCTTTTAATATTTGCAAATTTTAGAAGTTTAAGTATAACAAATTTTAATAATACACTTTTAAGTTTTGGGGTTACTTTTGATGCGCCAATTTATACATCTATTGCACTTTTATTATTACTTGGGGCTGTAGGAAAATCTGCGCAGATACCTTTATTCGTGTGGTTACCTGATGCAATGGCAGGTCCCACACCTGTTTCTGCATTAATACACGCTGCTACTATGGTTACTGCTGGTGTTTATTTAATATCAAGGGTATCTTTACTGTATGTCATGTCCCCTACAGCTTCTGCAATAGTTCTTGTGATTGGTATTTTAACAGCACTATTAGCTGCATCAATTGCATTAAGACAAAATGATATTAAAAAGATTCTTGCCTATTCTACTATTTCGCAACTTGGGTTTATGTTTATTGCCCTTGGAACTTATGCTTATGTGTCCGGTTTATTTCATCTTGTAACACATGCTTTCTTTAAAGCGCTTTTATTTCTTGGAAGTGGTTGTGTAATTCATGCTATGGCTGAAGAACAGGACATTACCAGAATGGGCGGTTTAAAACCTTATCTAAAAATAACTTTTATTACATTTTTAATTGGCACTCTTACAATTTCAGGTATCCCTCCCCTATCAGGATTTTTTAGCAAAGATGAAATACTCTTCAATCTCTTTTTAAATAATGGAATTATATATTTTCTGATTGTTCTATTTACTGCTGCTTTAACTGCATATTATATGTTCAGATTGTTTTCTTTGACTTTTTATGGAAAACAAAGATATGATAATGCTACCATTCATCCTCATGAGGCTCCGCCTGTAATGACAATACCTTTAATAATTCTTGCTATTCTTTCCGCAATTGGAGGGATAATATCACTACCACATTATACTGGAGTTACAAACTTTCTTGATGAGTTTCTTAAACCTGTATTTGAACGAGCACTTTATATGAAAGAATCAAGATTAGCAACTGTAGAGGTTAATATAGTTACTGAGATTATTATTATAATTGTTTCAGTAATTGTTTCTATTGTGGCAATCATCTTAGCCTTTAAGAAATACTCGAAGAAAGAAACTTTTGAAGAAGCAAAGAACTTTGAAAAAATTCTTGAAAATAAATATTACATTGATGAAATATACGAGCAGGCAGTGGTTGAGCCTGTCTATAAAATATCCGATAAGATTTTATGGAAAATCGCAGATATTAAAATTATTGATGGATTCGTTAACTTAATAGCTAAATATTTTGGTTTTCTATCTTCAGTTTGGAGAAGGATTCAAACTGGTGTTTTGCAGGATTATGCTATATTGGCAATAACGGGGTTAATATTAATCATTTTATTTATATTGATTAAATAATTTCCTCAAATCTTTTTATTCTTCAGAAAAATATTTAATATTTTATATATAAAAAGAAAAAATTCTTTTTTAAAAAAGCAATAACTATAAATTTGTGGATAAGATTTTTATAATACCAAAATTTTTTTAATAAAAAAACTTTTAGTAAAATTTTTTTATAATATTATATCTATATATTTTTTTTACTTCTTACCCTTAGGGCTCAACTCACTCGGGTAGAAATTTATACCTAAGAAAAATGTTAACCAGTTAATTGCCTTATTCTTTGAGTTAAATATTTTATTAACGCCATTTGGGTCGTGTAGATTAGAATAATACTGCCCATCGTCATCATTTAAAGAAAGATTGGTTTTACCATAATTGATAGCATCCTGTGGACCTGAGCGTGTATTTTTCAATAATAAATTACCAAGGTCATATTTTACACCAGCTACTATATCCAATCCTTTTGAAACTTTTAACTCTAATCCACCGTGTAATGCTGCACCTATTCTAAATTCCGGTCCGAAATCTGCTTTTAAACTATCTCTTCCGTAAGAGCGTGTGAGATTTGCACTTAAAAAGTTAAAATTAAAAGTAGCACCGAAATATGGTGTAAATACATTTGTAAATGAAGTTGGAGCAACTTCTAAACCCAAACCAAGTCCAAATGCTGTAAATGAATTAGAATATGTAACCGAGACAGTCTGATAACCCTGATTTTGTACAGGAAATGGACTTTGTCCTGACTTATCAGCCCTGAATGTATTAAAAGAGCTGAAAGCAAAAGTTACAATTCCTCTTAATGTATTATATTTATCAATATTAACTTTTGCAGCCCCAGTGAAAGAAAAACCCGTACTGACTCCATAATTATCCTTCAAGAAATTTGAATCTGTTAAAATAATATTGTAGAGAATTGTACTATCAAGTGTAGGAGGATTATTATTATAATTTAGCCAGTATCCTGTCCATTTTGGTACATATACAAAAGGAGATTCTCCTTTTAAATCATTCATTGGTTCGGTAATACCTAATCCAATCTGAAAAGACCATTTATCAAACTGTGAATGTGCTGTTAAGAACCAAAACCAAAAGTAGTAAAAATAATAAATTCTTTTTCATAAGTTTTATATTTTAATTATTGAATGGTTAATTAATTCATAAACTGAAATTACGGCTGCTGTTTCTGCTCTTATTTTTCTTTTTCCAAGTGAATATGTTCTCCAATTATTCTTCAATAAAAAATCAATTTCTTTTTCATCAAATCCTCCTTCAGGTCCAATTAATAAATTGATATTATAATCATTGAATTTCAATTCAAAATTAATATTATAATCTGCGAATTCATACATTACAATTTTATTATCATTACTAACATATTTATTTATATCTTTTAAATATATTGATTCCGATAGCTCCGGCATATAACATCTCTGCGATTGTCCTGTTGCAGATTTTATAATATTTTTTATTCTATCTAATCTCGTTTTTGTTAAAGGAGTTTTTAAGACTGTATTTTGAGTTATAACAGGTATTATCTTTGAAACTCCAAGTTCAACTGATTTTTCAATAGCAAATTCAAATCTTGAAAAGTTTTTTAAATGTGATAAAAACAAAGTCAATTTTATCTTCGAATCAACTACATTATTTTCAATTTCTAAAACATCAACTTCTAAATGGTACTTATCTATTTTAATAATTTTACACTTAAAAAGGTTCCCTTTTCCGTCAGTAATTTCAATCAAATCCCCTCTTTTTTTTCTAAGGACTGTATAAAGATGTTTAATGAAATTATTATCATTTATTTTTA
Organism: uncultured Ignavibacteriaceae bacterium; assembly: GCA_964564635.1. Classification (GTDB taxonomy): domain Bacteria; phylum Bacteroidota; class Ignavibacteria; order Tepidaquicellales; family Tepidaquicellaceae; genus Tepidaquicella. The sequence continues at coordinate 136,217 of CAZMAR010000001.1, forward strand.
TATATCTTTGTAAAGGCGATATTTTTTCATATACATAGTATTCCATATTAGAAAAATGGATCTAAGTCAAATGAAAATCTTGATTTAAATTTTTCAATCTCACTATTTAATGCGAAATCAATTCTCACGATGAAATTAAACGGTAATAACACATTAATACCCAATCCATAGCCTTTTTTAAAAATTAAGTCTGAAATTTTAGTGCTTCGGTTATATATTGTGCCTGTATCAAAAAAGGCAGTAATATAAAAACCATATTTGTAACTGAAATTTTTAAAAAATGGTATACTTTTGATTATAAAATGATTTTTCCCATCTACATAAAAAGGTTTAATAACTGGAATTCTCAACTCAGAAAAAAACCCAAATGAGTTTTCTCCTTTAAATAAATAATCTTTCCAGCCTCTAACGTAAATATCATAACCGTAAACCTCTAAAAGATAATCCGGTGGTCTATTACCTAAAATATTCGCAGTTCTTATCCAGAATGAATAAGAAACAAAATAATCGTTTTTTATTCTAATTGGAATAAATTTTTTTAAATTTAATTCTATCTTATTAAACTGAATTTTTTCGTAAAATATACCTACCCTATTATAAGTTAAATCTATATATGTACCATGGGTTGTATAATTATTATCATTTCTTTTATCAAAATTGAATGATAACGAAAGTTTTGAATAATTATCGCCGGTAACAGGATAATTTATTAAAGGTGATATTGAGACATTATTAAAATTGTAAGAAACACTGGTAAACAATTTAGTATATTTAGAGAGATATTTTCCAAAAGATAATTCAGTTGAATATCTGAACAGATTATAATCAGATGCATTATCTTTATTCAAAGAGCCAGTTGAATCTGGAAATACTTTTTTGACAAATTTAGAAAATGTAAAATTAAAAGAAGTAAAAAATCGTTCTTCATTACCTATCCATGGATTATAATATGAAACAGAAATAAAAGGTTCATACCCTACCCCAAAATTTAGTCCAACAGTTTCATTATACCCTCTAAAATTTTTCCATTTGAAATTAATTCCAGCCCAAATTTTCTTTAGACTTCCCTCTTTCATTCCACCCTGTGGTATTGGCAAAATATTTGGAGCTTCTTCTATTAATATTATATAATCAATTTTTTTTGTTTTATCATCAGGAAATAAATTAATTTCTACTTTATTAAATATATCTAAATTATTAAGGTTATTCTTATCCTGTTCATAAAGTGTAGAATCAAATTTATCACCAGGCTTAAAATTCAATTCTCTTAATATAACTTCATCGTTAGTTACCTTATTCCCTTTAATATTTATTTTATTTATTATATAATTAAAATACCTAATAGAATCTACTTTAATTAATGAATCTAACTCACTTGATTTTAGGTAAGTTATGAGTAATAAATTAAGCAAAATTGATAGATAAATTCTCAACTATTCCTGTTTTTGTAGTTCTCTTAATTCTTTTATCTTCTTTAAAGTTATTTGAGTTTGCCTTTCATGTGGTTTAATATTTTTATCTGAGCCTTTTTCGATATCCATTGCAATTTTTAGAAGTTCTTCTGCTTTATCATATTGTGCATAATTCATTAAATAATTTACTCTATACATGAGCGCTCTGTAATAGTTTCTCATTAAAAACTCATAATAATATTCAGTCCTGTTTGTTATTTCAATTTTATAATCCGGATCCTTATAAGTGCTATCGTATTCTTTTTGTTTACTGTATCTTACCAATAACCCTTCTGGTAACCTAACATAATCTTTTCCGAATTTTTCAAAAGGCACATTTACATCTTCAATATCGTAAGTTGTATAGAAATTTTTATCCTGAAAATTATCCACTAAAGAATTTAAAAACATAAGGAACGCATTTCTAATTTTTTCCAGTTCTTTTTTATCGAAATCAGTTTTTGGCTCAAGATACCTATCGGTAAATTTTTCGAATTTTATCAATTCAGCTTCATATGCGTCAAATTCTTTTTTTGTTCTTTCATAAATTTCAGGAAAATGAATTTTTATGTGTCGGAGGTACCACATTCTTCTCAGTAATTCCTTATCTATTACAATAACATCTGGTCTTATACCTTTTACATACTGATAATACCAGGAAGCAGAAACCCAAAAATCCCACTGTGTAGACATAATTATAGAATTTTGTTTAGCAGAATTAAATATATTAAACATATAATCTTTTACATAATAGTTTTTACTTTCATCATTTGCGTTATAATTTGTGATTAAAGTTATTAGAGGTAATATCACAAGTAAATAAAGATAATTTAAATTCAGTTTATACTTTTTAATTAATTCAACTAAAAATATCAAGGCATACAAAATCCACATTGAGGATACCAGAAAAGCAAGCAGGAAATATGAATCTATATCATAGATATCATAGTTTATTCCGTAAAGTATTGAAAACGCGAACAATAAAAACTGGAAGAGAAATAATTTATAATTTGAAATAAAAGATTTAATTATTCCAACAAATAGTAATAAAAATAATGGGATAGAAAATTCAATAGGATAAATGTTTATGAAATGAGTAAATTGTTTTTTCATTGTCTCTAATGATTTGAACATCCAAACACTAAACTGTTTTCCACTTACATGGCGAATGAAATTTTCTAAATTGTGTGGGTACCCCCAAGAAATTGGAGCATTTTCTGCTCTCAAAAATAGATATAGATAAACTGATAATCCAGCTAAGAACGGAATTGTAAGAATCAATATTCTTAAAAAGGAAATTTTGTTGAAACCGTTATAAGCAAAGTATAAATAAATTACCCCAAGAGATAAAAACAGAGTTGATAAGTGATTCCCAAAGCTTAAACCTAAAAGATAAGCGAAGAATATCCAGTATTTTTCTTTATTTTCCTTTTTAGAAGGATATAAATTCTGATTGAATATTGCTTTATAGAGTAAAAATATAATTGACACTAAAAAAATTTTATGTAGGTTATATACCTCTATAGCTGATGCTGTATCCCACCATGTTCTGGAAAATCCTAATATTAATGCAGAAACTGTTGCGAGAAAATAGATTTGATAATTTTCTAAACTAAACCTATAAGATGGTTTCTTATCAAAATTTTTGAAATAAAATATTAATTTAATCAAAAACGTAGAAAATAGGAAGTAAATTGCGATGGAAAGAGAAGTATAAAATGCACTTACAGCATTCATTATATAAATTTCCTGCCCAGAAGGTATAAGAGAAAAAAATCTCCCGAGAAGAGTAAACAACGGATAACCAGTTGGATGTGCAATTCCTAATTTTGCGCACGCTGTTGCTAATTCCCCTGCATCTACAAAGAAAACATCAGGGGCGAGAGTTTTTAAGTAAGCTATAAAGGGTAGAATAAAACTGATAATAAACCATATATATTTCTTATTCAATACTTTCAAATTTGTTCTTTAATTTTTTAAAAATTACAAAAAAATTGTATTATTTATTATTCAATTTTAAATTTTTAAAAAGAATCCATTCATTACTTTTTCTAAAAGGTATGAACCCTTTTAAGTTATTCTGGTCCTTGCCTCTGAAAAGTATATATTCCACATTAACATATTCATCATTATATTTTTCCAAATTTCCTGCCCAGGGATTGTAAGGAGGTAAACTATTAAAATCAGATTTTCTTTTAATTATGCTGAATCTATAATCTACAATACCACCAGAAATTCCTTTATGCCAGATAGTAAAATAATTATGAAAATGAATAAATATAGGACGCCCCCTGAAATTTGAATCATAAAATAATCCATACACTTTTTCTGACCTCTTAATACCATTAAATATTTCTGGTTTAAAATCTTTACAGGAATTCTGAAAAGAAATAAAATATTCAAACACCATTATATTAAAAATAATCACAGAAATTAACAATAAAATCTTATACTTACTTAATTGATTTAAATTCAAACTGATTCTACTAAATAAACCTATTAATCCTAACCATATAAAAATTGAAAACCTTTGATATATAATATTTTGTCCTGGTATATCATCCGGTAACAAAAAGTAGAGACTTATTGAATAAATCACAAATACTTTTAATATATAAATTGCAGGATTATTTTTATTTAACTTTATATTTATTTTTTTATCTTTAAATAATTTTATAATTAGTGGTATAAATAAAATCAAAGATATTAAAACCGCTACTATACTTCCATAAGGTTCATAAAACCAGTGGTAATTATCATTAATAAAAATTATCTGCAATCTTTTCAAAATACTTTCTAAATAATATTTTGTGTAATAATTATACAAATAATCTTTCAGATTAATATATACATCGGATGAGTCTAAAGTATAAACTAAATACATCAAAAAAATCAAAATGAAAAATGTTAATATATTTAATAAAAGATATTTTAAATTTTTTATGTAGTATATGAATGATATAATTATCAAAAAAACAAAAGAAAACAATGCTGTCTGGAAATGAATAAAAAATAAAATAATTATAAAGAGAAAATTAATCGGTATAAAGTATAATTTTGGCTTCTCGGATTCGTAAATTAGAAGAAAAATAAATAGAATCAAGACCGGTATCGAGAACATAAAATCTGAAAATCCCCAATGGCAATTATGATTATAAACGAAAAAAAACGCTAATAATGAATACCAAACATTCCCTTTAATAAATTTAATTAATAAGTATACAGATATAAAAAATAATACCAAATATATTGCATAAAATACTTTATTTCCAATTTCAATATCATTGAAAATAGGTATATTTACAAATAATAAATAAAATATGTTAGATTTTAATAAGGTGGGTATATAATAGTACTGCGAAAAGTAGTAGTCAGGATTATTCAGGTATTTAAAAATTGTTGCTGCCGTAAGACGAAAAGGGAGGTCAATAAAAGGTAATAATCTTATTGAAAATAATAATCCTATATTGGATAAAATTAATATACAGAAAAATACAAGTAAAAATTTTTTCTCTTTGATATTAATATCTTTTTTAAAAATTTAGGCTATCTTAAAACTATAATCATTTCTTATCAACAGGTGGTGCCGTACAAACAAGGTTTCTATCGCCGTAAGCGTCATTTATTCTACTTACTGAAGGCCAAAATTTATTTCTTTTCAAACTGTCTACCGGGAATGCTGCTTTTATTCGTGAATATGGGTGTTGCCAGTTATCGGAAGATATCTCAATAGCAGTATGCGGTGCATTTTTTAATAAATTATCTGTATCACTTATTTTCCCATCTTCTATTTCTTTTATTTCTTCCCTTATAGAAATCATTGCATCACAAAATCTATCCAGTTCATATTTTGATTCGCTTTCTGTCGGCTCTACCATCAATGTGCCCGGTACTGGAAAAGATACTGTGGGAGCATGAAATCCATAATCCATTAATCTTTTAGCAACATCAATTGCATCTATCTTAATTTTATGTTTAAAATCTCTTAAATCAAAAATTAATTCATGCCCTACCCTACCTTTGCTTCCAGTATAAAGAACTTTGTAATATTTCTCTAATCTACTTTTTATATAATTAGCATTTAAGATTGATAACTTAGTAGCCTTCTTTAACCCCTTTGTTCCCGACATCAATATATATGCATAAGAAATAGATAAAATGCCAGCACTTCCGAATGGGGCTGAAGAAACAGCTTTTAAAGTGGATTGAGTAGTATTTATAAAATGTCCTGGTAAGAATTTAACTAAATGTTCTGCTACTGCAACCGGTCCTTCTCCTGGACCACCACCACCATGAGGTATAGCAAATGTTTTGTGTAAATTTAAGTGACAACAATCAGCACCAATTTTTGCAGGAGATGTTAAGCCAACTTGAGCATTCATATTAGCACCATCCATATAAACCTGACCTCCATATTTATGCACAATGTTACAAATTTCTACTATATTCTCTTCAAATACTCCGTGTGTAGAAGGATAGGTTACCATCAAAGCTGCAAGAATATCTTTATTCTCGGAAGCTTTTTTTTCTAAATCGTTTATATCAATATTTCCACCTTCATCACATTCAACTACAACAACTTTCATACCTGCCATAACCGCGCTTGCTGGATTTGTACCATGCGCCGAATGTGGAATAAGAACGACATTTCTATTTTTTTCACCTCTTGAAATATGATATTTTCTAATCATCATTAAACCAGTATATTCTCCCTGTGCACCTGAATTAGGTTGAAATGTGATTCCAGCAAAACCTGTAATCTTGCATAAATAATCTCCGAGTTCGGTAATTAGTTGTTTATAGCCTTCTACCTGATAATCAGGTGCAAAAGGATGAATCTCTGTGAACTCGGGATAAGTTACTGCAACCATTTCGATAGCAGCATTTAATTTCATCGTACAGGACCCAAGTGGAATCATAGAACCAGTGAGAGATAAATCCTTATTCTCAAGTGATTTAACATAGCGCATAAATTCCATTTCAGAATAATATTTGTTAAATACAGGATGTGTCAGGAAAGCTGATTTCCTTTTAAATTTTTCAGGAAACTCACTTTTAATTTCTGAATATTCCTCAACTAAATTGTTTGCACAATCGTAACCAGTAAAAATTTCAATTATCTCTTTAATATCATCTATAGTAGTTTGTTCATTAATGCTTATATAGATTAGATTGTTCTGATATCTGAAATTAACGCATCTATTTTCTGCTCTTTGTTTTATTTCCTCGATAGTTTTGGGATTGTCAAATTCAAATCTCAAAGTATCAAAATAAATTTCATTTCTTTGATTAAAACCATTTTTCGAAAGCGTATTATTCAATATAACAGTTAGTTTATGTATCCTATCAGCAATTGCCTGAAGCCCGCACGGTCCATGATATATAGCGTACATAGCTGATATAATTGCTAAAAGAACCTGTGAGGTGCAAATATTACTTGTTGCTTTCTCACGTTTTATATGCTGTTCTCTGGTTTGGAGAGCCATTCTATAAGCAACATTATTAAATTTATCAATTGACACACCAATTATTCTTCCGGGCATAAACCTTTTGAATTCTTCCTTAGTAGAAAAATACGCTGCATGTGGTCCTCCATACATCATAGGAACTCCGAATCTTTGTGTACTTCCAACAGCAACATCAGAACCAAATTCTCCAGGTGGGGTTAATAATACAAGTGACATAATATCTGCTATTGTGATAGTATAAATATTTTTGCTATGTGCTTTTGCAAATAATTCTTTGTAATCAATAACTTCTCCATCTGAATTTGGGTATTGAACAATAATAGCAAAATAATTTTCATTCAATTCAACACTATTAATATCTCCAATCTCAACTTCAATATTTAACGGTTCAGCTCTCGTTAAAATTACATCAATCGTTTGCTGAAAACATTTATCAGAAACAAAAAATTTATTTGCATTTTTATTCTTTTTTACATTATTACACATTATCATTGCTTCTGCAGCAGCTGTCCCTTCGTCTAAAAGTGATGCATTTGCAATTGGTAAACCGGTAAGGTCAACAATCATCGTTTGAAAATTAATCAATGCTTCAAGTCTGCCCTGTGATATTTCTGCTTGATATGGTGTATATTGTGTATACCATCCAGGATTTTCCAGTATATTCCTTTGTATCGCTTTTGGTAATATAGTGGGATAATATCCAAGCCCCTGATATGATTTAAATATCTTATTTTTAGATGCTATTTCTTTAATTCTTTTAAGATATTCAAATTCACTTACTTCATCAGGTAAATCCAATTCCTTATCTAATCTAATATCTTCTGGGATTGTCTGGTCAATTAATTCATCAAGTGAACTAACTCCAATAGTTTTTAGCATTTCTTTAATTTCTGCTTCTCCAGGACCAATATGTCGGTCTATGAATCTGTCGTGAAATTCAAATTTTTTCATATATAACAAATTTAAATTAATATAAAATAATACAAATATAAGATTATTATGTAGTAAACTAAATTCAAAAATATTACTAAGTAATAATAAAAAAATGAATTGAAATATTTAAAAATTTTTAGCAATAGAAATTTAAAAAATACAATATATGGTTTTTCTTCTTTTTCTTTTAATAATAATTTTTATACAACTCTTTTGTCTTTCAAGTGTAAACCTAAATTGTTATTTTTAAAACAATTTATGAAAAAAGAATTAATTAGGAAACCAACAGGTACACTTGATATTTTACCTGAAGACTCTTTTAAGAGACGACATATAGAATTGGAGTTGTGCCAAATCTTTTCAATATACAATTACAAAGAGATACGAACACCAGCTTTTGAAAAAACAGAATTATTTAAAAGGGGTATTGGAGATTATACTGATGTTGTATCAAAAGAAATGTATTCTTTTCATAATAACGAATTTACTTTGAAGCCTGAGATGACTGCACCTGTAATTCGAGCATATATTGAAAACAATCTTGATAATTTGCCGGGCTTAGTAAAATTATTTTATATATCAAATATGTATAGGCATGAAAGACCTCAGGCAGGAAGGTATAGAGAATTTTGCCAGTTTGGTGCAGAAGCAATTGGAAGTGATAGCTATTTAATAGATGCTGAGATGATTTCACTTAGTACAAAAATTCTTGAAAACTTTGGAATAAAAAATTTTATAACCAAAATAAACACTATTGGCACTCCAACAGAAAGGAAGGATTTTCTTAAAGATTTAAAAAAATTTTTAAAAGAGCACATAGACTCATTGACCGAAACAAGTAAAAACAGACTTGAAAAAAATCCTCTTAGAATTCTTGACACAAAGGATAAAAAAGAGATTGAAATTCTTAAATCAGCACCGAGATTATATGATTACCTGAAATATGAAACAAAAAAACATTTTGAAGCCGTACTGAATTTGCTTCAAAAAATTAATGTAAAGTTTGAAATTGATTATAATTTAGTACGTGGTTTTGATTATTATACCTCAACAACATTTGAGATTATATCAGATGAATTAGGTTCACAAAATGCAATAATAGGCGGAGGGAGATATGATAACCTTATTGAAGAATTAGGTGGCAAACCAACTCCTGCAATTGGTTTCGCTTGTGGGATAGAAAGATTATTATATCTAATGGAAAGAAACAATTACAAATTCCCCTCTGAAGAACCGCTTACACTGTATATAGTAACTTTCGATGATGAAACAAGGGAATTGGCAATAAAAACACTCATAAAATTGAGAGAAAATAATATTAAATGTGATACTGACTATCAAAACAAAAGTGTTAAAGCACAAATGAAAGAGGCAAATAAAATTAATAGTGAATTTACAATAGTTTTAGGTGATAAAGAACTACAGAGCGGTAAAGCATTTATTAAAAGAATGAAAGATGGGAAAGAATTTGAAATAAATTTGAGTGAACTGGAAAAAATAAATTTTAGTAAATATAGAGAATTATGAGAACGAAACAGGTTAGAGCCCCGAAATTAAAATATGAATATGAATTATACATTAGTTACGAATATGATGTATTAAGGAAACAAAGATATATTCTTTTTGAATTTAGAACCGTTAAAATATTTAAAAATTTTTTATACACTATAAATGTTCAAAACAATATCTTTCATGATGAAAAGATTATTGAATTTAATATAGAAGGACTATCAGCCCCAGTAGTAGATTTTTCACAATCAGGATATGCATCATATAAGTATAAATTTTATGATTTCACTTATAACAATTATCAACTGAAAATTTTAAGAGATGGAAAAAATCCAATTTACTATACATTAAGTTTTAAATTCGAAAAAATTTATATATTAACAAAACCTAAGAATTCATTTATTGAACTTTTAATTAAAGAAGAATAAAAAATGCATCCAAAGTTATTTGAAATATTTGGTATTCCAGTCTATAGTTATGGTTTAATGTTAGGGTTAGCGTTTTTAATTGGTAGTTACATCTTTACAAAGGAATTGAAAAGAATGGGTTTAGATGAAAATCTTGGCGTAACCATAACTGTATTAGCAATAATTGGTGGTATCATAGGAGGTAAAATATTTTATATTATTGAAGAATGGAATTTTGGAAAAGGCGCATCTATAAAGTCATTGCTTGGCTCCGACTTATTTTCTCCAGCAGGTTTGACCTTTTATGGAGGTTTAATATTAGCAATAGTTTTAATTTACATTTATATTAAATATAAAAAACTTCATTTTCTGCAGATTATTGATGCTATGGTTCCAGGTGCTACAATTGCTTATGGTATAGCAAGGATTGGGTGTCACCTTTCTGGTGATGGTTGTTATGGTATTCAAGTGAATAATACTTTTTGGGAATTTTTAGGATGTGAATATTCTAAAGGTATAGTTCCTACTACTCCAGGAGAATTAGTACACCCAACTCCGTTATATGAATTAGGATATGCAGTAATAATTTTTATTTTATTATGGCTTATGAGGAAAAATACTAAATATTACGGTCAATTATTTTATTATTATTTGATACTTACTGGTATAGGAAGGTTCTTAGTTGAATTCATAAGAAGGAATCCCAAAGTAATATTGAATTTATCACAGGCTCAGATAATCTCAATTATTATGATAATACTGGGAGTTCTTTTACTTATATATAATAATAAAAAATACAAAGCTAAAGAAGCAGAACTTAAAAAAGAATAATATAATACCTTGTATTAAATATTGAATAAAATTAAATTTAAGGTTTTTATTTGAAATTATATATAAACTTTTATGAAAAGAACATATCAACCAAGCAACAGAAAAAGGAAAAATAAACACGGCTTCAGAAGTAGGATGTCCTCTAAAAATGGCAGGCAAGTTTTAGCAAGGAGAAGAAAAAAAGGAAGAAAAAAACTCACTGTTAGTGATGAATTTACTCGTAAATAACATCACAATTTAAAAGTGGAAATAAATTATAAACTTCCTAAGAAAGAAATTCTCAGAGGATTCCGGGCTTTTAAAAAAGTTTTGGGTTCATCGAAATATTACGATAGAAATAATGTAAGAGTTTTTTATAGAGTTGATTTTAATTATTCCTCACAGGATATAGAACGGAATAAAAAACCACCTATAAACTTTATACGAGTTGGAATATATGTACCAAAACGAAAAATTAATAAATCAAGCAAAAGGAATCGTTTGAAAAGATTGCTTAAAGAATCATATAGACTTAATAAAAATATTCTTTCTGAATTATATAATGAAAAATTTAGAATTGCGTTAATATTTTCATTAACAGAAATTGGTTTTGAGAGATTCAGCAATACCAAAAATTTTAAATTGCAGAATCTTTTGGATGATGTGCAATTTTTATTACATAAAATTAAAAAAAATATAAATAAAGAGATAGTTGGTTAAATTCATTTTAATAAAATTAATAAGGTTTTATCAAATTTTTATTTCACCTTTATTTCCCCCATCCTGTAAATTTGAGCCTACTTGCTCTAATTATTTTATAGAAGCATTACAAAAATATGGAATTTTTAAAGGAATGTTTCTTGGAATTAAACGTATACTTAGATGTAATCCCTTCACCAGAGGAGGTTATGACCCTGTTCCACATAAAAATTTTAAAATGCATAACTAAATTGCTTTATGGATAAAAAATCTATCATTGGTTTTATTTTGATCGGTGTTATACTTATTGTTTGGGTATATATAATGTCTCAGCAGAAGCCTAAAACACAACCAGAAAAACAAAAGACCGAAAATATACAAAAGGACACAATAGTTAAAGATTCTGTTCATAAAGATAGTATTAAAACTGAAACAAAAAAAGATACAGTTGACAAAAACGCAAAATTGATTGATAAGTACGGTAAGTCATTCTATAATTTATCAATAGATTATGCAAGAACGGATTCAACTTTGATAGATGAAAAAATAATAATCCTTGAAAATGATAAGGTTTATATGGAATTCACAAACTATGGTGGTGCAATAAGAAAATATATTGTTAAAAATTTAAAAAAGTGGGATGGCGATACAATTCAATTAATAGATTGGAAAGCAGGAAAAGAGTTAAGCTTATTTTTTACAAATAAGGATGGGAAAAATATTTATACAAAAGATTTAGTTTTCAATTGTAATTATAAACCCTGGCAAAGAATCGATATAGAAAAACAGCAGGATTTTAAATTAATTTATAACTTATTTATTAATTCAGATAGTTCACAAGTAATTAGAAAAATATATACCTTCAATCCTTCTTCTTATGAGTTCGATGTAAAATATGAACTTTTAAATTCTGATAAGTTTATTTCAAATGCATATTACGAAGTTACCTGGGGTTCTTCCTTGAATTTAACTGAATACAGAAGCGATGAAGAGGCAACATTCTCTGAAGCTTATGCTTATATGGGAGGAGAAATTACAACTTTAACAGCTGAAAAATTTGATACCTATAACGAGAAAAAGATTTCTGGAACCACAGATTATGTATCAACAAGAAATAAATATTTTGGTGTTTTTATAATTCCCCTGTCTCGAAAAGGTGATGGTGCATATCTGCGTGGTATTAAAGAAAAATTGAAAGATGAAGGTGTAAGAAATATTTATGAAATTGCTGTGAGAATGGATATTAAGAATGAAAAATCTGATACTGCAACTTTCCAGATTATACTTACACCGATTGATTACAAAATATTAAAATCTTATAATAAGGAATTGGAATTAACAATGAGGTTTCCTTTAGACTTCATTGTTAGACCAATAGCTCAGTATTTCATTATTCCATTTTTCCTATTCCTTCATAGTTTCATACCTAATTATGGTATTGTGATAATAATATTTGCTATCGTATTAAAAATTCTGCTTAATCCACTTACAAAAAAGCAAATGGAATCTATGAAAAGAATGGGAAAGCTCAGTCCAAAAATAAATGAAATAAGGGAAAGATATAAAGATGACCCAAATAAGGCAAACGCTCAAATAATGAAATTATACAAGGAAGAAAAAATAAACCCTGCGGGTGGTTGCTTACCTTTGCTCTTACAGTTACCGATTCTATATGCACTTTTCGCTGTTTTCCGATCAACAATAGAACTTAGACAGGCGCACTTTTTCTGGTGGATAAAAGATTTATCTACTCCTGATGTAATATTTACTTTACCGTTCAAAATTCCATTGTTTGGTATAAATCAAATTGCAGGTGTAGCAACACTTATGGGTATAACTATGTTCATTCAGCAAAAAATGACAGTGACAGACCCAAAGCAAAAAATGATGGTTTATCTAATGCCTATTTTACTAACATTTCTGTTCTATAGTTTTCCCTCCGGATTAAATCTATATTACTTTGTATTTAATTTGTTATCTATAATACAGCAGATATATAATACAAAATATAAAAAAGAAAAACCAGAAGAGGAGAAACCCAAAAAAGAAGTAAAAAAGAAGAAATCTTTTATGGACAGAGTTGCAGAATACGCGGAAAAAAAGGGGAAAGAATCTCGCAGAAGGTAATTTTTTGTGGAAATGCCGAGAGTCGAACTCGGGTCCGGGATGAAGCCGATTAAAACATCTACATATTTAGTTTGTTATTATTTCTCGTGATTCGAAGGTTAACAAACAACCCTTCTGAATCACCAGTCCAGGTTATTTTTCGTTTATTGGCTCTGGACACTCCAATAAACTATCCCGCCTTTGCGACATTTTATCACATTCCGGCAGGAGAGGAATCGTGATAAAATGGGTTGCTTAGTTTAATTAAGCAGCCAGTGCGTAGTTATCGGCATTTATTTTTTTACTACCTTTTTTTAGTGATGGTAGTAAACACTATATGCAGTTTTAACCATCTTACATCCCGTCGAAACCGTTGCATTCCCAGATCTCTAATAAGTTTGTATATTAGAACTTGTATCTTGTTGTTTTTCTTCTTCTGGCTTTTCGTCAGACGTAATTTCCGGTATAATTTCAGTAGTTTCTTTTTTCTTAATAGAAATAATAATACCAATTGGTATTACGACACAATATCCTAAAACAAGCAAAATAGGCGCTACAACAGTTGGAAAAAATCCATCAACAGAATTTTCAGATAAAAATATGTATCCGATAATTATTAATACAATTCCTAAACCTATTATAGCAAAATTAAATTCATTAAGGTTAATATTAATAAACTCTTTCTTTTTTGTTTTTCTTTTTTTAATAACTTTTGCCATATAATAATCATAATAATTTTTTTATAAAAATGCAAGTTCATTATAATAATATGAACAGCTTTTTATTCCTTTTAGATAATTTTTTAAATCAAAATTTTCGTCTGGTGAATGAGCGTTTTCATCAGGTAACCCAAATCCGAGAAGCACAGTATCTGCATTTAATATTTTTTTAAACACATTTACAATTGGAATAGAACCTCCTTCTCTAACAAATACCGGTTCTACATCAAATGCTTTCTTCAATGCTCTTGCGGCAGCTTTTATAGCTGGTGTATCTATTGGGGTTATTGCAGGTCTACCACCGTGGAGATACTCAACTTCAACATTTACAGTAGGTGGTGAAATTTTGTTAATGTGTTTTATAAATAAATCAGCAATTTTATCAGGATTTTGATTTGGTACCAATCTTACTGATACTTTTGCAGAGGCACTTGAGGGAATTATTGTCATTGCTCCTTCCCCCTGATATCCTCCCCATATACCATTACAATCCAAGGTAGGTCTTGCAGTTAGTTGTTCTATCGTGGTGTAACCAACTTCGCCATTTAATTCTAAAACATCAATTTCTCTCATAAATTTTGCTTTATCAAAAGGGAGTTTTGCTAATTCTTTTCTTTCTTCATCTGTTAAATCAATTACATCATCATAGAAACCTTCAATGGTAATTCTACCATTATTATCTTTAAGTTTTCCAATAATTTCAGCAAGTACATTTATTGGATTTCCAATACAACCGCCATAAGACCCTGAATGCAAATCTTTATTAGGTCCTTTCACATTAATTTGAAAGTATGCTAATCCTCTCAATGCATAACATATAGAAGGTAAATTTTCCTTGTACATTGCTGTATCAGAAATTACAACGTAGTCGCATTTCAAGAGTTCTTTATTATCATTTATAAATATTTCTAAGTCTGGACTTCCAATCTCTTCTGCTCCTTCAATAAGCAATTTAATATTTATATCTAATTTACCATATGTTTTTAAATGAGCCTCCAGACTTTTAATATGAATCATCACCTGTCCTTTATCATCAGTTGCACCTCTTGCATAAATCTTATCATTTTTAATTATAGGTTCGAATGGTGGATTACTCCAGAGCTCAATAGGATCCACTGGTTGTACATCATAATGTCCGTAAATCAATATAGTTGGCTTATCGCTCCCAGCACCGAGCCAATCAGCATAAACAATGGGATGTACTCCAGTCTCAAAAATACAAACATTTTGCATACCAATGTTATCGAGATGCTCTATCAACCAATTAGAGCATCTATAGATTTCATTCTTTTTACTTTTATCATTGCTGATTGAAGAAATACTTAGAAATTCCGAAAGTTCACTAACAAATCTTTCAAAATTTTTATCAATATAACTAATTATTTTATCCATTCTTTTTTAACACTTTCAATGCATCTATCGCTTCTTGATTATCCGGCTCAACCTCTAAAGTTTTTTCGTAATACTTTATAGCATTATCTATATCTTCCATTGCTCTGTAGGATTTTGCAATGAATAAATAAGCAATACTAGTAGGTTTGTATTCTATTGAGGTAAGTAAATTTTTAATCGCCGACTCATAATTCTTGCTGTAATTATATGACAAGCCAAGATACAGATAGACAGCACCATTTTTATAGTTTTTAGAAATTGCTTTTTCAAAATATATTATGGCAGAATCAGTAATTTCATTATTGAAGTATCCTCTTCCCATTTCAAAATCCAATTCACCACTTTCGGGAAAATTTTCTTTACCTTTGTTGTAATATTTTATTGCATCATCAAAATTCCTTGTATATTTATTTGTGGCAATTTCTATAAAATTAATATAATCGTCTAAATCAAAATCTTCATCTTTAACTTTTTCATAATACTTTAAAGATTTCTGATAATTCTCAGAAATTGTAATTGAATCATTTGCAGGTTTTTCATTGTATATCTTTCCAATATAACGATAACATTCAGATGCGTAAGCGGTATCCAGATTTACTATTTCTAAAAATAATTTTTCAGATTCATCAAATTTTCTTAATTTGAATTCTGTTCTTGCAAGGTAATACTTTCCTCTTATAGATTTTGGCTTCAATTCAGAATAAGTAATGAAAGATTCCTCTGCAAGACTGTATCTTCCAACTATAAACAGTAAATATCCTTTTTCATAATATGCTTCCGCAAATTTTGAATCTGCAGAAATAGCTGATTCGTATGCCTTAAATGATTCATTATAATATTCTTTCTTCTTCTCTTCATCCTCAGTAATTAAATATAACTTATAATATGCTCTACCTATTCCATAATATGCAGGTGCATATTTTGGCTTTATTGAAAGAGCTTTTTTATATTTCTCTATTGCTACCTTGTATGTTTCTCTTTCATAATATGCATCCCCTATTGCCACTAATATTTCAACATTATTTGGAGCATTATATTCTGCATTTGTTAATTTTGTAATTGCGTCATCAATTTTCCCCTGAGCAAGATACATCTTTGATTGTGCAACAAGAACAGGTACATAATTAGGATTTATCTTTAATGCTTTATTGTAATAATTGTCAGCAGATTTGTAATCCTTCTCTTTTACTTTGATATCTCCTAACCCTTTAAGTGCATCTATACCCTCATCATCATCTTCTAATGCAATTTTGAAATATTTTTCTGCTTCTTTATAATTTTCAGTCATAAAAAGAGCATAAGCATACCAATAATTAACATCATAATCATCATCTTTCTTAACTACATCTTTTAAAAGTTGAATACCCGTTATATATTCACCTTTTTGCACAGCTTCAATTCCTTTTTTCTTATTGTCTTGTGCAAATATATTGTTGAATAAAAAAATCAACACAAATAAAATTAAAAAGTATTTTGTTATTTTGTCCATAGTATATTAATTAATTATTCAAGTTTTATAATTCTTAGAGGTTGTGTAACTGGTACCAACCCTCTTTTTAATATTACTTTTTGCCCATCTGAATGTAATAGAAAAGTAATAAACCCCGTTGCAGCGGTGAAATCGAATTCAATGGAAAAAAAATAAACTTTTCTTATATATGGATATTTTCTATAAGCAACAGTACCCTGATGGAATATTTCAAAATCGTACTGTTTACCTGAAGGCAAAATTCTTGATACTCTTACAGGTCTAATTGTAGTGTCCTGTTCATCCTGATTGCCAGTAGAAATCCATGCTAAATTTATAAAACCAATTGCATTCTTATATTTTCTTACTGACTCTATTACCTGAACAGAAGTTGAACATACTCTTGCTGATTCCACAAAGTTTAATTTATCTAACACAGAATCTCGCACGAATTCATAGGCAGACGAGTTTGGTCTTTGAATATAAACTTTAATCTCATTTAAATTTCCCTTGAAAAAAGTTTTTGCTTTTTGATTTTGTTCCTCATCCTGTACTTTAATATCTGTCCAGTTTTTATATTCCCCTGTAAAAATTTTCTTTAAATCACTCGAAGTTAGTCTCTCAATCGGTGAAGCAGGATTAACAATAAATCCAATTCCATCTAAAGCCACTTCATATCTTTGAATTTCAAGCTTTATATCCTTAATAAATTTTGTTTCTTCTTCATTAAAGTCCCTTGCAACCATTATCACTTTATGGTCACGATTTAATAAATCCGCAATTGCAACTTTAGCAGGTTTAACAACAAAATTTACTTTTGCTTCTTTATATATCCTCTCAAATTCAGATTTTAAGTCATTAAGTAAAGGTTCTAAATTTTCATCAACATATACTGTTGTTTCCCCTATTGTAGCTTTCGACTTAATTTCTCCGTAGTCACATCCTGATATGAAGAAAAAAAGAAGTGATAAAAGAACTAATAAAAAATTATTTATTCTTTTTTTTAAGCAACTCATCTTTTGCTTCCTCAATTCTTTCATGTTTCTCTTTAAATTTTTGCATCCTGATTTTAGATATAAAATTCAGAAACCTGTATACTCCGTATGCCGTAAATACTGCTCCAAACGATATTCTCAGATTTGTATTTAAACCTGGTGCTGCAACTCCGATTATTATTAAAATTCCAACAACCGTTACTACAACCGATGTTACGATATTAATTATAAGAGCAGGTTTCATCATTATTTGTGTAGTTTTAAGAAACTACACAAAACTTTAAAATGGTTATTAATTCTCTTTTTCTTCCTTCTTTGGTTGTTCTTTCTTCTCTTCTTTTTCTTCTTTCTTTTCCTCGTCGTCTTTCTTCTTAAATCCTTCTTGCTTTAAGGTAAAATTGAATGGCACTGTAACCCAGCATTTCACTGCATTTCCTTGTTGAATTGCAGGGGTAAATCTTAAAGCAGTAACTTTGGACATAACTTCATCTCTGAACACATCAGGTCCATTATAACTACCAACTTGAATTACAGAACCATCAGTTCCAACTAATACTTGCACGGATACTCTTCCTTCAATTCCGTTTTGCTTTGCAATTTCGGGGTATCTCATAGATCCTCTAACTGCAGAAAGATTTACTGCTTGCGGTGCTTTATCAACTTCAAACTGCTTGTAGGTCTTTTCCTTATCTACTTTTGTTATGTCTTTCTTTTCCTCTTGTTTTACAACTTCCTCAATCTTTTTTACATCTTCTTTTGATCTAATTGGACCTTCCGAAATTATATCTTTTCCTTCAACATCCTCTTTTCCGATATTTCTGGTCTCCTGCATTTGTTGCTCTACGCTTTTTAACTTATCAATATCTGCTTTTTCCCTTGCTGCTGGTTCAGGATTTAATTGTTCTAAGTCCTTAACTTGTTTTATTTGTTCTGCTTCCTGAATTTCCGGTGGTGCTTCTGATTTTTCATTTTCATCTTCATTTTGTGTTGTCTGTATATCTTTCAACACTACTTCCTGTCTTTTTCTTAATTCTTCTTCTTTTCTTTTGGCTTCTATATATTCCGAGAATGCATAAGCAGCAATAAAGAATGCATGGAAGAATATTGCAACTATTAGTCCTCCAATAGCAAACTTCTTATATACTTTCATTAACTCGGGAGCACCATATTTCATTTTTTCGAAAAGAGGTTCTGTGAAACCTTCTTCTCTCTTTATGTTTTTTTCCTCGGACATGACTACCTCCTGGTATTGAAGTTTATATTTAACTCTACTTTATATACTATTTTTCTATTTTTTTAGTTCCTTGCAATTTACACAATAAAAATCAAATATTAAATATAATTTTATTTTTAATTTGTTGAACCATTGGGAGGGAAATATGGAAGTATCCCAATGGGATTTCTGAAATATTTTTTAATTAATTCTTCGTCTGTATATTGTTCATCTTCGTAATCCTCTGTTTCATTTTCAAAGTCTTCCAATTCCCCTACTATTGATAAATATTCCTGATTATCAGTGTAAATCACATCAGTATATTCTTTGTTAACTTTTAATCTGTCTATATAAGTACTATTTATTCTATAGGTTGTCTTTGGTAATTTTTGTCTTTCCGGAATTTTTTTATCATAGCTTATATATACACCAGAAGTTGGAATCACACTTGGATCTATAACTATGTAATATCTTTCTTTTGTGTAATAATTACCGGATAAAATATTATATAAATTTTTTGCAAGCATTATTTTAAATTCTTCTTTAGAGGGTTTTTGTTCATATTCAAAATCTTTCGGAGCAAATCCAACTGTTCTTGCTGTGTATCCGCTATGCGCTAATACTAAAGTACCTAATGGACATTCACGGAATAATTTAGCTGCATCTTCATGTCTCATTCTGATACAGCCATGAGATGATGGTGTCTTTCCAAGAGCATAATAATATCCTGTGCCATCTAAAGAGTGAAAACCGATCCCCTGATTGAATGTCATAAAATGATACATATCAGCATTATTATACTGTGAAGATAAATGATGAGGATTCTTATAATTTATTGCAAATAATCCTGGTCTTGATTCTACACTGCGAGATAAATATTTATTACCTGTAGACACAGGATATGTAGTTACTTTCCCATTCCGCCAGTGTTGATATAACATTTGCTGGTCAATCCTCAATTCTAACCAGCAGTCTAAAGTAGTATAAACAGTATCCTTCAGTCTTGCGGATAAATCTTCATCAGAAAGAATATTTATAGTATATCTTTCAGATAAGAAACTATCCTTTTTTACTTCAATAAAATTTGTTTTATATATGTATACTACACTTGAATCATTACTTTTTATTGTATAACCCGCTAAAGAGAGTAAAAGTAATAATATGGGATAAACTGAAAAAATAATTAACTTTCCATTACAAGTTTTTTTCTTAGGTTCAACTTTCTCGTTTATGTTATCGGATTCGCCGTTATTTAACATTCTTCTTTAAGTAAACTAAATATTTTCATATAATATAATGCAATTATAGAAAAAATACTATGTATTTGGGAATTTTGGAAATTTTACTTTTAGCCAAATTTACCAATAATATATTGTTCTGTTAATTTTTCCCTCGGATTTGTAAAAATTACCCTTGTTCTGTCAATTTCTACTAATTTTCCTAAAAACATAAACGCAGTAAAATCGCTAACACGAGCAGCCTGTTGCATATTGTGAGTTACAATTACAACAGTATATTTTTTCTTAATTTTATATATTGTTTCTTCTATAATAGCGGTAGATTTAGGGTCAAGGGCGCTTGTTGGTTCATCCATTAAAATTATTTCCGGTGATACTGCAATACTCCTGGCTATACATAATCTCTGCTGTTGCCCTCCTGAAAGCTCCAAGGCAGATTTTTTTAACCGGTCTTTTACTTCCCCCCACAAACCTGCTTGTCGTAATGCATTTTCTACAATTTCATCTGCCTGATTTTTTTTTAGTTTATTTGAATATTTTAATCCAGAAATAACATTTTCATAAATAGACATAGAGGGAAAAGGATTTGGTTTCTGAAATACCATTCCAATTTTTTTTCTTAGTTCAATCGCATTAAAAGACATTATATTATCACCAAACAGATAAATATTACCAGTAACTTTTGCTCCAGGGGTCAGATCGTGCATAAAATTAAAAGACCTCAGCAATGTTGACTTCCCGCATCCTGAAGGACCAATAATTGCAGTAACATTATTTTTTTTAATTTCAACATTAATATCATAAATTGCATTTTTGCCAAAAAAGGTTACAGTTAAATTCTCTGTTTTTATTGCGTTATCTTGTAATACTTCAAAAGAATTGTTTAATTCTTTACTCTCTGCTGATATTTGTGTAAACACTTCTTTCAACTTACTCCATATTTTCTTTTTGTAACAAATTTTACAATTAAACTAATTACAAAAACAAGTGTAATAAGAATCAATGCTCCTGTCCAGGCTTTTCTGTGCCAGTCTTCGTAGGGAGAAATTGCATAATTAAAAATTTGAACCGCTATAGAAGAAATCGGTTCGTCTAATCTTGTACTCCAAAAATTATTACCAAATGAAGTGAAAAGTAAAGGTGCAGTTTCTCCTGCAATTCTTGCTATTGCTAATAAAATACCATTTATAATACCTGATGAAGCTGCTTTCAATACTATAAAAACTGTTGTTTTCCATCTTGAAATACCTAATGCCAGGGATGCCTCTCTAAGAGTTACAGGTATTAGTTTCAACATTTCTTCAGTTGTTCTACTAATAAGGGGTATCATTAGAATTCCTAATGCAACGCCTCCTGCTAAAGCAGAAAATCTTTGCATCGGAATTACTATTAAACCGTAGACAAATATTCCAATAATAATAGATGGTGTGCCACTTAAAACATCTGTAACAAATTTAATTATCAAAGACATTGTAGTTTTAGAAAATTCGGAAAGGTAAATACCAGATAGTATTCCAATCGGGATTCCGAAAGAGCTACCAATTGCTATCAATATTAATGTTCCAACTATAGCATTTGCGATTCCTCCTCCTTCCTCCCCAACTGGTTTGGGCATTTCAATTATAAAATTAAGATTAAGTGAAGAAATTCCCGCTATTGTCGTATAGAAAAATATGTATACTAATGGAATTATTGTAATAATACAGGACAAAATGCAAAAAGATATCATCAAAAAATTTTTCATCTTTCTTGATTTCAAATTACTTTTCTTTGGTATAAGCGCTTCCCGTGTCATTTTTATTTCATACCTGATTTGATTGTAATACTGTAAATTAGAAATCTCGCAATTGAATTAATAATAAAAGAAACCACAAAGAGTAAAAAGCCTATTTCGATTAAGGCAGAAATATGCATTTTACCTGATGCTTCAGCAAATTCATTCGCTATAACAGAAGCCATAGTATAAGCAGGTTCAAAGAGGGATAATTTTATCTGTGCTTTATTTCCTATAACCATAGTAACCGCCATAGTTTCACCTAAAGCCCTTCCAAGTCCCAAAGCAATTGCACCCAGAATACCACTTTTCGCATTAAGAAGAGCCATTTTAATCGTTTCCCATTTAGTTGCTCCTAAGGCGTAAGCAGCTTCGCGTTGTGATAAAGGTATTACTTTAAGAACTTCTCTTGAAATTGAGGTTATTATAGGTGTAATCATTATTGCAAGTATAATTCCTGCTGTCATCATTCCAAATCCGTACGGAGTCCCCTGAAAAAGTGGCAAAAACCCAAGATATTCATTTAAAAAAGGTTGAAAAGTTTCTCTCATATATGGTGCGAGAACAAAAATTCCCCAGAAACCATATATAATACTTGGAATTGCAGCCAGTATTTCTACGAGAAAACTTACAACTGTACTTAAAGTTTTGCCTGCTATTTCTGATAAAAATATTGCTACCCCTAAACTTATTGGTAAAGAAATGATTAACGCAATAATTGAAGAAACAACAGTGCCATAAATAAATGTTAATGCTCCAAAATTCTCTTTAAAAGGATCCCACTCCGAACTTGTAAGGAAACTGAAACCAAACTTTGTTCTTGTAGGTTCTGAATCTTGAAAAATTTCATAAATAATTAATAGAACAATTAAAATAATTGAAACCGCAAAAATAAGCGTTACTTTTTCGAAAATAATATCACTTAATTTCCTTTTACTTTTTATTTCCTTAGAAACTTTTTTAATAGCAGATTCTATTTTTTAATTCTCTCTAACTTAATAAAATTTTTATTTTTCTTGTGTTAAGAAATTATTAAGAAATTTATCAGACTACAAATAATGTAAATCCTTTAAGATAACTTGTTTCTGGCATTTGCGGTAATATCGGATGATCATAGGAGCATCGAGATGAGTCAATTATTTTTATTTCCCTGCCGGATTTTAATGATGATTTGACTATTATGTTTAAAAACTTATCTTCTCCAATATGATGAGAACAACTGTATGTAATTAAAATTGAATTTTTCTTTAAAAGTTTTAAAGCTTTTGAATTAATCTCAATGTAACCTTCAATCGCTGTATTTATATTCTTTCTGGATTTTGTAAAAGAAGGTGGATCTAAAATGATTAAATCATATTTCCTCTCTTTTTCTTCTTTCAAAAAATTAAAAACATCTTCCTGAATAAATTCTATATTGGAAAAATTATTTATTTTTGAATTCTTCATTGCTCTTTTTACCGCTTTTTCCGAAATATCAACAGCAGTGATTTTTTTCGCATTACTGTAGGCAGCATTCAGTGCGAATCCCCCTTCATTACAAAATAAATCAAGAACTTCTGAGTCGTCTCTTACATAATCCCTGATTTTCCTTCTATTCGAATTCTGGTCTAAATAAAATCCTGTTTTCTGACCCTCTTCTAAATTAATTATATATTTAATACCATCTATTGTAATAATTTTTTCATTATTATCGGATGATTTAATAACAGTCTGATTTAATGTTAATCCTTCTAATTCTCTGCTTTGAATATTGTTCTTCTCAATTATGCATACTGGAGAAAAAATTTCATCTATAATTTTTACTATATCATTTTTAAATAATTCCATTCCCGCAGAAGATATTTGGAAAGATATAAAGTCATCGAATCTATCAATAATTAAGCCTGGTAGAAAATCACTTTCAGCATTAACAACACGATATACTAAATTTTTCGGAAAAATTTTTAATCTTCTATTATTTGATTCTATTATTCTTTTCTTAAAAAAATTATAGTTTATATCCTGTTTCTGATGAGTCAGGAGCCTGAATGCAATTAAGGAGTTCCTATTGTAAAATCCTCTACCTAAAAAAGTTTTTCCAAAGGAGTATAAATCCGCGACTTCAATTTTTTCAGCTTTACCATCAATATATTCTATCTCATTACTAAATACCCATAAATGACCAATCAGGATTCTTCTCTCCTGATTTTTTTTAAGAAAAATTTTCATAAAATATTCTGCTGAATTTCTTTCATACACTTAAAATGTTTTTTGGGACATTTTTCTTTACCATTTTTAGAACAAGGTCTGCATTTAATATTATTATTTTCGAATATAGTTGTAGTATTTAACACTGGATAAAACCCGAACTCTTTTACAGTTGAACCGAAAAATACAAATACTTTTTTTCGTAACAATTCTGCAAGATGTAGGATACCACTATCATTACATATTACATAATCTGCATTATATATTAAATTTGCAAGTTGCTTAAAATTTGTTTTATTGCAAAGGTTAATTACATTTTCATTATCTCGTGCAATAAAATTGCAAATATTAATATCTCTTGCGGAACTGTCTCCTACCAGAATGTATCTCTTATTTTTATTTTTTGAAATAATATCAATAAAATATTCAGCTGGATATATTTTGGTATAATGCTTTGAACTTGGTGCTAAAAGCACATAACCAGGATCAATAATTGGATTCTTTTCAAATTTTAAATCTATTTCGGGATATGATGAATCTATATTTTCAGAAAAATATCTTAAAGTATTTATATATTTTTGGTAAACAGGAATTACATTATTAAATAAATTTATCTTGAATTTTATTAATAGAAATTTTTTAAAATTATCTTTCTTATATCGGTATTTTCTGCCTTTATTAAATAGAGTTAAAAAATAACTTTTAAAATTTTTATGTAAATCAAATACATAATCAAATTTTATTTTTCGAATTAAACCTCGTGTGAAATATAAATCATCATTGTAAATAATTATCTTATCTATATGAGGACTTAATTCAACTAAATTTTGATAAAAACTTTTAGTTACGTAATAAACTAAACTATTTGGGAAAGTATCTTTTAATCGTTTTAAAAATGGAAATGTAAGTATTATATCTCCAAAACTTGATAACCTGATTACAAGTATCTTTAACTGTTTATCAGAATTTATCATTTAAAATTAAGTAAAATTAGCTGGTGTTCCTTTGAATGTAAGTCGATATTTTCCTGAATATATTGTATTAAATCTAAACTATATTTATTTATGAAATACAAAATATTAAAATATCGCTCCTGCAAATAATTTTCTGGATATACAAAAGAAATGATTTCTTTTAATTTGTTGATAGTTTGTTGGTTATTTTTGACTAATGACTCGTTTGCTTTTGCTTTAACTACATTAAGATTTTCAGAAAATTTATTGATTTTGTTTGTAAAATAGGTCTCAAGATTTTTAT
This sequence comes from uncultured Ignavibacteriaceae bacterium, assembly GCA_964564635.1. Taxonomy (GTDB): domain Bacteria; phylum Bacteroidota; class Ignavibacteria; order Tepidaquicellales; family Tepidaquicellaceae; genus Tepidaquicella. The sequence continues at coordinate 161,843 of CAZMAR010000001.1, forward strand.
CAATAATCCGTAATTTCTCTGCTGCTTCGTATGTAATAGTATTTAATCCATCTCTGAATGTAGAAAATATTTCATCAATATCAATAGAATTTAATTTTCTTAAAGACTTTTGAATTACCAATGATTCACTAAATAAATCCTCAAAGTTAAGATCATTTTTCAGTAAGAAATTATTTACTGTAACTTCGATTAAACTTATTGAAGTTCTTGGGAAAATAACGGGCATAGAGTTATTATAAAATTGATATACACCTTTAAGTTGCGCAAAATATGAAATTTCCGATGGTCCCGCGACATAAGAAACTGTTGGAAGTAAGTAATCTTGACAAATAGGTCTTAAAACAACATTAGGACTAAAATTATCAGGAGTTTCATAAAGTTTATTAAATAATTCTTCATCGGTTAATTTTATTTTTGTATTTTTTAGTCCGAAAATCTTTCCCTGTTTTGGTTCTATTAGATGTCTGTTTCCATTGTATTTATAAAATAAATTTATAGGTTTGGGTTTTATCTGTGCTTCAAAATTCTGCTCAACTTTTTCTGTAGTATCAATCACTATTTCGCAACTGTTAGGATAAGTGTTTAATTCTTTTAAAAATATTGGTATTAATAATTTTTTAATCTCGGCATCGGTGGGGTCTAATAAAATCAGACCTTTATCCCCCAGTATGTAATTTAAAAATCTACCGAAAGATAATTTGAAATTTAAACCAGGTCTATAAGATTTTTGGGATATAAATCTTAAATTATCTGTAAACTCTGTTGCTCTTAAACTGTTAAACAAATCTTCAATTGTTGAATTAATTGTTTCGTCAAATTCAATTTCAGCAACCGGCTTATACATTTTATCCTTTGCAAATTGCGGAGGTAGATATTCTATCCTTTTTAATTTATTGTTTTTATCAATTATGTTTATATGATTTACTTCCATAAAGTCATGGTCATCACCTTCCATCCAGAATATAGGGACAAAGTTATGCTGCGGGAATTTCTTATTTAAATATTCAGATAACATTACTGTATTAAGAGCTTTAATAATGGTATAATAATTCCCACTAAATAGGCCGATTTGCTGTCCTGTAACAACAGCATAAGTATTCTCATTTCTGAGTTTTTCTAAATTATCAAAAGTTTTTCTTGATGAATTAAAAGCTTTATTTTGAGCAGAAAGTATATTAACTATTATATTTCTATCAAATGTGCCATCTTTAAGATAAAATTCTTTCCTTATACTAAGTGACTCAATGAAAGATTCATCTTTATTATAATCAAATGAATAAAAATCACTTAAAGCATTAAAATTATCTATATATTCTATGAATAATTGATTGAAACCAGGTAATTTATTAAATGGAACTGACATTAAATTAAAATTTCAATTTTTATAAGATTGTCAAAAATATATAAAAAATAAATTCAGAAAAAATTTAATGCAAAATTATTTAAATAAATTGCTCGCACCTTTATCGGTATTTTCTAAAAAAATTGAAGAGTAAAAGAAAAAAATAATTTGTAGCATTGACTTTTCAAAATAAATATTTTAAATTATACCATAAATAATTATGGTATATTATGGAAACACAAATATCACAGCAAATTGAAGTAATCACTCATTTTCACAATTTAAAATTAGAGATTATTAAATTTAAGTGGAAAAATACTATATATAAAGTAAGTCAGTTAATTTCAAAATGGAGGGTAATCTCAGGTGAAAGCTTTGAATATCATTTTACTGTTATCTGTAGAGACCAGGGAGTTATATGCGAATTATCATTCAATTTAAACGACTTCAAATGGGAACTTGTACAACTTGATAATCTGGAATAATTGCTTATCCCTTCTTTTTTAAATTTTATTTATAAAATTAAATTTTATTCTTTTTATGGTAGAAACACTGCTGCGGCAATTACAGTAGTCCATAGACCATTCTTATCACCTTCGGCAGATTGAGTGTAGTTGAATGTTTTAAAGATCTTACCGCTTTGCTTATAAACATTTTCTCTTTCATTCCAGGCGGTTTCAGGATCAAATTCAATTCCAAGAGTTGTTGCTAACATAGTAGCGGCTAAATCTTCAGCGTACTCACCAGCTGTTTTTTCAGGTTGCCCGAATGGATGATGCTCTGAAATATAACCATAATGACTTTCATCAGAAGGAAGAGCAACACCAATAGAGCTTGCAATTAATCTATTGGGTTCATTAGTCGAATTTCTTGCCATTACACAAAAAGTAATTTGTCCTGGTTCAAGCATTGCAATACCTTGTTCACGGGGAATTCTCTTACATCCTGGTGGATATATACTTGAAACTAAAACAAGATTACATATTTCAATTCCTGCATGTCTGAGTGCTAATTCAAAGGATTGAAGCTGGTCTTTATGCCGTCCAACCCCTTTTGTAAAAAATATTTTTGTCGGTTTATACAATTAATCCTCCTTTCTATTTTTTATTAAAAAAAATTCTTTCAAATGTATGATAAAAATTATTAATTTAAAACTAACAAATTTTTACTTTAAGAAATTTTTTCTTCCCAGCTTTAATTATAAATTCTTTTTTTTCATTAAAACTATAATTCACATCAGAAACTTTGTCTCCATCAATAGTAACTCCACCTTGTTCTATTAATCTACGTGCAGCACTTTTAGATTCAACCATTTTTGTATTTACAAGAATATCAACTAATTTATTATTCTCTAAATTAAATACAAACTCTGGAATCTCATCTGGAAGTCCCTTTTTGGAAAATATTCTTTCGAATTCCTCTTGAGATTTCTTTGCTATTTCTGCATTATAATATAATTTAACAAGTTCATATGCTAATCTTTTTTTTACATCCCTTGGATTTACATCAGGATTTGATAATTGCTCTTTTATTTTATTTAGTTCATTTCGTGGTAATCTCGTTCCTAACTCAAAATATTTATAAATAAGTGTATCAGGAATACTCATTGCTTTTCCATATATTTCTTTTGGTTCGTCACAAATTCCAATTGCGTTTCCGAGTGATTTACTCATTTTCTCACTTCCATCTGTACCTTCTAACAATGGCATAAGTAAAACGACCTGAGGTTCTTTTCCAAATCTTCTTTGCATTTCTCTTCCTATCAGATTATTAAATTTCTGATCTGTACCTCCAAGTTCTACATCCGCATTTATTACCAATGAATCATATCCCTGCATTATTGGATATAGTAATTCCTGCATCGAAATTTCAATTTCCTCTTTTAATCTATTTGTGAAGTCATCTCTTTCAAGAATTCTCTGCACTGTAAATTTGCTTTGTATATTCAATAAATCAGCAAGAGTTAGTTTACTTAACCATTCTGAATTGTATCGTATTTCAATGTTTTTAGAATCTAAAATTTTTGTTGCCTGCTCAAAATATGTTTTTCCATACTCTCTTGTTTCTTCAAAACTAAGTTGAGGTCTTGTTTTCTTTTTACCTGATGGATCCCCTATCATTGCAGTATAATCTCCAATTATCAGAATTGCTTTATGTCCGAAATCCTGGAATTCTCTTAACTTATTTAAAACAACTGCATGTCCTATGTGCAAATCTGGTTTAGAAGGGTCACAACCAAGCTTAATGTTCAATGGCTTTTTTTCCTTAATTGATTTCTCAATTTTATAGCATAATTCATCTTCGGGAATAATTTCTGCTGCCCCTCGTTTGAAAGTATCCATTTGTTCGTTCAATGTTCCTCTCATTTTTATATCCTTTTTAGTTTTCTTTCAATTTCTCGTTTCTTAATAGTTTCTCTTTTATCGTACATTTTTTTCCCTTTTGCAATTGCCATCTCAACCTTAGCATATGAATTCTTAAAATAAATTTTTATTGGTATTAATGTTAAACCTTTCTCCTGAAGTTTTGTTTTGATTTTTTTTAATTCTCTTCGGTTCAATAACAATTTTCGGGGTCTTAATGGGTCGTGATTATTAATATTTCCATATTTATACTCAGATATATGTGAATTTACAAGCCAGAGTTCATCATTAATAAATTTTCCGTATGCATCCTGAATATTTACTTTTGATTCTCTTAGAGATTTTACCTCAGTACCTAATAAAACTAAACCTGCTTCATACTTTTCAATAATTTCATATTGAAATTTTGCTTTCCGATTGGTACCAACAATTTTGATTTTATCTGTCTTCTCCAATTCTTATTTTGCAAAGTTATTATTATTTGAATGTAAAATCAATTAACATATTTATGCAAGTAAAAACTTTTGTTGTAAATCATTATGAAGTTAATTCTTATTTATACTTTGATGCCGATTTAAAAGAAGGCATTCTAATTGATCCGGGCTTTTATTATGAAGATGAAAAAAGAAGATTTTTAGATTTCATCTTAAATAATAGGCTTGATATTAAATACATTATTAATACACATGGACACATAGACCATATTGTAGGAAATAGTTTCTGCAAGAAGTTTTGTAAAGCACCAGTTTACTTAAATAAATCTGATTGGTTTTTAAGGGATAATATTTTAAGCTATTCTGAGACATTTGGATTTCAACTTAATTCTCTCCCTGAAATAGATTTTGATCTAACTGCAGAGGAAAAATTTACAATCGGTGATAATGAATTAATAATTATCAATACACCTGGTCATTCACCTGGAAGCGTTAGTTTGATAAGCCATAAAGATAGATTTATTTTTTCAGGTGATTTAATTTTTAGAAATTCTATAGGCAGGACTGACTTACCAGGTGGAAATTTTGATATATTAATAAATTCAATTAAAAATGTTCTCTTCAAAAATTGTGGAGATGAATACCTTATTTTCCCCGGGCATAATGAGAAAACATCTGTTTCCTATGAGAAAGAGAATAACCAATTTCTAATCTGAATCTTTAACAAGCGATTTTTTTACAGGGACAAAACTATTCGCAACCTGCTTCATAATACTTTCAACAGAATCATTAAATAATCTAAGTGGGATTCTTATGTCTATTAAATAAGTAAAATTATATGTATGAGTTTCATCTTTTGTTCTTAAAAAATAGACTAAATGGTAAAATTCATCATTTTTATACCTACCTATTTTTGCGTCATAATATACCGAGTCAAATTCCTCGTAATCACCTGTTCTATCGGGAAGGTTTAAAAATGTTATCTCTTTTTCCATATTATAGACAAAGTCTGATAACTTTTTTATCTCCTCCCATTTAAATGCTAATATTGAAATATGCAAAGAATCCAGCCCTATAGTAACATCATTTACCTTCATTGAAATTTTATACACGACTGCAATTTTATTACTGGATTCAATCAATTCATTTATTCTAAACTCATCCTGCGGTTCAAAATAAAATTGGTAATCATTATTTACAATACTTCTTGATTGCGAATATAATAAATAAGATGTACTGAAGAATATTAAAAATAGAATAGATACAAAATTTTTCATAATATTATGGTAATTTCTTTTTAATTTCCTGGTACTCATCAAAAAATAAACCTTTAGTAGAATCAGCTTTAATTTTCATTTCTTTTAATTGTAAATCAACATTTTCAACTCTATCAGCTGCAAGTGGATGTGTAGATAATAACCGTTCCAATGCACCTGGCACTTCTCCCTTTCTCTTTTGCTCATCAAATATCTTCTGGAAAAAGAATTTGATAGCCCCTGGATAATATTTTGTTGTTGCAAGATAGCGGATAGAATAATCGTCTGCTTCCTTTTCATCCGCTCTACTGTTTGCAAGGAACCCAATCCCTACGAAAAGATTTGCCATTATTTCCGCAAGTGTACTTGGATTATTTCCTAATATTATACCTGTAATAATACTCACTCCATAGTATGAAGTTAATCTTTGAGTCATATGCCTTTTTTCTGCATGTGCTATTTCATGAGCCAGAACGCCAGCAAGAGTTGCTTCATTATCAATAAACTTCATTAATCCTGTATAGACATATATAAAGCCACCAGGAGTGCAGAAAGCATTTATAATTGTATCTTTAATTACCTGAAATTCGTAAGGGAAAACATTTTTATATTGGATTTTTGGTGATGTATTTATTATATATTTACCTATGGTTGATACATAGCCTGTTATATCCGGTCTATTTGTAAGTAGAGGGTATTCGTATGGTCTCGATTTTATTTCCCTGTCTATATCCTGCCCAAATTTAACATCATCATCAAGACTGAAAATATTTGCACCACAACTATATAGGATGCTGACTACAACCAGAATAATTGATATGAATAATAAATAAAGTTTTTTAAAGTTTTTCATATTAAATATTTTTAAAATATAAAAATAATTTTATAGTTTAACAATATATTTAATAATTGTCTTAATATTTTTTACAAAATAAAAATTAATTTGTTCCAAAAATAAAATCAATTAGTATTACTCGTTTTAAATTTTTTTAAAAATCTTTCCGGCAAGAATAAAATCATTGCTTCCGTCACTAATAAATTAGTACATAAGAAAAATATTATTTCTTCCAGTGGAATATTAAATATACGAGTCCCAATTGTTTGTTCAGGATCGAACCCCCATATACCTTTCCCTATAGAAATTGAATCTGCTATTGAAAAATATATAGTCATTATAATTGACGGGAAAAAAATAAAATCTTTATATTTGAAAATTTTCTTTCTTCCAAACAAATATTGTATTAGAATAAATAAACCTGCCCACCCTAATAAATGAAAAAGGTAATTCATTTTTCCAAATGGTAACTTAACAATTTCCTGAAATAATATTATAAAAGGTATGCTAAAAAACATTGTCGTAAAGTTTCTATTTTTTACTTTTATCATTTTATAGATTCTCATATATAAGAGTTGCATCAAGCCGGTCGTATAAGTTTGTAGAAAGAAAAACATATATTCTTCAATCGGGACGTAAAATAATTTTATCCCTGTGGTTTTTTCTTGAGGGAAATACCAGATACCACTATATACTGCATAATTATCCCACAAGGATGTAGCAGAAAATGCAATTAAAGAAACAAACAGAAGAACTTTAAGGTAATCCCACTCGAGAGTCTTCCATAAAAATATTATCAACATCACAGATGGGATAATTGTAAATAAAAATAAAAATGATAAATATGTCATATAGTTTTGTAAATTAATTTTATTTAATTAGCAATTCAATTTAAAAAGGGTAATTTTATCGGATTGAAGATTCTTTTTAAAATGGGTAATTTTGAACTTCAAATTATTTATTTTATGCAATCAAAAGAGAAAGAAACAGAAAAAGAAAAAGGACCTATATTTGTTATTGCTCTTGGAGGAAATGCTCTTTTAGATTCAAAGTCAAAAGGAACAATAGAAGAACGCGAATCTGCAGCAGAGACGACAGCAAAACAACTTATGGAGATAATAAATTCTGATTACAATATAATAATTACACACGGAAATGGACCCCAGGTTGGAAATGTTCTTATACAAAATGAAGAAGCAGCCGATAAAGTACCAGCATTACCATTAGATGTATGCGTAGCAGAAACACAGGGAGAAATTGGTTACATTTTACAGAAAGCACTTAAAAATGAATTAGATGCAAGAAATATCAAAAAAAATATCGTTACAATATTAACAGAAGTAGTAGTTAATGAAAATGACCCTGCCTTTTCAAATTACACAAAACCAGTTGGACCATATTACACAAAGGAACAAAAAAATGAAATAATCAAAAAAAAACCTAACTGGCATTTTATTGCAGACCCTTCTGGAAATGGTTATAGAAGAGTTGTTCCCTCACCAAAACCGATTAAGATTTTACAGGATTCAATTATAAAAAATATTGCTAATAAGGATAACATTATAATTGCAGTTGGCGGAGGAGGCATACCTGTTTATTACAATAATGAAAAAAAGAAATATGAAGGATTGGAAGCAGTTATAGATAAGGATTTAGCGTCCGCAAGGCTTGCAATAGATATTGAAGCAGATAAATTTATTATCTTAACAAATGTTGAATATTGTTATTTAAATTTTAATAAACCCAATCAGATTACACTAAAAGAGATGAATCTTGATGAAGCAACAACTTATTTAGAACAGGGACAATTTTCTTCTGGTAGTATGGGTCCGAAAGTTCAGGCAGCAATTGATTTTATTCTCGCAACTGGAAAAGAAGCTATAATTTCTAAATTAGAAAATTTGCAGGATGCAATTAAAGGAAGAATTGGAACAAGAATATATATATAAATAAAAAAATAATTATGAAAAAACTAAGAAATAAAGATTTAATCTCAATTAATTATCTAACTTCTGAAGAAGTTCAATTAATTCTGAGTGAAGCAGAAGCATTAAAGAAAGGACCACGAAATACAGAATACCTGAAAGGTAAAACACTTGCTATGATATTTGAAAAGTCATCAACAAGAACCCGTGTTTCTTTTCAGGTTGGTATGTATCAACTGGGTGGATATGCAATGTTTTTCTCGTCACATGATTTACAAATAGGGCGAGGTGAAACTATTCACGATACGGCGAAAGTTCTCTCAAGATATGTAGATGGAATTATGGCAAGAACATTTAAATATCAAACAGTACTTGATCTGGCAAAATATGCAACTGTGCCGGTGATTAATGGATTAACTGATTACGACCATCCCTGTCAGGCACTATCAGATTTGTTTACAATTTATGAAAAGCGAGGAAAGTTAAAAGGTCTCACATTGGCATACATTGGTGACGGTAATAATGTTTTACATTCACTAATACAGGGTTGCGTTAGAGTTGGAATGAATATTAATTATGCTTCTCCTGTCGGATATAAACCTTCTGAAGAAGTTGTAAAAGAAGCAATTGAATTTGCAAAGAACACTGGTTCAAAAGTTTCCGAATACAATAACGCAGTAGAAGCAATAAAAGAAGCAGATGTAATTTATACTGATGTTTGGGTAAGTATGGGACAGGAAGAAGAAAAAGAAAAGCGAAAAAAAGATTTGCTCGCATTTCAATTAAATTCCGAATTAATGAAACAGGCAAAACCAGATGTCTTAGTTATGCACTGCTTGCCTGCACATAGAGGTGAAGAAATCACTGATGAAGTAATTGATGGTCCTAATTCAATAGTATTCGACCAGGCAGAAAACCGAATGCATACTCAAAAAGCAATTTTAAAATTATTAATGTCTTAATATTATGCCAAAAAATAATAACAAATTTGAAAAACTTTCTTGGGAAGAATTTTATAAACTTCGTTTAGAGAAGAAGAAAGATTTTTTTATTAAAGATAATGTTTTATTTGATGTAATATATTCACAACAGTTTTCTAAAGAATTATTAGAAAGTTTATTTACTCTTGCAAGTAAAATAAGGTTGGTGGCAAAAAGCAAAGGAGGTCATGATTGGTTACAAACTCTTCTCTCTCATAAAAGGGCAATGCTATACTTCATCCAACCTTCTACAAGAACTTTTCTCTCTTTTCAAAGCGCCTGTTATATTCTCGGAATGAAGGTAAGTGAAATTCGTTCTACTTCTACCTCTTCCGAAATAAAAGGAGAATCACCCGAAGACACAATAAGAACATTTAGCTCTTATGCTGATTTAATTATAATGAGACATTTCGAACCTGGTATGGCAGAAAAATCTGCCTGGATTTTAAACCAAACCCCAAGACCAGTTAGAATTATTAACGGTGGCTCAGGTAAGGATCAACATCCAACTCAGGCTTTACTGGATATGTACACCCTGCATCTATCTTTTAAGAACAAGGGTGGTATAGATAATAAAACAATAATGATGGTCGGAGATTTAAAAAGAGGAAGAACTGTTCGTTCACTTTCCTATTTATTAAGACATTATAAAAATGTTAAAATTATATATGTTTCCCCTGAATACTTGAAAATAGACGATGAGATAACAGATTCTTTAAAGAAGCATGGGATTCCCTATATAGAAACCGATAGTATTGAAAAGTATATAAAAGAAGCTGATGCCGTTTATATGACAAGAATTCAGGATGAATATGATGTTAATAAAGAATCCCTTGATATTGATTATACAAAATTTCATTTAACAAAGAAGCTTGTAAAACAGATGAAAAAAGATGCTATAATTATGCATCCACTCCCACGGCGTAAAGAAATTGATATAGAGATAGATAAAGATAAAAGGGCTATGTATTGGAGACAGGAACGAAATGGTATGTGGATTAGATCTGCTTTAATTGCATATATGTTTTCCATAGAAAATGAAATTTTAAAATATCAAAATTAAATTATATGTCTAAAATTGCATTTGTATTTCCGGGTCAGGGCTCACAGGCAGTTGGAATGGGAAAAGATTTATATGAAAACATTGAGATCGCAAGGAATTTATACAATATTGCTGATGAAATAATGGGATTAAAACTGTCTGAGATTTCATTTAATGGACCCGCAGAAGAATTAAAACAAACAAACATTACCCAACCTGCTCTGTATGTTCACTCTTACATTTTAACTACTATTATCAATGGGAAAATCAAAGCCGATTGCACAGCAGGACATTCATTAGGTGAATACACAGCAAATGCATATGCAGGTACTTTTGGATTTGAAGATGGCTTAAAAATTGTAAAAACCCGTGGAATACTTATGAAAAATTCTGGCACAATTGCAAAAGGTACTATGGCTGCTCTACTTGGTCTTTCAAAAGAACAGGTTTTGGAAATTTGTGAGAAAGCATCAACAGTAGGTATAGTACAGGCTGCAAATTTCAACTGTCCTGGTCAAATAGTTATTTCTGGTGATGTTGAAGCAGTTGAAACAGCAATAAGAATCTCAAAAGAGCAACCCTATAACTGCAAAATCGCAAAAAAACTCGAAGTTAGTGGTGCATTTCACTCAGAATTAATGAGAACTGCTGATAAAGATTTAAGAACAACTCTTGATAATATGATTTTGAATACTCCATCTATACCTATTTATACCAATACGAGCGCAGAACCAATAAAAGAACCGGAGTTAATTAGAAATGCTTTAAAGGAACAACTCACCTCCCCCGTAATGTGGGAATTATCAATAAGAAATATGATTAGAGATGGAGTTACCCGATTTTATGAAATAGGTTCAGGTAAAGTTTTAACCGGTTTAATTAAAAAAATCTCACCTGATAGTGAAACTATTAATATTTCTAATGTTGAAGACTTAAAAAATTATAGCTTATTAGACTGATGAAAACTCAATCTCCAAGATATAAAATTGAAAATTTGAATATTGACCCTATAATTTTCAAGCAGGGCTTTGTTCCTGAATGTAATATAAAATTATGTAAAGGTGAATGTTGCAATTTAGGTGTGTATTTGGATTTAAATTTCAAAGATAAGATACTGAGTCATTACAACGAAATTATAGATGTAATGTCTGATTCACAAATTAAAGATACAAAACTCTGGTTTGAAGAAGATATAATAGAAGACGCGGATTTTCCTTCAGGATATGCAATTGGCACAAATTTATATAAAACACCTTATGGTATCGAGCAATGCATATTCAAAGATTTAAATAATTATTGTTCATTACAATTAGCCGCAGAGAAACTTGGTTTACACGAGTGGGATTTAAAACCAACTTTTTGCATTTTATACCCGCTCACAATTTCCAATTCTACTCTAACATACGATAAGGACCACTCTAAGAAACTATCTTATTGTGGTTATATAAAGAATGAAAATTTCACTCAAACAGTATTCGATGGTCTTAAAAAAGAAATTTCATATATCTTTGGTGAAGATTCAATAAAAATATTAACCGAATATTCAAAAAATAAAGTATATTAATTAAATTAATATTATGGAAAAATTATTAGAAAATAAAATTGCTGTTGTTACAGGTGGTGGAAGAGGTATTGGCAGAGCAATTGTAAAATTATTTACTGACTATGAAGCAAAAGTTATTGCGGTTGATAAAGTTTTCCCTGATGATTTTAATTCTTTTGTTGAAGATATAAAAAATGCAGGAAAATTTATTGATTATAAACTTCTTGATATTACAAATCTTGAGATGACTCAAAAAGTTTTTGATGAGATTATATCTCAATATCAACGGATTGATATTTTGGTAAACAATGCAGGAATAACAAGGGATAAATTATTACTCCGTATGTTAGAGGAAGATTGGGACTCAGTTATTAGTGTAAATTTGAAAGGAGCTTTTAATACTACAAGAACAGCCGTTAAATATATGGCTTCTCAGAAATATGGTAAAATTATAAACATTTCTTCTGTGGTTGGCTTAATGGGAAATGCAGGGCAGTCAAACTATTCAGCATCAAAAGCGGGTTTAATCGGGTTCACAAAATCTATTGCAAAAGAATTTGCTTCGAGAAATATTAATGTCAATGCTGTTGCCCCGGGATATGTAGAAACAGAAATGACACAACACCTTACAGAAGAACAAAAGAAAGCTTTCCTAAATATCATACCAATGAAACGAGGTTGTAAACCTGAAGAGATAGCAGAAGTAGTTGCTTTTCTTGCATCAGATAAATCTGCTTATATAACCGGACAGGTAATTACAGTTGATGGTGGTATGGTAATGTAATTAACAAAAATTTATGAAGAAAAAAATTGTTTGGGTTACTGGAGCATCTACTGGTCTCGGAAGAGAAATTGCAAAAAAATTTGCAAAAGAAGATTTCATTGTAGTTGTTAGTGGCAGGAGAAAATCAAGACTTGTTTCCTTAGTTGATGAAATAAAATTTGCGGGTAAAGAGGCTTTTGCTTTCGTTTCGGATGTCTCCTCTGAAAGGAGTGTTCAGAAGGTATATAAAAAGATTAAAGAACATTGTGGATATGTTGATGTACTTATCAATAATGCTGGTGTGACGGTTTTTAAATCATTTTTAGAATCTAAAATTTATGACTACGACTATATTTTTGATGTTAATACAAGGGGTACATTTTTATGTACGAAAATTGTGTTACCTCAAATGATAAAAAAACGAAGTGGGCATATAATAAATATAATTTCAGTTGCAGCAAACACTGTTTTTGAAAATAGTGCTGTTTACTCCGCTTCTAAAGCTGCTGTTGCTGCTATGATGAATGTACTTAGAAAAGAAGTAAGAAAACACAATATCAAAATTACCAACATTTACCCCGGTCCAATTGATACACCAATTTGGGATACAAAGACACGATTAAAATACAAAAAAAGAATGATGCAACCAAAAGATGTTGCAGAAGTTATTTATGAAGCTTTTAACAAATCTGGAAAAAATATGATTGAAGATATTTATATCCGTCCACAAAAAGGTGACCTTAGTTAATTAATTTTACTTTATTTTGGAAATAAACATTTTTCACTGGATAGGATTTATTGGTATTATTCTTATACTACTTTTTATTGATTTAGGGGTATTTAATAGAAAGTCACATATCATATCTTATAAAGAAGCGCTTACCTGGACAGCAGTATGGATTATTTTAGCACTTATATTTAACCTTTTCATATACTTTTTTTATGGTAAGGAAAAAGCAATTGAATATTTTACAGGGTATCTGATTGAGAAATCTTTAAGTGTTGATAATATTTTTGTATTTGTGCTTCTTTTCTCATATTTTAATGTTCAGAAAAAAAATCATCATAGGGTTCTTTTTTGGGGTATTATTGGAGCTATAATTTTTCGTGGATTATTAATTGTAATAGGCACAACTTTAATATATAAATTTCACTGGATTATTTTTATTTTTGGTGGATTTCTTGTTATATCAGGAATAAAAATGGGATTTCAGAAAGATAATAGAATTGAGCCTGATAAAAACCCTTTTGTAAAATTGCTAAGAAAATTTTTACCTATTACTCCAAGATATATACAGGGGGCTTTTTTTGTTAAATCAAAGGGCAAATTATATGCTACCCCACTTTTAATAGTATTGGTTGTTATAGAAACAACAGATATTGTGTTTGCTTTTGACTCAATTCCTGCAATTCTTGCTATCACTCATGACCCATTTATCGTTTTCACTTCTAACATTTTCGCAATTCTTGGTCTGCGAGCTTTATATTTTGCAGTTGATAAGTTTATTGATAAGTTCCGTTATCTGAAATATGGACTTTCAATAATTCTTGTATATATAGGTATTAAAATGCTAATTTCTGAATTTTTCAAAATACCGACTCTTGTATCGCTTGGAGTTCTGGTTTTCATATTAACAATTTCTGTGTTAGCATCCGTGTTTATCAAAAAGAACGAATGAATATTTTATTTTCAATTTTAATTGTAAATAATTTTTTATTTATATAATTTGATTAAAATTTAGTGATTATGCAAGATTTAGAAAACAACAAAATAAAATCTTACGAACAAAAAGACTGGATTCGTGAGAACATCGATTATTACAAAGACATAGGTAGCTATGCCTGGATATTTCATAGAATTAGTGGTATCGCATTAATTTTATACTTGTTTTTACACATTTGGTCAATAAGCCCTTTAGTTGATGGAAAGCAAGCATTTGAAAAAAAGATGAGTTTGTATTCTGGAACACTTTTCTCTTTTGTAGAATGGTTCCTTTTTGCATTTGTTCTATTTCATGCTTTAAATGGTATAAGAATTATTTTGATTGATTGGGCTGAAGGTGCAAGATACCATAAACAATTATTTTATTATACCATAATTATTGGTGTTATTATGTTTATTGCTATGGGTGTTATAATGTTCTCCCATATAATTTTTTAAAGTAAATTTATTATTATGTTTAAGTATAAATCTTCAAAAAATACTGGTGCTAAAAGTTGGGTTTACCAAAGGATAACTGGAATAATTCTGGTAGTATTTGCAATTGGCCATTATATTTTGATGCATTTTCACCCAGATAATGGCAAAACCTATGAAGCTGTATTTGCCAGAATGCAATACCCCTGGTATAGACTTATTGATTTAGTCTTTGTTACTTTCGCATTATATCACGGTCTTAATGGTGTATGGGGTATATTCAGGGATTATAATTTAAAGAAGTGGTCAAAAATTACAATTCTTTCACTTATTATTGTATTTGGATTAGCTTTTCTATTCTGGGCTTATCATATTGTATTATCTATTCCTTATGTAAAATAGAAATATATTATTGCATTGTTAATATTTTATATTAATACTAACTTAAATAAAATAAAGGAGTAAAAATGGAAAAATTTGAAAAATTACAACAAATGCTTGATGGAATGAAAGCAGATATCGAAAAATTCTACAATAAGAATGTAAATTCGGCTGGAGCAAGATTAAGAAAAGAATTAAATAACATGCGCAAACTCGCAAATGAAATCAGAAAAGACATTCAACAAATTCGCAATCAGCGTAAACAGGAAAAACAGAAATAAAAGATTTTTGATTTAAATTTTCTTTTTTGAAAAAAGTGGAATCTAATTTTTTTAGATACCACTTTTTTATAAATTTTTATATACAAATATAAATTTTGAATGAGTCAACTTCAAATATTAGAAATTTTTGTATTATTGCTCACATTGACCATGGTAAATCTACATTAGCGGATAGATTGCTTGAACTTACAAATACTATAGACAGGAGAACAGTTGTAAAGCAAATTTTAGATGATATGGAGCTTGAACAGGAAAGAGGTATAACTATCAAGTTGCATGCAATTCAGATGAATTACAAAACACCAGATTCAAAAGAATATATCCTAAATCTAATTGATACTCCTGGCCATGTAGATTTTACCTATGAAGTTTCTCGTTCATTAGCAGCATGTGAAGGGGCAATTCTCGTTGTAGATGCTACACAAGGAATTCAAGCTCAAACTATAAGCAATTTATTTCTTGCAATAGAAAATGGACTCGAAATTATACCTGTGGTCAATAAAATAGATGTTAAAAGTGCAATGATTGAGGAAACTAAAGAACAAATTACTGAACTTATTGGAGGATCTAAGGAAGATATTATTTCCGTAAGTGCAAAAGAAGGAATTGGTATAGAGGAAGTTTTAAAAGCAATAATTGAAAAAATCCCTCCCCCAAAAGTTAATAATGATAAACCACTAAAAGCATTGATTTTTGATTCAATATTTGATACTTATCGTGGTGTAATTGCTTATTTAAGAATATTTGATGGTGTACTGAAAGAAGGTGATAAAATTGCTTTCTATTCAACAGGAAAAACTTTCGAGGCAGAAGAAGTTGGGATCTTAAAGATGGAAAGAGTGAGAACAAAAGCTTTATATTCTGGTAATGTAGGATATTTAATTGCTAATATTAAAGATGTGCATGATTCAAAAGTTGGTGATACCATTTTTAATATTTCTCAACCTATTGATGAACCACTTAAAGGTTATAAAGAGTTTAAACCGATGGTTTTCAGTGGAATCTATCCATCTCAAAGTAATGAATTTGAACTTTTAAGAGATTCACTTGGGAAATTAAAACTTAATGATGCTGCTCTGCGTTATGAACCTGAAACTTCTGTAGCACTTGGCTTTGGTTTCCGATGTGGCTTCCTTGGACTCTTGCACCTTGAAATTGTGCAGGAAAGACTTGAACGAGAATATGGAATGAATATTGTTACTACTGTACCAAATGTTGAATATAAAGTGCATAAAAAAAATGGTGAAATAGTGTTAGTTGATAATCCTGCTTTGATGCCAGATGCTGCAGAAGTGGATTTTATAGAAGAACCATTTGTCGAGGCTCATATAATCACTCCTACGGAGTACATTGGTAATATAATGAAACTTGCAACTGACAGAAGAGGAATATATAAAACCACAAATTACATTGATTCTAAAAGAGTGGATATTTTTTTTGAATTCCCACTTTCCGAAATTATATTTGATTTTTATGATAAACTGAAATCTGGTTCAAAAGGTTATGCCTCGTTTGATTATGAATTTAAAGAATATCGTAAATCAGATTTAGTTAAACTTGATATTTTACTTAACGGAGACCCTGTAGATGCTCTTTCGACTATTATTCATAGGGATTTTGCATATAATTGGGGAAGAAAATTATGCACAAAATTAAGAAAATTAATTCCCCGTCAGATGTTCGAGGTAGTGATTCAGGCGGCAATAGGTTCTAAAGTAATTGCCCGAGAATCTATAAGTCCACTTAGGAAAAATGTACTTGCTAAATGCTATGGCGGTGATGTAACAAGAAAGAGAAAACTACTTGAGAAACAAAAAGAAGGGAAAAAGCGTATGAAACAAGTAGGGTCTGTTGAAATACCGCAGGAAGCATTTTTAGCTGCCCTATCTATTGAAAAATAATTAAATTTATCAGTTTTGAATACAAAAAAACAAACGAATCTAAAAACGGAAAAGAAAAAGAAATCTAAAATTAGAGAATTTTTTAATGCTCTTGTATATGCAGCTGTTGCAGCATTCTTGATAAAAATTTTTCTCTTTGAAGCATTTCGTATCCCAACTGGGTCTATGATAAATACTCTCCTTGTCGGAGATTTCCTATTAGTAACTAAATTTTCTTATGGAGCAACCACTCCAAGAAATATACCTTTTACTGATATTAGAATCCCCTATATTACATTACCTGGCATAAAGAAACCCAAAGTCGGAGATATTATCGTATTTGATTTTCCAGGAGAGCAATATGAATTGCAATCAAAAGAAGTATTAAATTATATTAAAAGATGTGTTGGTACCCCCGGAGATACTATTCAGATAAAAAACGAAGTTCTCTATAATAACGGTAACATACTCGAAAATCCACCTGGTGCAAGATTTGAAAACAAAATTCCGCCCAATACACCTAATATCGCTATCTTTCCAGTGCAATATATTAAATATAATGTACCAAATTATGGTTATGCCGATTTACTACTTTGGACTACTGATGCAAGAGAAGTTAGATCTGACTCCTATTATGCACTAATACAACTTAAAGACAATAGTAAATTAATAGTTCCGAGAGAAAGATTATCATTGATAAAAGAGGAACATAAAATCTTGACAAATGTCTTAGGTAGTACTCTTGAAAAAATTGACTATAAACCGCTTGGATTTGGCTGGAACGAAGATAATTATGGACCTATTAGAATTCCAAAAGCAGGTGATGTAATTATTATAGATTCCCTCAACTATCAGACCTGGCGAATGTTTGTAATGAAGGAAGGCTCAAAAATTGAACTTAAAAATAACAAAGTATTTGTTGATGGAAATGAACTTATAAATGGTGAATATAAAGTTAAAAGAGATTATTTATTTATGATGGGAGACAATAGAGACCGTTCCTCTGATAGCAGATTTTGGGGATTTATGCCTGTGGAAAATATTGTCGGTCAGGCATTTATCATTTATTGGTCTTGGAACGCCGATATTCCATTTTCTGATTTATTTAGACTCCTTGCTTCTATCAGATGGGATAGAATCGGAATTATTATTAAATAGGCTTTTTCTCAAATAATTGGAAACCTCTTATACCTTTTAAATTAAGGAGGTTTTGTATATTTTGAGGACAAATTAGAACTAAAAAATTAATTAAATGCAAAGCTATTATTCAGTTATTAAAGCAACTGGAAGTTATATACCAACAAAAGTTGTAAAAAATTCTGATTTTCTGAACAATGTATTTTATGACTCAAATGGAAATATTATAAATGTTAGTAACGAAGAATTAATTGAGAAATTTATTAAAATTACAAATATTGCAGAAAGAAGATATATAACCGATGAATTTGTCACATCTGATATAGCATACCTTTCTGCAAAAAATGCAATAGAATCTTCCAATATAGACCCTGAAAATCTTGATTATATAATAGTAGCACACAATTTTGGTGATGTAAAATCGCATCATACCTATTCAGATTTTGTCCCCTCTCTTGCTGCAAGAGTAAAGAATAAGCTTGGGATAAAAAATCCATTTACTATAGCTTACGACATAATATTTGGTTGTCCAGGTTGGCTACAGGGTGTAATACAGGCAAATTATTTTATTAAATCTGGTGATGCAAAACTCGTTTTAGTAATAGGGGCAGAATCTCTCTCCCGAGTATCTGACCCACACGATAGAGATAGTATGATATATTCTGATGGTGCTGGTGCTGTAATTTTAGAAGCAGTAGAAAGTAGTGAACCTATAGGAATTCTTTCTCATTCCTCAAGGTCAGATACATTTACAGAAGCGAAATACTTATGGATGGACGATTCCTATAACCCTGAAAAGAAAAATTTAGGACTATACTTGAAAATGAACGGAAGAAAACTTTATGAATATGCTCTTAATAATGTGCCTTTGCTTGTTAAACAATGTATCGAAAAAGCCAAGCTAACGATTGATAAAATAAGTAAAGTCCTTTTACATCAGGCAAATGGAAAAATGGATGAGGCAATATTGCAAAGATTATTTTCCTTATATAAAGTTGATAAAATACCAGAAGGTATAATGCCTATGATAATAGAAAAATTAGGTAATAGTTCAGTTGCGACGATTCCTATTTTATTGGATTTAATATTGAAAAATAATCTTCCGCCTCACAAAATTTCTTCCGGTGATAACATAGTGTTTGCATCAGTAGGCGCGGGTATGAATATTAATGCCGTTACTTATAAAGTTATATAAAATAAAACTCTCAGGGGCATAAATCAGTTGATTTTACTTTTCCCTCACCTTTAACAGTAAAGAATTTTGCTTGAAACCATAAAGCAACATTAACAAGCGAAATCAAGACAGGAACCTCAACTAAAGGACCAATAACAGCAGCGAATGCCTCCCCAGAATTAATTCCAAATACTGCAACGGTAACCGCAATTGCTAATTCAAAATTATTGCTTGCAGCTGTGAAGGATAAGGTTGCTGTTTTCGAATAATCTGCACCAATTTTTTTCCCAAGATAAAACGACACAAAAAACATTATAACAAAATATAAAATTAGGGGAATTGCAATCCTTATAACATCAAGAGGAATTTTTATAATGAACTCCCCTTTCAGAGAAAACATAACAAATATGGTGAAAAGTAAAGCTATTAATGTAATAGGGCTAATTTTGGGTATAAATTTCTTATCATACCATTCTTTCCCTTTCAATTTTAAAAGAGTGAACCTTGTGATTATCCCAGCAATAAAAGGAATTCCAAGATATATAAATACACTTTCGGCAATTTGTAATATTGTGATATTTACTGCATAACCTTTTAAACCAATCAGCGGTGGCAATACAGTAACAAATATATATGCATATAATGAAAAAAATAGCACTTGAAAAACTGAGTTGAAAGCAACCAGCCCCGCAGCATATTCTGTATCACCTTTTGCAAGTTCATTCCATACAATAACCATTGCGATACACCTTGCAAGTCCGATGATAATCAAACCAGTCATATAGTGTTGATTATCTGATAGAAATATAACAGCAAGTAAAAACATAAGAATTGGTCCTATTATCCAATTCTGTACTAAAGAAAGTGAAAGCACTTTCACATTTCTAAATACATCTCCTAATTCTTCATATCTTACTTTTGCAAGTGGTGGGTACATCATTAAAATCAAACCTATTGCAATCGGTATATTAGTTGTACCGGACTGAAACTTATTCCAGAAATTCGTAATCCCTGGATATATATATCCAATAATTATTGCGATAAACATTACAAGAAATATCCAGAGTGTAAGATACCTGTCAAGAAAAGAAAGTTTTTTCGCAACTTTTTCCATAAAATTTTAATTTTGTTTAGGGTTTTTTAACCAGTGTAGAAGGGTCATTTTTGTTGGTAATTTACCACTTATTTTAACTTCATCATTTATCACTAATGCTGGTGTATAAATAACTCCATAGGATAATATCTCGTCGAGATTGGTAACCTTTTGAATATCAGCATCAATATTATACTCAGCAGCTACATTAAAACACATTTTCTCAAGTTCATTACATCTTGGGCAACCTGTGCCCAGAATTCTAACTTTTACCATTTTTACTCTTTATTTATTGAATTTATAAAATTATCTATTTTATTTTTAATTTCATCTCTAACTTTCGCAATTTTTTGTAATTTTTCCTCCTCTGTTCCTGTAAATGTAGATGGATCCTCAAAAGACCAATGAATAGTTTTTAGGGTACCTGGAAAAATCGGACATCTTTGTCCAGATGCTTCATCACAAACAGTTATCACATAATCAAAAAATGCGCCTGATTTATATATTTCAAAAACATCCTTTGTTGCTTTTTTTGATATATCGATTCCTATCTCAGCCATTGATTTCACTACCAGAGGATTAAGAATTCCAGGTTCTAAACCTGCACTGTCTGCAATAAATTTATCACCATAAAAATTATTTATAAATGCTTCAGCCATCTGGCTCCTTGCAGAGTTATGAACACAGACAAAGAGAATCTTAATTTTATTCATAAAGAAATATTTTTATTTTGAGCAAATTATGTTCCTATCAACTTTATGAGCTTTTTTTCTATCAGTAAGAATCGTCTCATCATTTTCAAGTATTAATTCTACAAAAAGAAGTGTTTTCTTAACCACCGGGTCTTCAGATGTTATATTCAATTTATAATTTACCCATTTCCCGTCCTTATTATCAACGATTAAACCACTATCTTTTAAAATACTAAGATGTTTTGATACAGTTGAGATTGCAAGTTTTAATAAAGAGGTAATTTCGCAAACGCAAAGTGGCTTTAATTGCAAAATTTTAAGTATACGTAAGCGATTCTTATCTGATAATGCTTTGAAAATTTTTTCTTGTTGTTTTAACATAACATTTTGACAATTAACGAAATATAAAAATATTCGTTCATTTATTCAATGAAAATGTTTAAATTATTATTTTTTTAATTATACTAACAACCGCCCAATACTCTTTTGGTTTTGGTAGGTTGTTCTCCCTTTTTAGATTTTGATTTCTCAATTAAAATAGGAATTTTCCGGCTTGCTATCTCTCTGAATTTTGCAACATCTTCTTCTCTTTTATTGGCAAAACTTGTTGGTTTCTTATAATCCAGAATATTTTTCTGGAATTCTTGTATTCCTCCTTCCAAAATAAATATCTTTTTATAACCCAAATCCATTGCTATATAAGCCGCCTTTTTTTCATCTTTTTCATTATCAGAAATGAAAATATTCTTTTTACTTTTCAATGAAAGAAGCTTATATCCATCTTTGCCCAATAAAAAATCAGTTGTTATATTTATTGCTCCAGGTAGGGAGAATTTTTCAAACTCTTCCTTTGACCTTAAATCAAATATTTGTATACTATTCTCGTCTTCCATTAATCTATATGCAAGTTCATCAGAAGACATAACATTAAAATTTGTTTTTGAAATTACTTCAGGATTTTCCGCATTTTTTAGAATTACAGAATTTTTTTCTGGTAATGCAAAGGAAAAAAGTCCTATAATAATAACTACAACTGCTAATGAATAATAAAATTTTGTATTTTTAAATTCTGGATTTAACTCACCATTTACTCTTTTTTCAATTAAAGTAGTGATAATAAAAGCAAGTACTGCAATGAAAATGAATAGAAAAGCAACTAATCCCTGTGATACACCTAATGATTCAAAAATCCTTACATTTCCCCAGAATTCTGCTTTATACAAACCTTCCAAAACAGGATACATTTCAGAAAAAACAAATGAACCAATAATTAATCCAATAATAAAAATCATAGCGTCTTTTTTACCTATTGAAGCAGCGCATACGCTTGTTCCCGGACAGAAACCACCAATTACAAAACCTAACCCCATAATTAACCCCCCAACAATTGCAGACCATAAATAAGTAGGATTAATATAAATTATATTTATGTCGAGCAATCCAAAATGACCCAGCAGAATAACACCAAACATTGCAGTAATCCCAGCGGTAAAAAATACTCTTAATACTGTGAAATCATAACCGTAGAAAAGACCAACAAGTTTTTTTGAACTTGAAAATCCAGCCTGCTCTAAAATAAATCCAAAAGCAATACCTATTAAAATTGCAATTACAAAATTAAATTCATTACTAATTATATCAGGTACTAATGGTGCCATAGATTAACTCCTTTCTTTAAATCCATAATTTTCTAAAAAAATAAGCAAACATATAAGCGCCACCAAAAATAGCAAACATAGTAATAATACCACCTGTCGACAAAACAGCCATACCGCTTAATGCAGCTCCACTTGTACATCCTCTGCCCAGCTGTGCACCAAAACCAAATAATATACCGCCAATTAAAGCGGCAATAATTCTCGTTCTATTCTTAATCTTCGGACTATGTTCTAATACTAACTTTAACCTATTTGAAGTCAAACCTGAAACATAGGCTCCTATAACAACTCCAATTACTTCGAAAACGAGCCAGTTCTTAAGCGGATTCCCTTCGTGTTCCTTCTTATATTCTACATAATAGGGGGCACTATTTGAATGATTAGGCGCTACTGCTGATACAGTTGCACTAACTATGCTCTTGAAAGCACCACTTGCTCCAAGTCCTCTACCAGTTATATATATGGTCAATAGTAGTAAAAGGCCCAAAAAGAAGCCTGCAAGATATGGATTCATATATTTTGTATTCTCCATAGAAAAAAAATTTAATTATTCTTGTTTATTGTTTTTTGTTTTATCATCAGATTTTTCTTCCTCTATATTTTTTTCATCAGTTTCTATTTCCTCATAACCAGTAATCATTGCTTTTAAATTTGAAGTTAAAGTAGTTCCCGTTGTGATTAAATATAAATGTGCAATTACAAATGCAAGAAGCAAATATGCTCCGGCGGTATGAATAATTGCTATAGGTTCAAGAGAATTGATATTAATATATCCCGTTCCTGTTCTCTGCGGATATCTAAAAAATAAGTATAATATACCTGATAAAACCAAAACCGGAATCACAAGTATTTTAAGTCCAAAATACACTAATTTTTGAAGTGGATTTAATTTACTTAATGTTGTCTTTTTAGTTGGATGTGGTTCATTTCTAAATATTCCAAAAATATAGTAATTTAGTTGGGCTTTTAAATTTTTTTTCGTAGGTAAATACTGTTTCCATTCCCCTGTTGTAATATGCCAGAAAATTGTAAAGGCTATCAAAATAATAAAAGCATAAGCAGCTATTTTATGGTATTTAACTGCCTGTTCATATCCAAAAAATGTAAAAGAGCCATGAACTTCAAAGCCCGTAAAAATTAATATAAATACAAGAAATGACTGTGTCCAGTGCCAAAATCTTTCGTATGTTTTATAGATATAAACTTTAGTCTTCATTCTTATACTTTTTATTTTTTCTATAAAATATAATTCTTAATGAACTATGAATTAAAATCCCAATAACAGTTAATAAAATTAAAGTATGACCAAGAACTTCAACAAACTTACTTGAATCTCTTGCAGGTAAATAAAAATCAGTTAGTGTTGCCAGTCTACTGTTTTCCTTATTGTGGCACTCTATACATTGCACAGTATTTTCTTTCCTTGAAACCATATGATTTACACTCCAATTCATCTTTGTTCTTATAAAAGAGACAGTTCCACTAAAAGGTAAACCAGCCTCTTTCATTCCAATTTCCAAAGCCTTTAACATATCAAAATCCTTCCAGAAAGCTCCCATACCATACTTTGGTGCAAACAATTTGGGATTTATCAAAAGTTTATTTACAGGGTCAAAGAATTGATTTGCTTCCATTATTTTTACTGGGTATATCTTTGCATCTAAATCTTTGTAAGAACCGTTGTATTTATTTAATATTATTGGTTTGGTTGTATCTTCAATAACATCACCTCTTAAATAATGGTCAGCAGTACCATTGAACCATAAATATTCCGGCTTCAAATTCTTTGCCCACTTAGAACTACCTTTTTCGGAGAGATAAACTAAGTTACCATCTTCATCTTTTTCTTCATAAGGTTTTCCGTCTTTTAATTTTCCTGCTGTCTGCCAATCCCAGAATATTTTTGTTGCATTTACTTTTGCATAAATAGGAATATGACAGGTTTGACAGGAAACCTTTAAGCAGTGTTCGTTAAGTATATTTTTTTCATGCGGCGCTTCTGAATGACAATCTTCACAATATAATCTATTATTATTAGTCGCAGCGATTGAATATAATCTTCCTTTTACTTTATGTTTATGAGCAGTATGACAATCAACACATTCCATATTAACCCCATCAGTTCCCATATGAACATCAACATCCTTTGTTGTTTGGAATAACTCCATCTCTAAATCCCCATGCTTAACATTATTTCCACCGCCACCATAGAAATGGCAAACTCCACAATTTGAGCGCTTTGGTTTACCAACATTTTGTGCAATAAAAGAAAAGTTAAGAGTTTCTTCAGGAGCTCCTCCTTTTTCGTGAGCTTTTGCGTATGTCTCAGTATTGTCATGGCATATTAAGCAATCAATATTTTCAGGATTATTGTAATCAAATGTTTTAACGGATTCCATACCATAACCAATATGACACTTTGCACAGGCAAGTTCGTTACCTTCGGCTCCCAAACAATAATTATTTACAGCATTTCTTTTACCAAGAAAGACAATACCTTTTCCTTCAATATAAACAGGTTCTTCCCAGTTCCAGTGATTTGATTGCATTACTTCCTCTGCTCTTCCATTATGGCAGGATATGCAAGCTTTTGTTACTGACTGTGGAGTCTTAAATTCACCTTTTAATAACGAAAATTGAGAATGCTTTACACTTGAACTATCTTTTTTGGAATATTTCTTTGTTAATATTGCAAGAGGTTTTTCCTCCGTCTCTTTTGGCAAAAGTAAAAATACTATATTAACAATTACAATGAGAACTAATAAAGAAATAATAATTAATTTTTTCACTTTTCAATAAAAATTAATTTTTTTTCATACTTTTAAAATATAAAATAAAATTTTAATTTTTAATCCAAAATTTAAATTTAATTTTGTACAAATAAATTGCTATTAACAACCATTGCTAATAACAACATATAAAATTAAAATAAATATTTCAATCCATTATTTTATTATTTTTGCCTGAAGATATTACTTTTAAGATCTATGATTTATAATTACATTTCTTTTTAATATTATTTTATTTATATTTATTCTCAAATAAGAATAATTCTCATTTATTTAATGAAAGATACAGACATCATATATATTTTAAAAAACAATTTCTTAAAAGTGACGCCTCAACGAATACTTGTTTTAAAGGCAATTTTAAATTTAAAGAATCATCCAACTGCTGATAATATTTCTAATTATGTAAAAAAGCATAACCCATCAATAGCAAAGGGAACAATTTATAAAGTACTTGATACTTTAGTAAAAAATAACATTATTAAAAAGGTTGAAACTTATAATGATGTAATGAGATACGAATTTCCAAAAGAGAACCATCACCACATTTATTTCTCCGATAAAGATATTTTGATTGACTATTTTGATAATAATCTGGATATTATATTATATAAATATTTTTCTAATAAGAAAATACCAAATTTAAAAATTGAGAGTATTAAAGTTCACATTACAGGAAAACATAAAAATTAAATAAATTTATTTTATTAACCAAAACAAATTAAATATGAAAGAAAAAAGTATTGAACTTCTAAATAAAGCAGTCGCTGATGAACTAACAGCAGTTCATCAATATATGTATTTCCATTTTCATTGTAGCGATATGGGATATTTGTTACTTGCGAATCTATTTAAAAGAATTGCGATTGAAGAGATGTTACATACTGAAAGGTTAGCAGAAAGAATTCTTTTTCTTAAAGGAGAAGTAGAGATGATTCATTCAGGTGAAGTAAAAAAAATACACGACCCAAAAGAAATGCTAAAACTCGCTGTAGAAATGGAAACAGAAAGTGCTATTAATTATAATAAGTGGGCTAATGAATGTGCTCAAAATGCAGATTCTGCATCAAAGAAAATTTTTGAAGCTCTTGTTGAAGATGAAGAAAGACATTATGACCTTTTTGATACAGAAACGGAAAATTTGCAAAAATTTGGTGATAATTATCTCGCATTGCAATCAATTGAAAACAGTAAAAACATTTCTTCACAATCATTACCACCTCAACAAAATCAATAATTTTTTATTAACTAAATCTATATAACTATGGAAGAAAACAATGTAATCTCAATGCCAAGAATAGGTGACCCTGCACCTGAATTCACAGCAGAAACAACTCAGGGAACAATTCATTTTCCTGATGATTATAAAGGTAGCTGGGTGATACTTTTCAGCCATCCTGCTGATTTTACCCCCGTTTGTACATCAGAATTTATGACTTTTGCTACATTAGAAGAAAAATTTGCAAAAGCAAATTGCAAACTCGTTGGTCTTTCTGTTGACGGACTTTATAGTCACATTGCCTGGTTACGGACAATAAAGGAAAAAATTCAATTTAAAGGTATGAAAGATGTAGAGGTAAAGTTCCCACTTATTGAAGATATTACTATGAATGTAGCCAAAAAATATGGTATGATTCAACCAGGTGAAAGCTCTACTAAAGCTGTAAGGGCAGTTTTCTTTATCGACCCAAAAGGGATAATAAGAACAATTATCTATTATCCTTTAAGTTTAGGAAGAAATTTTGATGAATTGTATCGTGTTTTAATTGCACTTCAGACTGCAGATGAATTTTCCGTTGCGACACCAGCAGATTGGCGTCCTGGAGACGATGTTATTGTTCCACCGCCCGGCTCCTGCGGTGTAGCCAAAGAAAGAATGGAAGGAAAAGATGATATTAAATGCTACGATTGGTTCTTCTGTACTAAAGAACTACCTGAAAAAGCAATATATGATAAAATATTAAAGAAATAGATTCCCCTCTTTTCTTAAAATTATCTAAGGCTTTCATTTTTTATGAAAGCCTTTTTTATTTATAATAAAAACATAGCATATTAAAAGAATTCATTAATAATGAATGATACTTTATCTTGTATAATTAAATTTAAAAATCATTTCTTTTTCACTAAAATAATAATTCTTTATAAATGTGATAATTATTTTTAATTAAAGATAAATTTCACTTAATAAAGTTTAATAAAAACCTTTTTTATTTGCCCTTCTTACGAAATACCAGAGATATAAAAATCCTTAAAATTTTCATTGACATTTAAAAAAATATAATATAATTTTGTTATGAACATTTGTTCATTACTTAAATAATTAAATTAATCATTATGGAAAAGAAAATAGCAGTTGCATCAGATGACGGAATTCACGTAACTGGACATGTTGGAAGATGTGAAATGTTTATTGTTTTTAATACTGTGGATGGTAAAATACAAAATGTTGAGAAGCGAGTAAATAACTTCACCCGTCATCGAAGTGGTCATCATCACAATCACGGTCATTCTCCGGAGCATTCAGGTAAACATTACGGCTTACTTGAAGGATTGAAAGACTGCGATACACTTATTTGCTCAGCCGCTGGACCTTCTCTGATTAATGATTTAGAAGAAAATGGAATTAATGTTATCTTAACAGATGAAATGGATTCAACAAAAGCAGTAGAATTATTTCTCGACGGAAACCTAAAAAATGACCCATCAAAAAGTTGTGGAGAACATAAACACTAAAAATTATGGTCAGACCATTAAAAGTAAGAAAACTATATATGCCTCATCCTGCTGTTACTTTTACTCCTCTCAACACTGACACTACCAATAAAGAAAAAGTAACATTATTATCTGAGGAATATCAGGCATTAAGATTAACAGATTATGAATACCTTAATCACGCTCAGGCAGCAAAAATAATGGGTATTTCCAGACCCACATTTACAAGAATTTATGAGAAAGCAAGACAAAAAATTGCAACCGCATTAACTGAGATTAGAATTCTTGAGGTTCAGGAAGGAAATACAGTTTTAAGTGGTAGTTGGTATGAATGTGATATTTGTGGCTCCAAATTTACAATCCCTTCATTAGAATATTTCAATAAATTATGCCCAATTTGTAATTCAGAAAACATTAAAAAAATCTAAAACTAAAATGATAGCTATATCGATAATTGGAAAAAATTTAGATTCAAAAATTGATAACTGTTTTGGAAAATCAAAATTTTTTATCTTTATTGATGAGAAAAATAAAAAATACGAATTTATAGATAATCCCGGGTATGAAAGCGAAATATGTTCAGGGAGGGATGCTGCCTTTTTTTTAATAAAGAAAGGTATAAAGACAGTAATATCAGGCAACTTCGGGATAAAAGTAAAAAGAATTTTTGATAGATATAAAGTTCAGATTGTAATTCCATCAGATAAAATTGATTCCCTTTTATCAATTCCAGCGATAAAGGATATTATAATTAAAAATTAAACTTTTTTTAAAAAATCTTAATTTCTATATTTTATACAGAACCAATCTAATTTATTTCCCCTAAATATTTTTTGAGCTAGCGAGGGGACTTGAACCCCTGACCTGTTGATTACGAATCAACTGCTCTACCATCTGAGCTACGCTAGCATACTTATATGAATATCCTTAAAAAAGAACAAAAAGTAAATAGCAAAATAAATATATAAAAATTTATATTTATAAATAATTATTAAAATTTTTTAGAAATATGGGTAGAAATATCTATAAATATTATAAATTAAAGTTAAAACTTAAAAGTTTGTTTCCAATCGGATTAAAAAAATCCCCTACATCAGTTATTTTGTTAAATATAATGATGCGGGGATTTTAATTACAAATTATGTACCTTCAGAGTAGTCGTTTATGTATCTGATTTGTTCGGCTGTGAGTTTATCTATTCTTATATTCATAGTTTTTAGTTTCAATCCTGCAATATATTGGTCTAACTCTTCTGGTAAAGTATAAACATCAACAGGGAGTTTTTTACCTTTTTTATGATATTCAACCAATCTTAACTGTGCACTGAATTGATTTGAAAAACTCATATCCATAACCTCAGAAGGATGTCCTTCAGCAGCTGACAAATTTACAAGCCTACCACGAGCAAGAAGGAAAATCTTTTTACCATTTTTTAGAGTATATTCTTCACAATTAGGTCTTAATAGTCTTTTTTTCTTTGCAAGTTTTTCAAGGTCATTAATATTAATTTCGCAATCATAATGCCCGGTATTGCATACAATAGCTCCTTCTTTCATCATTTTAAAATGCCTACCTACAATCACATCTTTAACACCCGTTGCTGTCACAAATATATCCCCTATTTTTGCAGCTTCATCCATTTTCATAACACTATGTCCATCAAGAGTTGCTTTTAATGCAGCTGTAGGTTTTACTTCTGTTATAAAAGTATTTGCACCGAGCCCTTTTGCCTTATTTGCTACTCCACTACCGCAATGTCCATAACCAGCAATCACAAAATTTTTTCCTGCTATCATAACTGAGGTAGCTCTCAAAATTCCATCTATAGTTGATTGTCCAGTTCCATAAACATTATCAAAATCCCACTTCGTTATTGAATCATTAACAGCAAACACAGGATATTTCAAGGCACCACCCTCTGCCATTTTTCTTAATCTGTGTACACCTGTAGTTGTTTCTTCCGTACCTCCTATAATTCCCGGTATTAGATTTTTGAATTTTCGGTGAACTGTGAAAATCAAATCAGCACCATCATCAAGAGTTAAATTTGGTTTGAAATCAAGCGTTCTTTCTATACACCAATAAAATTCTTTCGTATTCATACCATTCCATGCAAAAATAGATACACCCTCAGCAGCAAGAGCAGCCGCAACATCATCCTGTGTAGAAAGTGGATTGCAACCGCTCCAGGCAACCTCTGCGCCTGCATCAACAAAAGTTCTGACCAAAACAGCAGTTTCTTTTGTAACATGTAGGCAACCAGCAATTTTATATCCCTTAAAGGGTTTTGTTTTTTTGTACTTTTCTCTTAGCATCGCAAGAACAGGCATTCGAGACTCTGCCCAATCAATTTTCTTTCTTCCTTGCTCCGCTAATCCTAAATCCTTAACCTTAAATTTTAACATAAATCATTTTTTTAATTATTCATAAAATTAATAATTTAAAGCTTTATTCTAAAGTCGTTTTTTTCTACTGATTCAATCGGTTAAAATATATTTCTTAATTTTAATTTTTCCCTATAGAAAAAATGAAATAAATTATTTTCTCTTTTCAATTTTTATTCCCAATTCTTTTAATTGCCTTTCGTCAACAAAATTTGGACAATCATCCATCAAAGAGGTAGCACTCACAGTTTTTGGAAATGCTATTACATCTTTAATTGATTTCAATCCACATAAAATTGCAATAATCCTATCAAATCCAAATGCAATTCCCCCGTGGGGTGGAGCTCCATATTTAAAAGCTTCGGTAAGAAAACCGAATTTTTTATTTGCTTCTTCTTCACTTAATCCAATAATTTTAAAAACTTTTTTCTGAATTTCGGGTTTATATATTCTCATACTACCGCTACCAATCTCATTCCCGTTTAAAACAAGGTCATAGCAAACTGCTCTTATACTTTCAAGAGTTTTCCTGTCTTCGGAGTCGAGCAAATGCAAATGTTCATCTTTTGGACTTGTAAATGGATGGTGTTCTCCTTCAAATTTTTTTTCTTCTTCATTATACTTCAACAATGGAAAATCTGTAATCCAGATGAATTCATAAGCTGATTCATCAATGAGTTTATAGTCTTCAGCTATTTTATTTCTTAAATGCCCAAGAGACAATAAAACTTTATTTCTTTCTCCTGTCACAATAAATATTGTATCACCTGCTTCAGCACCAAATAGATTCATAGCTGATGTTATTTCTTCTTCATTGAGATACTTTATAATAGGAGAATTTACTACTTTTGAGTCATCAATTTTAAAATAAACCAAGCCACCTAATCCGGTCTTCTTGATGAATTCAGTATATCCATCAATAATTTTTCTTGTAATTTCTATTTTCTTCTCAGCAGTACTTTTTAATCTTATCCCTGCTATGACCCCACCTGTTTCAACTGCACTTTTGAAAACATTAAAATTACTATCTTTAAAAATATTTGTTAAATCTTTTATAGTTAAATCATTTTTTATTCTTAAGTCTGGTTTATCAGAACCAAAAGTATTAATTACATCATCGTAAGTAAATCTTTTAAATGGAACCTTTATATCAATACTTAAAATTTTTCTCCATATTTCTTTAAAAAGTCCTTCTGAAATATTGAAAACATCCTCTTGAGTAACGAAACTCATTTCAACATCAATTTGCGTAAATTCAGGTTGTCTATCAGCCCTTAAATCTTCATCTCTAAAACACTTACATATTTGGACATATCTGTCTAAACCAGCAACCATTAGAATCTGCTTATAGGTTTGAGGAGATTGTGGCAATGCATAAAATTTCCCATGATGTATTCTTGAGGGAACAAGATAGTCACGGGCTCCTTCTGGTGTTGATTTCATCAATATTGGAGTCTCAACTTCAACAAAATTGTGTCTCTTATAATAATCATGAACAATAAAATAAACTTCATTCCTAATTAACATATTTCTTGTCATAACTCTTCTACGCAGATCGAGATATCTGTATTTAAGTCTTAATTCCTCTGATGCTTTTACATCTTCTTCGATATTGAAAGGTAAAACTTCTGATTCATTTAATATCTCAAGTTCATCTACATTAATTTCTATTTCGCCCGTTGGAATATTTGGATTTATACTTTCCCTTTTTATCACTTTTCCCGTTGCTGAAATAACAAATTCATTCCTGAGCTTTAAGGCAGTTTCATAAATGTTTTTTTTATCAGGACTTATTTTTAGCTGAGTTATCCCATACCGGTCTCTCAGGTCTATAAAATACAGTCCTCCTAAATCTCTGATTCTTGCAACCCATCCATTTAGAGTTACTACTTTTCCAATAGCGGAAGTATTGAGTTCTCCGCAGTTATGTGTTCTTTTTCTAAAATTCATTTAATTAATTTATTGCAAAGATTTTATTTTTTCATTCGTGAGTTCATAACACTCTTTCATCTCGGGAAACAACAATTTCACCCCTTCTAAGTCGCCCTTTCTGGCTTTCTTTTCAATCTCAGCACATAATCGGGAAAGTTCCATTGCACCAATATTAGAGCTTGACCCTTTCAATGTATGAGAATTATTCGCAACCAGATCTTTGTCATTTGTGGATATGCCTTTCATTATTTTATCCATCAATTTATTAGATTCTGATAAGTAAATATCAATCAATTCTGATAAAAAATTACTCTCTTCAGTATCAAGTTCTCTCAAATTCTGAATAATTTCGTAATTCAATAAATTGTCTTTATCATAAACCATAATGATTTTTTAATTATTTAATTTATATTTATGTGGATTAATGCCCAGTTTTGCTATCTTTTGTCTTAAACTTACTGGATGAAAATTAATTGCTTTTGCTGTTGCAGCAACATTTCCGTTATGTATTTTCAAATGCTTTGTAATAAATTCTATTTCAAACTCTCTTAACATTTTTTGCTTACATTCATTATAATCATTTATATTACTTATATTATCATCTGAACTACTCAAGACGCTTTTTGGTAGTAAATCAGTAGTGATAACACCGCGATCTGCTAAAACAGTAACCCGTTCTGCGACATTTTTTAATTCTCTTATATTCCCGGGCCAATGATATTTCTGAAGTGCTATTTTTACATCTGAATCTATCTTTAAATCACCTTTTTTGTGTAACTCCGCAAATTGTTTTACAAACTTTTCAAAATAATAAAGAATATCCTCAGGTCTATCCACAAGTGAAGGTAAATGAAATTCAAAAACATTTAACCTGTAATATAAATCTTCCCTGAATTTTCCCTGCGCAATTGCTTGTTTTAAATCAATATTTGTTGCTGAAATTATTCTGACATTTGTTTTTAGAATCTTTGTATCGCCTACTCTTGAAAATTCTTTCTCCTGTATTACTCTAAGTAATTTTATTTGCAACATAGGGTCCAACTCCCCTATTTCGTCAAGAAAAATTGTTCCATTATTTGCAATTTCAAAATAGCCTTTATGGTCTTTTACAGCACCTGTGAATGCTCCTTTCACATGTCCAAAAAGTTCAGATTCTAATAATAAAGATGGAATTGCAGCACAGTTTAAAATAACGAATTGCTTATCCCGTCTTTGACTATTATTATGAATAAACTTTGCAAGTACTTCTTTACCTGTTCCATTTGCTCCTGTAATTAAAACTGAAGAATCTGTTTCTGCAATTTTACGCGCCTCCTGAACTATTGCTTTTACCTGCTCACTTGATGTATCATATTCTACACTTTCTTTCTTTTTTTCTAATTCCTGCTTAAGAAGTAGATTCTCGTTTAATAAGTTTACTTTTTCTAATCCCCTTGATATTGAGAGCAATAGTTCATCACTATTTATAGGTTTAGACATATAATCATAAGCCCCTTTTCTCATTGCTTCCACAACATTTTTAATCGAATCAAAAGCAGTAACAAGAATTACTATCATATCGGGTTCTAACTGTAATACTTTTTCCGTCAATTCAATACCATTCATATCGGGCATACTGAAATCAGTTACAAGAACATCATATTTAAATTGCTTTACTCTTTCGATTGCACTTGTTGCATCAAATACTGCAGTTACAGAGTGATTTCCTTTTTCAAGAATTTTTTTTAGGGTAAATATAGTGGAAGCTTCATCATCTACTATAAGGACATTTGCCATAAAGAGAAAATTTTTTTAATAAAATAAACTAAAAATTTAAAAATAAATATGTAAAAAACTACTTAATTAAAATCATTTTTTTAGCTGTGACTACTTCACTTGTTGAAAGTTCATAAATATAAATTCCTGAGGATATGTTTTCAGCATTAAAATTATACTTGTAAGAACCTGCCTCTAAAAATTCTGAAAAAAGATTCTTTATCAATCTCCCTGAAATGTCATAAAGCTTCAAAGAAGTATATGAAGATTTTGGCAAATCAAATTTTATTACAGTACTGCTGTTAAAAGGATTTGGATAGTTTTGCTCAAGATTATAATTTTTTGGTATATAGGAACTTATATTTTGTATTCCAATAGAACCACCTGCATCAGAAATCCTTTTAGCAAACTCCTGAAAATACTGATTTGAAATTAGAGAATCATATATAATAAAAATATTCTCATCATTGCCAAAAGTCGCATTGTTTGTAAAATTATAGGAACCTGTTATCACAAGTGGTGAGCTTGAAGCCATTTCCGGATCTATAATTATGTATTTATGATGTAATAGTCCTGAATAATTTTCCAGATAGACTCTTGCTGGTGGATTCCAGGGATATGTGCCCCCAATCCCTTTCATTTCAAGATAAAGATTATTGTTGTAATTATTTTCATAATCGAAAACACCTCTTACCATAACATTTGGTGGGTTATATTTGGTTTTCATACGATTTGCAATCTGAAATCGTGTAAATGAAAATATGCAGAAGTTTATTGATTTATTTGTTTCATTTAAAATTAAATTTTCAATTACAGTTGATACATTATCACTTGGTGAAAAGTAACATTCATACCTTTTACCATTTATATTTAAAATGTGTGGTGTGTTGTCAAGTTTTTGTGAACCGAATTTTGCAAGTGCAGGATTATTAACATTATTGTGTGACCCCCACATTTCTTCAAATTCTCGTGTATAAATTTTACATAGTGTCTCATCCTGTATTAAAAGTACATTTTGACAATCGTTATAAAATTGTTGATTAGTAACATTTGCTGAACCAAACCAAATCCAATCATCTGAATATGAAGTTGTATCTCGAGAATCAAAAATAAAAAATTTGTTGTGCATAATATATCCGCTTGTATTCTGGGGTCTAATCTGCACCGGAATTCCAGCATTAATTAAATCCTGCATTAGAGGCTGAACAACACCATCTCTATAATCATAGACAATTCTTATCTTCACACCACGAGCAAATGCGTTCAATATTTTATCCCTGATTAAAGTTATGTTATCAAAAGAATACAACGCAATATCTATCGAATGCTGAGCAGAATCAATCCTTTGTATCAGACGATTCTTGAAATCCACATTTCCACTTGCTTTATTGTTAGGATATGCAATTGACGTGTCTACAGAAAAATTAAAATACAATTCCCTTTTTCCCGTTGAAGAACTATGAGAAGAAGTAGCAAAATATTTGGGAGCATATACACTTGTGCCATTTGCATTAGTTGAAGATACGGAAGCATAATATATTGTACCAGGTTTTAAATTAGTTAATGTGAGAGAATGATTAGTAACTAAAGCAGGATTATATACTGAATCTGTATAAACGACAGGTTGATAAAGAGAATCAGAAACAAAATACTTTATTTTTGAGTCACCAGGTGAACTCGTTGTCCAGCTAATGGTTACTGAATTTTGAGTAATGTTTGATTCTAATGGAACAGAATTTATTCCAGGTCCAGGACTCAAAAAATCCGCAGTACTCCGTGGTAAAAACTGATATCCACTACTATATGGTGGTGATGTTTTATATTGACTACCAATAGCTATTATATCAACTGGAGTTTGAGGTATTAAGGTTCCAACAATATTTGTATATGTACTGATTCTAAGTGTATTCGGATAGGTTCCTGTGGCATCAGTAACAGTATAATTTGTATTGCCCTGAAAATTTCCAGTCCCAGTTATCGTTACACCGTTTATTCTTATCAATACGCTTTCATACTGCTCAAGTCCATTCCATTGCTGATTAGTAAATTGTTGTAAATTAATTACTACAGGATTAACTGTTTTTCCAGAGGCAACAATAGAAAAATTTGTTACCGGAGTGAACTCCGTTAAGCCATTAAAATGAACAATTACACCTGTTACGATAACACTATCTCCTATCTCAACAGAAGAGGTAAAGTTTGAATCATAGGCGCATATACCTGCAGTATTATCCTGCAGGAAGCTTTGCATATAACCAAATTTAGCAGTAACAATCCCTGTAACAGTTCTTGTTTGATTTAACAATAAAGGGATACCATTTGCATCATTCATTCTAACCGATGAAATTGGAACTACTTGAGAATATAATTTCCCAATCAATAAACAGGTGAAAATTAAAAAAAATAAATGTTTTCGCATTATTTGATTATTATTTTATTATTGTATATAACTTTTATAGAATTTATAACGATACCATCGGGTTCTTCGGATATTTTCCTATTATATTCTTTTTCTACTGTTTCTCTATCTTCTCTAATACCTTTCTCAATTTGTTCTCTATTATACATATAATTATAAGGTGTAAGGTATTTGTATTCATATTTTGAAATTAAATCAGCAAACTTTGGTAAATCCTTAACCCATAGGAAAGATTTATCATCCCAGAAAATCAATTTCCATTCAGGGCTTCTGCAAAAGTAGGAAATAACAGTGGTCTGCATTTCTTCCGGCTGGCGAACTAAATCAGGAGCTAAATAAATCGCGTAATCAATTCCATATTCAGTGAGTTTCTTTTCAAAACCCGGCTTCTTTGAAATTATTTCTTTATATTTATTAAATATTGAATCATTGAGATTTCTGCTATCAATAAAATTCTTTTTATCGGGGAAATTCCAAACGAAATATCCTCCAGTACCAAAATGATTAAATATTCTACTCCCTATCTCCGGAACGTTATTCTTCTTCATAAAATCAAACATCTGAACAGGGATAAAATCAGAATTAATTCCAATTCCAGTTACCCTGTAATATTTTAAAAATTCAAGATAAAATTTATTGGTAGAAATTGGGAAAATTAAAAAGATAAAAAATGCAGAAAGTAAAATTTTTGGTACCGGACCTCTAAATAAATAATTCTTTAAATTAATATTTTTTGACAATTCAAAGAAATAATTATGTGATACAACAATAAACACAAACAAAATTAAATCGTAATCGACAACAAATCTCATCGCTCTAATAGAATATAAAGCAAAACCAATATAAAGCAATGCTGGAAATATATCTCTTTTAATAAATGAGTATACAATAATAAAAAATCCTGTAAACAGAAATATTTTGTATAACACAATTGGTAAACTACCAGAGTAATTAGGGTGAAAAGGCGAAAACCATTCATTAACGGTTTCCAGTAATTTCATTTTTGTATGTTCATATGCGTAAATGTAAGTTTGATAGAAATTTGGGTTTACAAACATTACAATCACCGCTAATAAAGATACTCCAATTAAATAAATTAATTGTTTTTTTTCTAAAGGTTGTATTTCTGATTTTCTGAAAACTTTAGGGTAAAAGAAATTTAATATTTCAGAAAAAACATAAATCGCAAGTAGGAACAATCCCGCAATTATACCCATATGCATATTAGCCCATATAATAAAAATCAATG
Organism: uncultured Ignavibacteriaceae bacterium; assembly: GCA_964564635.1. GTDB lineage: Bacteria > Bacteroidota > Ignavibacteria > Tepidaquicellales > Tepidaquicellaceae > Tepidaquicella. The sequence goes on from CAZMAR010000001.1 coordinate 199,999, forward strand.
GTATATAAAATAATTTTTTATAATTTCCCCTATCGAAATATCTAAACTCACAAATTATAATAATGAGAAGAATAAAGAACAAGTAAGACATTATGTGCGGTCTGGGGGTAAGCCTATCCATAATAGCAAAAGCCAGAAGAAAAAGATATACGAAACTAACAACATAACTAACATTGAATTTTCTCAACAAAAAGAGATATAAACCAAAAATCAAAAGGAACATAAATGTCCTGAAAAGTGAAAGACCTGTTATCCCTGAAATCTGATAAATAAGATAAGTAAGAACATCCCATCCCCACTCAAAAGGCATCCACTGATCATTTTCAGTCATATATCCGAAAACATCTGTAGATGGAACATGTTTAGTTTCTGTTATGTATCTACCAGTAGCCAGGTGCCAGAATACATCATCATCACCAGTAATTTTAAAAGAAGTAAAAACACTTAAAAAAGCTGCAAAAGAAATAATAAGGAGTATGCTGTAATAATGATTTTCTTTATATTTGATTATCTTAACTATCTTAGCCATTTAGTTTATATCAGTTGATAATTTAAATCGTACTATACGATTGTTTCCTGTATCTGCTATATATAATACTTTATTAAAGAATGCAACACCCTTTGGAGAATTTAATTGATTTTCTCCTGAGCCTCTACCACCAAACGAACCGTTTTGTAATTTACCATTAGAAGAATATTTATATAATGAATCTTTAGCAGCATCAACGATAAAGACATTCATATAATTATCCATAGCAACAGACATAGGAGCACCAAATTGTTTCTTTATTATATCTATATCACTACCGGGTAAAAATTTCGGCTCATAAGTTCCATTTACATCATCAAATATAAACCATTCTACTTTAAAACCATATTCAGAAGTATTTCTTGTTATAATAAAATCTGTTTGACTGTTTCTAACAACTTTAACAGATGAAGTCTTTTCAATTGAATATATTCCACCACCCGTAGTTTGAAACCCAGTATAAACATATACATTTTGAATTGTATCTTTTCCCCATATTCTTAAAAGAGCATTATCAGGGTCTATACCAGAGTTATCTGGACCAACCCTTGTTAAAATATATGAATTATCAGGGAACACAGAAATACCCGTAAACTTTCTCTTGTTGCTTGATAACACTGTACCATCAAGGCTTGACATAATTCTTTTCTTTTTTGCGTTTGTAATAATACCACCTACTTCCACAAGTTTAATTCTGTATAAAACTGTAACAGTATCAAGCGAACTGATTGCAGAATCACATAATACAAGTAAATCAAAATTATAATCCTGGGCTATTCTTCTTGGATAATTTACATTTATTCCGGATATATCAAGAGAACCAATTTCTCCTCCTGCAAGGTCAAGCTGAACTATCCTATTGTTTTTTGTATCTGCTACATAAATAAGAGGTTCCCATCCTACCAGTACATCTTCTGGAGCATTAAATTGTGTCCATACAGGATATTGCTGTACATAAACGGTATCGCTAATATTAATCGTTTGATTATTTGAAATCGGAAATAGAGACAAATCAAGTTTATCATCACAACCTACAAAAGAAAATAAAAATACTATCAATAAAATAAAAATCTGCTTCAAAAAATTATTTTTCATAGTTTATTTTTTAGGTAATAATAAATTTATTGATATTCTATGTGCTAAGCCAAGAGTTCTATAATTAGAAATCGCATAATCAAAATTCATTTTAGCAAATGAAACAGGTACTTTCACTCCTACTCCTGCAGAGAAATTTTCTGAATCTACATTAAATTTATAACCACCTCTTACAAAAAACATTTCTTTATAAGAATATTCCCCACCTATAGAAAAATTTTCCGCATTATCATTCGGGCTGTTTAATTGAATACTTGTTGTTATTCTATTAGTTTCAGTTAATAATGGCTCAAATGCAAAACCTATTTTGAATAAAGTTGGTGGAGGAAATTTCTGGAATGAACTCACCTGCTTTCCACTAATTAACTCAACTGTTCCTGTAGGTGAGACCTGTGCGCCAAAATTCGAAATAACAACTGAAAACCTTGTAGTACCTAAACCCGTCCTGTAATATGTTCCTAAATCTGCAACTACAGTTCTCATTTTTAAATCAGCAAGTGTCTCTTCAACATATTTCACAGTAGCACCAAAAGAAAATTGGTCAGTCATTTGTCTTGCATAACTTAAACCAAGTGCAATATCTGAGTATTTAAAGTAATCACCAGTCCCAAAAGGTTGAAACTCAGTTGTAACTTTCATATCCGGCGTAGTTAAAGCCGTTACGCTTATTCCAAGTGCATTATTACCACCAAAATGATAAACTCCGCCAAAGAATTCCATTCGTGTATCTACAAACCATTCAGTATGATTAACAATAATACCATCTTCTTTAAAAAGCATAAGTCCAGCGGGATTATAATACAATGCAGAAATATCATCAACAATAGAGACAAAAGTTTCAGCCATACCTGCTGCCCTTGCTCCCTGACCAATTTTCAAAAACTGTAAAGAAGAAGTACCGGTCTTTTGACCGCCAAGATTTGGTATCAACTGAGCAAATGAAGTTGAAACAAAAATTATTAATATGAATAAAACTTTTTTCATAAATTATATTTTAAAGGAAATTCCAAATAAAATTTGCCTTGGTGCTAAATATCTTGCAGGGTTATATGGAAACGGGTCAAGTGGTGCCTGCAAATCAGGAAATAATGGATCATTCCAGTAATTCGGGGTTGGATCTCCATATTCATATGCTCTACCTGTAACTGGATTTAGTATTGTTGAATTTTTATTATCAAACAAATTTTTAACTGTTAAAGATAAAATACAATCTATTGAAAATATCTGAATATACTTATCAATATTTAAATCTACATAAAACCAGTTATCACCAACTTTTCCATTGATATTATTATAATCAGGTGTATATTCAGGTCGACCATTTTCAAGAGTTCCGGTATAGACATATTCTGTATATCTTTTGCCAGATTGGAAAAATATTCTTGTTTTAATATTAATATCGTCTAATATATCTTTTCCAAAACCAAAAATACCTTTTCCTTTTTCTAATCTGAAAAATAAATTTGCACTTATCTGTAAAGGTCTATCCCAGCTTAAAAAAGTTTCTGAAACAATTTCCTGTGCACCTCTTGTAACCACAAGAAATCCCTGGTCAGATGTAGAGCTCTTACCAGTAGCAACAGAGTAAGTAAAATTAAATTTTCCACTAAACCAGTTACCAATACGCTTCTTATATTCAATTTCAATCCCTCTTGAGCGTGCATAGTCCATATTAAAATAGCTTATGTAATTCTTTCCAATATACCTTCCACTATTTATAATAATACTTCTTGTGGAAACATAATCATAAATATTTTTATAGTATGCCGTTATTGTCAGGACATCATCATTGGTAAATTGATTTCTAATTCCAAGTTCATAAGAAACGGTAGTTTCTGGATTTAAAGTAGGGTTACCAAATTTCTGAAAAGTAGACTTTGCACTCTGGGGGTTAAGTTTTGCATATACAAACTGTGGCTTTGGTCTTTTGGAAAAATGCCCATAGGAAAAAAACAAAGTCTGATTATCTGTAATTGGATGTGATATTCCAATACGAGGCGATATTCTACCTTTCCATCTTCTTCCAAATAAACTATAAGTATCATCAAGATATTTCTGTCGGAGTTCCTGCGGTAAAGCAGTTTGTTCTATATTATTGATTGCGTCATCAACAAATTTCCCTGGAAACCAATAGTCAAACCTCAAGCCATAATTTAAAATCATTCCTTTGATTTGATATGAATGTTGAATATAAGCAGCACCAAAAGCAGGATATACTTTATAAACATCATTATTCAAACCCAGAGGTTTAATCCAAGGTTGATATATATCTATCAGTTGCATTTCCTGAAAATTCATTTCAATACCGGCTTTCAGTTTACTTGTCGGGGAAAAATTGTTAGTAAAGTCAGACTTAATAGAATATTCTTCTACATAGTGGTCATGCCAGGTAAAAGGATTCCCTACATCATAAAAACCATCACCAGGAATAATTCCGGTCCTTAGTGAATCTATATAATAATAAACAAAAGGAGGTTTTATAATATCAAGGGGTTCCTGATATTGATCCCAGTTTTTTCCATTTGCATCAACTCTTAAATTTGTAAAGAAGCGATTTAATTTTATCTCATAAAATGCCGAACTGCTTAATGTATGAGTCCAGGTAAGAGTATTCACATTTGTTAAAGATGTATATGTATTGGCATTGTCAAGAATCTCTTGGAATTCATATTGATAGCCTGGTGATGGTTCTACATACTCAAGATTTGTTTGTAGAGAGCTTGAATTCTGATTAATAGATACGGACTGTGTATAAGTATAACTCAATTTCATCTGTGGAGTAAATTTCCAGGTAACTTTTCCAAGCCAATACCAGTTATTATCCTGTCTTGGGGTAAATCTTGTACCGTGAAAAGTGGTGGAAAATAATCTTTTTGCTTTATATCCTGTTTTATTTGCATAAAATCCGTCTGAAATACCCATATAAAAACTTCCGAAAAATGTAATCTCTCCTAATGGTTTAATCCCAAGCTTATCAAATAAGTATTTAGAGATTGGTTCAGGTCCACCTAAATTAACCTCAACTATGTCTGTATTAAAACTTGTACCGGAGTTTTTTCCAATACCAAAATTATCTTTTTGATATGAAATATATAAATTGTATTTGTTGTATTTTCCTTCTTTGGTCTTAACACTTACTACACCACTTGTTGCCTGCCCGTATTCGGCGTTATACCCACCAGTAATAACCTCAACTTCTTCAAGTGAATTAGCTGAAACCTGTAATCCTAAACTTGTACCTGAAAGAGGATCCTGAACTGACACACCATCAAGCAAATAAGAATTCTCATAATTTCTACCACCACGAATATGAATTTCATTATCACTCTCAACTATTCCTGCCTGTTGAGTAACAATATCTTTAATATCATTTACAACAGATTTTTGAATATCTTCACTGCTTATTATATGTTTACTTGCTGTCTCTTCAATATCCATCAGCGGTCTTTCTCCTATAATTACAATCTCCTGTTCGAGAGTATAAGAAGTTTCACTTAACATAACATTTAATTCTCTCGAACCACCCTCTTCTATTTTAATGTTCGTATACTCAAGAGTTCTAAATCCAATACTGGAAACCTGAACTGTATAAATACCAGGAGAAATTCCTTCAACTCTGTATTTACCATCAAAATCAGTTATTGCTCCCGCATAAGAACCCTTAATTTTTATTGCTACACCCTCAAGTGGCTGTTTATTAGAATCAGTAACTATACCATAAAGAACTCCACCTTTATTTTGAGCAATAACAACCGATGATAATAATAATAAAAGAAGAATAACTCTTTTCATACTCAAATTTTTATTGCGGCAACAAGCCAAAATCCTGAAATAGTTTTACGAAAAATGCTTTTGAGATATTTTGATTATAATTTAAATAATATATTGGCATAACCATAAGAAAAATTTTAGGATTCTCATCAGCGTCTTTTATTGCTATATAAGAATCATCAAGGCAATAGGGTCTATTTGGGTTGTAAAGCAATTTGTAAACAAGTTTGGCAGTATTCGGGAAATAAATTCCTCTTGTTACTGCTATAAAAGAACTTGCGTATAAATCCGGATATCCCGAATAAGTAGATTTAAGTGTATCTCCCGGAAAATTAAATTGTATATAACATGATGATTTTATACTGTCAACAGGAGCAAAATTGAAAAGAACTCCTTGCCCTGAATAGTTATCCGGTATCCCTGAAGTCCAGAATACTTTTCCATTTGCAGCAAGGTAATAAGGTAACGAACTTTGAGCAAGAGTAAAATTCGGGTCATTACTTGTCACCTGTCCGCCACGATTACCACTCCATATTACAACTTTAAATAATTTCAGCGTTTCAACAAACATCGGGTTGATGATTTTAGGTATTAACTTACCACCATTGGATTTAATATCAAGTACATCAAACTTTACAGTATCAAGCGCATTAGCAAAAAAACTATTTGCTGAACCCATTTCATTAAGCGGCATATCCTTTATCAATAATACCCGAGCTGTAACGCTTTTTACAAAAAAGAATTTTGTAGAATCAGCAGGCATTCTTACAATTGGACTGAATGTTCCTGCTATATCCATAGCTTTCATATACACACAATAATTTCCACTTATTAAGCCACTATCTTTTGTTAAAGTCATAATATTCAAATTCCCGGCAATGGGTCTAAAATGATTTGTATCATTAATAGACCAGAAATAATTTTTTATTGTATTATCTCCATCAGGGTCCGTTCCCGTCCATTTAAGAGTTGCTATTGGGAAAATTGTATCCGGTAATTCGGTCCCAGCATCAAAAACCATAGAAGGCGGAGAGTTTACAACAGGATATAAATTAGTTGCTGGGGTTGGATCAACTACACCTTTATTATCCACAGCAGCAACCCAAATTCTAAAAGCACTATCCTGCCCAGAAATCACAAACACAAATGTACTGTCGGTTTTTGTTGTATAGCCCCAGTTAAGAGAATCAAATGAAATACGAAATCCTACAACAAATCCGTTTGGACTATCGCCCCACCAGTAAATCTTCTTTACTGTAGTACCGGGTGCGAGAGTATCACCGGGCATAGCGAAAATTGAAAGATGAGTATCAGGAGGTAAATGTTCAACTTCTTGCTTGACCGGGTTTTCACAGGATAAGAAAAATATAATAAAATAAACCAGCAGAAAAATTTTCAAATAAAATTTCATATTATGATATAATCATTATAAAGTTTTTTATTTAATTAAAATCATTTTCTTCACATCTGTAAATGATGAACCATCATTTCCGGTTGCATATATTCTATAGAAGTAAATTCCACTTGATAAATCCGAAGCGTTGAAATCTATTATGTAACTACCGCTTTTCAATTCCTGATTTATTAAAGTTCGCACTTCCCTGCCAAGTATGTCATAAATCTTTAAAGTAACTGAAGAATTTACCGGAATTGAAAAAGTGATTTTCGTAAATGGATTGAATGGATTCGGGAAGTTCTGCTTTAATTCATAATTGTTTACGGTTATGTTTGCATTCTTTATACCAATTGGAGTAACATTCCCAAAATCTGAATTTACCCTTGGAAGTAATTTATAATTAGAATATGAAAAATAAAGAACACCCTGTACAAAAGATATTATATCATTTTTCGTTAGTAAAGTTTTACCAACTGTATCTCCGTCCCAGTTGTTTGTGAATGTATGATTACCATCCTGTAACTCTATTCTTGCTGGTACCAGAGAATTATCATACACAAGTATTTCACCATAATTCCGTCTAAATGTTGTATCTGGAAGAGGTTCGTTTGTTGTGCAAATTAATCCAATTCCTGCGTTAATACAACTTATAGTTACAGGATTATTAAACTTAATAAAAACACTTTCCCACTTCTCAATAGTCGTATCTCCATCTAATTTGCTGTTTGCTATTGTAGATGTAGGTAATATTTCAGGATCCGGTAATGGATTCCCACTTGATAATATTGTTACATCACTTTCTGTTGAGACATTAATTCTCGTAACAGAATAATTTTCTTCCACAACTCCTCTTACTCTAACAAGTTGACCTCTGACAAGATGTCCCGTTGCTCCTGAAATCCAGATACCGCTATAAGGACCAGTTCCATTTTGAATAAATACTTTTGGTGGAGATGATTGAGTCCCACCAGGACTAACAAAATAGAAATATCCAAAATCGTTTGTATCAGCAGTCACAATACCTGTAATACCTCTTACAAAAGCACCTTCATAACCAGACCTACCTCCATTATTTGGACAAAACTGTACTTCTTGAATAGAAAGAGAATCGCTTGCTTTAACGACATAAAAGAGTTTTGATTTTAGAGTATCAGCCGGTAATAATCTCGTTAAACCTGCTTGATTAGTTGCTTTTATGAAATATTCAACGAGAGTATTTAATGGATATGGCGGAATCTTTGTTGTGTAAATATTCCCAGCAGTATTAACAAAATTCTTTTGGCTGAATGCTCCACCATTTGTTCTCCAATACAAACTTACATTCGTAATTGGAGTAACACTTGTTACAGTTACATTTACTGTAACGCTATCAGATGGCGTTGGCACACCGGGTTGCTTCGACGGATTAGAAAGTTGTGGTGCTGATTGTCCTAAACTTATGTCGTTAGGATATATTGGAACAAGTACATATGGCAACTGATTACCAAAGGCTCCTTCATTGTTTGCATTAATAATTACTCCTCTAATATAATTTACCTGGGTCCCGGGTGTTGGCACTGACCAGTTCCACAATTTATATAGAGTATCAGATGATGGGCTTGGAGAAGTAGAGTAGAAATTCGAAAAATCTCTTATGTATAATCTATTTCCAGCAGAATCAACTATACTAAATGGCTGTCTATTACCAATACCGGTAGAGGTTTCAACATTTCTGAATTCAACATACATTCCCTCATACTTTTCCCCTTCCACATAATTAATACTACCATTGTTTGGATAATCTCCTATTGCAAACTCGGAAATATGAACATACTTGGGCACAGGTCTCGAACCACCGAGTGATAATATTGTTATTGGACCTGAAGTTGTATCTAATTCTATCTGTGTTAACCAGCCTGAAGTACCAGTCGGATTAGTTGCCCAGAATTCCTGAACTTTTCCTCTAATTTTAATAATATTTCCTGTATCAACATTTTGAATAAAAGTATTTGTATATCTTGTTGCTTGTCTAACGACTATTCCTCCCCATAACGCATTGGTAGTATCCTGAATATAACAGGTCCAGCTATTTGTCCCTCTTAATAGACTCCTGATTCCCCAGGGTGTATTTACCTGCGGTGGAGCAACAACTCTACCGGTGATTTCAACAGTATCACCCAGTAAATTTGATTTATCTTTTCCGTAAAGTAATGAGTCGTATTCTTTAAACTGTATTTCCATTATAGTCCTTGGATTCCATAATTGAATCTGAAAAAATGCGGCGTACAGGAATATTCCTGCAATTATTAAAAGCGGAATTAGTTTAAATTTTTTCATATTTAAATTATTTAATAATTAAAAATTTTCCTTTTTTAACTACACCGGAATTTAAATCTTTTACTGTAAAGAAATATAAACCGGTTGCAATTGCCTGGTCATTTTTAGAAATTAAATCCCAAGCATGTTCACCTCCGGAGAATTTTTGTGTACCATCACCATAAGTTCTAAACCACTCAATATCAGTACCATTATAAGTAGCAGCGTCGTGAATAAATCTATCAACTAAGTCTCCAGCAAGAGTCCAGATAGATATTTCACACTTTGATGGTAAATTGTAGAAATAAATTTTTCGCAGGACTTCAGAGCGAGTACCTGAGCCATCCCAGTATGCACTACCGTAGTAAGGATTTGGATATACCCCTACTTCTGCCCAGTCGTTATCCTGCGGGGGAGTTCCGACAATAATCCTTTTTGTATTTGCAAGTAAACTGCTTTCAAGTGATTCAAGAGATTGCGTCGGGTCACCTTTATCATAAGCTGTTACTGTATAGACATACTGAAAACCATTTAACTGATTTGGGAATTCAAACTTATACCAGTATTTATTTGTATCCCCTTCAAAAATCATGGGGGTATTTTGTTTTATAAACTTAAACCCTGTGTTGTTTCCATAACCATTACAGCAACTATCAAAATCGCCCATAAGTTTTAACTGCCCGATTAAGTCCTGATTTAAAATAATATCATTGCCAGGATTGGTTCTATAAACTCTATAACCTTCAAAATCTTTTTTACCTGAAATTGGGTCTACAGAGTTTTCAGCATTATTAGACCACCAGAGAGTTACTTTCCTGCTTTCGATAACGGCTTTTGTAATTGGTATATCAGGTGGAGATGGCAATTTATATCCATTGTCATAAGCTCGTTGTGCCCAAGCGGCATTGTTATAAAGATTTTTTTTCTGAAGTTCTGTATCAAAACTTGGCGGGTCGGTGCCATATTTTTTAGCTGCTATAACTGCAAAAACAATATTCAGTGTATCAAGAGAATATCTTAATGAAAGTGGAGTCCCGTCTTCTTTTTTAAAAGGTCCATAAGAAAGTAAAGTGACCCTGTTTCCAGGATTCAGCCTTAAATAATTTATTCTCGTGGTGTCAATTCTTGTTGGTGGATTTAAAGTTAAATACCCTTTTAATTTTGTGTAACGAGCTTCATCAGTCTGTGGGGAAAAATAAAATGGATCGGTTGTATTCTTAAATTGCCAAATCGTATAAAAAGATTTTACTGTATCGTTTACCGGTTTTGGTGAAACACCAAGGAGTTTTACAGCAGCGTAACTATCAGTAAATCCCACATCACCACTATGGTCATAAGTATATTCCAATCTAAGCGAATCTTTATATCCATTAGCACCTTTTGAAAAGAAAGAAGTACCAACATTACATCCAGGAGTAATATTAATATTCCTTACAACGCAGTCTTTCCAGAGTCCAACATAGATACTATCAATATTAGAATAATTTCCGTTGTAACCAATATTAACAATTTTGTAATTAAGAATAACAAAAAAATTTGCAAAGTTCAGGTCGTAAGTATAACTTTCAAGAATAACTTTTATTCCAAGTGGTGTGTGATATTGCACGCCTGTTGTAATAGTATCAAAGAATTCACACACGAAATCCTGATGAGAGATTGCATCAGGTCTATAATAAGGTGAAGTAATAAGTGAAGATCGTTCAAGGATACCAGCACCAGGAGCATTAAAAAATTCAAAACCTTCTTGCTTTAACGGATTAGAAACATCAATTGCACCTGTTGTTACACTAAGAACACCATTTTTAATTCCACCAAACCATAAACCACCAAGCCATAGATGTTCAATGCCGGAGTTTTTGGGATACTGACAGGACGGCTGACTACCACAATACCCTTTACCTATCGTTCCATAATTAGTAATAGTCATAGCAATATTACTGATAGTAGTATATTTATTATTAACATCATCAAAAATTCTCGTTGGAATTAATCTCTGAAGCAGCTTTGATATCCGAAACTCAGGAAGATGCGAGTAATCGTTAGAATAAGAATATGATACAAAAATAAATAAAAGTAAAAAAATTATTTTCTTCAATTCTTTCTTTTTTTTCAATCAAAGATAATAAAGAAAATAAATAATTAAAATCCTATTTATATTTTTGGGGAAAACTTGTGTAAAAAAATAAAATAAATTTTACTCGTAATAAAAGTAATTCTTATTATAACATATTTCCAATTCTATACGACTCTTGGGTAAGAGATTATTAAAGAAATATTACAAATTTATAAAATGTTGAAAAAATTTTAAAACTGTGTATTAAGGATATTCAAAGTAGGTACATAAAATCAAATAAAAAACTTCTTCAAATAATTACTTATTTTCCAAATAATTATTTTTCTTTGTGTAATTAACTTATATAAAATTTGACTTTCTTAAATTATTATAAAATTATATAAGATTTATTTTTGTGAAATAAATTATTTAAATGTTATATTTATTTAATCAAAAATTATAATTTGCTCCTACGCGAAGTGGCACATAACCTTTTGCATAACCATCATTAAAAATATAGTTGAAAGTAGCTTCCGCAAAGAACCCTAAGTTAGATGAAGTTTTTATATTTACGCCACCGCCAAGTTGGAATCCTATTTTTGTATCAGAGGAAGAAACACTAGCACCATAAACAGTAGTTTTAATAGATAAAACATAAGAAGATAAACCAGCAAAACCGTAAGGATTAATTTTGGAATTTTTCTTGAAATCACCAAGGACTATATCGCCAGAAATAGAAACTAAGTTAAAAGAAGATGATGTGTTAGCTGGTAAGTTTTTGCCCTGAAAATTGTTATAAAAAACTGAAGCGCGCAAAGCTAAATACTCGCTTAAATAACTTCCACTTGCAACACCAACATTAAAACCTGTTTTATAATTATCAGGGAAATCTGATTCAATAGCAGGTATACTAACCCCAGCAGATACTTGCCCAAAAATTTTCATATCCTGTGAAAATAGGGAAAGATTTAATAAAACTAAAAAAATCGGGATAAAAAGTAATTTGCTTTTCATTTTGCCCTCCTTTAATTTATTTTTAAAAAATTAAAATAATTAAAAATATTTATCAAATCAATATAATTCTTAAGGATGTAATTATCTATTATGATTTATTAATATTGATAAAAAATCACAAAAGAAAATAACTATCTTTATATCAATTTTTAAATATGGTAAAATTCAAGAATTATTTTTTATTAAAATAGTCAAAAGTGCTTTTATTTTGAAATTTATAATTTGTGTTTAGAAGGAATTATCAATAGAAGTTGATTTGATAAAGATAAAATAAATTTTAATATTTACTAATAAAACAAATTATTTTATTTTAGAGAAAAAATAACTTTTATGCAGTTAATTGATTGGATAATTGTTTTATTGTATTTTTTGTTCTCGCTTGGAATAGGGTTGTATTTTTTTAAGAGGGCGGGAAAGGATACAGAAGCGTTTTTTTTATCGGGGAGGAAGTTGCCTTGGTGGCTGGCGGGGCTTTCTATGGTAGCAACAACTTTTGCTGCTGATACACCACTTGCAGTAACAGAACTGGTAAACAAACATGGTATTGCGGGAAACTGGCTTTGGTGGAATATGTTGATTGGCGGAATGCTGACTGTGTTTTTCTTCGCAAAGTTATGGAGACGAGCAGAGGTTCTTACTGATGTTGAATTTATAGAATTACGGTACACGAGAATATATGCAACTATATTACGCGGGTTTAAGAGTATTTATTTAGGGCTGTTTATGAATGTATTAATTATGGGTTGGGTAAACCTTGCAATGATGAAAATTTTGATGGGGATTTTTCCTGAATATGTGAATGAATCTAATGTATTAATTTTTATTTCATTCGCAATGTTGATAACTGCAATTTACTCGGCATTGAGCGGTCTATGGGGGGTAGCAGTGACAGATGCATTTCAGTTTGTTCTTGCAATGGTGGGATGTATTATACTTGCAATAATTGTTGTCAATAGTGAACAGATAGGCGGAATCAGCGGTTTACAGGCGAAATTGCCCGAATGGGCATTCAATTTTTTCCCTGTGATTTCTTCTGAAAAAGGAAATACAATTTCTTATTCCGGAGCATTTGCTATTCCTATCTCCGCTTTTCTGGCATATATAGGTATACAATGGTGGGCATCGTGGTATCCCGGCGCAGAACCGGGAGGTGGTGGATATGTGGCGCAAAGAATGATGAGTGCAAAGGATGAAAAGCATTCACTTTTTGCAACTTTGTTTTTTCAAATTGCACATTATTGCATAAGACCATGGCCCTGGATAATAGTCGGATTATGTACTCTGGTTCTTTATCCCGAATTAAAAGATAAGGGTTTAGGATATGTGTATGCGATGAATGAATTTTTACCACCGGGACTAAAGGGACTTATGCTTGCAGCTTTTTTCGCTGCTTATATGTCAACTATAGCAACACATTTAAACTGGGGAACATCATACCTGATAAATGATTTATATAAAAGGTTTTTAGTAAAGAGAAAAAGTGAAAAACACTATGTAATAGTTTCCAAGATTATCACAATAATTTTGATGTTTCTCTCTATAATTGTAACAACTCAGATGAGCAGCATTTCAGGAGTATGGGAATTTGTAATAGAATGTGGAGCAGGACTTGGATTGGTTTTAATTCTTCGATGGTACTGGTGGAGAATTAATGCGATAAGTGAAATAACCGCTACGATTGCACCGTTTGTTTTTATTGGATTAATAAAAATTCTTGGAAAACACATTGTATTCCCTGTCTTTGAGTTAGGAAATTTTATCGTTGATATAAATAAAGGATTTCCTGATACCCTTTATGTTATAGTGCCATTGACAACGATTTCATGGATTATTGCAACTTTTATTACAGAACATGATGAATATTTTATGCTACAAGATTTTTACCGTAAAATTCACCCCGGTGGAATTGGTTGGAAGAAAATTTCTCGCTATCTGGAATATTTTAAAAATGTAAAAAGTGATAAGGGATATATTAAACTGTTTATCAACTGGATTGCAGGAATAGTATTGGTTTATATGTTTCTATTTGGAATTGGAAAACTTATTTTTGGATATTATATAAGTGCTGTTGTTTATTTTTTGATTGGAATAGCATGCGGAGCTGTTATATATTTTAATTTTGATAAAAAAAACTATAAATACTAATTGATTAAAATAAATTATTTAACAAAAGAAGCATTCCGAGGTTTAACAAAAGCTAAACTTTCCACATCAACTGCTGTTTTTACTATTACACTTTCTCTTATACTTATATCAATTTTCATATCGCTTTCTTTATATTCAAATAGATTAATTAAAGCCATAAAGGATAAAGTGGAGATAGAGGTTTTTCTTGCGGACGATATAAGCACAGAGGAACTGAACGGTTTGAAAGAAAAAATAAAAACAATAGGAGGTGTAAAAAATATAACCTATGTTTCAAAAGAAGAGGCGTTGAAAATTTTTGAAAATGAGTTTGGCAAGGAAATGCTTGAGATACTTGAATACAATCCCCTGCCAGCCTCAATAAAAATAAATTTGTATGATGAATACAAGTCAACAGAAAGGCTAAATAAAATAAAACAGCAAATAGCATCATTACCGAAAGTAGATGATATTAAGTTCCCAGAAAAATATCTTGAAATTATTGAGAAAAACTCATCTTTGATATTAACAATCAACCTGGTTTCATTGGTTTTGATTTCACTATCATCAATTTTCTTAGTATCAAATACAGTTCGTCTCGTAATAGGGTCAAGAAGAAAACTCATAGAACTTTTAAAACTACTTGGTGCGAAAACATCATTCATTGTATCACCTTTTGTAATAGAAGGATTTATAATTGGATTGTTTGGAGTTATATTTGCTTTAATCATATTATTTTTATTTAATATTTATCTATCATCACCATTTTTTAAAAATGAATTAAAGATAACATTTATTTCATATGAGTTTATTATTTATATTGTTATAATAGGATTATTTCTTGGGGTTTTTGGTAGTCTGATTTCAGTAAAAAGATTTTTAAGAAAAGAAAAAATCTAAACACTATGCTAAAAGAAGGAGATAAAGCACCTGAATTTAAATTAACTGCAGATACAGGAGAAAAAATCTCATTGAGTAAATTCAGAGGTAAAAAAATCGTTTTGTATTTTTATCCAAAGGATAATACTTCCGGATGTACAGCCGAAGCCTGCGATTTTAGAGATAACATAAATGTTTTTAACAAGAAGGATATTGTGGTCATCGGAGTAAGTAAAGATAGTGTGGAATCCCACAAGAGATTTAAAGAAAAATATAAATTACCATTTTTGCTACTTTCTGATGAAACAATTGATGTTTTGAAAGCCTATGGAGTGTGGAAAGAAAAAAGCCTTTATGGGAAAAAATTTATGGGAGTAGAAAGAACAACTTTCATAATAAATGAGAAAGGAATAATAGAAAAAATTTTTTCGAAAGTTAAAGTCAAAGGACATATTGAAGAAATTTTAAAAAATTTATAATGAAAGCAAACATAGAAGTTAAAAGAGTTACAACAGAGGAAGAGAAGTACAAATTTATCAAGTTTCCCTGGCAGATATATAAGGGCGATAAAAACTGGGTACCACCACTAATATTTGATATAAGGCGAAATCTTACAAAAAATATTAATCCGTTTTTCCAACATTCGGAAATGGAAATGTTTCTCGCATATAGAGATGGTAAACTTGCAGGTAGGATAGCAGCGATAGTAAATTATAATCACAATAAATTTCATAACGATAAGGTTGGATTTTTTGGATATTTTGAGTGCATTGATAATTACAGCGTTTCAAACGCATTGTTTGAGTCAGCAGCAGAATTCCTGAAATCAAAGGATATGGAGGTAATAAGGGGACCGATAAATCTTTCTACAAATGATGAGGTCGGGCTTTTAATAAAAGGATTTGATTCACCACCAGTTTTACTGATGATTTACAATCCATCTTATTATATTGAATTAATTCATAATTTTGGTTTTACAAAAGCAAAGGATTTATATGCTTATCATATTGGAGAAAGCATTCTTTCGAACAAAGAGGTACTGGACAAACTAAAAAGAGTGAGCGAGATAGTTCGCAGGCGTGATAAAATTACATTCAGAACATTGAAAATAAAAGAACTTGTAAGTGAACTAAATAAAGTGAAAGAAGTATATAATAATGCTTGGAAATATAATTGGGGCTTCGTTCCTATGACAGATGAAGAGTTTGAGTTTGTTGCTCATGTATTGCGTCCACTTGTAGATCCTGAACTTGTTTATTTCGCTGAATATGAAGGGAAACCGGTTGGGTTTTCAATGGCATTACCAGATTACAATCAAGTTTTTATTAAAATGAATGGTAGATTATTTCCATTTGGAATATTTAAAATGTTAATGAATAGAAAAAAAATAAATGGAATCAGACTTATCACAATGGGAATAATACATGAATTTCAGAAGAAAGGAATAGAAGCTGTTTTTATAAAGGATACAATAGAAACCTGTGCGCGAAAAGGAATAAGAAATGCAGAAATTTCATGGGTACTTGAAGACAATATACCAATGGTGCAGACCGCTGTAAATCTTGATGCTGAACTTTATAAAATTTACAGAATTTACGATAAATATATATAACAAATAATTGATATTTTTTTATAATTTTTTCATATATATTTGTAATAAAATAATAACCATATCTTGATAGATTTTAAAATAAATACCAATGGTATTAATAAATTAAGTTTATATTTAATCCTGTAAATTAAAGAAAATATCCCTTTGTTCTTTTAAATAAGAATTATAATTATTTTTAATTAACAAAATTAAACTAATTACAAATTAAAGAAAGGAAATAAACTTATGTCATTTGCACAAGAAATCCTTGAAAGGGTAAAAGCAAAAGACCCGGCACAACCAGAATTCCATCAGGCAGTAATGGAAGTAGTAAATTCTCTCGAACTGGTTCTTGAAAGACATCCTGAGTACAAAGCCCACAAGGTGATAGAAAGGATTATTGAACCAGAAAGAGTTATTATGTTCAGAGTTCCATGGTTAGATGACCAGGGAGTTATTCAGGTCAATAGAGGTTTTAGAATTGAAATGAACAGCGCAATAGGTCCTTACAAAGGAGGGCTAAGATTCCACCCATCTGTAAATCTCGGTATTTTAAAGTTCCTTGCATTTGAACAAGTATTCAAGAATGCTTTAACAACACTTCCAATGGGTGGTGGTAAAGGTGGTTCAGACTTTGACCCGAAAGGAAAGAGCGATAACGAAGTTATGAAATTCTGCCAGAGTTTTATGACAGAACTTTTTAGACATATTGGTCCAGATACTGATGTCCCAGCTGGAGATATCGGGGTTGGGGCAAGAGAAATTGGTTTCCTATTCGGACAGTATAAGAGGATAATGAATGAATTCACTGGAGTCCTTACAGGAAAAGGATTGAACTGGGGTGGCTCTTTAATTCGTCCTGAAGCCACAGGATACGGAGCAGTTTATTTCGCAGCTGAGATGTTAAAGACAAGGAATGAAACTCTTGAAGGTAAAATCTGCCTTGTCTCTGGTAGTGGTAATGTTGCTCAATATACAGTAGAAAAGTTATTACACCTTGGAGCAATTCCTGTAACCCTTTCTGATTCAAGTGGCTATATTTATGATCCAGAAGGAATTGGCTATGAAAAACTAAATTTTGTAAAAGACTTGAAGAATATTAGAAGAGGAAGAATTGCAGAATATACCGAAAAATATAAATCTGCAACATACTTCCCCGTTGACCCAAAATTAGATTACAACCCACTCTGGGACCACAAAGCACAATGTGCCTTCCCAAGTGCAACACAAAATGAAATTAATGGAAAAGATGCCGCTAACTTAATAAAGAATGGTGTTTTTGTAGTTAGTGAAGGAGCAAATATGCCAACAACTCCAGAAGGTGTAGATTTATTCATTGATAACAAAATATTATATGGACCAGGAAAAGCAGCAAATGCTGGTGGCGTGTCGGTGTCAGGTCTGGAAATGACTCAAAATAGTATGAGGTTGAGATGGTCAAGAGAAGAAGTTGATAAGAAACTGCAAGAAATAATGAAAAATATTCACGATAATTGCTATCAAACTGCTGAAAGATTTGGTACTCCTGGAAATTATGTTAACGGAGCAAACATCGCAGGATTCTTAAAAGTCGCTGATGCAATGATTGATTTAGGTGTTGTTTAATTCTGATTTATAAATTTAATTTTTTACATACGGAGCGGATTTAAATATTCGCTCCTTTTTTTTATATTGCATTATGTGATTATAATTCTATTTGTATGGCTGAAACAAAAACAAATTGGTTAGACCAGAATTTTATAACCTTATTTCAGGATTTCCATAATCTAATGAAAAAAAGGATTAGAGATGTATTGCTTGTATCAAGTTTATATGACTTATATCTTTTTGAGGAGGACGGTAGATTATACGAATTAATCAGAAATGAATATCAGGGATTACAATTAACTCATGCACCGGAAATTACTCGAACAAGTAATGTATTTGATGCCTTGCAGTTGCTGGAAGAGGAAAAAAAATTTGACCTTGTAATAACTACTCTTCATACTGAAAATTTACCTGCCATCGAATTTGCAAAAAGAATAAAAACAATTAATCCTGATATACCAGTAGTGCTTCTTTCTCTTGATAATTTAGAAATAAAAAATTTACTCCTGAGACCTGATGTTTCCGTGTTTGAAAAAATTTTTATTTGGACGGGAGACTATAGATTAATATTAGGTATTATCAAATGCCTTGAAGATAAAATGAATATAGAAAATGACACAAATCTTATCGGGGTTCAATCAATAATATTAATAGAAGATGATATAAGAAGTTATTCTACCTTTTTACCTGTAATTTATACTGAGTTAATAAAACAATCAAGAAGATTAATTTCGGAAGGCATTAATCTCTACCACAAGTCCCTTAGAATGAGAGCAAGACCAAAGATAATTCTATGCTCAAGTTATGAAGAAGCAATGTACTATTTTAATAAATATCAAGAACACATACTCGGAATTATATCCGATGTAGAATTCAGTAAAGATGGAACCCATAACAAAGATGCTGGTTTCATATTCGCAGAAGAAGTTCGTAAACATTATACTGACATTCCAATCCTGTTACAATCTTCAGACCCCTCCAATAAAGAAAAAGCAGAAAAATATAAATTGAATTTCCTGTTAAAACAATCCCCCCTTTTCTTGCATGAATTAAGAGATTTTATTATTCAGAATTTTGGGTTTGGGGATTTCGTTTTCAAAACTCCTGATGGAAAAGAGATAGCAAGAGCAACTGACTTGCTTTCGCTGGAAAAAGTTTTAAAAGAAATACCTGCAGAATCAATAAGATATCACGGTGAAAGGAATCATTTTTCAAACTGGCTAAAAGCAAGAACAGAATTCTGGTTAGCAGATAAATTAAGACCTCAAAAGGTAGATGATTATAATTCTATTGAAGATTTAAGAAGATATCTAATTACAGCTCTTAAACAATATAGGAAAGTAAGAACACGAGGAATAATTACTGACTTTAATAAAACTACCTACGACCCAAATACTCATTTTGCAAGAATTGGTGGTGGTTCTCTTGGTGGTAAAGCACGAGGATTGAGTTTTCTCAATACTTTAATAAACAACTATGGTATAACTAATAAATTCCCCGGTATCAAAATAGATGTGCCACCGGCTGTTGTAATTGGAACAGATACATTCGACCAATTTTTAGAAGAAAATAATTTAAGAAGTTTCGCTTTAAATTCAGATGATTATGAAGAAATAAAGAAGAAATTTTTTCTCGCTGAAAAATTTCCAATGGATATTGTTGCAAACTTAAGAGATTTTCTTGAACTTGCTGATTTCCCTCTTTCTGTTCGCTCTTCAAGTCTTCTTGAGGATTCTCAATACCATCCTTTTGCTGGTGTATATGAAACATATATGATTCCAAATAAGCATTCAAGTATTGAGAATCGATTGCTCGATTTACTAAATGCGATTAAACTTGTTTATGCTTCCACATTTTCTCCTAATGCAAAGAATTATTTTAAGATTACATCTTACCGGCTTGAAGAAGAAAAAATGGCTGTCATTATTCAGAAAATGATGGGAACTGTACATAGGAACAGGTTCTACCCAGATTTCTCCGGAGTAGCAAAATCTTATAATTTCTATCCCCTCCCCCCAATGACCGCTAAAGATGGTGTAGTTCTTGTTGCACTCGGGTTAGGAAAAACTATTGTTGAGGGTGGAAATTGTGTCAGATTTTGTCCAAAGTACCCTACAAAATTAATTCAATTTCATAATCCTAAAGAGGCAATCTCAAATAATCAGAAAAATTTCTATGCACTTGACCTTGAATCTGAATATAATAGCACAAATTATAGATACATAGAAAATTATACAAAACAGTTTGATATTCATTCCGCAGAATCTGATGGTACCTTACATTATGTTGGTTCAACATATTCTCACGACAATCATGCTATTTATGATGGAATATCAAGACAGGGGAGCAGATTGGTTACTTTCGCCCCAATTTTGAAGAATAACATTTTTCCATTACCTTCGATTATACAACTTTTACTGAACATTGGATCTTCTGGAATGGGCACTCCAGTAGAAATTGAATTTGCGGTTCGTATGTCTGTTCCTAAAGATGAGCCAAAAGAATTTGGTGTCCTTCAGATGAGACCTGTTGTAATTTCGGAAGATTCTCTGGATTACACTATTAATAATTTTAAAACTGGCGAATTACTTTGTAAGAGTAACGAAATCCTTGGTAATGGAACAGTAGATTATATCAGGGATATTGTATTTGTTGATATTAATAAATTCGAAAGGTCTAAAACAAGGGAAATAGCAGCAGAGGTGAGTCAATTTAATTCTAAATTACTTGATGAGAATAAACCATATTTACTAATAGGATTGGGAAGATGGGGCACTCTTGACCCATGGCTGGGAATACCTGTTACCTGGGCAAATATATCTGGTGCAAAAGTTATAGTAGAAGCGGGTATGAAAGATATGGAGGTTGAACCATCTCAGGGGTCTCATTTCTTTCATAATATTACATCATTTATGATACACTACTTCACCATAAATTCAAAAATAAAGGATAATTTTATTGATTGGGTCTGGTTACTATCTATACCCCCTATAGATGAGAAAAAATTTGTAAAACATATTCGGTTGGATAAACCTATAATCGTGAAAATGAACTCACACCAAAAATTAGGTATAATAATAAAACCGTAATAATTTCTACTAAAAAATATAGAAAATAAATTATTTACTTATTATTAATTATATTTAATCTTAAATTAATTTCACATTATGATTCGAAAAGTAAAATCATAATGTAGATGTAAAAAATATAAAAAAATTTATTCTACTGCATTTCTTTAGGTAACAATTCTTTTTTATCAAGTTTAGATGGTGTAAATATTCCAATAACACCTTTAATTCCAACGCTCAAAACAATATTGACAAAGAAAGCAATAAATGAAATAAAAATAAGTGCTCCGCAAAATCCTGCTAAAATCATATAGATATTAAATTCACCATTATAATAAATTGTTCTTCTTAACATCCCTTTAAGTCCTGCCATACCCATAAATGCTCCCATTCCAATTCCACCTGTTAAATGACCCCAGAAATGAATATTTGCAAGTTTTTGACTATACAATTTAGCACCATTTGTAACAATAGGAAATAATTTATAAACAGCAGCATATAAAGTCATTGTTAAACCAACTAAAACAGCAACATGTACATGTGGACCAACCACCCATTGAGTATTATGTAAAATTCTATTTAATCCAATATCCGCTTGCATAATACCTGCTGGAACCGCAAGCGCAAAACCGAGTAAACCACCAAGTAAAAATTTTAATTCATTGGTCATTTTCAAAGGTCGTGCACTCCATAAAGTCGCAAGCGTTATAAAGAAAGCAAGACCCTGTGTAATAAGTTCAAAAGCGGTTACCATTTCCCCTGATAAAACTTTCAGGATACCGGGTTGTGCCTGGTCAGATAATAAATGATGAGACCAAACAGTCCATGAGACAACCATTTCCACAAATAAAGCTGCTCTCGCAATATTCTGCATATATAAATCTTTTCCAGTTATTAACATTGCCAGAAGATACCATGTACCAGCGACATATATAAGAACAAGACCATCAGCAATCAAATCAAGTCCCCACCAAAACCAATTTTTATATAATAAAGCATCAATTGCGGTGTTTTTCAAACTTACCCCAAAAAGATACGAAATCATATAAATCAGAATTAATACACCCGTAAAGGTAATAACTAAAGAATTTAATGCCGTATCCACAGTTCCGCGTGCTATTGCAGCAACTGGTAGAGAAACAAGATGTTCTTTTCTGTTTTCCTTTTTTCGAAACAAGTTTTTTAAACCAGTAATACCAAGAGCAGAGGCTAATAATGCAGATGCGGGTTGTTTTTCCCAGCCTTCAGGGGTATAAGTAATTGTTTTGAATATATTGATAACAAAGAATATAGTTCCAATCATAACCAATGCAATACCAAAAATGAAAAATGTTCCTCCAATAGCACTGAATTGATTGAAATCAACAGGGAGAGGCCAGTACAAAGTATATAGAGGAGCAAAATGAGATAAAAATCCAGAAAACCAGAAAACAAATGTTCCAATAGTTATTAATAAAAAAGTTAGGTTTGCTAATTTGAAACTCCATAGTGGCTTTTTCATTAAAAAAGGGACTAAAAACAAGAATGCACCACATACTAACGAATATGTGGAGCCAAATATTCCCACAAGTGGATGAGCTGTTAAAATTGCAAAATATTGATGTTCGGGTACTAACTCTATGGGTTTAATTTGATAAATTCTCATTATCAATCCTTCTATGACAACGAATCCATAATATATTAATGCAACGACAACAAATCTGAGAAGTAATTTTTGCATTGGAGTTAAACTATCGGGTTTAAAAAGCCCTTCTCTCCCATTTAATAAAGTATCTCTAAATTTCATAATTTATTTATATTTAAATTATTAATAATTTTTTATTTAACAATTACAACATCTTTTAAAATCATCTTTGCTCCCTTTGGCCCAGAATATTCAGTAGACCGGATTGAATAAACTCCAGGTTTATCAAATATCCATACAATATCATTCCTGTGACCGGGTAAAACTTGCATCTGAAAAACCATAGAATTATCCTCTCTAAATAATCCAAAACCATAGGTTAAATCTCCTGATGTAACATCAAATAATACCTTTTCATTAACATTAATTATTAACTTTTCGGATGGGAGTATGAATCTGTGATTCTCAATCTTAATATGAAATTCTCTGTCAGCCTTAATATCAACTCTATTTAAATCAATTGGTGCCCATGGGATTGTGTTATAAGTAACTATATGTAGGGACACACCTAATACTATTAAAAAACTGAAAAATGAATAGAAAAGAATATTACTTACTTTTTTTACCTTACCTTCCTTAGTTAATTTATATCCAACCCATCCTACAAGCAGAATTATAGCAATAGCATAACATGTATATGCTATTGTTTGTCCGTTTAAAACTATTTTTGAATCAACCATATTATATTATTTATTTTGAAAATTAGAATTAATTATTTATTTCTTAAGTTCAAATAAATCAGTAGTTTTTAATATATTTAAAACTTCTTCTCTGGCTTTTGCCCACTTATCATGAATTTTGCATTTTTTATCAAATAAACAACGCTCAAATCCAAAAATACATGAGTTGAAAATATTTAATTCTTCAGAGCCTAATAAAATATCCGATAAAAATATAGTATTTTTTTTCAGGTTAATTTTAAAGCCTCCCCCCTTTCCTTTCATTCCTATTATTAAACCTCTTTTTGATAATTTTGTTAGAATCCTTCTTAAATATTGGTAAGGAATCATTAATCTTTTGTGTAGAATCTTGGCTGTGACAACTGAATCTTCATTGGTTAACATATACTTTAGTATTCTTAAAGCATATTGAGATGTTTTTGTTATAAACATAAATGATATATTAAAGTATCATTAAAATAAATATAAATATTTTTATTGTCAAGAGATATTTTTTCTTAATTTTTATTTCACCTGATAATATGAAATATTAAAATTAAACTTAATTTAAACATATAATAAATTAATTATTTACACACTTATTACAACAATAAGATTAATATTTGTTATTAAATAATGTGATAAATTATTCTTTTTAATCATAAATTTTTTATTTAATTTCAATTATTTTAAGACTACTCAATATTTTATCGAACATAGTTCTCCATTTATCTTCTTCTGTAATTCTATACGATAATGTAATAGTATGTATCCTGTCGTAATTATGAAACTGATATATTCTTACAAATGCTTCAGGATTATCCCCAATTTTTCGCTTATAAGATATAAGTATAGCAGACATTCCATTAACTTCGACAATTTTCACCGGGTACCATTCTGTAATTTTAAAAGACAATTCATATTGTTTTTTTAATAGTTTATCAAATTCCTTTAATTCAGTATCTGAGATGGGCAAATCATACAAGGTTCCAACATCTCCTATTTTCTCCATTTGTGTTTTTATAATTACTCTTGCATAAGAGGCAAAAGCATCTTTTTTGAATTTATTTAATCCCGATTGCTGAAAAACAATTTGTTTTTCAGTAAGACCATTAATCTCTCTGAATTTATCTGTAAGCTCTTTAAATTTACCCTCTTGAATTTCAAGTTCTGGAGGAATGTAAATTTCTCCAAGCCCTTCAATATCATATTTTATCCAATCTATAAAATCTTTGTCGGAGTTATTGTTTAAATCAGTGGTATCATTACTAATTTTATTTTCATCTATTTTTTTCTGCTGCATATTTTCAGGTGGTTTACAGAATATAAAAAATATTGACAGCAAAGCAACTAAGATTGAATATTTTTCCATAGTTGTAATTATTTAATTAATAAATGTATTTTTTACTCTTTTTGAGACACTAAAATAAATACCATAAAATACCGCAACAATCACTGACCATATAATAATAATCGTAAATTCTGAATCATTAATTCTTATTGCGGAGCTTATAATACTTCCTTCAATAAAATTTAAAAAAACGGATAATATTAGAAATCCTACCATAAGTCTGGGAGTTTGTTTCTTTTTCATAAAAAAATAAAATTCAATTATTGTTAATAAGGCAATAACTATAATATTTTTAATAGTTCCAAATGCTATAATATCAGAGAATTTGTTCCTTAAACTTTTTATTGATTGACCAGAGAATTTGTTGCTTAAACTTTCTATTGAACTTTCTATTGATTGATATTCAATAATTTCATAAAATGATGAAAGAATTCTCCCGAATATATAAATAGCCGGTAGAATAAGCCAACCTCCAATAACATAAGGTTCATCAGGATTTACAGTCCCTGACTGGACTTTTTCTCTTTCTTTTATAATTTCATCCAAATAAGAATATTTTTCCATAACCGGTTTTACAGTGGTCTCAAAATATTCTGGGTTACTTTGCTCGTATTTCATCGATATTTCTTTAAAATATTTCCAATTTACCTTAGCATATTTTTCAAGTTGTTCCTGTGTTTCTAAAAGATTTAAATCTTCGGGATAAATCTTCTCTGAAATTAATTTATTATTGTCTTTTCATTTATTGTTTACATTTTGAGTTATTTCTGTTGATGCATTATTGGTAATATTTTCAGTACAATTATCGCTCGCTTCTTTAAGAACTTCAAAACTATTAGTATCATTTGGTGATATATTTTCATTAGATTCCAAATCACTTTTCCCAACATGGGACATTAATAATGCAAGCGGATAAATAGAAATTGAATTCAAAATCAAAGGTACTATGAGATATTCTGTAATTAAGTATTGAAGTATGAAAAGTATTATACACAAAATAGTAGAAATAAGCCATTTATATGTATTAATCTGCCTGAGAAGTCTATGAAAATTTTGTTTGCGTTTATTTAACAAAAGCAGGGATATAATCACGGGGGTAATGTATATAATATAATTTAATAAAGGAAATATTATATTATACATAAAATTAAACCCATCTGATTTGTTTTCTTTCATTTTGATGCTATCCTTGACCTGAGTTTTTTTAACATCTTTTTCTTTATTTATAATATATTCGTATTTAGGATCAATTTTTAAGTTATCTGCAAAATCAATAAATTCGGGATAATATTTTTCCCATGTACTCGTTGTTGAGCAAAAATACATATTTACAGAACCGTATGATGTGAGTTTCATTATCATTAATCCAGTCACGTTTTTGTTATTTGCTTTCATTTCAACTGAACTTACAATTCTTGTATTTTCTTCATCATAATACTTTTCATTTACTTTTAGATTTTTAATATATTTTTTCAATTTATCATGTTTTGTCATTACTTTATCCAATACATCGTCAAGCTCTTTTGAAAACTTCTTTAATTCACTTTCGCTTATCTTACCAGCTTTATTTATTTCGATTAAACAGTAAGGAAATGTAATATATGTATTTGATAATTTTTTCTGAAATCCAACAGTGTATTTATTAGTTTGATTTTCCCCTAATATACTTTTTGCTTTTTTATTTAAATTATTCAGAACTGTGTTAGGAATCTGTTTCCACCCCACAGGGATAGTAATTTCAAAATTACCAAAATCGTTTTTATAGACTTCCTGTGAAAATAAGTAAGGAGTTGTAAAAAAGAATAAAAATAAAAAATGTAATTTAAAGTTTTTCATAATGAAATAATTTAAAAATTTTATAATAAAAATAATTAGCAATTACCATAAATTAGATTATCTTTTTTACACATTACAATATTTGTAAAGAAAATAAAAAAAAGAACATAATAATTCCATCTTATATCTAATTCTATATCCTATTATGAAAAATTGGTTACTCAGGTTGAACGTTTAAATTAAGCAGCTTTTATTAATTTTGATTTAAATTCCTTTTTTATTTTGTTTTTCAATATAGTAGATAAATCATCTATACAAAATTTAATGTTATCAATACTCATCTTGTATCTTACAACAGTAAGCATTTCTGTTTCGAAATATTTTGAAATATTTTTTAGTTAATGATTTGCCTTTTGCATGCATATCTTTTATGAATGCGTGGGACAGTATGGTATAAAATATCATCATTAAGCAAATTTTTGATTTAAATGCCTCTATGCTTGTGCTTTGATATCCGTATATTCCTAAATATTGTTTACTCATTTTGAAAAACATTTCAATCTTCCATCCTTGTTTTTATGCTTTCATTGTTCTATATACTGGAAAAACAGTTCCGGTATTTATTAGTACCATCGCAGTCCTATGCGTTGAATGTTTCGTAAATACCTGTTTGACTGGTCCTCCTTTTTTCAATTCTACTTTTTCGCTTATTACTTTATATAATGTTTTGCTAATTCTTGACTTTTCTTAAAACTCTTGATTGTATAATATAAATATTTACTTATATTGGTTTGATGTCCATTTAGTCGAAATACTCTATTAAATTCTAGTGTCGATATAAAGTAATGTTTTTTCAACCTACAATAATTGATTATTAATTTTTTGGGATAATAGGTGTCTGCTAACTATCAACTTTTCTGATTGAAACATGGATTTATGATTCTTAATCTTAATATGAAATTCCCTATCAGCCTTAATATCAATTCTATTTAAATCAATTGGTGCCCATGGGATTGTCTTATAAGTAATTATATGTAGCGACACACCTAAAATTACTAAAAAACTGAAAAATGAATAGAAAAGAATATTACTTACTTTTTTTACCTTACCTTCCTTAGTTAATTTATAACCAA
The DNA here is from genome assembly GCA_964564635.1 of uncultured Ignavibacteriaceae bacterium. Taxonomy (GTDB): domain Bacteria; phylum Bacteroidota; class Ignavibacteria; order Tepidaquicellales; family Tepidaquicellaceae; genus Tepidaquicella. The sequence goes on from CAZMAR010000001.1 coordinate 228,004, forward strand.
ACCATCCTACAAGCAGAATTATAGCAATAGCATAACATGTATAAGTTATATTTTTTCCGTTTAAAACTATTATATTATATTATATTTTGAAAATTAGAATTAATTATTTATTCCTGAAGTTCAAATAAATCGGTAGTTTTTAATATATTTAAAACTTCTTCTCTGGCTTTTGCCCACTTATCATGAATTTTGAATTTTTTATCAAATAGACAACGCTCAAATCCAAAAATACATGAGTTAAAAATATTTAATTCTTCAGAGCCTAATAAAATATCCGATAAAAATATAGTATTCTCTTTCAGGTTAATTTTAAAGCCTCCCCCCTTTCCTTTCATTCCTATTATTGAACCTCTTTTTGATAATTTTGTTAGAATCCTTCTTAAATATTGGTAAGGAATCCTTAATCTTGTGTGTAGAATCTTGGCTGTGACAACTGAATCTTAATTGGTTAACATATACTTTAGTATTCTTATGCATATCGAGATTTTTTTGTGATATACATAAACGATAAATTAAATTATAATTAAAATATATATAAATATTTTTATTGTCAAGAGATATTTTTTCTTAATTTTTATTTCACCTGATAATATGAAATATTAAAATTAAACTTAATTTAAACATATAATAAATTAATTATTTACACACTTATTACAACAATAAGATTAATATTTGTTTATAAATAATTATAAAGGAAAACTTGCTTTATAAAAAATATTATTTTTCTATTGACAATATAAACTAATATTTTTATTTTGATAAGTTATAAATATCACTAATATGGTTTATTAAACTGTTAAGTGATTTTTTTTTATTTATTTTGAAATTAAAAAAGGAGTGAATTTGAGTAAAACGAAATTATGGTGCTATGCAATGTTATTAATTAGCATCATTATTAGTTTATTAAACCCTGTTAGTGGTGCTTCGTATCGAGACCCATTCGCTAACTTAAAAAAGAAAACCACCAGCTATGTAGAGGAAGGTATTGCTTCCTGGTACGGACCCGGTTTTCATGGTAGAAAGACTGCAAGTGGAGAATATTTTAATACTTACGACTTCACAGCAGCTCATAGAACACTCCCCTTTGGAACATATATTAAAGTTACGAATCTTGAAAATGGTAGAAGTACTATCGTTAAAATTAATGATCGTGGACCGTATGTTTTTGGAAGAATAATAGACCTTTCTTTTGCGGCAAAAGAGGAACTTGAAATGGGTGGTTTAGCAAGAGTCCGACTAGAATTATATAACGAGGAAGAAGAATTAATTGAAGAAAACACAGAAGTAGAAGGCTTTGAACCTTCAAATCTTTTTGAAGATGTTATCCTTAAAAAATACAATAGTTTAAATAAAGTCTACACCTTCAAAAAGATAGACTTAAAACTTCTTTCTCCAAATACTGACGAAGCTAACGCCCAGATTTATTTTAAGCAGGAAAGTGAAGATTACTTCAATAGCTCAGAGATTAATTTTAATTTAATATCAGGTTATATTATTAAAATCGTTAAAACGAAGGGCGACTACGATACTAAAGCACTGATTCAAAGACTTGAGGATTTAGGTTATCCAAACATTTTTGTTCAAGTAATACCTAAAAAAGACTCTTCAATCTTTTATGTTCTAACAGGGATATACGCAACTGAGAATGATGCTAAAGATGATATAAATAAGCTTGAGAAAGAAGGATTTACAGTTAAACTATGTAAATTTAGAAGTTAAAAAAAAAGCCGCTTTAAGCGGCTTTTTTTTTATTTTCAATAAAATCATTTATTTAAAGTTCTCATATAATCAAAATCCATTTTATAAAAAATAATAGCCTTGTAAATTGCTTTTGCTATATCAGTTTGACCCTTTTGAGATTTTAAATATCTTTCATCACCAACATTAGATAAAAACCCGCATTCTACTAATATAACTGGCATAGAAGCCCCTATAAGAACAAAATATCCCTCCTGCTGTATTCCTCTGCTTTCAAGAACAGTCCCTTTAGTAAGTTCAAGTTCTAAAATAGTTGCAAAATATTCCGACATCCTGAAATATACATTTTGTAAAAGAGGAACAGAAATCCTAATATATTCTTTCCATAGTATTGATGAAGTATCAATCCTGGGAGGTAAAAAAATTTTATTTTCTGATTTTGTATATTCTTCCGCTTCACTTGTGCGGGATAAATCCGAAATATAAATTTCAAAACCGTTTTTATCGTTCTCCTCTTTTTTCTTATAATTACAATGGATACTTATAAAGAGGTTTCCATTATTCTCATTTGCTATTCTTGCCCGTTCTTTCAATTCAATAAACTCATCTTTATCTCTTGTTAGAACAACATTAATATCATCATATTTTTCTGTAATTAATTCTTTTAATTTTAATGCAATTGCAAGATTCAGGTTTTTTTCTAACACCCCTGTTGTACCAGTTGTACCGGGGTCTTTTCCACCGTGACCTGGATCAATTATAATAGTAAAAACACTTTTATCACTTTCGGGAATTTCCGCAAAAGAACTTATCATTACTGTACATATGAAAAAAATTATTAGCAATATTTTATAAAGCTTTATCATTTAATTTCAAAATAAAAAAATAAAAATTTTATTTTAAGGATAAAATTTATAATATACAAAGAAAAATAATTAATATCATTATTTTATACTAATCCCCTTTGTAGCGGGAGCAGGATTTGAACCTGCGACCTTCGGGTTATGAGCCCGACGAGCTACCACTGCTCCATCCCGCGGTTCCAATAAATATATTGATTTTTTTGCTTTCTTTCAATGTATTACTTAGTGTATATTATAATACCTTAATAATATTTTTGATTTGTGTATTGAATTCATTTTGTTTTATAAATAACTTTTAAGAATAATAATTATTATATGAAAGTAGTAGTTTGTATATCTTATATTCCTGATACATCAAATGAAATAAAATTAAGCCCCGATAAGAAATCCATTGAAAAGAAAAATTTAATTTACATATTAAATCCATTTGATGAATTTGCAATTGAAGAATCATTAAAATTAAAAGAAAAGTTTGGGGCAGAAATCATTGCGGTTACATTTGGGACTATATTACATAAGGAAGCTATAAAAAGAGCATACAGTTACGGTATTGATAAAGGGGTTTTAATTCTATTAAACTCTGATGATTTTGATTCATTTTCAGTTGCTAAAAATTTAGCTGAAGTTATTAAGGAAATAAATCCTGATATTATTTTTCTTGGAAAGGAATCAATTGATTATAATGGAATTAGTATTCATGGTATGTTAAGTGAGCTTTTAAATATACCATCAGTTAATATAGTTACAAAAATTGAATACAATAATGATGAAATTACAGTTGAAAGGGATATTGATGATGGAAAAGAGAGGATTACCTTAAAATTACCTGTAATAATTGGCACTCAAAAAGGGTTAAATATTCCACGCTATCCAAAATTAAAAGATGTCCTTGCTTCAAAAACAAAACCTATAGAAGAACGAAATGCATATTATATTGGTAACCGTTTAGAAATATCTGAATTAAAAATCTCACAAAGTAAAGCACAAGGAAAAATTATAAAAAGCGATGATAATTGCATCACAGAAATAGTTAAATTTCTGAAGGAAGAAATAAAAATTTTGTAAACAATATGTACAAAATTCTTGCTTATATTGAAACTAAAAATAACAAATTCCAAAAATCTGCTTTAAGCTTGATTTCTTATCTTAATCATATTTCAGAATTATTTAACTTGGAAATAGATTATTTAGTTATAAATACAGCATCTGAAGATGAAATAAAGGAAATACAGAATTACGGGGCAAAAAAAATTTTATATATTGATAATAGTGAAATTAATTCCTTCTCAAATATTGAAGGTATAATCTATTCACAATCTGCGATTGTAACTTCAATTTCTAAAATTATATTAGAAAATAACTATGATTTATTTATTTTATCTGGTACTCCCCTTGCTATAGAAATTGCTCCTAAAATTGCTTTAAGAACAAATTCGGTATATATTTCAAAATGCACATCAATAAATTTTGAAAAAAATGAAATAAAGGTAGTAAAGCCAATATTTTCAGACAGATTAAACTCAATATATAGATTAAATAACACTCGTGCAATAATTTCTATTAGACCAAATGTTTTTCCAATAAAAAGAATACAAAATACTAATTCTGAAATTCTAAAAATTAATGTAAAAAATCTAAATCTAAGCGAATCTGATTTTAAAGTTTTAATAAAAGAAATTATTTTAGAAGGAAAAACAGGGATAAATCTTTCAGAGGCTGATGTTGTTGTATCAGGAGGACTTGGAATGCAAAAAGCAGAAAATTTTTCTTTAATAGAACAACTTGCGGAACTACTTAATGGCGCTGTTGGAGCTTCAAGAGCAGTTGTTGATAATGGCTGGAGACCTCGCTCAGAACAGGTTGGACAAACAGGAAAAACAATCGCCCCCACTTTATACATAGCCTGCGGAATAAGTGGATCTATTCAACATATTGCTGGAATGTCAAACTCAAAGTACATAATTGCAATAAATAAAGACGAAAATGCACCAATTTTTAAAATAGCAGACTTTGGAATTGTAGGGGATGTTTTAGAAATACTACCTGCTTTGATTGAGAAAATAAAGAAAAGCGGTTAACTTTTTACCTTTAATATTTATTTGAATTAATATAAATTTAATCAACTTATTATTGAAACTTTAATTTAAGAATATTTGTATAAAAATAAAAAAATGAGAGTTTAATGAACGGCGATAATGACATAATACAAGTTGAAATTTATGGGTTATCTTTATCTTCTTCCCTTGGTGGTGGTGGCTATGCTATTATTTTAAAAGAGATAGATGGTGAAAGAAGACTACCTATTATTATTGGACAGTTTGAAGCACAGGCAATTGCCTTACAATTAGAAAACATAACTCCCCCAAGACCATTGACACATGATTTACTGAAAAATATCATTGAATCGTTCGGTTTCTCAATAGAATATGTAGTTATAAATGAACTTAAAGATTCAACCTTTTATGCAAGAATAAAATTTGACTCTGATACTCTGGAAGATATAGATGCAAGGCCTTCAGACGCAATAGCGTTAGCATTAAAATTTAATGCACCAATTTTTGTTGCAGCCAATATTCTTGATGAAATCGGTTTTACACCAGAACCACAAGAAGGTGCAGAAGGGCCTATAAGTGAAGCAGAAAGGAAAAAAAACACCAAAGAAGATTTACAGGAGCAACGCCAACGAAAATTAAATAAACTCAAAAAAGACCTTGAAGATGCAGTTGCAAATGAAGAATACGAAAGAGCTGCTGCTTTAAGGGATGAGATAAAGAAACTTGAGAATTATAATTTCAACTAAAATAAATTTTATGAATAAGAAAATTCTTTCTCTTATTGCAATATTATATCTTTTTAGTTCTTTTTCTTTCGCTCAATATAAAGAAATAAACTTTAAAGATTCAAAACTTAATTTAAAAAATCTTACAACTGCACCTTCCTCAAGAGTTGATTTAGGGGTTGGCGCAGGTTTTTCTTTTTTCAACAATAAAACCGGTTTTGCTGTAACGATGTTTTCAGAAATAAAGCTTGAAAGCTTTTCTATAGTTCCTCAAGCTAATTACTGGAAAATCGACAACACCTCAAATTTTGAGATGGCAGGTCTTGCAAGATTAAACTTACAAACATCTTCATTAAAACCATATTTCGATGGTGGTATAGGAATTAATTTCTATGATGATAAAGATAAAAAAGAAAGTTTTACCAAACTTGGTGTGGATATTGGCGCAGGAATTAATTTTGAGGGTATATTTGAAAAGAATATTATATTTGTTGATGGTAAATATAAAATAATCATTAGTGATACAGGTAATAAATATGGATATACTCTTCTGTTTGGAATAAAATTTCCTTTATAGATATTTTTTACCTTTCATAAAAAATGTTACGGGGCTAAAACTAATAGATTGTGAGACTATTAATTGATATAGGAAATTCATATATAAAAGCAGCACTTGGCAAGAATAAAGTATTACCAGAAACTTTTGCAAAAACTTCATACAGTAAAGAGAAATTTAATAGCCAATTTAAACATTTTATAAAAGAAGAAATTAAAAAACATAAAGAAAAAATTCTTTCCGTTGGTATATCTTTATGTAATAAAGATTTTAAGGGTATTTCAAACAAGATAATTATAGATAACTTTAATTTAAAACCTTATTTTATTTCTTTTGACTCAAAATTGCCAATCAAAATAAATTATCCTAAAACTTTAGGTGTTGACAGAATATGTTCTTCTGTTGCTGCGGTTAGTATATATAAAGAACATCCCAACATACTTGTCATAGATTATGGCACGGCAACCACCTTTAATATAATTTCAAATAAAACTTTTATTGGAGGATTGATTTCTCCCGGGGTAGAAACATGTCTAAAATCACTAATTGAAAATACTGAGTTACCGAAACCAAGACTGGATATAAGAAAAATAAAAATAATCTCAAAAGATACCAAAACATCTATCTTATCAGGTGTTCTATATCAAACAATCGGTCTTACTGAACTCGTCATAGGTGAATTAGAAAAGAAATATAAAAATATACTTGTTATAAGTGCAGGTGGATTTGGTGAGATTTTATCTAAAAAAATTAAAAAAATAAAAAAATATAATCCCCTACTTGTACTTATTGGAATAAATGAAATATTAAAATTAAATTCGAAAATAATTAAATGAGAAAAATTTTGAAACCAGCGTGGAAATTTTCACAGAGTGGAAATTTATGGAGTATATACAGTTCAGGAAAGAATTTTTTAACAGGTGAAACAAAAGATAAAAGTAGTAAAAAATCCTATTTCTTTACAATAGATGCCAAAAGCGGGAAAATAATTTTAAAGGATTATATTTTTAATGAAAAAGATTCTTTTATTTCTTCTATTGCAGCTTCTGAAAACTTCCTATTTCTGAATAGGTTGGTAAATCCTGAGTTAGCTGTACATAGAGGAATAATTGCTCTTGATATTATGACGGGGAATAAAATCTGGGAAAATACTGAACTTGAATATATGTTTCACACATCCAATTTTGTATACACAAAAAAAATAGAATTTGAAAACATTAAATATCAAAAACTGGATATAAACACAGGTGAAATTCTTGAAAATTATGAAGAAAATGAGAATTCAATAATATTTGAAATAAGGAAACAAACTTTTGAAAAAGACCTAGAAAGCGAAAACAACTTCCCTGTTTTTAATATAGAATTTGCTTCAGAAAAAGCTAAAGAAATTTTTGAATATGAAACAAAAGCTGAAAATGGAATTGGTGATATTGAATTTATTGAACTGAATACACTTTTAATTTTCACTTATCACATAGCAATAGAAAAAGGATTTTTTGAGGTATATATATGTATTTACGATAAAACCGATGGGAAAAAATTATATAAGGAAAAAATTTATAAAAAAGCACCGCTGGTTTTCCCTGATAACTTTTTTATTATGGATAATTATCTTTATTTTATAAAAGAGAAGAAAGAAATCATAGCTATAAACTTAAACCATTAAAATATGATCTGCATTTCAGAAGAAATAAACATTTCTACCAGAGGAAATTGTGACATACTCAATATAACAAATAAAGTAGAAGAACTACTAAACAAACATAAAATTCAAAACGGGCATTGTACATTATTTTCAGTTGGTTCCACAGCGGGAATTACGACTATAGAATACGAACCTGGTTTATTAAAAGATTTACCAGAATTTTTTGAAAAGATAATTCCGTCAAATAAATCTTATCATCACGATAATACCTGGCATGACGGAAATGGATACGCTCATTTGAGATCAGCACTGCTTAAAACTTCTTTAACAATACCAATTGTAAATGGAAACCTGACCCTTGGCACCTGGCAACAAATCGTATTCATAGATTTTGATAACAGAAGAAGAAATAGAAAAATCATAGTTCAGTTCTTAGGAATATAAGCATATTTAAATGAAAAAAGATAATTTACTAAAACTTTCTTTACTCTATCTTTTTCTAATTATCTCTCTTTCTATCTGGATTATCAATTCAGATGGCTTTTATTATATAGACGACAGATGCCACTTTAACTTTAATAGACATTTTTTAGACAGCCCTGAATCTTCTATAAATGCATGGTCAAGAATTGGAAGGGTTCTTCTTTTCTTCATTCCAGCTCAGTTTGGGCTTAAAGGAGTTCAAATTGCTGGTGCTTTAATTTTCATATTTAGCATTCATATTTCATACAAAATTTTAAAATTAAAAAATGTTAAATATGCTGAATGGATAATTCCCATTCTGGGTTTTCAGCCATTATTGTTCAATATATCTTATACTGTTCTTGCAGAAGTTCCTGCAATGGCATTAATAACTTTGAGTTATTATTTCTTTTTAAAAAATAAACCTTATGCTTGTGTTATAACATCTTCTTTGATATTTACTTTCCGGACAGAATTATTTTTCGTTTGTGGAATTTTCTGTTTAATTTATTTATATAAAAGAAATTGGAAAGTTTTACCTTTCTGTTTAGTTGGACCACTTTTCTGGTTTATTCTTGCATGGATTTTTACTGGTAATATTAAAGCATTCTTTTATGAAATGACTTTACACCTGAATCTTCCCAGAACCTCTGAGGGAATTAAGTGGTATCACTATATTTATATGATACCAAAATCTTTTGGTATAATACAAAGTCTAACATTTATCTTTGCTATAATATTATTAATCATTCAAAAAAAATTTAAAGAATACTCACTATTAATTATTTTTCTTGTATTAGGGCTAACGATATACACTCTTGCTTCGCTTGAGGGATTAAGATCTACCTGTAGTGTTGGACAAATGAGGTACATCGGAACTTTAGGAAGTTGTTTTGCTATCGTATCAACTTTTGGATTCAGCAAAATTCTTGAATTCATTGGGAATAAATACATATTGACTTCATTTATTATTTTTTCCCTGATTATTATGTTTATTCTTGGTCCATTTTCAACACCTTTTCATGTTAAATATGAATCTACTAAAATATCGGAATATATTAAAAAGTTGAGAGATGAGAAATATCCTGATTACTATATTCTTACAGAAATGGAAGATATGGCAAATGTTATAGATGAACATAAATCTAAAGGGAAAATATTTAAACCATTAACAAAGAAAAACTTAAATGAATTGAATAAATATCTTGTGGTATGGAATAGATATTATGAAGGGACACCATTCGGAGAATATGATGCGAGTTTGCCATATTTAGAAAATATGAAAGACCTTGAAATAATATATTCAATTGATACACTAATTAATCACGATCTTGATTTCCCAATTGAAAAATATAAATATATGTTGCCTGATTTTTTAAAAGATTTTATTAGTTATATGATGCAGGAACAAAACTGTTGGGAAGATTTAAGTATCAAGGTATTTAAAAAAGATTGAATGATAAATTTACTCATTTCTGATTTATTATGTCTAAGTCTCTTTTATTTTCTATATTTTTGTTAATTGCTTTTATATTATTCTTTTTTTCTATCTCGAATGTTCTTAAGAAAATAAAGAAAGGTAAGCCTGAAGATAGAAGTGAAAAAAAATTAAGAAGATTATTAAATGTAATTTATTTCTCCATTTTTCAATCCAGACTTTTCAGGTTTAAATTTTCAGGTGTATTACACTTTTTTATTTTTGTAGGATTCTTAATTCTTCTTATCGGAGTAATAGAAAACTTTTTAGAAGGTTTCATTAATAATTTTTCATTTAACTTTCTTGGGAAATTCTACTCTTTAATTACTTTTATACAGGATATTTTTGGATTACTTGTTCTATTATCAGCACTGATATTACTTTTCCGCAGATTTATTTTCTCGCCAAAAAGATTTTATAATAATCCTCGCTCAAAAATAGATGCGTGCTTAATTCTTTTAATGATTATATTGGTTATTATTACTATGTATGGAGCAAATTTACAAAAAGTTACAATGAATATTTCATCGGATAGAAGACCCGTTACTATGTACATATCATCTTTTTTCATTACTAACGGCTGGAATAATTATTACGAACTTTTTTGGTGGGCACACTCAATAATTATCCTTATCTTTTTAAACTACCTTCCCTATTCTAAACATTTTCACATTATTTCCTCTATACCAAATGTATTTTTTTCTAATTTCAGAATAAGAAATAACTACTACACACCCGAGCCATTAGATTTTTATAATGAAAATGTTAATTATTATGGTGCAAAAGATGTAGATGACCTGTCGTGGAAACAATTAGTTGATTCCTACTCTTGTACTCAATGTGGTAGATGTACCATCAATTGTCCTGCATTTCTTACTGGGAAAGAACTTGACCCAAGAGGGATAATAACAAAAGTGAAACAAAGATTAATTGAAATAAAAACCTCAGGAGAGAAGAATTCAAAACATTTTATAGGTGATTACATAACAAAAGAAGAATTATGGGAATGTACTACCTGTTTAGCTTGTATGGAAGAATGTCCAATTCTTATTGAACATCTTATAAGTATTTTAAATTTTAAAAGATACCTTGTTCTTACTGAATCAGACTTCCCATCAGAGCTGACTTTAATATTTAAAAATTTAGAAAATTACTATTCTCCATGGGTGATTAAACCGGAGGATAGAAACAATTGGATTTATGAATTCAGTAATGAAATAGATACAGAGAATAATAATATGATAAAATTATTTGAAACAAATGGAAAAGAAAATTGTGATATTCTATTCTGGGTTGGATGCATAGGTGCTATAGAGCCACGGAATATTAATGTAACAAAAACCTTTGCTAAAATATTAAACTTTTCAGGAGTAAAATTCGGTGTCCTCGGACAAGAAGAGAAATGCAATGGAGATTTAGCAAGAAAGCTTGGAAACGAATACTTAGCACAAGAATTAATTAATAATAATGTTGAAACATTCAAAAAATATAATATAAAAAAAATTGTTACCTTATGCCCTCATTGTTATAATGTATTTAAAAATGAATATTCACAATTTGGGATTGAACTTGAAGTATATCATCATACTCAATATATTTACAATTTATTAAAAACAAAAAAAATAAATATTACACAGAATAAAAATATAAATATCACCTATCATGATCCCTGTTATTTGGGTAGATATAACAACATATATAAAGAACCAAGATTTATTCTTAAATCTATATATAATCTAAAAGAATTAAAGAGAAGAAAAAGCAGAAGTTTCTGTTGCGGTGCTGGTGGTGGTAAAATGTTTATGGAAGAAACAAAAGGTAAAAGAATAGGTTCAGAAAGGGTTGAAGAAATTCTGAAAAAGAATATTGAATATATTGCTTCATCCTGCCCTTTCTGTTTAACAATGTTAATAGACACAGCGAAATCAAAACAAAGAGATATTCAAATTAAAGATATATCAGAAATAATTTTTGAAAATATTAAAATAAATTAAAAGGAGAATTTATGTCATATTTATTCACCTCAGAATCAGTTAGTGAAGGTCATCCAGATAAAATATGCGACCAGATATCAGATGCTATTCTTGATGACATTATTAAACATGACCCTTATGCACGGGTTGCCTGTGAAACATTAACTGCAACGGGCTTGGTTTTAGTAGCAGGAGAAATTACCACTACCCATTATGCAGACATTCCAGAGATAGTCAGAAATACAATAAGTGAAATTGGATATACAAAAGGAGAATATCACTTTGATGCAAAATCTGTCAATATAATGAATTGCATAAACAAACAATCACCGGATATATCATTGGGTGTAGATAAAGGAGGCGCTGGTGATCAAGGTATGATGTTCGGTTATGCAACTAAAGAGACAGAAGAATATATGCCTATGCCTATTATATTAGCTCATAAATTAGTAAAAAGATTGGCAGATGTTAGAAAAAATCATAACAATCTTATGAGTTACTTAAGACCTGATGCAAAATCACAAGTAACAGTTGAATATGAAAATAATATTAATGTAAAAAGAATAGATACAATAGTTATCTCAGCTCAACACGATGAAGATGTAAAAAGAGAACAACTTGAGAATGATATAATAGAACATATAATAAAAAATGTAATCCCTGAAGAGTACATTGATTCAAATACCAAGTTTTATATTAATCCAACAGGAAGATTCGTAATCGGTGGGCCCCATGGAGATACTGGATTAACAGGAAGAAAAATCATTGTAGATACTTATGGCGGTAAAGCCCCACATGGAGGCGGAGCATTTTCAGGTAAGGATCCAACAAAAGTAGATAGAAGTGCTGCTTATGCTGCAAGACATCTGGCTAAAAACATTGTTGCGGCAAATCTTGCTGATGAATGTTTGATACAATTATCCTATGCAATTGGTATACCAGAACCAGTATCAATATTGGTTCGTACTTTTGGTACCTCTAAGGTAGATGAAAATTTATTATCAGAAATAATTAAAAAAGAATTTGACCTGACTCCAAGAGGAATAATAGAAAGATTAGATTTAAGAAGACCTATATACAAAAAGACTGCAGCTTATGGACACTTCGGACGCAATGAACCTGAATTCACATGGGAAAAACTTGATATAAAAGATACTATTCTGAAAGCAATTAAATAAAATTTTAAGTTAATACTTTATTATTGAAGAACATTTTAAAAGGTATAAATTATCCTTTCATATCAATTGGATACTTTTTTAAATATCCTAAACTTATATTATTATCAATAATTCCATTTATAATTAATCTACTACTTTATTCTTTTATTTTATTTTATTCTTTATATCGTTTAAAACCTAAAATTATTTCTCTTGCTGGATTGGAAAACAGTCCTGATGCATTAAATTATATTCTATATTTTTTCCTAACTGTTGTAGTTTTTTTTATTTTAATTATTATAAGCTATATTATCTTTACAATATTTAGTGGATTATTTACAGGACCATTTAATGAAAATATATCAAAATTTATAGAAGAAAAAATAACCAGTCAGATTACAGTAAGTGAATACGGCTTTTTCAAAGATTTATTAATAAGTATCAAATCTGAAATTGCTAAATTGATATTATATATTTCAGTTATAATTATTTTGTTTTTTATAGGTTTTCTTCCAATTATTGGCTCAATTTTTACAATGATAGCATTATTTTTATTTAGCTGCTTTTATTCAGCACTGGATTTTCTTGATTATCCAATGGCACGGAAAAATTATAGCTTAATGTGGAAAATTAAATCTATACTATCTAAACCATCTTTATCTTTTGGATTTGGTTTATCAGCTTCTTTGTTTCTTGTTATTCCTTTTATTAATATTTTACTTAAACCAATCTTTGTCGTTGCAGGCACTTTAATGTATTTTAAAGAAAACTACAATTAAAATTATAATATTATGAGTGAACCAACGGTTAATCTTGAACTTGCTAAAGAATTAGGATTAAATGAGGAAGAATATAATAAAATATTAGATATTCTCGGAAGAACACCTACCTATACAGAAATTGGAATCTATTCTGTAATGTGGAGTGAACATTGTTCCTATAAAAATTCTATATTACAAATTAAAACGCTCCCCCGAACAGGAGGAAGATTACTTGTTGATGCAGGTGAAGAAAATGCTGGACTTGTTGATATAGGAGACAACTATGCAATTGCTTTTAAAATAGAATCCCACAATCACCCTTCTGCAATAGAACCCTATCAAGGGGCGGCTACTGGGGTGGGTGGAATTCTACGAGATATCTTTACAATGGGAGCAAGACCAATAGCAGCATTAGATTCTTTGAGATTTGGAATAATCAAAGATGGAGATACAGAAAAAATTAAAAGAACAAAATATTTATTTGAAAATGTTGTTAAAGGAATCGGTGACTACGGTAATTGTTTTGGAGTACCTACAATAAGTGGCGAAGTTTACTTTGAAGAGTGTTACCAGGATAATCCTTTAGTAAACGCAATGGCAGTTGGAATTGTTAAACATAATGAAACTGCTACTGCAAAAGCTTCAGGAATTGGTAATCCTGTATTCATTGTTGGTTCATCAACAGGAAAAGATGGAATCCATGGAGCAACTTTTGCATCAGAAGAACTTGACGAAAAATCTGAGTCCAAAAGACCTAATGTACAGGTAGGAGATCCCTTTACAGAGAAATTGCTGCTTGAGGCAACTTTGGAAATAATTCGTTCTGGTGCAGTCGTTGGTATTCAGGATATGGGTGCTGCTGGGCTTACCTGTTCTTCCAGTGAAATGAGTGCTAAAGGTAATTGTGGTATGAAATTGAATTTGGACTTTGTCCCTTTGAGAGATGAAGATATGACCGCATACGATATAATGCTTTCAGAATCACAGGAAAGAATGCTCGTTGTATGTGATAAAAACAAACAAGATATTGTAATAGATATATTTAAAAAGTGGGACTTAAATTGTGTTAAAATAGGTGAGGTAATTCCGGAAGATAGATTAATTATATATTTCAAAGGTGAAAAAGTTGCTGATGTACCTGCTTCATCTCTCGTTCTTGGTGGTGGAGCGCCAGTTTATAAAAGAGAGACTAAGGTTCCAGAGTATTTATCAAAGACAAAATCTTTTGATACTTATTCAATACCTGAACCGAAGAACTACAAAGCAGTTGTTTTAAAATTACTTTCTTCACCAAATATAGCAAATAAAAAATGGGTATACGAACAATATGATACACAGGTTAGAACAAATACTGTAATTCTCCCTGGCGCAGATGCATCAGTAATCAGAATAAAGAAAACAAGAAAGGCTATATCACTTAAAGTTGATGGCAATTCAAGATATGTATACTTAAACCCTTATAAGGGTGGAATGATAGCAGTAAGTGAATGCGCAAGAAATATAGTATGTACAGGTGCAAAGCCACTTGCTATTACCAACTGCTTAAACTTTGGTAACCCATATAATCCTGAAAATTATTTTCAGTTTGCCGAAGCAATTCGCGGAATAGGTGAAGCCTGCAGGAAATTCAATACTCCTGTAACTGGGGGGAATGTTAGCTTCTACAATGAATCTAAAGATTATTCTGTGTTCCCCACCCCAATTATTGGTATGCTTGGACTGATAGAGGATATTGATAATATAATGACATCAAATTTCAAAAAAGAAAATGACATAATTATTTTACTCGGTAAGCGATGCAATTGCGTAGGAGGTAGTGAATATTTAAAAATATTTTCTCACGCTGTAGCAGGTGATGCACCGGATATTGATTTAGATTATGAATTAAATTTACAAAATTTAATGTTAGAATTAATTGGAAAAAAGTTAATAAACTCCGCTCACGATATATCAGAAGGAGGACTCGCAATTGCATTGATTGAATCTTGCATATTCAACATTAAAAATCCTATTGGTTGTAATGTAAAATTTGATTATAAACACAGAAAAGATTTTGAATTATTTGGAGAATCACAGGGAAGAATTATAATTTCAGCAGATGAAAAAGACATTAATACTATACTTAAACTTTCCAACCTACACAATATAGATTTTGAAATACTGGGTAAAACAATTAAAGAGGAAATTAAAATAAATGATGAAATAATGATAAATTTAAAGGAAGCAATAGAACTATACTACAATACTTTTGATAATTTACTTAAATAGGAAAATGAACAATGGAAAAACAAGAGTTTGTTTTTTTCACTTTTAAATATAAAATTTAATTTTTATATTAGTTTTCATTTAATAAATTATAAAATTAAAAAAGGAGAATTGAAATGACACCTCAAGAAATTGAAGCAAAAGTCGTTAAAGCAATCGTAGATAAATTAGGAGTTGAAGAAAGTAAAGTAACTCCTGAGGCTTCATTTATGAACGATTTAGGCGCAGATTCTCTTGATACGGTAGAATTGGTAATGAAATTTGAAGAGGAATTTGGCATTAAAATTCCAGATGAAGAAGCTGAAAAGATTACTAAAGTAGGTGAAGCTATAGAATACATAAAACAAAAATTAGGGTAAATCATAAAATCCATTTTATATGAAGAGAAGAGTAGTCGTAACCGGTATGGGTGCACTAACCCCATGCGGTTTAAATGTTAATGATTTCTGGAACTCGATGATTGAAGGTAAAAGTGGTATTGATTATATAACATACTTTGACACTACATACTTCCCTACAAAGTTTGCCGGTGAACTTAAAGGTTTTGATCCTATGAATTATATGGATAGAAAACTTGTGCAAAGGACAGACCCCTTTTGTCAATATGCATTAGCAGCGGCAATGGAAGCAATGCAAGATTCTGGAATAAATCCTGAAAAAATTAATCTTGACAGAGCTGGTGTTATAACCGGGTCAGGAATCGGAGGATTAATAACATTTGCCAATCAGGCAGAAATAATTAAAAATCGTAATGGAAATCCTGATAGGTTAAGCCCATTTTTTATACCGATGATGATTTCAGATATAGTTCCCGGTAGATTGTCAATGATTTATGGCTTTAAGGGTCCTAATTATGCGACTGTTTCTGCATGTTCAACATCAGCAAACAGTATAATTGATTCGACATTCCTAATCCAACATGATTATGCTGATGTAATCATTACTGGAGGTTCAGAAGCAGCAATTACTCCTTTAGGAGTTGGGGGCTTTAATGCAATGAAAGCACTCTCTACCAGAAATGATGACCCCAAAGGAGCATCAAGACCTTTTGATAAAACAAGAGATGGCTTTGTAATGGGAGAAGGTGCCGCCATTCTAATACTTGAAGAGTATCATCACGCTTTAAATAGAGGTGCAAAAATTTATGCTGAAGTTGCTGGTTTCTCTCTTACTGGTGATGCACACCATATAACAGAACCAGCCCCAAATGGCGCCGGTGTAGCAAGAGCAATCGATTTATGTATAAAAGATAGCGGCTTAACGATAAATGATATCGATGTTATAAACGCCCACGGTACTTCTACTCCTCAAAATGATAAAAATGAAACAGCAGCAATTAAAACAGTTTTTGGGGAAAGAGCTTATGAAATACCCGTCCATTCAATTAAATCAATGACGGGACATCTTTTAGGTGCTGCAGGAGCAATAGAAGCAATTGCAGCAATTTTAACAATAAGAGATGGCATTATTCCACCCACCATAAACTATAAAGAAAAAGATGAAGAATGTGATTTATTTTATGTTCCAAATGTTCACATAAAGAAAGAAGTAAATGTAGTCATTTCTACTAACTCTGGCTTTGGTGGACATAATACTGCAATTGTATTTAAGAAAGTAGAGTAAATTATAGAAGTGAAGGGTTTTTATGTTTAAATTTTTAAAGAAATTCAGGCTTTTTTCTATTTTTAATAAAGAGAAAAAGCCTGTTTTTTCTTTTAATAAAATTATAAAAAAGATAGATTTTGATAAATTCCAGGAAAATATTAATTATAAAATTATTGATTATAGATACTTCGTCACAGCTTTAACCCATCGTTCATTTTTAAAAGTAAAAAAGGATTCAACAAGAAATTACTTTCTATCAAATGAAAGATTAGAATTTTTAGGAGATGCAGTTCTTGATTTAATTGTTGCTGAATTTTTATACAGAAACTTCCCCTTAAATGAAGAAGGAGATTTAACAAAATTTCGCTCAATTTTAGTTAATAAAAGATTTCTTGCAGAAAGAGCAAGAAATATTAAATTACAAAATTTTATTCTTGCTTCCAATGCTGCTATAAAATCAATCAATGAAGGCTATGATACAATTTTAGCAGATACTTATGAAGCATTGATTGGAGCAATATTTTTAGATTCCGGATATGAGGCAGCAAAGAAATTTATAAATAACGAAATATTTGTTAAACTTGATATAAAATGGTTAAATCAATTTGATGAAAATCATAAAAGTAAATTCCTTGAATTTGCCCAGGCTAATACGGATTACATACCGGAATATAAATTAGTTAAAGAGGAAGGACCTGAACATCATAAATTATTCACTGTAGAGGTATATCTTGCAGAACATTGTTTGGGAATAGGAAAAGGAAAGTCTAAGAAGCAGGCAGAACAGGAAGCAGCGAAGAATGCATTACAAAACATTGATTTAATCGAAAAATTGAACCTGATTAAGAAAAAATAACATTTTAAAGAATTGTTAATAAATTGACTATTTAAGCATTGACAATAATCTCATATAAACATATATTTGTAAAGAAATAATTTGTAACTATATAGAATAATTTTATACCATTTATTAAATTTGAGTGTTGAAATGAAACTTTAATAAATGGTTTTTTATTTTATATATATAAAATAAATATATGAAGAATAACTTTAAAATAATATTTTGCATTTTATTTTTTTATTTAGTGATTAGTAATGCTACTTCCCAAAATAGATATACTAATAATAAATTTGCTGAAGATATTATTATCACTTCAATAAATTCTTCTCATATAGAATTCATTTATTACCCAAAATATATAAACCAATACATTGCAGAAAACACATTTTCTGAGCTAACAAAACAGGGGTATCCAGATATTAATATTCGTTCAATACCTGTTTTTCTACCATCACCAACAAATAATAGGTTAGAAATATTAGACTATAAATATTCAGATATAAATAATATAGAAATTGCTCCAATCCCAACAATAAAAAAGACAAAAGAAGGGCTTTATGATTATGAATTCATAAAAGATGAAAAAATATATAACTCTAATGAATTTTATCCAAAGAATTTTGCTGAGCTAACCCAGAGTGGAATATTAAGAAATAAATATTTGGGGCATATTAAAATATATCCCGCTATATATAATGCTAACTTAAAACTCGTCAGAAAACTTGATTATATTAAGATTAGGGTTACATTTGAAGATTCACCTGTGCTGATGAATAAGCAACTCTCAAAAGAAGAAAGGGATTTTTTTTCCGGGCTTGCAATAAATTCAAAAATTGCAATAAACTGGTCTACAAAAGAATTTAATCAATCTGTCAGAAAACAGGTACAAAACAGTGTCCTTGCCACAGGTGATTTTTATAAAATTGAAGTCAAAGAAACCGGTATATATAAAATTGATAAAGTATATTTACAAAATGCTGGTATAAACCCAGATAATATTGACCCTCAGACAATAAAAATTTATAATAATGGTGGAAAGGAGTTACCATATAATAATTCTGCTTCGGCTATTGATGACTTAAATGAGGTTAGTATATATGTACAGACAGATGTTAATGGGAAATTTGAATATTTACTATTTTATGGCATTTCTACATTCGACTGGGTCTACGATTCAATAGAAAAGAAATATAAAAGTTATGTCCATCCATATGCAAACTCCAATATTTATTGGTTTACATACGGAGGATCTGCTGGAAAAAGAATACAAATAATTAATTCCCCAAATATACCTACAGCC
The DNA here is from genome assembly GCA_964564635.1 of uncultured Ignavibacteriaceae bacterium. Classification (GTDB taxonomy): domain Bacteria; phylum Bacteroidota; class Ignavibacteria; order Tepidaquicellales; family Tepidaquicellaceae; genus Tepidaquicella. The sequence goes on from CAZMAR010000001.1 coordinate 247,386, forward strand.
GTACAAATGCCTTATGCATATAATAGATTTTTTGAAAAAGCTGAAATTATAAACTTAGGGCATACAGGAACTCAATGGGTAAGTCAAAACATAAGTTATAATGAATGTTTTTCATTTGTAAAAAATCTTCCCGGCTATGTTGATGGATCAAATATCAATATTAAAATGAGATTTGGGAATTCTTCATCTATTATAGCATATTTCAACCTAAAAGATGAAAATTCAAATTTCAATCAAATATATGAAGTGCAGGGAATTTTTAGTGAATTTTCCCATTTCATACCTAGAACCATTGAAGAAAGCTATTCGTTGTTACCCGGTTTTAATTCTACAAGTTTAAAGTTATGCTTACCAGCTCAATATAACAGTCAAGGGGTAAAAGGAAATTATGATTTTTATGAAATTCATTATAAACGATATTTAAATTCTGTTCAGAATAATTCCATAGAGATTTTTACTCCTGATACTACACAATTAGTAGAATATCAGGTTTCACCATTCAACTCATCTTCTATAAGGATATTTGAAGTTTCAGATTTTAGTAATGTTAAAATTATAAATCCAATTTCCTACACAAGCGGAATAGTTAAATTCCAGGAAAATTTAGTTGAAGGGAGTCCAAAACGGTATTTTATAATTGGTGATAACAATTACAAAACGCCTGTATCAATTTCTTCAAAGGTCCCAAACCAAAATCTACACGGAATAACTACTGGGGCAAGTAATTTAATAATCGCACCAACAGAATTCTTATCTGCTGCAAATAGATTAAAAGAGCAGAGAGAAAAAGAAGGTATAAATAAAATCAACACTCTTGTAATAGATATTAATCAGATTTATAATGAATTTTCAGGAGGTCTTTTAGACCCAGTCGCTACACGGAATTTTCTTAAATATGCTTTCAATAACTGGAATGAAAGACCACTCTACGTTTTATTCCTTGGCGATGGAAGTTATGACTACAAAAACATTTACAACTTAACAACAAAAAATTATCTTCCACCAATAGAAAAAAATGACCCCGAACAAAATGAAATAACAAGTTATCCGAGTGATGATTTTATTACAGACATAAATGAGAATTTCACATCCCCTGAACCATGTCGTCCAGATTTTTCGCATGCAAGATTGTGTGTAAACTCACTTTCAGAAGCAAATTCTGTTATAGATAAAATAATTGAATATGAGTCTCCCAACACAATGGGTATATGGAAGAAAAAAATAATGTATGTCGCTGATGATGGTTGGACAACAAGAAGTACACAAGGAGAGGAAGGCAGTATACATACAGACCAGTGTGAACTGGTAGCTGAGGTATATACAGCAAAAGACTTTGAAAAAGACAAGATATATATAGTTACCTATCCTGCCGTTATTACTCCACAGGGTAGGCGAAAGCCAGGTGCAAATATTGATATAATCAAAGGATGGAATGAAGGAAGATTGTTAATTAACTATGTTGGTCATGGCAGTACTGATTTATGGGCACATGAACATATTTTTGTAAGAGATGAAGGAATTGCTCAGCTTAAAAACAAAGGTAAATATCCAATAATGACCATTGCAAGTTGTGATATTTCAAGATGGGATGACCCTTACCTGATTAGTATGGGTGAACAGTTAGTGTATGTTGCAAATAAAGGGGTAATCTCATCTGTTGGCTCTGTCAGACCTGTATTTAGCACCCCAAATGCAATTTTGAATAATACCTTATGGGGTAACTTTATGTTTGTTAAAGATACATTAAATTTACCTCTTAGATTTGGTAAATCTTTATATTTAACAAAGAATCAACTTCCGTATGTAAGTGATAATGATATGAAGTTCTGTATTATAGGGGACCCGGCAATGAGAATAAGTATACCGCAATATTTTACAAAAATTGATTCTATAAATAATACATCAACCAACGATACAGCACATATAAAAGCATTACAGAGAGTAAAAATAACAGGTAGAATTTTAAAACCTGATTCTACTTTCTGGAGCGACTTTAATGGATCAATACAAATAAAAGTATTTGATGTTGATAGAGATGTGGATTTTGTTGATTTCGTTATATATCATTTCAGATTTAAACTCGACGGTGGAATAATTTTTACAGGAAAAACACAGGTAGTAAATGGTAAGTGGTCAGTTGAATTCATAGTTCCAAAGGATATCTCTTATAAAAAAGGAACGGGTAAAATTCTCGCGTATTTTTATGATAATATAAATGAAGGTTCTGGATTTTCTAATAAATTCGTTATTGATGGAATAGATAGCACAGCAGTTATTGATACGATAGGTCCCGAAATTACCTTATATATGGATTCAAGAAACTTCAGAAGTGGAGATGTAATAAACCAAAATTCGAAAATTATTGCTGATTTTTATGATGAAAGTGGAATAAATTTAACAGGTACAATAGGGCACAAAATAGAAGCAATATTTAATGAAGACGAAAGTAAAAAAATAGATTTAACCCAATATTACAATTCAGTTTCAGGTTTTCAATATGGTACTATAGAATACCCAATCGATAATCTCACAGAAGGAAAATATAGATTAAGAGTAAAAGCATGGGATACCTATAATAATCCAAATTACTCTGAAATAGAATTTACAGTAAAAAGTACATCATCATTATATGTTGCAGATATTTATAACTATCCAAATCCATTTAAAGATAAAACAAGTTTTATTTTCAAGCACAATTTAGATTCCCCTATTGATGTAGAGATTAAAATATATACGGTAAGTGGAAAACTCATTAAAGAAATAAAACAAAGCAATATAACAGAAAAATTTGTACAAATAGATTGGGATGGTAGAGATTCTGATGGCGATGCTATTGCGAACGGAGTTTACTTATATAAATTGATTATTAAGGCTGAAGATGGTAATTTTAATAATAGTTCAATTCATAAACTTGCAAAATTAAAATAATTAAATATATTTGGAGGAATTCTCAAAAATGAACTCAAAAACAAAGAATCGTTTAATAATCTGCCTGTTGTTACTTTTGACAATATTTGTGTTTAACTCTGCAGATTTATATGCACAGAAAACTATATCTACAGGTGTCCCGTTTTTATTGATAGGTCCTAACTCTCGATTTGCAGCTATGGGCGAAACGGGAACTGCTATAGCGGATGATGCTACTGCTATGCACTGGAACCCATCAGGATTAGCATTTCAAGAAGAAAATACTGAAATCAATTTTACCCATTCTCCATGGCTTGCAAATTTGAACATCTCAGACCTTTTCTATGATTATTTGGCAGCTAAACGGCACTTCTCTTCTTTAAGAGGAACATTAGGAGTTAGTTTAACATATTTAAATATAGGTACAATAATTCAGACAGATGAGTTCGGAAATAGAATTGGTGATTATAAAGCGTATGAATTTGCAATAGCGTTCGGATATGCAACCAAAGTTACAAAGGATTTAGGTGTTGGAGTTGTTACAAGATTTATATATAGTAATCTTTCCAGTGTGAAAGTAGGTAATGAACAAGGCACAGGGACAGCATTCACAACGAGTTTTGATATTTCTGCACTATATAGACCAACTTCAGGACTAAAAATATTCAAAGATAAAATTTCTCTTGGAATTAATTTATCTAATCTTGGTCCTAAGATTCAATATGTTGATGCAGCACAAGCAGACCCGATCCCCACACAATTAAGAATTGGTGTTGCATATAAATTATTCAAAAATGAAGGAAATGATTTAACATTAACAGCAGATTTTTCCAAATTGCTGGTTAATAAACCTGATCCCTTCTATAAAGCAATATTTACTTCATGGAAAGGTGGAATAAAAGAGATTGCCGCATCAATCCAATCTTCAATTGGAGCCGAGTATTGGTATGGTAATCCCAAATTAATCGCTTTAAGAGCTGGCTATTTTTATGAAGACCCACAATACGGAAACAGAAAATTTATTACCCTTGGTGCTGGTATCAGATATAGTTTATATGGATTTGATTTCAGCTACATTAATACTATTGACGAAACTCATCCATTAGCAAATACTTTAAGGTTTGGATTTATAATTAATTTTTAAATAATTTAATTATAAATTAATACATAAATAAATCGCCTAAAATATTTTTAAAAAAAGAAATTTAGATTGTTGTGAAAGTTTTAAAAACTTTTGTTTTAATTTTAGTTTTTATAAGTACACTTTTAGGACAGGAATATAAAAATAGGGATTTTAAATTATCACACCCTTTTAATATTTCTTTCAACCAGATTGAATATTACCCGAAATCATTTAAAGCAATTGCTGATACATTTCAGGTTATAGCTATACTTGTGCAATTTCAAGAAGATCAAGACCCTCTTACAACTGGTAATGGAAGATTTGACCTGACCAATAAATATTATGATCCGTCCAAACAACGAGATACAGTAATCGATGCACCTCCTTATGACAGTGCATATTTTGTTGACCATTTAAAGTTTTTAAAGAATTACTATTATAAAGCATCAAAAGGAAAGCTTGTAATTAATTTTACAGTTTATGGCCAGGTAATAACTCTTCCAAAAAATATGAGAGAATATTCACCTTTAAAAAATGAAAGTTATATAAAGTTAGGATATCTTTTTCAGGATTCCTGGGCAAGGGCAGACAGTATAATTAATTTTTCCAATCTTGACTCAAATAAAACGGCATTTATAATTTTTCATGCTGGTATTGGGAGAGATGTTGATTTAACTTCTATTTATGGATATGACCCAACCCCTTATGATATACCTTCTATTTATCTTGGATTAAAGAATCTCAAAGAATTTTTCGGAAACAATTATAATGGTTTTCAAACTAATGAAGGTTTTACAATTAAAAATTCTTTAATCATTCCCTCAGCAGAGCTTAGAGAACTTGATTTAATCTCAGGAAAATATTTAATTGAACTTGGTATGAACGGGATTCTTGTGGGAAGCTTTGGTAGTTTTCTGGGTTTGCCTGATCTCTTTAATACAAGTAATGGCAAAACAGCTATTGGCAGATTTGGACTTATGGACGGGCAATCTATTTTTAGTTTTAATGGAATATTTCCACCGGAACCATCAGCATGGGAAAAAATTTATCTCGGATGGGTAAATCCAATTGTAATTTCCAGTGGAGAAAATTTTTATACAATAAATACATCTTCCCTTCCATATCAGCAGGATTCAACTATTTACAAAGTATTAATTAATACTGAGGAATATTTTCTCATTGAAAATAGGAACAGAAATCCCTTCAACCTTGGTCAAAAAGTTTATACAAGAAACAGAAGCTTTCAAGATTCAGTTTTATACACAAAAGACCAAAGTGGTTTTATTAATTATGACATCACAAAAATAGATGGTAATGTAACAGATGTTTCATACCTGGATTGGAGTCTTCCAGGTGTAATAAACGATACAGCAAATTACAGGGGTGGAATACTAATTTGGCATATCGATGAAAGTATTATAAAAGCAAAATTTGCAAGTAATACAATAAATAATGATATTGAACATAAAGGGGTCGATCTGGAAGAAGCAAAAGGTGCACAGGAAATTGGAGTCACAATCAATACACCATTTGGAGCGATTACTGGAGATGGAAGTTTTGTTGATTTTTGGTACAATGGCAATCATTATGTACCTTCAACGATATATCAGAACAAATTTACTCCCTATTCTATCCCAAATTCTTTAAGTTACTCACTTGCGAATAATAATATTTTCATAACTGACTTTGATACTATTTCACCTGTAATGAAGTTTAAGATTCGTATAGGTTCTGAATTTATACGACCCATTTCAGGATTCCCAAGATACATTGGAACTCCAACGAAATTCTCAAATCCAATTAGTTTTGATATAAATAATGATAACAAAGATGAGATACTAATAAATTCAAATTATGGAATTCATTTATTTAAAAATGACGGTTCTTTTATTACAAATGATTCCAGTGGTTTAATAATTCCAAGTTTTGGTTTCTCTACACCTACAATAGCATATTCACCAGCAACAAATTCACATAGATTAATCACTTTATCAAACACTTTATCAGGTGGAAGTATTGGGTTATACAAATTTAACAGTAATTTTCAAATTACAGACTCAATTAAATTTACTCCTATTCAAGGGTTAAATTTTTCAGGCTTACCGCTGGTTTTTGATTCAGTAAGGATAATTCTTCCGATACAGCAGAAATTATATTCATATCAATTAGAAGGAACTACTTCTGGAATTATTGATTCAAGTGCAAATGACATTACGCAATTATCAAAAATATCTACAAGCAATTATATATTTTCTACAGGCAACAAATTTATAACATCAGGCAATATAACATCAAAAATCACAACAGATTCACTTATTGGATATAATCAATATATTTATTTAAATGGAAAACCAATTCTTGAAAAATATTCAATTAGCAATTTACTAACTCCACTGATACTTTCTGATATCAACAGAGACACAAAGCAGGAAATTATTATAAATGATAATGGAAAAATTAAAGCTTTCTCCGGTAACGAAGTTTTAATTGATTATTTCCCTGCAAGGATAAAATCAGAAATTAGTTCAGGTACGATTGTTGCAGATATAAATAATGATGGCTACATTGATTTATTATTCATAACAAAAGAAGGTGATTTAATTGCATATAGCACTAATGGTAAAGTATTAGACGGATTCCCAATCAAGACAGGAAGATCCGATTCAATTTCGCCCGCATTTTTTAATTACTCCGACACTCTTGGAATACTTGTTTTTAGTAATGATGGATATTTATATGCATATAAGACAGGCTATCCCTACATAGAAAATAATATTCTCTGGAAAAATATTCACAATGATAAATACTTATCGAATAATAATTATAAATCTCTAAGTTCAAGCATAACATACAAAGAAAAACTACCTGCCGACCGAGTCTACAATTGGCCTAATCCTGTATATGATAACAAAACATATATAAGATATTATATAAATGGTAATGCAACCAGCGTAAAAATTAAAATTTTAGATTTATCCGGAGAACTCGTAGCAAATTTAAATGGCACCACTTATTCTAACACGGATAATGAAATAGTATGGGATGTATCAAGTGTTCAGACTGGAATTTATTATGGTGTTGTAGAGGCAGAAATAGATGGAACGACTGAAACAAAAATTATAAAAATCGCAGTGGTAAAGTGATGTGATATTACATTTAATTAAATGATTATTTATTTTATTACAGTTAGTTTATTATACTTTTTACTTTATTTTATTTTATATTTTTGGGGTTATAGAAACGTAATAAAACTAAAAAAATGTAATGACAATTTTCCTTTTGTATCTGTTGTTGTCGCTGCAAGAAATGAAGAAAATAATATTGGAGACTGCATAAAATCATTAAAGAAACTCAACTATCCCGAAACTAAATATGAGATTATTATTATTAATGACAGGTCAAATGATTCAACAAAAGAAATAATTGAGAAGGAAATATCAAATCAAAAAAATTTTATATTAATAAATATAGAAGAATATAATAATCCTCAAATAAACGGTAAGGCATTTGCACTATCAACTGGAATTAAGCAAGCAAAAGGCGAAATTATAATGACTACAGATGCTGACTGTAGAGTTCCAGAAAATTGGATAAGGAAAGCAGTAGAATATTTTGATAAAGAAACTGCATTTGTTTGTGGATTTACTATGCTTGAACGGGAAAATTTTTTTACGAAATTGCAAGCAATGGATTGGTTGTATCTTGAATCTATTTCTTGCTCAAGCGCAGGTATAAATAATGCGTTAAGTTGTTTGGGTAATAATCTTGCAATGAATAAGGAAATTTATGATTCCGTGGGTGGATACGATAAATTAAAATTTTCTGTAACAGAAGATTTGACCTTGCTTAATACTGTTAAAAAGCAGAAAAAGTATAAAGTAAAGTATCCTATTATTCCCTCGGGATATGTGATTTCAAAAGCCTGTTCTAATTTAAGTGAATTATACAGACAAAAAAAGCGATGGTTTAGAGGAGGAACTGGAATTAATATACTTGGATACGCCGTTGGTTTTCTTATGTTCAATGTTAATTTAATTATGTTATGTGGTTATCTATTCCTTCCTTTGACAGTATACTTTGCATTGGTTATAGTGAAAATATTATCTGATTTTATAATATCTTTTCCCGTTGCTAAATCTCTTAAAGCCCTTCATATATACAGGTATTTCCTTCCCTTTCAAATTTATTTTATGATATACGGATTAATATTACCTTTTACTTTTCTTTGGGGTTATAGAATAAAATGGAAAGATAGAAAACTTTAGAACCTGATTAAGGGAATTCGGAATCGTGTTTTTATTGAAAAACTTGAATACTCCTTTGCATAATTATATGTACCATATATGTCGAATATATATAAAGTAAATCCAAGCCCCCCGGCAACTCCAAAAACTGAGTCATCTGCTTTAATATCAAGAGTAGTGTTTTCTGGAGATATTTCCCTGTTTATTTTAAGGTATTTTAATTCAACAGTTGCAAATAGAATAGTAAAATTTTGTTTTATATATTTATTTAATATAAAATCACAGCCAACTCCAACATTATGAACTTTTGTTTTTAAACTATTCAATAAATTTTCAGTTTTATATACATCACTTCCAGAATGATTTTGATAATAATACGAAACTCCAAGAACAAAAGGATAGAGTTTAAGAGTCGAATATTCCAATCTACCGCCGACAGAAAGAGCCATATTGGAATTACCAGCAAATTTAAGAAAGGGAACTTCAATTCCGATACCGGGAGAAATAAAAATGCCTCCAGGATTTACTCTATCAGAAATAATATTGGGTATCACATTATCTTTCCTGAATAATTCAATTCTGTTTTGTGCAAACAACTCAGCGCAGATTATTATCTGTAATAAAAAAATATATAAAAATTTAAGAAAAAATTTTTTATTCATTATAATCAAATAAATTCTCGATTTTGATTGCTTTATGTTTATTAATAGATTTTTTCTTCAAAGCAAGTTTTATAGTCTTGTGTCCAAAGAATTTATATAATTTATAAAGTTCTTTATTGGTAACCTTCAAATCCTGTAAATGTCTCCTAATTGTATTAAAATCCCCTCTCTCTATCGGTCCAGAGAGAGCATCATAAAAGTTATCTGATAAATCTATATTATCTATGGTTGATAATATCAATGGTTTTAAAACATTAAATATTTTTTTGTTACTGAAATATTTCGTCAAATAATTATTAAAAATTAGATCAAAATATGTAACAAGATAATTCGAAGCAAATACCGATGTTATATGAAAAAATCTTTTTTGCTTTTTATCGACAATTAAATATTTTGCATTTATATCATTGCATACTTTTTTCGCATATTTTAAAAAATTTCTTCCACCTTCAAGTAAAATATAAGAATTATGAAATTTTTCTTTCTGGTTAATGCTATGGCTATTAAATGTCTGGACAGGCTGAAAACTACCGGAATTAGTTTCATTCTTTAAATATTTAGATATTACACCTGAAGATAATACTCCACTTGTATGAAATATAATTTTGTTCTGCAAATTAATTCTAAAACCTTTTAAAATCTTACAAATGTTTTCAATTTCATCATCTTTTACAGCAATAATAATTACATCAGAATCAAAAATTATTTCCTTTTTAATTTCTTTATATAAAATAATCTTCTTCTGTTCTCTTTTAATCTTCTTATAAATATTCAGGGATTTCTCAACTGCAGAATACAAATTATAATCATTATCAAGGAGCTTATTTAATAAAGCATAACCTACTTTTCCAATCCCGATAATTGTTATTCTCTTTTCTCTATAGTCATTCATTGAACTTTTTCTTTAATATAATGGTAACTGGTCCATCATTTATTAGTTCTATTTTCATCATCTCAGCAAATTGACCAGATTTAACTTTGCTACTTTTGTAATAGTTCTTCGTTTTATCAATAAACAACTGATAAAGTGATTCTGCTCTATCCCCAACTTCTGCGTTAAAGAAACTTGGCCTATTTCCACTTTTTTGATTATCTGTACAAAGTGTAAACTGAGATATAATTAAAATTTCACCATCTATATCTTTAACAGAGAGGTTCATTTTATTGTTTTCATCACTGAAAATTCTTAAATCCACAACTTTTTTTGATAAATAATCTAATTCCTTTTCACCATCCCCCTTTTCAATACCAAGAAAAACCAAAAGACCTTTTTCAATTTTTGAATAAATATTTCCTGCTATTTCCACGCTTGCTTTATCAACTCTTTGTACTACGATAATCATTGATTAATAATTAAATAACGAAAATGATTATTTAAATCTCTTTCAAATTTATAATTCTCTATTTTATGATTTTTCAACAGAGTCTCAAGTTTACTTTTTTGATTATATCCAATTTCAAACAAACAAACAATTTTGTTTTTCCATTTTGAAAGTAATTGCATAATTCTCTTATAAAATTTTAAGCCATCTTCAAAATCTGTAAGAGCGTTTGCAGGTTCATATAACTTAATCTCTTCTGGCAATTTTTCATATTCATCATAAGGAATATAAGGTGGATTGCTTATTATAAGATCATATTTATTAAAATCCATTTCATCTTTTAAAATATCAATTACAAGAAAAGATAATTTCTCGCTATTAACAGCGTTTAATTGGGAATTTTTCAATGCAAGTTCTATTGATTTAGAAGATGAATCAATTGCATCAATATGATAATTTTTATTTAGTTTATCCAATTCCCTTGAAAGAGATATGCTGATACATCCACATCCTGTTCCAATTTCGAGAATATTAAATTTATCTAATTCATTTTCCTTTATTACCGACAAACTTAGCTCAACTAAGTATTCAGTCTCTGGTCGGGGTATTAACACATCTTTATTAACGAGAAAATTATAACCTAAAAAATTCGATTTACCTAAAATATATTGTAGTGGTTCCCTTTTAATTCTTCTCCTTAAGAACGATTTAAATATTTCTTTTTCTTCGGCATTTAATGGTCTTTCAAAGTTTAAATATAAATTTATCCTATCATAGTTTAAGATTTCGCATAACATTAATTCAGCATTTAAACGGGAATCTTCTATACCATTTTGCTTTAGAAAATCAGCTCCGATTTTAAGTATATCAAGTAATTTATCAGGTTTATCTTTAGTCATTTATTCTGATTATTTGTACTCATACAACACATTACCATCAATGATGGTCTTTAACACTTTAACTTTTAACAATTCCTCAGGTTTAATATTGAAAATATCTTCAGAGATAACAATGAAATCAGCATTCTTACCCTTTTCAAGTGTACCTCTGCACTCTTCGTCAAAACATGCATAAGCTGACCAGATTGTATAAGCTTTAACTGCCTCTAATACAGACAAAGACTCAGATGGATTAATTTGTTTACTGTTCTGAATATCAATATCTTTCCGCATAACGAGATAGTAAATCTGAACAAATGGATTAATTGTTCTATTTGGAAAAGGAAAATCTGAACCAACTATAATATGCCCTGTATTATTCAATAAAGATTTCCATAATCCAAGGCTATTAATAGTATTAGAATCAATTAACTTTGGTAGCAAATATGCATCATCAATACAGACTTCAGGTCTTACAGAAGGTATAACTTTCAGTTCCTTCATTCTTTTTAAATCCTCTGGTTTTATAAATTGCACATTTTCCAGAACAGTCCTATGATTTTCTATATTTTTTTGTTTGAGTTGCTTTTCCAGTGAGTTGAGTGCCATATTTACAGCTTTGTCGCCAACTGCCTTTATGTTCACCTGATACTCAGATTTAAATGCTTTATTTATCATATCTTCTATATCTTCTTCTGTTTTGAAGGCAGTAACAAGACCCGGAGATTCTTTATACTTTTCATACATATCAGCTAACTTAAATTCAAATGCCCCATCAACATCAATGGAAATCCCTCTGATAGATAGTTTACCTTTATAATCTTTTTCAATACCTTTTGTAAGAAACTCATTTACAAGATCATATTCATAACTAATAATTGCATATAATTTTATCGGGAATTTATTACTATCTATGAGGTTTCTTATAATATTGATAGATTCTTTTGTCAGATTTCTATCTCTTACTTCAACAATACCCCATTTTAATAACTCTTCACCAGCACTCTGGAGCAGTGAAGCCATTGTTTCTTTAGAATAACTGTTAATCCTTTTTGAGAGATAATCTTGAACACTTCCAGAAATCCACCCATCAAGTTCATTATTTTCATCCACACCAACTTCAATCTCATCTGGTAATAAATCTACCCTAAGTTTTAATGTGTTTAATGCTTTAGTATTTAAAACTGCCAAACTTCCTTCCCTATTCATTACAAAAAGATTATGGTTAGGAGCAAAGGAATCAAGAATATGTTTATCCAGATTAGCAATGCTATCATCATTTGATTCATAGTTCCCAAAGAAGTAAACTTTTATCCACACATTCTCATTATATTTTTTACAATACTCTTTTATATTATTACCCAATTCTTCAGTAGAAGTGTATTTTTCTAATAAAATAGTTGATAAATTTTCAGCAAAATAACTTAAATTGCCTTCTGCATCAATGAACCCAGGCAGGACGCATTTTCCCTCTAAATCAATTGATTTCACATCAGAATATTTATCTTTTATCTCCTTACTGGAACCGACTGATAATATTTTCCCATCTTTAACAGCAATTGCTTCAGCAATAGTATTTTTTTCATCAAGGGTGTAAATCTTACCATTAAAATAAACAACATCAGGATTCTTTGAGCATCCCATAAAAATAAAAATTGCAAAAAAAGCAATTAATAAATTTAAAAAACAAATTTTTTTCATAAAAATATTTTTTTTTAACATAATAAATTATCAAAATAGAATAAATGCAATTATATACTATTTATTGTTTCAATTATTTAATTTAATAGAAATTCTATTGAACAAATATACAATATGGAATTAAAATTTAAATTAGTTGATGAAAAGATCAAGATAAAAATACCCAAATATCAAAGTAAGGATTCCGCAGGAATGGATTTATGCTCTTCCTCAAAGAAAGATATTGTTATTCCCCCATTTCAGTCCCGACTAATCCCAACCAATTTAATACTCGAAATACCAAAAGGTTTTGAAGGACAGATTAGACCAAGAAGTGGATTAGCACTAAAACATAACATCACGGTACTTAACTCTCCCGGAACAATTGATTCGGATTACAGAGGAGAAGTTAAAGTGTTGTTATATAATTTAGGGAATAAAGATTTTGTTGTTAAATTTGGAGATAGAATTGCCCAACTAATAATCTCAAAGTATGAAAAAGTTATTTTAAAACAAGCCAGGAAATTAAGTAACACAAAACGAGGTAAAGGTGGTTATGGAAGTACAGGACTTTAATATTAGTAAAGGTATATTATATATTGTGAGTACTCCAATTGGAAATTTTTATGACATAACAATAAGAGCGGTAGATACACTAAAAAACTCTGATGCTATTGTTTGTGAAGAATATAAAGAATTTCACAAACTTGCCAAAAGATTGGGATTAGAAAAAAATACAATTGCTCTTAATGAACACAATGAAATTGAAACAGGTGATGAGGTTTTAAAGTTACTATTAGAAGGTAAAAAAATTTCTCTAATATCCGATTCTGGTACACCTGCTTTTGCTGATCCCGGAAGGTATTTAATTAACAAATGCATAGATTTTGGTATTAAGATTGAATTTATTCCCGGTGCTAATTCAGTTCTTTCCGCCCTTGTAATGTGTGGGTTTGATATCAGCAGATTCTATTTTTATGGTTTTTTATCTCCAAAATCTGAAATAAGAAAAAAACAATTAATTGAAATTACAAAGTCAGATAAAACAATAATTTTAATGGATACACCCTATAGATTGCTTTCTTTACTTGAAGACTTAAAAATAATTATTCCAGAGAGGCAAATTTTCCTGGGATTAAACCTTACACAGGAGAATGAAAAGTCTTACAGAGGAATACCAGAAGTTATAATAAAAAATTTACAGGAGGACTTCGGAGAGTCAAAAGTAAAAGCTGAATTTGTGTTAATTATTGATAAATCAAAGTATTAGATTTAACATTTCCCTTTATTTATATATTAAAATTCGCTTATCGTATACCGATTTAAATTGAAAGTGCAGCATATTATTTTTAAATTTATAAATGAAGTTTTCCTATAAATCTGCCGGTGTAAATATTAAAAAAGCTGACGATTTCATCAGTATTATAAAGCCTCTCGTGAAAAAAACATTTAATAAATCTGTCCTTCAGGGAATTGGTAATTTTGGCGCATTATATAATATTAATTTAAAAAACTATAAAAATCCTGTTCTTGTTTCAAGTATTGATGGCGTTGGGACAAAAATTAAGCTCGCAATTATAGCAAAAAAGTACAACACTATTGGAGAAGACCTCGTTAACCATTGCGTAAATGATATAGCAGTCTGCGGTGCAACGCCTCTTTTTTTTCTCGATTACTATGCAACAGGAAAACTAAAAACTGAAGTTGCAACAGAAATACTTTCTGGTTTAATAAATGGTTGCAGGAAAAACAATGTAGCTTTAATTGGTGGTGAAACCGCCGAGATGCCCGGAATATATTCCAAAAATGATTTTGATTTAGCAGGGGTTATTGTTGGCATTGCAGAAAGGGATAAAATTCTTAACAAAAAAAGTGTTAAAAAAGGAGATGTACTTATAGGTTTACCATCAAATGGGCTTCACACAAATGGTTATTCACTTGTTAGAAAAATTTTTAATACAAGGGAAAAATTATTTAAATACTATAATTCCCTAAATTCAAAATTAATAGATGAATTATTAAAAGTACATAAAAGTTATCTTTCTATTATCAGGAAATCTATTAATGAATTTAAAATAAAATCTATTTCTCATATAACTGGCGGTGGTATACTTGGCAACACAAAGAGAGTGGTTCCGGATAACCTTAATATTAAGATTGATTGGGATGCCTGGGAAATACCTGAAATATTCAAAATAATAAAAAGAGCAGGCAATGTATCTGAAAGTGATATGCGTAGAACATTTAATCTTGGTATAGGAATAATATTTATTATCTCTAAAACCATTGTTAATAAATACATAAATTTTTTAAAAGTAAATAATCAGCAGTATTGTATTATTGGCGAAATTAAATAATAAGGAATATGAATAAAAAAGAAAAACAAATAGGTGGAGTATTTATTAATCCTGAAAATGTTCAGGATGTATTAAAGCAATATATGTTAGTCGATGGATTTGATATAACCCTTGACTTGAAAAACTCAAAGGGGGCATATCTATATGATTCAAAGCATAAAAGAAAATTACTTGATTTCTTTACCTTCTTTTCTTCCAATCCAATAGGAATGAACCATCCAAAGCTTTATAATGAAGAATTTATAAAATTCATTGGAGAAATTGCAATATCAAAGCCCTCATTATCAGATGTGTATTTAAAAGAACAGGCGGAATTTGTGCATACATTCTTCAAAATAGCAGTACCAAAATATTTTAAATATGCTTTTTTTATTGATGGAGGAACACTTGCAGTAGAGAATGCTTTAAAAGCAGCCTTTGACTGGAAAGTTCAAAAGAATTTTCAAAAGGGTATTAAAAGTGAAAAGGGAACAAAAATCATTCATTTTAAAGATGCTTTTCATGGACGCTCAGGTTATTGTCTTTCCCTTACAAATACCGACCAAACTAAAATAAAGTATTTTCCTAAATTCGATTGGCCCAGAATAATAAATCCAAAAATAACATTTCCATTGAATGATAAAAATCTTGAAGAAGTAATTAAGTTAGAGAAAATTGCAATTAATCAAATTAAAGATGCAATAAAGAATAATCCTGATGATATTGCAGGTATTATAATTGAAGTTATACAGGGCGAAGGTGGAGATAATCATTTCCGCAAAGAATTTCTTATGAGTTTAAGAGAAATATGTGATGAGAATGAAATAATGTTGATTTTCGACGAAGTGCAAACAGGAATTGGAATAACTGGTGAATGGTGGGCACATCAGCATTTTGTAATACCAGATATTATTGCATTTGGTAAAAAAACGCAAGTGTGCGGAATACTATCAACTGATAGAATTGACGAAATTGAAACAAATGTATTTAAGGTTTCCTCAAGAATTAATTCAACTTGGGGTGGAAATATAGTTGATATGGTTAGATTCAAAAGAATTTTAGAGGTTATCGAAGAAGAGAACCTAATTGAAAATGCGAGAAAAACTGGTGAACATTTACAAAACAGGCTTAATGAGTTACAGGAAAAATATCCTCAAACAATCTCAAATGCAAGAGGTAGAGGTTTATTCTGTGCATTTGACTGTCCCACTCCAGCCATAAGGCAGAAAATAATTTCTGAATGTTTTCAAAATGAATTAATGATATTACCCTGTGGGGAAAAATCTATCAGGTTCAGACCATCTCTTGCAATAAAAACAGAAGAAATTGATAATGGAATTGAAATAATTGATAAGGTTATAAAAAATTTATAGAATTATCATATAAATTTAAACATTAAATCTAAAGAAAAGAACATCACCGTCTTCAACGATGTAATCATGCCCATGAAGATGGAGTAAACCTTTTTCCTTAATGGTGTGAACAGAGTTATATTTTTTTAAATCCTCAAATTTAATTACCTCAACTCTGATAAATCCCCTTTCAAAATCAGTATGAATTTTTCCTCCAGCTGCCGGAGCTTTAGTCCCTTTCTTAATATTCCAGGAATGTAACTCCCTCTCATTTGCGGTAAAAAATGTTATAAGTCCAAGCAAGGAATAAGATTCTTTAATTAGTTTATTCAAACCAGATTCATTCAATCCCATACTTAATATGAAATCATTTTTCTCTTCTTCTGAATCAAGCAAAGCAATATCCGATTCTATTTTTGCCGAAAGTATTATAGCCCCTGCATTTTCTTTTTTTGCATAATCCATTACTATCTGTGAAAATTTATTACCTTCTATTTCTGTATCTGGAACA
Organism: uncultured Ignavibacteriaceae bacterium; assembly: GCA_964564635.1. Lineage (GTDB taxonomy): Bacteria > Bacteroidota > Ignavibacteria > Tepidaquicellales > Tepidaquicellaceae > Tepidaquicella. The sequence continues at coordinate 264,401 of CAZMAR010000001.1, forward strand.
TTTGCTACATATAAAACCGGTTTTGTGGTCAAGAGATTTAAATCAGATATAATACTTAAATCTTTCTCGTGTAGGGAACCCAAAATACTTCTTGCTAATTTTCCTGAATCTAAATGTTCTTTAATTTTATTTAGTAAGTTTACTTCATATTTTGCATTTTTATCTCCCGTTTTAGAAGATTTTAAAGACTTCTCCAATCTTTTTGAAATGGTTTCTAAATCTTTTAATATTAATTCTGTTTCTACTATCTTAATATCATTTTCAGGGTCAATTTTACCTTCTATATGAGAAATATTTTCATCTTCAAAACATCTTACAATATGAATAATTGCATCTACTTCTCTGATGTGTGATAGGAACTGATTTCCCAGCCCCTCACCTCTTGAGGAACCTCTAACAAGTCCTGCAATGTCAATAAAATCAATAGTGCTTGGCGTAACTTTATGTGATTTAAAAACCCGATGTAAAAAATCTAATCTTGAATCAGGTACGAAAACTGTACCTTTATTCGGCTCAATTGTACAGAAAGGGTAATTAGAAGCAAGAGCAGTTTGAGAAGAGGTAAGAGCATTAAATAAAGTAGATTTCCCAACATTAGGGAGTCCAACAATCCCACAATGTAAACCCATTTAGGTAGGTTTAGGTTAATAAAGAAAAAAATAATGAATAGAAAAATGCATAGGATACAGGAATCAAAACATTATCATCTACATTAAATGGAATAATTTCAAGGATTGTACATATTACCATTGCAATTATAGCTGAATATAATTCTTCAATAGAATTTGATATCCTTGGCAAAACAAATAAAATTAAGAGCAAACCCGTAATAAAAAAAACTACTGAGCCTTCAAGAGTCTTTTTGAATAATTTGATTCTTCCAATTGACTTGCCCACAATTGCCGAGAGTGAATCTGAAATAATCATAATAGTTATAGCGGATATAGCAATATTTTTCTGGAAAAATAAAATTGTAATAAAAATTCCAATAGATAAGTAAGTCCCTCCCGTGAATTTTTTCTTCTGAAAATCTCTTTCGCTATATCTTAAAACATCACCAAGATATTTATTGTATATTTTTGCAACACCTTTATATTTTTGTTTCAAAACATCAAGTTCTATCATACAGAGCATAAATAATCCAGATAACAAAACCATTAACGGTTTATTTATGAATAAATAAATTAAAGGAATTACAATTGCGAGCAGATGAATTAGCTTTCTGTATATTTCATTCTTTAGAGGAATTTTTTGTTTCTCTTCCAATTTATTATTGTTTTTTTGTTTCTTTTTCTGATTCAGATTTTTCTTCTATACCATCATAAAGGTCGTTGTTTTCTGTTTTGGGAGGTGGTAACTCTTCTCCCCTTAAAACCATATCAATTTCTTCAGAATCAAGTATTTCCCTTTCCATCAAAGCATCAACTAATGAATGCAATTTATCAATATTGTTTTTCAAAATACTCATTGCTCTATCCATTCCTGCCTGAACAATTTTTTTAACTTCCTCATCTATTAATACCTGAGTCGTTTCACTGTAATTTTTATGTTGATAAATTTCTTTTCCTAAAAAAACCTCTTCCTCTTTATTTCCATAAGAAATCGGTCCTAATTTTTCACTCATTCCATAATCACAGACCATTTTTCTTGCAAGTGCAGTTGCTCTATCAATATCATTTTTTGCACCAGTTGTATATTCATTAAAAACAAGTTTCTCAGCTGCTCTTCCTCCCATCGCGTATGCAATCATTGCTTCAAGGTATTCCTTTGAGTAAGTATGCTTCTCATCCATAGGAAGATATGTTGTAACACCTAATGCTCTTCCACGTGGAATAATCGTTACTTTATGAACTGGATCTGCTTCCGGAATCATCTTTGCAACAAGCACATGCCCAGCTTCGTGATATGCAGTTGTTCGCTTTTCTTTTTCAGAAATTATCAGACTTCTTCTTTCAGTTCCCATCAAAACTTTATCTTTTGCATTTTCTAAATCCCGCATCGTAACATACTCGGAATTATTTCTCGCAGCCATAAGAGCTGCTTCATTAACAAGATTTGCTAAATCTGCTCCTGAAAAACCGGGGGTCCCTTTTGCTATAATATCCAATCTTACATCTGGTGCAAGAGGAATTTTTCGTGTGTGAACTTTTAATATACCTTCTCTACCTTTAACATCGGGAAAATCAACCACTACCTGTCTGTCAAATCTACCTGGCCTGAGCAGTGCTGGGTCAAGAATATCAGGTCTATTAGTTGCAGCAATAATTATCACTCCACTATTTTGTTCAAAGCCATCCATTTCTATCAATAGCTGATTCAGGGTTTGTTCCCTTTCATCGTGACCACCACCTAAGCCAGCACCTCTATGTCTACCGACAGCATCAATTTCATCAATAAAAATTATACAGGGCGCATTTTTCTTCCCCTGGTCAAACAAATCCCTAACTCTTGATGCACCAACACCAACAAACATTTCCACAAAATCAGCACCACTGATTGAGAAAAAAGGAACACCTGCTTCACCAGCGACAGCTCTTGCAAGTAAAGTTTTACCAGTACCAGGAGGACCCAATAAAAGAACTCCTCTGGGAATTTTTCCTCCTAACTTTTGAAATTTAGAAGGATTTTTCAAAAACTCAATTATTTCCTGTAACTCCTGTTTTGCTTCATCTGCACCAGCCACATCTTCAAAAGTAACTTTTACAGATGATTCAGTCATTAATTTAGCTCTTGATTTACCAAAAGAAAAAATTCCTTTTGCATTACCAGCACTTGTATTCATTCTTCGCATAAGGAATATCCAGAATCCAATAATCAATACCCATGGTAGTACATTCATTAAAATACTAAACCAGCCGGATTCTTCTGTTTTAAACTCTAATGGTGAAATCCCTTTTTCTCTAATCGATCTAATAAGATTTTCATCGTTTGGTAATAGTACACTAATCCTTTCAACAGTTACATTTTTACCTTCTATCAATTCTGGCTTTTTGAGCTTCCCAATAAACTCATAACTTTTATCTGCCTGTATCCTTATTTCGGCAGACTGTATTTTATTACTATCGAGTAACTTTAAAAATTGATCATAAGAAACAGAGGTAGATTTCGAATCAGTTCCTTTTGTATATATTACAAGGAAATACAATCCAATTAAAACAAAAGTCCATAGAAGAACTATTCGTGCAACTCTGTTCCAGTTAAAATCATTATTCTTTTTTGGTATTTGACTTTTATTTTTATCCGGTTCTGCCATTTTAAAAAAAACTTTTTATTTGTTTAATACATAGATTCCTTTCAAATTCCTGTATCTCTGTGCAAAATCAAGTCCATAACCAACAACATACTTATTTGGAATCCTAAAACCAACATAATCAATTTTAAAATCAAGTTTTGAAACACCGTTTTTGAAAAGTAGTGCAGCTACCTTTAAAGAATTTGGGTTTTCTTTTTCAATATCATTCTTAATGTATTGAATAGATAACCCTGAATCTATAATGTCTTCAACAATTATAATATCTCTGCCTTTAACTTCGCAATCCAATTCCTTTAATGATTTCACTTCTCCGGAACTTATCTTGGCATCTCCATAACTTGATAATTTGTAAAAATCAACTTCGCAATCTATTTTAATCTCTTTCAACAAATCAGCCATAAACATAAATGCACCGTTCAGCACACCAATAAAAATGGGTGTTTTACCTTTGTATTCGCGATTTATTTTATCAGCAATTTCTTTTACACGCTTTTTTACTTTTCCATAAGGAATATACAACTCGTATTCCTTATATTTTTCTTTTTTTCCTTTATTCATTAAAAAATAAATAATCTTATTTTTTAATTTACAAATTTTATAAAAAATAAAAAACCCACAGGAGTTAACATAAATCTCGAGTGGGTATTTAACAATAATTAAAAATTAAAAGTTTTCTTCATCAATGAGTCTCCTGTTTTTCCTGATCGCTCTATCTCTTTTCATTTTCCTTTCAACCGAAGGTTTAACATAATGCATTCTTCTCCTCACTTCCTTTAATATGCCAGACTTCTCATACTTTTTTTTAAATCTTTTTAGAGCTTTATCAATAGACTCATTTTCTTGAACTACAACTCTAATCAATAATATTACCTCTTTCTTGATTTTTTTATAGAATTAATAAAAATATGAAATTTACATAATAATTTCAATGATACAATTGTTCCATAACAATCAATCTTAACCTCACTTGCAATTCATCCATTTTTACTCAATAAAATCCTTCTTCTACCTCATACCGTAGCCCCAGCTGTGTTATGAGAAATTATTTCTGTCGATGCGGAATCAGGACTCTGCATCAAGTTGGGTAATTGCACGGAAATTATTCCCTTGAGTTTCGTAGATGATACTCTGCATCAAGTAGAAAATATCTGTTTACAATAAAATGAGAGGTCTCTTTTCTTTAAGACCTCTCTTAATAATTAAATTATTCTCCCCTGATAAAAAACAGATGTTATTTTACCAGAAGCATCTTGTTTGTTCTTGTGTACTCGCCTGAGATTAGTCGGTAGAAATATATTCCACTGCTTAAACTGCTTCCATCAAACCTTACCCTGTAACTGCCCGCAGATAACATCTCATCTACCAGTACTTTTACCTCTCGCCCCATTATATCATATACAACAAGCCTAACCTGTGAAGACTTTGGTATGTCAAACTCTATGTTCGTTACAGGATTAAACGGATTGGGATAGTTCTGTCTGAGTGCAAATGATGATGGTATTTTATTACCAATTGGGTTAACTCCTGTAGCAGGACCACCTTCAAACTTCAGTATGAAGGGAACATAACTACCAGCATTTGTTCCTTGAAAATAAGCACTGCCTCCAGGATTATATAATGGAAAATTAGTTGATCCTGTCCATCCCGTCACAAAAACATTGCCTATGGCGTCTGTAGTGATAGAATAACCATCATCACTGAGACTCCCTCCGTAATAAGTTGCCCAAAGCCTGCTGCCTGTGTTACTGAACTTCAATATGAATGCATCATAATCACCAGCCTTCGTACCTTGAAAATAAGCGCCGCCACCAGGATTATATACTGGAAAATTAGATGAACTTGTATATCCCGTCACAAACACATTTCTTGATGTATCTGTTGTGATGGAATAGCTATAATCATAACTATTCCCACCGTAATAAGTTGCCCAGAGCCTGATGCCTGTGTTACTGAATCTTAGAATGAATCCATCATAATCACCAACCTTCGTACCTTGAAAGTAAGCGTTTCCTCCAGGATTAAATACTGGAAAATTAGTTGACTTTGTACTTCCCGTTACAAATACATTTCCTGAATCTTCAATTGTGATAGAATAGCCTTCATCATAATCATTTCCCCCGTAATATGTTGCCCAGAGCCTGCTGCCACTGTTACTGAACTTCAGTATGAAAACATCATAATAACCACCACCATTTGTACCTTGATAGTAAGCGCCGCCGCCAGGATTATATAATGGAAAATCAGTTGACTGAGTATGTCCTGTCACAAAAACGTTACCTGAAACATCGGTTGTGATAGAATAGCTATAATCATAACTATTCCCCCCGTAATAAGTTGCCCAGAGCCTGATGCCTGTGTTACTGAATTTCAATATGAATGCATCACCATAATTCCCACCATATGTTCCCTGAAAGTAAGTGCCTCCGCCAGGATTATATAATGGAAAATCAGTTGACCATGTATATCCCGCCACAAACAAATTACCTGATGCATCGGTGGTGATGCAACGGCCCCAATCATCACTATTTCCTCCATAATAAGTTGCCCAGAGCCTGGTGCCCGTGTTACTGAACTTCAGTATGAATCCATCATAACCACCAGCAATTGTCCCTTGAAAATAAGAACTATCGCCAGGATTATATAATGGAAAATTAGTTGAACCTGTCGCTCCCGTCACAAACACATTTCCTGTATTGTCGGTTGTAATGCAATAGCTTTCATCCCTACTACTCCCTCCATAATATGTCCCCCAGAGTAAACCAAGAGGAGGATCTATTATTAGCTTCTCTCTACCATCCCAACCACTTACCTCATATCTTACTATACCTCCTTCTTCTATCCTGTACCTTACATCAGGAGTATTTATTCCTGAATATGATACTATTGACCCATCCTTTATCTCTCCAAGTGGTGTGCTGAACAATATCTCTCTACCATTTCCTCCCAACTCTACATCTGCCCACCTTACCTTAAACTTTATCTGTTTTACATCTACCCCTGCTCCTACCGCAAACTCGTGATGTAACTCACCCCTCTCATCATACCTGAATACCCAGTCTATCCCTGGATATACATCCTTTACTGTTATCTTTCTATAACTCACTACATTTAATATCCCCTCTGGACATTGAGAAAGATAATAATTCGTATATCCCGGCAGTGGCTCTTCATATACAATCTTACTCTTATCTATATCTGAATTCAATAACTCAAGGTCTATTCTTGCATATTCTATCTTTGAATTCTCTCCCGGGTGTTTATCTCCGGGTTGCTTTTGCGAAAGCAAACCTGTTTCTCCCTCTTTCCGGTAAATTACATAACTTACTCCAGAAGTCTTAAAATACAATGTAAACCCTCGCTCCTTTACTGAAAAGAGTATCTCATCTACTCTCTTACCTTCAAAGCTTGTGAGTTGTCCATTGTTTGGCTCAAAACATCTGCTGGAATTTATCCAGTCTGATACCTGTTGATTACTTACACTCTTGCTGAATGTGTTAACAGCTGGAAAATCTGGAAACTGTCCTCCATTAAGATTAATTGAAAAGAAAACCAGAAGAAGAGAAAAACAAAAAAATGAAAAAAACTTTTTCATTTTATGCTCCCTTTTGATTTTTTTACAAGACAAAGTATTAATATATATAAAATTAGTCAAGTCATAATTTTTTATTTTAAGATATTTAATATTTTACTCTATATGTTATTAACAGAATAATAAAAAATCTTCTCATTGGAGTTACATAAAAAATACTTCAAGACTTCAATTAATACTAATATGAAATAATTTCATTTATATACAATACTCGTTATCAGAATTGCATAAGCCCTGAAAATATTAGAGTAGAACTTCTTTACCGTTTCTTCTGGTGCCATAGCCACTGCTACGGTAAGAGAAATTATTTCCTCTAATATAGAGCTTGTTCCAGTTGCAGAGCTTGAGCTCTGTATATAGAAATGGGTAAAATCTGAATATTAAAGTAAGAATTAGCTTATTTGAGTAATTTATTCTTCTAAAAAATGAAGTTTCAAGTTTGAATATGAAAATTAGAATCAGCATTTTCAATGAAGATACTCCTGAACATATTTATTATCTTCATTTTACACTATAAGTTATAATTCTATTGTGAGTAGAATTATTTATTATGGCAAAAGATTTTAGATTAAATAAAACAATACAGATTAGAATTTTTGTAAACTTTATGCATTCTTTATAAATAATTAAATGATTAAATTAAATAATTATATATTAATATTTTATTGATTTTTAGTAGAATTAATTATGATTAAACTAATTTCAAAATTATTTCCGACAAAACACGAAAAAGATATAAAGGAAATACAACCAATCGTGGAGGAAATAAATAGAATTTATGATGGTTTGAAAGATTTAACCGATGATGAATTACGAGCTAAAACACAAGAATTGAAGAATAAGATAAAAGAAAGAATTGGAGGAATTGAAAACGAAATTGCAATCAGGAAAGAAAGACTCAAAGAAGATATTCCTTTTGAAGAGCGGAATAAAATATATGATGAAATAGATGACCTTGAGGAACAATATGAAGAGGAACTTGCTGAGACTTTAGATGAACTTTTACCTGAGGCATATGCAATTGTAAAAGATACATGCAGACGACTGCTTGGGAAAGAATGGACAGCAGCAGGAGTGAAAATAAAATGGGATATGGTTCCTTTTGATGTACAACTTATTGGTGGAGTAGTTTTACATCAAGGGAAAATTGCTGAAATGGCAACTGGTGAAGGTAAAACGCTGGTTGCAACTCTTCCACTATTCCTTAATGCACTTTCTGGTAGAGGTGTTCATCTTGTAACTGTGAATGATTACTTAGCAAAAAGAGATAGTGAATGGATGGGTGAAATATTTAAATTCCATGGTTTGACTGTTGGGGTTATACTAAATGATATGGATTCTGAAGAAAGAAAGAAAATGTATAATTGTGACATTACCTATGGCACCAATAATGAATTCGGTTTCGATTATTTAAGAGATAATATGGTTGTGGATGCGGAACATATGGTACAGAGGAAACATTACTATGCAATAGTTGATGAGGTGGATTCAGTTTTGATTGATGAAGCAAGAACCCCGCTCATAATATCCGGTCCTGTGGAAGCTCCAACACATAAATTTGATGAGATGAATCCAAGAATAAAAAGACTTGTTGATGCTCAGAAATCGCTAATAACTTCAATCACATCACAAGTAGAAAAAATTCTTGAAAAGCCAGAATCTGAACTAACAAAAGAAGAAATAGATAAAATTGGATTATATTTATTAAGAGCATATCATGGTTTTCCGAAACATAAAAAATTATTGAAATTACTTGCTGACCCAAACCTGAAAAAGATAATGCAAGATACCGAAACATTCTATAGCAGGGACAAAGGAAGAGAAATGCATATTGTGGATGATGAATTGTATTTTATAATAGATGAAAAAAATCATGTTACTGATTTAACTGAGAAAGGGAGGGAATTTTTAGCACCATCTTCTGTTGAGAGAGACTTTTTTACGCTACCCGATTTAGGAATTGAAATAGCAGCAATAGAAAATAATGAATCTCTATCAGAGAGTGAGAAAGAGGCAAAGAAAGAAGAACTATACAAAATATATTCAGAAAGAAGCGATAGACTTCATACTGTACATCAACTTTTAAAAGCATACGCCCTATATGAAAAGGATGTGGAATATGTAGTTCAGGACGGAAAAATTATGATAGTAGATGAATTCACAGGCAGAATACTGCACGGAAGACGCTACTCAGAAGGATTACATCAGGCAATAGAAGCAAAAGAAGGTGTAAAAGTAGAAAAGGATACACAAACACTTGCAACAATAACTTTACAAAATTACTTCAGACTTTATAAAAAACTCGCCGGGATGACCGGTACAGCAGAAACAGAAGCAACAGAATTTTATGAGATATATAAACTTGATGTAGTAGTTATACCAACAAACAAACCCTGTATAAGAACAGATTTTGAAGATCAGATATACAGAACAAAACGAGAGAAATACAATGCTGTTATAAATGAGATAGAAGAAATGCGAAAAATAAAAAGACCGGTACTTGTTGGTACGACATCAGTGGAAGTATCTGAAACAATCTCACGAATGCTAAAGAGGCGCGGAATTCCGCATGAAGTATTGAATGCAAAACAACATCAGCGAGAAGCACAGATTGTTGCTAACGCTGGTTTACCCGGTGCAGTCACTATCGCTACAAATATGGCTGGTAGAGGAACAGATATAAAGCTTGGACCAGGTGTTGCAGATGTCGGAGGGCTACATATAATAGGTACTGAAAGACACGAATCAAGGAGAATAGATAGGCAGTTGCGTGGTAGAGCAGGAAGACAGGGAGACCCTGGTTCATCGAGATTTTACATTTCACTTGAAGACGATTTAATGCGACTGTTTGGAAGTGAACGAATAACTGGAGTAATGCAAAGACTTGGAATGGAAGAAGGAAAACCAATAGAACACAAATGGATAACCAAATCTGTTGAGAGGGCACAGAAGAAAGTAGAAGAGAATAATTTTGCAATAAGAAAAAGACTTCTTGAATACGATAATGTAATGAATCAACAAAGAGAGATTATTTACACAAGACGACGCCAGGCACTTATGGGAGAGCGCCTAAAAGATCAGATATTTGAAATGGTAGAAAAAGAAGTCGAAAAACTTGTCAGTACATATTTTAAGGAACTTGATTATGATGGGCTAAAAAGCGAAGTACAGCGGATGTTTTTAGTTAGATTGAATTTAACGAAAGAAGAATTTCAAAAACAAGGTGAGGAAGGTTTAATAAGATTAATTCTAAAAGAAGCAAGAGATTTTTATGAGCGCAAGGAGAAAAGATATGGAAGTGAACTGATGGCAAGATTAGAAAGGTTTGCTATGTTATCCGTAATTGATGAAAAATGGAAAGAACACTTACGGGAGATGGATGACTTAAAAGAAGGGATTAACTTCCGTGCTTATGGCCAAAAAGATCCGTTAATAGAATACAAAATTGATGGATTCAGATTATTTGATGAAATGTTAAATTCAATATCAACAGAAGTAATTAATTTTATATTCAAATTTACAGTTCAAACACCTGAGGAGATTGCAAAACAAGGACCAAAGGAAGTAAATCGATCAGCGTTAAGAGCACAACACGAATCAGTAGATGGGATGCAATATGCGGATAATTTGCAACCAGTAGAAAGTGAAGCAGCTCGTACAGGAAAAAGACAACCAATAAAAGTTGGACCAAAGGTAGGTAGGAATGACCCCTGCCCATGCGGGAGTGGAAAAAAATATAAAAATTGTCACGGAAAACTTGGATAGAATAAAAGCAGGCTTTTATTTTTTTCTGCTTGCTAATAATTTTTTGTGAAGCTTCTCTGCCTGCATAATAAATATTTCTATTTTTGACTGGGTTATTTGTGGGTATGGATTGCCATCAGTTTCAACATAAAGAAAAGGTAAGTAATATACACTATTATCAAGTCCGTTTCTTTTTAAATTTCCTAACCTGTATTTATTTTCAAGAGTCATTTCTTTATTAAGTAATGCATCGGAAACTCTACTGGGAATACAATTGAAGGGTCCAATAGATATTACGCCACAGGACTCATCTATAATTTCTCGTAAACCAAGTCCAGTTGTCAGAATAGTTTCCCCAATTAGTTTTTCGGATAATAACGCTTTTCCATAGTCCATAGTTTTCTCAATATCGACCATCTCAAATTTATAAAGATTAGATTTAGAAAGAATGCTTTTTATTCGCCATTCTAAGTATCTCTGATATTTATCTTTTAAATATATTTTTAGTCTTTCTTTGGTTGATAGATGATTAATGATTTTTTTTCTTATCAGATAATTACTATAATAGATGTATTCAGAAACGGGTGCAGTTTTAATAACAAACTCTTTATCAATCAACATATTAATCAAATCGAATCTTGAGAACTCTTCCCTTCTAACATATATTTCACCGATTAAAGAAATGAATTTTGCCTCCTCTAAGTGAGTTTTAATTTTTATAGTGGAAAGATTCAGGGCTGTTTTCTCAAGTTGATTAAATAGCTCTTTCTGATTTCCTTTTTCAATTACTTTTAAAATTTCTTCCCATTCCTTATTTAATAATTCAATAGATTTTTCTTTATCGTAAGCAAGAGATAGTATTACACTTTCAATATCATGAATTACATCAGATACCAACAAGGCAATCCATCCTTTTAAAAAGAAATTTTCACCAAAATCAGTAAAAGCCTCCTCATCATTCATAGTTAAAATAGCAACATTCTTTAACCCCATATTCCTTATAATATCTTTAAGCATAATGAAATATTGTCCCTGCCTGCAAGGTCCAAATCCATGTGGCATGAAGAATAAATTTATATCTCCATTTTTTCTACTGTTTACATACTCCAGCATTGAACCTGTTGTAAGTATAAATGGTAAACATTCTTTACAGGTTGTAACAGTTCGTCCTAATTTCAGTGTATTAAAAGTAGGTACCGGTAATGATTTGCTTCTAATACCTAAAGACTTAAACACAGCTGCAAAAGCACTTGAAGAAAATTTTCCCATTGAAGGAATAATAACCTCAATCTTCTTGGAATCAATTTTATGTAACTCTCCATTTTCATCTCTAACTCTTAACTTACCTAAATCATTAATAATTTTTACTTCTGGTTTTTGTTTCTCTTCAATTGCTTTATTTTCAGTTTTAGACAATCCAATATAATTTCGTATAATATCAAGAGCAGCATCAATCCTTGTATCAATACCTACATCAGCAGAATGACTATCTAATTCAAGGGTAAGAGAAGGTTTCTTATCCATAATTCGCCTGAAATATGGAATAATAAAAGAATCAGGACCACAGGAAAAATTAGTTATGTATGTTCCAAAAAGTTGTTTGTGATTTTTAACAAACCTTGCTGAGCGAAGAATTTGATGCCCGCTTGCCCAATACATATTTTCGTAAGATGGCAGATTATCAGACGGTAAAAAATCATTTGGTATTATTAAAATGTTCCTTGATGCAAACTTATGTGGAACATTTAAATTTGCTTCATCTGCATAAGCATTATATGCTCTTCCAAAAAGAACAATTGCAAATTCATCGGGCTTTTTCTCAAGTTCTTTAATTACCTCAATTCCGATTTTCTTAAACTCATCCAACATTTCCTGATATTTTGAAAAAGCAAATTCAAATGATTTTTCAATCTCTCCCTTATTTTTATTTAATTCTAATCCAATTTTTATAAAAGAATTTTTAATCTCATCAAATGATAAGGAAAAATCTATAATCGGGGTAAGAAGTTTAGTTTTAATTTCGTTTGCAAATGTTGACTTTAAATAATAATTTTCCGCCTGAACAAAAACACATAACCTGCTATATTTTTCATCTGATTTAAAATCCATCTGAGTAATATGAGGGAGGAAAATATAATCAACATTCTTTTCAAGTAAATCCTGGAACAAACCGTGCGCAATTTCAACTGGATAACAATAGGAAGTCCTAATTTTATCTGCTCCCCTACTGTCGACTTTTTCTGATAATATGACCTTTAAACCAAGTTTAGTAAAGAACAAATAATAAAGCGGATATAGAGTATTTGTTAAGAAACTTTTTGAAATTCCGATTTTAACTCCGGAGTCAACTGATAAAATATCTGTTGAATACTTTTTAAAAATGTATTCCTGTCTTAATTTTACGAGATTGTACTTATCGGGTGTACTTTTTATTTTTAATCTTTCGTTATAGTATTTACTGCAAGCACCACCAAAAGGATATTTTTTACTTTCAACTTCTATAACAGATATTTTACACTTCCTATCGCATTTTTCTGAACCGCCAGCACATTCAAATTCTTTTAAATACCGGAATTTCCTGTTTATCAATTCATCAAGAGAAAAATCATCAGGCTCAAGTAAATTTAATTCAATTCTTCGTTTAATCTCTAAAGCAACCCCAAATGCGCCCATTAATCCCGGATCAGGAGGAACGATAATTTCCTTTCCTACAAGATTTGCCATAGCATAAGGAACAGCTTTATTATAACAAACACCTCCCTGCATAAAAACTTTTTTACCAACAATTCTATTTCCTTTAACCCTGTTTATATAATTCATACAAATGGAATAAACCAACCCAGCTACAATATCTTCTTTCGGTAATCCTTCGTGTGAAGCAGTTTTAATATCGCTGGAAATAAACGCAGAACACTGGTCATTAAAATTAATTGGATTTTTTGCAGTAAAGGCAATATCTGCAATATCCTTGTAATAAATATTTAAAGACTCCTTCGAGGCTTCTTCTAAAAACGAACCCGTACCAGCAGAGCAGGCTTCATTCATAGCGTAATCACTTGCCACACAATTTGTAAGAAAAGTATATTTAGCATCCTGCCCACCAATTTCAAAAATAGTATCAACTTCTTTGTCGAAATATGCGGATGCAACTGCATGTGCAATTATTTCATTTACAATTCCTTTTGTTAAAGCATGGAGTGCTGATATATGTCTCCCAGAACCAGTTGTACCCAAACCAATAATTTTTATCGGGACAGAAACCTGATTTCTAATAGATTTATAACATTCTATAGATGCTTCTACAGGATTCCCATTTGTTCTGAGATATTCAGAAGCAAGAATTGAATTATCGGAGACCCTAAGCAGTACTGCTTTAGTTGTTGTAGAACCAACATCAAGACCGAGAATACAAACATCATTTTCTACAGGAGTTGATTTTTTCAACTCTTTGAAAATTACATTACTATTCCCTTTTTCTAAAGGAGGTAAAAATGTAAAATTATGGGAAACTTCTTTGTACAAATTATTTTTATCTACGGTGAATTTTTTTTCAGCGGCTTTTAGACAGGCTCCAAGTGCTTCAAAATAAGTTGCTTGCTCCGGAACAACTAAATTCGGATATGAATCTTTAAGAAATTTTATAACACCAGTATTCTGTGAAACACCACCAATAACAAGTAAATTTTTCGAATTCTGCTTGACAAGTAATTCGAGAGCTTTATCAGCAATCATTTTACATAGACCGGAAACAACCTGTTCTTTTGGAACACCTTTATTTAATGCGTGAGTACAATCACTTTTACAAAAGACACTACATCTACCAGAAACCTTGTAAATGTTATCAGATTCAGATAATTTTATCGCCTGCTGAATATCTAAATTCATTCTACCAATTTGCTGCAGAAAAAATTCTCCAGTACCCGATGCACATTTATTACCAGTGTAAACAGTAAGAATAGAACCTTTTTTGTCAAGTGTATATACAATAAAGTTTTCACCCCCAAGACTTGCAATAACATCAATTTTCCCATCCAGTTTCAAAAATTTCACAGTTTTTTCAATTGCTTCCGGCTCGGGAATATTATATCCATTAATTATATTTTTAAACTTTCGCCCGGTAAAGACAATAGAATAATTTTCAGAATCTAAATTCTGGAAGTAATCATTCAAAACCTTTTTAGGATTGCCGTGATGTTCTATTAACTTAACCTCTGAAACAGTTATATAATCTCTTTCTCGGGTTGCTTTCACAAAAGATATAGTAGAAGCACCTACGCAAACTCCTAAAAATAAATTATTTTCATTCATATCATATAAAAATAATTATTAATAGTTATTATTTTCTATTCAATTCAAAAATAATTTTTAAGTACTGAATTTCATTTATTATGGTGTTTTTATTAATTTACTAAACTTTAATATCCAGATTTCATTAATTATAAATCTTGAACATTTATTTTCTAAAACCCAAAATAATTTGTTGAAAATTGGAATTAAAAAAATTATTTTATAAATATGAATAAGAAAATAATTATAAATAGTGGAACAGGATTAATAGGTAAATACTTTATAAGAAAATCATTAGAAAAAGGATACAGTCCAATAGTATTATCACGAGACTCAAAAAGAGCAAGAGAAATACTTTCAGATTTTCACAACATCCCTATTGAGGAATTTAATCCACTTAATAACAATAAGAATATAAGTGAAATAATTAATAATGCATATGCTGTTGTAAATTTTTCTGGTGCAACTATTTCAAAGCGAAAATGGACTGAAGAATACAAAAAAATTTTAATATCAAGTAGAGTAGATGTCACAAAGGCATTAATATCACAAGTTCAGAATTGCCAACAAAAGCCAGAAGTATTTATTAATATGTCAGCAATAGGATATTATGGTTATCAAAAAGGAATTGTAGCAACAGAAGAAACTCCAAAAGGAGAAGGTTTTATTCCAGACTTATGTGATCTATGGGAGAAATCAGCATTCAAGGCAAAGGAATTAGAAATACGAACTGTAGTATTGAGAGCAGGGATTGTATTAACTGAGAAAGGTGGAGCATTTGGCAGGATGATACCACTTTTCAAATTTTTTTTAGGAGGTGTTTTAGGTTCTGGTACACAATATATGCCCTGGATACATATAGAGGATTTAGCTAATCTAATTATTTTTTCTATTGAAAATAAAAATGTAGAGGGCGTTCTGAACGCAACCTCCCCGCATCAGATAACCAATCGTGAACTAACCAAAACACTTGCAAAAGTTTTCAAAAGACCAGCTATATTCAAAGTGCCAACTTTTATCCTAAAAATTGTTTTAGGGGATTTCGCCATTAATGTTCTTGAAGGGATTCAGGTGCTACCGGAAAAAACTTTAAGTTATGGATTTAAATTCAGATTTGACAATCTCGAATCTGCATTATACAATTTGTTCAAAAAATAATGGATTACCACCAGGAATTAATAAAAATATTTGAGAGTTATTATGGAGAAGAGCCATCAGAAGTTATTGATTTAGTTGGTGGTGCATCCGATAGAAAAATTGTTAGATTAAAATCACACAATTATAATTGTATTGGTATTTTTAATGAAAACATCAGGGAAAACATTGCCTTTTGTGAGTTTTCTAAAATTTTTAAGAATAATGGATTCAATGTCCCAGAAATTTTTTTTATTGATAAGCATCATAAATACTATCTTGAAGAGGATTTAGGAGATGTTAGTTTATTTTCGTATTCAATTCTGGAAAAATCAAAATACAAAATAATAGATTTTTATATTCAGGCTCTTGCTGATTTAATTGACTTCCAGTTCAAGGGAATAAAAATTATAGATTTTAATTTATGTTATCAAACTGAATATTTTAATGTCGAGCAGATTATAAAAGATGAAAGAAAGTTTCTCGAAAATTATTTAAAAATATTCAGATATGATTTATATAAAGAATTTTCTCTCGAAGATTTTTCCGATTTAAATAATAAACTAATAGAACAGAAAGATTTTTATTTTATGTACCGCGATTTCCAGCCAAGGAATATTATGATTGTAAATGGAAAAAATTATTATATTGATTATCAATCCGGCAGAAAAGGACCGCTCCAGTATGATATTGCATCTTTCCTTTATTCCAGCAGCATATCTCTAAATGATGAAGAGCGGGAATATTTATTGCATCATTACTTGAATATGCTTGAGAGAAAAGAAATAAATAAAAGAGCCTTTATTGAATACTATTATTATTTCGCTTTAATACGACTAATACAAATGCTGGGGAGTTACGGTATGATATACAGCCATACTGGAGATACCTACCAAATTGAGAGGATAAAAAAAGGATTATATAATTTAGATTTCATTTTAAAAGAATTACCAAAAATCAATCTAACAAAAAAATTACAAAAGTTGTTAATTTAATTATTCATATCTCAACGCATCAATAGGATTTAACTTTGATGCTTTATATGCAGGATACACACCAAAAATCACACCAACGAAAGCACAAATTAGAAAGCCAATAATAACCCAATCCAGAGGTATGACGACCTCTGATTTTAAATATGCGCCTAATAGATTACCTGAAATAATACCAAGAAAAATTCCGAAGAAACCACCAATCTGACATAAAACAATAGCTTCAACAAGAAATTGAGTTAAAATATTTGAATTTGTTGCGCCAACTGCTTTTCTTATACCTATTTCTCTCGTTCTTTCTGTAACAGAGACCAGCATAATATTCATTATACCAATACCAGCAGCAAATAAAGCAATAAATGAAATAAACCCGGCACCATATTTAAAATACTTTGTAAAATTATTAACAGAAGCAATTAATGATTCATTTGAAAAAATCTCAAAATTATTTTCTTCTCCTGGCTTAACTTTTCTTATAATTCTGAATGTATTGATAATATTTTCCATACAATCGTTATAGGTTCCTCTGCTCTTTGCCTGTACCGAAATGTTTATTGAAACATCCTTTCCATATATTTCAAGTGTTTTTGTAATTGGCACCAATGCAATATTATCCCTGCTCTGTCCAAAACTTTCCCCTTTACTTTCAAGAATACCGATAACGGTAAATTCATGTCCATCAAGAATAACTTTTTTAGATAAAGGATTTTCTTTTGGAAATAATTTATCAACCACTTCAACACCAATAACAGTAACTGCCGAGGCACTTTGAACTTCTTTATCAGTGAAAAACCTTCCTTCTTTAATAGAGTAATCATTTGTAGGTAAAAAGTCCGCACTAACCCCACCTAAAAACATATTTGGGTTAGTTGAATTTTTTCCATATTTAAACACTTTTGCAGTTTTCCAATCCTCAAGGCTAATGTGTTTATATTCAGTTGCTCTTTCCATTAATTGTACTCCCTGTTCATAAGTTATATCAGGCCTGTTCCTATATTTCCTTGATGGTGGACCCCCAACATTAATAACAGGCATTTTTTGTATTTGGAAAGTATTAGTCCCTAATACAGTCAAGCCGCTTTCTATACCTTTTTGTAGTGCTGCAAGAGCCGTCATTATAGCAATTATTGAGAAAACGCCAATGACAATTCCTGAAAGAGTAAGAGATGCTCTTAATTTATTTGTCCTTATAGTATTTAAAGCGATTTTTATTATTTCTCCAATTATCATTATTCATATCTTAAAGATTCAACAGGGTCTAATTTAGAAGCATTGTAAGCAGGGAAAAATCCAGATATTAACCCAAAAATTAGAGAGATAAACAATCCAAGGAACACTATCCATAAAGGCATAACAGTGGGTAAAACAAATGCATCAATTATTAAACTTATTGGATATGCTATTAACAGACCAATTAGTCCGCCTAATAAACAAATTATAGAGGACTCAATTAAAAATTGTGCTAAAATCACCCCCCTTCGAGCACCAATAGCTTTTCTTATACCAATTTCTTTTGTCCGTTCCTTAACAGAAACAAACATAATATTTGCAATACCAACCGAACCTACAATCAAAGACAAAGATGTAATAATTAAACCAATTATTTTTATTAGAGAAGTTAATTGGTCATAAGTTTGTTTAAATGCTTCCTGTGCATTAATTCCGAAATCATTTTTACCACCTGCAGGAATTTTTCTTATTTTTCTCATTGCAAAGTTTATTTCAAGTCTGGTTTCATCAAGATTATTCATATCTGCAGCCTTAACATTAATAGTAATTGATCTTTTAGTACCATATAATTTGAAAAATCTTTTTATAGGAATTATAATTCTATTGTCTAAACTAAACAGACCGAGCAAACTACCTTGCTTTTCCACCACTCCAATTATTCTGAAAGAGTAAGTTCCCACCTTAATAATCTTACCTATAGGACTTGAGTTAGGGAAAAAAGCATTTTTCACATCCATCCCAATTACAGCTACAGGGTATCCATTTTCCGATTCTCTCCCGGAAAAAAACCGACCCTCAGATAGATTCAAACTAACTGTCTTCTGATATTCATCATCAGTCCCTATAACAAATATGTTGTCAAGATATAAGGATTGATACTGAACAGCTCTTGTTGTTCCAGCAGAAGGGCTAACCGAAGATGCTGTCTGGAGATTTTTTTTCAAAAACTCATAATGACGCATTGTAATATCTTTTCTGTTCCTGTAATATTCCCAGTCTTCTCTTCCAAACCATTCATACTTTTGAACATATAAAACATCAGAACCAATTGAAGCGATACTACTTTCAAAAGCTCTGTTAATACCTTCAATTGCGGTTTGCATTAAAGTAACTGCTGTAATACCAATGACAATTCCGAGTGTTGCAAGAAAAGAACGCATTTTATTTGCAATTATTGCTTTAAAGCTAATAATTATATTTTCTTTTAATGCAATTAGAAATGTCATTTTTTAGGCTTTTTTATCTTTGTATCCGATTCTACTTTACCATCAAAAAGTTTAATTATTCTATTTGAATGCCTCGCCACTTCTTCTGCGTGAGTTACCACAATTATTGTATTACCAAGTTTATTCAATTCTCCGAATAGATGCATTATTTCTTCTCCCGTTTTAGAATCGAGATTTCCCGTCGGTTCATCTGCAAGAATAATTGAAGGATTATTTACTATTGCTCTTGCTATTGCAACCCGTTGTCGTTGACCACCGGAAAGTTCACTTGGTTTATGCCTCATTCTATCACCAAGTCCAACATTTATTAACGCCTGTTCTGCTTTTTCCATCCTTTCTGACTTTGGCATTCCTGAGTAAATAAGTGGTAATTCTACATTATGCAGTGCGTCACTCCTTGGAAGTAAATTAAAAGTTTGAAAAACAAATCCTATCTGTTTATTCCTTATATATGCAAGTTCTCTATCAGACATATCACTTACATATTTACCATCAAGAATATATTCCCCTTCTGTGGGTGTATCAAGACAGCCTAAAATGTTCATTAAAGTAGATTTACCTGAACCGGAGGGACCCATAATTGCAAGGTACTCATTCTTTTCAACAGAAAATGAAACATTGTTCAATGCATATAGAACTTCCTCTCCCATTTCATATTTTTTAACAATTCCTTTTAGTTCAATAAGAACACTCATATTATAAATTTTTACTTATCTTCTTTAATTTCTTTCTTTTTATTATTCTCTACTTTTATTTTTGAATTATCTTCAAGATCCTTACTGATTGCTTTAAAGCTACCTTTGATAACTTCATCACCTTCGTTAATTCCTTCTACTATTTCAATATATGAATCATCGCTTATACCTGTTGTTACATATCTTTTTTTAGCAATTCCATTTTCGTTTACAAATACAATTTCTTTAGGTTTAATTTTCTTTAATCCTTTTTCTTCAAGTTTCAAATTTATTACTTCCTGCTCTCCTTCTGGTGCTTTTTGCTGAATTTTTGTTGTATCTTCATCTCTTGTAGTTACTGACTGTATTGGAACTGCAATTACATTTTCTTTGTGCTCAACCTCTATATCAGCTGTACAACTCATTCCCGGTCTTAAATCATATCCTTCTTTGTCAATTCTGATTTTAACAATAAAATTAACTACTTCCTCCTGAGTTCCCGTTCCTTTTGCTTTCGCAGTATTTGCTATTTCATAAACAGTACCATTGAAAATTTTATCAGCAAAAGCATCTATTTCTATTTTTGCTCTATCTCCAATCTTTACAAGTGTTACATCGGTTTCACCTACCTCTACCTCGCATATCATACTTGATAAATCAGAAATGGTAAGTATATTTGAACCCATATTAGACATTGTTCCAAGCACCTTTTCACCGACTTCGTTATTTAATTGTGTTACTATCCCGGACATTGGAGCATAAATTGTAGTTTTAGATAAGTCGTAACTAACAGCAGATAATCCCGCCCTCTGCTGATTAATCTGCGCTTTGATTGTATTCATACTTGCAATTGTTGCATCATAATTCGCCTGTGCATTATCAAGTTCACTTTGTGAGGCAAGTCCTTTATTATATAGCTCGGTAATCCTTTGAAGTTCAATTTGGTATTTCCTTAAATTTACTTCCTGAGCTTTAAGATTTTCCTCCTGAACTCTAATAGCCGCTCTCTGCTGTTTAAGTTGTGGATAATATGCATCAGGTTTTATTTTTACAACCACACTTCCTTTTTTAACTTCATCACCTTCTTTATAAGGTAAAGAAATAATTTCTCCGCTCACTTCAGCACTTATATTCACCTTTTTCTCAGCCTGGACTTTTCCTGTCGCTGTTACTATTTGTGTTATATTTCGTCTTATTACTTTTTCCGTTTGTACTTCGATAAATCTCTCTTTCTTCCCTGAAAGAATTATCGCGACTACCAGTAATACCAATATTACAATAGCGAACAACCAGAAAATGCGTTTTCTTTTTTTCTTTTTGCGATTGTTTGATAATACAGCTTTCTTTTCTTTATCCATATTATTAATATTTTAATTTACCGGAAAGATAATCAATTTGGATTTTTGCTAAATAAAAATTGTATACTGCATTTATCCTATCAACAATTAAACTGTTGTATCTAACAGTTGCAGTTTGAACATCAAGTAGTGTTCCATACCCAATCTTAAAATTTTCTTCTGAAAGTAATTTATCCTGTTCAGCTGATTTAATATTCCTGTCAATTATTTCAATCTGTTTATAACTTGTCTCCAGATCAATTATTGCTTTTTTAATATCTGCTTGAATCTGGTATCTGAGTTTATTTAATTCTTCATTTTTTTGTTTAATATTTACCTCTGCAACCTGTCGGTTAACATCCAGTTTAAACCCCTGAAATATATTGTAATTTAAAGAAAGCCCGAAAGTAAATACTCTGCTATTAGTTATATCGTTTATTTGTCTGCCACTAATATTATAATTTCCAAATGCAGAAATTGTAGGATAGTATAAATCCTTTTTAGCAATATCAAGTTTTATTTCGTTAATGGCTAATTCCTGCAATGTGAGTTTGTAATCATAACGATTTTGAAGGGCATTATTAGTTAGAGCTTCTATATTAGTATATGATTGCTTTATTTTTTCTAAATCTTCAATATTGAAACTTAAATCAAGCCCCGCTGAAGTTATCGTAATATCTTTATTTAGATTATCATACATACTGGCAAGCAACTCCAACTTTGCTTTTGAAAAATCGTTCTTTGCTTTTTCCAGATCCAGTTCATTTTGTGCTACCTGCGCATCCTGTTTATAAATTTCTGAATTCCTTTTAAGCCCGACATTCACATATTCTTTGATTTTTTCAAGTTGATTTTGAGAATTTAACAGATTTTCTTCATTAACTTTAACAATTTGTTCTTTTTTTAATGCATCAAAATATTTTGAATAAATGTTTATTACCAAATCATATTTTAGTTTTTCCAGATTTATTTTCAGAGATGCTTCATTCTGGCGTTCCAGCTCTATTGATTCATAATTTGCAAATCCATTATATAAAACAACCTGTGAATTCAATCCCGCAAAAAAATTATCTTCCCAGCGGCTCTGGTCACCAATAAAAATCGGAATACCATTTTGAAAAATTACCCCTCCCTTTGAAAATGTATTATTTTTGCTCCAACCTGAAGATAATGATAAAGTTGGGTATAAATCCCCTTTCTTAACTTTAATATTCAATTTCTGAATCTGAATATTATTTTCTATTGAGCTTATATCCGGATTATTTTTTATTGCTCTTTTAATAGCCGTACTTAAATCTATAACCTCCTGCGGATATGTAATCCTACTTGCAAGAAATATAATTATACACAGTAGAATTATTTTTCTCATATAAAAGGATTTTGATTTAATAAATAATTTTACTTTTTTTTTACGATATTTAATATAATTAGTTTCATCTTTTTAATATAGGATATAATAAACAAAAAACCCGAAATATATTTATTTCGGGTTTTTAAAATTCATTAATTTTCGATAGTATTATTTCACAAAGAGCATTTTCTTTGTATCAGTAAATCCGTTAACATTCAGGGTATAGAAATATACTCCTGTTGCAAGATTTGATGCGTTAAATTCATAAATGTAATTTCCTGCTATTTTGTATTCGTTTATCAAGGTCGCTACTTCCTTACCAAGTATATCATATACCTTTAATGTTACAAACCCCGCTCTCGGTAGGGCAAATCCTATCTTCGTTGTGGGGTTAAATGGATTCGGATAGTTCTGACATAACATATAGGTCTCCGGTAATGGAATATTCTTACTCATCCCGGTAACAATTCCGCAAGCTATATCCATATTCCAGGATGCTGCTATCGCTGTGCCTGATAACGCTTGCTTGTATACCCTGAACTCATCCAACTTCCCAATAAATGATGGACTGGTTGAGTAACCTCCTACCTTAAATCCACTACCTGTGGGGATGTTCAATGGAGACTGTGGAACCGTTCTTACTAATACTCCATTCTTATAACAAAGTATCGCTGATGCTGATGAATCATACACAAATGCTACATGCGTTGGAGCAGGACCAGTTCCTGGGATTCGTGTGTCAGTTATTCCAGTTCCTCTTAAAAGAATACTATCAGGATATGCTACTCCATTGTGGAAACATCTGAATGACGATGCACCCGGATCACCAAATAAATAAAGTGCTAAAGTAGAAGTATTTGTTGGTATCTCAATCCACATACTGATTGTCCAGCTGGAGGTACCAAAATCACAGTTCCAGCCTGTCGTTATCCCTGCATTCGATAATCCTGTACCGCTTATACAACTGTCAAATTGTCCTCCAGAGGTTAGAGTTAAATTGGTAAATGGTGCAATCTGTGTCCCTGCTCCGGGATTTGCACAGTTCAACACGGAGGTTAAAGTTGGATTATTTTCAAATTTGTAATAAAGAACCGTTGGAGTGTAATTGACCGCTGGTTCTACATCCACGCCGAAGTTCAAAATCGATCCATCTCCACCGGAATATGGAACAAAAGGACAGCCGCCTACAGACCATACTCTTCTATAAGGAGTTAAGTTATTTTGCCTTACATAAAACCCTGAACCTGATGAGCCACATTGCCCTACCATCATAATTAAACTCTTGGTTGGGTCATACGGGTATGGATGGTCTAAATCAATTGAAAACCAGGAATTTGTGTTGGCAGTATGAGATACAGATGCTCTGTAATATACTGTATCCCAATTACCATTATAAAATGCACCACTGGTCAAACTTGTTATAGTATCCTGTGCAAGCATAACTCTTAAATCTGTAAATGTTCTCGTTCCTCCTGTAGTAATAAAGAACCAAACTTTTGTAAATTGATACCCTGGGGGTAATGGTGCAGGTTGGTTTAAGTCACCAGCAAGAAATAACCATTGTACTGCTTTACCAGCAGCTTGTCCAAATGGGAAAGTATTACTTGAACTACCAACATTGTTGTAATTGTAATACTGTGGTGTTTGTGCAGTAATACTTCCAATTAAAAGTAGTGTAAATAAAACAACAAAAAATAGATGTAATTTTTTCATAATGATAAATTTAATTAATTGATAAGTAATTTTAAACATTTTTTTTTATAAAGTCAATATAGTTTTTTGTACTACCTTAAAAAATTTTGCAATGATTTCTCAATATAAATCATAAGTATATTGCAAAAATGAAACTATAATATTTTCATGGTTATATGTAGCAACGAACTCAATTTGATTCATAGAATTTATCCTATATTCTGTTTTTGATAAAATCTCATCATTTGGGGATTTCTTTTCAATTGTAGAATAGATATTAATTTTATCAAAGTATTCATAGGAAAAGTAATACATTAATTGATTATTTTCATCAAATATTTTTTTTTCAATTCTTTCATTTTTTCGATTAAATTTATTCTCCACCCTCATAATTAATTTGCCATCAGGATCTTGTTTTATAATTTCAATATTATTAGCATCATCAGGATCTGCATCATATTTGTAAAGTATTTGATATTCAATAATATTCAATGGTTTATATTTTAGAAAAACAATTTGATTATTTTTTATATCAAAAATATATATGAATCTTGAATCAATTTTACCATCTTCAGAATAATTTATTTGCTCAGTGACTCTCCCTGAAGAATCGTAATAAAAATTACTTTTCTCTATCATTTTTTCTTCAGAATATTTTGTTAACTCAATAACATTAAAAAATTCATCGTAGATATAAACATCTTTATATTTAATTGAACCATTATCATTATATACAACCATTTCAGAAATATTGCCGTTGTTATCATAATAAATTGTGTAATATTTATTTTTTTCTTTACCCTCTGGTATTCCATCTACTACTTTAAAATTCCATATAGTTAACATTCTAATTCTATTGTCCAAAATGAGCTTTCTTTCCTGTTCCATTTTTCTTTTTTCTCTTAATGTTTTAGGGGGTTCAAAATGTGCATTAGCAAAACTCGTTAAAGAAAGAGAAAACAAAGTCAAAAATAGAAATTTTAAAATAAAATTAATTGTTTTTCTACGCATATTTTTTTTATTTTAATGTTTTAAGAGAAAAAATGTGATATGTAACAATTGAAGCAATAATAATTAATGCTATTTTTATAATAACATTTTCTAAAAAAAATATAAAAGAAACTAAAACTGTAATCCAGAGCAAAGAACAAGCATAAATTTTCACTTTCAAGGGTATTCCTTTTCTCTCCCTGTAATTTTTTATATATTTTCCGAAATATCTATTCTCCATTAACCATCTGTAAAACCTTTTTGAGCTCCGCGCATAACAGGCAGCAGAAAGCAGAAGAAATGGTGTTGTTGGTAATAAGGGAATAAATATTCCAATAATACCAATACATAATGAAACTGTACCGGCTATTATTAAAATTATCCTAATAAATTTTCCTTTAAATTCTTTTATATCGTCAATTTTTTCACTTTCCGGCATACACAAAATAAATATTTTTTCACGCTAAAAAATTAAATTATAAGGCTATCACATTTATTTAAATTCACAATTCCTCAAACTCATTTAGAATAATAAACATTCTTTCAAAATCTTTTCTGCAATATCGAATCAAGCTTATTTTATTTAAGAAATTTCTCTTTCATCATCCGTTTTTAAAATTTTTTTCAAATGCACGGTTTGCTTCTTCTCCATTGAAAAATTCTTTTTTCGCATCTTTATTTATCATTGGTTTGTTCTCTTAAATATGCTTTAATCTCTATAAATTGTTCTTCAATTAATATTATGGCTTCCGGTATATCCTCCAATTTTAAAATTACTTTACTATATAAATTAAAAGCTTTCTTCCCAATTCTTGCAATTCAATAACAGAGTATTCAGGAATGTGTCCCAAGCAATATCCAACAATATCGCATTTATATGGGGTATACATTGTGAACCAATGTACGTATCCGGGATTTTATTCTGGCTTAATAAATTCTTGAATTGATTAATATTATTTTCTATTTCATTTTGCATCCTGATTACCTCTTCCTTTACGAATTGAATTTTAAAAAACTGGGCTGGTTTAATAATCCCGTTTTTTATAAAATCTTTATTAATATAAACAATAAATATATCGCCTTTTTCATAACCATTATTAAACAAATTATCTTTGGATTCCGAAACATTATCTTTCCATTCATATTGAAATATAATTAGATACAAATATTTTTTGCATTGAATCCCTTTTAAATACGATGTTTTTGATAATATATAGTTTTTGCATGTATTATACATAAAACTTTATTGAATAATTTTTAATTTATTAGAATTAGAGATTAATTACTATACTAATTTTTTTATTTCACATAAAAAACATTTTCCATTTTTTTCAATAATTTTTGTATATATAGATTATTTCTTTGTGATAATATTTTCATGGTTATATGTAGCAACGAACTCAATTTGATTCATAGAATTTATAGTGCAAATTAAGTTACACAAAATCTCAAGAAGTTTTTACTATTTCTTCTCTTAAGTAAACACAATTTTTTCATATTTGCTGAGACCTATCTCTGCAATGCAAGAATAATTACTTAAAATAAAAATAATATTGCATGTAAAAATATATTTTATGAGTAAAAGAATTTATGTTTAAAAATATATATATAATAATTATGTTGTAAATAAATAAAATTAATATGATTTATATAACAAGGAAAGAACACTTTTCTGCTTCACATATATTAACCAATAAAGATTTCTCCAAAAGAAAGAATAAAGATCTCTTTGGTAAATGTAATGAATATCATGGACACAATTACTATCTTGAAATTACTGTGTGTGGAAATATAAAAAAAGAAACTGGTTATGTTTTTGATTTAAAACTTTTAAGTAGGATAATTCAGAAAGAAATTATAAATAAGGTAGATCACAAATTACTAAACGATGTAGAAATTTTTAAAGGCATTATTCCAACAACCGAAAATATGGCTGTTATTTTCTGGAAAATACTAAAGGAGAAATTAAATAAATATAATGTAAAATTGTACTCCGTAAAAATTTATGAAACAGAAAAGAATATTGTGGAATATAGAGTTTAAGAAACATGACAAAAAACCAGATTAAACAAATTCAAAAATTAAAGCAAAAAAAATACAGGATTTCAGAGAGAAAATTTATTATTGAAGGTTCTCATCTTGTAGAAGAATGTATTAAATCAAATTCATACAATAAACTTATTGATTATATTATAGTATCACAGGAATTCAAAAAGAAAGAGTTAATTGATTTACTTAAAAAGAAAAAATATAGAATTGAATTTATCGATAATAAAAATTTTAATAAACTTTCCGAGACAGAGAATCCTGAAGGAATAATTGCAGTTGTTAACTTTCCAGAAATTCCAGTAGAAAAAACTCAACAGACAGACTTGATTGTTTGTCTTGACAGAATCAACGACCCCGGTAATTTGGGCACCATTCTCAGAACATGCTGGTGGTTTGGAATTCAGAAGGTAATTATTAGTAAGGATTCAGCAGATATATATAATTCAAAAGTTTTAAGAGCCTCGCAGGGAGCAATATTTAATTTATATACAATTTCAGATATTGACCTAAATCAATATTTAGAGAATCTTTACAAAGATAATTATATAATCTATCTTACAAGTTTAAATTCAAAAAATTTACTTTCAAAAATAAACTTCACTATAAATAAAAAATATGCTATAGTATTTGGAAATGAAGTAAAAGGAGTATCAGAAAATCTATTGCAGAATAAAAACTACTCCACAATAAAAATTGATTCCTATACAAATTGCGAATCTTTAAATGTATCAGTTGCAGCAGGAATAATTATTTCCCATATAAAACTCAAGCTGCTAAACAAGGCATAAAATTCCACTTAACTAAAGAAACAACTATTCATATCTCTTTATAAAGGCAATATTATATTTTTCAACATCAGTCAACAAATGATCAACATAATAATATCTTGGGACATACCAGCTCTGGCTTTCGAAGTGCCTTTTTATATCAATATTCTTTCGGAAAATGTAACCGTGCCTTGCGTAAATTTCATTTCTCATCACACTTAGTTGCCACTTTGTTTTTCCTGCAATATCAGAATATGTAAGATAGCGAGTCGACCCTTCAGGATAGTAGCCGGGGACTCCATAATCCCGATTTGATTTACGATTTGAAGGTGGTTCATATTCTCTCTCTTTTCTTTTCTGCAATTCTTCCTCTTTAATCCTTAACTCTTCTTCTTTAAGTTCAAGTTCTTTTTTCTTTAACTCCTCTTCCTTTTTGGTTAAATCTTCTCCGCTCTTATTTAAATCTTTTTGATTTTCAACTGTCACTTCTGTTTTTTCATTATTTGACTTTGAGTCATCACCAAAGATACCCTTTATTTTATCACATCCCGTCAACATAATCAAAAATATAAAAATTAATAATATTAATGATTTTTTCATGGTATTTTTTATTTAATTTATAAGATTATTATTTGTTATTTTGTTCATTATTTTCTTTTATACTATCTTTCTTAACTTCCTTACGATATTCTTTCACTTTTTTTTCATTCTTATTTTCTTTGTTTGCATCATCTTTCTTCTTATTACTTTCATCTTTCTTTAATTTTTTGCTCTCTTTTTTAACTTCTTCTTTCTTCTGCTGCGGCTGTTTTATATCAGAGTCTTTCTTCAATTCCCTTATAAACTTAATAAGTTCTATTTTATAAGGCTTTTGCTTAATATTTACAATTATCTCATATATAGCATATTTATCTTTACCAAATAACACTTTATACTCACAATTTAAAGTGTCACCTCTGGAATTAACATTACCTTCTATGTTATTAAATTCTATATTATATGTTTCTTTATTCTTAATAAAATCACTCTCAGTCATTTTCTCCTTACTATTCTTTCCCATATATTCTATATTATCAGCATTATATAATTGTGAATTTCTTTTACCTGCGTATAAATCTCTTAATATCTCTAACATTATACTATCCTTATTAAGCTGTAAATGTTTCCCTTCAATATGTTTTGTAATTTTTGTTGTATCAACTGTTTCTTTAACCCCTTCTTTCTTTTCCTTCAATAATAAATAAACCAAAACTAAAATAATAATAACAAATACAACTGGTAAAATAAAATACAATAATTTAACAAATGAGAATTTTTTTCTCTCTACTTCTGGTTCATTATCAGTTGATTCTTTTTCTTCATGGTATATAAATTTTATTTTTTCTTCTTCTCTCTTATGCTCTGATTCGGGTTCTATCTCTGAGATTGTTGCTTCTTCGGTTAAGTCTTCCCCCTCGTTTATTTCAATAATTTCTAAAGTTATATTATCTTTTCCTCCATAGATATTTGCTCTTTCTACCAAAATATCCGCTGCACTCTCCACATCATTCTGTGAAAGAATTTCATAAATTTCTTCATCACTTAACATACTATTAAGTCCATCAGTACAAAGTAAAAATCTATCCCCTTTATGAACTTTAATACTATTAATATCCGGTATTAAATTTTCTGAAATACCCAGTGCTTTAGTAATTTCATTTCGCCTTGGATGAGTTTCTGCTTCTTTTGGTGTAATCAAACCCTTATCAACAAGATGTTGAACAAAAGAATGGTCTCTGGTTAAACTCGTAAATATATTTCCTCTTAAAAGGTAAAGTCTTGAATCCCCAACATGACCGAAAAATGCCTGATTATCTTTTAAAATCAGAATTACAACAGTTGTTCCCATACCCTTTAAAGCTGGGTCTTCATTGCTCTTATCTATTATTACTTTATTTGCAATATCTATTGCTTCACTAATTATATCTGATGTATGGGAAAGTTTTCTTGGATTATTTAATATTCTATTTTTAATTGCATTAGTAGCAAGTTGAGAAGCAATTTCCCCACCGGAATGTCCACCCATACCATCACAAACAATGAATACATCACCAAACTCAGAATGAAAAAAGTCGTAATAGTCCTCATTATTTGACCTAACTTTTCCTAAGTCAGTTCTATAAGCAAAAGAATATTTTTGAAAATAATTTTGATTCTCTGCATTCATAAAATCATTGTAACCTCATTATTTTTTAATATAAATATTTTATAAATCAAATTCAAATAACAATTCTAATATTTAAGGATTTCCCTTCTCAAAATATCAAGCGCATGTGAAGCTGCTCTAATTTTATTTCTCTCTCTAATATGTCCCAATAAAAATTTTTTTGCAAAGGTCTTTTCAGAATCAGAATACCCGATAAAAACAAGACCGACAGGCTTTTCTTCAGTACCCCCTTCTGGTCCAGCAATACCGGTAATAGAAACCCCTATATCTGCCTTAAATAACTTTCTAACATTTAATGCCATTTCAAGTGCCGTCTCTTCACTAACAGCGCCATATTTTTCAATTGTTCCCGCATTTACCCCTAATATATTAATTTTTGATTCATTAGAATAAACATTAACCCCTCCGAGAAAATACTCTGAACTTCCACTTATGTCTGTTATTTTGCTTGCAAGCAATCCACCAGTACAGGACTCAGCAGTTGCAAGTTTTAATTTTTTCTGTTTTAATAACTGGCTTATAATTTTCTCCAATTGTTCATCATTTACACCATAAATGTAATCACCTACTTTATCATATAGTTTTTTCTCGATTTCCGATAATATTTCATTAACTTCTTCAGTGGTTTCCGCTCTTACATCAACTCTAAGTTTAACCCCTATCAAAGAAGGTAAAAAAGCAAAGTTATTTTCACCGACAAGTTCCCTCACATTACCAATCATTTCCGCAAGTGCTGATTCGCTTATTCCAATTGTTAAAAATGTTTTTGACTTTTGCACAAAACCAAATTTGCCGTTATACTTCTCTGTTAACATCGGTATAATAGAATCATTCATCATTTCTTTCATTTCATAAGGAACTCCAGGTAAAGCAATAAACAATTTTTCATTTTTCTCAAAGCAAAATCCCGGAGCGGTTCCAAGTCTATTCCATACTATTAAAGCTTTAGAAGGAACCATCGCCTGTTCCCTGTTAATTGATGGGGTCTTAATACCACGAATTGAAAATAGATTTTCAACATTTTCAAAAACTTTTTCATTGAACACGAGTTCATCATCAAAATATTTAATCAATACATTTTTGGTAATATCATCATGAGTTGGGCCCAAACCACCAGTAATAAAAGTAATATCGTAAAATTTTTCAGAGTCAACTAATTCTTCAATTAAATCCTTTTCAACATCACCAATAGAAACAATTTTCTTAACATGAATATTAATGGAAAAAAGTTTTTCAGAAATAAAAGATGCATTAGAATTTATAGTTTGTCCAATTAAAAGTTCGTTCCCTATTGAGATAATTTTTGAGTATATCATTTATTTAATTATATTAATTGTATAAATAATTAATGAGGAAAACAATCCTGCATACACACCTGAAATAACATCATCCATCAAAACCCCAAATGTGTTATTAAGCTTATCAAAATACACTGCAGGATAAATTTTTACAATATCAAAGAATCTAAAAAGAAAAAAACCAACGACGAAATGCAACCAATAAATCTCATTAAAGAAAAGTTTAATAACCAAAATAGTTAGCCACATTCCAATAACCTCATCAATCACAAGTACAGATGGATCATCACCGTATTTCTTTAATAAATCTTTTCCCGTTAAAAGAGAAATAATAAAAAAAAGAACAATCGCGATAAACAATACAAAAATATTGTTGAAATAACTGATTAAAAAAGGCAATAAAGAAAAAGCACTTGCAAAACTACCACTCGCAACAGGTATAAATCCAATGAAAAAGAAACTATTGAATAATAGTACAAAAAAATTTACTTTAACATCACGATTTAAAATTTCTTTTTTTTTAATTACTCTCAATTTTTCGAGTTTTACTCACAAAATATTCTATTCCAGTATATAAAGTTAAAAGAGTTATAATTAAAAGTAAAACATAATTAATTTTAGACTCGTAAATGAAGTATCTGATGTCATCAGATAAAGAACCTTTTATTAGTTTCTCAAGGTTCATTAAAAAAAGGATAAAAAATATGTAAGTCATCTGAACAAATGTTTTCACTTTCGCCAAATAAGAAGTTCTAAGTGTCATACCTCTATATTCGTCGTAAGAGCGAAGCAAGGTAATAATTAAATCCCTTAAAGCGATGATAATTAACATCCAGAGAGGCATAATACCTTTAATGAAGAAAAATATAAAAGCAAAGGTAGTTAGAACTTTATCAGCGAACGGATCTAAGAATACACCAATTCTGGTTATACTTTTATACTTCCTTGCATACCAGCCATCATACCAGTCTGTAACTGTAGCAATAAAATAAATCACGAATGAAAGCCTGAACATTGTAGCATCATCACTTAATGCTAAAAAGAGAAATACAGGTGATAAAATTATTCTAACTACCGATAACTGATTAGGGAAAGTCACACTACATTATTTTGTTTTTAAAATGGTGGTGTCGCATCATCTGTAGGTTCGGATATGATATCATCAGGTTCATTTGTATCATCAATAGTTCCATCTTTATTATTTTCCTCAGTTTCCGTCTTTTTCGGTTCAAGCATAGAAAAATCGGTAATGACAATTTTTGTCGACTTAACTTTCACTTTTTCCTTTTCATAAGTATCATATTTAATAGAACCTTCGCAGTAAATCAAGTTTCCTTTTTTTAAATATGTGTGACATAACTCTGCTAATTTCCTCCAGGCGATAATGTAATGCCATTCAGTCTGAGTAACCTTTTTTCCCTCTTTGTCTTTGTAGGTGAAATCGGTTGCAAGAGAGAAATTGCAATATGGAGTTCCTTCAGGAGAATACTTTAATTCAGGATCCTTCCCTAATCTACCAATTAAAATTACTTTATTTAATCCTTTACTCATAAAAAATTTATTTCCTATATAATAAATATAAGTTTTCTTTTGAAAGAATAAAAATTTTATCTGGCGATGTTACTAAAATATCATTTAAATCATAATCTAAATTTTCAGGTAAATATACTTCTTCAGTATATGCATTCTTCATAATATCATAAATATACAAACACTTGTCTGTCAGAATATATAAATAATCATTGTATACACACAGAGAAATTATATTTTTGATATTAATAGAAGAAATATACCCACCGAAACTGTCAAATTTTAAAATTTCAGACCGACCTTCATCAAAAATATAAAGAATATTTTTTGAGTCTTTAACCATTTTCTTCGGTTTAACCAGAGAGACTTTGCCTGATTGATAACTACCAAAATATGTAAGGGGGGTCTTTTGATTTGAAAATATAACTACTTTTGGATCATCTCCGTCAATAATATATAAATCCTGTGAATTTATTAGTATAGAACAAATTGGTTTTTTAATTCTGAATCTCTCTTCAATAGATTCAATATCAGTTAATATAGCATTTACAAACCCGAGGTTCAAATCAAATACCTGAATTCTGCTGTTGATTTTATCAGAAACAAATAAATTCAAACCACCGGTTCCATCTATATGAGTAGGATTGTAAAACTCACCATTATTCCAACCTTTTTTCCCAATTCTTTTTATTTCTTTAAGGTTTATGTCATATTTAATTAATTCACATAATTCATAATCCAGAACATAAATATTGCCTTTAAAATCAGTAGTCAGAGAAATTGCGTTCCTGAAATTCCCAATAGATTTATAAATAAATAAAGATGTGTCCTTTATTTCTTCAGCAAAAAAATTTTGCGTTCGAAAAAAAACAATTGAAAAAAAGAAAATAATTTGTATATATTTTTTCAAGCTATTTCAGGATTGTTTTGAAAAATGTGAAAAATAATTCAGGATAAATTCCAATTAGAATAGTTAAGATTACTCCTATGAATATTGCCAGAGAAGACAAAGTATCTATGTGAATAACTTCTTTACTCTCACTATCGTAGAACCACATATATACAACAACTTTCAAATAGTAGTATAAAGAAATAATACTAAAAATAATAGCAATAATGGAGATTGTAATAAGATTTTCTTTTATTGCAGCATAAAATATATAATATTTACCCCAGAAGCCCGCCAGAGGAGGAATCCCTCCTAACGAAAGTAAAAAGATTGAAAGCGTAAATGCCAAATAAGGATTGGTTTTGTATAGTCCTTTGTAATCCTCAATATTTACATTCGAATATTCTTTAGACTCTAAAGACGGTTTTTCAATAACTGAAACAATAATAAATGAACCTAATTGCATAAAAACATATGCAAGCAGATAGTAAGCAATACTCTTAATTGCTAAATCAGTATTAGCACAAACACCAACAAAAATATAACCAGCACTTGCAATAGAAGAATAAGCGAGCAATCTTTTAATATTTGTTTGTGTTAAAGCAAGAACATTCCCAACCAGCATAGTAATTAAAGCAATAATACTAAAGAGACTTTCATAATTGGTCACATTAAGTCTTACAATAAAAGGAACAATTGTACCTACTGCAGCAATTTTTCCAGAAGTAGACATTAAGCCCGTAACAGTAGTAGGAGCACCTTCGTATACATCAGGCACCCAGAAATGAAAAGGAAAGAGCCCAATCTTGAAGAAAAACCCCGCGAAGAAAAGAATTGACCCTATAATGAATATGGGAAGTTTAACAATCGATAAATCAGAGAAAATAACCTGATACTTTGTAGAGCCAGCAGTACCAAAAATTAAAGCCATACCAAATAAAAGGAAACCCGTCATAAAAGCACCAAAGAAGAAATACTTTAAAGCACTTTCATTAGAAATAAGTTTTGTTCTATAAAAACCGGTTAGCACATAAAAGCAAATAGACATAAATTCTAAACCAATAAAAACCGTAATCAAATCATTTGCCTGAATCATTACTAACATTCCAACAGCTGAAAATAAAATTAGCGGATAAAATTCAGGATAATTTATTTCCTGCTTAATTAAGTAGTAATAAGATGCCATTATACTCATCATCACAGCAACGAGAGTAATAATTGCAAAAATAGAATTATTTGTATTGATAGCAATAAAATCCCCGAATGCGTATAAATCTTTACCAAGATTTTTATATAAAAAGTAAATCGCAGAAAGTACTGAAAGTAATGAAAGCAGAATTACCAGCCTCTGACTTTTCTTAAATAATACTCCTATAAACAACAATAATACAGCCATAACAGCTAATATTATAGTGGGTAAAATATTTAACATTTCCTGTAATTTTATCATAAGAAGTAAAAAATTAAAGAATTACTTTTTTGGTTTTAATTTTAGTTAATAAAATAATAAAAATTAATCCTATTAAAGCACCAAAAAAATCAGCAAGAAAATCAAAAACATCTGCATCACGGTTCGGAACAAAAAGTTGGTGAATTTCATCCAACATCCCGTATAAGGTTGTAAATAATAATGAAAATAATATAGTGTACCGGTTGAAAAGAGAACCTTCCCTGGTATGTGAAAGCGAAAAATAAAAAAGAAAAAACGCAATAAAATATGCAAATCCGTGTAATATTTTATCTGAAACAGTAAAAGTTAAATCAGGTAAATGGTCTCCAGGAATGGAAGAAAAAATAAATATAATAATTAAATATAGAATAATAGGAAAATGGTATTTAAAAAACTTGTTAAGCAATATCCAGCTCCCTTTTTACTTCGCTTATCATATCTATTAAATCTCCTGCAATGGTGGAATTGCAGCCAGATTTTTCATAAAGTAAGTCTCCACACCTGCCGTGAATAAAACACCCGAGTATAGCAGAGCTCAAAGGATTTTTACATAAAGAATAAGCAGAAGCAATTATCCCAGAAAGCACATCACCACTTCCAATAGTCGCAAGATTTTCCCTACCCGTAGAATTGATATAAAAATTACCCCCATCAGTTACAATCGTTGGCGAGTTCTTTAGAGCAAGTATTACATTGTATTTCTGTGCAAACTCTTTTGATAAATCATAAAAATTTTCTATGATATTCTGTAAATCATATCCTGTGAGCAAAGAGAATTCGCCATAATGTGGAGTCAATATTATTTTATTTTTTGTTTTCTTTAATATTTCCAGATTATCCTTAAATGCAAAAATTCCATCCGCGTCAATAACAAAGTTCCCTTCAACTGAAGAAACAATTTTTCTAATTAACTCCATGGTTTCGGGATGCCTTCCTAAACCGGGACCAATTAAAGTTGTGTCACTCCACTTAATTCTTTTCACAATATCATTATATGAATTAATAGAAAAAGACTTATCTAAATTTGAATTAAACGGAACTGTAATAACCTCTGTTGTTTTTATCTCCATTATATCGTGTATTGAATCAGGTACCCCAAGCACGACGGCACCACTCCCCATTCTCAGAGCGGAAAGGGAACTTAAATATACTGCTCCTGTAAAACCGGGAGAACCTCCCAGAATAAAAACTTTACCGTTGTTATATTTATGTGAATTTATATTTCTTTTAGGAATTATTCCAATCAGGTCTTCTTTTTCAATCTCAAAAATTTTCTTTTTATTATATTGATGGAAATACTCACCGGGAATTCCAATTGGCACACAAACAACTTTTCCGCTAAATTCTCTACCTTTATTGAAAAGTGTGTAAAATTTTTTCTGAGACATAGTAATAGTCATATCTGCTCTTAATAAACCATCTGTATCAAAATGATTTTTTAAACCGCTAATGGTATCAATTGCAATTACTTTAATTTTTTTTAATGAATTCGTAAAATTGAAAATATCTTTTATTCTTTCTTCTAAATCTCCCTTGAACCCAATCCCAAATATTGCATCAAGTAAAATGAAGTTTTCTTTTAAATTATTTTTCGTTAGTAACCTCTTAAAATCTTTAAATGAGGAAATTTCAAAAAATTCAATACAAGTATTTTTTAAATTTTTTAAAATTGTATAATTTGTCAATGCATCGCCAGCGAGTTGAGAAAATGGATATACAGAAACCACAAAAATTTTTACACTTTTACCAATCAGGTGTCTTGCTATTACAAAAGCATCACCTGCGTTATTCCCTTTACCAGAAAGTACTACAATATTTTTGTAATTATGCCTATCAATTACTTTAAATATTTCATCAGCAGAATTTTTACCCGCATTTTCCATTAGCAGGATTGATGGAATACCAAGCTGTTTTATAATTTCCTTTTCTGCTTCAAGTATATCCTGATTGAAAAAAACATTTTTCATTTTGAATTTATTTCTTTTAGTATTGATTTTGCTGCTTTCAATTTATCCTTTGCTCTAAATATAGAAGCACCTGCTACGAACATATCTGCGCCTGCATTTCTTATAGTCTTTATATTGACCGCATCTACTCCACCATCAACCTGAATATGGCAATTGTAATTTTTATTTGTAATTAATTCTCTTAATGTTTTTATCTTTTCAAGGGTAGTCTCTATAAAATTCTGCCCTCCAAATCCGGGATTAACGCTCATAACCAATACGAAATCAATGAATGGTAGTATATCCACCAAAAACGAAACTGGCGATGAGGGATTTATAGCAACTCCTGCTTTTATTTTAAAACTCTTAATCAAACTTACAGTTCTATGTAAATGTATATTATTTTCAAAATGCACTGAAATATAATCTGCTCCTGCTTCTGCAAAATTTTTTATATATAAATCGCAGTTATCTATCATTAAATGTACATCAAGAGGTAAATTAGTGATTTTATTGACACAGGAAACAATCATAGGACCATAAGAAATATTAGGTACAAAGTTGCCATCCATTATGTCACAATGGATACCCTGAACCCCTGCTTTTTCTACCAACTTTATTTCTGACTTTAGATTAGAAAAATCCGCTGATAATATCGAAGTGTACAGTCCTTTCATATAAAATTATAATTTTATTTTTGTTTTTCAGTATTTACTTTTGGTTTTTCTTTTTCTTTTGGAACTACATTTTTCTTATCTTTACTATCTCCTTTTGGACTATCTTGTTTAGGTTTCGGCGTCTCATCTTTTGTTTTTCCCTCTATACCGCCCTCTTTTTTCTTTGGAGGTTCTTTATCTATTTTTTCATCTGAGGGTACATCTTCTATTTCTTCTTTCGGTTTAACAGCTTTCTTCTTGGCAACAAACAAATCAACTGCAGTGTTTTCTACCGCCGATTTATCTTTCTTCGGATACTGGTCAAGCACCTGTCCCACAGGTAAATCGCTGGTTTGATAAGTTATTCTACCAACTTTGAGTTTTTTCTCTGTTAAAATTTTCTTCGCTTCTTCAAGTGTCTTTCCGATTAAATCCGGAATTAAAATACTTCCAATCTGAGGACCATTACTAACAATCACATCAATTTTTGTCATTCTTTTTACTTTACTTCCCGGCTGTAAAACCTGAGAAATTACAACATCTTCTGGATATTGGTTTGAAAACTTTTTAATTATCTCCCCTATTTGTAAATTCCTCTGGTCTAAAGTAAATTTTGCATCTCGAATTGTTCTTCCTGAAAGTCTTGGTACCTCAACTAACTGCTCTCCTCCACAGATAACCAGATAAACCCTTCTGCCACTTTTTACTATTTGACCTGCAGGTGGGCTTTGTTCAAGAATTGTTCCAACTGGTGTTGTGCTATCGTATCTTATATCACCCTGCTTAACATTTAATCCCGCTTCTTCCAGAATTCTTTTCGCCTCATCAAAATGTAATCCAACCACATTAGGTACCTTATTCAAACTTGAATGCTTTACATAAAGAGGCATTGCTACATAATTCAATACCAGGACCAAAATAAAAATAACAATAAAAATTAATAAAATTTTCTTTGCCATAGTATAATCTAACTAAGTTAAATTTAAAAATAAATTTAATTTTAAAAGCAATAAATTCATATCAACTTTCACATTTCCGCAAAAAAAACAATGCGATAAAAGGAATAAGTGCCTCGCTTCTAAAAAAAAATATTTATAAATAGTAAAGATTTATTATATACTTAAAAGTATTTTTTAATTATTCAGAAAACTTTTTCCACTATAGAAAAACAATAAAGGTAATCTTTATTTATTGATATATTTATTTTTCAGTAAAAAAATTGCCTGTGTTTGAATCTATTAAATGGTTTTTATAATTGTAATTTCAAATACATTCCTAAATTGCATAAATATATTATTTTATTTATATTTATAAATATTTTAAATAATTATTTGGAGAAAAAAATGAAAAATTTAAAACAGATTCTTTTTTTGTTTTCGGGTGTCGCATTATTGATAATGGGAATAATTATCTGGGGCTGTGCATCAGCTGAATTGACAACCGGAAAACTTGCGTTCCAGCAACGCGACTATGAAAAAGCAGAAATTAATCTTAAAAAAGGATTAGAGATTGATAAAAACGATGCTGAAGGTTGGTACATGTTAGCAGTTAGTCAGACTGAATTGAAAAAATATGATGAAGCGCGAAAATCTTTTGAGACTGCTATGAAAGTATCTAAAGCTTATGAAGATGAAAGGTTAGAATACTGGAAATTAAAATTCAATGAATGTATAAAATATTTTAATTCCGCAGTTGGAAAAGATTCCGCTACCACTGCAACAAATCTGTCCATTTCACTTGATTATGCTTATGCTGCAATTGCTATTATTCCTGATAGTCTTGAAACTTACAGAGTAGCAGGAGATGCTCTTTACTATTTACAAAACTATGATAAAGCAATTGAGTATTATAAAATTCCATACTCAAAGACAAAATCAAAAGATGATGCAATTAATGTTGCAAAAACAATTTACAAAAAAGGACTTACATTAAGGCTTGAAGATAAATATGAAGAATCAATTAAAACTTTAAAAGAAGTAAAGGAATTAGAAGCATTACCAAAAGATAATACATATTATGAAGCAAGCATATTAAATATAGGAATAAACTATTATCAGGAAGCACTGATTGCATCAAAAGAAGAGAAAGAATTTAAACCCTATTTACAGGAAGCAGTAGTTTATTTTGAACAATTATTAGGAACCAAAGACGAAAAACTTCTAAAAGATTTATATGAATACCTGTATTCAACCTACCAGGCATTAGGTGAAGATACAAAAGCAGAAGAGATAATGAAATTAAAAGAAAAATTAATTAAACAATAATGAATCAGCCTGAACAAACACAAAAGAGGTCAGGAAAAGTTTTCTGGATTGCAATAATTTCATTCCTGAGTTTTTGCTTTATAATTGGTATTATCATAGTATTAATTTTGTTCAAGTCAATTTTTTCAGGGATGAATAAAAATGAATTTGAATATGAAGTTATTAAATCAGGAAATGAAAAAATTGCAATAATAGATTTAGATTATACAATAATTACACCGGAAATTTTAGTCAGGCAGATTAAAAAATACCGCGAGGATAAATCAATAAAAGCAATTGTCCTGCGCATTGATTCACCGGGTGGTGGCTCAGCTGCAACACACGAGATGTATGAAGAAGTAAAAAAAACAAGGGATAGCGGAAAACCTGTAGTTGTATCAGTTGGTACAATTGCAGCAAGCGGTGGTTATTATGTTGCCTGCGGTGCAAATAAAATAGTAGCAAATCCCAGTTCCCTTGTTGGTAGTATTGGTGTTATAATACAATATATAACAATACGAGATTTAGCAGATAAACTTGGAATAAAAGATGTAACAGTAACAAGCGGCGACCTGAAGGATACCGGAAATCCTTTTAGAGATGTAAGTGAAAAAGATAAAAAATATTTGCAGGATATTATAAACGATAGTTATGAACTATTTGTTGAAATTGTTGCAAAGGAAAGAAAAATAAATATAGACACATTAAAAGCAATAGCAACCGGTAGAGTCTATACCGGAAGACAGGCAATAAAACTTGGCTTGATAGATACTTTAGGAACACTTGATGATGCAATAAAAATAGCAGCAGAATTAAGTAATATCAAAGGCGAACCAACCATTATAAAAGAAAAAAGGAAAACATATTTTCTCGATTTATTACTTGATAGCATTTCAAAAATTGGATTAGGTGAAATAAATAAATTACTTAAAGATGAATATTTAAATAAACCAGTTTTACAATATAAATATGAGATAATAAAATGACAAAAGCTCAAATAGTAGCAAAAATTTC
Source organism: uncultured Ignavibacteriaceae bacterium (assembly GCA_964564635.1). Classification (GTDB taxonomy): domain Bacteria; phylum Bacteroidota; class Ignavibacteria; order Tepidaquicellales; family Tepidaquicellaceae; genus Tepidaquicella. Next base: position 305,948 of record CAZMAR010000001.1, read on the forward strand.
TGATGCAACAGGAATAAGTAAAAAAGAAGTAGAAATAATTATAGAAGGATTTATAGGAATAATAATTGATTGTTTAAAAAATGATGATAGCATAGAAATAAGAGGATTTGGTACTTTCAAGAATAAAAAACGAGAAGCGCGAAAAGCCAGAAATCCCAAGACCGGTGAGGTTATAGATTTAAAAAAGAGATATATACCCTACTTCAAAGTTTCAAAGGAATTTAAAAAAGCCGTTTTAGATTCATTAGTAAAATAAAAAAGGAGTAAAAGACAAATGCCCTGTGGTAGAAAAAGAAAAAGAGCAAAAATGTCCACTCATAAAAGGAAGAAAAGACTTCGTAAGAACAGACATAAAAAGAAACTCTAATAGTTAAAGAAGCCATCCGGATTTTTCCGATGGTATTTTATTCAGAAATTTTTAAACATCAAGGAGATTTGTTATCAAGAACTATAACAAATTCTCCTTTTTCTTTTACTTTATTTATGTCAAAATCTCTAAATTTTCCCCTGTAAATTTCTTCATAGAGTTTTGTTAACTCCCTGCAAATAGTAATATTTTTATTTCTAAAAACCTCTTTTAGATCTTTGAGTGTACTTTTTATTTTATACTTTGACTCAAAAATGACTATAACCATATTAATTTTTTTTAAATCTAAAAGTAGATTTTTTCTCCCTTTATGAGGAAGAAAACCCTGAAAATAAAACCTTTCTGAATTAAATCCTGAAATTACCAGAGAATGTATTAATGAACTTGCTCCAGGCACTGGTTTTATTTTAATATTATTCTCTATACACTTTGAAATTAAAAAACTACCCGGGTCAGAAATGCAAGGTGTACCAGCATCAGAAACCAGAGCAACATTTTTCCCTGATTGTAATACCTCCAGTAAATATTCAATTTTTGTAATTTGATTCTTGACAAAATAACTAACAGTTTTATTTTTTATACCGTAATGATTCAGTAATATTGAAATTTTTCTTGTATCTTCAGCAGCAATTAAATCGCAATTTTTTAATATATATAAAGCTCTAAATGAAATATCATTTAAATTTCCAATTGGAGTTGAAACAACATATAACGTGCTGTTTTGCAGTTCCTCTTTACAATTGTTTAAAAAATTTTGTAAGTCTATACTTTCCAAATTTTTATAAATTTTTACAGTCTATTTAAAATTTAATATAATTATATTGAAAGATAAAAAAAATAATAAATAATATGCTTGTTATAGGAAAAAATCCAATACTTGAAATACTTAGAACAGAGCCAAAAGAATTGAATAAAATAATAATTTTGAAAAGCGTAAAATATGATGAGAAAATAAAAGAGATTTTTAAGTTAGCACAGGATAATGGTATTAATTATATGATGCTTAACAAAGAAGGCTTCATAAAATACTTTAATAGAAAAAATAAATCCGAAGGAGTTTCACAGGGGGTGCTTGGATTTATTAGAAATTTCCAATATGCATCTCTAAAAGAAATGCTAATGAAGTTTGAAAAGATGCCATACCCATTAATTGTAGTTCTGGATTCAATAACAGACCCACATAATCTCGGTGCTATAATTCGCTCCGCGGTATGCCTTGGAGCTGATGGTATAATAATTCCAAAACACGAGTCTGCAGATATAAATCATACTTCATTAAAATCTTCAGCAGGAACAGCAAAATTGATACCAATAGCAAAAGAGACAAATCTTGTAAATACACTACGCCTTTTAAAAAGTAAAGACTATTACATTATAGGAGCGGATATAAGAACAAATAATTATGTGTATGAAATAGATTACAGAAGACCACTTGTGTTAGTTCTCGGGAGTGAAGGAAAAGGGATAAGAAAAGGAATTCTCTCTATGTGCGATTCATTAGTAAGAATTCCCTTAACAGCAAAAATAGATTCTCTAAATGTATCAGTATCTGCTGGAATAATTTTATACGAAATATTCCGACAAAAAAATCTAAAATAAAAAATATTTTATATCAATCTATAAATTCTCACTAAACCATTTTATAATAAGGTCATTTATACCGGGATAATCAGCAATTAAATCTTTTCCGTGTTTCTCAGAGTCAAACTCTTTAAACTCTTTGGGATTATCTACATAATTATCAAAAATCATTTTACTCTCTTTATAGTAATCTCCATCCTTTATCCCGCAAATAAGCAAAACCCCTTTAACTCTTGGAGTAAGTTTTCCCATCATACTTTCGAAATTACCGGTCAGATTTTCAAATGTAAGTTTCCCAACAGAAATGCCAACAATAGCTTTTACATTATGATGAAAAGCGCCACAAAACGCCAGAGAGCCGCCTATTGATGTACCAGCAATTCCAATTCTATTAGAATCAATGCCTGCATTACTCTTTGCCCACTTTAAAACCGTCTCTAAATCTTTAGGAGTCTGTTGCGGATCTGTAAGAAGCTTTTCAATATCTACAGTTGCTTTATCGGATTTCCCATGACTCCTTAAGTCAAAAGTTAACACTTTCATTCCTTTTCTGACAAGAGAATCTATTAAAACATTACTCCATTGCTCTTTATTCGATTTAAACTGATGAATCAGAATAACAAGCGGTTGCTTAGTTTCCTTATTTTCTAAATTGTAATAATAATTTGCAGAAAGATTTAAATTATCACTTGTTTTAATAGTAATCTCTTCTCTCTGAAAAGATTTATTATTTAATTCATCAGATGATTTTTCTTTTCCTTTATCAGATTTATTACCGCAGCCTATAAAGAAAATAATTATAAAAAGAAATGGGATAAAAAATATTTTTTTCATATTAATTATAATATTAAACCTTTATGCATAAAAATATGCACTTAAAATTTATGCAAAAAAATTTAGAAAAATGATTAACTTATATCAATTCTTAATATCCAGTTTTTTGTATCTTCTATTTCTCCGTATTGAATGCCTGTTATAGTATCATAGAATTTTTGAGCAACAGGTCCTACTTCACTATTATTAATTACCATATCAAGTCCTTTGTAATGTAATAAACCTACTGGCGAAATTACAGCAGCGGTACCTGTACCAAAGACCTCTTTTAAAGTTCCATTTTTATAACTTTCGACAACTTCGTCTATGGAAATTTCTCTTTCACTAACCTTCATACCCCAATCTCTTGCAAGTTCTAATACGGATAACCTTGTAATACCTGCCAAAATAGCTCCTCTTTCAAGGGAAGGAGTAACTAATTCATCTCCAATAACAAACATAATATTCATAGCACCAACTTCATCAATATATTTTCTGGAAATTCCGTCCAACCATAAAACCTGTGAGAATCCTTTTTTCTGGGCTTCATAACCTGCTCTTAAAGAAGCAGCATAATTAGCGGCAGCCTTACACATTCCCAATCCTCCTTTAACCGCTCTAACATAATCTGTTGATACTAAAATCTTTACCGGTTTTAATCCTTCAGCAAAATACGAAGCAACAGGAGAAGTAATAATAACTAATCTATAAGTATCAGAAGCAGTAACACCGAGAAAGCTACCTGTCCCAAATACAAACGGTCTTATATATAAAGACTGACCCCTTTTCTTAGGAATGAATTCATAATCCAATTTCACCAGTTCCACCATTGCTTCAATAAGTAGCTTCTCATCAAATTCCGGGATACAAAGCATTCTTGCAGAATTATTCAACCTTTTAGCATTCATATCAGGTCTAAAAATATTTGCACCACCTTTAACAGACCTGAAAGCTTTTAATCCTTCAAAAATTGCTTGTGCATAATGTAAAGTGCACATAGCAGGATCAGTATCCATTGGAGAATATGGTTCAATCCTACCACCATCCCACCTGCCATCTTTGTAATCTGAAACATACATATGGTCAGAAAAATAAATACCGAACTTTAAGTTTTCCCAGTTTACATCGTTATATCTTGTTTTCTGAGTTTTTGTAATTTTAAAAGATGCCATAATTTTAATTATTGATTTTTAATAAATTATTTAAAATATATAAAATTATTTTATAACTTTTAAGTCATCTTTATTTTCTCCAAAATAGATTGCCTTAAAAACAAATAAACATCATCAACTCTAATTCGCTCCATACAATTAGGTTCTCTACAACCAAACTCATGACCAAGGTAAAGACATGGACTGCAAAAAATATCACTCTGTATTGCAATAGCATTTTTACTATATGCACCCCAAATTTTTGGGTTTGTGGGACCATACAAAGAAATAGTTTTAATACCCAAACTTGCTGCCATATGCAAAATTCCAGTATTTCCACAAACAACAAGGTCAGATAATTTAATTACAGAAAGTGCATTCCCTAAATTATTCTGTACGAATAAAATAGAGTTTGAATTAATCCCGTCAACAATCCTTTTACATTCGTTTAAATCCTTTTCTGGACCGGTAACTATAATTCTTACAAAAGGAAAATCCGAGATAATTTTTTTTCCTAACTCAACATAATTATCAAGATTCCACTCACGGGCAAATCCATCAGTACCAAAGCCGGGATGGAAAACGATAACATATTTATCTTTTAGACCTTCTTTTATCCAGAATTCTTTTGCAGAGTTTTCTTCTTCCTGTGTAAGAAAAAATTCAAGCTTTTTATCCTCATCATCATTTGGATAAATACCAAGTGGTTCAAGTAAAGCGAGAAAATTCTCAACTTCGTGTCTTGTATTTAGATGATCTGCAGTTGCATCAAAGAAATAGTGTTTATGTTGATTTTCTAACTTATATCCAATTAAAAACTTATGCTTCATAAATGCAGTAATAATTGCATCGATTCTTGACCATTGCTCACCATCTATAACGATGTCGTATTCCTTTTGTCTTAAAAATTTAATAAACTTAATAAATTTAAAAATGTTTTTAAGAAATCCATACACATTAACACTTAAAACTTCATCAATGTAAGGAATGCGCTTTACCATTGCAACATTTAACTCGGTGCAAAGGAAAGTGATTTTAGCATCAGGATAGTTTTTTCTTAGAAGTCTAATGGTAGGCAATAAAAGAACTATGTCCCCAATCGCAGCAAACTTAATAAAAAAAATACTTTTGACTTCTACGGGGATATTTCTTTTTTTTCTCCTTTTAAATATTCTAATCACCTGCAAAATTGGAATTCCAAACAACCTATCAAGTTTTCTGTAAATTGGTCTTCGCTTCATTAAGAGTTAATTCTGAATTTAATCTTTGATAATTTACCTATAAATTTATAAATTATCAATTATAACTTATTCAATAAAATGCAAAATAAGTTTAAAGTTTTAATAAAAGCATCAAGAGATGCAAGAAAGAATTCTTATTCCCCTTTTTCACGGTTTAAAGTAGGAGCGGCTTTACTAACAGGAAGTGGTAAAATATATACCGGCTGTAATATTGAAATTTCTTCTTTATCTTTAACCATTTGTGCTGAAAGAGTAGCATTTGCAAAAGCAATTTCAGAAGGTGAAAAACAGTTTATTGCAATAGCAATTTCTACAAACAAAAACGGAATATTTTACCCCTGTGGTGCGTGTCTGCAATTTATGTCAGAATTTTCTAACAATATAAAAATAATCTTATCAACATCGAAAGAATATTTTGAGATTTATAATTTAAAAAAATTACTTCCTAAAAAATTCAATTTAAAATAAATTAACCATAATATACCATGAGCGCTGAAATGAATGAACATTTACAAATCAGAACTTTCAAAAAATCCGGACATATTGAAGTAATCTGTGGAAGTATGTTTTCCGGAAAAACTGAAGAGCTGATAAGACGAATAAGAAGAGCAGAAATTGCAAAACAGAGAGTAAAAGTTTTTAAGCCAAAAATTGATAATAGGTATAGCGATTCTTCAATTGTTACACATAATGAACAATCATACCCTTCCGAAGTTGTGGATAAAGCAAGTGATATTCCGGATAAGTGCTTTGATTATGAAGTTATAGGTATTGATGAGGCACAATTCTTTGATAATGATTTGATTGATGTATGCCAGATGTTAGCAGATTCTGGTAAGCGTGTTATAGTTGCTGGATTAGATCAGGACTATAGAGCGAAACCATTTGAACCAATCCCGCAACTTCTTGCAATAGCAGAATACATTACGAAAATTCACGCTGTTTGCGTCGTTTGTGGTGCTCCTGCAAACAGAACTCAAAGAGTAACCAAAGAAGCAGATAGAGTATTAGTAGGTGGCAAAGACCACTATGAAGCCAGATGCAGATTACATCATACAATTCCAGATTAAATAAATTAATTTATATGAATAAGAAAATTATAATTATAATACTTGTAATAGCAGGCTTAAACTTTTTCTTTCTTACTTCCTGTAAAAATGAGAAAAAAGAATCAACAAAAACAAAATTAGGATTAGTATTTGATGTAGGAGGTAGAGGAGATAAATCTTTTAATGATGCAGCGTATAAAGGGCTCGAAATGGCAAAAAATGAATTAGGAATTGATTTTGAAGTTATAGACCCCGGTGATGGGTCAGATAGAGAATCTGCTTTGAGGATATTAGCACAAAAAAAAGATATAGGATTGATTTTTGGAGTTGGTTTCATTTTCAGCGATGATATTACAAATATAGCAAAAGAATTTCCGGATAAAAAATTTGTTTGTATTGATTATACAGTTAACCCTAATAAGCCCATACCACCAAATTTACTTGCAATTACATTTAAAGAAGAAGAAGGCTCTTTTTTAGTAGGAGTCATTGCTGGATTAATTACAAAGACAAAAACTGTTGGATTTGTGGGCGGAATGCAATCTTCATTAATAAAAAAATTTGAAATTGGATATACGGAAGGTGTAAAATATGTATGCAAAGAATGTAATGTGCTATCTGCTTATGTTGGTGTTACCGGCGAAGGGTTTAAAAATGCACCAAAAGCAAAAGAGATTGCACTTGCCCAATATAATAATGATGCAGACATTATTTTTCACGCTTCAGGTCTATCGGGTATAGGAGTTTTTGAAGCCGCTCGCGAAACTAAAAATTTTGCTATTGGAGTTGATATGAATCAATGGGCAGAAGCCCCGGGATTTGTTCTTACAAGTATGACTAAACAAGTAGATGAAATGATTTTACTCGCAGCGAAGGATTTTATAAATGGAAATTTTAAAAGTGAAATTAAGAGTATTGGATTAAAAGAAAAAGGTGTAGATTATGTTTATGATGAGAATAACAAAAATTTAATCCCTGAAAATGTGCGTAATAAAGTAGAGGAAATTAGAAACAAGATTATTAACAATGAAATTGTGATTCCCTTAAAATAATTTTCAAAGACACTTTTCTTAAAAGTTATTAAATTTAATTAATAGAAATTCTTATATTCAGTCCCCCTTCATTAGAAGTTCTTGGAATTGTTGTTAATGTATTTTGTAAAGGTTCAGTTCTTATGTATTTATAAAAGAATTGCAACTGAACCTTAGAGCTAAGAGAATATTGAATAGTTGGATTTATGGTAGTAACTGAAGAACCGCTACCGGGAATTTTTTCTGGCTCTGGCATTCCTACATTAAACCTGTAATCAATAGGTTCATTATTATTTTTACTAATAGTCAATGATACCGAGATATCATTCTTCAAATACAATCCAAATAACGGTAAATCAAATCCTGCTTTTGAGAAATTTGCTGTAATAGCAAAGTCATTTGTGTAAAGAGATTGTATAAGAGATGAAGAGGGTGTAAGTATTAAATTACGTGATTTATTTATCCTGACAGATGCAGTTAAATTCCCGCCAAAAATCTCTTTAAAAGTAATATTTATTCCGATTAATGGATTAAAAGATTGAGTTACTGTTTGTTTATCTATTAGTTGAATACCCCTGAAATCAGTTTTTGAAGATTCATTATACTCTGCTGTAAATGTATTCTCGACCGTCACAGAAGTAGCAAACTCAGAGAATAGAGGAAATGCTTCCAGACCAGAAATTGAAAGAGACCAATTTGGAAATGGGAATGAAGAAATATTCTTTTTAAAACCGCTTGATAAATTCTTGATGTTTTCATCAGGATTAGTGGAACCTTCATATTTAAACTTATCTACGTCACCAATAAGAAAAATTGAGTACCCATCAGTAAAGCTACTATTAGTAATAGGATTTAACCTTCCAACACCATCAGGTGCAGAAGTGTATTGATTACTTTCATTGTTTCCAAAATTCTTTTTAAAAGTTAGATTAACTCTGATAGACGATGGAATTATTGGTGTAATAATAGCATTAAAGGTTAATGAATTTGTCTGGTTATTCTGGTCTGTTATTAACAGGTCTGGTACTCTTTTACCGGGGTTTCTGTTAAAGCCAAGTTGATAATTAACCGGCGGTCCATACTTTTCATCCGATAAGAATCCTAACCAGAAATTAGTAAAACCGGGTCTTCCCTGCACGCCTCCATTAGCAACTGTATTTGTTTGTGTAAAATTAACAGATACATTATCCGGTATAAATGACCTGAGAATCTTCAATAAATCTATTGGTTCATCAAATGGCTTGCGCGAGGGCGTATAATCAGGTTGAGATTGAGAGCTTAAAGTTTTAATCTTTATACCATCATCTCCAGTTTTAAATATTTTAAAAATCTCACCAATTTTTATGTTTGCAGTTGTATTGATATTATTTGAAAATCCGACATTGTACCCTACATTTCTTGTAGTATTAGGATTCATCCACCCATAAGTAACATTATAATTCAAGTTTATATCTAAATAATTCTTCAAAATCGGAATGTTAAACTTTGGATTAAAAATAGTAGTTTGTTGAAAATCAAGATCCCTACCAAAATTTACAAATGCCTGATTAAAGAAAATTTCTTTAAGTATTTCAGAACCAGTTCTCTGATATTTGTTACTATCCCCATAAGTTTCAAAACCGGATAAATCACTTCCAATCTTTAGAGTATAACTACCTGTTAAATCTATTACCCAATTTTCAATAAATTTCCAATTGAAATTAAAACCTCTATTTGATCTGAAATTTCTACCAACGGGGTCATCAAAAAACAATTTCCTCTGTCGAGATTGACTCTGAGACCGAATAAAATCAACGCTTGCTGAGAAATTATCCGAGAATAACGGAACAAACGGAATAAATGGTAAGAATAAATACACCTTTGCGTTCTTATATTCTTCTCCTAAGTTTATCAATTTATTTATATTAAAATAAAGCGATTTTGAAAGACCAAAATCTGTATTAAGAATAAGAGCACCATTATAACTGAATTCATATTTATTCCTAAATGTATAGTCCCTGTAAGTTTGATTCATTGAGGAGAAATTCAAGGTCAGAGAATTTACAAATGTTTTTACGAAATAATTACTACTTGGTATTTTAATACCTGCTCCATTAATTGAAAATTCGTCTCTTACCGTTAATGTTTGAGCTTCTAATTTAATACTCTCTGATGCTTCTCTTGCAAGATTCTCATCATTCGTTAAAGCAAGTACCTGCCTATATTTTTCTTCAGCAGCTTTTTCTAATTCTATATCTGAACCAGGATAATACTTTGGATTTATAAAATTTTCAAAATGTCTGAAATTTATTGGTAAATTCAAAAAGTCTTTCCATTCTTTTGAGATCAACATAGATACAGCATTGTTTATTATTTTATGTGCGTTTAGACTAATGCCTATATCCCATTGTGTACCTGTTACTCGTGTGCCAACTCGTGTTTCAACGGAATGATAATTAGGGTCAATTTTATTATAGTTAATATTTATAGTAGCAAGGTCAGCCACCTTAATGGAAGCATTCATATTAAAAGCATAACCATTGTCATCATTCACTTTAAGTACTCTGATTTCATTAAACCAGACACTCCCTGTTAAAACAGCATTGGGCCCCGCTTTGTTTTTTTCAACACCTAATTCAAACTGTTTAATTGAATTCAGAGAAGGATTACCTCTGATTCTGTAATATGCACCCGGCGGACCGTTTGGAACAGGTTTCTCAACTATCTCCTGAATTGAATCTCTCGAAATTTTAAGGCTTGTTAAATCCGAAAATACTATCGTCACCTCATTATATTTGTTCCATGGTTGTCCTGGTCTTATATCAGGATGAATTGGAGCACGATATTCATAATAATTGTTCGAATCTGTACCAAATCTTATTATCATAGTAGCATCATAAACAACTTCATTTGTATAATTAAAATTCGGATCACCATTAACAAACAACTTCATCATTTTATAGTTAAATAAATCAAGAGTCTGAGTCTTGTAATCCTTTACAACAATTTTTCTTTGTCCATTAACTAAATTTTTTACCTCAAGCGAAAGTGATTGTTCATTAGATTTTGTATCTACACCACTTGTATTTCTTATTGTCTGCCTTAAAATATCACCAGGAACCGGGCTCTGATATATCTGTGGATTTTCTTCTATACTTACTACAGAAACATTATAAGTTGTATCACTTTTATCTGGTTTGTACCATTGATTACCAACGAGATTAAAATCTACAATTGCCAACTTAACCTCTTGATTGACCCCCTTAATCCAAAACCTGACAAATTCAATATTTGTCAGAGAAGGATTATTAACCACTTTAGAAAACTCAGATAGTGGAATTCTATATTGGAACCAACCACTACCAGGTTCCCCTCTTCCGGAAATTCTTTTATTATTTGTTGTATCTAAAGAAATTTCATATTCAAAATATGCATTATAAGAATCAAGAGTACTGTTTCTATTTAGGTCTTCAGTATCGGGTCTATTACCACCTTCAAAATATGCATTGTTTTGAGTTCCATTAATTATATCAAAATTTACTACCCCTTGCACCTTACTATTATCATCACCAGCAGGGTCTTGATATAAAAAGTCATCTAAAGTTAAATTTGTATCATTTATCTGATTATATAGTGCAAGTTCCTCAGGATCAGTTAGGAAATCTAATCCTATATCTTCATTTGGGTCAAGTTGTCCATTACTGTTTTTATCTTCTGTATCAAGTATACCATTTGGGATAGCATCTTCGGAAATCTGCCCTAAATCTATATAGATTTTTGCATTAGTAAAATTCTGATTGTTACCAGTATTATCTATTTTCATATTAAACTCTATAAAACTGATATTCTCATTTAACAAATCAGTCGTAGTTGTATTAAGAAACTTCATTATTCCGTTCCAATTGGTATATTTATTAGTTGTATCAAAACCTCTCTGGTAATAATTATAAACACCTCTTTGATTTGGATTAAACACTATATATAAAGGAGTTAATCTATCCTGTCCGGGTTGAACATCTCTTGCAGGATAAACTTTTTTTACCTCTACATCTCCCTGAATATTAAACCATCTCATTCTTCCTCTCTTTGCCTGTTTTAATGAGTCATTAATTCCAATTGATGAATCAACGGGCAAGGAACTTATTGTCCATTGAGAAAATGTTGTGCCAAGGGAGATAATTTTCTTTGCACCTTCCATATCATCTATGTATGCAACTGCTTCATTATTATCCTGCGGAATACGGCTTTTTAAAGTATTTGGGTCAGGTGCAATTAAAGCAAACTCAGAATTTAAAGTGATTACAGATTCCTCTTTTGTATTATATCCTGGTAAAAAATTAACAAGGTTTGTAAGAGGTTTAATTTTGAACTCACTCTTAAAATCCAACCCAAACACAGAATTATTAGTTGGTTCTTCCCCAATTCTAACTTTATCATTTAGCGTTTCCTGTCGTAGATTTACAAAAGTAAATCCTAAACTTGTTTTATCTGATATTTTATAATTTGCTCTTGCACCTATTAATGTTTTAGATGCAAGGGAAAACAAATCATTTGTTTCATAAGAAATTTTGAGGCCTGATGATGCAAGAGCCTGCGGATTTCTTATTACTACGATACCAGTTGAATAATCTACAGTATAGTCAACATTCTCAATTAACTTTTGTTCTCTATCGTATATTTCAACACTTCCAACAACAACATTAAAACCAAGATTAATTGTATTGCTTAATCCTGCTTCTCCCTTTGCAGTACCTTTTATTTTATACCTTGTTGCCAGAGGAAAAGTAGTTGCTTCATTTTTAACTTTTGTATATAATTGCGAGAAGAAATACGAAGTATCTGCCCCTGCCTCACTTATATTATCAAAGAATGGTCTTAAAGTCGGAAATATAATATCCCCTGATTCAATATTTATAGTAAGTCCTGGTAGAAAATCAAACACATTATCCGGCGGTGGATTCCTTGTGGTCCCCTGATATCTATCAAGCCCTACTATTTGCAGCAATTGCTTCTGACCACTTTGGGTTGGGATGACAGGAACATCAACATTCTCCTCATTTGTGTAATAAATATTTAAACTAAATCCTTCCTGTATTACTTTTGATACGGGTAATCTATAAATATTTCGTAATTTAAGCTCCCAGGCAAGCGGAGTTGCATCCGGATTTAAATTACGGCACTTAACCATCTTTAATACAAGTGTATCACTATTCTGCGGTTTATCTTTACTGCTTCTACCAAACTTTTCACCCTTTTTGGTTCTATAAGTAACAGCCACAACATAGTTTTCAGGAATATTTACTTTCAGACTTATAAAACCTGCATAAGGATTTATATAATACTCATTTGCCTCAAGTTTCCTGAAAAGTCCAAAAAATCTTATTCCCTGAATTTCATTTGTATTTATTAAGGTATCATAATTAACTGTTGATGCTTCAGGTAACATAGTAATTGCAACTGCACTCCTTTTTCTACTATCAGTTATATCTGTCTGAACCCAAACTTCAAAACTATTATCACCGGACAAAACTTGATTGCTATCAGTTTTTGGACTAATTACACCAGTAGTATTATTATAATAATCAAGAAAACTTGATTTATATACTGTATCAAGGAAATAATGATTATCTGAATAATCAAAAACATTTATTTGAAATTCCTGAGATTGACTTCCACCCGTAAAATCCTTTCTCTCACGCTTACTCTTTTTCTGAGAAAATACCGATGTCAAGGTTAAAGGACCGAGTTTAAAATCACCTTTAACACCAAAGAGAGCCTGCGATGACTGAATTAAACTTGAGCCAGTTTCAAGAGAAACATTACCACCTTCAATTTTTTGGATTACTTCATCTTTATAACCTGTATATTTTATTCGTAATTGATTTTCAAAATCAAATGTTCTTTGTGTGTTCCAGTCTGCATCAATAGTTAATTTATCACCTACAGTTCCTTTGGCTGTAATTTGTAGGTCTTGTTTAAAATTAATATTTTTCTGATTACCAAGTAAATTACTCAATATTACTTGGTCACTCTTTATACTTTGGTAAGAGGCTGTTAAGTCTACTGTTCCATTTATCCTTAGATTAATAGTTGGAGGACCGAAAATAGTCTCCGTTTTAAATGGTAGAGGAATTGTAATATCTGTAAATTTTTCAAATAGTTTTGTTAAATCATCTGACACCTGTCCACGAAACTTTTCAGAAACAATATTGTACATTGAGGTTTTAAAATTCACCTCTGACATTTGCTCCAGGTATTTATCAATAGGTAACTGAAGTGGTACATTTATCGGTTCTCCATAAAATGTTTTCGAAATAGTTATATTTCCTGCTGAGTCAAGTTTTATTTCTTTTTTTATTGAAGAAGCATCACCTAATAAAATGGGTGAGATATTATATTCTATCTTATTGGTATAGGAAAATTCCCTCTCATACACAAAATACTTTATTCTTGCAGTTGAATCCCCCTTAAATACATTTAAAGTGTCTCTATAAATTTTACTTGTATCTTGACCTTTTATATAAGAAGAATCACCAGAGACAAATCTTTTACCATCTATATCACGACGCCCCTGTGCATTTACTTCTCCTACCAGGAAAGTAATAGTTAAAATACTTAACAATATTTTTATATATAGTTTTTCCAAAAACTATATCAAGTTTAACTGCAAATTTAATATTTATAACATCGTAAAACTATCTCTATATTACTCTCCTGTTTTTGTGAAACATATTGAAAATAAATAATAAAATCAAAATAAAAAAATCATATCTGAATTATACTAAAAATGACTTTTAATTAAAAAGAAAATACTTATTTTTATATAAATAACTTTTATGCAAAATTTTTTGTTAAATAAAAAAAGGAGATAATATTGTTAATAATTCGACTTTATGTTTAATTAAATTATTCTGCTTTGAAAAAATACATAGTATTTTTAATATTTATAATACCTTTACATTTATACTCACAATTTGAACCCCACCCCGATATTGATTGGTATACTATAGAAACTGAAAACTTCAATGTAGTATTTCACCAGGGTAGTGAGCGAACTGCAAAACTAACAGCAAAGATTGCGGAGGAAATTTACGGTCCAATTACTTCATTATATGATTATAAACCGGATAGTAAAACAAACCTCGTTGTAAATGATTTATCCGATATTTCAAATGGAGCTACGGATTTTTTCAATAATAGAATAGAAATATTTTCATCTGCATTAGATTATGAACTTAGAGGTACACATAACTGGCTTCGCAATGTAATTACACACGAATATACTCATATGGTACAGTTACAGGCATCTATGAAATTTTCAAGGAAGATTCCGGCTATTTATTTACAGTGGTTAAATTATGAAAAAGAAAGAAGACCTGATGTCTTATATGGTTATCCAAATGCAATAGTTTCTTATCCGATTTTAGGGATAAATGTTCCTGCCTGGTTTGCAGAAGGGACTGCTCAATATCAAAGACAGCAATTATCTTACGACCAATGGGATTCACAGCGGGATATGATTTTAAGGATGTATGTGGAAGATGATAATATGCTTTCTTATAATGAGATGGGACAGTTTTCTTCAATAACTTCTCTTAAAGCAGAATCAATCTATAATTCCGGATATGCACTTGTTAGATACATTTCAGAAAAATATGGCGAGGAGAAATTAAAAGAAATTACTTACGGTTTATCCAGAGTATTCAATTTCAGTATGGATGCTGCTCTTAGACAAACTATCGGAAAAAGTGGCGAAGAATTATATAATGAGTGGAAACAATATCTGAAAAAAGATTATTCATATAGATTAAAAGGTGTAAAAGAAACTCAAATTGCCGGGATACTAATAGAGAAGAACGGATTTGCAAATTATTCTCCTAAATACTCTCCCGATGGTAAAAAAATTGCTTATCTGACAAATAAAGGTTATGATTTTGCCCTTACAAGACTTGTTATTTATGATAGAACAAAAGAAACAAAAGAAGAATTAGATTTTCCTGTATCATATTTTTCCTGGTCTCCAGATGGAGAAAAAATCATTTTCTCAGAAAGAAATATACCTGCAAATCTTGATGGTATTACTCTATATGACTTATATGAATATGACTTAAAAACAAAGGAATCCAAAAAATTAACAGAAAATAAAAGAGCAACATCACCATCATATTCTCCAGATGGGAAAAACATAATTTATCTTGTTAATAAAGACGGAACGATAAATTTAGAGATTGCTGATAACAAAGCAAAGAATCCTAAGAAATTAACAGAGTTTAAAAATGGAGAACAGATATATAATCCAAAATTTTCTCCAGATGGGAAATTTATAATTTTTGAATATTCTCTTGAAGAGGCAAGAAAGATTGCATATTTGGATTTAGAAACGAATAATTTCTATTTCATTTTAAATGAAAAGAATATTGATTTTAGAAATCCAGAAATCTCTAAAGATGGTAAATATTTGTATTTTTCATCCGATAAAACAGGCATTTTTAATATTTATCGATATAATTTTGAGACAAAAGAAATAAAACAAATTACAAATGTTATTGGTGGTGCTTTTATGCCTTCCTTTGATGGGAATGACAATCTGGTTTATTCTTCTTATTATTCCACTGGCTTTAAAATTGAAGAGCTTAAAAATATCAGTTCTTATGAAAATAAAGAAATAAAAAATTATATTCCTCCACCCAGGTTAGTTGAGAAATATGCTTCAATTGATTCAATACCTACCAATGAAAAGAATAAATTTGACTGGTACAAACTAAGAAATTATGATGATAAAACTTATAAGGATTATCCGTATACAAATTATAAAACTATATTCAATCAGTTATCTATTTTCCCTGTAATAAGATTTGATAATTACACAAAAGATAATAATATTCTTGATGCGATTAAGCCTGGTTTATATTTTTATTCTGATGAACTTATGACAAGATTTTCAATTTTTGGTGGTGCATTTATTAATAGAAAAGCAGAACGTGATATTTTTCTACAATTTACTTATAATAATGGTTTCCCAATAGGCAAAGACTTTCTAATTAAAAAATTTGGTTTTTCACCTAAATTATTTTTCGAAGGATATAATGTTACTCGTAAAGCTGATGCTCAGATAATTGCAGGAATTGATTCAATTAATATTGGTGTTGAATATAATCTTCTGGCTTTTATTCTTGGTATGGAATTTAATATATTCAATAGTAATCATCTACTTAGATTTGAATACGGATATAATAAATATCAATCAAGTATAGACCCGTTTTTAATTCCAAGTAGTGGTATTTCTGTAAGAGGTTCTTCTCAGGATTATTTTAAAGCACACAGTCTTTCTTTGATTTATAACTATTCCTCGTACTTTAGAAACAGAAATTCAGATATTAATCCTATAGGAAGAAAGATTGATATAAGATATGATTACGAAATAAGTGACATAAACCCTGAATACACTGTCGAAAGCGATGGAACAATAAAAACACTCTATACAAAAAATAAACTACATAAACTTGAAGGTGTATGGTTAGAATCATTTGGCTTGTTCAATAACAGACATACAATTTCTTTTAAATTAAGAGGAGGAACGATTTTTGGACCTGAGGTTGATAATTTTTATAATCTATATGTCTCAGGAATAACAGGAATGAAAGGATATCCTTACTTTGCACTTGGTGGAGGTAGAATCGCTTCAATAAATCTTACTTATAGATTTCCACTAATTGAAAATATTGATTTAAGAATAACTCCTTTATATTTTGATAAATTATTTATTGGCTTTTACACCGATATTGGAGATGCCTGGGAAGAAAATAAAGTAAAATTAAAAGACCTAAAGAAAGATGCAGGCATTGAACTTAGATTACAGGCTTTTTCATTTTATGAATTCCCGACAAGTATTTTTTTAAACGCATCTTATGGATTTGATAAATTCACTAAAACATTTCGTGGTGAAAATGTGACTTACGGAAAAGAATGGCGTCTGTATTTTGGAGTACTTTTCGGATACGATTTATAATTTTATCTTATCATTAAAATACAAATACATTTTTGATGGGGTTTAGTTCTAAATTATAAACAACTAATTTGTAATAATTTTTAAACAAAAAAATTCTTCTTAATCTATTTATTACATTTATAGAAAATACAATAAATAATAGAAACGTTTCCAATCAATAGTTCTGTTTAACAATTATCTAAATTTGAAAATTCATCATATAAAATTTTTCATTGACTTATAGTATATTTATTTCTACATTTCTAAAAAAAATGAGAAAAACGGGTTTAATATTTTTCTTAATAATTTTTATTTCTAAAATAAGTCTTACACAAAATCATAATTACATTAAGGATTGCGATTTATTCATTCCGTTATCAGACATAGTATGTTCTTCAAAAAAAGAAGCTTATATTCCGCAGGTATGGGAATTTTTTCAAACACCTGTTACTAATCAAATTACAGATTTATTATTTCCTATGCCTTATTCTTATGCTACATTTAATTCTATGGGAATGATTATGTCCACAAATAGCGGTTTAAATTGGATAATTATATCATTCAATGATACAACCTTTACAACATCATTTAATGGGGTCCATTTTATTAATGATTTAACTGGATGGGTTGTTGGTGGTGCAATGCAAATCAGAAAAACAACAAATGGTGGTTTTAATTGGGTAAGACAAATACCTCCTCAAGTAGGAGGAGTGCTTAATTCAGTTCATTTCTTTGATGTAAACACAGGAATAGCAATAGGAAGAAAAACTGTTAATTTTAATTCTTGTATTATAAGAACAACAAACAGCGGTATTACTTGGACTGAAATTATTGCTTCAACCTCAAATGAAAATGAACTTTTTGATCAATACTGGTTCGATGCTAATACAGGGTTCATTTGTGGGAAAAATTTCTTAATGAAGTCAACTAATGGAGGCTTAAACTTTATCAATTATTTTCAAAATTTACCTTCAATTTCTAATGGAGTAAATGCTTTACTTTGCATATATTTTAATGGTAATACAGGCTGGATTGGTGGTAGTAATGTTGATCACAAAAATATTTTTAAAACTACTAATGCAGGGCTCAATTGGGTATTCCAAACTAATCCAGTAGTTCAATATACTTATTCTCAAATTAATGATATTATCTTTATTGATGATAACACAGGCTGGGCAGTACATGGTACTCCTGTTTCAGGCGCAATTCTTGTTACTTATAATGGTGGGTCTAATTGGGAAATAGAAGAAAACACAAATGTTTGGTTTGATTGTTTATTTAATTATAATGATACAAAAATTTTCTGCGGTTCATCTGAGGGTAAAATCTGGTATAGAGATATTCCAGCAAAAGTAAAAAAAATCAGTAATGAAAACCCCATAAACTTTAAACTTTATCAAAACTATCCTAATCCATTTAATGAATTTACAATTATTAAATTTCAATGTTTGACTGGAAGCAAAGTAGAAATTAAAGTTTTTGATATAACTGGAAAATACATTCAAACAGTTATAAATGAATATCTATCCCGGGGTGAATATGAAATAAATTTTGATGCAACAGGTCTGACAACTGGAATTTATTTTTACCGTATCACTGTAAATAATGGTAAAGATTTTTATGATGTTAAGAAAATGATATTATTAAAATAATTCACAATTCAGAAGAACTAAATTTTTATTAAACAAAAATTATTAACGGTTTATTCACAATGGTAAAAAAATTATCAATATGTAATATTATTTTATTTTTTAATATTTTTTTATTATCACTATTATCCCCATTATGTTTCAGTCAGCCTGGTACTTCAGGCTGGTTTTACCAACCACTACCTATACCGACCGATGCTCAAATTCGAGATTTAAGATTCTTTGATGAAAATACTGGTTTAGTAGTAACGAGAAATCCTTTTTATATCCTCAGGACAACTAATGGTGGATATAATTGGCAAGTAGTAATAAATAATCAATATATTTCTTTAATAGATATTATAGACAGTAATGCTGTATATGGTGCAGGTGCATTTTCAAATGGTCACAAACAAATTATTCGTTCTTACAATCGTGGGTTAACCTGGGATAGTATAGCAGTAAATGTAGTTGAACAAATTTATGGTATTTCCTTTGTAAATCGGGACACAGGCTGGATTGGTGGTACAGCAGCAGGACTTCCTTATATCTGTAGAACAACTAATGGTGGTCTCTCCTGGACTGTTCAATCCGATGATACCGGCTATGGAAAATTATTCTTCCTTAAACAAAAAGTTAATGGATTCTATATAGGTTGGTCTCAACAAGAATCTGTCGCTACCTATAAAACAACTAACAGTGGTATTAATTGGTTTCAGATTGAAAACATTGGTGCTGTTTCTAAAATTTACTTTTTAAACCAATATACTGGCTTTGCAGCCAATTACAATACTATTAGAAAAACTACTAATGGCGGCTTGAACTGGAGCATTTATTATTTACCTTCTGATAGTGGAATAGTATTCAATACAATTAACTTATTTGTAATAATAAATAATAACACAATTTACGGTGATAATGGTGTCAGATATTTGGGAGGTGGTAAATACAGAGGGGTTATCTGGGTATCAACCAATGGTGGGATTAATTGGGGATTTCAACAACCGGACACAACTATAGAAAGGAACAGATATTATGGGATAGACTTTGCGAACAAGGATACCGGCTGGAGTAGTTGGATTAGAACCAATAACGGCGGAGGGCAAATCATTATTTCAGGAGTTAATAGTTTCATTACTTCTAAACCAGAACTTTTCTCCCTTGAACAAAACTACCCCAATCCCTTCAACGCTTCCACAAGAATCAATTTCTCCCTACCTAAAGCAGCTTTTATCTCTCTCTGCATCTATGATATAACAGGAAAAGAACTCTTCAGAATCTTTGATAAACAGCTCTTTTCAAGTGGATATTATTTCACCATCATTGACCTAACTAAAACAAATCTATCCTCTGGAGTTTATTATTACCGATTGACTGCTCTGGATTTTCAGGAAACTAACTTATTTGCTCAATCAAAAAAATTTGTATTTATAAAATAACCTCAAAACAATGATAAAATTTAAACTGATTCTTCTGTCTTTAATAATTTCTTCATCGACAGTTTTACTGCTTGGAACAGTTCATCAGAAACAAACCTCAACCCAAAGCGATTTAAAATCAGGGTTCTATATAGGACCTATGAATTTCTTCTTTGAGGAAAGACTAAGAACTCAACATCACTTCAACTGGTATGATTCTCTCTACTATAATATGATGCACAACTACTGTGGACATTTTGATTCTTTCCCTACACAGTGGATAAACACTCCTCAGCGAGATGGCGGATTCTTTGAAGATACTTCCAATTATGCACCTTATATTCGCAATGTTATATTACAGTGGCATCAATACTCCGGCAGGGTCTCTCTTATTATGGAACGGGAGAAGATTTTAAGACCTGCCTATGGGCAGAGATTTACTTTTCAGGCAGAAAATCAGGGAAAACAATATTGGCTTAGCAGGTTCCCGGCTTATGGATATGATTCAAATGAAAATATGACCGGAACTGACATTACTGAGTACTGGTTCAGAGAACCGGTCTCTGTTAGAAGATGTATTGCAGGGGTAGATAAACCTGGATATATTGTAAAAAATCTGATTGAAAACTACGGACAGGTAAATGACCTTTCCGTTGTTAGTGATAGAGAAAATTCCTCCGGACACCCAAGACTGTTCTCCGATATAAAACAACCTAAATATCAAAATAGATGGTTTATTAAACCAAGAATGAGGATAGATTCCATCTATGCTAAAACTCATCCTCAAGACACTGTCGTTGTTATATATGTTAAAAACTATAGAGGAGACTATATTGCTTCATTTCCAATAAGATGTTCAAACTTTCTTGATTCCAATTTGCAATATAATGGTAATTATATAGAAAATTATTATAATCTTCCTGCGAATTATCTATCGGTTCGAGCAGACTCATTAGCGATTGGTGCAGGAAGTGTCAGTGACTGCAAAGTAGATTATATTGTTAAATGGCTTGGTAAAGTAGATGTTTGGCTGGATTATGTTAGAGTAGATGACTCCTGGGCACACTTCCTCTTTACCAGCTCTTTAGAACAAGAAATAATTAACGACATTACTCCTTGGGAATTTCATTTAAAAATAAAGGAGGAAGTAGATGCATTTAAAGACATAGAAGGGCTTGCATACTTCTGGATTGATGAAGTCCAGTTTCCAAACTTAGAATGTATCGCAGAAGTTAACAGACTTGTTAAACAATATTCAAACAACAAGCTCTCTGTACTTTTTATATCCGACCCCATTTCCTTTATGGGCTGGTCAGGTCTAAAATATAAAAGAGAAAATGACCTCGCTCTCTGGGATAGTTGTATTAATTTTGCCTATAATTCTGGCGCTTTAAGTGATATTATGGTTACTCAATGGTACCCCGTTTTCTATAATATAAAATTCCCCTCTAATCTGCAAATCAACCTCTCCGATTCCTTCCCCGCTACGAGATTTTTCACTAAGGCTACTAATTACTCCGACTATACATATTCTCAAAAAGGAATTCAGTCGGCTTTCTCCTGGTTTCTAAGAAATCATAAGTTTTTCTGTGAAAAAGCTAAATCCCTTGGTCTAATTTATGCTGTGGTTAATCAAACCAACAGTGATGAATCCGCTATTACAGGAACAGGTGGAGCAGATGACTGGGGATTAAGAGAACCAACCTGCGAAGAAATTTCCACTATATTGAATTTAGCAGTAGCTTATGGTGCAAAGATTCTGTTTGAATTTTCCTATACTACTTCAATGCAAAAAAACGATGCTGCAGGATACAGATATAATATGGGGCTTACTACATCCCAAATTGATAACTACAGCAATAAAAGATATTTTAATTACTATTATCAGGAAAAATGGAATTTTATTGCTCAATTAAACAAAAGGCTTTATGAAATTGGAAATTTTATGTATCCTTATAATTCATTAAATAAACACCTGAATCATCAGATTACAATTTCCACAGATTCATTCCCTTATACAAATAATTTCCCCAAGCTACCATATTCTTATATTACAGATATCAGAAGTTTAGCCCCTTTAATGAATGGAGTTAATCCTTGCATGAGTGAGGGAGGAATTGACAGGTATTATGACTGTCCCGAACAAAGATATTGGGAACTGGGATTTTTCAGTTCTCCATTACCTGAAGATAGTCTATTTACAAAATATCTCTATGTAGTTAATAAGCGAACTTTTCCTAATATTAATAATGATGGAGATATAAGAATACTGGAAATTAAATTTAACCCTGATTATCTCCCAGTATATAATGACTGGATAATTACAGAAGTACCC
Source organism: uncultured Ignavibacteriaceae bacterium (assembly GCA_964564635.1). Lineage (GTDB taxonomy): Bacteria > Bacteroidota > Ignavibacteria > Tepidaquicellales > Tepidaquicellaceae > Tepidaquicella. Next base: position 328,529 of record CAZMAR010000001.1, read on the forward strand.
GGTGATTCCCTCTTAAAGAGATTTAATAAATATTACAATAACTATATACCGGTTGCATTATTTCAACCTGGCGAAGGGAAATTATTGAAGATTATTCCTGTGGATATAGAATGAGATTTTTTAAAAATAAAAATATTAAGCTAATTTAAATCAAACAGTATCTCTGAATTAGAACAAGAAATAATTAACAATATTTCTCCCTGGGAGTTTCATTAAAAAAAATAAAGGAGAAAGTAGATACATTTAAAGACACAGAAGGGATTGCATACTTCTGAATTGGAAAGGTTCAATTAAGTAATCTTGCATGTGCTGTTGGAGTTAATCGTCTCGTGAAAGAATATTCCAAAAATAAACTATCAACCCTGTTTAGAACTAATCTCAATAATTTGATTAGCAAATCAGGATTAAAAAATCAGAATATTATAAGTCAATTATATAAAAACATTTGTATATATGTAACACCAAATAACGGATTATAATAGATTTAAAAGATACAAAATCTTGAATAAATGAAATAATTATTCTTATAAATAAATATTTATTCTATTATATAATTTTTTTCTATATTTTTTTTATAAAACATCTTCTTCTTTTGTGCTGACGGGATTCAAATAATTTCCAGTGTGATTGAATTAAAAGATTAGTCTCAAGTTCTATATTACTCTCTGCGGAAATAATTCCGTTCTTAATACAGGATTTTGTTAATTCTGTTATAAGAAGAGCATCTGCCCCTTTACCCTGTAAATCCGGTCTTATAGCTCCAAGGTATAAATCTATATACTTATTTTTTTTGCTTAACGCTTTTAAGATATAAAAAATCCCAAAAGGAAACAATCTACCATTTGATTTCTGAAGTGCTTTTGTTAATGAAGGCATACCAATAACAACACCAGCTACTTTTCCATTACGGTCAATAATCACTTTGAAATAATCAGGATTTACAAATCCCATATATTGTTTTATATAAATTTTTATTTGCTTATCGGTTAAGGGAACAAATCCGAATAAATTCTTATAAGTATCATTTAGCATTTTGAAAATTTCCATTCCATAAGGAATAAAATCTTTTGTCCTTTTAGCTTCTAATACTTTTATCCCCAACTTTTTTTTCACTATTTCTTCCACTCGAAGAGCTTTTTCAGGAATCTTCTCAGGTATTTTTATATTGAATTCTACCCAATCTACTTCTTTTTCAAACTTAAGATTTTCAAGGTGTTTTGGATAATATGGATAATTATATATAGTAGCAAGAGTCCCAATCTCATCAAACCCTTCGATTAACATACCTTCATAATCAAAATCTGTAAACCCTAACGGACCATGAATATATTCAAGACCATTTTCTTTAGCCCACTCAGTTACAGTATCAAATAATGCTTTTGAAACCTGAAAATCATCAATAAAATCAACCCAGCCGAATTTTAATGCTTTCATTCCCCATATTTCAATAAATTTATAATTAATTATCCCTGCAATTCTACCAACAATATCGCCATCTTTGAATGCGAGCCATAATTTTGCTTTACAGTATTCAAAAGCTGGATTTTTCTTCGGGTTTAAAACCCTTAACTCATCAAATAAAAATGGCGGTACCCACTGCTTACAGTTAGCATAAAGTTTAAATGGAAATTTTACGAACTTCTTTAATTCCTTTTTAGTTTTAACTTCTTTAATTATTACAGTCACATTTATTAACTATAAATTTGTACAAATAAATTTTTTTAAAAAAATCTAAAAATCAAAAGATTCTTTTTCTTTTATTGAAGGAATTATACCTCTCTTACTGGATTCTATAAAATCAATAATATCTTTTACATTATTTTTAATTTGAAAATTTTCTTTTATTTTTCTTATTGCATCCTTTGTATTATAACCTGAAAAATAAATTATATTATACACTTCTTTAATTTCTTCTATTTCTTCTTTAGTGAAACCTTTTCTTCTTAATCCAATTGTATTAGGGCTTATATATCTAACCGGATTTCTTGCAGCGAGGGAAAAAGGAGGTATATCTTTTCCAATTCCCGTCATTGCAGGAACCATACAGTATTTACCAATTCTACAGAATTGATGAATTCCGGTCATGCCACCAATATTAGCGTAATCCCCTATTTCAACATGTCCGGATATGGAACAACCAACAGTCAAAATAACATTATTTCCAATAATTGCATCATGTCCAATATGAACATGGTCCATAATAAAACAACCTTCACCAATAACTGTTTTGTAACTATGTTTCGTCCCTTTCGAAATTAATGTGTGTTCTTTAATAATTGTACCGGCTCCAATTTCTACAGTAGTATTTTCTCCCTTGTAATCGACAGAATTAGGAATTGCACCTATAGTAGAGGCATGATAAATTTTCACATTATCAGCTATTCTTGAGCCGTTATAAATCAAAACTCCACTACCAATATATACATTATCACCAATAATAACATCATCTTCAATTATTGAAAAATCCCCAATAAATACATTTTTACCAATAGATGCATTTTTACTAATATTATTTAAAACCATAAAGAATTTTTTTATTCAAGTTAAAATAATCTTATTAAACAAAAAATGAATAAAAATTTAAATTATTTTTTTAATTCTATAATTCACAGCAGATAAATTTTAAAATTATTTTTATAAGATATTTTATAAAAAATATTTTATATTTGTAGAAAAGATTATTAAATGAAAAAATTACTTTTCATTACTACCATTTTAATACTTCTTTCCAATTCTCGTATTTTTTCTCAAAATTGGTATACCTTTGCAGGGAATAATCAAAAAAATGGACTTACAAAAATGACAGGACCTGTAAGTATTTCAACACCTTACTGGTCTGTCAACAGCACAAATTATTCTGCCTGGGGAAATGCAGTATATACTTTTGGAGATAAATTTGTAACTTCAAGGGTAATATTATCGCCCTATAAAGGAATAATCGAGCTAAGAAGTTTAACCACAGGGGATTTGATCTGGGAGAAAACAATAAGTGATAGTGCAAGAATGTACGCAGTAGGTTTTACAGAAGATGCTGTATATGTACATGATTATAAAGATATGAAACTTTATGCTCTCAATGTATCTGATGGCTCTATAAAATGGTCAATAAGTGCTAATATGTTTCCTGGAAACACCGGGATATGTTTTGCCCCCGATGGTGACCCAATAATATTTCAGAAAAGGCTGGATAGAAAAACCGGTACTCCTAAATGGACAAACAACTATGTAATCCCGGTAAGTCCTGATGGTGGTTTCGTGGTTTATGGTAATACATATTATCACTGGACAGGAACACTAACAACACCAAAAAAATTAATTGCAATAGATATAAATACAGGACAGACAAAATATATGTCTGATGCTCTTCCCGGAGACGGGGACCAGGAAAATGATTTGGTGGTTGGACCAGATGGAACTGTTTATATAGCAAGAGATGGTGGAGCTTTACATGCATTTACAGACAACGGTTCGGGCTTTACTCAGAAATGGTCTTTAACCCCTGCTGTTCTTGTAAAATCTTTTGGACCAAATAATATTATTTATTGTGCAAATGTTAACAATGGCATATTTAGCGGTAAATTGATGAGAGTTAATGGGCTCAATGGAACCGTGATTGATTCAATCTCTGATAATATTCCCGCAGGTTATGTTACTGTTGATTATGATTCAACAGTCTATGTTAATACAGTTGAAGCTGCAAATGGAAGGTATTTTGCATTTACACCTGACCTTCAAACAATCAAATGGCAGTTAAATATTCCTTATACTTATTATTCTGGCTGTCCTATTGGAAAGGAAGGTGTATTTATAACAATAGGTTCTGGATATCAAATTAGAGCATACAAACCAAATATAAATAGAAAACCTGTTTCAGACTTCAGGGTGAGTACTCGTGATATCTTCACTGGAGATTCTGTTAACTTTTTTGACCAATCTTCATACTCACCAACTTCATGGCAATGGACTTTTATTGGCGGAACCCCATCAAGCTCTACCCAACAAAACCCCACAGGAATTAAATACTTAAATCCAGGAATCTATGAAGTAAAACTTGTAGTACAAAATATTTTTGGCTCTGATACCTTAATTAAATCAAGTTACATTTTCGTTTCACAAATGATTGGGATAAAGCAAAAGGAAAATTACTACCCCATCAAATCTAATCTATATCAAAATTATCCTAATCCATTTAATTCATTAACTGTTATCACTTATGATTTAAAAAATAATTCGTTGGTAAAACTTGAAATATTCGATGTTTCAGGAAAAGTTATTAAAACTATTATAGATGGTTACCAGACATCAGGAAAATACAGTTATACATTTGATGCAACAAACTTAGCAAGTGGAATTTATTTCTATAAATTAGTTATTAATAATGGAGATGATTTTAATGAAGTTAAGAAAATGATTTTAATTAAATGATTTCTGAAGGGTAAAATTTAACACAATATAATTGACATTATTACAAGCATTAAAAACTTTTCGAAATAAATATAATTTAATAAAGTAATTTCATTAAAAATTCAGAGATAAAATTTTTGGGAAATAATATTTTTTTTAAAAAAAATAAAACCTAATCAATAATCACCACTTGCTCCACCACCCCCGGAATCACCTCCTCCACCAGAAAAATCACTGCCACTATCGGAGGAAGAATAATCCGAATAACTTGAGTCGGAATAATAAGAGCTACTGCTGGAGCTTGAAGAAGAATAACCTGATCCACTATATGATTTTTTTTTGCCAAAGAAAACGAAATAAACTATAGCACCTACAAACATAATAACAAGAATCGCTGGAATCAACGCTAACCACCAGTTACTATCATTTTCTATATTCTTGCTCGTTTGTTTATTATCAGTTCTTACATATTCTCCTTTTGTAACTTTTATTATAGAATTAATCCCATTGTATATACCTTGATAATAATTATCTTTCTTTAATTCAGGCCCAATATCATTTTGAATTATCCTTTTTGCAACAGCATCAGGTAAAACCCCCTCAAGCCCATAGCCAACTTCAATTCTAATTTTCCTATCACCTTTAGAAATAAGTAATAAAACTCCGTTGTTTTTTCCCTTAGTACCAATTTTATTAAACTTAAATATGCTATTTGCTACGCTCTCAATTGGTTCACCATTAAGTGAATTAATTAAAAGCACGCAAACTTGTGTAGAGGTCGAATCATCAAAGGATTTCAATTTGTATCGTAACTCTTTCAGCTGTTCAGAACTCAATGTCCCGGTTTCATCGGTCACATATTCAGTTAATTTAATCGGGTTTTGAATTAATGATTGAGAGAATAAAAGCGGTGATATAAAAAACAACAAAAAAATAATGAAAGATTTAAATAATTTTTTCAAAACAAACAAATAATTTTTAAAGAAACAAAATAATTTATTTCTTTAATCTATTTTCAATTTTGTCCAATTCCTCAATTAATTGTTTAGGCAATCTATCACCGAATATTTTATAATATTCCCGCATCTCATTTACTTCTTTAATCCAGGCTTCTTTATCAACATAACAGAGTTTATCGCATATCTCCTGAGAAATTTTCAAACCAGAAATATCAATGGCACCTTTGGCAGGTAAAATACCTATTGGGGTTTCAACATAATCTCCTTTATCATCAACCCTCTCAAGAATCCATTTAATCACTCTAATATTTTCACCATAACCGGGCCACATAAATCTTCCTTTTTCATCTTTGCGGAACCAATTTACATAAAATATTTTCGGGAGCTTATTTGGAAAAGTCATTCTACCAATTTGAATCCAGTGAGCAAAATAATCTCCCATATTATAGCCACAAAATGGTAACATAGCAAAAGGGTCGTGTCTTAATTTTCCTACTGCTCCTGCAGCAGCAGCGGTTGTTTCAGAAGCAGCAGCAGAACCCATGAACACACCGTGGTTCCAGTCATAAGCTTCATATACAAGAGGAACAACAGAAGAGCGTCTGCCTCCAAATAAAAAAGCACTAATAGGGACACCATCAGGATTTTCCCATTCAGGGTCTATAACTGGACATTGTGATGCAGGAGTTGTAAATCTTGCATTAGGATGTGCAGCATTTCTTCCGCAATCAGGAGTCCAGTGATTTTTATTCCAATCAAGTAAATGAGCAGGTTTTTCTTTTGTCATTCCTTCCCACCATACATCTCCATCATCAGTAAAAGCAACATTTGTAAAAATAGAATTCTTAGTCATTGTAAGCATTGCATTTTCATTTGACTCCATTGATGTTCCAGGTGCAACCCCAAAGAAACCGTACTCAGGATTTATTGCATACAGCCTTCCGTCAGGTCCAAATTTCATCCATGCAATATCGTCACCAACAGTTTCAACTTTCCAACCTGGTAATGATGGTTTCATCATTGCAAGATTAGTTTTTCCACAGGCAGAAGGAAAAGCAGCAGCGATGTATTTTTTTTCGCCACCTGGTGGAGTAACCCCTACTATTAACATATGCTCAGCTAACCAGCCTTCTTCATGAGCCATAACAGATGCAATTCTAAGTGAAAAACATTTTTTCCCAAGTAAAGCATTCCCACCATATCCAGAACCGAAAGACCAAATCATTCTTTCTTCGGGAAAATGTGTAATATATTTTATTTCATTACAGGGCCAATGCACATCTTTTTTACCATCAACAAGTGGGTAACCAACACTATGCAAACATGGAACAAAATCCCCATCTTCTCCTAAAACATCAAGTACTGCTTTACCCATTCTGGTCATTATGCGCATATTTACAACAACATAAATAGAATCTGTTATTTCTACTCCGATGTAAGAAATCCTTGAACCAAGAGGGCCCATAGAATAAGGAATTATATACATCGTTCTACCCCTCATACAACCATCATAAAGATTAAGCATAATTTTTTTCATTTCATCTGGATCCATCCAGTTATTAGTAGGACCGGCATCTTCTTTATTTCGAGAGCAAATAAACGTTCTATCTTCAACTCTCGCAACATCTTTCGGGTCAGAGACAACCCAGTAGGAATTCTCTCTTTTCGGAATAGGGACGAATGAACCGTTTTCAACACATATTTTTATTAGAGCATCATTCTCTTCCTGAGAGCCATCACACCAATGAATTTTATCAGGTTTGCACAATTTTGCAACTTCATCTACCCATTTAAGTAATTTTTTATTATTTGTCATTTTCTTCCTTTTTAGTTTCTTTATTTTCATTTTTAAAACCTAATCCCACCTGTTGAGATTTTTGGTCACCTGCAAATGATAATCGTATTTCATTAGACATCAATAAAGAAATTGCTTTTGTACCATCGAATTTACTTAAAATAATTTTTATCATACTCATAATTGGAACGGCAAGAAACATTCCAACAATACCCCATAAATAGCCCCAGAATATAAGAGAAAATAAAATCAAAATCGGACTGAGATTTAAAGTATTACCAAAAATTTTTGGCTCAACTATATTTCCCATCAAAAATCCAATTACAGTCAAAAGTATAAGAACAATTAAAGGAATTCCAAAACTTTCATATTGCAACAGTGCAGATAAGAAAGGAATAATTGTAGAAATTGTTGCCCCTATGTTTGGAATATATGCAGCAAAGAAAATCAGAAAAGCCCACACAATTGCAAAATCAACTTTAAATAAAACCATAACAATATAAGCAAGAACTGCATGAACAAAGTTAATCATAGTTTTATTCAATAAATATTTTTTTATATCATCAAACACATCATCTATTACATTGGATATAGCAGTTGCTTTTTTAAGTGTATAGGCTTGTTTCAATCGTTTCCGAAAATCCTCTATCTCAGTAATTAAAAAAACGACATAAATCATTATAAGAATAAAATTACCGAATAGACCTGCAACACCACTAATAATAGACTCAAGTAAAGAACCAAAATCAAATTTTTTTATAAACTCATCAAGATTAAAATTATTTTTAATAAAATTACTTAAAGTCTCATTTGATTGAATAATTTTGCCAATCTCACCATAAATTACGAGAAATTTACTTTGATATGTAGAGGCTTGCGATTGGAAAGAACTTATACTTGTAAAGACAAAAACACTTGAAATATTGGCAATAATCAGAATTATTATGACAACAATTAACACAGCAATAATAGCGGGAATTTTTTTCCTCCGCATCCAGGAATAAAAAGGCTCAAATATAAATGCAATTATTAAAGCAACAAAAAACGGAATAAGAATTGACTGCAATTCTTTTAGAATTACATATAAGAATCCAAGTAATATAACCCCTAAGACAAAATTTTTAAATTTATCGGATTTCACTTCATTCATATATTATAATTTTTTATTACTTTGTATTTTATTGGATCCTGCACACCAGCCTGTTGAAACCCCCTCAAGCGTAAAGCACAACTATCACATACTCCACAGGCAATATCGTTATTTTTGTAACAAGACCAGGTTAATTCAAGCGGTACCTTCATTTTTAAAGCCTGCAACACAATATCCTTTTTACTAAAATGAATAATTGGCGTAATAATTTTCAACCTTGACGATAATTTTGTACCTGTATATATTAACTTATTATAATATTTATAAAATATTTCCTTACAATCCGGATAGCCACTCGAGTCTTCCTCCACAACACCGATATAAATCCTTCTTGCATCAATCACTTCTGCCCAACTAACTGCAATTGCAAGGAAATTTGCATTCCTGAAAGGTACATAAGAAGAAGGAATTTTCTTTGATTTTAAATTTGCTTTTGTTACTTTTATTTTTAAATCAGTTAGAGAAGAACCACCAATTGACTTGAGATAATTAATGTTAAAAACTTTCCGATATTTCACATTGTAATAATCAGCTAAATCATTAAATGCTTTGAGTTCCCTTTTCTCAGTTCGCTGCCCATAATTGAAATGTAAAAATGCTAACTGATATTTTTTAAAAGCATAAGCGGCGGAAAGAGCACTATCAATACCACCGCTTACTATACAAATTGCTATTTCTTTACTTTTCAAAATTTACCACAAATATTTGAATTCTCTTGCTTTCTTTTCGAGTTCATCCCTAAATTTTGGATGTGCTATATTTATTAGCTGTTTTACTCGTTCCCGTAAAGTCTTTCCCCATAAGTCTGCAACTCCATACTCAGTAACTACATAATGAACATCTGCCTGGGTATCTGTAACTCCTGCACCATAAGAGAGTGTGGGTACGATTTTTGAGATTGTTTCATTCTTGGCTGTTGAAGCAAATGCAAGTATTGGTTTACCATTTTTGCTTCTAGCTGCGCCTCTTATAAAATCCAATTGACCACCAAAACCTGAATATATCCTGTTGCCGATAGTATGAGAACATACCTGCCCTGTTATATCAATTTCAATCGCAGAATTGATAGAAACCATATTATCATTCCTTGCAATATTATATGGATCGTTAACAAATTTTGTAGTTCTGAATTCAATAAATGGATTATTATCTATGTAATCAAAAGTTTTTTTAGTTGCAATAACAAAACTTGCAACAATCTTTCCATGTAAAAGAGTTTTCTTCTCACATGTAACAACTCCCATTTCTATTAAATCAATCAAACCATCTGAAAACATTTCAGTATGAATACCAAGGTCTTTCTTTTCTGTTAGAAAACTCAAGACAGCATCAGGAATAGCACCAATTCCCATCTGCAAAGTATCTCCATCATTAATCATAGATGCAATGATTTCTCCAATCTTTGTATAAACTCTTTGTTCCTCTGGAGTAATATTTGGATCAACCATAGGAACATCAACCAAATCCTGCTCGCATTCAACAATATAATCAATTTTATCAATGTGAATAAAATTATCTCCAAGAACTCTTGGCATTTTAGGATTTATTTGTGCAACAACAACTTTTGCACATTCAGCAGCAGTTTTGGAAACTTCATTACTAACACCAAAAGAACAATATCCATACTTATCAGGTGGTGATAAATGTAGAAAAACAACATCAACGGGAATAACCCCTTTCTCAATTGCAATGGGAATTTCCGATAGAAAAATAGGAGTAAAATCTGCTCTCCCTTCATTAATGGCTTTTCTTGTTACGCCACTGGTGAAGAGAGCATTGTGATGAAAATGTCCCTGCATTTCGGGATCTACAAAACGAGGCTTTTGAAAAATTGTTAGATGTGCTACTTCTACATCGTTCAACTCCTGATACCTATCACACATAGCATTTACGAGTACTTCCGGATAGCAACTGTTTGCATGAAGTAATACTCTGTCTCCTGATTTTACAACTTTTACTGCTTTTTCAGCAGAAACTACTTTTGATCTGTACTTATTTATGTTCATTGAAAATATATTTAATTTATATTAAAAAACTCTCTGTTTAAAATACTATTTTTAAGACATTAATTAAATGAAAAAATTTGGCTTTTTAATAAAATAATTTTTTTATACGAATATCTTTTAATACCAAAATAACTTTTACATAATCAAACTACAAACAATGGTGCAACCTGGATAGAAAAGAATCAGGGTTTTAACCTTATCCCAAATGTATCCGCATTAATAATTGCCAATAATTATATATTTGCAGGAACTGGTGGTCAATCCGTATGGCGTAGGGCATATTCGGATATAATAGGAATAAAAAATATCTCTAACGAAATTCCTGATAATTATTATCTTTTTCAGAATTACCCAAATCCATTTAATTCAAATACGGAAATAATTTATCAAATTACCAAAAGCAATTTCGTTACGATAAAGATATTTGATGTTTGCGGGAAAGAAATTGCAATAATTGTAAATGAAAAACAATCTGCAGGCACATATAAAGTAAACTGGGATGCTTCTAAATACTCAAGTGGAATTTATTTTTACAGATTAACAACGGATAATTTCTCAGACACTAAAAGGATGATATTTGTTAAGTAATAATACTTATTAAAAAAATCAAAAAAAAATCCCTTCCTATTCGATAGACTGAACAGGAAGGGATTAAATATAAATTTCTAATAACTTATCTATAAATTACCAACCATTTTTTTAGGATCTACCTTTGCAGTAAATTCTTCATCTGTGAGTAACCCGAGCTCTATTGCTGCTTGTCTGAGAGTCTTATTTTCCTTATGTGCTTTCTTTGCTATTTTTGCAGCATTTTCATATCCGATATAAGGATTAAGTGCTGTAACAAGCATTAGAGAATTTTCCAGATGTCGCTTAATCACTTCATAATTTGGAACTATACCGACAGCGCAATTATCATTAAACGATTCACAGGCATCACCAAGTAGCCTTGCAGATCGTAAGAAATTATGAATCATAAGTGGTTTAAAAACATTAAGTTCAAAATGTCCATTCATACCACCAATCGATATTGCAACATCATTACCAACTACCTGAGCACACACCATAGTTAGAGCCTCAGCTTGAGTTGGATTAACTTTTCCCGGCATAATAGAAGAGCCTGGTTCGTTTTCTGGGAATATAATTTCTCCAAGACCACTTCTTGGACCAGAAGCCAACATTCTGAGGTCATGAGCAATCTTCATAAGACTGCAGGCAAGGGTTTTTAATGCACCAGAAGATTCCACTATAGCATCGTGAGCAGCAAGGGATTCAAATTTATTTTCCGCAGTTTTAAATGGTAAGCCGGTCAAATCAGAAATATATTTAGCAACAATCACATCATAATTTTTAGGAACATTTAATCCTGTCCCAACTGCAGAACCGCCTAATGCAAGTTCAGATAAATGAGCAAGAGTATTTTTTAATGCTCTTAAACCGTGGTCTATTTGCGATGCATAACCTGAAAATTCCTGTCCAAGAGTCAGTGGAGTAGCATCCATCAAATGAGTCCTTCCAATTTTTACTATTTCCCAAAAATCTTTTGATTTCTGTTGTATAGTTTTCAATAGCTTTTCAACCTTTGGAATTGTTACATCGTGAAGCATTTTATATGCCGCTATATGCATTGCAGTTGGAAAGGTGTCATTAGATGACTGAGACTTATTAACATCATCATTAGGATGTAAAACTTTTTTCTTATCGTCAAGTTTACCACCTGTTAATACATGAGCTCTATTTGCAATTACTTCGTTTACATTCATATTTGTTTGTGTACCTGAACCTGTTTGCCACACAACAAGCGGAAATTGATCATCGAGTTTACCTTCAAGAATTTCATCACATACCTGACAAATTAATCTCATTTTATCCTCTGGTAGAACTCCACAATCAAAATTAGCCATAGCAGCTGCTTTTTTTAAAACCCCAAAAGCATAAATAATCTCTTTGGGCATAATTTCATTTCCAATTTTGAAATTTTGTAACGAGCGTTGGGTTTGTGCGCCCCAGAATTTATCTGTGGGAACTTTTACCTCTCCCATTGTATCATGTTCTATTCTGTATTCCATAGTATAATTAATTTAATTTATAAAAATATGTTATATTGTTTTTTTCCCATGAGAAGCAGTAACAGTTGAATATATTCCTCCACGGACGGAAAAAATTCCTTTTACTTCTATCCATTTAGGTTTTAGAACCTTGATAAGGTCATTTAAAATTTCATTTATAACATTCTCATAAAATATTCCATCGTTCCGATATGACTGCAAATATAATTTTAGTGATTTTAATTCAACACATTTTTTTAAGGGAATGTAGGATATTGTGATTTTACCAAAATCTGGTTGTCCTGTCTTTGGACACAGTGAAGTAAATTCTTCTGCCTGATGAACTATTAAATAATCGCGATACGGGTGTTGATTATTGAAAGTTTCAAGAATTTTTTTCTTATCTGCCATTTAAATTTTATTTATCTAATAAAATGTAAAATAATTATTAATGTTTAAATAGATAAATTAATTCATAAAATACTTTCATAACACCCAAATTAATAAGTAAAATTCTTAAATTATTATTCAAGACCCCATCATCTATTTCAAAATCCTTCATTTTATCTTTGATATCTGCTTTCAAAAATCATAATTTGCATTTCTTTATAAAATAAACAGAAACTTTATATCCTTCATATAAAGAAGATTTGCATTTTTTGGTGGGAAAATATTAAATAAACCGATTTAATATTATTGAATCACAAATTTTTCCAAATACTCAAAAATCATAACTAATAAATGTCACGCCAATTCATAATTCAATAAAGTAATTTAATAAGCAAATATTTTTATACTCTATTTCTTTTTTAAACACTTCCATGTCCCATTCATAGTAACCGTATTATTGTATGTAACAGTAGTCCATTTCCCATCTATGGTATATTTATCATTTTCCTCTTTTACAATTGCATCGTATGTGTAAGTATGCATACCGAAGAAAAATACAGAATGCAGTTTGTTATTAATAAAAGAAAAATTCTGCTTTGGTATAGCTTTTCCTCCTTCAACTTTTAGAGCGATTAATAAATTTTTTTCATCCACATATTCTACATTTATCGTCAATGGTTTAGGAATACCGATAACAGACTCTATTGTAGGAGCTGTGTATTTACTTATCAATTCACTTGAGGAGGACCATCCGACAGCAACAACTTCACCTTCCCATTGTCCCACAAGGTCTTTTGGATTAATTTGACTTTTGAGTAAAATAACACGACAGTTATCAGTATCAAGCCTTTTAACCTTAACACGTAAAATTGATTCTAAATCAGGTTTTTTAATCGTCCATCCGACAGAGCCTGGTGAATTAATAGTTTTAATTTTTTCTTCACTCATACTATAATTGCCACCCGAAATATCAATTTCTAATGATGTACCACCCTCAGGTGAGGTTTTATTTATTGTAGCTGTAACCAAAAATTCTTCCGGACCTCCTGAAGAGGTAACCTCTAAATTAGCTAAACCGATAAGGTCCTCCATTTTAAGAGGATCTTTTCCTTCTTCAATTCTTAAATTATTTATTACTCTTAAAACAGCTTCATCAGCTCTAAGACAGCCTGCACCTAATTTTGATGGAACTTCTATACCATTTACGGTTTTTGAAGCTGTCTCAATTAGAATTTTCTTAATTTCTTCTGCTGTTAATTTGGGATTTATTGATTTCATAATCGCTGCAACACCAGAAACCTGTGGTGCTGCATAACTTGTTCCCTTTTGAAGTTCATTGTATTCAGATACAATACTACCGCAAGCAGATAAAGTTATTTCACCATTACCTGTACCAAAGTTTGTATAATTTGATTGTTTTCCCTCTTGGTCTAAAGCTCCTACTACAATCAGATTTGGAAGATTATGACTCCAATAATCAAAAGTAAGCCCAATTTTCAATTCTTTACTAAAATTACCAGCTGCTGCAACGAACAATACATCCGGATACTTTTTATAAATTTTCTCAAGAAAACTTTTCATAGCCAATGAAAAATTTTTGTCTTCATACTGATTACCGAATGAACAATTGATAACTTTTGCCCCTGATTTAATCTGCCTTATTAATTCAGCTGCGGCTGTCATATGGTATGAATACCCATTATCCTTGGTAACTCGAGTAATTTCTGAAGTATCCTGTAATTTGGGGTATTCAATAAAACCAACTACATTAATGTTAAGATTTTTACCAAGTATGGAAGCTACACCACTAACACCACCATTTTTTGAATTTGCACCGATAATATTCACAACTGAATTTGCATGAGAATTACCAGTTTTATTATTTAAGTCAGATTCTTCATCCCCACCTATACCAGCCTCACCCATAATTTCATTAGACTTTGTACCTAATCTTGTATCGTTAACACCGACTTTTATTGGATTCAATTTTACTTTAGAAATTTTTATAATATCCCATGCATTCTTTAAGCCTATCATTTCATAGGCTTTACCATTATCACCTTTATAAATCGAGTCCTCCAGTGGGTTACACTCTACATTTTCACCTCCAAAAATACATACTTCTGCATTTGGGAAAGCATATTCAACCTCAACTGTATTCGATAATTTTTCCAATTGTTCTGTTAATTCTTCTTCTGTTGAATTATCATTCTCAATCTGAAAAAGGTTCAAGAATTCTATTTCTCCAACAATCTTTCCATTGACTGACGTTGCAATTTTTTCAGCTTCACTTTTTCCAAAATTATTTTTTAACATAATGCATATCTGATTTATCGGGATAAATCCCCATTTTTTTGTGGGTATAATTTTATTGGTATCTGGTTCTTTATAACTAACATACCCAAGATTAACATCTTCTTCTGAACAACTAAAAAAAACGTTGAAAAAAATAAAAGTGATAAAAATTAAAGTGGATAATTTTATTTTCCCCATTGTATTAACTTTTAAAGGTTATAATAAATAAGTAATTAAAATAATACAATTTGAACTAATTTTATTAAAAAATATAAATTAACCTTAATTAATTCAATAGAATTTTTCATATGATGTATTTGATAGCTTTCAAATAAAATTTGCAGATTTTAAATTCATATTTGTTAATTAAGCGTTATTCTTAACTTTCTAATTCTTCAATTTTATACTTAAATTAACCAAACTTTTATATCTTAAAAATCTCTATTATTATTTCTCTTTCTATTTTAAAATATCTTTATATTGTTCTTTCAGAAAAGTTGATAAGACCTTTAGCTGAATTATTCGTTACACTTATATTCAGTAATTATATAAAAACTCTTAAACAATTATTTAACTTAATATAAGGAAAAGCCATAATAATATTATTTTCTTTCATTAAATTAATATAAAAGAACTATTTTTTAGTACTTTGCTTCACACTCTAATATTATCTAAAACACAATTAAATTCTCTTGCATATTTTTGAATTATACTGAGTTTTTTAATTTATTTTTGAAATTATTGAGTTTAATTTTGATTATGGAGAATATTGAGTTAAAGAAAGCCTATGATTATTGCAGAGATGTAGCAAAAAGGTATGCTAAGACTTTTTATTTTGCATCGTTCTTTTTACCAAGAGAAAAAAGGTATGCTTGCTATTCTATTTATGCTTTCTGCCGATACGCAGATGAAATTGTAGACCGCAAAATTGCTCTTGATACAAATATAAAAGGAAAAGAAGCAAACATTAACAATGAAAGAATAATTACTTTATTAAATAATTTAAAAAAAGAATTGAAAGATACCTATGACGGAAAAGTTGAAAGTAATAATATAATGATAACATTAAGCGATGTTTTTAAAAAATACAATATTCCACTCGAACAGGCATATGAACTTATTAGCGGTGTAGAAATGGATACTGTAAAAGCCAGATACACTACTTTCGAAGAATTAAAAATTTATTGCAGGAAAGTTGCTTCGTCAGTTGGTCTTATGGTTTTAAATATTTTTGGGTATAGTAATGAAAAAGCGGTCAACTGTGCAATAGATATGGGGATTGCATTACAGTTAACTAATATATTAAGAGATATAAAAGAAGATTCCATTAGAAAAAGGATTTATATCCCGTTAGAAGATTTAAAAAGATTTAATTATTCTGAAGATGACTTATTTGCAAATAGATTTAACGAAAATTTTGTTAATCTAATGAAATTTCAAATAGATAGAGCAGAAAGATACTATGAAAATGGTAATAAAGGACTTAAATATATAGATAAAAATTGTTTACTAGGAGCTATTCTTATGACACATAATTACAGAATGATTCATCGCGAAATAGAGAAACTAAATTATAATGTCTTTTCACACAGAGCATATCTCCCACTATATAAAAAAATCGTTAATTTAATAACCATTTATTTAAAGTATTTGTTTAAAAGATTTAATTATTAGTATTAAATATTTACATTTTTATTTTGACAATAAATTGATAACTTAAAAGATTATATAATTTATTACCCCTTATGGGAAACATAAATATATATAAAAATATTGTAAAATTTATATTAATATTTGCAGTCTTATTTTTTACATATACAAATTGTATACCTCAGATTAATGTATATGAAAAACCGATAGAAAAAGATATACCATACAAAGGGTTACTTTGCAAAACAAAAACCCGATATATACTCGACTTAAATGGACAGTGGAATCTATCAATAAATGAAGGCAAAAATTTTTCACCGATTAATGTACCCTCAACAATTGATTATAAAGGTAAATTATTATTAAAAAGACATTTTAATTTAAACGATGCTGCACTGAAAAACTTTTTCTTTATTCTTGTAGCAGAAGGAATAAGCTATGAATCTGAAATATATATAAATAGAACCTTTGTTTCTAAAAATTTATATGGGTTTGCCTCCATAATCACACCACTCGATGAAAATATATTAAACAATTCAAATGAAATTGTAATTACATTAAGCAGTGATTTAAGTTATGTTAATTCTATACCTTTAAAAGACCAGATTAATTATGGAAAAATTAACGCAGGAATTACACAGGATATATATATTTTAGCGGTGCCAAAATTATTTATTCTTGATTCAAAACCGGACATAAAATTGGAATCCGAAAACTATGCAAGAATAACAAATAAAATATCTTTACTTGCAGGAAATATTGCAAAGTATAAAGAGGGTGGGAATATTTATGTAAAGACATTAATATTCAAGCCTGAAGATTTAGAAACGCCAATTTCAGAAAGTAATTCATTAAGAGTTAATATTTCGGATTATCAACATCTGGATAATCTGATAAATGAACTCTCCATCAGAAATCCTATATTATGGAAACCATCAAACCCAAAATTATATGTAATAAAAACATTACTTCTTCAGGAATCTGAAGTAATAGATGAATTCATTGATGAGTTTGGAATTAATGATATTAAATTCTCCTCTACAAAAAAATCATTTGTCAATATTATAGGAGAACCTGTAAAAATTACAGGAATAAATTATTTCGCTGAAGCATCCCATCATAACAACATTATAACATATAAAAATATAGAAAAAGATATACTCTTAATTAAAGATTTAGGCTTCAACTGTATTAGAGTTCCTGGAAGACCCGCACATCCTTATATAATTGATGCATGCAAACGAAACGGATTATATTTATTTGATGAAATACCATTAAATGAAGTTCCATCGAAGATTTTAAATAAATCTGAATACATAAAAAATGCTTCAGAATATATTGAAACTATAATAAAAAGGGATAAAACCGCTCCCTGTATAATTGCCTGGGGAGTGGGAAATGATTTTGATGTTACAGAAGAGATTTCACAAACTTACTTAATAAAAATTCGGGAAGCAATTTCTAAATATGACTCCCGTCCTATATATTACACAACAAGCAATATAAAAGATGACTTATGTTATGAATTAACGGATTTAAGAGGTATTAATATAAGAACTTATAACATTAACAAACTTGAAGAAATCAGTGATAAGTTAAAGAAAATTAATACTCCAAATAATCCTCCTATTTTTGTTTCATACATAGGTGTACCAATTGATAACAATAACAAAAATGGGTATAATGATAAACATTCAGTAGAATATCAAACAAAATTTTTAGTTGAATCTTATAATCTTTTTGCAAAAAATTACCCCTGCATTTTTATATCATCATACTCGGACTGGTTCGCTCAAAGACCATTGAACTTTCCTTTAACAGAAAATTATTATGTTAATACAAACGGCATTTTAGACCTTGACAGAAATCAGAAGCTTTCAGCAGTTTTTATTAAAAGATTAAACTATGACCAGAGCTTATCAAAAATTTCAGAAGGAAGTTCAGAAAATATTTTGAGAGATAAATCATTCATTATTATAGTTTTCGGAGTTATTGTTGCTATATTATTTTCTTTCTTCTATACAAGAATACCCAGGTTTAAGGAATCAGTTGTAAAAAGTTTTTCTTCACTATCCCGCTCAGTAAACTTCTTTCAATATGCTAAGGAACAAAATATTCTATCAGTATATTACGATGTTCTTTTTGCTCTAATATTATCTTCCTCAATAAGTATTTATTTAACTTCAATTTTTTATTTCTATAAAGAGAATCCATATCTTGATATGTTAATTTCAAATTTGTTTTCTTCAGATAAAGTAAAAATTATTTTCTCCTATTACTTCACAAATCCAATATTATCAATATTTTTCTTATTTATATTCTGTTTTGTATTAATATTTATAGTAATATTTATTCTCTCCTTGATTACAATTATAATGAAACATAGATATAATTTTAAAAACATATTTGCGGTTACTGTCTGGTCTTTATATCCGTTTCTTATATTTCTGCCCATCGGAATAATAATTTTCAAACTCGGGACATTAAGTACATCTTATATAACTTTGAGTATAATTCTGTTTGCTATTTGTTACATTCTCTCAATTTTTCGTTTAATAAGTGGTTTTAAATTTATGTTTGAGCATCACTTTGCAAGGGCTTTTTTATATGGTTTAATATTTTACTTTATTACTGCAGGTGGACTGTTTTCTTATCTATACTTCTATAAAAATACTTTGAGTATATTAAGTCTAATTTTAAGTTATAATATATAAAAAGTGTATTTATCAAAAGTAGAAATATTCGGTTTTAAATCATTCCCAGATAAAGTTAAAATAGAATTTGCTGAAGGCGTTTCTGCAATTGTCGGTCCCAATGGTTGTGGCAAATCTAATATTGTGGATGCTATTCGCTGGGCACTGGGAGAACAGGGCGATAAGATTTTAAGAAGCGAGAAACGAGACGATATTGTTTTTAATGGCTCAAAGACAAGAAAGCCACTTAGTATTGCAGAAGTTGCTCTTACTTTTGATAATAGCAAGAGAATACTCCCAACTGAATATACAGAAGTAAAAATTGCAAGAAGATATTTTCGTAATGGCGAAACAGAGTATTTCTTAAACGGAGTAAAAGTCAGGCTAAAAGATATTCGAAATTTATTCATTGATACGGGAATAGGACCCGATGCATATTCAGTAATTGAATTAAAGATGATTGAAACCATTTTATCCCCTATTAAGAATGAGAGGAGAAAACTTTTTGAAGAAGCTGCCGGAATAGTTTCTTATAAGCAGAATCGCGACTTAACATATAAAAGACTTGAATCAGTAAGGGAGTCTTTATTGCGAATCAATGATATAATCAGGGAAAAGCAAAGAAATATTAATATGCTGGAAAGACAGGTGAAAAAGAACGAAGAAGCGCGAGGTGTGTTTGAAGACCTGAAAAAACTTGAAATCATAACAGCAATTGCAGAAACAAATTATTTGATTAATGAAATTAATTTAATAAAAGAAAACGAATCAAGTAATATAACATTAAAGGAATCTTTATCAAAAAAAATACAGAGTAATGATGCAAAAATTGATGAGCTTACAGAGAAAGTAAAAGAAATAGAAAACCTACTGCTTGAATCTGAAAAGAACTTAAACCAGAAAAAAGATAACCTGAATAAACTTGAAAAAGAAATACTTGTCCTTGAACAAAAGATATCTCACCTTGAAAACAACCTCGAGCGATTACAAAGTGAAAATATAAATATACAGGAAAACATTAAGAATAATGAAGCAAGGAAAATCCATGTAAGTGAAAGGATAAACATCCTGAGAAATACTATAACAATCTCAGAAAAATCATTTTTAGAAAAGAAGTCTAAACTCGATGAAGCAATTGAACTTATATCAAATAAAAAAACAGAATTAACTTCCTTAGGAACAAAGCTAAAGGAAACAAATAAATTATTAAACGATAAACGAAGAGAATATGAACAATATAATGTAAAGTATGATACAAATTTAGACAGAATGAAGACAATATCGTTAATGGTAGAAAACAATTTAAACAGGCAGAACGCATATAATAACGAAAAGCAGAAGCTGGAAAATGAATTACAAAAAATTGAAGCTGAAATTAGAAAAATTAATAATAATTTAAAAAGTCTTCAGGAAGAGCAAAACTCTTTAAAAAACCAAATTGAAAAAGCAGAATCAGAATATAATACTAAATATCTGGAACTACAAAAGTATCATACAAAGATTTTGTACCTTGAAAATATGTATCAGAATCTTGAAGATTATGCTGAAGGGATAAAGTATTTAATTAACGAAAAAAAGTTTCAGGGACTCTCAACTGTTATTGATATTATCGATGTAAATTCAAAATTTAAGACAGCAATAGAAACGGCTCTTGGAGAAGTTTCAAATTACTTAATTCTTGAATATTCTGACAGGGTATTTGACTTAATTGAATTACTTGAGAAAGAGGATAAAGGAAAAGTAACTTTTATATTAAATGATAAACTTTTCAGCGAGAGATTTAACTATATAAGTTTTCCAGATGAATTACCCGATTTCTTAAATATCGAAGGTGTCTATGGATTTGCCGATAGTTTAGTAAAATCCAGAGATAAAAAATTTGAAAAACTAATAAAATATCTGCTTGATGAATATGTAGTGGTTGAAAATATTAATATTGCATTCAAACTATCAAAAGACAATTATTATAAATTTATTACCCTCGAAGGTGATATTGTAACAGAAGGTGTTATAAGGGCAGGCGGAAAAATAAATGAAGAGAGTCTGCGTTTAGGAAGAGATGAATATATTAAAAAACTCAAGCAAGAAGAAAAAGAATTAGAAATTTCATTAAAAATCATAAGTAATACAATAGAAGAATATAAAAACAAAATAAGAGAATTAAATATACCGGATACCTTGAAAATTTTAGATGAATATGAAAAGAGAAAAAGTGTATTATCAAATGAAATTTCAATAATTAATTTTAAAATTGAATCTTTGAATAAAAACATTGATGAGAACAATTCAATCTATAAAAAATTGCAGGAAGAGAATAATAAACTTAAAGAATCAGTGAATATCAAAGCAGAGGAAATAAGAATTGCTGAAGTTGAAAGCTCAAATCTGGACAAAGAATTCAATTTTCTAACTGATGAATTTAATGAAATAGAAAAAACATATACTGAATATCAAAATGATTACAACAGTTTTAATTTAGAATTAATAAAACTAAAAAATGAATTAAAGAATGAAGAAGCAACTTTAGAAAGAATCATAAGTTCAAATGATATTCAAACGAAACAATTAGAAAAAAATAAATCAACAATAGAGAGAGTAAATATAGAGCAACAGGAGAAAAGTGAAAAAATTAAAAAGGATAAAGAATTATTTAACGAATTACAACAGCAACAGGAAAAAATAAAAGAAGAATATGAGCAGATTAAAACACAATTAGAAGAACAAAGGGAAATACAGAACAAATTAAATTCAGAGCAACGGACTTACAGAAATCAATATGACAGAGTTTCTCAGAAATTGATAGACTCACAAATTTTAATCAGAGAATATACAATAAAATCTGAACAGGTAATTGATTATATATTTAGAAAATATGACTATAAAATATCCGATAATGATAAAATTGATATAAATGATAAATTCATAGAAGAATTTATTAACGAAAATAACGAATTTGATATAACAAGAGCGAAGAAAAGAATAGAAGAATTAAATGAGAAATTAAAAAAACTCGGTGGCGGATATCAACAACTTGTATGGGACAGTTTTCAGGAAGAGAAGGATGAATTGGAAAATATAACAAAACAGCGGGATGACCTCATAGAATCTGAAAAACAAATCAGAAAAACAATTGAGCGTATAAATTCTGAAGCAAGAACAAAGTTTTTAAAAGTTTTTGAACAGATAAGGGAAAATTTCATAAAAATATTTAAAGAACTCTTCCACGAAGGAGATGAAGCTGATTTAAAACTCGTCTACGATACCGATGAAGAAGGCAATATAATTGAAGATCCACTTGAAGCAAAGATTGAGATTTCTGCAAAACCAAGAGGGAAAAAACCAACCTCAATTGAATTACTTTCACAAGGAGAAAAAACTTTAACGGCAATTGCATTGTTATTTGGGATTTATCTCATCAAACCCTCGCCATTTTGTATCCTTGATGAAGTGGATGCATTGCTTGACCCTGCAAACTTATTAAGGTTTAATAAAATGATAAGAAAATTTTCTGTTAACACACAATTTATCCTTATCACTCATAACGAAAGGACTATGGAAATGGTTGATCGTTTGTACGGAATTACAATGCAAGAACCCGGAGTCACTACAATAGTTGAGACAAGATTTAAGTCGGTCAATCAATGAAGAATTATAAGTTAAAAATTTTTTGTGATTTTGATGGAACTATAACTATAAATGATGTGTGGGTAAATTCACTCGGAAAATTTATAAAAGATAAAACAAAATTTAAAGAACTTTGTGAATTATTTGATACTAATATACTTTCTGCACGGGAATGTATAAGAAAAGAATTGGAATTAATTGAAGATTTTTCTTTTGAAAAATTCAACGAGTATCTTGATGAAGAAAAGATTGATCCATATTTTAAAAATTTTATTGAATTTTGTAAATCAAATCAATACGAAATTATAATAATCAGCGAAGGTTTAGATTACTACATTGGAAGGATACTTAAACGAGAAAATATTAACCTGCCATATTATTGTAATAAAATGGTTACATATACTGACGATAAAAACAAATTGCGCCTTACCTGTGAATTCCCCTATTCAGACGAAAATTGCGTTTTCTGTGGTATGAGCAAAAGAAATATTATACTTACAAACACTAATGAATTTGAAAATGAAATATCAGTTTTAATTGGTGATGGAACATCTGACTTTTGCGCTGCCAATTATGCTGATATAGTTTTTGCGAAAAAGAAATTAGTCTCTTACTGCTGGAAAAATAATATCACTTACTTTCCATACAATAATTTTATTGATATAATGAACAAAATAACTAAATTAAAGGAGAAAAATAAAATCAAGAGACGGCAGACCGCTCAATTATTAAGAAGAGATGTTTATATGGGAGGATAGAAGTATGATTAGAAAATTAGGAAAATTCTTTTTCTCAAACAGGAGTTATACACCACTACCGTTTTTATTTTTTTGTATAATATTTATTAATCCGAATTCTACATCAATATTAGTTGGATTGATTATTGCAATAATTGGGGAAATGATTAGGATATGGGCAGTAAGTTATGCAGGCAGTGAAACAAGGGCAACTGCTGAGGTTGGAGGTTCACAGCTGGTCACGCAGGGTCCTTTTTCTATTATCAGGAATCCACTATATACTGCTAATATTATTATTTATACTGGTATTGGAATTATGACGAATTCACTATTCCCATATTTACAAATTATTGGCATAATTTATTTCTTATTTCAATATTATTGTATAATAAAGATTGAGGAAGATTATCTCGAAAAACAATTTGGTGATAAATATATGAATTATAAGAATAGTGTTGGTAGATTTTTTTATTTATTTAAAAAAGTCCCTGAAGGAGTAAAATCAAATATAAAATTTGATTTGATTAAAGGACTGAAATCTGATACAAAAACTTTAATGGCTATTGGTTTTGTAATTTTTTTGATATTAATTATTTACTTTTTCCAAATTAGAATTTTCAGGATTTGAATAGCAATCTGAGAAATAAAAAAGATTCAATTTTCATAATTACTGGTGAACAATCTGGTGACTCAAATGCTTCAATAATTATTAATGAACTGTGTAAATTAAATCCGGACATTTCATTAGCAGGGATCGGTGGAAATGAATTAGAAAAAACAGGAATAAAATTGTTGTATAATTATAAGGAAGTAAATTTTATTGGTCTTTATTCTGTATTAACAAATATGAATAGAATAAAGAAAGTTTTAAGAAATTGTATTGATTATGTTAAAACTCACAATCCAAAATTAATTCTTTTAGTTGATTTTCCATCATTCAACTTAAAATTTGCAGAAGAAATCAAAAAATTTTATAAACATAAAATACTTTATTATATTTCACCACAAGTTTGGGTCTGGAACCCTAAGAGGATTGAGAAAATTAAAAGATACATAGACAGGATGATGGTGATTTACCCATTTGAAGTAGAATTTTATAAAAAACATAACTTTGATGTTGATTATGTGGGAAATCCGTTAATAAACAAAATTGAAAACTTTTTAAAGACAAATAAAAGAATCACAGCTGATAAGAAAATAATTACTCTCCTGCCTGGAAGTAGAGATGAAGAATTCAAGCGAAATTTGTATCCTCTGATTGAACCTGTAAAAAAATTAAAAGAAATATTTAAATGTGAAATAAATCTTTTATTATCCCCCAATATTAACATTGACAAATATAAAAATATTTTAGAAGAATGCAGTATAGAAGTAAAAAAGTATTTTGAAGACGAAAAATTCAAACTAATTTTTAATAGTGACCTTGTAATTACAAAATTTGGTACCTCATCTAATGAATGTGCATTTTTAGAAACTCCTTTTATCACTATTTATAAAGCAAATCCCATAAATTATTATATAGCAAAATCACTTGTAAAGATTAAGTATGTTACTCTAATAAATATTATGTCCGATAGTTTGATAATTAAAGAATTCATACAAAAAGATTTAACAACAAAAAACATCTGCGATGAGTCAATAAAAATATTAAATGATGAAATTTATAGAGCTCAAATGATTAATAAATTCAGAGAAGTAAAAAAGATATTATTAGAATTTCCCGTTAAAAAATCCGCAGCTGAAATAATTAATGAATATTTACTTAATAATTAATTACCTAAGACTTTTACTTTTTCCACTTTCTATTTTATATGGAATAATTATTTCATTCCGAAATTTTTTATATGACAGTAATATATTATTTAAGTATAAATCGAAATATAAAATAATATCAGTAGGAAATATTAACACAGGTGGTTCAGGTAAAACACCACTTGTTATAAAATTAGCAGAAATATTATTAGAAAGAGGTTGCAAAATTGCAATAATTTCAAGAGGATATAAAAGGAAATCAAAAGGTATGCAGATTGTTTTTGATAATAAGAAGATAAATTTAACTGTGTCAGATGCTGGTGATGAACCGTATATGACAGCTGAGTTACTTAAAAGAAAAAGTAATAATTTTTATTTAATTGTCTCAGAAGATAGAACAGAAGCAATTAGATATATAGAGCAAAATTTTAAACCTGATTACATTATTCTGGATGATGCATATCAGCAGAGGAAAATATTTAAAGATTATGATTTTCTTGTAATTGATACAAACAACTTTGAAAAGCATAGACTTTTTAATAAAATTCTTTTACCAGCGGGGAATTTGAGAGAGCCGCTTAAAAATATAAGAAGATGCACAGTTATATTTCAGAACAATAAATTTTCTGATAAAAGCATACTGGACTTTATAAATAAATATAATAAACCAGTTTATACAATTCGTTACAGGATTAATGGAATTTATAACAGAGATTACAAAATTACGGAAGAAAATCTCGATAAAGTAATTGCTTTTTGTGGAATAGCAGACCCTGAATCATTTAAGAAATCACTGGAAAATTTTAATATTAAAGAATTTATCACTTTTCCGGACCATAAAAAATATAACAACATTGATATAGAAAATTTGATAAAAAAGTACATTCAAGGTTATGCTTTCATAACAACCGAAAAGGACTTTGTAAAGATAAGAAATTTTAATAATTTTATAGAGAATTACCCTGTTTATTTTATCAGGTTATCGGTAGAAATTGAAAGAGAGAATGAGTTAATAAATTTTATCTTAAATTATAAATGAACTTGTTAAAACTAAATTTTAAAATATTAATATTTATTTTCTTTCTAACAAACATAGCTTACAGTACCTCAGGTGACAATGACACTTTAAAAGCACTCAATATAGTAAAGAAAATAAATTATAATTCTGCACAGATTAAGAAAGTTGAACTTGAAGGCGAAATCGAATACGAAAATACTGAAACTGGAAACTCCGGTAGTCTTTTCGCTGTGATAAGCAAGCCCGACAGTTGCTATGCAAAAATTAAAGGTACTTTTGGGATAACGGGCGTGATTATGTTAATAACAAAAAATGAATTTACTTATTACAACGTTATGGAAAATATTGTAATAAAAGGTCCACCAAGCGAAAAAAATCTTGGTATAATTTTAAGAGTAAATATTTCTTATGATAATTTAATCAATATTTTCAGCGGTTCTTTCATATTATCTGATACTTTAAAAAAAGGTAACTCATATTCATTCACAAAATCATTTTTAATAATTACGGAAATTGATTCATTAAATTTAAGAAAAGAATACTGGATTGATACTTCTAAGACAGTTGTAACAAAGATAAAGTCATATAATGATTCAGGTAAGGTTGATTATGAAATTAATTTTTCAAAGTACAAAAACATAAATGGTATAAAATTTCCGGTGGAGATTGATTTTCAAAGAGAACTAAAAAGAGAGTATCTCTGGATTAAATATACAGATGTTAACTTTGAAGTTGAAAATTTTAATTATAAAATTAATATTCCTAAAAGTGCAAAAATATATAATTGGAATTGAATAAATACTGGAAATATCTGCTAATAATTTTTCTTACTATTTTTTCACAATATTCTTTTAGCGATGAATATAATTTATTATCAGATTTAGAACTACAAATCAGAATTTATCAGGAGGAAATAAAGTTTTTGGAAAACCTGATTAATGCAAATAACAATTTAATTATAAACTATAAAAAGGACTTAAAGGAGTATATTTCACAATTAAACCAATTAACCCAACTACTCGAAGGTCAGGGCACTGAAGATATAAAAGATGAAAGTAAATTGTTGGTACAGGAGATAGAACTTACAGCACAGAAAGAAAAATTAGAAAGAATAAAAAATTCTTATAAACAAAAAATCATAGCACTGTATAAACAAGGACCTGACTATCCATTACAAATACTCTTTTCATCTGAATCAATACCACAACTATATACAAGACTTGAGTATCTACAACGATTATCACAATTAAGGTCAATTGAATATGAAAGGATAAAGACTGAAAGTTTCATTCTACAGGAGAAGAAAAAGATAAACAAATTAAGTAGTAAAGAGAGAGAAAAATACTTATCTGAAAAAAAGAATATGCAGAGGACAATTCTTGCAAGTAAAATACAAACAGAATCCATAATAGATTCTCTTACATATTTAAATGAAGTATTACTTCGGAGAATAGAAAACATAAATAATCAAATTCAACAAACCGAAATAAAAAAACAAAATATTGCTAACGAACTGAAATTTATTCTAAACCATAATCCAAATTATCAGGGACAACCTTTCAGTTCACTTAAAGGTAAATTAATTCCACCAGTTACAAGTGTATATATAAGCAGGGATTTTGGAAAAAGCATTAATGAACAAACAAGGGCTATTACATACAATAATGGTTTAGATTTTTCAATATCAAAAGGTTCTGATGTCTTTTGTGTTGCTGATGGTACAGTATTTAAAATTTATACAATTCCTGAATTTGGAAAAGTTATAATTATAAAACATGATTACCAATATTTTACAGTATATGCGGTTGTTGAAAAAATAACTGTATCCGAAAATGATAAAATTGAAGCAGGAACTATAATCGCTAAAACATCTATAAATAACGACGGACAAATTTTCCATTTTGAAATATGGGAAAATGGTCAACCTGTAGATCCAAAAGAATGGATAGAATGGTAGCGAGTTTTTCATCAAAAAAATATTTGGTTTCTATTATCATTCCTGTTTATAATAGAAAAAGACAATTAGTTAAAGCAATAGAGTCAGTATTAAATCAGACATACAAAGACACCGAAATTGTTATTGTTGATGATGGGAGTGCAGATGGATTAGAAAAATACATTACAAGATATTTACAGGTAAAAAATACTTTAATTTATATAAAGCAAAACAACAGGGGAACCCCAATAGCACTGAACACAGGAATAAGGATTTCAAGTGGTGGATTAATAACCTTTCTTGATTCAGATGATTTATATTTACCAGAACATATAGAAAAAAGAGTTATTATTTTTAAGAAAAACAAAAATATAGACTTAATCCACACGACAGCAAAAATTATAGGGAGTAGAAAAAATATGTTCGTTCCGGATGCAAACGATACAAAAAAATTAATTCATTTAAATCAATGCGTTATCGGAGCAACATTATTCGGAAAGAGAGAGGTATTTTATAAATTAAACGGATTTAGAAACATTTATGCTTATGACTATGACTTTATGAAAAGAGCCTCAAAAAATTTTAATGTTCAAAAATATGACATCCCTACCTATATATATAACAGAAATTCTAAAGATAGTGTATTAACAAAATATAAAAAGAAATTTGAACTTTCGGAAAAAAATATTGTATAATAAAGTAGATATGAATTCTATATTTTTTAAATAAAAATTTCTTTATTTTGAGAAATTATTTTAAATTAAATTTATATACATATGCGTAAATCTTTTTTAATGTTGATTACATTATTACTATTATTAATTTCTGTTAACATTTATGCACAGTCTGAAGAAAATTTCATAATAAGTGGAAACGAAAAATTTGATGCAGAAGATTATAAAGGAGCTATTTCTGATTATACAAAAGCAATAGAAATAAATCCAAATAACACCTCTGCGTATGTTATGCGTGGAAATTGCTATTACAATCTTGGTGAATACGAAAATGCTGTTACAGATTTTTCTCAAGCTTTAGAAATAAACCCAAGTCATCTTAAAGCCCTTTTTGCAAGGGCAAACTGTTACAGAATCCTGAAGAAATTTGATAATGCAATTGCAGATTATACAACAATAATAGATATGGACCCTGAAAATTATGATGCATTAGGATTCAGAGGAATTTCATACTATTCAACACAAAAATATCAGGAAGCCCTCACAGATTTAATAAATTCTATAAATTTAAACCAGGACAATTTCAGATTTATTTGGTATAGAGGAAAAACTTATCTAAAACTCGGTGACACTGTAAAAGCATTAGATGATTTCAATAAATCTATAGAGATGAATCCGAAAAATGCTTATGCATATTTCGACCGCGCAGGAATACATATAGATAAAGCAGAATGGGAGAAGGCACTATCCGACCTTAATACTGCAATTAGTTTAAATTCCAAAGATGCATCTTATTATTACAACCGTGGATATACTTATGAAAACCTCGGTAAATTATCAGAAGCATTGAGTGACTACGAAACTGCTTTAAATATGAACCCAAATTATGAAAGCAGATTAAAAGATAAAATAGAGGAGTTAAAACAAAAACTAACGGAAAATAAAGAAGACAATACCAAGAACTAATTTAAAATAGTTCTTTTGTCAAAAGACGAAAAATATATTCTACAATGCATTAAATTAGCCTTAAGAGGAAAAGGAAGAACAAAACCAAATCCTTTAGTAGGTTGTATTATAACTAAAAATGATAAAATAATAGGGAAAGGTTACCATAAATTTTATGGTGGTTTTCATGCTGAAATCAATGCTATTAAAGATGCTTTAAAGAATAAACTTAAACTCGAAGGTTCAACTTTGTATGTAAATCTTGAACCCTGTTGTCATTATGGTAAAACCCCTCCTTGCACAAACGAAATAATAAATCATAAGATTTCAGAAGTCGTAATAGGAATAAAAGACCCAAATCCTCTTGTGAATGGAAAAGGTATTAAACAATTGATAGATGCTGGAATTAAAGTCAGATATGGAGTAAAAGAAAAAGAATGTAAAGAAATAAATAAAATTTATTTGAAAAATATAAAAAACAAACTTCCTTATGTAACATTAAAAATAGCACAAAGTATCGACGGGAAAATTTCCTTAACAAATAATGAATCAAAATGGATAACAAATCCCGAATCAAGAAAATATGTAAAGAAATTAAGAAATGATTACGATGCAATATTAATTGGGCACAATACAGCACTTATAGATAACCCTTCTTTATTACCGGAAAATATGAAGGTTAAAATCCCATACAGAATTGTGCTATCTGATATACCGGAAAAATTACCTTCTTCTCATAAACTTTTTTCAGATAAATATAATGATAAGACATACATTTTTTTCTCTGAAATAAGTAGAAAAGGATATTTAAAAATTTTGAGAAGCCTATTTGAAATGAACATTTATAATATTTTAGTAGAGGGTGGTGCATTTATTTTTTCTAAATTTATAGAATATAAACTGTACGATGATATATATTTATTTATTGCAAATAAAATTATAGGTAAAGGTATATCCCCCTTTGAAATGTATTCAATAAAAGATTTACAAATGTCTCAAAAGTTAAAATTGATTTCTTTTAAAAAAATTGAAGATGATTTATTAATTTACTATAAGAAAGGATAGAAAAAATGTTTACTGGAATTGTAACAGACATGGGAAAAATTATCAAAATGCAAAAAGTCGGAGATAGTATAAAATTCACTGTGAAACCAACCAAAAAAAATTATCTTAAAAATGTTTCAAAAGGGTCAAGTATTGCTATTAACGGTGCCTGTATGACAATAACAGAAAAGAAAGGAGATATTTTTGAATTCACAACTGTAAATGAGTCGTTGAAAAAAACCAATCTTGGCGATTTAAAAATAGGTAGTTATGTTAATCTGGAGAAGCCAATGCAAATTAACTCAACTATTGACGGGCACATTGTTCAAGGCCATGTAGACACAACTGGTAATGTTGATAGAATAATAAAATTAAAAGATAGTTGGGAATACTACTTTACTTTTCCCTCGACATTCAAAGATAATATTATTTATGTTGGTTCAATTGCAATAAATGGTGTGAGTTTAACAATTGCTCAAATAGAAAAAGAAACAAAGAAGAACATTCTTATAAAAATTGCTATAATACCTCATACCTGGAAAGTAACAAATTTTCGTTATATGAAACCAGGTGACAGGGTGAATATTGAATTTGATATGTTAGGGAAATTTGTTAAAAGAATTCTTGAGAATGTAAAAATCAAATAGATTTCATAATTTCTCTGTAAATTTTTTCTTCCTCAATCCTCTCAAAACATTCATAAGTCTTAATTGGACATTTCTTTCCACCATGTGTGGAACAAGGTCTGCACTTAAGACCTTTTATCTCAAATACAACATCATTCTCTCCGTAAGGGAAAAAGCCAAACTCGGGTATCGTAGCCCCATAAACAGCAATAACTTTAGTTTCAACTGCATTTGCAATGTGTAAAGGAGCAGAATCATTTGTCAAAAGTAATTTTGAACGACGAATTAGTTCAGCTGATTGTAATAAATTTAATTTTCCACAAGCAATATTTACATTTTTGTTTTCTGTTTTGTCAACAATATATTTTGATAATTCTATATCCCCTTTTCCACCAACAAAAACAATTTTTATATTTTCTTTTGCCAATAAATTTAATAAACCAATAATTTTATGAGGTGGAAATTGTTTTGTGTACCATATAGTGCCCGGGGCTACTGTAATAAAAATATCATCAGGAAATATATTAAACTTTTTTAATAATAAATCAACTACTTTTTTATCTTCGTTTGGAATATCAAATTCTGGTCTGACAATATTTGTTTCTTTTATACCCAATGGTTCAAGTAACATAAGATTCCTCTGAATCTCATGAACATCTGTTCTGTATGGAATCCTGATATTGTAAAGAAAACTCATAGTTGAATTATCAAAAGAAACCGTCAATTCAGATTTTGAAAAATATGATAATAAAGTGCTTCGTAATGAACGATGTGGTGAGAGTATAGCATCATATCTCCGAAATTTAATCCTATTAGATAAAATCCTGAATGAACTATATCCCCTATCCCTTCCATGCTTATCATATACTATTATATTATCAATATACTTACTTCCATTCACTATAATACTTGTTTTGGGAATGCATAAAAAATCTATCTCAGCATTTATATTTCTTTTTATAACCTGAGCAATAGGTAATGATAAAATTACATCACCTATATATGCTGTTTGTATTATTAAATATCGTTGCTGCATCTGAATTAATAGATTTAATATTTTTAAACCTTCTGTGGAACCATAACCACTGAGCAGGTTCTTCTCTCACGGTCTCCTCAAGACATGCTTGCAATCTTTGTGTAAGTTCATCTATATTTTTTTTATTATATTCAATCAAGTCAGAATAATCTACCTTTCGAGATTTGAATATGTATTTAAGGTTTTTTTCCCTTCTTAAATTAGCGAAAACAATTTCTGTTTTATATTTCAATGCAAACTTTGCTGCCCCATTGAATGATGATACATTTACATTAAAAAAATTTACAT
Source organism: uncultured Ignavibacteriaceae bacterium (assembly GCA_964564635.1). Classification (GTDB taxonomy): domain Bacteria; phylum Bacteroidota; class Ignavibacteria; order Tepidaquicellales; family Tepidaquicellaceae; genus Tepidaquicella. The sequence goes on from CAZMAR010000001.1 coordinate 361,599, forward strand.
AACTTGAATATTCAGGATGAGCAGATTGATCTATCAGCATAAAAATAACCTCATTATTTTTTAATCTATGATATACTTCCCTGAGAGATACACCAATTTCAATAGGTTCATATTTAAATTTCTCTCTTAACTTGTTTATTCTTTTATTCACATATAAATTAGTTTGAGTCTTCGCAATACAACTTGCTCTAACAGGAATTTGAGAAGAAACAAACCCACCAAAATATTCCCAATTTGAATAATGCCCACTTGTAATAATCAGACCTTTTTCTTTTTCTATACAATCAAGAATAAGAGATAAATCTCCACCAATAACTGAAGAGAGTAACTTTTCTTTTGTTAAAAAAGGCATATACAAAATTTCAAATATAACGATGCATATATTTTCATAAGATTTTCTTGCAATTTTCAATTTCCATTTTTTATCTTTTTCGGGATAACACAAGTTCAAGTTTGTTAAAAGTATTTTTTTCCTTACAGGAAATAAAAAATATACAATATTAGCTATAATAACAGCAAACCTGCGAACAAAATATAAAGGAAAAAAACTCAGAAATAATGACAGAAAAATAATGATTAAATAAACAATCTTATGTGAAATTTTCATATTCCTGTTCCAAAAAGAGTAGCAGAATTTACTCTCTCAATTTTTACAAATACAAAATCACCAATATTATAATTTCCCTTAGGAATTATAACCGTTTTATTACAATCCGTCCTACCCATAAAAAAGTCCTTTGATTTCTTACTGTAAGATTCAATTAATATTTCTTTTTCTTTTCCGATTAATCTTTTATGTATATTAAGAGAAATTTTTCTTTGCAAATTTATTATCTCCTCAAGTCTTTTTTTCTTAACTTCTATAGGAACATCATCTATAAATTTAAATGCTTTTGTGCCCTCTCGTGGAGAATAGATAAATGTGAAAGCACTATCAAATTGTATTTCTTCAAGCATTCGAAGAGTTAAACTATGGTCTTTTTCAGTTTCAGAAGGAAAACCCGCAATTATATCAGTAGAAATTCCAATATCGGGTATTAATCTTCTTGCTTTATGAATAATTTCTTTATATTCTTCTATTGTATAAAACCTATTCATCAATTTGAGAATTCTATTTGAACCAGACTGAACAGGTAAGTGAATATATTTGCAAATATTTTCATTAGAGGCTATAGCTTCCAATAATTTAAATGATAAATCATAAGGATGTGAGGTAGTGAATCTTATTCTTACTTTTCCAACTGCTTCCGCAACTCCAATCAATAAATCAGCAAAATCATATTTATCAAATTTATATGAATTAACATTCTGTCCTAAAAGAGTAATTTCTTTAACACCTTCGTCACTTAAACATTTTGCTTCTTTGATAATGCTATTATAACTTCTGCTTCTTTCCCTACCCCTTGTAAACGGAACAACGCAAAAGCTACAAAATTTATCACAACCTCTCATTATGCTAATCCAGGCAGTTATACCCTTTTTTCTCAAAGGGGTAATTTCATCATAGGTTTCCTGCCTCGATAGTTTAGTAGCTGTTACTCTTCTTCCTTTTTTAGCGAGATTTATTAAAGAAGGTAATTTGCGGTATTCATCTGGACCAGTTATTAAATCTAAATAGTTGAATTCCTGAAAAAGTTTATTTTTAATTCTTTCAGCCATACATCCAAGAATACCAATAACAATATCAGGTTTTGTCTTTTTTAATTTTTTTAAGGAATTCAGGCGGCTATAAATTTTTTCTTCTGCATGCTCCCTCACACTGCAAGTATTAAGAAATATAATATCAGCATCAGAAATGTTGGATGTCTCCTTATATCCAGTATCGTACAAAATCCGTAATAATATTTCAGTATCGGAGAAATTCATCTGACAACCATAAGTTTCTATATACACATACCCCCTGTTAATTGTTGAATTGTCAGACAGTTTATTTATTTGTTCGGACTCATCAAAATCATAAACTCTTAAATTCATCCGTAGAATGTTTTATTTTTTAACCCTACTTGTTTCCTTATGAAAGAACATCTCCGTAACTTCTGCAATGCCGTTTGCATCAAGTTTCAGTAAAGAATAAAGTTCATCAAGAGAACCATGTTCTATAAATTTATCAGGTAATCCATGCATTAAAATATCATTCTTATAATTATACTGTTCTGCATATTCAGAGATAGCCGAGCCGAAACCTCCAATAATGGAATTATCCTCAATAGTAATAATTTTCTGGAAATTATTAAAAACAAAATTCAATAAAACACCATCAAGAGGTTTAACAAACCGCATATTAACTACTTCAGCACTAATATCTTTTTCGCTTAAAATTTCAGCTGCTTTCAAGCTATGATTTACCATATTCCCAACCGCAAGAATTGCAATATCTGTACCTTTCTTTAATATTTCTGCTTTTCCAATAATTAATTCTTTAAAGTTACCTAATTTCACTCCAATGCCTTCAGCACGAGGATATCTAATTGCTACTGGTCCTTTATTATACAAAGTTGCAGTATAGAGCATATTTCTCAATTCATCTTCATCTTTTGGGGTCATAATTATCATATTGGGTATCATTCTTAAATATGATAAATCAAAACTTCCATGATGAGTAGGACCATCAGCACCTACAAGACCACCTCTGTCAATTGCAAAAATAACATTAAGATTTTGCAGTGCTACATCGTGTATTATCTGGTCAAAAGCTCTCTGCAAAAATGTTGAATATATTGCAACAACTGGTTTATAACCTTCAGTGGCTAATCCTGCAGAAAAAGTAACAGCGTGCTGTTCTGCAATACCTACATCAAAATATCTATCAGGAATCTCTTTCTGTAAATAATTTAAACCAGTTCCATCAGGCATCGCAGCACAAACACCAATTAATTTTTCATTTTTCTTTGCAAGTTCAACTAAAGTTTCACCAAATATCTTTGTATATGATGGATTATTTGATTTCTTTATTTCTATTCCTGTTGTTTTATCAAAAGGATTTAATGCATGTAACTTCTGAGAATGTTTGTTTGCATACTGTGGTCCTTTTCCTTTTTCAGTAATGATATGCAAAAGAATTGGACCCTTTAATTTTTTAATATCCTCAAGAATTTTAACAATTTTGCCTATATTATGTCCATTTACAGGCCCGAAATATCTGAATCCCAATGCTTCAAATAACATACCGGGGGTGATCATTCCTTTTAATCCGCCTTCTATTCTTGAAAGTAAGAGTTGCAACCTGTCACTTTTACCATGTATTTTCGTTGTAATATCCCAGATTTTATTTCTTAATTTATTAAAATTATCGCTGGTGATAAGTTCATTAAAATATTTTTGAAATGCCCACACATTAGGAGAAATTGACATTCTATTATCATTAAGAATAACGATTAAATCTTTCTTCAATATTCCGATATTATTCATAGCCTCATAAGCCATTCCTCCCGTCATTGCACCATCTCCAATAACAGCAATTACCTTGTAATTTTCTTTTTTAAAATCTCTACCTGTTGCAATACCCAAAGCAGCAGAAAGAGATGTACTTGCATGACCGGCGCCGAAACAATCATATTCACTTTCTGTTCTTTTCAGAAATCCACTAATTCCACCAAACTGACGAATTGTTTTCAAAGCTAATTTTCTTCCCGTCAATATTTTATGAATATAACCCTGATGCCCAACGTCCCAAATAATCTTATCTATTGGAGTATTAAAGACATAATGAAGCCCAACAGTTAATTCACATACACCAAGAGAAGCACCTAAATGCCCTCCAATTTTGGAAATCACTTCAAGTAAATAATCTCTTATCTCATCACATAAAATGGGGAGATCTGATAGTGATAATTTCTTCAAATCTTCAGGGTATTCAATATCTTTAAGAAATTTTGTTTTCGAAAAATCATATTCTATTTCTAACATAATAGTGTTGTTTAATTACTTTCCGATTTAATTTTTTCAATTTTTAATTCTGCTTCGCTTAACTTATCTCTGCATATTTTCAGAAGCTCAAGCGATTCCTGATACAGAGATAACATCTTTTCCAAAGGGATATTCTCGGCTTTTACTTCTAACTCTTCCATTATTTCTTCAAGTCTTTTATATGCTTCTTCAAAAGTATTATTAGTTTTTTTCTTCGTTTTCATATAAGTTACCTTGTTTAATTTTCAATTTTTCTTTTTTTATTTCTGCATTTAATTCACCATCAAAAAAAACTATTTCAACAAAATCCGCAGGCTTTAAAAACTTTTTTCTTGGAATTACAGTGTCATCCTTCCTTATATAGGTAAATCCTCTTCTCAATGTATGTTCAGGAGAAGTATTGTGCAAAAATTTCTCTATATAGTTCAAATTCTCTTTATATCTATTTATCTTATTACTTATAACATCAGAAACTGTTTTATAATTCTCATCTAATTTCATCTTATACTGATTTAAAATATCTAAAGGTTTGTTTATTACATAACTGTTTTTAATTCTATCTATATTATCATAATAAAATCTGAACCACGTTTTCACGGAATCTTCAATATAATAGTTAATTTGTTGTAATCTTTCAAGTAATTGATTCTTATCCGGAAAAATAATTTCTGCTGCAGCTGATGGAGTAGGAGCTCTTAAATCTGCCACGAAATCACATATGGTAAAATCCGTCTCATGCCCAATTGCACTTACTGTTGGCACTTTAGATTTAAAGACTTCTCTTGCTAACATTTCATCATTAAAACTCCATAAATCTTCAATAGAACCCCCTCCACGAGCAAGTACAATAATATCAAGTTTATATTTTTCCTGATTTGCAATTTTCAAGGCATTAATAATACTTTTTACTGAACCAGCACCCTGCACAGAAACAGGAAAAAGTAAAATTTCTACGATTGGATATCTTTTTAAAGTAACACGCTTAAAGTCCTCAATAACTGCGCCAGATTCAGATGTTATAATTCCAACTCTTTTTGGGAATTCAGGTAATTTCCTTTTTCGTGACTCTTCAAAAAGTCCTTCCTGTTCTAACTTCTGCTTTAATCTTTCAAAAGCCAGTTGTAATTCACCTATTCCGGCGAGCTTAATCTCAATAATATCTATTTGATAACTTCCTCGAGGCTCGTAAATTGTAATCTTTCCTCTTACAATTACCTGTAAGCCATCTTCAAGTTTAAAATTCAATAAATTGTATCTATAATTCCATAAAACCGCCTGTAAAGCAGAATTTTCATCTTTAAGTGTAAAATAACAATGCCCGGAAATAGCATGTTTTTTAAAGTTAGAAATTTCACCTGTTATATATATATCAGAAAATTCTTCCTGGATTATTAATTTCAGCTTCTGAGTAAATTCAGTTACGGTTAATGGTTTTATATCCATAAATAAAATAACCCCTTTTATGGGGTTATTGCTGGCAGAGCGGGACTCGAACCCGCAACCCTTCGGTTAACAGCCGAATGCTCCACCATTGAGCTATCTGCCAATTTGTTGCAAATATATTATTATTATTCTGTAAATTCAATGATATCTTTCGTAAAGAAAATTCTTTTATAATTTAATAAATTGTTCACGAGAAGGACCAGTTGATATGTGAGAAATTTTAACACCCGCAAATTCTTCAATAAACCTAATATAATTAATCAAATTTTTAGGTAAATCTTTTTTTCTTCTGCACTCTGAAATGTTGTATTTCCAACCTTTAAATTTTTTATATATAGGCTTTGCAACTTTTAATAATTCACAATCGGTCACAAATCTATCGGTTTTCTTTCCATTAATATCATATTTTATACATACATTAATCTCTTCAAAGTTATTTAATACATCGGTTTTCGTCATTATCATAGATGTTGTACCATTAATAGCACAAGAATACTTAAGTGCAACTAAATCCAACCAACCACACCTGCGCGGTCTTCCTGTCGTAGCGCCAAATTCGTTTCCTAGTTCTAAAATCTGCTTTCCTTCATTATTTAATAGCTCAGTAACAAAAGGTCCTTCGCCAACTCTGGTTGTATATGCTTTGAAAATTCCAATTATATCCTTAATCAATGTTGGTGGGATACCGGTTCCAATACATACACCACCAGAAGTTGGATGTGATGAAGTAACATAGGGATAAGTTCCAAAATCAACATCAAGCAGGGTACCCTGAGCACCTTCAGCCAATATACTCTTACCTTTTTTAAATGAGTAATATAAATAAGACTGTGTATCAATAACTAAATCTTTTATGATACTATAATTTTTATATACCTTCTCCAGGATATCATCAATATTGAGAGATGAAACTTCTTCATACTCATCATAAATCTTTTTTATTAAGTCAAGATTTTTTTTCAAAATTCCACGTACTTTGTCTGGATAATTTAAATCCTGAATCTTAACACCGGTTCTTGCATACTTGTCAATATAACTGGGACCAATACCCCTTTTTGTAGTACCGATTTTTTCATCTCTACTTTCTTTAATACTGTCAATTATTTTATGGTAAGGAAATATTAAATGTGCATCCTTGCTTATAAACAATCTGTTTTTTAATGAGATACCCTCTTTTTTTAATAGATTTATTTCTTCAATTAATGCATCTAAATCAATTACCGTTCCATTTCCAATAACACAAATAACACCCTTTGTGAAAATTCCAGATGGTATTAGATGTAAAATAAATTTTCTTTTATTAAAAACAATTGTATGCCCAGCATTAGCACCACCTTGATATCGAGCAACAATGTTGTAATTCGGACTTAATAAATCTATAATTTTTCCTTTTCCTTCATCTCCCCACTGAAGCCCAACAAGGACGGTAATTTTTGCCATAAAATATTTTTATTAAAGTCGAAATTCTTATATTAAATCAAAAACTAAATTTAACTTTGTTATTTCGAGTATAGTCTTAATTTTCTTATTATAATTAGCTAACTTAAGGGTACCACCGGCTCTATTTATAATATTCAAAACACCAATCAGAATTCCGAGAGCGGAACTATTTAATGCATTAATCTCAGAAAAATCGAAAATAAAATTCTTGTTATTGCCTTTAATCTCAGACTCAATTTTTTCTTTTAAAATATCCTTATTAGATAAATTAAGGAGTTCAGGTTTCAAAAATAACTTCAGAAACTTTACATTATTAAGATCTACTTTTTCAACTTTTAATTGCATATAAATTATTTTTTATACGCAGGTTTTAAAACCTTTTCATCAGATTTATTTGATAATTTGTGTTTCCAGTCAACAACTATAGCACTTGATACGAAAACAGATGAATATGTACCTGTAATAATTCCAACTCCAAAAGTAAAAGAAAAACTGCGTAATACTTCTCCGCCAAATATAAATAATACAAGAATAGTCATAAAAACAATACCACTTGTTATTACAGTTCGGCTAAGAGTAGCATTGACACTTCTGTTCATAACAACTTCAATATCTTCATTCTTATATAACTTAATATTTTCTCTGATTCTATCAAAAACAATAACAGTATCATTTACAGAGAAACCAATAAGAGTCAAGAAAGCTGCAAGCATCGTTTGTCCAAATTCTAACCCTAAAGAAGGTAAAAAAGCATGAGATAAAGCGACTGCAGCAATGGTAATGAACACATCATGAAACAATCCAATTACCGCTGCAACAGCATAAATAAATTGGAAACGAAAAGAAAGATAAACCAAAATCCCAATTAATGAAAATATAACTGCAAAAAATGCATTTGTTCTCAACTCAGAACCAATTTTAGGTCCTACTTTATCAACTCTTAACACTTCATATTTATTATTAGGTAAAGCATTATCAATAGCCGATTTTATTTTATCTGCTATTATTTGTCCTTCCCCTTGAAGTGGTGTTCTTAGTAGAATATCTTTATCAGTACCCATAGTTTTAATTTCCATACCAGTAAAGCCTGCATTATCCATAATAGTCCTAATTTCTCCAATCTGGATTGGGTTTTCAAATTTTACCTGTAATTCAGTACCACCCTGAAAATCAATACCTACAGGAATACCAACAAGAAATAATGCAATAAATCCAGCGATAATAAAAACTATAGAAACTATATAAAAGATTTTTCTCTTACCTAAAAAATCAATATTTGTATTTTCGAATAATCTCATAAAATTTTAATTAAAGATTAACCAAAATTGGGTTTTATTTCCTTTTCAATAAGAATATCAAATATGAAATGAGTAATAACTATTGCTGTAAACAGGTTAGATAATAAACCAAAAATCAAAGTTAAAGCAAATCCCTGAATAGGACCTGAACCAAATTGATAAAGAATTAAACCTGTAATTATACTTGTTATATGGGAGTCAATGATTGCAGAAAAAGCTTTTTTATATCCAATATCAATAGAAGTTTTTAACGGCTTTCCGGTTTTTAACTCTTCCCTGATTCTTTCATAAATAAGAACATTTGTGTCCACAGCCATACCAATAGAGAGGATTAGACCTGCAATACCCGGTACAGTCAGTGTTGCTTTAAAAGAAGCCATAATACCAAAAACGAAAAGCACATTAATCATAAGAGCAACAACAGAAATTGACCCTCCCATTCTGTAATAAATAATCATAAATATTGCAACGAGAATCAATGCAGCAATAGAAGAATTTATACCTGCCCTGATTGAGTCTTCTCCAAGTGAAGGACCAATCGTTCTCTCCTCAATAATATTTAGGGGAGCAGGAAGAGAACCAGCACGTAAAACTATTTCTATTAACTTGGCTTCCTGTATGTTTGGTATTCCACTGATTTCAGACCTACCACCAGTGATTTTATTTTGTATAACAGGGGCAGAATAAACTACACCATCAAGAACAATAGCACATCTCTTACCTACATTTGCACCTGTAATTCTTGCCCATTCGTTAGCACCTTCAGTATTCATTGTCATACTGACTTTAGGCCGGTTGTCATAGGGGTCAATATCTGCTTTTACATCCTCGAGAACTTTTCCAGATAATTCAGCTTCCTTTTTAAGTGGAAATAATTCGTAAAAATCTGCTCTGTCATCTCGTTTTGCTGACCAGGCAATTAACAAATCCTGAGGTATTAACTCTTTTATATCTTCCCTTTTTAGTATTAAATCAATCTTTTCTTTATTTATAGAATTCGTGTATAATGAACCGTATTGTTGTAGTGTCTGTAAATCAAACAATGATGAGAAAGGATATGTTCTTCTGAATTCCTCTTCGGTCATTTGTTTTGTAGTATCTTCTTCTAATGTTGTGTCAACTTTACTGGAGGTGTCTTTCGATTTTGTGGTATCCTTTTTGGTCTTAATTGTATCTTTTTTAGTCTTTACTTTTTCATCTTTAGTTTCTTTTTTCTTTGATGTATCCTTACTTCCAGCTGAAACTATTTTTGTAGAATCTACCTCTCCAGTGCTAAATAGAGCGGAATCCAAATTCAGTAGACTATCACTCCCTGTAGCAGCGAGTTTTTTATCAATATCTCTCATTACTTTAACAAACTTGTTCATATCATATAATAGATGGAATTGCAAAACTGCAGTCTGTCTTAATAATCTACGAACTTCCTCAGCATTTCCAACTCCTGGTAATTCTACTATTATTCTTTTTCCACCCACAGTTTGTATTTGAGGTTCAGCTACTCCGTATTGGTCAACCCTATTTCTTATAGTTCTTACAGCTCCTTCAATTGCTTTATCAATTTTATCCTGTAATTCAGACTCAACCTGCGCTTCATCCTGCCTTGTATCTCCATAATATGAAAGTAGGGTTTTGCCCTTTTCTTTTAACTTAGCAGTAAAAATCTTTAAAATAGGCTCATCAGTGGTTTTAGATATTTCTTTTAATTCATCAAGAATAGAAGTAAGGACTTCATCTTTTGTTTTTGGATTTGCAAGGTCTTCAAGTAATTTTACAACATCAACATCCATAACAACATACATCCCGCCTTTCAAATCCAATCCAAGTTTTAATCTCTTATTACGAGAACTCCTAATGCTCTCCAAATGAGTATTTATATAATCAAGACTATCCTTGCCCCTAAGCTCAGATAATTCTTTTGTGTAAATATAATCCTTATATGTAGGCAAGAGGAGCCAAACAGAAATAACTATCAGAAATACTGTAATTAAAATTCGTGTAAGATTCTTTTTCACCTTTTTACTCTAAATTATTAAAAAATAGAAATTTTAAATTATAATTATTTATTTCTAAAATCAATGAATTTTTATATATCTTGATTAACTTTTAAATCTTTTTGAATTTCGTAGGTTGGTTCTCTCTAAAAATTCTTTTATTATTTTATCCTTAGAATTCATTAATTCTTTCGGCTCGCCATAAAAATAAATTTTTCCATCATAAAGCATTGCAACATTATCTGCAATATTTAGAACTGTAAAAATATCATGAGTAACTACAATTGAGGTTACTTTCAATCTATCGGATAATTCTTTAATAAATTCGTCAATATTATTGCTCATTATGGGGTCAAGTCCTGTTGTAGGCTCATCATATAAAATAATTTCAGGATTAGTTGCAAGCGAGCGAGCCAGGGCAACTCTTTTTTTCATACCACCTGATAAATCTGCAGGCATTAGATTTTGAATTCCAGGCAAACCGACTATTTCAAGTTTCTCTGCTACTATTTTCTTTATCTCTTTATTTGACATATTTGTATTTTCACGAAGTGCGAGTCCAATATTTTCCTCTACAGTCATTGAGTCAAATAAAGCTGATCCCTGAAACTGAAAACCGAATTTACTCCTGATTTTATATAATTCTTTTTTGTTCATTTTCACAATATCCTGCCCTTCAATAAAAATTGAACCCTCGTCCGGCATTATCAATCCAATTATCAATTTTAATAATACTGATTTACCACAACCGCTACTGCCAATTATAACAAGAGTATCTCCTTTATTTATAGTAAGATTTACACCTTTTAATACTTCTTTATCTCCAAATCTTTTTTTGAGATTTTCAATTTCTATAATTTTCTCCATATATCAAATTAACTCAAATAATATTTATAATAAATTCAATATTACAATATCTTTTCTGTGTTTTTAAAGAAATTTAAATAAATTATTTTGTAAAATATGGAAAATATAAATAAACATCAAAAAAATCTACCGATTGGAATCTTTGATTCAGGTATTGGTGGTCTAACAGTAGCAAAATCAATCTTCAATCAGTTACCTAATGAAAAAGTTATTTATCTGGGAGACACAGCAAGATTACCTTATGGAACAAAATCTAAGGAGACTGTAATTCTGTATTCCATAGAATGTTTAAAATTTCTCTTGAAAAAAAATGTAAAATTAATTGTTGTTGCCTGCAATACTGCATCTTCGGTTGCAGTACCCTTTTTAAGAAAAATTACAAAAATTCCTATATTGGGAGTAATATCCCCTGGAGCAAAAGCAGCAGTAGAAAAGACAAAGAATAACAAAATAGGTGTAATAGGTACTGTTAGGACAATAATGAGTAAATCTTATATAAAGGAAATAAGAAAATTTGACAAAAATGTAAAAATTTTCAGTCAGCCTTGCAGTCTTTTTGTTCAACTTGCGGAAGATGGCTGGACTGATAATAAAATAGCATATTTAACAGCAGAAACCTATTTGAAAGAATTAAAAACAGAAAAGATTGATACTCTTATACTTGGTTGCACTCACTATCCAGTTCTTAAAAACACCATTAGTAAGGTAATGGGTAGAAAAGTAATTTTGATTGATTCAGGAGAAGAAACAGCCAAGGAAGTAAAATCCATTCTTGAGAAATACAATCTTCTTAGTACCAGAAAGTCAAAGGGACAGCATAAATTTTATGTAACAGATTTTCCAAGTAATTTTAAAACAATAAGTGAACGATTTTTAGGTAAAAAAATAACCAAAGTAGAAAAAATAAAATTACAATGAATCAGGAAGAAGTTTTAAAAATTTTTTCTGAAACAGGTGCTTTTTTAGAAGGGCATTTCATCTTAACATCTGGATACCATAGCCCTCATTATTTTCAATGTGCAAAAGTACTTCAGTATCCTCGCTACAATACACTTTTTGCAAATGAAATAGCAAAACATTTTATTAATTTTAATATCAATCTTGTAATATCTCCTGCTATCGGTGGAATAGTATTGGGAACCGAAGTTGGAAGGATTTTAAATGTGAGGACGATATTTACAGAAAGAGAAAATGGAATAATGAAATTACGCAGAGGATTTACTATCTCCGAGAGTGATAATATTCTTATATGCGAAGATGTTGTTACTACCGGGAAAAGCGTTTTTGAAGTAATTGAAATAGTAAAAGAAAATAAGGGAAATTTAAAGGGGGTCGGTTATATAATTGATAGAAGTAATGGGAAAGTGAATTTTAACACAGAACAATATTGTCTTGCCAAATTAGATGTAATTAAATTTTCTCCTGATGAGGTTCCTGAATGGTTAGCAAAAATTCCCGTTAGTAAACCTGGAAGTAGATATATTAAAAATTAATAATACGAATACCATAGTGAAATTCCACCCGTTGGTCCAATTCCTATATTCCTACCATAAGGAATCAACTCAGTAAATACACCAATACCAACATTATTAGTAACTTTATACAACAAGGTACCACCAATTTTTAGGACTCTAAAACTTGTATTGACCGAATGTGAATATTCAGCCCCTGCAAACAAAGTAAATTTTTTAGAAAAATCGATACCATCAGCAGTGTAAATTCTATATTGAAATTCATTGAACACATTAGTTTTATAATGTCCAGCAACCCCAACACTCCAGAACCCATTTTTATTAAATGCTTTATAACCATCACCAATAGCGAAAGCAAGGTCATATTCAAAAAACTTAGCCCCAAGTTCAGGTAATTGATTTCGTGGCAGGTGTATCGGAAGATTTATGCTAAAAAGAACACCAGTAACGGGTTTTGGATATTCGGTAATCTGATAAACAACGCCCACCTGCGGATTCGTAAAACCAGCACTTCTATTATCAAGATATTTATCTTTATACTGTAAAACCGCAAAAGAAAACCCTGTAAAAAGCCCCCATTTCTTTCCAATACCAAATGAATACCACACTCCCAATTCCGCTTTTTGAAACTTTCCATCATTAACAGCACTTCTCAAAATTCCGTCTGCATCGTAATATTGGTCGCTTTCATAATACCGAAAACTTATAATTGCTCCTCCCTCTCCTTTTCTTGGTGCCCATTGTGAAAAAATATTTGCAACTTGTATTAAAACAAATAACAAAGCTAAAATTAAAACCCTTTTTGATGCCAATGACTTATATTTTGAGTATTACTAATTACATTGAATTTAAAAATAATTTTAGTAAAAATAAAGCTAAAAAAATAAAAGTGGAAAAAATCTCAATGTTTATAAAGGAGGCAGTTAAATCAAATTCAGATGTTAAAACCTCCTTCTGGTTTGTTATTATAATATCTGCAATAGTAAGTCTCATTGCACAAATTCTTTCCTACTCAAACGGTTTGGTATTTGCTTACAACGACGCCGGTCTCCACCTCGATGTTGCAAGAAGAATATATGATTCAAGAGACCCGGGTATAATAAATCAGATTGGAATTATTTGGCTACCGGTACCACATATCGTTTATATACCATTTGTTTATTTCGATTTCTTATGGATTACAGGTTTAGCTGGCTGTATTGTTGGTTTCATCTGTTTTATTTTATCTGCTGGATTTTTATATAAAGTTATAAGAGCAATTACCGGCGAAAACATTTCTGCACTTTTGGGAACTGCATTTTTTGTATTTAATCCAAATATACTCTACCTTTACACCACCGCAATGACTGAACCAATTTTTCTTATGTTTATTATTCTTGCTGTAAATCATATTCTGAACTGGGAAAAGACTGAGTTTTCAGGTGAACTTGTTAGAGCAGGAATAATATTAGGTTTAGCAAGTCTTACTCGTTATGAAAGTTGGGGATATTTTCTATGTTTATTAGTTGTCGTTTTATTAGTTGCAATTTTCGAGAAAAAAAAGCATCCAATAAAATCAATCATTTATTTTTCTTTCGTCCCGATTTTATGTATTGCATGGTATTTATGGTTAAATTATTCATTACACGGAGATGTTCTAACATTTCAGAGAGGTCCTTATTCAAGTGAATTTCAAGTCAATCTTAGATACGCAAGTATTGGAGGTGCACCTTATAAATATAATTTAGATGCTTCTCTTGACATATTAAATACTACTTTAATTTCCAATACAGGTTTCGTAATGGCTGCATTAGCATTTACGGGAATAATTTTATTTGTTGTCAAAAGAAAATTTTCCGTTTTTTGTTTAATCCCCCTTACCATGTTAATCTTCTATATACTAAACCTGATTTCTTTATATTATGGACAGGTAGCCATAGAAACGCCGAAAACAATTCCAAAAGGTTACTTTCAAACCAGATATGTTGTCGGGATAATTCCCGGCTTATGTGTATTTGTTGGATATTTTTTTACTGTGATAAAAGAAATTAATTATAAAATTGTTGCATTCTGCATTTTTATATTCATCGAATTTATGAGTTGGTATATTGTTTGGCCAATGGGTGTTCCTGCAATAGGAGAAGCTGAATCTGCAATTATGCTTTCTCAACCATTTAGAAGAACTGCAAATTATTTAAATAATTTTTATGATGGTGGGAATATTCTTTACGACGATTTCTCAATTATTTTCTTTGCTGGTTCAGGAATTCCGATGAAGGATAGAATTCATGAATATAGCTGGGATGTCGGAGACCAAGCATTAAATAAACCATCAACAGTTGTCAGATGGGTAATGTTTAATAAACTTAACCCGAATGATAAAGTATATATTGCAATGAAGAATAATTTAGATTTTGCGGAAAACTTCAAACTTGTATATCACGACGAAGGTATTGAAGTATATAAGCGGAAGTTTTAGTAATTAATCAGAAATCCTTTTATAAATCTCTAAACCGCGGTCAACATAAACAATTTTAAAATTTGCTCTGAAATCCGGTAAGTCTTTAATATAATATAAAATTTCATCATTTAACTGATTATCAACCATAATCCAACCTACAACAAGAGAAGGACTTTTAAGAGCAACCTCACCAAATTTAAAAGTATGTTTATGTATTCTTTCTTTCATAGGAATTCTACAGAAAGGATACAAGTTCAAATTCTTGTCATCGAAAAGAATCCTTTTACCATTATAATGATTCTTAAGAAATTCCGAAGCACGTTTAAATTCAGGTTGATAAGAATCAAAATAATAAGCTTCCTCTATAGACCCAGCAGAATAGGGATAATTGATAACCCAATATAAAGAGAAGAATAAAACTAAAATAAGCCCACCGATTTTATACAACTTCCTGTAAGAAATTCTATCATACAAATAACCAACAAAATAAATAATGAAAGGAAGCGCAAAGAGTCCATATCTTGCATTGAAATATCCGGGAGGGTTTGTGTTTGGCAGAAGAACCGCCACCTGTCCTAAAAAAAGTGAAGAAATACCAACAATAAAAACTGTAATATTAACATAAGGTATCAAAGTCTTATTAGAAAATTTATATCTACGATAATATATAAACAGACCTATCAAAGAAAACAAGAATATAAAAACATTGATATTAGAAAAAACTGCTTTGAAATAAATTTCTATGGCGATAAAAATATTTCCTTTAGCGGGTAAATTACCAGCTTTTTCAAAAGGTTTCATAAGTTCCTGTGAAGAATATTCACCTCTTTGAAAATCCAGTGGGTCATTAAAGAAAAGCCAGTTATAGAATAACCAGAGAAAAATAAAAAATAAGGGCACCGAATAATAAAGAAATAACCCCCTTAAAGGATTCCTTTTTCTTTGTTTATAAATTATGAAAATAAACACTGCAACAAAAGTTGTATAGAGCCATGCTTCATATCTTGTACCCATAGCCAGCGCAGCAAAAAAACCTGCAGAAATTAAATCAAACTTTTTCTTATAATCCTGCCATCTTAAAAGAAAAAATAAAGAAGTAAGTAAAAACATATAAAACACTGACTCGGTCATCGCAGTTGTCTGGAAATATAAAATATTAGGATTAAATGCAAATATGGAAAAAGTAACCCATTTAGTCCAACCTTTTTCAGAAATTAATTCTCCTATTCTAAATACATTAATACAGGTAATAATATAACAAAAAAAACCAAGAATACAACCAGCCAACCCAGTGTACCACAAGTAGTCAATATATGCAAGGGGCATTAATAAAAAATGTGGAATTGGAAGCCACACAGTTCCCATTTGAGAAAGCACCCCTGGAGTGATTGAATCAAAAAATCTTCTCGCACTATCCAAATGAGTAACAGCATCTCGATAAGAAAAAATAAGATTATTAGTATAAAAATATACCTGTGCTATTAACCCCGCAATTATAGAAATTGATAATGCTGCAACTTTTCCTGACCAAGCCTCAAAAAAATTTATTATTACCTTCTTTACACTATCAATTATTCTGTACAATTCAATTTTAAATTTTCAAATTTTATAAATATATCTATGCTCTTTCTGGGTTGATTTTTCTTGCTTTTACCTGACTGATTATTTCTTCTATTTCAGTTGAGCTTGCTTTCGGTTTGTAAGAAGTAAGACCGTGTTGAGTCTTTTCCCAATAGAAAGGTTTTGTAATTAATTGTAAGGTTCCTTTCCAGGCAGCGTAACTCATCAGGACCCAATATAGTGGTATAAGAATCGCAAACGGTATTGAGGTATAGTGTTCTTTAATTACAGTGGGACCTATATGTAGAATAATATAAACAAGATTTCCAAGTATAAGATTGAATTCACAAATAGTTTTAACCTCAGGAGTAAATAAACTCGCAGTAGACTCTGGAAAAACAAAAGTAAGAATTGTAACTAACCACAATAATGGATTTACAAGAGGAAATAAAATATTAAATCCAAAAGTAAGAATGAAGTAAAAAGTCTGTTTAACCCCGAGCTTTCTGAATAATCTAATTGGATGTCTCATATGCACAAAAAATGTTTGCACATAACCCTTAATCCATCTTGACCTTTGTCTTATCCAATTTCCAACTCTTAAATTTGCTTCTTCCAGTGTGTAGGAATTCAACATTGCTGTTTTATATCGTTTCTGAGATATTCTAACACCCAGGTCAGCATCTTCTGTAACATTATATGGGTCCCATCCCCCTAATTCCTTTAATGTTTTCGTTTTAAAATGATTACTTGTTCCTCCAAGTGGCAGGGGCGCCCCAGATATATCCAGACCTTGTAGCCAGTAGTCAAACCAGAAAGTATACTCCAGTGCAAACCATCGCGCAAGTAAATTCTCTTTTGGATTATAAAAATTCAGGTGTGCCTGTAAACATGCATATTCATCACCTAATTTCTGAAAGGCAACTATTGCTTTTTTTAGTTGGTCAGGTTCTGGTTCATCTTCTGCATCATAAATAACTATATGCTCACCATAAGCTCTATATAATCCATAATTACATGCTCTCGGTTTTGTTTTAATTGGAGAATCCGGAATAATAATAGGGTCAAACATTTTTACCATTTCTTTATAAAACTCTTTTGATAATCCAAATAATGTAACCTCTGGTTCTCCAATTATACCGTATTTTTTACACGCTTCTATAGTCTCTGAGTCCTTCTCTTCTATAAGGATTTTGATATCAAGTTTCTCTTTTGGATAATCAAGTTTATTCATATTGTTGATTATATTGGGAATCACAGCAGATTCTTTATAAACGGGAATCAATATGGTATAGATAGGAAGAGACCCATCATCTAATGCTCTCACCTCTGGCTGAGTAATATTAACTTTTCTCCTGATACTTTCAAAACCCTTAAGCGCAATAATTAATTTAAATGGATTAATTATAAAATAAATCAGGTTAATAATTAAAAAAAGAAGGAAGAAAACTCTACCGGGCTCTAAAATCAATAAAATGAAAAATACTATTAAAGAAATAATTAAAAAATTTCTCTGCCAGTCGTATAACACTTTAGATGCGGAATACTCCGGTGATTTAATACGGAGTTCTTCCATTGCTTTTATACTATGGATTTCCTTATAACCTTCGTCAAGTACATATTCAATACTTTCTGCAGAGGTAATATAGATTTCAACCCTTCTTTTAAATATTTTCTCAAGTTCACGGAAAAGCGGGAAATTAAACGGATTGGCTATAGCTAAAACAACTTTATCTGGTTTCACCTGCAACAAAAAAATGAGATTCTTATACATTACACTATATGGTAATGTAGAAGCTCTGTAAGTAACTTCCTTTAAGAGACTTGTTTCAAAATATGGTAAATCGAGAAATTGAGCAAGCTCTTTGTAAAATTCCTCTGGTGGATATATCTTTTTATCTCTTAAAGTATATAAAAGCGTTCTTAATTTCATTTCTTTCTTTGAAAATATCGCATCTGGATTATAGCCATATTTTCTTAAAAGGTCAAAAACGAAATTAAGAAGCTTTTTCTCATAACTGGATTTAAAAATCATTATTTTTTAAATTTAAACTCTTCGGCGCTTTTTAATATACCTGATTATCAAAAATGCAATAATAAGAATTACTATAATCCCGCCTATCAAATATCTCAAAGGTATATTTTTCAAAGGACCGCTGACAGTTTCTACAATATATTTTTTTTCTGGTGTTGAAAGTGCTATTACTTCCGATTCTTTTGATATGAGGCACACCTGCCCATCAATTTTTGAAATCTTTTCTGGGATTGTTAGTGCATCTGCTATGTTATTTATTCCAGCTGTACCGTTTGGAATAATTGCATACACTACACCGTTTGCATTCCATGGTGATTCAAACGCTTCTATTATAGACATATTTTTTAATTGCTCATTAGGGGTTTCAATCTTTTCATCAACAGTATAATTTCCTTCTCCAGTAGGTTTTACAAGCATTTTATCTTTAAATGAACTCCATCTTTGCATATCATTCGGATAGCCAATAACAAATAATATATTTGCATCCGATTTAAATTTATCATTCACTTCATTTGATAGAATAACCTTTGGGTCTATTCTATTTTTCAAAGTTTGACCTGCTCTTGCTGAAATAATAGATGCAATCTTTACTAATTCGTCATCAGCATTCTCAGGTAACCAGAAATAAATCTTTCTAATACTCTCTTCATCCAATCCAATCATATTTGGAAAGTCAACCAAACTTGGCTTAACTTCAGTGCCACCGGGAGCAAGGTAAATTTCAGATTTGCCCTCTATCAAAGTCCAAACTGAATTATCATAATCGAAAGTACAATTTATTTCCTCTATTGAGCCAACATAATGATAAACGACAAAACTAATAACCCAGGATGGTTTGTTTAACTCTGATTCAGGGATTTTCACAACTAATTCACCACTTCTAACATTTTCGGGACCAAGAGAAATACTTCCCGCCGGAACCCCATTAATATAAATAGATAATAGTGACTGCTTCTTATCAAGATTTTCTGAATGATAAAAATATAGCTTAATATAAGATTCTATACCGGCTCCATATCTTACAGGTCTCCTTACAACCACTACTTTACTCTGCGTAAATATACCTTCAAGATTTATCTGTGGTAAACCTAAATCTGTAAGTAAAAACAGACCCTGTTTTGGTAAATTATAGTTCTCCACATTTTCAGGAAAAGAGCGAGTAACAAATTGAGAGTTTTCATCATTTTGAGGTAGAATATTGGGAGATAACAATGAGTATAAAGCTTTGCTTAAACTGTTTTTGTCAATACCTGTTATATAAATTTGTTGATAATTACCTTCTCTTGTTTGGTATAGATATCCATTACCAGGTGGAATGTTTGCAGTTACTTTACTTTTAATTTTATTATATTCTCCTATATATATTCTATTTTCAGAAGGAGTTTCATCAAAATTAGAAGAGAAACTAACATTCAACCCTCTAAACGGAACCCTTGCTCCCCAGTCACTAACAAGTTTCATCACATATTCAATTTCTTCATTACTAAAAGGTTTGGGAACAATGATTTTACAATTAATAGGATTATCTCTTAAATAATTCAAATACGGAAATGGAAATCTGTACAAAGCAAGCGGATTACTTAATGTTAATTCAAGATGTAGATTAGATGAGTTTTTAATTCTAACCCAGTTTGCTTTATTATAAAGGTCTTTGCAGGGGTCATCAGTTGTTCTCTGCAGGGTTGTAATTAAAATTGTATTGTATCCATTAACAAGATACTCCGGTGGTATGTTTACTCTCCAGACAGCCGTGTCAGGTGTTTTCGCGTTAATAAAAATGCTTGAAAGCGGTTTACCATTTATGTGAAGTGTCATAAAGCTCACACTACTTAATATAACTTCGGAATTTGTATATACAATATCAATATGAGTATTTCCAGTTGCCCTACAAAGAGGCATAATTTGGAAATAGCCATACAAAGCACCTAAAGGTCCCATAATAACTTCAGTTTCAGGGAAAATCTTAAAATCATATACTCTTGTACCCTCCTCAACCTGCGAATAAGATACTCCAAAAGTAGTAAAGAAAACTACTACCAAAAGAATAACAAATGATTTTTTCATTTTATAATTTATTAAATTAATTATTCATCTAATTTATTTAATCTATCTTCAATCCACTGAGAAATTCTGTCATCAGTCATCATTTCATTCTTTTCCTGTTCTTCAAGTTTCTGTTCCAATAATTTTATTAATTCATCAGGATTTACAGGCTTCATAATATATGCATTAGCACCAAGATTTAATGATTCAACCGCATTATCTATATCAGCAAAACCTGTTACCATAATTTTTACCATGCCTGGTCTTATTTTTCTTATTTCTTTTAAGACCTCTGTTCCATCCTTATCCGGTAGTTTAATATCGAGAAGCGCTGCATGGAATGCGCTTTTCTTTATCAACCTGATTCCGTCTTTTGCTGTTGCTGCGGTCTCTACCTCATAACCGCGCTTCTTTAGAATTGTCTCAAATGATTTTAAAATTCCTAAATCATCATCCACAACTAATATTTTTTTTGGATTCATATTTTTATTTCTCCTCTATAAGTTCTGGTATTGTTAATTTAACGGTTGTTCCTTTTCCTTCTATACTATCAACCTCGATTTTTCCTCTATGGGCTTCGATTATTCTTTTGCAAACACTTAAGCCTAATCCTGTCCCTTTTGCTTTTGTTGTAAATAAAGGTTTAAATAAATGTGGCATTACATCTTCTGGAATGCCTCTACCATTATCAGAAACGGTGATAATATAATTTTTTTTCGACTTTATAGCTTTTATTTTTATTATTCCTTCGTCTTTCATTGCTGACTGGCTATTTGAAAATAAATTTATGAACAGTCTTTGCATTAAATCTTTATCAAAATATATTTCATTTGCTTTCGGTTCAATAATCACCTGATATTCTACATTATCAAAATTTGCATGCTCTGATATTATTTTATACAAAAAAGCTTCTAAATCTATCTTCTTAAAATCTGGTTTCAGATTTTTTCCATAATATTGCAAATCTGAAACTATTTTATTCATATATTCTACCTGCTCCATCATTTCATTGAAAATCGTTGCAACCTCATCAATAGCCGGGTTACCAATAGATTTTTCATTGATGCTTGACTTTGCAATATATATAGAATTAATCAGCACTTGCAAGGGATTTCGTAAATCATGTCCGACCATTGTTGCTGTCTCTCCTATCGTTGCCAATCGCTCCTTTTCTCTGAGTTCCTTCGTCTTTTCTTCTACAAGTTTCTCCAGATGTTCAGAGTATTTTTTCAGAACTAATTGTGTTTTCTTCTGCTCGGTTATATCCCTCGCTATACCCACACTTGCAATTATCTCACCATCTTTCTGCTTAATAGGTGTGTATGTTAAAGATACTGGAAAAACCGTTCCATCACTTTTTACACTGTAATAATCACCAGAAAACTTTTTATCGTAAAACTTTTCAAATACCTTACCACCCTTTTCCCATATTGTACCTAAATTCTTTCCTAAAATTTCTTCTCTATCATACTGATACATCCTACAAAATGCATCATTCACATAAATAAATCTATTTCTTGTATCTATAAAGAAAACGGCATCAGTAATATCCTGAATTGCCTGAGAATGCATTTGAATAAGATTATCCATATTTTTCCTTGTGACTGCATTCTCTATAGTGAAAGATAGCTTTTTCAAATGGGTAAGTTGTGGAGACTTAACAAGATAATCGTATGCACCTGCTTTCATAGAATTAATTGCTATTTCTTCATCTCCAGCCCCAGTTATAATAATCAAAGGTGCTCCCCTTAAATATTTAACAAGATTTATTCCTTCACCATCTCCGAGATAATAATCCGCTAAAACAACATCGAATCTAAAATTTGTTAACTTTTCCACCGCTTCTTCATAAGAAGATGCCAATGTTACATTATACGGATACTTATAGGTTTTAACATAATCATAAAGTAACTTCTGAGCGATTGCATCATCCTCAGCATACAAAACATCATAAATCGATTTTTCAGATGTCACTATCATATTTTTTATTTTTTCGTATAGTTCCCATATAAATATAATAAAAATTATTAATTTATATAATACAAATATTAATTGTAAATATTTAAGGTTAGGTTAAATAGTTGTCAATCTCGGTTTCGCTGTTTCTTTTAAACTTTCAGAGTGAAAATAATTTTTATCCGGGGATAATTTATATTTTAGAAGCGCTGTAAATCCAATCATTGCTCCGTTATCGGTAATATAATCTTTTTTTGGAATATATATTTTATAACCTTTATATCTCAAATTTTCGAATTTTCTCTTTAATTCAGAATTTGCTGATACACCGCCAGAAATAGTTATTGTTTTAATATGATATTCTTTTGCTGCATTAAGAGTCTTCCTTACTAAACTCTCGGTTATAGCTTCCTGAAAAGAAGCACAAATATCAGCAATGAGCATTTCACTTGCTTTTTTTTCAAATTGAATTTCTTTTAAAAAATATAAAACAGAAGTTTTTATTCCCGAAAATGAAAAATTATATGGCGAATCTTTTACTGTAGCCAGGGGGAATTTATGAAATTTCTTATTCCCTCTTTCAGCCAATTTATCAATTATTGGACCACCGGGATAACCAAGATTAAGCAATTTTGCTACTTTATCAAATGCTTCTCCGGCAGCATCATCAACTGTGGTTCCAAGTATCTTATGATTGAAATATCCCTCCACAAGTATAAGTAAAGTATGTCCACCGGAAACAATAAGAGAGATGAAAGGAAAATCAGGTTTTGCACCTTCAATGAAGGAAGAATATAAATGTGATTGTATATGATTAACAGGAACGAAAGGTACTTCAAGAGTAATCGCAATAGATTTCGCAAAACTAACTCCAATAAGCAAAGCGCCGATTAAACCTGGTTCATTGGCAGCAGCAACTAATTCTATTTCATTTAGATTTACTTTTGCATCTTCAAGAGCTTTATTCATTATATAAACAATATTTTTTAGATGTTCCCTTGATGCAAGTTCTGGTACAACACCTCCCCATCTTGAATGTGATATCTGAGAAAGGACAATATTAGATAATACTTTTTCATCTTCAAGAACTGCCGCTGATGTTTCGTCACAGGAGGTTTCAACTGCGAGTATTTTCATTTAAGGACTTGATTTAACTTTCAACACAAATATTGTTTCAAATTATAATATTTACAATGCATTTGATTTTTAAATATTTGATTAATAATTTAATATAAATGATTAGATTAATTTTTATATTGTTTTTATTTTTATCAAACTGCTTTGCACAGGTAAAGTTGCTTATACCAATGGAAGAAACTCAGACTAACCACCTGAAAGCATATGGTATCGCATATCGTCATCTATTATCAGGAAAAGAACTTGACTGGTTATTGAATTATCATGGTGGCTCATTTATGTTTAATTATTCAAAGAACCTTGAAGAAGAATGTAAAACAAATAAAGTATCCTACGAATTACTAAACGGAACAGAAACAGCTCAGGTATATGCTTTTGTGCAGGATGAAAATAATAATACAGAACTTGTAAGACTTGAAAAAGCAGCAAGAATCGCAGTATATGTACCACCAAATGCACTCCCCTGGGACGATGCTGTGCAACTTGCGCTCGACTATGCTGGTATTCCATATGAAAAACTCTGGGATGAGGAAGTGCTTTCTGGAAAATTGAAAGGATTTGACTGGATACACTTACATCACGAAGATTTTACAGGGCAATACGGAAAATTTTTTGCTTCGTTTGCTACAACTGATTGGTATCTAATACAGAAGAAGACGAATGAAGATATGGCAAAAAAACTTGGATACTCTAAAGTATCCCAGTTAAAAAGAGATGTGGTAAAGAAACTCAACGAATACATTGCAAATGGTGGCTTTTTATTTTCTATGTGTTCTGCAACCGACACTTACGACATTTCTCTTGCAACCGAGAATACTGATATTTGCGCAGAGATTTATGACGGTGACCCGCTTGATATAAAAGCAAACGAGAAACTTGATTACTCTAACTGCATTGCTTTTGAAAATTTTAAGATAATTCTTGATCCCCTAATATATGAATATTCAAACATAGATATAACAGATGAACTTTTATATATTGGGCAGTATAACGATAATTTTAAACTTGTAGATTTTCAGGCAAAAATCGACCCCGTTCCTTCAATGCTGACTCAATGCCACACATCATTAATAAAAGGATTTATGGGACAAACTTCCGGTTTTAAAAAAGAATTTCTTAAGAAAAATGTTACTATACTTGGTATGAATGAAGGGACAAACTGGGTAAGATACATACACGGAAACTATGGAAAAGGTACTTTTACAATGCTCGGTGGACACGACCCGGAAGATTATCAACATCTGGTTGGTGCTCCAGCAACAAATCTTGATAATTATCCAAACTCTCCCGGTTATAGATTAATATTAAATAATGTTTTATTTCCCGCTGCAAAAAAGAAAAAAATGAAAACATAAAAACAAAGAGTAATAAAAAATTATATTTATATGAGAAAAATATTTTTAATTACACTGCTGATTGTTAGTTTTAAAATTTCCTTATCACAAAATAATTTTCCAGCTCTTGATTCAATCAAATCAATAAATCTAATTAAGACTGTAGAATTTCTCTCTTCACCAGAATTACAGGGAAGATTGAGTGGAAGCACAGGATATTATAAAGCAGCAGATTTCTTTGCAAAGGAATTCCTATCGCTTGGATTAAAACCAATATCAAATGGAAGTTACTTTCAGAAATTTTTAACTGAATATAATGAAATAAAAAAGGCAGAATTCTATTCAATTATTAATAATGTTAGAAAAAAATACAAACTTGGTGAGGACTTCGTTTGTCGCGGTTTCTCAGGGGCAGGTAATATAACTGCAGAGGTAGTTTTCTGTGGGTACGGAATTTCAGAACCTGCTTTAGGATATGATGATTATAAGGATATTGATGTTAATGGCAAAGTTGTGCTTGTCTTTAAACAGCAACCTGACTGGTCTTTAAACCCTGATTCTAAATGGAATCCATCTTTGCGGGAAAAGGCATTTACCGCCTTTATGAAAGGGGCGGTTGCTATTGTTTTTGTCCCCAAACCAAATGCTCCTGAAAAGCAAAAACCAATCGGTAGTGTTATGGATGGCGAAGGAATCCAATTATCTAACTTCCCAATGCTTCAAATTGATTATTCTGTTGCAGAAGAATTACTAAAAACTGCTTACAATTTGAATCTTTCAGACATTCAGAATGAAATTGATACCAAAAAACACCCCTATTCAAAAAAGTTAAATGCAAGTGTTGAAATAAATGTTGATGCTGAGTACTCATATTACAGAACCACAATGAATATAATTGGTATGCTTGAGGGAACTGATGAAGACTTGAGAAATGAGTATATCATTATTTGTGCTCATCTTGACCATGTTGGCAGTCAGGCAGGGAAAATATATTTCCCTGGTGCAAATGATAATGCATCCGGCTCTGCTGCAGTACTGGAAATTGCAAGAGCAATTGTAAATTCTGAAGAAATGACCAAAAGGTCAATTTTATTTGTACTATTTTCCAATGAAGAAACAGGATTTCAGGGGGCTAAATATTTTGTAGATAACCCAATTGTACCTCTAAATCACATTGTTGCTGTGTTAAATATGGATTGCATTGCAAAAGGTGATAGTATTAGAGTTGGTAATGGATTGTCCTCACCTGAGTTATGGAAAATTGCAAAAAACTTTGATTCTCTTTATATCAATTCTATGGTAGAAGGTACCTGGGCTGGTGGCGGTGCTGATTTAACCCCGTTTTTCGAAAAAGGTATTAATGGACTATACTTTGTTACAACTAATGGTTATCAACATCTTCACCTGACAACAGATAAACCTGAAACTTTGAATCAACAATTATACGAAAAAACTGTTAAATTAGTTTACATTATTTCCTCCTATTTAGCAAATAATTAGAACTTTCTATAGAATTCAGTATTGAAAATTAAATATTACATTTTATACATAATATTTTTTTCTTTCCTGATTTCCTTTCAATGCGGGAAAAAAAATCAGGAAAAATTTTCAAACATTCTATTAAAAGATGATATTGGAAATGAACTTAAATTTGAAAAATATCCTGAGAGAATTATATCTCTTGCTCCCAATATAACTGAGACCATATACGAACTCGGTGCTGATACATTACTGGTAGGAATTACTGATTATTGCAATTATCCACCTTCCTGTCATCTTAAAAAAAGTGTGGGAGGAATGATTAATCCAAACATAGAAATTATTTCACTTTTGAATCCGGACTTAATTCTGATGACAACAGAAGGAAATTCAAAAGCCACATATAATACTCTAATAAATAATGGTTATAAAGTTTTCGTTACAAATCCAAGAGATATTACAGGAATAATTAAAATGATAAATGATATTGGAATAATTACAAATCATACGAAAGAGGCAAACAAAATAACCAGAAAAATAGATTCGACCAGAATCATACTTGATTCAAGTAATAATATAACTAAAAAACCGAAAGCATTATTTTTAATTTCACTTAATCCAGTTATAACAATAAATAAATCAACATATATTAATAATGTTTTAGAATTAGCAGGATTTGAAAATATATATGCTTTTCTTGATCTACCATATCCTCAGATTAATTTTGAAGATATTCTAATCAGAAACCCGGATTATATTATACTTACATCAGAATCAGCCGATGAGAATGGATACTATAAAGATATGTTAACAAAAAACTTATCAACAGTAAACGCAATAGAGAAAAACCGAATAATAATTTTAGATTCTGATTTAATATCAAGACCAGGACCCAGAATTACTCAGGCGATTGATGAGCTAATAAAAAAAAGAAAGGATAAGCTATAAATTCTTATCCTTCTTTTCTACCCCACCCACCCAACCAATAAAACCTCTATATTATATATACTGCACATTTTAGTAATTTTCAGAAGAATTTTTTTATCTTAATATTATTTTTTAAACCACCAAAAATCCTACCTCTTATGAAATGCTTGTGCACAATTTTTTTTTTACAAATCTCAATAAAAAGACTTGACATCAAATAATACAATTGTTATTTTTCAAGAACTTAAAAACTAAAAAGGAGAAAAAAATGAAAAAATTTATCTTTCCTTTATTCGTTATACTCATTGCAGGTTTACTTTTGTTCGGTTTCGGACTGAACAATGAAAACCCGAATGATGTAGTAACTGATTGGGATTTATCCCATCCAACAAACACCCTTGAATATGCTAATCAGACAGGCTCAAAAATATTGTATTCTACTGTTGATATGACAGCTTTGTTGGCAGATTCTGGGCAGTTAATTACACACCCAAATCAAGGATATGGTGGCGCACATGCAAGTGCTATATTCACTGGTGGAACTGTTTATGGCTTTGGTTCAAGTATAGCAAGTGGTTATGGGATAGGTGATGACTTTGTTGTACCAGCAGGTGTTAAATGGCAAATTGACTCAATAAAATTCTTCTCTTATCAAACAGGCTCAACTACAACTTCTACTATAACAGCGTCAAGACTTGCAATTTACACAAATTCAACATTTACAACTCTTCTTGCTGGTGATACTACAACATCAAGATTAAAATCAACTTACTTCTCAGGAATTTATCGTGTAACAGGTACTGATTTAACAAACAACCAAAGACCTATTATGGCTGTTACTGATACACTTGCTGTAACTCTTATGCCGGGTACTTATTGGTTCTATACTGCATTTTCAGGTTCATTATCTTCAGGTCCATGGGCACCACCGAGGTCAATACTAAATCAACAAGTTACTGGTAATGGTAAACAAAAACAACCAACAGGTTGGGTTGATATGTTAGATGGTACCTATCCTCAAGGTGTCCCATTCGTTATTTATGGTACTGCAATACCACTAACTCCACCTTCCTGGACAGAACAAACCTCTCCAGTAACAACTGCTTTATATTCAGTCTCAGCAGTTAATAATAATGTTGCCTGGGCATGCGGTGCCAGTGGTAAAGTAATAAGAACCACAAATTCAGGAATAAACTGGGTTGATGTTAGTGGTAACATTCCAGCTTCTACTCCTCTTTACAATATTTTCGCCTGGGATGCAAATCTTGCATTGGTTACTGGTTCACCAACTGCAGGAAATTACATATACAGAACCACTAACGGTGGACAAAACTGGACTGAAGTATTTAATCAACCAGGTGGATTTGGAAATGGCTTATGGATGACTGATGCAAATACAGCATATCATATGGGAGACCCCGTAGGTGGAAACTGGACACTAAAGAAATCAACGAATGGTGGTTTAAACTGGTTCGATTGGGCTACAGTTGCTACCACAGCAGCAGGCTGGAATAATTCATTTATGATTGTTGGAAACAATGTTTGGTTTGGTACAAACGCAAACTATTTGATGTACTCTTCCAATTTAGGAGCTAACTGGTCACAACAAACAACAACATTTACAAATCAATATGCAGTCTGGTTCAATAGCGCAACTGTAGGATTAACCGCTTATAACGCTCTTAATATAACTACAAATAGCGGACAAAACTGGACAGCATTAACCTCACCATTATCAGCTTCTTGCGGTGGAATTACCGGTGCTGGTTCAGAATGGTGGGTAGTCCCACAGGGAACAGCCGTTTACTATTCTTCAAACAATGGTGCCAACTGGACAACACAATATACTGCACCTGATGGTGCCTGGTATCACATTAATAAAGCAAGAAATGGTGAAGTAATCTGGGGTGTAAGAAGCAATGGAAAGATTGGACGCTATGGACCACCACCTGTAGGAGTAAAACCAATTTCTTCTAATGTACCAGAAAACTATTCACTCTCCCAAAACTATCCAAATCCATTTAACCCTGCAACAAAGATTAACTTCGCAATTCCAAAATCAGGACTTGTCTCTTTGAAAGTTTATGATATACTTGGAAAAGAAGTTATGACTATCGTTTATCAAAATATGAATGCAGGTACATACACCGTTGAATTTAATGGTGCAAATCTAACAAGTGGTGTATACTTCTACAAATTGGATGTTAATGGGTATAGTGAAGTAAAGAAAATGATGCTTGTAAAATAATCAAAAAGATATTTTAATAAAAATGCCTGAGGCTGAAAAGTCTCAGGCATTTTTTATTGAGTAAAATTAAAGAATCTTATTGATTGATAATTTCTATGAGCTCATAATTTTTTGAACGCTTCGTATATTCGTTAATAACCTGAATCTCTGCTTTAATTATTTTTGGGGAATCATCAGCAGAAATCCAATAATTATCAACCGTGCCATTTTCCTCATCAGTAACAAAAACTCTAAAGCACTCAATGTTTTCATTACCAAAAGGATAGTTTTCTATAGTAACAACTTCAATATTAACAGTTCTTATATCATCGAGCCTGAAATCATAATAAGACAATTTCGTTCTATAACCGATCTCCAGAGGGAGTAAAGTAATAGCAAGATCTAAAGAAAACCCATCACTATACACAGGTTGTTGTAAATTCCTTGAAAATGGTGTGACACCATTTGATAATAAAAGATATCCCTCAATTTTATTGGGAGAAAATTTAGCGTTAATAATTTCATCCAGAACAGTAGAATATACTCTCGAGTATGGTAATAGAGAAACAGAATCAATAACAAACTTATCGGTAGTCCTTTCAACTGAATTGTAAATATCTTCAGTTATAATAATATTCCCAAATTGAAATTTAATTTCACGGAAAATTTTAGTTTCAAAAAATCCTTCCGCTTTTTCTATAGATGCTTTATAAACATATTTACCAAGCTTCAATGAGCCAATTCTCATCCCCTTTATTATAGGTTTCCTCATCGTAGTTTTATCTGTGTTCTCATTCTTAGGCGGGTCTGTATGCTTAATTTTAAATAACTCGCAAGAAGGGAAAATAAAAACTATTGCCAACAAAAGAATAAATCCGAAGATGTAATAAATATTTCTCAATTTCCTTTACAAATATACTCAAATATAAATTCTCATAAAATATAAATGAACTTGTGTATTTTAGCAGAGTAAAATTTTATATAATAATGGTTATATAATAATTTTATACGTAACCATTAAAATAAAATTTATTTAGATTTAAAACCCCAATCCACCTTTAAGATTTATATAAAAATAGTTCATATTAGGAGCTATATCTGAAATAACAGCAACCTTTCTATCAGGTTGTAAAGGGATAAATCTATACCCTATCTCAATTCCAAGCCCGAAGCGAGATTGAAATTCATAGCCGGCAAAAATTTGATAATTAAATACCCACTTATTCTTTTTACTGATTACAGTTCCAAGAGGAGTTTGCGAATTTTCATCAGCATAAATATAATTATCATAACTTTCCCCTAAAAAAGTTATTCCAGCTCCTGCACCAAAATACAGACCCGCAGTAAATTGATTAATCATTGCACTTTTTGCAAAAGGAAAGATTTTACCTCTGGCATTTAATGGAATAGCAACAAGAGTAACATTCTGAGGGACATAATACTGTTTAACACCTGATGAATTTGTAAAATAGAATCCATTCTTACTATAAGATTTGTTAATTAAAATCCCGGGTGAAAACTCAATAGCATATGTCCTGTTAAATTTATAACCTATATAAGGTGTTATTTCGGTTACGAAAGAAGTGTTAGACACATCAAGTATTGGGTAAATATTCCAGACGTCTTCCTGGGTAAAAAACACGAGTGAAAGACCAACCCCTCCATAACCTCCACTCCCAGATGATTTAATTTCTTCTTGAGAAAACCCACTATAACTCAAAATAGAAAGTAAAATTAAAATAAATATTTTTTTCATAATAAATATTTTAATTACAAGATATATCTGCTTAAATCACGATTCTTAACTATTTTACTCAATTTTTCCTCAACAAGTTTCTCATCAATGACAATTTTTTTACTTTTTCTTTTGTCAGGTATTTCAAACAATATATCTTCAAGAAGGGAGGTCAAAATGGTATGTAATCTTCTTGCCCCAATATTTTCAACCTGTTCGTTTACCTCTGTTGCTATTCTTGCTATTGCTCTTAAAGATTCTTCTTTAAACTCAATTTGTACACCTTCAGTTTCAAGCATTGCTTTATATTGCTTTATCAGAGCATTTTCTGGCTTTGTTAATATCTGAAAGAAATCTTCTTCATTTAAACTATTGAGTTCTACCCTGATAGGA
This sequence comes from uncultured Ignavibacteriaceae bacterium, assembly GCA_964564635.1. GTDB lineage: Bacteria > Bacteroidota > Ignavibacteria > Tepidaquicellales > Tepidaquicellaceae > Tepidaquicella. Next base: position 393,282 of record CAZMAR010000001.1, read on the forward strand.
AATCTACCCTGAAGCTCAGGGATTAAATCACTTGGTTTTGAACTGTGAAATGCGCCTGAAGCCATAAATAAAATGTGATCTGTTTTTACAGGCCCATACTTTGTCATCACTGTTGAACCCTCCACTATTGGTAATAAATCTCTTTGAACACCTTCTCTGGATACATCTGGTCCTGAAGTGCGGCTGTGAGTACTGGTTATCTTATCAATTTCATCAATGAAAACTATTCCTGAATTTTGAACTCTGTCAATAGCTTCTTTTACCACTGATTCCATATCAATTAATTTTTGTATCTCTTCCTGCTCAAGAAATGTTTTTGCTTCTTTTATTGTCATTTTTCTTTTCTTGGTCTTCTTTGGCATAATACTTCCGAATAAATCCTGAATGTTTAGTCCCATTTCTTCCAATCCAATTGGTCCTAAAACCTGTAACATTGGCATATTACTGGTTGTCATATCCAATTCAATAATCCTTGAATCAAGTTCTCCATTAATAAGCATTTTTCTAAATTTCTCACGAGTTATTTTATTTGCTTCTTCAGGACTGATTTCATCAGTAATAATATCATCAGTGTTAGTAGTAACAGATTTTGCAGCTGATTCCTCCGGCTTTTGAGAAAAACTATTTTTCTTTTTTATTGGAGGTATTAAGATATCAAGTAATCGTTCAATTGTATTTTCTCTTGCTTTTATCTCTACCTCTTTAGTCTTTTCCTGCTTTACCATATTAACTGCAAGATCAGTCAATTCTCTTATCATAGATTCTACATCTCTTCCAACATAACCAACTTCGGTAAACTTTGATGCTTCAACTTTTACAAAAGGTGCATTTGCAAGTCGTGAAATCCTTCTTGCAATTTCAGTTTTACCAACGCCCGTAGGTCCTATTAATATTATATTATTTGGCATTATTTCGTCTTTCAAAGGACCTGTTACCTGCTGCCTCCGCCAACGATTTCTCAAGGCAATTGCAACAGATTTCTTTGCATTATCCTGTCCGATTATGTATTTATTCAGTTCTTCTACTATCTGACTTGGGGTAAGTTGTTCTATTTTCTTCATCTTTATTTCTGAATTGTCATTAAATTCATTTCCTGCTTTATTCTTTTGCATAATAATAATACTGCCTTTCTAATCAAAGTTCTTCAATGTTAATGTGTGAATTTGTATAAATGCAAATTTCCGCTGCTTGTTTTAAAGCTTCCTCAGCAATTTCTCTGGCGCTAAGGTTTGTATATTTTAAAAGAACTCTTGCTGCACTAAGAGCATACGGACCGCCAGAGCCGATAGCAACAATTCCGTCATCAGGTTCAATTACATCTCCATTTCCAGAAATTATTAAAGTTTTTTCTTTATTTATTACTGCAAGTAAAGCTTCAAGTCTTCTCAAATATTTATCTGTTCTCCAATCTTTTGCAAGTTCAGTCGCTGCCCTTAATAAATTTCCTTTATACTGTTCAAGTTTTGATTCAAATCTTTCAAATAAGGTGAAAGCATCTGAGGTTGCCCCAGCAAAACCAACAAGAACTTTATCGTTAAAAATTTTTCTTATCTTACTTGCTTTATGTTTCATTACAGTATTACCCATAGAAACCTGTCCATCGCTTGCTATTACAGCTCTCCCATCTCTAATTAATCCAATAACTGTAGTTGAATGTGATTTCATATTAAATTTATATTTTTCTTCTTAATCTTGCTTTTGGAATTTTCATTAAATCCCTGTATTTTGCAACAGTCCTCCTTGATAACTTATAACCAAGTTTCTCTAATGCTACCACAAGTTCGTCATCAGTATATGGAGCACTCTTATTTTCATTATCAATCAATTCTTTAATTTTGTTTTTTATCTCTCTGGTAGAAACATCATTACCATCTTCAGACTTTAAAGAATTACTAAAGAAATGTTTTAATTCAAAAATTCCAAAATCAGTCTGTACATATTTACCTTTTACAGTTCTACTAACAGTAGAAATATCAACCCCAGCATCTTCCGCAATATCCTTTTCAAAAAGCGGAGCAAGATGTTCTCCTGATGTTTCAAAAAATTTATATTGTCTTTGCAAAATAGCATTCATAACTTTAAGCATAGTCTCACGCCTTGAATTAATTGCATCAATAAACCACTTAGCGCGTTCATAATTCTCCTTTACATATTTTTTTGTATCCTTCTTAATTTTACTTCCTTTCTTTAAATATTTTAAATAATCCGTGTTTAGCCTTATCGCTGGTAGGTGCCAGTCAGTCAATTCTACCTTAAACTCACCGTCATCCTCATAAACAATAAAATCGGGATATATTACCATATTTGGGACTGATTCAGTTGTTAGACCTGGTTTAGGATCAAGTTTAGAAATAAAATCGTATATCTTGTTTATCATTTCTGTATCAATTCCCAATTCCTGAATTAACTTCTCATACCTCTTTAATCTTAAATCATCTAAATAATCTGTTAGTACTCTAATACATAAATTCTTAAAATCCTCCGGGTGTTCCGAAAGTTTTACCTGTGTTATCAAACATTCCTGTAGATTTTTTGATGCAATTCCCGGAGGGTCAAAAGTCTTAATTATATCAAGAACTTTTTTTACATCCTCAGGTGTAATTTCCGATGTTATTAATGAGTTTTCCTCACGGAACTTATTAATTGCTTCTGTTAATTCTGAAATTTCCTCACGAATGTATCCTTCTGAATCTATAAACTCAATCAATTCCTCTCCAATAAAAAATTCTTTATCGGTAAGAGGTTGAAGGTAAAGCTGTACTAAAAGGTTATCTTTAAGTGTGGCTTCAGTCTTATATAAATTCTCTATTGCAAGTCTCTTATTTACAGAGTCATCTGTTTGCGTTTTATAGCCTTCATAGTCATCGTCTATAAAATCCTCAATATCAAACTCTTCTTCTTTATCCGGCTCAGAAACTTCTAAATCTTCCGATTCTATTTCCTGAGAATCTATTTCATCTTTTATGGGTTCCTCAGAATGCTCAAGTTCTTCAATTTCATCCGCTTCCTCAATAAAAGGATTTAATTCAAGTTCCTGCTTTATTCTCTGCTCAAGAGCCAGATTTGGTAACATAAGAAGGTTTTGCTTCTGAACAATAACAGGAACTAATTTTTGAATTTGCTTCTGTATTTGAGAAGTCTTAATCATAGTTATTCTAAAATAACAAAATTATTTTTAATTTTATCAATAAATTGACTTCCAAAAACTCTTACTAAAGCATCCCTTACAAAATCAAAAAGTCTGATTTTTTTATCATTGCCATAAATAACAGCAGATTTACACTCTGATATCTTTTCGTAGTTTAAATATATTTTATCGCCTTTATACATTCTGATTGGAAATAAATCACAAGATATTGGCTTTTTAAAATCAATCCGCTTATCAAGATATGCCTTCTGAAAAATACATTTTGCTATATCAGAGTCATAATAAGAAAATAAACAATCATCCCCATTAAGAGTTTTCAAATAATAATTATCACCAAATTTTTCATAAAATCCATTGGAATACATATAATCTAACTTTGGCTTCTCAAAATATGATGTAATATCAGGAATAATTTTATCTATTATATTTATTTCTTCAAGAGTAATAGGAGCACCTAAAGTTCCCTTAATAACGCAGCAAATACCCTTACACTTTGATAAATCGCATGCGAAATGAGCCTCGAAAATCATTTTATCAATAACAACATTATCTAAATTTTCAAAATCTTTAATATTTATTCTATTGAAAGCCATAAAATTTATTATAAAACTCTGACAAAATTTTTACCCGGTATCTGCCTTATTAAACCCTTAAACTCAAGAGATAATAAATTTACAAGGCAATCGGAAATACTTAAAGAGGTTAATTCACTTATTTTATCAATATGAATTGGTTCTGTATTTATCACATCAAAAATCTTTTTCTCAAAGAGGTTTAACTCTATTTTTTTATCAATTTCTTGTTTATCTATAATATTAGATTTCTTTTCAGTAAATTTTTTAAAATATTTTAACTTTGACTCAAGCTCTTCAATAACATCATCAGCAGAAGTAATAAGTTTAGCAAATCCTTTTTTAATCAAATCATTAGTACCTTCTGACTTTTTCGAAAAAACAGAACCGGGGACAGCAAAAATCTCACGGTTCTGGTCAATTGCACACTCAGCGGTAATCATAGAACCACCTTTCAAACCTGTTTCTATAATTATAGTGCCAAGACTAATACCGCTAATTAACCTGTTTCTCAATGGGAAATTCACTTTATCAGGTTTTGTACCCGGAACAAATTCAGATATAACAGCACCAGAATCAATGATTCTTTCATAGACCTTCTTATTTTCTATTGGATAGATGACATCAACCCCGGAACCAAAAATTGCATAAGTAATCCCATTTTTTTCTAAAGTTGACTTATGAGCAACAGAATCTATACCTCTTGCCATACCGCTAACAATGGGAATTCCTGCTTCCGCTAATTCAGAAGCAATTTTATGGCAGGTATTATTACCATACTCCGTTGGGAACCTTGTTCCAACTATGCTGATAGAAAACCTGTCATCAGGGGTTAAATTTCCTTTATAAAATAAAAGGGTTGGTGGGTCGTAAATAAATTTTAAATTTTCGGGGTATTCATCATCTAATATTGAAATAACCTTTATTTCTTTTCTTGTCAGGGTATCAAGTAATTTCTCATAAGAATCCTCGTAAAGTTTTAAATCATCAGCGGCTTTTTTAATCGAAAGAGCAGTATTATTATTTATACCAGGAATTTTAGTAAGTTCTTTACTATCGGCTTCGAAGATTTCTCTTGGATTTTGAAAATGCTTTAATAAATTGTTAATTCTTACAGTTCCAAGATTCTCGACCAGAGTCATAAAATATAAATATTTTATCTTATCATAAGCCATAATATTAATATATTGCTTTTTAATCAAAAAAAAAGTCTCGAAACTTTACCCTGTTTCGAGACTTTTCTCTCTTCAAAATCGGTGTCAGTAAAGAACTCTTTTAGCTTTAACAAAAGTTCTTGAATAGTATTCAGAATTTAAATTTGCAACTGTAACTCCGGTCCTTGAACCAGAATGAGCAAAATAACCATCGCCAAGATAAATACCTACATGTGAAACGCGGTTTTTGTTCATAGTATCAAAAAACACTAAATCCCCAAATCTTAAATCTTCGGGATTTACATCTTCTCCAACCATAGATTGCTCAAGAGAAGTTCTGGGTAAAACCAGACCAAAAGCCTGATACATTACAGTTTGAACGAAAGCAGAACAATCAATACCCGATTTAGAAGTACCACCATAAAGATATGGTGTATTAATGTATTCAATGATTGCACGCATTAATTCATCACTAAGACCATCGTAATTTAATTCTGATGAAGCTAATGTTCCAGCTAATGAACTCGTAAGAGACTCGAGATTACCTTGAATTAGCTCTGTTTCGGTTGGAAAGGTGTTAGTGGCTACTAATTCAGAAGAATTTGTGTAAGCATTAACATCTTTCGAGCTAATACTATTTGGGTTTTCTTTGGTCCCTTGTTGAGAGAGCTCATAAGAACTGGAACACCCGGTTATTAATCCTATCGCTATGACTAATAGCGTTAAGAGAAATAACCGCAGTGATTTTGTTCCTCGCATTATCTCTCCTTTTTTAATTAGACCAATATTAAAGAACAAAACTTATAAAGCAAAATAATAATATCAAATCTTTATGTCAAGAGATAAAATTAAAAAATTTTAAACTATTAAATATTAAATTTATAACACTTTAAGAGAAGAAAATTAAATTATCGTTAAGAAATGAACTAATTAAATCATTAAATTGTTTGAGAGTATTAGAAAGAGTTTCATTTCCCCCCTCCTACGGAGCTATTGAAGGGTAAAACCGGATGTAGCTCCGTTTGTTGTTAAAAAAGAAGTAAAATTCTTTATAATCACCCCCCAAGTTTATATAAAACTTAAAAATTTAATATTTTTTTAATGTATGGGAAACTTATTACATTGAATTTATTTTAATTATAAATTATTTTTAACTGCTAAAAATAAAATTAATTTGTTCTTTCAAAATTATTTAAATTAAATTAAAATATTATAAAAGAGAAAATTTATTCTGTTCTTATCTCTCAAAAAAAAGTGGTGACTATTTTGGAGACTAAATTGGTGACGATTTTTGTTAGTTTTTACCAGATTATTAAAATTATACCTGCAAAAAACGCAAAAAAATGCATAGTTTTGCACAGAGAGATGGCTGAGTGGTTGAAAGCGGCGGTCTTGAAAACCGTTGTACCCTTTCGGGTACCGGGGGTTCGAATCCCTCTCTCTCTGCTAAAAGATTAAGAGTTTAGTTTCAGGATTTGATGGGATATTAATTGTTCAAAAACCAATAGGAAATATTAATCATCATAAATCATTTCTATTTAGGAATGAATGCAGGTATTTGTGGAATTACAAATTATCAACCCTCTATATATGTGTAAGATAATAAACTGATTTTTCAATATTTCAAAAAATCAGTTTATAAGGAAATATCAGGAAATCAAATCTAAATAACCAAAACTTTTGCACCACGAATTTTTCTTTGTTTTAATTCCAATAACGCAGAATTGGCATCTTCCAAACTATAAGTTTGATATTCGGGTTTAATTGGTATTTCGCCTGCTAATTGCAAAAATTCTTCAATATCAGAAGGAGCCACATTAGCAACAGATTTAGTCTCTTTTTCAAGCCATAAATGTTCAGGATAATCAAGTTTTAAAAGAAAATCTTTATCAATATCTTCTTTTCTAATTGCATTTATTACTAATCTTCCCCCTGGTTTTAAGTTTTCCAATGCTTTTACCACAGGAGTCCATACAGGGGTAGTATCAATTATAGCGTTTAATTTTTCAGGAGATAAATCGAAAGTATCCCCACTCCAATCTGCTCCTAATTGTTTTGCAAATTCCCTTTCATTCTCACTTCTTGCAAAAACAAATATTTTAGCCTCAGGAAATTTCTTTTTAACAAGCTTCAGGACAAGATGAGCCGAAGCTCCAAATCCTGTCAACCCTAAATTTTCACCATTTTTTAATTGTGAAAGTTTAAGTGAACGATAACCAATAGCTCCCGCACACAATAATGGGGCTGCTTCAGGGTCAGAAAAAATTTCAGGTATTAGAAATGCAGAGGTTTCAGGCACTACCATAAATTCAGCATATCCACCATTAACATCTCTACCTGTTGCTTTAAAATCATTGCAAAGATTATTATCGCCTCTAATACAGAATTCACATTTTCCACAAGAAGAAAAAAACCATCCAACACCAACTCTGTCATTTAGTTCAAACTTTGAAGTATCCTTACCTTTTTGAACCACTCTTCCAACTACCTGATGTCCCAGTACAATGGGAAACTTTGGCGGCGGAGTTCTCCCTTCTATTTCGTCAATTTCTGTATGGCAAACCCCACAGGCAGAGACCTTTATAAGTAACTCATTATTAGAGGGAATTGGTTCAGGAATTTCTTTCAACACTAAAGGTTCAGAATTTGAATTTAGATTACAAATTTTTTCTAATAATAATGCTCTCATTAAAAAATGCTTTATTTACAAATATAAAATTAATTCATTTAATTTCAAAAACTAAATATTCTGATTATAAAGTTATTATTATAGAAATTTCAATTTACATTGTATTAAAAATACTTCCTTTATTATTAAAGATAAAAAAATAATTTTGTAATATTTAGCGAAAAATAATTTGAATAGGATAAAAGAGAGTATTGTCTATGGACCTGTACTTTCAAGGAGACTTGGAATCTCCTTAGGGATAAACCTTTTACCCATAGAAAAAAAAATCTGTTCCCTTGATTGTCTCTATTGTGAATGTGGTTGGACTGAAATACATACAGACAGAGTGAATGAAAATTATAACTTCCCAACCATAGATAATATAAAAGAATCACTAATTAACAAAATATTAGAAACAAATATTAGAATTGAACATATAACTTTTGCAGGGAACGGAGAGCCGACACTACATCCAGATTTTCCGATTATAGTAGATGAAATTATAAAAATACGAGATAAATTTTTACCAGAGATAAAAATTGCAATTCTATCTAATTCGACAACTTTAAATAATGATGATATAAAAAAAGCGATATCAAAATTGAATCTAAGGATAATGAAACTTGATGCAGGAAATGAAGAAACATTTATAAAATGCAACAGACCGTCGGAGAATATAAAATTCTCTGATATCGTTAATGGTTTGATGGATTTGAAGGATATAATAATACAATCACTTTTCACAGAAGGACAAAGTGGCAATTATAATGAAAAAAATATTTCTGATTGGAAAAAATTAATAATAAAAATACAGCCATCTTTAGTTCAATTATATTCTCTTGACAGAAATTATCCATCAAAAGAAATATTACCAGTAACACAAGATAAACTGAAAAAAATTCAAAATGAACTTATGAATTATAAAATAAAATCTGAAGTATATTGAAAAATCAAAAAAATACTCCTTCAAAAGTTTTACTTTATATATTATTAATAATAGGAGTAATTATACTCGGTTTTTCTGCAATTTTTGTGAAATGGGCAAATGCTCCCGGAAGCGTTACAGCATTTTACAGAATACTTTTTGCGTTGATTGTAATTTCTCTTCCAGTCTTTATCAATTTTAAAAAGAAAAAGATTGAATCAAACAGAAAAGGTATTATCTTTGCATTATTAGGTGGTTTCTTCTTTGGAACAGACCTTGTTTTATGGTCAACTGGAGTACAAATAGGTGGAATGACAAATCCAACTTTAATGGCAAATACTGCTCCAATATGGGTGGGTTTAGGTGCAATGATAATTTTTAGAGAAAAATTAAAATTCTTTTTTTGGTTTGGGTTATTTATTGCTCTTCTGGGTACAATTCTTGTTTTAGGGCAGGATTTACAGCGGGCAAGAGAATTTGGTACAGGAACTATTCTTGGGTTATTGGCGGGTTTTTTTTATGGAGCATATTACCTTGCTACTCAGAAAGGTAGAGAACACCTTAATACTCTAAGTTTCTTCTGGTATTCGGCGATTGGGTCTTTAATTGCACCTGCAATAGCTGTTGTGGTTTTTAGGTTTCCATTCTTGAATTACCCTTTATTCACATGGATTAACTTCCTTGCTTTAGGGATTGTTGTTCAGGTTATTGGCTGGTTAATTTTAAATTATGTACAGGGACATATACCCGCTTCTATAATTGCTCCAACCCTACTGGGACAACCAGTTGTAACTGCAATTATTTCATTTATCTTTTTAGGAGAACTATTTAATATCTATGACATTATTGGTGGTCTTGCTGTTCTTGCTGGAATTTTTATTATACATAAAAGCAAGTAAGAATTAATTTGGGGATTATTTTTCTATCGATAATAATTTACTTTCCTTGAATTACATTTATTAGAATTTGTTTTGTTGCCCCAGCAATACTTAAATTACCACGAGGTCTTACTCCTTCATTAACTTCACTAAATAAAATTTCTATTTCAGATAAATTTCCGTTTCTCTTATTTATATCTGAATATAAAATATAACTAAAATCGATATAATCTTTTGTAATAAAGACTTTATAGATATCTTCCCCTAATTTTGTATTCTTGAATTTTTTTTCGATAACTCCACCTGGTTCAATATAATATTGACTGAGATTTTCATTTGGTTTGGGAATGATCTGTTTTATTGAATCATCTGGTTGTACATTCAATAAAGTAATATAACCCGGTCGCTTTCCTGTATTTTTTATATTAATTACTATAGTATCAAGAAAATTGGATTCCTGAACTGCCTGATTGCTTTCTGTTCCTTTAGAAATATTTTTTATTTTTACTTCCACATTATAAAATTCATTACTCATATCAAATCCGATGAGTAAATCCTTTTTATATAAATTTTTTAACTTTGTTTTAATTTCTTCTGGTGAGTCAAAGGAAGAAGCAAGAAAAGAACTTATAAATTTTAGTTGATTTCCAGACCTATATAAGAATATTGAATCCGTGATTTCTATACGATTGGGGTTAATATTGCTTAGAATATAATCCGGATTTTGATTGTTTTCTTCAAAGTATTTTAAAGTTGAAAGACGATTTACAATTGAATTTTTCAAAGATTCATCTGTGTTTTCAAATGCAACAAAAAGTTTTTTAGCAATAATCCCCTCTTTCAAAATAAAAAGATGATATTTTCCTAAATCAGATTCAAATAATTTATTAACATCCGCTATTCTAATTAAAGACTGAAAATTATCAGCATCATAAATCAAACCTGTTGTAATTGGTATAGATAATTCAGGATTTTTAACATCTTCATTAAAAATACCAACAAGTGTACTATCACTCAATCCTGTCATCCTACCCCCATTGACAATATACTCCCCATAAATGTTTTTGTCAGTAATTTTAAAATAGGGTTCAGTTGGTAATAATTTATCTGAAAATACAATATTATCAATATTACCTTCGATTAAAGGGATTTGAGAAAGTCGTGCTTTAAATTTCATATAAGAATAAACCCGGTCATAAATTTCCCTGTATGTTTCATTCCCGTTTATTCTTGAAAAAGCAAAAGATAATGCATAGCTAAGAGAACCATAAAAATTTTTACCATCAGTAACCTCCTTGCTCCTTTCATTATTTCTTGAAGAAGTAAAAATAACAATCCCTGCCAATGAATTATTATCCACCTCAATATTTGCTTCAGAACTTTTGAATATACCAGTTGATTTATCTGGACTCGTCATTAAATTTGAAATCTTTTCTTTATAATCAGGTGGACTAAAAATATCATCTATACCCCTATAAAATTCTGAGTTTCTCGCAATAGTTCCACTATAGCAAGCATCAACAAAAAAAATTATATTTCCTTTAGGACCAATTTTTTTTCTCAACTTAATTAAATATTCCCCTATTTCATCATCTCTCAAATGATTTTCACCTTTATAAAAATCAGACCACTGCTGATATGCATCATAAGGTATTAAAGCTTCATCGGCAAAATCGCTTTCATCACCGTTATCATCATAAATTCTCTGCCCATGTCCAGAGAAGTGAATTACAACAACATCACCCTCACCAGACTCAATTAATAAATTTTCTAATGAATTTATAATTCCTTTCTTTGTTGCAAGGGAATCCTCTAAAACTTTAATATTATTTTCTTTAAAACCCTGTGATAATAAAATATTTTTTATTAATGGTACATCGTTACAGGAATGTATTTCCCTCCAATTATTATCTTTATATTTAGAAATAGCAATAATCAGACCACGCTTCTCCTGTGCATAATTGCAGGAAATAGAGAGAAATATAATCAACATTAAAATTAATATTCTACCAAATCTGGTAATCATAATCCATATTTTCTTTTCTTACTGTTGGTTTTTGCCCATTATGAGTCAATTTTTTTACATTTTCAATTATGTATTCTTTTAATTCATTTACAAAAATTTTTTTATCTCTATTTAAATCGGCTTCTAAATATTTAATTCCTTTTATTATTGAATATGTGAAAACTCCATTTTTTAATTCCGGTGATTCAAGTGCATAAGATAAACCGCTTGCAGCAGAAATTACCACTGTTCCAGTGGATCTTGAAATATCGTTAAATATCTCCTTCATAAACTCATAAACAGATTTACTCTTTTCTTTATTTATATTTTCAGATGTTATTTCATCACCTCTTATACTTCTTTGAACAACAAGATTGAATCCTGTAGTATCCGATTTATTTTTCAAATCACTAAAACTTTTATATTCATCTTCATCTAAATCTCCTGAATGACAGGAGTCCATAAAGAGTAATTTTATTCGTGCCTTTATACCATCAAATAAAGATTCTATTTCATCAAAATTTATACCATTCATTGCTGGATTTTCAAAATTTATATTGTAGGTCCCAAAATAATAATTCCCGTTTTTGTCAAGTAAACCGTGACCAGCAAAAAAGACAATAACCACATCATTTACTTTTGTATTTAAAAGAACTTTTTTCAAAGATAAAATATTTTCTTTCGTTACCTGTGAGTCTAACAGTGTAATAACATTAACATTATTAAATTTATTTTTAAATTTGTCAGATGAAAATAATTCTGATATATCTTTTGCATCTTTTGAAGCATAGTCAAGTTTTCTACTGTTATCAAGATAATTTGAAACACCCACAGAAATAATATATAGGTCAGGTTTTATTTCTTTTGTTGAATATATTACTATAGTTTCTTTTAATGATTCTATTGCTTTTTCATTAACACAATAAACTTCTATTTTATTTCTTCCAGATGAAAGTTCTACAGGAATTTTAGTCCTGAATTGCTTGAGTTTCTTATCTTCAGAATCGAGAACGATTTTCTTATATGGAACATTATTAACCGAAACAGAAATTTCCTTTAGTGAGAAATTACTATCAATAGCATAGAATTCAAGATTAAAAATATCGCTTTCGCAGATTGGAGTTATATTTTCATTGGTTATTTTAATTTGAGGAATACTTTTTATATTCTGTGGCTTTAAATCAATGAATCCTGATTTTTTCAATCTTTTTTCGTATGCTTTCCTGTACATTTCAATTTCTTCTTTACTTAATATTCCAATCCTTTCATATACTAAATCTGGTCTGTTAAATATCAAATCAAATTGTTCAAATGAATAAGCTTTATCCCCTATCCTGAATGCTATTGCTTTATAACCGTTTTTTGAGACAGTATAATAATTTTCAGGAATTATAGATAGGTAATCATTAACACCAACAGAAATAAAAGTAGCAAGCTTTTTAAAATTTATAATATCCCATATTTTTATACTACCATCGGACCCCCCAGCAATTAGGAATCTTTTATCGTTTGAAATATCTATTTTTAGAATAGTAGCATCATTGCTAAAGATTTTTTCATATGAATTATTTTCTGAACTAAATAAATATATATCACCATTCCAATCAGATGCAATAATCCTATCATCAATAAATTTTAAACAGGTAATCAAAGAATTATCATATTTAATAAACTTTTCAAGATTAAAATTATTACTGTTATAAATATAAATACCTTTACCTGCAGAATAAATAGAGATTAAATCATTTTTAACATCAATCGACATAACGACACCATCAATTTCCTTAAATACTTTAACTAAATTACCACTCAAGTAATTATAAACTCGTGCTGTCCTATCAAAACTACCAACAACAATAGAACTGGTATTAGAAAAAAATTTTAATGCCCTGATTGTACTATTACTACACTGAAAGGAATTAATCAGTTTATTACTTTCTATGTCAATAACATAAACTTTATCAGAAGCAAAAGCCAGTTTTTTATTATCATCGGAGAAATCCACAGAATATATTGCAGACTGAGAAAAGTTGTATTTATAATAAGTCCTTTTTGCATTATCAATAAGATATAAATCGCCTGCAGATGTACCAACCGCAGAGTAAGTTCCGTCCTTAGAAGAGGATGCTGAATAAACTTCGTTATCGAAATTAATAGAATTTTGAATTTTACAATAAGCTAAATCCCACCAAAATAAATTTTTACCTGCAACTGATATAAAAGATTTAGAATCCGGGAGAAAATTAACAGATATTACCCAATTAAAATCATTTGAAATATTTTTTACAATTTTCTTATTACCAATATCAAAGAAAGAAATGCTTTTTGCATCAGGTATAGAAAATATACATATTTTATCATCGGGTGTTATTGCTATTGAATAAACAAATTTTTTAAATTCAGATATATTATCATTTTCTATCGTACCATTATCACAATTAATTTCTATTAAACCACCTGACCATACAGAAGCAAATAATTTTTTACAATTATTTGTAAATTTTCCTCTTGTAAAAATTGGAGAGTCAATGATAAATTTTTTTTCTAATTTTAAATCAGAAACATTCCAAATTTGAACTTCGTTTTGAAAAACATTTATTTTTAATACATAAAGATACTTTTCGTCGTTTGAAATATTTAAAGAAACAATTTCACCTTCTGTACTATCTAAAATGGAAATATTATTTTCATCAAAATCAATCATACCAGTGTTTCCATTTTCACAAGCAAAAATTAAAAAATCATTTTTTGATGATAAATCGATTAATTTAATAGCAGAAGGTAATTTATATTTTCTTTTGATTTCTTTACCTCTCAAGTCCCAGATAACAATACTTGAGTCTGAATAGCAGGCAGCAATTTTATTTTCACCATTGAAAAATTTAATATCATTAACAAGACAGAAAGGAAGAGCATTATCACTTTTTTTTGATAAACTATAAATAACATTACCACTTAAATCAAAAATAGTAATATTGCCAAAATAATCTCCAGTTGCAAATTTATAATCAACATTTGAAGCTGCAATTGAATTTATCCCCCCTTTCGAATTCTGGCAATAGCGGAGAATATTCCCTGAATAAATATCATAAATAATTAAACCATTCTGCTCGTCAGTCTTTTCAAAATATTTATATGGCAAATCAGAGAATTCACTACCAATAAGGGAATTAATATCAGCCCCACTTGTAATTAAATATCTTCCATCAAAAGAAACATCCATTAACAAAGCTCCTGAACTATGACCATTTTGAACCACCAATTCAGGATTTTGAGCAAATACTGAGATACAGGCGAATATGAAAAGAAGAAAAGAGGTTTTGTTAATTTTCATTTTTAAATAAATTCAAAAGTGGTAAATCAAAAGCAATAAAAACATTCCATCTCAATTTTCTTGGTTCGATAGTTTTTCCCTCAAGAGTAACTTTACCAAGTTGTGGAGAATATTGAATACCGCCTCCTAATGTAAATGGAATTTTTGGTATTCCATATACAAGATATAAACCTGGAGAAATAATATTTTCAAACCTTATATCTGGAACAGTTTCTGTGCTATCATTATTTAATTTAAAATCCATAACAGCACCTATGTCTAATATCGGAATATAAATACCCAAACTTCCCCACTTATTCAAGCCCAATGAAAATTCTAATCCAATAGGAGCAAAAACTCCCCTGTTCTGAGTCCATTGATTTGTGACTTTATCCGCTTCCTTACCATAATAATACCCAAGATAGGAATTAATATTAATTGAAAAAGGTAGCTCCTTTTTTGAATAAGCATCAATGGAAGAAAATATATATCGATTAAGAACTTTAGCAATTTCTTCGTCTGTATCAGCGCTGGTTAGTTCTCCAACTATTTTCACGGTTGTAAAAAAGTTTTTTGAGGTTTCAAAAGTAGAATCAGTACTTAAGTAAATTGCACTCACATCCTCGTATGCATAGAGTGAATTCATCAATGCAGCAAAATATTTTTCCTTTTTAACATTTTCATCAATCTCTCTATAGTATTTCAATAAATCAATAAATTTTTTAGTTTCTTCATCGTAGTAATCAAAATTTGAATTATAATTTTTGGGGTTAAAGCCAAACTCGATAAATTCCACTACTTTATCAAAATATATTTGTTTATCCACTGGCTCATTATAATACATAAGATACTTAATTGTATCTCTTACAGATACACAATCATAATACATATCAGCGAACCTATTAATATAATCTTTAAATTCATTAATCCTCTCTTCCTGTACAAGTTCACTAACGATAACCGGAACATTACTAGCATTTTTTGTTTTGATATTATTACTGGCATCATTACTTGCACGAACTCCGGAAGTAATTTCCTTATTAGAAACAAAAAAAACATCATTATTTTTTGCACAAAAAACACCCATTAAAAGTAAAGTAAATCTGTCGCCAGTTTCGATTTTATCTTTTATTAAATTTATCTCTTCATAAGTTTTATCTTTGAATGATTTACATAATTCATTAAACAATAAAAATGAACTATGTAAATTTGAATATACGAAGGACTTTTTTGTAAGGGACAAATTATAAAATAGTTTATAGTTAGCCTTATCAATTGGTTCAAGATTCATTATAGATTTATAATAATCAGATGCTCCAGAAAACAAAAGCAGATGGGGATGATTATTCACAAAATTTCTATATTTAGGTAACTTAAAAATTGCCGGGAAATTTTTTGACAGCCCTGCCATATCGGTCTTGAAAGACTCAGAGAGGGCTTTAGGAGAAAGCGAAACTTTTAATCTATCCATTCTTTCAATAGTTTTAGCAGTTAGTGGAAACATAACTTTCATTTCATCCTCAATAAGCAAACTCTTTATAAAAGAGGTATACAACATATATTGAAGACTTTCTGATGCTTTTAAGGAAATTAAATCAGGAACAATACTGAAAAAAACTCTATCAATAATACTCCCTCTCTCATTTTTGGGGAAATAATAATCACCAGCTATTAATTTCCAGACAGGATAATTCCATTCTTTGATAATTAAAATTATGGAATCCTTAATCTCCTGTTTTCTATTCTCATCAGTAAAATTTTCTATATCAGGGAAACCGTAAATTTTTCCAAACTCTGCAATTAGTATATCAATTTCTTTATTAGATAAAGGTTTGAATGGATCCTCAGTATTTAATTGATTATAAATTTCAAATGTACAAGTTATGATATCATCTCTTTGATAAACCTGAGAATAAATAGCAAGTGGTGAGAAAATTAAAAAAAATATTATCAACTTTTTTATCATTTTAAATCTCCCTTTTTAAAATTTGTATAAATTCTCAACATAAAATAAATCTTATTAATGATAATGCTTCCTAACCTTATATAACAAAAATAATATATTTGTTCCAGCAAAAAGTGAACTTTCAATCATTTATAATAGAATTAACAAAAACTAATAAAAAGTCATTTTAAATTGAACTTATATTTAAATATATTTAGTTTATATTAATAAAAATCTTCTTATGAAATATAAATATTTATTTATTTTTGGTTTAATAGTATCAATATCATTAGCATTTATTAGTGATGGAAATATAATAAATGAAGATAAAAAGAGTGAAGTTATAATTTTTTTAAATTCCGTCACTGACCTTGAAACACTTATGAAGGCAGGTATTCCCTGCGATGAATTTTATGGGAACATTAAGACAGGTATTAAATTAGTAATGAATCAAAAGCAAATTGAGATTTTAAAGAGTCTCAGTTTCAGGTATGATATCTTGATTGATGATGTAAAAGAATATTTTGACAATCTACCTCCGCCAACAGAAGCAGAGTTATCCTTGAGTAAGCAATTAATGCAGGCTGATGGCATTACTTCTTATACTTATGGTACAATGGGAGGATATCACAAATATTCAGAAATGATACAACAACTTGATACACTTAGGTATCTTTTTCCAAACTTAATTACCGCAAAGATTAATATAGGAACAACCTGGGAAAATAGAATAATTTACGCTGTAAAAATTTCCGATAACCCTGATATAAACGAGTCAGCAACTGAACCAGGTGTATATTTTGACGGTTTGCATCATGCAAGAGAGCCTATAACATTAGAAGCACAACTGTATTATATGTGGTATTTGCTTGAAAATTATAATACTAATCCTGAAGTGCAATATCTTGTAAACAATAGAGAAATATTTTTCGTACCGATAGCAAATCCAGATGGTTATGTTTATAATCAAACTACAAATCCAAATGGAGGTGGTGACTGGAGAAAGAATAGGCGTGTAAACAGCCCTGGAGTATATGGAGTAGATTTAAATAGAAATTATAGTTATGGATGGGGATATGATAATGGTTCCAGTAATGATCCTAACAGTGATACATATAGAGGACCTTATGCTTTCTCAGAACCAGAACCACAGGCGATAAAAAATTTCGTGTTAGAAAAACAGCCCGAAGTTGCGTTTTCAATACACTCTACTGCTGGCGCAGTATTAAATCCTTATAGTTACTGCGATACTGCAGTTAGATATGATTTATATCAAGATTTTAGTTCTGAATTCTGTCCATTTATAACCAGGACTGCTGGAACAACAGGTACCGATTATGTTTATGGAACAGTAAAAGAAATGCTTAATTATTATTCAAGTGGAACAACCCGTGACTACTTACATTCTAATGGAATTTATTGTTATGGTCCTGAAATAGGAGGACCAAGCTTTTGGTCAAATCAATCATATATTATACCACTTTGCAGTGGTTTCTTACCATCGATGAAATACTTGACATGGATTGCTGGCAGTTATCCAAAGATGAAAAATTTCCAGATACCCGGTAAAGGATATGTTACCAAAAACGATACACTAAACTTGTTACTCGAAATCAGGAACAAAGGATTAACAAAATCATCTAAAAATGTTGTTGTTGATTTAACTACCAATTATGCTAATGCAACTCCCCTTGTATCATCAATCAATTATGATAGTATCGTTGCAAGAAGTTCCAAAATCAATACAAACAACCCATTTAAATTCAAAATTACAAATTCAGCTTCTACTGGAGATAATATACAATTTGTAGCAACAGTAAAAGAAAATGGAATAGTAGCATCAAAAGATACATTTTACATAACAGTAGGAGCCATACAGATAATATTTCAGGATAATGCGGAAAATGGAACATCAAACTGGACAAAATCAGGAACTGGAAAACAGTGGGATACAACATACATCTCTTCCTGGACAGGAAATAAATCTTTTGCAGACTCAAGATGGGGAAATTCTTCTAATAATACAAATAATCAATTTACACTTAATCAGACAATCAATTTATCAGGAAAAATAAATCCCAGACTTGAATTCGCAATAAAGTATGCTACCGAACCAGACTATGATTATGCAAGAATACAAATAAGCACCAACGGCGGCTCATCATGGGTAAATCTTTCCGGAAGATATACAAAAACTTTCTCAGGTCAGCCTTCATATATAGGATTTATGTATTGGAGATATGAACAAATAAATCTATCACCATACATAGGGCAAACAAACCTAAAATTCAGATTTACATATTATACCGACGGAGGTGTGCCTGGGGATGGAATATATATAGATGACTTCAGGATTGTAGACTATCTCGAATCACCAACGAGAATTACTAAATCTGAAACAGAATTACCAAAAAGGTTTCAACTATATCAAAATTATCCGAATCCTTTCAATCCTATAACAAAAATAAAATTTGATATCCCGATTGATAATTATGTAAAACTCGAAATCTTTGACGTACTTGGTAGAATATTATATACACCTGTGGATACTTACTTAAAAGCTGGTACTTATACTTATACATTAAACTCCTCAGGGTTACCATCGGGAATTTATTTTTATAGAATAAATTCTGGAAATTATTCTGATATAAAAAAGATGATAATTCAAAAATAATTTTTGATAATATATTTAAATAAAAAAACGGGTTTAAAAACCCGTTTTTTTTTATAATAAAATTGCTGAACCTTTAATACGTTTTCAATTCTCCAATTTCTCTTTCTACTGCTTTTAATACATGTAAATCTTTTACCGCTTGCATCATATTATTATGATCAGGATATAACGGTCTATCAACATCAAGATGCTCAACTATTTCCCTAACTGCTTTATGGGCTGCACTGGTTCCCTTACCAAAATTGTAGTTTCTGAAATCAAGAGCTTGAGCAGCTGCAATAAATTCAATTGCTAAAACTCCGTACGCATTATCAAGTATTTGTCTTGTCTTTAAGGCTGTATTCATTCCCATACTTACAAAATCTTCCTGATCTGCAGCGGCTGGAATGGATTGTATAGAAGCAGGCATAGATAAAATACGCTGTTCTACTATAAGCATATCAGCTGTATATTGGCTTAACATTAACCCTGAGAACATACCGGCTCCTCTGGTAAGAAAAGCAGGTAATCCAATACTAAGAGCAGGATTAAGTAACCTGTTAAGTCTCCTTTCAGAAATAACACATACCATTGTAATTGCAGCACCAAACATATCAAGCGGAACAGATACAGGAGAACCCTGGAAATTAGCACCAGTAAGGACTATCTCATCATCAGCGAGAAAAACCGGATTATCTGCAACGCCATTAAGTTCTATTTCAACCTGTTCTCGAGTCCATCTCATCTGATCTCTTGCAGCACCTAAAACTTGAGGTGAAGAACGCATACTATAAGCATCTTGAACTTTGACTTTAACTTTACCAAGTAAATCCGAACCTTCAATAACTCTTTTAATATTTTCCGCAGAAGTGATTGCGCCATTAAACCCTCTTAATCTATGAAGTCTAACATCATAAGGTTTCAAATTAGCCATCAATGCTTCAAGAGTCATAGCACAGGCAATCTCCGCTTGTTTTAAGAGCCTTTCGGCTTCGTAAATTTCCAGACAAGCAATTCCTGTTATAAGATTACTTCCATTAATTGCACCTAATCCATCTCTTGCTTTCAAACCAGGAATTGGGATACCTGCTTTTTCAAAAGCAACTTTTCCAGGCATTCTTTCACCCTGATAAAATGCTTCTCCCTCTCCCATCAGCAACAGTGCCATTTGACTCATAGGAGATAGATCTCCGCAGGCTCCAACACTGCCTTTTTCACATACCACCGGTGTTACACCTTTGTTCAGCATATCGACAAAAGTCTGAGTAATCTCTAATCTAACAGCAGAGTAACCGAGAGCATGAACATTAATACGTGATAATAATGCGGCTCTTACATGCTCAATTGGCGCGGGTTTGCCAATTCCAGCAGAATGATTATAGATGAGATACTTTTGAAAATCTTTTACCTGATCATCGGTAAGTACTACTTCAGAAAATTCTCCAATACCAGTATTAACACCATACATTATCTCTCTTGCTTGAATTCTTTTCTCAATAAACCCTCTGCATTTTTTAATCCTTTCGATTGCTTCTGGATGTAATTCTACTTTTTCACCAAGAACTGCAACATTGTAAACATCCTCAATTGTTAAGTTTTTTCCTGTGATTACAACTGTCATAAATTAATAAATTTAATTATAAATATAGTTAATTTTTTATTATTTCCAGTATTTAGAAATAAACTCTTCAACTTCTGGTAAGCCACCTTGATATATCAGGTATCCATTGCTTGGTTCTCGCTCTGTAATTTCTCTTGCAATTGGTGTAAGCATAATTTTTTTAACTTCTTCAAGGTCAGTTGTCTGTCCAAGTGCCCAGCCAAGTTTTATATATGCAACCTCTGGGAGCATATTGGCAGCAGGAACAACTCCTAAATCCATTATATCCCTTCCTGTATCGTATACATACATCTGCACATAACCCCACAAAGTTTGAACAGTCATATAAATTGCAATTCCTTTCTCACTTGCACGTTTTAAAGCAGGGTATAATGGTTTATTCACATGCCCGAGTCCGGTACCTGCAATTACAATACCTTTATATCCATTATCAGTCAGAGAATCGATAATATCAGGTTTCATATTTGGATAGTAATAAACAATACTTACCATTTCTTCAAAAGCAGTATTAATAACTACATTTTTATCATTTCTTCTTTTTCTGTAATCTGTTCTCAACGGGGTAATTTTTTCTCTGCTGACCATAGCAATAGGTATATCTCCTATAGTTCTGAAAGTAGAGCGGTAACTTGAATGCATCTTTCTAACCCTTGTTCCCTGGTGCAGAAGACCATATTCATCAGAAGTAGGACCGAACATACAAACCATAACTTCAGCAATATCACTTTCTGCAGCAGTTTTTACACTATGCATTAAATTAAGAGCAGCATCAGAAGAGGGTCTATCACTTGACCGTTGAGAGCCAACCATAACAATTGGAATTGGTGAATTTTGAACCATAAAAGATAACGCTGCAGCAGTGTGATGCATAGTGTCTGTGCCATGTCCAACAACAATTCCCTGAACACCTTTTTGAATTTCTCTACCGATTGCACGAGCTGTTCCGATCCATTGTTCAGGACCCATATTCTCACTAAAAACGCCATAAAGCTTTTCTGTCTCTAAATTGCATATATCAGCAAGTTCAGGTACAGAGCCATACAATTCCCCAGGTGTAAAGGCTGGTATAACCGCCCCTGTTCTATAGTCCAGTCTACTTGCTATAGTGCCACCGGTACCAAGCAATTTGACTTTAGGTTTTGCAGGGTCGTATGGAAATTCTTTCTCCGGTATTTTATAATGGGCTTCTTTTCTTCCTTCTACTTTTATATCTTTTATTCTATTAGCAGAGAGCCCAACATTATATCCTGAACGAAGTTTTAGTACGATATGATGAGAATCGGCTGTCTCAGAGCGAGGTAAAATAATTCCTTTGAATACGCCACTATCTGTAATAATCTCAACATCACTCCAGACCATCGCCTGAAAGTTTTTTAAAACATCTAATGCTTCGCCTCTGTATCCTTTATAAGAATCGCTCATCTTTCATAAATTATTTTTCAGTTATTAATTTATATATTTTTGCTCCATCAACTTTTCCTCTAAGTTTAGACATTATAACACTCATTAAAACTTGATTTTTCTTATCGGGATTAATTATTTTTATATTTTTTAATTCTGTTTTAGACTCTTTAATTATTTCGGATATCTCTTCATCAGTAATTTTTTCCTCTGGATTTTTAAAGCTAAAAGTTCCATTATGAGCATAATTCAACATTTCTAAAAAAATTCCTTCACGGGAAATAATACCTTTTTTAAATAATTCAAAAATTTTGAGAAGAACATCTTCATTAAAATCAAATTCCTTTTTTAACTTTTTCTTTATTCTTTTTGGATAATGAATTAATGCGATTGCTGCAATCTTAGATTCAATATTCAACTCTCTGACAAGTTTTTTAAACAGGTTGGCATATTTAGATATTGAAAGTGGTCTTATAACATCAGAAGGCAAATTTAACTCCCTGTACCACTTTTCTCTTTCCCAAATAGGTTCAGGTAGTATCTTTTTTAGTCTATTTACCCGTTCAATAGTAATTTTTTCTGGTGGCAAATCTGTATCGGGATACATTCTATCAGGACCAGGAAGTATTCTTTCAAAGCCATTTGTACCATCTTTTAATGCCTGTCTTGTTTCTGAAGGAATACCAATGGTTGCTTCTTTCGCCCTGATAATTATTTCATTTGCTCCAGTTTCAACATCCTTTTCAATACCCCAAACAATAACAAGAGTATCATCTTTACCTGAACCTACAATTTTCCTTATTGTTTGCCACTCAGAATTAGAAATCGTCTCACTTGCACTATCAGAATGAATTATATTGGGTAAAGTTGTAAGGCAGGCAATTACTCTTACTCTATCTGAAATTTCTTTGGCAAAATAGGTGTTTGTTTGTGTTTGCCATCTTAATAAATCCTTAAAACCACATAAAGTCACACACTTTATACGCATTTCATCTTTTAATGCATTTTTAATTGGTTCATATTTTGTTTTCTTTAAGCATTTGGTAACATCATCAACTTTTGCTTTAAAAGTATCTGAAGTAATTCCTCTTCTATGCAACTCTTCTCTTAATCTTAATAAATTCCATTGCCTCATCGCTTCATTATAAGTAAGAATCGGGATTCTTTTAATACTCGGCACCCCTTTAATTTCTATTCTTGTACCACCTTCAACACTAACATTTACATCTTCTCTTGCAGCTCCAGCCCCGGTGCGAACCAGACCAGTGCTCCTAACAAGTGCACTTAAAATTTCACACACTTCCATAACCTCAAATGGGGTTTTCATTTCAGGGGCTGTTACTGTTTCTATTAAAGGCATACCAAGTCTATCAGTAATATAAATTCTATTATGCCCAATGTCAGAAATTTCTCTGCAGGAATCTTCTTCAATAGAAATTTGGATAATATTTATTTTCCTATCTTTATATTTTATCCAACCATTTACCCCAAAAATTGCAGTCCTTTGAAAACCAGTGGGAATGCTACCATCAAGATACTGTTTCCTTGCTATATGCAGTTCATCAATAATACTACAATTCATTAATATTCCTATTGCTATTGCTTTATCAAGTGCCTCTTCATTAATCATAAAAGGGGGTGTATCATCCATCTCATAAGTACAAACAGAATCGTGATGAATACGGTATATTATATTCTTTTTAGTCTTAAATTCCATAAGAGCAGTACCGTCATATTCACCAAGTTCTGAAAGAGTCGGTCTCATATGGCGGAGAATTTCAGCATTATAATTCTTACTATACTTACCAGCAGGACACCTGCAGAACAGTTTTTTCTCAGTATTAAGTTGCTGGTGAACCTCAAGCCCCGATTTGAAACCAACCTTTGCATAATCATCAGCCGTCATTTCTTCAAATGGCTTAAAAGTAAAATCTATCATAATCTTACAAAATAAATAAAAAATTAATTATGTAATTTACAATTATTAAACTTTTATTTAAAGGGAATTTAAAGATATAATTTAAAAAACAAAAAATCTTAACCAAAAACATAAAATATCCTGAAAATTAAAATAAAACCTAAGTCAAATAAAACTGACTGATATTGAAATAAAAAAAATTGTATATTTATTTAATTCAAAAAATAAAAATTTCAAAAAAATTATGGAGGAAAAATGATTCGCAAACAAGAAGCATTAGATTACCATTCTGTGGGGCGGCCTGGAAAAATCGAAGTAATCTCTACAAAGCCCTGTACAACACAAAGAGAGTTATCTCTTGCTTATACTCCTGGAGTTGCAGAACCCTGTTTAGAAATTGTGAAGAATCCTGATGATATTTTTAAATACACTGCAAGGGGAAACCTTGTCGCTGTAGTTTCAAATGGTACTGCTGTTCTAGGACTTGGTAACATAGGTGCAGCGGCAGGGAAACCTGTTATGGAGGGGAAAGGAGTACTTTTTAAAAGATTTGCTGATATTGATGTATTTGATATTGAAGTAGCTTCTGAAGACCCAGAGGAAGTTATAAGAGTTGTACAATTACTTGAACCTACCTTTGGGGGAATAAATCTTGAAGATATAAAAGCACCCGAATGTTTCTATATAGAAGAAGAATTAAAGCGAACGATGAAAATACCAATTTTCCACGATGACCAGCACGGTACTGCAATAATTAGCGGTGCAGCACTTTTAAATGCTCTTGAATTAACAAACAGAAAAATTGAAGATGTAAAAGTAGTATTCAGCGGGGCAGGTGCGGCTGGTATCGCTTGTGCAAAGATGTATGAAAGTCTTGGTGTAAAAAAAGAAAATATGATTTTAGTTGATACAAAAGGCGTGGTGTATAAAGGCAGAAAGGAAGGAATGAACCCATACAAAGAGTATTTTGCTATTGATACAGATAAAAGAACTTTAGCAGAAGTAATTAAAGGGGCTGATGTTTTCTGCGGTGTTTCAGTAGCAAATATATTATCAAAGGAAATGGTTAAAACAATGGCAGATAATCCAATCATCTTTGCAATGGCTAATCCAAATCCTGAAATCACCTACCCTGATGCTCTGGATGCAAGAAGTGATGTTATTATGGCTACAGGTAGATCAGACTATCCGAATCAAGTAAATAATGTTTTAGGATT
This sequence comes from uncultured Ignavibacteriaceae bacterium, assembly GCA_964564635.1. Taxonomy (GTDB): domain Bacteria; phylum Bacteroidota; class Ignavibacteria; order Tepidaquicellales; family Tepidaquicellaceae; genus Tepidaquicella. Next base: position 418,700 of record CAZMAR010000001.1, read on the forward strand.
CCCATTTATATTTAGAGGCGCTCTTGATGTTATGGCAACTACAATAAATGATGAAATGAAAATTGCTGCTTCCTATGCATTGGCTAATTTAGCAAAAGAGGATGTTCCGGATTCTGTTATTCGTGCCTATGGAGATAAAAGAATTGAATTTGGAAGAGAATATATCATACCTAAACCATTTGACCCAAGAGTGTTGCTCTGGGAAGCATCAGCAGTAGCAAAAGCAGCAATGGATTCAGGAGTTGCAAGGAAACCTATTAAAGATTTTGAAGAGTATCGTGATTACCTTGAATCAAGGCTTGGTAGGTCAAGAAAGGTTGTTAGATTCTTTGTGCATAAAGCACAAGCAGAACCGAAGAGAATTGTATTCCCGGAAGGAGAAGAGGTAAAAATATTAAGAGCTACACAAATAATATTAGATGAGAAAATAGCTAAGCCCATATTAATTGGCATAAAGGAAAATATTGAAGAAAAAGTAAAAGAACTGGGTTTAAATTTTGATTTAGATGCAGTAGAAATCAGACATCCATCAACCTGTTCAAAATGTGAAGAATATGCAGATGAACTTTTTAAACTAAGAGCAAGGAAAGGAATGTCCTTTCCGGATTCAAGAAGAAGTGTAAAAGACCCTCTTATCTACGGAATGCTTATGGTAAGAATGAATGATGCAGATGGTTTAATCTCTGGTTTAACAAAACCATATCCCCATACAGTTAGACCTGCTTTACAAATTATAGGTAAAGAGGATAATGTTCATAGTATTGCAGGGCTATATATGCTGATATTCAAAAAGAAAACGATTTATATAGCAGATGCAACAATAAACATAGACCCTGATGCAGAAACTCTCGCAGAAATAGCCATATTATCAGCCGAAACTGTAAAGAATTTTGAAGATGAACCAAAGGTAGCAATGCTATCATTTAGTAACTTCGGTAGTACTCGACATCGCTTAACAGAAAAAGTAAGAAAAGCAGTTGAGATTGTAAAATCCAAAAAACCTGATTTGATAATTGATGGGGAATTATTCGCCGATACAGCCTTAAAACCGGATGTTATTAAAACTTTATATCCTTTTAGCAAATTAAAAGAAGAAGCTAATCTTTTAATTTGTCCAGACTTAACTTCTGCGAATATTGCTTATAAACTCTTAACTACACTTGGTGAAGCAAATGCGTTTGGACCAGTACTGATGGGAATTAAAAAACCAGTATACTTACTTGCTCAGGAATCAGATGTTGATGATATAGTCAAAATAACAGCAATGGCTGTATATGAAGCAAGAAGAAAATCTAAGATAAAATAAATATTAGAATTTAAAACAAAAAAGGCTACAAATATAATTGTAGCCTTTTTTTTATTTTACTTAAATTTTCTCTTAATTTAGACCACAAATACCACCTGGACACCCACCGCCAAAATCTGTATTACAGGAACCAGAAGAACACGAACTCCCAAAATCAGTGTCACTTTCAGAGCCAAATGAAGAAAAAGTTGAAATTAATTTAACATAATTCTTCGACTTACACTTTGGACAAAAAACATCGTCCTTATTTTCCTTTACTTTGTGAAATACTTCAAAAACTGTGTTACAGTCTTTACATTTATATTCAAAAATTGGCATATAATTCTCCTTTTTAATATACTTGCTATTAGCAATTATATTAAAATTAAATAAGAAATTCAATACAGAATTTTCTTATCTTTTTTCCTTTAAATATGATTATAGAATAATAAATTTGTATTATTAAAATAAATTTATTATGTCAGAACAGAAAAGAGTATTAATCACAGGTGGAGCGGGTTTTATTGGTTCGCATTTATGCGATAAATTAATAAAAGAAGGTTATTATGTTATTGCAATGGATAATTTGAAAACAGGGTCTTTAAAAAATATAGAACATTTATTTCCTTTAAAAGAGTTTGAATTTTATTTCTATGATGTAACAAAATTTGTACACATACCTGGCAGACTTGATTATATTTTACATTTTGCCTCTCCCGCAAGTCCAATTGATTATATGAAAATGCCAATACACACCTTAAAGGTTGGTTCTCTTGGTACTCATAATTTATTAGGACTTGCAAAAGAAAAGAAGTCTGTTTTTTTAATTGCTTCAACATCAGAAATTTATGGGGACCCACTTGTTAATCCACAAACAGAAGAATACTGGGGAAATGTTAATCCTATTGGACCAAGAGGTGTTTATGATGAAGCAAAAAGATTTATGGAAGCGATAACGATGGCATATCATAATTTTCATAAATTAGAAGTAAGAATTGCAAGAATATTCAATACTTTTGGACCAAGAATGAGAATTGATGATGGTCGTGCATTACCAACTTTTATGGTCCAGGCATTAAAAAATGAAAATGTAACTGTTTTCGGAGACGGAAAACAATACAGATCTTTTTGTTATATAGATGATATGGCTGAGGGAATTTATAAATTAATGTTGAGTGATTATGTATATCCAATTAATTTAGGATATCCAGAAATGATAACATTGAATCAGTTTGCAGAAGAAATAATTAAATTATGTAATTCAAAATCAAAAATAGTTTACAAACCACTACCAGAAGACGACCCAAAAGTAAGAGAACCCGATATAACAAAAGCAAAAAAAATTTTAAACTGGGAACCTAAAATCTCCAGATTGGAAGGCTTAAAGAGAACATTAGAATACTTTAAACAGATTGTAGAATAAAATTAGAATATTATCTGTTCCCCTTCTTTCAAAATAAATATTCTGTCTTTTAAATAATTTAGACTATCACTTTTATTAATAAGTTGTTCTAAAACATACATAGGCACATTAGGGTCATTCATATATTCAATAGCACCATAATGAATAGGAATCATTTTCTTGGCTTTAATATCCTGAAACAATTTTACAGCCTCCATCACAGAAGTATGATACAAAAATCCCTTTTCCTCACAATCCCTGCAAGGACCTATAGGTATTAAAGCGAGCTCAATATTAAATTTTTCTCCAATTTTTTTGAATGCATTCTCATCATACCCTGTATCACCAGCGAAATAAACACAAATATCTTTATACTCAAGAATAAAACCTGAATGTCCCTGTAAACGCCAGAGATAAGAGTCAATTGCATATCTACCACCGGTATGTACAGCGTAAACGGGGGTTATTTTTATTCCTTTTATTAAACTGGTCTTCCCGAAATAGTTTCCAGAAAAAACACCAGCAGTGTCAATTCTGTGCATATTAAAATCAAAATTCGGCATAAATTCTTCAACCCCCACAGGGAATATTAAGTCAGTATGGGGGAAATTTTCTTCCAACTCTTCAAGAGAATAAAAACTCAAATGGTCAAAATGAGAATGTGTAATAACAATTAAATCAAGTTTACGCAAATTTTCATAAAGTAGACCAGTTTCAAGTTTTCTCGTAAAAACCAGAGCGAAGTGATTTTCGAAAAATGGGTCAAACAATATTACTTTATCATACATCTGAAGAAGCACAGTAGAATGCCCTGCCCATAAAACAGCGAGTCGCACACTATCTTTCACAGGGTTTTCAATTTTGTTAATTACTACCTCTGGTGACTCCGTAATAGTTCTCCATAAATTATAAGTAAGAATTCTACTCCGTCCACAGGAAGAAAAAATAATTACCGATGTAAAAAATAATATTATAATAAAAATCTTTTTCATTAGTAATATTTAAAATATAATCCAAAATTAAATTTTGATTCAGAATTGAAATTTTTTGTATACTGAAACCCAATAATACCACCAAAGAAATATATTCCTGTTTCTATTCCGTAACTATTTTCTGTAGCATTATCTTTTGTTTTCCTCAATGAATATTTTCCACCTAATGATATTGCTACATCCTCTCCTTTCCTTATAACAGGAATCAAAATTCTGCTACCAGCACTGAGGCTAAATTTTTTCAAATTGGAGTAATCAAATTCACCCGTGATTAACTCAGGTTGCAAAAATATTTCAACTGACCCGGTGAATCTTCTTACAGGATTAATTTTGAAAAATTGCAACCGCGAGACATACTTATTTGCAGTAAAAGAAAAGTTAACAGGGATAATATTCCATCTTAAACCGAACTTTGTCTTAGAATTGTTCTCATTTCTATCATCTACAAAAATAGGAGAAGGAACTAATTGTAATAGAGACCAGCTTAAATATTCTGCACCAGTGTTTTGGCTTTGAGAAAATGAACTTCTGAATAAAATCAATAAAATAAAAAATGTCATTAATCCTTTTTTCATCAAATATAGAAACAAATAATTATGATAATAAATTCTTTTCTAACCAATTGAATTTAATTTCATTTAAAATATAATTATAATGAAAATAAATAATACTTAATATGATTTACAAAAATAGATTTTTGATTTCCTTTATTCTCTTACTTGCGTTTATATTTGCATTTGAATGTAAAGATAACTCTGAGGGAAAGGATAAGTCTAATAGTGATACTAAAGAGCAGCTCCAAAACATTTCTACGAAAGAATTTAAAAAGGACTCGAACAAAAAATCAGATATACCAGACGGATTAAAAAAATTGAAAAAAGCATATCCTGATTTTATTGATTCTGTAGACAATAATAACCTTTACTTTAAAGATGGAACAAGAATGATTTACGATGATGGAAGAGAGAAAACTTTTGAAGAAATGCTGGAAGACCCTGATTTAGAAGATATGATGTCTCAGGAATATACAATGGGAAAAGATTATAAAATTCCTGAAGAAAATTTTGATCCTGGGAGAATTCGCTATGAACCATTCTTTAAGAAAATGTACGGTAGTACTGCTTCAGAGGTAAAGAAACATCTCGTATCCATTTCCTGGATGCCAAAATCAACCAGAGCTACTGTCACAATAACAAGTATAAATGATGTTGATGCACAATTAAAAGCAGTTTCAAATGAACTTGATAAACTCCCGGAAAATCTAAAAAAATTTGTTACTAAAACAGCAGGTACTTTTTATTGGCGAAATATTGCAGGAACAAACAGGTTAAGTGCTCACAGTTTTGGTATCGCTATTGATATAAACACTGAATATTCTGATTACTGGCAATGGGATAAGAAAATAACTTATAAAAACAGAATACCTCTTGAAATAGTAGAAATATTTGAAAGATTTGGCTTTATCTGGGGAGGAAAGTGGTATCATTACGATACAATGCACTTTGAATATAGACCAGAATTATTGGTATCTCCTGATTAGATTTGATACAGCCCAAAAATTTTATAATCTCGGAAAGGAAACAATAAAAGTGGATCCTTTACCTTTTATACTTGTAGCGGAAATTTTACCACCATTTTTATCAAGGTGCTCTTTACATAAAATTAGACCAAGACCTGTACCTGTTTCTCCACCTGTACCTTTAGTTACATAATCTCTATCTATTTCAAAAAGTTTGTCCACATTTTCCTGACTTAACCCTACACCTGTATCTTTTACTATAATATTATCATAATCATCTGTCCTCTCATATTCAATAGTTACACTACCCCCATGTTTTGTAAACTTAACTGCATTAGAAATTAAATTTCTAATCACAAGTTCAAACATATTCATATCTGCTTTTATAATGGTTTCCGGCGGAATCCTTGACTGTATTGTAATATTTTTTTGTGCAGCATTATTATTATAAAGATTAATAATTTTATCAACAAGATTTCTTACCGGTATATCAACCTTGAAATACTTTGTAACACCTCTCTGCAAGCGTGACCATTCAAGTAAATTTTCAAGTAGATTATATATCTGTTTCGCACTCATATGGATTTGTTTCGCAACCTCTCTAATATCTTCAACAGACATAGTATCAATAGTTGAATTTAATACTTCCGCTAAACCAAGCAAACCAGTAAAGGGACTTCGTAAGTCATGAGCAACAAGAGAAAAGAATTTATCTTTTCTCTTATTTATTTGCTCAAGTTCAAAAGAATAATTATTAAGCCTTGCTTCACTCTCTCTTAATTTTTCTTCATCTAATTTTCTTTTTGTAATATCATAAGCTTCTATAAAAATCTCTTTATACTTTTCTGATTTATCTTTTAAAGGTATAAATCTAAATTCATACCAGATATCATCAGCACCATTTGTATACTTTCTTTCAATTATAGTTGTTTGCCCTGTAAATGCTGTCTTAATTGCATCTAAAAAATCTTTCTTCTCTACATCGAGGAAAAACTCACTTATGTCTTTATCTACACTTAATTCTTTTTTAAGATACTTGTTAATATGATAAGATGCCAATTTATTGAATGCCTTAACCTTCCTGTCCGTACCGATAATAATATATAATTCAGAAGAATTATCAAAAATGTTCCGATATCTTTCTAATGCTGTATTAAGTGTAGAAATATTTTTCTTTCTTGTCGAAACATCAATCATCGAACCAAGTATTTTAAGACCATTGTTACCAGGGTTCGAAGGGAAATAACCTCTTACACAAAGATTTTCAGTTGAATCTGAAATAAAGGAGAGTGTGATATCTACTTCAAAAATTTTATTTGGATTTTTCAGAACATTTGAGATAAACTCAAGAAATGCAACTTTACTTCCATTATCAAGATAATTCAACCAATCTTCTAATTTTCTTGGTATCTCATTTTCCTTCAAATTCATTAATTCAACCAAACTATCACTTAAATAAAATTCATCAGTATTTGGCTTATAATACCAATAACCAATTCTACCAACCTTTGTAATTAATTTATATTTATCGTTATTACCTGAATTATTCAAATCATAAATCTGATAAGTAAATCCAATAACCTGATTCATTTCATTAATAACGGGAGAATAAATAATTTTCTTTGTTATAGTTTTACTGTTATCATCAGTAAAGTTTGAAATTTCAGAATAGCTTTCTTTCCGCGATATTTTTAAGAGTATGGATTTTATTCTCTTTATTTCATCTTTACTGAAATAATCAAAGAAGTCAGTATTAACATCGATAGGTTCCCTTTTTTTAAAACTCTTAATTAACTCTCTCGCTTTGTCATTGACCAATACGACCTTAAAATCACTATTAATATATACCATAGCATGATCCAAACTGTTAATTATAGCAACAACATTTTCAAAATCAATTGCGTTTAATTTAATTTGTTTTGCTGCCAATTCCTATTTAATATTTAAAGCAGATTTAACAATATTTAAAAGTTGTTCTTTCTTAAATGGTTTTGCCAAATAGTAATTAAATCCTAAATTCAATAACTTTTCTTCATCACCAGGCATTGCATAACCGGTAACAGCAATAAAAGGAACATTTTCATAATTATTTAACTGTCTTATCTTTGATGTTGTTTCAATTCCATTTAAACCGGCACCAAGATTTATATCCATTAAGATTAAATCATATTTATTCTGTTTTGCTAATTTTATCGCCTCAATACCATTTGGTGCATGGTCTAAATGACAAAAACCTTTTAAGAATAAAAAAGTAATAACTTTATTTGTTGTATTATCCTCAACGAGCAAAACTCTTGGAATTTCACCTGTGGCTTTGGCAAATTGTGACATTGTTTCAGTTGATTGAAGATGTCCTTTTTCTGTAATTTCCAATTTATGAGCAGGTAATTTAACTATAAAAACCGACCCTACACTTAAAGTACTATCAACAGAAATCTCACCATTAAGTGCTTCAACCATCCTTTTGGCTACTGCTAACCCTAAACCCGAGCCATGGTATTCAGTACTATTTTCATCATAAACCTTTGTAAACTCCTGAAATATAAAATCTCTTTTTTCTTTTGAAATCCCGATACCAGTATCTTTGATCTTAATAACACAAATTTGTTTATCATTTTCCGTTTCATTATAAGCATTTATTGTAATACCACCCTCAAGAGTAAATTTAATTGAATTATCAATCAAATTATTAATTATGTTTCTGAATAATTTAATATCCACAAGAGCAAAAACATCTTCTGCACAGTCAAATTTCAAATATAAGCCTCTTTGTTCAGCAGTTGATTTATAATCTTTTAAAATGTCTTTAATTATCGGATTTATTAATATGTATTGTGTCGTTATTTTATACCTGGTTGAATCAAGTAGTGATAAATTAATTATAGAATTGATAGTATGAATTAATCTGTTTCCTTCTCTGTTTATTTGATTAATTTTATCAAGTGTGTTTTCATCTTTAATCTCATCACGAAGTATTTCTGTTAGTCCAAGTATGTTGGCAAGAGGTGTCCTGAGTTCAAAGTTTAAATTTTGCATTAATTTTGATTTTAATCTACTAACTTCTTCAGCGTTCTCTTTTGCTTCCTGAAGTTTCAGTTCTACCTGTTTTCTATCGTTGATATTCAATATCAATCCTGTATACCTATCATTACCTGAACCGTCCTGCCAGTATTTAATGTGCTCTTCAACCCAGAGTATATTTCCGCTCTTTTCTTTTATTCTATATTCAATTTTAAAAATCTGGTCTCTGGAACTCGAAAGCCATTCATCTACAGCTTTATTGTAATGTATTTTATCTTCATCCATTACAATATTTGAAAATAACTTAGGATAAGATTTAAATTCAGAGGAATTATAACCAAATACTATATCCTTTGATATATATATCTCTCCATTACTGATTTCGTATACAATGAGTTCTTCCAGTCTTTGAGTAAGAGATGTAATACTCTCAAAAGATTTTGTAAGATTTATATGATATTCTTTTGTTAATCTTGAAATTTGTTTTGATTCCGTTAATAATAATATTAGAGATATAATAAGTAAAACAGATAAAATTATTATACCATAAAGGAAATTTAATTCAGGAAATACAGGAAGAAAATCAAAAATCAGAGCTATTCCAATAAAAACAATAGTTATACATACTAATATTAAACCAATAAGTCCTAAAACTCCCGCTACACTTTTTCTGTATTGACTATGTTGTAAAACCATAAAATTAAGATTTCATAAACAGAAATCTCTCTTTAAATTAATGTTAAAATAATAAATACAATTTTATTAAAATAAAATCCAAAATAAAATATTATAAACCTGTTATATTCACAAATTCCCTAAAATATTTAACGATTAAATTTCTTATTTTCCATTTATAGATTTTCAGTTAAAATTTTTAAAATTTGAACATTTCATAAATTGATTTAAAAATTTACCTTGCATTAAAAATATATAATTAAAAAATTAATCAAATAAAATTCTCAAGTTATGGCAAAACAGGTTGAAAAGAAAAGCAAAGCAGCAATAAATATAATTCCTATAGTACTATTCGGGGTCTTCATAATTTTGCTTTCACTAACAAAACTCAATGGAGAAGATGACCTGTTCTGGCATATTGAGACTGGTAGATTCATAATTGAAAATAAATATATACCATCTACCGATGTTTTTAGCTTTGCAACTTTTGGTGAAAAGTGGATTCCTTTTGAATGGGGGTGGGATGTTATAATATACTTAATTTATAATACTTTTGGTTTTAATGCTTTATATGTTTTTAATGGGATAATAATATTAATTATTTTTGCTCTGCTTTTTATCTTACTAAAAAAATTTGACTTTTCAGTCCCATTTTCAATTACTCTGCTTACATTACTTGCTCTCGGGATAAAATACAGACTCGGGATTAAACCACATATGTTCACATATTTATTCCTTGTCCTGTTAATTTATATTTTTATAAATGTAAAATATTTTAATGCATCTAAAAATATTCTTTACTTCATACCGTTGATTATAGTTTTCTGGGCTAATTTACATATGGGGGTATTAGCAGGGATATTGATAATTTTTCTATATCTTGTATCAGAATACTTAAATTGCAAAAAGTTCATTTCTTCGAAGAAAAACTATTTTATTACTTTATTACTTGTATTTATTCTATCTTTGCTGGCACTCTTTATAAATCCACATGGATATAATACATATTTATATTCATATGAGCATACACAAATGAAAATGTTAAGTGAGATTTATGAGTGGTACTCCCCCTTTAATGAAATATTTATGGGGAAACTTTTCAATCTCATATACATTTTTTTTGTTATTGCTGGTATTTTAGTAATAAGATTTTCTTTTAAAAGGAAAGATTATTTTCCGATTTTAATTTACACAGCATTTGTTTTCTACTCTTTTCGAGCTGTAAGATTTATAGTTGACTTTGAACTTGTGGCTTTTACTTTCTTTGCCTTATCTCTTGATGCATTAAAGCGTGAACGAGTAAATTCTATATTCGAAAGGAAATTTAACATTTCAGGAATTTTAATTTCCTGCGTTCTGCTAATATTTATTTTTCTGACACCAAATAATACAATATTCAGAATAATAGGTTTCAATTCTGATTTTGGGATGGGAATTTATGAACCTACTTTTCCGGTAAAAATGTTTAAATTTATGAAAGAGAATAACATAGCAGAAATAGGAGAGAGACCGTTCAATATACTTGATTATGGTGGATTCTTTTTGCATAATTTCCAGGGGAGAAAAGATTTTATAGATTCAAGAAATCTTAACGATACAATTTATTATAATTTTAAAGATATAGCTAATAAAAAACCTGGTTTTCTAAGATTGATGAATAAATATAATTTTGACTATTTTATTATTTTTAGAGCAACTATGAGCACTCCTGATGGCGTCAGGGAAATGAAAGAAACAATAACATCGTATCTTTCTGAAAATCCAGATAACTGGAAATTGATTTACTTTGATTTACAATCAATGTTATTCGTGAAAAATGAGGAAAAATTTTCAGATATTATTTCTAAATATGAGTACAAATATTTGAATCCATATATACTAAATTATAAAATAAATATAATAGAAAAAGCATTTAAAGAAGATACAGAAACAATAAAGAAAGAAATTCAGAGAAAAGAAACAGAAGACCCCGAAAATCACTACACAAAAAAATTAAGGGAAATATATAGACAGTTTTTTTAAAATTGTTTTTTATTAACTTATAGAATTAAAAAAAGTTGTTAGACCTAAAAATATTAAGGAAAAAAAATATATATTTTGCAAATTGTCCCAATTGTAAAACTCAATTTTCACTCGATAGAGTAAAACCCACAACAATAATTCAAAAATATTCAAAGTTAATAGGTTTTAAAGAATATCACTGTAGAAAATGTAAATGGACAGGTTATTTATTTACTTACAAAATCTCTGAAAACATAAAAAGAATAATATTAAATTATATATTATTTATTATAATATTTTACTTATTAGTAAAATTTTTAAGTTATATATTGAGAAGTATGGTTAGATAACCCCCTTTATTGATTACTTGTGAGGATGGAAGGAATCGAACCTTCGACTCCCTGCTTAAAAGGCAGGTGCTCTACCCCTGAGCTACATCCCCAATTCCATGAAAATTACCTAAAATTATTACTTTATTCAAGTTACTTCTCCAGATAATCTTAATTTTGCTCTTAATATCTCCATCTTATCCAAAATTTCATCTTTATTAATTTTTTTCTCAATAAGTTTTTTCTCTAAAACGGACAATTCATTTTCTACCTGTTTTTTATCAATATCGGTAACATTAATTATTTCTTCTGCTAAAATTACAACTTTATTATTTTTTACTTCAACAACACCACCGTTTGCAAAGTAATGTTCTTTTTCACCTGTTTCTTTTTCTATTTTGAGTCTTCCAAAACCTAATGTAGAAACAAGAGTTGCATGATTGTAAAGAACTTGAAACTCACCTAATTTACCGGGAACAGTAACAGAGAGAACATTTCCTTTATAAAATACTTTTCCTGGAGCAATTATTTCAAGATATATAATCTTTTCCAATATAAATAAAATTAATTTGCTGCTTTCCGCAATCTATCAGCTTTTTCGACAGCTTCCTCTATAGTTCCAACCATATGAAAAGCTGCCTCAGGTAAATCGTCATATTCGCCATTTATGATTGCTTTAAAACCTTTTATAGTATCTTCAAGTTTCACATATTTACCAGGGATATTCGTAAATTGTTCAGCAACATGAAACGGTTGAGAGAGAAATCTTTGCAAACGGCGAGCTCTTGCAACTATAGTTTTATCTTCATCAGAAAGTTCATCAATACCGAGTATATTTATGATATCCTGTAAATCTTTATATGCTTGTAATATTCTTTTTACTTCCTGTGCTACATTATAATGTTCTTCTCCTAAAACAAGCGGGTCAAGGATTCTTGATGTTGAAGTGAGAGGATCTACTGCAGGATATATACCAAGCTCTGCTATTTTTCTTGATAATTCAGTTGTTGCATCAAGGTGTGCAAAAGTAGTTGCAGGTGCAGGGTCTGTGTAATCATCAGCGGGTACATAAATTGCCTGAATAGAAGTAATTGATCCTTTTTTAGTAGAAGTAATTCTTTCCTGCAGAGCGCCCATTTCAGTTGCAAGAGTTGGTTGATAACCCACAGCGGAGGGCATTCTGCCAAGCAGAGCTGATACTTCTGAACCTGCCTGTACAAAACGGAATATATTATCTATAAATAATAGCACATCTTTTCCAAGTTCGTCTCTAAAATATTCTGCAACAGTCAAAGCTGTTAGTCCTACCCTTTGCCTTGCTCCGGGAGGTTCGTTCATTTGACCAAAAACGAGTGTTGTGTTGTTAATAACACCAGATTCAGTCATTTCAAGATATAAATCATTCCCTTCACGAGTTCTTTCACCAACACCACCAAAAACTGAATAGCCACCATGATGTTTTGCAATATTGTGAATTAACTCCTGAATAATAACAGTCTTTCCTACTCCAGCCCCACCAAACAAGCCTGTCTTTCCACCTTTAGTATATGGTTCTAATAAATCAATAACTTTAATTCCAGTTTCAAACATTTCTCTTTTTGTTGATAAGTCCTCAAATTTTGGAGCTGGTCTATGGATTGGATAATAAGTGTTTGTTTTGATTTCACCTTTCCCATCGATTGGATTTCCCGTGATATTAATTAATCTTCCTAACAATTCTTTTCCAACAGGTACCATAATAGGTTGTCCTGTATCAATTACTTCCATACCTCTTTCTAAACCATCGGTGGAATCCATCGCCACAGACCTAACCCTGTTCTCACCAAGATGCAATTGAACCTCAGTTACAAGTATATCTTCTTTTCCTTCGATATTAATTCTTTTGATATGCAATGCATTATTGATAGAAGGAAGATGTCCTTCAGAAAAATCTACATCAACAACAGGTCCAATTACCTGTGCAATTTTACCTATATTTTTAGAATCTTTTTTCATTTATAAATCTATTTAGATATTCTTTTTGAATTAAGCAAAATACTTAAATCTAAAATAATTTTAAAGTTAATACATTGTTGCAATTAGTAAACACAAAATCTATTTTTATTAATAATATGTTATCTTTCTGGGGGCTTAATTCTTGCTATATTTAATGCAATTGTATAACGAGCTTTAAGTATATAAAATATGAGTAATAGTTTATACATTATGTGTTTCAGTGTGTACGTATTTCGTATAGGTAGGTACGCTTTGCATATTTGCAGGGCGCAGGATTTTACATATTTGCGGGCGTATGATTTTACATATTTGCGAGCGCAGGATTTTGCATATTTGCAGGGCGTATGGCGTATTTGCGGGGCGTATGATTTTACATATTTGCGGGGCGTATGCTGTACGCACATACTGGTGTAATTCGATTTTTGTTATGTGCAAGGGGCGTACGCTGTACGCCCCTACTTGTGTAATTCTTTTTTTCTTTCATCTGTAGGGGCGTATCGCATACGCCCTTATATTTGGTAGTGTAATTAGATTTTGCATCTCGTGGGGGGCGTACGCTATACGCACATATATTTACGTAATTCTTTTTTCTTTCATCTGTAGGGGCGTATTGCATACGCCCTTATATTTGGTAGTGTAATTAGATTTCACATCTCGGGGAGGGGGCGTACGCTGTACGCACATACTTGTGTAATTCGATTTTTGTTATGTGCAGGGGGCGTACGCAGTACGCCCCTACTTGTGTAATTCTTTTTTCTGTCGTACGTAGGGGCGTATTGCATACGCCCTTACATTTGGGTAATGTAATTAGATTTCGCATCTCGTGGGAGGGGGCGTATCGCATACGCCCTTATATTTGGTAATGTAATTAGATTTTGCATCTCGTGCAAGGGGCGTACGCTGTACGCCCCTACTTGTGTAATTCTTTTTTTCTTTCATCTGTAGGGGCGTATTGCATACGCCCCTACATTTGGGTAATGTAATTAGATTTCGCATTTCGTGGGAGGGGGCGTACGCAGTACGCCCCTACTTGTGTGATTCAATTTTTTGTTATGTGCAGGGGGCGTACGCAATACGCACATACTTGTGTAATTCTTTTTTGCCGAGATTGAAAGAATATTTTATAATATATCCTTTTCGTTTATTTGATTGATGAATGTTATAGAGAAATAATTTATTATTAATGATTTTCATTTGCTCTAACAGAAAGTATTGTATCGGAATAATTTATTTTTATACCTTGAATCGTTTTGCTGAAAAATATTTCACACGCACAAGACAAATGGAATTAAAATGAAAGGATTACAACTGAAATTGTAATGTTTATTAGATTTCAAAAAATAAGAAAATTCTTATTCTTAGGTTTTAAAGAGATATCATTATTGAATAAAAAAAAAGGTAATTTATTAGTATTTTACATAAAATTAATAATATAATATGTATAAAATACTTTTGGCGATAATTATTTTTTTAATGGGAGTAACAAATACAAATTCACAGGAATTGAAGGATTATAATTCTCAAAAAGACATTATATATTCTGAATTAAATTCAAAAGGGGAAATTTACTTTAGATTTATAAGTAATTCAAGTGATGTTATCAACAATCTAAGTAAAGTAATAAGTATTGACAATGTGAAATCATTTATAATTGGTTATGAGGTTTTTGCATACGCAAATAAAGAGGAATTCCAGAAATTTCTTGAATATAACCTGCCATTTGAAGTATTAAAGCATCCGTCGAGTTTATATTCGGTAAAGATGAGTGATAATATAGAAGAAATACGAGGCTGGGATACATATCCAACCTATGATGGATATATAGCAATGATGTATCAGTTTCAAACAAATTATCCTAATTTATGTAAGATAGTAGATGCAGGCAATACAGTTCAGAACAGAAAAATTTTATTCGCAGTAATTTCTGATAGTGTAAACTTTAAAAAACCGAAACCACAATTTATGTATTCTTCATCAATCCATGGTGATGAGGTAACGGCTTATGTTTTAATGTTAAGACTTATTGATACATTATTATCAGGATATGGTAACAATCCGAAAATTACAAATCTTGTAAAAAATATTGAAATATGGATAAATCCATTAGCAAATCCTGATGGCACTTATTACGGCGGAAATCATACGGTGAATGGAGCAATAAGATATAATGCAAATAATAAGGATTTAAATAGGAATTATCCCGGACCTATATACATCAACCCGCCAGTAACACCAATTCAACCTGAAACATATATTATGATGAATTTAGCAACAGCAAACAGATTTGTAATGTCTGCAAATTTTCATGGAGGAGCAGAAGTAGTAAACTACCCATGGGATTGCAAATATGCACTAACAGCAGATGATAACTGGTGGATTTATGTTTCAAGACAATATGCCGATACTGCTCATAAATATTCAAACTATAATGGTTATCTTACTGATTTAAATAATGGAATAACAAACGGCGCAGCCTGGTATATAATTCATGGAGGCAGGCAGGATTATTTCAATTATTATCAGCGATGTAGAGAATGCACCATAGAAATATCAAATACTAAAATATTACCACCTGCCCAGTTACCAACTTACTGGACTTATAACTTTAAATCATTCTTAAACTACATTGAAAAATGTCTGTATGGTTTAAAAGGATTAGTTAAAGACTCAATAACAGGCTTACCAATAAAAGCACTAGTAACTACGGTTGGACATGATATAGACAACTCAGAAATTTATTCAGATTCTGTAACAGGGCATTATGTAAGAATGATTTACACAGGTACTTATACATTCCAGTTTTCAGCACCAAATTACATTACAAAAATTTTCCCGAATGTTTATGTAAAGAATGATTCAACTACAATTCTGAATGTTCTTCTTTCCCCCACATCAACAGGAATTACGAAAGAAGAAAATCTTCCGGACGGTTTTGTACTTTATCAAAACTATCCAAATCCTTTCAATCCAACTACGATAATTAAATATCAACTTAATAAAGACTCATATGTTAATCTTGATATATTTGATATAACAGGCAAATTAATTCAAAGATTAGTAAGTTATAAACAAAACAAGGGACAATATGAAGTTCAACTTAATGCAAATGATTTAAGATTATCTACGGGTATTTATTTCTATCGGTTAACCACGGAAAACTACACTGAAACAAAAAGAATGATACTTACTAAATAGAATTGTTAATGATTTTAGAGAGTAGCATTTTACACTTCTTCATTAAAATAAATAAATTTAATAATTCCTGATTTGGGATTAAGTACACGAAAACAAATTGTTATACTAATTACTTTATGCATTATTTCTTATATCTTTTATCAGGTTATTCGTACATATATCTATAATGTATCATTTGGACTGCCATTAGATGATACTTACATCCTCTTACATTATGCAAATAATTTTTCGAAAGGATTTATTTTCCAATATAACATAGGGGAATATACTCCCGGTACGACTTCTGCTATATATGTTATTATACTCGGTTTACTATTTCTATTGTTTGAAAACCAGTTAATTATTTCAGTAATAGTATCATCAATATTTCATATAGTTTCAGTAATAGCAACTCTTTTTCTCTCTAAATTATACTTTGAGGAACTGAGCAAAAAGTATCTTTATATCTCTAATAATAAATACCTTGAATTAATCCCCTCCTTAATTGTTATACTGATTGGCAGATATAACTGGATTTCTCAAAGCGGAATGGAAACCACGCTGTTTGTTTCTTTAATATTAATTGGCATATATTTCCACTCGAAAGAAATAATAAATAATCAGCAGAAACTAACATCGGGAATTATATTTGCACTTGCCTCACTCACAAGACCTGAAGGATATCTAATTAGTGGGTTATACTTTTTAGATAAACTTTTTTATCTACTTAAATTAAAGAATAAAAACAAATTCAGATTTTACATTTTAGAAATTTTCATATTCTCACTCATTATTCTTCCATATCCAATATTTTCTTTTATAACAACAGGCTCAATTTTCCCAACTACCTACAAAGCAATAAATGTAAGACATGCTGAATATCAAAATTTAAGATTTCTGTACAAATTTTTGACTTCTCTTTTCAGCGATATCCCAATCTTAGCTTTAATATTTCTGGTAAATATATTTTTATTCATTAGAAATATAAAAAAATATTTTAACGAGTTATCATTTTTAAGGTTATTAAATTTCTTGACTTTATTATTACCCTTAGCTTTTGCCATTCATTTTCCAGTCTGGAATAATGGTAGGTATATGATACCATTCATTGTATTAGTTGCAATAAACTCTTTTTATTCTTTTATTATTTATATTTCAAAACTTGAAAGCAAAAAATTCTTCAATAAACTTGTTCTCGCATTATCAATTGTAATTTTAATATCACCAATCCCCTACTACATAGTTTTTTCAAAACATTTATCAAAAAACATAGACAACATAAATAATATGCAATGCAAAGCAGGAATATGGGTAAGAGATAACATAAAAGCAGAAATACCCATTGCTACTAATGATATTGGTGCTATAGTATATTATTCAAACCATAAAATTTTAGACCTTGAAGGTTTAGTATCACCGGAAGTATTAAGATTTCGGAATTATACTATTGAACAAAGGAATGATTCTTTGTTTGATTATTGTCTTAGCAGGAATGTAAAATATATGTTAATTTTTGATAACTGGTATCCTGGAATGACTGATAAATATTCAAATAGGGTTGAATTAGTAAATATATTTCCTGTTAGAGAAAACACAATTTGCGTCGATGATACTCTTAAAGTATACAAAATAATTTATTAATTTTATGAAAAAATTTACAATTGTAATTATATTATTATTGATTATTTCCTTTTGTACATCCTCAGCACAAATAAAAAATCCAGCTGATAGCCTATTGGAAAGATTACAACTTTCACTATATATTGCAAAATGGAATTAAGTACACGAAAACAAATTGTTATACTAATTACTTTATGCATTATTTCTTATATCTTTTATCAGGTTATTCGTACATATATCTATAATGTATCATTTGGACTGCCATTAGATGATACTTACATCCTCTTACATTATGCAAATAATTTTTCGAAAGGATTTATTTTCCAATATAACATAGGGGAATATACTCCCGGTACGACTTCTGCTATATATGTTATTATACTCGGTTTACTATTTCTATTGTTTGAAAACCAGTTAATTATTTCAGTAATAGTATCATCAATATTTCATATAGTTTCAGTAATAGCAACTCTTTTTCTCTCTAAATTATACTTTGAGGAACTGAGCAAAAAGTATCTTTATATCTCTAATAATAAATACCTTGAATTAATCCCCTCCTTAATTGTTATACTGATTGGCAGATATAACTGGATTTCTCAAAGCGGAATGGAAACCACGCTGTTTGTTTCTTTAATATTAATTGGCATATATTTCCACTCGAAAGAAATAATAAATAATCAGCAGAAACTAACATCGGGAATTATATTTGCACTTGCCTCACTCACAAGACCTGAAGGATATTTAATTAGTGGGTTATACTTTTTAGATAAACTTTTTTATCTACTTAAATTAAAAAATAAAAACAAATACCACAATTATATTTTAGAAATTATTATATTTATTCTTATTATTCTTCCATATCCAATATTTTCTTTTATAACAACAGGCTCAATTTTTCCAACTTCTTATAAAGCAATAAATATCAAACATTCTGAAAATCAAAACATAAGGTTTCTTATTATATTTTTAACTTATCTTTTTAGAGATATTCCAGTTTTAGCATTTATATTTCTGGCAAACATATTTTTATTTATTAGAAATATAAAAAAATATTTTAACGGGTTATCATTTTTAAGGTTATTAAATTTTTTGACTTTATTATTACCCTTAGCATTTGTTATACATTTTCCAATCTGGAGAAATCACGGCAGGTATATGATACCATTTATTGTATTAATTGCAATAAACTCTTTTTATTCTTTTATTATTTATATTTCAAAACTTGAAAACAAAAAATTCTTCAATAAACTTGTTCTCGCATTATCAATTGTAATTTTAATATCACCAATCCCCTACTACATAGTTTTTTCAAAACATTTATCAAAAAACATAGACAACATAAATAATATGCAATGCAAAGCAGGAATATGGGTAAGAGATAACATAAAAGCAGAAATACCCATTGCTACTAATGATATTGGTGCTATAGTATATTATTCAAACCATAAAATTTTAGACCTTGAAGGTTTAGTATCACCGGAAGTATTAAGATTTCGGAATTATACTATTGAACAAAGGAATGATTCTTTGTTTGATTATTGTCTTAGCAGGAATGTAAAATATATGTTAATTTTTGATAACTGGTATCCTGGAATGACTGATAAATATTCAAATAGGGTTGAATTAGTAAATATATTTCCTGTTAGAGAAAACACAATTTGCGTCGATGATACTCTTAAAGTATACAAAATAATTTATTAATTTTATGAAAAAATTTACAATTGTAATTATATTATTATTGATTATTTCCTTGGGCACCTCAACAGCTCAGATAAAAAACCCCGCTGACAGTCTACTGGAAAGGTTACAATTTTCATCAGACACAGCGAAAATTGATATCCTTGTGAATTTGTCTTTAATACATCTGAGCATTTCTATTGATCAGGCAAAAGTATTTTTCGAACAAGCAAAAGACTTGAATGAAAAATTGAGGTATGTACCGGGTCTGATAATGATAAACAATTGTAATGCATATATAGAATTACTTACGGGTGATTATAGCAAAGCAATGGATTTGCTTACAGAATCTGAAGAGATAGCAACAAAGGAAAACCTTTTAAAAGAACTTGCTTTCACATACACATCAAGAGGAGAAATAGCCTTTTTCCAATATGACTATTTGCTTGCAATGAAGTCATATTTAACAGCAGACAGCCTGTATAAAAAAATAGATGCTCCTCTTTATGAAATAAAAAATTATATACTGCTGGGAAATTTATTTAATAAAATAAAAGAATTTGATAATGCTTTAGAATATTTGAACAAAGCTTTAAGATTATCAGAACAAAAATCTTTACTCAATGAAAAAGCAACTGTAATGAATCACATCGGTTATATGTATTTCAAAAAAGGAGATATAGACAAGGCAGAAGAATATTTATTTTCATCAGCAGAATTAAGCAATCAAACACAAAATTATGTGAACTTAGCGGAGACCTATACTTATTTAGGCAACTATTACTTTGATTTATTAAAAGATTTTAACACAGCAATAAATTATTACCAAAAAGCACTTGAAATATACGACAAAATTAACTTCAGATCTCCAGCATCAACTATTTATACAAAACTTTCTCATATCTATATGTTGCAAAAGGATTATGATTCAGATATTAAGTACAACGAAGAAGCATTAAGATTAAGAATAGAATTAGGAAATCCTGTACTGGTAGCAAGTTCATTATTAAATTTAGGTAACGCATATAAAAATAAGAATGACTATGCAAAATCAAGGGAGTACTTATCAGCAGGTCTTGACACTTCACTCAGACATAGAAAAATAGATATGATAACAACAGGATATCAAAAATTATACGAGCTCGCAATGTTAGAAAACAGAGATAAAGATGCATTAGAATATTATAAATTGTACGATATGTATAAAGACAGTATAAGGGCTCAGGAGACTATAAATCTTGTTTCACAATATCAAATTAAATATGATATAGAAAGAAAAAACAGTGAACTAAAATCGATCGAACTCAAATCACAAAGGGATAAACAAATTTTATATATAGTTATTATAATTATTTCCCTGCTATCGGGAATAATAATATTTATTGGTTATATTCAGAACAAGAAAATAAATAAAGAATTAAAAAGAATAAATTTATCCCTTGATAATATAATTAAAGAAAGGACTCTGGAATTAGAACAGGAAATAGCAGAGCGAAAGAAAACAGAGGAAAAACTAAAAATTGCACTTCAGAAGGAAAAGTATTTAAATGAAATGAAAAGCCATTTTATTTCAATTGTTTCACATGAATTCAGAACTCCACTTGCAGGAATAGATTCAAGTCTGGAATTGATAAAACTCTCTTTACAGGATAATAATCTATACGAACAGAATAAGAAGTTCATATTAAGGATAAAAAATGAAATACAAAAGTTGCTTGGAATGATAGTAGATGTATTGATTTTAGGAAAATATGAAACAGGGAAATTTGAATTCACACCAAAGAAAACAGATATGAAAACCCTGCTTGAAAGAATAATAGATGAGTTTGAAAAAAGTAAACCTGATAGGAGATTGTATTTTACATTCAAATGTACAGGTACTCCTAAATTTGCAATAATAGATGAAAATATATTTTATCACATAATTAACAACTTACTTTCAAACGCTGAGAAATATACATTAACAGAAAACAATCCGGTGGTCGAATTAAACTTTTTTGATGACCATTATGAAATTATTGTGCGTGATAAAGGAATTGGAATACCTGATGAAGAACAGAAATTTATTTTTAATTCATTTTTCCGTGCATCAAATACCACAGGTATTAATGGTACCGGACTTGGTTTGATAATAGTAAAACAGTTTGTCGAATTACATAATGGTAAAATAGAATTTGAAAGTAAACTGAATAAAGGAACTACTTTTAGAATTCATCTCCCCTATGAAATAAACGAAAAATAAAATTTATATCACTCCACAGTAACACTTTTTGCTAAATTCCTTGGCTTATCAACATCATTCCCACGCATAACAGCAATATAATAAGATAAAAATTGTAATGGGATAATATTTATAATAGGCGCAAATAAACCTAAAGTGCGTGGCACTCTTAAAATGTAATCTGCGTAGTTTTTTATATTTTCATCGTCTTCACTTGCTAAAGCGATAATTCTACCTTTTCTTGATTTTACCTCCTCTATATTGGAAATTATTTTATCATAAGTTCTATCTTTTGGAGCGATGAAAACAACTGGCATATTCTCATCAATAAGAGCTATTGGACCGTGTTTCATTTCAGCTGCGGGATAACCTTCTGCGTGAATATAAGAAATCTCTTTTAATTTTAACGCACCTTCAAGTGCTACTGGAAAATTTACACCTCTACCAAGGTAGTAAAAGTTTTTTGAATCTTTAAAACTTTCGGCTACAAGTTTATATTCATCTTTCCTCTCAACCATTCTTTTTATTTTTTCTGGTATTTGTTTTAACTCCTGTGCCATTTCCCTTAAAGTAGCGCTGAACAAAGTACTTTTTTCCCTTGCTAACATCATCGTTATTAAAGCAAGTGACATAAGTTGAGAAGTAAATGCTTTCGTGGAAGCAACACCAATTTCTGGTCCTGCGTGTATGTAAGTACCAGCATCTACCTCTCTTGCTATTGTACTACCAATAACATTTACAATGCCTATAGTAGTTGCTCCGAATTTTTTTGCTTCCCTCAGCGCAGCAAGAGTATCTGCAGTTTCACCACTTTGACTAATGGCAATAATTACATCATCTCTATTAATAATTGGTCTCCTGTATCTAAATTCAGAAGCATACTCAACTTCAACAGGAATCCGACAATATTGTTCAATAAGATACTCACCAATTAAGCCAGCATGCCATGCAGTTCCACATGCAGTAATTATAAACCTTTTTGCATTTAACATTTGTGGTAACACTTTTTCCAATCCACCAAGCTTTGCAACTCCAGTATCAAAATTTATTCTACCCCTAAATGTATTTTGAATTGATTCGGGTTGCTCACAAATTTCTTTTAGCATAAAATGGTCGTAACCCCCTTTTTCAATTTGCTCAAGCTGTAAATCAAGCACTTCAATATCCCTCAGAATTTCCACATCTTCAATAGTTCTTAATATATGACTATTTTTAGTAACTATAGCCATTTCACCATCATTTAAATAAATAACATTTCTTGTATAACTCAAAACAGCCGAAGCATCAGAAGCAATTATGAACTCTTCTTCACCAACACCAAGTAATAATGGGCTCCCCTTTCTTGCAGCGATAATTTTGTCTTTCTCATTATTACATAAACAAGCTATCCCATAAGTACCTTCCACACCAGCAAGAGAAAGTTGAACTGCCTTAACAAAATCTTTTGTATTTTTATAGTTGTAATTTATTAAATTAGCAAGAATCTCTGTGTCTGTTTCGGTCTTAAATTTATACCCTTCGCTTTCTAATTTTTGTTTAATTGATTTATAATTCTCAATAATGCCATTATGAACAAGAATAATAGTTTCCTCCATACAAAAATGCGGATGCGCATTAACATCAGTAGGTTCACCGTGTGTAGCCCATCTTGTATGCCCAATACCAATGTTCCCAATATACTTATTATAATCAATAGATTCTTCAAGGTCAGCTACTCTACCTGCCTTTTTAACAGTAATATATACATCATTATCATTTAAAATAGTAAACCCAGCAGAATCATACCCACGATACTCAAGCCTTTTTAAACCATCAATAATAACAGGTAAAGCATTCCTCTTTCCAATATAACCGACAATACCACACATAGAAAAAACTCCTTAATTTATTATAGCAATAAAATAATCATTAATAATAAAAAATTAAACAAAATTATTAAATACACATTTAAATTTTTCATCAGTTTCAATCCACGCACGCACGCCGCGTGCGACTAAAGCAACTGCAACTTTTGCTGTAGGGATCGAGTTTCAATCCACGCACGCACGCCGCGTGCGACATCCAATCGTAATTTCTTATCTGGAGCAAGGACCGTTTCAATCCACGCACGCACGCCGCGTGCGACATTCTTGTCTCAACTCGTTTTTTGTTATTGCTCCAGTTTCAATCCACGCACGCACGCGGCGTGCGACTAATAATCATCATAATTACTATCTATCTCTAATCTGTTTCAATCCACGCACGCACGCGGCGTGCGACGAGACGAAAAATATTTTAACATCACTGATTACAGAGTTTCAATCCACGCACGCACGCGGCGTGCGACGTCCAAATCCATAAGCATAGTTATCACATAGATGTTTCAATCCACGCACGCACGCGGCGTGCGACATACCACTGGTTTCTTCGTTAGCATTATAATATCTTGTTTCAATCCACGCACGCACGCGGCGTGCGACTTTTTAAAAATTTGAAAAGCATGCCAGGCGTATGTTTCAATCCACGCACGCACGCGGCGTGCGACGTCCCTTTGGAGCAGTTAAATTATTAAAAGATTGGTTTCAATCCACGCACGCACGCGGCGTGCGACGCGGTAATAATGGTAATAAGACAATCTCTTTAGTGTTTCAATCCACGCACGCACGCGGCGTGCGACTGTCCATATTTATATCACCTTCCATTGTACCACCTGTTTCAATCCACGCACGCACGCGGCGTGCGACACACCCTCCACTGCTTTGCTGACCTCACAAAATTGTTTCAATCCACGCACGCACGCGGCGTGCGACAAAACCGATAGTTAATCTCCCGAAATCAGACTTGTTTCAATCCACGCACGCACGCGGCGTGCGACAGTGTCTTTTATGCTATCTCAAACGGCATAGGTGTTTCAATCCACGCACGCACGCGGCGTGCGACAGTGTCTTTTATGCTATCTCAAACGGCATAGGTGTTTCAATCCACGCACGCACGCGGCGTGCGACATATAAATTTACTGATAAAGATAGTTTAGTTTTGGTTTCAATCCACGCACGCACGCGGCGTGCGACAAATTTTTTTGAAAAAAAAGCATGCCAGGTGTATGTTTCAATCCACGCACGCACGCGGCGTGCGACTAGGTTTAAAATCACTGGGAATAAAATTAATTTTGTTTCAATCCACGCACGCACGCGGCGTGCGACGTTATTTTCAGTTGAGCGAGAAGAATTTACAAAAGTTTCAATCCACGCACGCACGCGGCGTGCGACTTCATTTCTTTTTATATTTATAATTGTATTTCTTGTTTCAATCCACGCACGCACGCGGCGTGCGACAGAAGATTACGATTGTCCATACCAAGATGCCTGGTTTCAATCCACGCACGCACGCGGCGTGCGACATAAATCACTTGCTGATAGCGATGAAAAGTTGATAGTTTCAATCCACGCACGCACGCGGCGTGCGACTTAAATTCTCAGTACAAGTTTAGAGTTTTGCAAGGTTTCAATCCACGCACGCACGCGGCGTGCGACCAAGTGTCTTTTATGCTATCTCAAACGGTATAAGCGGTTTCAATCCACGCACGCACGCGGCGTGCGACATATTTGGTTGTGGCAACGATACAAATCATTTCAGTTTCAATCCACGCACGCACGCGGCGTGCGACTTTTGAAATTGAAAATACTGTAAAATCATCTTTAGTTTCAATCCACGCACGCACGCGGCGTGCGACTATCATTTATACAGGTAATAGTCATAATTATATCGTTTCAATCCACGCACGCACGCGGCGTGCGACTTAAGTGATTACAAAAAATATGAGCAATATAGTGTTTCAATCCACGCACGCACGCGGCGTGCGACAATTGCTGGATTAGAGATATCTAATATAACAAATGTTTCAATCCACGCACGCACGCGGCGTGCGACCATATATCCATCATTCAATTTTATGTTTACTTTATGTTTCAATCCACGCACGCACGCGGCGTGCGACAATCATTCCACCATTTCATTTCATCTTCTACATTGTTTCAATCCACGCACGCACGCGGCGTGCGACATTGTAAACTTCAGAATTAATATCCTGCTGTAATGTTTCAATCCACGCACGCACGCGGCGTGCGACAAAGCAAGTTATTATACATATCCTTATCATAACAGTTTCAATCCACGCACGCACGCGGCGTGCGACAGGGCATATACACAGGCATTCATATTTTAAAGGGTTTCAATCCACGCACGCACGCGGCGTGCGACACTTATTAAATTAAATACTTTATTTTTATACACTTATTACAATAAAATCGCTAACATACATAGAACTTAAACAAAAATTTTTGTAAAAATCATACTTTTTAAAAAAACACAACACTTTTTAAAAGCTAAACATACTGGATTATGATGTATACTTAGGTTAGAGTTATAATATAATTGTTTCATCTAAATTAAAGTTTCTTTTAACTCCATAAGATTCCAATCTCTTTTGCCAATTTGAACCCAAATGGTAGAACCTTAAATTATCTTGCTTAGGGTTATAAATAGATAACAATTTATTCCTTAATATTTCCCATTGCCATGGCTCAAGTATACATTCAAAAACCGAATATTGAACTCTCACTCCATAATTTAAGCACAAATCAGCAACTTTTTTTAATCTTCGCTGGTCCTCAGGCTTTTTTGTTGATATATCATAGCTTACAACAACCATCATTTTTTTAAAAACAAATTAGTTAGTTAATTATTTTAAATAAAAAGGTGGATAATATTCCATTTCTCCTCTAATATATCGAGCTAGCAATTGTGCCTGTACATGTGGAATTAACCCGATAGTCATTCTCTCCTTTAAAAAAGGATGAATAATCTCTTCATTTTTTTTCTTTTGATAAGCATTGAGAACCTCTTTTCTTGCTTTGTCTGAAATCCTGACCTCTCCAGACTCTTTTAAATCAAAATCATTTATTGAAATTTGTCTCAGGTTAATAAGATTGAGCATTACTCTATCTGCTAAATAAGCTCTTAATTCCTCCATAATATCAAGAGCAAGACTGGGTCTACCTGGTCTTATTTTATGTAAAAAACCGACTTGTGGATCAAGTCCCACTGTCTCGACAGCTGATCTTACATCATTAGCTAATATAGCATATAAGAAAGAAAGAACTGCATTTGCTGGGTCAAGCGGTGGTCTTTTAGTTCTTTTAATAAAATTAAAACTATCTTTTTGAGCAGTTATTAAGTTGGATAACTCACTAAAATATAAATTTGCACATTCACCTTCATAACCAATTAACTCATTATAAGTAGAACAATTTTGAATATCAATTAATCTATTCAATATTATTTCGGCAGCTTTACTCAAGGAAATCGGTGATAAATCAGGATGATTTCTTTGATGCCTGAGCAATAAATGACGGTAATTTGCCACTTTTGCAGCGACAATTAGTTTTGCAATTTTTAACGATTCAGCTTCTAAATCAGCAATTTTATATTGAGATTTTCTAAGCAGTACATTACCCTTTTGTTTACCGTATACTCTTGCAAGAAACTCTCCTGTTTCAGTCAAAAAACTTATACCGATATTATTTTCAGCACAAAATGCCATAAGTTGTGGTGTTAGAGGTTTAAATCCGAAACAGACAATATTCTCGATACTAAAAACGGGAGCTTGAAATACTTTTTTATTATCAATTTCCACTACAATAGTTTCATTTTCCTTTCTTATATAAGCATCAGCAGATGTTATATATATTGAGTTTAAATGTTTTTTCATTCTTTGTATAAATTATTTATATATAAACGTAAATTTTTTTTATTCATTGCTTTTGGCTGACAAATCTTTTGAATTGAACAATTATGACATTTAGAGGAATATTCAATAACAGGAACTTTATTACCATCAATAAGATTTCTTACTGAATTGATAATATAACAGGTTTCATTTCTTAAAGTGTTATTTATCTCAACTGTGTATCTTCTTTTAATTTTTCCATAAAAAAAATCCGCTTTAGTAATATTAGTACTTAACATTTCTTCAAGACAAAGGACCTGAGCACAAAGTTGAACTTTATCACTTATATCATCTTTTGGCTTTCCAGCTTTAAATTCAACAGGTCTAACACTTAGTATATTTTTAACTTTAGAAAATTCTACAACATCACATTTACCAACTAATCCATATTTAAAAGAATGTATTCTTAAGCCCCGAACTATCTTTTTATCACTTCTGGATTCAAATGAATCTGAATGTACTTTATTATGCAAGATATTCCCTCTTATAGTAAATAAATTTTCTTGCCATATTTCATCAACATGAATAAGACCACATTGACGTGGACAATATATATAATGCTGTAACGCGCTAATTAAGATAAAATCATCTTCACTATACATAAAGAAGAAAAAATTTACAGTTCAATGAATTTGAAAATCTCCAGGAATGTATTCCCATCTAGATATATTTCGTAATCTGAATAATTTCGAGCAGGACCTTCGCATAATTTTTTATGAGAAACTCTTTTAAATAATTCATGTGCGGATTGATTTCCCAAAGCGGTTTTGTGCTTGAAAACAATTAATTTTCTTGTATTCATTTCACCACGAGCTGCAGATCTGTCATGTTCGAACAAATTTTGCATTGCTTCTAAAAATAGATTTAAATCTTCTTCATTAAACCCAGTTTGATTTGCAAGATGAGCAGAAATAAAACCATGGCAACGGTATAAGCCATAAGGGACTGTGTATTTGCGCCCCATTTCTGAACCACCTGTTTCTGATCTTTCTTCTGTTGTTTTTGCAACCCGAGTAATACTATGTTCAAGTGCAACTATTGGATCAACAGAACGGGCAAAAGTAAGTTGAATTGGTCCACGAACTTGACCTGCATTCTTGCCAGTCGACATAACAGCACCGAATGTTCTAATATCATAGTAGTTTTTACACATCCACATTCTTGCAGCTTCTATCTTGTCACCTTTTTCTTTTTTATTCACTTCTTCATCATCATATGCTTTATCTATCAAGTTGTTTAGGACTGCTTTTTCTTTAATGAAAATATCATATGGTGATTTTTCCTTCTTTGTTATCAAGATATAATTCCTAACTTTTCTTTTAATGCAAACATCAGTGACTAATCCGTATCCTGTTTCAGCATCAATTCTTGGTAAGTTACCGGCATCTGGATCACCATTTGGATTCCCGTCTTTTACATCAAAGTAAAAAACAAAGTCATAACGATTTTTAATTGGTTCCATTTTAATTCTCCTTTTAAATTTAGTTAATAATTTATTTAAATTTCTTTATTTTCAGGTTTCTTTGTGAAAAAATCTTGTCTTTGATGATAATATCCAATTGCAAAGTTAGCTTGTTCATCGAGCGAAAGATTTGTTGGAAATGAATTTATTTCTGAAATAATTTCACCAATTAGTTTTTCAAAATAGATTTTCCTACCTTCACTAAGCTTTTTTAGATGAGAATTTTTGAGAGAAAGTAATCTTGGAAAAACAGTTATGGGACTGCTTGAAGCAGCGCCATAATAACGATCACGAATTGTTGCATTTATTCCCGGATTTGCTTCCTCCTGGATTTTTTCAAGAGTTGCAAAAAGGCGACCTGTTCGATATGCAACATTTGTGTTTTTGGGATCAAGTGACATAGTAATCTCCTTATGATTTAGTTTTTGAATTCTGATTTTTCTATTTAAACAAGCTTTCAAAATTGCAGCACGAGCCCTATTAACATTTTGTTCTGCTCTAATTCTTCTGATACATTGTTGTAACATAGATTGAGGATAAGGTGTACCATCAATAATACTTTCAATGACTGCACTGGCTAAATTTGGTGGGACATTATCTATCTTGTAAGCTAGCGCAGTTGAAGATAAAATTTGAAAAAGGGAAAGGTATTTCTGATCTTTTGGTCCGCGAATAATATCAAAATCTTCAAAATGTTGTATAATATGCCTCCCAAAATCTTCGACGGATGGAGCTTTCCAAAAGCGGACAAATAATCTTGCTGCATTCGGTGCAAGACCCAATATATAAAAATGATTTGTTTTATCTGATGAAAATTGACCTGTTTGAATTGCTTCGAACAGCTTTTTGACTTTGACGATTCCAGCATCCGGGTCATCTCGTTCTACTTTTTGCATCACAATTACCCAAGGGAAAATTTCTTCTAAATTTATTTCTTTTGTACATTTTTCTGCCCAGAAAACAATTGTTGAATCTGCGATAGTGATTTTGTTTTGGGAATCTTTACCTAATAAAATATTAAGCGCAGTTGTATAAGCGAAAGCGGCGCTCAAGCTAACTGGGGAATTATAATTTTGTATTTTACCATATGAGCAAAATGAAGGTAAATTAAAAGATACTAACGCACCACCTTGTGTATTACCACCACGAACACCTTTTATTGCTGGATGTAAGCGAGCTATTTTATTTCTTTGCCCTATTATTAAACATATTCCTTCTTTAGCATCTTTATCGTCAATTTTAATTTTATCTCTAATATCATCACAAATACTGTTATGTTGCTCTTCATCAATTTTGAAAACGATAAAAGGATTCTCTTTAAGCATCTTATTCCACAATTCTTGATATCCGGAACTTTCTATTTGTTGAACTGGATTGTTATCAAGGAACTTCAATAATAATTTTACAGATGGTAGAGATCCTAAATCAAGTTCATTTTTAATTCTTTCTTTAAATAAATTAAAACGCTCTTCAACATCATTTCTGTTTCTTGGGTTTGCACCCAAAGCATATTCTATATTATCCCAAAGTAAGTTAGCTGCTTTACCCACTGACCTCTTCACAGCTTGTGGAACTAAGAACATTTTACTTCTTTTCTTTTTACCTTCACCTTCGCTGGTATCTTCAATCGCAACAAATTTTCCTTTTTTATCAATAAGGATTCTATAAGGAATTTCTTTCCATTCCCAACCTTCTGGTGCAATGAAATTGGCTGTGTCAGAAGCTTTTCTTTTATAATAATCATATAATGCTTGTAAAATCATTTCCTTACCTCCTCGCTTATAATTGGTGGAATATTGACAATACCATTTTCTATCTTTGCTTTAAAAAACATTGGTTTGGGGTCTTCTAAACTACTGAAGTCCATATCATAAAGCATAAAACCAAGATCTCTGGTTTCATTAATTGTTTTAGCTGGATTGGTTTCAAAATCTTTTATCAATTTAAAATCGCAACTAAACTCCCGAGTACCCAGATAAGGTTGATTAAAACACTGACCTTTTAAAGCTCTCCTTTCGAAGATTGCAAGATATTTCCCGGGAGTTTCATCTTTTCGATATAAGTCAGCTTGATCTTGCCATGCTTTGAGCTCTTTGAGGTAAAATTCTTTTTCTTCTGGTTCAATTAAAAAATCAGGAATAGATTTGTAGTTGTAATTATTTCTTTCAGCAATAGGAATGTATTCAAGAATTGCGAAGAAGCGGTATTTAACATCTTTGAGAAAATATCCCGCTCGTTGCTGACGGTTCTTAAGCTTGCCTTCCTTATCAACATCATCAATGTAAATTACATTTCCAGAAGCGACTACACCAATTTCATTTTTTCTAACTGATGTCCATTTGATTGGATTGAGAATTTCAATTTTAATTGGATGCCAACGAATTGCAGGCTTCCATAAGATTGATTCAAAGACAGCCCTAACTGCCGAAGGTGTAGGGACATCATAGCTAACTCTTTCAACTTTTAATTCAGGTCTTGTAAAACATGCATAATCCCCCCATACTTCAAGGCAGAAAGGATTGTAGTTAAGATTCCCCATAGATTATTATCTCCTTTTTTAATTTTAGAAATTTTTAAAATTAAATCTAATTAAAAAAATAAAAGTTCATCTAACTGTAAAGCATCATCTACTAAATAACGCTATTACCAAAAGTCCATTCAGATTCATTTACCATTAAACCAAATCCTGGTACATAGAGGTTTTCATCTGATTGAACCCAATAACCATTAATTTGTTCAATATAATTTGCTTCTCTTATTTTATTAAAAGTATAGATTGGAACATTTACAATATACCTCTGAAGTTTTCTTAATAATTCTTTTGATGCTCCAAGATACTTTAACTTATCAATTAATTCAGGACTATTTTTATATCTGACTATAATGCATATTTGTCTATTATCATCAATTATATTGAAATTTTCAGCAAATTCCCTGAATTGAAATTCGAATTTACAAGCATTTCTAACAAAATAATGATAAAAATTTGGCTTATCAAATGAAATTATATTTTTATAAAGATAATAAAAATATTCTAAATAGAGATTTGGTGTAAATTGATTCCCTTTAAAATTTCTTAGAATATATTTTCCTGCATCCTCACATTTTTTAAGAAAACCTAGGGGAGATGGTTTTTGTGAAATAAAAATATATACTTTACCACCTTCTTTAATTTTATTCTCACGATTACATCTTCCAGCTGCTTGTGCAATTGAGTCAAGTCCTGTTATGGCTCTATAAACTACCGGAAAATCAATATCAACACCAGCTTCAACAATTTGCGTACTTATAACCCTGATTTCTTCACCTTTATTAAGTTTGGTTTTTATAGCTGAAATTAATTCACTCCTTTCTTCACCACACATATAACCAGAAAGATGAATTGTTCCTTCAGGCATCAACTTGTGTAATGTTCTGCAGTCATCTCTTTTGTTAACTATACAAAGAACTTGATTGTGTTTAATAAGTTTTCCTGCAATTTCTTCCCAACTTTCACTCTCATTTAAATTTTTGGGCAAGATGTATTCAACGCGTTTGAACTCTTTTGAAAGAGAATCTGGATCATCAATTATTTCTTTAACATTATCGAGTCCTTCAATTACATTTGGTTCGCTTCCAATTTTTCCGATTAGTGCGGGTTGAGTAGCACTCATTAAAAGTACTGTCACTCCATAATAATTAACTAACCCTTTGAGAACACTCAAAATTGGCTTTAGATAATGGGTCGGAATCATCTGTGCTTCATCAAGAATGATTATACTATTAACAATGTTATGTAGTTTTCTACAAGCTGAAGTTTTATTAGCAAATAATGATTCAAAAAGTTGAACATTGGTTGTTACAATTATTGGTGCGTCCCAATTTTCTGATGCTAAACGATTTTTTTGATTTTCCTTTTCCGGATCTAAATTACTATGATGTTCAACAACTTGATTATCGCCAAAAACTGATTTGAAAATTTCCGCTGTTTGCTCAATTATACTTGTATAAGGAATTGCAACAATTATTCTTTTCTTACCATATGCAATTGCGTGTTCTAGGGCAAAAGCCATTGAAGAAAGAGTCTTACCTCCACCTGTTGGAACTGTTAACGAAAAAAATCCCGGTTGAAGTTTCGCTTTATCTCTGCACTGATATAAAATTTCATTTCTCTTTTTATTTATTTCAGAATCTGATTTCTTCTTCAAGATATAATCATCAAATAACTTTTTAAGCTCAACAATAGATTTATATTCTAATTCGCGCTTACCTGACATATAAGTTTCAGTATCAAGGAAATCAGCATCGACTAGACAAGAAAACAACATTCTTATCCAAAGATGAATTTGTTCTTTATCAACTTTATTGTTAATGAAAAATTGCGGAGTTGATTCAGGGATTGATAATTCTAAAAATTTTTTCGCTTCTTCGATCTGTTTAATCTTTTCTAAATCGTCCGTAATTAGTTTTCTATTTTCATCAAAAATCCTTTGTGATAATTGAGGAATCCAATCCGGTAAACCAGAATGATGTCCTCCGATAATATAAGCTATTGCTCTTGCAATTGGTAAGTTCTTAAATCTTTCAAAGACATAAATAGCCCCCGCAGCACTATGATTAGGTCTTTTTGTTGATCCTTCTAATTGAGTATCTTCATCGAAATAACCAGTTTCTCTTCTAATGTAATTTTGCCAATCTGGATGATATTTTCCAATATCATGCAAAAAACCTACCAACTTTCCCCAATCATGATTAGAAAATTCATTTGCAAATGCACCTGATTTTTCACCACACTTTTCTAAATGATCTTTTAATAAATGTAATTCACTTAATTTATAAGCATTAGGTATAATGTGAGCAATATATTTATCTTCTGACATTGCCCAATGATTAAATTATTATAAATAGTATAATTTATTTTTAAAAAAATTCAAGGTAAATATATTTCTCACCCCAGTTTTATATACTTCTTAAAATGAATTTGAGAAAAAATTATTTCTACTTTTTTAGAAAATTTTATTAATTTATTCCGAAAAATTTTGCTGAGCTTTCTGCTAATTTTACAATTGGCGTAAAATATAAACCGAAAAATATAGTTGGGATTGCGAGTATAATTAAAATTAAGTAGTAGCTGAATGAATATTTTACTGGTTGCGCTTCGGTTTCAGATTTTTCAAGGAACATTTTCTTAACAACTTTGAAGTAAAAGAAAAGGGATATAACGCTGTTCAACATAAGTACAATTGCCAACCAAAGATAAGTAGTACCGGGTTTTAACAGTGCGGTAACAAGGTAAAACTTACCAATAAACCCAACAGTACCCGGAATACCAGCAAGGGAAAGCATAAAAAGTGCCATAGCAGAGCAGACAAAAGGACTTCTATAAGCAAGCCCTTTCATCTCTTCTATGTTATCTGTACCAAGTTTATTGACAATCATTAAAGTAGCAAAGAAAGCACCAAGATTCATAAATAAGTAAGCTGCGAGATAAATCATAAGGGCAGCAATTCCTAACTGATTAGCAATAACTAATCCGGATAAAATGTAACCCGCTTGCGCAATAGATGAATACCCGAGTAGTCTTCTCATACTCTTCTGCCAAATAGCAATAAAATTACCAATGAACATAGAAGCAACAGAAAAGAAAATAATAATCTCTTGCCAGTTTACACCATCAATAACTTTATAGAATCCATCAATAGTAACATTTGAAGTAAGGAAAGTAGTGATAAAGAACCTCACCAGCACAGCAAAGCCAGCAGCAGAAGATGTAACAGCAAGAAAAGCTGAAACTGGTGTTGGCGCACCTTCATAAACATCAGGAGTCCAGAAATGAAATGGAACAGAAGAAATTTTATATCCAAATCCAGCAGAAATCATAATCATCACTAAAATAATAAATGGATTGCTGAACTTTGCAACCGCCAGATATCTGCTAATATCATAAATGTTAAGGCTTCCGGTGAAGCCATAAAGTAGCGACATACCAAAAAGCATAATACCTGAGGAAGCAGCACCGTAGACAAGATACTTCATTGCAGCTTCTGAAGAGCGATTGAGTCTTTTAGTATAACCTGCAAGTATATAAGAAGTTAAGCTTGCAAGTTCAAGTGAAAGATACATCATAAGTAAATTGACAGAGGAAGCCATCAGGAAAGCGCCAAGCGCAAGAGAGAGAATTAAAAGTGTATATTCGTTTTTATGGGTTGCTTTATCAATTTCTTCTGATAAATCAAAAAATATAATAACTAGTATAGAAGAAAGAATAAATAGATACTTGAAAAAAACCGCATAGGGATCAATAACAATCATCCTTGCAAAAAGGATATCGTGACCATTAGAGTATTTATAAACAAAATATGCACTAACAAGGAGCCCAAGAATTCCTACCAGAGAAACGAAAGGGCTTTTTTTCCTGACAATTAAATCAAGAATTAAACAAACTAAAAGAGTAATGATAATAACAATTTCCGGTAGGAATTTATCTATATTGCTAAGTATTTCTACAAATTGCTGTTGCACCTATTTATATTTTTATTTAATAATTAAATTAACTAAATGATTAGCAGAGGTTGTAATAAGATTAAGGAATAAAGAAGGTAATATACCAAGTAAGATAATAATAATAACAAGCGGAACAGAGCTCACCAGTTCACGAGGGCTGATATCATTTAATCCTTCCCATTTATTAGGTAGAGTTCCAAGGAAAACTCTTTGTATAGTCCATAATATATAGCCTGCATTCAAAATAATACCAAGAGTTGAAACAATAGCAATAATTCTGATTAAATCACTTTGAAAACCGCCAAGAAATATAAATGACTCACTTATAAATGCACTCAATCCAGGTAAGCCAATTGAAGCGAAAAAGGCAACCATAGTAACAGCAAAATACTTGGGCATTTTGTTTGCCAATCCACCAAAGTCATATAACCCCCTTGTATGTGCTCTATCATAAATAACGCCCACCATAAGGAACATAACAGCAGTGATAGTTCCGTGATTAAACATCTGGAATATTGCGCCGTTCATTCCGATTGATGTCATAGAAGCCATACCAAGTAAAACATAACCCATATGCGAAATAGAAGAATAAGCAATTAATTTTTTAAAGTCTTTTTGAGCCATTGCACAAAGAGCGCCATATATAATGTTAATAGCGGCAAAGATAGCAAGCGGATACATAAAGAATCTTGCAGCATCTGGGAAAATCGGATATGAAATTCTCATTATTCCATAAGTACCCATTTTCAAAAGTACCCCAGCAAGAATAACGGAAATAGCAGTTGGCGCTTCTACGTGAGCATCAGGTAACCATGTATGGAATGGGAAAACAGGTACTTTGATAGCAAAACCGATATATAAAGCAATGAAAGCGAGATATCTGAGAGAAGTTCCTATACCACCTAAAAATGGACTTCCTTCCAATGTTCTTGGGTCCATTAAAGAAATCATATTAAAAGTATGCAATCCGGTTTGCGGGTCTTTTGAACTGAAGAATAAAGCAATCATCGTAATTAAGATAAATACACTACCAAATAAAGTATAAAGGAAGAACTTAATTGCCGCATATTCCCGTCGTTCACCACCCCAAATACCAATTAGAAAGTACATAGGGAACAGCATAACTTCCCAGAACACAAAGAAGAGAAAGAAGTCAAGAGCGCAGAAAGTACCCATCATTCCTGTAACAAGAAGAAGATACATTGCATAGTACCCTTTTTCATTGTTCTTTACACTAAAACTTGCAACTGCTCCAACGAAAGCAATAATAGCCGTAAGTAAAATCATAGGAAATGAAATGCCATCAGTTCCGAGAAAATAATCAATATTAACTTTCCCAATACTTGCCACAGGCAGGTCAACAGAAATCCAAGTAAATTTTTCAACAAACTGTAAACTTTCAAAACTGTTGACGCCAGCTTTAGAAGGATCGTACCGAGTAATCATCAAAGCAGCGAGAACTACAAGTATTAATGAGAAGAAAACAGCAATGTACTTTATGATTCTCGTTTGAGATTTCGGTATTAAAAGAACGATAATCATGCCTACAATTGGCAGAAAAATAATCCAGCTGAGTATTCCAATACCGAGTATATTTAATTGACTCATTATAAAATAATTTATTTATTTTTTATGTGCCGGAAAAGGGGGTCGAACCCTTACGGGATTTTACTCCCACTGGATTTTGAGTCCAGCGCGTCTGCCAGTTCCGCCATTCCGGCTATATTAAAGAACAAAATTTAAAAAGCTCGGAAAATAATATACAAAATTATAATACCAAAAATCAAAAATGCAATATATGTTTGAATTTTTCCGGTCTGGAACTTTCTAAATACAAGACCAAAAAACTGAATAATAACTGCTACAAGATTAACAAGACCATCTACAATATACTTATCAAACCAGCCACCAAGGGCAGAGATATTTTTAACAAGATAAGCAGCACCATTAACCAAACCATCGATAATATATTTATCAATAAGATTTGCAAGCGCTGAAAGTCCCATTGTTAGAGAGACAGCAGTTAGATGATATAACTCATCAAAGTACCATTTATTAAAAGAGAGTTTATAGAAAAATTTATATTTCACTTTTAGCTTTTCAGTATCGACTTTCTTCCAGTAGAAGAAAAGGAAAGCAATAAGTATTCCAATAACAGCAAGAATAATAGATAGACCCATTGCTGGATAGTGAGCATGATGTAAATATTCTGAGAATTCTTCCAGTGGCAAAATATGATATATTTTCCCCTGCATACCAACATTAATGGATTCAGGGGCTTTAAGAACTTTTAATATCCAGCCACTATCAGCAGATATTGGATTGAATGAGAAGAAAATAAAAATAGAAAGAATACTTAAAACAATTAGCGGAATGGTCATCTGTGCAGGAGATTCCTTACAATGATCATAATTTTCCTTTAACTTTGGTTCACCGTGGAATGTTTTTATAACAAGCCTGAACATATAAAATGCTGTCAAGCCAGCAACAAGAAAAGCAATTATAGGAATAATATAATTAATTCCACCATTGATTTGAGCAAAAGCAAGAGTAGCTGATAAAATAGAATCCTTACTTAAAAAGCCAGATGTAAAAGGAATTCCAGAGATAGAAAGTGTTGCAATAAGGAAAGTCCAATAAGTTATGGGCATTTTTTTCTTTAAACCGCCCATTTGATTTATATCCTGAATATGATGCATACCAACAATAACAGAACCTGAACCAAGAAAGAGGCAAGCTTTGAAAAATGCGTGTGTTACAAGGTGAAATACTGCATATGAATACGCCCCCACTCCGAGAGCCATTATCATATATCCAAGTTGACTTACAGTTGAATATGCAAGAACTCTTTTAATATCATTTTGAGTGATTGCAATGGTAGCGGAAATAAATGCGGTAATTGCGCCAATATAAGCAATAACAGTAAGTGCATCAGCAGAAAGCATAACAAAAACTCTTGCCACCAGATAAACACCAGCAGCCACCATAGTAGCAGCGTGAATCAAGGCAGAAACAGGTGTCGGGCCTTCCATAGCATCAGGAAGCCACACATGAAGTGGAAATTGAGCTGACTTACCAACGGCACCGCAAAATATTAGAATTCCAGCAGCAGTAAGCCACCCACCTGCTAATTTACCCTGTGCAACTCCATTAAAAATACCGTTGAAACTAAAATCGCCAATAAAAAGGAAAATTATCATTATACCTGTTAAAAACCCAACATCACCAATTCTGTTGACAATAAAAGCTTTTTTTGCTGCTTCCTGTGGTGCTTTTCTTTCATACCAGAAACCGATTAAAAGGTAAGAACTCAACCCAACCAGTTCCCAAAACACATACATTAAAAGCAAACTACTGGTAAGAACAATTCCAAGCATAGAAAAAGTAAATAAACCCAGATAAGCAAAATATTTTCCATACTTTGGATCACCCTCCATATATTTAACAGAATATAAATGCACCAGAGCACTAATAATATTTACAACCACCAGCATAATAGCTGATAAAGAATCTATAACAAAGCCAGCTGTGATTTTCGGTTGTCCTTCCCCAAGGCTAATCCAATCGAAAGTAACGCTTACCGGTTCACCTCTCATTAAATAAGCAATTAAAATCAAAATTGAAAATCCAAGCGCAGAAAATAAAAATATATTTGCAAGCCAGTCACCTCTTCTGGGCAATCTTTTCCCAAAAAATATTAATATAAGAAAAGAAACCAGCGGAATTATTAAAACGATAACAGGAAGTTTGTATAGTATAAATTCCATCATAAAAAATTTATTCTTTCAAGGAATTTACTTCATCTACATTAACAGTAGAAAAGTTGTGATAAATATTGATGATAATTGCAAGTCCAATTGCTGCTTCTGCCACAGCAAGGATAATAACAAAAATCGCAATCACCTGACCATCAACACCCAATCCGCCATATTTAGAAAAAGCAATTAAATTTATATTACATGCATTTAGAATTAACTCAATACCCATAAGAATTAAAATGGCATTTTTTCTTGACATAAGGGCATATAAGCCTAACACAAATATGATTGTTGATACAGCGAGATAATGATATATTGTAATTTGCATAATAGTTTATTTACTTTTTTCTTGCATACATTGCAGCACCGATTAAAGCAATTAAAAGAACAACAGATGCAATTTCAAAAGGTAAAAGATAGGTGGAAAGCAAAAGCTTTCCGATGTGCGAAATTGTTTCTTCACTAGGAATTTCTTTATATACATTCCACTTTGTAGTGAGAATAATTACCATTAAAATAACAAAGATGCCGGAAGAAATAATCGCAGCCGGAATAGCACTAAGGTTTTTAGTTCTAATTTCTGCATCTGTAATTCTTGTTGTAAGCATAATACCAAAAATTAAAAGCACAAGAATTCCACCAATATAAAGTAACAGTTGCGTCAAGGCGATAAAGTCTGCTCTCAATAAAAGATATAATGCCGCTATAAAAAACAAAGAAATAAATAAAGCGACAGCAGAATAAATTACATTTCTTGCAAACACTACAATAAAAGCAAATGAAACCACCAGAAATGAAAACACATAAAATAATATTGTTGTTATATCAGGCATATTTTCAAGTAGTTTGATTAGTTTGTTTGTTAATATCCGTATTGCTCTGTTGA
Organism: uncultured Ignavibacteriaceae bacterium; assembly: GCA_964564635.1. GTDB lineage: Bacteria > Bacteroidota > Ignavibacteria > Tepidaquicellales > Tepidaquicellaceae > Tepidaquicella. The sequence continues at coordinate 458,967 of CAZMAR010000001.1, forward strand.
TTTGGTTGTCCTGCTTCTTTCGGAGCAGTTTGCGCTTTAGATGCTTCTTCTTTTTTCCGTGCCTGTTCTGCTTGATACTCAGCAAGTTTTTGCCTTTTCGCTTCTGCTTCCTGTGGGGTCATAGTAGCAAAATTATAAATAAGATTCTCTCTTCTGTATTCTGAATATTCAAATACATTAGTCATATAAATACAGTTTGTTGGACATGGAAAAACGCACAACTGACAGAAGCAACACTTAGCAAAATCAATTGTGAACTTTGAGATATGCAGAGCTTTTTTCCTGCCCTGAGAAGTTACACCGGTCTTTCCTACAATATCACCCGGAACTGCTTTTATTGTTTCAATCTCAATACAACTAACAGGACAGGCTTTTGCACATTGGTCACAACCGATACAATCATCAATATTTACAAAAATTCTATTCCTCTCCCTTTCAGGTAACTGAAGTCTCTGTTCGGGATATTGTATGGTAACACTTTTCTTGAAAAAATGTCTGAAAGTTATAGACATACCGATGAATATGGAAGAGAAAGCGTCGTATATATTTTTAAAATATCTTTTCATCAAAAGAAAAATTTATTTAAACTAAAACCACATATAAACCGACAGCAAAAAGACATAGAAAAGCAAAAGGAATCATATATTTCCAGCAAATAGTCATTAACTGGTCAACGCGGAGCCGTGGTAAAGTCCATCTAATCCAAATCTGAACAAAAACAAAAAAGAGTCCCTTACTTATTGCCCAGAAAAACTGAACAATTGGATGATTCAGAACAGGAATTAAATCACCAAAAGGAGATTGCCAACCTCCGAAAAATAAAGTAGATATAATTGCAGATACAGCGAACATTTCAGCATATTCAGCAAAGAAAAACATAGCGAATTTCATACCCGAGTATTCAAGATGCACACCAGCAACAATTTCACTGTCTGCTTCCACAATATCAAATGGATTGCGGTTTGTCTCAGCCAGAGTAGATAAAAATAAAATCACAAAAGAAATAATCATAAATGGAATAATGACAATCTTAATAGGTCCACCTGGTCCGCCAAAAATATACCAATTTTGAATTCCACCAGCCTGTTTTTCAATTATGGTTTGCATTTGAAGACTGCCAGCCAGCATCACAACAGTAAGAGCAGAAAGAGCTGTTGGAATTTCATAACTCACAATTTGAGACACAGACCTCATCGCACCATAGAGCGAGTATTTATTATTGGAAGACCAGCCTGCAATCATCAATCCAATTACTCCTAAAGAAGTAATTGCAAAGAAATAAAACAGACCAAGATTTAAATCTACTCCTATAAAAATACTACTAAATGGAATTACAGCATAACCCATAAAAGCAGCAGTAAAAACAATATAGGGGGCAACATTGAAAAGAATTTTATCTGCTCTCTCAGGAGTAATAAACTCTTTCTGTATTAATTTAATAGTATCAATAATAGTTTGTAGAAGCCCGAATTTCCCTACTCTGTTAGGACCAACTCTGTCCTGAATCCATGCGGAGATTTTTCTTTCTCCCCAAACAGCATACAAAGCAAACAGAGCAACGAAAATTAAAACAGGTATAGGAACAATAAAATACGAAATAAGATTCTCGCCTAATAACTGTGTAATGTAATTATCCATATAGTTGTCAAAATTCGGTTGTTATAACTTTTTTGTCAAATAACACTTAATTACCTATCTATTTCTCCTAACACAATATCAAAGCTCCCAAGAATAGCAATTAAATCAGCAATCATAGCACCTTTAGAAATCTGATTCATTAAACTAACATGAACAAATGACGGAGACCTTGCTTTTACTCTATAAGGATTCGGACTGCCATCACTTACAACATAAAACCCAAGTTCACCTTTTGGAACTTCGGAGCGTACATAAACTTCACCAACAGGAGGTTTTATTTTTTTTGGAATCGCAGACTGAACATCACCTTCTGGAATATTGTCAATTGCCTGTTCAATAATTTTAACAGACTCTTCCATTTCTCTTATTCTCACCATATACCTATCCCAGCAATCGCCAACAGTTCCTACTTCACCTTTTCCGACAGGAATATCAAAATCAAACTTATGATATATAGAATATGGGTCATTCTTTCTTAAATCCCATTTAACACCAGAACCTCTCAAGGTAGGTCCACTTGCTCCAGCATTTATTGCAACATCCGCAGGCAAAACACCAACTTTAGCAGTTCTTTCAATAAAAATCTTGTTATAAGAAAGCAAATCATTAAGCATCTTTATCCTTGGCTTAAAATACTTTAAAAACTTTTTAACCTTTGGTTGAAATTCTTTTGGAATATCGTGGGATAATCCACCAATCCAAATGTAATTATAAAGTAACCTTGCCCCACAGGTAATTTCAAACAGGTCTAAAATCATCTCACGGTCTATGAAGCAATACAGAAAAGGAGTCATCGCACCAATATCATTACCATAAGTTCCGACTGCAACAAGGTGAGAAGCAATCCTTTGCAGTTCACACATAATAACTCTAATATACTCCACTCTTTCAGGCACCTCAATCCCAAGTAATTTTTCAACTGCAAGTACATAAGCCAATTCATTATTCATAGCATTTAAATAATCCAACCTGTCAACATAAGGAATAACCTGCGGATAAGTCATTGCTTCTGCATGCTTTTCAAAACATCTATGCAGATAACCAATATAAGGCTTAACATTAACAACAATTTCCCCGTTTAATGTTACAACCAACCTCAGTACACCGTGAGTAGAGGGGTGCTGAGGTCCCATATTAATAACAATCTCTTCAGTTTTTAATTCAATATTTTCGTATTCTTTTTTCAATTCTAAATTATTTTTTTTATTTTAATATGGTACTCTCATTCCTCGGTAAAATTCCTGTACTTTATAATCTTTCCTTAAAGGATGCCCTTCCCAGTCTTCCGGCAGTAATATTCTTCTTAAGTCCGGATTCCCTTCAAAAATAATACCAAATAGGTCGTATGCTTCTCTTTCGTGCCATTCAGCTGTTGCCCAAACATCATAAACACTTTTAACAACTGGATTAGATTTAGGGACAATCACTTTTAATTTCAATTTATGCTTATGAACAAAGGAAAACATATGATACACAACAGCCAGATTATCGTTATCTAAATCAACCCCGCTCAGGCAATTTAAAAAATCAAATTGTAAACTCTTTTCATCTCTTAAAAAATATGAAACAGCATTAATACTGTTAGCATCAACCACAATAAATGGTTCTAATGGTATATCAGTTTTCAGTTCAATAATTCCATCATCAAAAGCGGATTTTAATAAATCGTAAATTTTATTTATTTCCATAAAAGATTCACTTTTTTTTCTTTACTAAAGCCTGATTTCTTATTCTATCCTGTAATTTTAAAAGACCTTCAAGTAATGCTTCCGGTCTTGGTGGGCATCCAGGTACATAAACATCAACAGGTATAATTCTATCTATTCCCTTTAATACATGATAACCATGCTCCCAATACGGTCCTCCACAATTAGCACAACTACCCATAGAAATAATATATTTAGGTTCGGGCATCTGATCATAGAGCCTTTTAACTCTTGTCGCCATTTTTAAAGTTACAGTTCCAGAAATAAGAATAATATCACAATGTCGGGGAGAGGGGCGTGGAATAATACCAAATCTATCAAGGTCGTAATGCGAAGCAGAAGTAGCCATCATTTCAATAGCGCAACAGGCAAGCCCAAAGAACATTTGCCACATTGAAGAAAGCCTTGAATAATTCAGCAGTTTATCCAGAGTTGTTATTGTTACTGCTCCTGAATCAAATTGTTCTATTCTAAAATCGAGTTTATCTAATATTCCCATAAAAGATTAGAATTTGAGATAATAAATTAATCTGCTTTAAAAGTCTGCCTTTCCAATTTTGGAATAACTGGCTCAGGTTTATCCCATCTTAAATCACCCTTAGCAAGTGCATAAATAAACCCAAAAATCAAAATAATGAGAAAGACAGCCATTTCGATAAAAGCAAACATTCCTAATTCCTTAAAAACCACAGCCCATGGGAAGAGGAAAATAATTTCCACATCAAAAATAATGAAAATTAAAGCTACCACATAAAATCTAACATTAAACCTAACCCAGGTTTCACCAACAGTATCCTCACCACATTCATAGGTAGTTTTCTTAAAAGGGGTGGGTCTTTTAGGAGCAATTAGGAGTGCAGCAATGAAGGCGATAGCGACGAAACCAACTGCCACTATCATAAATACAAGAATCTGAGCGTAGTCAGCAAACATAAATTATCTTTTTCTTGACTAACAACTTATAAAAAAATTTTAATAAATTAAATGCACTTCTCCGGAATAGAACTTAAATTTTTCTCCTGTGTCAGATAAAATAATAATTGCTCCGTCAATTTCAATATCAAATATTTTACCTCTATAAATTTTCGAGTCATCGGATTTTATGAATTCAACATTCTTACCAATTAAATTGGAAAAATTTTTCCACAGGAACAATATTCTTTCCGGACAAAGCACTGCATCATAATAGATAAAAAATTTCTGATAAATTTTAAATGCCAGAGACTCAATTTCTGCACATTTTCCACTTTCTAAAAAAAGAGAAGTTGCATTCTTAGATTTATATTTATTATTTCTCAATTCATCAGGGAATGAATCCTGATTTACATTAATTCCTATACCAATTGACAGAAATTTATTTTTTTCATTTGAATTTGTATTCCTGACTACCTCAGTTAAAATACCCCCTGTCTTTTTTCCGTTTATCAAAATATCATTTTGCCATTTAAGAGTAATATCTAAATCAGGAAATTCCTCCTTTAAAACATTGTAAATAATCACCCCCGCATAAAAATTCACCACGCACATTTGCTTTTCTTCCACAATCAAATCCTGAACAATGGTCATAGTAATATTTTTTTCGCATTCAGAAAACCATTGATTTGAAAATCTTCCCCTACCCTTCTTTTGATAAGGAGTAATAATTAAAGCAGGTGGTTGAATTAAATTATCTTTTGCAAAATCATTTGTAGAGTCAACCTCAGGTAAAAAAATTAAATTACATTTTAACCCACTCTCGCTGAAGTATTTCTGTAATTTATTTATTTTCATTAACGGTATAATAATTCAATGCAAGGTATGCATCTACTCTACCATATCCGTAATACTGATCCCAGCCGGGTTTGTCTTCCATTGGATCACCAACTCTATCTCTCGCAGTCCTGATAATTATTTCTTTCAATTCATTAGCCGTACGATTTTTATTTTGGGATAAAAGTAATGATGCAATACCGCTAACAATAGCAGTTGATTGTGAAGTGCCACTCCAGGATATATCAAATTTATAATCATTACTATAATCCAAACCATAAATTCTGTTGCCCGGAGCAACTACCGAAATATGCTTCCCCCAGCAACTACCTCCGCCCCAGGTGAATCTTTTACATCTGGTATCATCAGTATCAGTTGCTCCAATTGCCATAACCCCGGGATATGCAGCCGGATAATAATCCTTATTATTACCCTTGTTCATCATCGCTGCAATCACAAGAGCATTATTTGCAATTGCATAATCAATTGCTACTTTCAAAACCTTAGAATAATCTTCCCCACCTTCACTCATATTAATAATTCTCGCACCATTATCAACAGCATATTTAACGGATTCTGCCCACGAGTCATATTCACCTGTATTATCATCAGAAAGATTTTTACAAATCATTAACTTACATTTGAAATTTATTCCAGCAAACCCAATAATATTATTTGAATTTGCGCCTATAATACCTGCAATATTAGTTCCATGCCCAAAACCATCTTCAGGAACATTATCATCATAAGAAAAATCCCACCCAAAGACATCATCTACATAACCATTCTTATCGTCATCAATACCATTATTAGGAATTTCATTTTTATTTATCCATATTCTTCCGGTAAGTTCTGGATGATTTAGTTTCACTCCGGAATCCATAATTCCAACAATAACATCCTGACTGCCTGTTTCAATATCCCATGCATTTACAATATTAATATCAGCACCAACTTTTGCAACTCCGTAATCAGAGCTTGGTTTAATTTTCCCTTCATTTTTTAAGTACCATTGTAAGTAAAACATCTCATCATTCGGGATTAAACTACTATTATAATAATTTTCATTTATATCTCTATGTCCTCCCGCCTCTCCGATAAAAACAGGTTCAGAAAATTCTACATTCTTATCGGTATTATAATCATCTATAATCTTAATTATGTCAGTTGTAAAATTCGTATCAAGATAAAACACATAGATTCTATCCATTCCAAGTCTATAGTACACATCAGAATTTCCATTATTTAAATTGAAAAGCTTTCGAATTCTTGAAATTCTATATTTATTATTTTTTAAATCTATAGATTTTATTCCCGTGATTAAAGAAATCTTACCTGTGGCTTCTGATATTTTAAGTTCATACTTTGTCTTAACGAAAAATTTGTTCTTTACAAATCTTTTACTCCCACTATAATATAAATTAGCAAATGAATTAGCAAAGGTTACAAGAATTACAAATAAAATTGTATAATAAATTATTTTTTTAAAATTGCACATAACGAAAAATATTTACAATTTTTTTATCACTTCACCAAAACCATCTTACCAGACTTTATTAACTCTCTACCATCATAAACCTGTTTAATAATAACTTTATAAAGATAAACTCCGGAAGGTAAATCATCAGCAAAAAATTTATATTTATAGATACCGGTATTCTGATACTCATTCTTGAGAGTTTTTATCTTTTTTCCATTAATATCAAAAACTTCAATCTTAACCAACGAAGGATATTGAACCTGATATCTAATAGTAGTAGATGAATTGAAAGGATTTGGATAATTATAAACAAGGTTATAGTCTCCAGTTTCGGGAAAATGATTATTTAAGCCAGAAGAATTAACGCTATATTTTAAAATAGTTCCTTTCTCTCCGACCGCCCATCCGGTATATTGATTTGTGAAAACTAAACTCGTAACCATAGTGCTATCAGGAGAAGGAATATATTCCCACCTTGCGCCACCATCAGTGGTAAAAACTAAAAGTTCCGAAAAGCCTGATGCAATCCAGCCTTCGGTTTGAGTCCTGAAAGAAATAGCTAATCCCATTCCGAAAATTTCCAGCCAACTATAATTCCAGTTACTTCCTAAATTTGTTGAAAGCGAAAGACTTACTCCGTATTCAAAATCACCACCTGAAGCAAAAAAGTTATTTGCATCAAGAATACATAAATCCCACAATGGTTCTGCCCCAACAGGTTGCGAGACCCAGTTTAAGCCTGCATCAGTAGTTTGCCATACCACCCCTGAAATATCTATATAGCCACCAACTGCCACGCCAGTATTCTGATTTAAAAATTTTATCCTTCTAATAGGAAAGTTAGAAAGCAAACCCGGTGCAATTTCAGAAGGGTTCCAGTTAACTCCACCATTAGTGGTGTATAGTAGTACCTTCGGTTGTGGAAAAGAGAGTCCAAGATAGCCATTATTTTCTGTTGTAAAATAAATTACATTAGCAAAAACCATTGTATCAGGATATAGTGAGTAAGTCCAGTTTAAACCGCCATTTGTCGTTGAAAAAATAAATGAACCGTAGTAAAAATAATTAGAGTACAAGGCTACTGCCCAACCTCTATTTCTATTTAAAAAGAAAATATCAACAAAGTTAAATGTAGAATCACTAAACTGCTGACCCCAACTCTGACCTCCATTTGTAGTAAAGAAAACATTGCCGGAGTCGGCAATAATCCAGCCATAAAGAGAATCAACAAAAAAAACTCGCTTCAGGTTTTGAGTGGTAGGACTATTGGTCTGTTTAATCCAGACAGAAGCAGGTTGTGAAAAAGCAACCGCGTAAAAAGCTAAAAAAAATATAAACAGAAATTTTTTCATTCCAATTAATTACTCAAGAGAATATTCTTTAAAACCTGAATAAAATAATCTATATCTTCCTTTGTGTTATATCTACCGAAAGATACTCTTATTGAACTTAAAGCTTCTTTTTCCGTAAGACCTAATTCCATCAATACCTTTGAGGGTTTCAATGCACCTGAGTGACACGCAGAGCCACCGGAAACCGCAATACCTCTTAAATCAAGCATAACAATCAACATTTCAGGCTCATACTTAAATTTACGATAATCAATTTTAATATTCACAATATTTTGTAATACATTTTTTTCAGGGGAATTGTAAGAAATCCCATCTGCAAAGTGCTCGCTTAGTTGAGATTTTAAATAATTATTAAGAAAAGTGTAATGGGCAATATCGTCATCAATCTTTTCTTTTAGAAGTTCAATCGTTTTCTTTAATCCTGCAATTAAAGGAATGTTCTCAGTACCAGACCTGAGACCACGCTCCTGCCCGCCACCGTGCAGGAGTTTTTCGATATCTCTGTTTTGTTTTAAATAAAGAATACCAATACCTTTAGGTCCGTATATCTTGTGTGCGGATAAAGAAGCAGCATCAAGCCCCAAATTTTTTAAATAAAATTTCATTTTTCCTATACTCTGAACTGTATCCGAATGTAAAAAAATACCTCTTGACTTTGCAAGTTCAGAAATTGCAGATATGTCGTTTATCGTGCCAAGCTCATTATTTGCGTGCATTACTGAAATCAGGAAAGTTTTCTCTGTAATTGCTTTCTCAATCTGCTCAGGTAAAATTCTTCCCTCTCTATCTGCTTTGACTATGGTAACATCAAAATTGAATTTATCTCTTAAGAACAATACAGTCTCAAGAACGGAAGGATGTTCTATATTTGATGTGATAATGTGATTTTTTTCAGAATTGAGAAAATTAAATGCAAATCCTTTTATTGCGGTATTATTGGATTCCGTTCCACAGGCGGTAAAGAAAATTTCGGAGGGCTCACATTTCAAAAAATCAGCAATGAGTTCCCGAGTCTCTTCTAAAAGAACTTTGGGCTTCTTCCCGAATTCGTGAACTGAAGAAGGATTACCAAAGAAATCGGAAAAATAAGGTAGAATTGCTTCCTTAACTTCATTAGATACTCTCGTTGTGGAAGCATTATCTAAATAAACTTGATTCATAATTTTTTTTCTTGAGCAATTCTGCTTTAATGAAAAAAAACCTGTCAGATTTTTTTCATATATTTTTTTAGATAATCAAAGGGCATAAAGACCTCCGGGGTTCCAATTGCATAAGGACCAACCTGATAGTGAGGAAAAGTAAATAAAATTCCATCTTTTAGAAAATTATACACAGTAAAATTTTCAGGCTTTGGTGCAGCACCTTCTTTAATCCATTCCTCATCTTCAAGCCCTGCCTTTTTTAAATCTTCTATACAGAATCTGGATATTTCATCAAGATAATCTCCGAAAAACATATCATCAAGAGTTATAATTTTTCTCTGATAAAAATCATAATTATATGAATACAGAACTGTTATCCCGTGAGCCCCACCTGTGAACTCATAACTGTAAAATAATATACTTATGAAATCTTTATCATAATATTTAATATCAAAAGAATAGTATAAACTATAAGGAGAAATAATATCTTCCGGCATTTCTTTCACAAGCTGTTCATAATACCTTTTTTTTTCCTTTACCATCTCCTCTATTTGTAGATTGAAATCTTTCTGGTATTCCATTTTTACAGCATCGTACATTTTAGGATACCGAATAGTAATACTATATGTATCCGTTTCTCTGGAATATACCACAGTATCAATTTTATATTGTGCAAAAATATTTGCAGAAATCAGCAACGCAAAAGTAAAAAAAATTATTTTTTTCATAATAAATAAATTTAAATTTATACAATATTTAACAAAAAAATAAAAGAAAAAATTCTAAAAGGGGTAATTTTTTTGAAAATTTAAAATCAATATAATCAAAGAATATTTATCAAATATTTATATTTAATTATTTAGAGAATTAAATAATGAAATGGCAATACAATTTATTGATAGGGATAAATTATAATTTTTCTAAATTTATTATCCCAATATTGCTTCTTTCAAAAAAAGAGCACTGCTGGGTTATGCCGTGCTCAGGATAACCGCTTTCTATATCTATTATAAATATCAATTAAAAAAAATAATGTAAAATTTCGCTAAACTTTAAAAACACACAACAACCCAATCCTTTTCTCCTATTTTATCCTCTTACTATAACAAATATCATTAAACTAAAATTTAAATGCAAACCACAACTATATTCCTGCGGGAAAATACGAAACAATTACTATAACAAACATCGCTAAACTAAAATTTGAAAGCAAACCACAACGAGTTTTGGAGCAACCTTAACAACTGATTTACTATAACAAATATCGCTAAACTAAAATTTGAAAAAATACTACAACTATAATATTTACTGTCTTGAAAATCCCTGTGGGACTGCCTCTCCTGATTGAAATAAAAATTGTACCATAAGATAACTCCCAACTCTACGGAAAAATAACTTATTTACAATTTTTATTATACTCCTCTATTATGTCTTTCATTTTATTATCAAGCTTTAATGCTTGATCAAAATCTTTTTTCGCTTTATCACAATCAAAAAGTTCACTATAAACTAAACCACGATTTGCATATGCATCTGCAAAATACGGATCGAGTTGGATTGCTCTTGTGTAATCTGATATGGCTTCGGAATATTTTTCCAAATCATAATAAACATTCCCGCGGTTGTTGTATGCATATGCATAATCAGGATCGAGTTGGATTGCTTTTGTGTAATCTGATATGGCTTCGGAATATTTTTCCAAATCATAATAAACATTCCC
>CAZMAR010000001.1:469853-727729 GCA_964564635.1 uncultured Ignavibacteriaceae bacterium
AATCAGGATCGAGTTGGATTGCTTTTGTGTAATCTGATATGGCTTCGGAATATTTCTGTAAAGAATAATATGCAAGACCGCGGTTGTTGTATGCTTTAGGGGTTGGGAATTTTTGTATGGCTTTCGTGTAGTATTCTATTGCCTTTTCATAATTCCCTTTGTCAAATTCTTCATCCCCTAATTTAACATAATCCTGACATATACCAATATTAAAAAGCAAAATAACTCCCAACAAAGTAAATACTAATTTTTTCCCCGAAATTAATCGGGATTTCTCTGAGTTTGACATAATGATATTATTTTAATTTTTATTTCCACAATTATACTTCCCAAATTTGTGAACTATAAAAAATATCGCTAAAATAAAATTTAAATGCAAACCACAACTATATTCCTGCAGGAAAATACGAAACAATTACTATAACAAATATCGCTAAACTAAAATCTGAAAGCAAATCAGAACTAAGAAAGATTTCAGGGCAAATTGTATATATCTTTGTATAATCCATATCGGCTGGCATTTTTGTGCCACTGATAGTCTTCTAACTGGTCGTTAAGAATATCTATATCATCTTGTCTCCTTGCTCTTCGCCAGGCTCCCACTGCACCAAGTATTATTACCAATAAATAAATTATCAATATCAATGGAAACATTATCATTACGATAGAGGTTGTTATTCTTAAATCATAGGGTTTACTCTGGTCGTAAATGCCATACTGCTCTGCTTTTTCATTATATGTATTAATTATAAATTCACTGCCATCTCTCATAATTTTTGTACCTATTTTGATTAATGCTTCCTGACCAATTGGAGTAAAGAGAAAGAATAATATCGTTGCTATCTTTAATACAAAACTTATTGTTCTTTTTACTGCAATACTTTTATATGTCTCTTCTCTATCTTCTTTTATCTTATACTTTTTATCTAATTTTTTAGCATATTTTTTAAATTCTTCCTTTGTTTTGAATGGTGGTGGATTCAAGAAAATATTATTTTTTCTTGCTATTTCTGCAAATCTTTCTGCCTGTGGATTAAACATTTTATGCTCCTTTATTTGTTTTTATAAAATTATTTATTATTGTGCATTTTATTATTTCATTAATACAGTTATGAATTATTAATTTATAGTTAAATCCATTATACATTATTGATAGTATATAAAATAAATTTTTATAGTTTTCTTTAATTGTAAAGGTAGTTAATACTACTGCTAATGTTGACAGTATCGTTATTTGATTCACAGTTGATTTTCCTTTCCGTTTAATCCAGTTTTTAATATTATCAAATACTATTATATTAATTTTTGCTTATAAAATTTCCGTTATTACATCTGAATCATCCACACCATATATCATAATAATTTCATCGTCTTCTTCTTTTATGTAATATTCATAGTACCCACGGCAACCGTATTTATATTCAATTTCCCAGTTCTGCTCTGCCTTAATAAAACCTATTGAATATAAATCCTCAATAGTGAGATTATCAAACTGCTTGTTCTGGCTTGATGTCCTTTTAGTTTTATCATCATTATATAAAGGGAAAATTGGTGACATATTACTTAAATATTTTTAATTTAATAAAATATTTTTATTTTATTCTGAGCAACCAATATCCCTTATTTTTTCCCGATTAGTCTTTTGCAATATACAAAAAATTTTTGAAATAATCAATGAGAATAACAGGAGTTTATATAAAGGAGAAACACTATTCCAATTTGTATCAATTTTTTTTCTGATTATAAATTTATGAAGTCTGAGCTTGAGAAATGAAAGTTGAATAGACCGGTTGTTTTGATTTTCTATCTTTTAATAGGTGTTTGTTTTTAGCCAGAATTCATTATGTTATATTTAAATTAGAAAAAGAATTTTTTCATTCGTAATTATACACCATAACATTATACAGAATTTCTTTCGCAACTGGGATGTGGGCATCCGTTTTGAATGGGGTGGATAGCATTTTATAAGGGTGTGGTCAATACGATTTTTGTCTTTTGGTATGTGATATAATTTTTGAGATGTTTGTCAGTAGGGGCGTATTGAATACGCCCAGATTATGGGATTTTATTTGATATGGAAAAGGGGTTTAACAATATATTTCAATAAAATATTTATTCAGCACACCAACAAACATTTACAATAGAATCCTTGTATTATCTGGGGCGTATGCGATACGCCCCTACTGGAGCGATATTCTATATTGGAAAAAATGTGTACCATTATGTTTGAACAAATTATTTGTTTAGCTCAGCATTCTTGATAACGAATCCCCGCTCTGTTATGATATTTGTTAGTAGGGGCGTATTGCATACGCCCAGATTGTGGAGATTATTTGATATGGAAAATGGGGTTTACAATCTGTTGCAACAAAATATTTGTTCAGCACACCTTACATTCGTAATATAATCCTTGCATTATCTGGGGCGTATGCGATACGCCCCTACTGGGGGGTTATTTAAAAAAGAAAAAAGGTTTAACAATCCGTTACAAAAAAATATTTGTTCAGCACACCACCAAACATTTACAATAGAATCCTAGCATTATTTGGGGCGTATGCGATACGCCCCTACTGGGGGATATTTTATATGGGAAAAATTTTTGTACCATTATTTTTTAACAAATTATTTGTTTAGCTCAGAATTCTTGATACCGAACCCTCGCTCTTCTATGATGTTTGTTAGTAGGGGCGTATTGAATACGCCCAGATTGTGGAGATTATTTGATATGGAAAATGGGGTTTACAATCTGTTGCAACAAAATATTTGTTCAGCACACCTTACATTCGTAATATAATCCTTGCATTATCTGGGGCGTATGCGATACGCCCCTACTGGGGGGTATTCTATATGGGAAAATTTGAGTACCATTATGTTTGAACAAATTATTTGTTTAGCTCAGCATTCTTGATAACGAATCCCCGCTCTGTTATGATATTTGTTAGTAGGGGCGTATTGCATACGCCCAGATTGTGGAGATTATTTGATATGGAAAATGGGGTTTACAATCTGTTGCAACAAAATATTTGTTCAGCACACCTTACATTCGTAATATAATCCTTGCATTATCTGGGGCGTATGCGATACGCCCCTACTGGGGGGTATTCTATATGGGAAAAATTTGTGTACCATTATTTTTTAACAAATTATTTGTTGAGTTCAGAATTCCTGATAACGAACCCTCGCTCTGCTATGATGTTTGTTAGTAGGGGCGTATTGAATACGCCCAGATTGTGGAGATTATTTGATATGGAAAATGGGGTTTACAATCTGTTGCAACAAAATATTTGTTAGTACATTTGCAAAATAAATTAGAAGGAAGAATTATTATCTTATGCAGAATGTTTCTATATCTGCAAGGGTACATTTCTAAAAATAATTTTCCAGAAGTACTTATTTCGTAACCTTCGTATTTATCAATATTTAAATATAAAAATTTAAATTGATATTACTTAAAAATATAAATAAATTTTAGAAAAAATAATTTATTATGAAAAAATTAGCATTAATTTTATTTCTCACATTAGCAACCACAATTGCATTTTCGCAAAATAATTATTGGAGCAAAACCAATGGACCATGGGGAGGAAGTGTAAAAGCTTTTGTGAAGGATTCTCTCAATAGATGGTTCGTTGGTATCAGCGGCGACGGGGTATATTACACCACAAATGAAGGTAATAACTGGATTCCGACAAGTAATGGCTTAACAGAAGCAAGAGTAAATTGTTTGGTAATTGATTCAAGTAATTACTTATTCGCAGGAACAAGTAGAGGTTTATTCCGTTCTTCAAACGGTGGGGCACAATGGCAGGTAATTTATTTTAATACAAATGAAATTTTATCAATTGTTGTAGACCAGATTAATAGAATATTTGTTTCTACTGCGAATACAATCTGGATTTCTACAGATAATGGATTAAGCTGGAATGTTAGCGCCGGCGGTTTATCAGGTGGAAGTTACTATAATTTATGTGTTGCTCCGAATTCTTATATGTATGTAAGGTCTGGATCGGGAGTCTTCAGATCTACCGATGGAGGCGCAAACTGGATTGCCGTTAATTCTGGTTTGCCAAGTACTTCTGTATCATCATTAATTACAACATCAAACAATTATATTTTTGCAGGTATCTCTTCACAGGGTGTATATCTTTCAACGAATAATGGAGAAAACTGGACAGCGGTAAATTCCGGGTTAGGAAATATGTATGTAAGTGGATTTGGAAATTATGAAAATATAATTTTTGCCGCTACATATAATGGAATTTTCAAAACAACAAATTATGGTACAAACTGGGTCGCTGCTAATAATGGCTTTACTGCTCCATATACGGGATGTAATACATTCGCTTTTATATCTTCTAATACAGTATTTGCTGGTACTGGTGCTCTGGGGGTATTAAAATCCACAAATGCAGGCGGACTCTGGTTTAGTTCATCAGAAGGAATAAATGCTGGTTCTATTAAATCTATAGCGGTGAATCAACAAAATGATATTTTTGTTGCTATGACCGGTGGAGTTTATAAAACAACCGATGCGGGAGCATCATTTATAAAATCAGATGCAGGAATAACAAACACACATTTAAATATCCTGCGTATACATCCAAATGGTTACCTTTTTGTTGGAACTTTTCCGATGTCTGGTACTCCACTAAGTGGTATATTTCGTTCAACAAATAATGGATTAAACTGGACAGTATCAATGAACGGTTTCACATATCAGTATAACAATGTACTGGATTTTACTTTTGATACAAATGGATATATCTATGCTGCATCAAATGATAATGTGTATAAATCAACAAATTACGGCAGCAATTGGTTTAAGACAAGTAACGGAATAACAAATAATCAGGTTTATTCAATTGCGGTTAATAAAAGTAATAATTATATATTCGCAGGTACTTACGGTTCGGGAGTTTTCCGTTCCACTGACAATGGCGGAAACTGGACTCAGGTAAATAATGGATTGTCAGCAACAGAAATAATGTCGCTTGAATTTAATGGGGATAACTTTTTATTTGCTGGTACCAATGGACAGGGTGTTTTTCGTTCAAAAAATAACGGTGGCGATTGGGAACAGGTGCTGGGTATTGGATTAACTATGCAAGCATGGAAAATTGCTATAAATAGAAAAGGTTATATATTTGCAGGAATTGTAGGAGGTCAGATTGTTAATTTAGGTATCTGGGTTTCAACAAACGCTGGTGATAATTGGACACAAATTACATCGGGTATTTATTATCCTTTTGTAGATGCAATTGGTTTTGATTCTGTACAATATGGATATGCAGGTACTCTAAATGGTGGATTGTATAAGAGTAATGCATCAACTCCAATTAGAAATACTATTACTGAAATACCAAAAGCATTTGTTTTAGAACAGAATTATCCAAATCCATTTAATCCTACTACAACAATAAAATATTTTCTTGCAAAGGATTGCAATGTAAAACTAAAAGTTTATGATTTACTTGGTAGAGATATAGAAACCATTGTAAATGGATACCAGAGTGCTGGTTATTACCAATATATTTTTGACGCTTCAAGACTTTCTTCCGGTATTTATATATATAGATTAGAAACAGATTCATATTCAGAATCCCGCAGGATGATACTTGTAAGATAGAGTTTTCCTTACTTGCAACAGAGCCCCTGCTCTTTTGCGCGAAGAAAATAAAAATATATACAGAATTTTCACAGCATCGGATGTGGGCATCCGTTTCGAGTGAGGTGGATAGCCGGTTTTGAAGGTGTGTGAAATACGATTTTTGTTTTGTGGTATGTGATATGAATTTTGAGATGTTTGTTAGTAGGGGCGTATTGAATATGCCCCGATTGTAGCGATATTCTATATGGGAAAAATTTTTGTACCATTATGTTTTAACAAATTATTTGTTTAGCTCAGAATTCTTGATAACGAATCCTCGCCCTGCTATGATGTTTGTTAGTACGGGCGTATTGCATACGCCCCGAGTATGGGATTTTATTTGATATGGAAATGGGGTTTACAATCTTCTGCAATAAAATATTTATTCAGCATACCACCAAACATTTACGATATAATCCTTGCATTATCTAGGGCGTATGCGATACGCCCCTACTATAGCGATATTCCATATGGGAAAAATTTTTGTACCATTATGTTTTACCAAATTATTTGTTTAGCTCAGAATTCTTGATAACGAATCCTCGCTCTGCTATGATGTTTGTTAGTAGGGGCGTATTGCATACGCCCCGATTATGGGATTTTATTTGATATGGAAATGGGGTTAAAAATTTATTTCAATAAAATATTTGTTCAGCACACCACCAAACATTTACAATAGAATCCTAGCATTATCTGGGGCGTATGCAATACGCCCCTACTGGGGGATATTTTATATGGGAAAATTTGAGTACCATTATGTTTTAACAAATTATTTGTTGAATTCAGAATTGTTGATAACGAACCCTCGCTCTGTTATGATATTTGTTAGTAGGGGCGTATTGCATACGCCCCGATTGTGGGATTTTATTTGATATGGAAAATGGGGTTTAATAATCTGCTGCAATAAAATATTTATTCAGTACACATTGCATTTGAAATATAATCCTTGCATTATCTGGGGCGTATGCGATACGCCCCTACTATAGCGATATTCCATATGAGAAAAATTTGTGTACCATTATGTTTTAACAAATTATTTGTTTAGCTCAGAATTCTTGATACCGAATTCTCGCCCTGCTACGATGTTTGTTAGTAGGGGCGTATTGCATACGCCCCGAGTATGGGATTATTTAATAAAGAAGAAAGGTTTAACAATCTGTTGCAATAAAATATTTATTCAGCACACATTGCATTTGAAATAGAATCCTAGCATTATTTGGGGCGTATGCGATACGCCCCTACTGGGGGGGTATTTAAAAAAGAAAAAAGGTTTATCAATCCGTTACAAAAAAATATTTGTTCAGCACATCACCAAACATTTACAATAGATTCCTTGCATTATCAAGGGTGTATGAAATACAACTTTTAAGATGCGTGTAATTCCTCTTGGGCGTATGCGATACGCCCCTACTGGAATGTTATTTAATAAAAAGAAGGGGTTAATAATCTGTTGCAATAAAATATTTGTTCAGCACATCACCAAACATTTACAACAGAATCCTTTCATTATCTAGGTCGTATGCGATACGCCCCTACTGTGGGGGTATTTAAAAAAAGAAAAAAGTTATGGGGGCGTATTGCATACGCCCCCCATAATTGGGGTAATTTAGTCAGGTAAATATTTTACAGAAACTGGATTTTCGATATTTAGTGATAACATATACCTACCTATGTTAGACCCTTCCCTCCCCTACTTGCAACAGAGCCCCAGTCTGTTGCGGAAGGAATACAAATACTTCCCTCTCTGATGAATTTCCTATAACAGTAAAAATGAAAGGCTGAATAATTTCGCAATAGATGTGGGCATACTTTTATAGATATTTTGATAATCATGAAGTAAGTATAATACTTATCAATTGATTTAATATAAAAAAATTATATGACATATATCAAATTTTTAAATATAATATTGAAATTAAATCGGATAAAAAGAGGTTTTAGAAATAAAAAAGGAGAAAAAAAATGAGCGAGCTAATAAACAACAGCAGAGAAAGAATAGAAAAACTAAAATCTTTATTCTTAAAATTGCACCAGGGAATTGATGTAGAGACAGTAAAACAAGAATTGTCTGCAATGCTTGGAAAAGTACCTTATGGAGAAATAGTCCAGGCTGAGCAGGAATTGATTTCTCAGGGTATGCCTGTGCTGGAAATACAAAAATATTGTGATTTGCACTCACAAGCAGTAAAAGGGAATATAGATTTTTCGTTTGGAAAAAACATTCCTGAAGGACATCCGGTAAATACCTTAAAGCAAGAGAATTTGGCAATAGTAGATGAGGTTTCAAAACTTAAAGAAATATTTGTAGCATTAAAAAATTCTAAGGAACAACCGGACGCATATGAACAGGTGATGAAAATATTAAGCATTCTAAATAATCTATCAGATATAGAAAAGCATTATTCAAAGAAAGAAAACCTCATTTTCCCCTATTTAGAAAAATACGGTATTACCGGTCCTTCCAAAGTAATGTGGGGTAAGGATGATGAGGTAAGAAGATTTATAAAAACATCAAAAGAAGTCCTGAGACAGAAAGAAAAAATCTCTTTATCAGAATTAAACGATATTATTGATACAATTTTGAATCCCACTGCAAATGCAATACTTGAAATGGTAGAGAAAGAAGAAAAGATTTTGTTCCCAATGTGCCTTGATAGATTCACAGAGATAGAGTGGTACGAAATATATCAACAAATTGATGATATTGGGTATTGTCTTTATGCTCCAAAAGCGGAGTGGTTGCCAATTAGTGAAATCAAGAAAGAAAATAAATCTATTTCAAATGATAGAATAAAATTATCAACAGGTTCATTTTCAAATGAAGAACTTGAAAGTTTATTTAATGCGCTACCAGTAGACCTAACCTTTGTAGATAAAGATGATAAAGTAAAGTTTTTCTCACACGGAGCAAAAAGAATTTTTGAAAGGAACAAAGCCATACTTGGCAGAGAAGTACAAAATTGCCATCCCCCTTCGAGTGTGCATATCGTAAATAAAATTTTAGATGACTTCAAGAGTGGCAGGCAGAACAGCGCCAAATTCTGGATTAACTTTCAGGGAATGCTTGTGCATATAGCTTACTATGCAGTCAGAAAAGAAAATGGTGATTATCTCGGTACTCTTGAAGTTACACAGGATATTAGAGAATTTAAGAAAATAGAAGGTGAGAGAAGACTGCTAACTTACGATGAATAATGTTATAAGATAAAGTAGCGTTAGCAAAAAAAGAAAATAATTACCATTCAACTGATGAAATATAAAAAATAGTTTCTACAGTTGAAATAACTCTTTCTCTAATCAATTATTAATTTAGTAAAAAGAATTATTGCTTTTTATAAACTCCAGACCACCTTTTACTAAAATCAAGATTGTAATGAACTGCTTTTATATCGGTACCATTTTTTTGATAAATACCGAAACCTCCATCTGAATAATTATCAACTCTATAAAATGTAAAATAAAGTTTTCCATTAATAACATAACCAACACCATAGGCATAAGTATTTCCTTCAGATGAAAAAGACAGGTCGTAACCATTAGCACCAAGATTAATTGAGACAAAACTATTCTGAGATTCTTTATAAGTCCCGGTGAAATCTTGTGCAAATGAAAATCCTACAAGTAATAAAACAAAAGCTAAAATAATTGTTGATTTCATAAATATCAATTTTGTTTATACAATATAACAATTTAAATAACCAACAAAAGGTTAAATCAATAAATTTTTTAAAAAATTAATGTTTATTTAGTTAATATTAATTTTTTTGTTGACGAGAAATTTTTTGCTGTTAATCTATAGAAGTATATTCCGGAAGGCAGGGCTGATAAATCTATAGTCAATGAATACTTAGCGGGAGTTAGAAATTCATTTATAAAAGTTTTAATTTCTTTACCAAGCAAATTAAATAATTTTAACTGAACAAAAGTTCCTTCGGGAATATGGAACTCAATGTTTGTAGTGGAATTAAATGGATTTGGATAATTCTGAGAAAGCCAGAAATATGGTGATGTAACTTCTGAACTCTTTCCAATAAAAGTGCTACCACCATTAGTTGTTTTTAGAATTAAGCCATCATAGCCGGTAATCCAGCCAGTATTTTCATTAGCAAAGAAAATATCAAAATACGGATTACCTATTCCCTGTTGAAGAGTAAACCAATTGATTCCAGCATTTGTAGTTTTAATCACTTTATATGTAGGGACCTCCCACCAATTACCTACAGCATAACCTGTATTCTGATTAACAAAAAATACAGATTCATAACCAATTAAATTTCCTAATTTCTGCGAACTCCAATTTAATCCACCATCAGTTGATTTCAAAACAGTTTCACTATCACAAACAGCATATCCATTAAATAAGTCTGTAAAGAAGATAGAAGCAATTCTTAAATTTGTGCCTGAATTCATAAGCGTAAAGGACATACCAGCATCAGTTGTTTTTCTTATCATACCGAGATTCCCGGCAATGAAGCCAGTATTTGAATTCAGAAACTGAATAGTCCATATATCAACCCCCGTAACAAACTTTTCAATCCAATTTATACCGCCATTAGAAGTATACAAAAATTTTCCATCATAACCGACAACAAAACCGGTATTCTGGTCAATAAACCATAGGTTAAAAAAGTAGGTAGAAGATTGTGAATACTGAACAGTCCAGTTGAGCCCTCCATCAGAAGATTTAAGGATTTTTGAAGTACCAAAACCTCCCATATAGCCCCCACAAATCCAGCCCGTCTGGTAATTAATAAAATGAATTCCCATAAAGAAATCATCGGGGGTAGTACCGGTATTCATTTGTATCCAGTTTAGCCCACCATTTGTAGTTTTCAGTAAAAGTGAACTATCACCGATTGCGAAACCAGTATTTACATCGAGCATTCTTATTTTGGAAATGAAACAATTCGTATTTGTTTGTTGCTGAAACCATTGAGAATAGATTTCAGATTTGAAAAAAGAGATTATTAAAAATAAAAGTAAATATTTTTTCAAAATCTAAATTTATTATAAGAAAAATACTTTTAAAATAATTAAAATTAAACTCAATGACAAAAATTTTTGTTTTACTATTTGTTAAAATATATAAAATAATTATTTTTGAAACTTATAAATTATATTACAAATGGATATAGTACCAAAGAAACTTAGAAACAAAGAGTACCTGTTCAAAGTCAAATTTGATTCTGATGAATTGAAGAGATATAGTTCATATGGACATGAAGCAAAATGCTTTTTAACCAGAACAACAAGGATTAATAAATTAACCCCAACAGCATTAGATACAGATAATTACTATTATATATATTCATATTCAGAAGAATATGATAGCGGTAGGAGGACGGAGGTAATTTTTGAGTATTATAATAGAGAAGATGAGAATATTGTATTAGAATTTGTAATCGTATTCCCGCGTAAAAAGAATTTCAGCGTTGCAGAGGCGAAGATGAAATACAACGGTCATCATTCGCCAGAAGAAATTTTCAAGGAAAGTTTTATTGAGAAGACAAAAGACCATATAAAAGAAATTTTTGAAAGAATATTTAATAGGGAAAATCAGGGTAGTATATGCAGGGAATGCGGATATATATATATCAAATCCGATATTCCCCAATGCCCCAGGTTATATGTTCCCCAAAAATAGTTAATGCAATCAAAATAATTTTTTTAAAAAAATTCATTTCCAAATCTGTAGTTTCGCCATTGGGTAATACATAACATCTACATACTTATGTTAGACCCTTTTTCATAATCGCAACAGAACCCCTGCTTTTTGGCAAAAGAAATAATAGAAATGGATAAATGCTTCTGCCGATGAATTGTGATTTTAATTTACTTTCTCTTCTCGCTGCAGAACCCAGCCCTGATGCAAAGGGAATATTAGAAATGGATAATTGCTTTTACCGATGAATTGTGATTTTAATTTACTTTCTCTTCTCGCTGCAGAACCCCAGCCCTGATGCAAAGGGAATATTAGAAATGGATAATTGCTTCTGCCTATGAATTGTGTATGATAGAAAAAATGAAAGACAAATTTTGCAATGGATGTGAGCATTCGTTGCGATGGAGGTGGATAGCCGGTTTTGGAAGTGTGTTAATATGATTTTTTTTGGGGGGTGTATGTGATATGAATTTTGAGATTTTTGTGATACTATGGTTTATTGCGTATTTCATATAACTTGGGGCGTATGCAATACAATTTTTGAGATGCTTGTAATTCCATTTGGGGCGTATGCTATACGCCCCGATTGTGGGGGTATTCTGTATTGGAAAAATTGAGTTCCATTACGTTTTAACAAATTATTTGTTCGGTTCAGAATTCTTGATACCGAACCCTCGCTCTGTTATGATATTTGTTAGTAGGGGCGTATTGAATACGCCCCTATTGTAAGATTATCTGATATGGAAATGGGGTTTAATAATCTGTTGCAAAATAATATTTGTTCAGCACACCACCATACATTTACAAAAGAATCCTTGCATTTTCAGGGGCGTATTGAATACGCCCCTATTGTAAGATTATCTGATATGGAAATGGGGTTTAATAATCTGCTGCAATAAAATATTTGTTCAGCACACCTTACATTTGAAATATAATCCTTGCATTATCAGGGGCGTATGCTATATAATTTTTAAGATGCTTGTAATTCCATTTGGGGCGTATGCTATACGCCCCTACTGTGGGGGTATTCTGTATTGGAAAAAATTTAGTTTCATTATGTTTTAACAAATTATTTGTTCGGTTCAGAATTGTCGATACCGAATCCTCCCTCTGTTACTATGGTTGTTAGTAGGGGCGTATTGAATACGCCCCTATTGTAAGATTATCTGATATGGAAATGGGGTTTAATAATCTGTTGCAAAATAATATTTGTTCAGCACACCACCATACATTTACAAAAGAATCCTTGCATTTTCAGGGGCGTATTGAATACGCCCCTATTGTGGGATTATTTGATATAGAAATGGGGTTTAATAATCTGTTGCAATAAAATATTTATTCAGCACATCACCAAACATTTACAACAGAATCCTTGCATTATCTGGGGCGTATGCGATACAATTTTTGAGATGCTTGTAATTCCATCTGGGGCGTATGCTATACGCCCCTACTGGAGCGATATTTATTATTGAAAATAGAGTTTGCTAATCTACTTCGACAAATCGTTTGTTTAGATTACGACTTCTTTCATTAGAGCTGATCTATCACAAGTAGGGACAATATGATTTAGGCGGATGCAATACGCCCATACTGTGATGTTATTTTGGGTTTAACAATCTGATCAAACAAAATATTTATTCTTCATACCGTACATACGTAACATAATCTTTGCGTTATTATATGTAGGGGCGTATGCTATACGCCCCTACTATGGGATTATTTGTTTTAGAAAATTGGGCTACAATCTGTTTCAATGAAATATTTGTTCATTATACCGTGCATTCGTAATATAATCTTTTTGTTATTATTGTATTTGTTTTATGTGAATGTATAGAGGACTTATTATATTTTTACTATGCAAATATATATAGGATTAATTACAGCATTTGTATTTTGAAAATATAAAGGACTAATTATAGAATCTGTTTTATGAATATATATGTAGGATATATAGTGGAAATAAAAATTATTCTTACCCGTATATTAAAATATTATACTTTTATTCTAAAAATATTTTTTTGTATTTAGAGATTAAGATATAAAAAGATTATAAATCTATATAACTTTTTTCTTCTTCTTTAAATAAATCAATTATTTTTTCTTTTGTATCTGCTTGCTGAAGTTTTTCTCTGAAGCTATCATTATTCATTAATCTTGATATACGACTGAGCAATTTTATATGAACATTTAAAAGTGAATCTTTTCCAATAAGTAGAAAAATAAATCTTACGGGCTCATTATCAATTGATTCAAAATCTATAGGTTCTTTTAAAGTTGCAAAAGCGGCAACAACATCCGAAACGCTATCAGTTTTTGAATGTGGAATTGCAAACCCTTTTCCTACACCGGTGGAAACCAGTTTCTCCCTTTCAAATACACTTTTTCTAACTTCATCTATGTCAATAAATTTCCCTGACCTGGATGCAATATCAATCATTTTATTAATCGCGTCTTCCTTATCGGTAACAGGTAAATTAACTTCAACTAAATCTTCAGTAAGAATGTCACTAATTTTCATTTTAATTCAAGAATTTTAATTTCTAATATATTTCTCTAATTCAAGTTTATATTTCTCTAATAATGCATCTGCCTTCTCAGGGGTATCTGCTTCTACATTTAAATGGATTATGTCTCTTGTTTTATCGGGTATACACAACACAGTATCGGTATCATTGATAAAAACCTTAACACCATCAATTAACATTTGCTTGAATTCAATTGTATCCTCCATAAATTTCCTCATAACTCTTCCTTTCTCTTCTTTAACACAGGGTAAATTTACTTTTCTAATATAGAACCTTGGAATCATAGCATCAATATCGGATATATTCAAACCTGACTTTGCAATCATTTCCATAATCTTTGCTACAGAAAACATCCCGTCAGTAGCGTATAAAAAGTCTGGAAACAGAAATCCTCGTTTCGTTCCGCCAGCAAACTTAACTTCCTTATCATCAAACGCTCTCATCATAGAATAATGAGTATTTTTCACACGCACAACTTCAACATTATGCTCTTTTGCAATTAAATCTATTTCCGTGGACGCCTGTACCGGAACAGCAATCTTTTTTACATCTGGGGTAACAAGTAAAAACAACTTCACAACTATAGAAAGGAATCTATCATCATTAACAATATTTCCACTATTTGTAGCAAGCCATATTTTTTCACCACCAGCATCTATCATAAACCCATAGTCAAAATTCAATGATTTAACAACGAAGCAAAGATTATTTAATTGAGCCCGAAACTCTGCTTCATCCCTTGTAATCCTTCTTTTATCAAGATGTGCAGAAAGGGAAACAGTTTCACAATTGAATTCACCAAGAATAGTCGGGAATATTGTTGAAGTAATACCAAAAGAATAATCAATTACAAGTTTAAACTTCCTTTTACGGATTATATTAACATCAAGGCAACTTAAAAAATGTTCTTTATATTTTTCATTAGTGCGTTCAGGATACTTCAAAGTTCCAACATTATTATAAGGTGCCCTTTGATATTCCTCGCTGAAATACAGTCTCTCTATAGATTTTGTTTTACCGCTTGATAGATCTTTTCCATCACTGTCAAAGAAAATTATATCAGTCAAATCAGCATCAAAGGGAGACTTACGAACAAATACGCCACCTGCTCCCCTACCATTTTTTAACTCCTGCCTTAACATCGGAATAGGTATAACCTGCAAATCAAGTACATTGACACCTGCGGAGAGAATTCCACTTGTAATTGAACGCTTTATCATATTGGAAATATCATCTATATCTCTTCCTACCATTACATAATTATTCTGTCCTACAAATGCGCCATAGGCTGAGCCAAGTTTAGCAGCAAACTCCGGATTTATCTGTAGATTTGAAAGCCCAGTTATACGGGAGTCTGTAAAAAGCTCATTGAAGAATGTTTCTTCATAAATTAAACTTCTTGTAATCTTTGCATTATTGTTGATTACTTTTTTGTTCCAGATTTTTAAACTTGAACTTATGAATACATTCTTCCCAATTTTACAATCATCACCAATAAAAACATAATCATTAATCCTCGAATTGCTCCCAATTTCAGTATTACGACCAATCACATCAAATAAAACAGTAGTATTATCAGCTATTTTTACATTATCCCAAATTACAGAATTTTTTACAGAAACATTTTTCCCTAAATAAACATTATCACCAATGACACTGTTTTCAATAGTAACACCTGTTTCTATTTTTGCAGAGTGGCTAACACAATTACCATAATAATCCCTTGCTCTAATATAATGTAAAGCATTATTTAATACATCAAGGTTGCTATGTAGATAATCCTCTAAATTACCGATATCTCTCCAGTAGCCAGAATTTTTGTATCCATATAAACTAATTCCTTTTTCAAGCAGTAACGGGAATAAATCTTTTGAGAAATCAAAATTTTCTCCTTCCGGGATAAACTCAAAAATATCTTTCTTTAAAAAATAAATACCTGTGTTTATTGTATCAGAGAAAACTTCAGATGACGATGGCTTTTCAAGAAATTGTACAATTTTGTTATCACTGTCCATCAGTACAATACCATATTGGAGCGGATTATCAGAACTATATAGAGATATGGTAGCAATAGATTCTTTTGATGAATGAAAGTTATAGAATTCAGATAAATTAAAATCCGTTAACACATCACCACTAATAACAAGAAAATCATCGTTTATATATTTTTCTGCACATTTGACGGCACCCGCAGTTCCAAAATCACGCTGTGGAAATACATACTCTATATTAACCCCGAATTTACTCCCATCTCCAAAATAATCTTTTATAACATTCGGCAGGTAATATAGAAGCATAATATAATCGGTAATATTATGCATTTTAAGTAATGAAACCAGATGTTCCATCATTGGTTTATTAACAATTGGAACCATTGGTTTTGGTAAATTATTGGTAAGCGGCCTTAACCGCGTACCAAACCCGCCTGCCATAATAACCGCTTGCACAGAAAAAATATTTTATTTTTTAATTAATTATTTCTTTTCCTGCTTCTTGTCAAACTCGAAATTCACATCAGGAGGTCTTTCACTACCTTCTCTTCCTTTAAAATATTCCATCTGCCTGAAACCAAACATACCAGCAACGAGATTTGTTGGGAACGACCTAACTTTAGAATTAAAAGTTTGAACAGCTTCATTGTAATTTTTTCTCTCTACTGATATTCTATTTTCCGTCCCTTCAAGTTGTGCCTGCAATTCAAGGAAATTCTGATTTGACTTTAGCTCCGGATATCGCTCCACAACGACAAGTAATCTTGAGATAGCACTTGAAAGTTGATCCTGCGCTTGTTGGAATTTAGCAAATTTATCCGGGTCTGTTAAGTCATTCGCATTAATTTGCATCTGCCCTGCTTTACTTCTTGCATCAGTAACTTCAGTAAGAACTGTTCTTTCAAAATCTGCCGCCCCCTGCACAGTTTTAATCAAATTCGGAATCAAATCCATTCTCCTCTGGTACTGATTTTCAACCTGTGCCCACGCCTGCTTTACCCTCTCTTCAAGTCTTACAAGAGCATTATAATTACATCCAAAAAAACTTATTGGAATAATTATAATGATGAAAATAATTAAAGCAATTAGTATTGTTTTTTTCATAAAAATTTATTTCTACAAAAATACAATTTTTTATTGATTAAAAAACTTCATTTAAATGGGAAATATTGTTCCTCTTTCACAATTTCTCCGCCTGGATTTTCTCCGCTTTTCTTCTTTTTTATTCATCAAACCTTGATAGCTTCTTCTCTACCAATCCACTGGAGCCAATATGAGATTTAGGTAAGTAACTGAATTTGAGAAGATTAAATTAGTGGCTTTTCAATGGATTCCGACTGGTTTTTCTTACTTAGTAGTATATTAAAACAAGTAATTACAAAAGCAAGAATTTCACCAGGCTCTCATATACGATTCGGTACAGCTCGCATAAGTATTACTACAGAAAGGAAACAAATACAAAGGGATAGATTTGTGCATATTTTTAGAAAACTACTTTGCTATGCTTTTGAAATTAAATGATGTGGTAATAGAAAATGCTGTTTATATTAACTTTTTTTAATAAGAGAGGATATATATTTTTATTTTTTTGATTTTATAGAAAATTTTTTTATGAAGAAAACTCTCATTGACCGTGCAATAGAACTTTTAAAGCGAACTGATGAAGGGGAAGAAATTATATTTACAAAAATTAACGATACCTATGTAGGAACAAAAATAATAGATTTATTTAATAGGATAATCAGTTTTGCAGAATTTATAAAAAATTTCAGACTTGGAAAAGATGATAAAATTGCAATTATTTCTGAGAACCGTGAGGAGTGGATAATTTCAGACCTGGGTTCTATGCTTGCAAGAAGAATAAATGTTCCAGTATACCCTACTCTGACCCCAGAATCAGTAAAGTATATTTTAAATGATTCTAACACCAAAATTGTTTGTGTCTCAAACAATTTGCAGTTAGAAAAAGTATTGAAAATCAAAAAAGAATTAAAAAGTTTAAAATGCATAATAACTTATAATGAAAATAGTAGTAAAGATAAGTTCATAATACCAATAACTCAAATATATAATAAAAATAAGTTTTACGATAAAAGTGAAATATTAAAAATATTAAATAATGAATCTGAAAAGATTAATGAAGAAGATGTAATTACAGTTATATATACATCCGGAACGACAGGCATACCGAAGGGTGTAATGCTTACACATAAAAATATCTGGAGTAATTTAAAATCCTGCTATCAGGTTTTAAACATTGATTCGAATGATGTTTTTCTCTCCTATTTACCTTATTCACATATATATGAAAGAACGACCGGTTATTACTTTCCATTTTTCAATAACTCAAAAATATATTACGCTCAGAGCATTGATACAATAGGAACTCAAATGCAGGAAGTAAAACCAACAATTGTAATAACTGTTCCAAGATTACTTGATAAGATGTATAACAGATTTGAAAAGAGTTTTGAAGAAATGCCAGCTGGTTCAAGAAAGCGGCTTTTCAAATGGGCTTTGGAAATAGCAAGAAACACTAAAGTAAAGAAAACTTCTTTTAAATATATACTTGCCGATAAACTTGTTTACAAAAAAATAAGAGAAAAAACTGGAGGAAGATTGAAATTTTTTGTCTCTGGTGGCGGTGCGTTAAATAAAACAGTTGGCGAATTTTTTGATAGACTGGGGATTGTTACTCTGGAAGGTTATGGAATGACAGAAACCTCGCCTGTTATTTCAGTAAACAGACCAGAGTTTAACAAATACGGAACGGTAGGTCCACCACTTGAAGGGGTAACAGTAAAAATTGCTACTGATGGAGAGATTCTTGTTAAAGGTGATTTAGTTATGAAAGGGTATTATAATAATCCAGAAGAGACTTCAAAAACAATAATTGATGGATGGCTTCACACAGGCGATTTAGGAGAATTAGATGAAGATGGTTACATAAAAATTACAGACAGAAAGAAATCTCTTTTTAAATCCTCAGGAGGAAAATATATTGCCCCGACACATATAGAAGAATTAATTTTACAAATACCATACATAGACCAGGTATTGATTGTAGGAAATGAAAAAATGTATGTAACCGCATTAATAGTACTTGAATCAGAAGGACTTAAATCACTAGCAGAAGAACTCAGGATAAAACAAGATGAGAATTACATAGAAAATGAAACAATAAAGAAACGAATACAAGCCGATATAAACCAGAAGCAACAACATTTAGCCCCACACGAAAGAATAAGAAAATTTACAATACTAAAAGAACCATTTACAATAGAGAATGGTGAACTAACACCAACCTTAAAAATCAAGCGAAAATTTGTTGAAGAAAAATATAAAGACATCATAGATAAAATGTATTATAAAGTATGAATAATATTTATCTTAAATTTATGCTTAAAAAAAATTATATTTGAATATGATAACTGATTATATACCAATAATTTTAATTGTATCCTTAGCAGCAGGTCTGGCTTTATTAATGGTAAAATTATCTTCCCTTTTTGGACCGCAAAGACCAAATAAAGAAAAATTATCTACTTATGAAAGTGGGATGGAACCGGTCGGAACTGCGAGAGAAAGATTCACTGTAAAATTTTATATGGTCGCTGTTAGTTTTATTGTTTTTGATATAGAAATTGTTTTCTTATACCCATGGGCAGTAACTTTTTTGAACTTAACAAAAGAAGAATTGGTTTATTCATTAGTAGTAAGCCTCATATTCATATTTATACTGATTGCAGGCTTAATTTATGAATATATAAGAAAGGTTTTACAATGGGATTAGAAGAAAAAATATTACATAAAGAAGGTTTCTTCACAACAAAATTATCAGCACTAATAGAATGGTCAAGGAAAAACTCTCTCTGGCCTATGCCGATGGGTATTTCCTGCTGTGCAATAGAAATGATGCATACTGCAGGTCCGAGATTTGATATTGCAAGATTTGGAAGTGAGGTATTCAGGTTTTCTCCAAGGCAATCAGATGTGATGATTGTAGCGGGAACTGTCACCTATAAAATGGCAAAAGTGGTGAGGAAAATTTATGACCAGATGCCAGAACCAAAATGGGTTATCGCAATGGGTGCCTGTACTTCGAGCGGTGGTATGTATAGAACTTATTCTGTGGTTCAGGGCATAGATTTATTCTTACCGGTTGATGTTTATGTGTCAGGGTGTCCACCCCGACCGGATAATCTTTTAAATGCACTTTTAAAAATTCAGGAGAAAATTTTACCGGAGAAGAAAAAATGACACAGCAAAGATTAGATTATATAAAAGAATTACTTAAAGATTTTGAAATTGAATACACTGATGCAAATGGCACTCCACAATTGATTATAAAAAAAGAAAATTTGATTGAGGTAGCCACAAAATTAAAACAAGAACTTGAATTTGATATGCTGGTTGATATAGTAGGAGTAGACAGATTTCAGAAACAAAACCGATTCGAAGTAATAGCAAACTTGTATTCAAATAAAAATAAAGAAAGACTTTTTATAAAAGTAAAACTTGACTCTAAAAAACCTGAATGCCCATCGCTTACAAAAGTATGGAAATCAGCTAATTGGTATGAGCGCGAAGCTTATGATATGTTTGGAATAATATTCACTGACCACCCTGATTTAAGAAGGATTTATATGCCAGATGAATTTGAATATTATCCATTACGGAAAGATTTTCCCTTGATGGGAATTCCGGGCTCTCTGGAGTTACCAAAGAAATAATCAAAGAAAAAAAGATTGATTATATTTTATGCCACAAACAATATATGATAAACTGAAAGAAGGCGATCCCTCAATAAAGCGAACGAAAATTCTTGAAGCTCTGGAATCAGAAGATTTATATGTTATTTATTCCGATACGCTTGAAAATGAAATGATACTTAATATGGGTCCGCAACATCCTGCTACTCATGGGGTTCTGAGATTATTAATAAAACTTGATGGAGAAAAAGTTGTAAAAGCCGTTCCTGATATTGGTTATTTACATAGAGGGTATGAAAAACTTGCCGAAAACTGCACATATCATGAATACATACCTCATACAGATAGACTCGATTACCTTCAACCAGTTGCTAACAATGTAGGATATGCTCTGGCAGTTGAAAAATTATTAGGGATCGAGCTAACAGAGAGAACAAAATATATAAGAACAATTTGCTGTGAGCTTGGTAGAATACAATCTCATCTAATTGCAATCGGTTCAATGATTATGGATACAGGCGCTCTCACCCCATTTCTGTGGGCAATGCGTGAGAGAGAAAAAATTATGGATTTACTTGATATAATAACAGGAGTAAGATTTACAACCTCATATACAAGAATAGGCGGTTTAGCCCAAGATGTTACTGATGAAGCCGTGGCAGGAATAAAAAAGTTTGCAGAAGAATTTCCCAAACATTTAAAGGATATAAGAGAACTTATAGATAGAAATAAAATTTTCATACAACGAACTGAAGGTATCGGATATGTATCCAAAGAAGATTTAATAGAAATTGGAATAACGGGACCTGTATTAAGAGCTGCAGGGGTACCAAGAGACTTGCGAATAGATGAACCGTATTTAATTTATAACAAGCTGGATTTCAATATTCCAACTTATACAGAAAGCGATTGCCTTGCCCGTTATTATGTAAGAGTAGAGGAAATGCTGGAATCTGCAAAAATTGTAAGGCAATGCATAGAAAAACTCCCCGCTGGTCCAATAAAATCACCTGACCCAAAACAGGTACTACCGGATAAAGAAAAAGTTTATACTAAAATGGAAGAGTTAATCAATGACTTTATATTGATTAACTTTGGAAATAATCCACCGGTGGGCGAATCCTATCAAGCAATTGAATCATCAAAAGGAGAATTAGGATTTTATATTATTAGTGATGGAAGTGGACATCCATTCAGATTAAAAATTCGTTCCCCAAGTTTTTGTAATATACAGGGGCTCCCACAGATGCTTAAAAATCATCTTATTTCAGACACAGTTGTTATTATAGGTGCATTAGACCCTGTAATGGGAGAAGCAGATAAATAAATCTACTATGAGTAATTATAAATTTTCTAATAACGAATTAAAACAAATAGAAAAAATAAAGAAAAGGTATTTAGATAAAAATTCCCTTCTCATTCCAGTCCTCTGGATGATACAGGAAAAAGAAGGTTGGATTTCCGAAGAAGCAATGGCTTATGTAGGAGAATTATTAGATATTCCCTTCAGTACAGTGCTTGGTGTTGCGAGTTTTTACACAATGTTTAATAAAAAGCCAAAAGGGAAATTTCAACTTCAAGTATGTACAAATGTTTCCTGTATGCTTAAAGGTGCATACGATATATTTGAATACATTTCCGAAAAACTCGGTATAAAGAATAATGAAACAACTTCTGATGGATTATTCACACTTGAAGAAGTAGAATGTTTAGGGAGTTGCGCTACTGCACCTGTTATGCAGGTAAATAATAAAGAATACTTTGAAAATTTAACTAAAGAAAAAATCGACGAGTTAATAGGGAAATTCAAAACTCATTTGGTAGAAAAATAATTTTTTAATGGAAAAGATAATACTAAAAGAAATACCGAACTTACATAAAATTTCAGTATATGAAGCACACGATGGCTATAAAGCGTTGAAAAAAGCATTAAAGAAAATGACCCCCTCGGAAGTAATTGAAGAAGTCAAAAAGTCAAACCTGCGTGGAAGAGGAGGGGCATGTTTTCCAACCGGTTTGAAGTGGTCTTTTATGCCAAAAGAAGATGGCAAGCCAAAATTTTTATGCTGCAACGGTGATGAAAGTGAACCGGGCAGTTTTAAAGACAGAGAGATATTTGAGAAAAATCCACACCAGTTCATAGAAGGTGCTCTAATTGCCTGCTATGCAATGGGAATAAAAACAGCATATTTATATATCAGAGGAGAATACTACAGATGGATAAATATAATGGAAAAGAAACTGGAAGAAGCATATAAAAAGGGATACATTGGTAAAAATATTTTAGGTACAAAATTTTCCTGTGACATTTACATACACAAAGGAGCAGGTGCTTATATATGCGGAGAAGAATCAGCGTTAATGAATTCAATTGAAGGGAAACGAGGATATCCAAGAGTAAAACCTCCATTTCCGCCACAATATGGTTTATGGGGCTATCCCACAACAATCAATAATATAGAAACATTAGCAAATGTTCCTGAAATAATAAAACGCGGTGGTGACTGGTATGCTTCTATAGGTGCACCGAAACATCCCGGTACTTTGCTATTCGGAGTAAGCGGACATATAAACAAACCCGGAGTGTATGAGCTTGAAACAGGAACCCCGCTGATGACTATAATTAATGATTATTGCGGTGGAATAATAGATAATAAGGAAATAAAGATGGTTATTCCAGGTGGTTCTTCAATGCCTCCGTTAACAAGAGAAGAGTGTCAGACAATAAAAATGGATGATGCAAGTTTGAAAGCGATAGGCTCATCAATTGGGACAGGTGGAATAATAGTAATGAATGAAGATACAGATGTTGTTAAAGTTTTAATAAGGATAACTCAATTCTATTACCACGAATCATGCGGGCAATGTACTCCATGCAGAGAAGGATGTGGATGGCTGTTAAAGATTTTGAAAAGAATAGATGAGGGGCTTGGTAGAAAAGAAGATTTGGATTTACTGATAAATATATCTAACAACATAACAGGAAAAACAATATGTGCTTTTGGTGAAGCAGTGGCTTTACCAGTAAAGTGGACGGTAACAAAATTCCGAGAAGATTTTGAGAAAAAAATAAAATCAGAAAAAGTTAATTTACCTCCCAAAAATATAGTACACGGTTTAAGAAAATAAAAACTTTTATATTCTTTTTTGGACGGCTTTCCAGGACTCAGTAATTAAAAAACTCTCATCCATATTATTTATCATAGTTACAAATTTTTTTATTGGGACAGAGAAAGTAAGAACATTCTCCGGTACATAGGGTCTGGCAGAAACATCAAACATACCTAATACACATTTTGGCTCTTCTTTAAGATTTTCAAGATACGGTAACTGAATAATCGTAGCGCATCCAGCACCAAAAGGTGCAACCACGGAGTATTGGTTGAACTCATCAAACCCTGCAAGTGTAAATAATCCAGAGAGTACATCTGGTTTAGCAAAAAAAATAATTACTACAGGTTCGTCAATTTCTGTAATATTATCAATTCTTTTGAAGATAATATACTTCTTGACTGTTGGAATTTCTGGCATATTCTTAAGAAGTTTATCAACAATTTCAGGTGATTTTTTATATCGCTCCCCTTCCAATTTATCAGGAATTCCGCAGGAAAGAAAATATCTGAAATTCGGCATAAGTTTTTTTGAAAAACCAGCATATCTTCTACCACCTGCACAATTAATAGTTTCTCCAGTAAATGCAATTGAGCTACCATTCCTGACCTTTGCAAGTTCTGCAATCAGGCAAGTATGTTCAGTTTTAGGGGCATTCGCGAGAGTTGCATTATTTAACTCATCACTAAAATAAAAACTAATAGGAAGCTCACTTTTATTAAAATATTTTCCCCACTTTTTCAGAAAGATATCTCTTATTTTTATATCCATATTAATATTTTTAAAATCAAAATATTGATATCCTTTTTTATATACAATTCACATCTTTTTTTTAAAAAAATAATCTCTATTGATTTTCATTTACAACTGTAAATAAGATATAAGAATAAATTTAGGTGGTATGGCAATATAGCTTTCTCCTTTTATTTCTACACATTAATCTATAAAACGAGAATTTAATTTATACAAAAATTTTTTTGAATAAAATTTTAATATTTGCAATGAAAAGAGTGAGTATAAACTTTAAACTGCCAGTTTTAATTTATTCATAAAGGAATATTTGTTTTTCTTTAAGGAAATATAGAATATATATTAATTGTTATTATACCTATAATGAAGTAATATAAAACTTTATTTCTTAAAAAAACAGGGTCGCTTACAATACCGAGGATTATTTGGAGAGAGTATTCCATTTGCACGGTTTATACAAACAAGAATTCATTTATTCATATTGATACTTCCTATAATGTTGAGAATATTTTCACATATATAACTAAAACTCCGATAAGGTAGGTACATAAGCAAATAAATTAGAACTCAATCCCTAATAGATATATTGAAATTATGCTTGAATATATTTAAAAAAGTACATAACTTAATAACATAAATACAAAAAGTAACGTGGTGGTACACCTGCCTTGAGATGTAATTTTCGGTGGATTCATATAATAAGGTAATAAATAAAATAATTTAAAAATTATTTTAAGGAGAAAAAAAATGAAAAGTTTAAAAACTTACTCTCTCCTGCTCTTTATCCTTTTATTAATTTTCCAAATACATACATATCCCCAGGCAGTTATTAATAACCTTAAAAGTTATAGTTTATCAAATAACTCGAATGAATCAGGTAGAGAAATTGTAAGAATTTTTCCCGCATCAATTTATAGCAACTGGGCTATCGCAGGGATTACAAGTACAACCAATAATAGTATTGATTGGCTTCTACTAAAATTGAATGAAGCAGGAAATGTTCTTTGCGAAGAGCATTTAGGCTTTTTTGAGAACGATTCCTGCTATTCAATCATCCGCTTACCAACTGGTGGCAGCAATTTAGTTTTAGCAGGATTTTATAAATTTCCTTTTAGTGTTGTAAATGAAGCAGCCTGGACAATTCTTGATACTAACTGTAATCATCTATTATCAAAAAAAATAAGAGGCTCATTTGGTAGCACATACAGGCAGGTTATAAATGTAATAAATGATTTTGCTCTTACTGGTTATATGAAATCTATGGAAAGTATGGCATTATCAGAAAAAATAATTGCAAGCAAATATAATGCAGTTGGTAATATGATATGGGGGTTTAAATATATTATAGACCCAAACTCAAACGAGCGTGCATATTCTATCTGTTACAATAATACTGATTCAACTTATGCGATAACAGGAACAACAGATAAATTCAGAGCCAACTATCCAGGAACTTACGATATTTTCATCTTAAAAATTAATTCAACTGGTATCCCTATATGGTTTAAAGTATATAAATTCAATTATGCTTTTACATCTGAAGCCAATAAAATAATTACACTTCCTGATGGTTATGCTATTACTGGCTGGACAACTGTAAACAGTGTCCCAAACGGTGACCTGTGGATTCTAAAAACTGATTTCAATGGTAATATCCTATGGAGTAGAACCTGGGGACAGGGTGGTAAAGAAGTTGGATACACGCTTCAATACTATCAACCAAATAATTGTATCTTTTATGGTGGATATGAAAACACAACTGGAACAGAGGACTTACTATGGGGTATAGTAAACAATGTTAATGGATTAGGTTTGGGTTTACCCAAAATCCACATTAATGTACTGGGTAATGATAGAGTCTATGATTTAAAATTTAATTACATAACCCCAAACTCATCTATAAATGTCGTTTCAACAGGTGAATTATTTGTAGGTTCTGGTTCAGGAAATCAAATAGATGTTTTTTATAGCCGAAACCCAATGAATCTTACATATATCAACTGTCTAACCGACCACTTAATGGCAACATCAGAAGCGATACCTGTAAGAGACTCTCTCCCTGTTATTTTTGTTCCTTTGCAAGATAGTCTTCTGAGTCCAATCGTAAACTCAACAATGCCCGCTGTAAGGGATGAATGTTTACCAACAGGTATTGATATCCCAAAAGAAACAAAAGTATATAAATACGATTTAAAACAGAACTATCCAAATCCATTTAATCCTATTACACGGATTCAATATGAATTACCTGAAAATGCATTTATTACGCTTGAAATTTATAATACTCTCGGAGAAAGAATTTCTATCTTATTAAACGAACAAAAATCAAAAGGGATACATTACCTTGATTTTGATGGAACAAGTCTTTCATCCGGCTCATATTATTGTACACTTACGGCTGGAAACTTTAGAAAATCAATTATCATAGTATTGATAAAATAGGTTTTATAAAAATATTGTAAAAACCCGCATAAAAATATTTTTAA
This sequence comes from uncultured Ignavibacteriaceae bacterium, assembly GCA_964564635.1. Classification (GTDB taxonomy): domain Bacteria; phylum Bacteroidota; class Ignavibacteria; order Tepidaquicellales; family Tepidaquicellaceae; genus Tepidaquicella. The sequence goes on from CAZMAR010000001.1 coordinate 496,738, forward strand.
TAGAATAAATATTTTTATTTGTATATTTTTAAAAAAAATTTTTTATATGAAGAAAATATTTTTTTTGTTGCTTACTCTTATATTAATAAACTCATCGTTCTCACAAAATATAATACGAAAAGGATATCTCGGAATAAGGGCAATGGAGGTAAACGATTCAATTTATGTTGCAAAAAATTTAAATATTAAATATGGAATACTTGTTGTTGAGGTTATGGAAAATTCAACAGCAGAGAATTTAAAAATTGAGCCAGAAGATATAATTATAAAAATAAACGGTAATGAAATTAAAAATATTCAAGCCTTAAGAGCGATAACAAGCAGTTTAAAAGAAAAAGATAAAATAGAAATCTCTGTAATAAGAAATAATCAGGAAATAAAATTAAGCGGATTGGTTGCTCCTTTACCTTATGAAAAATCGGATAACTATGAGGTGATATATGATGAAATAAAATTTAAAGATGGATATATCAGATTAATAATAAACAAACCATTTGGTACAGGAAAATTCAAATCAATATTTTTTATACAGGGATATACCTGCTTTTCTATGGATAATCTTGGAATGCACCCCTATGGACAACTGATAGATGGTTTATGTAAAAAAGGATATGTTGTGATTCGAGTTGAAAAACCAGGTATGGGAGACAATACAAACACAGATGCTTGCGATGAAATAGATTATTTCACAGAAGTTGAGGCATTTGCTACTGCTTATGAAAAACTTAAAACTTACCAGTTCATTGATATAGAAAATAGATTTATTTTTGGCCATTCAATTGGAGGCTTCGAAGCTCCAATGCTTGCTGGAAAATATGGAGCAAAAGGTGTTATAGTATATGGAATTGCTCTGAAGAGCTGGTTTGAATATATGATTGAAATGTTTCGGTTCCAGAATATACTTGCTGGATTTGATTATGTAAAAAATGAAAACTTTATTAAAGAGATAATACCGTTGTTGTATGACTTTTTGATAAAAAAAATCCCACCTGCTATTCTTTATGAGAATCAAAATTATAGAAAATTACTTGAAGAATGGTTTGAATACAATGGTAATGAACAGCTCTGGGGCAGACATTATAAATACTGGCAACAAATACAGGAATTAAATATGCCTGAAATATGGAAAAGTGTAAAAAGCAAAGTCCTTGTTATCAGGGGTGAAGCGGATTTTCAAGCATTCTCCAATGATGACCATAAGGAAATAGAAAACATTGTAAATTATTACAATCCCGGCAATGCAAAGTTTATACTTGTTCCAAATATAGATCACAGTTTTGCAAAAGCAAAAACACCTGAAGAAAGTTACAAAAATTCTCAAATAAGCGGATATGTGTATAAAAATTTTAATTATATAATTATAGATATATTAGATGAATGGATAAATTCATTAGATAAAAAATAATATTTATAAAAATTCTTATTACAAAAAACTGTGATATTAATTATAGTGCGTTTCAAAAGAGAATATAAAACAAAATTAAATCACAATATTATACATTTTTATAGTGTGTATTGCATACTATTTGATTTTTCATAAAGGGAGAAAAAAACAAATCATGCAAAATCAATAAAATCTAAAAAGAAACCGGGAAATTAGCAGGAATAAAACAAATAGAAATATTTTTAATAAATCAATTTGCATTAAATAAACAGGAGATCAAATTCCAGCCCCAAAAGTACAGATAGATTTAACGAAGTTTTAAAAAGTAAATTACGAATATTTTTCTCTTAAGGCTAAAATAAAATTAACATAAAATATAAACACCCTTATCATAAAATAAATAATCATACTCATAATTATTACAGTGTTAATAAAGAACACAAGTTTTAATAAAATACTAATCATAAATTATAATTAATTAAAGAAAAATATTTTTTAAAAACTACTACACTATCCATTAATATTCTCAATCTCTTTATTAAATTTCCAACTTTCATTTTCTATTCAAAAATAATAAAATACTTCTGATATAATATTATACAATGATTAAAAAAAGTTAAATAAATAATTACTAAATCCCACCCCTATATTACCACCTACCGTAATATAATTTAGACCCCCGATTGTAACCGGCGTGCCTAAAAGGTAATAGATTTCGAACCGATTTAGAAATTAATGTTTTTATATTTTATAACAAATCCGCTATGTAATCTTATTGGTATTTATGAGATAACTCTAAGGAGAATTGCTTTCGACACTAGAATTTACAAGGATATGATTTTAAAAATATTAGACAGATTTAATAATGATAAGAAAATATATTATGAAGATAACAATATAATACTCCCGAACTTTACAAAAAACTAAAAATATAATACCAATATGGTAAAAGGATGTAACGAACGATTAAAAATTTTATTAGTCCGTATAAAAAAGTTTATAAAGGGTTTCGAATCATTTGAAACCTTTCCAAAAGGTTACCTAACCATTCAAAACCATTTAAAAAGAAGAAGATTAAGAAGAAAAAGAAAAATAATATTGATTGTTCATATATTGATGATAATTTCAAAAATGTATTTTTTGATTGGTCGGAATACAAGAAAGAGAGAAGTGAATCATACAAATCTGAGAAATACTTTAATTAATCATGCTATAAGAATTAATAAACTTATCTGATAATGATCCACTAAATAAAAAGAAATTATTGAAAGTGCAATGGCAAACAATTATGCTAGTTTCTTTAAAATTGAACTAAAAGACACAAATCTTATTGAAGAAACAAAAGGCTATATTTTAAAATCAAATATCCCGAAGAGTGCATTATGATGTAAGTTCAATTAACAGACAGGTTATTGAAACGATTACCCGAAGATCAATTTGATAAAATAAATTATATTAGTAATTCAAAATTGGATTTAAGACTGGAACTAGACAGTATCAAATATAAAGTAAACACTGCAATTAAAGATTTGGAAATATATTAAATTAAAATTGATTACAGAGACCAAGAATGGATCAAAGGAAAAACTTTTAAAGAACTTAAGATATATTACAAAATAATAAGAAAAGAATTAAATTTTATAAATTAACAATTCAATCATAATTACGCCGTTAGAGAAATACAAGACGATAGACTCGGAGACTATATTCCTTTTTAGTGAAATACTAAGAATATATCTCGAGTATGTATTAGGAGTATAAAAGAATAAAGTCGAATTCGGATTTCCAAATTTTGATAAAACAATGCGCGGTATAAGGCCCGGTGAAGTGATTTACTTAATATCAGCGACAAATATCGGAAAGACCAGTCATACGATTAATATAATAAATTATTTGGTGAGAAAAGATTTTTGTGTTCCATTCTTTTCACTAGAGAATAACGAATATCAGATATTTGAAAGAATAATGCAGATTCAAAAAGGATTATCAAGTTTTGGAATTAAAAGAAAAATAGCAAACAAGGATGAGGAATTAATGAAAATTGCTGAAACCATAACATTCAAACCTTCAAACATAATTTATTGGGTTTCATTATCGGATATACCTTCATACATAAAAGTATGTGAAGAGTTGTCAGGACTTAAAACAGGACTTGTAATAATTGACTATGTACAGTTAGTGCAAATACCAGGTGCAAGTGAATATGCAAGAGTATCTGATGTGGCACAGCAGATAAAAGAAATCAGTTTGAAAATGCGATTGCCGATATTATTATTAATTATTGTATCAAGAATTGAGGCAAAAGTAGAAAAAGACTTACAATTTACTCGGCAAAAGGTTCGGGCGAAATAGAAAATACAGCATAGATATTAAAAATCGCTTGAAAGACTGAAAACAATACCAAAAAGTAAAGATATACAGAATGATATTATAAAAAAATACGAAGATGGCGAAATAGATACATTAAAGTTAAGTATTCTGAAGAAAAATTGAGATAACTACGGAAATAGTTACCTAATACTAAATAAAAGAAATTTAAAACTAACTGAAATAAAATAAGTGTAAGTTTATAATTAGTAAAAATATTATTCTCACTGGAAAAAGTATCAAGAGATAATTACAATAATATGAAGGCAATGCTTAGTTGTATTAAAAATCAATCAGAATTAAAGGATTTATGGCAAAGTTTTAATGATAAGAAATATTTCCGAAATCTGACTGAGGCAGAAAAAGAGCTAATAACGATAGAGAAAGATAAACTAAAAGAAAAATTGAAATTTTAAAAATGACTAAAAAACGTAAAAGGGATTTTGAAATAAATCAGGTGAAGATATTTAAATCGTTACTGAAGATATTTCAATATAAGGGCAGGAAGCCAACCTTGGTAGAACTGGTGAATGATACAGGGCTTTCAATAAAAACAGTAGACAGGCATTTAAATGAATTGAAATTTGATAATTATGTGAAGGATTTGCGGACGCTGACGGGAAATGTGAAGATGGCACTTTATGAGAATGCGATATTGGAACGGGTGCCGTAGGTGAAATTATAGATGAAACTAGTAGAGGGATAGAATTAAATGCAAGGGATTTATCATAGAGGAGAAATTCAATTTGAGAAGATAAAATTTGTGATAGATGAATAGAAAAAAACATTTATCCATTGTAATCGAGATACTATTTTTAGAATGTTCTAATAATCATCATCATGCCATTTTTCTTCAATTTCAACACGGTCATGAGCAAATTCATTTGCGATGTCGTCGAAAGTATCACTATATCTACTTCTTAAAACTAAATATTTTGCAAAATAAGCTATGTTCTTATTTGACTTAATAAATAATAATTTAGTTTCATTACCATTAATCGCTTTTGCTTTGGTACAAATAAATGTATCATATTTATTTTTTTTGTTTAATGCAAATACAAAGAAGAATTGATCTACATCTTCATCGTCATATTTAAAAAAATAGGATTTTCTATCTAATGGAATTACTTTTACAAAATTATATTTTTTTAAAAATGAATCATTCAAAACAAGAGATTTTTTATCTTCAATTTTATCAATATTAAAAAAATTTGAATAAATATTAGTAATATCAATAAAATTAGAAATATCTTTATTTGATTTCGTAAAAATATTAACTGATGAATTATCTTTTAGATTATAAAATTTGGTACAAATAAATATTTCGGGATTACCATATTTTTTTGCAGCGAGGACCAAATAAAAATCATATTCTAAATTGATAACTCTAGCAAAACTATATTTTTTAAGGAATGGATCCTTTATGATACTATTTATGTCTTCATTAGTTTTAGGTATTTTTCTTTCTTGTTTTGTTGTATCAACTTTTGGTATGATAGTATCTTTAGAATTGGGAACCGATTTTAATGTTTCTGTAATAAGAGATTTGAGGGAATCAACGATATTATATAGTTCGGCTTTTTCACTATTACATTTATGTAAAGATGATTCTAATTCATTATATTCTTTATTAGAATGATCACTGCAATAATAAGACATAAGAGGGAATGAAGACAATATTAATAATAAAATTAAAATGGACTTTTTCATAAACTTTGGATTTAATAAATAAAATATAAAAAGAAAAAATCGGATATTAAAGTAACAAATGTGTTTAGAAGGAATATTCAGGTGAGGGCGACTGTGGTACTGAATGAAAGCGGGGCGAAATCGTTCAAAAGTTATAGTATATGTCAACTGATGATAATGAAGTTTATTAATGAGGACGGAAAAATTTCATTATAATGAGGAAGACGCTCCCCTCCCTTCGGATAAAATCGTATAAATTATTTGTGGATTTACTGAAAAACTACATATATTGCAATATGGTTAACATAATAAGATGTTCCGGGAATATAAGTTTAATAATAATTATTTTCGGTTGACGTCACTGGAGGAAGCGACGTCAACGGATTTTATTTATATCTGGATGGAAGAGGCGGAAGAGTTCAATTATGAAGACTACACGACGCTAAAAACTCGATTGAGCAGAAAGAAAAAAGATGGTGAAATAAATCAGATGTTTCTTTCGTATAATCCGAAGAAGAAATTTGGAAATATAAATAAAAGAATGAATACTGAAAAAGACATTGAACTAATAAAATCATCCTATGAAAACATTTCAACTTTAAGCAAGGAATATGTGAAATTGCTTGAGAGTCTGAAAGAACAATCAACGAACTTTTGCAAGATTTTTACGCTCGGAAAATATGCAAGCACAGGCGAATTTATTTTTCTTGAAATATAAAGAGTATTGCCTGTTACCTTGATGAATTTTATTATATGATTTACTGGATGGATTTCGGGTATAATAATCCGTCTGCTCTGGTGCGTGTGGATTCGATAAATGGGAAGTTTTATCTGACTGAACTGCTTTATAAAACAAAACTGACTAATGCTAATTTTATTGAGCGGTTAAAATACCAAATTCCGAACAGAGGGAATAAAATACATTGCAATTTGATGAAGCCTGATAGGATTCGGGAACTGAAATCGCAGTGATTTAATGTGTTAGGAGGAAGAATGTTAAGTGATGGATTGATTTTGTGAAAAGGTGCGAGATTTTTACCAGGAATGAAAATGTGAATATAAATAAGGAATTGGAAGAGTATATGTGGCAGAAGAATGGGAAGGGTGAAACGATGAATGAACCTGTGAGGTATAATTCGCATCTGATCAAAAATTGGCTCCTCCCGGGCTCTTTGGTCAAGAAAAGTGCGTCTTAATTCCACTATGGTTCAATTCAAACCATGGTTTCGGTTTCCACGAAGATAAAACGTATTCAGGGTTCGTCTCAATTCCACTATGGTTCAATTCAAACCCGTTACGAACTAATTAAAAATACTATGTTTTTTAATAAAAGTCAAGTATTTTTTTTAGTAGTTTCAACTTCGATGGGGTAAAGGTCAAAAAGAGGGGGGGATCGAAGTTGCATTTTCATATGTGTTTTTGCTAAAAACGGGTATTTTTGGCTCAGAGTGGGAGAGAAAAGGGGGACATCGAAGTTGAAAAGGGCAAAAAATTGTTAAAAATGGGCTTAAAATGAAGATTTTTATTTTTTTTATTGAAAATTTTTCAATCTTTCAAAGATAGTAATTTTACTATTCATACATAGTTAATTAATTATAATAAATTCACATTTTTGAATAAATTTTCTCATAAAGTGTAAAATAATTCATTTTTTAGAAAACAAAAAATCAAGAAAGAAAAATAATTTTTTAAATTAAAGTTGCTCAGAAGATTTAATAAATCTAATTTTAAGTAATTGGGAATATTTTTCCCATAAAATTTATTTTTAAAAGGAAGGAATAAATGTTATAAAAAATAATTATCGAATTATAGATAAATTATTTTAAGTAAGTTTATAATTTTTATTTTTTCTTATAAAATTATTTAACAAAGGTTTAGTACTTATTATAACTTTTGAAAACTTTTATAAACAATACTTAAAATCAATTTATAAAAAATATTTCCAATAATTTTTAAATGTTTAAAAAATTTTTTTCTTCAATTAAAATAAAATTTTTATAATATGTAAAAAATAATTTAGTTAGAAACTTTAGTAATATTTTAAATCATTATATTTGACTGGTGGAAAATTGTTTTATAAATTAACAGATAAAAAAACATTATGAAGAAAATATTAGATATAGAAAATTTAAGAAAAGAAAAACTTATAAGAAAATACTGCCGCCATTTAAAATCTGGTTACTCAAAAGAATCATTTCCAGATGAAGAAAGTAAAGTTATTGAAGATTATGCAAATGAAATAGATAAAAATAATGGTAATGAAAATTTAAAAAGATTAATAGAAAGGTCAAAGCGTGAAGGGATGTATTTCTGGGAACGGGTTGGAATAAAAGGGCTGACTGATGAAAAGATAAAATTAAACGGAGGGGTTTGGACTTTTATAATGAAAAGCAGATTCGGTTTGAATCAAAAGCTAGCAAAGCAAAAGCTAAAAGACGAGGTAATAAAAGTAAATCTTGATTTTGAAAATGGAAATAAAGAAATTAATGATTAGAAAAGATATTTTAATTCACTTTAATTTATCTTCAATAAATAAAGTTTATTTACCTTTACTGGAAAATAAGTCAAGATATTTGCACATCTATGGTGGGGCAGGTTCTGGAAAGAGTGTGTTTGCAGCTCAGAAACTGATTATTCGTTTGATGATGGAACGGAACAATAGATTTCTTATAATTAGAAAAGTAGCGAAGACAATAAGGAACTCACAATTCAGTTTACTAAAATCGTTGATATACTCTTCAGGCTTGCAGGAGTATTTCAATATAAAAGACAGTGAATTAAGAATAGAAAATGAATACACAAAGAGTGAAGTTATAAGTGCCGGAGTAGACGATGCAGAAAAATTAAAATCAATTTTTGGAATAACATCAGTCTGGATTGAAGAAGCAACAGAACTTGAGCAGAATGATTTTTTACAAATAGATTTAAGACTAAGGGGAAAGACAAGATATTATAAACAGATAATACTAACTTACAATCCGATAAATGCTTATCACTGGCTAAACACAATAGTTCAAAAGAATTGCACAAAGTTAAGAACAACTCATAAGGATAATAAATATATTGATGATGATTATAAGAAAGTACTGTTGAGTTTAAAAGAGCAAGACGAAAATTTTTACAATATATACACACTTGGTCAATGGGGTACATTAAAAAATGTAGTGTACAAACCATTTGAAATATTAGAGGAGTATCCACAGAATTTTGATGAGGTGATTTACGGTTTAGATTTTGGTTATAACAATAAGACAGCACTTGTGAGAGTAAATATAAAGGATAGAGAATATTTTCTTGATGAATTAATATACAAAGAACATTTGACCAATGCAGATTTGATTGGAAAAATGAGAGAATTAAAAATAAATAAAAGTGATTATGTTTACTGTGACGCTGCCGAACCTGATAGAATAGAAGAATTGAGGAGAAATGGATTTAACTGCTATCCTGCAGATAAAAATGTAAAAAGCGGAATAGATTTTATAAAACGATGCAAAATTTATTCTAACAAAAAAAATGAAGGGGTTAATAAAGAGGTTTTATATTATTCTTATAAGCAGGACAAGGATGGGAATTTGCTTGAGGAACCTGTGAAATTTAATGACCATTGTATGGATGCAATAAGATATGCAATATATACACACTCAAGAATGCAGAAGCAGATGAATATAAGATTATTATAAGAAAAAATCTGAAATAAATTTTTTTATAAAAAAAGCGGGTATAATTTTTTTCCATTATACCCGCTGTGAAATTTCAAAAATTACTTTACGAGAATCATTCTCTTTGTATCCGAAAATCCATTAACTTTTAATGTATAGAAATACACACCAGAAGAAAGGCTGGAGGCATCAAACTCAACAATATAGTTACCGGCTAATTTGTTTTCATTTATCAAAGTAGCAACTTCCCTACCGATAACATCAAACACTTTTAAAGTAACGAAACCAGATTCAGGTAAAGAGAAACTAATTTTTGTAGTTGGATTAAATGGATTCGGATAATTTTGATTAAGCGAATAATTCAGTGGCAATTCAGGATATTTAGTAATACCTGTAACAGTACCGCATTGAACATCAAGATTCCAGGAAGCAGCAATCTGAGCAGCAGTAAGCGCTCCTTTATAAACACGGAACTCATCAAATTTACCAACAATATTGGCGGAGGAGGAATATCCCCCAACTTTAAATCCTGTACCAACAGGAAAATTCAGAGGTGTCTGAGAAACTGTATTAACGAGAACACCATTTTTATAACCATAAATAGTAGCAGTAACAGAGTCATAGACAAAGGCAACATGAGTTGGGTCTGGACCTGTTTTTGGGATTCTAACATCGTTCATATTAGTTGCTCTAAGAATAAGGCTATCAGGCCCAGCGACACCATTATGAAAACATCTTAGACTGTTTGCTCCTGCATCACCAAAAATGTAATAAGCTGAGCCGGATGGATTTGTAGGAATTTGAACCCACAAACCGACGGTCCAGCTGGATCCACCTAAATTCCAGCTCCAGCCGGAATTAATACCAGCCCCAGCAACACCGGTACCGTAAACGCAGGAATCAAATTGACCACCAGAGGTTAATGTTAATCCAGTAAGAACAAAAGGACTGGTTCCAACACCGGGATACGCACAATTAATTGAAGTTGTAGGGGTAGGATTATTTTCAAACTTATAATAAATCAAATTTGGAGTATAATTTATAGGAACAACATCAATCCCAAACCCAACAACAGCAGCATCAGCAGATGAATAAGGGACAAATGGGCATCCACCAACCGACCAGACTCTTCTGTTGTTTGTATATGTTTGATTCCTAACATTCAAACCAGACCCGGTAGTACCGCACTGCCCAACAAAAATAATAAGACTTTTTGTGGGGTCATAAACAAACGGTTTGTCCAGCTGAAAACCCATCCATGAATTACTCGCACTGCAGGAAACACTAACAGAGGCTCTCTGGTAAACAGTATCATAAGGACCTTCATAAAATTGGCCTGATGTGAAAGTTGTAATAGTGCTTTGCGCAAGTAAGATATGCAGATTAGTAAAAGTCCTTGTACCAGCAGAAGCCATAAAAAAATAAACAGCGGTAATTTGATACCCGGAGGGAACAACATACGGTTTATTAATTTCTCCGGGTAAGATAAGAGTGTTTACTGCTTTTCCTCCAGCAATAGTAAAAGGAAACGCATTAGCTGTACCGGAGGTACTTGCATGATTATAAAAATGAGGTGTTTGTGCAAGTGGAATTTGTACAATTGAGAATGAGAGAAATAGAATAAAAATAATTGAAAATTTATTTAACTTTTTCATTTTTAAACAATTTAGTTTGAAAAAATTTTAATTTAATTTACTTTCAGAGTAAAATTTACATTCTCTCTTTCTCAATAAAACCTTCTATTGGTTTCTTATATTTTCTAAAAGAAAATAATAATAAAGAATTTAAATATCAAACATTTTTTCAATCACTTTATAGTTGAAAATGTTGAATTTAGAATAAAGGGCTCTAAACAGGTAAGACTTTTATATGTTGATTTTCTTTATATAAGTAAAAAATAATTTTGGAACCTGAAATTGAGTGTGTGAAAAAACTAATATTAAACTTGTGATTATCCTGGTATGTAATAAAAGCATATCTTAGAATAAGAATTTTGTAGGTTTCATTCTCTCCCTAATTTATGGATTATTTTGCGTTCGGGTATGAGAATTTTTTTTAGGAAAATATTTTTTATATCAGAAATTATTATCAGTAAAAGAAGAAGTGGAAGTTTTTCCAGTAAATTTTAATTCTTAAATGCTAATATAAAAATGAATATTCTTTAGATAAAGAGTTGCTGAGTCTTATTAACTTTTCTTAATGCTAAGAAAAAATGCTTCTGAAGTTACAACTAATGCAAAAATAATCAAGCGGATAGAATTATCGCAGTAAATGAGTCTGGTTTTAAACTGGCACCACCGATTAAGCCACCATCAATATCAGGTTGAGAAAGCAGGTCTGAAGAATTTTTTTCATTTACACTTCCACCGTATAAAATTCTAATTTGTTCTGCTGATTCAGGGGAGAATAAATTAGTAATTACTTCTCTGATTTTCTTATGCATATCATTTGCTTGCAGAGGGGTTGCGGTTTTCCCGGTACCAATAGCCCAGACGGGTTCATAAGCAATGATAATATTTTTTAGTTGTTCGGGAGAGATATCAGCGAGGCAATTTTTAACTTGCTCTTCAACAACATTTTCATATACACCAGCCTCTCTTTGCTCAATAGTCTCCCCAACACAAACAATTGGCTGAAGATTGTATTCAAGAGCTTTTTTAACTTTCAAATTAACGGTCTCATCGGATTCATAAAAATACTGCCTGCGTTCACTATGCCCAAGAATAACAAAATCACACCCAGCAAATTTCAACATAGAAGCAGAGATTTCTCCTGTGTATGCTCCATCATCTTTATAAAATAAATTTTGAGCACCAAGTTTTATTTTTGACTCCTTAATAATATTATACACATTGAATAAAGAGGTAAAAGGTGGGCAAAGTACAACATCACATTTAAGGAAAATTTCATCAGATAAATTTTTTAATATAGCAGAAGCAAGTTCCTCTGACTGTTTAATGTTAAGATTCATTTTCCAATTTCCAGCAATAAATTTCTTTCTCATAATGTTTATTAATTTAATATTGATTTTTTGTTACTTCTTTAAATTTTGAAATTGCAATTTCTTTCATTTTAAAATGATCTACGATTGGTTCAGGGTAATCAATAGATTTAAGTATATCAGAATCGGGCTTATGAATTGATTTATTTTTTATATTAGAGAGTTCAGGCAAGTATTTCTTAATATACAAACCTTCGGAATCAAACTTTACACTTTGTAAGTAAGGGTTAAAAATTCTGAAATACGGTTGTGCATCACAGCCAGTAGAAGCAGACCATTGCCAGCCACCGTTATTATTAGCAAAGTCTAAATCAATCAAATGTTGTGAAAAGAATTTCTCACCCCATTTCCAGTCTATCAACAAATCTTTTGTAAGAAACATTGCGGTAATCATTCTGACTCTATTATGCATCCACCCTTCCTTTATAAGCTGTCGCATACCGGCATCAACAATAGGAAAACCGGTCAGACCATTGCACCATTTCTGAAATTTAGAGTCATCATTTTCCCACTGAATATTATCGTACTCTTTTTTGAAAGCCCCGCTGATAACATAAGGGAAATGAAACGCAATTTGATAATAAAACTCACGCCATATTAATTCCCCTATCCAGACCTGAACCCCATTTACAAAATTTTTATTTCGGGATTTATCAAGAGCAGATTTAAAGCACTCCCTAACAGAAACAGTTCCAAAGTGCAAATGTGGAGAAATTAAACTTGTTCCGGCAAGAGAAGGAAAATCTCTTTTATTGTGATATTCAGAAACTTTTTTTTCAACAAACTCATTTAAGAGTTTTAATCCTTCAGTTCTGCCCCCTTTAAAGAGACCGCTATCAATTTTCTTATTCAAAAAGTCATTTATGTTCAAGTAGTTTTCATTTTTATACTGATACTTTGAAAATTTTTTTATTTGCGCAAAATCCGTTATGCATTCCTGATATAAACCCGGTTCTAAAAGCTGGAGAAACTTTTTTTTGTATGGAGTATATACAACATAAGGAGTACCGTCATCTTTTAAAATAGAGCCCGGTTCTGATATCAGAGAATCATTAAACAAAAGAAGAGTGCCAGAAGAACTTACCAGCTCACTAATTTTATTATCCCTTTTAATACTGTAAGGTTCATATTGCTTATTAGCGAACAAGATTATATTATCATAGGAATTACATAACTCTTTTATAACATCAAAAGAAGACCCCTGAAAAACGATTAAATTAAAGCCAAAATTTTTCAAAGAATCCTGTAAATCTTTTAAACAATGGTAAAGAAACTGAATTCTTTTTTCTCCGTAATAAGAGAATTTATTTTTATTCTTTATGTAAAAAAATAAAATAGAATCTTTATCGGGGTTAAATTTATTTTTTACAAAAGAAATAAATTCCGATAAAGCTTTATTATCGCATAACCGGAGGTCTTTTCTAAACCAATAAGCAAAAAGCATTTACAACTGTGGTTTTCGTTCTAAAAACGAATGACTTGTCAGGATAACAAAAGTAGAGTTATTTTGATATTCTTTTATATTCTTAGAATTAATATAACTCATAGAAGATTGCAGACCCTCTTTGTATTCCTTTATGACTTTAGCCACAGTACCTTTATAAGGAACGAGAGACTCTTCACCTTCAATATAATTTTTATTATCCTGCTTAACAGCGAAGGAAGCACTTCCGCAATATTTTTTCCATCGCTGATTGTTATACTTCAAAACTTCGCCTGGTGCCTCTTCTGTGCCAGCGAGAGCCATTCCAAGAATAACAGCATCACACCCGAGAGCAATTGCCTTACACATCGCCCCTGGATTTGCAATACCACCATCAGCAATAATTTTCACATTAGATTTCATATCTTCCTTAGCACTTAGCGCTCTTATTATAGCATCTACCTGTCCTATACCAACCCCAGACTTAATAGAAGTAGAACACATAGCACCATTACCAATACCGACTCTTATAGCATCAACCCCAAGTTCAATGAGGAACTTTGTAGTTTCATAACTGGCAACATTACCCGCAATAATTTTTAAATTATAGGATTTAATAATATCTGAAATTCCAGTTAACAATTTTTCAAGAAGTCTATTGCCACCATTAGCTATATCAATGCAAATTATTTTTATACCAAAATCGGCGAGTTTTTTTAACCTGTCAATTTCATATTGCCCTTTGATTCCAATAGCAGCAGCCTTATATTGCGAATCAGACAAACCGTTTTCAACAAATTCGTTTATCTGTTCTTCAGCGGTATTAAATCTATGAATAATTCCCAGAGTGTTTAAGTCGGAAAGTGCTTTTGCCATTCTACCTCCACAAACTGTATTCATAGGAGAGGCAATAATGGGAACAGATAATTTAAGACCGAGAAAGTCAACACTGGTATCACATTCTGCACGATGTTCAATACTGGAAATTTTATTTGGTAGTATGGAAATATCGTCGTAAGTAAGTGATTTGTGTTGTAGAATGTTTTTGTAACTCATAAATATACATTAAAAAATTAAAAACACAGGATAAAAAACTGAAAATATTTTATCCTGTGTTAAAAATACATATTAAAAAAATTATTTTAATGCCTGAACAACTTTTTCAGCAGCGTCAGCAAAAGTATCAGCGGAAATAATATTCAAGCCGGATTCATCAAGAATTCTTTTTGCTTCTTCCGCATTTGTACCTTGCAGTCTCACCACAACTGGAAGAGTTACATTAAGATTTTTTGCAGCCTGAACCACTCCGGTAGCAACCCTATCACATCTAACAATACCTCCAAAGATATTAATCAAAATTGCTTTTACATTTTTATCAGAAAGAATAATTCTAAATCCATTTTCAACTGTTTCAGCAGAAGCAGAGCCACCTACATCAAGAAAGTTTGCCGGCTCACCACCAGCCTGCTTAATTATATCCATCGTAGCCATAGCAAGACCTGCACCATTAACCATACACCCGACATTACCATCAAGTTTTATATAGTTCAGGTTATACTTACTTGCTTCAACCTCGAGTGGGTCTTCTTCATTTAAATCTCTCATTTCAAGATATTCTTTATGCCTGAAGAGTGCATTATCATCAAGATTAATTTTAGCATCAAGAGCGAGAATTTTATCATCATTGGTAATAATAAGAGGATTAATCTCAACAAGAGAAGCATCAATTTCTTCGTAAGCATTATAAAGTTTCATAATGAATCCAAGGAAATCCTTATAAGCGTTACCTTCGAGTTTCAAACCGAAAGCAAGTTCCCGAGCCTGATATGGTTGCAAACCGAGAGCCGGTTCAACCCAGCATTTAATAATCTTTTCAGGTGTTTCAGCTGCTACTTTCTCAATTTCTACACCACCTTCAGTAGAAACCATAATTACATTTTTTCCAACAGACCTATCAAGAAGTATTCCGAGGTACAATTCTTTTTTATAGTCAAGACCTTCAGTAATAAAAAGAGTTTGTACTTCTTTACCCTGCGGACCAGTTTGATGAGTAACAAGAATATTGCCAAGTACCTTAGAAGCATAGTCTTTTGCTCTTTCCACATCAGAGCCAAAAAATTTAACACCACCTTCTACCAGCAATTCATCACGATTATATTTATTATAAACCTTACCCTTACCTCTACCGCCGGCGTGAATTTGAGCTTTAACAACAAATTGATTTATTCCCTTCTCTCTCAAATAGTTTATAGCGTTATCAAATTCATCAATAGATTTAATTGCAACACCATCCTGAACCGAAACGCCGAATTTTTTTAGAATCTCTTTTGCCTGATATTCATGAATTTTCATACTAATAAATTAATTTTAATTATTTTTGAAAAAATTACTTTTTAACAATCTTACTACTAACAACTTTTGCCTGCATAAACAACCCGAGATAGTCTCTACCGCCTGCTTTAGAATCCGTACCGCTCATATTAAAACCACCAAATGGATGAACGCCAACAAGCGCACCAGTGCATTTCCGGTTGAAGTATAAATTGCCGACATGGAACTCATCAGCTGCTTTTTTAAGCTTTTTCTTATTGCTTGAATATACTGCACCAGTTAAGCCGTAGATTGTTCCATTAGCAATTTTTAAAGACTCTTCAAAGTTAGCAGACTTTATAACGGCAAGAACCGGACCGAAAATTTCTTCCTGTGCAATTGTATCGGTTGGCTTTACATTTTTAATTATTGTAGGCTCAATAAAGTAGCCATTACTGTTAATTTCATGACCACCGTGTATCAATTCACCACCTTCATCAATTCCTTTTTGAATATATTCAAGAATTTTTTGTTTAGCTTTTTCATTAATTACAGGACCCATTCCGGGATTGTATTTTGCCTGGTCAACCTTTATTGTACTTGCATGTAAAGCAAGCGCATCACAGAACTTATCGTAGATTTTTTCATCAACAATAACTCTTGAACATGCAGAGCATTTTTGCCCCTGAAAACCAAAAGCGGAGGTTATCACACCCTTGACTGCATCATTAAAATCGTGGAGTTCATTATCAATTATAATTGCATCTTTACCACCCATTTCTGCAATCACTCGCTTAATCCATATTTGATTATGCTGTTTCTTTGCAGCAAGTTCATTAATTCTCAAGCCAACTTCCATCGACCCGGTAAAGGAGATATATCTTGTTAAATGATGCTGAACCAGAACATCACCAATAGAACCACCACCACCGGTAACAAAGTTTAAAACACCAGCAGGCAATTTAACCTCTTCCATAAGTTCAACAAACATTTGAGCAATAGCTGGAGAATCACTTGAAGGTTTAAGCACGATAGTGTTTCCGGTAACAATAGAAGCAGTGGACATACCAACCAGAATAGCCAGCGGGAAGTTCCACGGCGGAATAACAATTCCAACGCCTAAAGGAATGTATTCAAGATAATTTTTCTCTCCGGGATATTTAACAAGAGGTTGTTCCTTTGCATACCTAAGCATTTCTCTTGCATAAAACTCCATAAAGTCAATAGCCTCAGCGGTATCAGCATCTGCTTCCACCCAGTTTTTACCAACTTCATAAACCATCATCGCAGAGAATTCATGTTTTCGTTTGCGCATAATCTTTGCTGCTTTAATCAGATATTCAGCACGCTTTTTAGGTGAGACCCATTTCCATTCCTGAAATTTTTCGTGCGCCTTTTCTATTGCGCGAATTGCTAATTCTGCATTTGCACGCTGGAATATACCAACAACTTCTCCTTCATTTGAAGGATTGTATGATTTTAATTTTTCCTCTGTAAATATTTTCTCACCACCTATAAGCAATGGATATTCAACATTAAATCTTGAAGTAATTTTTTCCAGAGCGTTTTCAAAAGCCTTTCTGTTTTTCTTTACTGTAAAATCTGTTAATGGTTCATTTTTAAATTTAGGTAGTTTCATAAGCTATTATTTTAATTATTAAATAATGTTTTTATTATTTCATCGTGAAGGTCTGGACGAATTTTTGTAATCCCGGTATTTTCACGAGTCGGATAAACACGATTTGTTAGAAAAATTATAACCAACTTTCTATCTTTATCGCACCAGATACTTGTACCGGTAAATCCCGTATGTCCAAAAGAATTTTCCGAAATCAATGAGCCACACTGAGTTTTTACTGGAGGCTCCTGCACTGGTTTTGTTTGCCAGCCAAGAGCGCGAAAATTTTCATACCTATCGGTTCGGTATTTAGTTGTAAATAAATCAACTGTCTCTTTTCTGAACATATTTATATAAACAGGATAAACAGTTTCTCTGTTTAGTTCTTCATAGGTTCCAGAATTCAACATCATTTTCATAAAAAGATATAAATCTTTTGCATTAGAAAACAAACCCGCATGACCGGAAATCCCATTAGAAACAGAAGCATTTTCATCGTGTACTTCACCCTGAATTAATCTAAATCGCCAGTAAATGTCTTTTTCGGTTGGCAAGCAATTTTGTTTTTGAGACTCAGGCGGATTAAAAAAAGTTCTGCTCATTCCCAGCGGAATAAAAATCTCCTCAACACAATATTTATCAAAAGATTTTCCAGTAACTCGCTCAACAATTTCAGAAAGCAACATCATATTTAAATCACTATAAGCACCCATAGAACCCGTTTGATAATCCAATCCCATCAGAGCTATATTATGAATAATATCTTCTTTTGATTTTGAATTTAAATAAAATGGGTACCATCTTTTTAATCCAGAGTTATGGACAAGGAGATTGATTATTTTAATACTATCTTTTCCGTTTGAACTGAATTCAGGAATAAATTTTATTACAAAATCATCAAGCGAAATTTTTCCTTCATCAAAAAGTTTCATAATTGCAGTTGTGGTTGCAACCACCTTTGTAAGAGAGGCTAAATCAAATATGCTACTATCAGTTACATCAGGAGAATCAGAGTCGTAAGTAAATTTTCCATAATTTTTGTAGTAAATTATTTCTTTATCATTCCCAATCAAAAGTTGTGCACCGGGATAATATTTCTTTTCTATACCCTGCAATACTATGGAATCTACTCTATAAAAATCCTGAGCAATTAAATTTAAACTTAAACCTAAAAGTATTATGAAGAAAAAATTATAAAACTTATACATCACTCAAATATATTTAAAATATTGACTTTGTTCAATTTAATAAGAATTGCACTGTTTTTTTACATTCTTTCTACATTACTGATAAATTTCAGGAACTGTTTTTTTTCAGATAAATAGCTACTTTATTTTGAATATTTTCCGAATTCTGCTTAAATAAAACAAATTCAATCCACATTTCAGATTTTTCCATATAATAATTATCAATCAGTGAAAGTATAATAGAAAATTAAATGTAGGAAATAGTATTGATTATTTGCTAAATATATTTTCTACGGCTGAGGAAACAAAGTAAAGGAAATACTACCCGCTCTTAAGTGTAATAATCCCCTTAAAAAGTGACTTGTTTTTCTTTCTTTTTTTATTTTAGATTGAATTATTAATAAACGATGAAGATTTTTATATTAAAAAGGGGCTAACCTTCTGATGGAATTTGATTTTAATATAATACCCATTGAGAATAGTATAAAAACCATAATAATAATTTATTGCAGAATTCCGGATATTTTTGGGGCACAATTTTTTTTATTTATCTGGAAATTAATACACACACATAGAAATTATACGAAATGCCAAATTCATCTTAACCAAAAACAAATAGCGAAAAAATGAACAACGGAATATATATTAAATGTTTATAGGAGGATTTTTAAATGATTTCCCAAAAAAATTTGAACAATCTTTACAAAATTTAATAAATTAGGAGGATATTTAAATGATTTCTCAAAAAGAATTTGAACAATCTTTAAAAAAATATGATAAATTAGAAAGTAAAGTAAGCTTCTACCCTATGTTTTTGAATATGATTGAAAAAGGGTTCGATACAGAAACATTTTTATTTATTCTTTCAACATGGAATTTTGCTGTTTTTTAGATATGTAAAGAAAGATTTTGATATAAATAAATTTAAAGAAACTATTAACGGACTAAAAGTCCATTTTGACAGATTTAAAGGACAAACTTTAAAAGAAATAAAGTTTGATGAATATAAAAAAGAAATAAAGCATATTTTTAAAACTTTATCTAAAATAAAAGGAGTAAAATATACTGGTGCTTCAAAAATAATGCACTGTAAAATACCTGAAGTTTTTATTTTGTGGGATCGTTATATAAGAAAGGCATATGATTTTAAAGAAGGAAAAGCCGAGGATTATGCCGAGGATTATTTTAAATTTTTAAAACGAATGCAAGAAAAATTCAAAGGATTACGCAAAAAAGGTAATAGAACATTAGCAAAATGCATAGACGAGTATAATTTTGCAAAATTCGCGCACCCTGCATTAGAAAAAAATAGAAGAGAAAGAAAGAAAAAATAGGAACACTCAAAATGATAATATTAAGAGATTATCTAAAAAAGGCAGTCGAAGGTCTAAAAGAAAAGGTTCAAAGAGTATTAAATAGTCCGGAGAAAGGCGCAGTTATTTTTCAAGCTCCGACAGGAAGCGGTAAAACAGTTATAGTTTCTGAAATCTTAAAGCAGTTAGTCAAAGAGAATCATACAAAACACTCTTTTGTTTGGGTTTCTGTTAGAATGTTGCACGAACAAAGCAAAGAAAAATTAGAAAAATATTGCGAAGTCGATAGATTAATTCAATGTTCTTATTTTGAAGATTTAGAGTACAGAAAAAAAAAGCGAGAATGAGATTTTATTCATTAATTGGCCATAGCATAAATAATAAAGACAAAAAATTATTGTAAGAGAAAATGAATAACGGAAAGATTACACTTAGACAAATTTTTTTATCCATATAAGATAAATGAAATAATTTTCAGAAGTATGACACCAATAGATTTATGTAAAAATTTAAATTTCTAATAAATATGAAGGACAAAAAAAGTAAAAAATATGAATCTCTAAATAATATCGAGACCCAAATATAAAGATATTTGAATTTAATTAAAAAACACAATTGCTGGTGAACAAATAATAATAAGAAAAAGATAAAAAAAACATTAAATTGAAATAAAAATATAAATATGATAAACACTGACACTGAAAAAATAAAACAAGAAATCAGAAAACTTGTCGAAAAATATAACAAAATTGTGGAAGAAAAGAGAGTCAGCAAATACAATGAGGAGATGACTAAAAAAGATTTTATTCTTCCTTTGTTTCGTGCTTTGGGCTGGAATATTGAAGATTCAAATGAAGTTACTGCTGAAGAAACAATTTCCAGAAAAAGAGTTGATTACGGCTTTAGAATTAACGGTATTCCAAAATTTTTCTTGGAAGCAAAAGCAATAAAAGAAAATTTAGATAATCCTAAATTTATTGAACAGGCGATAAATTATGCCTGGCATAAAGGTTGTACCTGGGCTGTTCTTACTGATTTTGAAAGCGTGAAAATCTTTAACGCAGAATGGAAAACAACAAATCCTTTACAAAGCCATCTTAAAACAATTCCATGCCAAGAGTTTTTAGACAGGTTCAATGAATTGTGGCTCTTGTCAAAAGAAAGTTTTGAGCAGGGGTTAATTGACAAAGAAGCCGAAAAATGGGGAAAGAAAACTAGAAAAATATCTGTTGATAAGCAGCTTTTGGCAGATTTTACAAGATTTAGAGAATTGTTATCAAAAAACATAATAAAACAAAATCAAAGCAAAAATTTAACAGAAGAAGAATTAGACGAGGCTGTTCAAAGATTACTAGATAGATTAATTTTTATAAGAAACTGCGAAGACAGAGATATGGAAGAAAAGAAACTATGGGAAGCTAAAAATGAACCAAACATTCCAAGTGAGTTAAGTGCGGTTTTTGATTATTTTGACGATCAATACAACAGCAAGATTTTCACCAAACACTTATGCGATAGTTTAGAAATAGAAAAAGAGGTTTTGCATGAGATAATTGAGGGATTGTATTACACAAAAGACAAATCAGTTTCTTATGATTTTTCAGCCATTGAGGCAGATGTTTTAGGCAATATTTATGAGCAATATTTAGGCCATATCTTAAAGAAAAGTGAAAAAAGAGCAAAACTTACAGAAAACCACGCGCATAGAAAAGAGCAAGGGATTTATTACACTCCAACTTACATTGTCGATTATATTGTAAGAAACACTTTAGGAGAATTGCTTAAAAACAAAAAAGTAAATCCAGAAAAAATAAGAGTTTTAGACCCTGCTTGTGGCTCAGGTTCATTTTTGATAAAAGCTTTTGATATTTTGAATGAATATTACGCAAAGCATTATAAAAACTACGCCCAGACACAAATAGACTTTAAAACAGGCCTGCCATTCTCAACAAAATCAATTATTCTTAAAAACAACATTTTTGGTGTTGATTTGGATAAGCAAGCAGTAGAAATAGCACAGCTTAACCTTTTGTTAAAAGTTGCAGAAAAAAGGCAGGAGCTTCCATTACTGCAGGAAAACATAAAGTGCGGAAATTCTTTGATTGATGATCCGGCAGTTGCAGGCGACAAAGCCTTCAAATGGGAAGAAGAATTTAAAGAAATAATGCAAGAAGGCGGGTTTGATGTTGTTGTAGGGAATCCACCGTATATTAACATAAAAATTCTAACAAAAACTAACAAAAAGGAAAAGGAGTTTTACCAAACAAAATATGAAGTAGTTAGTGGTAGTTATGATATTTATATCCTTTTTATTGAGAGAACAATAAAACTCTTAAAAAATGGTGGGATGTTTGGTTTTATAGTCCCTAACAAATTTACAGTTACTGATTATGGTTTATTACTCCGAAAATTTATTTTGAATAACTGTATAATTAAAAAAATAATAGACGTATCAAACTTGCCAGTTTTCAAAGGCGTTGGAACTTATCCTGTTTTAATTATACTCAAAAAAGAAGATAATAAAAACAAAAGATTAAAAAATGTGCTTGAAGTTTTACATATAAAAAATGAAACGGAATTAAATAAAAGTATTGGTTTAAAAATAAAACAATCTGAATACGAAAAAAATAACTTCAATATTTTTTCACTTGAATCAACCAGTAGTAAAAACAATATAATTGATAAATTAAAATCAATCAGCACTGTTCTTGGTCAAATATCTACTGTAAATTGTGGAACTACTGGTTTTGAATATCAAAATTGGGGTAAATTAATTACGGAGAAAAAGGAAGATGATGCTTTTTATTTACCTTTTATCATAACTGGAAATATAGACAAATATACAATAAATAGGAAAAAGACGGTTAGATATCAAGGCAAAAAACTTACAAATGTCTATTTCAAAAAAGGGAAGGAGGTTACGGAAGGTAAATGGAAATTGTTTTCTTCCAAAAAATTAGTTATCAGAGGGATGGCGTTAGAATTAACAGTGGCTTATGATGATATTGGTTGTGCTTGTGGTGTTTCCGTTTATACAGTTACTGAGCCAAAAAATGGATTAGACTTACTTTATATATTGTGCGTTTTAAATTCAAAATTAATGGATTATTTTTACAAAAGTCAATTCGTATCAAAACATCTCGCAGGCAAATATATAGGGTTCAATAAAGGGCAGTTAGAACAAATACCTATTAAAATCATTCCTAAAGGGGAACAAGAAATTTTCATCAAACTTTCGCAAAAAAGAATAAAATTTACTCAACGCCTCAACGAAATCGGCGACAAGAAAACAGACGAAAGGGCCAAAATTGATGAAGAAATCAAAAAGACAGACGCTGAAATTGACGAGCTTGTCTATAAGATTTATGGCATAACAGATGAAGAAAAGAAAATTATTGAGGAGAGTTTGAAATGATGCCCGAGACTCATTTTTACTCTCGCCAGCCTTTACTTCGGAAAGGACGTTGCACTCCGGCTCGGTGCTTTCGCACTCACTTAACAGCGATTAAGCAACTTTACTTTTTGCAGTCGTGCCGTCCATATTCTGCTTACGACAAAACATCGCTTAATCGCATATGTTGTGCGGAAATCGCTCGCTTCGCTCGCTATCCGCTTCGCTCATTGACCTTGTTGTATTTCATCGCTTACTCCACGCGCGACTTCGCACAACTGAAGGCTATACAGAAATTCTTCAGTAATTGTGGTACAATTTTTTCTATCCAGCGACTCATTAGTTTCAATTACAACGGGGTCGCTTTCTGAAATTTTATATAACTCAATAATTAACTTATGGTTATGAATATAAAAAACCTATGGAATAATGTAAAAAAAGAACATGTTATTAAGGCTATTCAGAAATTTGAAAAGCTTAATCCAGATTATCCTAAACCTCGAAATACCTTTTTAGTTTATAATGGTAAGAGATACCCTGCTAAACATATTCGTGGGCTAGCATTTGAAATTGCAAATAACAAAGAAATTAAGAAAAGCGAATACAGTGGTGGTAAAGAAACGGTGAATTTCTTTAGAAAACTTGGATTCGAAGTTGAATATACGAGGGCCCGTATCAAAGAGATGCGAGTAAAAAAAGAATCCTTTAGTAAAAGACTCTCTGTTGTTGGACAAAAAAATGTTTTGCAAAGAATATTACAAGAACACTTTGGAATTATAGAAACTGAGAAAAAATTTGAATGGCTAAAAACCCCTGATCCTGAAAAATTGCCTGCCGAATACAGGAAAATTGTTGAAGCGTTAATAAAATACAGAAACCAAAAATCCTTTCTTAAACCCAATTATTCCTTGGCGTGCGATATTGTAATTGAGGAACACAAGATAATTATTGAATACGATGAGAATCAGCATTTTAGCCAAGCCCGTAAAATCACTTTAGAAAATTATCCTGAAAATGTTAAGATCTATTTTGACAAAAATTATTGGATTGAACAATGTAATAAAATCAACGCAAGGGACAATCATCCTGTTGATAGAGATGAAAAGCGTGCTTATTATGACGCAGTAAGAGATATTGAGGCATTTAAGCACGGTTATGAACTTATTAGAATCAAACACGGAGATTTTGACTGGACAAGTGAGGATGCTATTGAGCATTTAAATGAGATAATCACCAAAAATTCAGGAAAACATAAAATTGCTCGTATAATTGTATCTGGTAAGCAGTATGAAGATAATGGCGAACCAATTTTAACAGAATTAAAAAATGTTTTTGTTTCTTTCGTCCAGGATGCAAACTTAAAAGACATAAAATTTGAATTTATTATAACACCCGGTGGTTTCTTAAAATTTGATTGGCCTCCCGAATTTTCTGAATGGATTGATAATGATGAAGCAAACAAAAAACTTGATATTTTTTACAAATCTGCTGAATTAAAAATTAATAAATTCTTTCATTATATTGGAAGCGAAACTTTTGAGAAACTGAAAGAAACTGCTGATTATCTTACAATAGGAATTGACAGTGCGAATTCCAAAACTGAACAGGGCATAGAATTGGTTGCAATTTTTGACTTGAAAAAATCAAAAGTTATCCATTGGACAGGAAAATTTTATCCAACGGTAGGACAAAAACTTATAAGAATCAATGACCTTAACACCCATTTTATTCAACTCAATAATCAAAATATCGTTATTCTCGGTTGCCACGACCTTAATGTTTTTAATCCCCGTGGTCAAGCTGTAGCAAAGCCTGGTAGTTGGAGAAGAAAAATAGCGGATGAATTCAAAAAACTTTGCCGAAAATTTAAACCTGATATAATTTTGCAACATCCACATACAACAGACACGCCAAATATCTGGAACCTAGCATGGAAAACTGTTGAAAAAGAATTACGTTGTGTTAAACACTATGCAAGTGGAATAAAATATTATTATGATTATAAATATGGTGAGGATAAAGAAGCAGATAAAAAACACAAAAAGATGAAAAGATGTTGGTCTTGTATAAATAAGGGGACAAAGTTTTATGACAAAAATATAGGTCATCCACGTGGAGATATTAATGAGGTATTTGCAAAAACAAAAAAAGGAGATGTGATTGATTTTGTCTATGTTAAATAGATACAGAAACAGCGACCCCTTCGCAACTCTTCGCTCGTTTCACTGGTTCGCCTCAGCCTTCGGCTTCGGGCAACTAACAGCGGATAAACGGCTCAGGGCTCGGCTCGCCCTTCACACATTCAAATGATTTAGAAGAAAATGAAAATTTACAACAAATAATTGCTCTAAAAGATTTAATTTAAGAATTAAAGTAAAAAAATGCTCGTGACCGAAACACATCCGAGCCTCCGGGTTTCGGTCTTCACAAACGCTTAGAGGACTTAAAAGAGATTTACTGCTATGGCTTCGCACTATTGCTAAGCTTCGTCTAAATCGTACTACGCACGAATTCATAAAATCGCAGACTTTATACTAAATTCGAAAACCTGACTTTCACAAAAAGGAGACCGTTAATTATGAAGATGTTGTTGCCTTCGTTTAACTTCATAGGCGGGAAAAAGAAATGAAAGAACAATGAAACACTCCCCTTCCCCTACTGAAGAATAACAACGAAGCTACCTGCTCTTAAGTGTAATAATCCCCTTAAAAAGTGACTTGTTTTTTTATTTTTTTTTATTTTAGATTGAATTATTAATAAACGATGAAGATTTTTATATTAAAAAGGGGCTAACCTTCTGATGGAATTTGATTGTAATATAATACACATTGAGAATAGTATAAAAACCAGAATAATAACTTATTGCAGAAGTCCGGATATTTTTGGGGCACAAATTTTTCTATTTACCTGGAAATTAAAACACACACATAGAAATTATACGAAATGCCAAATTCAACTTAAACAAAAACAAATAGCGAAAAAATGAGCAACGGAAAGATTACACTTAGACAAATGGAGACACATTTATTCAAAGTTGCGGATATCTTACGAGGCAAAATGGATGTTTCGGAAAATAAAGAGTACATCTTTGGTATGCTTTTTTTGAAGCGTATGTCGGATGTATTTGAGGATTTTTAATAAGATTTATTAAAAATAAAAACTGAAGAAGTAATATGTCCAAAGAAGAAATATTTTACGAAGAATTAAAGAACGTATTTACCGGCGCTGAGATTGAAGGCGAAGGCGGGTTTGTTAATCTGATGAAGATAAAATCAAAATACTACCAAAAAATTGAGGAACTTATTAAAGCAGATATTGAAAACGCACTGGGAAAATATCCTTCATTCCGGGACGAACTTTTTGATAAACTCTACTCGTTTTTCAGTCGATATTTTACGGAAAGCGGGTCAATTTATTTCAATTCAACGCCTTTCCATAACAATATCTACGAAAAAGTTTATACCGACGAAAAAGATGTCATTTTGTTTTGGAAAACGCAGATGCTCTACTATGTCAAAACTGATAGAATCTTCAGGAGTTTACCGGTTGAGTTTGACGGATTCAAATTTTATTTTGACGCTTCAAAAATAGAAAACAAGAAAGCTAATGAAAAAAGATCTCTTGTTTATGAGTTAGATAAAGTCAAAGAAGACGGGACAATTGTTTTTGCCGTTCAATATTCTGAAAGAGGCACAAAAACAAAAACTGAGGAGATACTTAAAGCCATTAAGAGAAAAGGGATTGCAATTACCGAAGAACAATTAGAACGAGCTTTCAGAGTTTTTGAAATTGAAAAAAATTTAATTCCTAAAGGAAATTGAAACTATGCGATTTATTGGTTGTAAAGAAAATTTACTTGATTTTATAGAAACCTTTGTCAAGCAAAAAGACATTAAGGGTAGTGTTTTTTGTGATTTGTTTGCCGGAACAGCAAGTGTCGGCAAGCACTTCAAAAAACTTGGTTATAAAATTATTTCATCTGACCTTTTATATTTTTCGTATGTTTTGCAAAAGGTATATATAGAACAAAACCAATATCCAAGATTTGAAAAACTACTAAAACATTTAAAAATCAATCCTGTTGAGGGAACACTTTTTACAAGTGATAGTCAAAACGCGAAAGAAGTAATTAAATACCTTAATGAATTGAAAGGAGAAGAAGGGTTTATTTATAAAAATTATTCACCGGAAGGCACAAAGGGGCAAACTTATGTTCGCAAATATTTTACCGGCGATAACGCAAAAAGAATTGATGCAATTAGAGAAAAAATAAATGAATGGAAGAGGACAAATCTAATAAACGAACAAGAATACTTTTTCTTACTATGTTCTTTGATTGAAGCGGTGCCTTTTGTAGCAAACATCAGTGGGACTTATGCTGCATTTCTAAAAGAATGGGACAAACGTGCTTTTAAAAAACTGACACTTGAAGTGCCAGATATTATCAAAAGCAATGAAACTCATAAGGTTTTCAACATCAACGGGCTTGATGTTTTAGGCCAAGTAAGGGATATTGATATTTTATATCTTGATCCCCCATACAACGAGCGACAATATGCGCCAAATTATCATATTTTAGAAACTATTGCAAAATGGGATAATCCCTGTATAAAAGGAGTTACCGGGATGAGAGAATATGATGAACAAAAATCAGAATTTTGTAATCCAAAAACAGGGCTAAAGGCTCTTGAAGAAATTTTGAACAAAGGCAATTACAAACATTTACTTTTGAGTTATAACGACGAAGGTATAATGCCCAAAAGTGAAATACTGAGATTATTTAACAAGTATGGCAAATCCGAAATTACTGAACGGAGTTACCAAAGGTATAAAAGTAATAGCAATGGCGAATTAAAAAATGGCGTAAGAGAGCAAATTTATTATCTTAAAAAAATTGATCCCCAGAATAAACTAAACGATTTAAGTGGCTCGGAATGGATTTACTTTTTGAACTCTGTCGAAGTTACGCATTATTCAACAAAAGGAGTTGATGGTTTTGCTCATCATTTGCGTGGCAAACATCCATCACCAAAGCCACCACAGTTGATGAAGAAATTTGTTGATTTTTTCACAAAGGAGGGACAAATCGTCTTTGACCCATTTATGGGCGTAGGCGGGACACTTATTGCTTGTTCATTATCTAACAGAAGAGGTATAGGTATTGATTTGTCCAAAGATTATATTGATTTATACAAAAAAGTTTGCAAGGAACTTAAAATTGCAGAGCAAACCGCAATCATCGGCAATTCTTTAGAGCTAGATAAACTTCTACCAAAAAACACAAAATTTGACTTTATTCTTACCGATCCACCATACGGCGAAATGTTAAGCAAGAAAAGAACTGGGCAAAAGAAGAAGAAAATAGGATTGGCTGTAGCAACTCCTTTTACAAATCATGAAACAGATTTAGGAAATATGACAAGAGAAAATTTTCTTGAGTCTTTGAAAAAAGTTATAGAAAAATCAGCTGAATACTTGAAACCCAAAGGATACATTGCAATCTTTGTTAAAGATTTGCAACCGAACGGGAATGGAAATAATATGCTACATTATTTTGTTACTAAAAAATTACTTGAAATACGCAATTTGTCATTTAGAGGATATAAAATTTGGTATGATGCAACGCAAAAATTATATCCTTTCGGTTATCCCCATGCTTTTGTTGCAAATCAATTTCACCAATTCATAATGATATTTCGTAAAGAAAAATGACTATAAAAACTAAAAGTAAAAATTTGTGGATTTTAACTGAGGAAAGACCGAAACGAGAAGTTATCGCTAATATTCTTTTAAAATTTGCTAACGATCAAAAATTCGCTTCTTTTATTGATACTATTCGGATTTTGCCGATTTTAGAAAATGGGCGATTTACTTTTCTCTACGAAGTAGTCGGCTTCAGGTGTAATAAAATTGGGCGTGTTTTTCTTAAATCGGTTAGTGGTTTTTCTAGTTTTGTTGATTTTCTTGTTTTTTATCAGAATAAACAACCAACACAAAAAGATGCTCCCTTATACGCGATAGAAGAAACAAAAACTGATGACAAAGAAAGCCGAAATACCGGAGTATATCAGCGCGGGTCAAAATTTGTTCTTGTAGAAAATTACTATCCGAATATTAAGAAAATAATGCTTTACAACTTAAAAATTGAGCAGAAAGAAAAACCTACCGCAACCTATATTTTCGGCACAAAATTGCTCAAGACAATTGGTGTAGAGATTTTAGGCAAAAAACTAGATGAAAAGAAATTTACCCCTTTTAACTCTGTAGAGGAAATTGTCGATTTTAAAAAACAAATGCGACGCGCCCATAGAGGAAATGTTCCTATTTTGATAAAAAAAAGAGAGGACGAAATTACAATTTCGGGGCGGCTCTATAAATCGGGCGGCCTTGCTCACGACCCCAACATTGGCGCTTTGAGTTTGATCAGTGCGGCGATTAGAAAACTAGGTTGGACTGGCGAAATCATTATCACAAAGCACGGCTTAAAACAACAACATCTTCAAGCCGGAAATAAATTTGTAAAAATTGCCAATTGTTTGAGAATAAAAATTCAAAGATTGAATTTACCAATAAGTAAAACTCAGAAGGACTACTGGAAATATGAAACGGAAGGCGAAAAGTTAGGTACTATCTTTATTCACTTAGTCGTTGAAAACTTTACGAAGGGATTTTCAATTTTTGAAAATCATGCCGGTTGCGAGAAAGGTTATTTTATTACCAGCGATGGAAAGCATATTCCACTTGAAAAATACTCTGATAGAAAGGCATACAAAGCGGGGAATAAAAAGAAAATCATCAGTATTCCAGATTTGATTCTAATTGACTTCGGTAGAAACGAGATTATCAATGTTGAAGGCAAAAAGTACAAATTCAGAAAAGATGGAATTAGAGAGCTAAAGAGCTTCGGCAGTATAGAAAAAATTTATATCAAAAAGTATTATACAAAATACAAAATTATTCGCACTGTTGTTTTATATGGTGGAACAGAAAAGAAAGTCGTTGAAATTGAGGTCGGGTTTTTACTCAATGAAAAAGGCGATCTAGTTTTAGGTATAAAAGCCCCAGCATTATTTAAAGAAGCCATCAAAAACCTTTTGGATTTTTGGGAAAAATAATATAGTAATACAACTTTTAAAAATGAAAAAATGCTAAAAGCTCTTGAGTTTGATTATAAGAATAACGAAATGAAGGTGGATTTATTAAAACTCTATTCAAATATAGACATTGCCGAAACACTGTCTAACTTAACCGGCAAATGGATAAAGAAAATTCGTGCTGATGAAGTAGAATTTGAGGATGGAACAAAAATAAATACAAAAGATTTGGATTATAAATTAATAAAACCATTAATTTGGTGGGAGTGAAAAATTATGAAGGTAAAAAACATTAATACCAATATTCTGAAAGAACTTTTACATAAAATGCCAGAATATGAAACTCAAATAAAAAACAAATATCCTAAATATGAAACATGGATAAAGGGTGAAGATTATCCAACCTATAATCAATTAGTTGATCTATCTAAAATGTTTCATATTCCGTTTGGCTATTTCTTTTTAGAAAAATTACCTGAAAGAAAATATCCAATACCACATTATAGAACTATTCAAAACGGCGATTTTCAACCATCCGATGAGTTATTTGATACTATTTTGTTAGCTCAAAAAATACAAGAATGGGCTAAAGATATTTTATTAGAGTGGGGAAAGGAAAAACTTCCTTACTGTGGTACATGCAAAGACAATTATAATTTAGAAGGTGTAATTAAAGAATTAAAAAAAATATTAGAAATTGAAAACAATTGGGCAAGCAAAAAATCTTCATGGACAGAATCATTGAATTACTTAATTGATAAAGCAGAAGAAAAAGGGATCTTTGTCCTTAGAAATGGAGTTGTTGGGAATAATATTCATCGTAAATTAATTGTAGATGAATTTAGGGGATTTGTTTTATATGATGAAATAGCGCCGATAGTATTTATTAATAATAACGATGCGATATCTGCTAAGATATTTACCCTCATTCATGAAATAATCCATATATTAATCGGCCAAAGCGCATCCTTTGATTTAAGAAATTTGCAACCTGCAGATGATGAGATAGAAAAATTTTGTGATGAATGCGCAGCTGAATTTTTAGTGCCATTAAAAGAAATCAAAAAGATATATAGAAAAGAGAAAACTTTAGAAGAGTTGGCAAGACATTTTAAAGTAAGTCAGATTGTAATACTGAGGAGACTATTAGATGCCTCTATTCTTACCCAACAAGAATTTTATAATCAATTAAATGATTTATATAAAAAAGAAATTCGAAAAACACAAAGTTCTGGAGGTGATTTTTATCATACTGTTTCTATTCGTTTAAGTAAAAGATTTTTACACATACTGAATGATTCAGTAAGCAGTAACACCATTCTATTTAGAGATGCGTTAAGAATTACCAGTTTGAATGCTAAAACTTATAATATGCTAATTCATCGAGCATTATTATGATATACCTAATTGACTCAAATACTTTTATGACTGCCGCAAGAACTTTCTATTCCTTTGATTATGGGACAAAATTTTGGGATTTTTTAGAGCTACAAGGGAAAAATAATATATTGGCTAGTATTGATAAAGTATGTGAAGAAATTAACAAAGGCAACGATTTACTGGAGAATTGGGTAAATCAAAAATTTTTAAAATATTTTTTTACAACAAAAGAAGAATCAATCTTTCAAAAATATAGAGAATTTATGCAATGGGCAGAAAATAAAAGTAATCACTATACAAGAAATGCTATAGATGAATTTATGAAAGAAGATAATGCAGATCCATGGCTTATAGCATTCGCATCAGTTGAATGCGGAAAATATACAATTGTTACATTTGAAAAATTAAACATGAATAAGAAAAATAAAATACCTATCCCTAATGTTTGTAATTATTTAAAAATAGATTACTGTGATTTATTTGAGATGCTTAAGAAATTGAATTTTAAATTGTAATTATTAGATTTATAATATGGCTAAAAAATATGAACAATTTATACTTAAAAAATAACATAGGCGATTTTTCTTTTGAAAACTTGCTGGTAAAGTGGCAAAGTTTTGATTTTGAACAATTTTTAAATTATATCCATAAAAAAAGAAATATGGATTTAAAACAAATGGAATCTCAAAACATTGAATTCAAGCTATCCTAACGAGACGAATATTTAAAGTGTATTTATGCATTTGCAAATTCTGATGGTGGAACGTTAATTATCGGTATTGATGATAATGGCAATCCTGTGGAAGTAAAAAGAATCAAAAAAACTACTTGAGGATTTACCAAATAAGTTTAAAGATGTTCTGGGGATTATTTCAGGATTAAAGTTAGAAAAGAAAAAAGGTAAAGATATAATCGCAATAGCAATTGAATATTTCTATACACCTATTTCTTATCACGGCAGGTTTTACGTTAGAAGCGGAAGCACTATTCAAGAGTTAAAAAGCAAAGACCTGACAAGATTCTTGATTTCAAAGTCAGAAAAGGATTGGGAAGAATATTTAGAAAAAAACACCCATTAAAGAAATTGATTGAGGGGGAAAAAAAATCCCTGATTTCGGGGTGGAAATCAGGGATTGAGAGAAAAACTTAACGGAAAATTATTTTTTTCTGGTTACCGCTAGTAAACTGATACCGAAAAGAACAACTATTGGTAACTCAAGACCAAATAAACCGCACTTTTTACCTTCTTTTTTAACACTTGCAGTCATTACAAGGTCTTCTTTTAAATCACTAAGGGTTTTATTCCAGGTAACCTTTTTCCCATCTTTAACCCCGTTAGTAGAAACAACTTCTCCTGGAAAAACAAATTCATAAACCAGTTTATTTGAGGAGGTCAAGCCGCTGCTTTGTTCTTGTTTGTTAATAACAAACTTGAATTCCATATCATCTTTACCTTCAACCCAGGAAGGTTTTGTTTTTGCAAACCCCTTTGCATCAGAAAGTTTATTAAAATCTTTAAACTTAACAGTTAATTTAACATGCTTGGTTGAGTCTGCCGGATTTTCTTCAATTTTTAAATCTGTTACTTCAGTATTTCCAGAAGAAAAATCTGACTTTACCTGACTTTCCTCAAAAGAAAAATCCCCAATCTTATTGCCCATTGAAAGATTGCTTTTTTTCGTCCAATAGTGAATGTTCATTGTACCGGAGCCATCCTGATTTAATTCAGCTTTCATTTCATAATCCACGCAACCAAACAGGTAAAAGCCTAAAAGCAGCATAAATACAATGCTCCCGAAAGTAAAAAGTAATTTTTTCATATGAAAAGTTTTTAATTTTGAAAGAGTAAGATACATATATTTTATATATTTGTCAATTTTAAAATACAATGCAAAATAAATTTTTAAAAAATAAAAAAACTACTTTGCAAGAATCATTTTTTTAGTATCAGTGAAATATTTTGTTTTCATTTGATAGAAATAAATCCCACTGCTGAAACCTGTCTTTGATGCATCATTATCAAATTCTATTTCGTAAGTGCCTGCATCAAAATATTTATTTATAAGAGTTAATATTTTTTTTCCCAATATATCATAAATCACAATTTCAACATTCCCCGGCAAAGGTAAATCAAATTTAATTTTTGTTTTAGAATTAAAAGGATTTGGATAATTCTGATATAAATTATAATCAATTGGAATGCTGATTGGCTGTTCTTCTTTAGGTTCGTTCTCGTAATAAAACTTTGCAATTAAATCGCTATAAAGTTTTAACTTTGTAACAGAATTCAGATTGCTTGAGCCTCTTTTTATTAATTGAGCGAAGACAAAATCAATTGATTCACCCGGCAAAACAGAGAGGTCACCTTTTCCGGAAGTTATTATTAATCTTCTATCCCCGGGCGGATTTACGGGAATAATAGTACCAGCAGCCCCGCCACAATTTTTAACAGAGCCTTTGAATTCCGTCCAGCCTGAACTGGTTTCAGGGTCACCATAATAAATAAATTTCGTTTGTTTAGGTGGAGAGTAAGTCGGGTCTAACCAGGGCGACATATCCCCTTTAAACCCTTTCATAAAATTATAGGCTTCAAAGGGATCACCAAACGGGTCAGTTTCGCAGGCAGGAGCACCGCACCCATTACAAAAAGAAATTGTATATGATGAAAAACCAGCAGTATCAAATGGAGTTTTATTTTTATTTACCGGGGTTCTCAATAATCTAAACCCAACCGCGGGAGGATTCACACCATAAACCGGGTCAGAATTATCAGCGTTATATGTATATCCTAATTTTCTAACCGTATCACACCCGATATAATCGTCTGTAGCTTCCCCAACATCACAATCAGAAAAGATAGAAATAAAAACACTATCCCATTTTGAGAAAGAACTATTTACAATTTTATATTTAACAAATTGTGCATCTCCCAGAAGGCTATCAGAATAAGCCCATATAGTTAAAATAAAATTCGCATAAAGCGGAGAAGTACCACCTCCAAATGCATCACCGTTGTGTCTTTGCAAAAATCCATCTGTAAGAACTATAAACATAGTTTCGGACGCATTTTTTACTCCGGGTGTATCTATACAGGGTTCGAAAATTTTATTATTATTAACATCAATAAAAGGAGCCCCAAAAGGAACCATCTTTCCCCAATTAGCCCAGGAGACACTTGTAAGGCAGTTCTCTCCACGTCTTACATCGTAAATTTTATAATATGGATTAGAGGAAGGAACTTGATTCACCATAGCTCCAAAAGTTAATTCTCCATAATATCCATTAGAAGCCATTCTAATCTGATTATTTACTTTTGCAGCAACAGTTATACCTGTAGAAAATATTGCATATTTATTACTATCTTTAGGCCAGCGAAAGCCAGGAGAATTGGGAATAAAAAAGTTCCTGTTAAAGATGCCAGAAGAACTAAAGAAAGATAATATTCTGTTTGCAGAAAAAGTTGAAAAATAATTTATCAAAGTTCCTTCAAGCCCTGGAGCGGGATAATATTTAAGATACTTACCATTTGTTCCAACAGCAACTATATTTTCGGTCTGTATCAAAGATGCTTTTATTGTAGCGGTAGAGTTAGAATTAAGTTTTTCCCATTTGTTTCCGGCATTTGTTGACTTTAGTATGGAACCATTATCTCCCACAATGATTAAATTGTTGCCATTTCTTGAAATATTATAAAAGTCATCAAAAACACCTGAATAAACATCATTCCAATAATTACCAGCAGAGTTTGATACATAAATAATACCACCCTGCCCGACCGCAATGTATCTTGAAGTATCGTATAAAAGAATAGAATAAAAGTTATTTTTTGAATTAACACTCTTCTTTGTTAAATTATATACTGGTGGAAGTGGAGGATAAGTAATGTCGAGTTTGAAAATAATTCCACTATCGCCAACAATGGCTCCTCTTTTCAAACTCTGGTCAATGCCAGCACTTCTTAATGCTAAATTAGTACCGGAAGAAATTTGAGACCAATTTTGCCCGCCATTTGTGGAACTAATTACAAGTCCGCTATCACCGCCAGCAAGTAAATAATTAAAATTAGTCATAGAATTCTGAACCCAGAAAATGCTACTATTGAAACCAGTATTTAATACTACCCAATTGGAGCCATAATCTGTAGATTTTAGAATAATACCATTTGAACAAGGAACAAAGATAAAAGAGCCGGAAAAAATAACCCCATTATATAAATTATATGGAAAGTTAGTAGGAATAGCATTCCAGGTAGCACAACTGTCTTCTGAAATAAAAACAGTTCCACTATCTCCAAAAGCATAAACCTTATTTATAAATTTATAGATACCATTAATATTTTTATTCGTAAATTGAGGAACTTCAGTAAGCTGGTCAAAATAAATTTGAGAGAAAGAGTTTATTGATATAAAAAGAAAAAATAAGAGGGAGAAAAATTTTTTCATAGTAAGGTATTTTATTAAAATAAGATAAAGAAACAAAATACCTTAATCAAGTGAGTTATATTAAAATTTTCTTAAAACTTATTGAATATTCAAATATTTATTTTGAACTAATTTTAAATAAAATTATTTATTTCATATAAAACATTTTTTAATGGTGGTACATCTTTAAACCAATTTTTGCCGGTAATTTCATTGGTGCAACTACAATAAACTTGAGAAATTAAAAGTTTTAATTTTTCCGGTAATGGCTCGGGATTTAATTTACAAATTTGTTTCCAGTTTTGTCTATCAATTTTCTTTGCTTCTTCAACGCTTAAATACCAATCAGTTTTCCTGTAATATATTCTTGCAATTTCTTTACTAACCGGCAATCCATTAAAAGTAAACCTACACTCATCAAGAGTTCCCAGTACATCCACCAGCATAAAATTTCTATTTAAATCAAAACCAACTTCTATTTTACCATCTTCATTAATTAAACCAATCTTTGAAAATTCATTTGAAATCAAATTATTAATTAAGCCTGTGAGTTCTTTAAGATCATTTAGCTCTTTTTCATACAAGCCGGAAATTTCCCTTGCTTCTAAAGGATTTATATATCTATCGGTAACTTCAAGCTTTGTTGAAAAATCAACAATTGGAATTTCTAATTTTTGATTTGGTACAGGCATTGCTTCAAGCCCTAAATCCTCTGGCTTAATTTCACCCGCTGACAATCTTTTGAAAACACTACTGCCCGGAGGAAGAGAATTCCTGTATATAATTTCAAGTGGTATTAGAAAACCTCCTTTAAGCTTTTTATAGTCTGAATAATCATACTTTCCATTTATTAATTTGGGTTTAACAACTCTGAGCAATTTAATTTCCATAGTATCAGAAACATCCGTTAATTCGGAAAGTTTTTTTACTTTGCCGTTTTCAACCAAGCCTAAATAATGAGTTTGGAGTCCCATTGATTCAAGCTTTTCAAAGAAGTAAGCACCGAGAATGGAAATGGCAGCACCTTTATTCAGGATTTTATCGGGCATCTCCCCCCAATCAAAAACCGAGTATCTATCGGAGAATGTAAATCTACCAATACCAAGTTTATTTTCAGTTGCAGGTTCTAAAATTTTTAAATCTTTCACACTACCCATTGAGAACCTCCGTGTCATCATTTAATAAAATTTCTTTCATATTCTTCTGATAATCAATCACCTTTTCTTTTATTTTCTCATCAGCAAGAGCAAGAATTTTAGCAGCAGCGAGAGCGGCATTTTCCGGTTCGGAGACAAGCATAGGAGCCACCCCGGAAGGCATTCTAATACTGGAATAAATATCACTCCCACCAAACTTATCACTGTATGGTGGGCAAGCAATTACAGGACAGGAAGTTTGTGCATCCGAAAAACCGCTAAGTGCATTGCTTCTGCCAGCAACTGTAATAAACACTACATTTTCTTTTTCATATTCTTTTATAATTTCAAGACATTTAAGAGGTACTTTATGGGCAGAGGCAACTCGCATTATTACCGGTATGTTAAACTTTTCAATTGCAGAAGCAATTTTTTTCGACCACTCGAGGTCTGATTTTGAACCCATAATAATTATTACTTTGCTCATCAGTAAATACTCCTTCTTTTTTATAAGTAAATTTATTCTTTCTAAGTAAAAGTTTAAAGTTATTAAATAGATTTAGAATAATTTTATAAAATTACTTAATCACATTTTTATATTACATAGTATCAAACTTTTTAACGGAACACTGTTTTTATTAAAGTAAGGGTTAATTTTTTCTTAAAAAAGGATTCATTTTTTTTTGAATCTTTTATATACCGAAAGCTTATTCAGCGGCGTGTAAATTTATTATAATTTTTCCGTGCGAGTATTTTTCAGAAAAAAAATTTTTCCTTTTTCTAAAAGATAGAGTTATTGTTTTAATAATGGAGCCTCTACTTTATAAATTAAAAAATCCATTAACCGAGATTTTAATGACGCTAAATGCAGATACTTAAATAAAAGAAAATAATCTTTTCTAAAATTATTTAGTGATGTAGCTTAATTAATTCCAGGAACATTCTTTTGTCGAGATTATTTTTTTAAGCAGATGAGATTAAAAGTAAAGTTTTTTGAAATGCAAAGTAATC
The DNA here is from genome assembly GCA_964564635.1 of uncultured Ignavibacteriaceae bacterium. Lineage (GTDB taxonomy): Bacteria > Bacteroidota > Ignavibacteria > Tepidaquicellales > Tepidaquicellaceae > Tepidaquicella. The sequence continues at coordinate 535,125 of CAZMAR010000001.1, forward strand.
AAATAAAGTATAAGGAATTCTTTGTCAAATGCTATAAAAGAAAATAACTTGCCAATTAGATAAAAAAAATTTAATTTAGAATTCATTCTTAGAATAGATGTTAAGTATTAACGATATAAAGAAACAATTCCCTGGAGTAAAGGCTCTTGATGGTATAACTCTTAATATAGCTGAAAAAGAATTTTTTGGATTACTCGGACCTAACGGAGCGGGAAAATCAACATTAATAAAAATTATTGTTGGTTACCTACAAATGGACGAGGGCAGTATATTATATAATGGGGACGACATAAAAAAACTTGGAATTACATATAAGAAAAAAATAGGGCTGGTACCACAATCAATAGCTTTATATGAGGATTTATCTGCAAAGGAAAACCTAAAAATATTCGGCAGTCTTTTTGACATTCCAAAAAATGAATTAAAAGAAATAATAGAAGAAAAATTAAATGCTGTAGGCTTATATGAAAGGAGAAAAGATTTAGTAAAGAATTATTCAGGTGGGATGAAAAGAAGATTGAATCTTATAGCAGCACTACTGCACAATCCAGAAATATTACTCTGTGACGAGCCAACTGTAGGGGTTGACCCGCAATCGCGAAATGCAATTTTTGATTATCTGTGTAATTTAAATTCAAACGGAATGACCATAATCTATACAACTCACTATATGGAAGAAGCAGAGAAATTGTGCAACAGAATAGGAATAATAGATTATGGTAAAATAATTGCTTTAGGAACATTAGAAGAATTGCTGGGTTTATTGCCCCCAAACAAAATTATATATCTAACAAAAAACAATTTAACGGAAACAAAGATAGAAAAATTTAAAAAATTTGGTAATATATCAACAGAAAATTCTAAATACAAACTTGAAGCCAATCAGAAATTTACACTCTCAGAATTTTTCAAAGCAATAGAAGAAAACGGAATAAATGAAAGATTCATAGAAATATACAAACCAAACCTTGAAACCTTATTTCTAAATTTAACAGGGAGAATTTTCAGAGATTGAAAACAATAATAAGACTTGTATTAAAAGATTTATTGATTTTCAGAAAAGATAAAGTGGCTGTTGCTCTTTCTTTCCTTGTACCGGTGGTATTAATATTTATCTTCGGAAAAGTTTTTGGAGTAGATACAGGAGAGTCAAAAATTGAAATTGGATTTGTAAACGAGAGTTCTTCCGAAATAGGCAAGAAATTAGAAAAAACACTTGACACATCAAGCACTTTTACATTAATTAAAACATATAAAAATGAAAAGAATGTAGAGATAAAATACGATACAAACAGTTTAAAATCTGCAATTAAATCAGGAAAATTCTCCTCAGCGCTGATAATACCGGAAGATGCTTATACCGATACTTCAACTGCATTAAAACTAAAATTCTACTACGATCCTAAAAATGAATTAGAAATGGGAATAACAGAAGGGGTACTTTATCAAACGATTATGAAACAATTACCAGAAGTATTTGTCAATAGTATGCAAAGACAGGCAATTGGCTCATTAGGATACAACAGAGGTAAAATGTTTAATTCAGAAATAGCAAGAACAATAAGTAAATATTACAACATAGATACTGCAGAAATATTGAAATCGAATTTTAGTTTTGATTTCGCACCCTCAGACTCACAAAGGACAAATATTTTTGAAAACATTTTAAATATTGAAAGGCAACAATTAGTAGGAAAAGATGTAGCAAATCCAATGGCAACAAGAAGTGTAGGCGGTTGGGCAATAATGTTCTTAATGTTCACAATAACAGCATCAGCAACTTCCCTTTTCGATGAAAAGAAAACAGGTATTATGATAAGACTACTTTCAACACCTGTTACAAGAACTGATATTTTATGGAGCAAATATATAACATATTTGATAATCGGGACTGCACAATTAATCGTTCTTTTTATTGCAGGTTCTATTTTATTTAATATTCAGATTTTTGATTACTTTGTAAATTTATTAATTGTAATTATAGCATCATCAATGGTTTGTACCTCTTTTGGTATGTTCCTATCCGCTATATGTAAAACTTCAGGCCAGGCAACGGGATTAGGAACATTTCTTATTTTAACTATGTCTGCAATAGGAGGAGCGTGGTTTCCAATTTCATTGATGCCCGACTATATAAGATTTTTTAGTAAATTAACCACTGTATACTGGTCTATAGAAGGGTTTTTAGATGTACTATGGCGAAGACTTAATTTTGTAGAAATTCTTCCAAATATTCTTGTGCTTGTTGCAATATCTATAGCACTCAATTTCATAAGTGCTTTAAGATTTAGAAAAAGTGATTTATTCTAATTTGCCATCAGCCAATGGCAATAAATACAAATAACAAAAAATTTAAGTTATTTAACTCTCTTGCAAAAGTTGATGATAAACAACTTTACAGTTATATAATTATATTCACAATATTGATTGGTGTAATAGTTCAGATAATTTCATATTATAACGAGTTAATATTTTGCCCAAACTTTGGCGACCCAGCATCCAGATTAGATTCAAGCAGACGGTTCTACGATTCAATTACACCAGGAATATGGAATCAAATCGGAACTGTGTGGTTACCGGCACATATGATTTTACTCTTACCCTTTACGAAAATTTCTTTTCTCTGGCAAACCGGAATTGCCGGTAGCATAGTAGGATTTATTTCATATCTGGTGGGGTCGGTCCTTATTTTTAAGATTGTACAAAGAATTACCAGGGATAAATTTTCTGCCTTTATCGGATGGGCAATTTATGCATTAAATCCAAATATTCTTTATTTACAAACCACTGCTATGTCAGAAACAGTATTTTTTATGTTTCTGATAGTTACTTTTTACTTCTTACAGGTTCTTGCAGATGAAGGTGAAAGAATGGATGTAGTAAAAGCTTCTTTCTTTATGATGGGGGCTGTTGCAACAAGATACGAGGGATGGGTAATTATGTTTTTTACAAGTTTTATTATCTTTTATGTATATTTAAAAAAGAAGCATAAACCATTATTATATGCATTAACCTTTTCCTCTATATCAATTGCATTCATTGGATTCTGGCTGTATCACAATTGGAGCAGATATGGAGACCCACTTGAATTCCAGAGAGGAAAATACTCCTTGCTCCATCACGCAAATGCTTTTCTGGCTGCAAATTTATTGCCTACAAAAGGAAATTTATGGCTCTCTACTGATTTCTATACTAAAGCAGTGATATTAAATTCGGGTTTGTTAATAATTTTAATTTTTATTTTGGGACTTATCCTATACATATACAACAATAAGTTAAATTTAAAAACGATTTTCCCCTATGCACTTTTAATATTATATCCTTTCTCTATATACTCGTTGTATGAAGGTCAAAATGTAATTATGTTACCAAATACAAATCCATCGGGATATGTACATTCAAGATATGGATTATCTCTTATGCCTGCGATAGCCATATTTGGAGGTTGCGCCTATAGATATCTTAAAGACTTTGAATTTTTTAGAAGAATAAAAAACGGGAAAAAAATCCTTATCTCTATTTTTTTATTAGCAATTGTTTCGCAATCAATTTTCTGGGTATCAAATTTTCCTGAAAATATTGCTTCCCTTGCGGAATTAGATTACGGTAGTAAACAAATGTACTATAAGATAAAAGGGGTTTCTGAATATTTAAGAGACAACTATGATGGTGGTAATATTTTGCTTGATGAAGTTATAATCAGGTTACTTCCAAGTTGTGGGGTACCATATCGGGAGAGAATATTTCCAAATACCTGGCAGTTAGGAGAGAAAGCATTAAAAGAACCATCTAAGTATGTGAAGTGGATAATCGTAGATACAGAAGCAACAAAAGAAAAGAGAAACGCTTTACATTACGATGAGGTTTATGATAAAATAAAAAATAACAGCGATTTTCTTAACAATTTTAAAATGGTTTATGTAAAGGAAGGGATTGAAGTATTTAAAAGATTGTAATTGGTTTATTTGTTTTAACTTAAAATCTTATTATATACTTGCAGATATTCTTTAGCAGATTTATTCCAGGAGAAATCCGAACTCATTCCATTTTTTTGTAAAAGTCTCCATTTATCAGTTTGAGTATAAAAATTCAGTGCTTTAATAATTTTGTTATAACAATTATTAGAATCAAAATTAATAAATGCAAAACCGTTTCCTTTCTCAGGAAACTCCTCAAAATCAATCACTGTATCAGATAAACCACCTGTTTTGTGAACGATAGGAATAGTCCCGTATTTCAAAGAATACATTTGATTCAAGCCACAGGGTTCATATCTTGAAGGCATTAGAAAAATATCTGCTCCAGCGGTAATATAATGGGCAAGTTCATTGTTATATTCGCAAAAGAAAAACATTTTTTGAGGGAATTTATTGTTTAGACTTCTAAAAAATTCTTCGTATTTATATTCACCTTTACCAAGCACAAACATTTTAATATCTCGAGACAACAAATCATCAATGAAAGGTTCTAATAATTCAAAACCTTTTTGCCATACAAGTCGGGAAATAATTCCAATTATCGGGGTAGTTTCATTTATTTCAGAATTAGCAAATTTCAATAGATGAGCTTTATTAAAAAATTTATTTTTGATAGTATTATAATCATAATTTTTTACAATAATCTTATCATTAACAGGATTCCATTGCTCATCATCAATACCGTTAAGAATTCCCGTTAAAACATTTCTTCTTGTTTGTAACACCCCTTCAAGACCGCAACCATATTCAGGAGTTAAAATTTCTTTAGCATAAGTAGGGCTTACAGTGAGGATATAATCAACGGATATAATGCCAACCTTAAGAAAGTTAAAATTTCCGTAATGCTCATAAGGTCCGAAAGGGAAAAAATTTGATTCAGGTAAATTTGCTTTTATAATAGAAGCAGAACTGAAAATCCCCTGATATGCAATATTATGAATGGAAAGAATCGTTTTTGTATTATTAAAGAAATCAGTATCATCATAACAATTCTTTATTAACTCTGGAATTAAAGCAGATTGCCAGTCGTTTAGATGAATAATGTCCGGTTTAAAATTCAATTTTAATAGTGCATCAATAACACACTTCTGAAAAAAGATAAATCTTTCATTTTCATCAGGATCATTTGTATAAATCAGTTCCCTATGAAAATATTTTGGAGAATCAATAAAATAATAATGAACACCATTTCTTTCTAAATGATATAATGAATAATTTATGAAATATTCACCGACTTTAACTTTTAACTCATCAAAGTCTTTTACAGGATTAATATGGTGCTTATCAATATCAATAACATTATATAGTGGTAAAAAAACAATTATATCAACGCCCAAATTTGTTAGTGCTTCAGGTAGAGCACCACTTACATCCGCAAGCCCACCAGTTTTAACAAATGGAACGCATTCGGAAGTAACAAAAGAAATTTTCATATATTAAACTAAATTAAATTCTTCACCTCTTTCAGGAATGTAAATGTTATTATATCCCATAGCAACAATAGAATTATATAGTGCTTTCTGCCTCTCATATTCACCATGTACTAAAAAAATCGACTTTAATTTATTTTTATCAAAATTGGAAATGTATTCAATCAATTCATTATGATCAGCATGACCGGAAAAAGAATTAAGTATCCTTATCTTACAATTTACCTTATATTCGACCCCAAAAATTCTAACAACCTTTCCTGGTTCATCTTTTGCTTCAACAAGTCTTCTGCCAAGAGTATCAACAGCCATAAACCCAACAATAAGAACTATGTTATTTGGGTTTTCAATGTTATTTGCAAGATGATGCTGTATTCTACCGGCTTCACACATTCCGGAAGCAGAAATTATCATACAGGGACCTTTTATTGTATTGAGTTGCTTTGATTCATTAACATCTTTAATATAAAGAATACTATCGAGCCCAAAAACATCATTTCCCTTTGCAAAATATTCCCTTGTTTCTTTATCAAAACATTCCATATGCAATTTAAACACATCAGTCACATTAACTGATAAAGGACTATCCACAAAAATTGGAAATTTTGGTATTTTACCTTTTTCTGTAAGTTTAGTAATAGTATAAACTAAATCCTGAGTCCTGCCGACACTAAAAGAAGGAACAATAATTTTTGCATCAGTTTTAAGAGCCTCTAAAATCACATTTAATAAATCCTGTTCCATTAATTCTGCATTATCGTGAACCTTACCCCCATAAGTTGATTCAATAATTAAATAATCAACATCGCCGATAAATTCAGGGTCTCTCAAAATTGGAAGATTTTTTCTACCAAGATCCCCCGTAAAACCAATTCTTGTAGTATATCCTTTAGAATGAATTTCCAGAACAATCTGAGAAGAGCCGAGAATGTGCCCTGCTTCTATAAAGGTTACATCAACCATATTTCTGAATCCATCGAGAGTGAATCTTTTATTATAAGGAAAAGATTTGAAAAATTTTAAAACTTCAATAGCATCATTAATTGTATACAAAGGATTAAAAAGAGGTTGATTTTTTTTTGCCCGTCTCTTATTAACAAATTCAACATCTTTCTCCTGTACATAAGCACTATCCAGCAACATAAGAGAACATAAATCCCGAGTAGCTGATGTGCAATAAATATTTCCGTTGAAACCTTTAATCATTAAAGTTGGTAAATTACCAGCATGGTCTATATGCGCATGAGAAAGAATTACCGCAAGCACTTCGGATGGATTATAAATAAAATGCCTATTCATCTTGTATGCCTCTTCCCTTTTACCCTGAAATAACCCACAATCAAGAAGCAGTTTATAACCATTAATATTTATTAAGTGTTGTGAACCTGTAACATTTCTTGCAGCACCGCAAAACTTTATTGAAATATTTCTTTCATTCATATTCTAATTGCTCTTTCGTTAATTTTATGTTTACTTACAAACTTATTATTTAAAATAAAAAATCTATAGGGAAAATCTTTACCTTTATTTATTCCTATTCTCGTTGATTGCATAATAATAATTTCGTCTTTATTTTGTACATCATTCTCAGCAATAAAAAAATCTTTATCAGTAACTAAATCTCTACCATTATCTTTTAAAGTAATTCCAAATGCCTGGCAAAATTTGCCCGGACCATTGGTTAAATTATGTAACTCCTGAATTCCACCTCTAAAAGATTTCATTTTTCTTATGCCCACTATCGGTTCAACTGCTCTAACAAGCACAGCATTACCTTCCCCTTCCTTCCCGGTAACCACATTAAAGCAGTGATGATTTCCATACACAAAATATACATAAGCAGTACCACCGATAGAATACATAACTTTACATCTACCTTTAGTTTTTTTGTATGCATGACAGGCGGGGTCATTAGTGCCAATGTAAGCTTCCACTTCAACTATTTTACCAGAAAGTACAGTCTTACGAAATTTTCTAACGATAATTTTACCCAATAAATTTTTAGCAACTTCTATGGTATCTCCAACATAGAAATCTCTGGTTAGCGGTTTCAACATAATTTTCTCAATATAAACAAAAATAATCAATTAATATCTTAAAATAATGTAAAAAGCAATAACAATATATTTAACAATAAAAAAATCGACATTTAATTCTGTTAATAAGTTTTTTCGCTTTTAATATAAGAATTTAAATTTAAGTTTTCCGCTGAATCTTTAGTTGCGTGGTTATGAAATATATTTACAGAAAATACTAATTTCATTTGAAAATCTATTAAAACCTTTAATTTCAAATTCAGGAATGGGAATTAATATTATTATTATTTTCTATGAATCTGTTTTTAATCCTCTTTCTATTTTGGTATGGTATTTTTAACTTCATAATACTCAATCCGAATGATTTTCGAAAGAATTAATACTGGATAATAGGACATCTCTTAAGAAAAGAAATGGAAAAAGAACATCACGAGAACTAAAAGAATTAGTAGAAAAACAAATATAAGAAAATAATATAATATTTATTTTTTCACTTGAAATTATTTATAACACTTTTAAATATTAAATTTTTATTAATATTAATTAAGATATTCATATTTTAATTTTGATTTAGTTAGTTCATTTTTATTCGATTTTACCGTGATTTTTTTTATTAAATAAAAAAATAGTATTTAAATTAATTACTTGATTATATGAAATAAAAATTTTAATTTTAATTGAGTTCGATGTATTATAAACATGAGTGGGTGTGTTTACCCACTTTTTTTTTAGCAAATTATGAAAGAAAAGATAATAAATATAGTAAGTAAAGTTATAGAAAACAATAATTTAATGTTGATTGATGTTCAGCTAAGAGGCGAAAGGAAAAACTACATTCTGGAAATATTCATTGATGGTATTGACAAAATAGATTTTGATATTTTAACTGATATAAATGATAAAATCTGGAGTGAAATTGTATCAAATAGATTAGATAAAGAATTTTCAAAATTTATTGTCTCTTCGCCTGGTGTTGATAGACCATTTAAGTTTTTTGAGCAATTATATAAACATATTGGAAAAGAGTTGATAATTAAAATGAAAAATGGAGACAACATTTCAGGAAAATTGATAGGGCTGGATAATGAAAACAGTAAAAATGAACTGACACTTGAATGCGAAGGACAAACTCAAGAGATAAAAAAAATTTACTTCAACCAAATACAATCATCAAAAGTTAAATTAAAATTTTAAAATACTATGGCATCAGAAATATTTGAAGCATTCGCACAACTCGCAAAATCAAAAAACATAGATAAAGATGTACTTGAAAGCGTTTTAAAGGATGCTTTAAAGAAAATGATGGAAAAACGTTTCGGTCAGGATGGAGAGTTTGAAATAATTGTAAATATGGAAAGAGGCATAATAGAACTTTATGTATATAAAACTATAGTCGAAGAAGTAAACGACCCAGATAAAGAAATAGATTTAGAAACAGCAAAAGCAAAATCAGATGGACAGGATTTTGAAATAGGTGAGCAGTTTTTAGAAGAAATAAAAATTTCAGATTTCGGTAGGCGTTCTGTTCAGGCTCTGAAACAATTCTTAAAACAAAAAATAAATGAAATTGATAAAGAGGTTACTTTTAACAAGTATAAAGACCAGATCGGTGAATTAATAGTTGCAGAAGTATATCAGAACCGAGCGAATTCTATTTTATTGATGCATAACGGTAGTGAAATAATATTTCCAAAATCAGAACAAATACCTAAAGAAAAATATAGAAAAGGAGATACATTAAGAGCCGTAATAAAAAGTGTAGAGAAAAAGTCATCTGGTCCACCAGCAATAATAGTATCGAGAACAGATGATAAGTTCCTTGAAAAATTATTTGAAAATGAGATACCAGAGATTTTCGATGGTATAATAGAAATAAAAGCAATTGCTCGAGACCCAGGAGAAAGGGCAAAGGTCGCCGTCATTTCTAACGATAACAAAATAGATGCAGTAGGTGCTTGTGTTGGAATGAAAGGAACAAGAATTCATTCTATAGTAAGAGAGTTAAGTAATGAAAATATTGATGTAATAAATTACACCGATGATATTGTACTTTTTATAACAAGAGCATTAGCCCCTGCAAAAATTCAGGATATTCAGATTGATAAAGAGAAAAAGATAGCAAAGATAAAAGCAGATGAGGAACAGATAAGTTTGTTAATAGGTAAAAATGGTCAAAATATTAAACTTGCTTCAAGATTAACCGGTTATCAGCTTGATGTGTTACGAGATGATAAAGAAATTGATACAGAAGAATACGAAGAATACGAAGAAGAAGAAAAAGAAAAAACAGATAAAGAAAACTAAATAGAAATAAAATAAAAAAATCCTAATGCCAGAAGAAGGAAAAACAAAAAAAATACAGGTTTTTCAATTATGTAAGGAGACAAATTTATCAAAAGAAGATATATTGTCTTATCTTATAAATACATTAGGGTTGCAGAATGTAACTTTAAATACAAAATTAGATTCAGAGACAGTAAATAAAGTATACAACCATTTTAAAAAAGAAATAGAAGAGCATAATAAACATAAAAAACGCATACTTGATTTTACAACGAAAACAGGTGTAGATATATCCGAAGCCCAAGAAATAAAAAGAAAACAAGAAGAGGAAAAAAGAAGAAAGGAAGAACAAGAGAGAATCAAAAAAGCACTGGAAGAAGAGAGGAGAAAAGAAGCGGAGGAGAAAAGAAAGCAAGAACTTTTAGCTATAAAAGAAAGAGAAAAATTATTAAAGAAAGAACAGGAAGAAAAAGAAGCTAAACAAAAAGAATTAATAAAATTATATGAAGCAAAAAGAATAGAAGAAGAACAGAAAAAGAAAGAGAAAGAGAAAAAGGAAATAAAGAAGGAACCTATAAAAGAAAAACCGAAACCCCCGATTAAAGAAGAGAAGAAAGAATCAAAAGTAAAAGGAACTCCCAAAATAGAGATTGTAAAAGAAAAACAAAAAGAAGCAAAAAGCCCAGAGAAAAAGTTTGATAAATCTTTTAAGAAAAGGAAAAAAATTGACAAAAATAAAGAATTCAAAAAAGGAAAAGAGATTACATTTGGTCCCGGTAAGGATGAAAAAAAGGATACAGAAAAAAATATAATTAAACCAGAAGAACTTAAGAAACCTATAGAAAATAAAGATATCAAAATTGGAAGGGGTAAAACTCATAAAGCTATTAATGACACTATTGATTACGAAAAGAAGAGAAAACAAAAAATAGTCAAGCAAAAAGAAGCAAAATTAAAAAGGCAACAGATAGAAGAATTAATACAAGAAACCCTTCAAAAAATGGAGGGACCGCTTTCATTAAGAGCGATAGCAAGGAGGAAAAAGAAAAAGGAGAGACTTGAAAAGGAAAAGAAATTACAGGAATTTGCAAAGTCAACCCAAAATGTATTACAGGTTACTGAGTTTATCACAACAGATGAATTAGCAAAGCTAATGCAAATAAAACCTTCAGAGGTAATTAAGAAAAGTTTAGAGGTCGGCGAAATAGTAACTCTAAATCAAAGATTAAATAAAGCATTAATTGAGATAATAGCAGATTCTTTTGGATTTAAGATTGAATTTCAAAAAGAGTATCAGGAGGATTTGCTTAAGGATTTTGATGATCCACCAGAAAAATTAAAACCCAGACCTCCTGTGGTAGCTGTTATGGGACATGTTGACCATGGTAAAACATCATTACTTGACTACATAAGAAAATCAAATATAGTTGCAGGAGAAGCAGGAGGAATAACACAACATATAGGAGCATATAAAGTCCGCCTTGATGAAAAAGATGGGAAGGAAATTACATTTCTTGATACCCCGGGACATCAGGCATTTACCGCAATGAGAGCAAGAGGTGGGCAGGCAGCGGATATCGTTATCCTCGTCGTTGCAGCAGATGATGCTGTAATGCCTCAAACAGTTGAGGCTATTAATCACGCTCTTGCAGCAAATGTTCCAATTATAGTTGCAATCAACAAGATAGATAAACCAGAATCTAATCCAGACAGAATCCGTCAGCAATTAGCCGAACATAATATTCTTGTGGAAGAATGGGGTGGAAAATACCAATCTGTGGAGATATCAGCAAAGTTTGGTAAGAATATAGACTTACTGCTTGAAAAAATATTATTGGAGGCAGAAATCCTTGATTTAAAAGCAAATCCAGATAGAAATGCAAGAGGGGTAGTAATTGAATCAAAAATGGATAAAGGAAGAGGAATTACTGCAACAGTATTAGTGCAAAAAGGGACTTTAAAAATTGGTGATGTGTTTGTAGCTGGTATGTGTTCTGGAAAAGTAAAAGCAATGTTTGATGAAAGAGAAAGAAGAATGCAGATTGCTACTCCTTCAACTCCAGTGCAAATCTTAGGTTTTGATAATATGCCACAAGCGGGAGATACTTTTGTTTGCCTGGACTCAGAAGTACTTGCAAGAGAAATTGCAAAAAAACGACAGCAATTAAAGAGAGAGCAAGATTTCAGAACTATAAAGTTTATTACACTCGATGATATATCTAATCAAATTAAAAAAGGTAAACAGGTAGACCTTAAAGTAATTATTAAAGCAGATGTAGACGGTTCAGTAGAAGCAATTGCAGATTCTCTCTTAAAACTATCTACACCTGAAGCAAAAATTTCTGTTGTTCATAAAGCAGTTGGGCAGATAACTGAATCCGATATATTACTTGCAGAAGCCTCAAATGCAATAGTAATAGGTTTTAATGTTAGACCGAATCTTAACGCACGTAAGCTTGCAGAACAAAATAAAATAGATATTAGACTTCACAATGTTATCTATAATGTAATTGATGAAGTTAAAAAAGCTCTTGAAGGATTATTAGAACCAGATAAGAAAGAAGAAATTACAGCCATTGTAGAAATCAAAAGTGTATTTAAAATACCTAAGGTTGGAAATGTTGCAGGTTGTTATGTACAGGAAGGCAAAATTTCCAGAAATAATAAAATCAGATTAATAAGAGATGGACTTGTTATATATGAGGGGAACATTTTATCACTAAAAAGACTCAAAGATGATGTAAAAGAAGTAGATGCAAAATATGAATGTGGAATCGCAATAGAGAACTTCAATGATATTAAGGTTGGAGATATAATAGAAGCATATAAAATAGTTGAAACTAAAAAGACTCTAACTTTCGATAAAGTATAAGGATATACTTTTAATAAATATTATATCCAAAATGGCATACCGAATAGAAAAAGTATCCGAAGAAATTAGACAGAAAATGAACTCTGCAATGTCGAAAGACTTAGCAGAGTTAAATTTAGGAATAGTAACTGTTTCTAAAGTAATTCTAACTCCAGATTTGAAAACTGCAAAGATATATGTAACTTTTATTGGAAACAAAGAACCTTATGACAAGTGCATAGATAAACTAAATTACAGGAAAAAACATATAAGGTATATGCTTGGGAAAGAATTATCTACAAAGTATATACCAGATATACATTTTTATTACGATGATACACTTGATACAGCGGAAAGAATATTTAAAATATTAAACGAGATAAAGAAATCTGAATCTGAACAATAAAACATTAACGAACAAAATCATATTAATAGATAAACCCACCGACTATACAAGTGCGGATATAGTAAGAATATTCAAGAAAAAATTTAGATTTAAGAAAATTGGACACTCAGGGACCCTTGATCCAAAAGCCACAGGATTACTAATACTCTGTACAGATAAAATGACAAAGGAAATTAAAAATATGATAAGTATGGAGAAAGAATATGAAGGAATTTTTCGTATAGGAGCCGTAACAAAAACTTATGATACAGAAACCGAAGAAGAAAATATTTCACCTACCAATCATATAACAGAAGAAATGTTATTATCAACAGCAAAAACATTCATAGGAGAAACCGAACAAATACCTCCAATGTATTCCGCTGTTAAGTACAAAGGAAAACCACTTTACTCCCATGCTCGTAAAGGAAAATATATAGAATTAAAACCGCGAAAAATATTTATATCAAAATTTGAAGTTAAAAAAATTTCTGAAAATGAAGTCTTTTTTAACATAATATGTAGCAAAGGTACCTATATCAGAACAATTGCAAATGATTTTGGAAAAAAACTTGGATGTGGAGCCTATCTAAAAAGTCTGAAGAGAACAAGAATCGGACATTACAGGTTAGAAAATTTTAAGGAAAATTTAAATGGAATTCCATATAAAATTGTAGAAAATATTAGTGATAAATTTTTTTAAAAAATACCTTTTTTATACTTCATAATTAATATATATTTTTTACGAAAAAAATTAATAAATTGAAAAATAGAATTAAATATTTCGCTGTATTAATTGTTATATCGGTAATATTTATTTTAAACTCCTGTGAGAAAAAAGACAATACAATTATTGACCCCTGCTGTAGAGCACCTTATATATCAAATTTCTTCAAATCAACTGACACTGTTTTTACAACTTCCTTTAACCCACAAATAATTCTTTCAGTATCAGTTAATGTTGATGTCAACGGCGGTTCCCCTATCAAATCAGTTGTTTGCCGAGTACTATTCCCCGATAATTCCATTGCAGGAAATTTTTCCTTATCAGATAATGGCAATTTACCTGATTCAGTTTCTGGAGATGGGAAATATTCTGGTACGATAAATATAACTAATATAAGTTGTTTATTAGTTGGTCAATATACAATTAATCTTTATGCCGAGAATACTGACGGTTACATAAGTAATCAAATTAATTCTTATTTCAAAGTAGTTAATACCGACAACTATCCTCCTTATATATCATCCTTGAATCTTCCAGACAGTGTTATAAGACCAATCTCAGGTTTTATAAACCTGACCATAGAAGCAACTGCGAATGATACAAATGGTTTCTGTGACATTAAAACAGTTCAGTTTGATGCATACAGACCAAACGGCAATTTTATCGGCAGGTTTGAAATGACCAAGTCAAATAACTTTGGACTATTTTCTTACACAGCCCCTGTGGGAGCTTCAACAGCAGATTCTTCCTTCGGGTACTTTAAATATTTCTTTCAGGCAATCGACAACTCAAATGCTGTTAGCACTATCGTGAAAGATAGTATAAAATTCGTTAGACCAAATTGAATTTAAATTATGAAATTAAAAACCTTTTTATCTGTTTTTTTTCTAATAATAGCGATTTCTTATTCTCAGGTTTTGCATATCCCTGAAAATTATGTTATAAAGAATTTCAATACAAAAAATTATACAAACCAAAAATCACTCATTATTTCACCTCCTATTGTTGTTTATCCGATTAATAGTAAATATCCCATAAGTAACTTTATTACTGATATATTTTTAAACGGCGATACAGTGTGGTTTGCAACAGGTAGTGGAATAATGAGAACTATAAACCACTTTTCATCATTTCAACACTATTATGGGTTAGAACCTTTCGGAAAAGATGATGTTTCCGGTTTTTTTGTAAGAGATAATGTTATTGCAGTTGCAACTGCGATAACAAAACAGATAAATGATGAAAATGTTCCCGCGGGTACAGGAATTAAAATTTCCACCGATTATGGATTGTCCTGGTCTGCTTTCGGACAACCAATTGATGGTCTTGGAGATTCAGTTATTCAATATGGTAACAATACATTATATGCATTACCTGTCGTGGTTACCGAACAAAACCTTAGTTATGATATTGCAATTACAAAAACAGAATCCGATACGAACAATTACACAATATGGATAACTTCATTTGCTGGTGGACTTAGAAAAACAACAGATTATGGAATCTCCTGGCAGAGAGTAGTATTACCACCTGATAACCTGGATAGTATATATATTGGTGGTACAGGTTACACTTTTGCTCTTGATGTTAGACAAAATCTGAACCACCGAGTATTCACGATAGAAGCATTAAATGATAGTACCTTATTTGTAGGTACAGCAAATGGAATAAATAAATCAACAGATTGGGGAAAAAGTTGGCGAAAGTATAATTTCTTAAATTCGGGCTCAGGTACTAACAGAGTATCAGGAAATTTTGTAGTAAATTTTCACATTCAAAAATTCAATAATAATAATATCATTTGGGCAGCAACAAGAAAAGCTGAAAATCCAAACGAAACAAATGCATTAAGCTATTCATCCAATGCCGGTTATAACTGGGCATATACTTTAAAAGATTATACTCCAAATGGAATAGCTTCATTAAACGATATAGTATATGGATTAACAAATGAGGGATTATGGAGAGCAGTGTTTGGACCTTTTGATTGGATTAAAGCACCAACAATATGTGATGAAAGTACAAATGATATATTACGAACAACGAATTTTTATTGTGGAAACCACATACAAGATACATTATACATAGGAACCGATGACGGATTATTGAGAACAATTGAAACTGGCACTCCCTGGAGTGGTAAGTGGAAAATATATAGAGCAATAAAAGAAATAGATTTAAGTTCGGAAAAAAAAAGCTACGCAGCACCCAATCCATTTTCACCAGCAACAGAAGTTGTCAGAATATTCTTTAAAACAGGAAAAACTGTCTCTAAAGTTACAATTAAAATATTTGATACCGGAATGAATCCTGTAAGAACAGTAATACAAAATGCCACGAGAACAAGTCCTGATGAACTTTTCGTAATATGGGATGGAAAAAATAATCAGGGATTTACAATAGCAAATGGAGTATATTTTTACAGAATTGAAATTGATGATGATAAGCCCGTCTGGGGCAAAATTTTAGTTTTACAGTAAAAATAAAATAAAATTATAAATTGAGAAAAATATTAATAATAATACTGGCTCTGTTTAACATATCGCAGGTATTAGCACAATCAGGTGGATATGCCGGAACCTTTGCAAGACTGGGATTTGGTGCAAGAGGTTTAGCTAAGGGGAATGCAATGGTATCAGATTTATTTGGAGAATATTCAGGGTATTATAATCCAGCTCTATCGTGTTTTCAGGAAAATGGTAATGTTTCCCTTGGTTATACATTTATGTCCCTTGATAGGAAACTAAATTTCGTTGGATTTGCAAAAAAATTCCCACTTCAAAATATTAAAGGTGGTGCAGGTATTTCTTTATCCTGGATAAATTTCGGTGTAAGCGATATTGATGGCAGAGACAACGATGGAAATCAAATAGGAAATTTTTCCATATTTGAAAATCAATTTTATCTTGGTACATCGTTTCTTGTAGAAGAAAATTTCGCACTCGGAATTGGTTTCAAATTATATTATTCAAAACTTTTTCAAGACGTATCCACAACCTCAATTGCCTTTGACCTTGGAGCTGCATATAAAGCAACCCCAGAATTAAGTTTTGGATTTACCATTCGGGATTTATCTGCAAAATATAAATGGGAAACAAATAAGATTTATGGTTCTACATATGGAAGAACTACAGAAAATAAATTCCCAATATTAGTTAATTTTGGTTCATCTTATTTACTACCGAAAAATTTAGGTATTGCATCAATAGAAATTGAGGGTGTCTTCAATCCTGACTATGAAGATAAAATCAACGGTGTTAAAATAAAATCTAAGAACTTTTATTATATAAAAGCTGGTTGTGAAATAAATGTTAATGATTATTTGAAATTCAGAGCCGGCTGTGATAGAATAGGATTAAATGAAGATGATTTTACAGGCTCTTTAAAACCAGGACTCGGTATTGGAATAAAGAAAATTTTTGGGAAAAATATTTTACTTGGTTTAGATTATTCATTTCAGTTAGAGCCATATTCCAAAGATGCAATTCAAAATGTATCGTTAAATCTAAACTTTAAATGATGAAAAAAATAATTTTAATATATATTCTTGTCTTACTTCCAATTATCGTATCTGCTCAAAACGAGGGCTCAGCAAATACAGGGCTTGCATTTCTGAAAACAGGTATTTCTGCAAGAGCAATTGCAATGGGCGATGCATATTCAAGTATTTCGGAAGACGCAACATCTATATTATACAACCCCGCATTAATTAATTTAGGCGAGAATAATGTCACTATATCACACAACATATCATTAGTTGATTTCACCTCTTCATTTATGGGGACAAAATTTGTGTTCAACAAGTTTGGAATTGGAGTCGGAGTATTGCGTGCTGGAGTTGATGATATTGAAGTTAGAACTGGCCCAGGTTCACCACTGGAAAAATTCAATTCGCAGGACATTACAATAAACTTTGGCATTTCTTATAATGTATATGAAAATATTTCTGTTGGACTTGCCTCAAAATTCATTTATGAAAAAATTTATGTTGATGATGCTTCTGGCTTTGGGTTTGATATTGGAACAATATATAAAAAAGATATGTTCTCATTTTCCTTTGTTTTGGCAAATATTGGCTCAATGAATGAGATGCGTAGTGCAAGGATAAAATTACCAACCTTAGCAAGGTTTGGAGGAAGTTATAAATATTCACATAAAGATTTCAATTTCATAGGTGCGATAGAAGGATTTAAAGTTCTTGAAGGCGGAAAATTCCACATTCATTCTGGATTAGAAGCAGGATATAAGGAGACTTTTTTCATAAGAGTCGGTTTTCAGACCAATTATGAAAACAAAAACTTTTCAGCCGGGTTGGGAATAAAATACAAAGGCATTGTGTTAGATTATGCATTTATCCCCTACTCGCACAGTTTTGGAACCGGAAATACTTTTTCAATCGGTTATAATTTTTAAATAAACAATAAGGAAAAATCGAAAGCGGAATATCAAAAAAAATATTTGATTTTCTAAACGACAAAAAGAATTTTAAGATAATTTTTTCCTGTATTGTTATCTTTTTATGCGTAGTAAAAATTCCCGCTCTATTTGTAACAGATATGCAACCCTGGGATGAAGGGATGTATGCAACACGAGTGCTTTCAATTCATATTAACGGAGACTTTGTTGACCAATCACAACATTCAATCCAGAAGTTTTATTCTGGCTCTCATCCTCCTTTGCTAATCTGGATTGGATATTTTTTTACTTTAATTTTTGGCATTAATTCTATTGCTCTTAAAATAATTCCTTTTATAACAGCAATATTAAGTGTTTATTTATTAATAAGAATAGGAGAGAAAATCCATTCATTATCAACAGGGTATTTTGCTGCGATGATTTTCAGCAGTAATATTATTTTTAGTGTTTTTTCCAAAAGGTTTCAATTTGATATACCATATAATTTTTTAATACTGCTTGCATTTTATATTTTCATTAAGCAATTAGAGAATAGAAAATTCGTTTATAATATATACCTCGGTATAGTTTTCGGTGCCTGTCTGATGATAAAAATTCTGGTTGGCACCTTTATACCGATGATAATATTGATTACTTACATACTGTTGAGAAAAAAAATCAATTACAAAATTACAGATTTGATTATTTTTTCATCTATCGGAATAATTATTGCATTTCCCTGGCATTTATATATGTTCATAAAATATGGAAATGAATTCCTGAGGTGGTTCTTCTTCTATCACATATATGAAAGAGCATTCTTCGGTGTTGAATATAATGTTAAATCTTCCGGAATACTATATCATATTAACTATATACTTTCTATTATACCATTTAGTATACTTATATTTCCAGCATTTATAAAAGATTTAATTAATTTCAAGAAATTATCACCTAATAAATTATTTATCTGGATTTGGTTTATTACTGGATTTATTATAATTACATTCTTTAAAACGAAACTTGAAGTTTACATACTTTTAATATTATCTCAAGTATCCCTTCTTATCCCTTCTTATTTAAGTGAATTAAAAAACTCAGATTACAAAGAAAAAGCATTTACATTATTTTTAATTATTTTAAATGTTTTCTGGGCTCTTACTTTTGATGACCGTAATTGGATTAAAGACTTATTTAAGAACAATTTTATACAAAGTACATTTATTCTTATTTCTTTATGTATCGTGCTGTATCTCATCGCACTTCTTATTACAAAAAAGATAAATATTTCTAACTTATACTATATATTTATATTTGTATTTTTCATAAGTCTGAACCTTGTTCATATGATAAATATTCCCTGGTGGGAAAATTCATTTGAAATATCATCAATAAAAAATGAAATTGACAAATCCGGTAAAAAAGAAATAATATATATTGCAGGTTTATACGAAAATGGCAGAGCAAATCCGCAGTTTAGTTTCTATTTTAAGGGTTTAAATATAGGATGGAAAAATCCTGATTATACATACCAACTAATTGAAACCAAAAGAGTGGGGACAGATTCTGTAAAAGCATTACTAAACTCTCTAACACCTGAAAAATATTCAATAATTGTTGAAAGAGACGAAATAAACAGAACAGAATATGACGACACAAAGACTTTTATGCCAGAAAAATTTAAATTAATTTTGAAAAAACCGGGTTATGAATTATACTGGTGATTAATGTTTATAGAAAAGGTAAATATAACAAATAACCGAAGCTGGAACGAAATATTATTTCATAGATATAATATATTTTTTGACCCTAAATTTTTAGAGTACAATACAGAATTCAAGAAAGATATAAATTTTCACCATTTAATATTTAAATCTCAAGACAGGAATAAAACTCTCGCATTATTAACGGGAAGTGAAGAAATATCCAATGGTAAAAAAATCTTTACATCCTGCAAGGGAGCAAGCTTTGGTGGATTTTTATGGCGAGAAAAATTAGATGTGATTGATTATCAAATGGTCATTGCTGAGTTCAAAACATATTTAAAAGCTAATGATTTTACCAGCTGTGTAATAAACAACCCACCTTCAATCTACCGAGAAGAGCATAATGAGGAATATGAATATGCACTGCTGAAAGAGGAATTTAAAATTCAAAATTATTCACTAACTAATATAATTCATTTATCAGAGTTTGATTATAATAAACTTAAAAACCCATTAAAGAGAACAATAAGAAATAGTTCTGAACATATTAAAGTAAGAATTTTAAGCGTTAACGAATCGAGAGAGTATATGAATAAATTTTACGATATACTTTTGAAAAACCGACAATCGAAAAATATAAAGCCTACACACACGCTTGATGAACTTTTATATTTAAAAAAGAACTTAGAAGATAAAATAATATTCTTTTCAAGCGAAATAGAAAACATTCTAACGGGAATATGTGTTCTTTTTTCAGTGAAAAAGGACATAATTTTAAACTTTTATCTTGCCACTGATGATGAATATAAAAAATACAGAGTAGCTGATTTTTTATTATATACAACAATTAACTGGGCAAAGGAAAAAGGTTATCGTTTATATGATATAGGAACTTCCGATGCAAAAGGTTCATTGATAGAGGGCTTATATAAGTTCAAGAAAAAATTTAAAGCTTTCGGATTCCTAAGAAAATCTTATATTTTAAACTTATAAATATGAAAATACCTAAAGGAAAAAGAATATTATTAACCGGAGGCGCAGGCTTCATTGGTAGTAGTATTGCAGAAATTCTATCTCATCAAAATAAAATTGTTATCTATGATACATTCCAGAGAAATTCATTGTGTTATAAAAAAATCAATAAGAATAATACAGCAATAATTAAAGGTGATGTGAGAGATTTTGACAAATTAAAATCTGTTTGTGAAGATTTTGAGCCACAAATTGCAATTCATCTTGCAGCAATAGCAGGAATAGATACAGTAATAATTGACCCGATAAAAACTATGGAGGTAAATATTCAGGGGACATTCAATTTCCTGAAAGCTTTGGAAAAGAAGAGTAAAAAACTTCAAAGAGTAATTAATTTTTCTACGAGTGAAGTACTCGGTTCCTACGCATACAAATCAACAGAAAAATCAAATACAAATTTCGCACCTGTAGGAGAAGCCAGATGGACATATTCTGTAAGTAAAGTAGCCGGAGAGCATCTAACTTACAGTTATTATAAAGTGAAAGGATATCCCTGCGTAACAATTAGACCATTTAATATTTATGGACCAGGTCAAATAGGAGAAGGAGCAATTCAAATATTTATAAAAAATGCAATAAGAAACAAAACTATAGAAATCCACGGCGATGGAGATCAAATCAGATCGTGGTGCTATATAGATGATATCTGTCAGGGAATTTTACTTGTGCTTGAAAAAGAACAAGCAATAGGAGAAATTTTCAATATTGGTAATCCAAAAGGAACAATTACAATTAGTTCTCTTGCGGAAAAAGTTGTAAAAATTTGTAAGTCAAAATCAAAAATTAAATATGTACCCAAAACTTATGTTGATGTGGAATTAAGAATACCGAGTATAGAGAAGGCAACTAATATTTTAGGTTATAAACCAAAAATTGATTTAGACGAAGGTATCAAAAGGACTTTTAACTGGTATAAGAAATGGTTTCGGAAATAAAATTTTTTTATTTAACCGATGGTTTAATGGGATTAAATTGCCTAAGGGATTTAATAAAGAAAAATTTTATTCCGGAATTAATAATCACTCATAAAAATTTTCAGCTTGATAATAACACTATAACTATACATAAACAATTAGGGGAACTTTCAAAACAGGAAAATATTTCTTTATCAATAGTAGAAAATCTGAAAGAAATTAAAAGTGATTTGAAAAATTTTCATTTAGGAATTTGTGTTGGCTTTATGGAAATATTAAAAAAAGAATATTTTAATTTACCTCTACTTGGAATTTATAATCTTCATTGTGGAAAACTACCTGAATATAGAGGACGGGCACCAATATCACGAGCAGTTATCAATGGAGAGAAGGAAATTGTAATGACGGTGCATCGGATAGAAACAGGGGTTGACTCTGGAGCAATTCTGATTGAAAAAAAAATATCTATAACAGAAGAAGATACCGCTTATACCTTATATAATAAATGTTCGGAGAATTCCGGCGATTTAATCGCTAAAGTTTTTGAAATAATAGAAAGGAACAACCTCATAAATAACCCTGTTGTCCTTTCAAAATTATTAAACCCACAACCTGAACCGACAAAACCACCAAATAAATCAATTTCTGAAGAGGAAAGAATTATTCACTGGGAAAAATCTGCAAGAGAAATTTATAATCTCATAAGGGGACTTGTTCCACCTTATCCATCTGCAATAACTTTCCTAAAATTTGAAAAACTTTTAATAACGAAAGCAATTATTAAAGAAAATCAAACTGATAATATATTCCCTGGATATATACAAAATGTCACCGATAAGAGTATTCTTGTGTTGTGCAAAAAAGGTAGCATAGAGTTGACAGAGATTATATATAGAGGAAAAAGTATAGAAAACTTCTCAGAAATATTTAAAACTGGAGATATTCTAAAATGAAAATTATATTTAAAACGCATATTATAGATGGTCACACGCACATAGGAAAATGGTCTGAAAACTTTTATAATTATGAAACAACTATAGATGAAGCCGTTAAGGTTTTCAAAAGAAATAATATAATTGGTGCGGTATGTTTTCCAGCGGATAAAACAGATAATGAATTTTTGCTAAGAGAAGTTAAAAGAAGGAGAGATTTTAATTTTTATTTCTGCCCCTGGATAAATCCAAATGATAAAAAATTAATGAATTTTCTGTTAGATAATATAAATGAAATAAAATTTCTGAAGATACATCCTTCACTAAACAAACTAAGAATTACTGATGATAAATTCAGACCATATATTGAATTTTCAATAAAATACAAAAAGCCAATAATAGTTCACTGTGGAAGATGGGTGGAAGTAGCGGGCTATCAATTCCCATTAGAATTAGCTGAAAAAAATCCAGATCTGAAAATAATTCTTGCTCATTTAGGGGGAGATCAACCAAATCTATGTATTCCCTGTGCCAGACAGGTAAAAGAGAAATGCCTTGATAATGTATATCTTGGAACTGAATCCGTACGCGAATTTTATTTTGTTAATGAAGTAATAAAAATTGTCGGAGCGGATAAAGTTATATTTGGAAGTGATTACAATCTTGGCTTGCCAGAGATGTATATATCATTAATAAATTCATTAGACCTGTCCGCTGAAGAGAGAGAAAAAATATTTTCGGGTAATATACAAAAATTGATTTATGAACAGTAAATCCATTTTACATATAGCACCACAGAATTTTGCTGGGATGCCAATTGATTTTGTCTATATGCACAGGAAGTTTGGTTTTAAGTCCAATTTAATTACAATTTATAAAGAAACAACAGATTACCCATCAGATATAAAAATTGATTTGAATCTACCGAAAGGAAAACTTGCAAAATTATACAGAGATAAAAAATTTCTAAAAAAAAATCAAAACAACGATTCAAAACAGAACACAAATTTAAAATATTATAAATATAGATTAAGTGACAGGATATATTTTAAAATCAGAGATTGGTTCAATAATAGAAAAATTAAAGAATGTATAGAAAAACATTCATTATTGGATTACGATATTTATCACTTTGATGGTGGAATAGATTTATATAGGGATTTTCGTTTCGTAAAAGAATTGAAAAAGAATGGAAAAAAAATTATCGCTTGCTATTTTGGAAGTGATTTGAGAACAAGGGGTGTTTTTAAAGAAATGGAGGAACTAAGTGATTTAAATTTAACAGTAGAATTTGACCATACAAAGATACATCCGAATATTAATTATATTTTCTTTCCTTATGATTGTGAAAATGCTAAGCCAAAAGAAAATTTCAATCCTATTCTGAAAATTATTCACTCCCCTACTAATAGGTTATTTAAAGGCACTGAAAAAATTTTAAAAATAATAAATAAATTAAAAAAAGATTTCGAATTTGAATTCCTGTTAATTGAGAATATATCAAGAAATAAACTTTTACATATAAAAAGAGAATGTGATCTTGCTATTGACCAGGTTGGTGGAATATTGGGAGGCTCTGGATATGGAAAAAATTCAATTGAAAATTTTTCTATCGGGCTACCAACCATAACAGAATTCACAAAAGATTACGAAGAATTTTTACCTGAAAACCCATTCATAGTAGCAAATGAAGAAACTCTCTATGATGTTATTGCAAACATAATTAAAAATCCTGAAATATTATTTGAGTATTCAAGAAGAAGTGTTAATTGGCTTAAAAAATACCATTCATACGAGGCTGTTAATAATAATTTGATGAAACTATATCATAAGTTCAACATATTATAGTTATGGATGAAAAAAAATCTCATATTAAAGAATTATTCTCTCAAACTGTAATTTATGGATTTGGACTTTTTATTAACAGATTTATTTCTCTGCTCCTCATTCCTTTATATACATACTACTTTTTACCAGAGGAACTTGGTATTTTCAATGTAATAAATTCGATATGGCTAGTAATTGGAATTTTGTTTGTATATGGTATGGATACTTCCTTTATCAAATTTTTTGCAACTGATAAAACCATAGAAGAAAAAAGAACAACTTATTCTACAACTTTAATACTTCTTGCAATTACATCGGTGATATTTTCACTGATAATATTTAATTACTCTTCCGATATTTCAAAATTATTAAAATTAGATACATATAATAATTCAGAGTTCCTGCTCAAATTGATGTGTCTCGTTTTGCTTGTCGATACTATATATAGATTTCCATTATTGCTTTTAAGAGCAGAGCTTCAGGCAAAAAAGTATTTCGTTGCAAATATAATTTCTGTCATTGTTAACATTTCTTTAAACTTTATCTTAATTATTTATTTTAAACTTGGAATTGAAGCAATTTTTTATAGCTACATCATTTCCTGTATTATAACATTAATAGTTACACTATTCTTAACAAGAAAATACTTAGTATTAGCATTCTCTTTTGAAAAAGCAAAGAAGCTTGTAACATTTGGGAATAAATTTATCTATATAGGACTTTTTATTCTCTTCATTGATGTTTCTGACAGATTCTTCATTAAATATTTTCTGAATGATTCAGAAGTTGGGATTTATAGTGCAAATTACAAATTAGCCGGAGGGATGTCGCTAATCATATCAGCATTTAGATTTGCATGGACACCATATTTCCTGAATTTAACTGAACACCCTGACAACAAGAAAATAATATCAAAAGTTTTTACATATTACGTATTTGCAGGGCTCGCACTTTTATTCTTATTTATTTTATTTATACCTGCAGTTGTAAAATTTAAAATAGGAAATTTTTCTATATTGAATGAAAACTATTGGGAAGGATTAAAAATATTACCCTTTATTCTATCAGCTTACTTTTTCTCCGGGATATTCTCTAACTTATACGCCGCTCCTTTTTTCTCAGAAAAAACATATATTATTCTTATAGTAACATTTTCGGGGTTTATTATAAATCTTATTTCGAATATATTTCTTATTCAAAAATTTGGTATAACAGGAGCAGCAGTATCAACATTAATCGCTTATTTTTTTATGTCTGTTCTTTTATATATACTTTCTCAGAAAGTATATAAAATCAGTTATCAATGGAATAAAATACTTGTAATCTCAATTAACTTTATACTGGGATTTATTATTTCAGAGGTTTTTAGATATTATATTTTCCCTTCTAATCAATTATTAACAATAATAATTGACATTATAATATTCCTGATTGTAATAGGAATTTTATCATACTTCAAAGTAATTGAAATATCAAACTTAAAAGAAATATTCAAACTTTAAAATTAATTATTGTTATTTAAAGACTTAACTATTATTTTTAAAGTATTACTTAAATATTTTTTCTCTTGACATTGATTTTTATAGTAGTTATATTTGTCTAACAATTAACTCGGTTATGAGGAGATTAAGGTTTCTTTTAATATCAATCATAATCATTTTATGTTTTAGTTCAACTGTATGGAGTCAAGCATCAAGTTTTTCTGATAAATACACAATGGAAGTTGAAGTTTTTATGGGATTACTTGATGGAATTTTTACAGATGATATGATTGATGAAATAACATATTTCCTACCGGAACAACTTACTATAATTAATTTTAATGTCGGAGATTTTTCAGGGGATGGGTTACTGGACATTGCTATTTCTTATAGCGATAACACCTGCAAAAAAAATAAATACAATGTTATTTTACTTATTAATGATTATGATTCTTTTATTAGAGCAGGGTTATTCCAGTATGAATGGCATTATACACCTTTTGATATTTCCTTTACGATTAAAGATAATACCTGTTATATTACTCATATTGAGAGCGGGAAATGGGTATTTTCAGGCTTTACCTATAGAAATAATGAACTAGTAAATACCATAGAGCAATATTATTAATAAGAATTAATTATCTCCGCTATAATTAATTAAAGGGGTATCCTCCCAAGCAGAAATCATTTGCACATTTTTTGAAAAATTTTTCATTTATTTTGATAACTCAATAGAAATAAGTGACAAATATTTCACAATAATTGAAAATTTTTTACAAAATTGACTTTGGCACAGCGTTTGCAGATAAATAGGTGAAATAAAAAAACTAAAAAAGGAAGGAGGTAATAAAATATGAAAAACTTGATGAAATTCAGAAAAGATGATGACCTCTTCAACATTGGTGATACTTTCCGTTCGATTTTTGAACATCCATTTTTCTCTTTCAGAAACGAACTTTTCAATGTATCAAATTATTCTCCAAGAACTCGTATAACTGAAGATAGAGACAATTTCTATATTTATATGGAAATGCCTGGTATCTCAAAGGATGATGTTAAGATTACTTTAGAAAATGATACACTAACTGTATCCGGTGTGAAGAAGCAGCAACAAAAATCTGAAGATGCTAATTTAATAATGAATGAAATTTTCTATGGTGAGTTTTGCAGAAGCTTTAATGTGTCAAAGGATGTGAAGACCGATGCTATTGAAGCTGATTTCAAAGATGGAGTTTTAACAATTACATTACCAAAGGTTGAAGAGGCAAAACCTGTTGTTAAAGAAATCAAGGTTAAATAATATTAAACTAACAAAGAAAAATTTAAGCCCTGACCGATATTTAATATCGGTTGGGGTTAACTATAACTAAAAGAAAGGAAAAAAATTATGGGAAAAATTATAGGTATTGACTTAGGCACCACAAATTCTTGTGTTGCAGTAATGGAAGGGAATGAACCAGTTGTAATACCAAACTCTGAAGGTTCAAGAACAACACCTTCAGTAGTTGCATTTACCAAAACAGGAGAAAGAATTGTTGGTGAGCCCGCAAAAAGGCAGGCGGTAACAAATCCAGAGAATACTATATTCTCTATAAAAAGATTTATGGGTAGGAGATACGATGAGGTATTAGAAGAGATAAAGGAAGTACCATACAAGGTAATTCGAGGAGAAAATGATGTTGCAAGAGTTGAAATTACAGATAAAAGTACAAATCAGAAGCGGGTCTATTCCCCACCTGAAATATCCGCAATGATTTTGCAGAAGATGAAAAAGACTGCGGAAGATTATCTTGGACAACCGGTAACAGAGGCTGTTATAACAGTTCCTGCGTATTTCAATGATTCTCAAAGGCAGGCAACAAAAGATGCCGGTCGTATTGCGGGTCTTGATGTTAAAAGAATAATAAATGAACCGACTGCTGCTGCTCTTGCATACGGACTTGATAAGAAGAAAAAGAATCACAAAGTTGCTGTATATGACTTAGGAGGTGGCACTTTTGATATTTCAATACTTGAACTTGGAGATGGTGTTTTTGAAGTAAAAGCAACAAATGGTGATGGACATCTTGGTGGAGATGATTTTGACCAGAGACTTATTGATTATCTTGCTGATGAGTTTCAGAAAAAGGAAGGAATTGATTTGAGAAAGGACCCGATGGCATTGCAGCGTTTAAAAGAAGCAGCAGAAAATGCAAAAAAGGCTCTTTCTTCAAGTCAGCAAACAGAAGTAAATTTACCATATATTACAGCAACTGCAGACGGACCAAAATTTTTACTTGAAACTATAACAAGAGCAAAATTTGAATCTTTAATTGCTGATTTGGTTGAGAG
Organism: uncultured Ignavibacteriaceae bacterium; assembly: GCA_964564635.1. GTDB lineage: Bacteria > Bacteroidota > Ignavibacteria > Tepidaquicellales > Tepidaquicellaceae > Tepidaquicella. The sequence goes on from CAZMAR010000001.1 coordinate 563,432, forward strand.
AACAGTAGGACCCTGCGAAAAATGTATAAAGGATTCTGGTTTTTCCAAAGAAGAGATTGATGAGGTTATTCTTGTTGGTGGTTCTACAAGAATTCCGCTGGTTCAAGAAACGGTTAAGAAAATCTTTGGAAAAGAACCTCATAAAGGTGTGAATCCTGATGAAGTTGTTGCTATTGGGGCTGCAATTCAAGGTGGAGTGCTTGCCGGTGATGTATCTGATGTGTTATTACTTGATGTCACTCCTCTTTCTCTTGGGATTGAAACTTTAGGCGGTGTAATGACGAAACTTATAGAAGCGAACACAACAATTCCTACAAGAAAGTCACAAATATTTTCAACTGCAAGTGATAATCAACCCTCAGTAGAGATACATGTATTGCAAGGTGAAAGACCTATGGCTATAGATAACAGAACACTTGGTAGATTTCATTTAGATGGAATACCACCTGCACCAAGAGGAGTACCACAAATAGAGGTAACTTTTGATATTGATGCAAATGGTATTTTGCATGTAACTGCAAAAGACCTTGGCACCGGTAAACAACAGGATATAAGAATAACTCACTCCTCAGGATTAACCGAGCAGGAAATTGAACGAATGAAACGAGATGCAAAGGAACACGAAGAAGAAGACAGAAAAAAGAAAGAATTGATTGATATGAAGAATCAGGCTGATGCTATGATATTCCAGGGAGAAAAGCAGTTAAAAGAATTTGAAAATAAACTCAATCAACAGACAAGGTCAAAGATACAAAGTGCTATTGACAGGCTTAAAGAAGTAATAAAACATGATAATATAAATGAATTAAAATCTGCAATAGATGAATATAATGCTGCCTGGAATGAGGCTTCATCACAAATGTATTCAAGTGCCAAAACACACACTCAAGAATCTGAAACAGGTCCGAAAGCTGGTCAGGAACAAACCGGTGGTGGAAAAGATGACGGTAAAGTTGAAAATGCAGATTTTGAAGTAATGGACGACAAGAAATAATTTTAAGCAAAAAAATAATAAACCCTCTTGTAGTAATATAAGAGGGTTTTTTTATTTATTGGTTTTGTTTTTTTATTTCTATATAGAAGCCACTTCAAGAGCTTTTTTGATTAAATCCCCTGTATTATATTTTTCATCACCAAACATTTTTATTGCCTCTCTAATTAGTTTTTCTGCTTCTGTTCTTATATAACCAAGGTTCATCAAAGCTGTAAGTGCTTCAAGTCTACATTGCTCTCTCTCGGATAAATCCTTTGGAGAAAGCGAAGGTATAGATTCAAGGAACTCTAAAGAAGATAGTTTTACGATTTTATCTTTTAGTGAAGTGGAAATTATTTCCATTTTTTTAATTCCCAGGCCAGGGATTTTCACAGATGATAATGATTGCTTGCCAGTTATTAATCTGATAATTTCCTCAAATCCAATGTGAGATAAAATGTTGTGAGCGGTTTTTGTACTAATACCGCTTACACTAATTAGCAGTTTAAAAATTTCCCTCTCCTTTTCATCAAAAAAACCATATAGAGCAACAGAATTTTCCTTCACATCCATATAGGTATATATACTTACTTCATCAGTTGAGTCTTTAATCAATTCATAAAGTTTCTTTGTTATGTATATATGGTAACCTATATTTCCTGCTTCAATAATAATATCTCTGATATTGTTTTTTACAATTTTGCCTTTAATAAAAGAAATCATATTTGGTATTTATAAATTTTTTTGGGGTTTTCTTTCAGGTACTCTGCCCATGCTTTTCCTGAACTCTTATAAATCCTCCTTTTAGATGTACCATAATTCATTGCAATTAAATGATAATAATGGCAAAGTGCAACCGCAATAGCATCAAAGGAATCAAGAAACTTTGGTTCTTCTTTTAAAGTAAAAATATTTTTTATAAAGCACTTTACAAGTTGCTTTGTCGCTGCGCCGTTACCCGTAACACTTTTTTTCACTTCGCGAGGAGAGTATTCAAAAATCTTTACCCCTGAGTTTAATGCTGCTACGATTGCAGCACCGCTTGCCTGTCCGAGTTTTAATGTTGATTGAATATTTTTACCATAAAAAGCTGTTTCTATTGCTAAATGTTCAGGTTTGTATTTTTTTATTTTTGATTTACAGGAATCGTAAATTTGTTTAAGTCTTTCTGTTTGAGGGGATTTTTTGTTAAGCAAAATAACATCATATTCAAGAATTTCAGCTTTATTACTTACATTAAGTAATGCAGTACCTGTAATAACAGAACCGGGGTCAATCCCTAAAATAATCATTAAAATTTATTCTTTAGAATTCAACATTAGTATAAACATTCTGCACATCATCATGGTCTTCAAGAACCTCAATAAATTTCATCACCTCAGCTGTGCTCTTCTCGTCAAGTTTCAGAGGATTTTTTGCAACATATTGTAAACTTGCATTTTCTATTTTATAATTATTGGTTTCTACCGCTTTTCTAACCTTTTCAAAATTTTCTACAGAAGTAATTATTTCAAAAAATTCATTTTCATCTTTTAAATCTTCAGCACCAGCATCAAGAATAATTTCCATAATTTCATCTTCAGAGTGATTATTTTTATAAACGAGAATAACACCTTTCCTCTCAAACATCCAGTTAACCGAACCGGTTTCACCAAGATTACCATGATGTTTTGATATTAAATGCCTCAACTCTGCAACAGTCCGATTTCTGTTATCAGTAACACACTCAATAATAACAGCAGCGCCATGAGGAGCATACGCTTCATAATTAATTTCTTCATACCTAACCCCTTCAAGCTCACCAGTACCCTTTTTAATAGCGCGAATAATATTCTCCTGGGGCATATTATTTGACTTCGCATTCATAATAGCCAGCCTCAATCTTGGATTCCCCTCAGGGTCTCCACCGCCATCTCTTGCAGCAATGGTTATTTCTTTAATCAATTTAGTGAAAATCTTTCCTCTGGCTGCATCATTTGCGGCTTTTTTCCTTTTAATTGTTGCCCATTTTGAATGTCCAGACATATGAAATAAAATTAAATTTTTATAAAAACTAATTAAATTTAATATCTTTTATCCTTAACTTCCCAACAGGATAATTGTTCCAATGATTTACATCAATTGTATAACATATACTACAGGAAACTCCGGGTCTAATATAATCTGTCAGTTTTGATTCATAAGGTAAATTTGCTTCAAAGGTAATATTAGATACTGGGTCAGTTAATCGGAATATAAAATAATAATTTTTTAAAACTCTAATTGTATCTTCAATAACAAGATTTCTGCTCATAAAGACAGGGACAGGATTACCTGGACCGAATGGTTCAAAATAATCAAGTACATTAAGAAATACCGCATCAATCTCATTAAATTTTATTTCTGCTTCATATTCAAAATCAGGAGAAGTATCCTTAAAAATAAGTTTCTCACGAGCAATTTCATTAAATTTTTTTCTAAACTTCTCAATGTTTTCAATTTTCAGTTCAAGACCAGCGGCATAAAAATGGCCACCAAACTGAATTAAAATATCATCACATTGTTTTAATGCTTCGTATATATTGAAATCATTTATACTTCTTGCACTCCCCTTTGCGACGCCATTTATAGTAGATAAAATTATAGTAGGTAGATTATATTTTTCAACCAATCTTGCTGCTACAATTCCTATAACGCCCGAATGCCAATCATCTTTGTGCAATATGATAGAGTATGGATTTTCATTCAAATATTTTTCCTCAAACATTTCTATTGCTTGCCGTGTAATCTCCTGATCCATTTCTCGCCTATCTGTATTTGTATCATCAAGTTCAGAAGATAACAAATCAAGTTTCTCTTTATCTTCACAAAGTAAAAATTCAATTGCCCTTTTCGCATCTCCCAATCTACCAACAGCATTAAGTCTTGGAGCAATTGAGTAAACGATATTAGTTGTATTAATTTTATTTGCTGTGCCTTGAGGAAGCTTAGATATCAAAGTTTTTATTGATGGTCGGGGAGTTTTATTCATTAAATCAAAACCAGCATTTATTAATATTCTGTTCTCATCTATAACTGGTGATATGTCAGAAGCGGTTGCAATAGCAACAAGGTCAAGATATTTATAAATAAGTTCATTCTTATTTAATTTTTTGCAAACTGCCTGAATTAGTTTGAATGCAACTCCGGTTCCACAAAGATACTTGAAAGGATAAGGACAATCGCTTCTCATTGGATTCAGGACAGCAAGAGCATCAGGAATTTTTTCTTGAGGTTGATGATGGTCACAAATTATGAAATCAATTCCGAGAGAATTTGCATAATCAACTTTATCCAGAGCTGTAATACCGAAGTCAATTGCGATAATTAATTTAATATCCTTTTCTTTAGCAAGATTGATTGCATTAATGGAAACGCCATACCCTTCGGTTTCTCTATCAGGAATATATATTTCAGTATTAATTCCGAATTCATTCAGGAATAAGTGAAACATAGAAGCACCACAGGTCCCGTCTACATCATAGTCGCTTGTAATCATTATTTCTTCTTTTCTTGAAATAGCTTTTAAAATTCTATTGCAAGCGGTATCCATATCTTTCATAAGAAATGGCTCATAAAGTCTTTCAAGTTGTGGTTTAAAAAATTTTATAATATCGAGGTGACTCGATATCCCTCTCAAATATAATAACCGAAGGAGTGTTTCAGATAGTTTAACTTTATCTTTTACCTCATCATAAAAATTCGAAAAATCAATTTGTTTTCCAATGCCATTGCTCGGTTTTAGTTCTTTTAATTTCCAGGTTTTTTTCAATTGAATTCATATTAAATTTTTTTTGTGCTCAAAGAGGGATTCGAACCCTCACCTTAATAATTAAGACTGCACCCTGAATGCAGCGCGTCTACCAATTCCGCCATTTGAGCGTTACACATTTTTTATGAAAGATATCAAATGAAACTTGAAAATTCAATTTTAAAAATTTTACCCTTTATTTTTTTCAACATTAATTTTTCTATAAAATTAAAATGAATGTTTGATTTAAAATAAAATAAAAAAGCCACTTCCATTCTGTTAAGAATGAGAAGTGGCTATAAGATAAGGAGTTTCAAATGATAAACTCTTATTTAATCAGTACCATTCTCTTTGTATCAGAGAAATCCTTCGTGCGTATTGTGTAGAAATAAATTCCGCTTGCCAGTCGATCTGCTGACCAACTAATTTCATACCTTCCCTGTTCTTGTTCTTGATTTACAAGTTCTTCAACTTCTCTACCGGTTATATCATATATCTTAATAGTAACAAAGGTTTTCTTTGGAATATCATACTTTATCGTCGTTGCAGGGTTAAATGGATTCGGATAATTTTGATATAACTGGTATTCTGTTGGTAATTCATTTGCGATTTGAATTACACCAGTTGGTGTTGGTTGAACCACAGTATATCCTGAAGGATAGGAAAGCTGGCTAAGACTATCGAACACAAGGGTTGGATATTGATCAGGCGGTACTCTGAAAGTCATCTGTGTATTGTTCACCGGTGGTGTTGCAGTCCAGCGTAAAGTGGCAATCAAGTAGATACCGGGATTAAATATATAAAAACCACTCGTATTAAATGTAAGAATGTTCAAACTAATGGCAGTTCCATTTAGTATAGAAGTGGTTGTCATATTCTGATACCCATTAGCGTTACTAATATTTGGATTAGCATTTACGGCTGGATTATCTGCTTTCACTATAAGTGACCCTGAAGGGGAGCAAGTAAAGTTAATTCTAATATTACATGACCCAACCGCCCAATATTGACCAGAAGGTATAGTCGCCATTAAATCATACATAAAATATCCACCCTGTAATCTCGGGTTTGATAAAGAAAATGAAACCTTCTGACTGTGGGCTGCCCCCACAAATAATGCCGTTAATAACAGCAGAGTAATTAGTTTTTTCATCTTGTTTATTTTTATTTTTAATTTAAATTTATTTTTCATTTAAAAACTTTTCTCCTTGTTTAAAAAATATCGTGGAAAGATAGCGGAGTATTAAGCTCCGCTATCTTCCAATTATTCTATTTATTATTCTGTGTTTTGTTTAAATTCTCTTTTTGGAGTTTCGTATTTCTTCCTTATCTCTTCTATTATTCTAGAGCGTTGTCCTGGATCTGGGGGTGTCATCACCGTTGGAACAGATTTCGTTATACCAAAGTCACTTATTAAGATTGCCACATCAAGAGCATCAACCGCACCATCACCGTTTAAGTCACCGCTTAAATAACCAAAATTACCATACTGTGGTATGAACAATGCCACATCAAGAGCATCAACTGCACCATCCTGATTTATATCACCCGCATATAGTACCCATACACTTCCAACTTTTTTCATATTATAGCCATATGCCTTTGCAGAGTCAGTTGTAAAGTCGTAGCTTAATGGAGTACCGGCAACAAATGATTGTGGTAATCTACTCCAGGTTTCAAGGTGGTTCCTGTGCATTACAACAATATAATAGTTACCAGAGGCTTTATTAAAGTTCATAGTAGCCGTACCTGAACTTGAGAGTACTACCTTTTGCGAGTCAACGAACGCATACGGTGAAGTGCTATTTGCTATATATACTTTAGCAGTATCTGATACGTGGGTTGTGCCATTCCAGAATCCTTCAAGATAAACTTTCAGGTTCAATGTTAACATTGGCGAGGAATAGTTGAACTCATCAGCACCTATATCTGGAGAAACTGTACTTCTTGGATTGTCATCAATATCGTCTGTAACAGTTGAAATGTATTGCCCTGCATTTCCAACAGGTGACACCTGAGTTGAGTCAATATGTAGGTTAGAATCATTTACAAATATTGGGTCTCCTGAAATACTTGCGGAGTCTTTTAGGGTTGCAAGTTTCCAGTCTGATAATGTTGTCTTATCACCACCTAAGTATCCAAGTATACCGGGCGTTCCGGATACATAATAATCGTTATAATTAATATCTGTAAATGCAGCATTGGTTCCTGCACAGTAAATTGAATAGCTCTTATCAGTTGTGCTTGCCGTGTTATCAAATTTATTAACGAATATGTTGTCTCTTAAATTCAGAGCAGTAATTCCTGAAGATGCATAGAATGCAGTATGTACAGTTGATGATGAGTAGCCTGAATAAGAACCATACAGGTTAACAGAGTTGAAGTAAACTGTAACACCGCTAATGGAAGCATCAAGTGCTATACCAATACCCCAGTATGTAACTGAAGCATCAGAAGTTGCTACAATATTCCATACGAAGTTATTTATTATTTCTATATTAGATGGTGAAACAGTTGTCGCTATATTAATTCCTCTACAACCATACCCTCCCGTGTTAGAGTTCAGCATATTTCCAATCTTGTTTTTCGTTATACTTACTCCTGATGTCGTTGAGAATACATAAATACCATATGGTGGTGAGGAATAAGCTGTTCTTATACCGGTAATTGTATTCTTTGTAATTGAAATATTTGAATTAGCAACACCAGTAGAAATTGCAATTCCTCGTGGAGGTCCATAACCTGCAAGATTTGTGATTGTGTTTCCAGAAATCGTACCGTTCTTTGTACCTGTAGCAAACCATATTCCTGTAATATTGCTTGCATCAACTGCATTGGAATCGTTTCCAATTAAATTATTTGCAACTGTAACACCATCAACACCCTGTACATAAATTTTTACTAGTCTTACAGGAGAAAGTGTATTATTTAATTCATTATTACTTATGTTCAGACCGCTTCCATTACCTGTTGCAACATTCGCGATTGAATAAATTCCAATATATGCTAAGTTAATCTTATTATTTATGATTTCTATGTTATTAAACCAGCCTGCGGTACCGGGTGCGTTAGCGTCTGATACAATAACAGAACTACTTGAATTAACACCATTGGTAATTATACAGTTCTTTACTGTAACATTTGTAATTGGGGTTGTTCCGACTGAACCAATTACTATTACCTGTGGTGCCGTGATGCTTGAATTTATAATAGACAGGTTCCTTGTAGTTCCGCCTGTTGTATTGGAACCATCTATCGTAACATAGCTGGTTTGAATTTTAAATATTTGAGTTGAAGGTGCATTTCCATTTATTGTTGCATTTACACCTGTATTTGGTTTAATCGTAACTGTCTTGGTAGAGGATGGTAAATTCATATTCTGTACATTAATAACAATTGGATATGTTTCACCTGTAGTATAAGATGTATCAACAAGCAAGAATCTTGTGTTAGCACTAACACCTCTCAAATTCAAATCATTTACAGCTGCTGTTATCGTTGCATAAACACCCATTATACCATCAGGTAAATCAACTGCGGGATTTTCTTCTTTCTTAATATAAAGCGGACCATCATAAACCTTTCCATTTTCCATAGGTATCCATCTTTCTTGTTCAACAGTTACGAGTTTAGTCCTTCCATTGCCGGCATAAGGAGAGGTAAGTTCTGTAGCATCTTTTTTCGGCTCCTGTCCTTTACCTGGTGAAGCTTCTTCCACATTGTTGTCTTCCACTGGAACTTCCTTTATCACTTTTTCAACAACCTTTTCAAAGTAAATTCTCTTACCTGCAATGCTATTGAACAGGGTTAATCCAACCGTATAATCTCCAGCAAGCGGAGCAGCAGAAATCCTGTAACTGCTTGGGTTTGTTGGTGGAATACTTGCCGCTGGTGGGTCGTATGTGAAACCACCTGCACCTAATGACGGATATGCTCCAATATTTGGTGGGGTTGAATTATCCCTTGCTACTATATAATAGAATACTGTATCCCCAAGAACCACACCACCACCAAATGTATAAGTGTATTGTGGATAGGATACAGTTGTTGGTGCAGCAGCATTCCAACTACCAGAATTAATCTTCCAGTAAAGTATGGGCCATCCGGGAGAGGTCGTTGGCACTCCGCTTGGGTCACTTATCGTAGCAGTCAAAGTTCTCGCTGAGAGGCTTGGAGTATTCAGTAACGGTGTATAAGAAATATTAGGCGGATTAATATCAAGCGGTTTTCCTCCAAATTCATCTGCTCCTATATCCGGTGCAGTCGCTGGATAGAGTGGATGAACCGGATAACCTGGATTCGGATAGCGTGGTTGTCCATCAAAGTCAGTTGTGATTGCTATTGGGCTTGATACTGTATTTCCTCCACTTTCTGCTACTGTTGCAAGTGCGGTATCAATATGTAAATCATATGGTCGCGTTGATACATTTACAAACGGTGGATTCTGAGTTACTGAATTTGCATCTCTTGGCGTAACTCTCGCTTTATAAAGTGCTAATGTAGAATCCATATTTGTTCCATCATAGTATATCAGTCTATTGGAAGCTGGTGTTCCAGCATAGAATAAATTATAATCTGAAGTATTTGCATAGGTTGTAAGAGTTGTGCTATTTCTCTGATACGCTACTGTATATCCACCTGTAGCACCTGGTGTGGAAACATTAACTATTATGTTATTCCTTAAATCAAGTGTCGGTGTAGTGGATGCCCACAGTGCTGCAGTACCAAAGGTTGAGCCGCTTACCATTGATTGTGCATTGAGGTAAATTGTATTGTAATATAAATTATTCGTAGTACCACCGGATAAATATACTCCAAAATCTGCAGGCGCTGATGTTGAAGAGTCAGACCTTATATCTGAAACAAAGTTATTATAAATATTATTTGTTGTTCCACTTGATACATACATACCGTAACCACTACCTGATCCTGTTCTTAAATTTGTTACCAGATTTCTATATATATTTACATTTGTTCCACCTGAGAAGTAATAACCATAAACAACACCACTTCCAATTGTTCTTATATTCCTTACTATATTACCATAAAAGTTCTTGTTCACAGCCGTTGAAGCGTTATAGATACCATAAACCGATCCAATTCCATCACTGTATATATTCTCAACTGTATTATTATAATAATTAAATGTACCTGAAGAAGCAGCATTAGAAATATATACACAGTATAACACCCCACTGCTACCTAAACCTTTATATAGATTCCTTATTACATTGTTATAGTAATTTACTGTTGTTGAATAATAATTATATCCATACATATAATAAGCAGTACCCGTTGTAACTGCAAGAGTGTCATTTTCTATTGTATTATTATATACATTGAAAGTCTCCTGTCCATAATACAGATACATTCCATAAAGTGTTCCAGTACTCAATGTTGACTGTATTCTCCTATTACCTGCGAAATAATTGTTGGTCACATAGCCTACACTTCCCACGGGTGGCGTTGTTGTATATGGATATATATAGAATCCATATATTGTACCGGTAGCAGTTTGTGATGTACCGCCCCACTTATTATTTATAAATTTGTTAGAATCCACTATAAAATTCATGCTTGTCACATAGTACAAATAATAGCCATATAAAGCACCACTTGTTACAGCGGTTGTAGTCATTCCTTGAACTGTGTTTCTTTTAACAATTACAGTATTATCTACTCCATTGTATCCAGCATTGCTTAGACCAATACCATAGGAGGAAGAAGTCGTAACTGCATTAGTGTCTGATACCGTGTTATTATATACTGTGATGCTTGAGTTGTAACAAATGGATACAAATATTCCGTAGTTAGTAGTTGTCGTACCAGTTCCACCACCGATATCGTTGTTGCTTATTGATAAACTGTCCTGATAAATAGAATATATACCATAAGTCGTAACTGAACTACCACCAAAGTTTCTAATTGTATTACCACCCTGCACACCAATCTGGTTAAAGTGGTCATAAAATGCATACGGAAGAGATGCATCTGCAAATCCACCTACCCAGATTCCAATATAACAATTACTAATATAGTTGTTATAGAATTTATTGCTTGAATTAGTACCTGAGAATGAGGTTATCGTCAATGAAGAAGTTGAAGAAATCGTATGGTTAGCAGAATAAATCCCGACACTGCTTGTATTTGTTTTCTTTAAAGTTATATTGCAATTCTTAATAGTTATATTTTGTGAACCAGAATCAGCGCTTGCCTTAAGTAATGCATAACCCCATTCCATCTGAGTTGTTGTAGTTGTATTCGCAGGATTTTCTGCAAGGTCTATACCATCAAATGTAATATAACTGACACCATTAAATTTAATTATTCCATCCATAGTACCAGTACCTGCAGCCGCAACAATTAATGGATTCGGAAGCGGGTTATCAAGAGTGCCCCACTTTTCAAATACTATTTGATTGGAAGCAGTACCTCGAGCATTAATAACAAGATTTGCTGCTGTATCTATATGACCAGTAGCAACTCTGAAAGTAACCCCACCTGTACCAACACCATAAGTATTTAAATCAGTAATTGCTGCTGGAATTGACGGATAATCACCGGGAATATATTTTATTCCTGTAAGAGGACCAGCGGCTTGTGGGGTAAAGTTCCAGATTGGACTGTATTGACTTACTCCATATTGAGCATAGACAGTTCTTACACGCCAGAAGTACTTTGTAGAAGATACTGCTTGATAGAATGTATAAACAGAATCCGATGCAATAGTATCTTTCACAGTTGTACCAAAGGTTGAGTCAGTAGAAATTTGTAATTGATATCCTGAAGCAAATATTGTCTTATTCCATTTCATAACCACAGGGATTGGAATACCAGTTGCTCCGTTTGAAGGAGAAACGAGAGAAGGAACAATTGGTTTAGTATAATTGAATTCGTGAGAACCAATACAGGTTGGTCCTGTTTGACTTCTTGGATATCCATTGTAGTCATTAGTAATACCAGTTATTCCAAGTCCGCGTTTTGCAACCAGAATTGAAACCGCCTGTGTTGTATCTATATTCAAATCTGCGTTTCCATAATTCCTGAATAGTTGTGATGCAGGAGCGTTTGCAACCGTGTCTGCACTACTGTTTGCATCTTCGCCGGAAGCTGTCTTCCATCCGCTAAGGTTGTAGAATGTTCCATACCAATCACCAATTTTGTCTGCATTTGGCGCAACATAAAAATTATAATCACTCAGGAAGTATGGACTGGTTCCTCTTTCACCACCCTTCATTGAAGTCGGTAACATTTCTTCATCTGCCAATGCATATGGATATTGTTGTGTAAACTGGTCAAGGGAACCTGTTTGTACACCAGTGGCAAGGTTATTATTAGAACCACCAGTTCTTAAATTATATAATAAATTATTTCTTAATATACTGTAAGTTGCAAGACCAGATGTGGTTGCTCTATAATACGCATAGGAATTATATGGATTACCACTACCAGCAGTACCACCGAGTACTATAGTATTATAGAACCAGTTGCAATATCCTGCATTAGAACTAACATCCATAGCCCCTACAACATTAGCCCAGCTTCCATTGTTATCGGTCATAGATATTTGATTGTTATATATCGTTGTTGTCATTCCATAATAAGAAGCAGCATTATATATACCAATAACAAGATCACCACTGGAATTTATAGTTGATGAATATATCTTAGAAATCCTGTTTCCTGCAACTGTAGAACCATCACCAAGATAAATCGGTTGTATTCCATACACAAGAATCCTTCCTGTTCCGGTTGGAGCAGCAGTCACTAAATTGGCAATGTTATATATATAATTGTTCTCTACATTAACCTTATTATATACATTCGGTAAAATTCCCATATGGAAACAGTTGTATGAAGTTGCTCCAGGACTTTGCCAGGAAAGCATATTCATAATAACATTATTCTTACATTCAGTCGGTAGATAACCACCTAAAACTATACCATATCTACTAAAAGTACCTGAAAGTGTTACTATAGTTGAATCTGGTCTTGTCCAGATATTATTGATTGTATTATTGTTTACAATTAAAGTAGGATTGCCGGCATAATAAGATGGTGATGCTTGTATGGCTCTGAATATACCATTCATTTGAAGACGTTCGGTACTATCAGCACTACCAACAGTGTTTCCTGATATATTCAACCAGCCAAGCACACCAGCAATTCCATAATATGTAGTTGTTGAAGCTGTAATATATGTGGACCTAATATTCTTGACAACATTACCCCTTATAGTTGTTTGAGCATTATATCCAGCTCCGACATATATTCCATGGAATAATCCCTGCGTTTGCATATATGAGCCGCCTGCCTGTGCCTGTGAACCACCGATATAATTACTATCTATTGTATATCCATTTCCATAATACGATGGGTATATATAAATTCCATACCAGGAAGCATTTGTAAGTGGTAAAGTATATGTACCGGGTACATAGTAAATACTGTTTTTCTTAATTACCCAGCCATCGCCACTTCCTGTTGTAGTCATATATATACCATAATAAAAGCAATTCATAATTTCATTGTTAATAATATTGTTGTAACTGTTCAACACAGGTATAGCAGAGCCATAGTTACATATTCCAATATAAGGTGATGTGGTAAGGGAGTCACTTAAATCTCTAATTAAGTTACCAGAAATTGTAAGATAATTGTTTGCTTGTTGTGGTGCAGTTGTGACACCAGTTCCAATTAAAACTATACCACTTGTCGTACTTGTGTTTACACCTTCAATTATACAGTTCCTTAGAGTATCATAGGTACAGCCATAAGTAAATGATATTGTTGGATAGCTTCCACCAGTTCTGTTTACAAACCTTAAGTATCTTCCACTACCGCCATAACTACCATCAATTGTAACATTATTTACACCGTATAATCTAATTAAACCATTGGTATTTGCAACCCAACCGTAAATATTTCTTATTGTTGTGCCATCGGGTCTAATTGTAATTTTATAAGTAGCAGGAGCATATTGTTCAGACCAGTTTTGCAATTGATATGTACCGGGTTCCACAAGATCACTTGTGATAACCACATTTAAATTACCCGTAAGAACTCCGGAATTAATTGCTGCAAATAATCCTCCGGTTCCTGTTAATGATGTATATGTTTGACCTGTGCCAACATAAACAGTGCTTGATAAACCAGATGCCACTATATTATATTGATTTATCGTTCCGGTTATAGGAAAGTTTGCAGCCGTTAAAGCTACACTTGTTGGTGTCGTTGTAAATACACCAGAATTAATTCCAACATTTGGTGTAGAAGCATTATCCTGAGCAACTACAAAATACTGAATTATATCACCAGAGGATACACTACCACCATATAATTTTGTGTAATCAATTGTAAAAGTGAAACTTGAACCACTTAAAGTTCCAACAGCATATTTCCAGCCATCAGTTGCTGATGTATTATCATTAAATGTATTCGCATTTGTAGATTTCTTATAATATACTCGTGGTGCATAGGTAGTAGAATTAACACCACTTGGGTCTAAAATCAACACATTTGAAAATTGTCTGCTTGTTACAACACTTCCATTTCCAAGTTTATCATAAACGATGGTTGGTTGCACAATATCAGTAGCCATTGTACCGCTAAATTCATCGGCACCAATATCTGCAAAAGGATCGCTCCTTGCATTTCCATCTTTATCTTCTGTAATTGAAATTGGGGCATAAGGTGGAGCGATAGATAGTGCACCATTATATAATAAAGTTGGAGTTGCACCGTTTATATGTAAATCACCTGTGGAAGCAGATGAAAACACAGGCATTTCTGAAATTGAACTTTGCTCTCTTGGATTTACATAATTCTTATATGTTTGCAAAGTGAAGAAACGGCTCGGGCCATCATAGTATATAACTCTACCTGTATCAGAAGTTGAACCACAATATATATTATTATTTCCGGAAAATATTGAATAATAAGGTAAGTATGTGTTAGAACCGAGTCTTATTCCGGAAGTCTTTGCAGTATAAGTACCATTTCCTGGCTTTGATATATTTATAATATTATTATTCCTTGCTTCAGTATAATAACTACCTGCAAGATAAATACCAGCACTACCATATGATGTGCTTGTGCTTGTATCAGCTAAATAAATACTATTATAATATATTCCATTGAAGGTACCACCATTAATATAGAAACCAACATTTGCAAGATTGCTCGAGGATGAATTAGCTCTTGAGTTTGATATAAAGTTATTATAGTAATAAGAATTAGTACCTGATACTTGATATATATTATATACATAACCTGATGTATAAGCACTATCTCTTAAATTATATATATTATTGTTATAGAAATGAGTTGTTAGAGAATTTGCATTATAAAATCCGTAAATAAGAGAACCGGTTCCTGTTACCCAGTTAATAAAATTATTGTTATAAACAAAATTTGTCTGCGTATTTCTACCATAAAGATATAAACCATAATTTGAACCACTTACAGAACGAATGTTATTGAATGTATTATTAAATATTCTTGCTTTTGCATTTTCCATATTGGAGTAATAAATGTACGCAGGATATATAGCTCCAGAACTTGCTCTATAAATATCTTGAATTACATTTGAAGAAAAATTAAGATTATTACCCCAATAATAAATATAAAAGCCATAAGCAGTACCAGATCCGGGAATATTAGTACCTGTTATTGCATTTCCAACCATATTTAAAGTATCAGCATAGCAGTAATATGCATCAATGCCATAGAAAGTAGTAGAGAAAGTGCTCCCCAAATTTGCAGTAATAGTATTATTATTGATGTTTACAGTATTAGACATAACCGGGGAGGATAAAGCACCAGTATAGTATGAATAAATACCATAGAAAGGATAACTAGTATTATAATTAGCATTGATAGTATTTCCAATAATATCTACATTCTGGTCATAACCATAATTAGTATAAATTCCATAGAAATAGTATGCATTATCGGGAGCGCTAAAAATATTATTGTTAACAATTCTAAAAGTGCTACCCTGATAATAGCTATAAATACCATAAGCATAAGTAGTACCACCCCCATTACCAAGTCCAACAATATTATTCCCTATAATAGAGTTATT
Organism: uncultured Ignavibacteriaceae bacterium; assembly: GCA_964564635.1. GTDB lineage: Bacteria > Bacteroidota > Ignavibacteria > Tepidaquicellales > Tepidaquicellaceae > Tepidaquicella. The sequence continues at coordinate 579,260 of CAZMAR010000001.1, forward strand.
TTTATCATATAATGAATAAGGAGTAGAAGCAGAATAACCATAAATGTAAATTCCAGTTCTTGCATTTAAAATAGTATTGTTTGAATATGTATTATAGGAATTTGTTCCTTCTATTAAAGTTGGATTGGTTAAATTATAATGGGAAATTCCCCTTGTTGAAGTATTTGTCCCTTTTAAAAATATTTTGCAGTTCTTAATTGTATTATATTGTGCACCTACATTGGTAACCGGGTTGGTTACAGAATATCCCCAATCTACCATATTATAGAGAGCGGTGTCCTTTTGCCTTACATTTATAGAGTCAAAAGTAAAATATTTTGTACCTGATAGTTGAATAATATAATCAGTTGTTGCTGAAGTTCCATATCTTTCAACCCAGACTTCACCGGTTTCATCGGATTTCTTTTTAAAAGTAACAGTATTTGTAGCACTTGCACCATTTACAGGTGTAAATGTAAGCACACTATCTACTTCCGTTCCTGAAGTTGTTCCATAAACAGCTGGTTTCACATGGAATGTAACAGCACCGCTAACACCTCTTGTAGTAAGATCTCCTATCGCAGAAGTGAAGTTAGGATAGTCACTTGGGGTAGGTCCGATAATATAATTACCTGCCATAGGACCAACAATCTGCCTATTTCCAGCAGGAGCGGGTGGAACTGGTTGTACTGTACCCATTGTACCACTTCCTGTAACAGAGTCGCAAGTTGCATCAACAAAATTTCCCTGTGTTGCACCTGCAGGAATATCATAAGTTAACCAGAAGTAGTTATTTCCTTCTGAAAGAGTTTGAGAACCAGTAATATAAAAAACTCCGTTTGGATATTGAACTGTGGATCCATATTGAGAAGAAGAAGAAAAAACAGGATTGCTTCCTGTATAAAATACTTTCGCATTTCTTATGTCAGTAGCAGGATTCGTTGTTCCTGTTGTGGTAAATTTGAATGAAGATATATTAAACGGATTCAATGCACCTGAGGTAGCAACATTTAATCTAAGTATTGGATTATTAATAGTATTCGTTAATACTCCACCAGTAATTTGAGTATTTGTTAAAGAAGTTAGGGACATTGGGTCCGGAACACCAATTTTTACATCATCAATATGCAGGTCATATCCGTATCCACTGAGTGCCTGGAATATTACATAATTGACAGTACCATTATAACTTGATGGTATTGGTAATACAAAATTATACCAACCAGCAGTAGGATATACTCTTGATATCTTTGCAAGCAGGGTTGCTCCAGAGGTGGTATATTTTGTTGTGCTAACCCAAATTGCAAGGGTATCAAAATAAGTACCAGCATAACCATTTTCTCTATACATCCAGAAATCAACAACTGCATTACCGCCAGCCCCGGATAAGTCAAATGAAGGGGTAATTAAGTTTGCTATATAACCGGAAGGAGAACCCCAGCAATAGTATCTTGCCATATAAGTTCCGGTATGTGGATATACGCCTGAAGGATATGAGCTGACCGTAACCCTATCCCAGATAGTACTACCATAAATTGCAGTATCAGTCCATCCAGTTGGAGGGAATGAAGCTTCCTCAAATGAGGTCTGAACATAAATTACTCTTAAATCTCCCGTTTTATTATTATCAGAAACCTGATTAGAATTATCAATTACATATTGTGAGGATAAATCAATACCGGATGTTACCGGCTCCGGTGAAAATCCAACTGATATAATCAGCATTACGATAAAACCGGCGAGTAAAGGGAAGATTTTTTTCATAATATTTTTGTTTAAGGTTTATAAAATAATTTTTTGAAATTATTTTTTATTTCTCTCTTTTTAATGGGTATAAAAATGTACGACGGATGCGGATTTTCCTTATTGAAAAAAAGTCGAATAACTTTTCTTTCTCTTTTATGCATCAAGATTTGATTTCACCATCAATATACAACTGAAATTTTGAAATGTCAAGTTTATTTTTCAGTAATTTTTTGGTGTTTTTTTTCCATCCCGTGAGGAAAGTATTCTATAACAAAATCAAAAGTAAATAATTTTTTCCATCTCGCGTCTTAGCACCTGCTAAAGCAGGAAATCATTCCTCTCTACAGAGCAGGGGCTCTGTATTAAGCGAGATATTTGTTTTTCATCCATTGTAATATATTGTATGAATAACTTTTGCTCCACAGCACCTGCTCCTATCTATCATCATTTTAGATTCTGATTACTATACCCTCACTCAAAAAGAATCTATCCTTCTCCCCTCTCGTAGTGTAGCTGGGGGCTACGGCACGAATCATTTTTCTTTACAAAGCTGGGGCTCTGTAAAGAGAAATACCACTAAAAAACACTCATACACTTTTCTTATAATTGCAATGAAAATAAAGAAGACATACTATCAAATGGGATTTTAATTAAATTCAATCTTTAATAACTTTAATTAAAACAAAATATGATAACAGTAAAAAACCTAACTAAAATATATCCGGGTAATACAAAAGCACTTGATTCTGTATCGTTTTCAATAGAAAGGGGTGAAATATGCGGATATATTGGTGCAAACGGAGCGGGAAAATCCACTACTGTTAAAATAATAGGTGGAATGCTAAACTTCAATTCAGGAGATGTAATTGTAAATGGAGAAAACGTAAAAACCAATCAGGTCTATGTAAAACAGATAAGTGGATATGTACCGGAAATACCAAATGTATTTAATTCCATAACACCAAAAGAATACTTTGAGTTTACAGCCAAAATCAGAAAAATTCCAACAAATGAATTAAATAAAAGAATTGATTATTTTTCTGATTTATTCAATTACAAAGATTATCTTTCAATCTCGTTCGGAAAAATATCGAAAGGTAATAAACAAAAAATTTTTATTACATCAGCATTGATACATAATCCTGAAGTAATATTATTAGATGAGCCATTAAGTGGACTTGATGCAACAAGTATAATCATATTTCAGGAAATGTTAAAGAAACTATCAGAGAAAGGAAAAACTATTTTTTACTGCTCACATTTACTAAATATGATAGAAAAAATATCAACACGGATAATTATTCTGGAAAAAGGAAAAATACAATTAGATAAAAAAACAATAGAACTTAGAAAAGATAAGGAATATACAGATTTAGAAAACTTATATAAAAGTTTACAGGAAGAATCAGACACAAAGAGTTTTGATTATGAGCAGGCTTATAATTAACATTACAATTATTTTTTTTATTGTTTTTAAAACTCTCCATTCCCAAACTTTTGAAATTCAACTGGATACAATAATTATTCAGGAAGGCTTAACAACAAATTTTGAAAACAATTTAAATTCCGCAATTTTTAAATCATCTTTATATAAGAATATACAAACTGGCAGAATAAAATTTTTTATAAACGGCTACTACAATTCCGATGTAACAAAGTTAGGAAGTAATTTTGCAAGGGATAATATTAATATAACTCTTGGTACAAACTATCTTTTAACAAAAAAAATATCTGCCGGGCTTGGGGTACAAAGCAAGTCTCTATCAGATGAAAAAAATATTGAAGTAAATAAGACAAAAAGTATGTTTTACTTTGCGAATTTTGATTATACAAATCTTGATAATTTTAGAATAAATGCAAAAATTGGTATTAAAAATGATGAACAAACAGGAAAGGCAACATCAGGATTTAGTACATTAATATTAACAGAGGTTGATAGATTGTTTATATACGATATAAACACGAGAGGAAAATTAAACATATCTTATGAAAATCTGATACAAAAGAAAAATCATTTTGCTGAAATTAGCACAAACTTATTTAAATCATTTACAATAAACGCTGATAACAATCTTTATATTAGAGCGTATAATACAAAGAACGACTTTTTTATTCCTTCAACACCAAGCGTAATAACTCAGTATAATGAAACTATGAACACACAATCAAGAATGGATAATTATATTATATTGCAAGATGAATTGAATTATAAATTTATAAAAAACTTTGTGCTTACTATCAGTGGTGTTTATCTATTTAAAAATTATGAAAATGAATATAAATACAAACCACAGGGAACAAGTGCTATATTAGAAAATATATATGACACAAGGGTAAATGAAAACAGAGTAGAAGGATATGCAAAAATAAATTACTACACAACAAAATTTAATACAAGTTTAAAGTTATTATTTTCAGAGCGAGCGGAAATTCACAATTTAATCAATACTGAAGGATATAATCAAACAGTTATTCTTGAGCTTGAAAGAATTGAAAATAACAAAAATAATTCTGCATCAGTTACTTCTGCGATTTTGAATTTTGATTACAATTTAAGTAATGTACACTCAATAAATCTTTCTTCATCATATTATTTATTGCGATATAATACGGATACAAAAGAGAATGCCGATGATAGAGATGAATTATATTTTACAACACAGATATCACATACATTCAATAATCTTTCAGACTTTAAATTAACAACTCTGTTTGAATTCAATATGACAATTTTAAGTTATATATATAAAGAGAGAAGTTCAAATAATTATACGAACAAGGTATTTAGATTAAATTCAAGAAGTACATATTCTCCAATAAAAAATTTAACTACGGTTAATTCATTTCAGGTCCTTGCAAATTATACTGTATATAGATTTGAAGATTTGCTTTCTCAGATACAGAGTTATGTGTTCCGACAATTGCAAATATGGGATTCGACACGATACTACATGACAAAAAATATTTTTACAAATATAAACGGTGAGTTAAAAATTTATGAACAGGGACAGTTTAATGAAAAAAATTTTTCAATAAGACCATCTGACTTTTTCGTAGAAAAGAGAATAGATATAAACTTAAATTATAATTATGAATTTTTAACTATAGGTGCAGGATTTAAATTTTTTATACTTGACCAATATGAATATGACAGCGGAGAAAAAAGACTAAAATATTTTACTCAAAATTTCGGACCATATTCAAATTTAACACTTTCTTTTTATAACGGGACTTTTGTATATTTGATATATAGTAAAGATTTTATAAAGTCAACCGGTAACTATGAAAACAAATCGGATAATTTTATAATAAAAGTATTTTTTAAATTTTAAAATTTTATTTTGAAAAAAATTGACTTAAAATACAAAAGCGATAGAAAGGCACTTACTGAATTAGAAGGTATATTAATCAACATTAATAAAGAATTAAATCTACCGGAGGAAAAATTTATAAATCTTCAAATTGCTGTCTCAGAAGCGATGTTGAACGCAATAGTTCATGGGAATAAGGAAAATCCTGAAAAGAATGTTTTCGTTTTAATTGAATATGATAAAAATAAAATTACTATCAGTATAAAAGATGAAGGGAAAGGGTTTGATATAAATTCACTTCCCGACCCAACCAGAGGAGAAAATTTGTTTAAGGAGCACGGTAGGGGAATTTTAATCATAAAATCTCTTGTTGATATATTTGATTGCTTTTCAGATACCAGCGGTACTGAAATTAAAATAACTATGTTAAAATAAAAATTTTATTCTATGAAAATATCTATTATCGGAGCAGGAAATGTAGGAGCAACAGCAGCGGAAATTATCGTTGATAGGGCTCTTGCAAACGAGGTTGTCTTACTTGATATTGTTGAAGGAATCCCACAAGGTAAAGCCCTTGATATACAACAGTCAGCTGCTATACAGTATTCTGATACAAGAATTTACGGAACTAATACCTACGATCTAACTTCAAACTCGGATATTGTAGTTATAACAGCAGGATTACCAAGAAAACCGGGAATGTCAAGAGAAGATTTGATAAGTACAAATGCAGAGATTGTGAAAAATGCAACAATTCAGGCAGTAAAATATTCGCCTAATTCGATTATCATTGTAGTTTCAAATCCACTTGATGTTATGACATATATAACCTTTATAAATAGTCATCTGCCAAGAAACAGGGTTCTGGGAATGTCAGGGGTACTGGATACTGCAAGGTTTAAATCTTTTTTATGTGCGGAGTTATCAGTATCAATTGAAAATATAAACACAATTGTACTGGGTGGACACGGAGATTCTATGGTACCACTTGTAAGATATACAACAGTAGGCGGTATACCAATAACCGATTTATTACCACAGGAAAGGATTGATGCGTTGATAGAACGAACAAGAAAGGGCGGTGCAGAAATAGTTCAACATTTAAAAACAGGCAGCGCCTATTATGCACCGGCAGCTTCTGTCGTACAGATGATTGAAGCAATTGCAAATGACAGGCATAGGATTATGGCTTGTAGCGTGTACCTACAGGGTGAATTCGGACATAACGATATATGTCTGGGCGTACCTATAAAAATAGGTCGCAGAGGAATGGAAGAAATCGTGCCAATAAAATTAACTGATGAAGAAAAAACTGCTTTCGACAAATCCGCAGAGGAAATAAAAGAATTAATAAATAACCTTAGAAAAAAATAAAAAAACCGTTATTGTTGAATAACGGTTTTCAAAAACTTAATATTTATCGTTTATTAGTTTATAGGTAGAACATTAACTACTTTTCTTCCAGATTTAGTAGTGAATTTAACTTTTCCGTCAATTAATGAAAATATTGTATAATCTCTACCAAGTCCAACATTAGAGCCCGGGATATATTTGGTTCCCCTTTGTCTTAAAATAATATTCCCTGCCTTTACAAATTCACCTCCAAAGCGTTTTACTCCCAGTCGCTTTGATTGTGAATCTCTACCGTTTTTTGAACTTCCTAAACCTTTTTTATGTGCCATAGTATTTTATATTATTTTATCAATAGAAATTTGAGAATACTGTTGTCGGTGACCTCTTTTCACCTTATAACCTTTTCTCCGTTTCTTTTTGAATACAATAACTTTGTCATCTTTTATATGGTCAAGCACTGTTGCAGTTATTTTTCGCTCAAGATACGGGTTTCCAATTTCAAAAGTCTTACCGTCCTGAGAAAACATCAAAACTTTATCAAATTCAATCTGACTTCCCTTTTCCTCTTTTAATTTGGGAACAAAAATTTTCTGTTTTTCCTCTACTTTATACTGGCTTCCTTTTATATCAACAATAGCAAACATAAAATTTTTATTAATTTAATCTATAAATATATCTATATTTAATAGAATTTTCAAGATAATTTTTTGTAAATTTTAGGGTACCCTATATTTGTGAACTTTAGAAGAATTCAGCGATTGGTATTTGTTTTATAAAATTTTAAAACTATAAATCCTATTTTTCATTTTAAAACACGAAATCTAAGTTTTATAATAAAAGCTATTATTATTCTAATTTGGATAAATAATTTATTAAAAATAATCTATGATGAATTTGTTGACAAATCTCAAAAAAATACTCAAAATAAATAAATTTGAAATTGAACATCTGTGACACTCTATTTAGGACAGGAATTAAAAGAGTTCCCCCTTCCACCTAAAAAAATTATTGATTCACTAAAACAAAGTACCATACTAATTTTAATAGGTAATGTAATAATTATTATAACCTGAATAAAACACCATTAATTATAAATATTTTTTAATAAAAAATTTTATTTGCAATAGCAGAAATATTTTTTCCCCTGTATTTTTAGTAATAAAAAAATTTTAAAAAACATTCATTCTATTATAAAAAAACACAATACCCCTCACTCTGATAAAGTTTATTTTTCAAAAAATTATCAAGAATTTTTTTTATTTTTACTCTGATTATATAATTGTAAATATGAATCTTTTCTTATCTAATATAATTAGAATAACATTGTTGAGAAACCAATTGAGAAGTTGCAATTTCGTTTTGAAAAGTAATTTAACTTTTTAAACTAATTTTCTTTGGGCTTAGATAAATATTCCTTAATTTCTTCCAACATTTGAATTTGTTTCTGATATTTCCCTACCTGCGTTTCCACATTAATATATGGAATGTTATTTCTACCACAGAAAACAGACAAAGAACCGTCATCACGCACATTCTGATTATCCTGTAAGACCACATTAAACCCTTTTGACTTTAGATACTCAAAATCCTCCTCCCTCACAACAAAAAAGAAATCATCAGGGTCTTCAGATTTATTTCTATACACATTACTCACATCCTGATTATATTGATTGAAAAAAGAATTAATAGAATAAGACCCATCAGTATTATTATGAACAGCAATAATAAAGAGAGAATCCTTTGTCAATTCGCTCAATAAAAATTCCGCAAACTTATTAACTTCCTCTTCTGCTTCAAAGGAATAGTTCCCCAAATTACTCAACGATTTCCGAATCCCCTCCCTTGTAAAAATCCTATTTGGGTCAAAACTATACTCATTACCACCCAATTTAAAAGAAATATTCCTCTCCCCCTTCTGACTAAGAAAAATAAACTTACCACCAACTCTATTGACTATATCTTTAGCAGCTAAAATTGAAGTAGCTTCATTTTCATGCAAATTGATAATTATAAATGATTGTGGTATCCCTTCAAAAATTTTAATCCATACTGCATCGTCCCCTAAGGAATAATTTATGGTTGTATCTTGTAGAACTCTAACAATTTGAAATCTATTATATGAGCTAATGTCATTATCACAATTTTTTGCAATGACTTCTGTATTGTCTGAAAATCCAAATGAGAAAGCAAATAAAAAAATTAATATTCTATACATTAGACTTAAAATATATTCTTTTCAGTTTTCATCATCTTGATATTTTCGTATACCAGTCATATTGACCACTATAAGTTCGCTTTGTTATGATTAATTTTAAAACTAAATTTATTAAAAATTAAATTTATATTACCCAAATTTAAATTACAATAATTATAAAATAATTTTTTAAAAAAATTTTATGATATAAGATTTAGATTTAACACGGAAAAGATTTTTTTAAAATTTTATTATTTTCTCTTACTTTTAATATAATCTATTATGAGAAGATTAATTATGGTGAAAGGTATTAGTATATCTGGTATAACTATAATTGAGTTACCTGGATTGAAATTTCCTGCCAGAAGCATTTCTTTTATATGGTTACCAGCAGCACCGAGTAAGAATGTTGAATATGGAATTACTGTTGCCCAACGGAAACCATTTTTAAACCAATAGCCCAAAAATCCTGCAATTCCAATTCCGAGAGATATAAATCCTAATTCAATCTGGAAACCATTTGAAACCCAACCTATAGATTGAGCTACTCTTTCGCTCATAAAAACATGTGCAATGAAATTCCATATTCCGAATAGACCAACACAAATTAAAAAATGAGCAGAAATCAAGCTCTGAACAAGAGAACGAGGTGTTTTTATAAAGTATAAAATTAGACCTAAAATCCAGGCTAATAAATAAAAGATTATATATATCATAAAATATTTGATTTAGTTATTAAATATTTAATCAATAATCCAAAAGATTATATTTAATTTCCTGTAAATCAAATTTTGCATATACAAACTCTCCATCAGGATATTTCCATATAGCATCAGATTTACTGGCAACATTTATTCCGTCAAAATTTTTATATTCATATATTGGTGTAAGAAAAGGATATTGCTGCATATCTGATATATCATACCTATCATTAGAAATAAAATTAATCAACCTTCCTGAGTTATTAAATAATAGAAGAGCAGAAATTTTAATTCCTTTATTACTAAATATTGCATTAACACATGTATCATTAACAGATTCCCATTCAATTCTATTATCTATTAAAGAAGAAGGTGCAAATAAACACATATCATTAAATAAGGTTACTGTTTCAGCTTTATTCATAACTTCACCTTCAGCTTTAATCACTGAAAACATACCAAATAATTTTACATCCATAGAAGCTGTGCCATTAATATACTTATGATAACCAGGTACATTTAATCCGTACATTTTACCTTTCATAAAAAATAATCTTGCATGCTCATTTACAAAATTATACTGCTCTGAAGTAAAATCAAAAAAATCCTTACCTCTACTTCTTATCTGTCCTTTTAAAACAACTTTAAAATTATTAATCTTAGGTTTATTAATTACATTAGTATACTCAAGATATTTTTGTACTATTACTGGTAGGTGCTGAATATCCTGTTTTGTTAGTATATAGGGGTTTTTAATTTCATTTTCCTTAATTAAATTAATCACATCGGAAGTATAAGATTTCTCAAACTTATAGGAAGCAAAATTTAGAATTATTCCTGTTAAAATAATTAAATTTGCTATTGTTCCAAATTTTGCATCCTGCCAGGAAGAAATTATTAAAATCTGTGATAAAATTACAGATATAAAACCAATTATCATCCATACATTATTATTAAAAATGATAAACAAAATAGTAAGAAAAAACAGCACAGAAACAAAAAGCCAAATAATTCCTGCTGGTTTGCTAATATCCTTTGTTAACTGAGAAATGTTCGATAAATTAAATGCTTTAAGAAATCCAAGAGTATGAATTAACCCATGTATTAGCACAAAAGCGATGAAAATTATTTTTATAATCATTTTTTAAATTTTATTTTACGCATGAATCACTTCCGAAAGTAGCGAAACCTGACTTCCACGCATAGAAAGAGACTGTCAAACTACCACTTTGACTTGAAACCCCTGAGGCTGTAATTTTTGCACTGTCTCTTAAAGTAAAATACAGATTATCTTCATAGGGAAAAGAAGTAGGATTAATATTTATAATTTTTCCCGAATCTATATAATAAGAGATTGAAACATTTTTCATAGAACCGGTTGCATTAGCATAATATTTTACCGAACAGGGTAAATTAGATAATTGTGTAGCAGCAAAAACATCACATCTATCATTGATGGGATTATATGTATTGTCTTCAGAACAGGAATATAGACTTATGATGACAATAGAAAATATTAGAATAGAGATATTAATTAAAAAGAAATTTTTTCTATTCATAAAGTTTGAATTTTTTTCTATAAAGCAATTTATCTAAAAAATGCTTTTAAATCAAATAAGAAAATATTTTGATTAAGATTTTTCTTTAATTATTTTTATTAAAGATTTAGTTTATTTTTTTGATGAAACATAAACGAAAAATTATTATTTTATAATCAAATAAAAAAATAAACAAAATCTATATGGGAAGAATAATCATTTCTCAGGGAGATATAACAAAAATAATGGTGGATGCAATTGTTAATGCTGCTAACAATAGTCTACTGGGTGGAGGTGGGGTTGATGGTGCAATACACAGAGCAGCTGGAAAAGAATTATATGAAGAATGCTTATTATTAAACGGTTGTGAGACGGGTGATGCAAAAATCACGAAAGGTTATAAACTACCTGCTAAATATGTAATACACACAGTTGGTCCTATCTGGCAAGGTGGAGTTAAAAATGAAGCGATACTTTTAGAACAATGTTACTTAAGAAGTCTTACAGTTGCAAAAGAAAATGATGTGAAAACTATAGCATTCCCATCTATAAGTACCGGAGCTTACGGTTATCCTATAAAAGAGGCTTCAATAATTGCTCTTGAAACGACCCTTAAATTTTTTAAAAAGAATGATTTACCCGATACAGTAATATTTGTTTGTTATTCCTACGAGGATTTTCTTATATATTTGAAGACTTATAATAATATAAAAAATTTAAACAGATAAACTATTATTATTGGATTTGGAACTTTTTCTAAAGATTGCAACCCCAATTAAACCACCAATCAAACCAAAAACAGGGTAAATGATTAGATTCATTACAAGCATTGTAATCATCAAGGTTGGAGAATAACCAAGTGTTTCATATTCATTAGAAAGTTGTTGAATAACTTCGTTTATTTCATTTGGAACAGTTTTAAAAAAAGAATTAAACATTTCTGAAATCTCAATCATAGGATTCGTCTTTGATAAAAGAGTTGTGATTAAAGAAATCAAAACAACAATTACAGAAGATAAAATACCACTAAAAAGTCCAATCAATATTCCATCTTTTAAGAATATCTGAGTGATTTGCTGTTTAGCTTTGGAACAGTAATAAGCAGAGCCTAAAAATCCACCTAATACAACCCCGGCAAAACAGAAAATATTAATAATATTGATAATTGGAATAAATACAAAAAAAGTAATAGCAAGGGTCCCAATTAAAATGGAATTTAGTTTTAAATTTTTAGGTTGAGTTGTCATTAGTTTTTAATTTTTTCTGATTATAAAACATAATTATTTCAAAATAAGCATTTGTAAATGCAGGGATAATAAAAAATGCTGAAATAAATCCAAGAAATCCACCAGTGATTAATCTTGTTAATATAGAATTTTCTAAAAATCCTAATAAATGTAAAATAACATCTATTATTAAGAAACAAACAGCAGAAATGAAAACCCATACTTTTGGGAACGAAAATAAATCACCACTATGAACAAAAGGCAAAATAATACTTCCTAAAAGAAAGCCAGAATAAATAGAAAAACACCTTATACAGACAGGAAGTTGATTTCCAAATAAAAAAAATGATCTATCTTTAATTTGATGACAGGATTTGGAAAACAAAGTATAAATAAATCCTGCAATAACTGACAAAAATCCACCAGAGTTAATCATCAAAGGTGCTAAAATAATACTAAGAAAATTTATGAAAGCAATAAATAAAATAATAAAATAAATAGTATAAGCTTTTTTTAAGACAAGTTTATTTTCAATATTCAATAACAAAGAAATTTATTATATAAACAAAAATAATATTAATAAGCATAATTAAAAATTAATTATGATTTTTTGTTTATTATAGAAAAAAGGAGAATATTTAATTTAAAATTGCATTCTCCTTCTCAAAAGAAAGTGTATTTTATAATTGCTTTAAGACTAAGAACTGAATTTGAGTTACTTTTAATTATAAATTACTTTGGCAGATTATAAGCTTTATCGCCATCAAATTCATATATTACAAACCTTTTTGTTATAATTTTATAAACATCAGAATTATAGCCTTTGAGTTTATATAGAAAAATATCATCCATCCGTGTCTTTCTGAATAACTCCTCTGGTGAATTAATAATATTATACTATGATTACAAACCCTCTACCTATTTTAAAACGTGGTTCTATCACCATTAATAATTTCAATATATTTTTATACATAATAAATAACAATATTCCTCATATTATAGAAATATAAGAATTGGAAAAATAAAATTATTAATGTATAAAATTTTTTTATTGCTTTTAATTTATCCGTTTTGCATATTGTGATAACAAAATAACCCGATGAAAATATTTTTAAAAAACTTAAATGGGGTAAAGCTATGAAAGTCAACATAACATCTCGTAATTTTAAAGCTAACGAATCCGTAAGAAAGCACATAAAAGAAAGGCTTGAAGATCTTACAAAGTACAATGACCAAATCCTTTTTGCGGATGTAGTATTACTAACCGATAAGCCACCAAAAGAAGAAAAGCATTGCGAACTGAAGATAAAACTAAAAGACAGGATAATTACATCAAAGGAATCTTCGAATGATTTAACGAAAGCGATTGATTTAGCAATAGGAAAGGTAGAAATTCAACTTTATAGATATATGGATAAAATAAAATCAAAAACTAATTCAAAAAAGAAATCCAGAAACATTAAATACAAGTGAAGTGAAAGACTATTTCAAGGATTTAAAAATTATACAAAAAGAATCAATATCCGTTGAGTTTTTCTATCAAGAATGCAAAGATAGATTTAAACTCAAAAAAATTACAAAAAAAGCAATTAATAAAAAATCAGTAATTAAAGTAAAGGATATACATAGACCTGGATTAGCATTAGCTGGATATGTAGAGTTATTTGCATATAAAAGAGTTCAGATATTTGGAAATTCAGAAATAAAGTTCCTTTCAGGATTAAGTAAAAAAGAGCAGGAAAAGACTTTAAAAAAATTTTTTTCTTTTGAAATTCCCTGTATTGTTATTACAAACAACAATGAAGTTCCTCCTCTCCTTCTAAAGAAAGCAGACGAACACAATGTAACAATTTTCAGAACACCACACTCAACAAGTCAGATAACATATTTCCTCAATGATTTTCTCGACGACCAGTTTTCTCCTCAAGCAACAATCCATGGTTCATTTGTTGATGTTTATGGAGTTGGATTATTATTTTGTGGAGCTTCCGGAATAGGTAAAAGTGAAATTGCTCTTGACCTTGTAGAACGCGGGCATAGACTTGTTGCAGATGATTTAGTAATTATTACGAGAAAAAGTGAAAATGTTTTAATCGGTTCCGGAACTTCATTAGCAGAACATTTTATGGAACTAAGAGGAATCGGAATAATAAATGTTAGAAGAATATTTGGCATAAGAGCAATAAGATACCAAAAGAGAGTTGAAGTTATAGTGGTATTAGAATTCTGGGACCCACAAAAATCTTATGAGAGAACAGGGCTAAATTTAAGAACAACAAAAATAATGGGTGTTGAAATTGAAATTATCAACTTACCGATTTTTCCAGGAAAAAACATAACCGTTATTGCGGAAGTAATAGCATTAAATTACCTTTGCAAACACTATGGATATAATGCAGCGAAAGAATTCCGTAAACGATTGAATCAAGCAATTAAATCAAAATCAAAAAATAATTTATTTAAAGAAGGAGAATTAAAAAGGGCAACAGAATGGTTTGAACACGATTTCGAATAAACTATTGATTTATCAGTATATAAATCATTAGTTGTTTTTAGTTTTTATAACTGAAAAATTCTATATGAAATTAAAATTTTTTTTCTTATATTTTCGCACTTTAATAAAATATAGGAGGTATGAACAAGTATGGTCTGGACATTAGAACTCGCATCTTACTTAGATGATGCACCCTGGCCAGCAAATAAATATGAATTGATTGATTATGCATCAAGGACAGGTGCACCACAGGAAGTTATTGATAATTTGATGGAATTAGATGATACTGATGAGCCATATGAAAGTATAGAAGAAATCTGGCCCGATTATCCAACTGATGAAGATTTCTTTTACGATGAAGAAAGTAAGGATTTCTAATTTTTAAAATTTCAGAAGTCATAAAACCCAATTCCGTAATTAAAAACGGAATTGGGTTTTTTAATAAAATTAAAATAAATAATTTGTAATTTATTATTCTGCAGAGAAATAAAATCTGATTGAAGAGCAAACTCTTAATATTATTTATTTTCTTAGCCATCCTTCCAGCTCTCGCACAGGAAGATAATAAAGAAGAAGAGTCCTACAAAATATCTGATATAGAAATTATATTAAAATCGGAAACCGACATTTCAAAAAGTGATATAGAACAAATACTACAATTGAAAAATTTAAAATATTTTAACTATACAGATTTTGAATTAGATATAAGAAGAATAGATAAATATTTTTTTGATAATGGCTATTTTGATGCTCAAATTGATACACAATTAGTAATAAATAAAGAAGATAAAGAAGTTGAAATAAGCTTTATAATTGACCCGGGACCAGAATATAAAATAAATAAGATACAATACAACGGGCTAAATGACATTTACCCACCCGCCGCAGAGGAAATATTTAATGAAGATTTAAAGCAAATAAAAGAAGGTACAAGGTATTCAAGAAATAATCTGCAGGCAGAAATTACTCGCGTAATAAACATACTCAATAATAACGGGTATCTTAATGCTCTTGCAGAAAATCCAGATGTAGAAAAAATTTTGTCCGCTTCAAATGCATTAAAATATAAAGTAAATATAAAACTTAATTTCTTGCCTGGAAGTATTTACAGATTTGGAAAAACATACATAGAATTAAGTAATAATCCAAAAAACTTAAAGATTGACGAAATATATAAAGAGCTGGAATATAAAGAAGGTGGTATATACAGTAAAAAGCAATTATTAGAAAGCGAAAATAGAATTGCAAATATTGAAATATTAGAAAACTCCAGAATATATATTAAAAATATTGATACTGTAAATAAAATAATTGATTTTGTTGTAAATGCATCTCTAACTTCAAGGTATATATTTCAACCCGAAATATCTGGATATGATATTTTAAATAGATTCTACGGCGGTGTCTCTTTATCATTTACAGATAAATACTTCTTTGGTGGAGGTAGAAAATTTATTTCAAAAGGTTCAGGTTTTATACATTCAAAAGATGTTTATTTACTTGAACTTGGTTTACAGCTATATCAGCCATACATTTTTAATAACAATAAAATCAGGGGAAATTTAAATCTTTCCTGGGTTTATTTCAAAGACGATATATTTTCAATAAGTACGATAAAAAATGTCGCTGGTTTAAATTACGATTTACCAAAGCATACTTATATTAATAATTTTTATTCCAGTTGGGAAATAAATAATTCTAAATTCACAATCAACACACCTTTTGTTTATAATTTGAATGACTCAGCTATAACTCTACCAGAATATCAAATAAATCTTTTTACATCTATAATTTCATTTTCGGCAATTCATAATAATACGAACAATTTTCAATTCCCAACAAAAGGATATTACCAATCATACCTTATAGAAGAGAGTGGTTTACTGAGCTACCTAATAGAAAAATTAATTAACACATCTACATTTAGATATGTAAAATTATCTAATGTAAATAAATTTTACTTTAGTTTAAACCCTCCTAATGAATCTACTGTACTTGCTTGCAAATTTTTAATTGGTGCTTTATTTGAATATGCTTCTAATAAATATAAAATAAGTGGAATTGAAGAAGAAACCGATGTTGATATTCCAATTCCTGCAAAATTTATTGCTGGTGGAAGTACAAGTATAAGAGGTTGGCAGGCAAAAAAACTTGGAACTTTTCCCACAAGAGAATTTGGTGGTAATTTTCTCATTGAAGGGACTTTTGAATTAAGAGCAAAACCATTTTACAGCTCAAAAACTTTCTTTAAAGATTTAGGGTTTGTCGGGTTTATTGATTATGGAAATTTATGGAGGAAACCTGGGGACTTCAGGTTCAGGGATATTGCAATTGCAATTGGAGGAGGGTTAAGATATTATACAATAGTAGGACCTGTAAGGTTTGATATAGGATTTAAATTCTATGACTATGAAGCAGATGAAAACGGAACAAAGGCATGGTTATTTGAAAATAATTTCAGTACGATTTTTAAAAATAAAATTGCTTTCCAAATAGGAATAGGACATACATTTTAATATGTGGTCAAATATTATCGGACATAAAAAAGTGATTGAAACTTTAAAGAGGATATATAATAGTAAAAAAATTGCCAATGCATATATTTTTTTTGGACCAGATGGAATAGGCAAGGATGCGGTTGCAATAGAATTCTCAAAACTTATAAATTGTGAAAATGTAAATGATTCTATAGAAGCCTGCGATATATGTCCAAGTTGCCGGCAGACACAATCCCTTTATTCATCCATATTCAAATTTATTACAGCTCTTCCAACAGGCTCAGGTGATACTAAAAAAGATACTGACCCCATTAATACATTGAGTAAGACAGATTATGAAAATTATTTAAGTGAACTTGAGGAAAAACGAAGAAATCCTTATCATAAAATTTCCATACCCGGTGCAAACTTTATTAGAATTGATAGTATACGACAATTAAAGAACTATATATATATGAAAGGAGAAAAAGGGAAGAAGAAAATTTTTCTTATTTCACGGGCAGATATGATGAATATAGAAAGTTACAATTCACTATTGAAAATTCTTGAAGACCCCCCTGGAGATTCATTACTAATATTAACAACATCAAGAATAAATTCACTACCAGCAACTATAATAGGAAGATGCCAGAAAATAAAATTTAATCCATTGCAAGTTTCTGAAATAGAAAATTATCTGCGTAATATAAGGAATGATTTTTCTGAAGAGGAAATAAAATTTTACTCTCGGCTATCAGAGGGAAGCATTGTAAAATTACTAAATATAATAGATACAAATTATACTGAAATACGGGATAATATAATAGATATGCTAAGAAATATAATAACAAATAATTTTATATCATTATCAAACGAGATAAAAAAAATTATTGAAGATAAAGACAAAGAAAAAATAAAATATATAATACAAATACTACAACTGTGGTTTAGAGATGTTATTTATATATCAAACGGGAAAAAAGAATATATAATTAATATTGACAGAGTCGATGTATTGGAAAAATTTTCAAAAAATATAAAGTCAAGTAATTATAAAATAATAAATATACTTGAGGATTCACTTCGAGATATAGAAATAAATATTAATCCTGAATTAGCTTTAAACAAGTTATTCTTCAATCTTAAAACTGAATTAGAAAGGGTTAAAAACTAATATTCACATTATCCAAAGTCCAATTTCCCTGAATCTTTAATAGTTCCGGGAAAATAAAAAAAGGTTCACAATTAGTATGAGGAAAATAACTCCCACGATTGAAAACTCCATCTCCATTTCTATCAATGAAAGCAAATAAAGTATAATTTCCTTCTAAAATATCGTTGAATTCATATGTTGAATTTAAATCAAATGCATTATTATAATAAATTAAATTGTTTTCATTATTAACAAAGAACACAATAACTTTACCTGTATCGGAACCGTAAATGTTTCCTCTTATAGAACCAAACTTTCTTATTGGTGCAGTTTTAAATTTCAAAGTATGCTTTTGGTTGTTTATCGGAAGTATTAGAATATATGGAGATGAATAATTTAATTTATTTTGTGTTTTAATACTTAATAATGAATCTGAAATCCAGAAAAAATTTAATAAAGTTTTAGAATAATCAGAAGCATTAATTAATTCACTCTCCGTTATTAAATTGAGTTTTAACACCTTTTGATTTTTAATTAACGCTATAATATTGGGAGTTACTGGTAAATTATCAGATTCGTTAATATAAGAAAAAGCAACAGACCCAGAGGAATCATTAAATAATTGATTCGAAAACCATTTTAAATTTGTTTTCGTACCTTTAAAATTAATTGTTTGAGTATCCCACAATTTAAGGCAATGTTCTGTGGTATATTTAGGATCTAAGTCAAGAATGAAATTTACATCTTTAATGTAAGCGCTATCTGGTAATAATGTTATGTCATTAGTAACAGCAATATTATCAAAATCAGGACTAAAAAGATAATCCCTATCGTTATCAACAATCGCAAACAATCTATATGTACCATAAGGAATATTACCAAAAAAATATTTCCCATCCGGAGAAACAGGGCTAACAAAATCAGGTTCTTTTACTTCGGGGTTTACTTCCGTTCCATTAATTTTATAAGCCGTTACAACAAGATTTCGATAAACTTCGGAAGTACCTGGTACAAAAGAAAAGTCGAATACTTTGCCTGAAATTTTACATCTATCAATAACAGGTCCGGTTGAAATAGCAAATGAAATAGGTTCAGTAATAGGATTACCCTTATTAACATCTTTAAGTAATTTACCAATTGTAAAAACATAAGTCTTATTTTTTTCAAGTGGAACTGAAAATTCAATTTCTACTTCCTTTCCAGACCAGTTAAGATTAATTTCACCTTTAGGTTTAGGAGAAATAAATAAAGCTTCCCTGAAAGACCTCCTGTCAACATATTCATCAAAAGTAATTCTTATCTTATTTCCACTAAAATTTATCGTATTATCCGGTGGATAAATTTCAACCACCTTTGGAGGTGTATTATCATCCTCGCCACCAGTAGGAGGTTGCTGAACAGCACAGGAAAAGGAAAACAGGAAAGTACATATTATTAAAAAATAAAAAGCATACAATATAAAAATTCTATTTGTTAATCTACGACTCATCCGTTATTTTTAGAAATATGAAATCTTAAAGTTACTTTTGTTCCAATGTTTAAATCACTTTCTATAGTTATAGTTGCTTTCATATCGTCAAGTGACTTTTTTGTTATTGAAAGTCCAAGGCCCATTCCAGAACTTTTCGTTGAAAAATTAGGTTCAAACAGTTTTTCCAAAACACTTTTTTCCATTCCAATACCAGTATCAATAATCTCGACAAAAACAAAATCTTTATCATTATAAGAATTAATTGTAATTGTGCCTTTATCGACAATTGCCTGAAAAGCATTCTTAATTATGTTTTGAAAAACTCTGTTTAATTCCTGTCTATCAGCTTTAATTAAGGGAATATCTGACTTTAAGTTTTTTACAATAGTAATTTTTTCTTCAAAAGAATATAGAGTAAGAACTTCTTCAATCACCTCATTTACATTTAAAAGTTCATATTGTCTGGAAGGCATTTTTGCAAAATCAGAGAAATCAGTTGCAATTTTATTCAATTTGTCAATCTCTTTAATAATTATTTCTTTTGTTTTTTCTAAGGTCTCTTGAAGCTCTTCTTTATTCTTTGAATTTTTAAATACTTTGGAGAGATGTTGAATAGAAAGTTTAATAGGTGTAAGCGGATTCTTAATCTCATGTGCAACTCTACGAGCAATATCACGCCATGCTGCTTCCCTTTCAGCTCTTTTCTGTTTCTCCTTTGAAATTTCCAAATCTTTTATCATCTTATTAAAAGAATCGACCAGAATACCAAGTTCATCACTTCTTTTTATATCTATTTGGATATTAGGCTCAGACCGTGCAACTTTTTCAGTAGCTTCTTTCAAAATTAATATAGGTTTAGAAAGTCTATCTGTGAAAAATGTTACCAGCATTAGTAATAAAATTACAACAATAACATAAGAGCCAAAAATGAAAGTAATTGATTCAGTAAGCTCTTCATTAATTTCATTTTGTCTGAATAGAGTAACTGACGAAACAATTGCAGAAATCTTATTCCCCACTCCAAAAATGGGTTTATATCCCTCGAAAAATTTTATTGCACCGATGTGGCGATTCTTAAAGAAACTATCTTTTTTCAAAATCACCAAATTGTAATATGCTTCCCAGTCAAGTCTTTTACTCAATAAATCAGATTTAAACAATTCATCACTTGTTGTAGAAACAAGTTTATTATTTAGAAACACATTAAAGTTTTTATCAGTTTTAATAAAATACCTTTCAAGCGCATTTTTATATCTTTTTCCAGTAGTATCGGGGATAAGTTTTATATTTGATGGGTAATCTTTCTCACTGCTTAGCACTTCAGATACTAAATTTAAATCTGATAAAACCTGACTCTGGGTAATAGTATCATACTTATTGATAATAAATGCTCTTGTATAAAAACCAAGTAATATAATTGGGATAACAGAAATTAAAAGAAATATCAGGAATAATTTATTTCTAAAGTTTAATTTAAGATTTTTTAATTTATAAGATGCTATTATTACCGATAATAGATAAAAGAATATAAAAAGAACAATATTAATAAGAATAAATTTTAAGTAATAGAAAATATAATTCCCAAATTCTTTTTCCCTAATAGAAAAAGTTATAATTCTATCAAAATTATTTGATGAATTTGATTCGCCAATATTCTTCGGCTCTAAATATAAGAAATAAGTTTTATATTCCTCATTATTGATAATAATATCTTTCCAAAAATTTCTTTTTTTACTGCTCAAAGCGTAAGTTTGAAATTCCTGTATATAATTTTTTACTTCCTCTGCAATTTCTAAATCGGTGGTAGTTTCAATTTCAGAATTTACAAATTCACTTATGATTGGCTTTGATATTAATTTATATAATAAATTATCTTTGTCTTGAGCTTTGAATAGTTGTTGCTGAGGAGATACCAAATTTTTTATATCCGGTTGCAAGACAATCAGAACATAACCAAGCAATTGTGCCTTTGGTGTGTTTTTGTAAAGTGATTTTTCTATAGTAGTAATACCAATATAATATTTATTAATAGGATTTTTGAAAATTGTAACATTTTCAAACATAACAGGATAAAAGTCATTATCAACACTTTCAACTTCAAACTGCTCTTCAATTGTATCATTTAAATAATCCGGTGGAGAATAAATATAAGGTTTGCTGAAAAATTTACTAATAGCATAATTCAAGATACTATCAATTTCTAATTGTAGTGGATTTATATTAAAGTCTGAAATTATTTTTTTATTTGTATCAATTATTATTACTGCAGAATTGTAGCTTTCATTACTTAATTTACTTTCAGTCCATAATTTGAATGCTAACTGAGGTAATTTAGTTTTGTCAAGAATCTGGCTCTCTATGTTTTTATTCAGATTAATATTGTGCAAATCATTAGAAAGAATAATTATTGCATTATCTTCTTCCTGATTAGTAATCCTCTTTCCCAGGGATTCTATGTAATCAGTTTCTTTTGATTTTACAGTATGCAATAAAATAATCGGCATAATAATTATACTTGTAAGTATAACTATATAAAAGTTTTTCAGCGAGAATAGTTTTAAATTCCTTTTTGAATAAGCATTTCTTATAATATAATATCCAGTAATAAATATTAATAATATTAGTAACAAATGAATAATTATCCCACTTCGTAAGTCAAATAATATAGAAATTAAAATACAGATAATAGAAAAAATGAAAAATAAAATTATGAATAAAAATTTTTTTAAATTATGTGATGTTAGATATTTTTTAGTACGAAAATATATGATGTTCATTATTGAACAATTCAGAAAAATCAGTATAAAAGATATTGCCAGCAGTACTATATTTATAAGAAATAATTCTTCAGAGGGAATCAAACTCCCTTTATCCAGAAATTTAATATTTGTATTAGTAATAATATTTCTAAATACAGCTGAATAAAGAAACAATAGAAGGAAGAAGAATATAACAGCAGTTAATTGAATACTTATTTCTTTTAAATATTTTAATGCTTTATATTCTCTTTTCCCAAATATATTTTCATAAGTAGAAAAAACATTTGCAACATAAACAACCCAAATGAGTAAAAACATACACGTAATAAAAAGTTCACCGAGAGATTTAGCCAATCCTGCAAATGATGTAGTGGCATAATATTGAGGATTAAATATATCGGACTGGACAACCTCAGATGGAAACTTGAACAATAACCATAGATAACGAATAATAAAAAGTAAAACAAAGAACAAAATAACTTTCAAAAACTCGACCCTGTCGGAGCTAATTGGTTTTACTAATCTGAAATATAAAAAAGTAAAAAATAATGTAAATAAAAAAATAAGTGCAGAAATAAATTTCGATGCTGTTGACCTTACCTCTGCAGAGTATGTTTGTTTATCATATTGGTCTAAAATAATTGCCCCAATTACAGAATCATCAATACCCTTAATTAACCAAAACACCTTATCCGAGCCTCTATCCTGTAATGTACTTAATTCAATAGACTCGCTTGTAATTATTCGCGGAGAGCCAACTCCAATTTTATCTTTAATTTCATTTGTTAATCCAAACGCAGGGAAAAATTTCTCCTTAATTCGGAAAGTGACATCAATCAAAGACGCCGTTACAACAATCCCAATAGTTTCCTGCCCTGACGAAGATTTATCTAAAACAGGTGTGAAAATTAATAGATATGTATAAAAACCAATATTCTTAATATAAGAGAAACTTTTTCCTGAGATACATTTTTGCAATAAATATAATTCCGGCATTAATTCTCTTCCAGTAAAAAAAATCAGGTTGAACTTCTTATCATAAATTTCGCATGAGAACTCCCCTGATAGTTTTAATTTTTCAAAAGAGTTATAAATTCGTTTTACATCAAGCGATTTTACTGAACTTTTTAATTCATCTGAAGAAGTTATTGCTTTTGTATATTGAAGAAGAGATGTTTGATATTCATAAAATATTTTTGAACATAATTCTTTTTGACTTTCTGTTTTCTCATAATATACTTGATCCCAGTTGTTATCTACATTGGAAGTAAGTTTTTCTTTAAACAACTCAATTATAATAATCCATATTATCAGGAAAATAAGGATTGATGTTAAAATCCAGTTATATTTATCGAAATACTTGCTACTTTTCAAATTAGTTTAATATTATTTGTTCTAAATACCAGCTTGACTCTTTATATTTTAGAGTAATAGAAGCATTAATTTTAACTGAAGTAGAATTTTTCGAATATACACAATATCCGATAGCAAAAGCTGAATTAACACTTACAAAAGATTTCACATAATAAAAATTTATCACATTAAAATAGTTAAAGAAATCTATTAAAATTTGTTCAGCCTGATTAATACTATAAAATCCAGATTCAAATCCAAGAATATCAAAATATATTTCTGTATCAAAGTATCTAATTATTTTATCAATATTGGAATTTTTAAATCCATTAGCAACATTTTCAAAAGTTAATTTACACTCCTTATATTTTATAGTATTGGGATACTTTTTATCATTCCACCATTTCTCTTGACTAAGAGCATTAATGGTCAGTAATAATGATATAATTATTATAATATATGCTTTCATATCATTATAATACTTAATTTAATGAAAAGGTATTAAACTTTAAAGTTTATAAATTTTTAAAATATTATTATATTACTATATGTTTTCTAAATTTTTCCAAAACGATTTTATACCAAACGAATTACATAAATTAAAAAAAGAAATTCAGGAAAAGATAAAAATTGAAAATCGTTCCCGTAAAAAGAAGCAAAGAATAATCGATTTAACACTATCAAATCCAACATTATGTGGTTTTGACTATTCAATTTTTAACCTTGAAAAAATATTTTCACACAATAAAAATTACACTTATAAACCATCTTCTTCTGGAACCGAAGACCTGAGAACTTCAATAAAAAACTATTATATACAAAGATTTTCGGATTTATCCTTTAAATATTTATTTTCAGAAAACAATCTTTTTTTTACATCTGGCACAAGTGAATCTTACAGTCATATTTTTAAGGTTTTATGTAATCCCGGAGAAAGTGTATTAATTCCAAAGCCTGGCTACCCTTTAATATACTACATCGCAAGAATTAATAACTTTAAAGTAGTATATTATAACCTGAATTACAAAAATGAAAAATGGGAAATAGATTTTAACTCTCTACTGTCTTCTGTTTCTAAAAAAACGAAATGTATAGTGGCAATAAATCCAAACAATCCAACGGGAAATTATATAAAAAAAGACGAATTTTTAAATTTAATATCTATTTGTCAGGAGAAAAATCTTCCACTTATTATTGATGAAGTTTTTTTTGATTATAGAATCAAATCAGAAAATTCTATAACTCTCGACTATTTCAAAACCTATAATATTCCTGTTTTCATTTTAAATGGTTTATCCAAAATTGCTGCTCTACCACAGATGAAACTTGGTTGGATATATTTTACAGCAGATAATGTAATAGAAGAAAAAATCAGAATGAATCTTGATTTCATATGCGACACATACCTATCAGTAAACACGCCAATAATAAATGCTACCTCAAAAATTCTGAAATACTACAAATCAATACAGGAGAAAATCAAAAATAGAATAAAATCAAATTTAGATTATCTACAAACTGTTATTGAAAACTCAAAGAATGCTCACTTATTAAGCTATGAAGGGGGTTGGTATGCAGTTGTTAAATTTAAAACTAATTTTGATGATGATACTCTATCGCAAAGAATCTTGAAAGAAAAATATATTTTTATTTATCCGGGGTATTTCTATGATTTTAAAAACAAGGGTTATCTTATACTATCTTTAATAATACAGGAAAAAGATTTCAAAGAAGGGATAGAAAAAATTTTACAATTCTTCAATTAACTTTTCATATTTTTTACATTCTTCCTCGTTTGAAAATGTTTTAGAAAATTCTTCATTTATTTTTAAAATCTCATTCCTATAGAATTCATATTTTTCCATTAGCATTAATAATTTTTTAACAAAATCATCTAATCTTAATGGTTCGAACAATAAATCAGGTATTATTTTTTCTAATATTTCTTTAGTACCGCCTGTATTTGTTCCGATAACGGGAACTCCTGAAATTATTGCTTCTATAGTATTTTGGCCATAAGTTTCAACTTTTGTAGCAACGATAAGAGAATCTATAGCTTTATAAAAAAATGAAATATCTTCAATATAATCTTTCAAAATCACATACTGTTCAAGTTGTTTTTCTTTTATTAAATTCAGTAAATAATCGTAATAATTTAAACCTTCGTTTATAGTTGGTCTTCCAAGAATAATAAAATAAATTTTTTTATTATAATCAGAAATAATTTGACTCAATGCTTCGACAACAAAATGTTGATTTTTTTGAGCGTCTATTCTTGCATTCATTCCAATAACGAATACATTATCTGGAACTCCAAAAATCTTTCTTGCCTCCGATTTGCTAATATGACTTTTTTTTAATTTTATTATATCAGAGCCGTGGTTAATTATAACAATTTTACTTTCACTAATAGAGGTCTTTTGAAGCGTTTGAAATTTTAAATATTCAAGAGGAACAACCCATTTATCAACATTTGAAAAAATAAACCTATGGTATAAATCTTTTTTATTTACTCCAATCTGCATATGTAAAATGTAAATAAGTTTAAATTTGTGCCTTGAGAATTTTTTCAGAAGAACAGCAAAATTTAAATCATTATTATCGCTAACAAAAAGTACATCAGGTTTTAATTTGTTAAGTATTTTTATAGCTCTACCAATCTTTGTTAAATCAAAGTATTTTTTAGGCTTTTGTATGGAATATATATTCAATTCTCTTTTTTGAGATTCTTGCATAACTTTCGACCCATAAGCACAAAGTAACCTGATATCCCATCCCCTTCCTCGCATCCAATTACAAAAATCTAAAGAGTGAATTTCAAGACCACCATAGCTACGGGATAATAGTAGAAAAAGAAGATTTTTATTTCGCATTACAAATAAATATTTTCAGTTCTTAATATATTTAACTTTCATTGTTGTTTAAATGATGAAAATTTTATATTTTTATATTATGAAATATTCAAAATTAATATTATTTATTTCTTTACTTCTTTTTTTAGGAGGTAAAGCAATACCACAATATAAATCCCCTGATGGTAACCTGCTAAATGAAAATACAAATTATATTCTTGGATTCATAAATCCTAAGAATTTTTCAATGAAACACTCATTTAACATTTCAGTATTCTCTTCAAGATACGGTACAATTTCTGTAACTTCATATATAAACACTTTAAGTTATAAAATCTCAGACAAGTTATTTATGTCTGCTGATGTTGAATTAAGCTATTCTCCTTATGCTACTTCAATTTATGGAAAAAATTATTCCAAAACCCTACAGGATGATTTCACTGGAATAAGGTTATCAAGATTATATATGGACTATAAAATATCAGATAATTCATTTATAAAACTGGAGTTCAGAAATTTAAAAAATTACTATTTCGACCCATATTACTATAACTACTATGGAAACCATGACAATTATTTTTACAATAACATACCATAAAAAAATTTTTTCTACTTTTTCATCAAACTCAAAAATTAATATAGAAAAAAGGGGAATCCTTATAAATTGACACAGTATAAGGGAACAATCTTAAATATAATTATAATACTACTTTTAATAATTTGTGGATATCTAATTTATTCTTTATTATCTACCTCAAGAAATAAAACTCAGAAGCCAGAAAGCAACTTAACAGATACAAATTATAAAATAACTGACATAAATATTAAAACAACTGCTGAGGTATTAAATGGTTGTGGAGAAAAGAGATTAGCCGCAATATTTTCAAATTATTTAATTGAAAAAGGAATTGATGTTAAAAGCAGTGGAAATTACCACACTGACACAGTACAGAAGACTATAATTTTGCTCAGAAAAAAGAATTATGAAAAAGCAAAATTAGTTTCATATTTACTTGGAATGGACTCAACAAGAATTGTGCAAAATTATAATAATGACTTACAGGTAGATGTAACAATAATTATTGGAAAAGATTTTCATTCTTTAAAACCATATTTATCACAGAATAAAAAATAATATGCCAAGAAAAAGAAAACTTGATGACCCCAAAAATTTAGCAGATTTTATTTCAAAACTAATTTTACAAAAAAAAGGAGAAGATATACAAATCTTTGACCTTAGAGAAATAACATCTATAACTGATTTTTTTGTTATCTGTACTGCTTCATCTGATGTACACACAAAAGCTATTGCAGATTTCATCACAGAAGAGACGAAAAAAAAAGGTTATAAACCCTGGCACAGTGAAGGTTATAAAAATTTAAGCTGGGTATTACTTGATTTTGTTGATGTGGTTGTACATATATTCTTAAGAGAAACAAGAAAGTATTATAATCTCGAAGGTTTATGGGGAGATGCAGAAATAACTTATATAAAAGATGAAGAATAAATGAAACCAAAAATTGGAATAACAATAGGCGATCCAAATGGAATTGGCGCAGAATTAATTTTAAGATTAATTAATTTGCCAAATATAAAAAAGTATGGAGATATTTATATCATTTCACCCATAAACATTTTAAACTATTATTCAAAAAAAATCAGAATCGAAATCCCTGAGAATATAAATATAATTGATTTTTCAATTCCAGAAAAATTTCGAATTACCCCTGGAAAGATTGATGCTACTTCAGGAAAAATTGCTGGTGAATCTATTTGCAAAGCAGTTAAATTAATACAGGAAAAAAAATTGGATTCTCTTCTAACAATGCCAATTTCAAAAATTGCCCTTCAACTTGGAGGGTATAATTTTTCCGGGCATACAGAAATGCTAAAATATTTAACGAAATCTGCTGATACTTTTATGTTTATGTATTATGATAAAAGAATTTTTTCTCCTTTAACAATCCATATCCCCTTAAAACAAGTTCCTGCTACTTTAACAAAAGACTTCTTCATCAGAAAAGTAAGGAATATATTTAGAGAAGCAGAGAAACTATATTCTATTAAGAATTTAAAAATTGCTATTTTATCCTTAAATCCACATTCTGGAGAAAATAATGTAATAGGAAATGAAGAAATTAAAATATTTATACCTGCAATAAAATACCTAAGGAAGAATGGAATCAGATTAGAAGGTCCTTTCTCCGCAGATGGGTTCTTCGGTTTTCAAAAATATAAAGACTACCATATAACAATAGGAATGTACCATGACCAGATTATGATACCATTTAAAATATTAGCAAAAAAGAAGGGGGTTAATATAACTGCAGGTTTGAAATTTGTTAGAACTTCGCCTTCTCACGGAACAGCATTTGATATTGCAGGAAAAGGTATAGCAGATGTGACCGGAGCATTCGAGGCATTAAAAATTAATTACTTCTTTACAAAGAAAATAATAACTTGAAATGTACAATACTATATTACAATTCAAGAATGTAAAATTCAATTATCACTCAAAAGCAATTTTTGATGATGCAAATATAGAAATAAATGAAGGAGAATTTGTTTTTCTTGTAGGAGAAAGTGGAATTGGAAAAACCACTATGTTAAAATTAATCTATTTTGAACTATTTCCAGAAAAAGGTGAAATTATTCTTGATAAGTATAAATCAACTGAAATAGACAAAACAGATATACCAGAATTAAGACAAAAATTAGGAATAGTATTTCAGGATTTTAAATTACTTAATGATAGAAATGTTTTTGAAAACATTGCATTGCCTTTATATATTGCTGGAGAGAAAAAAGAAACTATAAAAAGAAAAGTATATGACATTGCTTCACTCGTAGGATTAATTAACAGACTGAATGAAATGCCATATGACATCTCTGGTGGTGAGCAGCAGAGGGTAGCAATAGCAAGAGCACTTGTAAATGACCCACTTTTTTTATTAGCAGATGAACCGACGGGGAATCTCGATCCATTTATTGCTCTTGATATAATAAAACTTCTTTTAAAAATAAATATGAATGGTACCTCAGTTATTGTAGCCACACACAATTTTGAAATTGTAAAAAGATTTCAAAACAGGAGAATAATCCAAATAAAAGATAAGAAATTATATGATGTAAGGGTGAAAACTTAAATCAATATTTTATTAAAAAATCAATCACCTTCTGCCAGTCTTTATTAAAATCAAAATCAAATTTGTCCTCAGGTTTTAGCTCAAAACCTTTATAAATCATATCTATCCCCTTTTCTACTTCCTTCATTAAAAAATATACTTTCGCCTTTAAATAATACATCTCTGCTTTATTCGAATTCAGAAAAATTAGTGAATCAATCAATGCTGAAGCTCGAGAAAGTTTTTTATTCTCAATTAAAGTATTTATGTACTCACTCCAGATAGTAAAATTTTCCGGCTCTATTAATAAAGCATTTCTATAACTTTCCAGAGCATCTTCATATTTTTTTAATATCCTTTCTGTATCTGCTTTCGAGAGCCATAACTTTATACTATCTTTCTCAAGTACTACTGCAGAACTATAATCATTCAATGCTCTTTTAAATGAACCTAAATTATAATAGCAATTTCCTCTTAAATAAAACGAACGCCAGGAATCAGGAGATAATTTAATAATAGAACTATAATTAACTATTGCTTTTCTGTACTCTCCAATTAATTTATAAGCTTCTGCAAGCTCAAAATAATAGGTTGTATCTTTTTTCTCTATAGAGATAGCCTTCTCATAACATTCTATTGCTTTATAATATCTCCCAAGATAATAATTACACTCTCCACAGAGAAAAATTGCCTGATGGTAATCACTCTTTATAGATAAACAGGTTTCCAATGCTTCAATTGCTTTTAGAAATTTGTCGCTTTCATAATATATCCTTCCGAGAAAATACCATGAATAATAATTATAAGGCTTTTTATCAAGATATTTCCTATAAAAATATTCCGATAGTTTATTATCCTCCAAATTATAATAACAGTATGCAATTTCATTCAACACTTCTACGTTCTTTTCATCAAGTTCTAATACTTTTTGATAATATTCTATTGCTTCTTCATATTCTGATTCTGCTGCATGAACTGAAGCAATATGGAAATATATTGTTGGGTTATCTGGTTCAATTTTTAATGCTTCAAGAAGTGTGTATATAGCATAATCATACTGACCAATTGAATCGAGTAATAAGCCTTTATCAATTAATATTTCTACATCACCTGGGTTGTAAGATAAAGCTTTATCATAACACATTAGTGCCTGCTCATAATCTAATATACCTTCTAAAGCTATCGCTTTTAAATGATATGATTCAGCAGAAAAAGGATTTATTTGTATTAATATATTAATTAGTCTAACGGCTTTTTCATACTGTGCTTCGTTAAGAAAAAATTCAATCAAAGCCTCAAGCGCATACTGTTTAATACTGTTTATATTATTTCTTAAATAAGAAATAAATTGTTCAAAGTTAGATGTAACCCTCCTAATCTCCTCTTCACTTTCAAAAAATTCATCGTTATCGAATAAACTTAAATTGTCTTCCATTTTAAGTATTTTAAATTTAAATTATATAAAAACTAACTTTAAGTCAAGTATATACTTTAAAAAAAGAAAGAGAAATATTTTTACTCATTGATTTTTAATGAAAATATTATAATAATTACTAAATGAATAAATATCTGAAACACATATATTTAACTATCTGTTTAATATCAATTTTATTAATTACAGAATCGTGTAATAATATAAAATTAAATATATATAATCTTCAATTAAAAGAATTCGATTGGTCTATTCCTGGTGGCTCAAATCAAAGGGACAATATTTCAAAATCTACATCTAAAATTAAAGATAATCCCACCGTTAAATGGTATTATAATTCCGATGCTGGTTATCCAAAGTACTCTGTGACAGTAACAAATAATATTATTTTCACAGCAAATCTTGAAGGTTACATTATATTATTTGATATAAACACTGGCTCAAAAATTGGTTCAATATCCACAAATCCAAAATCCATAACTTCTGCTCCAGTAATAAGGGATAATTGCATAATTTTCACAACTAATGGATACAAAGGTAATTTTATTGCAAAGTATAATCTTATTGAGGGTAAATATATATGGCAGAAACAAATATCAAGATGTGAGACTTTATCAATAGTAGAAAATGATTACGTAATTGTATCAACTGTAAATGGAGATATATTAAAAATAAATTATGAAAATGGAAATTTTATCTGGAATGCAAAAACAAAAAACACACGGGAAAATTTTTTGGGGTTCTTCTCTTCCCCTGCTTTATTTAATGATGCTATTTTTATTGGAAACGATAATGGTAAAATATACAAAATTGATATTAATACAGGTAAAATAATTAATAGTTTAAATGTGGGGGGAATAATTAATTCTGATATTTCTGTTTACAATGGAAAAATTTTCTTCTCTTCGACAAATAAAAATTTCTATTGCTGTGATGAAAATTTAGAAATTAAATGGTTAAAAGATATTTCAACAAAAACTATAAATTCAAATTGCTTTGATACGAACAAGATTTTTATTGCTGGAGTTAATGGAGTTATATATTGTTTAAATCAAAATAATGGAGAGGAAATCTGGAAATATAAAACAGGCGGTACTATAACTGCATCCCCTTTGATAAAAGATGATAAAATATATATTGGTTCTTTTGATAAATATATTTATTGTTTAAATAAAAATAATGGAAATCTTCTATGGAAATACCAACTTGATGGCAGGATAAGAAGCGGGATTACAATATGGAAAAATTTTTTAATAGCAACAAGTGATGACAAAAAAATATATTGCTTCCAATAAAATGAGAAGAATCTTTTTAATATTAACTTTTATCTTATTATTTGGCGGAAAATATTATGCACAGCAAACACAGGACTCATTAATTTCTTATAAAGAAAAAAATGAAATTATAAATCAGCCATTGAAAGACTCAATACCGAATGAAAATATTAAAGTGATAAAGAATAAGAGTATCTTTTTCAATAAGAAAAGAGATTATACAAAAATTGGAATTTCAAGCCTGATTACAATTGGCGGTACAGTTACATCCTATTTATTGAAAAATGAATCAATTGAAAATAATAATTTATACCAGCAAACAAATAACCAGGAATATTATGATAAATCAAAAAAATATGATATATATTTCGGGGTTTCAATGGCTGTAACACAAATTGCTTTTGCAGCACTTATTTATTTTTTATTTTTTGAATAAAAAAATTTTGCAACAAAAGGTATACTTTTCTTTCAATTTCAAAAATTATTGATATAATTCTAATTAAACAAAAAAGGCAGATTTAATTTAACCTGCCTTTTTGATATACTGAATATATGATGTCTATTTAATTAAAACCATTCTTCTTGTTTCAACTAATCCAGAAGTCTCAAGCCTATAGAAATATATTCCACTTGATAGAGACTCACCATTAAAGGAAATAGAATAGTATCCTGCATCTAATTCTTCATTAACCAAATTCAAAACAAGTTTCCCGAGAATATTATATACATTCAACTTGACAAAATCTTTCCTTGGAATAGCGAATTTAATCGTTGTAGTTGGATTAAATGGATTCGGATAATTCTGCATAAGTTCATATTTAGTGGGTAATTCAGTTGAAATAGGTTTAATACCAATTGTGCTTTGATATTTTGTTTTCGCCGTTATAGTATTTGTCTTCAAATCATTTAGAGAGGGACCATAAACGATTGCAAAGCCAATGTATTCGGATTCTCCGGGATTTAAATTAAACGGACCTGCAGATACAACAAGACCTGCTCTTCCAGGCCCATAAGTTGGAACAGAGATACCCTGACTCAAAGCATTCCATTTCTCTTCTGTTGTCCAACCATTAAACACTTCAGAGGTAACATTTACAGCTTTGAAGTTTAAATTTTGATTTGTTAGTAAAGCTAAACCGAGATAATCTGTCGGTGTATTATTATTATATACATAGCCTAATTTATTCAATGTATCCAGAGTTGCGATATTATCGTTACTAAGACCATTTGGTGAGTAATAAATGAATAAACCTGCGTATAAATTATTCAACGCTGTAGTATTCATATTTTTAATACCGTATCTCAACAATATGTAATTTTGGTCTGCAGCTCCTGTAAAAGCATAACTATTAGCCCTAATTTGAACATTAATTTTATTTGTTGTAGCACCATCATCATTGAATAGCCCAGACCCATCCTGGTTAGAAACAGTACCCGGGGTTTGAAGTGTATAAGCATTAATTGCTACAAAATCAGTATCAGCTTTATTCGGTGGAGATGCAGCCCTTCTGCAAACATCGGAGACCTGATTGCTATTTAAACCCACAAGAAAGCCTCCTTCAAAAATAGAATTATTTGTACTGTTTCCAATATACAAACCATTTCCATATCCTTCCGGTTTCTTTCCAATTGCACCATCTTTAGTCAATGTTAATTTCAGATTATTAACATTATGAGTTGCATATCCAATCCGGAATCTTATCGTCATAGTATTTGCTGTATTTGAAGAATATGCAGTATTTGAATATCCTAATTTGAATACAATATCTTTATCAAATGGGCAGGAAGATTTTGCTTTTACTTTGAAGGTATTAGCATAGGTTGTACTTACCATTCCGTATGCAGGTACATTACCTATATAAACTGAGTCTTGTACCAGTTCAATATCGGGATCAGAAGAAGTTAATCTTATAGAAACATTATTACCTTCCACCCAAATATTTTTCATAACTAATGCAATAGGAATTATTTCGCCAATATCATAAACTTTATCATTATTTCCATAAATAGAATCAGTGTGTGTATAAGATACTATTGTTAAAATTGGATTATCTGAAAGGCATTTAAACGCATTAATTCTACCAGTACCAAGATAACCTGTGTATGAAGGATTGAGATGATAAATACTATCGACACCAAGGAGTAATCTTTGTAATACCTGAGTCGGAGTCCAGGTCGGATACCTTGCTCTAATTAAAGCAACTGTACCAGAAGTAATTGGAGAAGACATTGAAGTCCCGGAATAACTAACATAAGAGTTTTTCCAAACTGTACTTAAAATGTTGTCTCCTGGAGCACAAACATCAACAGAGGTGTGATAATTTGAAAATGATGCTTTTACATCATTTTCATTTGTCGCTGCAACAGAAATAACATTATCATAAGAAGCCGGATACCTTGGAGTGAACGAATTATCATTTCCAGCAGAAGCAACAACCATCGCACCGTTGGACCAAGCAAGATTAACCACCATTTGTGAATATGAACTATAATAAGAACTACCAAAACTACAATTAATAACTTTTGCACCATTTTGATAGCAATAGGTAATTCCCTGGTCAGTATAATATAAACTACCTCCCTGGTCCGGAGTATGCTTGCAAATCATAAGTTTAGTTTTAAACCCAACCCCAGCTCCGTGAATACCATTATCAGTAACCTGAGAAGCACATCCAGACACATGTGAGCCATGGTCATTATTTTGATAATATATATTTGGGTCATTATCATTATAATAGAAATCCCAACCAATCCAATCATCTATGTAACCATTCTGGTCATTATCAATACTATCAATGGGTTCATTCCAATTAATTCTGATATTAGCCTGTAAGTCAGGATGGGTCAAGTCACTACCTGAATCGACAATACCAATCACTACATTAGTATCACCTCTGTTAATATCCCACGCTTGATAAGCATTAACTTTATTTATATGATACTGGGTAGAAACCGCCGGGTCATTTGGTATATAATCCGGTCTATAGACGAAAGCAGGTTCAGTCCAGTCAAGTATGTGTTGATTATATTCCAGAACTTCTTTTGCCAAGTCAAATGGATCTATGTTCTGGTCATAAATTATCCTGTATACTTTTGCAAGTTCTTCATCACCTATTTTCCGTTTTGAAACATCTCTCTTAAGTGGGTGAAGTTGTTTTATCTCTTTAACAGAATACTGTGCTAATATTTTATCTAAAGTTGAAATACCAAATTGTAAATTATTGAATTGTGATATTTCATTTTTGAATTTAATTATCAATACACCTTTCATATACATCTTTTCAGGGCCTCTATAAATAACTTTCCCATCCTCAATTAAAGTATAATCACCTCCATCACGAAAACTAACCAATGAAAGCACAGATAGAATCAGAATTCCGATTAATAGTAATAATTTATTTTTTAATCCCATTTTTTATAAATTTAATTTATAAATTTTTTTTAATATAAAATAAAAATAAAATTTTTACAATTAACTAAGTAAATATTATTCATCATCAAATCCAAATCGCATTTTATCTTTTTTAAATTTCACTTTCTGAGTTTTATCTTTTGATTTTGCAAAGAAAGATAAAAACGAGCTCTTTTGAGACTTTGATTCATTTATATTTTGACTATCTTTTGAATATTCGGTATCATCAAAATAAATTTTCTTTTTAATTTTTATTTTTTTATCAACTGCAGACTCTTCTGTTTTTTCACTCTCGGACTCCTTTATAGATGTTTTATATTCTGCTTCTTCAAAAAATTTAAAGAAATCAAAGCCTCTATTTAAACTGTTTATCTCCTTTATAGACTTAGATAAATCATCAATGTGTGATTCTTGATAGACATCCTCATCAATACCGTTAAGAACATCTGCTCTGTAAGTACCAACAATTCTGAAATCACTTTCCATGTCTTCATCATAGGTTTCCTGTGCTTCTCCGGTTAAAGAAACATATTGTCTTTCTTTTCGTACTTTATTTCCTAATGATAATTTTTCTACTCTTTCAGTCATTAATATTTTTTCTTTGAAATCAAAATATCTTCCAATATCGTAAATCTTATTCAATAATTTTGAATACAAATTATTAATCTCTTCAAAGTTAATTATATTACTTTTATAATCTTCAATTACAGGAACCCCATAAAAGAAAACATCAGAAATATCTTTCTCATTTAAATTCTCAAGAATGAACTCCGAAATTAATTCATTATTAATTTCAGGTATATTTAAAGTATTTCTTATATCGGATAAATCAAAGAGAACAAAATTAGCAAGTTTATTTTTTTCAATCGAACCACAAATATTTGAAATATTGAAAAATTCTGCTGGTTTTACTGTAATTAATCTAAGTAGAGACTCTGCAGATATTTTTGCTCTTGGGATAATAGAGTACAAAAGTTTGATTTGAGAAAAAACACTCTTTCCGAGATATCCTGTCCCAATTAAAATAGGTAATAAGTTTCTGCTGCTAAAGAATTTTTCAAGATCAGCAATCTTTTGTGATAGTCTTATCCAATCTGCAGGTTGAATTAAAATATTAGAATTTTTATCAGAAATAATTGCTAATTCATCGTTTGAAAGATAAACAGGATTGGAAAAAATTACTTTTCCACTTAATAAATCATTTTCTAATAGAACTCTAACAAATGATTTTCCAAACATACTTCTCAATGTATCTGAACTATTGGCACTTTGATAAACCTCAATTATAGCTCTCTTGTTACCTCTTGAGAGCGAAGATTTTATTGAGTTAATTGAATAATTATTCAGGTCTTCATCTTCTTTAATTCCAAGACAATGGAATCTATTAACCCCAAGTATATAATCACTTAAATAATTGTCATAGACTGTAAAAATAATATTTGGTTTAGCCTTTATTAATCTAAAACTATCATTTAAAATCAAATCACTATTTATATATGCTGAACTTTCATTTACAAAACACTCACCATTTATTAATGAAATTAAAAAAGAAACTCTAAATAGATTTAATAAATCTTCAGAATTCTCATTCTTTAAAAAATAATTGTCAATTAATCTTAAAGACAAATTTGTTGTTAAATCATCATACTTTACATTTCTAAAAAATACTCCCGATAAAATATAAGAAGAATTTTTAAAGGAATTAAGAAAGGAAGGGACTAAAATTTTATTTTCTGCATCATATACAGTTGCAGTGGGATATTTTTTCAATAAAGTTTCATCTTCTATGTTTGAGTTATTATATTCTATATCAAAAATTCTGTTACCCTTTAAGATGATAGTATACTTCCCTATTCTATTTAAAGAATCAAATGTTAAACACAGTGCATTTTTTATTATTTTAAACTCAGTCATAAAACATTAAATACTTTTCATTGGAAGCAATTTTAAATCAGAAATTGTAGTTATCTTAATATTATTTACATCTCCATCAACAATCTTAACTTTAAATCCTGCAGATTCAACTACTGATGAATCATCTGTGCATTGTAAATTTTTACTTCTTACGTACTCATAAGATTTTCTTAATATGTCGTATCTAAATATTTGAGGTGTTTGCGCAAGATAAATATAATCACGTTCAAGCGTCTTTTCTACATAGTTATTTTTTCCTATTTTTTTAACAGTGTCATTAATTTTTATACAGGGAACAATCGATTTATATCTTATAGCCTGCTGGAAAAGAAAATTAATAAATTCAACACTTATAAAAGGTCTGACTGCATCGTGAATTGCTATAAAATCGTATTTATCACAATCTAATAAACTTAATGCATTAAAGACAGAATCCTGCCGCGTATTACCACCTTCAACAATTTTTGTTACCTTGTAAAAATCGTTTCTTTTAATAATAGATTTGACTCTATTAAAATATTCTTTTTTTGTAGAAATGACAATAGATTTCAAATTATCTATATTGTGAAATTTACTTATCGTAATTGTAAGAATTTCCCTACCTTGTATTTTAATAAATTGTTTAGGAACTTTTGACTTAAATCTTATTCCAGTTCCTGCTGAAGGAATTATTAGATGAAAATTCATTTAAAGGATTTATGATATTATATAATTATCATAGCATCACCGTAAGCAAGGAATCTATATTTTTCTTTAACAGCTTTATTATAAGCTTTCATTATCAAATCTCTATCCGCAAGTGAGCATATAAGCATAAGATGAGTACTTTGAGGCGGATGAAAATTTGTAATTAATTTATTAACAACATTCAAAGATTGTGGTGGATGAATAAATTTATCTGTCCAGCCTGCATTTGGTCTAACTTTTCTACCAGTTATGATGCTTGATTCAATTGCTCTAACGACAGAAGTACCAACAGCAATAATATTCTTTCTCCTCTCAACTCCCTCATTAATAATATCAGCGCTTTCCTTAGATATTTCATAATATTCAGAATCCATTCTATGTTTTGATAAATCTTCCACTTCAACTACGCGAAAAGTACCAAGTCCAATATGTAAAGTAATAAAAGCAATCTTAACACCTTTTTTCTTAATTTTAGAAAGCAATTCTTTTGTAAAGTGTATTCCTGCTGCTGGTGCAGAAACAGAACCAACATTTTTAGCATATACAGTTTGATAATATTCTCTATCCCGCTCATCAGATTCTCTCCTGATATAAGGAGGTAAAGGAGTTTTTCCAAGTTTATCTATCCACTTAGAAAAATCGTCCTTAATATTGAATCTAACAATTCTACCTCTGGAAGTAGTGTTATCAATTATTTCACAATATAAATTTTTAGTGAAATAAATTCTGTTTCCTATCCTAACTTTCCTTGCAGGGTCAACGACAACATCCCAGGTGTTTTCAGTCTCAGACAATTGACGAAGAAGAAAAACTTCTATTTTAGCATTCGTCTTTTCTTTCACACCAAACATTCTTGCGGGAAAAACTTTTGAATCATTTAAGACCAGTACATCCCCTTCATTCATATAGTTAATAACATTCCGGAATTTTTTCGTCTCAATTTTTTGAGTGGCTGTATCTACAACCATCAATTTACAGGAATCACGTGGAATTTTTGGGGTTTTTGCTATTAAATTTTTTGGTAATTTATACTTAAACTGAGACAACTTCATCTCAGTCCAATTGTTGAAAATAGAGCTTTTCTTCAATGTTATATAAATTATTTAAATTTTAAGAAATTTTTAAGCTGATAAATATAATCTTAAATTTTTGATAAAACAATGATAAAATCAGGTACCTATTTTCAAAACATTTAAAACGAAATTAAATGATAGTTAAACAACACACATAATAATAAATATGGAGATTTAAGATTATTATAATAAGATAATAATTATTATAAATTTATTTAATTCTTAACATGAAATTTTAAAATTTCAAAATAAAATGATTTTAAAAATTTTGAAGGAATTTTTATTATTTTAATTAAAAACCCTTACATTTAATCAGTAATTTTCTTATAAAATACTTTAAAAATTTATTACGAATTAACTTGAAAATGGAAATCAATTTATAAATATTTAAGGTTTTGAAATTAAAGATATTTATATAACAGGTTACTTAATGAGAAATATTGTTGTCGCAATTGATGGACCCGCTGGGACTGGAAAAAGTATTACAGGAAAACTCCTCGCAGATAAATTAGGAATACAATATATTGATAGTGGTGCATACTATAGAGCCGTAACTTATCTAACAATAATAAATAACATAAAACTGAACGAGATTAACAAAATTAACGATATTGCAAAAAGTTGTAATTTATCCTGGGAAGATGAAAATATATTTATGAACAATGTGAATGTTACAAAGGAGATGCGTTCTCTTGAAGTTTCAAATAGAGTCAGTTCTTTGGCGAAGATAAAATCATTAAGAGAGATAATAACAGAAAAGCTAAGGAAATATAAGGAATATGGCAGTCTTGTTATGGATGGGAAGGATATTGGGACAGTAGTTTTTCCTGATGCTGATTTTAAATTTTTTTTTACAAGTGATATTAATGTAAGGGCTGCCCGTAGACAACAGGATTTATCCGAATATGGATATCAGATTCAAATAGATAAAATAATTAATGAAATAGCTCGAAGAGATGAAATGGATATGACACGGGAAGAATCGCCATTACAAATAGCACCAAATGCAATAAAAGTTGATACTACTTATATGATAATAGAAGAACAGGTAGATTTTGTTTATAAAACAATTTTACAATCAATAAGTTTAGAAGAAATTAATAAATAACATTTTTATAAATTAAACCCGATAGAACTTATCCACTCTATCGGGAAAAAACAAAAGGATAAAATATTTATGACAGAAGAATTAGAATTAAAACAACAAAATGCTCCTGAAAAAAATCAGACAGATGATAAACATTTAGCAATCAAATCAATGAGCGGAGAGTACAACGAAGAAGAATTTCAAGCAATGTTAAAATTGTATGAAAAAACATTTAATGTAATTAAAGAGAACGAAGTTGTAAAAGGAAGAATAGTTGCAATTCATGGTGAAGATGTATTAATAGATATTGGCTCAAAGTCCGATGGTAGAGTATCAATCAATGAATTTTCAGATCCAAATGAGCTTGTAATTGGAAATGAAGTAGAGGTATTTTTAGAGAAAATTGAAGATAAGGAAGGGCAATTAGTACTATCAAAGAAAAAAGCAGATTCCATTAAAAACTGGCATAAAATTGTTGAAGCATATAAAAATGGTACTATTATAAAGGGTAAATGCACAAAAAGAATTAAAGGTGGATTTGTAGTTGATATAAATGGATTAAGTGCATTTCTCCCTGGCTCACAAATTGATACAAAACCTATAAGAGATTATGATGAATATGTAAACAAAATTATGGACTTTAAAGTAATAAAAGTAAACAATGCTATTGAAAATATAATTGTCTCCCACAAAGTATTGATTGAAGAATCTATGGCAGGTCAAAGAGAGGAATTGCTTAAGACAATTAAAAAGGGAATGGTGTTAAAAGCAACTGTTAAAGCAATTACAGATTTTGGTGTTTTCGTAGATTTAGGTGGATTGGATGGATTAATTCATATTACTGATCTATCCTGGGGAAGAATAAATCATCCAAGTGATGTTGTAAAACTTGATGATGAAATTGATGTATATGTAATAGAATTTGACGAAGAAAAACAAAGAGTCTATCTCGGGTTAAAACAATTGCAACCACACCCATGGGAAAACATTCAGGAAAAATATAAAGTTGGCGATAAAGTATCAGGAAAAGTTGTTTCCCTGACTGAATATGGTGCATTTATAGAAATTGAAAAAGGTATTGAAGGACTTATTCACATAAGTGAAATGTCTTGGACTCAGCATATTACTAATCCAAGCCAGATGGTAACTATGGGTCAGGTTGTAGATGCACAGATTCTCAATATTGATTATGAAAACAGAAAACTCTCTCTTGGAATAAAACAACTGACACCAAATCCCTGGCAAAGTATTCTTGATAAATTCCCAATTGGAACTAAACAAAAAGGGAAAGTATGTAATATTCAAAACTTTGGAATATTCGTTGAGTTAGAGGAAGGGATTGATGGTTTAATTCATATTTCTGATTTATCCTGGACTAAGAAAATATTTAATTTAAATGAATTTGCAAAAGTTGGAGATGAAATTGAGGTTGTTATTTTAGGAATAGATATCCCCAATCAAAGAATTTCTCTGGGACATAAACAACTGTTCGAAAATCCATGGGACAAATTAGAAGAGAAATATAAACCAGGGTTTGAAACCGAATGCAAAATCGTAAGACCAATTGATAAGGGTGTTATAGTTGAATTACCTGATGATGTCCATGCGTTTATACCAGCATCACAATTCTCAATATCAACTATAAAAAATCTGTCAGAAACATTTAAACCAGATGAGAAATTAAAAGCTGAAGTAATAGAATTCGACAAATCAAACAAAAAGATAATACTTTCTGTTATCGAATACCTGAAAGATAAAGACCAGAAAGAAATTGATGAATACATTGATAAATTTAAATTACCAAAGAAATTCACTGTAAAAGATTTAATCGACAAGACCAGAAGTTATGAATCTGAGGTAATAGATTTTAAAATTGAAGATATAATTGGAGATGAAAATACAGCTATCAATTCACCACCTCCACAGGGCACACCGAATAATACAGGAGACGACAAAGAAAATAAAAATTAATGATATATTTTGTTTTTATAACCCGACCGTAT
Source organism: uncultured Ignavibacteriaceae bacterium (assembly GCA_964564635.1). GTDB lineage: Bacteria > Bacteroidota > Ignavibacteria > Tepidaquicellales > Tepidaquicellaceae > Tepidaquicella. The sequence continues at coordinate 621,875 of CAZMAR010000001.1, forward strand.
ATTTTTTACTGTCGGGTTTTTTATTCTTTATATTGAAGTGAATAAAATGTTTTATATAACTAAATTTGTATAATTAATAATTTTATATATTAAGCGAATATGACGAAATATGGTAAAGATGTAATCGGAAAAGCATTTTATTTTTCAGCCCTATTAATAATTATCTCTTTCTTTATAAATATTAAATATCTGAGAATAATATTATTAATAACTGCATTATTAATTTTAGCATTTACTTTATTTTTTTTTAGAGATCCGGAAAGAAAAATTATAAATGAAAAAGAATCATTTAATTTAATTCTATCTCCTGCCGATGGCAAAATTGTAAAATCGGAAGTTGTTGAAAATCCATATAAGGAAATTTTATCTGATGAATCATATAACCTGATTAGTATATTTTTATCTCCTCTAAATGTTCATATAAATAGAATACCAATCTCTGGGAAAATAATTTTTCTAAAACATATTGAAGGAAAGTTTAAAGCAGCATTTAAAGATAAATCATCTGATTTAAACGAAAGAACAGAAATTGCTATAGATACTGGTAAAAATATAATATTACTTAAACAGATTGCAGGATTTCTTGCAAGAAGAATAATTTGTGACTTAAGAGAAGGCGAAGAAGTGTTGTCTGGATTTAGGTTTGGTATGATTAGGTTTGGTTCACGGGTAGATTTATATATTCCTTTAAATGCAGAAATTAAAGTAAAAATCGGCGATAAAGTAAAAGCAGGACAATCAGTTATTGCAAAACTAATTTAGAATGATATTAAGTAAAAAATTTATACCGAGTCTATTTACAATATTAAATGCTTTTTGCGGCTTTCTCTCAATTATAGAATGTTCAAAAAATGAATTCAATTCATCTGCATTATTTATAATTTACGCAGGTATGTTTGACTTTTTTGATGGTATAATTGCAAGATTCCTGAAATCATCAAGTAAATTCGGAGTTGAATTAGACTCACTCGCTGATGTTATCTCTTTTGGGTTAGCACCTTCCTTTTTAGTTTACAACATATATTTCCACCCTTATAATCAATTGGGAATTCTTTTTTCATCTCCTATTTTAATTTTTTCTGCTATAAGACTTGCAAGATTTAATGTTGAGCTTGTTGGAACTGAAAAAGATAAATTCTTCGGGCTTCCGGCTCCTGTGGTTGCTTTTACTTTATCCACTTACCTGCTTTTTTATCATAATAAGATTTTAACACCGGAATTTAGCAAATATACTTTATTCGCTCTCTCTATCCTTGTTCCAATATTAATGATTACCAAAATTGAATATATGGTATTTCCCAAAATAAATAAAAAATTTATTAGAGTACATCCTTATAAATTCTCATTACTAATTGCTATTATTGTAATTTCAATAATATCAAAAGGATATGCGGTTTTTCCCTTATGTATTCTATACATCATTTCAGGGGTTTTCAACGAAACAAAAAGAATTGTTATAAAAAATCTTAAAAAAAATTAAAAATATATTCGTTTCTACATTTTCATTATTAAAAAACTTTTGAAAGCACAAAATATATTTTTCCCCTTATTATAATTTATCTATCAAATAATAAATTAGAAAATAATATAATAATTAATCATTGATTATTATCAAAAGTATCCGACTCAATCCTTAATCTTCTTGAAATATCCTGAATGGAAGTAATATTTTCTAACAATTCAGGCAAGTATTCTGTCGCTGTTACAAAAGTCCACAAATATGCGACGATAGAATAGAGTTCCCCAGCTGAAAATTCATCAAGTTCCACAGAGACATAAAGCACAACTAAAAAGATAATCAAAATAGAAATTCTAATTACAGAAAAATTGAATGAACCCCAGCTCGCAATTTTTTTCTGCGGTTTGGCTAAATCATTAAAATATTTTGTAACTGTTACAGGATCCTTTTTGGAAAATACATCAAAAATCTTTTCATAATCATCGTGGAATTCTTTTTGTAAAGGTTTTACCTTTTTGATATATAATTTGTTTGTATAGTATAAAGGTATAATTATCATAAGACAGGTAATTGAAAGTCTCCAGTCAAAATAATAAAGTGCAATTAACGCTCCAACTATATGAATAATATTTTCAATTATTTCCGGGGCTCTGTATTGTAAAAACACTATGAATTGATATGATAACTCTACTCTTGCTGCTATTTTTGAAGTAGAAATATTTTCTTTAAATGAACTCCGGGATATTAGAGTTGCAATCTTATTATATATTTTAAGAAATATTTTCGGATCCACTATCCTTCTTAAAGCTCCAACACCTGAATTCATAATAAAGGCTAATAACCAAATCGAAAAAGGAAATAAGACTGAAACTTCAGGAGTTTCATTCACTTTAATTCTCAATGAATCAAATAATGACTTATCTTTCTCCTTGCTATACTCTTCTGTATAATATTCTTCATATTCTAAAAGTTGTTGTTTCTTCTCCTCTTCTGTTTTCGTCGTATCTTCTAATATCTTTTTCTCCTTTTTAACTACCTGCATTTCAATAACTGCATCAATTACTTTTCCAAATATATAAGGTTCTACAATCCACGCTAAATTTTCTATAATTACAAGACTTAAAGCAAAAATTATTAAGTTTCTGTAATTCTTAATTATGTTAATAAGTACCATAAGGACTTTTAAATTAATTCCATAAAAATTTATATTCTATATAAAATTAAATGTATTTTTTCTCCTGAAGTAATAAACTTGACAATTTTTCAAGTTTAAAATATCTTTGAGTTATGATATATAAAATTATAACTGCATTAGTTATTGCTTTAAGTATATTTTCCTGTAAAGGAGATAAAAATTTATCAAAAATTTATAGATATCATTTAGGATTAAGGAATGAATTTAATATATGGATTGTAGATGGACAGTTAATAAGAAAAGAAATATTCTCTGATTTTATATATGGTGGCAATTCGGAAGTTTATAATTTCATTCCAGAGGGGGAAATCTGGATTGATAATTCAATCACTTCTGAAGAGTTGGAACTTACGATTGAGCATGAAATAAATGAATGTAAATTAATGAAAGAAACAGGTATGTCTTATTTAGATGCACACGATTCTTCTTTGGCAATTGAATTGCAAATGAGAAAGTACTATAGTGAATCCGCTAATAAATATGAAGCAACTCTTGACTCAGTTACTCCAATTGATTTAGATTCAGTGAAGGAAATTCCAACATTACCTGATAAAATAAAATTAAAAAATATTTACAGACAATTGTATTCTCAAACCGATAGTATTTCTGTTTGGATAGTAGATGGATTCAAGGTAAGGGGAGAAATATATCCAGATTTTGGATTCGGTGGAAATTATCTTGAATTTTATTTTATCCCTCATAACGAAATCTGGATTGATTCGCAAATTTCCTGTGAAGAATTAATGTACACAATCGAATTTGAAAAAATTGAAATTTCCGAAATGAAAAAAGGTAAAAGTTATGATGATGCTTATGAATTTGCTCGCTCTGAAATATTAAAATTGCGTAACTCTAACAGTTTAGAGAGGCTTAAATAATTTATCTTAAAGCAACTATTATCGAACTCAATCTTTTTTTCTTTTAATACAAAGCCTTTTAATTTAAAATAGTGGGAAAAATATTTTAATATTCTCCAAATTTTACCAATAACATAATTCAGATGTTATCAAAAATAATTTGGAACTGATTTAAATTTATATTTCAATTCTTATGGTTTATTTAGTTTTTTATAATAATAAAACAAAGTCACTTAATTATATAAAAATTAATTGTTTATGTTATAAATTTTTTTTATATTTATTATATATAATAATTAGTTATCTAAGTTATTGAAAAAAGAGATATTTTATTTACCAAATTTGTTGTCGTTAATCAGGATTTTGACTATTATACCTGTGAGTTTTATGATGCTAAATGATCTGGATAAGTTCCGTATTTATATAATTATACTATTAATTTTTATGTGGCTTACTGATACATTAGATGGATATATCGCAAGAAAATTTAATTTAATAACCGAAACAGGTAAAATTATTGACCCTTTAGCAGATAAATTATGTATTATTGTAATAGGTATCATAGTGTTTAAACTTAATTTAATACCCTTGTGGTTCTTATTGGTAATTGTAATAAGAGATGTTCTAATTCTTTTATTTGGTTTGTATTCAACATTAAAATATAAAATTACATTGATGTCAAATTATCCAGGAAAGATTGCAGCGTTGATAATCGGTATAATTTTATTATTATCAATAACTAATATTGAACTTTTAAAAAAAATAAACAGTTATTTAATATATATATCTTTAATACTAATTATTTATTCTACATATATTTATTTAAAAAGATTCTTAAAAACAATAGGAGATAAAAAATTATGACAAATGAACAAAATCAAACACGGGTACCAACGTTAACAAGAAAAGATGTAGAGAAAAAAATGGATGAAAAACTTGCCGGAAAGAAATTAACAAAAAAATTAATTGTTGACTCACTTTTTGAATCATTAAGAGAGTTGATAATGACAGCAAACCCGGTGATAAGAATAGAAATAAGAGACTTTGGTGTTTTTGAAGTAAAAAAGACAAAACCAAAACCCAAAGCAAGAAATCTAAAAACCGGCGAATTTGTATTTGTACCGGGTAGGAGAAAAATGCATTTTAAACCCGGAAAGATATTAAAGAATTTCCTTAAAGAAAAAACAGACTAATACGAAATCAAATTTTGATGTCTGTAAATTTGAAGGATAAGTATCTGGCACTCGATTTCGGATTAAAAAGAATCGGGGTTGCAATAAGCGATGAGAATAAACTTATTGCATTTCCAAGAGACCATTTTATAAATGAAAAAACGGTTTTCACAAAAATCATTCAATTAGCACAGTTAGAAAATATATCTAAAATTATATTAGGGTTACCACTAAATTTTAAATCAAGAGAGACTGAGATAACAAAAAAAGCAAAAGAGTTTGGAAATAAACTTAATTTATTTATTGCATCAAAAAAACTTAATATAGAAGTTATATTTTTTGATGAAAGATTTACAAGTTCAATTGCAAAAACTAAAATGATAAATTCTGATTACAGTAAAAAGAAGAGAAAAGATAAAGGTACTCTTGACTCTTTATCTGCACAAATAATTCTACAAGATTTTTTAGATAAAGAAAAACTAAGTTAACAATGTACCTCGTAGAACTTCATAATATAATAGAAAACGGGGAAAATTCGAAAGTAGAATTTAAGCGGAAGTTTTCAGAACCGGACAAAATTGCAAAGGAAATGGTTGCATTCGCAAATACAAAAGGTGGAATGATTCTATTCGGGGTAGATGATGATAGGGAGATTGTTGGTATTGAAAGTGAAAAAGAGGAACTTGAATTGATTGATTTCGCTGCAAAGTTTCATTGCGAACCGGAAGTTGATTATAATACAGAAATTTTATGTATTAAAAATAAAGATGTCCTGATTATTCATATCCCCGAAAGTAAAAAGAAACCACATTATTTAATTAACGAATCTGATTCATCTCAAAATAAAGTTTATATAAGGAATAAAGACAAAAGTATAATTGCTTCGAGAGAAACAGTAAGCATATTAAAATATTCCAACCCTGATTCAAAACCATTCATATTCTCTCTTGGGAAAACAGAAAAACAATTAATAGAAATTTTAAAAACAAAAGAAAGAATTACAGTAAAGGAATTCAAAAAACTTGCCAACCTGTCGGAAAGAAGAGCAAGTAGAACAATTGTAAATTTAATAAGAGCTGGAATTTTATTCCATCATTTAGATGGAGAATATGAGTATTTTACACTTATAGACTAATTTCTTTTACTTAAAATCTTAACAACTTTTTTATAATTTTTCTCCGCTCGCTGAATTATTTCCTGAGATTCTTTTAGAATTCTTGCTTTATATTCTTCATCAGTAACCTTAGGTAAATTAATAAGCACATTTCTATGCGCTCCCCAAATTCCTGTTTCAAGTGATTTTGCACCAACCTCAAGGTCACTCTTTGAGTTAATATTTCCATACTTTGCCATCTCTAACATATATTCCCAGCAGGAATCTGCAATTCGCATAACACTTAATGGAACATCAATGGCTTTTTTTAATCCTTCCTGCATCTTTTCTTCACGAATTTTTATTTCTTCCTCTGTATTTTTTGGAAGTCGCATCGCATCCATATAATCATTGAATGCATTTGTATCTGCATCAATCAATGGAATCAATTCCTGCATTTTATTATGAAGTGGTTTTATGTTTGCTCTCATCTTAGAATCAAGTTTTTCAAATTTCCTCACTCCATAAGTCATCCAGCCCATCATAGCACCAAGAGCGGCACCAAGAGCGGCAATCGCAGCAGAAACACTTCCACCACCTGGAGCAGAAGTCCTTGCTCCAACAAGTTCGATAAATTTTCTTAAAGAAAGAGATGCAAGCGGTTCTTCGGGTTCCCCTTTCACCATATATTCAATAATTCTCTTTTCAGGAATAAATTGAGAAACAGAATTTAAACCAAGTCTTTCCACCACCAATCTAATTTTTTGCCTTTCATCAATAATAAATAAATTTTCCTTTTGGATATAATAATCAGCAGCCATAAGCATTGCTTCGAGAGGAATTAATCCAACAATTTCACTTCCACAAACTGCAATATTTAATTCCTTTGCATCTTTAACGCATTCTTCAAAGACTATATGAGGTGGAGTTACTTTGTAATTATCAATATTAACAGAAACCTGCGCCATATTATATTCATCAACATACCATCCTATCGCTTTTATTTGTTTTAATCTTCCCGGTTTTCCATCATTTCTCCCTTGCTCTCTAATATTTAAAGCTATTCTATGAGCCTGTTCTTTTGTTCCTAATATGTTAACATTGTAGGCAATCAAAAAGAACCTTACACCTGTAACTGTTGCACCCGATTTTGGGATAAACTCCTGTGGACCGAAATCAGGTTTCCACTCTGGTTTATAAATTTTTTCTTTTAATCCTTCATATTCGCCTGCTCTGATTTGCTTAAGCATTTTCCTTTCGGGATTATTAGAAGCATGTTCATATAAATAAACCGGAACTCCAAGTTCTTTTCCAACTCTTTCGCCATAGCGTAAGGCACACTGAACACATTCCTCAATAGTTACATTAGCAACAGGAACAAAAGGGACAACATCAACTGCACCTAATCGGGGATGTTCTCCCTTGTGCTGAGTCATATCAATAAGTTCATAAGCTTTTTTGGACAATTGAAATGCTGCCTCAACAACTGAATCCTCATCTCCAACAAAAGTAATTACTGTTCTATTAGTTGATTTACCGGGATCAACATCAAGCAGTTTTGCCCCTTTCACACTGCGAACAGCATCTGCAACTGCATTAATAATTTCTGTATTTCTACCTTCAGAAATGTTAGGGACGCATTCAATAATTTTCTTCATAATAAATACTTATATATTTATTAAATCAATGTGTTAAGATAAAACTTTTTTTCTGAATATTTAAGGCAAAATTCAGGGTGTGTTTTCGTAAAGAATTTTCAGAAATTCTCCCATTCCATCTTCATTATTTGTCCTTTTTGTAATAAAATGAGCCATATGCTTAATTTCAGGGACTGCATTTTGAACTGCGATATTTAAACAACCACATTCAAAAAGCTCTCTATCATTATACCAATCTCCGACCACTGCAATTTCTGATTTTTTTACTTTGAGATAGCGAGCAATTTTATGTAATCCTGTTTTTTTAGAAGTACCTGATTTTCTCACCTCAAGATGAAAAACCCCTAAATTAGAATTCGACCTGTAATATTTTGCTGTTAAAAATAATTTATAAGGAAAGTTTAATTTTTTCTGAATTTGTTTAATAACATTTTTCTCATTACCAAGCATAATAATTTCAACAACATCATCAAGATAATCGTAATAATCTTTGACAAGCACATAATCGGTACCAATTCTATGCATATAATCTTTTAAAACAGAGTTATCTTCTGTATATAAAATCACATCATTATAACATAAAGCAACCCTAACAAAGTGAAACTTCGCCAGTTCCAATGCTTTTATAACCTTATTTTGAGGTATAACAGATTTTGAAACAATAGTTCCATTTAACCCCTTAATTAATGCCCCATTAACAGTCATCAGGGGAACAGTAATACCCATCTGTTCAGCATACTTCACAACCGAAGAGTGAATCCTCTGAGTAGCAAAAGTTATTTTTACCCCCTTTTCATGTAGTTTCTTACTGTAATATAAAGTTTCTTCTCCAAGCTCATCTTTATCATTGGTTAAGGTACCATCAACATCTGTAACAACTAATTTAATTTGGGATAATCTTTTTTTAAATTCTGTACTACTAATCATTCGCCTTTTAAACTTATATCTCTCCTTCCTCCTAATTTAAAAATATAAATTTTTTTATATAAAAAAAATGTAATTTTAATAAATATTTACTATTTTAATTATTTTATTTAAGGAGCTTTACTTACAAAAAAAAGATTTTTATAAATAATTACTCTAATTTTTTATATAAATGGATAATTCATTTTTGGAAAAATAGAGCTAAGAATATAACTATAGTTCCATTAAAATATAATCGGAAATAGAATACCGCCCTTGAGTAAAGAAATTATTATATATCAGAAAAATTTTTTATTTATAAATCTCGAAGTTTAAGGTTTTTTAGAAATGGTGACCTTTTTTCTTAAAGGGTTGTCATTTATATAGTGACAATTTTAAAAAAAAGATATAAATTTAAGTATGAATTCCAGCACGATTACGGTTCCTACAAAGGGAAAAATTTTAATCTCAGCACCTTTTCTAACAGATGTGTTTAAAAGGTCGGTAGTATTTTTATGTGAACACGATGAAAAGGGTTCAATTGGGTTTATTATTAACAAACCTACAAAATTTAAATTAAACGAAATTATAGAAGATTTTCCGGAATTTAATGCTCCTGTGCTATTTGGCGGTCCTGTTCAAACGGATTTGATTAATTTTATACATCGTGCTGGTGATATAATCAAAGGCGGGTATGAAATAAATAAAGGGATATTTTGGGGTGGAGATTTTGAAGAACTGAAAAAATACATTGAATTGGGGGTTCTAAATCCAAACGACTTTCGATTCTTCTTAGGCTATTCAGGATGGGGTGCTGGTCAACTCGATAGAGAAATGAAAGATACTTCCTGGTTTGTCGGAGAAGGGTTGGAAGAATATATATTCAGTACAGAGTACAATTCTCTCTGGTCTAAAACCTTGCGAGACCTTGGCAGAGAATTTGCTTTAATTTCATCTTTTCCTGATGACCCATCAGTAAATTAGAACACTTTACCCACAAATAAAATTTGATAATCATTTAAATAAAGTTTGAAATTTTATTCAACAATACTTTGTTGTAAATGAAAAAAATCAATATGAAAAAATTTATTCTTTTATTTATATCAATTATAATAGTAAATAATATATATTCGCAAAATCCGAATATTCAACTTGTTGAAGCATATCCAAATTTAACATTTAACAAGCCAGTTCATTTAACTTATAGTCCTGACGGGACAAACAGAATTTTTATTCTGGAACAGAATGGATTAATAAAAGTATTTCCAAATGATTCTAATGTAAATCCTTCCCAGGTAAATATATTTTTAAACATCTCTAATAAAATTTCTTCTTCAAACGGAGAAGAGGGATTACTTGGACTTGCATTTCATCCAAATTATGTGACCAATGGTTATTTCTATGTAAATTACACCGCATCAAATCCATTCAGGACTGTAATATCGAGATACAAAGTTTTACAAGGAAATCCGAATAAAGCTGATTCTCTAAGTGAAACAATAATTCTAACATTTGATCAGCCATTTTTTAATCACAATGGAGGAACACTTATGTTTGGTTTAGATGGATATTTATATATCTCAACAGGAGATGGTGGTTCAGGTGGAGATCCATATAATAACGCACAAAACACACAAACACTACTAGGAAAAATATTAAGAATAGATATAAACGACTCTACCCAATCAACAAAATATGTAATTCCGCCAACAAATCCATACTACAATAATCCTACTGCGGGGTTAGGAGAAATTTTCGCATACGGATTAAGAAACCCCTGGAAGTTTTCACAAGATATATTTACAGGATTAATCTATGCTGCTGATGTTGGACAAAGTTCATATGAAGAAATTGATATTATAGAATCAGGCAAAAACTATGGCTGGCGAGTTCTGGAAGGATTTAGTTGTTTCAATCCACCGAGTGGATGTGATACAACAGGAAAAACAATGCCAATAAAAGTATATTCTCATGCTGCTGGCGATTGTTCTATTACTGGCGGTTATGTATATAGAGGTACCCGCAGACCTGAATTACAGGGAGCTTACATATACGGCGATTATTGTACGGGAAGAATATGGATGCTTCGCTATCAAAATGGATTAGTAACTTCTGACTCTTTATTGATAGATAGTCCATACCTTATTTCTTCTTTTGGCGTAGACCAAAACAGTGAATTATATATCTTACATCATTCAACTAATGGAAAAGTATATAGATTTAATTTAAATTCTTCTGTTGGTATAATAAATCAAAATACTAACGCTCCTTATAATTATTACTTAAAACAAAATTATCCAAACCCTTTCAATCCAACTACAAAAATAGAATTTGGAATTCCAGAATTTACATTTGTAAAAATTAATATTTATAATTCTATTGGACAAGAAGTGAGGTCACTGGTAAATTCAAGCCTCCCCGGTGGTCATTACTCAATAATTTTTGATGGAAAAGATGATTTTGGAAATAATTTACCAAGTGGAATATACTACTATCGCTTTGTATCTAAATCATTTTCCGAGTCTAAGAAAATGGTTTTAATAAAATAATAATTAAAAATAGAAATATAAAAATTTAAAAGGCACTCATTTTTATAGGTGCCTTTTTTATTACTTTTTAAATAATGGTCTGAATTCTATAATAGTCTTACAAAACTCACAGGCACTACATTTTTTGTGGAAGATATTACTATTACCACAGTGTATAAGTTGAAAAAGTATATTTAAACTTTATATACCAATTTTTGCTGTATATGTTAATTTGAAATTTTATTAAGTTGTAAAAAAATAATATTGAAATGAAAATTTTATTTATTCAAACAGGTGGTACAATCGATAAAGATTATCCTTTACTTACCAGAGGATATCCATTTGAAATAACCGAACCAGCTGTTCAAAGAATATTAGAAAATATTAATCCAGCATTTGATTTCGAAATATTACCTCTTTTACAAAAGGACAGTCTGGACCTGACAGAAGAAGATAGAGAAAAAATACTTCAAGCATGTATAGACTCAGCTGTAAATAAAATAATTATTACACACGGAACAGATACAATAATTGAGACCGCCCAAAAATTATCACAGGTAAAAGATAAAGTAATAATCTTAACAGGCGCTATGAGACCGGAGAGATTTTCTAATTCTGATGCAGGCTTTAATATAGGAGTTGCCATCGGTGCAATAAATGTATTAGACAACGGGATATATATTGCAATGAATGGAAAAATATTTGACTATCAAAAAGTCGCAAGAGATAGTGAAACAGGAAAATTTTTAGAAATCTAAATTAATTTAGGATCTTATTTCATAAAAATTACTCGAATATATCTTCCAGCTTAGTAAATTTGTAATTGTTTTCTTTAAGGTAATTCACAATATATGGTAACGCTTCTGCTGTTCCATATCCCCTACCGTTTATATGGAATATCAAAATGCTCCCAGGTTGTATGTTCCTGATAACTCTATTATATAATCTTTGAGGGGAAATGTGTTTATCATAATCTCCGCTAACGAATGTCCAATGTACAACTGGATAGTTTAAATTTTTTAATAATGAAAGTGCTTTTTGGTTATAATTTCCACCAGGAAACCTAAAGAACATTGTTTTCTTACCAGTAATCTCTTTTAAAACTTCCTCATTCTCTAAAACTTCTTTTCTAATTTCTTCTTCGTTTAATAATTCCGTATGATTAAAATGATTTAAACTGTGGTTTTCTATTTCAACAAAATCATATTGAGAAATTTTTTTTAATTCAGCAGAATTCCTGAGAGCAAATTTTCCGGAAACAAAAATCGTTATGGGAATTTTCTCTCTTACTAAAAAATTTAGAATGGTAGTATCAAAATAAGAAGGTTTCTTATATTCACAGGCATCGAAAGTTAATGCAACCAATTTCTCCTTAGTTGGCAATTTTTCAATAATTTCTCCAAGCGAAGCTTTGTGCTTTTCAGAAAGCATAGAATCCATTTTAATGATATTTTTATCAGAATCATCTTTAATAACAATATTAGTATTACTCACATTATTAACTTCTTTTTTACAGGCAAGAGTTATAAAAATTATAACAGCAATAAAAGGATTTAAATATTTTAGACTCTTCAAAATAATTTTTTTGATTTTAAAATTATTCAATATTTAATAATAAAAAATATATCAACACTGAATTAAAATCAAAGTAAATTTAAATAAAAAATAACATAATTATAATAAATTGTATAAGAGAATTAACCTTATTATTTTTAATCTATTAAAATGAATTCATCAAAAACATTTATTCAGGATAGTTATTTTATTGTCTGCGATGTAGAAACGACAGGATTATCACCATACTTAGATAGAATAATAGAAATTTCTCTTATTAAGATTAAAAATGGAGAGGTCACGGATAATTTTACAACTTTAATTAATCCGAAAAGACACATTCCATCATTTATAACATCAATGACTGGAATTGGTAATGAAGATGTAATTAACAAACCAACTTTTGAGGAAATAACAGATGAAATATATAGATACATCTTTGATGAAAGTGAAACCCCACCAATTTTCTCTGGTCATAATGTGTTATTTGATTATAAATTTGTTAAAGAATCTCTTAGAAGAATAAATCCCAAGAACCATTTTGATTTAAATACTCTATGTACCTGCAAACTTGCACGAAGGTTATTAAGAAAATTAAAAAGTAAATCTCTTTCAAACCTTGCAAAATATTTTGGGATAAGGCAACTACGTCACCATCGCTCATATAGCGATGCGATAACAACTGCAAGGATACTTTTAAAATTTCTGGAGATACTACAGGAAGAATACGACTACGAATATATTGAAGATGTTATTCGTTTTCAGAATAGCAGAATATATACAAAAGAAAATAAATCCCCTGCACTTAAAAGAATAAATATTAACTTAAAAAAACTTCCCGAAGAGCCAGGTGTGTATTTTATGAAAGATAAATCAGAAGAAATACTATACATTGGAAAAGCAAAGAATCTAAAAGAGAGGATTTCTTCCTATTTTCATCATCACACTCAGATATCGCCCAAAATACGAAAGTTACTTTCTTCAGTATATCTCATAGACTATGAAATAACAAACTCAGAACTTTCTGCATTAATATTGGAATCCAAACTTATAAAAAAGCACAAGCCAAAATATAATACTGCAATTAAGAGATTCAGATACCATCCTTTTTTAAAAATAAATTTTCAGTATGACTTCCCTACAATAGAGAGCGTGTATGAAATAGAAAATGATAGTGCATATTACTATGGACCATTTACAAGCAAAAGTACAATCAATTTACTCTTAAAAGACATTCAAAATAATTTCAAATTAAGAAAATGTGAAAAAAAAGAAATTAAGCCCAATGAAAAAAACTCAAATTGTTTTTATTATGATTTAAAAAAATGCTATGCACCCTGTAAAAATTATATTACAAAAGAAAAATACTTTAATGAAGTTGAAAGAGTACATAATTACCTAACAGGTACTGATGTAAATTCTGTTCAATTTAAATTGCGTTTACAAATGGAAAATTTTTCTGATAAAATGGAATTTGAAAAAGCAGCAGAAATAAGAGATAAATTGCGAGATATATCAAAAGTAATGAATAACTATAAAGTAATTACATCGGCAATAAATGATAAAAAAGTAATTATTAAATGCGATAATAAAAATAAAAGAGAAATTTTTATTATTCACAATGGAAAATTAGTCAATACTTATCTGTTAGATAGTAATAATGAATATGACCAGAGTAATATTCTCAGTGACATTTATGAACAGTCAGAATATTTATTTTTTTCCCTTAACAAATATTCAAAACATAAATACACACAGGAAGAGTTAGATGAAATAAAAGTAATTTCAAACTGGCTTGCTGTAAATTATAATAATACAAGTTTCCTTGAAATAGATGAAGAAACTTCCCAAGAAAAAATTATGAAATTCATAACATCTTGATAATTAAATACTTATAAATTTAATTTTATAAAAAAATTTATTGTTTTTTGGTATTCAATTTTAAACAAATTATTTTTAATTTTGAACTGTAAATAATATTAATAAACAAAATTAAGGAGATAGAAAACTGTGGCAGTAAAGATAACAGATGAATGTATCGCCTGTGGAGCCTGTGAAGCAGAATGCCCCAATAATGCAATATATGAGGCAGGAGTTCCCTGGGTCCTCGGAGGCGAAGAACATGAACCACTTTCAAATGACTATACTTACGTTGTTCCGGACAAATGTACAGAATGTGTGGGATTCTATGATGAACCTCAATGCATTCCTGCATGTCCAACGGAAGCAATAGTTATGGACGAAGACCATAAGGAAACAAAGGAAGAACTTATGGCTAAGAAACTTAGACTTGATGAAATAGGAAGATAATAGATTTGAAAATAACAATTAATAAAAACCCGGAATTTTCATCCGGGTTTTTTTTAAAATAAATAATATGCATATACCAGATGGTTATTTGAGCCCACAAACATACATTCCTTTGTATGGAATAATGGTTCCTTTCTGGGGCATAGCTATAAAAAAAATAAAAAAAGTACTCACTTCTACATACATACCATACATTGCAATGAGTGCAGTTTTCTCATTTCTAATAATGTTGTTTAATATACCAATTCCCGGCGGAACAACAGGGCATGCGGTCGGAGCTGCAATAATTTCAATAATTCTTGGGCCCTGGGTTGCTGTTATTTCCGTTAGTGTTGTTTTAGTTATTCAAGCATTACTTTTTGGTGATGGCGGTATTACTGCTATTGGTGCAAATTGTTTTAATATGGCTGTGGTTATGCCCTTTGTATCCTATATCATTTTTAAACTTTCTATAGGAAATTCAAAATCAAAAATAAGGATACAAATAAGTTCATTCCTTGCAGGATATTTTGGACTAACAATAGCAGCTGTTTTAACTGCAATAGAACTGGGGATTCAACCTCTGATTGCTCATTCAGAAGATGGTACTCCACTTTACGCACCATATCCTCTGAGTATATCAATTCCTGTTATGGCTCTTGAACATCTACTTATTTTCTCAATAGCAGAAGGGTTAATTACAATGGCTATTTTAAGTTATTTTCTAAAATATGAACCGGAATCTATTTATAGTATAAAAGAAAATAATTAAATTTTAGAGCGTGAATAAATTCCAGAAAAAATTATTAATTTGGTTGTTGATTCTTATAATATTAAGCCCGTTGGGAATATTATTACCATATTTATTTAATGCTGGTGATGCGTGGGGAGAGTGGGATATTGAAACCGTTGAAAAAATGAAGGGGTTTATTCCAAAAGGTATGGAAAAATTATCTTCCTTATGGAAATCATTATTCTCTGATTATACAAACTTATTTGGAGAGGATTTACCATTAAGTTTGCAAATAATTTCTTATATACTTTCAGCATTGCTTGGTTCAATAATAATATATTTTCTATTGAGGTTGATTCTTAAATTATACAAAAATGCAAGTGAAACTTCCTGATTTTCTTTGCAGGGATAATAATTTTAACAAATATATCCTTCAGAAAAATAAATCCAAAAATATTTCTGATAAACCTGACTTATCTCATAGTTCAAAAAAAAGATTCAAATTAAAATTTGTCGATAAAGGTTTAATCAAAACCTCGGGTATTTTAAAGATGTATTTTGATAATACAACAATATCAAGTAAAAAAAATTATTTAAATATAATCCCTGCAAAAGTAAAATTAATTTGTTTAACTTTAATACTAATAATAATTTCTCTTTCAAACACAATAGAATATCAGTTAATAATTTCAGGATTTTTAATTTCTCTTAATCTTGTTTTTCTAATTCAGCTAAAAGAAAAAAATATTATCTGGAGTTATATAAAAAAAATTATTTACCCAACGATTCTTTTAGGTTTCTTACTTTCTTTACCAGCTTCAATTAATTTAATAACAAAAGGTGAAGAGCTAATAAATTTAATCCAACTGAACAAGGAATATAAATTCTGGATTTATAAAATTCCTGACAAAATATTTATCTCCAAAGAAGGCATAAAAATAACATTTTTAATTACTTTAAGGGTTTTCAACTCTATAACTATTTCTATGTTAATTCTTCAAAGTGAACCAATTGAAAAAATTATTAACTCACTAAAGGTATTAGGTATACCAACTGCAATAAGAACAATATTACTGATTACCCAAAAATATATTTTAATTTTTTCAAGAACGGTAGAGAAATACTACTTTTCTTTAAGAAGCCGATTGTTTACAGAGCCAAAAAAATCTCAATTATATGAAATAACAGGTTCAAGGGCGTTTCTACTTTACAAGAAAACAAAAGAAAAATTTTATGATATTTCTTTAGCCCTCAGAAGCAGAGGAATAAATAATATATGAATTCAGATAAAATTTTATATGATTTAAAAAATATCTCTTTTAAATATTCAAATGATATTGTTGCATTAGAAGATATTTCTTTAAAGATAGAAGAAAATTCAATTTTTGCTTTTGTCGGTGTTAATGGATGCGGAAAATCAACCCTGATGTACATACTTAATGGTTTGATTTTTTCCAAGACCGGAATTTTAAAATATAGAGGTGAAGAAATTAATGAGAAAAAATTTAAAGATTCAGATTTTGTAAGAAAATTTCGTACTACAAATGCTCTTGTTTTTCAAGATTCCGATACTCAACTGTTTTGTTCTGATGTATTTGCAGAATTATCGTTTGGTCTCCTGCAAACCTCAATGCAGGAGAAAGAGATAAAGGAAAGAATCGAGCAGGTCGCAGAATTAATGAATATAACTCCCTTGCTTGGACGCGCTATTTCTTCCCTTTCAGGTGGAGAAAAGAAAAAAGTCGCTATCGCTTCTGTATTAGTTTTAAATCCAGAAGTAATATTATTAGATGAACCAACTTCTGAACTTGACCCTAAAACACAGGGACTTTTAGTAGAAATAATTAATGAACTTCATAAAGCAGGAAAAACAATAATTTTTTCCACACATGACCTTGGATTGATAGATGACCTAAAACCAAAGTTGTGTGTAATGAACGAACAACACAAAGTTGAGATAATCGGGAAAGCAGATGAAATACTTAATAATGAAGAATTATTATTAAAAGTAAATTTAATACACGAACACACGCATATACATAACGGGATATCCCACAAACATATACATTCACACTATAGACCCCACAAACACTGATAGCTTTTTCCTAAATAAGAAGAGAAATAAAAAATTGCAAATCAACAAATTAAATTTTTAGTTTTCCCTTAAAACATATTCATCGTATTCAATCTCAAATCTCAATTTATGTTTTGACTCTTCCTGAGCAAGAGAAAGAAAAACTTCCTTTAAATCAGCATTATCAACTCGTGTAGAAAGTTTCATATACAGTTTATAAGCAGCTTTTTCCTTATTCATTGCTAATATTAAGGCTTCTTCATAACTCATATTGGGACTTGGTGTAATATTGACAGTGTAATCAGAAATTTTTAAATCCTGAACTTTTTCATCGGATATTTCTAAGATGCCCTCATCTTTAATTTTCTGAAGCCTTGCTTTATGCTTCACTTCTTCCATTGCAAATTCCTGAAAAACATTTTTCATCTCTTCATTGCGAGCCTTTACAGAAAGGTTTGTATAGAAATCAACCGACTCCTGCTCTCTTTTAATTGCAAAATCAAGGACATCATTAATATTTTTAAAATCTACCATATTTGTTTATTTAATTTATTTTAATATTTGTTGATTTATAAAACTCTTCTTCAAATCTTTTTACTATGTTATCGCACCCATAATTAAACATTCTGTTATAATTATCTTCTGTCGTATGCTCAAGTTTTAATTTCGCATCTTCCTGCTTTTCTGGTAATAATGAAGCAATTTCAATTGTTATATTATTTGTTAAATCAAGTTTATTTTTCACTCCAAATAGTTTCATTAAATCAATAAATTGTTCAAATGTTCTCCTTTCAATAAATGGATCAATCTCCCTGTCAAAATGTAAAATAAATTTCTGTGTATTAGTATAACTACCACCACTCTCCTGAGGAAGTGAGGCAGGCAAAATTAAATCGGCTAATTCAGCAGTCTCAGTCATAAAATAGTCCTGAACTACTTTGAAATTAGTTTTATTAAACAATTCAAGAATTTTATCTTTTTCTACAGCACATCCAACAGGGTCTTCCCCAAATATAAACATATTCTTTGCATTACCTTTAGAAATAAAATCAAATAAATCTTCGTTCACGGAAACAGGAATCTGAGATATGTTCCATACTTTTTTCAACTTTGTAATAAATTCTTCATCATTAACTATATCCTTTCCACCTACACCATAAGCAGGTGTAATACCCATATCAAAAAGTCCCTGAGAATTATTCTTTTCTTTTAAAGCAATTAACCCGCTTGATATTTTCCCTAATTTTCCGGTAATTATAGCAAGGTTATATAATTCCTTAACAGTATTAGAGGAAAGATGTTTTTCTGAAAAGATAATTATTGCTTTTTGCTCAAGATTATAACCTTCAGCAAATTCCATTAACCTTTTTTCGAAAAATACACCAGAATTCTTTAAAAGAGCATTATAATCTTCAAATAGTGTTAATTTTTTATAATCCTCAAAACCTTCTGTGTGGTCATCAATAAAAATTCTATTCTCTCGATTATGGCTAAGTAAATAATGTATAACTGCCTTAATAAAATGGTAATAAGATTTCACAATTAAAGCCCTGTCAGCACGCTTAAGTAAGGAACTATTTTCATTCGTTGTAACAACCTCAAACAAAGTTTTATTCTTTGAGCGAGTATTATTTATAAGATAACTAACGACGGGGTTCTCATAATTAATTTCTGAACCAATTAGATATATTTTTCCAGCACCTTGAATTTGCTCAAATGGGACATTCAAATAATTATCATAGAAATAACCATTTCCCCTATTTAAATAATGAAAGCTATTTATATTGTTGGTCTTAACAGCAGCTCGAGCAAATTTTTGAATGAGATATAATTCTTCATTTGAAAGTCTTGCTCCAGCAAAGAAAACATTTTCATCTGGTAAAACAGATTTAATTTTATCATATATTATCTTGTATGCAGTTTCAAAATCAATTTCTTTGAATTGTCCTCTATGTTTATACAGGGGTTTTAAAATTCTCGATTTATCATTCAAATAGTGATACCCGAACTTTGCAAATCTGCAAATATTAGTATCTTTATTAATCACACCGGGTGCCCCTGTAACTTTCATATAATATCCATTTATATGATGTAACTTAATCTCACAACCTATAGAACAAAAATTACATATGGTTTCATAATCGGATAATTTTACCGGACCAGGTTTGAATTTCACATTTTCCGTTATCGCACCAGTTGGACAGGTTGAAATACATAAACCGCAAGATTCACAATCAGTATCAAGAAGTTTTTTATTCATACTTGGTGCCACATATGTATCAAAACCTCTGTTGACAAGACCTAAAGCATTTGCACCTACTACATCTTTACAAATTCTAATACATCTTGAACACAAAATACATTTATTGTTATCTATTTCTATATATGGATGCCTGAAATCAATTTCATATGTTTTAAATTCACCACCAAGTTTATATTGTTCTGCCTTATATTCTGTAGAATATTTCTTTAATTCGCAGGTAAAATACTCAGAGCACCCACACTCAAGACATCTAAGTGTCTCTCTATATGCCATCTCATCGGTATAACCCAATTCAACCTCATCGAAATTTTTACGCTTCTCAGGTGGTAAAGTGGGCATTTCTTGCCTTAACTGATGTTTATATCTATCTTTATATTCTTCCGGTAATTGTTTTCTAAAATTATCTTTCCTGCTTATAAATTCAAAATCTTCCCCTTTAACTTCTTCGCCATATAAATATTGATGGCAACTGCGAGCTGCTTTCCTACCCTGTGCAATTGCTTCAATTAAAGTGGCCGGTCCTGTAACGGAATCGCCAGCAGCAAATATATTTTTTATTGAGGTTCTTAAAGTGTTTTTATCTGCCTCAATATCTCCCCATTTATTTATTACTAATTTTTCTTCTGAATTATCATTAATATCATTAATAAAATCAACATTTGTTCTTTGCCCTATTGCAGCGAGTATATAATCAAGTTCTATTTCAAATTCCGAACCATCAATTTTAATTGGTCTCCTTCTTCCAGATGCATCAGGCTCACCGAGCTTCATTTTATAACAGGTAAGAGATTTAACTTTACCGGATTCATCAAGATTAATTTTAGCTGGGGCTGTCAAGAATAAATACTCTACTCCTTCAAGTTTTGATTCGTGAATCTCTATTTTGTTTGCGGGCATTTCATTTTCAGTCCGACGATATATTATATATACTTTATCTGCTCCACATCTTACAGCAGTCCTGCAACAATCCATCGCTGTATTTCCGCCACCAATCACAGCAACTTTCTTGCCTGTAAAATCATATCTTTGACCTGTCAGTTCCATATTTCTCAAAAAATCAATACCAGAAAATACATTCTCTGCATTATCATTCTCGCAACCAATTCTGGTACCAGACTGAGAACCTATTGCGAGAATAAAAGCATCATAATTATTTTTAATATCTTTATAACTTAAATTAGCACCTAATCTTTTTTGATAATGAATTTTAACACCAAGTTTACAAATATTCTCTACTTCTTTATCTATTATTTCATTTGGTAATCTATATGGAGGTATTCCATATCTTAGCATTCCTCCCGGAAACGGATTAGCTTCAAAAATTTCAACAGTATGACCTTCAATTGCTAAATAATACGCCGCAGTTAATCCACCGGGACCTGCACCAATAATGCATACTTTTTTATTTGTTGCAGGTTTTATTTCTGGTATGTAATCATTCTCACTTTCAAAATCTTTATCTGTTGCATATCTTTTCAGATAATCAATTCCAACTCCAACCCCTTCAACTAAATTTCTTCTACATGCAACCTCGCAGGGTCTTACGCAAACTCTACCGCAAATAGCAGGTAAAGGGTTAGTTTCTTTTATTAATCTAACCGCTTCGCTATATAAACCTTTATTTATAAGAGCAATATAACCCTGCACATCTACCCCTGCAGGACAGGTCAATTTACAGGGGGCAACACAATCAGCATAATGATTGCTTAAAAGCAATTCCAGAGCAGCCTTTCGGGATTTAATTACCTTATCGCTATTTGTAGTAATTTTCATACCTTCAGCAATCTTGGTCGAGCAGGATGGTTGTAACCCTCTCATCCCTTCGACCTCTACAACACATACATAACAGGAAGAATAAGGTTCCAATCTTTCATCATTACATAAAGTTGGAATATCAATACCATTTCTAAGAGCTAATTGAAGAATTGTTTCTCCCTTAATTCCTTTTACAATCTTTCCGTTAAGAATTACATTTAATTTTTCCATTATAAATATATTTACTCAAAAAATTAAAAAACTTTAATTGCATCAAATTTACATTTAGAATAACAATCACCACACTTGATACACAATTCCTGTTTAATATAATGAACTTGTTTCTTTTCACCTTCAATCGCGTTTACCGGGCATCCTCTTTTACAAACAAGACATCCTACACACTTTTCAGGAATTACTTCATAGGTCAATAATTTTTTACAATACAAAGCAGGACATTTTTTATCTCTAATATGAGCTTCATATTCATCTCTAAAGTATTTTATAGTAGTTAACACAGGATTCGGAGCAGTCTGACCAAGGCCACAAAGAGAACTTTCTTTAATCTGATTTGCAAGAGTTTCTAATGCTTCGATATCACCTTCTTTCCCTTCTCCCTCTGTAATTCTTGTTAAAATCTCAAGCATTCTTTTGGTTCCTATTCTGCAGAAAGTGCACTTACCACAGGATTCCTTTTGTGTAAAATCAAGGAAAAATCTCGCAACATCCACCATACAGGTAGTTTCATCCATAACAACCATACCACCGGAACCCATAATAGCCCCTGTCGCATTAACTGAATCATAATCAACTATTGTATCAGAAAGGTATTCCGGAATACATCCACCGGAAGGACCTCCTAATTGTACTGCTTTGAACTTTTTATCACCGATTATTCCGCCACCAAGGTTATAAATAATCTCTTTAATAGTAATTCCCATAGGTACTTCAACTAAACCACCATTTTTAATTTTACCTGTAAGAGCAAATACTTTTGTCCCTTTACTTTTTTCTGTACCGTACTTAGAGTATTCAGCAGCACCGTTTAAAATAATCCATGGAATATTTGCGTAGGTCTCAACATTATTAATATTTGTAGGTTTTTTCCATAATCCGGAAACCGCAGGGAATGGGGGTCTTTTTCTTGGCATACCTCTTTCACCTTCAACAGAGGCAATTAGAGCAGTTTCTTCACCGCAAACAAACGCACCAGCACCTTCTTTAACATAAATATCAAAATCAAAACCTTCTATTCCAAATATATCTTTTCCAAGATAGCCTCTTTGTCTTGCCTGTTCAATTGCTTTATTCAATCTCTTAACAGCAAGCGGGTACTCTGCCCTACAGTATATTACTCCTTCATTTGCACCAATTGAATATGCAGCAATAATCATTCCTTCTAAAACTGAATGTGGGTCACCTTCTAATACAGATCTGTCCATAAATGCCCCAGGGTCTCCTTCATCAGCATTGCAAATTACATATTTTTCTGTGCCGGGAGAGCTATTGGCAAATTTCCATTTTAAACCTGTAGGAAATCCACCACCGCCTCTACCTCTTAAACCTGAATCCATAACAATTTTAATTACATCCTGACAACTGATTTTTTCATCCGCAATTTTTTTCATTGCTTTATACCCCATTCGGGCTTCGTATTCATCAATTGATTCAGGGTCAATATAACCACAGTTTCTTAATGCTATTTTTACCTGCCCCTTGAAATACTTGCTATCAGGAGTTTCAATTACATCTGAATAGACAAGATAATCCTTAAATGGGGTTAACTTCTTAATATGACTATCTAAAATCTCATCAATTTTTTTAGTATCAACTTCACCATAAAGATAAGATCCTGTTTCATCCTTTATCTCTACCAGAGGTTCTTTGAAACACATTCCAATACAACTTGTCTTTTTCAGTTCAAAATCCAAGTTATCTGCTTCTTTAATTCTTTCAATTTCACTATAAACCTTTGCTGCACCAGCAGCAATTCCACAACTACCTAAACCTACAATAACTTGTATTTTATCCATTTAAGAAATGTTTTATTATTTATGAATGTTTAATTTTGAGAAGGTTCTTCAATCTTTTTAGAACTAAGAACCTCTTTTCTTCTAATCTCTTTAACTATATCAACAGCTTTCTTTCCAGTTAGTTTTCCATAAGTTTCTTCACCAATCATCATTACAGGTGCTAAAGAACAACAACCAAGACAGGCAACAGTTTCAACAGTAAAAATTCCATCGGAGGTAGTTTCACCATCTTTTATCTCAAGAAAATTTAATATATCCTCTGTTACTTTCGTTGCATTCTGAACATGGCAGGCAGTTCCATGACATATACGAACAATGTTTTTACCGACAGGACTAAGTCTGAATTGAGCATAAAAAGTTGCAACACCATATAAGTCATTAAGTTTCAAACCTGTTTGCCTTGAAATTTCATAGAATGCTTCTTCAGGAATATAACCATAAATATTTTGAACACCCTGAAGTAATGGTATTAAATTACCTTTTTTATATTTATATTTTTTTATTAATCCTTCTAATGGGCTTAAATCTACTTCTTGCTTTGGAATCTCCTTATCTTCAATTTTACTAATCCGTTCTATTCTCATAATAATAAATTAAAATTATTTAATAAAATAATTAAGATTCTTTATTTTCATTATTAATATTCGCATGTTCCGGTACAGATATATTATTATTCTGTTTTTCTTTTTGTACAGTCAAATCTTCACCACTAAGCTTCTTATGAATTGCATTTGCTGCTATCCTACCAGCACCCATAGCAAGAATTACAGTAGCAGAACCTGTAACAATATCTCCACCAGCATAAACATTTTCAACAGAAGTTTCATTTGTTTCTGGATTTACTTCAATGTATCCCCATTTATTTCGTTTTAATTCAGGAAAATCCTGAAATATTAAAGGATTAGAAGTCGTACCAATTGCTACCACAACGAGGTCACAATCAATTATAAAATTAGACCCTTCAATTGGAATAGGTCTTCTTCTTCCTGAACTATCAGGTTCTCCCAATTTCATTCTAATACATTCCATACCCTTAACCATCTTTTGATCATTACCAATATATCTTACAGGATTTGTTAGCAACATAAATTTAATTCCTTCTTCTTCAGCATGTCTGACTTCTTCAATTCTTGCGGGTAATTCTGCTCTTGACCTACGATATACAATTGTAACTTCTGATGCACCTGTTCTAATAGCAGTTCTTGCTGAGTCCATAGCCACATTACCACCACCAATAACAACAACTTTATTTCCTTTAGGTTTTGGTGTATCGTATTCCGGGAAGCGATAAGCTTTCATCAAGTTCATTCTTGTTAGGTATTCATTAGCGGAGAATATATTACCTAAATTTTCACCTTCAATATTCATAAAAACAGGCAAGCCCGCACCAACTCCAATAAAAACAGCATCAAAATTTTCCCTCAATTCCTGTATAGTAATTGTTTTCCCAATAACAGAATTTAATTCAATTTTAACACCAAGTTGTTTTAAATAATCAATTTCTGCATGCACAATTGCTTTTGGTAATCTGAATTCAGGAATACCATAAACCAGCACTCCACCAGGTTCATGTAAAGCTTCAAATATTGTAACGGAGTATCCAAGTTGTTGTAGATCTGCTGCAACAGTCAAACCGGCTGGTCCGCTACCGACTACTGCAATTCTTTTATTAATTCTTTTTTTAATTTCCGGGATTCTGACAAGTTCCATTCTCCGCTCATAGTCCGCAAGAAATCTCTCTAAATTACCTATAGCAACAGGTTTATCTCTTAATCCAAGAATACATTTTGCTTCGCATTGAGATTCTTGCGGGCATACCCTACCACATATAGCAGGAAGAATATTTCGTTCTTTAATTTTCTTTATAGCCTCATCATATTTCCCTTCCGAAGTCAATCTGATAAATTCAGGTATGTCGATATTAACAGGACATCCATCAACACACTTTGGTTCTTTACATTGTAAACACCTACCCGCCTCTAACTCAGCTAATTCGGAAGTATATCCATAGGGCACTTCTTGATAATTTGTAACCCTTAATTTCTGGTCCTGCTCCGGCATTTCCTGTCTCGGAATCTTTAATTTTATCTTATTCTCATCTGCCTTAGTTAATCCATGCCAGGGACATCCACATTTCATACAAATAAAAAACGGAATAAGCTTTGAAAAAGCCGTAATAATCATCTCTGCTGCTGCAGAACCACATTCTGCACACCTAATATTCTCAACAATTAAGGAATTTTTACATTTAGGACAAATCAAGTCATCAAGAATATCACCTTCTGCAATTGGTTTTGACGAAACCACTTCGAATACATCTAAATATGGGCTTAATTTCAAATCGATAAGTTCCCCTTTATACTTTGCCTTAAAAACTAAATACTTTTCTTCCTTTCTCTCATAATTGAATGTATTCTTACAATGTGGGCAATAGGTATTAAGATATGTCTTAAACTTTAAATATTTTACATCTTGGATTACCATAAATAAGGGTTATTTAATTTTTATCTAATAGAATATAAAAGTGAATCTTTTTCTTCTTTTAAATAAAGGGAATTTCGTTTTTCAAGTTCATCAAAATCTACTTCGTGTCCATTGAAGTCAGGTCCATCAACACAACAGAATTTAATTTCTTTTCCGATTGTAACCCTGCAGCCTCCACACATACCAGTACCATCAATCATAATTGGATTTAATGAAACCATTGTAGGGATGTTATACTTTTTAGTTAATTTACAAACATTCTTCATCATAACTATTGGACCTATGGCATAAACAAGTTTTATATCATATCTTTCTTCCAGATATTTTTCAAGTGGTTGTGTTACAAATCCTCTAACACCCCAGCTTCCATCATCAGTAGTAACGACCAATTCATCACATATAGCTTGCATTTCTCTTTCTAATATTATCAAATCTTTTTCTCTTGCTCCAATAATACCTATAACGAAATTATCTGCTTCTTTAAATGCCTTTGCAACATGGTGAAGAATTGCAATTCCAGTTCCACCCCCAACCATAATTACAGTCCCTATTTTAGATACTTCAGCAGGTCTACCTAATGGTCCTACCACATCGCGAATTAATTCACCTTCTTTTAAAGAACGCATCAAAGCTGTAGTTTTGCCTACAACTTGAAATATTATAGTAATTGTTCCTGAAAAAGCATCCTTATCGGCAATAGTCATAGGAACCCGTTCTCCAAATTCATTAACCCTTAATATGACAAATTGTCCCGCTTTGGCTTTCTGGGCTATTTTAGGGGCATGAATATCAAACCTGATAATAGACCCCTTTGCCATTTCCTGTTTTCTTACTATTTGATACATAGGATTTTCAATTTAATTTTTATAATTACCATTCCATACTATCTTCTAATTTTATCTCATTAATATCATCCTCACTTAAACCATGCCATTTACAACCTTTTTTAGAACATATATAGAAATTAATTAATTTAGTTCTTGCACTAATTGAAATCACAGCAACGGGCGAACCGCATAGCTCACAGGATTTATCTTTAATAACAAGACTTGCATCGCAATGACAACACTTAATATCATTAACTACTTTATCCTCCTGCAAAAAGATTGTTGATTTAGATGAGAATACATTTAGATATGGGCTCAAAAATACATATCCCTCCTCATTTTTTTCATTAATAATTTTCAGCTTTAGCATATCTTCTTCATTCAAACTATGTTTACAATAAGGACAGTATGCATTTAGATATGTTCCCGTTTCAATTATTTCTTTGTCCTCATCAATTTCTTGTTTTGCTATTTTCTCTTCAACTGGTGTAATCAAGTCATGTTCTAAATTCTTAGCTTGATAACCGAATTCTTGATATAATTTAGTTAACGCTTGAGATAAATCTTCAAATTCAACCACATGGTTCTTACATCCAGCTCTTGAACAGATAGCAACCTTCCCTCCAATATCCAGGACAAAAGATACCATAGGAGCATTACAAACGCTGCATTTTTCTTCGGTATTCAAAATTCCATTACATTTCATACAGGAGAAAGTGGCAATGGAATCTTTTTTAATTTCAAAATCACAAATATAATTGTAACTTCCATAAATTGAACTTAATCTAATTATCCCTGAATCGTCTCCTATTTTTATTTTTAGTTTTATGCTCGGTTGATTATCAACCATGTTTTCTTCATCCATTAATGAGCCACCACATAAAGGGCATTTAACATTTAATGAAATAAAATTATACATAATAAAAGAAAATTAATTTTTTTTGAAAAAAAACTGATTCTTGTTATATATTTTATATAATAATTAGGGTCTAAAGAGGATTTTTTCTTTCTTAATCTTACTATATTGTCATCATCGCAAAGGCTCATTTCAAATACTTTTTTAAGCACACTTATATATGCAATATACTTATAAATGTATAAATTTTGAATGCAGAATTTTTATAATTTTTTTACTTATTTCTAACATACATCTTACATTTGTCAATATTGAGGGATATTAATTTTTTCTTGATTTTACAAAAAAAACTTGACTTTGCAATTTATTATGTATATATTGAAATCAATATAATGATTTTTTTTGTGTTCTTTGTAAATATTTGGAAAAAATTACATTTTTTGAGGGGCGGGATGATTGAAGAGTGATTTTTAATTTAACAATTAAACATTTAAAAAATTAAAAAGAAAGGAAATGCGTTATGATTAAAAAACTCATATTTTTATTTTTGCTTGTCTTAACAGTAAGAGCATACAGTCAAGAAACTATGTTCGTCCCGTTAGAGACAAATCCCCCTGTCATTACAGACAGGTCAGATGGGGTACTTAACCCTGTAATACCCAAGCCTTATGTTCCCACAGAAAGAGAACAAGAGCTAATTTATAAGATTAAAGCCCTTCGCGAACAGGACAATGAATCAAATAGAGCTGAGATAGCAAGATTAACAAAAGAACTTAATTCATTGTCTCCGAATTTAGTTACTGCTCAATACACACCTTACAACGGTAGCATTGAGTATGTATCAAATTCACCGATAAATAATTTTGAAGACAACCCAACAATTTATGCCACAAAATTGTTTACAAATACTAAAATTAAATGTATGGCAACCGCAACTGAAATGCGCGGTTCAAACGCTGGCAAAATTTGGGTATTTGTTGGATTCTATTCCGGTAGTGCAAGTTCTCCAGACTCTGCAAGACTTTTTTACTCCACCAATAATGGTATCTCCTGGGGTCTATATGCGAATATTACTCTTGGAGGCACGGATAGATTTAATACCGATGAAGCAGATATGGAAATAATTGAGTCCGGTACCGGTAACAGTTATATATGGATAGTTTATGGATTAACTGCAAACAATGGTACAGGAAAAGAGTTTTCAGGAGGTGCTGTGATAACCACTCCTACTTTTGGAGGTGCTTTGTATGCTTTCAGCTGGCCTGCTGATGATCCCGCAAAGAAGTATTATTTCCCCAGAATAACGAGTGATAATGCTTATTATTTATCAAATGCATATACCTATATTGCAATATCATTTGATTCTGCAAATGTAACTACTCAAAAATTTGCAATGTGTTCAAATCCTTATACAACATCACCTTCTTTTACATATAAAGCGGATAAGATCTGGTGGTTTAGCTCAAGCCACACTACCCCATTGCACACAGATATTGCATGGTTTTTAAATTCAGATGATTCTTTAATTATTGTTTATTCAAATGTACCTGATTCAACAAAACTATTTTTCTCAAAAATGTCTGCTTATGCACCCTATGTTGGTGTAAGCGCAGGAGGATCTATCGGCGGTAGCGAAGCCACTATGCGA
Organism: uncultured Ignavibacteriaceae bacterium; assembly: GCA_964564635.1. Classification (GTDB taxonomy): domain Bacteria; phylum Bacteroidota; class Ignavibacteria; order Tepidaquicellales; family Tepidaquicellaceae; genus Tepidaquicella. Next base: position 651,256 of record CAZMAR010000001.1, read on the forward strand.
AAATCTCATGCAAAACTTGCAACAAACGGAAATTCTAACGGAGTCATTATTACCTCATTCAGACAATGGAATTCAACAAATAATAATTGGCGAGCAAAATATTTCCGTACCACCGATTTTAGTTTCACTGGCTCTTTTTCCCAATCCACCTTATTTGGCTCTACAACTGCTGAAACTTATCCACCTGAAATAATGGGAAAAAGAGCAACCAACACATTTTATCTTTCTATGATACATTGGGGTTCAGGTGCAGACAGTTTACAATATCTTGTAATAACTGGTACTACAGGTGCCTGGCCAACAAATATTTTGAAAATGAACCCATCATTTTTACTAACGGGTAGTATTTCTCCAAAACCAGGATTTAGAAATGTCAGTGGTGATAGCTGCTTTGTGATTTACAATGAGTCTGGTCCTTATCATGTGTGGGCGTCAGCTGGATGTAGCGGTTCGGTTAACTCAGTTGGAAATAATAACAATATTATACCAGATAATTATGAATTAACGCAGAACTATCCAAATCCATTCAATCCTGTAACAGCAATAAGATTCAGCATACCAAAAGACCAATTTGTAAAGTTAAGTATTTATGATGTAACAGGAAGAGAAGTAGCCATACTGGTAAATGAAGTAAAGAAAGCAGGTAGCTACATAGTCGAATTCAATGCTGGTGACCTTGTTAGTGGAGTATATTTCTATAAACTAACAGCAGGAGAGTTCAGCTCAGTAAAGAAAATGGTTCTTGTAAAGTAAATTAATAAAAATTTACATTGAATTTAGCGGGCAAGCAGTAATGCAAGCCCGCTTTTTTTTAAAGTTCACATAAAATAAAATCTCTATATACAACGATTTATATTAATTGTGAAAAATTGCTTTATTTATATGTGAATATTGTTAGAAATATTTTTTTATTCTAAACCTCAAATTCCTTATACAGAATTTTTCAGATGCTGATTACCGGTTCTCATTCTAATTGCCTGTTCCCCTATGATGCGAACTGCATCATCAGAATCAATATAAGAAAGATTGATAACTAATGAATATAATGATGGGTCTTTTATATCTTTAGAAAAATTCTTTTTGATATAATTTTCTCTGTCTTTATCCTCTTTTTTTATAAACTTAATAGCATTAATTCTATCAAGGTTAAAAATATTCCTTATGTTTTCAATCTTTTTTTCCATAGAGGAGATTAACCTGATATGCAATCCTGTTTTAAACTTTCTTGTAATAATATTTGCACCCCTCCCTACAATAACAACACATCCCATTGCGGCAAGTCGAAATATAGTGCGACTGACTTTTTGATTTATTTCAGACATCGGGGGATGCAAACCAAAAAACTGTTCAATAAGACTTTGAAGTTCCGGGATTTTTTTCTCGGGGATTAAATTAATAATATCAGAGGAAAGTTTATGATCTTCACTAACCCTTTCTAACAAATTTTTATCAAAAAGAGCCCAGTCACTTTTTCTTTGTTTATCATAATGATTTAAGTATGATACCAGTTTTTCTCCAATTGTGATTCCTCCTGCACCGGTTTCGCGTGAAATAGTAATAAAAGGATTTGTAATAAATCCCTTTTCACTGAAATTCTTATTACCGATTAATAATCTTTTATTAAAATATTCTTTTAACCTTTCAAATGTAAAATTTCCTTCCATAAAACCTCCACTTGAAATTAAATTAAATTTAATGTAAATTTATTTTAAATGAAAGTATTTATAAAAACATAAAATAAAATTTTAAGAAATTATTAATTTTAAAATTAAAAAAATGATGTAGGCTATGATTAAATTGAATCATCAAAATTATTATAGATTACCATGGAATCTCACAGACAATTCTATAACCTGGTTAGAACCAACATCAAAATGTAACCTTGCCTGTCTTGGTTGCTATAGAAAAAATGAAAAAGATGGTCACAAACCATTTGAAGAAGTGAAAGAGGAAATTAGATTATTAAATAAGTATAGAAAAACAGATGGAATTTCCATTGCCGGTGGTGAACCCTTATTACATCCAAACATTATTGATATAGTAAAAGAAATTAAGTCATACGACTTAAAACCTATAATCAACACAAATGGTTATGCATTAACAAAAGAATTTCTTATAGAGCTAAAAAAAGCAGGAGTATTTGGTTTTACATTCCATATAGACAGTAAACAAGGACGTCCCGGTTGGAAAGATGCAAATGAACTTCAACTGAACGAATTAAGATACTATTATGCAAAAATGTTAAGTGAAGTTGGGAACATATCCTGTTCCTTTAATTCAACAGTTTACCGTGATACATTGCAATACATACCCGGCATGGTAAAATGGGCAGAAGAAAATATTGATATTGTTCAGGTTATGGTATTTATTTTATATAGAATGGCAAATAATAATCTTTTCGATTTTTATATTGGTCCCGTTTCCATTAATACAGATGAATTGGTCTATAATATTCAACCTGAAGATGTAAAAGATATAAAAGCTGAAGAGGTTTACGAGTTAATAAAAAAAGATGACCCCGAATTTGATAGTTGTGGATATTTAAATGGAACAAGTGATCCGGAATCCTTCAAATGGTTACTATCAATAAAGATAGCCAATAAAAGAAAAACTTATGGATATATGAGTAGCAAAGGGATTGAAATAATTCAAACTTTTCACCATTTACTTAAAGGAAAATACCTTGCATACACAACTCCTAAAATGCAAGCAAAAGGGCGCTCATTATTATTACTTGGTGCTTTTGACAAAAAACTAAGGAAAATTTTCTTTAAGTATTTTCGCAACCCAATAAATCTCTTCCGAAAACTGTATACACAATCAATTATGATAATCCAACCGATAGACATAATGGAAGACGGAAGGCAGAATATGTGTGACGGTTGCCCAGATATAACAATATGGAATGGGAAACTCGTTTGGTCCTGCAGAATGGAAGAGCAACTAAATTACGGGTTTAATGTACAGGCATATCCTAAAAACCTGAAAGAAATTATAGAAATGCAAAAGAAGAAGTACCAAAAAAATTGATAGATGCTGGTAAACGGAAGACATTATAAAACTATATGGCTTGATAAAAATGGGATTTTAAGAACTATTGATCAAAATTTATTACCATATAAATTTAAAGTTATTTCTTTAAAGAGTTCAGATGAAATTATTAATGCAATAAAAAAAATGACCTTGAGGGGAGCACCGATAATAGGAGTTGCTGGTGCTTTTGGGATTTATTTTGCGATAAAAGAAGGTATTAACAAAGGATATTCTAAATTAAAACTGAATAATTATATATATAGTAAATCGGATGAAATATTAAAATCTCGCCCAACCGCCGTTAATCTTCAAAATGCGGTAAAAAAATCACTCGAAGTATATAATTCAGAATCAAAAATAAAAGAAAAACTAAATGCTGTTTTTCATAATGCAAATTTAATATTAAAATCAGAAGAGCAATCAAGCTATAAAATAGGTCAATACGGTCTTAAAATATTAAAAGAATTTTATAAGAAAAAAAATTATAAAACAATAAATATACTAACACATTGCAATGCAGGTTGGCTTGCATGCATAGATTATGGGACCGCTCTCGCACCAATATACTTAGCAAAGGAAGAAGGAATAAAGTTACACATCTGGGTAGAAGAGACAAGGCCAAGAAATCAAGGCTCAAAATTAACTGCGTGGGAACTTTTGCAAAATAATATTCCACATACAATAATAACAGATAATGCTGGCGGATATGTAATGCAAAAAGGATTGGTTGACTTAGTTATTGTCGGTTCTGATAGAACTACACTTTATGGAGATGTATGTAATAAGATTGGTACTTATAAAACTGCTCTCGCTGCAAAAGATAACAAAATACCGTTTTATGTTGCCCTACCTGTTAGTTCTTTTGATTTAGAAATTAAAGATGCCTTAAAAGAAATCAATATTGAGGAAAGAGATGAGGATGAAGTAAAATATATTATGGGATATGAAAAAAGATTTAAAAAAATATTAATAGCGCCTGAAGAAAGTAGAGCAAAAAATTTTGGATTTGATATAACCCCATCACGTTTTGTAACAGCATTAATAACTGACAGGGGAATAATAAAACCGGATATAAAGAGTATCAAAAGAGCACTACTTTAATATCCGGTTTAAAAGAAACTAATTACTGATAATATATATCAAGATAAGATGATGTAATATTATAACCATAACAATCTCTTACATAAATATGATAATATCCCGGCGTATAGAAAGTAACTTTTTTCCAAAACCAGTTCCAGCTTGGGTTCAAATCTTCCTGTGTGATAGTTGTATTGTAGGTTTCGTTATAATAATTATCAACCTCATAAATATCATAATAAACAGTTTCACAACTAATATCGTAAGGAACATGCACTAAAAAGTAAAGATACCCACCTCCACTTGGAATGTAGAAAGTTTGACTTTCGTTGATAGGATTTCCCTTTTTGTCAACGCCCTCACAGAAATAGAGTGTTTGAGAAAAAGAATTGCTGTTTAGAATAAAAATTGTTGTAACGAGAAATACAACAAAAAGAATTTTTTTTGCCATTTTGTTTCCTTTCATATTTTTTTATTTTAAGAAAGCATTTAAGTTGTAATTTATATTAAATTATACAAATATTAAATATATAAAGTTCCATTAAGTATGAAAGCTGAAGAATTACTTAGAAATTACATAAAGAATGAAAATCTAATTAAACATTGTTATGCAGTGGAATCCTGTATGAAATATTATGCTGAAATGCTAAATGAAGATATAGAAAAATGGGGAGAGGTAGGACTTTTACACGATTTGGATTGGGAAATGTATCCTGATACTCATCCAAACACTTCCGTCCCGATTTTAAGGGAAGCAGGTTATGATGATGAATTTATAAATATTATTCTGTCTCATGCATACCCTGAAAGAACAAATATCCCAAGAGATTCTTTGATTTCAAAATACCTTTTTGCTTGTGATGAAATAACTGGTCTGGTTACTGCATATGCTTTAATGAAACCTGGGGGTTTACAGGAAGTAGAAGTAAAAGGTGTAATAAAAAAAATGAAAGATAAAGCATTTGCAAGAAATGTAAACAGAGAAGACATTAAAAAAGGTGCAGAAGAAATTAATCTTGACCTCAATACTCATATACAAAATATAATCAATGCAATGAAAAGGGATTCAAGATTAGGTTTATAATTTCTAATTACTTTGAAAAAATTTGATGTTATATATAAATAATATTAGCTCGTAATTATATTCTCAAGCAATTCTAAAAGTTCTTCTTTTGTAAAAGGTTTTGAAATGTAATGCGAGCATCCAGCTTTTAAAAATTCCTCTTTATCGCCTTCCATAGCAAATGCAGTCATAGCAACAATTGGTTTGTTTTTGTATTTCTTAATACTTCTTATTTTATTTGTCAATTCAGTGCCTGTCATACCGGTTCCAAGGTTAATATCCATTAGTATTATATCATACTCAAAACTGTTAACCTTTTCCAATCCTTCTACAGCACTATAAGCAATATCTATTTTAAATTTTTCCTTTAGAAAAAGTTTTATTAATTCAATACTTGCAAAATCATTTTCAACAAGAAGTATTCTTTTCAAGCTTTTTTTCTCCTTTTTGGTGACAGGAATATTTTTCTTTATTTCTTGTTTAGTTTCTTTTTGCATTGATTCAGTTATTAACTCAATATCTTCTTCTTCTCCTTTTACAATATCAAATAATTGAGGAAATCTCACTGTGAATGTTGACCCCTTACTTACAGTACTATTAACTTTTATCTCTCCACCGAGAAGCTCAGTAAATTTCTTTGCAAGTGATAAACCTAAACCTGTTCCTTCAAAACTCCTGCTAAATCCTTCACTTTCCTGACGGAACTCTTGAAATATCAAATCAAATTTTTCCTCAGGAATACCTATACCAGTATCGACCACATTAATAAAGAAAAAATCATTCATCTTTCCAGATTCTACTATTACTCCACCTTCATTTGTAAATTTTATTGCGTTATTTATCAGGTTGTTTAAAATATCGGTCAATATCCTTTCATCTGTAATAATTATTACTTCATTTGAATGAAATTTTGTTTTGAGATAAAGATTTTTATTCTTTGCTGATTGTTCATACAATTTTACAACTTCAGTTATAAGATTTTTTGCATCTACCTTTGAAAAATTTATGTTGACTTTGTTTGCTTCTATTCGAGATAAATCAAGAATTTGATTTAAAGTATTCATTAATCTTTTACCACTATTGTAAATTGTATTTCCAATTTCTTTTAAATATAAATCTTCTGTAAGTTCATTTAGAATTTGGGCAAATCCAAGAATTCCGTGAAGAGGGGTTCTTAACTCATGACTCATATTTGCAAGGAAATTAGTTTTAACCCGACTCATTTCCTCTGCTTTATTTTTTGCATCTATTAATTCTTCCATAACTCTTTTTCTCTCTGTTACATCTCTAACGATTGCAAGAATTTTATCATTATCAAAACAATTTAATCTTGTTTCAAAGTATCTTCTCCCAACTGGTAAATCAAGATAATAGTCATAAAATTGTATCTTTTTTTCTTTAAAAGCTTTTTCAAATTTCTTTTCAATCTCTGGTACAATATTTTTGGGGAAAATATCCTGAAATCTTTGACCAATTAATTTTTCTTTTGGTAATACCAGAAGTTCTTTATCTGTTGCATAAACATCTAAATACACACCAGATTTATTAAAAACAAAAATCATATCAGGAAGAGCAGAAATTATCGCGGTAATTTCGGATTCTTTTTCCCGCAATTCATTTTCAGATTTTCTTTGTTTTATTATTCCACCAATTGAGTTAGTAAAAATTTTTAATGCATTTATTTCTGCTTTGGACCACTGCCTTTTATTTTCACAATCTTCAAAGCTTAAAAAGCCCCAGAATCTATCATCAATAAAAATAGGAAGAATTAATAAAGATTTAATGTTTTGAGGTTCTAAATACTCTCTTATGTTCTTATCAAATGTATCTATTGTTCCATATATTTCATCCCCTGAGGAGAGCTGTTTGAACCATTGGTCTAAATTTGTTTTGTAGGGGATACTTTGATATGATAGATTATTTATTAACTCATATTTATCCTCGGAACACCACTCGCAAATTTTATTCATATACTCTTCTCGTGTTTCGTAATATGTAACATTTTCAAACAAATTTATTCTATTTACTTTTGTAGTATTTCCAATTTCGTGAAGAGCATTTGAAATACCGTCGTTTAAATTCTCTTCAACAATTAAGTATTCTTCAGCTTTTGATATTGATGAGAATAAATTCTGTAAATACAAATTCTCTGCTTCTGCTTTTTTCCTCTCTGTAATATCAATCTGTGAGCCCCAATTTGAAACTAATTTTCCATTTTGTATTATGCCAACAACATTGTTAAGGAACCAGATTCTTTCTCCTTTTTTATTTATTTCATAGGTTTCAATATTTTGAATTTTATATCCATTTTTTATAAATTGTACATTTGCTTCTATATTTTTACCACTTTCATCATCACCATATAAATCAATTAATTTTTTCCCAATTAATTCCTCTTTAGAATCAAAACCATACATCTTTACCATTAAGTCATTACATTCAGTTAAAACACCATGATTGATAATTAGTCTAACCTGTTCTTCAACAGGTAATGATGTATCAATTGGAACTTCATATTTAATTAAATAAATTCCTTCAAGGCTTTGATCTATATAATTTCTATATTTTTCTTCACTCAATCTTAAAGCATCTTCAGACATTTTTCTCTCTATTGCCATTGCTGCCTGGTCTGATACATAAGAGAGAATATTTAAATCCTCTAAAGTATACCTAATACCCTTTGTATATGATTGTACAGCAAGAACACCAATTGTTTTATCTTCTATCTTAAGCGGAACACCTAACCAATCAACAGAATCAACTCCAATAAGTTCAACCTCCCCCGAACTCAATAAACTTTTAAATCTTTCAGGTGTCGCTAACAGAGGTAAGCCTGTTCTTATAACATATTCTGTTAATCCTTTCCCAAATTTTTTGGGCGGCATAAAATCGTCATATTCATCAATAAAATATGGAAACTCCAACATACCAGTTTCATTATTATATAATGCAATATAAAAATTCTTCCCATGCATTAATGAAGAAACAATATTGTGAATAGATTTAAATAGTTCGTCTAAATTTTTTACCCTATGGGTTTCTTCTGCTATTTTATATACTGCATTTTGTAATTTTTCTATTTTTTTTCTATGAGTGATATCTATCTGAGTGTTCCAAATTCCTATTAAATGGTCATCTTTGATAATGCCAAATGAATTATTTGAAAAATAAATTTTTTGTCCATTCTTATCAACTTCTTCTGTTTCTACCCCAAGTTGAACATAATTATTATTCAACATATCAAGAAATGCTTGTAAATTAATTTCATTGCTATCACCGTTATGAATTTCTATTAATTTTGTACCAATAATTTCATCAGGAGTATTGTAGCCATACATTTTTGCGAAAGCCTCGTTGCAATCGGATATATATCCGAATTTATAAATTTCTTTAATCTGCTTCCATGGGTCCATTTTGATATTAATTGGTTTTTCAAAATTCAGATAACACATACCTTCCATACTCTTGGAAAAAATTTGCTGATATCTATACAAATTTTTCTCTATATTTAAATACCAACTCTTAATTTGAGATTCATCAGCTGCAAGTAATATTACATATTCGTTGTCCTCCTGAATAAAAATATTCATTCTTGCATATAATGATATATTAGTATTATTACTTTTGATGAATTGGATTTTTTGTTCATAAATTTTATCTTTATTTAATTTATTATAAATTTCTTTAAATTTTTTTCTGTCAATATTTGAATTAATATCAAATATTCTTCTCTTATTTTCAATTTCTGATTTCTCGTACCCAAGTATTTCACACCCTTTAAAATTAATATAAATAATATTGCCTTTAAAATCCAATATGATAATAATTACGGGCATATTGTCTAAAACTTCTGTTAAAATTTTTGCTTTATCTTCTTCCATTCCCTTAAAAAGTTTTGATTAATGTTACGAAAAATATTTAGTAAAAAATTTGGATGGTTGCAGAAATATATTTTTAGAACTGGTTTTTAGTAGAGGCTGAACTAAGTGGAAACTTTTGGGTAGTACTTTTATTAAATAAATTAATGTTTTCAAATTCGATAATAAAAAGATTTTTCATAAAATTAACATTACTATTCTAAAAATCATTTACTTACAAAATTTTACATTCAAAATTAATTTTATAAAATCATTTTTCAAAGACAAATTTTATAACATAATTCACATTATTACACCCCCACATAAAATATCGTTATCTACATAAAAAACAGCAGACTGACCTGGGGTAATGGACTTTTTAGGGGTTTTCAGAATAACTTTTATCGTATCTTCTTTAATTTGTTCTATAGTTGCCGGTGTCCCGGGATCTTTATATCTTACTTTTGCGATAACATCAAAGGAACTATTTAAACTATCGAGAGAAAGAAAATTTATATTGTTAACAAAAAACTCTTTTGTAAACAAATTTTCTTCTTTATCAACATATACTATATTATTTTTAGCATCTATTCTTTTTACATAAACAGGAAACCCTAATGATAAATTTAAACCTCTCCTTTGACCTATCGTGTAAAAAGGATATCCTTTATGTTTACCAACTATTTTATTTTTATAAACGATATCCCCTTCTTTAATTTCATTTCCAGATTTTAATAAAAATGCATTATAGTCATTATCCGGGATAAAACATATTTCCTGTGAATCAGGAGTATCTGCGGATTTCAGGTTCAACTCTCGTGCAATTTCTCTTATCTCTTCTTTTGTAAAATCACCATTAGGAAACAAAGATTTTGATAATGCTTCCTGTGATAATACCCATAGAAAATAAGATTGATCCTTTCTTTTATCTTTTGATACTGAAATTGTATATCTACCATTCTCTAAATTCTTTAGTTTCGCATAATGACCCGTAACAAAAAAATCTACACCCATAAATTTTGTTTTTTCAAGTAACATACCCCACTTTATATATTTATTACACACAACACAGGGATTAGGTGTTCTTCCTGCAAAATATTCTGAAATAAAATCATTTATTACTTTATTCCTAAATTCTTCTGTAAAGTCAAAAGCGTAATGTTTTATTCCTAATTTTTCAGCTACATTTCGAGCTCTATAGAAAGCTTCAAGTGAACAACAGCCTGACTTTTTTGAGGTTGAACCCTCAAATTCCCAAGTCTTAAAAGTTACACCGATTACATTAAAATTATTTTTTTTCATCAAATAAGCAGCAACAGACGAATCCACTCCCCCACTCATAGCGACCAATACTGTCTTTCGGGCATCTTCCATAAAAAAGAAATATAATAATAATAAAAATTTAATAATATCAATAAATTCCATAAATAACAAAAAAGTTATTAATTAAAAAAACAGAAATATTAAATTAATTGATAAATGAAATTAATATAGTTATAATATTTATCAAATAATTTATTTTATGTTTGGATTAGGAACGCAAGAATTAATATTTATAATAATAATAATTCTTATCCTATTTGGTCCCAAAAAAATACCTGAATTAATGCAAAGTTTAGGTAGGGGGTTAAGGGAGTTCAGAAAAGCAAAAGATGAAATTCAAAAAGATATAAATGAGGCATTAAATTCTACTCCCAAAGAGGAAGACCTAAACAAACCTTCGGAATAATATAACTTAATTCATTACTAAAGATTATTAAAAATAAATTCTGACATTTTTTTAAAAAGATGGTACCTTGTTGTTTTTCCTAATATACTATGTTCCTTATTGTTATAAATTTGCATATCGAATTGCTTTTTTGCATTAACAAGTTTTTCAGCAAACTGTAAGGTGTTTTGCAAATGAACATTATCATCAACAGAGCCATGTATTAAAAGCAATTTTCCAGTCAATTTATCTGCAAAATTTATGGGAGAACCATTAAAATAACCAACAGGATTTTCAACTGGTTTTCTCATAAACCTTTCTGTATAAATATTATCATAAAATCTGAAATCAGTTACTGGAGCAACTGCAATACCTGCTTTAAAAATATTTTCATCCGAAGTCATACACATACAAACCATATACCCTCCAAAACTCCATCCCCAGATACCAATTCTTGACTTATCGACAAAATCAAGTGAAGAGACATATTTTGCAGCATCAATCTGGTCTTGAGTTTCAAGAATTCCAAGTCTCATATAAGTACACTTTTTAAATTCAGCCCCTCTCCCTCCTGTACCTCTTCCATCCACACTAACTATTATATACCCATTTTGAGATAAAAATCTTGCCCACATATCACCAAAATTTATAAATGTATTCAATACAGTATTTGACCCAGGCCCGCCATAAACATAAAACAGGACAGGATATTTCTTGTTTTTATCAAAGTCAGCTGGTTTCATCATCCACCCATTTAATTCAATATTATCTCTATTTCTAAATTTGAAAAATTCTTTTTTAGGAAAGCAATATTCTTTCATTACTTCAGAATAAAAATTATTATTAACAACATTTCTAATTTTATTGAACTTATAATCACATATTGAAATATTAACAGGGGTATTAATATCTGAATGTGAATATATTATATATTTATAAGTTTTGCTAAAACTAATAGTATTATTCCCGTATTTTTCTGAGAGCAAAGATTTATTGTTACCATCAAAATCAATCGAAAAAACGCAATAATCATAAGGAGAAAATTCATTTGCTATAAAAAATATTTTTTTCTCTTTTTCATAAATATCTAAAATTTCTTTTACTTCATAGTTCCCCTTGGTTATTTGATTTCTTATGGTACCATCAGAATTATAAAAATACAAATGCATATAGCCATCTCTTTCACTTCTTAAAATGAAACTATTATCCTTTAAATACCATACTTCGTATGTTTCATCTATATAATATTTATCTTCTTCTGTAAGAATTTTTATTACTTCAGATTTTCTGATATCAAAGTGAAATAAGTCAAATTTATTTTGCAATCTATTTAACTTTACAAAAGAAAAAATAAAAGGCGAGTTTGTCCATTTTAATACAGGTATATAAAAATCTTTATCATCACCTAAATTAATTTCCTCCTTCAATTTATTTTCAGTATCATAATAAAAAAGAGAAACAACAGAATTATCTTCACCTGCTTTTGGATATTTATAAGTGAATAACTTGGGATAAACATCATTATATTTTATTAATGGATATTCCTTTACAGAAGATTCATCAAATCTTAAAAATGCGATATATTTGCTATCAGGACTCCAGACGACGAAATCAGAAATTCCGAATTCTTCTTCATAAACCCAGTCAGGTAATCCATTTATTATTTCATTTATTTTACCATCTGAGGTAATTTGTTCTGTTGATTTTTCTTTCAGGTATTTTATAAAGATATTATTATCCTTAATATAAACTACTTTCTCTCCATCAGGTGAAAATTCTGCATGTCTTATTTTAGAGTCTTTATCAAGAATCTCTATTATGTTGGCATCTCGATTAAAAATATAGACATCACTTAATCTTGAATGCCTATAAAGTGGAGTTGAATTGACAAACAGTAAAATCTTACTTTCATCAGGACTGAATTCAAAATCTGAAAGCACACTATTTGAATCAAACTCCGGAAGAAAATATAACGGAGGTAAAATTTTTTCTACAAGTTCTCCATTTGAATATTTAAAGCTACATAACCATCCCTCATCATTAAATTCTGCATAATGTTCACCATCTCGCATAGCAAAAGGTTCAAAATAACTTTCGTAATAAAACTTGTTAGTAAGATAAATATCTTCAATTGTGAATTTTTTACATTGAGAATATGAATTGAAATTCAGGCTAATTAAAATCGCAAAAATTGTTAAAGCGAAATTTATTTTTGATTTGTTATTCATAAAGGAATAATTTTTAATAAAATTATATAAATACTTTATTTAAACATATGAAATTAGAAAATTAAGTTTTTATTTTGCTAACAATTTAGTAAATTTATTCATAAACTAAAATATATTGAAAAGATTTTTTCAGATAAAAACGAAATACCTGATAGTCATCAGTGCTACAATTACAGCTCTGATGATAGTATCATCTCTATTTGAATATCTTCAGAATAGAAAGGAGATATATCATTTAATAAATGATAATGCAATTAGTTTAATTCAAACTATCACAATTAGTAGTGCGAATACAATAATATCAGATAGAGAATTTGAAGCTTTAATAACGCAACACTTACTCGGTGTGGCGAAAAGTGTTGCAAGATTAGATAGTATAACAAATCTAAATAAAAAATTATTAAAGGAAATTGCGGAAGAAAACGATGTTTATAGAATAAATATATTTAATCGAAATGGCGAAAAGGTACTTTCAAATGCTGATGATACAATTCATACAGGTTTAAAAGCAAAATATTCCCCCAAGGATTTTATAAAACCGATATTAGAAGGAAAAGAAGAAGAAATAATAATAGGAATTAAGGAAACAAGATTTGAAGAAGGAGAAAGATATGTTGTTGCTGTCCGAAGACCTTTTTCTAAAGGAGGTGCTATTGTGGTGAATCTTGACGCAGAATTATTAAGAGAATTTCAGGAGAAAACAGGATTTGGAAAAATGATTAATGATGTTGGAAATAAAGAAGAAGTTGAATATATAATATTACAGGATGAGGAAGGCATAATTGCAGCAAATAAAGAAATATCGGATTTTAAGAATATTAATCAGGATGAATTCTTACAGTCTGTTTTTAGAGATACAGTGGCAAAATCAAGAGAAATTAATTATGAAGGGAAGAGAATATTTGAAGTAGCAAAAAAATTCCAAATTGAAAATTCTACAATTGGTATTTTCCGTATTGGATTAAAACTAAATGAAATAGATTCACTTGAATACAGATTGATAAGAAGAACAGTTATAATGACCCTAATAATAATTGTAATTTCCATAATATTAATAGCAATAATAGTATCAAATCAAAATTATAAATTACTCTTTGAAGAATATAAAAAAATTCAGGCATTCACAAATGCTATTCTGGAAAATATGACTCTTTCGGTGATATCTATTGACAATAATGAAAGTATAATAATTTTTAACAAACATAGCGAAAAGATTTTTAATATAAAATCGAAAGCAGTAATTGGACAGAATTTTGAAAAAGTAATAAAGAATTATTCATCAGAATTATCTAATATATTCAAAGACAAAACGGAATACTCTGATAAAGAAATAATAATAAATGTGCCTGAACAGGGTAAAAAAGTACTGCTAATTAATTCAACAAAAATATTGGATGAGAAAAATGTTCTTTATGCTTTTACTGTTGTCAGTCGTGATATAACGGAATTAAAAGCACTCCAAGAACAGTCATTAAGGAATGAAAAACTTATAACAATGGGAGAATTAGCTTCTGCTGTTGCACACGAAGTAAGAAATCCATTAAACTCAATTAATATGATTGCTCAAAGGTTTGAAAAAGCAGGAGATACAATTAAAATAAATTCAGAAGAATATAAAACCTTAATTAAGGTCCTTAAATCTGAATCTGAACGGGTAAATAATATAATAAAAGAGTTCCTAAAATTTTCTCGACCAAAAAAACCTGAATTTCAGAAAGTCAAAGTATCAGAATTTTTAGCAGAAATAAAAAATTTACTGGATGTTTTAACTCAGGAGAAGAATATCAATGTAATAATAAATCAGAAAAATGATGAAATGATAAATATAGACCCGGAATTATTTAAACAGGTTTTCAACAACCTTGCTATTAATTCCATAGATTCTCTTAAAGGTGAAGGCAAAATTGAAATAAATTTTTATGTAAAAAATAATAGAAAAATATTTGAGTTTATTGATAACGGTTCTGGAATACCGGAGAATATAAAAGATAAAATTTTCTATCCATACTTTACTACGAAGAAAACCGGTTCAGGACTGGGATTAAGCTTAGTCCAACAAATAGTAACTCAGCACAATGGAATTATTTATTTTGATAGTAAATTAAATACAGGAACTAAATTCACAATAGAATTAATATGAAAAACCCAATTTCAATTTTAATAGTTGATGACGAAGCTCCTCAAAGAATTACACTTTCAGGACATTTGAAAAACCTTGGGTATATTGTTTATGATGCTGAATCTGCTGATAAAGCGATAAAAGTGATAAAGGACAAAATCATTGATATAGTTCTGAGTGATTTTCAAATGCCAGATAAAACTGGTCTTGATTTATTCAGAGAAATAAAAAGGATAAATCCTGAAATTTATTTTATTTTATTTACTGCTTACGGTACGGTAGAAACCGCTGTAGAAATTATGAAAGAAGGTGCTTTTGATTTCCTTACGAAACCAATTAACTTAGATGAATTAGAATTCACGCTAAAAAGAATTGTTGAAAGAAAAACATTAATTTCCGAAAATGAAGCATTAAAGAAAATGCTTGAGGAAAAATATAATCTTCCTAATTTAATAGCATATTCAAAGCAGATGCAGGAAGTTGTTAATTTAGCTGGAAGAGTTGCTTCAAGCAAAGCAACAATTTTAATTAGAGGAGAGAGCGGAAGTGGAAAGGAAGTTCTTGCAAAAGCAATTCATTATTCAAGCCAAAGACGAGATCAACCTTTTATAGCTGTTAACTGTGCAGCATTAAATGAAAATTTACTTGAAAGCGAAATGTTTGGTCATGAGAAAGGTGCATTTACAGGAGCAGACAGACAGAAATTAGGAAGATTTGAACTTGCAAATAAAGGTACTTTATTTCTTGATGAAGTCGGTGATTTACCACTCCAGACACAGGTTAAATTATTAAGAGTTTTACAGGAAGGGCAGTTTGAAAGGGTCGGAGGAACTCAAACAATTAACACTGATGTAAGAATAATTTCCGCAACAAATAAAAATATCGAAGAATTAATAAAAGAAGGAAAATTCAGAGAAGATTTGTATTATCGTTTAAATGTTATTACAATTACAATACCACCATTGCGAGAGAGAAAAGAAGATTTAATACCACTCATAGATTATTTTTTGAAAAAATATATTAAAGAAACAAATAAGGAAAAAATAGAATTTTCCAGAGAGGCAATGGATTTACTATTAAAATACAATTATCCTGGTAATGTAAGGGAACTTGAAAATATAGTTCACCATTCACTTGTATTGGCAAGAGGAGAATTAATAACCACAGAAGATTTGCCTCTTAGTTTGAAACAATTGAAAGAAGAGAAAGCAGAATTAGTAGACGATGAAAAGATGAGTTTTACAGAAAGAGTAGAAAATTTTGAAAAAAAATTAATACTTGAAGCACTGAAAGAAGCTGGTGGAAACCAATCAAAAGCTGCAAGAAAACTCGGCATTTCTGAAAGAAATTTAAGATATAGGCTTGAAAAATGGGGATATAAGAAATAATAATTCAGGTATGAAATTTGCTTATTTATATTGAATGAAAATTTATAAATTAAATATTATATTGATATTTACATTTTTGATTTTCTTCAGTTGTAAAGAAGAGAATAAAATCGTAAGTGAGAATAAAGATACTGTAATTAACAAAACCTCAGAGCAAGAAACATTAAAGAATGACTCAACCATTACAAAATCTACCCCTGATTATGTACCTCCAAAGAAAGGAGGAAAAAATAGAAATTGGTATTATAATAAAAATAGAAAATTAATGAACGATAGTAATTGTTGTTTTGGAAGAGGTATGAGAAATAGATATAGACATCGCTGGGGATGGGGCTGGGGACGAAATCAATAAATTTTTATTCACCACTACTTTTCTTTAATCCAAAATACAAAGCTTCTCTATTACATATATTTAAACATTCTCCACATAGATGGCAATCTGCTTTTATTAGTTTTTCGTTCATGATATCACTTATAGCTGGACATGGGGCTTTCTTTTCACAAAGTCCGCATTGATTACATTTATCTTTATTTAACCTTACTCTTAAAAATGAGAATTGTTCAAGTATCCAACTATAAAGTCCAAATGGACATATAAAATAACAAAACGGTCTAAAAACAAACAAACTTAGTCCAAGCATAACAGCAATAAACAATATGAAAAAGAATAATTCTAATGCCGGTAAATTAAAATCCCAGTGAATTAAATCAAATAAATTAATAAATTCAAAAATAGAAATTCCTACCAATGCAAAAACAATAAGGAAAGCGAAAAAAATCAGTATTCTAATAGTATTGGTAATTATGAATTTAATTTTAAATTTTTTGATACCAGGAATTCTGTATAATAACTCCTGTAAAGAACCAATTGGACAGGCTAACCCACAAAAACCTTTAGTAGTAATAAGACTTAGAACCCCTATAACAGATAAAGTTGCGAAGAACTGAGGTTTAAATCCAATGGAGAAAATTTTTGTAGAAGAACAAACAGGACTTGGAGTAATATATATTTCTTTGACAAAATATGCTAAAACTCCAAATAATAAAAACGAAATAAATAAAAGCGGTATTCTAAACTTCAAGGACATTCTATTATTCCAAATAAAAAACAAACCAACTAAAAATAGAATAATAATTGCCAAATATCTGAAACTAAGTAAAAAATCAAAAAATGTTTTATTCTGATTTCTTCCAATTCCCTCCTGTGAGAAAAGTAGCACAGGAAAAAGTGATAAAATTAAGGTTAAAAATAGCTTTCGATATATTTTCATATCTTAAAATTTTATAATTTATATGCAATAACTATACCAAAAAAATAATGCATTAATAAATATAAAACAAGTATAAAATGATAAATTCGTCAAAATTTGTTACATATTGAATTTATTTTGATTTTCTATTTTTTTAGATTAGACAAGTTTTTTACAAACAAAAATTAATTTATTATGAAAATTAAGATATTATTAATAGTCATTATTTCGATTTCTTTTACATTCATTACGAATACTCGGGCTCAGGTTGATATTGATTCAACAGAAATTCAATGGACAGTACCTGAGTTATTTGATTTTCATGAGGTAATTTATCAAATATGGCATGAAGCATATCCTTCAAAGGATATTGAAAAATTAAAAAGCTTAGTACCCGATATAAAAACTCACATTTCAAAAATCAATGAGGCAAAACTACCTGGTATTGTACAGGACAAAGCAGAAAAATGGAAAGAGGGATTAAAAAAATTAAATACTTCGGCTGAGGAATATTATAAAGCAGCAGAAGGAAATGATTCACAAGCACTTTTAGATGCAGCAGAAAAATTGCATGCGGATTTTGAAATGATGGTACGAATTATAAAACCAATAATGAAGGAAGTTGATGAGTATCATAAAGTTTTATATGTTATATATCATAAGATAATACCTGAAAATAGATTTTCAGAATTAGAACCACTAATAGATGAATTAATTAAAAGAGCAGAAGCAATACCAAATGGTAAATTAAGCAAAAAAATTGAAGAGAAAAAAGACGAATTTTTAAGTGTGGTAAATGAATTAATTGACGCTACAAAAGCAGTAAAGACAACACTTGCAACTACTGATGACCCGGAGAAAATAAAATCGGCAGTTGAAGTAATGCATACAAAATATCAGAAGCTTGAAAATTTATTTGATTAAAAACATTAAATAAAAAAATATGAAGAAAATAATTTTCATTTTTTTATTATTAGTGATTTCAACATCACTAAAAGCTCAGACCATAGTTGTTAATGAATATTTCAATGGTTTCGTTCAGAAGAGAGAGTTTGTGGAACTATTGGTAATCCAGAATAATCTTGATTTAAGAGGAATGCAGATAAGAGATTTCTCCTCTGCGGGTTCGCCTCAAAACCCACTTTATTTTACTTATAATCCATATTGGAATAATTTACCCAGTGGTTTGATAATATTAATTACTTTAGATACCTCACTATTTGTTCAGGATACAAATAAATCAGATTTCTCAATTTGTATTAAATTTAATTCACAGGACACAACATATATAAGAGGATCAATATTTAATATTGCGAATGCTTCAGATGCAGTCCAGATAAGAACAGTTGATACAACTCATATACATGGGTTGTCACACGGAACAGCAAATCAGAACTCACTTCCTATGCCTAAAGCACACTGGAGCAGCAGTCTTTCCGGTGGCGTTCTTGTCGGAGGTGCATCATTACACTTTACAAAACCAACCATAATGACATTATCAGATTTTGCTAATAATAATAACCTTGCAGTTGACACAAATTACGGAGGAACACCTGGATTACCAAATGATAGTGCCGGAAATTTGCAGTATATATTAATGCTTCGTCAATCTTCTGGAATTATAAATAATTCAAAAGTAGCCGAAGGTTTTGAGTTATATCAAAATTATCCGAATCCTTTTAATCCAGCCACAAATATCAAATTCTCAATTCCTGCAACCGGGTTTGTATCTTTGAAATTATATAATATTCTTGGGAAAGAAGTATCAACAATATTTAATGGGTATTTGAATAACGGAGTTTATACAGTTAATTTCAATGCAGACAACTTAAATTCAGGAGTCTATTATTATCAATTGCGATTTACTGATGGAAATGGAAATATATTTTCTGATTCTAAAAAATTAATGTTAATAAAATAATAAATTTTTTAAAATTATTATTAAAAATGCCGCAGCACCAAAAAAATTATTACTGTGGCATTTTTTTTATATTTAAAAATAGGGAGAATTATTCCGGTGTTTTATTCAATTTGAAAGAAAATTTATAATTTTCTTTTATTGAATAATAGAACCCAACAATCAAAATGCCAATAAATGTTAATAAATGGCTAATAGTAGCAAATGCAATGGCTGTTTCGCTCATTACACCAAATACTACAACGAGAGTGGTCTTTACAAAGAAATGAAAAGAGCCCGCAGAGTTTCCGGGTAAAGGAATTGTTTGTGCAAATGCGGTCAAAGTGAGAATAACATTTGCATCAAAGAAATTAAGACTTTTCATTGTCGGGTCACTGAAAGCATTTATTGTTAAATAAGTAGAAAATGCATAGTCAAGCCAGAGAAGAACAGTAAGTAAAAAGATTTTAAAATAGTTTTCAGTGTACTTAATGAAAGAAAACGAATTTAATAGTGAAATTAATGCTTTCTGCACTTTTTCACTATATTTTTTGGGTAGAATCCGAGAAGAAATTTTTTCAAGAAAAAGTTCAGTCTTTTCAATTTTTAGAAGTAATAAAACAGCAATAATAACTAAAAGAAGGAGCGCAAGGGAAAAGTATAAAGAAACAGATTCAATATCAAATCTTCCGAACGCTTCCTGAATCTTGTCCCTGTAAAAGAAAAGACATAACCCGAAAACAAAAAACATAGAGAGCATATCAAAAATTCTCTCAACCAGAATGGTACCTAAAGTGAACGCCTTTGAAATGCCTTCCTTTTGTGCAAGGAGAAAAGGCCTTGAAACTTCCCCTCCCCTTGGTATTATAGCATTCACAAAATATCCAATCATAACTCCTGAAAATAAATCACTAAATTTTATATTTTTCTTTTCTGGATAAAGAAAATATCTCCATCGTTCCGCTCTGATCATACTCCCAATAATAAGCCCCACAAACATACCGAGAATGGCAAGGATGTAATTAGTCTTAAGAAGTTCAACCGCTAATTTATTAAAATCTATATCTTTAAAAGCAAGATAAAGAAAGAAAACAAGTAATCCACTCAGGATAATAAATTTAATAATTTGTTTTATTCTCTTTGCCAAATATAAAATTTTATCTTAAATCAATTATTTCTACACCTTCAGGTGGTGAAAATTTAAATTCAGAAGAACTTAAACCGGGATTTAGAGTTATAGATTTTAAAGTATATGTTTTAGTTGATTCTGATGTAGTTATTGTAATTTTTCTGATAAAATATTCAGACTGGTCTACCCATATTTTAGCAGATTTAATGTTTCCTTTATTCCTTGGGGTAAGTTTCAATATATAACAATCTTTTTTATTAACTTTTTCATCTCCGATATAATCTGAGTAGAAATTTTCTGGATAGTTGAATAAGAATTTATTTGGAGAAAAGGTACTTCCATCATCTTTATAATTATCAATCACAACCTGCTTTTTAGATGGTGAATAAGACCAGGAAGTAACCCCATCAGTTACAATTGTATAGCTTTTAGTTTTAATTTTATATTTATTCTCTTTCTGAATCATTATTGTACCACTTGAAGATGTTGATTTTCCACCTGAAAATTTCTCTGTCATAGAGAATTCTGCTTTTGCATCATATAAATCCTTATAGTTGTTCTGCACTTTTTTTATAATCTCCTGAGCATCCTGTGAATATACAGCAGCGCTCAGAATTGTTGCTGTAATAAAAATAATGAATCTTAATTTTTTCATATATATTTTTTTTAATCGTTAAACCTTGGTGGTTTCCAGCCAATTTTTTTATAAGAAGTTAATTCAAGAGTAACAGAACCAAGAATTATATTGAATCTTGCTTTCAACGGAACTCTTTCATCATCATCTGAGAGCCAACCTTCAAACTCTCCCGTCAGTCCCAAAACTCCAATAAAATCTGCTTTGCCATCAATTTTAATTGCAGCCATATCATAATCAAAAATATCAAGAGAAACAGCATCCCTGTTATAATTAAAAGAATATGCGATATAAGATTGCTGTTCATTAATATAAATATTAACTTTTTTTGAGCGTTCTTTTTTATATGAGTTAATTCTTGCAAGGTATACTATTGATAAGCCATCTTGAAACTCAATTCCCTTTTCAAAAGTTTCTGTCTTATCTACCTCCAGAATTTTATCTCTTCCATTATCTTTATATCTTTTAACCTTTATGTATCCTGTGTCGCTGTTGCTCGAATAGTCAAATTCATAATCTGTTCTTAAAATCACTCTTTCTCCTGTATTTTCATCTTTAAATTCCGAAGCGTGAAATTTCTCTGAAAATATTTTACCTTTTTCTTCTCTTATTATTGATTCAAAAATATATCTAACGGAAAGGAATGGTATCCCTTCAAAACTTTTCATCTCAGCCTTTGCAGTATAATATTTCTGATTATTTTCATAAAAAGAAGAATTCAAATTGAATTTTACTTCTCCAAGTTTTATAAAGCCAAATGATACAGTATAAACAAGCTCTTCACCAACCTGCATAATTTTACTTTGGGAATACACTGCTCCTGCAAATAGAATCAAAAAAGATAATATTAAACAGAAATAAAACTTCATAAAATTATTTCAGTCTATAAAGAAAATCTTTTTCAGTCTCAAAAAGTTCAAGAGCTAAAAGAAATTGTTCATCATCAGAAACAAATACTGCATATGCACCTTCATTACCCCATATATCTCTTGCAATCTGGAATTTAATTGAAGTAATTATGAATTTTTTATCGCGTTCAAATTGTTCTTTATTAAACTTAATATTTCTGCTTTCAGCAAAGGCAATTAAATCTTTTAGCATATCTTCAGAAACAATGAAATCCTTTCTGAATGAATTATAGTCCTTATAAGAACTTTCAATATTTTTTCTCATAGTTTTCATATAATTCTCAGTATATTCATAAATTATATTTAATCTTCTCAATGAAACCGTATATTCACTTAATGTATCGAGTTTAATAGGATAATCAGGGGAAATACCTCCTCCTCCATAAACTATTCTGCCATTTGCAGTTTTAAATTGAGGTCGGACAGTATCAGTAATATTTTTTTCTTCTTCTTCAGTTTTATATTTACCGTGTTCATAAGGCTTTTGTATTAACCTGCCTGAAGGTGTATAATACTTTGAAGTAGTAATTCTAACTGCAGAACCATCAAAAATATCAAATTGTCTTTGAACAAGCCCTTTTCCAAAAGTAGTTTCACCAACTATTAATCCTCTATCCCAATCCTGAATTGCTCCAGCAACGATCTCACTTGCAGAAGCCGAACCACTATTAACAAGAACTACTAACGGAATATCAGTAAACCGACCGCCAGAAGAATTATAAACCTCATTGAACATTGCAAGTCTACCTTTTGTATATACGATTTTCTTCCCTGCCGGTATAAATTCACTTGCCATTTTAAAAGCCTGTTCAAGATATCCACCAGGGTTTCCTCTTAAATCCAGAATTAGTTTGCGCATACCCTGGCTTTTCAATTTGTTAAGAGCTTCAGAGAATTCATTATAGGTAGTAGCGGAAAATCTGGAAACTTTTATATAACCAATATCATTTTCATAGATGAATGAAGCATCCACACTGTATAGAGGAATTTTGTCTCTTATAATTTCAAACTCGAGCGGCTCAGATAATCCTGGCCTAATTATAGTTACAGTAACTTTTGTTCCTTTTTTTCCACGAAGTTTTTTGGGTACATCTTCTCTTGAAATTTTTATTGCTGACACGCCATCAATTTTAACAATTTTGTCTCCGGCTAATATACCAAGTTTATCTGAAGGTCCACCACTTATTGGTGAAATAACAGTAAGCGTATCATTAATAATGTCAAACTCTACTCCAATCCCTTCAAAGCTACCCTGAAAATCTTCATTTATTCTTTTTAATTGGTCAGGATTTATATATACTGAATGTGGGTCGAGCTCCTGTAAAAGAGAACTTATTGCAACTTCTGTTAATTTTTGGGAATCAACTGTATCAACATAATATTGAGACACTAAACTAAGTACTTCCGCATATTTCTTTACCTGCTCTCCAACTTTATCATCAGAAATTGCATTCTGGATTTTCATTCCTATAATAATACCTATAGCAAGGACAAGGAATGTAATCAGATATAAATATTTTTTCTTTGTCATTTTAAATTAATGATATAATTTTAATAATAAAAATATTAAATAAAACATCTACTTTTTTAATCAAAACTTCTTTCAAATAAGTTCCTGCTATAATATACTTTATCTAAAAAATATATACCAAATTACAAAAAATGCAGGAATTAAAATAGGAAGAGAGTATTTATAAATATAAGGGAAAAAGCCCGGCATTTTTATCCCCTTACTTTCTGCGATTGATTTTACCATAAAGTTAGGACCGTTACCTATATATGTCATTGCTCCAAAAAATACTGAGGAAACAGAAATAGACATTACATAAATCTTAAACTTATCAAGGAATAAAAGGACTTCATTAGGATTGTTCACATTATAATGTTGAAGTCCCAATGCCATTGTAAGAAAATTTAAGTAAGTGGGAGCATTATCAAGAAAACTTGTAAGAAAACCAGCCACCCAGTAAAATTCACCTGGCGAAGTAATATTAAGCTTTTCTGCATTTACAGACAAATAACTTAGCAAAGGCATCATAGTCATAAAAATACCTATGAAAAGTAACGCAACTTCTTTTATTGGCTCAAAATTAAACTTATTTTTTCTATGTACCTCCACAGGTGTTAATCTATAAGAGGCAACTGCACAAGAAATCATTAGAGCCTCTCTTACAAAAATAGGTTTTGTAATGAAAACAGAAGCAATAATAATTAATAGAAAAATTATATTATACAATCCTTGAAATTCGAATTCCTCCCCTTTTTCTTCAATTCGGGAACGGGCATCTCGTCTTAACTTTTCATAATTATATTTATCAATAATAAAGAATACTAAAAGTATGTAGCATATTGTAAGAAACCAGATATGATAAAGATGTCCAATAATCCAGAAAAAAGGAATCCCCTTAAGGTATCCGAGAAATAGAGGAGGATCTCCGATGGGAGTTAATGCACCACCAGTATTACAAACTGTAAAAATAAAAAAAATAATGTGATAAGGTTTTAATCGGTTTTTGTTTGAATTAATATAAGGTCTTATAAGCAGCATAGCTGCACCAGTGGTACCAAAGAAATTAGCAATCACTGAACCAACAAAAAGAGTTAATGTATTTTTGAATGGAGTTGCCTTTCCCCTTATTGTAAAGTATATCCCGCCAGAAACCGTATACAAAGAACCAAGTAGAGCAATAAAACTAAAATATTCTTCAGCAGTTCTAATAACATCCTCAGATTTTTTTAGGATAAGGAGATAAAACAAAATCATAAATAGAGCAAGAGCAATAGAAAATTTTCCGTAGTTTTTATGCCAGAGTACAGGAGCAATAAAAGGCATAAATGCAATCGATAAAATAAGCACTATAAACGGAATGAATAAAAGGAATTCCAAGATTTATCTCCTGTGTTATTTTTCTTTGGGAATATCTATTTGAATCTTGCTTTTAGCAGATTCAAAATTCTCCACCAACTTTTTCACACTTGCTTCTGAAACTTTTAAGAAAGTATTTGGATAAATACCAATCCAAAATATGAATATGAGAATTGGAATTAAAGATAGAAATTCAAATTTTGATAAATCTTTTAAAACTTTATTCTCATTTTTTGTTATCGGTCCAAGCATAATTCTTTGATAAAGCCATAGCAAATACACTGCTGATAAAATAATGCCAAGAGATGCAACTATAGCATAGATATTATTATTGAAATTAAAAGATGTAAAAGCTCCAACAAGTATTAGAAATTCACCAATAAATCCATTTAAGCCGGGTAAACCTATTGAAGATAAAGAAACTATAAGAAATATAGCAGCCAAAGAAGGCATAACTTTTCTAAGTCCTCCATACTCAGAAATCAATTTTGTGTGTCGCCGTTCATATAAAATTCCAACAATAAGGAATAATGCACCTGTTGATAAACCATGATTGACCATTTGAATAACACTTCCCTGTAACCCTTCCAGATTAACAGCAAAAATTCCAAGTACAACAAAACCGAGATGACTAACAGAAGAGTATGCAATTAGTTTTTTCATATCAGTTTGGACAATGCAAAGTAAAGCACCATAAATTATACCGATAACCGCAAGTATAGAAATAATAGTACTGAAATATTCAAAAGCCGCAGGAAATAGTCCAAGTGAAAATCTAATTAAACCATAAGTACCCATTTTCAATAATATCGCAGCAAGGATAACACTACCTGCTGTTGGTGCCTGTACATGCGCATCAGGTAACCAAGTATGGAATGGAAACAGTGGTACTTTAATTAAAAATCCAAGAGTGAATAAAATAAAAAGTATAATTTGCTTATTAAATGGCTGCACAGAAGAAACTTTAGAAAGTTCTACAAAATCACTAGTAAATACACCATACAATGGAGACGCCATAAACCCGAGCCAAATAATACCAACAAGTAAAAGAACACTTCCTATCATAGTATAAATGAAGAACTTTAGAGTTGCATAAATTCTATCTTCACCACCCCAAATACCAATAATAAAATACATTGGAATCAAAATGAATTCCCAGAAAACATAAAATAGAATTAAATCAAGAGAAGAAAAAACTCCTATTAATGCACCTTCAAGAATAAGCAAAAGAAAATAATATTCTTTAATCCTTTTTGTTATCGTTGACCAGGAAGCTAAAATACATAATGGGAAAAGAAAAGTGGTTAATACAATTAATAAAACTGAAATGCCATCCACCCCGAGATAATAATTACATCGAATAGATTTAATCCATTGAATCTTTTCCACAAATTGATAATCAGCAGAGAGAGAGTTAAAGTGAAGAAAAAGATAAATAGAGATTAAAAATGTAAAAAGCGAAATAATTATTGTGTAAGTTTTTATAAGTATAGAATTTTCCCTCTGGAAAAATAAAATCGGTATAGATAGAATAATAGGAAAAAATATTAATATACTTAAAATATTAGATTCCACTTTATCCTTTCATTCTTAAACCTTTTTCTTCATAAATAAAAATCCAACCAACAATTTTCCCAATATTTATATCCTTAAAATTATCCCAATATTCCTTTGAAAATACAACTCTTGAGCTATAAAACGAATCAAATTCTTTTTTAGTCTGATTCATAATATTAATAAATCTTTCTTTCCATACTTTACAATTTGAAACTCTCAAATCCACCCAGCCATCGTATGCCCAGCGATTTATTTTATTAGAATCTATGTGTATTTTCCTCGCTCCAGAAACAGAAGGAACTATAATATAAGGACCACGAATTAATGATTTTCCATCAGGTAATAATATCGGTACGCCTATTGATACTATTTCATTTCTTAATTTGGAATTTTTAATAACAATATCTTTCAGTTTCTTTGATATTGAGTTTGGAGTTTCCTTGATAACATTATTAAAGTTCTTATAAGCTATTCTTAACAAATGGCATTCATAAAGTAATTTTGATAACCTCGGTGGTCCAAGCATTTCAAAAGCAACAGAATGTGTATTATGTTTCTTCTCAAGTTCTTTTAGCTTTTCAACAGCATAATGTTGTAAAAATCCCGCTCTGTATGAAGGTTCCAGAACTGAAGAATCAAGAGCATTTATAACATCACTACCTGTATTTCCACCTTGAAGTTCAAGAAAGACATTTTCAGCAATTTCTTCAGGCGTTACAAATTCCATTTGACCTTTAGATGATATTGCTTCAAATTCTCCTCTCGAAAATATTCCATTTTCTCCCGTATCTATATATGCAGTTTTAAGAATACCAATCTTTTTATATTCCTTCGGTGGCTTTAATTCAAACTCACCCTTCAAAGTTATTTTATCCTCTGGCTTAACATCATAAATATACATCGGATTCTTTCCTTTTTTTATCTCACCAAATCTTATCTTTTTCCAGGCTATTGCCGCCGTCGGTTTTATTTCTTTTATCATTGGTCCATCGGGAGTTCTTGCCATCAGGAATAAAAGTAAAGTTTGCGCTCCTGCAACCGAAGATTTACTTAGAAGCACCCTTGATGGTTTTTCTTCACTATGAGTGAATGGAATATTCAATCCCATTCCCCCTGTACCACTTGTTCCGATTTTGAAATAAAACTTTGTCTTGAATTTCAACATTGAATTGTAGAGTATCTGTATATGCCTGATTAACTGCGGTATATAAGAAAAACAAATTAGTTTTTCCGATGCTGTTAAAAGTTTGTCATAATCTTTTTCTTTTGACTCTGAAATGCTCAATATATCATAATATGCTTTATATATATTTTGATATGCGATTGATGTCGCTGTATTAATACAATCTATAATAACATCTGGTTTAAATTTCTCAAGCATTTTGTAAATACAGGACTCTTTCAAAATCTTATCATTTAACTCATAAACTATATCTTCTATTGTTTTTCTCCTTTTTATGGAATCATTTAAAATTTCATTTCTATCTAAATCCTTGTATTCATATCTGGTAAAAATATTCCCCCAGAATGGAATAAATACATTTTTAACCTTGAATTCATTATTTAAAACTTTACAGATTTCTTCTGCTTCATTCTTATATAAAGAAGTTAAAATAACTTTAGCTGGTTTCCCCTCCATAATTCTTCTTGCAACAGCAGAACCTACCAACCCCCATCCTCCTAAAATTAAAATCGTTTTATTACGAATGTCCATAGCTTTTAAAATTAATTTTATAAATTAATATAAATATAAAAACGGTTTCCAGTCATCAAGTACTTTTCCAGCTGAACTTTTAATAAATGTTATATGAGATGGTTTCTTGGGTTTTGAAATTAAAAGCATACCCGCTTCTTCTGGGGTTCTATCTCCTTTCTTATTGTTACATCTAATACATGCGGTAACTAAATTTTCCCAGCTATCCTCGCCTCCCTTTGATTTCGGTATTATATGGTCTATAGTCAAGTTATTTGTAGAGCCACAATACTGGCATCTATGATTATCCCTTTTTAATACATTTTTCCGCGATAATATTATTTTTTTATATGGCACTTTAACAAAATACCCCAATCTAACAATACTTGGACAATCAAAAGAACGAGAAATTGAATTAATTTTTTTCCCATTGACTTTACTTACTATTTCCACTTTTCCCAAATAAGCCAGAATAATAGCTCTTTTCACATTACATAATGTCAATGGCTCATAATTCTGGTTTAAGACCAATACTTTACCGTTCAGTAAGTTCAGGTTTCTATTCCTGACTTTTGTTTCAAAGTTGTGGAAGACGGACCTCCTACATTTTTATTTAAATAATAATAAAAAATAAAAATATTTCTCTGAATAATCAATTTATTAAAAAAAGATTTTATTATAATATAAATTATCTACTCAAAATTAATTTTTTCGTTTCTCTATAAATCTCTTGATTATCCAAATCTTGCACTATCATTTTATAAAAATACACACCACTTGGATAATTTTCCGCGTTAAAGGAGATAGCATAGGTACCTGGTTGTTTTGTAGTGCTTATCAAGGTAGAGATTTCTTTTCCCGTGATATCGTAAACTTTTATTGTTACAAATGATTTATGAGAGAGTTGAAATTTTATTATAGTTGAGCTGTTAAACGGATTGGGATAGTTTTGATAGAGGAGATAATTCTCGGGGTTATTTGTTTGTATTAATTTTTCATCAGTATATAATCCAATACCAAAGGGGTTTGAATTCATTATCGAGTAAGACTGTGTTGTATTTAATATGTAAACGGTATATTTGATGTAACAATTAGCAGAAGAAATTCCTGTTGGGATTGACCATTGGTATGTTCCATTGTTTTTAATACTATCAGCGATTAACGTGAATGGGCCATTCGGTCCGGTAGTAGATAATTCTAATTTGACTCTTGAATCAAAGTTTGAGGGTGCAGAACTGAGCCATTTAATAAACCTAACACAACCAGGTTTAAAATATTCATATCCTTTTGGAAAAATTGGTTTTATTGATAAACTTGTATATGGTGTTGTTTCTTTAAAGAATCTTAGCATATTTTTATAATTGAAAAGACTTACCTGATGAGCCGTTTGTAGAGCAATATCAGCGAATCCGTTTCTATCAGCATCAGCAACAGCTATACCAGAATAGTCACCTGGTGTTGGTACTGTGAAGCTTGCAACCTGAGTCCAATTAGTTCCTCCATTACCTTTCCAGACTGTAACTGTAGCATTACCGTAAAGTACTAAATCACAGAAATTATCATAATCCATATCATATAATACAGCAGCAGAATAGCTTCCGGAGGTAGGAAGATTTGCGGAAAGGTTAACATACTGAAGAGCTACCCTATCAAATTTCCAAACATTAACGGCTCCCCCACTACCAATAAAACCAACATCCATTGCACCATCATTATCCACATCACCAAGAGTAACACCTCGATGCCCCGTTGAGGGAGGAGAAGGTAAATTATATTGCGCTATAGTAAAACCTCCATTTCCATCACCAAAATATACTGTACCATATTGATAAGCAGCAACTAAATCAAGATTTCCATCTTTATTAATATCCCCAAAAGAAAATTCCATATTTGAATTGCCACCATTAGCAGCAAAAGTTTGTCTCCATACTCCAGTACCTAAATTTTTATAAACTCTGATTCCGTTACAGCATCCAAAGGAGATAGACCCTAAGTCAATCAAACCATCATTATCAACATCACCAAAATCAGAAGTGAACATTCCCCATGTTTCTCCATTCATAGCAAGACTATCATCATAAGGAATCCAATTAGTCCCGGTACCATCTCCTAAAGCAACTTCTAAAATCTGGTCACCAAAGTCATTTCCAGAATAATTATGATGCATACCATAACCAATATCTTGTTTACCATCATTATTAACATCTCCAACAGCAATACCTCCATATCCCAGATAACCTGTTTGAAAATGATTCCAGTTAGCTCCAGTACCATTTCCAAACCAAACCATAACTCCCTGCTCTTGAGAATTGATCAATGGATTCCCGTGGTCGCCAATAGAAATAATATCAAGGAAACCATCACTATTAACATCTGCAAACTCAAGTTCCGTACGACCGCTTTCCAGATTAATAGTTTGTAAACCTGAGGAAGACTCAATATAATTTAAATAATTGGATTCTTTCGGACCTAAATAAAATGAAGAGATAATAAAACTAATCCCCAGAGTAACACACATAACCAGAACAATATTTAAATATTTTTTAAATTTCATAATATTTATGAATTTAAAATATGAAAATGGATTTACATAATAAAAAATTTTTTATGTTTAAATTCCAAAACTATATAAAGTATGAAAGAACATAATTGCATATAAATACGAAATACCCTTATAAAATAATTTTTTAAAAATAGAATTTTAAAATTCTATTTCAAAAACTTTAGAATTTCACCAAATGCATCAATCTCTTTGTTTAAACCATCAAAAGACTTATTATTGTTAATTATAAAATCTGCCCTCTTGGCTTTTTCCAATTCTGGTAATTGATATTTCATTATTTGTAAAACATCTTTTCTTTTAGCGCCATCACGATTCATAATTCTGCGAATTCTATTTTCCTTATTTGAATAAACCAATACCACATAATCAAGATATTTATCAAAATTACTCTCATAAACAATCGCAGATTCAATGAAAATTATTTTATCTTTACATTTTTTAATCTCACTGTCAAGATAACGAATTACTGCAGGATGAATAAGTTTGTTTGCATCAAGATAATTTTTCTTATTAGCAAAAATTACCTCTTTGAATTTTGATAAATTAATTTTTCCTTTAAAATTAAGAATATCTTTCCCGAACCTTTTCACAAGTTTAGAAGTAAGGTTTTTGTCTTTTGCATACAATTCCTTAGCCATCAAATCGGCGAAAAATACTTTAAAACCTTTATTTGCAAGGTGTGTGCAAACTTCAGATTTACCGGAACCAATACCTCCTGTTATTCCGATTAAAATTTTATCTTTTATTTTTTTCATAATGTTTCAATAATTTCTATCTTAATATAAAATTATGAAAATTATTTTGCATATGCAATAGATCTTCTTTCTCTAATTACATTTACTTTTATCTGTCCGGGATATTCCATTTCCTCTTGAATTTTATGTGCAATATCATCTGCAAGCTGGTCTTGCATTATATCATTAATCTTATCACACTCAACTATAACCCTTACTTCTCTTCCTGCTTGAATAGCATAGGTTTTTGCAACTCCTTCAAATGAAGTAGCAATTGTCTCAAGTTTTTCAAGTCTTTTCCAATATGCTTCGACTGACTCTCTCCTTGCTCCTGGCCTGGCTCCACTTATTGCATCTGCAACCTGTACCAGAACAGAAATTGGATGTTCCATTGGTATTTCATCATGATGAGCCCCGATTGCATTGCAAACTATCGGATGCTCTTTACATCTTTTAGCAATTTCATAACCTAAAATTGCATGTGGTCCCTCTATACTTCTATCAACTGTTTTCCCAATATCGTGAAACAGACCTGCTCTCTTTGCAAGAATTGGGTCAAATCCTAACTCAGCAGCCATAATACCGGCAAGATAACTAACTTCAATGGAGTGATTTAAAACATTCTGACCATAACTCGAACGATACTTCATTCTACCAATAAGAGTAATAATATCTCTATTCACATTTTGAATTTCCATATCTATTAAAGTTTGTTCACCAACTCTAAAAATTTCTTCATTCAGTTCTTTTTCAACTTTTTCAACAACCTCTTCAATTCTTGCGGGATGTATTCTACCATCTAAAATAAGCCTTTCCATAGCTACTCTTGCAACTTCTCTTCTAAAGGGGTCAAATGCAGAAATAATTATTGCTTCAGGAGTATCATCAACAATAATATCTACTCCTGTAACAGCTTCAAAAGCTCTTATATTTCTTCCTTCTTTACCAATAATCCTTCCTTTCAGTTCATCAGAAGATATTTGTAAGACGCTAACTGTAGTTTCAACTGAATGGTCAATCGCTGACCTTTGTATTGCCTGAACAATAATGTCCTTAGCAATTTTATTTGCTTCCTGTTTGGTTTCTTCTCTAATTTCCTGTAATTTTTGTGCTGCTTCTAATTTTGCTTTATTAATTAAATTGTCAAAAAGAATTTTCTTTGCTTCTTCTTCAGTCATTCCAGCAATAGTCTGCAGCGTTTCGCGTTGTTTTTCAATTAACTCTTCATTTTCTTTAATTAACTTTTCAACAAGCTTCTCCTTATCATTTACTTCTTTTATTTTAACATTATAAGTGTTAATCGACTTCTCTGCCTCATTTTGTTTTACACTCAAATCAGATTTCATCTTTTCAATTGATTCTTTTTCGTTGCGCAACTTTCTCTCAAATTCAAATAACTCTTTTTCCTTATGTTTAACATCTTCATCAAACTTCTGTTTTCTTTTGTAAAATTCATCTTTTACTTCTAATAATTTTTCTCTCTTAAGAGTTTGAGCATATTTTTCAGCATCAATCTTAAACTGTTTTGCCCTTTTCTCTGCTTCCTGTATAATTTCTTTTGCTCTCTGATCTGCCTCATCAATAATTCTTTTAGCAACATTCTCAGCACCATTTATCTTATTCTTATTTGCTCTATTCTGAATATACCAGCCGAGGAAGAAAGTCAATAAACATAAAACTACGAAAATTGGTAATAGAATATATATTTCCATTTCCATACTTAAATTACCTCCACTTTAAATTAAACATAAAATTTTTAAATAAAAAACCGCACTATCATTAGTCAAATTATTATAAGAGAACCTCTCTTACGTACATAGTGGGTGGTGCCAAAATGTCTTTTACTTCCACTGCTTACTATTGATACAGAACGCAGGGTTCTGTTAGTAAATCCGGTTTCCCGGTGAGGCCTGTAATTGACATTTTAGAGCTTGCCTCCCAAGTTTTAATTATTGCTAAGTTCTTTATATCTATGTTTGACTGTAGATGTGCGGTTTTTAATAAAATTTTCTTCTTATTATGTCAAAGAACAATACTAAAGAATATTTTCTAACTGTCGGTTCAGGTCATCAATACGAGCAGTGAATTCATTTAAAAGAGAAACTAATTCCTTCTCCAATGCTCGTTTATTTTCTTTTTCCTTGAAATAGTTTTCCGCTATATTTAATGCTGATACTATTGCTATTGATTCTACTGATGTATAAGGTGATTGATAACTGATTTTATTCATCGTACTATCAACATAATTAGCAATCTTTTCAACATCTGCAGGATTTTCTCCTACAAGATTATATTCACTATTGAATATTTTGACCTTTATGCCGCTACTTTTCATTTCCTTTAGTTTGTAATTTTCCAGTCAAACATAAATAAAGTGTAATGTATTTATTAATCCTCATCAACATCTTCTCCGTATTGTTCTAAATGAGTGTCAATCCTTGCTATAAGTTCTTTTATCCTGCTTTTTATATTATCCTTGTCAGGAATTGAGGATTTATTAGATTGTAAACCTAAAATTATACTTTTTAAATTAAGAATTTCCTTATCTTTTAAAACAGAATCAGAATTTGCTTTTGCTAACTCAAGTTTTATCTCTTGAAGTTGATTATTTAACTCATTAACAGATTCTTTAAATCTCTGATTTTCTTCTTCAAGTCTTCTTAACCTTTCAATAAGTAACCCAATCTTCAGAGTTAATCTATCTACACACTGAACGAACATAGCTTTTGCCTTATCAAAATCCTCGTGGCTTTCGGGCTGTTCATTCTCATTAATTAACGGTGGCTGATTAACTTTTACCATTTAATTTCTCAATTTAATGTCGTATAGTTTGTTTAAAGAATTAACAATTTTATCAATTATTAAATTCACCTCTTCATCTGTCATTGTTCGTTCAGTAGAATTAAATTCAAGAGTAAGAGCAAGACTCCTGACATCTTTACCTAATTTTTCGTCTTCGTATATATCGAAGAGTTTCAAAGAACTTAATAAATTATTACTGTTTTTAACTATAACTTCCTTAATATTATCATAATTAACATCCTTCTTTACAAGTAATGCTAAATCTCTTTTAACAGGTGGAAATCTAAAAATTTCTTTGAACTTTAAATCTTTTCTCAAATATTTAAAAATCGAATCTAAATCTATCTCACATAAAAATACTTCCTGTCCTTTGTCCAGCAGTTCAATAGTATCTCCACTATAATAATAAGCATTACCTATAATTTCACTATTCACATAAATATCCGCAACCTTATTCAAAGAACTTACACTATTATAATAAATAATTTTATTATTTTCAAGATTTAATTTCTTATAAAAAAGTTCAATTTCTCCCTTTAAATCATAGAAATCAAATTTCCTTTCCTTTAAATCAAACCCATAATAGTCATTATTTCCACCAATCCCGAAACATAATCTATAAGTTTCATTGAATTTTTTTTCTTCATTTTGAAATACTTTTCCAATCTCAAATAACTTAAGGCTGGTATCTTTTCCTGAATTGTTGAAATTAAGTTTCATCGTATCAAGTAATCCATAAGAGAGATTAACTCTCATGGTATTCATTTCAATAGAGTTCGGGTTTTGAAGTGATATATATTTTTCAGAAAACTTTCTTACAAACTTTTCATCTTGCTGGGAATAAGTAATAATTTCGTTAAAACCTCTACCAATAAAATATTGCTTTAACTCAAAAAGGAACTCGATAAATTTATCATTGTAATCTGGCAGTTTTTCAACATTGAATTTAATTGAATAATCATTCTCAAAATTATCATACCCGTATAATCTCGCAACCTCTTCAATTAAATCAACCTCCCTTGTTAAATCGTGTCTTCGATATTCAGGAATCTCAAATATAATATTCGTATCGAGCTTTTCAACACAAATTATCCCAATGCTTTCTAAAAGATTGATTATATCATCTTCTGAAATTTCTTTCCCGAGCAGTCCAAATACTCTTTTTGGTCTTAAAGAAATATGAAGTTTTTCAAAAGGCTCGGGATATACATCTATTAATTCGTCTAAAACCTCACCACCAGCAATATCATTCATTAATTGAGCTGCTCTATTAGAAGCATAAACAACATTTTCTATATCTACTCCCCTTTCAAATCTTTGAGAAGCATCAGTAATTAGATTTAATTTTTTTGAATTTTTTCTAATACAAACAGGATCAAAAAATGCGCTTTCAATAAAAACATTTTTTGTATTTTCAGTAATTTCTGATAATTCCCCACCCATTATACCTGCAATTGCAGAAGGTCCTTCGGCATCACAAACCATCAAAGAATTTTCATTTAATATTCTTTCCTTTGAATCAAGAGTAATAAACTTATCGCCATCTTTAGCAGTTTTGACAATAATTTGTTTACCTCTGATTTTATCATAATCAAAAGCATGTAGTGGTTGCCCAGTTTCCATCATAACAAAGTTAGTAATATCCACAATATTGTTTCTTGGACGCAACCCAACTGCAATTAAGGATTTTTTCAGCCATTCCGGAGATTCTTGAATTTTCACATTTTTAACTACGCGACCGGTAAATCTTTTACAAAACTTCTTGTTTTCAATTGAAATAGAAATATAGTCAGAGCTTTTTTCATTTGTGGTTTGCAGTTTTATTTCCGGCTTTTCAAACTTCAAACCAACAGCGGCAGCAATTTCCCTTGCAATACCAAAATGAGAAAGTAAATCACCTCTGTTAGGTGTTAATGCAATATCAAAAATATAATCATTTGCCTCAATATAATCAGCAAAAGCCATTCCAACTTTAGCAGATGTATCAAGCACCATAATTCCCGTATGGTCATCAGATATTCCTAATTCATCTTCTGCACAAATCATTCCCTCAGAAATAACCCCCCGTATTTTTGTCTTTTCAATTTTCAAACCATTAGAAGGAATAATTGCGCCTAATTTTGCTAAACAAACTTTTTGTTTTACTTTAACATTTGGAGCCCCGCATACCACACTAAGCTTATTTTTTCCATCGAATACTGTACAGAGAGATAATCTATCTGCTTTTGGTATTTTATTTACCTCTAAAACTTCTGCAACCACAAAATTCTCATATTTTTCCCTTTCTGACTCAATGGATTCAATATCCAATCCTATGGCAATCATCCTTTCCTTTATGTAATCAACAGATAAATCAGATAAACCTGGTATGTAATTCTTTATCCAATTTAAACTAATTCTCATAATTAAAATATACTTAAATAAAAGTATTTATAATATATTAATTTACATTTGCATATTAAATATAAAAAGGGCTATCATAAATTAAATATTTATTATGATAGCCCTCACAAATTTGCTGATTAAATTCTACTAAATCAATTTTGTTGTTCTTCTGATTCTTTTTTAGGTTCTTTTTTTATTGTTTCCTTCTTAGGAGTATTATCTTCCCTTTTATATTCTCTCGGCTTTTTTTCAATCTGCTCTTCGTTCTTATCATAATTTCTTGGGGGTGTGTATTGTATCTTATCACTTGTTTTGGGAGGAACATATGTTCGGTTTTTCCTTGTCACTCTTTTCTTACTCTTCTTAGTGTATTTCTTTCCCTTTACTTTCTTTGAAGACTTCTTGTAGGTCTTTTTGGAAGACTTCTTAGAAGTCTTTTTAGTGGTTTTTTTAGACGACTTCTTCGTGACTTTTGACTTTTTTACTGGCTTTGTTGATTTTTTCTTTGCTGATGTCTTTTTACCAGCGCTCTTTTTCTTTGTTACTTGTTTCTTTTTTGTTACTTTCTGCTTTTTCTTCTTTGGTTTTTTAGAAGTCTGTTCAATTTTATTACCTTCTTTACTAAACGGTTTGGCAAGTAAATTTAATGAGCCTGAAAAACCAAACAGACTACTAATTAAAAAAGCCAGAACTGTAACAAAAAGAATGAGATTCCTTTTAAGCATCATATCTCCTCTTTTAGTTAATAAATATATTTAAACATAAAACATATAGAGTAAAAAAACAATACATTTATAAAAATTATTATTTGTTAGTAATAATTCATTTATTAATAGCAATGAAACATTTTAATCATTTAAGTTGACTTTGTATAATAATTTGAATATTTTAATTAATAACTATTAAACATATATGAAAACAAAAATTATTCTCGCCTTTGTTTTTCTAATTTTAACAACAGCATTCTCACAAGATATAATTAATACAACAGGAAGAGTAGAATATTTTGATTTTGAAGGTGGATTTTATGGAATTCTCGGAGATGATGGAAATAATTACGAACCAATGAACTTACCAGAGCAATACCAAAAGCAAGATTGCAAAATAAAATTCATTGGTGTAATTCGCTCTGATGTAATGAGCATCCACAATTGGGGTACTATTATAGAGATAAGAGAGATAGAACCTTACCCTTCTAAAGAATCATCTTTCGAAGTATTTGAATGGGGAGTAATGTTGGGATGTTACAGTGACAACATATATTATAATACTTCAAGGCCAGTGCAGATAACTATTGTAAAGCAACCAGTAATTTACATCCATAGTAGCGATGATATGATATTAAATGTAAAAGTAGAATTTAAGACAGGCAAACCTGAAGAAACGTATCCTAAAGTTGAATCTGATGGTAAAATAATTCAATGGAATAATGTTTATGCACATTCTAAACACGATGTTCAGAAAAGAGTGTATAAAGAAGATGATTGGGATTTGGTACCTTTAAAAGAAATCATTGGCATTTTAAATAATGTTGATTCAAAATGTTTAGAGTTTAATGATGTTCATTCAAAATTTCTTTTTTATGAAGGAGAAATGGAATTCGAGAATAGAGTGTTAGTAGATTTTAATACTGATTTAGGGGCTGTTTTACTTGTAAACAATTTCGATTTCACAATTTATAATGTAACTGTAACAAAACAACTTGGAAATTTCATCAATCCTGAATATGTTATGTGTCATATAGATAGTATGGTTGCAGGGGAACGACTTGCATTCAGATATGAGAATACTCGGGATGTATGGACTGAAGATTTAATTAATTTAGGTTTCTCTCAAATGGAAGCAGAATCCTTTGCAAGATTATGGGTTACCCCTTTCACACAAAGAACAAATCAGGGAGGATGGGCAAATTTAATTTACAGATTACCTGAAAGCGAAGTCGAAAAATTAATTACATTAGAAATAGACCCCAAACCTAAATTGACAAGAAGAGTTTTATACACTATGATTACTCTTGATAAACTAAAATAATAAAACCATTAAAAAAAGAAAGGAGCAAAAATGCGAAAACTATTTCTTACACTAATTTCTCTTGTACTGGTAATTGGATTAATTACTGGTTGTGGTAAAAAAGAAGGAAAATCTGATGTATCAGATAAAAAAGATGTAAAAATTACGGAATCCACTCCGATACATCTTAAATATGAAATGAAAGGAAAAGAAACAGGAACACTCGATATGTTAATTAAAGGGAAACAAATGAAAATGGAAATGAAGGCTAAAGAGCAAGGGAAAGATGTTTCAGTAATTATGTTTATGAAAGATAATATATTGTACATGATAACCGAACAGGAAGGTAATAAAACTGGGATGAAAATGTCTAATGCTGATAAAGATGAAAGTATGAAAGATTTTATGAACCTCGCAAAAGCAAAAGAAATGATTAAAGATTATCAAAAAGAAGGTACAGAAGAAATTTTAGGTTACAAATGTGATGTATACAAAAAGGGAGATGAAACTATATGGTTATATCAAGATATGATAGCATTAAAATTTGCAAAGGGTGAAGAAGTAATGGTTGCAACTGCATTTGAACCCGATGCAAAAATCAGCGACAGTGACCTTGAACCACCAAAAGATATTGAATACATGGATATGGAACAAATGATGAAAGATTTGGATAAGTTAAACAAATAAAAGAAAAAAGTTTTTAGTGAAAAGAAAAAACGCCGATGATCATTTTAAATCATCGGCGTTTTTCTTTCTCTTAAATTTTTTGTTTATTTTATTTTTCCTTCTATCAATTCTGTATACAATCTGCTTGCTTTATAAATATTTTTCAGGGCTTCAAGAATCCCTTTAGAATCTACACTTATCGTTCTATTTGCCTCAGTTGTAAAAATAAATCTTCCCGGTAAACTTTCTATATTTCCATCAAAAGCAAGACCAATAATTTCAGCGTTAATATTAATAACAGGACTACCTGAATTTCCACCAATTATATCATTCGTGGATACAAAATTTATCGGAACTGACATATCAAACTCTGGAGGGGGATTCTGCCATCTTTCTGGTAATGACCATGGATATTCTTTATTGAAAGAAAAATATCTATCATAGATTCCAAAGAATGTTGTTTTGGGTGGAGCGATAGTACCATTATATTCATATCCTTGAACAACTCCGTCAGAAATTCTTAAAGTAAAGGTTGCATCCGGTGGAATGGTTGTTCCATAAACTTCAAAAAGTGCTTTACCTAAAAGTTGCATTCTAACATTTTCTTTTGCATTAATAGATTTAAGTTTATTTCTCAACTCTATTGCTTTTTGAAGTCCCTCTGAAGTAGTAGTATCGGTATTAAGTAATTCAGTAAACACATCTTTTTTCTCAATAAGCAATGCTTTTATTTCATCCCAAATTCCAGAATATTTATTTTTTAATTCAGGATTATTATTGACCGCTTGCTGGAATTTCCTTTCAAAATCTTTTCTTCTCGCCATTAAAACAGGATCATTTAAACCTTTTAAAATTCCTGAGTATACTTTCCTTGAGTTTTCAATATAAAATATCTGGTTATTTAATTCTTTCCTTAATTCAGGTTCCAGTTTTATTCTTTGCTTTAAAGAATCAACAATTTTATTTAGCCTTTGTAATCCCATTGGAAAAGTAACATCTCTGTCATATTCAAGTTGAGCCACTGTTTTTAATCTATCTGTTCTGCCCGGATTTCCTACAACAAAGACTGGCTCCCCGGGGTTAGCTCCTTCAGGATTCCATTTAAAGAAGTGTTCGCACTTTATTGGTTTTCCATCTTCATCATAAGCTCGGAAGAATGTCATATCGAGATTGTATCTTGGGTAAGTAAAATTATCTGGATCTCCTCCAAAGAAACCAATCTGGTCTTCAGGTGCAAATACAAGTCTTACATCTGAATATCGCTTATAAGCATATAAAGAATATTCTGCTCCATTATAAAGTGGAATGACTTTGCAAATTAACCCAAGTTTTTCAGAATAACTTTTTTCAAGCTCTTCAATTTTCTTTTTCCTCAATTCAACTTTTAATTCATCATCTTTTTCCGATTCAAATGATTCAACCACTTCTTTAGTAACATCAATTATATAAACAAGTTGATCCACATATAATCCTTTAACCTTCCTTTCCTGTTCAAGAGTTTCGGCATAGAACCCGGTTTCGTGTAAATCTTCACCTTCAATTTGAACTGTACTAACAGCATCTCTTCCACAATGGTGATTAGTCATAATTAATCCGTCTTCTGAAACAAAAGAAGCAGAACAATAATTTGCAAACCTTAATGCGGACATTCGCACATGATCAAACCAGTCTTTAGATGGAACAAAATTATAAGCTTCTTTAAAATAGTCAACAGGTGGGTGTTCAAAAGTCCACATTTTTCCATTATCAAATCTACCTGCTTTTACCGTGTCAAGATTATTTAACTGGCTAAATGTATTATTAGCATTTATAAAGGTATATAAAAAAATAAAAAATGTAAAAAATGAAATAAATTTTTTCATAAATGTATATTATATTAAATTTTTATTTTATTGTATCTTGCGTCTCAGGAATTCAGGGGATTTGTAATTTTCTATATCGTCAATATCATCAAAAGTAATTTTCTTATCTTTTAGTTTTTCTTCATCCTCTTCTGGTTCACTTAAATCATCATTTATATTTGTACCATTTCTAATAAAGGTAGGAGTATCTAAATCTTCAAGTTCTTTTTCTGTTTCAGGAAGTCTTGTTATTCTAGTTTGTTTAATAGGTTCCTCTTTTCTAACATTTATTTCTATTCTCCGACCAATCAAGGGTCCCGATGAAGATTCTTCATCAGTAATATCAAATTCAGTTTCAGCGTTATTAAATCCAGTTGCAATGACTGTAACCATAATTTCATCTTTCATTTTGTTATCATCAGCCCAACCACATATAAAGATTACATCATCACCTGTAATATCAAGGATTGTTCTATTAATTACTTCTATTTCACTCATTGCAATATTACCGTTGCTAAGGATATTAACTAAAACTGATCTTGCACCTGCAATGTTGATATCATCCAAAATAGGATTACTTAATGCACCTAATGCTGCCTCTCTGGCTCTGTCTTCTCCAGATGCTATACCCATTCCAATCATTGCATCACCCATACCTCTCATTATAGTTCTTACATCAGCAAAATCAACATTTACTTCACCATGTTTAGTAATTATTTGTGAAATACCTTTGGTAGCATTATACAGCACTCTGTTAACATGATCTAATGCTTCAGCTCTTCGTGTTTGCTTATCAATTAACCTGAAAATATTTTCATTTGGAACAACAATCAAACTATCTACCTGTGGTTTCAACTTTTTCAATCCTTCTTCTGCAAGCTTCATTCTCGGCTTTCCTTCACTCACA
The DNA here is from genome assembly GCA_964564635.1 of uncultured Ignavibacteriaceae bacterium. Lineage (GTDB taxonomy): Bacteria > Bacteroidota > Ignavibacteria > Tepidaquicellales > Tepidaquicellaceae > Tepidaquicella. The sequence goes on from CAZMAR010000001.1 coordinate 693,574, forward strand.
AATGGTTTTGTTACTATAGCAACAACAAGAGCCCCAATATTTCTTGCAATTTGTGCAACTATAGGAGAAGCACCTGTACCAGTACCACCTCCCATTCCAGCAGAGAGGAAAATCATATCAGCATTGCGAAGAGCCTTTTCAATTTCTTCTCTACTTTCTTCAGCAGCTTTTGCACCTGTAGTAAAATCCATACCTGTTCCAAGACCACCAGTTAATGCTTTTCCAATTTGTATTTTCTTGTTGGCTTTACTGTGCTTTAACGCCTGAACATCGGTATTAATTGCAATAAATTCAACATTTTCTATGCCCTTCTCAATCATCGAATTGATTATGTTGCCGCCACCTCCGCCAACACCTACACATTTAATGTTGGCACCCTTTGAAAGACCTTGTTCGGTCGGAATAGCTTGTATTGGCATAATTTATTTTTCTAATTTAATTTATAAAAATTTTTTTTTTAATTAAACGCAAATATTTTTATAATTCATCAAACCAATTTTTTATCTTCTTAAAAATTTTTTCTGTTTTAATTTTGCTAACTTTACTTTTCTTACCTAAAAATATTGTTCTCCTTTTCTGCATATTTCTAAATCTATGTAGTACAAGCCCAACACCGGTTGCATATATAGGACTTTCTACTTCGCGTACCATTCCACCAGTTATACCACGCGGCTTTCCACAATTTACTTCCATCCCTAATACTTTTTCTCCTAATTCCTTCGTAAATCTTAATAAAGATCCTCCACCTGTAATTACTACGCCGGCATGCAATTCATTTTGTATTTGTGAATTTTTAATTTCAATTGCGGAAAGGTCAAATATTTCTTCCATCCTTGCCTGTATTATTCTTGCAAGAACACTTTTCTTTATCCGTTTTGGTTCCTGCCCTCTTATATTTCTTACAGTAATATATTCATCATTTAAGACTTCTGAAAATAATGCAAATCCATATTCTTTCTTAATTCGTTCTGCTTCATCTTCCAAAATACCTAATCCTTCCACAATGTCTTTTGTGACAAGATTTCCTGCAATACCAATACCAGCTGTGTATTTAAGAACCCCTTTCCTGAAAACAGCAATATCCGTAGTACCACCACCTATATCTATCATAGCAACTCCAACTTTTTTCTCTGTTTCATCAAGTACAGCAAGTGAAGATGCAATTGGTTCCAGAACAATATCTTCTATATCTACACCACAGGAAGTAACGCATTTTGACAAATCATCAATGCTTGATATAAGCCCTGTAACAATATTTGCTTTTACTTCAAGCTTTATTCCAAGTATACCAACAGGAGATTCATACACTTTTTCTCTATCATCAATAATAAATTCCTGTGGTATTACATCAATTATTTTAGTATCGCTTGGAAGTCTGATTAATTTTGCCTGCTCGATGGCTCTGTCAACATCTTCTTCGTGAATCTCACGGTCAGGATTATTCACCCCGATAATCGTACTTGTTTGGATGCACCTTATATGATGCCCTGAAATTCCAACACAAACAGAATTAATATCTATACCAGAATTTGATTCTGCATTTCTCAATGCTTGATTAATAGAAGAAATTGTTTTTTGTGGGTTAACAACGACCCCTCTGCTCAATCCTTCCGATGGAGCTTTCCCAATACCAATAATGTCAATATTATTATCATCACGGACTCGTGCAACTATTACACATATCTTAGTAGTTCCCACATCAAGACCAACAATAATTTCTGAATCTTGTTTTTTTGTTTTCAATTTTTATTAATTTAGTTTACTCTTTAAATGTTATTATAAGTTGATTAGAATATGTTAAATTTATTTTTTCGATATCTTCCTTTGATTCAAGTGTATATATTTCTTCAAAAAAATATTTCATCGCTTTTATTCTTTTTAGGAGGTCATTCCGAACACTTGAACTCTCAAAAAGTTCTTCATTATATTTTGGTAAAATAATTGGTATTGCAAAGTCGTGTGTGTATAAAATTATATTTTCCTTATCAGACATATTAATCTCAGATATCATATCGCTTAATAACTTACTTTCCCTATATATTGCCATCAAGATTGCAAGAGCAATTTTAAGTTGATTTTTTGCATTCAGTTCATCTGTTTTTTCTTTTCCGAATTTTATTCCATTAATCAAAGGTAAATCATAAACCTTACCAGCATTTTTAAAGGGTAATAATTCAATTTCTTCATCAATAAAATTGAGCTCAGTACCTAAATTTACAATTGCAATAGGATTTTTCTCTATAACTTCTATTCTTATTTCATCAGGTGGATTCTTTACAACAAAAACTTTCTTTATATCAGGGTGGGTCTTTAATTTTTCTACAATTTCATTTTCATTTAATGTTTTAGATTCTATATTCTGCACTCCTTCTAACCCTGCATATTTAAGAATTTCTTTATCTGGAATTGTATAATTACCGGTAATTACAACCTTATTGTATACTTCACCGCTTCGCCATTTTTTAGAAAATAAAAATGCAATGATAACTATTACAACCAAAACGATAAATAATAATATGTATTTAATTTTCTTCATTAAATTTTTTCTTTTTTAGCCAGTAAATAACCAATAAACTTATCACAGACATTTGTTATATCACCAGCACCCTGAAAAATAATTTTACTGTTTTCAATCGGTAGAGTAAGAATGAATTCTATAATTTCATCTTTACTTTTTAAATAAACATTACAGTTATATTTATCTCTCAACACATTAAAAATTAACTTAGAACTTACATTCTCTATTGGTTCTTCTCTTGCAGGATATATATCAGTTAGAATAATTATATCATTTTCCTTCAAACTTTCTGCAAAATCAGCATAAAAATCTTTCGTCCTTGAATATAGATGAGGTTGAAAAACTGTTATTAATTTCCCTTCAAATCCTGATTTTAAAGCTTCAAAAGTTGCTCTTATCTCCGCTGGATGGTGAGCATAATCATCATAAACTTCAAAATTATTTTTGTACTTTAATTCCATCCTTCTTCTAACCCCTGGAAAATCTTTTATTGCATTTATAAACTTTTTTTTCTCCATTCCTAATTTTTTACAGACGATATATGAAGCAAGACAATTTAAAGCATTATGTTTTCCTTTTATTTTTAATTCGATTTCGTCCTCACGATAAGATTCTTTTTCTGAAAATATAAACTTAAATTCGCCATCAACTTCGGTTTTAATAATTCTATAATCATTAAACTCGCCAAATCCATAAAATAAAACTTTATTTTTTTCTAAATCAGATAATACATCTTGAATATTAAAATCATCACCACAAGCAATAATAATTGAACTTTCTTTAGCATTTTTTATGAACATTCTAAACCCTGATTTTATTTCATCAATATCCTTATAAATATCTAAATGGTCTAAATCTATGCTTGTTATTACAATGATATCTGGTTTAAGAGTTAAGAAACTTCTATCAAACTCATCTGCTTCTACAACAGCAAGGTCGCTTTTCCCCGCTCTGAATGTTGAATCATTCAAAAACTCCATTGCACCTCCAATGAATACTGTTGGGTCATAAGAATTTTTTAGCAAGGCGAAAGCAATCATTGCCGAAGTGGTCGTTTTACCATGTGTTCCACTAACAGCAATTAATTTTTTTTCATTAACTACCATTCCAAGTAATTCTGCTCTTTTAATAGTTTTAATATTAAGTTTCTTTGCTTTAATTAGTTCAGGATTATCGGGGGCAATAGCAGGAGTATATACCACAATTTCAGTATTCGCAGAAAGATTCTCTTCCGAATGTCCTATTTTTACATTCGCTCCTTTTTCCATTAAATTTCTAATTAATAACGAATCTGCCACATCACTACCAGAAATCGTGTGCCCTTCAGAGATAAAATACTCAGCAAGAGCACTCATACCAAAACCACCTATTCCAATAAAATGAATATTCATACTTTTTAACTTTTCAATAATTTAAATTCTTTAATCAATTTTCTCTCATCGTAATACTCCGAAATTCTAATCCTCAGCCATCTTTTTCTATCTTTTAATTTTAATTTTACTAATCTGATTTTACTGTGTTCATAAATATCTTTTCCTCTTTCTTTAGAAAACTTAACGGCAATGATATCGCTTTTTAATACCTCTCTCTGTCCAAATCTGTTTTTGAATACAATCCTGTCTTCCAGAAAGATAATTTGTTTGTTTCTCATCATATTGACCAGTAAAGCGATAAGCGTAATAATTATAAAAATTACGGTTAAATAAATTATAGGGTCTTTGAAAACAACTGAAAATTTTTCTTCGGAAAAATTTCCTCGAATTATAATATAAAATACCAGAAAAAAGAGATAGATAATTAAGGATTTGTAATAATAATCCAATTTGAATTTAAAAACTTTTTCTTCCATTTTTTACAATTTTAATTATTTCAGAAGCAATTTTTTTTGCTGCATCAACATCTGCAAATTTTCTAACATTTACAGACATTTTATTTAACCTTTCAGAATCATTAATTAATTCTTTTACAATCGGATATAATTTATTTTCCAACTCTTCATCTTTTATTACAATACATGCATCTTCTTTTTCGAGAGCACGTGCATTCTTTTCTTGATGATTTTCTGCTGCGAAAGGATAAGGGATTATTATTGCAGGTTTTCCAAAAGCAGATATTTCCATAATGCTTGTTATCCCACCTCTACAAATTACTAAATCTGAAATAGAGTATATTTCATCTATTGCGTGGATGAATTTAAAAATCTTTATTCTATCAGCATATATTTCAATTGATTTTCTTACCCGTTCAAAATCTTTCTCTCCTGTTTGCCATATTATATTTATATTCAGGTTATATAAATCTTCAATAGATTTTAATATTGCCTTATTAATAGATACAGACCCCTGGCTGCCTCCGAAGATAAATAAAGTCTTGTGCTTTGGATTAATATCTAATCGTTTAATAATATCATCTTTGTTTATATTATATTTATACTCCCTGATTGGGTGAGCAATTTTAAGTACATTACTCTTGCTTTTCAGAAAATCTTTTGTCTCTTCAAAGTTAATTATAACTTTATTTGCATTATCACTGAAAAATTTCGTAACTTTTCCAGGATACGCATTACCCTCTTGTATAACAAAAGGAATTTTTAATTTTGCTGCAGAATAAAACACGGGTGCAGATACAAAAGCACCAGTTCCAACCACTATATCTGCCTTAAATGTTTTCAAAATATTTTTACACTTAAAGACAGCAGAGAAAAACACAAACGGAAGAATAAGTGTTTTTAAAATTTGTTTTTTATTAAAACCATAAATTTTTATTGTATTTATCTGGAAATTATAATTCGGCACAACCTTTTCCTCAAGTTTTCCTTTTGCCCCGATGAATAAAATATCAACCTCGGGATTGATTGATTTAAGTCCCAGAGCAATTGCAATCGCTGGAAATATATGACCTCCTGTACCTCCTCCTGTAAATACAACTCTCATTTAACTTTCATTTATATTTAAATTTCCTGTTGTTTGTTTTTTACACTGACTTGAAATATTCAAAAGAATACCAATTCCGATAGAATTAATTAATAATGCTGTTCCACCGTAACTTACAAAAGGCATCGGAACGCCAGTAACAGGTAAAATTCCAGTAGCAACAGCAGTATTAACAAAGGCATAAGTAGCAAGTATTGTGGTTATACCGAAAGAAAGATATTTTCCAAAATCATCATTTATAGTTTTTGAAATTTTAAAACCACGAAAAACAAAAAACGCAAATACTATAAGGATACCTGCTGTACCGATAAATCCATATTCTTCCCCTACGATAGCAAATATAAAATCTCCATAAGCTTCAGGTAAAAACAACTCTTTCTGAAATGAATTTCCGGGTCCAACTCCATACAAACCTCCATTTCCAAGACCGATAAGAGCTTGTTCAAGTTGGAGATGCGTTTTGCCGTTTCCAGAGTAATCTTTATAATTCATTAATCTGTTTACAGCATATTCTTTTGTGCTAATTAACAAAATCAATACAGGAATTAAAAGAAGAAAAGTAACAATTAAATGTTTTAGTCTAACATTAGCAACAAAAAGTAGTAAAATAGAAGTAAAGAAAATAATTAGGGCTGTGGAAAAATTCGGTTGAAAAGCAATCAAGAATGTTATCAGTGCAATATAGAATATTAATGGTAAATATCCTCTATAAAGAAGATGTATATATTCTTTCTTTTTGGCTAATAAATAAGAAAGGTGAATTATAAGAGTATATTTTGCTAAATCCGACGGCTGAAAGCTGAAATTAAAAATTTGAAACCATCTCGTCGCATTATTCTTTGTAGTGCCGAAGAACAATACTAATAACAATAATAAAATTGTACCCCATATTAAATATTTACTCAATTCTCTGTAAATGTTATAATCTACTTTAGATAACAGAAAAACTAATATTATAGCAAAAATCACTTTTGGTATATGCATTTTTGCAAAATATTCCGCAGAACCTTTTGTTTGCAGTGCATAATATGAACTCGCGCTATATAGGGCAGCAATAGAGAAAAGCATTAGAGCAATAACTGAAATTAAAATAAAAACATCTCTTTTATTTGATAAACTGTTCATAATTGATTAACAAATTTTTTAAATTCATTTCCTCTATGTTCATAATTATTGAACATATCAAAACTTTTATAACCCGGTGAAAACAAAACAACATCTCCCTCCTTTGCAAACTCAAATGCATTAATAACTGCTTCCTGTAATGTATCGCACTTTTTAACAGTTAAAATATTTTTATAATGTTCAAATATAATTTCTTTTGATTGCCCAATTGCAAATATAGATATTACTCTTTCCTTAATTAAGTTATCAACTAAATGAAATTTATTATCGCCTTGTTTTCCACCCATAATAAGAACAATATTTTGGGGAAAACTTTCAAGTGCTACAAATAGTGAATCAAAATTTGTAGATTTAGAATCGTTGTAGTATTTAACCCCATTTATATCTCTAACAAATTCAATTCTGTGTTCTACCCCCTTAAAATTCCTTAAAGTATTGGCAATAATTTCCTCATTTATATCAAAAGATTTTGCTGCTAATACCGTTGCCATTGAGTTATAAACATTATGCCTGCCAGGAATATATATATCTTTGACATCAATTATCTTTTCTTCATAATTTTTATTTCTGTTGAAATACCAAATCATTCTATCTTTTAGAAAACATATATGCTGACAATTTGTCTTTTTCAATTTATCAAATTCACCAAAAGCACAAATACTACCGTTAAGTTTTCTTGATATTACCTCAGAAGATAAAATTTCATCATCATTATTATATATAAAATAATCCTCTGCTTTTTGATTCTTGTTAATAATAAATTTTGCATCAATATAATTATTGAATGACCCGTGCCAATCCAAATGGTCTTCTGTTAAATTCAAAATAGCAGCAACTTTAGGTCTAAAAGTTTCTGTTGTTATCAATTGAAAGCTACTAACCTCAAGTATAATTATTGAATTCTCTTTTATATCGTTTAATATTCCAGCAAAAGGTTTACCAATATTTCCACAAACAATTGCATTCAACCCTGCGGACTTAAAAACTTCACCAATCAATGCAGTTGTTGTAGTTTTTCCATTTGTACCTGTTATAGCAACAATAGGTGAGTTACAGAACCAGGAAGCAACTTCAATCTCTCCATAAATTTTCTTTCCTAAAGACCTTGCTTTCAATATAACACCAGAATTTAGTGGAATACCAGGACTTACAATAATAATATCAGAATCAAAAACTTTATTACTATGACTTCCAAGTTCAAATTCAATTTCCAGTTTTTTAAATTCCTCTGGTGAAAAATATAATAAGCTTTCTGGATTTCCACTATCACTTAAAAATACAGAAACTCCTTTGCTCTTTAAAAATTTAGCAATGGCAATTCCACTGCGGCCTGCGCCAATAATAGAATACTTAAATTTTAATGCTTCAGTTGGATTCATAATACTTATCTGATTTTAAATGTAGCAAGGGTCATAATTGCAAGCAAAATAGCAATTATATAAAATCTAACCACAATTTTCGGTTCAGGTACACCTTTTAGTTCAAAATGATGATGCAAAGGAGCCATTTTAAATACTCTTTTACCCTGTCCATACTTTATTCTTGTATATTTAAAATAATATCTTTGTATTAACACAGAAACAGTTTCAGCAAAAAATACCCCACCGAGTAAAGGGAGTAAAAATTCTTTTTTAACAAGGATACTTAGAGTAGCCACAGCACCACCAAGAGCAAGTGAGCCTGTATCACCCATAATTATTTGAGCAGGGTATGAGTTATACCATAAGAATCCTAATGCTGCACCTGCCAGAGCCGAACAATAAATTGTTAGTTCACCATTTCCTCTTAGATAAATAATATTTAAATAATTTGCTGCTTCAATGTTTCCCGAGATATATGCTATAATACCAAGTGTAAATACAACAATTCCTACTGTACCCGTAGCAAGTCCATCAAGACCATCAGTTAGGTTAACAGCATTAGAAGTAGCAGTTATAATAAAAATCACAATTGGAACATAGAATATAGAAAAATCAAATTGATAATTTTTAAAAAAAGGAATAGTTGTAATGGAATTAATTCCTTCAAACTGAGGAGCAAAGTAAATCACAAGCCCCACAAATAATCCTGTCAAAACCTGTCCAAGAAGTTTATATTTAGCAACAAGACCGTTTTTATATTTCTTAATATATTTTAAATAATCATCAATAAATCCAACAACTCCCAGAATAAATGTGACAAACAAAATCAATTGCACATAAATATTACCCAGATCCCCCCAGAACAATACAGGAATAAAAACTGAAAACAGGATTATTAATCCACCCATAGTAGGAATGCCTTCTTTACTATAATGGGATTTAGGACCATCTTCTTTAATCTCAATACCAATTCCTTTTCTTTTGATAAGCTCTATTATTTTTGGACCGATAATAAAAGTTAAAAGAAGGGCAGTTATTGCTGCTAATGCAGAACGGAATGTAATGTATTTGAATACATCAAACCCGGGTGGTGCAAATTTTTTGTTTATTAACTCAGCTAAATAGTAAAGCACTTCTTATATGTTTTAATTAATTATTTTGTTTAATAAATTTTCTAATTTCATTCCTCTTGAAGCTTTTAAATAAACAACATCTCCTTTTTTTATTATCTTTTTCAAAATCATCGCCATATCATCTATATTATTAAAAAAGAAATTATTTTTTAATTTTGAGGCTCCTTTAGAAAAGTAAATTGCATCTTTACCGATTGTATATAAATTTTCAAATTTCATTTTATTAATTAGTTTACCCATCTTAATATGTTCATCTTTACTGGCTTTTCCCATTTCCAACATATCACTTAAAACAATATGTTTTTTCCCTGTTGTTTTATATTCCTTTAATGATTCAAGCCCAAGTTTTAGAGAATCAGGATTGCTATTATATGCATCGTTAATAAATATTACGCCGTTATGCTTAAATACATCCATCCTCATATTATTCACTGGTTTATAAGTTTCGAATGCATTTTTTATCTGTTTAAAACTTATTTTAAAAAAAATACCAACTGCAGCGGCTGCTATTGAATTATATATAGAATGTTTTCCAAAAGTATTTATTTTAAAGCGGATATTTTTACTCTTGTATGATAACTCTATAATTGGAAAGTAGTTCTCATCAAAACCAATAAACTTACCTTTTACATCAGTATTAAAATTATATGAATATGAAAAATATCTATTACGATTAACTTCCATAAAATATTTTCTGATAAACTTATCGTCAAAATTGGCAAAACAAATTCCTTTATTCTCCAATATATGGTCATATAATTTAAATTCTTCCTTTGCAACTCCTCTTAAATCTTTAAAAAATTCCAGATGCTCTCTACCTATATTTGTTACTAAACCAAAATCAGGCTGAGCAATATTACATAAATAAGAAATTTCATTAAAATGATTTGTACCGACTTCTAAAAGACAAATTTGATGCTTTTTATTTAATGATAATAAAGTCAATGGAACTCCAATATGATTATTGTAATTCCCTTGTGTAATAAGCACTTCAAACTTTTGATTTAAGAGCCATCCTAAAAGGTCTTTTGTGGTTGTTTTACCATTACTACCACCGATGCAAATAATCGGAATGTTAAAATTACTTCTATGAATTTTAGCAAGTTCGCCTAAGGATTTAACTGTATCCTCTACTACAAATAAGGGAAAGTTTTTCACCTTATTTTTATTTTTCTCATACCAGTCTTTATTTACAAAAGCAGCAGAAATATTTTTCTTAAAAACTTCTTCAATAAAATTATGCCCATCAAAATTTTCACCTTTAATAGCAAGGAATAAATGATGTTTCTTTATTGTCCTTGAATCTATTCCTAAACCCGGAAAAGATTTGAACTTTAGCCTGTCTAAATTTTTACATTCACAATTTTTTAATTTCAATATGTCACTTAAATTAATCATTAATTCTTTTGTTATATTTTTCTACGATTTCTCTGTCATCAAAATGATATTTTACTCCTTTTATTTCCTGATAGTCTTCATGCCCTTTGCCGCATATTAATATTAAATCATTTTCTTTTGATATTTCAATTCCTCTCTTAATTGCTTTCTCACGATTTTCTTCAACCTCATAGTTAGATTTGTTTTCCATACCTACTAAAATTTCCTTTATAATATCTAAAGGTTCTTCAAATCTTGGATTATCTGAAGTTACTATACAATAATCAGAATACTCAGCAGCAAATCTGCCCATAACTGGTCTTTTTGTTCTGTCTTTATTTCCTCCACAGCCAAATATGGTTATCACTCTCGAATTGAGGTTGGACATCTTTAAAATATCTTTAGCGGATAGAATTGCATTTTTCAATGAATCCGATGTATGAGAATAGTCAATTATAGCATATGCTCCATTATATAATTTAATAGGATTAAATCTTCCATTAACAGGTTGGAAAGTTTTCAAAGAATCAATTGCTTCCTGCAATGGAAATCCTAACTCCGAAATGCAGGATAGTGCTGCTAAAATATTATAGATGTTAAATCTACCTGTTAGAGTTGATGATATAGAATATTTTTTATCCTTATATATTAAGTCAAACTGTAAACCTTCTATACTGAATTTATAATTTGTTGCCTGATAAACCGGAAAATTATTCAAGTTTCCTTTTATATTTTTCTCAAGTGTATAATATGCTTTCCTTGCTTTAGTCGATGATAGTATTCTCTCTCCATATTCATCATCAAGATTAGATACCGCAATTGCCTCAGAATTAAGATTATCAAATAGAATTTTTTTTGCATTAAAATAATTTTCCATATTTAAATGCAAATCAAGATGCTCACTTGTAAGATTGGAAAAAACAGCCGCATTATAATTTATTCCATACACTCTATCAAGAACAAGAGCAATAGATGAAACCTCCATAACACAATATTCACAGTTATTTTCAACCATTTCATTTAACATAGATTGAATATCAACTGAGTCAGGAGTTGTTAAAGAAGCAACTTTTTTCTCCTTACCTGTAAAATAATCAACTGTTCCAATAAGTCCGCATTTGATATTCAAATGTTCCAATATGTGCCTAATTAAATAACTTATTGTGGTTTTCCCATTAGTACCAGTTGTGCCAATCATTTTTAAGTTTCTCGAAGGATTTCCATAAAAATCAGAGGAAATTAATGCAAGGAATCTCCTAATATTTTTAATTACTATCAACCAGATATTGTTTTTCCTACAAATTTCCTTATATATAAGACTTTTATCAGAATCTGATATTACAGCTAATGCTCCCCTATTTATTGCATCAGCAATATAACCACTGCCATCATCTTTATATCCTTTAATCGCAAAGAAAACAAAATTCTTAGAAACCTTTCTTGAATCATAAGTTAACCCTTGAATTTCAAAATCATTACTTTTACAGATGATATCTGGAACAAATATATCTTTGTTCTCATCAGTATTTAAAACTTTCAGTAAATTTGAAAAATTATAATTTGTCATCTTATTTACAAATAATTTTCACCTTGTTTGATTTTGGATTGCTTGAACCAGGCTCAGGATATTGACTAACTACTTTTCCTTTACCCTGAATTTCAATCAGAAATCCTTCGTAAGTAAGTTTTGTTATTGCTTTTCTTAAACTAAGATTTAAAACATCAGGTACAACTTTATCATTATTGTTGTTTACCTGCTGAATTTCTTTAACAGATAATTTTATTAAAGGAGAACCATCATCAAAAGCAGAATTTACCTGTCCAGTAACAATGAACTTTTTAGGAGGAATATTCTCTTTATTAATATTTAAATTCGGAAAAATTTCAAACTTGATACTCTTTTCTTCAAGAATCTTTACAACATTATACAAATCCTTACCTTTTAAATCGGGAACTTTAAAACCTGCTTTACTTGTATCACTTATGTTTCTTAATGAAGACGTGCTATATAAATTTCCTTCATTAAAAACATTAGATGAGTATATCTGCTCTATTCCAATATATTCAATAATTCTTTCAGATATTCTTTTAAAAATTGGTGCCGCAACCTGACCGCCATAGAACTCACCGGTTCCTGCAATATCATCAATAAATACCGAAACCAATATAACGGGATTATCAACTGGAAAATATCCTACAAAAGAAGCATTATGAGAATTTTTTCTATATTTTCCTTCAACAACTCTTTGAGTAGTACCGGTTTTTCCTGCAACTTTTATTTCTCCAAGATTTGCAACAGTAGCAGTACCTTTTTCCACAACACCTGTAAAGAAACTATTTAATGTTTTAGCTGTTCTTTCTGATACAACCCTTCTTATTTCCTGTGTCTTGCATTCAAAATATGTCTTCCCATCTTTTGAAAAAATCTTTTTTACAATCTGTGGCTTCAGTAATATACCGCTATTTGCTATTGAAGAATATGCCATTGACAATTGTAATTGATTTACCATAACCTGATAACCTATTGAACTGTATTCAAGTGTTCCATTTTTAAATTCATAAGGAAATTTTATTTTTCCCCTATTTTCTCCAAATAAATCTATTCCTGTATAGGAACCAAATCCAAAATCTCTTGCATAATAATAAAACCGTTCTTTACCTAATAACTCAACGAGCTTAATAGTCCCTATATTGCTTGAATATGCAATAACCTGTTTAAATGATAAAGTTTGTGATGGATGTTCATCTTTAAATTCAAAACCTGCTTTTTTATATACACCATTTTCAGTATTTATTACTGTATTTGGATTTGCAAGATTTTCTTCAAGAGAAGCTGCAGCGGTAATAATTTTAAATGTTGACCCAGGCTCATATAAATCAGATATAACCCCATTTACCATATAAGATGTATCGGTCGGTTTTATATTATTTAAGTCAAAACCGGGATAAGTTGCCATTGCAATTACCTCTCCCGTTTTAACAGAAATGACAACTGCTTTCCCTTTCTTTGCATTAAATTCTTTTATTCCATTTCTTAATTCATTCTCAACAATTTCTTGTATATTCAAATCTATTGTGAGCACAATATTGTCTCCTGACTCAGGATATTTTTGATAAAAACCTGCAAATGGTCTTTTATTTCCTAAACCATCTCTCTGTAATACCATTAAACCATAAGAACCTGATAATTCTTTATCGAAAGCGTATTCAATTCCAGCTTTTCCTTCATTAAATTCATTTGTGAATCCTATCAACTGTGAAGCAAGTTTATTATTTAGATAGTATCTGTAAGGTGTCTTCTTGATAATAATTCCATCAATATTATTTATTGGTTCTAATTTTTTTAAATCAGACATTCTCACATTTGTCTCAACTACCGATTCATTATCCGAGTTTAGTTTTAACACATTTAAATAATATTCTTCTGAATTTCCAAATATAGAACTTAGTAATTTTGCAACTGTATCTTTATTATTGATTTTTTTGGGGTAGACGGAGACGCTTATTAGATAATAATTTGTAGCCAGCACTTTCATATTCCTGTCATATATTATGCCTCTCTCCGGTTTATAGAATTCTCGAATCTGTGTTTGTTTTTTAACAACTGATTTGTATTTATTATGTTCTAATATTTGTATCCAGAACAGCTTTACAATTACCAGAATGAAGCAGAATATTATTGCAAATTCAATAAGTAATATTTTCTTTTTCTGGCTCATATTACTGTTTTACTGTATCCTTCATACTAATTATTATTTCTCTTTTATCAATAGCATTTTCATTGTAAAACATATTTAACTTATCACCTACAATAGTTTTCACTCTCATAAATGAGGTTAATGATTCAATTTCCATCTTTTTTTTATTATTATCCAAATTTATTTGAACAAGTTTTTCTTTTAACTCTTTATTGTTTTTCATCAAATTATTAAATGCCACAATATTGTTTATGTATAACCCTGTTAGAGTTATCAGAACTACAAGTAAAATTAAAGTATAAAAAACTGATATTTTTTTATTGTTTTTTTTAAGTTCCATAAATTATACTTAATTCTGCAGCTCTTAATTTCGCACTACGCGACTTTCTGTTTCTCTTTATCTCATCACAATCCGGTACAATTGGCTTTTTGGTTAATACTTTTAATATATATTGTTGAATACTATCTGATTTAAACTTTTTCTCTTTTGAATGTTCTCTAAAAAAATTTTTTACAATCCTGTCCTCAAGAGAATGATAGGATATGACAATAAGTCTTCCACCATTGATTAATAATTCAACCGATTCTTTTAAAACTTGCTTTAGATTTTCTAATTCGTTATTTATATATATTCTTAAAGCCTGAAATACTTTTGCCAGAAAGCTCTCTCTTAATTTTCCTTTATATAGCCCCTGAATAATTTCAAGAAAATCATTCGTTGTTACAATTTTTTTCTTCCGCCTGTTAGTAATTATTGCTTCTGTTAGTTTCTTATAATTTTTTATTTCACCGTATTCTTTAAAAATATAATTCAGTTGTTTTCTGTCAAACTTATTAATTACATCATTTGCTTTTAAATTTTGTTTTTTATCCACTCGCATATCCAATATTGTGTCTTTCATAAAACTAAAACCATCCTCATATTCCAGTTGAAAGCTTGAAAGACCCAGATCTAATAATATCCCTGTAACTGTTTTTATATTAATTTCAGAAAGCAACTCTTTTAAATTTGCAAAATTTCCTTTTATGAATTCTGCTTTAATTCCATTCTCTCTTAATCTTTCTCTTGAATATTCTATTGCATTCTCATCTCTATCTATACAAATAAGTTTTCCATCAGGCATAATCTTTTTTCCTATTTCTAAAGAGTGCCCACCACCTCCTACTGTACAGTCAACTATAATATGATTTTTAATAACTGGATTAATAACATAATCTAAAACTGTATTTAAAAGAACTGGTATGTGGTAATAGTTTTCCACTGGTTGTATTATAGTTCGTTTAATTCATCAGATAATAATTTTGCAACATCTTCATAACTCAAATCCTGTTTTCTATCATATTCCTCCTTAATCGCAGGGCTCCACATTTCTAACTTATCAATTAAACCTATGATTAATATTTCATTTTTTATGTTCGCATATTGTAGTAAATGCGAGGGTATTAAAATTCTGTTCTGGGAATCAATTTCACATTCCTCAGCATACATTAGAAACTGCCTGAGAAAAAATCTTTTCTTCGGGTCGAATATATTTAACTTCATTAGCTTTTGTTCCAATATTTCCCATACATCCTGAGGATAAACAAGTAAACAGGTATCTAACCCTCTGGTTATTTTCAATTTATTATTTGCCAGAGGATTAATATTTTTTCTGAACTTTGAGGGAAAAACAATCCTTGATTTTGTATCTAAAATACATATTGAGTGTCCCTGAAACATAATTAATATTTTAAATTTAAAAAAATTAGCACCTTCGGCAAACCGAACCTAACACACCTATTCAATCCACTTTCCTCCACTTGACTCCACTTTATTACAAATATAATCATATTTTTTAAAAAGTCAAAACAAAAATTCATCTTTTTTTAAATAAAAAAAAAAGCCGCAACATGCGGCTTTTTTCAAAAAATAATTATTTTTTAAAATATTAGCTTATGCTATACTTATTTTCTTTTTGCTCTTGTTCTCTTTTTCCTTTCTGTAGGTTTCTCTTTTTCTTCTGGCTCTTTCTTTTCTTCTTTTTCTTTTACCTCTTCTTCTGGTTTAAACAATGCATCTTTTTTGAAAACAAGTAAGTCTCTATATTTTCTTATACCTGTACCAGCCGGAATTAGTTGACCTATAATAACATTTTCTTTCAAACCATAAAGGTAATCCACTTTTCCTTTTATTGCAGCATCTGTTAGGACTTTAGTTGTTTCCTGGAACGATGCAGCGGAAAGAAAACTATCAGTTGTTAGTGAAGTCTGTGTTATTCCAAGCATAATTGGATCCGCAGTAGCAGGTCTGGGGTCTCTTGTCTTAATTTGAGTTTTATTTTTCTTTTTAAGTTCTGTATTGATTTCCTTAACCTGCTTTCTCGTTAATAACTGGAACATTTTTACTTTATCTGAATCGCCTTTATCTACTACAACAACCATTCCTTTTAGTTTTTCATTTTCTTCTGCAAAAACATTCTTATTAATTATATCCCCTTCAAGCAATCTGGTATCACCAGGATCAGTAACTTTTACTTTCTGGAACATCTGTCTAACAATTATTTCAATATGTTTATCATTAATTTTTACACCTTGCATTCGATAAACTTCCTGTATTTCATTCAAAAGATATTCCTGTACTGCAGCAACACCTTTAATTTTTAATATATCAATTGGATCAAGTGCTCCACCAGTAAGTGGGTCTCCTGCTTCTACCTTATCACCATCTCTAACGAGTATATGCTTACCAATTGGAATTTTATAAGTAAATTCTTTTGATTTATCAGGTGAGGTAACTGTAATTTCTCTTAATCCACGAGATATTTTTCCAATTTTTACTTTTCCATCAATCTCAGCAATTTTTGCCGGGTCTGAAGGTCTTCTTGCTTCAAATAATTCTGTCACACGCGGTAAACCACCGGTAATATCTCTGGTCTTACCTGATTCCCTTGGAATTTTAACCATTACAGTTCCTGCTTTTACAGGTTGTCCATCATCCACTAATAAATTCGCTTTTGCTGGAATAAGATAAGTACTCAATTCTTCTCCATTTGAATCTATAATCGCAATTGTTGGACTCTTAGTTTTATCTTTACTCTCAATTACGGTTTTTTGATAATGTCCTGTTTGTTCATCTTTAATCAACTCAAATTGTTTACCTTCGGCTAAATCTACATATTTTATATATCCGTCATTTTCAGCAACGATAACTTCATTATAGGGATCCCATTCATAGAGAATAGCATTCTTAGGTACTTTTTCATTATTTTTTACTTTTAATGTAGCACCATAAGGAACTGAATATCTTGCTATTGTTTCTTTCTGGTCATCAAGAATTGCAATTTTACCATTTCTACTCAGAGAGACAAGAGTTTTTCCAGCAGTAACACCTTTATACTCAACAATTCTCATATTTTCAAATTTAATTTTACCTTCAAACTTCGTCGTAATCTGAGATTGAGTAATAATCCTACTTGCAGTTCCACCGATGTGGAATGTTCTAAGCGTTAACTGAGTACCTGGTTCACCGATAGATTGTGCAGCAATTATTCCTACAGCTTCACCAATTTCAACAATTTTTCCTGTTGCAAGATTTCTACCGTAACATTTAGCACAAACACCACGCCTGCTTTCGCAAGTAAGTACAGAACGAATTTCAACTGCTGTAATTGGTGATTCCGCAATTAAAGCAGCTTTTTCTTCTGTTATCTCTTCACCTGCTTTTGCAATTACCTTTTTAGTTAAAGGATCAATAACATCACTTACTGTTACTCTACCGAGTATTCTTTCTTCAAGACTTTCTTTAACATCTTCTCCTTCTTTTAACGCTTCAGTAAGTACTCCTCTAATTGTACCACAGTCTTCTTCATTAATAATAACATCCTGAGCAACATCTACCAATCTTCTTGTTAAATATCCGGCGTCAGCAGTTTTTAATGCTGTATCCGCCAACCCTTTTCTTGCACCGTGAGTAGAGATAAAATATTCAAGAATAGACAATCCTTCTTTAAAGTTAGCAATAATTGGGTTTTCAATAATTTCCCCTGCCTGTCCGGTAAGTGATTTTTGAGGTTTCTGCATTAAACCTCTCATACCAGCAAGCTGGCTAACCTGATCAACTGAACCTCTTGCACCAGACTCCACCATCATATACAATGAGTTAAAACCATCTTTGGAAACCCTTAAATTTTCCATCAAATCATTTTTTACCACATCTCTAACATGTGTCCAAATATCTATGACTTTATTGTATCTTTCATTCTCTGAAATAAGTCCTTCCAGTTTTGCATTTTCAATTTTTTCAACTCGCTTTAAGGCATCATCAATAATTTTCTTCTTTGTAGATGGTACTTCAATATCATCTATATTAATTGAAAGACCTCCTTCAGTTGCATATTTAAAACCAAGTTCTTTCAACTTATCAAGGAATAAGGCTGTCTTTTGATTTCCTACCTGTTTATAGATTGCTCCTATTATTTCAATAAGTCTTCTCTTTTTCAGTGGTTCATTAATATATTCTATTGGTTCTGTGGAACCATTTCCTTCTGGCATTATTGTATTAAATACAATCCCCTCAGGAATAATAGAATTGAAAATAATTCTACCAGCAGTAGTTTCAATAATTTTATTTTTATATCTAACTTTAACATTTGCATGCATTCCAACAACACCACTCTCATAGGCAATTAGTAATTCTTCCGGAGATGAAAACATTTTACCTTCTCCTTTATCTCCTCTCTTGTCTTTTGTTAAGTAATAAATTCCAAGTACTACTTCCTGGTTCGGAACTATAATAGGATTGCCATTCTGCGGAGATAAAATATTATGAGAAGAAAGCATCATAATAGAAGCTTCAAGTTGTGCTTCGTAAGAAAGAGGTACATGAACAGCCATCTGGTCTCCATCAAAGTCAGCGTTAAAAGCAGTACATACAAACGGATGTAATGTAATTGCTTTACCTTCAATCAGGACGGGTTGAAATGCCTGGATACTTAATCTATGCAATGTAGGTGCTCTGTTTAAAAGAACAGGATGCCCATCAATAACATTATCAAGAATATCCCATACTTCAGGAGATCTTTTATCAATAAGTCTCTTAGCACTTTTAACCGTTTTCACATAATCGCGGTCAATCAACCTCCTTATAATAAATGGTTTAAACAATTCTAATGCCATATCCTTGGGGATACCACATTCATGAAGTTTTAGTTCAGGACCAACAACAATAACAGACCTACCAGAGTAGTCAACTCTCTTTCCAAGCAAGTTTTGTCGGAATCTTCCCTGTTTTCCTTTAAGTATATCAGATAACGACTTTAACGCTCTGTTTTCTGCTTTTACCGCAGTAACTCTTCTGGAATTATCAAGTAAAGCATCTACTGCTTCCTGCAACATTCGTTTTTCATTCCTTAGAATAACTTCAGGAGCTTTAATATCCATCAATCTTTTTAGCCTGTTGTTGCGGATTATAACTCTTCTATATAAGTCATTCAAATCGCTTGTAGCAAATCTTCCACCTTCAAGGGGTACAAGAGGTCTTAACTCAGGTGGAATAACAGGAATTACTTCAAGAACCATCCATTCTGGTTTGTTTATTTTCGCTCCTTCTCGAGGTCTGAATGCTTCCAATATTCTTAATCTTTTAATTATATCCTGCCTCTTTATTGCTGATGTCTCTTCAAGTATTGCTTTCCTTAAATTCTCTATTTCTGCTTCAACATTTACGGTCTTAAGTAACTTTTGCACGGCTATTCCACCTTCATCAGCAACGAACTTATTTGGATTTGTATCTTCAAGTTCATTATTATTGCTTGGTAACTGATTTAAAACATCAAGGTATTCTTCTTCAGTTATTAATTGCAATCTTTTATAATTTGTCTTACCCGGATTAATAACAACATAAGTTTCATAATAAATTATTTTTTCAAGGTCCTTTGAAGAAATACCAAGTACGCTACCAATTTTAGAGGGTAATGTCCTGAAATACCAGATATGAGCGACAGGAACGCATAAAGAAATATGCCCCATCCTTTCCCTTCTGACACTCTTCATATTGACTTCAACTCCGCATCTATCGCAAATTATACCTTTATACCTGATTCCTTTATATTTACCGCAGTGACATTCCCAATCTTTTACTGGTCCAAAAATCTTTTCGCAAAATAAACCGTCTTTATCAGGTTTAAAGGTCCTGTAATTAATTGTTTCAGGTTTAGTTACTTCGCCTTTTGACTGAGCAACTATTGATTCAGTTGAAGCAAGATTTATCGTAACCTTTGTTATTCTTTTGGGTTTTTTTAATTCGGATTTATACATATAAATAGAAATTAATTATTATTTTTTTAATTAAATTATTCTATATTGATATCAAGGCACAGACCTTGTAATTCTTTCATAAGTACATTAAAGGCTTCAGGGGTAGAAGGTTCCTGAATATTATCTCCCTTAATAATAGCCTCATAAGCTTTGCTTCTACCCTGTACATCATCGCTTTTTATTGTAAGCATTTCCTGAAGTGTATATGCAGCACCATAACCTTGCAATGCCCAGCATTCCATCTCTCCAAATCTCTGACCACCAAATTGTGCCTTTCCGCCAAGTGGTTGTTGAGTTATCAGAGAGTAAGGTCCGATAGACCTTGCGTGTATTTTATCATCAACAAGGTGTGATAATTTCATCATATATATATATCCTACTGTAACCTTTTGATGGAATTTCTTTCCGGTCATCCCGTCATATAAATCTATTCTTGAGTTCTCTGGTAAGCCTGCTTTCTTTAATGATTCTTCAATCTCTTCAACAGTCGCACCATCAAAAATAGGAGTAGCGAATTTTACACCGAGTTTTTTACCAACCCATCCTAAAGCAGTTTCATAAAGCTGTCCTAAATTCATTCTTGAAGGAACACCAAGAGGATTTAAAACTATATCAACAGGGGTGCCATCAGGTAAGAACGGCATATCTTCAACGGGAACTATCTTTGCAACAACACCTTTGTTTCCATGTCTTCCTGCCATTTTATCACCAACCGATAATTTTCTTTTCTTGGCAACATAAACTTTTGCAAGTTTTACAACTCCAGTTGGTAATTCATCTCCTAATGCTACCTTTACTTTTAGTCTTTTATATCTTTCTTCAATTTCAATATTTTTATAAGAATAACTCTTATATATATCAAGTAATAAAGTATTTGCTCTTTTGCTATCGGTCCAATCTCTTTCATAATCGAGATTCTTAAAATCAATTCCATTTTCATAAAGATTTATAAAAGTCTCTCTCTTAAAAACAACACCGCTTTTTATGATAACATTTCCTTTTATATCTCTAACCCCAAGCGATTTTTTTCCATCCAAAAGAATACCGAGCTTCTCTGCAAATTTTATGTTCAGATCTTTAATATCGCGTTTCATTTCTGCTTCTAACCTATCAAGCTTTTTCTTTTCATCTTTTTTACTTTCCATATCACGAGTTTTACGAGAGAACAGTTTGGTATTAACAACAATCCCTTTTAAACCTGGAGGAGCTTTAAAGGAAGCATCTTTAACATCCCCAGCTTTATCTCCAAAAATCGCTCTTAACAATTTTTCTTCCGGAGAAGGTTCGGTCTCTCCCTTTGGAGTTACTTTTCCAATTAAAATATCACCTTCTTTTACTTCTGCCCCAATCCTTACTATACCATTTTCATCTAAATCTTTCGTGGCTTCTTCACTTACATTTGGAATTTCACGGGTTAATTCTTCTTCACCTCTTTTAGTATCTCTTACTTCAAGAGAAAATTCTTCTATATGAACTGAAGTGAAAATATCTTTATGAACAATTCTTTCACTTATCACTATTGCATCTTCAAAGTTATAACCACGCCACGGCATAAAAGCAACAAGGATATTTCTTCCAAGTGCCAATTCTCCATTTTGTGTAGAAGAGCCATCAGCAAGTATATCACCCTTTTTGACTTTATCACCTTCCTTAACAACTGGTCTTTGATTTATTGATGTATCCTGATTTGTTCTTAAAAATTTTACCAGATTATACTCTACAACTTTTTTATCATCAAAACTTACCAACGCTTCCTCTGAATCTTCCCTGATATTATATCTAACAATAATTTTATCCGCTGACGCATATTCAACAATTCCATCTGCTTCTGCAACAATCATAGAACGCGAATCCCTTGCAACTACTTCTTCAAAACCAGTACCAACAATAGGTGCTTCGGGTCTTAATAATGGCACTGCCTGTCTCTGCATATTACTACCCATAAGTGCTCTATTTGCATCATCATGCTCAAGGAATGGAATTAAAGAAGCAGCAGCACTAACAATCTGATTAGTGGCAACATCTATATAATCAATCTCCGTTGGTTTGAAAAATGGGAAATCCCCTCTGTATCTTGCTTTAACTCTTTGATTAATAAAGTAACCTTTTTCATTTATTGGTTCATTTGCCTGGGCAATTTTATATTCATCTTCTTTATCTGCTGACAAATACTCAATCTTATCGGTAACCTTTCCATTTTCAACCTTTCTGTATGGAGTTTCAATAAAACCTAATTCATTAATTCTCGAATGAATACATAAAGAGGATATTAATCCAATGTTTGGTCCTTCGGGGGTTTCTATAGGACACAATCTGCCATAATGGGTATAGTGCACATCACGAACTTCAAAACCCGCTCGCTCTCTTGAAAGCCCACCGGGACCAAGGGCACTGATTCTTCGCTTATGGGTCATTTCAGCAAGTGGATTGGTCTGATCCATAAACTGAGATAATTGACTCGTGCCAAAGAATGAAGATAAAGCACTTGTTATTGGACGCGCACTTATCAATCTTGACGGGGTTAAACTTTCTTCATCGTGAATACTCATTTTTTCCTTTACTGTTCTAATCATCCTTGTTAAACCAAGTGCATACTGTTGTGAAAGTTGCTCACAAACAGTTCTTACTCTTCTATTTCCGAGGTGATCAATATCATCAACTTCCCTTTTTCCATCAATTAAATCCCTGATTGATTTTATTATCGCAACAATATCCTCGAGAGTAAGGATTTTTATATTCTCATCAATTTTAAGGTTTAATTTTTTATTAATTTTATATCTACCGACTTCGCTCAAATCATATTTCTTCGGATTAAAGAACTGCTTTTCTATATAAGATTTTGCACTTTCTCCTTCGCTTTCTGCAAGAAGTGTTAGAGTTTTATCCTTTTTCTTATCAGTAGTTTCGTTTGTCTTCTCTGTTTCATATTCATCATTGTCGGAAATAATTGTATTAAATATGACCTTCTCACCATCGGTTGCATCTGCTTTCAGTAAATAAAGAGATTTTATCCTTGAATTTAAAATATTAATCAAATTCTCACTTGTAAGTGCTGATCCCTCACTAATTCCAAGATCATCACCTGTTTCTTTATCAATTACATTTTCAGCGACAATTCTGTTTTCATACTCAGAATAATTTCTCTCATTAATTTGAACATTTTCCACAAGGTTAAAAAGCTCGAGCATTTTTATTTTATCATTAAATCCCAATGCTCTTAAAAGTGTGGAAAAGTAAAATTTCTTTTTCCTATCTATATAAGCATAAAGTAAACCATTAATGTCTGTGGAAAATTCTACCCAGGAACCTTTAAAAGGAATTACTCTTGCAGAGTAAAGTTGAGTTCCATTGGCGTGTGTAGATTCGGAAAAAACAACGCCGGGAGACCTGTGTAATTGACTAACTATTACTCTTTCAGCACCGTTAATAATAAAACTACCTCGCGGGGTCATATACGGCAAATGTCCCAGATAAACATCCTGCTCAATTTGATAATTATACTCTTTCGCTGTGGGATTGGGTCTTGTTGATAATCTTAACTTTGCCTTAACTGGAACTGAATATGTTAAACCTTGTTCCTGACATTCAATAATAGAAGCAGGGGGTTTCTCAATATGATATTCAATAAACTCAAGTATTGCTGTTTCCCTTGAATCTGTAACGGGGAAACATTCTTCAAATACCCGCTGCAATCCAATAGACTTTCTCTTACTAATAGGTACATCTTCCTGTAAAAAGTCTTTAAACGATTGGATTTGAACATCAAGCAAGTCCGGTGCTTCCTTATTTATCTGTGCTTTTGAGAAAGTTAATCTTTTGTTTTTTTGATTTAGGTAGGGTAAACCTAAAATGTTTTCATTAACATTCATAAATGAAAAGATATTTTATTTTAGTTTGATTTTTATTCAAATATTTATAGAAAAAACTTTTGCGCTGAAAATTATAAATGATAAAAGAATTGATATTCTCACCAATATTAAATAGGTTGCAAAAATAAATTTTATGAAAAATCTTTTGTGTTTTAATTTTTAAATTAAGAGGTCCTGGGTGTAAACACTCAGGACCTTCTTTAATATTATTATTTAATTTCTACTTTCGCACCAGCAGCTTCTAATTCTGCTTTAAGTTTTTCGGCTTCTGCTTTTGGTATGTTTTCCTTCACTGCTTTTGGAGCACTTTCGACTAATGCTTTTGATTCTGTTAAGCCTAAACCAGTTGCATTCTTAACTACCTTAATAACATTAATCTTGTTTGCTCCTATTTCTTGAAGAATAACGGAGAATTCTGTCTTCTCTTCTTGTGGTTGATCAGCACCACCGGGAGCAGCGCCAGCAACTACCATTGGAGCAGCTGCGGTAACACCGAATTTTTCTTCAAGTGCTTTTTTAAGTTCTGCTGCTTCTACTAATGTTAGGTTTGAAATTTTTTCTAATAATTCTTCTACAACTGACATTTTATACCTTCCTGTTTTAAATTTTCAAAAAAATTTATGCTGCTTTCTTTTTAGCTACTTCCTCGATTACACTGGCGAGGTCTCTTATAACTGCGTTGATAGCGCCAACAATACCAGCAACTGGAGAACCAAGACTGCCGCAGATAGAGGCGATAACCTCATTTCTTGAAAGTAATGAAGAAAGTTCTGCTAATTTTTCAGAACCGTAAATATTACCCTCAAGTATAGCAACTTTAAATTTCGGTTTCCCAATTTTATCAAATTTTTTCTTTATTATTTTTGCTGGTATTACAGGGTCATCGAAAGCAAAGATTATCCCTGTCGGTCCAATGAGGAAGTCAGATAATTCATTGACATATTGTCCGTATTTATCTGATTCCTTTAGAGCTCTTAAAGCTAATGTGTTTTTGACTACTTTATACTTTATATCTGATTTATAAAATTCACCTCTTAATTCATTCGTCTCTGCAACTGTTAAATAAGAAAAATCAATAAAGTATAAAGCAATAGATTCTGACATTAACTTCTTAATCTCTTCAACAATTTCTACTTTCTTTTCTTTTTCCATTTTACATAAATTAATAGTTCAGAATTATATTCTGATATATTACTATATCAGGATTTAAATCTGACTTAGAAGCATTTTTTAATGGTTCCGGTAGAAGACCATTTATATATTTAAAGTGCGTAATATTCAAAAATAGTTTAAGAAAAAGTTTTTAGATCAGTTAAAGTTCTATCTATAGATACACCAGGACCCATAGTACTTGACAGGGTAATTCCTTTTATATAAGTACCTTTTGCAGAAGCCGGTTTCAATTTTATAATTGTATTAAGAAAAGTAACAATATTTTCTTTCAATTTTTCCGGTTCAAATGATGCTTTTCCAATTGAAGCGTGCACAGTACCGTTTTTATCAACACGGAAATCTATTTTCCCAGCCTTTACCTCTTTTACAGCTTGCTCAATATTAGTTGTTACAGTACCACTTTTGGGGTTTGGCATAAGCCCTCTCGGTCCGAGAATTTTTCCAAGTTTACCAAGTTCACTCATAACATCTGGAGTTGCAATAATAACATCCACATCAGTCCATCCTTCCTGAATCTTTTGCAAATAATCTTCAAAGCCAACGAAGTCAGCCCCTGCTTCAATTGCCTCTGCGTGTCTTTCCGGTTTTGCAATCACCAGCACTCTGACAGATTTTCCTGTACCATTAGGCAAAGAAACTGTACCGCGCACAACCTGATCAGCATGTTTTGGATCAACCCCAAGATTAACTGCAATATCAACAGACTCATCGAACTTTGCATTAGCAAACTGCTTTACAATTGCTACTGCTTCATCAATTTTATAATCTTTTTTTAAATCTACTTTACTTCTTATTTCTTTTTGCTTTTTGGTTAATTTCATAAAAGATTTTATTTCTTTTTAAGATTTAAATTTTTTTTACTCAACAACTATTCCAATACTTCTTGCAGTCCCTTTAATCATTTTTATTGCTTGATTTATATCTTTTGTATTCAGGTCTGGCATTTTTATTTCTGCAATTTCTTTTACCTGCTTCAAAGTAACTTTCCCGACTTTTGTTTTATTGGGAACTCCAGAACCTTTGTTGACTCCAGCGGCTTTTAAGAGAAGAACTGCAGCGGGGGGAGTTTTTGTAATAAATGTGAATGATTTATCCGAATATACAGTTATTACCACAGGAACAATTATACCCTGTTTATCTTTCGTTCTTGCATTAAACTGTTTACAAAACTCCATACCATTTACACCTCTTTGTCCAAGGGCGGGACCAACAGGAGGAGCCATTGTAGCTTGACCACCTGGAATCTGAAGTTTAATAAATCCGACTATCTTTTTTGCCATAGAAATGTAATTTTATTTTTCCTTTTCTATTTGTGTAAATTCTAATTCTATTGGGGTCTTTCTACCGAAAATACTTACCATAACCTTTACTTTCATTTTCTCAGGATAAATTTCCAATACATTACCACTAAAATTATTGAATGGTCCACTAATCACTTTCACCGGGTCGCCCACATTTAACCGTAAATCAATTTTTTCCGTCTGATTCTCTTCGCTCAGTAACATTTTTAATCTCTTAACCTCATCTGGTCTAAGTGGAATTGGTTCTAACTTTTGTTCCTTCCCTCTTTTAGTACCAACTAAATTCAAAATAGAAGGTGCCCGTTTAATAAAAGCTCTTACCTCATCATCTAATATTGCTTCTATTAAGAGATACCCGGGCAGGAAATTTTTCATTTTTACTTTTTTCTTTCCACTTTTGACTTCAAAAACTTTTTCTTCCGGTAATATTACATTCTTTATTTTATCTTCAAGCTTTTCTTCTTTTATTTCATTTTCAAGATACTGCTTTACCTTTTTTTCCTGTCCTGAAATTATTCTAAGTGCATACCACTTATACTCCTGCGAAAGGTCTTCTGTAGACTCCCTGGCTGTTTCTTTTATTTCATTATTTTCTGATAATTCTTCAGTCATCTTTCATTTGTTAAAATAATAATTGTAAAATTGCTTCGAGAGCTTTATCAATAGCATAAACAATAACAGCAAAAATAATCATAGTCACAATTACAATTTTAGTTGAATCAATAATTTCCTGCTTTTTAGGCCAACTCACCTTTTTCATCTCTCGGTAAATATCAACGAAAAAATTGATAATTTTGTCTTTCATAAAATAAAAAAATTAAAAAAAAGGATTGCACGGGAGGAGGGACTCGAACCCCCAACCGACGGTTTTGGAGACCGCTACTCTACCAATTGAGCTACACCCGTGTGTGTTTTTATAATAATAAGAAATAAAAAAATTATTTTCAAATAAAAAATTATATTCATCATTTTTGCATCTATATCTATTTGATAGCCATATTTTCATGAGCTGATGACCGGGATTGAACCGGTGACCTCTTCCTTACCAAGGAAGTGCTCTACCAACTGAGCTACATCAGCAAGAGTGAGCGGGAGACGGGACTCGAACCCGCGACCAACAGCTTGGAAGGCTGTGACTCTACCAACTGAGTTACTCCCGCGCTGGGCTGTGGGTAGGGAAGGATTCGAACCTCCGAAGGCATAAGCCGTCAGATTTACAGTCTGATGCGTTTAACCACTTCGCTACCTACCCATCGACATATCAAACTTGTAAATTATTAATTTTTTTTATTTAAATCAATAGAAAATTTATTTCCGCTCTAAAATTTTTTATACCTGGGAATAAATATATTTATAGAGAACTTTTATTTATACAGTAATTTATTTCTTTCTTACTTTTTGATTTAGCTCAATCTGCAGTTTTTTTACTCTTCTTTCAATTTCACTCTCAGGAAAATACCTGGAAATTTCAGTAATTACTTTAAGAGTTTCTTTTGCATCATCAAAATAATTTAAACTGTAATTATTATTGAATATTTGTAAAAGATTTTCCACTTCTGCATTTGCAGAGTTGTATATTTTTTCTTTCAATTCTTTATATATAATCGGGTTGGTGGTGCTATCCATTATGTTAAGGTATTTCAGTGCACCACGCCAATCTTTTTTGTATAAATCTTCAATTAAATAATAACATAAAGTATTCATTTTAGCCTTAACTTTATTTACAAAGTCCCCTTTCTTATAATTAAAAATAAAATTTTCACATAGTTTTACCTGCTGTTCCATTAAAATGGTATTGCCGTAACTCTCAATTTGTTCAATTTCCCTGTATGCCAGATACTCTTTAAGATAAAGAGAATAAAATACAAGAAATGCAAGCACTAATACAAGAATTAACCCAAATGAATTTATAACTAATTTACTTTTTCTCCTCTTTTTTAATAATTTAGGATATTTTTCTTTTATTACATAAAGTTTTGTTCTCAACAGGTCAGATTCAGATTTATCTGCATAATCCAATGCTCTACTATAATACAATTCCGCAGCCTCCAAATCTTCACAAGTTAATGCTGAGTCCCCTGACTCTATTAATTTCATTTTTATATTAATACAGGAAATTGCTTTATTAAAAAATTCTTTAGCTTTAAGGTTATTTTTATCTACCTCAAGAATTCTTCTGCACTCGTTTATTGCATCTATGAATCTATTATTATTTATCAGAAATTCTATATTAATAAGCGCATCATCAATGTTAAAAGAGCCATACCCCCCATAAAAAGAAATAATTATTCTATAATCACAATTATGATTTACACATCCATTATTCTGATACCAGCATTCAATATGATATGTAGATTTACATTTAGGGCAGGATAAAAGGTCGTATTTAGATTCAATAATAGAATTGCAAAACTGGCAAATCTTTTTTATGTCAGTATTTGATTCTTTGCTCAAGAAAATAATTTTTTAAATAGAAAAAATGAAATAAAAGATTTTATAGAATAAAAATCCACCAAGCAGAATCAAAAAGATACCTACATACTTATTTAATTTATTCAATGTAGAAGGAAGTATTCTATGAACATTATTAGAAATAATTTTTATGAGCGTGTAGAACCACAGTGTGGTACCCAACATAACGCCAATAGCCAGAAAAATTCCTGAGACTAAATTTGTATCAATCAAATTATAACTTTTAAGGTAACCCACAGCAGCAATCCAGAATGCAGGAATAGTAATAGAAGACATACAGAGCAAAATACCTGAGGCAAAATATTGATAAAAACCTCTTGAGTTAGTTTTAGGTAACGGCGTTTTCTTAATAATTTTCTTTAATTCCTCTTCCTGTGAAAGAATTTTTGAGGTTGTTTCCTGCTCTATTTCATTAATTTCTTCACATATTTCTTTATCCTCTTCAAAAACTTTGCTTCTGTAAATTCTAATACCAAAAAAAATAACCACCACACATCCAAGTGCAGTTATCCCTATTTTAAAAGCAATTTCATTTTCAAAGAAAAAATTTTCAACCGCAACAGGGATAAAAACTCTGAGCAAAGATAATCCCCCATAAGCAATTAATATATAAAACATATCAGCAAAACCAGCACCGGCACCTATTGCCAAACCTTCTTTTACTTGTCGCCTGAATCCCTTTGAAATAATAGCAAGATTTGTGGGTCCAAGAGGCGGCATAGATAAAATAAAACCCAGAAATACTCCTATTACTAAATCAATAAGCAAGATAGATAAATTTTATAAAAAATTAATTTAGTAGTTATATTTTTTATATTCAATTAAATAATTTAAATTATGTTAAAAATCAACCAAGCCATTCTAAAAAATACCTTCTTAAAATCTGAAAGGAATAAAATTCATTCATTATTTTTTAATTTTTTCTCTTGCCTTTAAAATACCCCATTAATAAATATAAACTAAAACGGAAAACTTCTCTATAACCGAATAACCAGAAAAACAAAAATGATTTTTGAAAATATTTACGACATTTTATTAAACAAAATCTTTTAAATCCTTTAGGGATAAGTTCTAAAAAAGAGATATTCTAATTATTAATTTTATATATTATAGAATAATTTTTATACTAAATTGATAATAAGTTACCTATAATATTACAAGTTGTTCTACATATTAACTTTTCTTTTAAAATGCACAATACTTAAAAAAAGCGCACGCAATATACTATTACTTAATAATCACCATCTTCAATGTTTTTATATACCTGTCCGCTATGATTCTGTAAAAATATACACCACTGGCTAAATCTCCAGCATTAAAATTAACTGTATAATAACCAACTTTCATCTCCTCATTTAATATTGTCTTTACTTCCCTACCGGCTATATCGTATAAAATAATTTTTACTTTCGTATTATATGGTATATCAATATCAATCTTAGTAACAGGATTAAAAGGATTGGGATAATTCTGACTCATTTCAAAACTCTTTGGCTTTGATATATCTATAGTCTCTTGTAACTCGAAATACTGAAAATTTCCGTTATAATCTACCTGTCTTAATCTATATCTATATTCTCCAATGTTTAATTTGTCCTGTTTATATGTATATACTGTTTGTGTAAATTTCGTACCCTGTCCATTTATAAATCCTATTTTTTTCCATAATGTGTCGCCGTCGGATTCATTTAATTTTTTATATTGTATCTCAAAACCTGCATTATTAACCTCCTGAGATGTAATCCAGTTCAGGGTTAAATCCCTACCATTTACTCTTGATGTGAAATTTTCCAGTACCACCGGAAGTGGATGATTATAATCTGATGCTGTCCAAATATTATCAGTACCAAAGGAGTTAAGACCATTTGTGGTCAATGAGCCAAGCTGACTTCCATTGTTCCAATTGTTGCTCGCTGTTATCTCTAAGAAAGAAACCCCATTATTGGTCGAAAGATATAATAACATATTTGCTGGCTCAATTCCTTCTGTTAATTCATTCCCAAAATAATATAATACATAAGTAGCATTAAGTCCTGCGTTTGTGCTTGGTAATATTGTAAAGGATTTCGCTATACCTGTATATGAACCAACTGTTATTGGAGTAAATTTCCTGGTTACTGTTGTATTTCCAAGAATACTGTTGGTAGTTACTGAAATCCCAATATTACCAAATGTATAATTCGTAAGTGCTTCTGTTAAATTTCTTGTGGTTGTTACTGTTCCTTTATTGCTCTCTGCTGTACTCTTTATTATATTGTCATTTGTCTCTCCTGAAATAATTGCATTTGTCCCAAGTGTTAATGTCTTTGTCTTTATATCTAAATCACCTGATATTAAAAGTAATGTCCCACTAATGGTTAAATCACAGTTTAATTCCACAGAGGCAGTACTGGAACCTTTGTTTATTGTGATGTTATTTATTATATAGGTTCCGTTTCCTGTTATTATGGAATTCGAGGTACCAATGAAAACTATTGAATAGTTATTATTTTCGGTGTTGCTATATTTTGGATTTTGCACTGTCCCATATATGTTTTGCTCCTTTACTTTTATTACTGTATTAATATTTTCTCCAGTCTTTGACTCTATTCCATCTATTAACTGTAATTGCCCTCCTGTACTGCTGAAGGTACCATTATTATTAATTCCTATATTATAAAGTGTAACGCTTCCTGTGTTTATAAAATAAGTCCCGGAATTCACATTTATTTGCGAATGCGCAAACCTATACATTAAAAAAACTGTTACTAATATTAACAGGGGCCTATATCCTGTATAATTCATTTTTCTTTACCTCCTTATTCATTATTTTTTAACTTTATTGTAACCTATTACTGAAATTGTAACCACACATACTGATATCAGTAACCAGAGTATAGAATTCCCGCCAAAACCTGCTTTTTCTGTTAACTGTTTATTCCCTTCAAGTTTCCTTTCTATTTCTTCTATCCTGCTTTTTAATTCGGTATTTTCCGCCTTGAGTTCATTTATTTGTGATTGCTGTTCCTTTATTCCTTCGGTTAAAACAGCTGTCATATTCCCATATGCAATAGATTTATATCCTTCTGCATCAGTTACAACAAGTTCGGGAAATTCTTTCTCAACTTCCTGAGCTATTAAACCTATCTGTGTCTTGTTTTCAGGGTCATTATTAAATGTAAATGAAACTCCTCGCAATTTGAGAAGCTTTTCAAGTACTCCCTCTAATTTCTGTATGTCGTGTTTCAACCTCATATCCGAGGAGTGCGTCCATCCGCTCGTTGTATATTTTCCTGTGGTTGTGCCGTTATATACTTCAAGTTTATCCGTCGGATTTGTAGTACCTATTCCGACATTACCTCTTAAAATTGTTTTTTTGATATTCGTATCCCCCAAAACGACGCTGTTTGAGCCTACGCCTATTGCATTACAGCCGATAACAATTTCATTTGTATCACCACTTTGGTATGCTTTTGTAAAGTGACCTAAATAAACCGACTTGATGCTGGTTTGATTATAACCTGTTGATGTACTACTTCCTGCGAAATAACCAAGAGCGGTATTAGAATACCCGGTTGTATTATTAAGGAGAGATTGAAATCCGAATGCGGAATTATAAAACCCGCTTGTATTAGAATAGAGAGATTGATATCCAAATGCGGAATTATAAAACCCGCTTGTATTAGAATAGAGAGATTGAGATCCGAATGCGGAATTAGAAGACCCGGTTGTATTAGAATAGAGAGATTGATTTCCGAATGCGGAATTGTAATTATTTGTACCGTCATCTAATATGCCTGCTTCATAGCCGAAGAAAGTGCTCGACCCTAAACCTGTCTGGTCAACGCGTCCGTTAATTGTCAAGAGCGTATCTCCCTGCCATTTCAGTCCGGAACTTCCGGTGACGGAATTTGTTCCGTTCCAGAAGGTCAGATAACCGTTTGTGCCCGAGCCGGTGATGGCTCCGGTGCCTATTCCTGTCCAGGCACTTCCTGAATAATAATAAAATCCAGGTGTGTTGTCTGTCTGGTATATCAATAATCCTGTTGCTGGAGATGATATTGCATCCCGCTGCGACTGTGTCATCCTCGGAATTAACAATCCTTTTGTGGTTGAGGTCATATCAAATATCGAACTTGAATTCGGACTCTCTGTACCTAATCCTACACTTCCTCTTAATATGCTCTTCGTTATACTACTATTGCCCAAAACAACACTATTTGAACCGACGCCTGTTGTGTTATATCCAATAACAATTTCATTTGTATTAGTACTCGCAGAAGGTTGTGAATTTGAGCCGAGAAATACGGAATAAGTTCCCGTTGTTACATTCTTCCCTGCATCTGTTCCAAGTGCAGTATTATGGTCGCCTGATGTTAAGTTCTGTAATGCATTATATCCCATCGCAACATTTCTGTCACCAGAACCGTCCTGATTCTGACCTGCCTGATATCCAAAGAAAGTGCTGAAATTCAGATTATCCTGATATACACGCCCGTTTACCTGCAATGGCGCCTGCGGACTTGATGTATTTATACCGAGACGATTATTCGTTGCATCCCAGTAAAGATTGGATTCCCCTGTAATGGAACTTGTCCCGTTCCAGATGGTTACATATCCGCTTGTTCCCGAGCCAGTTATCGTTCCTGCACTGCTGACGGGTGTCCAGGCACTTCCTGAATAATAGTAAAATCCAGGTGTGTTGTCTGTCTGGTATATCAATAATCCTGTTGCTGGAGATGATATTGCATCCCGCTGCGACTGTGTCATCCTCGGAATTAACAATCCTTTTGTGGTTGAGGTCATATCAAATATCGAACTTGAATTCGGACTCTCTGTACCTAATCCTACACTTCCTCTTAATATGCTCTTCGTTATACTACTATTGCCCAAAACAACACTATTTGAACCGACGCCTGTTGC
>CAZMAR010000001.1:727829-1084430 GCA_964564635.1 uncultured Ignavibacteriaceae bacterium
TCTTCGTTATACTACTATTGCCCAAAACAACACTATTTGAACCGACGCCTGTTGCGTTATATCCAATGACAATTTCATTTTCATCACCACTTTGGTATGCTTTTGTATAGTAACCTAAATAAACCGACCTGATGCTGGTTTGATTATAACCTGTTGATGTACTACTTCCTGCGTGATAACCAATAGCGGTATTTTCATACCCGGTTGTATTATAATAGAGAGACTGGTATCCAAATGCGGAATTAGAATACCCGCCTGTATTAGAATAGAGAGATTGATATCCGAAGGCGGAATTATAATTATCCGTCCCATCATCATTTTTTCCAGCTTCATATCCTAAAAATGTGCTATACCCTAATCCAGACTGATATATCCTTCCGTTTACCTCTAATGGCGCCTGCGGACTTGATGTATTTATCCCGAGACGATTATTCGTTGCATCCCAGTAAAGATTGGATTCCCCTGTAATGGAACTTGTCCCGTTCCAGATGGTTACATATCCGCTTGTTCCCGAGCCAGTTATCGTTCCTGCACTGCTGACGGGTGTCCAGGCACTTCCTGAATAATAGTAAAATCCAGGTGTGTTGTCTGTCTGGTATATCAATAATCCTGTTGCTGGAGATGATATTGCATCCCGCTGCGACTGTGTCATCCTCGGAATTAACAATCCTTTTGTGGTTGAGGTCATATCAAATATCGAACTTGAATTCGGGCTCTCTGTACCTAATCCTACACTTCCTCTTAATATCGTCTTTTTAATGTTTGCATCACCTAAAACTACACTGTTTGAACCACGTCCCATTACACCATATCCAATTACTATTTCATTTGTATCTTGATAATTATATGCTCTTGTATTTGCTCCAAGAAAAACTGATTTCATACTGTAACTATTATTAAGACCCGAAGAAGCATAATAACCTGCATCATATCCAAGAGCGACATTTAAATAACCAGTAGTTATTGTACCAAGGGAACCCGGACCAACTGCAGTATTCTCATGGCCCTCTGAGTTATTGGAAAGGGAGCCGCTACCGATGGCAGTATTTAAATAACCAGTTATATTATGATAAAGAGCAAAACTTCCAAATGCGGAATTAGAAAGCCCGGTTGTATTACTACTGAGAGAATGATCTCCGAATGCGGAATTATTATACCCGGTTGTATTATAATAGAGAGATTGACATCCGAATGCGGAATTAGAAGACCCGCTTGTATTAGAATAGAGAGAACGATATCCGAAGGCGGAATTATAATTATTTGTTCTGTCATCCGAGATACCTGCCTGATATCCGAAGAAAGTGCTATATCCTAACCCCGATTGATACACTCTTCCTACAATCCTCAATATAGAATCCGTCGGACTCCACTGCAGACAGGGATTTCCAGTAATTGAACTTGTCCCGTTCCAGAAGGTAAGATAATTACTTGTTCCTGAACCCGTTATTGCTCCGCCTGTCCCTCCAAGCAGTGTCCAACTCGTCCCATTGTAAAAATAAAATCCTACTGTCCCATCACTCTGAAATATCAGCAACCCTGTTGCTGGCGATGATATCGCATCCCGCTGAGCCTGTGTCATAGTTGGTATCAATAACCCCCTCGTCGTTGACTGTATATCCAACATTGCACTCGGATTCGGTGAAGATCCGTCTGTGTTTATAGTTACCTGTGAAAACAAATCATCAGATAATAATATCAGTATGAAAAAAACTAAAATCAAAAAAAGGTAATCCCTTTTCATATTGATTCTCCTTATTTTTTAATTTAAAAAAATATTTTCAAAACTTACTATTACCATTTATTTCTATGGCTTTTATATTTATTATAAAAAAAATTCCTCTTATAACATTCGGAATAATAAATTTCAAACTATTTTGAATAAATTGGTAAATTAATAATATAAAATAATTCCCCTCTTTATTAGAGATAATACTTTCTCCTCTCACCTTCCATACCCTTTCCATCAGAAACAATATTACCTAATAAAAATTTAAAAAATTAAATTTATTAAATGAACTTGTAGAACTTAATTTTGAGGTGGGATCTTTTTCTCTTATATTATACCTTCAATAATTTTACAATAATATTACTCTTTCATTACCACCACAATAATACTATTTTAATATTTACATTAAAATTTAATGATTATTCTTTTATTTGTCAATATATTTTCTATTTGCTAATTTTTCCCTTACTAAATTAATGTTATATCAGTTTCTAAGATATAAATCTTTCATATTTTGATGAGATTGCAGAATCGTTATTTCTCCATCAATGATGAATGGGTAAAAATAAAATTATTAATTACTCCTTAAATTAAAAAACATATTAATATTTAATCCCGTTAAAAAAGATAATTTACTCTTAAATACTATTTTAGAACCAATAAATAATAGAACAAAAATAAATACAATACAATTGAACTAATTTTAAAAATTTAATATATTAAATGTAATGAAAAACCTGATTGTAATATTATTACTTCTTTTTTCTTTGAATATTAATTTCAATCCTGGATATGTGAATTATTCAAGACAACGGAATGCAGTGGTGTATATAATAAACTATGAGGAAGATAATTTAACAACAGATACAATAGATAAAACAAGAAGAAGTTTAATTGAAATGTACCTTTCCCTTTTGATAGATATTAAAGCAGTAGAAAGTTATACTTATATAGATACATCATGATATTATCCGAATCTGCTTGCTCTGAGAATATTCTTATGATGACTGATTTTCTCAATAATTGAGTTCAACTGTTTCAAGTCTTTTACTTCCAGAATAAGAGTCCCTTCAAATAAAGAACCTTTTGAGTTTATATTAATACTTTTAATATTAACCCCAAAATTTTTAGAAATCATTTCTGTAATTTCATTTACGATTCCCTTCCTATCTTCGCCAATAATTATAATTCCCCCCGAATATGTATCCTGAGTATTGATATTCCAGTTAACATCAATAATTCTATTTGGATCCATTAAATACAGATTGACAACATTATTACAACTTCGCCTGTGAATTCTTAAACCTTCAGAACGAGTAATATAACCCACAACATCATCTCCGGGAATAGGATTACAACATTTAGCGAAATCATATTTTAGCCCTGCGATAATATTTGAATCCTGAGCATCTCCTATTGTAATAGAGCCAATGGATTCCCGGATTTCTTTTATTAATTTTTCCTGTCTAATCTCAGGAGAAGAGAAATCGGTTTCCGTAAGAATTTCATGAGTAAATTCCGTTGATGGAAGTTTGCTTTTATTTAAAATTATGCCTATCATTTCATCCGCCCTTGACTCATCAAGTCCGACTGTATAATAAAAACTTGGTAAATCTTTGTGTCTGTATTTTTGAACTATTCTTATTAACTCATCTTCATTGATATGGATTTTTTTCTTCTTGAGTTTTTTCTCAAAAATATCTTTTCCTTTTAAAGCGATTTTCCTTCTTTCTGCATTAAAGTATTTTCTTATATCTGCTTTTGCTTTCTGTGTAACAACGATTTTTTCCCAATCTCTTTTAGGTGTCTGATTTTTAGAAGTAATTATTTCCACCTGAGAACCGCTTTTAAGAGGAGTATCCAAACTAACAATTTTACCATTTACTTTTGCACCAATACATCGCATACCAATTTCTGTATGAATTTCAAAAGCAAAATCCAAAGGAGTTGCACCATAAGGTAATATTTTCAATTCACCTTTAGGAGTAAAACAATAAATTTCATCCTGATATAAATTTAATTTGAAACTCTCAAAAAGTTGCGATGAGGATACATCTTCCTTACCGGCATTCTCAATAGTTTCACGAATCCACTTGATCCAGTCTTCAAGTTTTTTATCACTGATTCTAATATTTTCTTTGTATTTCCAATGTGCAGCAATACCTTTCTCTGCAAATTCGTGCATCTCCCGGGTTCTAATCTGAACTTCTACAAGTTTCCCTTCCTTACTAACAACGGTAGTATGAATTGATTGGTAACCATTCTGCTTTGGCAAAGAAATGTAATCTTTGAATCTCTCTGGTACGGGAATGTAAATTTGAGAAATAATTCCATAAGCAGAAAAGCAATCGTATTTATTAGTAGTATCAAGTATCACCCTAACAGCAAAGAGGTCGTAAATTTCATCTATAGGTTTATTAATACGCATCATTTTCCTGTAAATACTATAAATATGTTTTACTCTGCTTGTAATCTCAAATTTATAATTTTCTTTTCTAAGAGCTTCTTCAATAGGTTCAATAAATTTTTTTAAAAATTTATCTCGTTCGCGTTTTCTTTCTTTAAGTTTACCTGCAATTTCGTCATATATGTTCCTGTTTAAACATTTAAAAGAAAGGTCTTCCATTTCTGCTTTAATATTTGACAATCCGAACCTGTGAGCAAATGGAGCGAAAATTTCTAAAGTATCCTGCGCAATTCTTTTTTGCCTTTGAGGAGATAAAGATTCAATCGTGCGTAAATTATGCAATCTATCAGCAAATTTAACAAGAATAATCCTCAAATCAGACGCCATAGAAAGCAGAAGTTTTTTGAAAGAATCAACAACTTTAACTTCATAGTTTTCAAAGATACCTTCTATTTGTGAAGCACCTTCGACAATCTCTGCAATTTCATCACCAAATTCTGCTCTTACATCTTTGATAGTAAACTCAGAATCTTCCAGAACATCGTGCAACAAAGCAGAAGCAACAGAGATATCATCAATGGGTATTTCCTTTGCCATAATCATAGCAACCTCGTAAGGATGAGAAAAATATGGCTCCCCCGTAGCCCTCTTAACATTCTTATGTGCTTCCAGGGCAAATCTGAAAGCATTAGAAATCAGATTTTCATTAACCTTTTCGCTACCTAAATATCGTTTACAAACACTTAATAGTTCATCTAACTTCTTTTTATAATAATTGCTTAACATAAAAATTAATAATAAAAAATAATACTAAAAAAAATATAAAATTCAATATAAAAAAATAACACTGACAATAAAAAAATAATTCAATGTTTTTCCAGAAAAACAAAAATAAATCTAAGTTCCGAAATACCTATCGCCCGCATCCCCGAGACCAGGCATAATATATCCTTTTTTATTCAGGTTTTTATCAATACTAAATGTAAATATTTTTATCTTAATATTTTTACCCGGAAATGCTTTTGAAAGTGCCTTTAAACCTTCTGGTGCACATAAAAGACTTACAACAAAAATATTTTTAATTCCAATTCCTTTAAGCGCATTAATTGTGTCAATCATACTACCACCTGTTGCAATCATTGGGTCAAGTACAATTGTATAAACTTTCTTTTTATTTCTGATTTTTGGATACTTGAAATAATATCTTATTGGTTTTAAAGTTGACTCCTCTCTATAAATTCCTATGTGAGAGACAATAGCTTCAGGATATAAATCCAAAAAGCCTTTTACCAGACCTATTCCCGCTCTTAAGACCGGAACAAGTACTACTTTATCGGTTGTGACAATTCCTTTTGCCGGGGAAAGTGGAGTTTTGATATTTATTTTCTTAGCATTTAACCCAGCAAGTGAATAAACAGCAAGTATATATGACAACCTATCAAGATTCTGTCTGAAATGGTAGTAAGTTGTTCTTTTGTTTCTTAAAACAGATAACAGATTAGAAGAGACAGGATGTTCTATACAAACTACCTCAATCATCTAACTAACTGTAAAATTTAATTAATTTCAGAAAAATATTATTAATAGATATTAAAAAAAATCTCTATGCTATAGAAGCTCAAGAGTTAATTTAATTTCATCTTTTTTCTCAACTCGGGCAGACTGTCCTTTCGCAGAGGCTGAAATTACGGCAAATAATAACTTCTTTGTATCTTTCTTAGATATACAGCCTCGTGATAAATTAAGTTCTATTTTGCCAGAACCTTCACCTTTTACATCTTCTAATTTATAGGATAAGCCAGTTGCTTTATCTTTAATAGAATTTTCAATTACTTTGAAATCCAGGCTTGCATCAAGTCCAATAAGTATCCCTTTTTCACTCCTATTAAGAGAGGCAATCTTGTATGTTAAAACATTCTCAGCAGGGAAACTCCCGAGAGCAGCTTCCTGATTAAGACTCCAGGAAGAGTCAACATAAATTTCTTTTTCAGGAAAAATCTGAAATTGGGTTTGAATTAATTCTTTTAACTCATCTTCAATAGATTTTCTAACAATTTCTTTATCGCTACTTTTCAAAGTATCACCATACTCTTTATAAATATATTCAAAAACTTTTTCAAGGTCGTATAAAGTTGTTACTTCTCCCAGATGAGTAACTCTTGCTTTAAAATCTTTTCCAATGAGAGCATCAAAAAGCATAAAGTCTTTATTCTTAGTTGCCTCATCCTTTTTGTTGGAATTATAACTCATAGAAATGCTCGAATCAGGAGAAACAGCAGATACATTCATTTTTACACTGTCATAATGTATTTTATAAGTAATAATTCCAGATTCGTTAATTTCCGAAACTTGATTGGAATAATATAATTCCATTACCTGAGTGCTTTTAACCTCTTTATTCTTTTGTAGAGATGATTTATCCACGCTATTCTGCTCAATTACTAATTTATAATTGAATTTATCCCCTATCTCAGGCTTATATTTAAGTTGTACTTTTTCACCTTTTTCATCTTTTATAATTAAATCTTCATTTCTATATTCAGAAATATCAATTTTTTCATTTGAAGAATCTTTTTTTGCTTTATCACATGAATTAAGTGAAAATAAAATAAATAATGATACTAAAATTAATGCTGTTTTTTTAATCATTGATAAATATTTATTTTAAAACATTGCAATATACCACTAATAAATTTATCTTTCAAAGAAATAAAGAAACAATTTTTCCTATTTTTCTCCCCACGAGTTAAAACTCGTGGCTATGCATTTTTTTATTTCTTCCACGAGTTGAAACTCGTGGCTATTCAAATTTATTTCTCTTTTTTCCGCGAGTTGAAACGCAGGGCTAATTATTTATTTCTCTTTTTTCCACGAGTTAAAACTCGTGGCAATTTATTTATTCCTCTTTTTTTCATGAGTTAAAACGCGGAGCTGATAATTTATTTTTTCATTTCTCCTAAATGAATAGCCAATATCTTTAATAATTTCCTCTTTTTCATTTCCCCTAAATGAATTGCCAATATCTTTAATAATTTCCTCTTTTTCATTCTCCCTAAATGAATAGCCCCTATCTTTAGATAGGGGAAAAGGAAAGAGCTCCCCTCCCCATTTCTCCCCACGAGTTGAAACTCGTGGCAATTTATTTATTCCTCTTTTCTCCCCACGAGTTGAAACTCGTGGCTATGCAAATTTATTCCTCTTTTTCTCACGAGCTAAAACGCGGAGCTGATAATTCATTTTTTTATTTCTCTTAAATGAATAGCCAATATCTTTAATAATTTCCTCTTTTTCATCCTCCCTAAATGAATAGCCCCTATCTTTAGATAGGGGAAAAAGAAAAAGAGATTTGCTCCCCCCATTTCTCTCCACGAGTTAAAACTCGTGGCTATGCATTTTTTCATTTCTTCCACGAGTTGAAACTCGTGGCTATGCATTTTTTTATTTCTGCCACGAGTTAAAACTCGTAGCTATGCAAATTTATTCCTCTTTTCTCTCCACGAGTTGAAACGCAGGGCTATTTATTTCTCTTTTTTCCGCGAGCTAAAACTAATGGCTATTCAAATTTATTTTTTTTCTCTTAAATGAATAGCTACTATCTTTAATAATTTCCTCTTTTTCATTCTCCTTAAATGAATAGCCCCTATCTTTAGATAGGGGAAAAAGAAAAAGATTCTCTCCCTAAATGGCTTTAGCCAATAACCGTTTTAACAAGGTTGTTAAAACCATATTTTATTAAAAATTCCTTATACTCCTCCGCAAAACTTTTTTTTGAATGATGCTCCTCTTGATTCTTTATATATTCCCTCACTTTATCTACTACAGACTCACCTACAGATATTGCTATATATTCATCTTGCCATTCAAATTTCTTCTTTATTAGACCGGTCTTATTTACCCAATAAGACGATTCCCCCTTAATTAAATGAACAACCTGTGCAATACTTTTGGTCGCAGGCAAAGATACTAAAAGATGAATATGGTCTGAAGTGCAGTTTAGAAAATCTATATAAATTGATTTATTTGTTGCATTATTTTTTATATGATCTAATAATTTATATTTAATTTCTTTATTTATAATTTTCTCTCTGTTTTTCGTTGCCCATATTAGATGAATCCATATCTTTATAAATGCCATAAGATTTTTTTGTTTTTATCGGAATTTATTAAAAAATAAAAATCATTTCAATAATTTAAATATATTTTTTTTCGAACCCCTTTTGGGCTAAAGCCCAATATTTTGGGGAAATCTTTTCCCCCACGAGTTAAAACTCGTGGCTACGCATTTTTTTATTTCCCCCACGAGTTAAAACTCGTGGCTATGCAAATTTATTTCTCTTTTTTCCGCGAGTTAAAACGAGGGGCAATTTATTTATTTCTCTTTTTTCCGCGAGATAAAACGCGGAGCTGATAATTTATTTTTTCATTTCTCCTAAATGAATAGCCAATATCTTTAATAATTTCCTCTTTTTCATTTCCCCTAAATGAATAGCCCCTATCTTTAGATAGGGGAAAAGGAAAAGAGATTCGCTCCTCCCCATTTCTTCCACGAGTTGAAACTCGTGGCTATGCAAATTTATTTCTCTTTTCTCTCCACGAGTTGAAACTCGTGGCTATTTATTTATTCCTCTTTTTTCCGCGTGTTGAAACGCAGGGCTGATAATTTATTTTTTTATTTCTCTTAAATGAATAGCCCCTATCTTTAGATAGGGGAAAAAGGAAAAGGGATTCCCCCATCTTTCCCCCACGAGTTAAAACTCGTGGCTATGCAAAAGAGATTCGCTCCTCCCCATTTC
This sequence comes from uncultured Ignavibacteriaceae bacterium, assembly GCA_964564635.1. Classification (GTDB taxonomy): domain Bacteria; phylum Bacteroidota; class Ignavibacteria; order Tepidaquicellales; family Tepidaquicellaceae; genus Tepidaquicella. The sequence goes on from CAZMAR010000001.1 coordinate 736,756, forward strand.
TTTCACGAGTTGAAACTCGGGGATATGCAAATTTATTTCTTTTTTTTCACGAGTTGAAACGCGGAGCTGATAATTTATTTTTTCATTTCCCCCAAATGAATAGCCCCTATCTTTAGATAGGGGAAAAAGGAAAAGGGATTCCCCCATCTTTCCCCCACGAGTTAAAACTCGTGGCTATTCATTTTTTTATTTCCCCCACGAGTTAAAACTCGTGGCTATTTATTTATTTCTCTTTTTTCCGCACGAGTTGAAACTCGTGGCTATTTATTTATTTCTCTTTTTTCCGCGAGCTAAAACGCGTGGCTGATAATTTATTTTTTTATTTCTCTTAAATGAATAGCCAATATCTTTAGATAGGGGAAAAGGAAAGAGATTCCCCCATCTTTCCCCCACGAGTTGAAACTCGTGGCTATGGAAAAGAGATTCGCTCCCCCCATTTCTTCCACGAGTTGAAACCCGTGGCTATGGAAAAGAGATTCGCTCCTCCCCATTTCTTCCACGAGTTGAAACTCGTGGCAATTTATTTTTTTATTTCTTCCACGAGTTAAAACTCGTGGCTATGCATTTATTTTCTCTTTTTTCCGCACGAGTTGAAACTCGTGGCTATTTATTTATTCCTCTTTTTTCCGCGAGCTAAAACGAGGGGCTATTTATTTATTTTTTCATTTCCCCTAAATGAATAGCCACTATCTTTAGATAGGGGAAAAGGAAAAGGGATTCCCCCATCTTTCCCCCACGAGTTAAAACTCGTGGCTACGCATTTTTTTTTCCCCCACGAGTTGAAACTCGGGGATATGCAAATTTATTTCTTTTTTTTCACGAGTTGAAACTCGGGACGAGGCATTTTTTATTTATCTTTTTTCCTCGAGTTGAAACTCGGGGTGAGGTAGATTTATTTATCTTTTCTTCTCTGAAGGGAGGGTGGAGATATTTTAAAAATGAATTTTCCTGTACCTTGATATTAATAACTTTTGCTTATTATTTTATATAAAAAAATAAAAAGAGATGAAAAAGAAAAAATTAGGAAATACAGACTTTGAAATAACCTCAATCGGATTGGGCGCCTGGGCAATGGGGGGAAATAAATGGCAATTCGGATGGGGCTGGCAGGATGATAATCAATCTATAAAAACGATTCATAAAGCAATTGACATAGGAATTAACTGGATTGATACTGCTGCTGTATATGGTTTAGGACACTCAGAAGAAATCGTAGCAAAAGCATTGAAAGGAATGAGTGAAAAACCTTTTGTTTTCACAAAATGTGCATTGAGATGGAATGAAAAAGGTGAAATATATGGATGGATGAAAAAAGATTCAGTCAAACAAGAATGTGAATCAAGCTTAAAAAGAATGCAGACTGAAGTAATAGATCTCTACCAGATTCATTGGCCCAATCCTGATGAACAGATAGAAGAGGGATGGGAAGCAATACAGGAACTAAAGGAAGAAGGAAAAATAAAATATGGAGGAGTATCTAATTTCAATGTAAGTCAAATGAAACGAATATCCAGTATAGGACCAATTAGCTCTTTACAGCCCCCCTACTCACTATCACAACCAGAAGCAGAAAAAGAGATAATTCCATATTGTGAAAAAAATAATATTGGTGTTATTGTATATTCACCTATGATGTCTGGACTGTTATCAGGAAAAATGACAAGAGAAAGAATTCTTGCATTGCCAGAAGATGACTGGCGAAAAAGAAACCCAGAATTTCAGGAACCAAAATTAAGCAAAAATCTCCTCATTGCAGATAAATTAAAAGAGATGGGAAAAAATTACGGTGTAGAAGCTGGAGCAATAGCAATTGCCTGGACACTAAGACTCTCAGGTGTAACTGGTGCAATTGTGGGAGCCAGAAATCCAGAGCAGGTAGATTTATTAATCTCAGCCGGGAATATTAATCTTAAACCCGATGATATTGACAAGTTGAATAAGATGATAAATTGATTTCTCTATTGAAATTAAACTGTATTAGATTTCATTTTTTTGTACAGTTAATAATAAGTGAAATATCAAAATCATTAAATGCTGTACCTTTAAAATCCGAAAATAATTCGAGTGAATTAAAATTTTCATTTTTTAAAATATTTAACAGATCTTCTTTCAAAATTGGATAATGTGGAGTAAAATTCTTGAATGTTACCCCACTATCTTTAATCGTTATTTCTGTATTGAAAATTAATTTTCCTGCTGAATCAAAGGAATAAAATCTTTTAAATTTAATGTGTTCATTATTTATATCAGGAAGTGAATAATTTTCTGATGAAATAATTTTTCGGTAATTAATAACCTGCAAACTTAACTGCCCGGATTTATTTAGAACTTTATTGCATTCGTGAATAAACTTTTTAATTTCAGATAAATTATTCAAATGTGGAATTGTATTGCCCCAGCAGATAATAAGGTCAAATTCATTAATTTTGAAATAGTTAGAAAGTTTTAACATATCACCAATAAAAAATCTAATATTTTCATTTGTCTGTTGTGAATAACTTTTCGCTAAAGCAATCATATCTTCATCGATATCAATACCGGTAACATCATATCCTGATTTATTTAATTCTATTGCAAGCTCGCCAGTAGCACAACCGATGTCAAGTATTTTTTTATTTTCAGGAAATAAAAATTTTTTAATAAAAGAAATTTTCTCTCTATTTAGTGGGAATATTTTATTATAGTATTTTGATATTTCTTTATACATATTATAATATTAATTTAATATAAATTAGCAATTGCCTATGAAATTTAAAATTAATCAAGATTTCTTTTCTTTCAAGACACTAATAACCCCAAAAGTTATTCAGTTTGTATATATAGTTTTTGTTTTGATTTATACAATACTTGCAATAATTGCATTGATTATCACGCTGCTGAATTCCGAATTTATAACAGCATTGTTGATTATTATTTTCTTTATACCATTCCAGATTGTAATAAGATTAGGTCTGGAACAAATTATGGTAATATTTGAAATCTATAATATTCTTAAAGAAAGTAATAAACATCTAGAAGTAATAAAAGAAGCAATAACAAAGAAATAAATTTTTTAAATATTAAAATTTATAAATTTGAAAAAAACATTTTTATTAATTGTCACATTTGCACTATTAGTAAATAGTTGTTCGGTATATCACACATTAACAAATGTTCAAAGATTGCAGTTTAAATTAGGTTCTGTAAATGGGTTTAATATTGCAGGAGTGAATATAAGCAACATCGCTTCGATAAAAGATATAAGTGCGCTTGATATACTAAAATTAACAAATTCATTTGCAAGCGGAAAGTTGCCTGCAAATTTTACTTTGAATTTACTTACAAAAAATCCAAATGATGGTACAGGTGGAACAACTCAAACAACAGCAATAATAAAAAATCTTGATTGGCGGTTATTAATTGATAATAATGAAACAATAAATGGTGCGATTCAAAATGTTGAGGTACCTGGCATCGGACAGGAAACAGTAATTCCAGTCCAGATCTCTCTGGATTTGCTGCAATTCTTTAATAAATCTTATGATGACCTGATCAATCTTGCTTTTGCAATTGGTGGTAAAAATGGTAGTGCAGCAAGATTAACTCTTAAAGTAAAACCAACTGTTGAAACATTTCTCGGTCCAATTACTTACCCAGGTGAAATTAATGTAATAGATAGAGAGTTCAGAAGTGAATAATAAACTTTACTTAAAGAATTGAATAAAGAAAATTATTTTCTCTTTATCTTTATTAAAATTCAGGTAGAAGGTTGATGTATAAACTTATTAAATAAATGATTGTTTATACAATTTCAACAAGTAATTTATCCTCTCAAAATGATTTGAAAGTTTAAAATTTTAAATTTAATTTTGCAATTCTAAGGGCGATTAGCTCAGGTGGTTAGAGCGCTTCGTTTACACCGAAGAGGTCTGAGGTTCGAGTCCTTAATCGCCCACCAAGCAAGTGTATTTTAATGAAAAGAAAACTGCTATTTATCTTTCTGATAATCTGTGCTTTCCTGTTTAACCTCGCCTTATATAAAACATCACTTAACACCCTGATTAACGATTATTACAAAAATGTTATTATACTTATTGGTATAAACATTATTCTTGCTACAAGTCTTAATTTAATAAACGGATTTACCGGTCAGTTTTCTCTCGGACATGCTGGCTTTATGGCTGTGGGGGGGTATGTTTCAATTTCCATTGCGACTTATTTTAGACCTTTATTTATAAAACTTTTCGGAGATGGACCATTTGGAGATATAATTTCTTTCAGTATTCTTTTAATTATTGCCGGCATCTCCGCTGCTATTGTTGGTATTATTGTTGGGGTTCCATCATTTAGATTAAAAGGTGACTATCTCGCTATTATTACTCTTGGTTTTAGCGAAATAATTAGAGTTGTAATACAGGGACTTGATATTGTAGGGGGTCCTCAGGGTTTTAATGTTGTTTATATTTATGATAATGGGCAAAAAGCTCTGGAGTCAATAGCGGGTTTGGAGGAAGTACCTTTTTCTGTTTATCAGGTACCAAAATTTACAAACTTCTTCTGGACATATTTGTTTGTTATTATAATTATCTTTTTTATTGTTAACCTTGTTAAATCAACCTGGGGAAAAGGTTTCATCGCTGTTAAAGATGATGAAATCGCTGCTGAAGCAATGGGAATAAATACAACTAAATACAAAATTATTGCATTCGTTACAGGTGCTTTCTTTGCAGGTATTGCAGGCTCTTTGCTCGGACATCATACACAAACATTAATTCCAGAAGATTTCAATTTTCTTCGCTCTGTTGAGATAGTTGTAATGGTTATTTTAGGCGGAATGGGAAATATTCCCGGGGTGGTTATTGCTGCAATTTTACTTTCAATACTTCCAGAGTTACTAAGAGATCCTCAGATATCAATAATAATAATATTCTCATTACCATATATACTATTTATCTTTAAATTCTACAAGAGGTACAAAGATAAGTTTAGTCTGATAATTATTTCTCTTCTAATATTAATAATGACAGGTGTTTTTATTTTCGCTATATATATACTAATACCTATAATGATAAATAATATACCAAACATCAGTACATTAAGGATGATTATATATGCTTTGCTTTTAATAATTATGATGGCAAATAGACCGCAGGGTTTATTCGGAACGAAGATTTCCCTGAAACCAATAAGGAAATTATTTTCAAAAGCGTAGAAACTTTAATAGAAATATTTATTTGATGAATAAAATTCTCGAGATAAAAAATTGCACGATGAAATTTGGTGGCTTAATTTGTATAGATAACCTTGATGCTTATATTCTGGAAAACGAACTTCTTGGAATGATTGGTCCAAATGGTGCAGGAAAAACAACCGTCTTTAATATTATAACAGGAGTATATCATCCAACCGAAGGAAAAGTTTTTTTAGAAGGAAATGATATTACAGGAAAGAAACCCCATCAGATAGCAAAACTTGGAATAAGCAGGACTTTTCAGAATATTAGATTGTTTAAATCACTTTCTGTTATAGATAATGTAAGAGTTTCTTTTGCTATGAATGCCAAGCATAAGTTCTTAAAAACTGTTTTAGAGATACCCTCACAGTTAAAAGAAGAAGAAGAAATAAACAAAAAAATTTATTCTTTGCTCGAAATTTTCGACTTACTGAAAGTTAAAGATGAACAGGCAACTTCTCTGCCTTATGGCGAGCAAAGGAAACTTGAAATAGTAAGAGCGCTAGCAACATTTCCAAAAGTTTTACTCCTTGATGAACCAGCAGCAGGAATGAATCCAGCGGAAAAAAAGGCACTTATGAAATTAATAAAGGAAGTTAAAGACATTTATAAAATTGCTATATTCCTTATTGAACATGATATGAATGTAGTTATGGGAGTATGTGAAAGAATTATTGTTCTTGATTATGGTAAGAAAATTGCAGAAGGCTTACCGGTTGAGATACAGAACAATCCTAAAGTAATAGAAGCATATTTAGGAGAAAGACCGGGCAAATAGCTTTTAATAGAATTAAAATTTCTAATCAATGCTAAGAGTAGAAAATTTACATGTAAATTATGGTGCAATAAAAGCAGTAAAAGGTATTACTTTAGAAATAAAGGAAAAAAGTATAGTATCTCTTATAGGAGCAAACGGAGCCGGCAAGACAACAACACTTAGAACAATTTCTGGATTAATCAAGGCATCAAAGGGAAGTATAAAATATTTTGACAGGGAAATCCTTAATTTACCACCTAATAAAATTGTTGAGCTTGGCATCAGCCAAACTCCAGAAGGACGACTGATTTTTTCAAATCTTACTGTAGAAGAAAATTTATTAATGGGTGCGTATACACGAAAAGATAAGACAAAATATAAACAGGAACTTGATTTCATATTTACTATTTTCCCACGATTAAAAGAACGCATGAAACAATCGGGTGGCACTTTGAGTGGTGGGGAACAACAAATGTTGGCTATTGCAAGAGCTCTAATGTCTAAGCCAAAATTGCTTCTATTAGATGAACCATCTTTAGGGATTGCTCCAAAACTTGTACAAACGATATTTGAAAAAATTGTTGCATTGAATAAAGAAGCAGGAATTACGATATTATTAGTAGAACAAAATGCAAATTTTTCACTTGCAATATCAGATTATACATATGTTCTTGAGACAGGAAATGTAGTTATGGAAGGAAAATCCAGCGAATTGATTAAGGATGAAAATATCAGAAAAGCTTATCTTGGAGAATAAATTTTAATAAACTTAATTTTTTGAAATTAAATTAAATAGAAATATGAAACTTGCAAAAAGGATGGAACGTCTCGGTACAGAGACCGCATTTGAAGTTTTGGCAAAAGCAAAAAAACTTGAAGCAGAAGGGAAAAAAATTATTCACCTTGAAATAGGCGAACCAGATTTTGATACCCCTGAAAATATAAGTAATGCTGCAATAGATGCAATTAAAAAAGGATTCACACATTATAACCCTTCTCCTGGGTTACCTGAATTAAGACAGACCATTGCTGATTATATGTCTAAAACCCGTGGTCTCAACTTCACACCTGAAGAGGTTGTAGTTATGCCTGGAGGAAAACCAGTTATGTTCTATGCAATTCTTGCAATCGTTGAAGAAGGTGATGAGGTAATTTATCCAAACCCAGGATTTCCTATTTATGAATCTATGATTAATTTCATTGGTGCGAAAGCAGTACCAATACCATTGAAAGAAGAAAAAGGGTTTGCTTTTGATATTGATGAATTTAAAAGTCTTGTTACAAACAAAACAAAAATGGTTATTCTAAATACACCACATAACCCAACCGGTGGTGTATTAACAAAAGATGATATATTAAAAATTGCTGAAGTTATTAGAAATAAAGATATATGGGTTTTAAGTGACGAAATATATAGTAGATTAATTTTTGAAGGCGAACACTTCAGTATAGCATCAGTTGAAGGTTTCAAGGATAGAACAATCATTCTGGATGGATATTCAAAATACTATGCTATGACCGGCTGGCGTGCAGGCTTTGGGGTAATGAATAAAGAAATAGCACCTCATATAGCGAAACTTGTCACAAACAGCGTATCCTGTACAAATACTTTTGTTCAAAAAGCATGTATTGAAGCACTAACAGGACCACAGGATTCAGTTGATAAAATGAGAGAAGAATTCAGAGCAAGAAGAGAAATAATTGTAGAGGGACTTAACTCAATTCCAGGATTTTCCTGCATTATGCCACACGGAGCATTCTATGCATTCCCAAACATAACAAAAACAGGTTATAAATCAAAAGACTTGCAAGATCACTTGCTATATCAAGCTGGTGTTGCTTCTCTTGCTGGAACATCTTTTGGCGCTTATGGTGAAGGATATTTAAGATTTTCATATGCTAACTCGAGAGAAAATATTAAAGAAGCAATAAAGAGAATTAAAGAAGTTTTATAAAGAGCAGAGCCATTTTGTAAATCTGTTTTTTCAACGAATGCTGTACTCATAAAATTCTTTAGATGCAATATATGTAATGAGTTTTAGCCCCGGCTTTTTGAAAGAGAAATAAAACAAACTCTGTAAATCCCGGGGCTTCAATTTGTTTGAGAAAAACTTGATAGAGAAAAACATTGTTTATTTAAATTAAAATTTATATATAAAAAAGTATAAATATTTAAACAAGAAAATTTATAATTAATGAAAACAGATTTCTTAATAATAGGTAGTGGTATTGCTGGTTTATCCCTGGGACTAAGATTGAGTAAATTTGGAAAAGTGATTATAATCACAAAGAAAAAAAAAGCTGAATCAAATACAAACTATGCACAGGGTGGAATAGCATCTGTACTTGATAAAGAAGATAACTTTGACTTACATATAAAAGATACTCTGGAATGCGGAGCAGGGCTTTGTAATTTAAAAGCAGTAGAAACTATAGTAAAAGAAGGTCCCTCAAGTATATATGAATTACTTGCTCTCGGAGTAAAATTCACAAAAGATGAATATGGGAATTTAAAACTTGGTAGAGAAGGTGGGCATTCAAAGAATCGTATTGTACATGCAAGAGACCTGACAGGTAAAGAAATAGAGAGAGTGTTACTAAATAAAGTTTCAAAAAATTCAAATATAAAAGTACTTGAATACCATTTTGCTATTGAATTATTAACAATAAGAAATATAAAACCTGAATTCAGAAAATACTATAAGGATAAACATACATGCTATGGTGCATATACATTAAATGCAAAGACAGGGAAAGTAGAAAAAATAGTAGCAAGAAAAACTATAATTGCAACCGGGGGATTAGGACAGGTATATTTACATACAACAAATCCTGCAATAGCAACAGGAGATGGCTTTGCATTAGGATATAGGGCAGGCTGTGAACTTGCAAATATGGAATTTGTACAATTCCATCCAACATCATTATACCAGAAAAATGTTGATGAAGAAACGCAGGTCTTTCTAATTTCTGAAGCAGTGCGTGGGGCGGGCGCTATACTAAAAAATAAAAATGGAAAAGAGTTTATGCACAAATATGATAAGAGAAAATCCCTTGCCCCTCGTGATATAGTTGCAAGAGCAATTGACTGTGAACTGAAGAAAACAGGTGATAACTTTGTTTATCTAGATGCTACTGTTATAGGTTCAGAACGGATAAAAAAGGAATTCCCAAATATATATCAGCAGTGTTTAAATCGTGGTATTGATATTACCAAATCAATGATTCCTGTTGTTCCCGCAGCACATTATTCCTGTGGCGGTTTAAAAGTAAATATCGATGGAAAAACAAATATTAAAAATCTCTATGCCTGCGGAGAAGTTGCAATGACAGGAGTACATGGTGCAAATAGACTTGCATCCAATTCATTACTTGAAGCGGTGGTATTTTCAAAGAAGATATTTGAGTCAATAAAAAATGAGTATTCTAAAAATAACTTTAAAAACAAAAAAAATAACTTGGAAAAAATTGAAAAAAATATTTTCAACTGGAGTGATAAAGGTACTGTAAATGCTGAGGAATGGATTTTGATAAAACATAATAAATTAGAGATTAAAGAAATTATGAGCGACTATGTAGGAATAGTAAGAAGTACATACAGATTAAAAAGAGCATTAAGAAGAATCAAGATGATGAAAGATGAAATAAAGGAATTCTATGACAGAACAAAAGTTAGTGTGGATTTATTAGAACTAAGAAACCTTGTAACCGTTGCTTATATAATAATAAAATCAGCAATGAAAAGAAAAGAGTCTCGTGGACTACATTATATGCTGGATTATCCTGAAAGAGATGATAAAAATTTTAAAAAAGACACAATAATATATAAAAGAATTAAGTTATAAAAAATTACAACAAATAAAGAAAATATTGAAGTATCTATTGTAATAGTTTCCTGGAACAATGAAGAGGAAATAGCGGAGTGTTTACGCTCTATATATTTGAATAAGCACAACGAAGTTCTAGGAGATATAGAAACTATAGTAGTTGATAATGCATCACTTGATAGCACTACAAAAGTGGTTGAAAGTTTTAAAGAACACTTTGATAAAAAAATTATTTTAATTAAAAATGAAGATAATCTTGGCTTTACTCGAGGGGCGCAAATTGGTTTGAAAATGGCGAAAGGGAAAAGAATTTTTCTGCAGAATCCTGATACTGAACTTGTCGAGGATTGTCTAATAAAACTCTGCAAAAAACTTGACAGCGATGATAATTATGGAATTGTTGCTCCCCAACTTGTCTTTAGAAATAAGGAAATACAGAAGTCAGTTAGGAGATTCCCTACTTATAGAGATATGTTTTTTGAAATATTTTTACTGTCAAGAATTTTTCCAAATAGCAAATTCTTTTCTCGTTGGAAAATGAATTATTTTTCTCACAATGAAGAAGCAGAAGTAGACCAACCAATGGGCGCTGCACTGATGTTCAAAAGAAGTGTACTGGAAAAAATAAATTATCTTGATATTCAATATGATATGTTTTTCAACGACGTTGATGTATGTAAACGGGTGAAACTTAGTGGTTATAAAATTATATTCTACCCCACAGCTAAATTGATACACAGAAAAGGAATAAGTGTGTATAAAAATCGTGCTTACATGATATCCTTATGGAATCGTGATTGCTTGAGATATTTCAAAAAATTTCACTTCAATATAATACTCTATCCAATACTATTTACCCTTTTGCATATAACAGGATTTTTCCGCAGGTTATTTAGTAAATAGAATATTTTATAAAATTTGATTTTTAACCTCTGAAATAAATTATTGATTATTCAATAAATAATATCGTTAATCTTAAATTTCATCGAAATTTTTCGGGAACATTTACCCATAAAAATGAATTTCATTAATGGGCAGAATTTATTAAATTTATATAATTAAAAGGATTATGCAGGATATTTTAACCAATAGAGAAAAAGAAATATTAAAATATGTAGTTGAAAACTTTATTAAGTATGCTACCCCTATTGGTTCCAGAATGCTTTCTAAAAAGACAAAATTGAATCTTTCTTCCGCCACAATAAGGAATATAATGAGCGACCTTGGAGAGAAAAAATTGCTGCAAACCCCACATACATCAGCAGGACGGGTACCGACTGATAAGGGTTTAAGATACTATGTTAATACATTAATGAATAAAGAAAATCTAAAAGCAAAAGAAATTGAATTTATAAAATCTCAACTTGAAGATATAAGAAATAATATAACAGAAGAAGATTACCTTTTTAAAGAGACCTCAAAAATTTTAGGAAAAATATCCAGACAACTATCTATAGTAACTCAACCGTTATTAAATTCCGGCATATTTGAAAAATTAGAACTGGTGCAGATTACATCAAGCAGAGTATTGGTTGTTATTAATTTAAAATCAGGTTTTGTAAAGACTATAATAATGGAAATTGATACAGAAGTTACAAAATCAAAACTGGAGTTTATATCGGCTTTTCTTAATGAAAAATTAAGTGGATTGACATTGAAGGAAATTCGTGAAACTTATGCAGAACGAATAGGCGATGTAAAAAACAGCGAACCTGAACTTTTTCAAATGTTTATTAACTCTATTGATAAGATTTATCACGAAGAAGAGACCGGCGGTAATGTGTATATCGGCGGAACTGGTGAAATAATAACACAACCAGAATTTGATGATCCGAAAAATTTTAAAAATATAATAGAGCTAACTGAGAATAAAGATTTGGTGATTCACATATTTCAAAACTTAGGTGATGATGATTCAGGAGTAAATATTTCAATTGGTCAGGAAAATGAAGATATAATATTAAAGGACTATAGTATTATATGCACTAATTATAAAATTGGTGATATAAAAGGAAAATTGGGCATAATAGGACCTCGCAGAATAAATTACGCAAAAATGGTTTCGCTATTAGAGTATACATCAAAATTGTTTAGCGAAATCTTTTCCTGATATATAATCCAATAAATATAGAAAAACAAAAAAATAAAATTAATTATGGGTAAACATAATACAGGAGAAAGTCATTTAAATAAAAAAGAAGAAAAGAAGAATTTGAAAGAAAAAGAGACCAAACAAGAAGAAATAAAAGAAACAGAAAAATCAGAAGAAACTCTAAGCCAGAAAGAAGAAAAAGGGGAAATAGAATCACTAAAAGCAGAATTGTCAAAAACAAGAGAAGCACTTCTTAGAAAAGCAGCAGAATTCGAAAACTATAAAAAAAGAATAGATAACGAAATCACTAATTATATAAAGTATTCTTCTGAAAATCTTATCAAGGAACTTCTACCAGTTTTAGATGATATAGACAGATCAATAAATTCTATTGAAAAAGGCGATACAAAAGATTTTGAAACCCTTAAAGCAGGGGTTCTTTCAATTTTTAATAAGTTTAAAAAAATACTTGAAAAGGAAGGACTCAAAGAAATTGATTGCCTTGGCAAAGAATTCGATGTAAATACCTGTGATGCACTTATGCAAATCCCAAAACCCGATGTAAAACCACATACAGTGGTCGAAGTTGCAGAAAAAGGATATATGTTGAAAGATAAAATTATAAGACATGCAAAGGTAATAGTATCTTCAGATGATAATGCAAATCAAAACCAACAATAACAGATGACAACAAAGAGAGATTATTACGAAATTTTGGGTGTGAACAGAAATTCATCACTTGATGAAATAAAAAGTGCATACAGGAAATTAGCAATGAAATATCATCCTGACAAAAACCCAGGTGATAAAGAAGCAGAAGAAAAATTCAAGGAACTTGCTGAGGCATACGAAGTTCTGTCAGATCCACAAAAACGTTCTCAATACGATAGATTTGGTCATGAAGGGGTTCGTTCAACTGGATTCTATGGTTTCGGTGATATCAATGATATATTTTCGAGATTCAGTGATATTTTCGGATTTGGAGGTAGTATTTTTGATGAATTTTTTGGCTCCGGCTCTTCATCAAAAAGAAGAAGAGGCACAGGAGTTCCAGGCACTGATTTAAAATTAACAGTCAAACTTACACTTGAAGAAATTGCTGATGGTGTTGAAAAGACTTTAAAAGTTAAGAGATTTAAAACCTGCCCAACCTGTAATGGAACAGGTGCCAAATCACCATCTTCTTATGTTTCATGTTCGTATTGTAATGGAACTGGTGAAATAAGACAGGTCTCAAGATCAATCTTTGGACAGTTTATTAATGTTACCGAGTGTAATTATTGTGAAGGAGAAGGAAAAATCATAAAAGATAAATGCAACGAATGTAACGGTTCTGGAAGAGTTAAATCTGAATCTACAATAAAAGTAAATATACCTGCTGGTGTTGTTGAAGGAAATTACATACCATTAAGAGGACAGGGAAACGCTGGTATAAGAGGTGGTCCTGCAGGTGATTTATTAATTTTTATTGAAGAACTTGAACACGAATATTTCAAAAGAGAAGGTGATGATATAATATACGAATTAAAATTAAGTTTTCCAGAAGCTGTAATGGGTACGGAGGTAATAATACCAACTTTAAAAGGTAAAGCAAAATTAAAAATAGAAGCAGGGACAGAATCCGGATATATTTATAAAATGAGAGATAAAGGGATAAAGCATTTAAACGGATATGGAAGAGGTGATCAGCTGGTAAGGATAAATATTCACATACCGAAGAAAATCACTTCCAAAGAAAAAGATTTACTAATTGAATTGAATAAATCGGAAAATTTCAACCCTGATTATAAAAAGAAAACAGATAAAAAGTTTTTTTGAAATAGAAAATAAATTCCCATGTTTGTATATAGTGGTGCAATCCATATTCATTCCAAATACTCAGATGGTAGTTTAGAACCAGATGAGATTGGGAACATTGCTAACGAAGCAGGGCTTGATTACATTGTTTTAACAGACCATAACACTTTAAATGCTTTACATTTTGGATATGAAAAGTTTTACGGAAAAACCTTACTCATAGTAGGAAGTGAAATTAATGATTTAGAAAATAAAAATCATTATTTAGTTCTTGGTGTTGATAGGCTTGTAGGTACATTTAAAGATATAGGTAATAATGAATTTGGTAATGAATTACCTGCGAGTAAATATGTAAAAGAATTGCACGACTTAGGCGCGGTAGGATTCATTGCGCATCCATTTGAGAAAAGAACACAGTTTCCACAACATCCACAGTTCCCATGGACTTGCTGGGAATCAGATTACTTCGACGGAATAGAAATATGGAACCATATGAGTGAATGGATGGAAGGATTAACCGAAAGCAACAAATTCAATAGATTAATTCATCCATTAAAATCTGTTGTTGCACCGGATACTGAAGCAGTAAAAAAATGGGACGAATTGAATCTCCGAAGGAAAGTAAGTGCAATTGGCTCAATTGATGCACATTCACACAAGCAAAATGTACTTGGGTTTTTTACTCTTGACATATTCCCATATAAAGTATTATTCAAATCAATCAGGACAAATGTACTCCTTGATGAAAAAATTGACCCTGACAATCAGGAATCTTTTAAAGAATCAAAACAAAATATAATAAAAGCATTAAAAGAAGGAAGGTCTTATATAGTTAATAATTATTATGGTGACGCAAAAGGATTTAGATTTTTTGCTGAGTATAAAGGGGAATTCTACAATATTGGAGAAGATTTTCAGATTAAAGATGAAAAGAGAGATAAGGTAATTTTAAAATGCTTTGTTCCGAAACAAGCAAAAATTAAACTGATTAAGAACGGAAATTGTATACATGAAACCGAAAGCACAAGCGGAGTATGGAATTATGAGGGTCCCGGCAATTACAGGATTGAGTGCTGGCTTGCAGATAAGGCGTGGATATTTTCGAATAATATCAGAATAACAACAAAAAATAAATAATATTGAAACACTATAAATTAATAAACCGTAAATCTATACATTCCAATTGCGGAGTCTTTGGAATTTACAATCACCCTCAAGCAGCAATTATGGCATATTACGGATTACATGCATTACAACACCGTGGTCAGGAATCAGCGGGGATTGTAACATCAGAATATATTTCAGAGAAAAATAAATATCACTTTAATATACATAAAGACTTCGGATTAACTTTAAATATTTTTAATGCTAAAATTCTCACAGAAATTTTAAAAGGGAGCTCAGCAATTGCCCATAATCGTTATTCTACCGCAGGTGCAAGTGATAGACGCGCAAACATTCAACCATTCAAAGTAGTTTATAAAGATGGCAATATTGCTCTTTCACATAATGGAAACCTTACAAATGCAAATACTTTAAGACTAAAACTACAAAAGGAAGGCACAATTTTTCAAACTACCTCCGACAGTGAAATTTTTCTTCACTTAATTGCAAAGAGTCACAAAAGAAATATTATTGATAAATTAAAAGAAGTATTTAATATAATAAAAGGCTCTTTTTCTCTTTGTATCTTAACAGATGATTCTCTTATCGCAGCAAGAGACCCTTTTGGTGTTAGACCCCTTTCCTTTGGAAGATTGGGAGATTCTTATGTGTTTGCATCTGAAACCTCTTCATTTGATATAATTGATGCTGAATACATAAGAGAAGTTGAACCCGGAGAAATTATTTTAATTGATAAAGAGGTCATAGAAACAGGAAAAGAAAAATCTTTTTTCTTTGCAAAAGCCAAAGAGCATAAGCATTGCATTTTTGAATACATATACTTTTCAAGACCCGACAGTATAATATTCAATGAAAAAGTGGATAAAGTTCGAAGAAAAATTGGGTCAAATCTTGCTGTAGAAAAACCGCCACCCGAAAAAGACGAAACTGATGACAAGAAAATTATTGTTATGAATGTCCCAGACTCATCCAATACAGCCACAATTGGTTATGTAAGTGAAGTAATGAAAACCAGAAATGATGTTAAACTTGAAATTGGATTAATAAGAAGTCACTATGTCGGAAGAACCTTTATTCAACCCGGTCAGGATATAAGAGAAATAAGATTAAAAACAAAATTCAGTATAATCAGAGGTGTACTTGAAGGGAGAAGAGTTATTATAGTAGATGATTCTATTGTAAGAGGAAACACATTAAAACTTTTGGTTAAATTAATCAAGAAAGCAAATCCGAAAGAAATTCATTTAAGAATAACTTCACCACCAATAATATCTCCCTGCTTCTACGGAATGGATTTCCCCTCAAGAGAAGAACTAATTGCATACAGACATAAAGGAAATGTTGAAGAAATAAGAAAAGAATTAGGAGTAGATTCCCTTGAATATTTATCTATAAATAAACTTCTTGAATCTGTCCCTTTTTCAACTAAAAAAACCGGATACTGTACAGCATGTTTCACCTGTGATTATCCAATTCCTATTGACGATATTGATGGAAATAATAAAGAAAAATTTGAAGATTAATATATTATATTACTCTCTTCTGCCCACCTTTTAAATACTTTTAATGCTTCATTTTGCAAGTATTGTTTGGATTTTATTTTCCGAAGTTCTGGTACTAACTGCAATTCATTGTATATTTCTTTATCGATAAATCCAATTTTTTCTGCATCTTCATGTGTATTTGCAAAATATATTTTTTTAATCCTTGCCCAATAAATCGCTGCAAGACACATTGGACAAGGCTCACAGGAAGTATAAATTTCGCAGTCATCAAGCCATATTTTTTTTAATTTCTTGCAAGCATTTCTTATTGCTACAATCTCAGCATGAGCAGTAGGATCTTTTTCAGAAATCACATTATTAGTTCCTCTTGCAACTATTTTTCCATTCCTGACAATTACTGCCCCAAATGGTCCACCCTTACCCTTAATCAGATTTTCGTTTGATAAGCGAATTGCTTCCAACATAAATTTACTTTTGTATCCCATTAGTACCCAGTTTTTCTAAAACTTTTTGTCTCTGTTGCTGAAAGTTTTTATTATCAAAAATGCTTATTGCATTATCAATATACTGAAGAGCATTATTATAATCTGTAAGCCTGTAATAAATCAACGATAACCTGTAATATAGACTTGCTTCATTAGCAGTTCCTTTTACATATTCAATGCATTCTTCTGATAATTTTATTGCTTTTTTTAAATCTTCATCACTCGCGTTTACATTATTGGCAATTGAATAAATCCAGGTCATTAAAAATTGTGAATAACTGAATCTTACATCTTCATTATCTTTGTACTCCGTAAGCAATGTCGCATAACCTTCATATGCTTTTTCATAATTATTGTCATTTTGATAATAAGTCTCTGCAAGATATAATACTGCCTCCAATAATACATCAGTATCGGGAAAACGGAGAACTATTTCCGCAAATAAATTTTTATTGTTAGTTATATATGCATAATACAAAATTGCATTATCTGTATAACCATACACATTATTAGTATCAAGTTCGATTACTTTCCTTAGATACGGCAATGCAGATTCCATTTCATAATAATCGAAGTACTTTTTTCCCATCATATAATTTGCAGTAATATCATCTGGATTCTCAAGTAATGCTAATTTTATTTTCCCGATTGTATTGATACCCTCATTAAAATTTTTCATCATTTCTAAAAACTTTTGTGGTTTATAGTATCCAACTATTCTATCAATTTCTGTTCCGTCAGGTTCCGTAAAAACAATGGTAGGATATCCATTAACTTTATATTTTTTTGCAAGTTCAATGCCTTCTCCCTTTTCAGCATCAACTTTCCAGTTAATCTGATTGGCATTTGCATATTGTGCAACTTCATCACTTTTATATACAACATTATCAAGTTCAACACACCATTTACACCAATCGGTAAAAAAGTCAATCATTATTTTTTTATTTTCTCTTTGAGCTAACTCAAGAATTTCCTTATAACTGCCCTGAGAGAAAACAACCTCCTCGGACCTGGCTTTAATTCCGAAAAGTAATAGAAAAATAAATATTGTTAATATTAGTTTTTTCATAATAAATAATTTTTTAAAATTAAACCATTATAATTAAATTATAAATACAAAATGAATATATTTTAAAAATTTTAAAAATACATTCACTTAAATAAAAATCTGCATACAGAATCTCTTCTGCATGCAGATAAAACAAAAATCCAATAAAGTAAGTTCTATTTTAAAAGTATATCATTTATAGCTTGAACAAATCCCTCTTTTGACATAGCTCCAACAGCCATTTGCGGTGTCCCTTCTTTTGGTATAAAAAGTAGCGATGGTATACTTCTAATACCAAATATAGCTGCTAAATTTTGCTCTTTTTCCGTATCTACTTTATATATCTTTATCTTACCATCATATTCATTTGATAACTCTTCAAGTATTGGGGATATCATCTTACAGGGCCCACACCAGTCTGCGTAAAAATCAACTATGCAGGGCATATCACCTTCGTACTTCCATTCAGTATTTACATCATAGTTGAATACTTTCTCTTTAAATGTTTGTTCAGTTAAATATTCCATATTTTTTTTATTTTTTTTATTTGAATCAGTTATTTGAAACTTTTTTTCGGTTTCAGGTTTATTTTTATCTTCGCCTGAACCATTAAAGGATAATAATAGTATTAATCCTATTGTTATTAATACTATTATTAACGGTATGTAAATTTTTTTCTTTTTCATAATTTTTATATTTGCTATTAGCAATTATTGTTATTAGCAATTTATTTATTATAAATAACATAATCAAGGCTATAAAAATTCAATTTTGTGGCTAAGAAAAAATTAAATATAAAATGTAAACAAATTTTAAAAATATCAATATTTCATAACAAAAAAAATTTTGTAATTGTTTATATTTAAATTTATATACTTAATTAAAATGTGTTGAATTTATTAAATAATGATAATATATTAAAAGAAAAAAAATAATGTCTCAAAAATTATTAAGAGCCGTAAATTATTTATTGATTCTATTTTTTTGCTCTCTCTCAATACTAAGTTGCAATCTACTACAAGAAAATGGGAGCACTAATCCTGATGATTTAATTGGCTCCTGGGAATTATATAAACAGACTGGAGCATTGCAGGATGTTTGTCCACAAGAGCACATAACATTTAGAATTGACAGTACAGCAATATTACAATGCCCAAATAAACCTGCAATAACCAGACATTATAGCGCAAAAAATGGTGTATTAGTATATAAAGAAACTGGAATAAGTTTTGATTTTTATATTTTTTCTACAACAAGTGAAACACGATTGGAATTATATGGGAAAAATGTTTCAAGAAATTTATTCTATTATAAAATCAATTTAGTTAATTTAAATGAACCTGAGGTCAAAGGTTCAGGAATAAACAATTCATCTGAGAATATAAGATAATAAAATGAAAAAATTTTCTATTTACATTACCGTATCCCTTTTCCTTTTTTTATTTTTATCAACTTCTTTTTATGTAAATAAAAATAAACCTACAAATCCGATTCAAAATAACTATACTGAAACAAATAAAGAATTATTAAGCCAAACTGGTTACAAGCAGAAAGAATTTTTTACATTGGATAATTCCCCTTCTTCATTGAAAACAATAAATGGATATGTAGATAAAGCTACAACATTAATTTTAAATACTGACAAAATCCTAAAATTTTTTAACAATCCAGAAAATGAAATATTATTAAGGATTCCTCTAGAGAATGAAAAGTATTTAGAACTTGAATTAATAAAATCTGAAGTTTTAGCAAATGATTTTAATTTATATAGACTGAAGCAAGGAAGAGTTAAAGAAAAAGCTTCATACATCCCCGGTTTATATTATAGAGGAAAAATAAAAGGAAATCCAAATTCTTTAGCCGCAATAAGTATTTTTAAGAACAAAATTATTGGTATAATATCAGATGAAAATGGAAATTATATTTTAGGAGAAAACAAAAATTTTCCCAACAGGGAAAGGTATGTATTTTACAGTGAAAATAATTTAAAAATTGGAAATAAATTTAAGTGTGGAACTGGGGATGGTATTGATAAATTTTATAAGAGCACAGACTTTTCTCATAAAAAACTCAAGGAACTGGAAGATAACTATCCAAATCTGCCCGTAAAGATGTATTTTGAATGTGATTATGATATGTATGAAGAATTTTATTACAGCATTTCAGAAGTAGCTGATTTTGTCACAGCGTTTTTTAATGTCTCCATTTTAATATACCAAAATGAAAATATTCCCTTTACAATTCAAACCATAGAAGTATGGACTGAGATAGACCCTTATGTCTATTATGATAATTCAGTAGATATACTTTTGGCATTCGGTGGATTTCTTGAGGATGATTTTGAAGGAAACCTTGCTCATTTACTTTCTACGGGACATAATCAGGAACTCGGAGGTATTGCATGGGTTGGAGTTTTATGTCAGGAATATAATTCTCTTGATTCTTCAGGTAGGTTTGCATTCAGCAATATAGAACCATATTACAATAATTTTCCTACATACAGCTGGACTGTTGGCTGCGTAACCCACGAAATTGGACATAATCTTGGTTCAATGCATACACATGCTTGCTGGTGGCCCCTGCCAAATAATACAATAGGAGCATTGGACTCCTGCTATTATCCAGAATTCGGTTTTTGCTTCTCGAATCCGCACGCTTCAATTGGAACAATTATGAGTTATTGTCATTTATGGATTGGATATGGCGGTGGGATAAATTTTAATTTAGGATTTGGACCGTTACCTGGCGATACAATAAGGAAATATTATTTCAACGCAGGTTGTCTAATACAGGAATTAAATTCCTCTGAAACACCAATGTTCTTTCTATCTCAGAATTACCCAAATCCATTTAACCCCATTACTATAATAAAATATTCAATTCCAGTCGATAATTTCGTAACACTAAAAATTTATGACCTCACAGGCAGAGAAGTAAAAACATTAGTGAACGAATTTAAACAAGCAGGATTATATACTATTACCTTTGATGGAAGCAATTTAGCAAGTGGTATATATCTTTATACAATTTATACTGGCGAATATACAGAGACCAAAAGAATGGTATTGATAAAATAACTTTATTAAGTTGTTATCAAAATTACAGAATTTGTTTTAAGAAGGCACTGCAAGTTAAAGATATTAAAAATCCGAAAATAAAAAAAATTTAATAGAATCTTATCGGGAATTTATAAGAGAAATATTAACTAATTAATATTTCTTAAATTCTTCTATCTAATTTTTATTCTTTAAGAAACCCCTAATAAAGATTATTAGAATGCAATTTTTTCTTTAAGGATATTAAGTAAATTATCCTTATTAACTCTTTCCTGTAACATTGAGTCTCTTTCCCTTATAGTAACGGTGCCGTCTTTCAGAGTATCGGAATCGACTGTAATGCAGTATGGCGTTCCACATTCATCCTGTCTTCTGTACCGTCTGCCTATAGCCCCTGAATCATCATAGAAAACTTTTATGTGTTTTTTCAAATCATCAATTATATTTCGAGCAATCTCAGGCATATTTTCTCTGTTAACCAATGGGAAAACAGCTGCTTTAAGCGGAGCAATAGCGGGATGAAAACGGAGAACAACTCTGAGTTCATTATTAACTTCTTCTTCATAATATGCATCCATCAAAAAAGCCATTAAACCGCGAGAAGCACCTGCAGATGTTTCTATAACATAAGGAATATATCTTTCTTTTGTTGCTTCATCGAAGTATTCAAGTTTTTTCCCAGAATATTCATAATGCCTTCTTAAATCATAATCAGTCCTATTGTGAATTCCTTCTATTTCTCCCCATCCAAACGGAAACTCATATTCAATATCAATTGCAGATTTGGCATAGTGTGCTAATTTTTCATGAACAGTTATTCTCATTTTTTCTTTTCGCATTCCGTATTTGATGTACCATTTAATTCTTTCTTCCTTCCAATAATCAAACCAATGATTATCTTCTGATGGATTAATAAAATATTGCATTTCCATTTGTTCAAATTCTCTGGTACGGAAAAGAAAATTTTTTGTATTAATTTCGTTTCTAAATGCTTTTCCAATTTGAGCAATACCAAAAGGAATTTTCTGCCTCATAGAGTCTTTCACATTAGAAAAATTCACATAAATACCCTGTGCTGTCTCAGGTCTTAAATAAACAACACTTGAAGTATCTTCTACAGGTCCTATAAAGGTTTTAAACATTAAATTAAAGTTTCTTGCTTCAGTAAATTTTCCCTCCAGAAAACATTTAATTGCTTTTCGTCCTTTATATGCTTTGTTTCCGCATTCACTATCTTCGAGTGAATCTGCTTTAAATCTTGCTTTACATTCTTTGCAATCAACCATAGGATCAGTGAAATTTTCCACATGGCCTGAAGCTTCCCACACTCGCGGATGCATTAAAATAGAAGAATCCAATCCTTCAATATCTTCACGAAGTGTCATCTCTCGCCACCATGCTTCTTTTATATTCCTGAGTAACTCAACACCAAGCGGTCCATAATCATAACATCCATTTAAGCCGCCATAGATTTCTGAAGATTGGAAAATAAAACCACGCCTTTTACAGAGCGAAACTATTTTATCAAATATATCTTTCGTTTTCAATTTTATTTAATCATTAATTAAATATTTTGTAAATTTAATCAACTTAACTATTATTTTATAGGTAATACAATCTATTATTTAAATTTATCATAATATAAAAGACTTTAAAATAAAAATTAGAAAATTACAATAAAGCAAGGTAGATATTATATTGAAATGGAATAATGAAAATTTATAAAAACACTTAAAAACTTTATGCGTAAAAATTATGATATTAAATCCAATAATGCAGCTTAAAAAAATTTGTTTAATGTAAAAAAATATTATAAGATGATTAACCAAAAATTTCCTGAATTTTCTTTCTTCTAAAAGAAAATATCTCAAAAAGTTTTTTCTTTATTATAATTTGATTTGCAATACTTCCAATAAACGAGAAAGGTGGTTTATAATTTAAGATATCTTTCATAATCACCCCATTTTGAACCGGGGTTATGATATGAGTATGATGCCAGAATTTATATGGACCTATTTTTTGTTCATCAACGAAATAATGAAACTCACTTATATGAGTAATTTCAGAGACCCAGGTTATTTCAATTCCAAATAAAGGTTTTACTTTATAGGCGATAATTAACCCCTGATACATTTTTTCTGGCAAATCTTTTGAAATAATATTAAATCCCATATATTCGGGGGTAATAATCTTTAAATTTTTTGGCGTTGCAATAAATTCCCAGAGTTTCTCAACTGAAGTGTTAATTTGCTGTTCCCAGATTAGTGTTGCAAAAGCCATATATTTAAAAGTTTACTATTTATAAAATATTCTTTAGATTTTATTCTGCAACTATTTTTTTAGCCATACCTTTGAAAATCATTTTATGCACAGGTAAAAGAGCATACCAATACAATCTGCCCATCAATCCAAGTGGTCTGAAAGTAGCAGTCTGAATAAAAGTATTATCCTCAATTTTAAACTCAAGCCACGCTTCACCTGGTAATTTCATTTCAGCATAGAGTAATAGCCTTTTTTCCATTTTGCTTGCAAAAAGGACACGCCAGAAATCAAGTGTATCACCGCTATAAATTTCAGTTGCATTTTTTCTACCCCTTCTTAATCCAACGCCACCGAAAAGCTTATCAACAAAACCTCTCAATGACCAGAGAAAATTTGCATAATACCAACCATTATTACCTCCAATTTTCCAAATATTATTTAAAACATTTTCTATATTACTAATTTTTAATTTAATCTGTTCAGAAAAACAACCTTTAGAAGGTACATTAATATGTTGTGAAATACCATCAAATAATAATTCCGAAGTTAAAGCATCCTTCCAGCTTGAGATAACTTCGTTATGTTCAATAGTATCAAGAGCTAATTTTAAAGCGCTTTCATAATCAATTAATTCGATTTCAACAACTTTTTTTATATCATCATTTTTACATATAATTTCTACATTCATACTATCTACAAGGTTTTTAGCAAGTGTATAAGAAGTTGATGTTACAAAATAAAGCCAATAAGACGATAATCTTGGAGTAAGAACAGGTACTATAATAATCTTTCTTTTTAAACCCCTTACTTTAGCATATTTAAGTAGCATTTCTTTATATGTAAGTACATCCGGACCCCCAATATCAAAACTTCTATTAAAAGTCATTTCATTCCCTAATACTGAATACAAATATTCAATAACATTTCTTATGGCAATTGGTTGTGAATAAGTGTTAAGCCATTTGGGTGCAATCATAACAGGAAGCTTTTCAACTAAATCTCTGATAATTTCAAACGATGCAGAGCCAGAGCCGATAATTATACCAGCCCGTAATGTGGTTAAAGCATATTTTCCAGAAGAAAGTATATCCTCTACATTTTTTCTTGATTGAAGATGTTTAGATAACTTTTTCTCATTAATTATGCCGCTCAAATAAATAACTTGTTTAGCATTTGTATTTGATATAATATCTTTGAAATTTTCTGCAGAAGTTTTTTCAAGTTCATCAAAATTTTCAACGCTTGTAGCCATTGAATGTATTAGATAATATGCTGCATCAATATCTGGCGGTATTTTATTCAGTGTTTCTTTCTTTAGAAAATCAACTTGAACAACCTCAATATTCTCTGAACGATATTTAGGTAAATTGAATCTCTGTTTATCTCGAGCGCAACAAACAAGAAAATGTCCCTTCATTAATAAATAAGGAATCAATCTTTGTCCAATATATCCGGTCGCCCCTGTAATAAGGATTTTCATAATTTATAAATCAAAAAAATATAATTACATTATATCCACAATAAAATACACAATTTTAAACAAAAAAAAACTGCCCGAAAAATTTCAGGCAGTTTATATAAAAAATACAAAGTGATTAAGGAAGGTTATCTTCAGGGTGTTCTGTTTTACCATTATTAGGTTTTTCCACTGGTTTTGGTTTATTTTCCTTTTTATCAGTAGGTATTTCTTTTATTTCCTTTTTCTCTTTTTGAGGTTCCTTGATATCTTTTTTATCACTCTGTGTACCTTTATCCTTTGATTTACTTCCAGTTGTCTCATCTCCATATACCTCCCCTGTTTCCGGATTAAAATTTTGTTTACTTTCTTCTTCCTGTTTTATGGTCTCTCTCATTTTCTCTACTTTTTTAAGACCTTCTTTTTCAAATTCTTCCTGTATCTTTTTTAATTCATTTTTGAAAAAGTCCGTCTGCTCTTTAATTTCTCTTTCTTCCTTCAATTTCTCCAATAGAGATTCCGCTTCTTTAGAATCTTTAAAACCTGATTTTTTTGCAATTTCTTCTTTTTTCTTCTCCAGTACATTATTAAATTCCATTGCAAATTTTGCATTATCAAAATTCACTTCCCCCGTAGCATCCTTTACAATTGCATTATTAATTAAACCATATGTTAAATTCTGAAAGTCAGTTGAGTTAATATATTCATTAAGTTCTTTAATATATTTTAATGCCCTATCTTTTTCTTTACTCCCGCATGAAATTAAACCTATTAATAAACCCGCAAATAATAAAAGATAAAACAAATATTGTACTTTTCTCATAATTTATAAATCTGTTTTTTGAAAAGAAAGTAAAATTATTTAATATCTATTCCAAAATCAATTCTTAAAACATCTTTAAGTCCTATTTCATAAGGTCGTGGATTGAAATGTGGCATTAGCGATTTTAAATAAGAAATATCTGTTCGCTTCTCGAACATACCATCAGGTTTTGAAGTATCCCATTTTATCTCACCATCATATCCTACTATACGGGATGTGATTTCAATATATTCTTTAATCGAATAGTCAAAACCTGTTCCAATGTTAACTATTTCTGGCTTGTCATAATTTTCCATTAAATATATTAATGCATCTGCACAATCTTCAGAATAAAGTGCCTCTCTTCTTGGCTTCCCTGTACCCCAAAATGTAGGGATAATTCCTTTTTGCTTAGCATCAACAATTTTTTTAATTACTGCCGCGATAAAATGACCCGTTTCAATATTATAATTATCTCCTGGTCCATACATATTTGTAGGCATAACAGCAATTGCGTTTATCCCATATTGTTTACGATACAATTCACAGGCAACTATTCCAAGCCCTTTAGCAACTGCATAACCTTTATTGGTTTCTTCAAGATATCCTGCCATAAATCTTTTTTCATTAATTGGTTGTGGATTCTCTTTTGGATATATACAGGTTGAACCAGTATAAAGGATTTTTGTGTGTGGAGAATAATTTTTCAGGCTCTCAATAGTATTCAGTATCATCATTGCATTATAATAAAGGAAATCCGCCTGTCGAGTATTATTAGCATTGATACCGCCTACAAGCCCCGCTACCATAAAAAGATATTCTGGTTGATTTTTCTTAAAAAAATTGTCTACACAATCTTTTTCAAGTAAATTAAAACCATCTTCAAGACTTGCTGTAATTATATTTTTATACCCGTGGGCTTTGAGTCTTCTTGTAACAGCACCACCGAGCATCCCGGTACCACCAAAAATTGCAATTTTTGAATTTTTATTCATTTTCGTATTTCAATTAAAAAATTTTTTATGTTTGTAGAATTAGAATTTTCCTTTCAGTCATTTCTTCAATTGCATATTTAATACCTTCCTTACCAAGCCCGGAACGCTTTACTCCACCATAAGGCATCGAATCCATTCTATAAGTTGAAACATCATTAATCACAACACCACCTGTATCTATATTCTCAAATGCAAACATAACATTTGAAAAATTATTAGTAAACACCCCAGCCTGCAATCCAAAATCGGAATCATTAACTTTATTAACTGCTTCTTTAAATTCATCAAACAATTCAATTGTAATCAAAGGAGCAAATGCCTCTTTACAATTCACATTACATATTTTAGGCACATCAGCTAAAATTACTGGTTCAAGTACCGCTCCCTGCCTCTTTCCACCTGTGAGTATTTTACCACCGGAATTAATTGCTTCTTTAATCCACTCCTCAATTCTTACAGCTTCTGTTTCATTAATCATAGGTCCGACAATTGTATCCTCCTCAAAAGGATTACCATATTTAATTTTCCTTGTTTCTTCTAAAATTAATCTAATAAATTCATCAGAAATCTTCTTATGAACAAATACTCTTTGAACAGAAATACAACTTTGACCTGCATGAGCAAATCCCCCTAAAACGATTTTACCAACAGCTAATTTTAAATCAGCAGAATCATCAACAATAACACCAGCATTTCCACCGAGTTCAAGAGAGATTTTTTGTGTTGATATTTTCTTTTTCAAATTCCAGCCTACAAGGGGACTACCAGTAAAGCTAACCATTTTGACTCTTTCATCATAAGCAAAAGATTCTATTTCATTTCCTGAACACACAACAACATTTACCGGAGTAAAACCGAGGTTTAATTCATCTGCTGATTCTTTAACTATTTTTCCAATCTCAAGACCGCATCCAATAGAAGCACTCGCAGGTTTCAAAAGGACTACATTCCCGGAAGCAAGGGCAGGTGAAATTTTATGAGCTACAAGATTAACAGGAAAATTCCAGGGGGTAATAGCAAGTATAATACCTATAGGAAACCTTTTAATAAAGCCTTTTTTTCCTTCTGAGCCAGGTAATTGATCTAAATCGATTATCTCACCATAAATTCGTTTCGACTCTTCAACCCCACATTTAAAAGTAAAAATTGCTCTATCAAGCTCAACTCTTGATAGCTTAATCGGTTTCCCTGTTTCAAGAGTTAATAAATAGGAAAGCTCATCTTTTCTCTCCTGTAACTTATTTGTAATTTTTTCCAGAAGTTGAGCCCGAGAGTATACAGGTAATTTTCTATATTTCTCAAAAACCTCAGTAAGATAATCAAGAGAGGAATTTATATCCTCTCTGGAAGTTTTATAATATTTTTTTACTACTTCCTTTGAATAAGGATTAATTACATCAATAATATTATCTGAAGAAAAAAATTGGTTTTTAATTAAATACTTTTCTGCTTCCATTATTTCGTTTTTATAAAATTACAAAATATATGAATAAAAATAAGTAAATTTATATAATAGAGAATTTAATAAATTCGGCATTTTTGTCGTATAATTGGAACTTTTCTTTAAAAAAATAAAAAAATATTTAAAATTAATATCAAAATTTTGATTTTCACTTTGGCACAATATTTGTAAGTATATTGTAAATGAAACTTTTAAAAAAAATATATAAGGAGAAAACAAAAATGAAAAAGCAACTCTTAATTTTCGCAATAGTACTGTTAACTTTTTCTTTAACATTTGCTCAAAGAACACTTAACCCTAGCGATGTAAAAGAATTAAACGGCACAATTACAAGCGTTAATCATCCAATTGCAATTTTTAAAGCTGATGATGGGACAGAATATGAAGTGCGATTAGGACCTTATTGGTTCTGGGTTGATAATAATTACAAACTTGAAGCCAACACTTCCGCAACAATCAAAGGAGAGGTAAATTCAAAATATAAAGAAATTTATCCTTATGAAATTACACAAAGCGGAAATACAATAAAACTTGCTGACGAAAAAGGCTTTCCTCTCTGGTCAAGAGGAGGAAAGGGCTGGAATAACAGAGGCTTCGGTTGGGGACATGGAAGAGGCTGGGGACGCGGTTGTTGCTGGTGGAGATGGCAAAATGACAATAATGATGATAACTGGCAAGGAAGAGGTTGGGGACGTGGTTATGGATGGAGAAACTGCCCTTACAGAAATAAATAAATCATTTTACCTCTTTAAATTAAAAAAGACAGCCAAATTTCTTTGGCTGTCTTTTTTTTATAGAAAAAAATCTATTTAACAGCTGCTGCAATTGTAATAACTACCGCAATAAACATTAATATTGTAATAATAAGAGCAAGTACACCAATATAAGTCCAGTAGGATTTTCCTTTAGCAATTGCATCTTCAAAATCAGTAAGATTATTGGTAATAGAAAAATTTTTTAGACGAGTTGAATGTGCTATTAATAAAATACCAGGTATTAAATAAAAAATTACTCCAAGTAAAATATATAGAATAGCAACAGCTGATGAAAACCCTGACCGTCCCCCGAAAGATCTCAATCCACTACCTGCAGCAAGAACACCAATAGCTGCCAGAAAAATAAGTGCTGTAAGAATAAATAAAATAACACTTACTACTCTCATCCAGGTGGCAGTTTCTTTTATTCGTTGCAATGTATAAGGAGTTAAATTGGTAGGTACCTGATTCTCTGGAGCAAATCCCTGTGAAGGATTCTGGTAATAGTTATCCATAGAATTTAAATTAAATTAATAAAATGGGTTAATTTAAAAGACATTTCATTTTTTTAATTAGTAATATAGGTAAATAAAAGCATGATTTCAATTATCATTTTTAAAGGTGAAATAAAAAATATTGATTTTTAGAAATAACTAATAAACAAAAAGGGCTGATATTACCAGCCCTTTTTAAAATTATTATTTTCAAATGATTTTTATTTAACAATAATCATTCTCTTTGTATCCACAAAATTACCGGAAATCAATCTATAGAAATATACACCACTTGATAGTGCTGAACCATCAAATAAATAAGTATATGTGCCAGCTTGTTTATATTCGTTCAGAAGTACTGCAACTTCTTTTCCTGTAATGTCATAAACAACGAGTTTTACATTTGAAGAAGTTGGTATTCCAAATTTAATATTTGTAACCGGATTAAATGGATTTGGATAATTTTGTTCAAGGCTATATGTAGTAGGAACTTCCCCATTATTAATAGTAATACCAGAAGATTGCCCAGTAACTCTTACAAGGTCAAGAGAGAATGATGCACCGTCAACAGCAACATTAGAAACATACTCCCTGAATCCAATATAAATATTTGAACCGGAAGGAACCAGCGAACCAATGTTATATTTATACATAACCCATCCAGAGTCAGAAACAGAAAATGCTAAATCAGCAACATTTACAGTCATTGCAGCAATAGTAGGAGTTGTAGTGGAAATTCTAACAAACAAATTATCAATATACGCACCGAATTTTCTCAACATAAAAGTAAGAGAATCACCAGGTTGAATATTTGTAATCTGAGGAGTTATCAACCATTGGTCACAGGGACCTGAGCTTCCACCATTTGCGCTTCCTGTAATATAATTGCAAAAAGCCATAGCATTACCACCCCCTGGAGGGGTAAATAAAGTTCCGCCCATGAAACCAGGAACAGGGGTAACACCATTTAATTGACGCTCCCAACCTGTTGATTGTCCACCAAGTGGATTAATCTTTATCCACCCCGATGGTGGGAAAGTCGTGTTTTCAAATGATTCAAAAAGTTTATAAACACTTCCCTGACTAACATTAATGTAATTAGGTTTTGTCAATGTACTTGTATTGCTACCATTACTGACCTGCAATGTAACATCATAAGAGCCAATAGTATTATAAACAATGTTCTGTGGATGCTGTTGTGTAGAAGAAGACGGATTTCCTCCGGGGAAAGACCAGTTCCAACTTGTTGGACCACCGGTTGATAAATCTGTAAAGTTAACACTTTGACCAGGAGAAATATTTGTTTGATTAGCAGTGAAATCTGCTTGCAAAGAACCACTTGTTGGGGTTAAACACTTCAACACATTTATTCTACCAGTACCCAGAAGACCAATATATCCAGGATTCAAATTATATATACTATCTACTCCAGCTTTTAATTTATTAACTGCCTGCTCGCAATTCATTGATGGGAATTTACACCTTATTAATGCTAATGTACCTGATGTTATTGGAGCAGACATTGAGGTACCATCGTAATATTGATATGTATTATTCCATAATGTGCTATAAATACTAACACCTGGTGCACACACATCAACAGTAGAATGATAATTTGAAAAATAGGCTTTGTAATCATTCTGGTCAGTAGCGGCAACAGATACTGCATAATCATAAGAAGCTGGATATCTTGGAGTATTGGTCCCAGCATTTCCCGCAGATGCAACGACAATACAGTTATTAAACCAGGCATTAGTTACAATTGTTTGCGTATAAGCACTATATGTAGAACTTCCAAAGCTGCAATTCATAATCTTTCCACCATTCTGATAAACATAAATCATTCCAAGATTTGTATTATATAAATAAGATGTACCGTTATTTGTATAATCATTATCCGCACCGTGTTTACAAATTAATAACTTACATTTAAACCCTACTCCAGCCCCACCAATACTATTATTTGTAACTTCTGAAGCACACCCAGAAGTGTGAGAACCGTGGTCACAATTTGAGCCATAAATATTCGGGTCATTATCTTGAGTTAAATTTTGATAATCTGCACCAGCAAAATCCCACCCTCGCCAATCATCTATATAACCATTATTATCATCATCAATATTGTTATTTGGATTTTCGAGATAATTAAATTTTATATTTGCATATAGGTCCGGGTGGTCAAGGTCACTACCGGAATCCACCATACCGATAACCATATTAGTATCACCCTGATTTAAATCCCAACCTGCATAAGCACTGATTTTATTTAAAAACCACTGAACCCCAATTGATGGGTCATTAGGAATAAAATCTGCTTCCATAACATAATCAGGCTCTGCCCAATCAAGAATAGAATTATTTCTGCTATATAGTTCTGCAGCAAATTCACCTGGGTCTAAATCAGTCTTATATTCTATTTTGTAAATCTTTGCCAATTCTTCATCACCAATTTTTCTCTTTGATACTATCGGATTAAGAGGATGTCTTTGTTCAATAAGAGATACATTTATATCTTTCAGCATATCATCAATCGATTGTATACCGAAATGAAGTTTATCAGCAAGAGTAATATCAGTTTTGAATTTAATATTTATCATTCCCTTTTGATACAATGCTCCATCACTTAATCTCTTGATAACTTTTTCGTTCATCATAAGATATTTAGTATCACTCATATCAGTAAAACTAAATAAAATTAATCCACAAAGGATTAAAATAGCTAAAAGTGTAAATTTTGAGTTTTTCATAATATTAAATTTAAATATATATATGTGTAATTTATTTTTTTTATATAAATAAAAAAAGCTATTAAGAAAAAAATTTTCCTATAATAAAATCATCTAAATTTAGTTCTATTATATTTTTTCAATTTTTTCCCATTCAAATTCTTCCCTTCCAAAATGTCCAAATGCTGCTGTCTTTTGATAAATTGGAGTTCTCAGTTTAAGTTTATTAATAATTCCTGCAGGTGAGAGGTCAAATTTATCCAATATAATATTTTCAACTCTCTGTTCATCAATTTTACCCTTACCTGTATTATGAAAATCTACCATAAGGGACACGGGTTTTGTTTGTCCAATTGCATATGCAATCTGAATTGTGCATTTATAAGCATAACCTGAAGCAACTATATTTTTAGCAAGAAATCTCGCCATATAAGAAGCAGACCTGTCAACCTTTGTAGCATCTTTTCCTGAAAAACATCCACCACCATTAGGACAAAATCCACCATAGGTATCAACCACAATTTTTCTACCAGTAAGTCCGGTATCTGTTTTTGGACCTCCTTGAGTGAAAGGTCCTGCAGGGTTTATAAATAACTTAAAATCTTTCGAGCGAATCTCTTTTGGAACTACTTTATCAACCAGATGTTCTGTGATAATTGTTTCTACTTTATTGTTATAACTTTCCAAATGCAAAGTGGAAAGTACCACACTTTCTACATAAAGTGGTGTATTATTTCTATACCTTACCGTAACTTGCGATTTAGCGTCAGGTCCAATCCATTCAAAACCTACAGAACGCCTTAAATTGTTATGCTCAATCATAAGTTTATGAGCCAATATTAAAGGAAGTGGCATATATTCAGGGGTTTCCTTCGTAGCATATCCAAACATTAGCCCCTGGTCACCTGCGCCAATTTCTCCTTCAGATTTTTCAACTCCTTTAGTAATTTCTTCACATTGCTTTTTAATCTTTGAAATAATTTCACATCCATCAGGGTCAAAGCCCCATCTTTTATCATATCCAATATCTTTTATAACATCTCTTGCAATTTTTTCGACATCGATTTTATTAATGGTATTTTTCTTAAACTCCCCCGATATTACAATCAAGTTATCGGTAATTAATACTTCACATGCAACTTTTGCATTCTCATCTTCCTTTAAATATGCATCAAGAATCGCATCAGAAATCTGGTCAGCAATTTTATCAGGGTGTCCGTTAGAAACTGATTCGGAAGTAAAAGAATATTCTCTCTCCATATATATTTATTTTAGTTTATAAAACATTAATAAAAAAACCGCTTATATCAAGCATTAAATGAGCTCTCAATAAGCGGTTTTCTTATTGAGAGACTTTTTTCGGAAATTTTCCGCGCATCATTTTAGCACCGTGGGGTCTCACCTCGGTTGCCGATCAAATTTTCATTTGATACTCTTGATGCTAAATTAAAATATTAATATTAAAAATATTTTTCAAATAAAAAATCAGTCCTTTTTATCGGAGGTTTTACTTTTTTTATCTTTACTATTATCTTTTTTAGTATCTTTTGGTTTATCTTTTTCTTTTATATTTTGCTTATCTTCTTTTTTCTCTTCTTTCTTTAATTCTTTTTGTTCTTGTTTCTCCTGTTTTTTCAATTCTTTTCCTTCTGACTTCTCCTGTTTCTTCATTTCTTTTTCCTCTTTTTTCTCCAGTTTATCTTCAGTTCGTAATTTCTCCTTTTCTTCTTTTGTTATCTTTTTCGCATCTTTGTAAGAAACAAGTTTTTCAGGTTTTGTTAAAGGTTCTTTTCTGACTTCTTTGGATTTTTTTAACTCTGGTACAAAGACAGCTAATGTATTATCTTTTATTCCAGAATCTTCCTTTTTGTTAACCTTAACAATTTTTACCTGTTCTATTTTCTTTCCTGTTTTATCTTCTATATCTGATATATCAGGTCCCTTATTAATAATTCTCTTTTCTTTTATTATAACACCATCGGTTTTGGTCATTTCTTTAATCAATATTTTATTCTTATTTTCCACATATTGGTATCTATATTTATAAACTGAGGGCTCTATTAGATGTTTCTTTTCTACTATTGTATAATTATTTTCATTTATATCTTCAGTTTTCAAAACATCATTCTCTATATACTTATTTGGTGGAACAGGCGCCCAGGCAACATAATCATCATTTTGCCTCCAATCGACCCATGCTGGAGAATATGTTTTCCCTGGAAGCCAAACCCATCCTAATTCATCATCCTTAGCCCATCTTCCATAGTGGCTTGTTAATTCTTCCTGCGGAGTGTTTGCTTTAAAATACCAACCCTCATTAGTATATAACCACTGACCATTGTTAAAAGGTATGTACTCATTCGTTTCATTTACCATATCACTAACAAGTTCAGTTGTAGGCCTCCAAACAAATAAATTAAATACTTGTTCCCCTGTTTGGGCATAGGCAGATTTAACTCCTAACAATTCTGAAATAAAACTTTTAGAAGAATTAAATGAAATACCTGGTTTTATATCTAACCCCAATTTTTTCGCATCAATTTCTATCCATTCCCCAGCTGTTGAAAGTTCTTTATAAAAAAATTCAAAATCAACTGTAAGAAAATCATTTGGTGATTCTTTAAAATCAGTTGATTCAACAGGTATCAATTCACTTTTTATCTGCTCTGAATCCTTGGAACAAGAAATAAAAAATACAACTGTCATTAATACAACAATTAATGGTACAAAAACATTTTGTTTAAGCATGTTATTTTGTTTTGCTAAAAAAATAAATTATTTTAAAAGTTCTATATTAGCAATATTAGTTGTCCATAAATAAGAACCAGCAATACAGGAAGCAAACCAATAACTTGAATTTTTAAATGGGTCAACTGTAATTGAATTATAATCTCCCAATCTACCCATAGGTTCTTTGGGTTTAATACCTTCAGAAACTAAATATGATTTTCCCCACTTTGAAGTCCCATCATATAAAACCACTCTGGATTCGGGATAAATTGAATTCGAACTTCTAACAAAACCAACGAGTAATGTATCACTGAATCGATTTCCATCTTTAATTGGAATAATACAGGGAAACATATACCAGTATCCATTTGCCCCATACCCACTTTCAGAAATTAATTCCCCTGTTTCAGTAGAAATTTTTAGAATTCTGAAAATACAATTATTTCCACTTCCCCAATCATACTTAGAGTTATATCCTGCATATAAAATATTATTTGCTAAAACGACATTCAATACTCTGCAATCAAATATATTAATATATTTTCTCTGGTCTTTTACTGGACACATAGGAGGTATGTAATAATTGGTAACAGATATACTGCTAATCTCTTCCATCTCAGGATCATTAGATAATGGATTGCTTAATTTCCACAAATAAACTTTATTGCCTCCATTTGCATTTGTTTGAAAAAAATAAATTTCAGCATCATTGGTTGGGGTTAGTTGAGTTGCTGGAGCTAAATTAAATATATCTGATGTCAATTTACTTTTGAAACGCCAAAAATCCCAATATTCTATTAGAGGTTTTCCGCTATATAAATCTTCCTTATTAAAAAGCCTTACCTTGCAATACTGATAGAAATAATTATAGAAATCATATTGATTAGAAGTAATGACAATTGCTCCTTTCTTTTTATTTTTAGAATCACTTGATATAGATAAGTAGGGTCTATCTGCCCAATATGAAGTTTTCGTTTTACCGTCCTGACCTCCGTCCGTAACATAATAATACCATTCTTCTGTAGGATCATCCGTTTTAGATATTGCAATGTAAATATAAGACTGATAATAATCATCATCTCTCGCAACTACAGTGAAAATCCATTTATTATTTTCAACATCAAACATAACAATTGGGTCAAATATAGACATACCAGAATTGAAAAAATTTAAATAACTATTTTTATACAATAACTTGTTATTTTCTTTTGAATAAATATAAATTCCATCATTGTTGAGCATAACTATATGATTTTTTCCAACAGCAATAGAGGGGTCACCGGGTTCAAGAGTTAATTTAATTCTTGAATTCTCCTGAAAACTTGTAACTATATTAATATTTGAAAAATAAGATATTTCCTCTTTATCTGAAAAATGTATATTCACAAATTGTTTTGGGGTAACCAGTCTTTTCTGTTCACTCTCAAACTCTTCCAAAGATTTAAAAGGTCCCATTTCTTTGGTCTCCTCAATTCCCCTTTCCACAATAGGTGTGGGTTGAGGAATAGAATAAAGATTTACAGCCACTGGTTTTATTCCACCGGTAAAGGAAACCTTTTGCCTGTTATAATTCTGAGCAAAAGAATTTATACTTAGAAAAGAAAAGCTTATAATTAAAACAATTAACAATTTAAATGGCTTCATAGTCATATATGATTTAATTTTTTATTTCATTTGAATTTCCACACCTGGGACAAACTTCCAGGGTTATTTTACTATAAGGTATTAACGGAATAAAGAAAAAAGAAAACCATTTTCTTACTTCAATTATTTTTGTAAAAACATTCTCCCGACAGACAGGACAATATCTTTCCTGCCTGGTTCCAGTATCCTTTTCAGTAGTATGTCCAAACCCAAAAATAAAAATCAAAACTTTATATATTTATTTAAAAAAATTTTTAACAATTAATAAACTATAATTTATATTATATTGTTCCAAAACTAAATTTATACGCGTTAATATAATTTTTTAATTAATTCTTTATTTTTCAATACACTAATTACTGCATATTTCACATTTAAAACAAACACACAGGTTACAATTTCAACATTATGAAAAAATTTCTTAAACAGAACAAATAGAGATAACTTGGTTACTTATAATAAATATGAATTTGATATTTACACTAAATACAGATGCTATTTCTTTTTTCATACCATTAATTTTTTATATAAAATGGAAATTTATTTTCTTATATTAATGTAACTTAAAAATTAAATATAAAATACAATGGTTACAACAATTATTATCATCTTTTTAATTTTGTTCTTTATCATTCTATTACTTAAAACTGCCTATGTTGTACCTCAAAGGACAGTTTATATTGTAGAGAGGCTTGGGAAATATCACGCCACTCTTGAAGCAGGATTTCACATTCTTGTTCCTTTTATTGATA
The DNA here is from genome assembly GCA_964564635.1 of uncultured Ignavibacteriaceae bacterium. Lineage (GTDB taxonomy): Bacteria > Bacteroidota > Ignavibacteria > Tepidaquicellales > Tepidaquicellaceae > Tepidaquicella. Next base: position 773,738 of record CAZMAR010000001.1, read on the forward strand.
GAATTGCTTATAAGCATTCATTAAAGGAAATGGTTATAGATGTTCCTCCACAAATTTGTATAACAAAAGATAATATTCAGGTAGAAGTTGATGGTATTCTGTATTTACAGGTAGTAGACCCGGTGAAAGCATCTTACGGAATAAGTAATTACATAATAGCAACGACACAACTTGCCCAAACAACTATGAGAAGTGAAATAGGAAAGATAGATCTTGATAAGACATTTGAAGAGCGAGAAAAAATAAACAGTGAAATAGTTACTGCAGTTGACAAAGCATCAGATCCCTGGGGAATAAAAATCACACGACATGAAATTAAGAATATAACTCCCCCAACCAGTATAAAGGATGCAATGGAGAAACAAATGCGGGCAGAACGAGAAAAGAGAGCATTGATAGCAGAATCAGAAGGAGAAAAGCAAGCAAAAATTAACCGTGCAGAAGGAGATAAACAGGAAGCAATAGCAAGGTCAGAAGGAGAAAAGATGAAAAGAATAAATGAAGCAGAAGGACGCGCTGCAGAAATTGAACGAGTAGCAAAAGCAACAGCGTGGGGAATCAGAGAAATAGCATCAGCAATAAATGAAAAAGGTGGGAAAGACGCAGTAAACCTGAGAATTGCAGAACAATACATCAATGAGTTTGGAAAACTTGCAATGAAAAATAATACTATGATAATACCTTCAGACCTTTCGAATGTTGCTTCATTTGTAGCAACTGTTGCAAAAGTATTTTCAGAAATATCAAAAGAACAAAAGACAGAATAAAAAATAATTAAATATGGAAATTAATTTTGGTCCTCTTGTCTGGTTTATTGCAGGTATTTTTTTCTTTCTTGCAGAACTTGCAATTCCGGGATTTATAATTTTTTTCTTCGGTATTGGATCCTGGATAACAGCAATAGTATCCCTATTTGGAGTGAGAGATATAAATATTCAACTTGCTGTGTTCCTTGGCTCTTCTTTAATTACATTATTACTTTTTAGAAAAGAAGGGAAAAAGATTTTTGAGGGTAAAGTAAAAAAAATGGATGATGCAGATGATGAATTATTGGAAAGTTTCAAGGGACAAAAAGCAAAAGTCATTAAAGAAATTGTACCTGGTAATATTCCTGGCAAAGTAGAATTCCGGGGAACACTCTGGAATGCAATTTCTGATGAAAAAATAGAGAAAGATGAAGTCGTTGAAATTGTGAGAAGAGATAATATTACTTTGATTGTAAAAAAGATAAATAAGATGGAATAAACCTTTTATATATTTTTAAGTTCGGAGTGGCAAAATTAAAATTACAGAATAAAGAATAAATACATCCTAATTCATTTAAATAATAACATTTAGTTGTAATCTTTACCTAATTTCTTGCTAATTTCTTTTAGCATAATTTCTGTCATTTGAGAAAGTGAGTACTTGTGTTTCCATCCCCAATCATTACGAGCAACACTATCATCAATACTTTTAGGCCAGGAATCTGCAATTTTCTGTCTGAAATCGGGATTGTAGGTTATTGTAAAATCTTTAATGTGTTTCTTTATTTCTTCTGCAATTTCTGAGGGACAAAAGCTAATTGCCGCCATATTATAACTTGAACGAACAGTAAGTTTTTCTGCTTCTGCTTCCATTAGTTTTATAGTACCATCAATTGCGTCAGGCATAAACATCATAGGTAAAGTTGTATCCTTTTTTAAGAAACATTCGTATTTATGTGAACGAATTGCATCATAAAAAATTTCCACGGCATAATCCGTAGTTCCCCCTCCTGCTTCAGTTTTATAACTTATTAAACCAGGATACCTTAAGCTTCTCACATCAACCTTGTATTTATTGAAATAATATTCACACCATCTTTCCCCAGCAAGTTTACTAATTCCATAAACAGTATTTGGTTCAGTAAAAGTTAACTGTGGAGTCATTACTTTAGGTGTTGTATTTCCAAAAACAGCAATAGAACTGGGCCAAAAAACCTTCTTCACCCCAATCTCTTTTGCAAGTTCAAGAATACTTAATAAACTCTTCATATTAATTTCCCAGGCTTTCAAAGGTAATTTTTCCGCATTACCAGAGAGCACAGCAGCAAGATGATAAATCTGGGTAATTTTATTTTTAACCACAAAATCATTCAAAGAATTTTCATTCATCACATCAAGTATTTGAAAGGGACCTGATTCCAGAACATCTTTAGGAGGTTGTTTTATATCTGTAGCAAATACATTTTCATTACCGAAAATATTTCGAAGAGCAATTGTCAAATCAGAGCCAATTTGACCGGAAGCGCCGATGATTAATATTTTATCCATATATAATTTTTTAAATTTAAAATTTACTTCACTCTCATATAGAATTTTTCGTTATACTCTCGCACCATTCTTTCCGTGTTAAAATATGGTGCAAGAGAAGAAAGAGAAAACCTAATTTTATTAATCCACTCTCTTGGAATATTTTCCTCATCTCGTTTATAAAACAGGGGTATAATTTCTTTTTCAAGTGTATCATATAAACTATTTGCCTCAAATTTATCAACTTCATAATCAGGAAGATTTTCTTCTTTCGGGCTATCAATTTTCCAGCCATTATTTTCAGCATACCCTTCAATCCACCAGCCATCCAGAATACTAAAATTTAAACCTAAGTTAGCAACAATTTTCATTCCGCTTGTCCCGGAAGCCTCAAGTGGTTTTCTCGGATTGTTTAACCATAAATCACAACCAGAGACCAAATGCTTCGCCACATCAATATCATAATTTTCGATAAAGACCAGTTTATTTTTAAATACAGGGTCAAAAGAATAAGAGACAATTTCCGCAATTAGATTTTTTCCTCCTTCATCTTTAGGGTGTGCTTTCCCAGAAAAAATAAACTGGATTTTATATTGTGGATTCGAAATAATTTGTTTCAGTCTTTCAATATTGTTAAAAAGGAGTGTCCCTCTTTTATATGTTGCAAACCTTCTTGCAAAACCTATTGTTAAAGCATTTTCATCAAGGAGATTTTCAACCTCTGCTAATCTTTCCTCAGATGCCTTTGCAAGTTTCAATTTATCAGAAATTCTTTCTCTTACATAGTTTATAAGTTCTTTTCTATTTCTAATTCTGGTTTGCCAGAGTTCTTCGTCAGGAATTTCATTTACTCTACTCCAAATATCACTTTGCTTAAACCAGTTTTTCCCAAAATATTTAACAAATAATTTCTCTGACGCTCTTGCCAAATATGTTTTAATATGAACGCCATTTGTGATAGAAATAATCTGGCTCCTTGTTGGTGGTAGAGACCACATTTTTCTTGCAATTTCACAATGGGATTTACTAACAGCATTGACAAATTGTGAATTATTGATTGCAAGATAAGCCATATTGAAATAATGATTGTTGTGATTATTCTTATTTAAATCACCTTCTTCAAATAATCTTTCAAAAGGAATTTCGCACTCCTCTTCTGCATATTTTTTAAAATATTTTTCCATTAAAGGTTTTGGAAATACATCAATCCCAGCAGGTACTGGAGTGTGAGTTGTAAAAATATTTGAAAAGTAACAAAGAGTTTTTGCTTCATCAAATTTAAGGTTAAACTTTTTCATTGCATTCTTTATTCGCTCCAAACAAAGAAATGCAGAATGCCCTTCGTTAATATGGAAAGCTTTAATATTAAGACCAAGTCTTTCAAGTAATTTCATTCCTCCAATACCGAGCAGAATTTCCTGCTGAATCCTCTTTTCACTATCACCACCATATAAAATATCTGTTATCCTTTTATCCTCTACATCATTTTCATCTACAAAAGTGTCAAGCAGGTATAATTTAATTCTGCCAATACTCAGTTCCCATATTTGCGCAAATACATCTCTTCCGGGAAGCGAAATAGAAATTTTTAATGGTTTGTATTCCTCATCAAGCACAAGAATCATAGGAAGGATATTAAAATCATGAACTTCGTATAATTCTGCCTGACGATTTTCATTATTTATATATTGTCTGAGATATCCGTGTGAGTAAGCCAAACCAATTCCAATCAGTGGTAGCCCAAGGTCAGAAGCAGATTTCAGATGGTCACCGGATAAAGTACCAAGCCCCCCTGAATAAAATTTCAGACATTTTGTAATTCCATATTCTGCAGAAAGGTAACAAATTTGTGGAGAAGTTGCTTTATAAAATTTTTCACTAAAATAAGTTTTTTCTTCATTCAAATATTTCCTGAAGTCCCGATAGATGTTGTATATTTTTTCTCTTAGATTCTTTTTTTCAATTACATCAAGCAGGTATTCATTATTAATAGAAGCAAGAAATTTAACTGGATTTTTCTGACTCCATTTCCATATATCCTTATTTATTTCCTCAAATACCTCAAAGAAATCATTGTTGTAAGACCAATAAAGATTATAGGATAACTCTCGTAATTGATTAATAATCGTTATCATATTAACTAAAACAATTTAATATAAAAACATTAAAAATATGATTATTTTTTTAATTTAAATACTCATTTTGTGAGTTTAAAATAAAATTTATTTTAAATAATGAATATAACAATACATATTATTAAATTAAATAATATAAAGATAAATTTATAAATTTTTTAGAAAAAATTTCTGTTTAAGAATTAAAAAAATAAAAATTATGAATTACAGAAAAGAAACTACAAAATCTTTTGAGAACGCTTTGTTAGATTTACAAAATAAAGTATCTGAAAACGGATTCAGAGTATTGCATATACACAATGTAAAGCAGACCCTTGCAGAGAAGGGATTTAATATTGATGAATATAGTATTGTGGAAATTTGTAATGCAAAGTTCGCCAATACAGTCATCAATATTAACAAAGAGTACGGAGTAATGATGCCCTGTAAAATAATAATCTACAAAGATAAAGGAAAAACATTTATTACAATGCAAGAGCCAATGGAAATGATAAAGAAATTTGGAATGAAAGAAGTTGAAGAAGTTGCTAAAGAAGTAGAAGCTGTTATGAAAAAAATTATAGATGAAACTATCTGATTAAATTAATAACATTTTTCAAATCTTCAGGTAAATCAGATTTAAATTCCATATACTTTTTAGTGTGAGGATGAATAAAGCCAAGCAAAGATGCATGTAAAGCCTGCCTTGGCATAATTTCCAGTAATTTATTTATTTTTGCTTTTAATTTCATATTCATATTAATTGAATGTGGTTTTCTACCCCCGTAAGTTTCATCACCAAAAACTGGATGCCCGATAGAAGACATATGAACTCTAATCTGATGAGTTCTTCCTGTCTTAAGTGTTAGTTTTACAAGACTCAAGAACTCAAACTCCTCAAGCACTGTATATTCAGTAATAGCGATTTTACCCTCCTCTTCATACACCACAGCCATTTTTGTTCTGTCCCTTTTATCACGCCCAATTGCTTTTATAATAGTATCTTTCTTTTTATGCAATCTACCCCATATTAAAGCAGTGTACTCGCGAGTAATTGTGTGATTATAAAATTGATCTGCAAGCAATCTATGAGTAATTTCATCTTTTGCAACAACAAGTATTCCAGAAGTATCTTTGTCAAGTCTATGAACAATACCTGCTCTTTCAAAACCATTTAAATCAGATAATTTATCCCCACTTTTCTGTGAGTAATACATAAGAGCATTTACAAGAGTGCCACTAAAATTTTTATATGCAGGATGTGTTACCATTCCCGCAGGTTTATTAATTACAATTAAATATTTATCCTCATAAATAATATCAAGAGGAATATCCTCAGGAAGTATATCTTGTTTTTCAGAAACGGGCAATTCAATTTCAATATCATCAAAAGGCTTTACGATATAATTTGATTTAACACAATTACCATTAACTGTAACATAACCGAGATTTATTGCTTTTTGAACTTTAGTCCGTGAAACATTTTCAATAAAATGAGTGATATATTTATCAATTCTTATTTTCTCTTTAACATTAGGAACTGAGAGTTTATATAACTTTTCCATATTAAAAAATTATTAAATTTATTTTTTCTGTAACCAATATCATTTTAACTCGTATAATAAAATAAAAGAAGTTTAATTTAAAAAAAGGAGTCAAAATGAAAACATTAAAAAATTTATCCATAATAATATTATTTGCACTCTTATTCACTTCTGTATCTAATGCTAATTCTAGAGATATACCCAATCCGAACAGTTTACAGATTCAGATATATAAAGAATTAGTAAGTCTTTTTGAGAAGCCCATTCCTTTAATTTATGAGGATAAGAACTTAAAAGGCGAAACATATGTTAATATAGTTGTTGCTGATAATGGTAAACTTTTTGTCTCTGAAATCAAAGGTGAAAATAATATGTTAAATAAATATGTGAAATCTTTGATTAATTCTAAAAACCTATGGACAAATCCGGAATTAGCAGGAACAAGTTATAATTTTAAGGTTATTTCAAAGTAAAAGCCTCCATATTCAAAACATCAGAAAAAAAAATCGCCATTGTGGAAACAATGGCGATTTTTATTTTGTTTAATTAATAAATAACTTGAAATTACATATAATAACCTATATATTTTAAATGCATTTATTTATTTCGATGACGAAATTAATTTTTAGAAGAAGTATATTTAGTTTTATATCGGTGTTTTTTCTTATGATTTTGATATACTTCTACGGTTGTTCCGCACCAGAAAAAATTACAGAGACAGATGAAGAGAAACTCAGAAAACAAAGGAAAGTAGATTCAATTGATTTCTATGAAGACTTAGAGGAAAGTTTTAATATCTATAAACAATCACTTGAGCTAAACTATGAAGGGGAAGAAGGAAAATCTAAAAGAGAATTTGAAAAGGCATTAAAAATTTTAAGAAAAATTGATGAAAAATTTCTGAAAAATGAATCATATAGTGAATGGCAAAAGGATTACAAAGAACTTGCAACCAATATTACCCGTGACTATTTAACAATTCATAAAGATATTGAACCATCCAGTAATGTATTTTATTTTGCAGATTATTTATCTATAGACTATAAAGAAATATCCGAAAGTGTAAAAATATCGGATACAGAAATAATACCTGGTAGTCAGGAAATTAACTTTGAGCGGAACGATGCAGTTGATGAGTGGATAGATTTTTTCACTCAAACATCCCGTGGAAAAGGATTCATTGATAAAACAATTTATAGGTCGGGCAGGTACTTTCCCACAATGAGAAAGATACTGAGATTTCATGGTGTACCTGAGGATCTGGTCTTTCTTTCTATTCAGGAGTCAGGACTTAATCCTACTATTGTTTCTAAGGCAGGTGCTGTAGGTTTATGGCAATTTATGCCTTCAACAGGTGCTGCCTACGGCTTGTACTCTGATTCATATCGTGATGACCGGAGAGATTTTGAAAAATCTTCCGATGCTGCAGCAAGACATTTAAAAGATTTATACAGAGATTTTGGAGACTGGTACCTTGCTTTTGCTGCCTATAATGCTGGTGCAGGAAGAATATCAAACGCTATTAATAAAGCGGGTTCAAAAGATTATTGGCAAATAAGAAGTTATTTACCATCTGAAACAAGAAGTTATGTGCCTTCTATTATAGCTATTTCTTTAATATTTAGAAATCCGGCAGAGTTTGGGTTTACAAATATAGAGTTTGCAAAACCAATAGAATTTGACAGGGTAAATTTTGACGGCACATTAACCCTTGAAAGGCTTGCTGAACTTTGCGAGACTGAAGTTGAAACTATACGGGATTTAAACCCTGAATTAATTTCCGATGTAATTCCTGATTACGATGTACCATATCAAATGAGAATTCCGAAGGGAAGTTTTAACACATTTCTAAAGAATTATAAAAATAGTGACGAGTTTTATTCAAATGGAATGCAAATACCTGAGTTTGCTGGAAACGAAAATTCTCTTTATGTAGAGTCAGAACCAATAGTATATTATAAGGTAAAAGATTACGAGCCAGAGGACACAAAAACAATAGGTGTGGTAGATAATAAGAAAAGAATAGAAGTACTATATAAAAAGCCCCGAACATTAGAATCAATAGCAGATTCCTTTGGGGTACGAGTAATAGATATTAGACAATGGAATAACATATCTTACGGTTCTATGTTAAAAGATAGTACTATACTATATGTTTACCTTACCGATAAGCAGTACAATAAATTTTATGGAATAGAAGAGCCAAAACAGGAGGAGAAAAAAGAAATAATTTACATTGAGGAAAAAGATACGAGTTCCACATCTAAAGAAAATCAAGTAGAGGAAAAAACAGTTGAAGAAGAAAAGACAGTTATAAAAGATACAAAAGAAGAAAAAAAAGATAAAACAAAGAATAAAAAAAATGAAGTTATTTATGAAGTACAAGAAGGTGACTACTTAGGCAAGATAGCAGAAGAATATGGAGTCAAAATATCAGATATAAAGGAATGGAATAATCTTGAGGGTGATATCATATATGTAGGGCAGAAATTAAAACTATACCCATCGGAAAATTATGTTAAAAATAAAAAACCAGAGAAACCAAAAGTTCACATAGTTGAATCGGGAGAAACACTTTCATTGATTGCAGAGAAATATAATTTGAAAGTAAGTGATTTAAAAGAATGGAATAATTTAGAAAGTGATATAATTTATCCGGGACAGGAACTCCGATTAACAAAACCGGAAAATACAAAGAAAGAAAAAACAGAAAAGACAAAAGCAAAAACTCACACTGTAAAAGAAGGTGAAAATTTAACATTAATAGCAGATAAATATAATGTAACAGTTGAGGATCTAAAGAAATGGAATGATTTAAAATCTGATGTAATAAAAGTAGGACAGGTTCTATATGTCTCTGACCCAAAGAAAACAACAAAGGAGAAAAAAACAACAGGTACAAAAATAACGCATAAGGTAAAAGAAGGAGAAACCTTAAGCTCTATTGCAAATAAATATGATGTAACGGTTGATGATATCAAAGAATGGAATGAACTTGAGGATGATGTAATAATAGCAGGCCAGGACCTAACAATATATACAAATAAAAAGACAAAAGAAGAAGAAAAATCAACAAAAGACAAAACAAAAGAAAAGACAACAAAACAAAAAACCTATACAGTTAAAAAAGGCGATTCACTTAGCTCAATAGCAGAGAAGTTTGGGGTTACCGTCAGTCAATTAAAAAAATGGAATAATCTTAAATCAGATAAAATAACCGTAGGGCAGGTTCTAAAAGTATCGGGGAATTAATCTACCATCATAATTCGTTGAAATAATTTTTCATTTAATCTATATTTGTAATACTTTGCTGGCATAGCTCAGTTGGTAGAGCAGTTGATTTGTAATCAACCGGTCGGGGGTTCAAGTCCCTCTGCCAGCTCAAGTAGACTCTGAATTACTTTTGTGATTCAGAGTTTTTTATTAGAAAATAATTTTATCTCACAGGTACTCAGAATTTTTTTAATGTATTTAAACATTGAGTAACAAAAGCAAATATAATACTACCAATAAATTTTTTTAATTTATACAGCCTCTTTTAAACTATATTTTGAAACTTGTTCCAATTTTGTTTAAGAGGAAAAAGAAACTTCGGATTAAAGGAAAAATCCAATATTCCACACTACAATCAATTGAAAAAATACTGATTGAAATGTGGTGTTGCCATCCGTACCCAGCGTATAAGGAATAATATTTTTATTACTTTTTTAAATTATTTTTTGTATAATATAAAAAGGAGGTAATATATGAGAGTATTATTAATAATTTCTGTTATACTTGTTTTTTTCGCCTGTCAAAAAGAAACAACCGAATTAACAAAAAAAGAACCACAACAAAAAGAAGAAAGGAGTAATATAAAAATGAAACTGACAAGTATATCTTTTAAAGAAGGAGAATTAATTCCCCAAAAACACACCTGTGACGGACAAAATATATCTCCGCAATTATCCTGGTCCAATATCCCTGCAGACACAAAATCACTTGCATTAATTTCTGATGATCCAGATGCTCCTGCTGGAGATTGGGTACACTGGGTAATCTATAACATACCACCTACAATTACAGAATTAAAAGAGGGTTTTCCACGCGATAAAGAATTAAGTAATGGAATAAAGCAGGGAAAAAATGATTTTGGAAAAATTGGTTACGACGGTCCCTGTCCTCCGGGTGGCACTCACCGATACTATTTTAAGCTTTACGCTCTTGATAATATACTGGATAAAGATTTCGGGCTTACAAAAAAAGAATTATTGAAAGCTATGGAGGGACACATACTTTCTGAAACATTACTAATGGGAAAATATAAAAGATGAAATCTTTAAATTCGGCAACTTTCAGATTTTATTACAACCTTAATGATTTTCTTCCCGAAAAAAACAGAAGGGTTTCTTTTGAAGTAAACTTCACAGGAACCCCTTCTGTTAAAGATTCCATTGAGTCTTTAAATGTTCCACATACGGAGGTTGACCTGATAATTGCAAATGGTATTCCTGTAGGTTTTGATTATAAATTAAAAGACGGAGATTTCATTTCTGTTTATCCAGAATTTAAGACTATTTCTTTACCAGAAGAAATACATCTGCTTAGAAAGCAGGAAGGGACTCCAAAATTCATCTGTGATGTTCAGCTTGGAAAATTAGCAAAGTATTTACGTTTTCTTGGTTTTGACACACTATATAATAGACAATATGAACCTACAGAAATAACTAAAATAGCAGAACAGGAAAAAAGAATTTTTTTAACAAGAAGTATTCCTCTTCTTAAAAATCATCGTATTACCACAGGATACTGGATAAGGTCTGAAAATCCAATATTGCAGTTAATTCAGATATTATCACAGCTGGAATTGGTTGATGAAATTACTCCGTTTAAGAGATGTAGTGTATGTAATGGAACCCTTGAAATTGTTGATAAGAAATTGATAGAAGATGATTTACTACCTTATACAAAAAAATATTTTGATGAGTTTTATATTTGCAACAGTTGTAAGAAAATTTACTGGCAGGGTTCCCATTTTAAAAGGATAAATGAATTCATTCAGGGAATAAGAAAATCTATCTGAGGTTTATTTTTAATTATCTTTGTCTTTAATTCTTTATGTTGATGGAGTAGAAAATAGAGGGTGGATTTTTTTATTATTATATTCAAAAAGATAATTTATATTTTTTTTGTCTCCATTAAAAAAATGAAAATAGATAGTAGTTGGAACATATGTTATTCCTTAAAATTTTTCACGTTTATAAAATACTTAACTCAGTGCAGATAAAATATTTTCTTATTCCAGATAGATAATTTTGTGGAGAACGATGGAAATAAAAAGAGAGATAATTTTTCTGTGTAGGTATAATACGCAATAATGATAAGTTTTTCACTTATCAAATAACCTTGAAAGTTGTTTTTAGCATAACAATTTTTACAAAAAAATAGATATGAAAAAATTACTACTTATATTTGTTTTTGTGTTTTTTATTATTTCATTTAAAACTTCTTTTTCACAGGTTTTTTTAACTTTTGGACCTTCTTTAGGGATTTCAATGCCGATTGGCGATTATGCGGGAGAAACAATTGATTTTTATAATGGTGTCAAGTATGGGTTAAAGCCCGGTGTTAATTTTGGTGCTACTGGATTGTTAAGGACACCTGTAATTAATTTAAAAGGGGGATTCTTTTATTCGCTCTTCCAGAACTCCGGTAATGTGTCAGGTGGCAGTGTTGATATTAAACAAAATGTTTTTACGCTTGTAGTTGGTCCCCAATATGGTTATAATTTCCCTCGTTCTAAAGTTAGAATATATGTTGAAGCACTTCTTGCTTATTCTTTATTTTCCGGAAATTCAAAATTCACCGATGTTCTTAACATTACAAACGGCACTTATGATTTAAATTCAACCGGAAGAATTGGTACTCAATTTGGATTTGGAACTGAGGTAAAATTAGAAGGCTTTCGACTTGATTTTAATCTTAATTATGGAATTTTAAATTTAACCGGAAAAAAATTTGTAACCTACGAGAGTGGCAGAGAAAATGCATATATTAACTTAAATGATGAAGCTGACCCTAATTATTCTCCTAACGATGCGTCACATCCAATAAAATCCAGCAGAACAATTTCAATTATTAAATTTAATGTATCAGTCCTTTACGATATAGATTTTTAAATGTAGCCATAATTATTATTAGCACATATTTATTATTATCAAACGAAAGAAACTCATTCAATCATCAGATAGTTAAAACAATAAAAGAATATTAAATAAAAATATGAATAACAGAATCAAATTCATTGTTATTCTGCTTGTTTTAATTTTTTCTACAATATCTTATAGTCAGACATGGGACCAATTAGCGGTAAAGACTGTGCAACTTTACAAGCAAGGAGACTATGAGAATGGCATTAAATATGCAAAACTTTCTATTGAAAAAGCACTAACTGATTTTGGAAAAACCCACAAAAATTATGCGGTTTCTTTAAGTAATCTCGCATTACTTTATAAATCAACTGGAAATTATTTTGAAGCGGAAAACTTATACCTTGAAGCATTAAGTATATTAAAAAATTATTATCCTGCTGAAACATTCAACTATGCAATCACTATTGACAATCTCGGCAATTTATATTTAGCGATGGGCAAGTATGGAGAAGCAGAAACCTGCTACAAAGAGGCAAGAAGGATTTTAAAACAATTTAACAATGGAGAAAATTACGATTATGCAACTTCACTGAACAATTTAGCAATACTTTATAAAGAAAGTGGCAGATATAGTGAAAGCATAGAACTTTCAAAAGAATCAATAAGAATCTTTGAAAAGACAGTTGGCAGAAATCATCCACTATATGGAATAGCCCTTGATAATTTAGCAACGGTTTATACACTTCTGGGAAAATACAGTGAATCAGAGCCACTACTTAAAAAAGCTCTAAATATCTTTATGATAAATTACGGCAAGAATAACAAGAACTATCTAATTTGTGCAAATAACTTAGGAGTATTATATTTAGCGGTTAAAAAATATGATGAAGCGGAGAAATATTTTAATGAGGTACTGGAAATACATAAAAGCCTCTATGGAGAAAAAAATTCCGATTACGCTATAACCTTAAATAACATTGGACTTTTATATTCAGAGAAAAATGAATACAGTAAAGCTGAAAAATACTATCTTGAATCTATAAATATCATAAAGGAAATAATGAATGATAACAATCCTGTATATTCAACCTGTATAATGAATTTAGGAGAATTATATCAGCAGAACGGAGAGTATTTAAAGGCTGAGGAATGCTATTTAAGAGCAGCAGAATTATACCTGAACCATATATATGTATATTTTCCTGCTTTAAGTGAAAAAGAAAAAATGCAATTCTTAGGGACCTCACAATATGAGTTTTTCATTATTAATTCCTTTTTAATTGAACACGGGAATTACAATGCCTATGATAAGATGATGGATATTTCTATAGCAACAAAAGGGATTGTCTTGAATTCCACATCTATATTAAGAGATAAAATAAAAAAGAGTAATGATAAAGAATTAATTAATCTATATCAACAATTTTTAACAACCCGACAGATAATTTCCAGCTCAAGTAATCTATCATCAAAAGAAAGATTAGAGAAAGGAATAAATATTGATTCATTGGACAAAGTTGCAAATGAATTAGAAAAAGAACTCAGCAGAAAATCAGAAATATTTAATACAGAATTAACTCTATCCAATACATCCTGGAAAAAAATAAAAGAAACACTTGGGAAAGATGAAGCAGTAATTGATTTTATAAACTTTAGATATTATAACAATGAGTGGACAGATACAATCTGGTATTGTGCATTTGTAATAAGAAACAATTCGGAGTATCCAGAGTTTGTAAAACTATTCACAGAAACAGAACTTCAGAATTATCTTGAACCAAAACCCGCAACCAATTTCAGTTATGTAAGAAATCCATTAAAAGCAAAGGAATTATACCAAAAAATCTTTACCCCATTAGAGCCGTATTTAAGAGATATAAACAAATTATATATTTCTCCATCGGGGTCACTAAACAGAGTATCATTTTCAATATTAAGAACAGAAGACAGTAAACTATTAATTGAAAAATATAATTTACATTTATACAACAATCTAAGTGAATTAATTCTGAGAAAATCCAGCGAAAATAAAAATATATTCAATAACGATTTTCTTGCAGTAATATTTGGCGGCGCAAAGTTTGATCTGGATACATTAGAAATTAAATCTATCGCCTCCAAATATAAAAATCGCAATGCAGCAGATTTCACTGTTGAACGCAGTATTGATTTTACTGTTGATGAAAATATAAGAGGCAATATACCCAAATGGAATTTTTTACCGGGTACACTTGAAGAAGCGAATTTAATTGAAAATATATTTAAATCAAAAAATTTTAATACAGAAAAGTACATCGGCTCTGAAGCAAGCGAGGATGTACTTAAAAATGTTATATCAAGTAAACCGGTATCTGTGTTGCATATAGCAACGCACGGGTTCTTCTTCCCAGAAGTAGAAGAAAGTAACAGAAATATCAACATACTTGGAGCAAGCGCAGCGATTAATATAAAAACAGCGAGGAATCCCCTACTGCGTTCAGGAATAGTGCTTTCCGGTGCAAATCTGGCGTGGGCTGAAGGCAGAACTATCAGTGGTGTTGATGACGGAATATTAACTGCTTATGATGTCTCCAATCTTGATTTAAACAATACAGAACTGGTGGTGCTTTCTGCCTGTGAAACCGGCTTAGGTGATATTGCAAGTGGTGAGGGTGTCTTTGGCTTGCAGAGGTCTTTCAAAATCGCAGGTGCAAAATCTTTAATAATGAGCCTCTGGAAAGTGCCCGATAAACAGACTGTAGAACTTATGAAACTTTTTTATATAAACTGGATTGATGGAATGTCAAAATTTGATGCTTTCAGAAACGCACAACTTGAGATGAATAAATCCTATCCAAACGACCCATATCTATGGGGGGCATTTGTATTAATTGAATAACTTATGACATCAGGAAGTTTAATAATTTCTGTATATAAAAAAATTCAGGAGCTAAATTTAATTTTTCAGGCACTAAAACTGCAAAGTTATAACGACTTTGAAGTTATAGTAGCTGATGACGGTTCAGGTGAAGAGATGGAAAATTTTGTTAATGATATTAAAGAAAAAACGGATTTAAAAATAAATTTTATAACTCAGGAAGATAAGGGATTTCGTAAAATTAAAATTTTAAATAAAGCAATAAACATAAGCAATTCCGATTATCTGATATTTATAGATGGAGATTGCATACCGCACAGGAATTTTATAAAAAATCACATACTGAACAAAGAAAAAAACACTGTACTATACGGCAGAAGAGTAATGCTCGGGAAGAAAATTTCCGAAGAGATAAAATCGGGAAAAATTCCTATTGAAAAATTAAGTAGTATAAAATTTAAATTACTGCTGGACTCATTCAAGAAGGACGAGCCATCATATCATATAGAAGAAAGTTTTATTATCAAAAACAAACTATTAAGGGAAATATATAAATTCAAAAGCAATCACCTCTCCGGATGTAACTATTCCCTACCGAAATCATTAATAGAAAAGATAAACGGATTTGATGAAAACTACATAGGACCTGGAATCGGAGAAGACTCCGATATAGAACACCGCCTGAGACAAATCGGAGTAAAATTCAAATCCGTACGCAACCTTGCAGTAGTGTATCATCTACACCACCCCAAAACAACCCCGTCCCAAAAAAACATAACTTACTTCCACTCGGTCATATTATCAAATGAATATTACTGTAAAAATGGGCTGAAGCAGATAAAACATTAACTAAATATTTACTTTTAAAAACATTTCATAAAATACTTATAACCCACCAAAAAAATTAATTATTATAAAAAATATATTAAAATAGTTAATTATTACTTACATTTCTGAATTAATATCTCAAATAAATTGCGGATTCCATTTTTTTCAAGACATCATTAAAATTATTTTCAAATACTTTTTCTAAATCTTCTCGTCTGCCAACAATTTTTTCATAAACTGGAGAAGAAAAAATATCCTCTGGATTCAGTCTTTTGTCTTTAACATAATTCTGAGCAAGGATTTTTTTAATCTTTTCTAAAATTTTTATCTGGTCATCATTAAAATTATAATTTTTTATATACTCAGAAAATCCTTTTTCTACTCGCTCCTCAAGGGTAGGAATACTTCTTTTCCCAATCGCATGTAAAAAGAAATCCCAAATGCTACCTTGTGGATAATCATAAACCTTTTTTAACTGTTCTTCATCAAGATAAATTTCTGGATTTTTAATCCAGTCTTTAAGTACCTCCAGATCTTTTTCTTCGGGTAGGTACTCAGGATTTTCTTCAATCTTTTTCTTTATTTCTAATACCTCATCTTTTTGGGGTTGTTTTGCCTCTTCCTCAAAAAGTTTCCTTGCTTCTTCTATAGGTATATTATCGATGATTTTTAAATTTTCTCCATGAATCCATACCCGATGAATTAAATTTTTCGGGTCAGGATTTGGAATTAAAAAATAATCCGATTGAGACTCTCTAACCTCACTAATAGTACGACCACCAGAAATTTCTTTTACAATTTTTACATTTTCTTTTAGAGTTCCTTTTCCATTGTCTTCCATTCTCTTACATAATCCAACAAAATCAAGAACTGTAAAACTAAATTTTCCAGATTTAGGATCAAGCCGTGTACCCCTACCCAACATTTGAATATATTTACCAACAGATTTAGTCAGGGCAGCAAATCCAATAAATCTGACACAGGGGATATCAACACCGGTACTCATTATATCAACAGAAACAGCAATATGTGGCTTGCGATTAGGATTTTTAAACCATTCTTTAAGAGTGGTATTCAGTTCGCTATTATCTGAAATAATTGCTTCTGCATATCCTGGGGCAACTTCTTCATTGTCATCAAACAATTTATTTATAGCATTTGCAAGCATGAGGCAATGCGCCTGACTTACACCAAATAATATCATTTTTTCGCCGTATTCAGTATTACTCCTGATTTCTTCAGCAATTCTCATCGCTCTTTCTTCTGAAAGATATTTTTTTTCAAGCTGTTCAAGATATATTTTTTTCGTTTGGCCAAGTTCAATTCTGGTTCTCTCATCAATATCATAAACATAATCAAATTCAACCCCTTCTTCCTCTGCCTCTTTTGTAAGATAAGTTTTTATTTCTAAAACTCTGTATGGTGCTAAAAAGCCCTCGTCAATACCTCTTGTCAAATCAAATTGATAATCTGGCTCACTCTGCTCGCAGCCAAATAGTTTATAAGTGTCTATGATCTCTAAATCCTCTTCTGTTATATCTTTTGCATTCTTAGCCAAAATTGCTTTTTTGGGGGTGGCAGTTAAGCCAATTCTCGGGCACAAAAAGTGGTCAAATATAAGTTTGCGATTAATATTTATTGAACGATGACATTCATCAACAATTAAAAGATCATAAAAAATATTTGGGATATCCTGAAATATATTTTCAAGCGTATCAATTACAACAATATGAACATTATAATTTCTGTATTGTTTATAGTTTGAAGAACGAATCCAGGCAACAGGATAATCCTTGCTTATTAAACTAAATCCTTCGTCCCGTGCCTGTTTAGCAAGTAAAACTCTGTCCACAACAAACAAAACTCTTTTTGCAAGATTATGTTGTAATAATGCTTTAACCAGCGCAACTGCAATCCTTGTCTTACCAAGTCCTGTTGCCA
This sequence comes from uncultured Ignavibacteriaceae bacterium, assembly GCA_964564635.1. Classification (GTDB taxonomy): domain Bacteria; phylum Bacteroidota; class Ignavibacteria; order Tepidaquicellales; family Tepidaquicellaceae; genus Tepidaquicella. The sequence goes on from CAZMAR010000001.1 coordinate 791,426, forward strand.
TATGGACAAGCATCTTTTGCTTACCCTCTTTATATTTTTCAATAAGTGTTTTAACACATTCAGTTTGAAAATATCTCTCTTTGCCTGCAGCAGGATCATAACCACCAATAATATTCTTATCAATTACAATTTCTCTTTCAATATTTTTCTGTTTCTCCTGTTCAATTTTTAATTGCATCTCCTCCAAACTCATAAAGCCATCAACTCTTCTAAACTCACCAGCATCAAGTCCCCGCCAGGCAGTATCATAAAAAAGGATTCTCTCTGAAGAGCAGGCATATAAAAACCTTGGTTTAAGCACCCGCCAGTAAAGTGTTCTTAATTTATTTAATGCTTTTTTCTCATCCTCCAATTTGTTTTCAAAAACTGCCAGAATATTTCCGTGTAAATCCTGTAAAACAATATCCGGTTTAATGCTTTTTATTCCTGAAAATTCCTTTTGTTGCTCCTCTATAAGTTTATATTGTTGCTGATACAGAAGTGTATCTCCCGGCTTCCAGCCCAATTTCTGGAGTTCATTTATAACCTTCAAATCTGTTGCTGTTGCTTCGTTAAGGTTCATATAACCTCTGTTAAATTTTTAATTGTTAGTTTTTCCCAGTAGATATTTTAGTTTCTCGCTTAATTCTTTCTTTTCCGGTAGATATAATTTATAGCGCGAAACGAATAATTTATTAGTGATACCACCTAAAGCATATTCAACAAGGATATTATCCTTTTCAGCGCCAAGAACTATACCTACCGCAGGATTATCAGTTTCGCTTTTTACTTCTTTGTTGAAATAATTAAGATACATATTCATCTGACCAATATCCTGATGAGTGATTTTGCCCACTTTTAAGTCAATCAAAACATAGCATTTTAAAATTGTATGATAAAAGACCAAATCCACATAAAAATGATTATTATCAAGGGTAATCCGATATTGCCGGCTCACAAAAGCAAAACCTTTGCCCAACTCAAGCAAAAATAATTGCAAATTATCAATGATTTTCTGTTCCAATTCCTTTTCGTTATACCTATAATTTTCAGGAATACCCAAGAATTCAAGAACATAAGGGTCCTTTATGATATCTTCTTCTTTTTCTATCACTTGTCCTTTTTTTGAAAGCTTAAGTACTCCCTTTTTATCTTTACTTAATGCAATTCTTTCAAAAAGCATAGAATTTATCTGTCTTCTTAACTCTCTTACCGACCAGTTTTCACTAATACATTGTTTTTCATAAAAAGACCTTGCTAAATCATTGCTAACACTTAATAGTTCAACATAATGGCTCCAGGATAATTTGCCAGACACTGTCTGGTATTTTGGATACTTAACATAAAGTAACCTCATATATTGAAGGTTACTCCTACTGAACCCTTTACCATATCTATTAGTTAAATCTTTTGATAATTTGATTAATAATTTGTCACCATAATCAGCTCTATTTCCGCCTTTCTGTTCATACTCAACAATTCTTTTCCCAATTTCCCAATATGTTTGAACCAATATATTGTTTATGGTCCTTGCTACCTGTTTTCGCGCGGATTCTAAAAGTGTTCCAATAGAATCAAGCAGGTTTGCATAATTTTTTATATTCTGTTTTTTAACTATTTTCTTTTGATCTTTCATAGAGTTATTCTGCTTTCAAGTTTAGTATTTAACTCAATACCATATTTGATAAAAGAACTTACCCTGTAGCCAACTGCAATAATGGCATCAAGATTATAAAATTGTGTTTTATACTTTTTACCATCAGAGGCAGTATGTTCCAAAATGGAACATACTGAATTTTTGTCCAATTTCCCACTTTTAAAGATATTGTTTAAATGTTTGGTTATTGCCGGTCTTTTAGTTCCAAAAAGTATTGCAATCTGGCTTTGTGTTAGCCATAATGTTTCTTTCTCAAGTTTTACCTTTAACTCAGGACCATCTTTGGTTTTGTAGATGACTATGTTGTGTGATGATTGAAGTTTCATGTTTTGATCCTAAAATCTACTACTTATGAATTTCAAAATTCATAATAATTAAACCCTTAAATATTTTAATCTTCTGATATCAAATGCTTTTAATGTTCCCTCTAAAATATCAGAAGCATGCTTATTAATTATTGGATTTTCTATTGCACCTGATTCAAAACTAAAAGTATTGTTATTTTTCTTATCAATTTTGACAAATATTATTTGCTCTGCATCTCCAACTATAGCAAGATTGGGGTTATGTGTAACTATAATAACCTGTCTTTTCTTTTTAGCATGTCTTATAAAATGCGTTAGTATTTTATACACGCTTTCATTATCAAGATTTTCTTCAGGTTGGTCAATTATTAAAGGAATATCTTCTTTGTCTAATAACAAATAGAAAACAATTAACAAAGCCCCTTTTTCACCAGGGGATAATTGTGTTAGGTTTTTATTTCCAAGTTTAAGTTCATAGGTTGGCTCTATATAATCTAAAGAAAATATATAATCATAGAAATTTAGCCATTTTTCTTCACTCAATATCTGATCTTTGATATTCCTATTTTCATTATTAAAACCCTCTCTCTTATCATTCTCCAAATGCTCAATTAGTTTAGAAAGCAAGGTTTTTATCTCACCTTCAACATTTATATCCATAGCTTTTATCAATTTTTCAAGCATAGATTTCCCTTCATCAATTCCATAAAATGATCCCTTTATTTTTTGATTAATAAATTTTAAAAAGTCATCATAGAAACTTGATTTTATTTTCAATGATGCATCTATACTTATTTCATATTCACCTAAAATATTTTGAAATTGTTGTATTTGTTTATCAACTGTATCCTTGAAGCTTTTATAAATGGATATAATTTCTTTTTTCTTTTTATATATCTGTGATGATAGTTCTAATCTATCGTTTCTTAATTTTATTAGATCATTTTTTATCTGCTTCTCTACATATCCTACCTCTTTTTCATACCATTTAATTGTATTTGGAGTATTCTCATCTCCTTCTATTTCACTTTTCTTAGTATTCCATTTTTTTAAATCTTCTAAATATTGCTGATATTTTCTTTGAGGTTCTGAAAGTTGACTTTTGATTTTTTCTATTTCTTCCTTGAATTTTTTTTCCTTAATTTTCATATTATTATTTAATAATAAAGCTTTCTTATCTTTTGATATGTCTTTAATTTTATTAATTTCTTCTTCTGTGAGTAGTTTGTTTTCTAATTCGTGTAGTTTTTCCTTTTGCTCTTTAATTTTTTCTTTAATCTTAGTGTTATTAATCTCACATTTTATAATTTCACTTATTTTTAGATCATATTTTGTAAACTTCTCTTTATTGTTTGAAATATAATTTTCAATTTGAATTTTAAATTCTTCTATTTCTTTATCAATTGTTTTTAATTCTTCAATGTTTAAATATACATTTCTAATTTCATTTTGAACCTTTCTAATTTCATTTTCTATTTTTTCAAGGTTTTGCTTAAATTCTTTTAATTGTTTTTGTTTATTTTTCAATTCTTCTGATATTTTTTCGTCCCGATTTGGGGCGGGTATTTTACTCGGTTTAATTTTATTATGTTCTTCTAATTCCTTTTCCTTTAGTTTTAATTTTTCTTCTATTTGCTTTCTATAATCAGGATGAACTTTCTTTTCAAGATCAATAATTTCCTTATTAAGCTTCGTAATTTCTTCACGAAAGGCATTAATATCCTTATCAGCTAATTGCTTTTTGTATTCAATTAATTCGGAAAAACTTTTCTTGTTTAATTTTTGTTCTTCTGGAATGTAAGAAAAAACAACTTCCTCTAAAGTTCTTTCAAATTCATAAGTTTCTAAATTATTTGTCAACTTCTCAAAGAAATTTTGTGGAAGATATCTTACTCTTTGGGGTGAATTTTCATCTGTTTTATCACTTAAGTTCTTTTTTATACTTTCATTACTTTCCCATACTAGTTCTGCTTCAAAATTTTTTGCCAACCCATCTTTTAAAAATTTTTCTTCTTTGAGAAAAGAAAAATCAGAATAAAGATTAGAATTTCCACATAAACTAATAATATCAGTCAAAGCACTTTTGCCATTACCTTTATTACCAATAATTGCGACAAGTCCAGGGTTTAATGAGATGTCAATATTTTTAAACCAAACTCCTTTACTTTCATTATACCTGCTCACTTGATTAATTTTTATTGATTTTATGAATTTAGTTTTATTTTCGTTTACTCTCTTTAATATTTCCGGGTCATCACCAATAAACACCCTTTCTTCTGGTTCATAAATTATTTGTTTTAACCCTTCAAAAGTTGGGTCGGCTTTAATCCAACAATTTTGTTTTAAAGAATAATTTTTAATATCGTGATTATCTGAACAAATAACCATTGGAAAAATTTTACTAATCGCTGGGAATACGGTTTCCCTATAATCTTTTTGATCTTCTGGTTTACCAAGTTCAAATATATCAATAAAATCTGCAATATCTCTTTTTTGTGCCATATTAACTGGTAGAGAATTAGTAATATTTTCAATTGTATTTGATTTCCTTCCTGCGTGGATCGTAATAATTCCACCTAATTCTTTAATTATTTTTATTGTATCTTTTAAATTACAGTATATCGCGTTATTATTTCTTCCTTCTTGAATTTGTTTGTTAATATTCGCTTTAGATAATATTTCGTTTTTTATATAATCTAATCTTTCTCTGTCACTTTCTGGAAATATCGCAATAAAATGAATTGGCTCTTCTCCTCTGGCATCAGCACAAAACTCTATACCTGGCAATATTTTTATTTCATCTTTTGCTAATTCTTGTAATCGCAATATTCTTTTAACATCAATAGTATGATGGTCAGTTATAGCAACAACCGAAATATTATTTTTCTTAAAAATTTCAATAATCTGTTCATCGGTAACAGATTTGTCTTCATAGTCATAACTGCTGGGAGTATGAATATGCAAATCCCATTTTCTCCATTCAGAACCTTTTGGATAATTAAAACTTGTATTCATATTTTACCTCCGTTGTTTGTTTTCTCCCCCACAACTCATTTAGCATTTCCTCAATCTTTTTTTCTGCTTTTTCTTTGAGGAGTTTTACTTTTTCAAGTGCTTCCATTTCTCTGTCAAGTTCCTCTACTATTTTTTGCTGGATTTCAAGAGGTGGAAGGGGGATTGGTACACTCTTTATAATTTCTTGAGAAATATTTGGTTGACCACTTCCACTAGATATACTTATAAAATACTTCGTTAAAGTTCTATAAAAATAATATAAGTATTTAGGTAAAACTTTTTCTTTTTTGGGAATAATCGCCGCAATAGCTTGATTAGTTGCAGATTCAACTTTAAGCATTCCTACTTGTCCAGCGGTAGCACCATACATAGCAATTAATATAGTATCAATTGGAAAAATTTTAGTTGAACTATTTAACAACCCTTTTTCTGTTATATATTCTTCTGATTCATATATTTCACCTTGCCTAACTTCACTTGATTTTAACCATCTAATGTTACCATTATCAAAATATTCTTTATTATTTCTTGAAGGAGTACCGCCGCTTGATATTTCAGCAATTTTGAGAAGATCAACTTTATTATAATTATAACTATAGAATACTTTATCATCCACTTCCCACGACTCTAAAATCTTTTCTGCGCCTTCAATGATTGCTTTTTGTTTTTCAATTTTTTCTACAATCTCTCTCTGGATTTCAAGAGGAGGAAGGGGGATTTTCCACTTTTTTAAATAATCAATTTTAAAATCCATCCTGACCCCACCTGTAGCTAATTCATTTACATAATCCAAGAATTTTTTATTTTTAAATAATGCGAATAAATATTTAGGCTCAATATTATTTTCATCTACTTTAAAGACATTGTATGCACCGCTGATAATTTGCTCTTCAAAATCATATTCATTTAAGCCAATTGAACCAACATTTACTCTGTAAGGGTTATAACAAAAATATCCTCTTTTAACTAAATAATATGTTTGATTAATTTCCACTCCTTTTTTTCTTTCATTAATAAAAATTCCTTTATTATTTGCGACACCTAAAACAATAAATTCTTTTTCTGGATATAAAGAAGGTTTTATTTTATCTTCAACAGGCATTATATATTCATCTAAAGAAGTGAATGGATACCTCTGCCCCTTTCTTAAAATCTCCTGCAGTTTCTTTATCTTTTCGTTTTCCTGCTGTAATTTATTTAAAATATCCCTTGCAATGTCCATCTCAAGACCATTTTGCGGATTGAAATTTGCAAGGATTTTTAAAGCAATATCATCATCAGCAGTTTGTAATATTTTATATTTTTCATCTATACTTTTGTTATTTTCAGGTGTAATATCTTTTAAAATGTCTCTCCATTCTTTTATCTGTTCTTCAGTTAAATCGCTTCTGTATGTCTGAAAATTAAATGAGTAAAGATGCGTTTTTTCTATTTCTTTTGATGTTTCATTCTGGATTTTACTCTGAGTGATTAAATCAAATTCTTTTATTTTTTCCTGATAATCTCTTTCGGTTATTTTTCCTTTTAATTTTCTCTCCTGAAGTTGTCTTTCAAGTTTTTCTTTTTCCTGATTTCTTTTTATAACAATTTTTTCTTCTGTGGTTTTTCTAATTCTTTCTTTGATTCTTGGGTCAAGTGTTTTTATCCATTCTACAGGGATTATAAAACTATTTTTTGTCTCAGGTGGAATTTTACCATTCTTTACATAGTTATGAAATGTTTCTATCACTTCAGGTATCTGACAGCCATCTATTGGCTTTCTGTTTACCCCCATTGAAAATCCATCGTTTTCAATTTTATAATACCAGACCCATTCGGTTGGTTTGCCTTTTTCAAAATATAAAATTGATGTTTTTGCTCCCTGCCCTTGTTTACTTACAAAAACCCCCTGAGGCAGGCTGATAACCGCTCTTAAATTTGCCTCTTCAAGCAGGATTTTTCTCATTGCTCTTGCAGATGCTTTGTCCCAGGTGAGAAATCCTTCAGATACAACAACAGCACACCTACCACCTTTTTTAAGCAGGTCAAACATTAATTTAATAAATAAAATTGTGGTCTCTGACTCTTTTGGATATTCCTGCCATACATTTGGATATGCTGGCTGGTCTCTTTCAGCGCCAAAAAGAGGATTGCTTAAAATAAGTGTTTTTGAGTTAGCATCAGTTTCTGGTTTGAAATGTTGTAAAGAGTCACCCTGAATGAGATTACCGGGATTTAGTCCTCTTATGTAAAGATTTATTGCTGCCATCTTTCTAATCATTCCAAGGTATTCAATCCCGCTAACCCCTTCACGGTAAAATTTATTTGCCTTATCTATATCCGGCATTTTCTCATTAAATTTTGAGAAATATTTTTTAAAATAAACATTTAATTCAGGATGTGAAGGAGGATATTTAGGTGATGGCCATTTTCCATCCCTGGAAACCTTTTCAATACAATAATGATAGGCATCAAAGAGAAACCCTCCTGTTCCACAGGCAGGGTCAAAAATTATATCATCAAAGGTTGGATTGGTAATTGCCACCATCATCTGCCTTATATGCTCGGGAGTTCTGTAAAGTCCAATATCCTGCGTGCCACCTGTCTCAGAGAGCGCAGATTCAATCGCATCACCTAAAATATCGGTTTTTAATATAGTTGTTTCGTCAATCTCTGAGATTAAACCAATAATCTCAGACATATTACCACTCTGAACATTGGTTGAAAAACTTGAATTGGCAAAAACCTCTTCAATCAAAACCAGATTGTCCTGAACCTTCTGTGGTAAATTAGTTTTAAAAACCTGCCCTGATTTTGAAAGAATTTGAGCATAAAAGGGGAATATTTCCTTGTTTAAATGTGATTTTATTTGTTCGCCTGTTAGTCGTTGTAGATAAGAAAATAAATATTTATCATTATCAGCAGAGAAAATCTCTCTTAATGGTATAAAACTTTCATCCTGCCTGAGTTTGATTTCGAAAATACGCAATAACAATAATTCAATAATGTATTCTACCCTCTGAACAGGCGTCCCGGCTGGCCTCAATTTGTTATGAAGTCGTTTTAAGATATTGTTTGTTTCGGTATCTGTATAGTGAACTGTTGAGCGTCCCACAGTTATTCCTGATTAAAATTTTATTTTTAATAAATTAATAAATTCAGCCTGCTTTTGATTTTTTTTAATAAAAATATCCCTCGATGCTTTATAAAATTTTTGTACTTTATTCATTATTCATTTTTATTTTTGAATGGAAAGAATAATCTCTGTGTAATCTATATCCCATAAAGCATAAAAAGCAACTCTTGTGGAGATTAGGGGAGTCGAACCCCTGACCTTCTGAATGCCATTCAGACGCTCTACCAGCTGAGCTAAATCCCCAAAGAACTATGATAAAAATATTAATTAGTATTGCTAAATTCAAACCAAATAATCTTCATCATAAAATCATCAAAAGTAAAAAGAAAAAAATTAGTACTACTGGAGTAACATTTGATTTTGAATCAAAAGAAAATCTGATAAATTGTGCTTTTTTATGATAGTAATAATTACAACCCTTTAACCTAAAACATCGCGGGGACCAACTTTATTTATATTTTCTTTTTTTAGCATTCTTGCAAAAGTAAAAATTATCAAAGAAATTATAATTCCCCATGAAAGAGCCATAAAAATTATACCTGCAACTGTCATACAGAGGACTCCTTTTGTTTTCTTTTTCGCCAGGCGATGTGAATTAAAATTAGTAATGAAATTAGTAATACAAATATCATAATTCTTGCACCCCACATATAAGTTTTATCAACGGGGTCTTTCACATCTTCTAAAAATATGCGGGAAAAAAAATCTTGATATGTATAAAAACCAAGCAGTAACAATAGGAACAGAGGAGTTATGTATTTCATAATAAATTTATATATTCCTGGCACTCTGATTAAAGCACCTTCGTGCAACTCTTTCCAGCCGTTTTTAAATTTCATTACAAAAAGAAAAATAAACACTTCAACAGAAGCAAAAATAATCAGGAAAAATGTACCACCCCAAAAATCCAGTTCATCAATAAAACCGTGCCCGATAAAAAATATTACAGGCTGACAGGCAATAAAAGCAACTATACCAAGAATAATAGTAGAGGTTGTTCTTTTAAGATTAAACTCATCTTCTATGAAAGAAATTAATGGTTGAATTAAAGAGACTGAAGATGTAATCCCTGCAATAAAAAGAAGAATAAACCACAGCCCTGAGAAAATAAAATCAAGAGGCATTTTATCGAAAATTAAAGGCATAGAAACAAAACCAATATTAAATACTCCCCCTTTTGCAACCTCAATAGCCCCAGGTCCACCGAAAAAAATATAAGCAGCAGGAATTACAATAGAACCACCGAGAATAACTTCACAAAATTCATTTATTGAAGAAGAAGATAAACCCGAGAGAGCGATATCTTCTTTACTGTCAACATAACTTGCATAAGTAAGAATAACACCAATACCAACTGATAGAGTGAAAAATATTTGCCCTGCAGCCTCAACCCAAACTTTTGCATTAAGCAACTTTGAGAAATCAGGATTCCACACAAACCCAAGAGCATTTGAAACAGATTGCTCTGGAAGTTCAGGGTTAGGTGTACCGAGAGTTAAAACTCTAATAGCAAGAATGATAGCGATAATAATTAAAGCGGGCATAGCCCAGCGGGAGAGCTTTTCAATTCCTCCTTTAACACCTTTATAAATGAAATAAAAATTAATGAAAAAAGTTAAAGTGAAAAATATATATGCAGGGTAAATAGGCGCGCCTTCTTCAACTCCTTGATAGGCTAATAAGAATTTTTTCATACCAGCAGCATCAAACCCATCAAATAATAAGCCGGAAAAGGAAAAATAAGAGTATGCCAGAGTCCAGGATTCTATGTAAATGTAGTAAATAAGTATAATAAAAGGACCAATAACTCCAAGAGCCCCGATATATTTTAGAAGTCTGTTTTTCCCTATTGAATCGAAAATTCCCGGTGCGGTACCATGCCCAAATTTACCACCATATCTACCGAGAGTCCACTCAATCCACATAAGTGGTATACCAAGCAGTATAAAAGCCACAAAATATGGAATCATAAATTCACCCCCACCATTAAGAGTAGCCTTAGCCGGAAATCTAAGGAAATTGCCCAAGCCCACTGCACTACCGGCAACGGCAAGAATAACACCTAATTTAGATCCCCATTTTTCACGCTGCTGGTTCATTAAAAAATCTCCACAAAAATTTTGAGTTTCAGAATAAGATTTTATTTTTCAAAAATACATAAATTATTAGAATGTAAAAAGTAATTCATTTTACCAAAGTATTTATTTATTAAATTATTTAAATTTGTTTATTAATTTAATTATTTTTTATGAGAATTAGAAGAAAACACACAGTTGCTGTTGTTATTGATGTACAGGAAAAAATATTCCCGGTAATTTCGGAAAACTCAATTTTAGAAAATAAATTATGTAGATTTATAAATGGATTGAAAATATTAGGTGTTGAAATTTTAGTTACAGAACAATACACAAAAGGACTTGGTAGCACAATTGAGTCAGTAAAAAATTCTCTGGAAAATTATTATAATCCTGTGGAGAAAATGTCTTTCAGTTGCTGCGGTGTTAACACTTTTGATAATAAGCTAAAAGAATCTGGAAAAAATACTGTAATAATAACAGGAATAGAGGCGCATGTGTGTATATTACAGACTGTTTTAGATTTACTTGATAAAGGATATATAGTTGTGGTGGTGGAGGATTGTATATCATCCAGAAATTTAAATGATAAAAAAATTGCTGTAGAACGAATGAGAGATGAGGGAGCAATAATTACAACTTATGAGTCTATACTCTTTGAGATGCTTGAACATTCAGGGACAGAAGAATTTAAAGCAATTTCCAGAATAGTAAAATAGTAAAAATTGCATATATTAAAGACAATTTTAATAGCAATTGTAATTTTATTTATTTCAATTATTACGATTCTTCTATCGCCAATTGATTACCGAGGAAAGGTAACTTTTGTTTTATATAAAATATTTTCAAATTTGATTTTATTCTTTTCAGGAATAAAGGTGAAAACAGAAGGACGAGAAAACGCATCAGGAAAAGAACCACATTTATATATTAGCAATCACATGAGTTATATGGATATACCAATACTTATGAAAGTATTACCAGGAAATATCAGGTTTGTATATAAAAAAAGTATTAATAAAATTCCTATATTTGGTTGGGCAATGTATCTAGCGGGTTATATACCAATAGAGAGAAGAGATGCAAGGGAAGCGATAAAATCATTGAAAAAAGCATCAAAGGCATTTGATAAGGGATTATCAATTGTAATCTTCCCGGAAGGGACAAGAAGTCCAGATGGGGAAATACACGAATTTAAAAAAGGTTATACAATAATAGCAGAGGAATCAAAATGCGATATTGTACCGGTAACAATAAAGGGGTCGTTTGAACTTCTACCAAAGGGTTCTAATAAAATAAAATCCGGAAAAGTAAAAGTAAAGATTCATAAGCCCATTGCATACAGTCGAGATAAATTTTTACTTAACAACATCAGAGAAACTATAATTAATTCTTATAATGAAATTGTAACTTAGATTTATAATGAATAAAAAGGAAAGAATAATCGGAATAATTCCTGCAAGGTACGACTCAACAAGGTTTCCAGGAAAACCTCTTGCAAAGATTCTAAATAAACCAATGATACAATGGGTTTATGAGAGTGCTGGAAAATCAAAATTATTAGATGATTTATATGTTGCAACAGATGATAAAAGAATTTATGATGTTGTTAAAGGTTTTGGAGGGAATGTATTAATAACTTCCAAAAAACATAAAAGTGGAACAGATAGAATTGGGGAAGCTGTAAGAAATATCAGTGGAAGCATTATAGCAAATATTCAGGGTGATGAGCCCTTAATATCAGCAAAGGATATTGACAGAGCTATAACGAGTTTAATAAAAAATAATACTATTAAAGTAGCAACACTTGCAACACGGTTTTCAAAGATAAATGATCTTTATGATGAAAATAAAGTAAAGGTGGTTTTTGATAAGAATTTTAATGCATTATATTTTTCAAGGAGTATAATTCCTTTTAGAAAAGAATATGTTGAATTTATTAGAAAAACTAATGAATGGAAAACAAATAAATCAAATGAAGATGTATTTTTAAAAAATTATTATTTACATATTGGCTTATATGTTTATAGAAGGGATTTTCTTTTAAAGTTTATAAGGACGAAGCAATCGAAACTGGAAAAAATAGAAAAACTTGAACAATTAAGGATACTTGAGAACGGTGAAAAAATAAAAGTGGTTATTACACAAAACAATTCTATTTCTGTTGATACACCGGAAGATATAAAAATGATTTTGAAAAAATTAAAAGATAAATAAATTGAAACAGACAAAGTACATTTTTCTAACAGGCGGAGTAGTATCCTCACTCGGAAAAGGAATTGCTTCTGCTTCTTTAGGTTTACTATTAAAATCAAGGGGACTAAAAGTAACGATACAAAAATTTGACCCATACATTAATGTAGATCCCGGTACAATGTCTCCCTTACAACATGGAGAGGTTTTCGTTACCGATGATGGATATGAAGCAGATCTTGATTTAGGGCATTATGAAAGATTTCTGGATGAAAATATGAGTAAGGATAACAATACAACATCAGGGCAGGTATATTTTGAAGTAATACAAAAGGAACGCAGGGGGGATTATCTTGGAGCAACAGTTCAGGTAATTCCACATATAACAGATGAAATAAAGCGAAGGATAAAACTAATAGCAGAAAAAGAAAAAAATAAATATGATGTTATAATAACAGAAATCGGCGGAACAGTTGGAGATATAGAATCATTACCATTTCTGGAAGCGATGAGACAATTTATGTTAGAGCTTGGTAAATCTAATTCTATTTGCATCCATTTAACGCTTGTTCCTTACATTTCCGCAGCAGGTGAATTAAAAACAAAACCAACACAACACTCGGTAAAAACTCTCCTTGAAATTGGAATACAACCTGATATTCTTTTATGCAGAAGTGAAAAGGTTCTTTCTTACGAAACAAGAAAAAAAATTGCTCTTTTCTGTAATGTGGAGCCAGAAGCAGTAATGCAATCAATAGATGCTAAATCAATTTATGAGGTACCGTTGAATTTGCATATAGAAAAATTTGACAATATAGTATTGAAGAAGTTAAATCTACAAGCGGGCAAACCCCAACTGGGACACTGGAATAGAATTGTAAAGAAACTTAAAACACCAGAAAAAGAAATTAATATTGCTATTTGTGGTAAATATAATATAGTACCCGACGCATATAAAAGTATTACAGAATCATTTATACACGCTGGAGCCCATAATAATGTAAAAGTAAATCTTGTATGGATAGATTCTGAACTATTGGAAAAAAATTCAACAAATATAGATGAAACATTTTCCAATGTAAGTGGCTTACTTGTATGTCCGGGATTCGGAGAGAGAGGAATAGAAGGAAAAATAACCGCAATAAAATATGTTAGAGAGAATAAAATACCTTTCTTTGGAATATGTCTTGGCTTACAATGTGCGGTAATAGAATATGCAAGAAATGTGTGCGGATTGAAAAATGCTAACTCAAAAGAGTTTAAGGAGAATATAAAGTACAATGTAATCGATTTAATGGAATACCAAAAATCGGTTAAAGTAAAAGGTGGATCTATGCGGCTTGGTTCTTATCCGTGTATAATAAATAAAAAGACACTCGCTTATAAATGTTACAAAAGAGAGTTTATAAATGAACGACACAGACACAGATATGAAGTTAATAATAATTATAGGAAAATATTATCGGATAATGGGTTGATATTTTCCGGATTGTCACCGGATGGTTCGCTTATTGAGATGATAGAATTGCCTGAAAATATTCATCCATTTTTCATCGCAACCCAGTTCCACCCTGAATTCAAATCAAGATTAATCAGACCTCATCCAATATTCAGAGAGTTCGTAAAATCTGCTATTGAATACAAAAATAAAAAATGATAAGAGGATTAAATTCTTCAGAGGTTACAGAACGAATAAATAAGGGTTTAACTAATAAAATCTCTAAATCTAAAACAAAGTCAGTAAAAAAGATTTTTATTGAAAATATATTTTCTCTATTTAATTTAATAATAGGGGGAATAATAGTTTTTGTAATAATTTTTTTCCTGTTATATAATGACTATAGATTATTACTTGATTCAATTGGAATATTAAGCGTAGCAATAATTAACACAGCTATTGCAATCTATCAGGAAATAAGAGCAAAGATTGCTCTTGATAAAGTTAATTTGTTATTGAAGAAACCTGTGGTGGTAATAAGGGATGAGAAAGAATTAACAATAGAGCAGGATGAGATAGTAGCAGATGAGATAATAAAAATATCGCGGGGAGATCAGGTAATAGTTGACGGAGAGGTAATTCATTCCGAAAGATTGGAAATAGATGAATCACTTTTGACAGGAGAATCACTCCCAGTAGAAAAAAAACAGGGAGAAAAAATCCTATCAGGTAGTTTTTGCGTATCCGGTAGTGGGTATTATAAAGCGGAAAAAATTGGAGATGAAAGTTATGCACAATCTGTTGTGTCGCTTGCTAAAAAGTATAAATTTGATTTAACCCCACTGCAAAGAAAAATAAATGTATTTTTAAAATTTTTATTTCTTTTTGCGATAATTTTAGTTTTAATAAAATTGTTAATAGGAAAAAGCCCAGATACTTCAGAAACAGATTTCGTAAGGGAAATTGCAACAATATTAACTTCTCTAATCCCTCAGGGATTAATTTTGACAGCATCTGTAACTTATGCACTCGGTGTATATCGTATAAGTAAAATCGGAGCAATAATACAAAAATTAAATGCAATAGAATCTTTTTCTAATGTTCAACTGGTTTGTATGGATAAGACCGGAACTCTTACGCAAAATAAACTAAAAGTTACGAAGATAACCATGCTAAACGAAAAATTTAGTGATGAGGAAGCAAAGAGATTACTTGGTACTTATTCAAATAACTCAATAGAAAAAAATGCTACATCAAAGGCACTTGAAGAGTTTCCAAAAATCAGTAATCTTAAAAAGTTAGATGAATTACCATTTAGTTCAGAGCATAAATTTGGCGCTATTCACTTTCAAGGAGAAGAAGTTAACGATATATATATTCTTGGTGCTTATGATATTTTGTTTGAAAAAATCCCAACTAAAGAAAAGCAAAGAACCAATGACTTATATTTATTAAACAATATTAAGATTTATAGAAATCTTCTTTTTGGAAAGATAATAAATAAGAAAAATATAAATGACTTAATAAATACTATTGATGATTTTAAAATAGAACCAATATGTATTGTTTCTATTTCTGATACAATAAGACCTGATGTTCTCACTGCAATTAAATTATTTGAGGAAAATGGAATAAGTTTTAAGGTACTCTCAGGTGATTCGTCGGAAGCAATTGAATCTATAATAAAAGAAATTGGCTGGGAAATAGGTAAAGATAAATTTATTACAGGCAAGGAATTAAGGGCAATTAAGGATGAAAAAATATTTTATGACACAATAAATGAAAAAATAATTTTTGCAAGACTTGTTCCGGAAGATAAATTACGAATAATAAAATCTTTTAAAAGCCATAATATATATACTGCAATGATTGGAGATGGTGTAAACGACCTTCCGGCAATAAAAGAATCAAATATGGGCATAGCGATGGAGGAAGGGAGTTCAATTACAAAGGAGGTTGCAGATTTAATTTTGTTACAAAACAAATTTTCTCTTTTACCATACATATTCAATGAAGGAAATAAAATTGTGAATTCTGTCAGTTTGGTTGCAAAATTATTTTTAACAAAAAATTTTATTGTGATATATCTAACACTCCTTTCATATTTAGCTTTTATGTTTCCTTTAACGCCAAGAAGAGTTTCACTATTTAATATATTTGCAATCGGTTTACCAGCACTGATACTAACAGTAAGAAATAAAAACATAAACAAAGTTAAGAATTTTCTTCTGGATGTTTTTTCTTATGTGTTTATATCATCATTAGTTATAACCATAAGCAGTATAGTAGCAAATGTGATTGTAAGATTTTATTTCCATCCCGCAGAGAATATAATTTCTATGACAATGATATCGGTGATGATTTTTACAGCAGTGATTAACTTTTTAATTGTTTCAAAGAATACATTGGATGAACGAATGAAATATTACTTATATAGTATAATTTTAATAACTATATTTCTTTTTTTAAGTCTCGTAAAAACAGATGTGGGTGTTTTAAATTTAATAAAATTATTTTATGAAATTGATACCCTTGATATTCGCTATATGATTGTAATAATAATTATAAGTTTTCTTGCATTTTTAATATTATATTTATTAGATATAATAAGAAAATTTATCTTAGAAAAGTGGATAAGAAATTAAAATGTATATATGACCCACTTGAAGAGCTTATTAAATACTTTGAAGGTAAAGAGAAAACAAAAGCCCTAAAAGAAGAGAAACCTCCCGGTAGATTACTTCCTATTGATAAAATACTAATCAATCATATAGTAGAAGGAAATAAAACTAATCTTGAAAAAAATTTATCAAATGCGTTAAAAATTTATTCTCCATTTGAAATAATTAATGAGATTCTGCTGAGGGGAATGAAAATCGTGGGAGAATTATTTTCGTCAGGAAGAATGCAATTACCTTTCGTTTTACAATCAGCAGAATGTATGAAGTATGCAGTTGAATTTCTTGAACAATTTATTGATAAAAGTAAAGATTCTATCTGTAAGGGGGTTTTGGTTTTGGCAACAGTTAAGGGTGATGTGCATGATATTGGAAAAAATTTAGTTGATATTATATTAACAAATAATGGTTATAAGGTAATAAA
Source organism: uncultured Ignavibacteriaceae bacterium (assembly GCA_964564635.1). Taxonomy (GTDB): domain Bacteria; phylum Bacteroidota; class Ignavibacteria; order Tepidaquicellales; family Tepidaquicellaceae; genus Tepidaquicella. The sequence continues at coordinate 808,305 of CAZMAR010000001.1, forward strand.
TCTGGGAATAAAATGCCCGCTTGAAAAAATGATTGACGCATATATGGAACATAATGCAGATGCTATTGGTATGAGTGGATTATTGGTTAAATCAACTCTTGTAATGAAAGAAAACCTCGAAATCCTCAACAAACGCAAATTAAATATTCCTGTGATTTTAGGAGGAGCAGCATTGACAAGAAAATTTGTAGAGACGGAGTTGCAAAATATATACAATGGTATTGTTCTATATGCAAATGATGCTTTTGATGGCTTGCGATATATGAGTGAACTACAGAGACTAAAACAAGATTTGCATTCAGATAAAAATAAAAATATGGTTTACAAACAGGAAATAAATTCAAATAAAAAAAATTCATTCGGAGAGAAAAAAATTATAAATGTCAATAAAGAAGAAATAATACAACAACGATTGAAAATCCGATATAATATTCCCACTCCCCCATTTTTAGGATGTAAAATAGTAAATAATATACCAGTGGAAAAAATTTTTAATTTTATTAACCGAAAAGTTTTATTTGCTGGCAGATGGAATTTATTTAAAAGAAGCGATATGTCGGAAGAGAAATATAAAGAAATTATAGAAAAAATAGCTAAACCAAAATTTGAGGAACTGAAGGGATTAATAGTTAAAGAAAAGTTATTTGAACCAAAGGTGATTTATGGATATTATCCCTGTCAGTCAGATGGTGAAGATTTAATAATATATAAGCCAAAGAAAATTACAAAAGATGAATTATACTCAATATGGATAATAGAAAAAAAGCTCAGTGAAATTACTCCTTCAGAAATGGAAGAATGGAAGAGAATAAAATTTACAAGGCAAAAAAGCGGAAGTTATTTATGTATAACTGATTATATTAAACCAAAATTCACAGGAATTATGGATGTTTTACCTCTAATGATTTTAACAGTAGGAAAAAATGCATCAGACTATTCAAACAAATTATATTCCGAAAATAAATACAAAGAATATTTATATTTTCATGGACTTTCTGTAGAATATACAGAAGCACTTGCTGAGTATATACACAAAGAAATAAGAAAAGAATTACAAATTGAACATTTAGATAATTCAATAATTACAGAATCATTTCCCACACACTATCAAGGTAAGAGATACTCCTTTGGTTACCCCGCGTGCCCTGAGTTAGAAAACACAAAGATACTCTTTGAAATTTTAAAACCAGAAAGAATTGGAATTGAATTAACAGATCAACTCCAGATGATACCCGAACTATCTATAAATTCAATAATATTACACAGGAAAGATGCGAAATATTTTTCAGTCAGCTAAACAAATTAATATTTCTTAATCATCTTTGTCCCCGTATAGAAATTGAATCCAAGATTAAGACTGATATACCCGAATCTTCTCCAGAACCCAGGTCCAGGAGAACCAGTACCATCATTCATTTTTCTGGGTCCATTTTCCTGCCCAAGAATATTCGCTAAATTATATTTAACACCAACAAAAAGACCTGTTTTAAACTTTGGGTCAAGTACAATTTCATAACCCGCATTTAAGTATACCCCCAATCTAAAAGCATCATCAAAATCAATCGCACCAGGTTGTGCATTAATTAGATTTGCAGTTGCACCTAAACCGAGAAATTGTTTGTTCCTGCATCTTGAATTAAAACAATATTCGTAGCCAAGCATAGCAGTCCAGATATTGTAATTCGTTCTCAACCCTGCTTTCGGATTAGGTTCTACAAATGATTTTGAAGCACTTCCTGAATTAATAAATTTATTATAAGTTCCAGCTAAAATAATCCTATGGTTTTTTCTTGAACCAATTCCAAACTTTATATGAAATCCCACCCCTCTACCCCACATCATTCCATATGTATGTAAAGTATCACTGAAATTTGTACCATAGGCATCGTGCATAGCGAAACTCCCTTCAGCAGTAACCCCTATTGTAAACATTGGTGGTGTATATCCCTGACTTAATAAATTGGAATAAAAAATTAAGACAAGAAAACACACAGAAAAAATAAACTTGAAATTCCTCATACTCATTGCTCCTTATTAGTTAAATAAGGTTTTTTATTTTATTACTTTTCTTAATATAATAAAAATAAAAATTAAAATGCAACATAAATTTTATTACATTTTTATAGGGAATTATAAAATTTATGAATCGTATCGACCACATATTGTATTTGCTCTGTACTCAACTCAGGATATATTGGCAATGCTAAAGAAGTAGAAGCTGCATCATCAGAAATTGGATAAGAGTTCATATTACAATTTAAATATTTAAAACATTCCTGCCTATGAAATGGGACCGGATAATAAATTTCTGTTCCTATTTCATTTTCTGTTAAAAACTTCTTTAGTGAATCTCTTTCCTTCACACGAATTACATATTGGTTGTAAATATGATAATTAATTATTTCTTTTTCTTCTGAATCTTTATACCCTTTATACATAGCTTTGGGTAGCAAAACTTTATTTTTTTCATCATAAATTAATGAGCCTTCCCGTTCGGAAAGTCCTGACTGTATGAACAATTTATTATATAATTCTGCATTTTCTCTCCTCTTTGCAGACCATTTATCAAGATATGGAAATTTTACATTAAGTACAGCAGCCTGAATCTCATCCAATCTGAAATTACCACCAATGATTTTGTGATAATATTTTGGCTTACTTCCGTGAACTCGCAATATTCTTAATTTCTCACCCAATTCATCATTGTTTGTCGTAACAATACCACCATCACCAAAACAACCAAGATTCTTGCTGGGGAAAAAAGAAAAACAACCAATATCACCTAAAGCACCAACTTTTATTCCATTTTTATATTGTGTTCCAATTGCCTGGGCTGCATCTTCAATTATTTTTAATTTATATTTACCGGCTATTTTAATAATTTCATTCATTTCACAACTTTGCCCATAAAGATGAACGGGTATAATTGCACGGGTTTTCTCAGTAACTCGCTTTTCAATATCAAGTGGGTTAATATTAAATGTATATGGATTTATATCTGCAAAAACAGGTGTAGCATTCATTCTTGCAACTACTCCTGCAGTTGCGAAAAAAGAATATGATGGTAATATAACTTCATCACCGGGTTTTATATCTATTGCCATCAATGAAATCAATAATGCATCTGTGCCTGATGAAACCCCAATAGCATGTTTTGTTCCAATATATTCAGCCACTTTCCTTTCAAGCTCCTGAACTTCTTTGCCAAGTATAAAATGCTGTGATTCTAAAACACCATCGAGTTTCTTTTTTATTTCATCCTTTATTGCACTGAATTGTGCTTTTAAATCAAGTAATGGGACTTTCATAAATTTTTATATTATTTAAATTTTAGAATTTCTTCGATTACATACTCCACTTCTAACTTTTTCATTGGATAGTAGATAGGTAACAGTATTGAATTTTTTGCCATATCAGAAGTATTTGGAAGAATTAGAGTGTTGTATTCTTTAAATGAAATTTGTTTATGTATTTCAGTAATCCCCTCTTTTGCGAATATTCCCCGCCTATTCAAGCCCGATAGAACTTCCTTTGCAGTAATTCCTGATTCTGAGTTAATATATAAGCAATATGATTGATAATTTGTTTTAGTATTTGGTAAACAAGTAATTACTCTAAACCTGTTATCTGATTCAAATGCTTTATTATAGTATTCTGCAATTTTACTCCTACCATCAATAATCCTTTTAATTTTTTTCATTTGTTCAATTCCAATTGCAGCCTGAATATCTGTCATTCGGAAATTATAGCCTGTTTCAACGAACTTACCATCCTGATAACCGTGATTTCTTAATCTTTTCAGTCTTAAATAAATTTCTTCATTATTTGTTAATATCGCTCCTCCCTCACCTGTAGTAATAACTTTTCTTGGATGAAATGAGAAACATGCAATGTCAGAATCGTAGCCAATTTTCTTATTAAAATATTCAGACCCTAATGCACAGGCAGCATCTTCAATTAAAATTAGATTTCTCTTTTTACACAATTGACGAAAACCATTGATATCACAAGGAATACCTATTTGATGAACTATAAGAATTGCTCTTGTTTTTTTTGTAATTAAATCTTCAGCAACTTCAGGAGAAATATTCACACTGTACTTATTAACATCACAAAAAACAGGTTTTGCATTTACAAATTTTATAGCATTTGCAGTAGCGATAAAACTTAATGATGGACAAATAATTTCGTCACCGGCTTTAATACCCGACACAATCATTGCTAAATGAAGGGCTGCAGTACCACTTGATACAGCAACCGCAAATTTTGCCCCGGTATATTTCTTTAAATAATTTTCAAACTCTTCAACTTTTGGTCCCTGCATAATCCACCCCGAATCGATAACTTTTTTCAAGAAAACATTTTCCTTCGTAAAGTAAGGTTTTGTTATTGGTATTTTAATAATATTTTTGATGTTTTAAAATCCTCTTGTTAATATTTTCTTAAAATCTGCTTCTATCATAATTTCTACGAGCTGATGAAATTTTACTTTCGGTTCCCACCCAAGTTTTTTCTTTGCTTTACTTGCATCACCAATTAATAAATCAACTTCTGTTGGTCTAAAATATGTTGCGGAAACTCCGACTATTTCCTTACCGATTTTAAGGTTGTTAAGTATATCTTCTTTTTTAATACCCCTTGTTAACTTTTTTTCAGAAACAGAATCCATAAGAGAAATAAATCTATCAATATCAAAACTGCTAATAATCCCTTTTTCATTAACACCTTTTCCTTTCCATTCAAGTGAAACACCAAGCCATTTAAATGTTAATTCAACAAATTCCCTTACAGAATGTGTCTCGCCTGTAGCTAAAACATAATCTTCAGGTTTCTCTTGTTGTAACATTAACCACATTCCTTCACAGAATTCAGGGGCGTATCCCCAATCCCTTTTTGCATCAAGATTACCCAAGTATAATATATCCTGAAGTCCAAAGGAAATTCTTGCAGCTGCTCTTGTAATTTTTCTTGTTACAAATGTTTCTCCTCTTCGGGGCGACTCGTGATTAAATAAAATTCCATTGCAGGCAAAAAGGTTGTATGCTTCCCTGTAATTAATAACAATCCAGTATCCATAAATTTTTGCTACACCATAAGGGCTTCTCGGATAAAAAGGGGTAGTTTCATTTTGTGGAACTTCTTGAACTTTACCATACAACTCGCTTGTCGAGGCTTGATAGAATTTAGTTTTTATTTCTGTTTCTCTAATTGCATCAAGAAATCTTAAAGTACCTACAGCATCAACTTCCGTTGTATATTCAGGTAATTCAAAAGATACTTTTACATGGCTTTGAGCAGCAAGATTATAAATCTCTTCAGGATGTGTTTTCTCAAGCAATCGGTTAAGGTTGCTTGTGTCAGTAACATCCCCATAATGTAAAAACAATTTTTTGTTCAAAAGTTCTGGATTATTGTAAAGATGGTCAATTCTACCTGTGTTAAATGAACTGCTTCTTCTAATAATACCATGAACAATATATCCTTTTTCAAGAAGTATTTCAGTCAGATAACTTCCATCCTGACCGGTGATTCCTGTTATTAATGCTGTTTTCAATTTTTATGCTTTATAAAGTTTTTTATGCTTGATATTTTTAAATGCATTACGAGTATCAACAATCATTTTTGCATGTTTAGCAATAAATTCGTAATCATAATATGAATGGTCTGTTGATAAAACAACAAGGTCATATTTTGAAATATTTTTTGCAGTTAGAGGAACGGACTTTTTCTGAAACTTGTACTTTCGTAATTCTGGAATTTCCTTTGTATAATCATCATTGTAATCTATAATTGCACCTTCTTTTTCTAATAATTCAATTAACTTTAAAGAAGGCGATTCTCTGAGGTCTTCGATATCTTTTTTATAAGATAAGCCAAGTATAAGAATTTTTGCTCCTTTAAGGCAGGTATTATTTATATTCATAAAATGCATAATGCGTTCAACAACATAATGAGGCATATAAGTATTAATTTCTCCAGCTAATTCGATAAATTTGGTTGATACTTCATATTCTCTTGCCTTCCAGGATAAATAGAAAGGATCAATAGGAATACAATGTCCACCAAGACCAGGTCCAGGATAGAAAGGAGTAAACCCAAATGGTTTTGTAGAGGCTGCTTCAATTACTTCCCAGATATCTATTCCCATTCTGTCAAAGACCATTTTAAGTTCATTAACAAGGGCAATATTAACTGCTCTAAAAATATTTTCTAAAAGTTTTGTGGCTTCCGCAGTTTTAGTAGAAGATACTGGAACTATCTTATTTATTATTTTTCCATATACCTTAACTGCTAATTCTGTGCATTTAGGAGTTACCCCACCCACAACTTTTGGTATTGTTGATGTAGTATATAAAGGGTTATTTGGGTCTTCTCTTTCAGGAGAAAAAACCAAGAAATAGTCTTTCCCTACTTTTAATCCTGTTGTGCTAAAAATTTCCTGTAAATCCTCATCTGTTGTGCCTGGATAGGTGGTACTTTCCAGAGATATAAGTTGTCCTTTTCTTAAATATTTCGCTATTATCTTTGCGGAATCTATGACAAAACTTAAATCTGGTTCTCTGTTAATATTTAAAGGGGTAGGTACGCAAATTATTATAACATCAACATCTCGTAGTTTAGAAAAATCATTTGTTGCAGACAAAAAACCACCATTAGCTGCAATTTTAATTTTTTCAGTAGGAATGTGTTTAATGTAAGAAATTTGTTTATTATTAATATAATCAGATTTAACTTCATCGGTATCAAAACCAATTACCTTAATTCCCTTAAGGGCGAATTCCAATGCAAGGGGTAATCCAACATACCCTAATCCAATTACACCAACTATAAATTTGTTTTTTTCAATTTTTGTTTTTAAGTCCACAGAATATTCAATTTAATTTTTATAAGTTTTTAAAAGTTTTATTTCAGAAGATGTTAATTCAATATTTAAAGAAGCATTTAATTCTATGATATTAACAACAAGTCTGTAACTACCTCTTACTTCAATTACAATACCAGTCATTCCTCTGAAAGGACCACTTGTAATCTCAACAAGAGCACCTTCAGTAATAATGAGTTTATCAACTTTAATCCTTTCCGGCTCTTTAAGAGAAATTTTAATGTTTTCTATTTCTCTTTCTGTAACAATTGCAGGTCGTTTCCTGTACATTAAATAACCAAGCGCTCCTATTGTGCCTCTTATTGCTTTTAACCTTTCGTTTTCGTCTCCGTATATAAAAAGATAACTTGGGAAAAGCGGAACAAAAATCTTTTTCCTTCTATCGGACCACATTCTTATTGTAGGTACAAGTGGTAAAAAAACCTCTATTTCTCTGGTAATAATTTGTTGATACACTTTTTTCTCATTCCTTGGTTTAGTTCTCAATACAAACCACGATTTCAAAACATTAATATTATTTTCAATTGAAATAACTTGTTAGAAACTTTTTAACTAAATATACCGCAATAATAATTATTATTGTGTATAATATTATTAATTGTATGAAATTTCTTGCAAATTTGTATGAAAATATTTTTCCTCGCCAACCACAATTCCTGCACACATAAGGAGCATATTTAAATTTTTTCAAAATCTTTTCTAAAATATTTCGAGACCGGCTTCTTCGTAAGGTAGCAATTTCATTACAATTTGGACATCGATTTAATTGTACATTTCTTCTGTAAAATAATTTCGTGTTCATCAGTCAAGAGTTTTTACCTTTCCCTTGGTTTTTAAATCCTTAACCTTTGAAGTTTCTGGCTTTGAGTAATAATAATAATAATTGTAATAATACCCATACATAGCTTTAAAGTTGAAATTATTCAACACAGTACCCAGAAATTTTGATGAGTCAGATGTTATGATTCTTTCATAAGTTTTAGCAAACGCATCCATCGGGGTCTTGCTTGCTTGTATAACAACTATAGTACCATCACACAATCTTGAAAGAATTTCAGCATCTGTTACAGAAATAAAAGGTGGAGAATCAATAATTATATAATCATAAATCTTTTTAACAGTTTCCAAAAACTCTTTCATTTGTTTAGAACCAAGCATTTCTGAAGGGTTTGGAGGTATTGTACCACTGGTAATGTAGAAAAGATTTTCAACTTTAGTACTTCTGGTAATATCTTCTAAAGAAACATTACCAAACAAATAATCGCTTAAACCGGGGAATCTCTGTGATTCAAAAACGGCATGAATTCTTGGTTTACGAAGGTCACAGTCAAGTAAGAGTACTTTTTTCTCTGCCTGTGCAAAACTACCTGAAAGATTTAATGCCACAGTTGTTTTCCCTTCTGCAGGTATAGAACTTGTAATGAGAATTGTTTTGAGAGGAACTTCTTCCAATTTTGCAAAACTAACTCTTGTACGTAAAGCCTTAAAGGATTCAGATGCTGAAGCAGAAGGTTTATTAGCAACAATAAACTCTATATGAGAAGAACCAAGTTCTCGTAACTCTTCAACTGATGGAACCCAGGCAAGAACAGAAATTCCTCTGTTTTCTAAATCTTCTGGAGTCTTAATAGATCTATCAAGATAGTTTCTTAGAAATGCAAAACCAACACCTAACACTAATCCAAGTACACACCCTGCAATAATAATTAATTGCCTGTTGGGTTTTGCAGGACTTGTTGGAGGAAGTGCCTCATCAACAATATTAACATTACCAAGCTGAGACCTTTCATTAATAAGCGCTTCTTGATATTTTTCTTCAAGAGTTAAATACAGTTTTTCTGAAGATTGTTTTGCCCTTTGTAAACGGGCAAGTTCTATACTTTTATCAGGTATTTTTGAGAATTCAACCTCGTATTTATTTAAAAGTCGGGATATAGAATTCAGTTTTGCTTTATACGCTTGTATCTCAATTCCAATATCAAGAAATTTTTGTGCCAAACCTTTCCTCTCTTCAGGCGTATTAGCAAAAATCCCTGCTCGTATAATTTCTTCTTTTTCCTTCAAAGATTTTTTCAATGGATCAAGTTTCTTATCGTATTCTGTCATCACCCTTTGTTTTAATGCATCATCTTTTGGAATAGATACATCTATTTCTTTCTGTATTTCAAGTTCTGCTACCTTTTTCTGTAGTTCCGCGAAATATGGTTCACTAAATTTACTTTCTATGTAATAAGGCAAACTTGAATCCATTTTTTCAAGTTCAGCTTTTATTTGGTCATAAGCTTTTTGCTTTGTTTTAAGCTCAACCTCAGTAGCATCTTTTGTAGCATCATAATTCGAAATTTGGTTTACTAAAGTTCTTGAATAATCATCAAGGAAAATAACCCCACCTCTCTGCATATAATCCATTAAGGCTGTCTCAGCATTAGCAAGGTCTTTTGATTTATTTGCTTTTTCTTCTTCGAGGAATTCTCTAATTGCTGTTACTTCTCTTCTACTGAAAATTAAACTATAATTTAAATAAACATTTGCATAAACATCAGCAATTAATTTTGCTTCGTATTTTGAAGGACTTTCAGCGGATATTTCAACTATATCAAGTCCTCTTTTTTGACTTATACTAACAATACCAGCAAGAGATTTTGCTAATGCTACAAGTTGAACTGGTTCTTGTTTATTTTCAATATTTTTATTTAATATATAAAAAAAATCAGATTTATTTGGGTGTATATTAAAACTATCAAGAAGTGTAGTTGCTGTTAATTCCCTGATTTTGTAGCTTTTAAGAATTTCTATTTCATTTGATATATATCTATCATTTTGAAACTCTTGAAATTCTGGCAATATTGCACCAGTAAGTATACTACCTTGAGGTTTACTTATCTTTAATGTTGTTGTTGCCTTAAAAATATCCCGAGCACTTGTTACATATAAAACAGTTGCGAGAACTGATGCAACAAAAATAACAATAACAATAAATAAATTTGCTCGAATAATATTAATATAATCTTTCAAACTATCTGAAGGATGAAGAGAGGTTAGTTTTTTAACCTGGCTCTCTAACTGGATTTGTTGACCGTTATTATCCACTTTTTTTGTTTTTATATAATTTTAATAATAAAATTATAATTTATTAAATATAGTCTTTATGTATTAAAAAAGAAATTTATATATAAAACTGCAATTTTATAAATATCGATATTTATAATTAATGATTAACTTATATTCTAATTTTTATTATAATGAAACCTCTTAATGATATTATTTAATTAACATCATTTTTTTAGTCTCACTAAAACTCTCTGTTTCAAGTCTGTAGAAATACAACCCGGAAGATAATTTACTACCACCAAACACCTCATAATATTTTCCTGCCTGTCTGAATTCATTTACGATAGTTTTAATCAGTTTTCCATTAATATCATATACATTTAATTTCACAAATTCATCTTTTGGAATTTCAAAACAAATTACTGTTACAGGATTAAATGGGTTCGGTTCATTTTGATATAATTTATAATCAGTAGGAATTTCAGAGGTTAACTCATTATTATTCACAGAAATGGTAGCAGTTTTTAGAACAATCATATTATCGGGGTCAAACTGTACATTAACAGGTTGCCTGTTAAAGAAGAAGGTATACATTTGATTATTAACATTATTCATTACTTTAATCAATGTATCAGGTCCGGTGGAGAAAGAAATCTTAATAGGGAGAATCATTGGAAAGAAGCCAGCATTTGTTTGTGTTTGTTTTGCAACAAAGTTAACTCTCCAGTTATTTGTTCCAACATTTGCAATGTTATATGTATTTGCATAAACCGGATGATTTGGTTGATAAATCCATGCATTGAAGAACCAATTATAATTACCTCCTGTGACCTGATTTACTTTAGTGTTAAAATCGCCTATTGTTGCAGATTGGTGTTTAAAGTTTATTGTATCAAGTGCATATGATTTTATGGTATTAAAGAATACAGTGTCTCCCAAAATGTATCTTAAAAGATGTAAAACACAGGCACCTTTGCAATATGTTATTGCATAATTAAATAAAACATTTGTTGATGGAGTTATAGTCGCCCAACTGGGATCTGAGATTGCCCAACCGGGATTGTTGGATAGATAATTTGATGCGAAACTATTTATTTTATTTTTATAGGCTGTAAATCCTCCTGTTCTTTCCAGCCAAACCGCCTCAATAAAAGATGCAAAACCCTCATTAAGCCAAATATCCGCCCAGGTTGCACAGGTTATCATATCTCCGAACCATTGATGTGCAAACTCATGAGAGACGATACTTTCTGTCCAGCAGGATGTACAGAGAGTAGTTAGCGTTTGATTTTCCATACCTCCCCAGCTGAAACCTGCCCCACTGGGTATAGCAGTGAAACCATTTTTCTCAAAAGGATGCTCACCAAAAAGTTGAGAATAATAGGTAGTCATAGTTAGAATAATATTCTTTGCGGTTTGGTAATTTTCTCCTGAATTGTAGTAAAACCTGATTGGAATACTATCGGCTGGATTGGATAATTTATGCCAATAAACAATATCCATATTATAATTTACCTTCCCTGTAAGTACTACTAAATAAGTAGCAACCGGGTCTTTACTAATCCAGTGATAATAAATTGTATCGGCTGTAACAATAGAATCATTTAATCTACCATTAGAACCAAGCCTCACATTAGAAGGTACTTTTACAGTAATATCAACTGTTGCTTTATCTGATGGTTTATCCCAGCAAGGGAACCACTTTCTTGCTCCTTCTGGCTCACAATCAGTGAAAACCACACCCTGATAAGTGTAAAATGCTCCATCGTTTGAAGTGGCAATATGTCTGTAATAAATTTTTATTCTTACTATTTCACCGGGAATATATGTTCTATCAAGATTAATAGTTAAAATATCACCAGTATGATTATAAGTGAGTAAAACACCACCAATTAATCTAATAGAATCAATTGCAAGCGAAGTATTTACAGCATTTAGTTTAATTGAATTTAAAGTTGAGTCGACTTTAAATTTAACTTCATTTGAGCCTGAAAAAGTTTTTGGATACGGACTCGTAAAACAATTATATATATCGAGATTCAATTTATAATCCAATACATCAAAAGAATGTTTTGGAGAATTTGGAGATAACAAATCAATTAAATTTGGACTATTTGACTTTTTAAAAGAACAGTATTCAGCTCCCGATTCAAAGTTCTGGCTAAATGAATAAAAAGACATTAAAAAAAGCAATAAAATGCTTACAGAAAAGTTTTTCATTTTAGTAATTTAATTTAATTAATAATAAGTAAAAAAAATCAATTTTTCACTGTACAAAAATCATCTTTTTTGTATCGGAGAATCGTTCAGTAGTAATTTTGTAAAAATATATGCCAGTAGATAAATTTATTGGTGAAAATTCAATCGAATATTTTCCTGGTTTGAGTTCTTCATCAAGTAAGGTATATATTTTTCTACCTAATACATCAAAAATTTCCAGCTTAACCAATGAAAAATCTAAAATTTCAAAATCTATTTTTGTACTCGAATTGAAAGGATTTGGATAATTCTGACCAAGAAAATAACTGATTTTTTCAAAGACCTCATCTCCTTTCTTATCTTTAAGAACTTTATTATAGGGGTCAAGAGTAATATACTGAGGTTCCCCGAATACTGTGAAACTATATTTGGTCTCCGCTGTATCATTAAAAACTTTGAATAATGTATCTGATTCTTTTGTCTTTATTAAAATTTCAAGTGGCATTTTAAAATATTGTGGATTACTGTTTATCGTTTGAGATATACTAATATCAACAATGTAATTATTTTGTGATAAATAATTATAACTCCACGATATTAAATATTTAGGATAATTTTCACCGTAAATCCACTGATTAAAAAAATAATCAAGTTCTAAACCACTTACAGACTCAGAAATCCTTTTAAAATCTTCTGTAGTTGCAGTATTATAAATAAGGGTAGAGTCATTGATGTATGCTTTTAAAATATTAAAAAATATTGAATCTCCAACAACCCCTCTAAGCATATGCAATACTATAGCTCCTTTTGCATAACTTCTGTAAGGATTAAATATTTCCGAAAGAGAATTGATATCCTGAACATAGATGGTCCCAACAGCATACTTAGCAAAATTCATTGTGCTCCTTATAAACTCTTCATATCCTTGTTTACCAATGGTTTCTTCATAATATAGTGCTTCAGAAAAAGTCGCAAATCCTTCATTAAGCCAGATATGATGCCAGTTTTTACAGGTAATACAATCCCCAAACCATTGATGAGCAAGTTCATGGGCAATAACACCTTCCGTAAAAACACCAATTGATGTAACTGTCTGATGCTCCATACCACCGGAAAAATTCACTTGTGCATGTCCATACTTTTCATTAATAAAAGGATAAGCAGAGTACTTTTTAGAAAAAAAATCTATCATATTTATTGTCTTATCAAGCAGGGGCTTTAAATTATTGAATTGTGAAGGATATACATAATGAATAACGGGGAGAGAATCATTAAGTGAATATCGATAAAAAGTTTTATATTCATAATAATTACTTATTGCAACAGAAATCAAATAAACAGATATAGGATAAGAATTTTTCCAATGAAAAGTTTTAGTTCCATTACCGTTGGTCACAACCAGTTCTAAAATTCCATTTGAAACACCAAACAAATTATCAGGACAGGAAATAATAACTCTGGAGGAATCTGCCTTATCCTCTATTGAGTTTTTACATGGAAACCAATCTTGTGCACCATAAGGTTGACTTAAAGACCATATTACAGGATTATTTTCATAACTACTAAAAACAAAGCTTCCAAACCCTGTTGGGAAAGGCAACCCGTGATAAAAAACATCCAGATTTATTGTGCTATCTGAAATAGTAGAATTAAGATTTAACCTATCATTACTATGAGAAAAATTGACTGTTTGGTTATTCAATTTAACTGAATCAACAACAAGAGAATTACTCAAATTCAAATAAAAAAATTGATTGATTGATTTTCTTTTGATTAAAAGATGAGTTCTGGCTGAAATATTATTAGGATTGAGAAAAACATTTATATCTATTTCATAATAAATTACTTTTATTGTAGAATCACCCTTAATATTCTGACTGAAATTTATCGGAAAATTATATATTTCTTTCTTATCGAAATTATACTGTGAAAATAAATTGGAATATATTGTCGGGTAAAATAAAATGAAAAATAAAATCAATGGGATAATTCTGCTATGTAAAGTCATTTTCGAACAATACGGGTGAATTGTTTTAAGAATTTTTCATGAGTTTTATACCGGATTGCTTTAATCCCTAAAGATTCTGCAGCTTTAACATTAACGGGCAGGTCATCTATTAGAAGTGTTTCTTCTTTTTTTAAATTATACTTTTGAAGTGTATATATAAAAATTTTTTTTTGTGGTTTTATCATTCCAATTTTGTACGATAGAATTCTGTTCTTGAATATTTTTATAAAGGGAAAATTCTTTACTAAAAAATTCATATGAGTAGAATCAGTATTTGAAATTAAAAACAAACGGAATTGTTTAAGAGCATTAATCTTCTCTAAAAAATTTTTCATTTTGTTATTAACCCAGAATATATCTGAATATAAATAAGCAAAATCGTCAAAACTAACCTTTAAATTAAATTTCTTTTTAACCCTTTTAAAAAAATCTTTAAAAGAAATTTTCCCTTTACATAATTTATTTCCTAAATCATTATCTCTAATATATTTTTTTAATTTTACAATATTCAATTTTTTCTCAATTTTACCCAATCCATCATAAAAATAAGAATAATCATAAAAAATCAGGGTATTCCCTAAATCAAATAAAATATTTTTAATCCGATGAGAAGGCATCTACAAATATCGCTTACTTATTATATTTAATTTTTCATCAAGCTCATACACTTTTGGAACCCCGGTCGGAATTTCTGTGTTTAAAATTTCTTCTTTTGTTAATTTTTCAAGGTACATAACTAATGCTCTTAAAGAATTACCGTGAGCAGAAATTAAGACATTTTTCCCATTTGCTAAATCAACCGCAATCTTTTTTTCAAAATAAGGAATTACTCTCGCAGCAGTATCTTTTAGACTTTCTCCATTAGGCGGAGCAATGTCGTAGCTCCGACGCCACAGTCTTACCTGTTCGTCTCCATATTTTTTTCTTGTCTCATCTTTATTCAACCCCTGTAAATCTCCATACATACGCTCATTCAAAGCTTTATCCTTTTCAACAGGAATATCTTTCTGACCTATTATCTCTAAAATAATATCAAGTGTCCTTTGTGCTCTAATCAGTGCAGATGTATATGCTTTATCAAATTTAAACCCAATCAACTTTCTACCTGCTGCCTTTGCTTCTTCAATTCCCTGCTCTGAGAGGTCAATATCTATCCAACCCGTGAATCTGTTTTCAAGATTCCACTGAGATTGTCCATGTCTTACAATTACTAATTGTGACATAAATTATAATTTATTTTATTTCCATTTTATTGAACAACCCATAGAAGGAGTCTGTTTAAAATCAATTTGTTTCCCTTCTAAAAGTAATTCTATTGCTTTTTCTAATTCCCTGTTTTTCACCTGCGTTTCATCTTTCCAGTTATCATCAATCCTACCTCTATATTTTAGCTTTCTTTCTTCATCATAGACATAAATATCAGGGGTGCACACCGCATCATACAATTTAGCAATTTCCTGAGT
The DNA here is from genome assembly GCA_964564635.1 of uncultured Ignavibacteriaceae bacterium. Taxonomy (GTDB): domain Bacteria; phylum Bacteroidota; class Ignavibacteria; order Tepidaquicellales; family Tepidaquicellaceae; genus Tepidaquicella. The sequence goes on from CAZMAR010000001.1 coordinate 823,909, forward strand.
TTCATCTCTAAGGTAAGGAAAATTCATTTTATTGTTTTTATAAAATAATTTCATATTCTCAAAACTGTCTTCAGGGTAAGTAATTTCATCATTTGGGTTAATACCCACAAATCTTACACTCTTACTCAAAAATTTTTCCTGTAATTGAACCAATCTATTAATCACTGCTTTCACATATGGACAATGATTGCACATAAAAATTATAACAAGTATTTTATAATGCTTGAAATCGTCAAGACAATAGAATTTATCATCAACCCCGATTAATTTAAAATCAATTGCAGGAGAATTCAGCTTAACTTCTTTACTATAAAGTAACATTAACTATTCTTCCTCCTCTTCTTCTATATCTTTTTCAGGATGAAAATCTTCATAGATAAATTTTACTTTCATATCGATATTGGCTAACTTTTCAATTTTCTGCTCCAATACCTCTTCCACAATAAATCTATATTCTTCCCTTTGGTCATATTCATTCTTAAAATGAATAAAAATATTCTTTGCATTTAATAATTCATACAACTTATTCAACTCTTTTTTTAACCCTCTATCATTTAATTTATCTAAATCCTTAACCTTTGGATTACCAATTAAATTTTTAATTTTTATTAATTCTATTTTTCCTTTTGACTTCTTAAAGTTTTTAATTTTTTCCAGAATCTCTTCATCTTCCTCCATATCATCATCAGAACTGTAACCAGAAATTATTCCATTAATATTTTTTATACTTTTTATATTGTTCTCTTTTTTCCTACCAGTTTTTTTTCTTTTAGGCATATATAAAATTCTTTACTGATACAAAAATTATTATATTATCTCTACAATTCAAGTTAAATTTTAAATTATCTTATATAATGAAAGTAAATATATATAATTGGTGTAACAAAAATCATACTGTCAAATCTGTCAAGCATACCACCGTGTCCTGGTATAATAGCGGATGAATCTTTAACCTCGCTATATCTTTTAATAAGCGATTCAAACAAATCACCAACAATACCAAAAATTCCAACAATTAAACCAATTATCAATCCATCAAATATTGTAATAACCTCGAAATAAATTTTTGCAAGAATCAAAGAGCAAATAACAGCTGTTAAGAAACCTGAAATAGAACCTTCTACAGTTTTTCCTGGACTAATCTTGGTCAATTTATTTTTCCCAAGATATTTGCCAACGAAATATGCTACAGTATCTGAAATCCAAATAAGAATAAGCAGGATAAAAACCAATCTGTAATCATCATTACTAAGTTTACTCAATAAAATAAACGGAATTGTAATGTATAAAATTCCACCAATAGAAAGAAAAACATTTATAGGATTTGCCGTAGTTCCTTTAAAAATTTCAAATGTAGCAATTAAAAAAAGAAATAAGAACGAAATAAAAAAGAAAAATGTAACATCAAAATATTTAGCCAGAAAAAGCAAAAGAGAAAATAGTATTGATAAATATTTAAATGGTTTGAATCCGCTTCTTTCAAAAAGATTATAAAATTCAAACAGGCAAAAGAGTTGAATAACAAAACAAAGAATTAAAAAATAAATATCACCTAAAAAAGCCAAGACAAGAATAATTGGAATACTTATTACACTTATAATAGTTCGTTTAACAAGATTGTTCATTAATCAAATCCTTTTTACCTTGTATAATAATATAATATGTAATAAATACAAACAATATAAAAGAAACAAAAGCAAATAAAGTAATTGAATAAAAATTGGTACCTATAAACTCATAGTCCTCAATTGCTTCTTTGCCATAAAAGTGTACAGCAAGGATAGAAATAAGATTATTTAAAAAATGAACCAACATAGCTGGAAATATACTTCTGCTATAATAAGTGATAATTGCAAGATAAATCCCAAGCAAAAACAACGGCACAATATTAAAAGGATGGAAATGAAAAATAGAGAAAAAGAAACCTGTAAGGATTATAGATGATTTTATTTTACCCGTTTTTGTAAGAGTATTTAAAATTAACCCACGAAACATTAACTCCTCGCAAATTGCAGGGGTTAACCCAACTGCAATTATTATTAAAAACAAATCTCCCGTTGAAAAAGCAGTTACAAGTTTTACAGTATATGAATCTAATTCTTTTGAAATGTTTTTTATTGCTTCTATAACACTACTATCAACAGGAAAATAATCAATTGCCCTATCCTGCAAAAACATATAGTACTGTAAAACAGGTTGTACTAAAAGGATTCCGATTGCTGCAAGTAGGAAATACGATATTTTAGTTTTTTTAATACTAAAACCAGTATAGACACTATTACCGGTTAGATAATTTAATATATAAACTGGAAACAAGATTAATAAGAACTGAGAAATGATTGTAATAATTCTCCCGTAGAAAATATTTTCGGATTCAAGAAACTTATCACCAAAAGTCAGAAAAACGAATACACTTCCGACTATCTGATAGGTGAAAAAAATTGTTACAATAATAATAACGACAAATCCATAAGGGTTTAAATCCTGAAATGGAAATTTATTTGTTCTAAAATTGTTATCGTCCATACAAAAAAAATTTATCTAATATGAAAAAAAAAGCAATATATTTAAATATCTTAAAATGGTATTTTTATATGATTAAAAAAACTTAAAAAAAAATTTGATATGGATGAAGAAATAAAATCTTTTGATAGAAAAGAAATTGTAAAGAAAAATATAATTCTTGTAAACATATTACTATTTCTCACAACTTTTTTCACAACAACATTAGCGGGAGTTGCCTGGAAAAATCAAGACCCGTATCAACTGGAAAATTTTTCCTTGGGATTAACTTATTCAATCCTTATTATGACAGTCATAACATTTCATGAATTTGGTCATTATTTTGCAGCAAAATATCACAAAGTATCTGTTACATATCCTTATTATATACCTTTTCCTTTTCTTTTCTTAAATCCTTTCGGTACTATGGGTGCTGTTATAAAAATGAAAAGCCCAGTTAATTCAAGAAAAGCACTTTTTGATATTGGTATTGCTGGTCCTATTTCAGGATGGGTTGTATCGCTAATTATATTAATCTGGGGATATACACATTTACCAAAAATAGATTTCCTGTATGAAATTCATCCAGAATACAGAACATCCGGTATTCCTGAAACTGGTTTGACTTTCGGATACAATTTAATCGTATATATTCTTGAAAAACTTACTTATACCTTTTCAACTCATAGCTTTGTACCACCAATGAATGAAATTTATCATTACCCATTTCTTTGTGTCGGATGGTTTGGACTTTTAATAACTTCTTTAAATATGATGCCCGTTGGACAACTTGATGGCGGGCATATATCTTATGCTATGTTTGGAGAGAAACATAAATATGTTGCTTATATAGTATTCGGATTATTAGTCTTCTTTGGAAGTATTGGTATTTTACAAATTTTTTATCCGCAAATAAATATCGGTTCTACCAATTGGCTTTTATGGGCAATATTAATTCTTACTTTAATAAAAATAGAACATCCACCCGTTATACAAAACTTTAATGAAGAACTTGGTAGAATTAGAATTGCATTGGGATGGTTTTCATTTATTATTTTCATAACCTCTTTTTGTCCTATTCCAATATCGGGAATCTAAAATATGAAAAGTAGTAATTATTCATACATAGTTATTTTTATAACAATTTTTATTGATTTATTAGGCTTTGGAATAATTATACCTTTGTTTCCATTTTTTATGAATGATGTAATGCATTTGAATGAGTTTACAACGGGTATAATTGCTGCCTCATTTTCTCTTATGCAATTTATTTTTACTCCTGTATGGGGATCTTTGTCTGATGTATATGGAAGAAAACCAATTCTGATTATGAGTCTTGCAGGAAATGTAATTTCCTATTTTATTATGGCGCTGGTTTTCTCTGGAATAATTCTTTCCTTTTGGTTACTGCTTATATCAAGAATACTCGCAGGTATTTTTTCAGCAAATTTATCCGCTGCACAATCTGTAATCTCTGATATAACAACAAAAGAAGAGCGTTCAAGAGGAATGGGATATATAGGAGCAGCATTTTCTCTTGGCTTTGTTTTTGGACCTGCACTTGGAGGGGTGTTATCAGAACATTTTGGATTTGGTATGCCATTGTTTCTATCAAGTATTTTTTCTTTAACTGCTTTAAGTTTATGCTTCATCGGATTAAAAGAAACACTCCCGGTTGAACTAAGGAATGAGAATAAAAAGGATTTTAAAGGTGTAACTTTAATAAATTTTAAATCTGTGCAGGAAGTTTTATCAAATAAAAGAGTTGGAATTTTTGTAATATTATTTTTCTTTATAACCTTTTCTTTTGCAAATATCCAAGCAACATTTGTGTTTTTCACAAAAAGGCCAGCTGGCTTTCATCTATCACAGGAACAATCAGGATTGATATTGTCATTTTTGGGTATAGTTGGTGCTGCAGTTCAATTCTTTTTAATCAAATTTTTTAAAGCAAAAATTGGCGAAGAAAAATCATTAATATTAGGTTCTCTATTAACAACCTTAGGACTAATTTTAATACCAGTATTTAATTCCATTTTATTATTACTTGTAGCAATATTCATACTCGCTTTTGGAAACGGTTTAAACATTCCAATGGTACTGGGACTTATTTCAAATAATACTGACAAAGATAAACAAGGTTCAGTACTTGGAATAAATCAGGCTCTGGGGTCTTTAGCACGGGTTTTCGGGCCACTGTGGGGAACATTCCTATACGAACGATTAGGTTATCAATACCCTTTCTTCTCTGGTGGATTTTTTATGTTTCTTGTAACAATTTTTACAATAAAAATTATGTTTCGGAATTAAAAAATACCTGATATAAATTTAATTTAAAAAATCTTTCCTTCGCAACATTTTTTTCTCCGATAGAATTTTCTTTTCTTTTATTCTTTTCTCCTTTGATTCTTTAGTTGGCTGGGTTTTTATTCTTTGTCTCTTTTTCTCTAATGCATTTAACAAAAGTGAATATAATTTCTCTATACATTTTTTCTTATTTAAATATTGCGACCTTTCACTTTCAGAAGTAATAATTAAATTCCCATCATTGGTCAATCTTTTCTTAAAATAATTTATCAAAATTTCCTTTTGATTTTCATCAAAGGCTTTTGAATTAATTATATTAAAAATTAACATTACCTTTGTAGAAACCTTATTTACATATTGACCTCCTTTTCCACCACTGCGACTTGTTTTGAAATTTATTTCTTTATCAATTATTTCTGAATTAAAATTCATAATTGCGAATAATAAAAATTAATATTTTATATAACTAATTAACTTTAATTAAATAGTTATCTTTTTTATTATAATATACATTTTAAAAATAAAAAAATATGATGAATAAAAATTGGATTATCTTATTCTTGGTTTTATTCCTTACCATAGCAGGTTATTCTCAAAATGAAAGGAAAATCGCCTATTCCTCTGACAACACACCAAATGGACTTCTTCAGATTTTTATTATGGATTTTGATGGTTCGAATAAAAGGCAATTAACCAATTTACCATATGACTGCATTTATCCAAAATGGTCTCCTGATGGGACTAAAATAGTTTTCTACACAGAAGATGATAAGTCTTCACCAGGAATATTTCTAATTGAAAATATAACAGATGAATCAGCTGATGAACCTGTCTATCTTTGCGATGGTACAAATCCTTCATTCTTCTGTGATAATAATATTATTATGTTCAATACTGATATTGATGGAGTATTGACAATTTATGTTAAAATACTTGGAGAAGATGAATTATATCTTTTAGGTCCTGAGAGTTATGCAAATCAACAGGTACTCTCACAAGATTGTAGGTGGCTAGCTTTTGCTACTTATACTGAAAACGGAAAAGCTGTTATGATGTATGACCTCTACGACACAACGGACAATGCTCTGTACTCAGTTAGTAAAAATAAAAATGCTAATATGAATCCTGATATTTCTCCAGATAACAGCAAAATTGTTTATTCAAGTTTTGATAAAAATTTAAACGGTACAATATACATCTACGAAGATGGAGTTGAAAAACCTCTAACAAAAGGTATAAAAAGCGCAGATGCACCAAGATTTTCTCCGGATGGAGAAAAAATTGCATTTATTGCAATAGAAAATGAAAAAACTAAATTATGCCTTATAGATATTGATGGATCTAACCTTGAGTATCTTAAAACCTATGGTTCCAATGTTGGATATTTCAGATGGGTCGATGATAATAATATTATTTATGATGTTGATAAAGGAGATTATACAATTATTTGCAATTTAAATTTAAAAACAGGTGAAAATAAAATTTTAGCCGAAGATAAGAATTGTGTTCGCCCTGATGTATACACGCCATCTGAAATAATTGAAAATTAATTTATGAAAGTAATTGATTATTTAAACAAAGCAAGCAGAACATTAATTAGTTTTGAAATTATTCCTCCACTCAGAGGAGGAGATATAAATCAACTTTTCAGAGTTATTGATGAACTAATAAAACTAAAACCACCTTTTATTGATGTTACCTCTCATGCAGCAGAAGTTTATTATGAAGAAACCCCCTCTGGCATTAGAAAGAAAATAAAAAGGAAAAGGCCTGGTACGATTGGAATTTGTGCAGCAATTAAAAATAAATATAACATTGATACTGTCCCACATTTATTGTGCAGAGGGTTTACCAAAGAAGAAACTGAAGATGCATTAATTGAGTTAAATTACCTCGGAATAGAAAATGTACTTGCATTAAGAGGTGACGATACTTCATACAAGAAGCCGATTCCTCTCGGCAAATCCTGTAACGAATATTCAGTTGACCTTGTTCGTCAAATAATTAATATGAACAAAGGTAAATACCTTGAAGAAGATTTACTTGATGCGAATCCGACAGATTTTTGTGTTGGTGTGGCTGGCTATCCAGAAAAACATTTTGAATCTCCAAATATGAAGACAGATATATTTTATCTAAAAGAAAAAGTAAAAGCTGGTGCTGAATATATTGTTACGCAGATGTTTTTCAAAAATGAATATTATTTTAATTTTGTAAAACAGTGTAGAGAAAACGGTATAAATGTGCCAATAATACCAGGCTTAAAATTGATAACATCAAAGAGCCAGTTAAAAACGATACCAAAAGATTTCCATATAGAAATACCTGTTGAACTTACAGAAGAAATACTCGAATCAAAAAGAGAGAATGTAATAGATATTGGAATTGAATGGGCATATAAACAATGCCAAGAATTACTAAATAGTAATGTCCCAGCAATACATTTTTATATACTACAAAATGCAGAGCCTTTAAAGAAATTAATAAAGAAATTATATAACCAAATTTAAAATTTTTTCTTACAAAACCACTTCACTTCTCAAAACCCTATCAATATATTAATATTTATTTTTCCATCTGTTTTTCCGATTACCAATAATAACAATAAAGTGACACACAGATAAAATGCAAAAAAATATAAGGGTGAATTAAATACTCTCTCTTACTAAAACCAATAATTTCAGATTAACTTGATATACTTGTTAGATTTCACAAATTTTATTTTAGGAACACAAATAAATATCAGGATATCAAGGCTTTGTTATCACCAAAAGAAAAATTTCAAAGTAACTGTTTTCAACTGATACTGCACTCGGTTCCGCATCGAAATGAGAGTATTTAATACCTAAGTTGAATCGATTCCACATTTGAGGATAGAGATACAGGACTATTCTCTGAGAATATATAGTTAAGAAATATAATTAGGTGATAAAATAAATACAGATTTTTAATATAAATTATCTTGATATTTATATAAAAAAAGTATAATTTGTAATTATGCAATTTATATTGTATTATTTAAAGTTTGTAACTGCAATAGAGAGTTTAAAGAATATTTTCAAAAAAGTGTATCTCAAAAAAGATACACTTTTTTTATGCAAATTTGAATGAAACACTTAAAAAACTACAAACCATTAAAGGTAATTGAGAAATCATTAATCGAAAGTATAATCCCTTTAAAATACGAATACAAAAAGAAATATAAGATAGTTACTTATGTGCCACTGGAATTTGTGGACAAATTAACTTTTGATATGGGTAATGCAGGTGCAGGTATAATAGGTAATTATGATTTATGCTCATTCAGAATGAAAGGATTAGGTACTTACCGTCCTTTAAAAAATTCCAAACCATTTAAAGGTGAAGAAGGAAAAATTTCTTTTGAAGAAGAGGTTAGGCTCGAGATGGAATGTGATTTTGATAATCTCGATGATGTTTTGGATGCATTATTAAAAAATCATCCTTATGAAGAAGTAGCATATGAGGTATATGAATTTATTAAAAGAGAAAAAAATCCGTTTTTAGTTAATGTAATTTTGAAGCAACCAATCAAATTATCAAATATTATTGAGAGAATTAAGAAAAATATAGAAGCAAAAGATTTAGCTTTCAATTTAGTAACAAAGAATTTTCTACTTGGTGAGATTCCGGAAATTACTGAGGACATTATTAAGTTAGCGATTAAGCACAGATGTAATTTAATCATATCAGTTTTAAAGAATAAAATTATTTTTAAAAAGATTTAACTATGAATGAAATCAAAAATAAAGACTACGACGACCAAATGGATAGGTTAGATGACCAATCTTCAGATGAGGATTCAGGTTCACGTATTTTAGAGTTTTATGATAAAGAGGATGAAAACGGGAAAATTGACTTTTCAGGAAAACTTGCAATTTTATACAAACTAAAGAAAATAGATGAGGAATTAGCAGATATTGAAGAAGAAAAAGGGGACCTACCAGAGAAAATTGAGGATTTGACAGAAAGAATAAATTTTTATGAAAAACGAATTGAAGAGAATGAAAATAATTTAGAACTATTAAACTCAGAAGAGAAAAAGTTAATAAAAGAAAATAAAAAGATTGAAGAACGAGCAAATAAATACGATGAACAGAAATACAATGTAAGAACAAATAAGGAATATGATGATATTTCAAAAATGATTGATGAGTGTTTTGATATGCTTGATAAAAATGAGAAAAGATTAAAAGAAATTTCAGGCTTAAAAGAAGCCTTAAGCAAGGAAATAGAAGCAGATAAGGAAAAACTTGATGAATTTATAGAAGAGAGAGATGATTGTCAGAGCAAGCTTGATGATTTGAATGCACAGTTTGAAGAAGAAGAAACCGAATTAATTAAAAGTAGAAAAGCATATTTGGTGAAACTCGACAGCGAAACAAGAAGTTTATATGAAAGGATAAACAGCAGCTATAGAGGTGAAGCTATTGCAATTGTGAGGAGAGGAAATTGCACAGGGTGCTACAATTCTATTCCTCCTCAGCGAGAAATAGAAATAAGGATGGCAGCGGCAATATATACCTGCCAATCCTGTGGTAGAATACTCATTGATGAATCACATATAAAGGAGTAAAAAACAGTTCTTTTTAGACTCGCTATAAACAATCGCGCTCATAAAAAGAAATGAGTGAGGAAAGTCCGGACTCCAAACGAGCAGGGATGCCGGGAGAAATTCCCGGGGCTTTGTTCCCAAAGGAACAAAGTACGGAAAGTGTCACAGAAAAGCAAACTTTTCTGGCTGCGTGCCAGAATAAAGGTGAAACGGCAGGGTAAGCGCCTACCATTCAGGAAGCAATTTCTGGGATTGATAAACCCCATCCGGAGCAAGGCTAAGCAAGAGAGTTCAAGGTCTGCTCGCTTGAGATACTCTCTGGGTAAGCCGCGTTAAACGAAGCAGTAATGCTCTCGTTAAGATTAATGATTGTTAACCGCTTTATGCGGTCACAGAATCCGGCTTATTTAGCGAGTCTAAAAAGAATTGTTTTTTTATGTTATGGAGTTAACTTAATTCAAGCATTTTCTGAATAGGCTTTAATGCTTTTTGCCTTAATTCCTCATCAATTTTTATCTCTGGATATCCGTTTTTCATACAGAGATATAATTTTTCAAGTGTATTTAATCGCATATAGGGACAATTATTACAGTTACATCCCGCTTCTGGTAAAGCAGGAATAAATTCTTTTTCTGGAGCTTTTTTCCGCATTTGAAACAGAATACCAGGTTCTGTAACCACGATAAATTTTTTCTTCGGGCTTTTAATAACATAATTAAGCAAAGAACTCGTAGAGCCGATGAAATCAGAAATATTTAATATATTTTCTTCACACTCGGGGTGGGAAATAATATCTGCATCAGGATTTTCTAACTTTAACTTTAAAATTTTACTCTCGCTGAATGTTTCATGGACAATACAGGACCCGGGCCATAGGACCATATCTCTCCCTGTTTTTTTAGAAATATATTTTCCAAGGTTTTTATCTGGAGCAAAAATTATTTTCTGAGATTCTGGAATACTTCTAACTATTTTCTCTGCATTTGAGGATGTGCAAATTATATCCGAGATGGCTTTTACCTCTGCTGTACTATTGATGTATGTAATCAAAATATGATTAGGATATTTTTCCTTGAATTTCTTTAATAAATCCGCTGGACACCCTTCAGCAAGAGAACAACCAGCGTTTAAATCCGGAATTAATACTTTTTTATCTGGGTTAAGAATTTTTGCAGTTTCCGCCATAAAATGTACTCCTGCAAAAACTATTACATCAGCATGAGTTTTTGCTGCTTCCTGTGAAAGTTGCAAACTATCTCCAATAAAATCACCGAGTTCCTGAATTTCTTCTTCCTGATAATAGTGTACAAGTAAAACAGCATTTAACTCGTGTTTTAATCTAATAATTTCTTCTTTTAAAAATTTTTTATCAGTATGAATATTTCTTAATCTCTTAATCATAATTTATCCTTATTTGTAAAATTAATCTATTTTATCTTTATTATACATAACAAAATAAATCGAAAAGAGTTTAATATTAATCTTACATTTAATAATTTTCCAGTATGAAAGGAATGATATTAGCTGCTGGCTTTGGAACAAGGTTAAAACCATTAACAGATATAATTCCAAAAGCATTGATAGAATATAAATCAAAACCCCTTATTGTCTATCAGATAGAAAGATTGAAAGAGTTGGGAGTAGATGAAATCATAGTAAATATTCATCACTTGCCTGATAAAATAAACGAAAAAATTGATACATTTGCTGAAAATTTTAGAATAAAAATTCACAGTATTTATGAACCAGAAATACTCGGCACTGGCGGAGGTATTTTGAATGCGGGTAAATATCTAAAAAAATCTGAATTTTCAATTATTTGTAATGTTGATGTTTTTACAGATTTTGAATTAAATAAAATGATAGATTTTCATAAGAAACAAAAACCCCTTGCAACTATTCTCGTACAAAAGCGAGCCACAACAAGATATCTAAGATTTAATGAAGAGATGAAATTAATAGGAAGAGCGAGCGGTATGGAGTTAAATAAATATAATTTTGCTTTTAACGGAATCCATATAATATCAAAAAAGTTTTTTGAATTAAATATTCCAGTAAAATATTATGATGTTATTGATTTATACTTAAACCTTGTAAATAACGGGGAGGTAATTTATGGCTTTAATGCAGGCGATAGTAAGTTTAAAGATTTAGGGAAGCCGGAAAATCTAACAGAATAAATTATATTTAAGAAACTGATTCCACTCTTTTCACTTCAGGAATTTCCATCATAATAAATCTTTCAATTCCAGCCCTCAAAGTCATCATACTCATTGGACATCCACGGCAGGCACCAACTAATCTAACTTCAACAATATTATCATCAGTAACATTAACAACCTCAACATCACCACCATCTTGTTGAAGGTATGGTCTTATTTTCTCAACAACAGTTTTTACTTCTTCTAAAGTTATTTTTTTCAATTTAATCCTCCATTTCAATTTCTAATTCCTGATTTGAATCAGAATCAGAATTTCTTTTATTCAAATCAAGAATAATTTTTCTTGCAATATCTCTGAAAATTTTTGCTTCCATAGAATCAGGTAGAGAATTTACAATAGGATTGCCTTCATCGCCCTTTTCTCTGATAGCAGTATTAATAGGAATTTCACCTAAAAAAGTTAAATTATTTTCTTCACATAAGAGTTTTCCACCACCTTTGCCAAATATATAATCTTTCTCACCATTCTCTTTCAAGTAATAGCTCATATTTTCTATTATTCCCAATGTGGGAACATTTACTTTCTGAAACATTAAATGACCTTTCCTTGCATCTGCAACAGCAATCTCCTGCGGAGTAGTAATAATTATTGCACCTGTTAAAGGAATAACCTGACTTAAAGTTAACTGAATATCTCCTGTTCCAGGTGGCATATCAAATAATAGAAAATCCAGTTTGTCCCAGTGAGTATCTACCATAAATTGCCTTAAAGCAGAAGAAGCCATAGGACCCCGCCAGACAACAGCAGTATCATAATCAACAAGCAATCCTATAGACATAATTTTCAGACCGAATTTTTCAACCGGTATCAACATCTTTCTGTCATTAATTACAGCAACAGCGGGTCTTTTATTTATATTTAGCATTAATGGAATAGATGGTCCATAAATATCAGCATCAATTAATCCTACATAGGCACCTTCCTGCACTAACGCTAAAGCAAGATTAACTGCGATTGTTGATTTTCCGACACCTCCCTTTCCGGATGCAATAGCAATTGTATTCTTAACTCCTGGCAGAATCTCCTCTTTTTGTTTGTTCTTGTGGTTAACAATACCAAGTTTATAATTAATTTCAACCTGATTTATATCCGGAAACTGCCTGAGTACTTCCCTTCTTATTTCTTCTCTGTACTGCTCAATAGCGGGATATGACAAATCTGAAATACCAATTTCCAATCTAATCTTACCGTTACTTTTAAACGCTCCATAAATAAAATCCAGTTGAGATAGACTTTTGTTTAAAATAGGATCATTGATCGCAGATAAATCGATTTTTATTTTTTCCATAATTCGATAATTTATGTTTAAAAATACATATATTTAATAATAGAATGAATACATATAATAATCACAAATAATAAAACAGAAATTTATTAATCACAGTTCATTTAAATTGATTTTAGAAACTAATTTAAATAATTTTATAAAAATCAATTATTCATTTTGAGTAAAAAGGCTCGTTTTTGGTTATTCCTTCTAATAGTTGCATCAATTATATGGTTAGGAGGTCATAATATAAGAGTGATTATTGGCAATGAGTTACTCAGTTTTGATGAATTTAGTTTTAGATTAAATGTTCCACCAGATGAAGAAAGAACAATATTTAGATTGCTTTCTTATTCATCTGTTTTAGTAGCAATAGGATATATAATTACATTTATTTCGGCTATTCTATTTCTAAAAACCTATAAAACCCATTACAGGGAAAATGTTTGGTTGATAATGTGTTCATTGCTATTTTTTGTATTCTCACCTGTAGAATTTTATAACATATATCTGGATTATAAATTTTATATGCTATTTATGACCAATCCAGGAGAGCGAGATGAATTACTAAGGATTTTCGGAGAAAGGGTTGGGTTTTTAAAAGGTGTTCCCTGGATTGCAATATTGAGTTATTACACAGCAATATTCATTGCAATTTTTCAACCATTGAAAAAAACTCAAGAGGAATTGAAAAAAGATGATGAGGCGCAAAAGAAATATGCTTATGAGTACAATATGCACGAAGAAGATGATATAATAGATTTATAAAAAATATTCACAATGGGCAGAATAATAAGGAAAATAAAAGAGAAAAAAACAGATGAAAAAAAAGATGCACTGATAAAGGAACTCATAAGTTTATACGAACAACTGGAGTTTACTGTAAGAATTGAAAAAGGATATTTTAAAGATGGCTTTTGTCTGTTAAGAAATCAAAAAATCCTTTTGTTAAATAAAAATTTAGACCAGGATAAAAAAATAAAATTTTTAATTCAAAATCTTTCAGAACTACCAATCGAAAATATATTTATCAAACCAGGAATAAGAGAATTGATTGAAAATACCACCTTAGTTTAATTTTTTATGAAGGTTATTATATTAGGATCAGGGACTTCTCAGGGAATACCACTCATAGGTTGTAAATGTAAAACCTGCAAATCAAAAAATCCAAAAGATAAAAGATTAAGGGCATCTGCTTTTATAGAAACAAAAGATGCAAAAATTTTAATTGATACTTCTATTGATTTCAGGCAACAAATGTTGAAATCAAAAATTACTGATATTGATGCTGTATTATTTACACATCATCATGTTGACCACATTTTTGGAATGGATGACTTAAGACAAATAAATCAAAGACTTGACAAATACATAGATATATATGGGAATAAAGCAACAATAGAAGAAATAAAAATTACATTTAGATATATTTTTGATGAAGAATTAATCAGATATAAAGCTGTTCCCCTTGTGAATATACATACAATAAAAAATGAACCCTTTTATATAAAAAGGACAAAGATAATTCCAATTGAAGTATTTCACGGCAGGATAAAAATATTTGGCTACAGAATTTCTAAGTTTGCATATATCACCGATTGTAGTTTTATACCTGAGAGTGAATACGAGAAATTCGAAAATCTTGATTTACTAATTATAAATGCTTTAAGACGCAAACCACATCCAACACATTTTAATCTTAAGCAAGCAATAGAAATTTCAAAGATGTTCAAGCCTAAAATGACTTATTTCACACATATAACTCATGATTTAAATCATAAAGAAATAAATAAAAACTTACCGGAAAACATTCGCCTGGGTTACGATGGTTTAGTCGTAGAATTAAAAGAATAAGAAAATTAAATGAATAAAATAAAGGAAACACTATATAAAGCTGTTTATGAATCGGGAAAAATTCTGAAATCATACTTTCAGAAAAAATTTAAAATAGAGAGCAAAGATGTTATATCAAATCTTGTTACTGAAGTAGATAAAAAATCTGAAGAGAAAATCATAAATATTATAAAAAGTAATTTCCCTGACCACAACATTCTTTCAGAAGAAATTGGAGCAGTAGATGCAGAAGAAGAAATAAAATGGATTATTGATCCATTAGACGGGACAGTAAATTATGCACATAGTATTCCAATTTTCTGCATTTCAGTTGGTATTGAAAAAGACAACGAAATTTTTATGGGTTTAGTATATAATCCGATATCAGGAGAAGAATTTTTTGCTGAAAAAGGAAAAGGAGCATATTTAAACAAAAAACGAATAAAAGTTTCAAAAGAAAATAATTTACAGAAATCATTATTGGTGACAGGATTTCCATACAACACCAGTAAAAACCCAAATAACCCCGCAAAAGTTTTTTCAAAATTTGTTAATATGGATATACCTGTAAGAAGAATCGGCTCTGCAGCACTTGATTTATGCTGGACTGCCTGTGGAAGATTTGACGGATTCTGGGAATATAGTTTAAACCCCTGGGATACTGCAGCAGGATACTTAATTTTGAAAGAATCCGGTGGTATGATTACAGATTTTAAGGGGAGAAATTACTCTATATATTGTAAAGAAATTTTGGCAACCAACGGCTTAATTCACAAGCAAATGTTGAGAGTAATCAATAAAGCTTCTTAAGTAAATTATACATTTCCAGAGTAACAAGAGCGGCTTCAAAACCTTTGTTACTTTCTTTTGTAGGAGGATTAATCTGGCTTCTCTCGAGTGCCTGTTCATCATTATAACAGGTAAGCACCCCAAACCCTGTTGGCATTTTGTATTCATAAGATAATTTATTCAGACTGTCACTAACAGGGCCTGCAACATATTCAAAGTGTGCTGTTTCTCCTTTTATAACACAACCTAAAACAATAATTCCGTTATACCTTTTAGATTCACATAAAACTCTGTATGTAACGGGAATCTCAAAAGCCCCGGGCACATAAATGACTGTTACATCCTGATCTTTAATCCCCAACTGATTTAATCCTGCTAATGCCCCTTTTAAGAGTCTCTCTACAATATAAAAATTAAATTTACTTGCGATAATTGCAATTCTTGCATAAGGGGTTGCTTCTGAATTAATATTACCTTCTAATTCTTTCATAAAAAATTAATTTAAAAAATATTTTTCAAAAAAGTTAGTATTCAGATTTATAACATATTTGCCAAGATTTTTCAATTCAAAATTTGAATTACCATGAAAATCCGAACCACCTGTTTTAATTAAGGCATAAGTATCAGCAAATTTATCATAAAACTCAATTGTCTTTTTATTATGAGAAGGATGAACTATTTCAATACCTTCCACACCCAATTGAATAACTTCTGAGAGTTTGCCCTTTAGTGAATTTTTTTCCGGATGAGCAATAACAGCAATACCATTAATTTTTTTAATTAATTTTATTATTTCAGCAGTAGAGTAATTCTCTTTTTTTACATTTGCTATGCAGGCATCTCCAATATATTTATTGAAAGCTTCCCCAATACTTTTTACATACTTTTTTCTTTTTAGCATTTCTGCAATGTGCATTCTCCCTGGAGCTTTGGATTCAGAAAACAAATCGTCTAACTCTGAAATATCTATTTTAAATCCCAACGAATTTAATTTTTGTATCACTTTTTTAAATCTTATTACTCTTCTTGTATTTTGTTCATTTATAATTTTCTTCAATTCTTTATTATTATAATCTATTCCATAACCTATTATATGTATTTCTTTTCCATCAAAGTCTGTACTGAATTCAATCCCTGGAATAAATTTCATACCGAATTTATTGCATCTTTCTATAGCTAAATCTACTCCATTAATACAGTCATGGTCTGTAATGCTAATTACCTGAATTTTCTGAGAATTGGCCAAATCTATAACATCAACTATATTATATTTGCCATCAGAATAGTTAGTGTGTATGTGTAAATCTGCTTTAATACTTTTTTAAGAAAGATAAAATTAATATAATTTTCAAAAAAGTCAAAATATCAAGATTATGATTTCATAAGTACTTAAATAAAATGCATAAAATTAAATATTTAAAAAGAATTTAATTTTAAGTATATTTAATGTTTAAATCAAAAAATTTGAATATTGCTTTAATAGTTGGCGGTTATTCTTCAGAGAGGCATATATCTTTGGCTTCTGGGAAAAGTCTTTTAAAAGCCTTACGAGAGAATAAACATAATGTTACTGTTATTGACCCCATATATGGAGATGAAAAAATTGATGAAAATATAATTTTCAGTTCAATATATACTAATGAATATCCCACAGCAGAAACTTTAGAAAAGTTAAAAAGAGATACACAAAATAAAATATTAAAGTGTATTGATTCAGAGATATTTAAAAATATTGATTTGGTTTTTATTGGGCTACACGGAAAATTTGGTGAGGATGGAAAATTTCAGGCATTGCTGGAATCAAAAGGCATAAAATATACAGGCTCAGGAGTTATGGCATCAGGAATTGCAATGGATAAATCAATTTCAAAGATTATTTTCAAGTATAATGGCATTCCCACCCCCGAATGGATGACTGTACAAAAAAAGGAAATAAAAAATCTTGAATATCTATATTCTGAAATTAAGAAAAATATTGGTATTCCATTTGTAGTAAAACCAGCTGATGAAGGAAGTACAGTAGGGCTAACAATTATTTTTGAAGATAATATTGAATTGCTGAATTCAGCATTAAAGCTTGCATTAAATTATACAAATAAAGTTATATTTGAAAAATACATCAAAGGAAGAGAAATTACTGTTCCAATAATAGGAGAATGTGCATATCCAGTAATAGAAGTAAAACCGAAAGATGGCTATTATGACTTTAAGCATAAATATACAAAAGGTATGACCGAATACATCTGTCCCGCAGAAATATCAACTGAGTTATGGAATAAAATTCAGGAACTGGGATTGCAAGCTCACAACTCTCTTGGATGTGAAGTTTATTCAAGAGTAGATTTTATTGTTGATAATAATGACAACGCATTTTGCCTTGAAGTTAATACATTACCTGGTATGACGGAGTTATCATTGGTACCGAAATCCGCTGCAGTAGCAGGAGAAAATTTTAATCAATTAGTTGAAAAAATTATTAATTTATCTATTAATAAATATCTATAAGTTTGATTACCGAAAGCCAAAAAGAAAGTTTGATTAAGAAAATTTTCAGGTTCATCAAGTACCATAAAATGCTATTGATAGTAATAATATTTATAGTCATACTAATCACTTTTTTTGTCTTCAACGATAAAGGTTTGTTATCAAGGGCAAAACTTGAAAAAGAGAATAAAGAGTTGATAGAAAAGATTAAACAGGATTCACTCGAAGGCGTGAAATTAGATAATGAAATAAATGAGCTAAAAACATCCGATAAAAAACTTGAGCAGGTTGCCCGCGAAAAATATAAAATGAGTAAAAAAGGAGAAAAGATTTTTCAAATAAAAGTAGATTCTATAAAATGAATACAAGAAAGAAAGTTATTTTATCTGGAATGAGACCCACAGGGAAACTGCATATTGGACATTATGTGGGGGCATTAGAAAATTGGGTAGAATTGCAAAATGAATTCCAAAACTATCATTTAATAGCAGATTATCATGTTCTAACTACAAATTTAGATACTTCCAATATATTCGATGATACAATTGATATGGTAATAGATTGGATAGCCAGCGGAATAGACCCGATAAAATCACCAATCTTTCGTCAATCACAAATAAAAGAGCATACAGAATTATTTTTGATTTTTTCAATGCTAATTACAAAAGCCCGCCTTGAAAAAAATCCTGCCTTGAAAGAACAGATAAAGGACCTCCATCTGCAAACCATATCATACGGTCATCTTGGATATCCTGTTTTACAGGCATCTGACATATTATTGTATAAAGGAGAATATGTTCCCGTTGGTGAAGATCAGGTACCACATATAGAAATTACACGGCACATAGCGGGACTTTTTAATGAAAGATATAAACTTGAAAACAATAAAGAAATTTTTCCAATTCCGGAACCAAAATTAACTAAGTTCTCAAGGTTACCAGGACTTGATGGAAAAACAAAAATGAGTAAATCTCTTGGTAATACAATTTTAATCTCAGATGATTTAGACACAATAAAAAGTAAAATGCGAAAAGCATTCACAGACCCAAATAAATTAAGAAAAGGAGATAAAGGGAATCCTGATATCTGTCTGGTATATACATATCACAAAAAATTTAATCCATCTGAACAAATGGAAATACACCATGGCTGCTCAACCGGTCAACTTGGCTGTGTTGATTGTAAGATGAAAATTTCAGAAAAAATTGCTAATTTCTTTGGTGATATAAGAGAAAAGAGAAAAGAATTAGAAAATAATAAAGTCAAAGTCATTGAAATATTAAAGGAAGGTGAAAACAGAGCAAAAGAGGTAGCATCAAACACAATGAAGGAAGTAAGAGAAGCAATGAGAATCGGATAACAGGAACAAAATAAATAATTTTTATGTAAATAAATTAATAAAATAAAATTGGTAGAACCAACAAAAAAAGATAGAAAGAAACAGGAAGAGTTAAAAAAATCAGGTGCAATACCCCGCCATATTGCAATTATTATGGATGGCAATGGTAGGTGGGCAAAACAGAGAGGATACTCAAGAGTTTTTGGACACAGGCAGGGAGTAACATCAGTTAGAGATATTGTTGAAGCCTGTGGACAGCTCGGAGTAAAATATTTAACACTTTATACTTTTTCCACAGAAAATTGGAAGAGACCCAAATCAGAGGTTACAGTTTTAATGAAATTATTAATAAAAGCACTAAAAGACGAAACCGATAAGCTTCATGAGAATAATGTGAAATTAATTGCATCAGGAGACCTGAACACTTTACCGGATATTGTTAGAAAAGAACTTAATGAAGCGATAGAAAAGACTAAAAACAACAAACTGATGACTTTAAACCTTGCTATCAGTTATAGCGGAAGGTGGGATATAATAACAGCAATAAAGAAAATTCTGTGCGACTATGAAAACTCGAAAATCAGTCTGAAAGATATTAATGAAAATGTATTCAGAAAATATTTATCAACAAAGGATATACCAGACCCTGATTTATTAATCAGAACCGGTGGTGAATTTCGTATAAGTAACTTCTTGTTGTGGCAAATTGCATACACAGAAATATACATCGACAGCACATTCTGGCCAGATTTCAGAAGAGAGCATCTATACAGAGCTATAAGAGAATTTCAAAATCGAGAAAGAAGATTTGGATTAACAAGTGAACAAATAAGGCGGTAAAAAGAATGAAGAAAAAATCCATAAAATTTATACTTTTACTTATAATTACATTAACTTTTATAAATAACTGTTATTCTCAGGAACCCGTTGTATACAAAATAAAGGATATTTATGTAAAAGGAAATAAAACAATAGATTCAAAAACAATTATAGCATATACAGGTCTGAAAATTGGAGCAGAAATATCTATACCTTCAGATGATACACGCGATGCTATAAGGAATCTATGGGCAATGAATTTGTTTAATGACATAAAACTTTATGTTGAGAAAAAAATTGGTGATGAAGTGTTTCTAACAATTGAAGTTGAAGAACTCCCGCGTGTTGAAAGTATAACAATTTCTGGTTGTGATGAAATATCGCAGTCCGATATAGAAGCAAAAATTGACATAGTGCCGGGTCAGGTAGTTACAGAACAAAAACTTAAAGATATAGAATATTACATTCAAAAATATTACATATCTGAGGGCTACTCTCTTGCAGAAGTAAAAGTAGATAAATTGTTATCATCAAATAACGAAGCAAGAGTGAGAGTAAAAATTAATGAGGGAACCAAAGTAAAGGTGCGAAATATTATTTTTGAAGGTAATACTCAAATAAAATCTTCCAAGCTAAAAAAAGCAATGGAAACCTCTGAAAAAGTCTGGTGGAAATTCTGGGAAAGTGCAAACTATGATAAGGAAAAATTAGATGCAGATAAAGAATTAATAATCAATTATTACAAAGAAAATGGATTCCGCGATGCTGAAATAAGATCAGTAGATTTACAATTCTCAGATACGAGAGAAGATGTAAATATTAAAATAAAAGTTTATGAAGGTAAAAAATATTATGTAAATAATATTGTATTTAAGGGTAATAAACTATATTCAGATTCTGTTTTATTTTCAAGATTAGATGTTAAGAAAGGGGATGTTTATAATTATAAAAAAATATATTCAAACTTATACGGAAATGAAAGCGAAACTGATATAAGTTCGCTTTACTATGATTTAGGTTATCTGGCATATTCAGCGGAATTGAAAGAAGAACCAGTAGGTACAAATCAGGTAAATTTAATAATAGAAATTACTGAGAATAATCAATTCAAACTTGGATTAATAAGCATAGAAGGAAACGATAAGACAAAAGATAAAGTCATAAGAAGGGAATTATATTCAATTCCAGGTGACTATTTTACAAGGAGTAATCTTAAAAGAAGTTTACAACAATTAAATGCATTAAATTATTTTAATCCTGAAAAGCTTTCGCAGGATATTTCTCTTGCTAATGATTCAACTGTTAATTTAAAATTTATTGTTTCTGAACGTTCTTCTGATCAATTTAATGCATCAGTTGGTTATAGCGGATACTTCGGATTAACAGGAGCAATTGGCTTAACATTTAATAATTTCGATATAACTGAGCCATTTTCAGGAGGTGGCGGACAGATTTTAAACTTTTCCTGGCAGTTTGGGGAAGGTGGTACTTATCGAACTTTTAATATAGGATTTACAGAGCCATGGTTATTTGATACACCCACCTTACTTGGCTTAAACTTATATGATACCAGACAAACTTATTATTATGATGTAAGGGAGACTGGTGCAATTCTTAATTTCGGTAGAAGATTTAAGTGGCCTGATGACTTCTTCCGTGGTGATTGGTCTCTTAAATTTCAGAGAACTAATGTTATCAACGGCGGTGGATATTTTGAAACAGGAATAAGAACACAATTTAGCATAAGGCAAACAATTTCCCGTTCTACTGTCTTCGACCCAGTTTTCCCAATAAGCGGAACAAAGGTGGCAAATACAACTGAATTATCAGGTGGACCCTTCTTACCCGGTAATCTTGAATTTATTGAAAATATTTTCACTGCCGAATTATATACACCTTTAATTAGAAACACTAAACTTGTATTATATAGTAATTTTAATTTCTATTACATAAACCCAATCGGAAAAGATAAATACTTACCACCGACGGAATTGTTTTATATGGGTGGTAATGGGCTTGCATATAATACAATACCGCTTAGAGGATATAATGATAGAAATGTTGGACCGAAAAGAAACAACATAGACCCCGTAGGAGGGAAAGTTGCTTTAAAATATACTCTTGAATTAAGGTATCCACTTTCTCTTGATCCGGTACCGATATTCATTCTTGCATTTGCTGAAGCTGGAAATGTTTGGCCCGATATAAATAAAACTGATCCTCTGGATTTAAGACGTTCTGTTGGATTTGGTATGAGATTACTTTTACCCGCGGTAGGATTAATTGGGTTTGATTTCGGATATGGATTTGACAGAAAAATAGAGGATAACTTAGATCCAAAATGGTTATTCCATTTCCAATTTGGTAGAGGATTTTAAAATTTTTATATTAATAATTAAAAGGAGAAAAAAATTGAAATTAAAAACTTTGTTAATCGCAATTTTTGTAGCAACATTGTTACTACAAGTAAATTCTTATGCGCAGAATTTAAAAATTGGTTTTGTTGATAGTGAGGTAATTATCAAACAACTACCTGAATACAAAGCAATTACAGAAGAATTAGACCAGCTACAGAAAAAATACCTTGATACAATTCAGGTAAGAGAGAATGAGCTAAAAACTAAAGCGCAAGAGTTTAAAGCTAAATACGAAGATGCTCAAAAAAAGGTTGAGTCCGGCGAAATAAAATCGGAAGCTGAAATCAAGGCATTAAACGAAGAAATGAATCTACTACAAAATGAATTAAGAATACTTGACGACTCTCTTACATCTTATAAACAGAATGTCAGAGAAATGCTTATAAATAGGTCAAATGAGCTTTTTAAACCTGTTAAGGATAAAGTCATTAAAGCAATAGAAGATCTCGCCAAGGAATTGAAATATAATTTTATATTTGATAAAGCTGATGGAGTTTTATTATTTGGTGATAAAGAATATGATTTAACATTTAAGGTCCTCGATAAACTTAAATAATTAGTATTGTTCATTAAATAAATATAATAACTGTGTTTAGAAAAAAAGTAATATTATCATTTTTAAGAAAATCAGCAATCTTATTTATTTTATTAGTAGTATTTTATCCACACAGTTCGAAATCCCAGACAAAAGTCGGCTATATTGATTCGAAAAAAATTATTGAAAATATGCAAGAAGCAAAAGATGCTAAGTTGAAGCTTGATAACTTAGTTATGGATTGGCAGAGAGAATTAAGTTCCTTACAGGATAGTCTAAAGCTGGCAAAAGAAGATTACGAAAAGAAGAAATTAATTATGACAGACCAGATGAAAGCTGAAATGGAAAAAAAGATAAAAGATATAGAAAACTCTATTGAAACTTTCCGCCAAAGCAAATTTGGTGAAAATGGAGAATATTTTCAGAAGCAAAATGAGTTTATGAAACCTGTGTATGATAAAATATTCAAAGCAATTGAAATTGTTGCTAAAAGAGATGATTTTGATTACATCTTTGATAGAAGTAGCAGTATTTTATTATTATATGTTAATGAGAAATATGATATAACATTAAAAGTACAAAGAGTTCTTGAAGGAAAAGATTAATAAATTATAAAAATGAAAATCTTAGAAATATTAAAACACATTAACGGAATTGCAGACGGTGATATAGACAAAGAAATAAACAATGTTGCCAAAATTGAGAATGCAAAAGAAGATGAAATAACATTTATTTCTAATCCTTTATACAAAAAATATTTTTCAAATACAAAAGCAGGTGCTATACTGGTAAGAGAAGATTTTGAGTACAAAGAAAAGCCCGAAAATTTAACGGTAATAAGAGTATCAGACCCTTATTTAGCTTTTCTGGAGCTAATTGAATTGTTCTCAAAGGAAGAAGATGAATACATAGGCATCTCTGAAAACTCATTCATAGGAGAACAATGCCAAATAGGTGAAGATGTCTATATTGGTAATTTTACTTCAATCGGTAAAAGAGTAAAAATCGGAAAAGGTTCAAAAATTTACTCTAATTGTACAGTTGAAAATGATGTAGAAATTGGTGATAACTGTATTATTTATCCAAATGTATCAATTTATAATAAATGTAAAATTGGTAATTGTGTGATTATCCATTCCGGAGTTGTGATAGGAAGTGATGGATTTGGTTTTGCTAAACAGGAAGATGGTACTTATAAAAAAATCCCTCACAAGGGAATTGTAGTGATTGAAGATAATGTGGAAATAGGAAGTAATACAACAATAGATAGAGCAACAATAGGTGAAACAAGAATTTGTAAAGGAGTAAAACTTGATAATCAAATACAGGTGGCACATAATGTATATATAGGCGAAAACACCGTTATTGCGGGACAGGTTGGTATATCAGGTTCAGTAAAAATTGGCAAAAGATGTATGATAGGTGGCAAAACTGGTTTTGTAGGACATATAACAATATGTGATGATGTAATTATTGGTGCAACAGTTGGCGTAGCTAAATCAATAACAAAACCTGGAATATATATGGGATACCGCTGCAAACCATACCGTATAGCACTAAAAGAAGAAGCAGCATTAAGTCAACTACCAGAGCTGATAGAATACTTAAAAAAATTTCAGAAAGAAAAATAAGATTTAGTATATGATAAAAAATCAAAGAACTATTTCAAAGCCATCATCATTAAGTGGAATAGGATTACATACCGGGAATCCAGTAACAATGACCTTCAGACCGGCACCGGAGAATTATGGAATAAGGTTTAAAAGAATTGACCTTGAAAATTCACCGGAAATTCCAGCCGATATAGACCATGTAAGAGATATTTCAAGAGGCACAAATCTTGGATTAAATAATGCAGAAGTCCACACTGTTGAGCATGTTCTTGCTGCAATTGCAGGATGTCAAATAGATAATATAATAGTAGAACTTGATTCAAATGAACCACCTGTAATGGATGGTAGTGCAAAGTATTATGTGGAAACATTACTTAATGCAGGAATTATTGAACAAAGTGCAAATCGGGAATATCTTGTAGTAGAAAATTTTGTACACTATCACGATGAAAAAAACAATATAGACATTGCAGCTCTTCCGCTAAAAGATGATTTTAGAATAACATTAGTAATTGATTTCAATAATCCAGCTCTCGGAGTGCAACATACAGGGTTATTTAATCTTGAAGAAGAATTTGAAAAAGAATTTGCACCCGCGCGAACTTTCTGTTTTCTGAAAGAAATAGAAATGTTAAAAGAACAGGGCTTGGGTAAAGGTGGTGATATAAACAATTCAATTGTAATCGTTGATGAAGATTTTGATGTTAATAAATTTGAGGAAATGAAAAAAAAGTATAATCTGGGCGATGAATTCTTTATTGGAAAAACAGGTATCCTAAGTGACAAAGAGCTAAGATTTAAAAATGAACCTGCAAGACATAAATTACTTGACCTTCTTGGTGATTTAGCATTATTAGGAGCCCCCTTACAGTGTCAAATACTTGCTGCTCGTCCGGGTCATAGAGCCAATGTTGAATTTACAAAGATGTTACGCAAATTATATTTACAACACAAATTAGTTAAAAAATTTCAAGCAACAAAATCTGGAGAAGCGATTTTTGATATTAATGCTATTCTGGAATTTATGCCTCATAGATATCCATTTTTAATGATAGACAAAATAATTGAACTTGAAATCGATAAAAGAGTTGTAGGAATAAAAAATGTTACTGTTAATGAACCATTTTTTCTTGGGCATTTTCCTTCTCGTCCAATTATGCCGGGGGTTTTAATTGTTGAATCAATGGTACAATGTGGGAGCGTCCTTCTATTGCACAGAATAGGAGATCCGAAAAAGAAACTTGTTTATTTTGGAGGAATAGAAAAAGTAAAATTCAGAAAACCTGTTATACCAGGTGACCAGCTTATAATGGAAATGAAACTTGTCTCTTTTAAAAGAAATATATTTAAAATTGTAGGGAAAGCATACAAGAATCAACTTGGCGGTGAACTTGCCTGTGAAGGCGAATTCACTGCTGCTGTTATGGATAGAGAAAATAACTCAGAATAATAATTTATTTTTCCGTTAATGCAACCACACCGGGAAGTTTTTTACCTTCGAGCAATTCCAGTGATGCACCTCCTCCAGTGGAGACATGGGTAATTTTATCAGATAAATTTGCTTTACTTATAGCAGAAGCCGAATCACCACCACCAACAATTGTTATCGCTCCTTTTGAAGTCGCTTCTGCAAGAGCTTTAGCTACCTCAAAAGTACCATTTGAAAAATCATCAATCTCAAATATTCCCATTGGACCATTCCAAATAATTGTTGCGCCATTTAATATTTCATCCTTATATCTCTTAATTGTTTCAGTACCAATATCAACTCCAACCCAATCCTTTAAATCAATTGGAAATCCGTTAGCAGGAACAATTTTTACATTTGTTCCCTTTTCAATTTTTTCCGCTATCATCATATCGGGAGGTAAGATAAAGTTTTTTGATTTTGCTTTTTCAAGAATAGATTTTGCAAGCTCTATTTTATCTTCTTCAAGAATAGATTTTCCAATTTCATAACCAAGAGCTTTGTAAAAAGTGAACATCATCCCACCACCAATCAAAATCGTATCAGCAATATTTAGTAGATTTTCCAGTACATCTATTTTACCTGAAATTTTAGAACCGCCTATAATTGCTATTAATGGCCGTTTTGGATTTTCTATTGCAGAATACAGGTACTGTAATTCTTTTTCCATCAAATATCCCGCCGCACAGGTCTGAATATAATGCGTTATACCTTCTGTTGATGCATGGGCTCTATGAGCTGTACCAAAAGCATCATTGATATAGATATCTCCAAAAGCAGCAAGCTTTTTAGCAAACTCAGAATCATTCTTTTCTTCCTCTTTATAAAACCTTAGATTTTCAAGTAGCAGAATGTCGCCTTCCTTCATATTATTAATTAACTCAATATTATCTTCTGAAACACAATCCTCTGCAAAAAATACTTTTTGTCCTAAAAGCTTTGAAAGATGTTCTGCAACTACATCAAGTGAAAATTTTTTGTTCTTTTCGCCTTTTGGTCTTCCAAGATGACTCATCAAAATACATTTACCTTTATTTTGAACGATTGCCTTAATTGTTGGTAACGATTCAACGATTCTTTTATCATCTGTGATTTTTCTGTTTTCATCAAGAGGGACATTAAAATCTACTCTGACCAGAATCCTTTTACCTTTTATTAAATTTTTTTCAATTAAGTCTTTTATTGTTAATTTTGCCATAGTACTTTGTCTTTATTATTAAAAAATTATTTTTTTATAACTTCAAATTTTTATTTTACTAAAATCATTTTTCCTGTTTGAGAAAAATTACCTGCCTGCAATCTATAAAAATAAATTCCACTGGATAAATTTTCAGCATTAAAACTAATATTATAAATACCTGCATCCTGAGTTGTATTAATAATCGTAGATACTTCCCTACCAGAAATATCAAATACTTTTAATATTACATTTGTTCTTAATGGAAGGTGATAACTTATTACTGTTGATTGATTAAAAGGATTAGGATAGTTTTGTTTCAAAACAAATTCATCAGGTATAAGTTCAAATTTATTATTAATACCTACCGACATAAGATTTGAATTTTTAAAAATACACGCTGACAAAAGCGATACAGCAAAAACTTTTCCATCTGGAGTTAAGAAAGAGCCATAAATATCGCTTGTGCCAGAAGAAACTGTTTTATTTATCCAGGTAACTCCTCCATTGGTTGTGTAATACGCAAAGCCATAGGAACCAGTAACTACTCCTTCTAATGAATTGATAAATTCACAGGTGTATAAAGTTAATACAGTAGTAGAAGAAATGCTCACATTACTCCAGGGGGTTGCTCCGCCATTAGTTGTTCTATATACCCTATTGTTAGAACCAACACAATAGCCTGTAAAAGCATTTAACATTTTAATGTCATAAAGATTACCAGCAAGATAATTATCCCCGAGAGATGTTGAGTCCCAAGTAAGTCCTCCATTTGTAGTTTTCCAGGGTCTTGGTTTTGAATTAAGTAACCAGCCAGTATTTGCATCAATCATACAGGCACTAAACACAGAATTTTCGCTTCCAGATATAGTTCCGAATTTTTGTTTAAACCAATTCATACCACCATCAGTAGTTTTAAAAATTGAAGAATCGTTGCCAGTTGCATATCTGGAAAAAATCCATCCCGTTTGTGAGTTAACGAAATCAACTTTTGAAAGTACTAAATTTGATGGAATAATTGGAATAACTAAAGAATCCCAATTAACACCTGCATTGGTAGTTTTATAAACGGCAGATTTACTGCCACAAATATAACCTGTATTATCGTCAATCATTTCAATACTATAAAAATCAGCGGTCGAATTTGAAGAAGGAGAAATAACAGTCCAGTGCAAGCCATTATCAGAAGACCTTAAAATCTGATCAGGGGTTGTCAAACTTGTGGTAGATACTGAAGGACTACCAACAGCAATTATCACACCAGTAGAAGGAATAACAACTACATCTCTTAAACTACCCTTTTTTAAGTATTGACTGTGTGTAATATATTCACCACCAAGCTTTTGATGTATTGAGCCGTAAGCTCCAACTGTTATTATAGTATCACCAGTGAAAGAAAAATCAGATGAGTAATAAGAATTGTCCCATGGAAGCAGAACCCCAGGGTCAATAAAAGGAATTGTATCCCAGGTTAAACCATAATTAGAAGATTTCCAGATATATTTAGAGTTGCCTGTGAGATATACAGCACCGTTTCTATATTCAATATCAAAGAAATGCACATCCTGACTCAACATAGAACCTGCCATATTAATCCAATTATAACCACCATTTGTAGTATATCTGCATCTGCCCCAGTCCCCACATACAAAACCTGTGTCAGAATTAATGAACACAGTTTTATAAAGATTTACACTCGTACCTGAATAATAATTATTCCAGAGTAGACCACCGTTTGTTGATATATAGATATCTCCTAATTGATTAAGCACAAGTAATTTATTCTCGTTGAAAGCATAAATAAAATATGGATTAGAATAAGGTGGTGCACTTCCATATCCAGCGTACCAATTTAAGCCCCCATCAGTTGTTTTCATTAATCTATAATTTGTAATTCCAGAGACCACATATCCCGTTAAATCATTAATAAAATAAATCCCCCTGAAAGTCACATTAGAAGGCGCGGGATTGCCAGCAACACTATCAAAGGAAAGACCGCCGTTTGTTGTTCTCATAATAGTTCCTAAATTTCCAATAAGAATACCTGTGTTCTGATTGAAAAACCAGGCGTTATAAATATTAGCTCTTTGCAAAGGTATTCCACCCAATTTTCCAGCTGAATGATGAAAAATCCAATTCTGTCCGCCATTGGTTGTTTTTATAAAAGTTCCATTCATCCCAACAGCATAAAATGTATTTACGTCCCACATTTTCACCCATCTTAAATCATTTCCCTGCGGTGATTGGTGCAACCATTTCCAATCCTGATAGATTTGTGCATTAACCACTCCAATAGAAATAATAAAAAATAGAAAAAATATTTTTTTCATTTTAATAATATTGTTTATACTTGCTAAAAAAATATCATTTTTTTAATCTAAGTTAAATACATTTTGCATTAGATTAAAATGAGATAGTATTCAAGTTTTAATGGAATTTTTCCCTATATTTATAAATGAGAATTAATTTATGATGAAAGATATATATGTTAATATCTATTTTCATTTTAGAAAATAGATTTGGTATTAACAATAAATACAAAAACTAGAGGAAAAATAAAATTAAAACTCCTGGGTTATTTAACCAGCATCATTCTTTTTACATCTGAAAATCCATTAACATTTAATCGGTAAAAATAAATTCCGGTAGAGAACTTAGAAAAATCATAAGTCACTGAATAAGTGCCTGCTGTTTGATGAGCATTAACAAGTGTTTCTAATTGCCTACCTAAAATATCATAAACAACTAAATTTACAAAACCATCCTCGGGGATATTGTACTTGATTGTAGTAACGGGATTAAATGGATTAGGATAGTTTTGTAATAATTGGTATACAGTTGGTAATTCATTATTCTTCGGTTCACTACCAGTAATAATCTGCTCCCATTCATATCTGAAAGACCTGTAACTCCACTGTCCTTGAGGCAGGAAAAGTTCATATAATATTTCTCCCTGTGGGGTAACTTCGGTCAAAGTAAGAGTATCTAACCCCCATCCGATTAATGTATTACCATTTGGCAATCTTTGTACATTTCCCATAGCAGATGCATATATTTCAGGAGTATGTCTATATTCCCAAACCAGAGTTGCTATCCTTTGATTTTCATCAAGGTGGTATTCTACTGCTCTTGAAAAAGGTGGGTTATGATGGTTACCGTTATCAAAAAGAGTAATATTTCCATTTTGCTGTCTTCTTATATCATGCTGATATGAAAAGCCAAGTGTATCATTAATAAAAGTGAAGTCATTATTTGTACCACCTAATCTCCATATAACTTCTCCTGTAGATGTATTAATTTTATATATTGCTTCTGTATGCCGGCAGGAAATCATTATGTTTCCGTCATTATCCATTTCAATTGCATTTCCATGAATATAATCAATTTGATGTGCCGTGAGGTTTACATATCTTGCATCTGTAATTGGTATATAGTCCCAGCTGCGCCATTGAAATACCACATTTTTTTTATCATCAATTTTTTGTATTATTAAACCTGTTACCACTGCCGCAGTATCACCGTTAGGTACTATTTGACTCATATCAACAACTTGAGCGTCATAGCTCATTAACCAGGCACTACCGTCATTCATAACCTGTAATTCATGAAAATCCGTACTGTAACCATTACCACATTTAAAACTATCCACTACTATATTTGATTGATTGATAGCCTTATAGTGATGATATTGTTCATCATAATAAGTTATTAAATTATTTTTTTGTTTTTTGAAATCATATCCCCTATATAACAGCTGTCTGGAATAGTAGGGCTGACCATTATTATTTAATACCATCAAATAAGTTGAATTGAAATAATAAGGTCCAAAGTTTGCAATGAAAACAAATCCAGGTGCCGTTTCTCCATACTGCATAATTCGTAATTGTGGTATATCATCAGAAAAACTTTGTTTTATAGAATTACTAAATTCTTTAAGTTCAGAATTAATAATATCATTTGTGGTTAATTGAGGAGCAATTTTTTCTCTTATATAAAAAGAATAAGATAATTTAGGGAAATTAATATTTACAGTAACTTTTTCACCAGTAGCAAAAGGAATATCAGGAATGAAAATAATACTTTTATCATTTTCAACCACTATTAATCTACCAGATTTAATTCCAGTTTTTGAGCCTAAAACATCAATCTGTGTAGATTTTATCTGGGAATTAGATAATCTACCAGAATAACCAATAATAATATTTGTTTGCTCCATATTATATCTGGAATCAGGAATAGGAGATAAATATATAATCTCCTGTGCAAAAATAATTCCACCAATAAGTAAAGAAATAATAATTGAAAGGGATAACTTTAAAGTTTTCATTTTTTAGAAATGTTTTTATTATAAAAAGATGTGAAATTTTTTAACTATAATTTAATAAATAAATAATTAATAATCTATTGATAAAATAAACAAATAAAAAGTGAATAAAATTTCAGATATTGAAATAGAGCATTCAAATAATTTCGTAAGTAAATTTATAAAAAAAACTCCTTTCCACTTTTCAGCGGAAAGGAGTTTTTTATAAAATTTATAAATCGGATTACTTAATCAGCATCATTCTCTTAACATCTGAGAAGCCATTAACATCAAGTTTATAGAAGTAAACACCACTTGCAAGTTCTGATGCATCAAAGTCAACAAGATAATTGCCGGGTGTCTTTACTTCATTAACAAGTGTTGCAACTTCTCTACCAAGCACATCATATACCTTCAGGGTTACAAGTCCTTGTTTCGGTATTGCGAAGTTAATCTTGGTAACCGGGTTAAACGGATTTGGATAGTTTTGTCCAAGTTCATAGCGAACCGGTATTTCATTATTGAAATTAGAAATTCCAGAACCACCTGGATTAATAACTAAACATACATTCGGTAATAGCGGATTACTGGTTGTATATGACAATGCATCTGTACATCCACTTCCACTACTTAAATCTGCGTATTGATGGAACGTCCTCTGTGGGGATACTGAGGTTGCATTAACTGTTGTATTTGAAGACCAGCTGGAATTGTTGAAACATACTTCAACAAGAAGATTTGTTCCATTATACGGGAATGGTGTCGTTAAAGTAATATACTGCCAGCCTGTTCCTGATGGTAAATAAGAAGATGAGGTATATACAGTCTGCCAGGAACCTGTTGTTACAAATCCTGTTATAGTTGTTATCGTTGTATTCTGCATCCTTATCTGGAATCCACTCATTGCTGGTGAACCTATCGCCCCTATATTAAATCCTATCTTCGTTATTGAACCACCCCCTGGAACTCCAATTTCACTACCTAAATAAAGCATATGAGTCTTACTATCCATATAGAAGGTATAGAACGGATATCCCACAAGTGTATTTCCAGTTCCAATACATACGGTTACTTGGTTAATAATCTTGAAACCATATTGTGATGTAGAATCCTTATTATTATTAACATCTCTTGCAATAACTCTATAGTAAATTGTATCACCAACTGCAACCTGAGAAGTATCTGAATTGAATACTCCAGACCAGTTGTTGCCGGCACCTTTTGCAAGGTTGAATCTCTTATATTGGCCATTGTAGAATTTTCTCCAACCTACCCAGACACTATCAACACCGTAAGAATCAGTTACAGTTGCAGTTACAGTTGCGGGCCATTGTAATCTTGGTACATCACCAAGTGGTGTATGTGTAATTACAGGTTTGCCTGTATCTGCAGCTGCAAGGAATTGATAAAGTGAAGCAGGAGCATTTGAAGGTGATTTACCAACTCTTCCAGCACCATCAATGCACCAGATATAATATCTGTAAGTAGCAACAGTTCCATTACCTGGTATATTGGCAGTCCAGTTATTTCCACCTGTATTGGTCATATTAACACTATCGGTGATGGTAGGATTGTTCCTTGACCAGAATACTTTTGCAGATGAAATTGGAGAGCCAGCAGGATTAATCACACAGTTTACCGGATAGGGACCATTGAGATTCGTTGTGTTCATTAAAGGAGTGTGCATAATTTGTGGACCAGGTGCACCTGGGATAGCAAAACCGTCAACTTCTGTTTGACTGGTTCCAAAATTCCCAACGAGAATTGTATTACCGGTTTGCATATTAACTCTTCGTAATTCACCCATTGAAGTGGTTGCATTATATGCAGCAAGGAAGCAAGAATCTGTGCTGTGATCCCAGCTCATTCCCTGCGCATAGTGTGCATTAAATCCAATAGGACCAATTACAGTCAGAACACCTGTGGTTTTATTAATCGACACAAAATTGTCGTTCGAAATTTCAACACCATATAGATTTCCACCACTACTACATCCTATATCAATAACCAGTCCTGTTTGCGCTGTACCGATTGCGGTACCTGCACCGGTGGTTAAATTAAGAGTGTAAAGTTGAGATGCAGTACCATAACTCATTACATACATTGTGTTAGTGGACCAGTCATAAGCCATACCAGTTATACTTCCTGACACTCCAGTGATAGGAATTCCTGCGGAGAATGTACCGGTGGTGGTATCAACAGTGTATAATGTTAAAATACCATACCTGATACAATATAATCCATTTGGCGTAAAACTGGCGGCGGTAACAAAGTTACCTGCATCACTACCAATTTGAGTAAGTGTACCTGGATTATTTAGATACATACTGAACCAGAAAGTTGGTGTAGGATATGCTTTATATCCAAAGGCTCTACTGTTCCAGTAGTCTGTACCAACACCAGGATTTGGTATTATGTTCTTTACTGGTGAATCAACATAAGGAGCAAGCCCCGTAGAGGGTTGGTCCTGTGCATTAACACCAAATGAGAACATTACCAAAAGTACGAGAAGAGAAGTTAGAAATAGTCTCATTTTTTTTCTCCCATTTAGTTTTTTAATTTTTAAATTTAGATTCATACTGCTTTTTTTACAGTTAAGTAAATAAAGTATAAATAAATCAAAAAATCAACATAAAAAAAATTTTTTTTAAATTTACAATTTTCTCAACATTGTCAATCTTTTCAATATTTTTATTAAAATTATATAAAATATATATGAAACTTACAATTACAAAATTTTTAAAAATTATTCGTAATATGTGATTTTACATTGAAACAAGATAAGTTTATTAATATTTTTGTAGCTTTGAATGCCGGAGTAGCTCAGCTGGTTAGAGCGACGGAATCATAATCCGCAGGTCGGGGGTTCAAGTCCCTCCTCCGGTACGGAGAATAAAAAAAACATTTCTATTTAATTAAAATCATTTTCTTAGTAATAGAAAGATTTTCCATAAATAACTTATAGAAGTAAATACCACTTGCAGAATTTTTTGCATCCCAGATTATTTCATACTCTCCAGCTTGAAAATCCGAATTCAGTAATTTAGCTATTTCGATTCCATTAATATCATAAATAGACAAAAGAACTTTTGAGGAATAAGGGATTGAGAAAGAAATTTTTGTTTGACTGTTAAATGGATTCGGAAAATTCTGTTTTAAGTAGAAACCTTCGGGGTAGTAATTATTTTCTTTTATACCAACAGATGGTTTAATTACTATTCCCTTATTAGGAACCCAATTCCACCTACCGGGATAACCTTTATCAACAACTGCGAAAAGAGTATCAGAGCCTGGTGTTGAGGGAGCAGTATAATTAAATTGTATAACACCAATTCCCTGAATGCCAGAATTATGCACAAGTTCTCCATCAAGCAGTTTTAAATAATAAGAACCTGGACCAGGACTTAATGCACCATATTTTGCCGCTATATCCACACCAAATAATCCAGTATTAATTCCGGAGAAAGAAATAGAAAATTCCGCTGTCTGTCCAGCTACTATAGTATCCGGACCCTGAATTATGCCAGTCGTAGATGTATTAAAAGAGTGACAGGATCCACACCCGGCAGTTGTATTTTTCAGGGTTCTGCCTGCAATTCCATTGCTAAAGGAATATATTAACCCGCTTATTGAAACCAATAAAATTAAAATTAATATAATGCGTTTCATATTTGTTTAGTATATTTTAAAAATTCAAATTATTTATAAATAAGAGAATATTAAAATTATTTCCTTCAGAAAAATTATTGAGTCTCCAGGAAAAATTCAATCTAAACACATTTAAAATGTTTCCAATACCAAAGCCTGCCTCCATATACCAGCCGGAGGTCGTTTTATAGTCTTTAAATTCTGAAAGATAAAAGTTACCGCTACTTATATTACATTTTCCCGCATTGAAAAAACCGATTAAATCAAAGTTACTAAGTACAGGTAACTTATGCCATAAAAACTTCCCGAAGTTATTTTCAAAATTAAAATAAAATAATTCATCACCGAGAAATTCTCTGTATTTCATAGCATAAAAATTCATCGTTTGAAAATTACTAAATCCTGATATATTAAAATAAGCAAGACTCTGAAAAGGAATATTACCATTGGAGAGTATTGCTCCTAACCTATAAGAAATATTTGTAAAAATATTAAAATTATTTTCACCATACATTTCTATCTGATACTTTCGGAAATCATAACCACTGTTTAAATTTTTACTTGATAATGAATAGCTAAATTTGATTACAGGGAAATTACTATACCTGAACCAGCTAACCTCGCCATCACCCCAATCTATTGCATAAAAAGAATTCGGGTCTAATGTAATTCCAACACTTAGCAATGATTTAAAATAATTTACAACAGGAGGGTTAGATTTAAATTTAGAATCTTTATTGAAAAAACTAAAATCAGTATTCACACAAGCTGACTCATTTTTCTCGTGAATATACTTGACCCAGCCAGATAGCTGCGGAATAAACTTTTTAAAAATGGAAAAATCAAATCCGCTTGCATAATAGTAGTCATAATTATCTTCTTTAGAAAGCAAAGCGGATATGCTGTTATAGAAAATATTTAGAGAAGTTTGTGAAAAAAATAAGGTGTTTAGTTTTTTATATAAATTTCCTTCAAGAGTTAAACTTGCATCTTTTAACAAACTCATTTTTCCTCCCAATTCATATTTACTTTTTTTATCAGAAAATCCATAATCAAATTTCCCATAAATTTTGTATTTATCATTTATTTCTCCATATTCAAGATTAAAACCAATGTCGTTTCCTGTAACTTTATTGAATTTATAAATATCGGTATAGTAAGTTCTAAATTTTTTACCAAAATTTATAGTCGAAGGACTGAAAGAAATTTTACCGCTTTTTTCTTTATCTTTCGTTTCAATCTCTTTATATGCTTTCAATTCTTCATCCGTGTTTTTTATTAACTGATTTTGAACCCAATATATAGAATCCTTTTTCCCCGCATCTGGATTAACCTTTACGATGAATTCATCAAATGTACCTGGTGGGGCTGGGATATTAATATTATAGTCAGAAACAATAGTGAAAACTTCCCCTTGTATTTCAATTAATCCTAAAAATGTTCCATTTGCATAAATTTGTATATCGTTTGGTAGCCAGAAAATATTTCTTTTCATATCAGTGAATAATGAGAATTTCTGTTTAAAGGTCAAATCACTTATTCCACTAATATTTACTGCTTCATTGGTTTTTAAGTCTACTTTTTTTAATGCAAATATGCTATCTATAATATAAATTACACCATAAAATTGCGGGAATAAACCGGACTTATTAGAAACCTGAATTTTATAAATTAATAATGAATCAATAGCAGTTTTACCTTTAAGTTTAAACTCGTAATTATCAAAAGCATCATCGGAAAGAGGACCGGGAATTTTAACATTTCCCAAATCAATTGACTCGTCGTAAAAATTTACAATATAAGGCAGAGCAAATCCCCTTATCACATTTGCACTTTCACGCTTAGAAATTACAATTTGCTTTTCTAAATCAGGTGCTTTAAAATATGTTTTTGTCTCCGATTCAAGTAAGCCTAATATACCAAATTTGTTTTCTTTTGTTAAAGAATCTTTTTCGGCTAAATTAGAGCGAATTACAAATTTTGTGTATGCATCGTAATCATATTCCTTTAAATTTTTTCTGAAACTTTTTTTATATTCTATTGCTTTTCTTATAATTTGATTCGCAGGGTCTTCCCCATATACTTCTATCTCTTCAGTGAAAATTTCAGAAGGTAATAAAGAAACATCTAAATACTCATTTGCTCTTTCTATTACAATGTCT
Organism: uncultured Ignavibacteriaceae bacterium; assembly: GCA_964564635.1. Taxonomy (GTDB): domain Bacteria; phylum Bacteroidota; class Ignavibacteria; order Tepidaquicellales; family Tepidaquicellaceae; genus Tepidaquicella. Next base: position 861,368 of record CAZMAR010000001.1, read on the forward strand.
GTTTCATAAGAGTTGTATCCAATGTATGAATAATTAATAGTATATTTCCCGGGTTTTAATTTCAGAATGTAATATCCTTTTTCATCTGCCGTCGTACCATGAGAAGTATTTTTTACTTTTACAGTTGCAAATGATAGTTTTGATTTAGTTTTTGAGTCAGTTATAAATCCACTTAAAGTATAAGTTTGCGAAAAACCAAAATCAGATAAAAACAGAATCAAAATGATAAATAAAATAAAAAACTTAGTTTTCATAATTATGAAATATTATAGTATGTTTTAAGTCTTCTGATTTACAAGCTCCAAAATAATTTTTATCTAAGAAAGATTTGTAATCAGGTAAAAGAGAGCTTAAAGAATAACTCTTTATTTCCATATTTTTAATAGAATACTTTTTCTTAAAAGTCTTTAATTCTTCATCGATATTGCCACCTTTAATACAAATCATTTTACCATTAATTTTCATAAAATCTTTCCCCCATTTGTATAAATTTATCAAATCGGCAACTGCTTTTGAAATAACAATATCATATTTCAATCTAAATTTTGAATCTTTTGAAATTATTTCAGCCCGTCCACAAACAGTTTCAATCTCATACAATTCTAACCTCCTAACTATATCCTCCAGCGCTTTTATTTTTTTATTTATAGAATCCAGCAATGTAATTTTTAATTCAGGAAAAATTATTTTTAAAGGAATACCTGGGAATCCACCTCCCGTCCCTATATCAATTATTTTTTCATCACCATTGAATTTAAAATCGCTGAGAAAAAAAATTGAATCAAGAATAATTTTTTCTATTCCAGTTTGTTTCCTTGAAATAAGATTTATCTTTTTATTCCAATCAAGTAATATCTTTTCATATTGATAAAACTTTTCTATTAAACTATTAGCCCGATTTTTATCAATATATAATTTTATAAACTCATCAAGCAATTTCATACTTTTAAAATATTTACTTATCAATTTATATTCAATGCTTTTCTCTCTTTTCCCTTCTAAAATGCATCAGCATACGATACCATATCCTTACATAAATCCAACTTACAATGTGATAATCCAATATTGTCCCAACCCTACTTTATATTCATTTCTAATCAAAATTTTCAGGAAGGTGATTTTCATTAAGTAGATTAGGTTTCATTGTAAGTAACAAATTCATCGATTGCCTTTGTGGTATTGTATTAGAATAATTAGTATCAGGCTACTTTTATATAAACTGCATTTTATTTTTTACGCTTAGAATCTACCAACATCTGCCTTGTAATTAAACTACAATTTATAAACAATAAAATGAATCAGGATTTATATTAGATAGACCTGAGGTTGTACAGGAAATGATGAATAAATATAGAATGAATTTTTGATGATGCTTTTTCTTATAAACCTATTGCAAACAATATTTTCTAAACAAGAGGTTTTAGATGTATTTAATAAAAAAAGTTTTATACTCCTTTTCTCTACTTGAATGTAGGTGTAAAAATTGTTATGTTTAAATTCATTCAAATAATTAAATTTTTTCCTATGAGGTATCAAAAAATAGACAGTCAACTTTTTATTGAAAACAGAAAAAGATTAAGGAATCACCTTAAACCAAATTCAGTTGTAATAATTCATTCCAATGACATTATGCCAACAAATTCAGATGGTACAATGAAGTTTAAACAGAATAGTGATATTTTTTACTTAACAGGAGTAGATCAGGAAGAAACAATTCTGTTACTATATCCAGATTCAAAAGACCCGAAAAACAGGGAAGTTCTTTTTCTGCGTGAGACCAATGAAACTATAATGACCTGGGAAGGGAAAAAACTTACCAAGGAAGAAGCAAGAGAACTAACAGGTATAGAAAATATTTGCTGGTTATCTGATTTTGAAAAAATATTCCGGACTGTTATGTGTGAATGTGAAAATGTGTATTTAAATACAAATGAGCATAAAAGAGCAGTAATAGAGGTAGAAACAAGAAACGCAAGATTTATAAAAAGATGTAAGGAAGAATATCCTCTACATAATTATATGCGCCTTGCACCAATAATGCATAGAATACGGGCAATAAAATCTAAATATGAAATTGAACTGTTACAAAAAGCATGTGATATAACTGAAATAGCTTTCAGACGAGTTTTGAAGTTTTTAAAACCAGGTGTAATGGAATACGAAGTGGAAGCAGAATTTGCTCACGAGTTTATCAGAAACGGAGCTGGTTTCGCTGATTACTCACCTATTATAGCTTCCGGCCCAAGTGCCTGCGTATTGCATTATATAGAAAATGATAAAATGTGTAAAGATGGTGATTTGCTACTCATAGATGTGGGCGTTGGATATGCGAATTATAATTCAGATTTAACCAGAACTGTTCCTGTAAATGGCAGATTTACAAAGAGGCAGAAAGATGTATACAATGCATGCTTGAGAGTTATGAAAGCACAGATGAAAGAGATGAAACCCGGAAAAACAATTCAGGAACTACAAAAATATTGCGAACAAAATATGGAAAAAGAACTTGTTGACCTTGGATTACTTACTATAGATGACATAAAAAATCAAGACCCTAATTGGCCCGCCTTCAAAAAATATTTTATGCATAATGTCTCTCATTTTCTTGGACTTGATGTACATGATGTTGGTGATGTTTACAGGACACTTGAGCCGGGAATGGTTTTTTCTTGCGAACCAGGAATTTACATCAGAGAAGAAGGAATTGGAGTAAGAATTGAAAACGATGTAGTTATCACTGATACCGGAATTGATGACTTAATGAAAAATATTCCCATTGAGGTAGAAGAGATTGAAGACATTATGAATTACAGCAGATAAAAACAACTATATAAAATCAAAATATTAAAAAAATAAAAACCCTTTTGTAAATTATTACAAAAGGGTTTTTTATTATTAGACAATAATCTGTTTTAAATAAATAACGGTGCTAACACAAGTGTAACAGTTGAAAGCAATTTAATGAGCACATGTAAAGATGGACCGGCAGTATCTTTAAACGGATCACCTACAGTATCTCCCACAACTCCTGCTTTATGCCTATCAGAACCTTTTCCCATATTTCTTGCCGGATCACTTGGCTCAAGTTCGATGTATTTTTTTGCATTATCCCATGCACCACCTGAGTTATTAAGGAAGAGTGCAGTAACTACCCCAACAATAGTTCCAATTAAAAGCATAGAGGCAACAACTTCTGCGCCGGAGGAGTCGGAGATTCTCATATCACCAATTTTAGCATTATAAAGAAGTTTGAAAATAAAGCCAACGATAACGGGCATTAAAACAACAAGCAATCCTGGTTTAACCATTTCTTTTAATGCTGATTTAGTAACAATATCGACGCACTCTCCATAATCTGGTTTTTCAGTTCCTTCAAGAATACCTGGTTTTTCTTTAAACTGTTTTCTCACATTCTGAATAATTGCCTGAGCAGCTCTTCCTACTGCTTTGATTGCCCATGCAGAAAAGAGGAATACTAACATAGCCCCCATAAGAGCGCCAATAAATACTCCTGGCTTTGACACATCAACAGCGGTAAGTCTGAAGTTAATACTTTTTCCGTAATGTTCAACTTCTACTATAAATGCCTGAAACAGAAGAAAAGCAGCAAGGGCTGCAGAGCCAACTGCATATCCCTTTGTAAGTGCTTTTGTTGTATTGCCTATTGCATCAAGTCTGTCTGTCTTTTTTCTAATTTCCTGCGGTAGTTGTGACATTTCTACTATACCACCCGCATTATCCGTTATAGGTCCAAATGTATCCATTGCAAGAACATAAGCAGCAGGACCAAGCATACCCATAGTAGCAACAGCAGTTGCAAAGAACCCAGCATCAGATAAGCCACTTGTATTACCAAGAGTATAGGAAGTAAAGATTGCAACAGCAATTACAATAGAAGGAATTGCAACACATTCAAATCCAACAGAAATCCCTGCAATAATATTTGTGGCAGGTCCGGTTTTAGAGGCTTCTGCGATTGACTTAACAGGTGAGTATTTATATTCTGTATAGTATTGTGTAATCCAGAGAAACATTACAGAAGTTAATACCCCGATAACACCACAAAGGAAAAAGTGCCACCAGGCAGAAGGAGCAGCAATGGCAATTTGTCCCACTCCAAAAGTCCAATAAGTTGCAATTCCAAAACCAATCATAGCAAGAATTGCAGTTACATAATATCCTCTGTTAAGAGCTATCATAGGGTCTTTATCTTCTTTCGTCCTTACAACCATAACTCCAACAATTGAGGAAATTAAACCAAAAGCTCTTGCAACCATTGGAAAAAGAATTACAGCAAGTAAAACTTCAGGTATATCTTTGATAATATTATTAGCAACATTTGCTTTATATAACATAGCAGCCAGAATCATAGCCCCAATATTTTCAGCAGCAGTAGATTCAAATAAATCAGCACCCCGCCCAGCACAGTCACCAACATTATCACCAACAAGGTCAGCAATAACAGCAGGATTTCTCGGGTCATCTTCCGGAATACCCGCTTCAACCTTTCCCACCAGGTCCGCTCCAACATCAGCAGCTTTAGTATAAATACCACCACCTAATTGTGCAAACAAAGCGACAAAACTTGCACCGAAACCATATCCAGCAATATAAATTGGAATATCGCTTGTTTGAATAGGACTAAAAAACTTAGCAATTGCAAATAAACCAACTACACCAAACAAAGAAAGAGCAACGATAAATAAGCCCGAAACTGCACCACCTCTTATTGCAGTCTGCAATGCTCCGTTCAAGGATTTCATTGCCTCTGCGGCTGTTCTAATATTAGAGCGAATTGAAATCCACATTCCAATATAACCGGAACTTACAGAGGATAAAGCTCCAAATATAAATGATAGTGATGCCCACAGGGCTTGCTCAGGTCTCTGCACTCTATAAAGTAGAAAAACAAGAATAGCAACAACAATTGCAAGATATATAATTGTTCTGTTCTGCCTTCTAAGAAATGCCTCTGCCCCTTCTTTAATAGCATTAGAAATAGACATCATTTTTTCTGAACCTGTATCTCTTTTCATTACATTTCTAATTAGGAAGACAGCAAAAAGGAGTGCAAAAACGCTAACACCAAAAATGAGTACTAATTCCATACATTTATAATTTTAATTTTAATACGAGATATAAAATTACAAACTTTTACTTTCGGCTTCACTGTTTTTTTCCTTCTCAAAAAAATTTCTGTTAAATCTGTTCATCGTATTATAAAGCCCCTCCTCAATAAAACATAAAATTGCATCTTTAATATTAGGCATTAACAATTTTAATTTCTCTAATTCATCCTGAGAAAAATTTGACAGAACAAATTCTGTATAATTTTCCATAGATATCTTTACTTCGGTGCCTATACCAATCCGCATTCTGGGAAACTCAAGGGAATTAAGTGAATAAATTATACTTGCAAGGCCTTTATGTCCGCCATCACTACCTTTTGCACGTACCCTGATTGTTCCAAGAGGAAGTTGAAAATCATCATAAACAATAAGAATATCTTTTAAATCAATCTTCTTTTTATTTACGATATCTATAACAGCATTTCCACTTGCATTCATAAAAGTGGTGGGTTTCATTAAATAGAATTTTTCGCCCTTATACTTATGTTCCAACCCATACCAGTCCCCTTTTCCAGGTTTAAGCGATACTCCAAAAGACTCACATAAATAATCAATTACCATAAAACCGACGTTATGCCTTGTCAGGTGATATTCACTTCCAGGATTGCCAAGCCCTACAATCAGTTTCAATTATACTTTAATTTTTTATCAGAAAATAAAATCTCTTTCAGTTTGTTAAGATTCTTCTTCCTCTTCTTTCTTTCCTTTGGCTATAACTTCAGGTTCTTTTACTTCTTCCTCCTCTGCAGCTTCTTCTGGTGCTTTCTCTACTGCGGGTGGTACAACACTAACAATTGTTGCATTTTCTTCGTTAAGAATATCTACACCTTCAATTTTAATATCGGATACTTTAATAGAATCTCCAATTCCAAGATTTGATATATCTATTTCTATATTCGGTGGTATAGCTTGGGGTAGACATTGAATCTCAAGTTTATGTAATGAGTGCTGAATCACCCCTCCATCCTTTACACCTGCTGCTAATCCTTTTAATACAACATTAATTTCAAGAGTAATTTTCTCTCCTTCCTGTAATTCGAATAAATCAAAATGAATAGGATTATTCTTCAAAGGTTCAAATTGAACATCTTTTAAAATACAACTATATTTTTGATTTTCACCTTCTATTTCAAGATTAATAATGTGAAATTCAGATGTAAATATTGCTGGCTTTAGTGAATGCTCACTTATTGCAATAGGTATATTTTCCCTGTTTCGACCGTAAAAAATACCGGGAATTATTCCTTTTTTCCGGAGAGACTTTGAAATAGATTTCTTTAGTTCTACTCTCTTTTGTGCTTTTAAATTTATCTCTGACATACGCTATCAAAATATTATAAAGTTTCAAATATATTGTTTTTATAATATTATATCAATATAATTTAATCTTCTATAATTGCATTTCATTTTGCATTATATGTAATTATTAAAGAATTTTCATCTTTTCTCAATAAATACATTACGGGTTTAAGTACTTTTATCTCTTTACTCTCATACTAAACTCCTTTCTCAATAAGTAATTTCTGAAACTGAATTGCAACTCCTGTACGAAAGTTATTACTTTTGCCTAATATCACATGATATTGAAAGTAAACACGGTATCATAACAGGTAAATATTTACAATCGTAGAAAAAAGCCCTGTACAATATAGCCTAACGATTATAACTTTACATATTCATTTAGAAAAATTATTGTTCTAATTAAAAGCATAAAGTGAAATGGTTTATCAATATACTACAGCCATAGTATATGAAAGGGATAAATATAACAAAACAAATTGTGGTATGTAAAAATAAGAACAATAATTCTAAAATGAATTGGCTTTGTAGCAATGTGAATATTACGCTACAAAGCCAGGTTAGTAATAAAAATGAAAAACTAACTTAATTATTATCTTTCTTTTTTCTTCTAAAAATCTTTTTTATTCCATCATCGGCAAGAGAATAAATCACAGGAATAATAACAAGAGTTAAGAATGTAGAAAATAATAAACCAAAAATAATTGCAACACCCATTGGACGCCAGAATGCAGAATTCTGACCACCAATTACCCAACTCAAAGTCCGCCAATCAAAATCAACACCTGAAGCAAGTGGCAATATACCAAGAATTGTAGTAGCAGCAGTTAAAAATATTGGTCGCATTCTAATTAACCCTGCCTGTACAAGCGCTTCATCTCTTGATAAACCATTTTCTCTTTCTAACACCTTTTGAAAATCAAGTAAAAGTATTGCATTTCTTACAACAATTCCACCAAGAGCAATTATTCCAACTCCTGTCATAACAATTCCAAAAGGAGTGCTCGTAACCATTAAGCCTATCATAACCCCTATGATAGATAATAAAACTGATATCATAATTATAATAGGAGTCCTGACAGAATTGAATTCAATAACTATAAAAAAGAAAATTAGTAATAAAGAAATAATTAATGCTTTCACCAAAAAGTCAGAAGTCTCTTTTTGTTTCTCTTCCTGTCCGGTATAAGTTATAGTATAATTTTCAGGGAGTTTTAAATTTGACAATTTTTTCTTGACATCATTCAATACTTCTGTACCAAGCCTTCCAACAGCATTACCAGTAATAGTAACAACTCTCTTCAAATTTTTTCTTGATATAGATCCTACACCACCGGAGAATTCCACTTTTGCGACAGAAGATATCGGAATTTTATTACCGTTCTTATCAGAAATATATAAGTTAGATAGATATTCAATATTATTGCGCTGGTCTTTTCTCAATCTAACCACTATATCGTATTCTTTATCTCTAAATCTATATTTTGTCGCAATGTATCCATTTATAGCAGTCCTAACAGTGTTGCCAATCATTGCAGTGCTTAAACCATAAAAAGCAGCTTTTTCTCTGTCCACAGTAACTTTTAATTCCGGAACTGCTTCATCAAAATTATCTTTCAGGTCTGCTAAACCTGGAACATCTTTGATAATGTTTTTTATTTCTTCAGTATACTTACCTAAAACTCTAAGGTCTTCACCGGCTAACTCTATATTAACAGGTTTTCCTACAGGGGGTCCCATTTCTCTTTCTTCAAGTTCTACTTCTGCAGCTCCTGTTATTCCTTTTATTGAATCACGAATTTGATTAGAACTAATAAATGAATTTTGCTCCCTGTATTCTTTGTCAAGGAAATTAACTGATATTGTGCTCTTATTTGGAATTCCATCTCCACTGTAATCAAGTGGATTATTAGACGAACCAACATTTGATACGATGTATTCAATATCTTTTAATTTTGGAATGTGTTGTTCAACCAGTTTTGTTACCTCATTTGTTGTATATATGTTTGTTCCAACCGGAGTATTGATATTTATATTTACCTGTTGAGGTTCAATTTTGGGAAAGAACTCCACTCCAAGATTTACAATTCCATATAGTATAAAAACAAATATTAATAATAAAAAGGTCAACAGAATAGTAGTTTTCCTGTATTTTAAAGCTTTTCTAACAACTTTTTCATAAATTTTCAGAGAAGTAGAAAAGAATTTTTGATTAAAAAATTCAAGAAATTTTCTAATTGGTCTTACTTTCCTTTTCTTAGACTTTTCTATATCTCTTTTATAATGAATAAATATTGATGCTTGGACAGGACTTATAATCATTGCAACAAAAAGAGAAGAAGACAAACATATTATAAGAGTTGTCGGAATATATTTCATAAAATCACCTACTATTCCCGGGAAAAACAATAAAGGAAAGAAAGAAGAAATTATAGTAAGAGTAGCAATAATAACAGGAAAAACTACCTGTCTGGGTCCTACAATTGAAGAATCAAGTGGGGTTATATCCTGAGTTTCCTGTAATCTAAAAATATTCTCTATAACCACAATAGCATCATCAACAATAATACCAAGAACAACAATCAGAGTAAATAAAACCACCATATTTAATGTAATACCCATAAGAGAAAGAATAGAAAAAGAAATCAGAAATGACAAAGGTATGGAAGTAGCAACAAGTATAGCATTCTTTAACCCCATAAAGAAGAACAAAACGAGTATCACAAGAATCATTCCTGTAATAATACCGTTTTCAAGTTCGTGAACAGTATTTACTATAAACTTTGAATTATCTCCAGTATAACTAATTTGAATTCCTTCTGGGACAAGGTCTTTATTATCTTTCAATAGAGCCTTAACATTATCAGCGATTTCAATCACATTAGCACTTGCTTTCTTTTTTACAATTATTGTAATACTTTCATCACCGTTTGTTCGTGAGAAAGTTTTTCTATCGGAATAATCATAAGTAACCTCCGCCAAATCCCTTATATATATTGCATTGTTTGAAAATTTTTTTACTAAAATATTTTTTATCAGTTCAGGATCTTTGTATTCCCCAGGTACTCTGACAAGATAACTTGATTTTCCGATGTCAACTTTACCGCCTGGAATATTCAGGTTTTCTGCTTCAATAGCATTTGAGATATCATTAAAACTCAAATTATAATGTTTTAAAAGGTTTGCATCAACATCTATTTTAATTTCTCTTTCAACACCTCCAACAACTTCCGCAGAAAGCACTCCCGGTATTTCTTCAATTTTATCACTAATATTTTCAGCAATTTCTTTTTCCTTCCATAAACCTATATTCCCTGTAACATTAACGTAAAGCATAGGCCATTCAGAAAGATTTATTTCCGTAATCACCGGTTCTTTTACATCTTTAGGCAACTTGGTTTTTGCAACTGATACTTTATCCCGTACTTTCTGCATTGCATCATCAATATTTATATTAATATCAAACTCAACTGCAATTGAACAAAAACTTTCCCTTGATACTGATGTAATATTCTTTACACCACTTATACCTTTTATTTCCTTTTCTAATTCCTGAGTAACAAGATTTTCTATATCTTCCGGAGAAACGCCAGGATAAATACAGGAGACAAAGACATAAGGGATTTTTACTGAAGGCGATGCTTCCCTTGGAAGATTTACATAAGAAATAGCACCAGCAACAACGATAATTATAACTAAAATATAGACAGTTACTCTGTTGGTTACTATAGTTTTAAAAAAATTCATAACGCAAACTTTATTTTATCTTTTTTCATTAAACTTCAAAATGGTTATTGAATAATATTCACTTCATCACCATCTTTTAAATATTGAAATCCTTCGTAAATCAACTTATCACCCTGTTGCAGTCCTTCAAGCACAACAACCTTATTGTCTGTTCGTCCACCAAGTTTTAAAACTCTTTTTTTTGCGATATTATTTTCAACAACAAAAACATATTTTTCTTCTATATTGTCAACTATCAGGTCCTGCCTTAATACAATCGCATTATTAATTGAAGATTTTGTAATTTCAAGATTCGCAGACATTTCTGGTTTTAATTTACCAGAAGGGTTATATATCACAACTTCTATTTCAATTGTTCTCGATTGTGGATTTACTGTCGGTGAAACATAACTGATTTTACCAGTAAATTCTTCCCCGGGAAAGTCATCAAAAGTTATTTTTACAGTTTTACCTTTTTTAATATCGTTAACGAACCTTTCCGGAATACCAGCATTAATCTTTACTCTTGAAATGTCCACAATGCTAATCACAGGAGAACCCGGAACAGCCATTTCACCTTTGTTCATTATTTTAGCATCAACAATACCACTGATAGGAGAACGGATAAAACCTTTATTTAACCTTTTTAGATAGATATTGACCGATTTTTCAGCAACATCAAGTTGTAATCCGGCGTTAGTAAATTGTTGTTCAGTCGCGGCTCCTTCAAGATATAACTTTTGCACTCTTTCGAAATTATCTTTCGCAAGATTATACTGTGCCACTGCTTGTTCATACGTTGCTATATCGGTCTCCTTAGAAAGTCTAACCACTACTTCCCCTTTTCTTACTCTGCTACCTTTTTCTTTAATATAAGTTATTATACCACCTTCTTCGGCTGATAATTTACCGTAATTGTTAGCTTTAACAACGCCAACAACTCTGTATACTTCCTCAAAAGGTTCTTCCTGAACCTCCATAATCTTAACCGGTTGAATTTTCTTTTCTACGACGGCTTGCTCTTTCTTCTTGCCACAAGAAGTAAATACAAGTAATGGAATCAAAAGTGCAAAAAATAAATATATTTTTTTCATACGAATATAAATTAACTTCATTTAATTTCGAGTAATCCTTCAAGTTCTGCTTTTGCTACTAAGTATTCATAAACAGCCTGTAAATATGCAAGCTTACTTTGCGTTAATATCAGTTCAGCATCCAGAACATCTATTTGATTTATAACACCATTTTTAAAACTTATTTTTGCAAGTTCGTATCCTCTCTCTGCTAATGCAACTGTTTCCTTTTGAGCGTTAATTCGTTTCTTTGCCTCTTCAATTCTCAATATTATACTTTGTGCCTGTATTTTCAATTTTTCTCTTATATTAGTAATTTGTTCATCAGTCTTCTTTATCTCAAGTTCAGTCTGGCTTTTTTTAAATGGATTTGAAAAGAAATTAAAAGTCCAGGTCATACCAACTCCCGCATTAACAACATTGTAATACCTGTATCTGAATAACTGTCTTGTATCATTTTCACCAGCATAAAGAGTATATTGCCCGAATAAATAGAATTTTGGTAAATAATTCGCTTTATCTATTGATAATAATTCCTCATTAATTTGCCTGTTAATCCTGAGCAATCGCAAAGAAACATTATTATCTATCATTTTATTTATAATATCATCTATACTCATAATAAACTCAGTACTATCATAAAAAAGACTGCCAACTACATCTATCTCTTCATCGGTTTTCAAACCCATTGTATTTTTTAAGTTTTTCTTACTCAAGGTGAGATTATTCTCTGCTTTTGAAAGTTCAGGTTTTATACTTTCAACTTTTACTTTTGCCCGCAGATAATCAAACTCAGTCACAGTACCGTTTCTATACCTGATTTCAACCACATTCAAATTATCCTGCGCATTCTGAAGAGATTTTTGATTAACCTCAACGACCTCTTTAAGAAATAAAACATTTAAAAATGATTTTTTAACTTCAGTTGCAACCTTCGATTCAATAGCATTCACATTTTCATTTGATAACCTTGAATAGTATTTTGCAATATTTATACCCTGAAAAATTGGTGTTCCAAGAATAGGAATTGGCTGAGTTAATTGAAAGGTTGTGTTTATTGTATTATCAGTACCAACTTCAAATTTTTGTCCAAAAATATCAAACACCTGTTTCTTAAATGCTCTTGAATATGTAGATTTAACATCAAGAGTAGGGATTAAACTTTCATTGTATGTTTGGGTAACTTTATAATCAGCAATCAATTTATCATATCTTGCATTAACCAGTTCAGTATTATTCCTGAAAGCTTCGTTTATAGCTTCCCTTAATGTATATACTTTAACTTCTTGTGAATATAAAGAAGTTACTATCAGTAATAAAAATATAATTAGAAATTTTTTATACATTCTTTAAAAATTTATTTCTTTTATTGGATTTCTTTCTTTTGATTTTAATGTTTTTTGACTGATAAGATTTAATTACCCTCTCGTACATTTTCCTGCCATTTTCATTTAATATTCCCTTCAACTGAAAATTAAAGATAAATTGTATTAATTCTTTTAAGGAATAATTTTGAGGCATAGCCATTGAAGGTATAACAAGTGAATGAGTAATTGCATTGCTTGCATGAATAATTAAATCAGAAGGTAATTCTTTATTGATAAGTTTCTCTTTTTTACCCTGTTCAATTAATTTTTCCAATCTTGAATATATATTACAAATCTCAAAATTATGAACTTTTTCCCACAATTTAGGTGTATGCATTCTTAAATCCTTGAACCATAAATTGCTGTATTTAGAAACTTCATTCATATAATACTCATAAATAGCAATAATTTTTTCGACCACATTTTTTTTAGAAGAGACAATTGAATTTAACTTCTCAATCCCAATTTTCAATTCCCTGTTAACAATTTCCTCAAGAAGTTTTTCTTTAGATGAAAAATGTTTATATAAAGTTTTTTTGCTTATCTGCAATTCGGAAGAGATGGATTCCATAGAAGTTTTATGAAACCCACTGGTAAAAAAAACCTCTTTCGCATAAAGTATTATATTTTCTCTTACATCAATCATCGGTGTTTAACAAGTTATTAAAGAAACTGATATAGTATTAATCGTTTCCAAAATAAAAACTTTAAAATTAAAAAGCAAGTAAAAAATTATTTTTTGGATTTTCTTTTCTGCTTAATTTTATGGGATATAAATTTATAGATTGCAGGTGATATAGATAAAAATACCACAATGACAATTACTTTTTCTATATGTTTTTCAATATTTGGAATTACATTACCAAGGAAATATCCAATTAATGTCATTGATAAGACCCAGAAGATTCCACCAAATACATTGTATTTGAAAAAATCTATGTATCGCATCTGAGCAATACCAGCGACAGTTGGTGCAAAAGTTCTGATTATTGGCATAAATCTTGCAAGAATTATAGTTATACCACCATATTTATCGTAGAAGTTTTTTGTTTTAATCAGATAATCTTTCCTAAAGAAAAATGATTGCTCCTTTTTAAACAACAGAGGTCCGGACTTATGCCCAATCCAATAACCCACTGCATCTCCAATAACAGCAGCAGGAATTAAAAGTAAATTTAAAAAATAAATATTTAAATCACCTTTAGCAGCAAAAAGTCCCGCAGTAACCAACAGAGAATCTCCAGGTAAGAAAAATCCAGCAAGTAAACCAGTTTCTGCAAAAATAATTGCAAATAATCCAATATATCCAACTGTTCGTATCAAGTTTTGAACATCATAGATATATTCAAAGAACTCCTTAATCCATTCCAATTTATTTCTCCTTTTTAATTATCCATTACGCGTAATTTTGCGTATTTTAAAACTATCTTTTTTATTCCAAAATCATTAAATAATATCAGTGCCCTCTTCTCCATCCCATTTCCCGTAACAGATTGAACTATTCCATTGCCGAAAGTGTTGTGAAATACCCTTACGCCTGCTTTGATGTCTGAAAAAGAATCGTCCAGATTATCTTCGTCATAAATAATTGTTCGGGTTCTATTTTTTAACCGTGTTTTCTTTTGCGAAACAGGTAAAAAGACAGAGGGAGCACTATTATTTAAAAACATTCTATTTTTTGAATATTTCTCATAAATAATGTTTTCATCAAATATTGTTTGAGAAATTTCCGCTAAAAATCTTGATTTTAACTGAAAATTAATTTCACCATGTCTATATCGTTGAAGTGAATATGTAATATACAGTTTTTCTTTTGCTCTCGTAACAGCTACATAAAATAATCTTCTTTCTTCTTCCATTTCATCTTCATTATAAAAAGAATTACTGACAGGGAAAAGCCCTTCTTCCATACCGGTTATAAATACAACTTCAAATTCAAGCCCCTTTGCAGAATGAGCGGTCATTAAGGTAACTGCATTTTTTTTATCATCAAGTTCATCAATGTCAGTGATTAAGGAAACCTGTTCAAGAAATCCTTCTAAAGTAGGATTTTCATTTGTATCATAGTACTCTCTTATTGCCGATTTAAACTCCTGAATATTATTTATTCTTTCATCAGCGTCGGAAGTATTTTCAAGCTTCAACTTTGTAATAATCCCCATTTCATCAATCACACTACCAACCAATTCGTGAACCTTTAATTCATCTTTTAGAGTAATATATTTTGTTATAAAATCTACAAAGTTTATTAATGTATTTTTAATACCGCTTTTAAACTCATCATTAGAAGATATAGTTTTTAATGCATCGTAAAGATTTATATTTTTATTCTTTGCTATTTGCTGAATTTTTTCTATTGTTGTTTTTCCTATTCCTTCTTTTAAATTCAATGCTCTAAGTAATGCTTCATTATCATTCGTGTTAGCAATTACTTTTAGATAAGAAAGTATGTCTTTAATTTCTTTTCGCTGGTAAAACTTTATCCCACCAATTATATTATATGGAATAGAATTATTTCTAAATGTTTCTTCAAAAGAGCGAGACTGGGCATTTGTTCTGTATAGAACTGCAATATCTTTGAAATTAATTTTTCTTGTATGAATTTCTTCTTTTATCAATTTTGCAATCCTGAACGCTTCGTCTCGGTCTGAAACCATTTCTATAATATGTACTTTTTCACCTACTTTGTTTGCAGTCCATAATTTTTTTTCTATCTTTTTTTTGTTCTTCTTTATAATATCATCAGCAACTGCAAGTATCATTTTAGTTGAGCGATAATTTTGTTCTAACTTAAATATCTTAACCTTCTTGAATTCGCTCTGAAAATCAAATATATTATCAATTTTTGCCCCACGCCATCTATAGATAGATTGAGCGTCGTCCCCTACAATAGATATATTGAGATATTTTTTACTTAATAATTTTAAAACTATATACTGCGCACGATTAGTATCTTGATATTCATCAACAAGAATGAACTTAAACCGCTCCTGATATTTTTCAAGGATTTCAGGATAGATTTTAAACAATTCTATTGGTTTAATAAGAAGGTCGTCAAAATCCATTGCATTGCTGCGAGCAAGAGAACTCTGGTATTTAGAGTAAATTTCCTTTATAAATTTTTCAAATGGGTTTTTATTATTCGGAACAAAATTTTTAGGTAAAATTATATCTGTTTTCAATTTACTTATAAAACTTTGAACAGCATGAGGATTTAACTTATCAGTGGAGAAATTTTCCTCCTGTATAATTTTTTTTATTAAAGAAACTGAATCATCTTCATCATAAATGGAAAAATTTCTACTATATCCAAGTCTCTCCGCTTCGGACCTGAGTATCCTTGCAAAAATTGAATGAAAAGTACCAATCCATATTTTCTGAGCATTATCACCAGTAAGACTAATAACTCTTTTTTTCATCTCCCCCGCTGCCTTATTTGTAAATGTTAGGGCCAAAATTTCATAGGGGCTTATACCGGAATCTACAAGGTATGCAATTTTATAAGTTAATACACGAGTCTTGCCACTTCCCGCACCGGCTACAATCATACACGGTCCTTCAATATTAACTACAGCTTTTCTTTGCGCAGGATTTAAAACTGATAGGTCTAAACTCATTTAAAAAAATTTTAGAAAGTAACAATATTATAAAATAAATAATTTATTAAATATAAAAAACTAAAAATCCGTTTTTAGTTGCTAAAATTGAAATATTTAAACATTTTGCATTGATGATTTCCGATATATATAATTTTACACTTGAAGAATTAAAAGAGTTTTTTATAAATCAAAATATTGAGCGATACAGAGCTGAGCAGATATACCAGGCACTTCATAAAAGTTTAAAAGCAGATTTTACGGCAATCAATAATATACCGAAATCTTTAAAAGAATATCTGACAAAAAATTTTTTCATACCATCTATTAAATTAATCGAAGTACAAAAATCAAGAATAACAAATACAAAAAAATTTCTCTTTGAATTAACGGATTCACATTTCCCAATCGAAACTGTATTAATGCAGGAAAAAGGGCGGATAACAATATGTATTTCGGTTCAATCAGGATGTAATTTAGATTGCAAATTTTGTGCTACCGGATATTTTGGATTTAAAAAGAATTTAACAACTGGTGAAATATTACTACAGATTTACGAAATAATAAGAAATGAAAAATTAATGCCTACAAATATTGTTTATATGGGAATGGGAGAACCATTTTTAAATTATAATAATTTTTTAAAATCATTAAAAATCCTCTGTTCAGAAAAAGGTTTAAATTTAAGCTCAAGCAAGATAACTGTCTCAACAATTGGTTTAAAAAGAAGTATAGTAAAATTTGCTTATGATATAACTCTAAGAGAAAATAAAGCGATAAAAAAAATAAAATTAGCTCTTTCTTTGCATTCAACCGACAATGGAATAAGAGAGAAATTAATACCTGTCGCAGAAAAAAATAAACTATCAGATATTTATAGGGAATTAATATATTTTTATAGAAAGACAGGTACAAAAATTACTTATGAATATATCTTTTTAAAAAATATAAATAACCGAGAAGAAGATGTTAAAAGACTTACGAAGTTATCAAGAATGATACCATCAAATATAAATGTAATAAAATTTCACCCTGTAAAGAACAAACAAATACAAAATCTTGATGAAAATTCTACAGATGATGATTTAAAAAGTTTTATAAGTGAATTAAGGAGAAATAAAGTGACAGTAAACTTAAGGCCAAGTAATGGTTTAGATATTAACGCTGCCTGTGGACAACTTGCAGCTGAAAATTTTAGAAAAATTAATAAAAAATAAACCAGTATGTATAAATTAATAATATTTGGACCCCCAGGGGTTGGTAAAGGCACTCAAGCAGAATTATTAGCAAAAAAATTGGACCTGTTTCACTTTTCAACAGGTAACTACCTTAGAGAATTAACAGAAAAAGAAACAGAAACTGCACGAAAAGTAAAAGAAATTCTCAATAAAGGGGAGCTTGTACCAGATGATATTATGATTGAAATAGTACAGGGTGCTTTAGAAAACAATAATAAAGCCAATGGGTTTATACTTGATGGTTTCCCTCGAACAGTGAAGCAGGCAGAGGAACTTGACAGGATATTTAAAGATATGAATTTACAGGATATTATTATTATTTATTTAAAAGTTAATGATGAAGAAATTATAAAAAGATTACAACTTAGAGGTAGGGCTGATGATAGTAAAGAAATAATAGAAAAGCGACTTTATGTATATAAACAAACAACAGCAAAAGTTCTGGAATATTATAAATCAAAAAATAAAAAAATTATAGAAATTAATGGGATAGGAGATATTGAAAAAATTAATAATATTATAATATCAAAAATAAATGAAAATTATTAAATTTGTTATAGCCCAAATTTAATTTAAAATTTTAAATTGCAATTTTAAAATATATACTATATTTTTATATAATTAATTAAATAAATTTATGTCTTCAAAAATAAAAACCACAGAGTTAAAAGAATTAGGTATTGTTATAATTGAACCAAAAGGCAACTTTATAGGCGGAGATGAAACTGATGAGTTGAGAGATACAATCAAAAAGTATGCAGATGAAGGGAATAAGAAATTAATTATCGACCTTGGTGATGTAATATATTTAAATAGTACAGCACTGGGGGTATTAATATCTGCACATGCAAATTATGCAAAAAGGGATGGAAAAATTGTTTTATGCCAGCTTAGTAAAAATTTAGAAAATCTTTTTGTAATAACAAAATTATCATTAATTTTTGACGCATATTCAAATCAGGATGAAGCTGTCAGAAGTTTTACACAAAATAAAAATTAACTTAATTTAATAACTAAAGCTATCGGAGGTTAAACCAAATGAAAAAATCCGGTTTATTTTCAGCTGTACTAATAATCGTTGCTCTTATTGTATCAGCGTTGATTTATTATTTATGGTTCGGGAATCCAGCATACTTTAAAGATCCTGAGACCAAAAATACACCCGCAAACCTTTTAGGTGCTGCCTATAAAGGTGGACCAGTGTTAATTTTTTTGATGACTGTTAGTTTTATGGTCATTACTTACGCTGTCGAGAGAGGGCTTTCTCTTGCAAAAGCAAAAGGAAAAGGAAACATCGAACCATTCTTAAAGAATATACAACTTGCTTTAAGAGATGGTAATATTGAAGAAGCAATTGCTCTTTGCGATAGACAAAAAGGTTCGATTGCTAATATTATTAAACAAGGACTTGAGAGGTATCAGTTACTTGTAGCCGAAAAAAATATGAATTCGGAAGAGAAACTTATGGATGTAAGAAATGCTATTGAAGAAGCAATGGGTCTTGAGTTACCACTTCTTAATACTAATCTTTCTGCATTAGCTACTCTTGCATCTGTATCAGTACTTATTGGTCTATTAGGTACTGTAGTAGGAATGATTAGGTCGTTCCAGGCATTAGCAACCGCAGGTACCCCAAATGCAGCAGAACTTTCCGCTGGTATCTCAGAAGCATTATTTAATACTGCTTTTGGTTTGTTTGGTGCTATTATGGGAACAATTTTCTATAATTTCTACTTAACAAAAGTTGGAAAGATTACATATATGATTGATGAAGCTACATACAACATTCTGGCTTTGATTGCTTTGAAAGACAAATAATATAATTTTGAAAACTTAATATTTCCCATACGATATGAAAAAAACAAGAGATATTAAAAAGTCGGAAATAAAAATTGATATGACACCAATGGTTGATGTGATTATGTTATTACTTACATTTTTTATGTTGACAGCCACCTTCAAAGCAGCAGAATCAGAAGTTATAGAAGTAGCGTTACCTCAAACTCTTTATACTGATACAAATAAAGTACCTGACAGAGATGTAATGACATTTTCCATAACTGATAAAGGAGATGTGTTCCTTGATGTAGATAACTATGTGATTAGAAAAAATGTTTTCGGTAAAGATGTACCGGACCCAGAAAGAGCTCCATTTGCAATAGGATTATATCATCCTGACTCAACAAGTAAAACGGAGTCCTATGAAATGACTGGTAAGGTAGGAGATAAAGAGGTAACAAGACCAATAAAGTATTATGATAAAGCAGGTTTTGAAGAAGCAATAAGACAACTGAAAAGAGAACTTCGCAATTTCTATAATAACGATAAAGCACAATTTAAAATTATAGTTAAAGCTGATAAAGATACCGACTATGGTGTCATAGAAGATTTAATGACTTCTTTTAATGAAACGAATACAAAGGTATTTTCACTTGTGACATTAATTCGCCACGAAAAGAAAGAAGAACAGTAAAATTTTAAAATAAGGAGAATAAAAAATGGCAGGAACAGATGTTGGCGCCCCGGATACCGGACAGGAACGGGGTGGAAAAAAATATAAAAAACCAAAAGCAACAGGTGTAAGAATTGATATGACACCTATGGTGGATGTTATTATGTTGCTGCTTACATTCTTTATGTTAACAACGACCTTATCTGCCCCACAATTGATGAATATAAATCTACCCAAAGGTGATATTAATAAAGATAAAGTAAAACTCGCTGCTGATGTTATTATGTTTTTACGAGTTTCAGACAAAGGAAATATATATGTATCCTACGGTAATGCAGATGGGTCAGAAACCGCACCTGAAAAAATAGATGTAAAACAGGTCGCTTCAACAATTGAAAGGCGGTATGCTCAAAATGAAAATACTGTATTACTACTTAGGTTTGACAGAAAAATGAAATATAGTGTAATGGTTGATTTGTTTGATGAAATCAACAGGGCGAAAATCTCTGAAAGAAGATATGCAATTCAAAAACTTGAAGATAAAGATAAAGAAATAATTACAGCAGCAGGAGGTTAATGCAAATTTAGAGAAAAGTATATTAGAAAAGCGACCTGTAATTATTTATTAGAGGTCGCTTTTTTATTTCAGAAAAAACTTCTCCAATGGGAAAAATAATAAAGATAAATAATTCCTCCATCAAATATATTTTGTTGTTAATACTTGTATGTTGTATTAATATAACATTGTACCCGCAGGATAATTCAGAGGAAACACCAGAAGTTCAAGCACAGGCAAAAGTAAAGAAATTAACTAATTATGTTGTAGATGAAACATATACTTTAACAAATTCTCAAATTAGAACACTCACCGAAAAATTAAAAGCATTTGAAGATTCAACAAGTAATCAAGTTGTTGTATATATGATAAATTCCCTTGGGGGGAAAACAATAGAAGAATATGCCTATGAAATAGCAACTCATAATCAAATAGGTCAAAAAGGAAAAAATAACGGAGTATTGTTTTTAATTTCGTTAAAAGATAAGAAA
This sequence comes from uncultured Ignavibacteriaceae bacterium, assembly GCA_964564635.1. Taxonomy (GTDB): domain Bacteria; phylum Bacteroidota; class Ignavibacteria; order Tepidaquicellales; family Tepidaquicellaceae; genus Tepidaquicella. The sequence goes on from CAZMAR010000001.1 coordinate 882,295, forward strand.
ATGCGTATCGAAGTGGGTTATGGGCTTGAAGGTGCTTTACCTGATGCTACCTGTAAGAGTATAATAGAAAATGAAGTAAAACCGGAATTTCAGAATTCAAATTATTATGAAGGCATTTCTAAAGGGATAGATGCAATAATAAAATCTACAAAGGGTGAATACAAGACAGAGAAAAAAATTGTAACAATATTTAAAAATATAGGTTCGGTATTACTGGATATTCTTACCATAGTGGGAGTTTTTGCTCTTATAATTTTATTTGCAGTTATAAAGTCAATTATAGGAACAGTAGTATTTGGTTCCAGTTCAAAAGGCTCGGGATACTATCGGTCAGGAGGTTGGAGAGGAGGTGGATTTAGTGGCGGTGGTTTTTCTGGTGGTGGCGGTTCTTTTGGTGGTGGTGGTGCAAGCGGAAGCTGGTAAAAATTAATTTATTAAAATGAAATTAAGATTTATAAAAAAAATTTTATCGGAAGAAGATATAAAAGAAATCGAAAGCAAGATATCTGAAATAGAAAAACATACTTCAGGTGAAATTCGATTATGCATAAGAAATAAACGAAATTATGCACAGAGAAATTTGACACCGAGAGCAATTGCATTAGATGAGTTTTACAGGTTGAATATGGATAAGACAAAAGAGGGAACTGGAGTTTTAATTTATATATTATTAAGTGAACGGGTATTTGAAATTATAGCTGATTATGGAATTAATTCAAAAGTTAATCAAAAATTCTGGGATTCTATCGCTGAAAAAATGTCTGAAGAATTTAAGAACAAAAATTTCAAAAACGGAATTATACATTGTTTAGAGGAAATCGGTAAAAAGCTTAAACAAGAATTCCCAATAAAACCTGATGATGTTAATGAGCTACCGGATTCTATCTCAATAGAAAACTAACTACTTTGAAACTGTATTTCAATATTGCTTATCCAGATAGAAAAAGAATTATATTTAAATTATATATTTTATTTTTCTTTTTATTTTTTACACTATTAAATAAAACCTTTTCTCAATCAGATACATTAACTTCAAGGGATACTTTAAAAAATAAAATAGATACATCCAGACAGGTCCTGTCTGATGTAGAAGATATAATATATTACTCTGCAGAGGATTCTGCAATATTTGATATTGATAATCAAACAGTATACCTTTATAATAAAGCTTTACTCGAATATAAAGATTTAAAATTACAAGCAGGGGTTATTATCTTTGATAGAAGTACAAATATTTTATCCTCATATGGTATTATTGATACAGTTACTAAAAATAAATATCTACAAACACCCATAATGTATCAGGGAAATGTAAAATATGAGGGCCAAAAATTATCATACAATTTCAGAACAAAACAGGGCGTAATAACCAAAGGATACTCAGAGGCTGAAGTAGGATATTATATAGGAGAAAAAATTAAAAGGGTGACACCAGAAGTATATTTCATAAAAGATGGAATGTATACAACAGCAGTTGATAGAGATGACCCTGAATATTACTTTTTTTCCCCTTATATGAAAGTAATTCCTTCTGATAAAGTAATAGCACAATCAGTATTTTTATACATAGAAGGAGTACCTGTATTCTGGGTACCATTTGCAATTTTCCCTGATAGAAAAGGCAGAAGTTCAGGTTTGATTCCACCGACTTATGGAAATGATGCTAAGTATGGTGTTTATCTCTCAAAACTTGGATACTACTGGGCGATAAATGATTATCTTGATTTTGCAATTATGGGAAGCGCATTTACAAAAGGTAGATTTGATATAAACACAAGATTCAGGTATGCCCTAAAATATAATTTTACTGGTAGCATTGAAGGGGGATTTTCCAAAATCAATCTTGGAGAAGAAAAAGACCCAGATAAATATTCATCTACTGAATGGTCAATAAGTGTTGTACATAATCAAATAATAAATCCTACTACTACTTTAAACGGAAATTTAAATTTTGTAAGCGGAAAAAGTTATTATGATAATTCAACAAATAATTATGATATTCTTTTAAGACAGAATGCAATATCAAATCTTACACTGTCTAAATTTTGGGAGGAAACTCCACTTTCACTTACCTTAAATTATTACAGAGACCAGAATCTAATCAATGGTGATAGATTTGAGAGCTTTCCCTCAATACTCTTCAATGTTTCAGAGACCTACCCATTTAGAAAATCTATAATTCCAACACTTGGAGGTGGTAAATTCTATGAGGATATTTCCTTTTCATATAATATGAATGCACGCTACGATAAAGCCAGAAGAACAGTACAAAATATTTTTGGTTTAGATTCTACCTATACAGAATCAAAACCCGGAGCAAGACATTATATTAGTTTAAACTATGCTCCAAGATTTTCAAATTTTACAATCAGAACTTTTTTTAACTACACGGAATTATGGTATACAAAATCCATTGAAAAAGAATTTAATCCTGCTGATAGTTCAGTCACAACAAAACAAATAGATGGTTTTAAAGCCGTTAGGTATTTTAATATGGGGGTTACTTTTAACACGAAATTAGTAGGAATATTTTCTCCAAAGGTATTTGGTATTACAGGAATCAGGCATACAATCACTCCTTCCATAACTTATTATTATACCCCTGACTTTTCATCCGACTTTTTTGGTTATTATGGCTCTTATGTAAATGCTCAGGGTAGAGTAATTAAATACTCAAAGTATGAAAGAGAAATTTTTGGAGGGGCTCCCATGGGAGAAAATCAATCTATTGGATTCAATATTGGAAATCTTTTTGAAATGAAAGTAAAAGAAAACGATACGACAGAAAATAAATTTCAACTATTTAATTTCAATGCTTCTATTAATTATAACTTTGCAGCCGATTCACTTAAATGGTCTGAATTGAGAACAGATTTCAGAACGCAGATTGGTGGTATGCTTAATATTGTAGGAGGTGCAACATTTAATCTGTATAAATTTGACCCTTCTGTAAATGCAAGGGTTAATAAATTCTTAATTAACACTGATGGAAAATTAGCTGATATAACAAATGTAAATTTTAACATTTCAACTTCTTATAATTTTGGCTTCTTCAGTAAAAGAGACACTATACAAAAGGGATCAGATGAAATTAACTACAACATTCCTGTATCAGGAACTTTAAACTATAATTTCTCCCAATCAAGACCAAATCCAAATTATACATTTAAATCTTCCAATATAAGTGGTGGAATAAACTTCAGTATTTCTGAAAATTGGAAGTTTACTTTTTCAACAAGCTATGACATAGTAAATAAACAGATCTCTGCTCCTTACTTTACAGCATACAGAGATTTAAAATCCTGGGAATTACTTTTTGACTGGTATCCAAGCGGACAATACAGCGGATTTAAATTAGAGATAAGGATAAAAGCACCACAGCTTAGAGACATAAAAGTTACGAAACAAACAAATACAAGAGGAGTTTATTAAAAATATTGAATAAATAATTTGCACAATTTTTAAAGTAAAAATATGGAATATCAAAAATATTCAGGTGCCGGGAATGATTTCTTAATTATTAATAATCTTAATGACACTATTAAAAATCATTCACAGATAACCATTGATTTATGTTCAAAAGAAACTCATAAATTCGACGGTGTAATTTTTATAGAAACTTCCAATTATGCTGATTTTAGAATGAATTACTACAATCGTGATGGGACTGGAAATGCGCTTTGTGGAAATGGATTGCGATGTACTGTACAATACATTTTCGATAATAAATTATCGGATAAAAAAGTTTTGTTAATAGAAGCAGTATCAAGAATTTTTAAATCGGAAATAATAGAAAATAATCTTATTTCAGTTGAATTTCCCCCACCAAAAGAGATAAAATTGGGCTTCAAATTAAGAGTACAATTTCACGAGTGGTGGCAGATGATAAATGCTTCTTTCGTTGATATTGGTTCTCCACACGGAATTATATTTATTGATGATATTGAAAGACCAAAAATAAAAAGTTTAAAGGAAATAGATATTGAAAATTGGGGAAGAAATATAAGAATGCATAAAGACTTTATGCCGGAGGGAGTAAATGCACAATTTGTGCAAATATTATCAAAGGATAAAAGCGAAATTGCTATCAGGTCTTTTGAAAGAGGGGTTGAGGGAGAAACCCTTGCCTGTGGAACGGGAGCGTTATCATCAGCAATAGTTTCTTATTTTTTAAGAGAATTATCACCTCCAATAAAAGTGCTTACAGTCTCAAACAATATACTAACTGTGAATTTTACAATTGAAAATTTACAAATAAGAAAACTAACATTAACTGGTCCTGCAAATAGAATAGAGGATTAATCTATTTCCAATACCTCTTTAATTTTGGGAAACGCCCAATCAATATCTTCTCTGGTAATTACAAGAGGGGGAGCAAACCTGATTACATTCTCGTGGGTTTCTTTGCAAAGAATTCCTTTTTCCTTTAAGGCTTCGCAAAATCTTCTTGCTCCTTTGGCTTCAGGTTTAAGTTCTACTCCAATAAATAAACCTTTACCTCTTACCTCTTTTATATGTTTACTTTTTATAGACTTTAATTTCTCTAAAAAATATTTCCCGAGAGAATAAGAATTTTCAATTAATTTTTCATCAATAAGAACTTTTAATGCTTCTCTTGCAACTGCAGCACCAAGTGGGTTTCCACCAAAAGTGGAACCGTGGTCACCAGGTTTAAACACACCTAAAACTTCCCTGCTTGATAGTACAGCAGAGACAGGATAGCAACCACCAGAAAGAGCTTTACCGATTGTAACAACATCCGGTTTAATTTCTTCATATTCATATGCAAAAAGTTTTCCGCTCCTACCAAGACCTGATTGAATTTCATCGGCAATCATAAGCACATTATTTTTTCTACATATTTCATAGGCTTCTTTCAGGTAGCCATCAGGTGGAATAATAACCCCTCCTTCTCCCTGAATAGGTTCAACTAAAAACGCAACAGTATTCGGTGTGATTGCGTTAGATAAAGCTTTTGCATTACCAAATTCAACTATTTTAAACCCTTCTGTAAAAGGACCAAAACCATCTTTGTATTGAGCTTCAGTTGAAAAACTAATAATAGAAATAGTTCTTCCAGCAAAATTATTCGTGCAGGCTATTATCTCTGCTTTATATTCAGGTACACCTTTGATTTTATATCCCCACTTGCGGGCTGCTTTTAAAGCTGTTTCTACTGCTTCTGCACCTGAATTCATCGGAAGTACCATCTCATATCCTGTAAGTTCACACAATTCTTTACATAGAAGCGGTAATTGCGCATTCCGAAAGGCACGCGAGGTAAGTGTAACTTTTTCTGCCTGCTCCTTTAATGCATTAACAATTCTTGGATGACAATGTCCTTGATTTACAGCTGAATAAGCAGCAAGACAATCCATATATTTTTTCCCGTCAACGTCCCATACCCAAATTCCTTTTGCTTTTTCAATTACTACATCAAGAGGATGGTAATTATGAGCACCGTATTGCTCTTCAATTCTTATAATTTCCTGTGTGTTCATAAATTATATAATTATATTTAAAATACAAATTTACTAAAATCTACTTCCATTTACGACTCAAAAAGATATAAGTGAATTGTCAAAAATGAGTATCGTAATAATTGAGTCGTAAATGCACACAAAATAAGAATATTTATAATGAAAAAAATAAAAACTTATTAAATATTAATCTTTATTAGGAGCTCAATACAATAGCATAGTTTTTAAAAAATAATCTTTCTGTCATAAATGCAATCCTGTTGCAAAATAATACTCCCAACTTTTAATCAAGTTTTGTTTTTTTATTTAGACTTCCCTTCCAATATTATTCTATAACATTGTAACAAAGAAAAATCTAAAAAATAAAATCTTATCACTTAACAAAACTTTTTATAAAGTATCATCTCTTCTTCATAAGAATTGGTATATAGTTTTGTTATAATGAATCATAGCTCCCCTTTTGGAATACATAAAGGGAACTAATGACTATTACAGAAATATAAAGCTTATTATATATTACATTCAAAGAGTTATACATAAATATTATAGCATAATTAACATACGCAGACTAATAAAAACTTTGCGAAAAAAGAAAATAAAAAGTATATAAAAAATTATAAGAAATAATAAAAGACTTAAAATATAATAAAATTTTTTATATTATTATTATGTATTTTTCACTGGCTGATATTTTTTTCAATTGTAGTTCTTTCTAAAACAAAATAAAAAGTTATGAAAAAATTAATTATCTCTACAATTGTTGCAGCCGTAGTACTTCTTTTACTTAGTTGGTTGGGATATGGGGTAATATTTAAGGATTATTTTACGAGATTAAGAGTTTTTATGAGGGATGAAAAATCAATTATATGGTGGGCTCTTATAGTTGGATATATTATTCAGGCATTTGTCCTTTCATACCTTTATATGAAAACATATAAAGGTGAATCCCCATTTAAAGAAGGATTTTTATACGGAATTGCACTTTCTTTATTAATTGCTTTACCGTATATATTCTTCATTTGGTCTACCTATCAGGTTACTTATCGCTCCGCTATTGCTGATGGAGTTTTTATGGGGATAAGATTAGTAATTGCTGGCATTGTAATAGGTTTGATTTTTGGTAAAAAGGAAATTCCTAAAACGGAATAAGTAATCGTTTTAATCGTTTTACACTACTCATCTTATAAATTGTAAGATGAGTAGTGTATATTTATAATAAATATAATATAATTATTTATTAGAGGTAGGAATATATTCTTTTCAAAATAAAAGCTCTATACATATATTATTATATGCATAGAGCTTAAAAAAATATTTAGAAAAGATTATTACTTCACCAAAATCATTTTCTTCGTTTCTACAAAATTATCAGTTTTTAATTGGTAATAATAAATACCACTTGCAAGTTTTGAACCATCAAATTCAAAATTATATGTACCAGCTTTCAAAAATCCATTAAAGCAGGAAGCAATCTCATTGCCAATTACATCAAATACTTTCAAAGTTACATTTTCGTCTTTCGGAATTGAAAAATGAATATTAGTAGTTGGGTTAAATGGATTTGGATAATTTTGCTTTAATTCATAGCCACTAATATTCATTTCTTCCTTTTTGATTCCAGTAATAAAACTTGGGACAGGAACTCTTAAAGCATTTTGCACAGGGGCATTAGAAGAATACGGAGAACCTTGCCTATAAACGAAAAACACAATATCACTGTTTATATCCACTACTGTTGTAGGAATTGTATAAGATAATTGTGTGTTTAATGATGAACCCTGATTCCACGCTGTAGAAGTAAGAAGGGTACCGTAAGTGCCGTTAATTACGCCCTTATTAACATGATTATGAACATAATCATTGTGGTAACCAACAGGGGTACCACAAACCTCATAAAAATTTTGTGGGTAAACAATATTACTCTCAATAAGTATCTCATTGATGTAATAGGAACCAGCAGGTAAATTTGATAATGCAGTTACAACTACTGTGGCAGAAATTTGTCTTGTGGATTGATTGTAACTTTTGTTAATGACATCTATCCTAACGCCGGGTTGATTAGTTGATTGAGAAACCACATAAGAGAACCAGGAAGACCGGCTAATTATACCTGAGGTTCTTCCAACAACTCCAGTTGGATATGCGGAAAATCCCATTAACGAAATCATTCCGCTACTATATGAAATCCATGGGTCACCACTTCCACCATGATAACCGACCACCACAGTATTTGGAAGGTATGTTAAAATATTTCTTATAATAGCATGACCACATGGACAATAGCCACACCATGTTCCTGTACAATATTCAAGCAAGACATTATTTGTATCAAGTGTGGTTGAAATATCTGACGCTGTTACTGAAGGTGTGAATAAAAAAATTGTGAGCGTGATTGTAACAATCACAAGAAGGAGGTGAAATTTTTTCATTTTATTTTATTTTTATTTCGAAGAACTGCTAATATTATAAAATGAAATATATATATTTATTTATTAAAATGCAATAAAAACAAAATTTAAGAAAAAATTTGTTAGTTACGATAAAAACAAACATATAATAATAAAAAATAAGCATAATGAATATTATCATTATGCTTATTATTAAGATTTTTGGTAAAAATAAAATTACTTTATCAAAATCATCTTCTTTGTATCAGAAAAATACTCAGATGTTAATCTATAGAAATAAACACCACCACTATATCCTGTAGCATCCCATTTTATATTATATACACCTGCTTGATAATATCCATTTGCGATAACTTCAATTTCCCTACCAAGAGCATCAAACACCGATAGTTTTACAAAAGAAGATTTTGGGATGTCAAAACTAATATTAGTAACTGGATTAAATGGGTTTGGATAATTCTGGAATAATTTGAATTCACTACTTATATTATTCCCGTTTTTTATCCCAGTTAGAAAATACTGTACACTATCTACTAATTTAATTACATACCCAAATTTTGAAACAGCATATCCATAAATAATACTATTGATATTTACAAAGCTCAAATGTGTTAGACCGTTGACCCCAACATTTTCAATGGGAAACCAATTTAAACCGGAATTCGTACTCCTTTTAAGTACACCATTTTCATCAAGTATATAAACTATATCAGTTCCTGAAATCCATTTAATAAAAGTCTTACCTGAAAGTCCAGTTCCAATATTCAATGGGCTCCAAACTGAACCGCCATTGGTAGTCCTTGAGATATTTGGCATTGAGGTTGACGTTGAAGCGAGTCCTATAAGTTTATCATCTCTAAAAGCAAAACCACAAACATAGTTTCCAGTGAGATTAATGTTTTGAGTTAACCAATTATTACCTCCATCAGTTGTAATTTTAACTCTCGAAGCTCCATAGTTTAATCCAAATCCATAAAAATACTGGTCAATTAACATCAGTGAATTTTTTGCACAACCACTATTTGCTACATTCCCCTTTTCAACCCAATTTAATCCTCCATCAGTAGTAAAGTATAATTTATCTGCTAAAGCAGCTCCCACCAAAGGATTAGTAGAAGAAAAAACCAAACCATTAAAATTTCCTCCATTAGTACCAGTTTGTAAAACTACCTGCCAATTCTCACCAGCGTTGGTCGTCTTAAATAATTTAGCATTACTATTGAGTACACCTTCAGCTACAAAAACAACCTGAGGTGATATTGCATAGATACAGTTTATTTGTTTAGAAATACCTGTAGTATTAATTTCAATCCACTCTTCCCCCCCATTTGTTGTTCTATATACTCTTGGTGTATCTGGGGACCCTCCAGCAATCCATACATTGTAATTATCTACGACAGAAATTACTGGTTCTTCCCCTGGTAAATTAACTGTACCAGCCAGAATCCACCTTTGGGCATAAGAGGACCCTGTAATTGTTAATAAAATCACAATAAATAGTAAAATACTTTTTTTCATTTTGACTCCTTTTTATTTATAAAGCAACGGAAAAAATGCAAATATTATTCCAAAGAATTTTTAAGAAAAGTTATTAAAATATTAACTTTCATTAACTTATTTCTCTATATTTGAGAATAGAAGTCTCAATTTGAGATATTTTTTTAAAAAAAGTCCCCTAATTTTTTTTAAAAAAAAGAGCATAACTATAAATGTTATGCTCTTTTAAATTTAATAATTTTTTATAGATTCTATTTGATCAATAACATTTTTTTAGTATCAGTATAGTATTCTGTATTTAATTTATAGAAATATACTCCTGATGAATAATTCTCTGCATTTAAGGTCGATTGATAACTACCGGGTTCAAGATATTGATTAATAAGAATATCAACTATTCTTCCAGTTAAATCATATACTATTAAACTTGTTTTTCCCGGTTTTGCAATATCAAACTTTATAGTAGTAGATGGATTAAATGGATTAGGATAGTTCTGATAAAGCTCATATCTTGCAGGAATCTCAACTGATATTGGTTTAACTCCTGGTAAAGCATTATTAATACTTACAGCAAAAGTTCCCCATTGACCTGAAGTAGGAACAAAACTTGAAGAATTATCAGGTGCGGTTGCAAGATTAGAACCCTGTCTATTAAAAATTATGTATGGGAAAGTATTTCCACCATCAGTAGAAACTTTAACAACAAGTTTATCGTTATCATAACCTGGCCTTCTTGCATAAGCCCAATCAAATTTAATGGTATCGTTTAAGTTAACATTGTTATAAATCTTAGATCTTAAAATATCAACAGTTCCAACATTTTCTACGTATGCATACCAATTTATTCTTATACTTTTTGAACCACCAAAAGAAGGACCATTCACGGCAGAGTATATATATCTCCAGAAAGTGTAATTTGAATCCATATTAATCAAAGTCCATTCTGCCGGAGGTACAGCACTTTCCATTGTTTCAACCTGAATTCCTCCTGTTACATTGAATGGAAAACTTGTATACGAAATTGTAGAGGGAATAATATCAGATTCTGTAATTTTTGGTAGTTTTATATTGTCTAAATAATAATTTCTTGCCTTCGCACAATTTATAACTTCATGAGTGTATTCATCCTGAACAAAAACAGCTGTATACATCATAGAATCAACCCAATATGGTGCTCTCTTATATTTTACTTCTATAGTGTATGTACCAGGAGTATAATTTATACTCATTCCGTCCACAGAAGGATACATTCTTCGAAATACATCATAAAATACTGTTTCACCATTTGAGCCAGGCGGAGTTGCATAAGTAACTTTTCTTTCAACTGCAGCTACTTTCAATCTATAATTTGAATAAGTTGATAAAGGAGCAACTACTTGAAGATTAATGGTAGCTTTAATAGTATCTCCGGGTAACCTTGTATCTGTGACAGAAATTGAGATTGGAGAAGGTATTGCTCTTCTGTTGTTGTAAGGTGTTAATAAGTTTGAAAGCGTAGAATAACCACTTACTTGATTGTGTACACCATCTACAGTCAAAGTTGGAACTGCACTGATGGAATTATATTGTGTCCTGACTCTTTGTTGCGCTCTATTTGAGTCATACATTGGGTCTCCGGGGGAGGGCCACCAAACATGGTATTTAATTGCAACAATGGAATCAAATCTTTCCTGAACAAAAGCATCAAGATAAGGATTTTGAGAAGCACAAGGGCCGCAGGTACAACTTGTATGTGCTTCAAAAAGAACTCTTCGGTTAACACCAGTATGATAGGTAGTCGGTTGTGTTAAGGTATCATTATTTTTATTCTGGTCAGAAGCCCAATTAAGATATACCTTTAGATTTTTTGTTGTATTAAGATTGAAAGTTATTGGGTCAAAAGTAACCTGTACAGTTTGGCCAGCACTGACAGAACTAACGCTTTTGGTTGAATTATAAGATGCCTGGTCAGTCATTGTAACAGTAGTAGCAGAAGAAGTATTATATCCAACATTAAATATTGTAACCACTGGAGAAACGACAGTAGAGGTAACTCCGGGTAATAAATAATTTTTATCCTTAATACTTAAACCATAAATGGCTAAGTCATTACCCAATCTTGTACCAATTGAAAAATTGTCAAGCCACAAGTTGTTTCCATTTCCATTGGTCCCCTCAAATTGTACTACAATATTGTTAAGCATTTGTGGGCTTGAATTATTATCCCCTTTAAATGAAAAAGAAAAAACTACTCCCAACAACACAAAAGAGAAAAGAATTAATTTTACTTTCATTTTAAGAATTTTTATTTAATTAAAGAAATGAATTATTTCTATTGCATTTAAAAACCAAATCACTTTATAAAAATCATTTTTCGCACAGCAGAAAAGTTTTGAGTCTCTAACTTATAAAAATATATTCCAGTGGCGAGATTTAGTTTAAGCGTATTGAATTGTTCTCTATAACTTCCTGCTTTTCTAAATTCATTAATTAATACAGCAATCTCTCTTCCGGTTAAATCATAAACAGTTAACTTAACGTTTTCATCTTTTGCTATTGAGAAATCAATTGTTGTAGAGGGGTTAAATGGATTTGGATAATTCTGTTGTAAAAGGTAAGTATGAATTATAGGTTCCTCAGAAGAAATATTTGTTGGTAGTGAAACAGTAAATCTAAAATTACCTGATGGCGCTGTTAATGGTTTGGTTACTGTTCTGTTACTATTAGAAGTCGCAGAGATATAATAATAAACTTTCGTCCCTAATGGTTGTGATGGTATATATGCTTTAAAAGTATCGCCAACAGCAGTCATATTCAAATTATTAAATCCTGTATTAGTATCAATTGTCCAATAGACTTTCGCACTTGATATACCACTTTTGGTTTTTATATAAGCTTTCACTTCATAATTAGGCATAGCAGTAGTGGCTAATCTTATAGAAGGATGAGATATAAATATCGGGTCATACACACCAACTTCTTTACTAATACAATGAATTGCGCCACTTGCAGGAATTATGGAATTACAATTAATTCCAACAACTCTATAACCAGGCATAGCTTCCCGGTATATTCTTAATGCTGTTGTATCCTGCGGGAAATTATAAATAGGAACTATAACTGTTTTATTAACAATAAGTGAATTTGTGTAAGTGTAATAATTAGAATTCGGTGGATATTGACCATTAGAATTTGGTGGCATTGGAATTCTTACAACTTTCCAGGGTCTATTAAAACAAGTCTGAAAGTTAGTTGTAACATACCTTAAATTCGAATCTATTTGCGGACCATCTGCAACACCAACAGGATACTGACCCACAAGTAAGGTCTCCTCATCTAATAACTTCATATGCATATCAATGTGATGAATTCCATCGTAGGGTAATGTATTCATCTTAATATAAGTTTTAATCCCCATATATTTTCTAAACATAGTATCAATTTCTGCTTCAGTTTTACCTGAATTTTCGGCTAAAATTAGTTTAGAAGAAAATGCAGTACCATGTCCATCTACCATAAAATTTCCACCAGTAGCAACAATTCTATTCGGTTCCTGCGTCATTTGATGTAAAATAACATTAAAATAATTTGCAACATAAACTGGGATTAAATCATCCTGCGGTCTTGGTCTGTTGTAAACCCAGTCAATCATACGCAAACTATCTATATTGTTGGTATATATAGTCCAGGCACCATAATCTCTGCACCAGACGGAATTAAAAGAAGCATAAAGAAATCTTAGATTAACAAGAGGCACTCCATAAGAAGTAAGATATGATTTAACTGAATTTGAATCAGAACACACAATGAGAACAAGACATTCGTCCTGAATATAATCCACCATTTGGGCTAAAATAGATTGATAAGAAGTCCAAGTAATTTGAACTGCTTGAAACTCTTCCCATTCAGCCATAGTTCTAACGGGAGAATAAGGTGGGTTAAAATCATCCGTTTGACTGACAGGAGGTGAATAGCTTTTCCATAATTCTAACTCCTTATCAGTCATATATTTCGGTAAATCCTGTGAGAACAAATTTAAACATGTAAAGAAAACAAAAATAAGATAAAGAATATTTTTCATAATAAAGAAATTTTAAATAATATAAAAAATTTAAAAATTAAATAATGCATATTTTAAAAATTCATTTTACCTGTATATTAACCTTTATAGAAGGTAGTTATAAGAATATTTTGTTGTTTTTAATTAATCTTAGATGGTTTTCATTAACATTCTTTAGAAGTGAGACAATCTCATTGAAAATAATTTTTTTTGTTTGGTTTGAATACCTTAAATATTCAATTATCGCTTTGGAAGGTAAATCTGTACTTGATATTTTATCTATTAAAAACTTTTCCGCAAGGTTGATTACAACATCATAATCATGATATTCTCCTAATTTCTCAACTGTATTTTTAATAGTTAACCTGAATTCTTCAAATTCATTTATAAATGTACCGGTACACATATCAAGTAAGTATCTAAATGTTTTAGAACTAATTCTGAATTTGTGTAATTTGTCTGATGAAATTTTATTTATATTTTTCGAATCAAGAAGGTTTAATTTTTTTATTCCGCCAAGAAAGGCAGAAAAATGTTTTGATATAATATCACAATATATCTCTTTAAATGAAACAATTAATTTATCAATTAGTGAATTATTTAATAAGTATTCATCTAAATATTTTTCTATTTTTTTCAGATTACCCTGATATTTCAGAAAGTATTTATTCCTATAAAGATTTTTAATTAAAATATTTTTATTTGTTCTTAAATCACCAAGAAATAATAAAATACTTTTTTGATTTTCCGAGTTATTAGTTTTAATGTACTTTAAAGTTAAATCATAAGTAACTTCATATTCTCTTGAGGCTCCAAGAATTTTTATAATTTCTTTAATCGAATTTAATGTATAGTCATAATTATACTTAGAATTATTTTTGTTAATCAAACTGTCAAAACCTATAAGTAATGCTTCCATCCGCCTTGCCGCTACTCTTGAATTATGAAGTCGCACTGGAGAATATTTTTCAATCAATGCAGTAATTCTTTCTCTCAGATCGGAATAAAAGAGTTTGAATATTTTTGGTAAAAGATAACCTGTAGGCTTATTTACATCAAAATTTTGTATCTCAATTACAGAAAGCATTTTAACTATTAATTTACTCTTAATCTTCCAATGCTATAATAAGTAAATCCAAGTTCTTTCATTTTATCAGGGGAATAAACATTTCTTCCATCAAAAATCAATGGTGACTTCAAAAGCTTTTTAATTTCATCAAAATCAGGATTTCTGAATTCATTCCATTCAGTAAGCAGAAGCAATGCATCAGCATTCTTTAAAGCATCTAATTCATTTTCTGCATATTTGATTTTATCAGCAAAATAGAACTTTGCTGTTTCCATTGCTGCGGGGTCGTATGCACACACAGTAGCCCCATTATTCAGCAGTTCATTTATTATTACAATTGATGGAGCTTCTCTCATATCGTCTGTATTTGGTTTAAATGATAAACCCCAGACGGCAAAATGTTTGCCTTTAATATCAGAGTTAAAATGTTTCAATAATTTATTAACAAGAATAAATTTCTGATTGGCATTAATTTTATCAACAACAGATAATAAAGTAATTTCAGAGCCTTTTTCAATAGAAGTTTTTATTAATGCTTTTACATCTTTTGGAAAACAGGATCCACCATAACCAATACCAGCAAATAAAAATCGTTTACCTATCCTGTTATCTGTTCCCATACCTTTTCTAACTAAATCAATATCAGCGCCAACTTTTTCGCAGAAATTTGCAAGTTCATTCATAAATGTAATTCTCATTGCAAGATAAGAATTTGCTGCATACTTTGTAACTTCTGCACTTGCCGTATCCATTTCAATAATAGGATTACCCTGCCTCACAAAAGGTTCGTATAACTCTCTCATAATAGAAAGTGCTTTTTTACTCTCCGATCCAATTACAATTCTATCAGGTTTCATAAAATCACTTACTGCAAAACCTTCCCTTAAAAATTCGGGATTGGAAACTACATCAAAATTTTCATAACCATATTTTTTAATCTCCATTTCCACCAATTTTGCAGTCCCAACTGGCACGGTGCTTTTATTAACAATAATTTTGTAAGTTTTGACATTTTCTTCTTGAGCAATCTTACCAATTTTCCCAGCAGTCTCCAGAACATAAGATAGGTCAGCTGAACCATCTTCACCCTGAGGAGTAGGCAAGCAGAAAAAAATTATTTCTGAGGCAAGAAAAGCTTCTTTTAAATTTGTTATAAATGATAATCTTTTTTTTTCGATATTTCTGTAAAAAATTATTTCTAACCCAGGTTCATAAAAAGGGATAATACCAGATTGCATCTTCTTAACTTTTTCTGCATCATTATCTACACAAATTACCTGATTACCCATTTCTGCAAAACAGGTACCGGATGCAAGTCCAACATACCCCGTTCCAATTATTGCTAAATTCATAATATAATTATTTTATTTATTATAAAAAAAATCTTTCTCAATATCTCTAAATCTTTTTGCAAGCAAATCTTTCTCTGAAACCTTAGGATTTCTAACTTTCCAATCAATATTAAGGTCAGGATCATTATAAATAATAGTTCTTTCATCTTTTTTGCTATAGTAGGCAGTACACTTATACATAAAAATTGTATTATCTTCCAGCACAGAAAAGCCATGCGCAAAACCCGGCGGTATCCAAATTTGTAAATGATTTTCCTCGCTTAATTCTACCTGCACATATTGTCCAAAAGTAGGAGAACCAAATCTGATATCAACTGCAACATCAATCACTTTTCCTTTAATAACCTGACACAACTTTCCCTGGCTAAACTCACCAACCTGATAATGTAATCCACGAATAGTGCCATAACAGGATTTTGAAATATTATCCTGTAAAAATATTATATCATCCCCGAGTTCCAGATATTTCTTTTTACTATAGGACTCGAAGAAGAACCCTCTTTCATCAATAAAAACATCGGGTTCAATTAAAACAACATCTTCTATTTTTGTTTTTATAAATTTCATTTTTCTTTAAGTAATCTCTCAAGATAAGTTTTATATAAAGAATTTGGCATTTGTGAAACAACTCTTTCAAATTGTTCCTCATCAATAAAATTCATATTGTAAGCAATCTCTTCTATGCAGGCTACTTTTAGTCCCTGTCGAGCTTCAATCACACCAAAGAAGTTTGATGCCTGTAAAAGAGACTCAGGAGTCCCAGTATCAAGCCAAGCAACTCCCCTACCAATTTTGATAACTTTAAGTTTCTTTCTTTTTAAATATTCTATATTTACATCTGTAATTTCAAGTTCCCCTCTTGCAGATGGCTTTAAATTTTTTGATATATTAATAACATTATTATCATAAATGTATAATCCGGGTACTGCATAATTTGATTTTGGTTCCTTTGGCTTTTCTTCAATAGAAATAGCATTACCTTCACTGTCAAATTCTACAATCCCATACCTTTCAGGGTCAGTAACCCTATATCCAAAAATAGTTGCGCCATCTGAGTGTTCTACAGCAGAATAAATAAAATCAAGTTTCCCATAAAATATATTATCCCCAAGAATTAAAGTTACATTATCTTTCCCAACAAAATCATCTCCGATAATAAAAGACTCTGCAATACCTTTTGGCTCTGGTTGTATTGCATAACTAATTGCCATACCAAGATGGGAGCCATCCTCAAATAATTTCTGATAAAGAGGAATTGTCTCAGAATTTGAAATAATTAAAATATCTCTAATATTAGCAAGCATTAAAATAGAAAGTGGGTAATAAATTAAAGGCTTATCATAAATTAGAGTAAGTTGCTTACTGTAAATTTTTGATACAGGATACATTCTTGTACCTGACCCACCAGCAAGTATAATTCCTTTCATTTTCATAATTTAATATTTTTGATTTCTATGCCAATTCCAAGCAGTTTGAATTATATCTTCTAACCCAAACTGTGGTTGCCAGTTTAAAACTTCTTTTGCTTTTTTATTATCTGCTACGAGAGTTGCAGGATCGCCGGGTCTGCGGTTTGTTATTTTTGCATTTATGTTTTTTCCAGTTATTTCTCGGGCTTTTTCAATAATCTCCTTCACTGAATAACCATCACCAGTACCGAGATTTATTATTGTTGAGTCATTATCCTTTTCAAGATACTCAAGAGCTTTTAAATGAGCTAAAGCTAAATCAGTTACATGAATATAATCTCTCACACAGGTCCCATCTTTTGTTGGATAGTCATCACCGTAAATTTTCAGATTATTCAATTTCCCCAATGCTGCATACATTATTCTCGGTATTAAATGAGGTTCAGGATGATGACTCTCGCCAATTTCACCATCAGGAGAGTCACCAGCGGCATTAAAATACCTTAATAAAACATATTTCATTCCCGTAACTTTGCCTACTTCTTTAAGTTTATTTTCAACCATTAATTTAGTCTTTGCATAAGGGTTAATCGGATTTACCAATGTGTCTTCATCAATTGGAATTTTAGAAGGATTACCATACACCGAACAGGTAGAGGAAAAAATAAACTTATTGACACCGGCTGTAATTGCTGACTGAATTAAGGAAAAACTTCCCGTTACATTGTTTCTGTAATATAATTCTGGATTGTTAACCGATTCCTCAACATAAGCGAACGCCGCAAAATGAATTATTGAATCTATTTTATATTTAATAAGGTTTTTTAGCAAAAGGTCACTATCAATTATATCCAATTTTTCAAATTTAATCCCTTTTGGAATTGCTTCCTTATGACCTCTCGACAGATTATCAAACACCACAACTTCTTTACCGTTCCTAAGTAATTCTTTTACCGTATGTGAACCAATATAACCGGCACCACCAGTTATCAATATAGCCATTTGCTTAAAATAGAATTAAATTGTAAAGATAACTTTTTTATATAATAAATTCAGTGAAAAGGAAAGGGATATCACAATAAAAAATATGTATAAAATTAAGAAATGTTATCGAATATTATTGGCTTAGAAATGAAACTATAAATATCGTTTTTCTATTATAAAACAAGGGTTTGGACTATGTGTGTAAGGGAAGGTTCAATTCTTTTATGGCAATATTGAAAGAAAAACATAATTTAAAACTTTACTAATACTTTTGAAATTTCTTAACTATCCTGAAACGAAATCCCTATTCCATTGCGTAAATTATATTCTTATTTTCAAGCAGAATTTGTAAATTTTATGTAGGGGGTATCTGCAAGATTTTTTAGTTTTCAGTTTGAAAGTTATCTTATAAAATCTCCGCAAATTATAGTATTGTAATAAAAATTTAATTTTTTAACTTTTTAGAAAAATAATTTTTTATGGCTGAAAGGGTATTTTTGATAGATGCAATGGCTATGATATACAGAGCATATTTTGCAATGATTTCAAGACCTTTGATGACAAGAAAAGGGGAAAATACAAGTGCAATTTATGGATTCGTCGCAACTATATTAAAAATAATTGAAGAGGAAAAGCCCGACCATTTAGCAGTATGTTTTGATACCGATAAACCCACTTTCAGACATAATATATTCCCCACCTATAAAGCACAAAGGCAGGAAATCCCTACCGATATGCCCTGGCAAATACAAAAGATAAAAGAAATTGTTAAATCTTTTAATATAAGTCTCATAGAAATTGATGGCTACGAAGCGGATGATATAATTGGAACACTATCAAAAAAAGCAGAAGCGGAAAATGCTTTAAGTTATATGGTAACCCCGGATAAAGATTTTATGCAACTTGTTTCAGATAAAACATTTCAATATAAACCAATTAAAAGTACTTCAGGGGCAAAAGTAATAGAAGCAGAAATAATAGATAAGGATGCTGTTATAACAAAATTTGGGGTCCCCCCTGAAAAAGTTGTAGATGTACTGGGGTTGATGGGAGATGCATCAGATAACATCCCTGGTGTTCGAGGTGTAGGAGAAAAAACTGCAGTGGCACTTATTCAAGAATTTGGTTCAATAGAAAACCTTTATGCAAATATAGATAAATTAACAAAGGAAAAATTAAAGGAAACACTTTTAAAATACAAAGATGATGCATTTCTTTCAAAAAAGCTTGTGACAATAAATACTAATGTTCCGCTTGGAATAAGTTTTCATGATTTAAAAATTGGAAAATTTGATATGCAAAAAATTGTTAGGCTTTTTGAAGAGTTAGAGTTTAAGGAATTGTTTAAGAAAATTGAAAATTCAAAACAAATTGAGAAAATAGGAGAAGTAATTAAACCAAAGAAAGCAGATGAAGAGGAAATAAAAATAACAATAAAGGCTACAAAAATAGAACCAGAAAAAGTAGAGGTTAAACCTGTTAAAATGCCAGTTAAGAAAATAAAGGATATACCTCACAGTTATTACACAATTAAAAATCATAAGGAATATGAAAAATTTATTGAACTATTAAAAAAACAATTACTATTTGCTTTCGATACAGAGACAGATTCTCTCGATGTTATGTCCGCTAAGCTTATAGGATTTTCTGTTTCTTTCGAGGAACATAAAGCGTATTATATTCCTATTCATGGTGAATTTGGGAAGAAAAGAATAGAAAGTGAAACACTATTTAAGACTGATGAAAAACTGGAGAAAGAAATTATTCCGGGAGTAGAAATTAATTTTGCAATAAGTTTAATAAAACCATTATTAGAATCCAAAGAAATAAAAAAGGTCGGGCAGAATATCAAATTTGATTACCTGATAATGAGAAATTATGGAATAGAAATGAATAACATTTTTTTCGATACAATGATTGGTGCTTATATCTTGAAGCCAGAAGAGAATTATGATATGGACACACTTGCTTATAAATATTTAAATTATGAGCCCATACATATAGAGGAATTGATTGGAAAAGGAAAGAGCCAAATTTCTATGACTGAAGTTCCAATTGAAAAAGTATCGGAATACTCAGCAGAAGATGCAGATATTACTTTACAGTTATATAACAAAATAAAATATGAGCTAAAGAAAATAAATTTATATAAACTTTGTTCAGATATTGAATTTCCTCTAATAAAAGTGCTTGCCGAAATGGAATACGAAGGAATTAAAGTTGACACTAATGTTTTAACAGTATTAGATGTAGAAATCACAAAATTGATAAAGGAATATGAGGAAAAGATATACAAATCCGCAGGGCAGGAATTTAATATAAATTCAACCCAACAACTTTCAAAAATTTTATTTGAAGACCTAAAATTAGTACCAACCAAAAAAACAAAAACAGGTTTTTCAACAGATATCAGTGTGCTTGAGGATTTAAGGTACCAGCATGAAATTTGTGGATTAATAATAGAATATAGGGGTTTAACAAAGCTCAAATCAACTTATATTGATGGATTAAAGAAATCAATTAATCCAAAAACCAATAGAGTGCACACATCATTTAATCAGGCTGGAACCTCAACCGGCAGGCTTTCCAGTATGAATCCAAATTTACAAAATATTCCTGTTAGAACAGAAATAGGTAGAAATATTCGAAAAGCATTCATTTGCAGAGAAGATTATATGATAATGTCAGCAGACTACTCTCAGATAGAGTTAAGAATTATGGCACATTTTTCTAATGATGAAAATATGATAAGAGCATTTAAAAGAAGATTAGATATACACTCAGATACGGCAAAAAGAATTTTTGCTGTGGGAGAGAAAAAAGACATAACTCCCGGAATGAGAAGGAAAGCAAAGGAAGTAAATTTCGGAATAATGTATGGTATAGGAGTTTTCGGACTTGCTAACAGACTTGAGATAAAAAATTCGGAGGCAAAAGAAATAATTGACCGATATTTTAGAGAATACCCAAGAGTAAAAGAATATATAGAAACAACAAAACAATTTGCACGGGAAAACGGGTATGTCCAAACTCTTACTGGCAGACGTAGATATTTAAATCAGATAAACAATCAAAATGCAACAGTTCGCGCTGAAGATGAAAGAGCAGCAATAAATATGCCTATACAGGGAACAGCAGCAGATATGATAAAAATTGCTATGATTAGAGTATTTAATGAACTTCGCAAAAACAATCTTAAATCAAAACTTCTTTTACAGGTACACGATGAATTAGTATTAGAAGTTTATAAAGATGAAATAGAACAGGTTAAAGAAATAGTAAAAAATAATATGATGAATGCATTGAAGTTAAATGTACCTATTGAAGTTGATATAGGAATTGGAAAGAGCTGGTATGACGCACATTAATAAAATTAATAGCCTATTTTATGACTGAAATTGTAACAAAATATGTAGAGTGTGTTGTATACAGACATACAGAAGAAGGAATCAAATTCTTAATCTTAAAAAGAAGCAATTATACAACAGTCTATCCGGGGATCTGGCAAATTGTTACCGGTAGACTTGAAAAAAATGAAAAAGCATTTGAATGCGCAATTAGAGAAGTTAGAGAAGAAACAGGGGTGAAAATTGAAAGATGTTTTGCATTTCCAAAAGTAAGCCAATTTTATACTTTGCATAATGATGTAATAAATCTGGTACCAATGTTTATAATTGAAACGAAAGATGAAAAAGTTTTAATATCATCAGAGCACACAGAATATTTATGGCTAAATTTCAATGACTCATATAATAAACTATTTCTGGTAACACAAAAAGAAATGCTACAACAAGTCTATACTTTCTTAAATAACAAAGAATATTTCGAAACCTTAACAGAAATAAAAATATGATTATAGTTACTGGTGGAGCAGGTTTTATCGGCAGCGCTTTAATCTGGAGATTAAATAAACTTAACTGTGAAGACATAATTGTAGTTGACCATTTTTCAGAGGATAATAAATACAAGAATCTTGTGCATTTAAAATTCAGAGATGTATTTGACAAAACTGATTTTGCAAATATGGTTGCTGATGGATTTTTTAAAAAGAATAAAATAGAAATTATTTATCATCTTGGGGCGTGCAGTTCTACTACTCAGAAAGATATGGGATATTTACTAAAAAATAATTATGAATACTCTAAATTGTTATGCAAGCATGCTTGTGAAAACGGTATTAGATTTATTTATGCTTCATCTGCAGCTACTTATGGTAACGGTTTAAATGGATATGTTGATGATGAAAATTCTCTTGAAAAATTAGTACCAATGAATGCTTATGGATTCTCAAAACATTTATTCGACCTATGGGTTAAAAAAGAAGGATATCTGAAAGAAGTTGTTGGTTTAAAATATTTTAACGTCTTTGGACCAAATGAGTATCACAAAGGTGATATGCGCAGTGTTGCACACAAAGCATTTGAACAAATAAAAAGCACTGGAAAGGTAAGGTTATTTAAGTCACACTTACCCAATTATGCAGATGGTGAACAAAAAAGGGATTTTATATATGTTAAAGATGCAGTTGAAATGACATTACACTTCGGACATAAACCACAACTAAACGGAATTTACAATATTGGTACAGGAGCTCCAAATACATTTAATCATTTAGTATCAAAGGTTTTTCAAGAACTAAATTTACCTTTGAACATTGAATATTTTGATATGCCACCAGATATAAAGAAAAATTACCAGTACTATACTTCTGCAGATATGACCAAATTTTACAAAACAGGATTTAAAGAAAAACTATACGGTTTTGATAATGGGATTGCTGATTATATATCTTATTTGAACTCTGATAATCAATATTTGAATTAAAATAATTCATTATATTTATTTCCTTACTTTTATAAAACTTCAATTATTCGACGCTTCTTTTTATCCTTTAAGATTCTCAAATTTATAATTACATTAATGAAATTAAATATTTAAAAATGAAAAAAATAATATTTATAATATCGCTCTTTATTTTAGTCGGTGGGCTATATTCTCAGGATTTATACATACCAAATAACCCCTATGATAAAGCAGATGAAAATACTAAGAAAAGGAATGCATTTAACAGGGAAAGATGGTTCTATGAACAAAGGATGTATCCATTTAATTTTATTCCAACTGATGCTTACGAAAAAGCATATAGGCAAAGAGAACAATTAAGACAGAAGAACGGTTTTTATTTTGATAACACTGTTTATTGGTTCAACATAGGACCTACCCCCGGTTCATACCCTGGATATGGATATATTTCCTCAAGAATAACATCGATAAAAATAAACCCTGTAAATCCAAATATAATTTATCTTGGAGGAGCATTCGGGGGAATATGGAAGTCTACAGATGGTGGATTGAACTGGGTCTCTAAAACTCATGATGAAGTTTCTCTTTCAACAGGAGCAATAGCTATCGACCCAACCAATACAAACATAGTATATTATGGAACAGGTGAAGCTACATACAGTGGTGCTTCCTACTATGGACGAGGGTTATTAAAATCTACCAATGGAGGAGACACCTGGACAAATTATACAACTGGTTTACCAAGTCTAACATATTTTTCCAGAATAGTAATCAGACCTAATCACAATAATGAATTACTTGCAGCGTTAGGTAATAATGGACTTTACAGAAGTACAAATTCAGGAGTTTCCTGGACACAGATTGTATCAACAAGAACGGACGATGTGGTTTTCTCTCCTTCCGGTGACACTGCATATTCCGTTGGAAGCGGAGGTTTTAGAATTTCTATCGATGGTGGTGCAACATTTACAATAATAAATACCGGTATATCGAGCTACGGTACAAGGAGTCATGTTGCTTTATGTAAATCACAACCTAATATTTTATATATTTCAATATACGCAAGTTCTGCAATAACGGTATGGAAATCTACTGATGCAGGATATAATTTTACACAAGTTGCACCAGGAACTGACTTCAATGGTAGCCAGGCATGGTATGATTTTTATATGCATGTTAATCCATTTGATCCAAATTATGCCTATGTAGGTTCTATTGATATATGGAGGACAACTAACGGTGGACAATCATTCCAAAATATTACTAATGGATATAGTGGCGGTAATGTTCATGTTGACCAACACAATATGGATTTTCATCCAACAGACCCAAATAAATTATATGCTGTAAATGATGGAGGTGTATGGGTATCAACAGATAGAGGAAATAGTTTTGCAAATTTAAATTCAACATTAACACTCACTCAATTTTACAGAATAGCAGCAGAGCCAAACAACGCAGCACATATACTTGGTGGAACTCAGGATAATGGAACTCAACAAACATTTGGAACAATTAACTGGACTGGTGCTTTTGGAGGTGACGGCGGAGATGTATGCTTCCAATCACAAAACAATCAATACATTCTTGGTGAAACACAAAATAATGGGGTCAGGCGTTCAACAAATGGTGGAAATAGCTGGTCATCTGCTACAAGTGGTTTGAGTGGCTCAGGTGCATGGGTTGGTCCTTTATTATCGCATCCCGATTCTGCCGGTATCTTTTATACTGCGAGGCAGGTAGTATTTAAAACAACCAATAATGCAGCAAGTTGGTTTTCCATTTCAACAGGAACAAGCGGCACAATAAGAGAAATGGCAATAAGTAAATCTGACCCAAAGGTAATGTATGCTACATCCGGGAGTACAATATATAGATCTACTGATAGAGGTTACACATTTACCAATGTGACAAGTGGAACACCATCAAGAACAATTACAAGTATCAATATACATCCAGATTCTTCAAATGTTGCAATTGTAACATTTTCAGGTTTTGGTGCAGGAAAAATATACAAGACAACCAACACAGGTAATTCCTGGTTTAATGTAAGTGGAGATTTACCTGATTCACCTACAAATGATGGAATGTTTTATTATCCCGGATTCGCAACAAGTATTATGCTTGTTGGTATGGATATCGGTGTATTTATGAGTTCAAATTATGGTACTAACTGGATAGAATTAGCCCAGGGCTTGCCTAATACTGTTGCAATTCATCTTGATTATAACCAGATTTCTGGAAAATTAAGAATTGGTACCCATGGAAGAGGTGTTTATGAATTATCCGGCGCTTTAAATATTTTATCGAATAAATCAGGAATACCAAATGATTACTTTTTATCCCAAAATTATCCGAATCCATTCAATCCCAACACAAAAATACAGTTTAGCATACCCAAAAGTGAATATGTAACTTTAAAAGTATATGACATCTTAGGAAAAGAAGTTAGTAATCTTGTTAATAAAAAATTAGACGCTGGAAATTACGAAATTAATTTTACAGCGGAAAATCTTGCAAGCGGAATTTATATATATAAAATTGTTGCCGGTAATTATTCCGAATCAAGAAAGATGTTGTTAATAAAGTAAGATTCTATTACTATTTAAGACTCTGTAAGTATGTAATGAAAATAAGAGTTTACATCTTATTAATATTTTTATTACTATACCCTTATTATTCTTTTTCGCAAGTATTACAAACACAATATGTAATTATAGCAAATATTGATGGTTTAAGAAATAATGAGGGGTTTGAAGCGGGAAATAGATATTTACATTATATCTGGGACAGTTTAAGACCAATCGGTACTATCTATACTAATTTTATGAACACAGAAATTACTGTTACTAATGCTGCCCATTCTACCATAGTTACCGGTTCAAGACAGTTATTATTAAATAATGATGATATACCAGTTTTATTGCGCCCAAAGGAACCAACAATTGGGGAATACATCAGGAAATATAAAGGAATAGAAAAAAATAAAGTACATTTTATAAGCGGGAAAAATACAATATGGAAATATCCTGTTAGTTTATATCCTGGATTTGGACAGGATTTCGAACCTACTATCACGCTCTCGTCAAGGTTTGATACAGGAACATATAAAAAGACATTAGAAATATTAAATACTTACCACCCGATATTAACATATATTGTTTTTGCCGAGGTTGATGAAGCTGGACATAGTGCCGATTCCAATTATTACTTTGGTAGTATAAGACAGATAGATTCTCTTATTTATAAATTATGGAAATATATTCAAAGTGATTCCATATATAAAAACAAAACAACATTAATTGTTACATCAGATCATGGTAGACACTCCTGGGGATGGCAACAACATGGTGACTATTGTCACGGCTGCAGACATGTTATGTTTCTTGCTTTGGGTCCTGATATAAAACCTAATAATATTGTTGAAGGATTAAGAATACAGGTAGATATAGCTCCTACAATTGGTTATTTATTGAACTTTCCAACTCCTTTTGCAGAAGGTTTTATTCTTGACGAAATGTTCATCAACCCTGTAAGAATCAATACTATTTCTGTTAAACAGGATAATCAATCTAATGAAATAAATGTGAGCAACTCGCCCGGAATGTCCAGATGTGCATCTATAAGCAAAAATGAATCTGGCTTACACCTTGTATTTTCGGACAACTCATCAGGAAAATTCAAGGTATTATATATAAAATCAACAAATGATGGGGCAAACTGGTCATCACCTGTTGTTCTTTTTGAGGACGAATATGGAGAATTTCTCTATCCTTTTATACGTTCAAAAAATTTTGATTCTCTTTTTGTGTGCGCAGAAGGATATATACCAACTGCTGATTCAAGTTTTATTTGGGTATTAAAATCTAAAAGAAGTTTTGACAATGGAACTTATTGGGAAAAAGTAAGATTTGTTGATACTCAGTATGTCGTCAGCAGTAAACCAACAGTATCAATTTTAGGAGATAAGCTTAACGTAATTTCTCAAAAGTTTACTTCATTAGTAAATAATACAAGCTATGATTTTGGTAAAAACTTTTCAAAAGAAAACTATCTAACTTTTGGTACAGGATATCCCCAAACACCTTCCTGCACAATAATTGATACAACTTGTTATGTAGTCTGGCAAAATTTAATTAATTACAATTTCTTTAACTATATGAATATCTGGTTTCATCGGGAACCGTGGAGTTATTATCCCAAACTAATAACATACAATAGTAGTTCGAGTTATTCATTTGACCCTTCCTTAACTTCTGACTTAACAAAAACACTTCACTGTGCCTATTCGCAATTAGTAAATGTAAGTACTGGCAATAACTGGTATATATTTTACAAATACAGTAGTAATAAAGGATATGACTGGTCAGGCTCAATAAACTTAAGTAGCAACCACACCGGATTTTTTCCAAAAATAAAATACTTATCAACAGGTAAAATACTATGTCTCTGGGCTGATTATTTCAATAATCAATATAGCATCTGGGGCGCATATTCATTAAACAACGGTAAAAATTGGATTACACCTTTTCAAATTACATCAGCAGGTAATTTAACAGCACTACCAGACTTTGTAGCAAGCGGGGATACTATATATCTTGTATGGCAAGACTTTAAATCAGGGAATTGGGAAATATATTTCAAGAAATTTATTTTATCACAATTATCTGGCTTTGGAAATTCACAAAATGAAATTAAAACCTTCAAACTATATCAGAACTTTCCAAATCCTTTTAATTCCATAACCAAAATTAAATTTGAAATTCCAATAGGTATAAATAATAAATCAGATTATAATGTTGTGTTAAAAATTTTTGATGTGACCGGAAAAGAAATCTGTACTTTATTAAATGATCGATTGACATCAGGAGTTTATGAAATCAATTTTGATGCACAAAATCTTACAAGCGGAGTTTATTTTTATAATTTACGAACAGAAGATTTCAACGAAATCAGAAAAATGATTTTAATAAAATAAATTTTATTAATTTATGATAAGATACATATTATTGACACTTGCTCTTTCAATTATTTTCACACAACTGGCACACAGTAAATCAGAAATAACATTTTGTGTTGATGACAGTTTAAAATTCAGAATTATAGATGTTCCGCTTAATGATACTAACTATTTCAGGATTATTGAAAAAGGGAAATCTGTCTCAATGCATTCAGGTAGAGTTTTTTTAAAAGCAGGAGATAATGTCGGAGAGCATTCAACTGAGAACTATGAAGAATTAATAGTTATACTCAAAGGTTATGGAGAGGTAGAAAATCACCTAAAAGAAAGATACGAAATAAAAGAAGGGCAGGTTATTTACATACCACCAAATTCAAGTCATAACATTTACAACACAGGAACAGAACCCTTAATATACATTTACATAGTTTCAAAAGCATACTAACCCTAATAAGGCTCTCTTTCAACTAAATCATCAGGTATTGATTCCCATCGTTTGCATTCAGAAGCAACTGCTTCTGCAAAATCTTTATAAATTGCCCTCTCATCAAATTCAGCATCAGGGAAATGTTTTTTGATAGTCTTGATAAATGCTTTTTTAATTTCGTATTCAAGTTGTTTGAATACTCCTTCAATTTTAATTTTTGCCATAATTAATAATTTCTTTTATTGATTCTCTTATTGACTTTTGCAAATTTGTGTAAGTTTGGAGCTTGCCTGTATTTAGAGAAACATCAGGAACTTTTATAATCTCAGGAATATCATCCATAGAAATTTTTTCAATTAATGCTTTATCAAAACCACCAACCTCACAAAGCATCTCTATAAGTTCTAACCGCGATACCCGTTCCAATCCTCCAAAATTAATAATTTCAGATTTTATATCTTTTAATAGGAGGTCTTGAATTATAGCTGCGGCATTTATCAAAGAAAGAGGAGTCCGATATTGGTCATAAAATAATTTTACTTTCTTTCCTGAAATTAAGTTATTGAAAACATTTGTGAAATGGTTATTGGTATTGTTCAAGGCAAGTCCATATAAAAGTGCAGTACGCAATATAATATAATTATCAGTTGTTTTTTTAATTTCTTCCTCAGCTAAGAATTTTGTTTTTGCATATACCGACAATGGGTTAATTTTGCTTTCTTCAGAAAGCATTGCTCCCTGAAAGCCATCATATACCAAATCTGTAGATAAAAAAATTATTTTTGAGTTGTTTAATTCACACAGTTCAGAAATGAATCTTGTAGCCTCAACATTTGTTTTATATACTGTGTCGTAAGATAATCGCTCTACAACATCTGGTTTTGAAAAAGCGGCAGTGTGTATAACTACTTGAGGCTTGAAAGAAGAAAAAACTTCTGAAATTAATTTATTGTTTGTAATATCAATCTTTCTCGAACTAAAGTTTAAAGAACTAATTGAATTGTTGAAGTATAAGGTAAGAATATTAAATTTTTGAGAAAGGAAAATGTTTAAATATTGTCCTAATAAGCCACTACCGCCAGTAATTAATACTTTCAAAACTTAATTCGTAATATTTCTTTTGATAATAAATTATTAAATTAAAAACTAAAAATAAACAATAATGAAAAAGAATGTTTTTTTCTGGATAATTGCTATCATAATTACTACAGTCATATCATATTTACAGGTTGTAACAGGACCTACATATCCCAAAAGTGGCTCAATAATATTTCAAGGGAAGCAAATAACGTATAAATTTTTAAGAAGCTACTCAACAAATTCTGACTGTCCAGTAATATTACAAGTTCCTGATTCAACTATAAAAGCTACTCTATTGTGGAAAAGATACAAGACAAAAGATGAGAGGGAAAGAATTGTAATGACTTTATATAAAGATACAATCGTAGATGATGAATTTTCTGATAGAATGCAAAAGAGTGGATATTTTTTCTATGCAAAGTTACCAAAACAGCCACCGGCAGGAAAGTTAGAATATTATATTAGGATAGAGACAAACCAGTCAGAAAAAAATATACCTGAAGAAGGACCAGTAATAATCAGGTTCAAAGGCGATGTACCTGCATTCTATTTAATTCTTCACATTATAGTTATCTTTGCATCATTTATTGTTGGTATAAGAACAGGTTTAGAATATTTTAATAAGGAGCCCAAATATAAAAAATTTGTATTCTGGACTTTAGGACTGCTCTTTTTAGGGGGCTTTATATTTGGTCCTATTATTCAAAAATTTGCTTTTGGAGAATATTGGACTGGCTTTCCACTTGGATTTGATTTAACAGATAATAAAATTCTTATTTCATTTATTGGTTGGGTTGTAGCAGCTGTTTCTTTATATCGTTCCAAAAAACCTGGGAGATGGATTATTGGTGCGGTGATTTTAATGATTGTAGTTTTTCTTATACCACATAGTTTATTGGGTTCGGAACTTGATTGGAATAAAGTTGGTTGAATATTTAAATAATAAAAAAATGAAAAATAAAAGATCTATTTTAAAAGGGGTTTTGATATTTTTATTTTCAATCTCCTTATTCTATGGCTTTCAAACAGATAAAGGTCAAAAACAAATTTATTTTTACCCCATTGACTCACTTGAACTATATAGAAATAACGAAATAACAAAAGATGAAATCTACTTTCACATTAAATATCTCGCATCTGATGAACTCGAAGGTAGAATGGCAGGAACTCAGGGTGATGAATTAGCAAGAGACTACATCTCTTCAGAATTCCAAAAATATGGTTTAGAGCCAGCGGGAGACAGTTCTTACATACAAAAATTTCCCATAAAAACAACTTTGAAAGCTGGAAAAAATAATCAATTGATTTTTGAATTTAATAACACGAGTAAAAATTTTATTCTTGGCAAAGATTTTTATCCTTTCAATTTAACAGGGAACAATAAAATGGAAGCGGAGGTAGTATTTCTTGGTTATGGAATTAAATCATCTAAATATAATGATTATATCAACGCAGAGGGAAAAGAAATAAATATAAAGGATAAAATAATTATATTTTTTAATGATGTACCGGAATCTAAGAATATAACATTCAAAGGAAATTACAAATCAGCAAATATAAATATAAAAATTGATTCTGCAATTTCTGCTGGAGCAGCAGGTGTGATAATTATCTATGATAAAATAGATAAAAAAGGAAACATTAAATTTCCTTCCTTAACTTCCCAAAATTATAACGATAAATACAATGTACCAATAGTATATGCCAATATTAAAACAATTGGAGAAATTTTTAATACTTTGAATATTGATATTTATAAGATTCAAAACAAAATTATTGAAACTCAAACGCCAAATTCTTTTAATATAAATAATTTAAGTGTTAAATTAGAAACAGAAATTGTTAATGATAATGTTTATACTTCAAACATTATTGGGTACATTAGCGGAAATGATTCTATTCTAAAAAGAGAAGTCGTTGTTGTTGGAGCACATTATGACCATGTAGGTTATGGGTTTGATTTCTGGTCTTATGAAACTTCAGGAACAGAAATTCACAATGGAGCAGATGATAACGCTTCTGGAACAACAGGAGTGCTTGAACTTGCACAAAAAGTATCAGCAAATAAGAATAATTTTAGAAGAAGTTTTCTATTTATATGTTTCGGCGCTGAAGAAATGGGGCTTCTGGGTTCTGCTTATTTCACAAAATCAGAACTGTTCAGTAAATATAATATTGTTGCAATGATAAACCTTGATATGATAGGAAGGTTAGAAAATAACAGTTTGATAATAAATGGAACAAAGACTTCAAATTTATGGACCGAAATACTTGATTTAACAAATAAAAAATATAATTTTAGAACAACCTATATTCCTGAAGGCATAGGTGGTTCTGATCATACCTCATTTACCTTGAAGAGGATCCCAACACTCTTTTTCTTTACAGGTATACACCTTGATTATCATAAACCGACAGATGATTATTGGAAAATAAATACTACAGGTGAAGAGAGAATTCTAAATTTTGTTTATGATGTAATATCTTACATTGCAAACACTGATAATAAAATACAGTTTGTAGATGTTTCTACCGATGAAAATAAAAAGACAGATGAGAAAGTTAAAGTAGAGGTTTATCTGGGCACAATACCTGATTTCTCTTTTGACGGAACAGGTGTTAAACTTGCAGGGGTAAAAAAAGACAGCCCCTCGGATAAAGCGGGTTTAACAGCAGGAGACATCATAATAAAATTTGATAACATTGAAATAAAAGATATATATGATTACACAAAAGCTCTCTCTGAACATAAACCCGGTGATGAAGTTGAAATCTTAATTCTAAGAGAAGAGAAAGAATTGAAAATAAAAGCAGTTCTTGGTTCTAAATAATAAATTCATCTCTCTTCACACACAACAACCGCACAGGCATATTTATCAGTGTGTGAAATACTTACATAAAAAGTATAAGCTGAAAATTTTGTCTCTTTAGTATGTTTTAAAAAAGGTTTACCTCTTTCATCATTCAAAATTTCTATATCTTTCCAGGAGAAATCCTTTGAAATACCGGTTCCGATGGCTTTTGAGTATGCTTCTTTTGCACAAAATCTACCAGCAAAATGTAAATCTGGTTTTGAAAAGGATTTGCAGTAGTTAATTTCATTTTCAGTTAATATTCTCTGAAAAAATTTATCTCCGAACTTTTCAATCGTTTTTTTAATCCTTTCAATTTCGATAATGTCTATTCCTATACCTTTAATCATTATTATATTGAAATTTAAAAGTTATTTATTAATTTAATGTTATTAAGAATAATTATAAATGAAATTATAAAATGTCATCAAAGATAAAATCACAATACATTTGTCAATCCTGTGGTTATATATCTCCCAGATGGGTTGGTAAATGTCCTGAATGCGAAGGGTGGAATACTTTTGTAGAAGAAATAATAAGCACTGAAAAAAAACAAAAAGAAAAAAAAGATGATTTAAAAGCTTCATCTGTAGAAATTCACACAATAAAAACAATCGAATCAAGAAATGAATTAAGAGTACAAACAAAGATACAGGAATTTGACAGAGTTCTCGGCGGAGGTCTTGTGAGTGGTTCGGTTATTCTTATTGGTGGTGATCCAGGTATAGGAAAATCAACTTTAATGTTGCAAATTGCGGAAAATTTGACTGATAAAAAATTCCTTTATGTAACTGGGGAAGAATCACCACTACAAATAAAAATGAGAGCAAATAGACTAAATTTTAATAAGGATAATTTTTTCATATTACCAGAAACAGACCTCGATATCATACAAGCAGTTATATCCAAAAATAATCCTGATATAGTCGTTATTGATTCTATTCAAACAACCTATATACCACAACTTGAATCAACCCCAGGAACAATATCTCAATTGAGAGAATCTACTTCACTTCTTATAAATATTGCAAAATCAACAGGAATTCCAATCTTAATTGTTGGTCATATAACAAAAGATGGTACTATAGCAGGTCCCAAAGTTCTTGAGCATATGGTAGATGTAGTACTACATTTTGAAGGAGAAAGAACACATAATTACAGAATTTTAAGAAGTATCAAAAACAGATTTGGTTCAACAAATGAAATTGGAATATTTGAAATGACTGAAAGTGGTTTAAGAGAAGTAAAAAATCCGAGCGAAGTTTTTTTATCACAAAGAAATTATGGGGCTTCAGGATGTGTAATCTCCTCATCAATTGAAGGAACAAGACCAATCTTAATAGAAGTACAAGCATTAGTTACAGAAACAAGTTACGGTTTTCCACAAAGAACGACAATGGGTGTGGACACGAAAAAATTAAATATAATAATTGCAGTTTTAGAAAAGAAAATGGGTTTATATTTAAATAAATATGATATTTTTGTTAATATAGCTGGTGGCGTAAAAATAAGTGAGCCGGCAATAGACCTTGCAATAGCAGTAAGTATATTTTCTTCATTTAGAGATATTCCAATTGATTCAGAAACAGTAATACTTGGCGAATTAGGTTTAGCAGGAGAAGTGCGAACTATTGCAAATATAGAAAGGCGAATTAACGAAGCAGAAAAGCTCGGATTCAAGAGAATAATAATTCCAAAAAACAATTTGAAAAACTTACAAAATAAAAAAAGGAAAATAGAAATTACTGGAGTAGAAAACCTTAAAGAAACAATTTCAATGTTAATTTAAATAATAATAACTATGGTAAATAAATTTAAGACACTTTATAGGCATATAATTGAAGAAGAAAGAAAAATTCCTGAAGCAACAGGTCAACTTTCAGATTTACTTTCAGATATTGCACTTGCTTGTAAAGTCATTTCTCTTGAAGTCAATAGAGCAGGTTTAATTGATTTACTTGGTTTTACAGGACAAACAAATATTCAAGGTGAAGAAGTAAAAAAACTTGATAAGTATGCGAATGAAATTTTAACTCACGTAATGAAAACAAGCGGGCATACCTGTGCAGTTTGTTCAGAGGAAGAAGAATTTTTTATCCCTGTCGAACCGCTATATGAAGCTAAGATTCTTGAAAATAAATATATTTGTCATTTTGATCCACTGGATGGTTCTTCCAATATAGATGCAAACATCGCAATAGGAACAATATTTTCTATTTATAAAAGAAAATCTTTAAAGGGACCTGGTGTGCTGGAAGATTGTATTCAACCCGGAATAAATCAGGTTGCTGCTGGTTATGTGGTTTATGGTTCAAGTACTGTTTTAGTTTATACTGCCGGAAAAGGTGTCCATTGCTTTATCTTAGATCCGTCAGCAGGAGAATTCTTACTAACTTATGAAAATATGCAGATACCACGGAAATCAAAAACTTATTCAATAAATGAGGGTAATTATAATAAATGGACTAAAGGAATGCAAAAATTTATTGATTATTTAAAAGAGAAAGATAGTAACACAGGCAGACCATACACCTCCCGATATGTGGGTTCTCTTGTTGCAGATTTTCACAGAAATCTTTTATATGGTGGTATATTTATATATCCAAAGGATATCAATAATCCCAATGGGAAACTCAGACTTTTGTATGAAGCAAATCCATTAAGCTTAATTATAGAACAGGCAGGAGGAAAAGCATCTGACGGGAGAAATCGAATTCTTGAAATTATACCCAATACACTACATCAGAGAACCCCTTTATTTATAGGTAGTTATGATGATGTAACAATGGCAGAAAAATTTTTGTATGAATTTGACGGTAATTAATATTTATTAAATGAATAAGAATACAATCGGAATTCTTTTTGTAGTTTGTTTTGTACATTTTGTTCTTGGTTTTGATATTAATATAGTAAGTATATCATTATACCCAATCTCACAGTATTTCAATATCTCACCCGATATCGCATCAAGAATTATGTGGATGTATTTTTTAATACTTACATGTTTTTTACAAATTTTTGGAAAACTTGCTGACATTAAAGGGTTTAAATTTTTATACATATCAGGAATATTAATTTTTTCAACTTTTTCATTACTTTGTGGTATTTCTGTTGATTTTACATCCTTGACGATATTTAGAACATTTCAGGCAATTGGTGCTGCTATACTTTTTGGATTAACTCCAGCTCTAATCTCTGAACATTTCGCTAACGATATAAAAGGTAAAATATTTGGTGTTAATTATTCTTTTGTTGCCATTGGTGGTGTAGCGGGAAGGTTTTTAAGTGGTATATTAGTAGAAGAATTTTCCTGGCGTTTTATATTTCTTATTAACTTACCTGTATGTTTAATTGCTTTACTAATTGGCATTCTCGCAATCCCTAACGAAAAGCAAAAAACAAAAGATAAGAAAATCGATGAGAAATTTGATTTATTGGGTTCTATTTTTCTTTTCCTAACATTATTTGGGCTCTTATATTTTCTTAATATTATTAATAAATCAGAATTACATTCCTTTAAAGTTATTATACCATTTTTTCTTTTCTTGGTTTTCCTACCTGTTTTTATTTACAGAGAGTTAAAAATTTCTTTTCCACTTTTAAATTTAAGGTTATTAAAAAATTTAAACTTAACCAAACAGTTATCACTTTTTTTCTTAATCTATATCTTTACAAATGGAATGATATTTATCTCCCCATTTTTTCTGCAAAAAATTTTTACTTACTCTGCAAAAACTACTGGTTTTCTTTTAACAATCACTTCAACAGCACAAATATTTTCAGGATACCTTTCAGGTTATTTAGTTGATAAAACCAGTTCTAAATATATAATATTTTACGGTTTAGGACTAACATTTATATCTATGATATTATTTTCAACATTAGGTGTTGACTCAGAAATTTACCTTATTATTTTTTTATTAGGACTTTATGGAATTTCTGTGGGGCTTACAATTCCTGCAAATACAAAAGCTGTGATGGAATATGCTCCTGAATTTGCAAAGGGGAGTGTATCCGCATTTATGATTACAATAATTAGAATTGGGTCTGCTTTTGGTATATGTCTATATGGAATTCTGTATTCTTTACTTCTCAATGGTGAGTCTGGAACTTCCGGGACAAATATAATTGGATACAAATATATTTTCTTATTTGGAGCTCTGGTATCCCTTTTAGGTACTATAATCTCCCTTACAATTAATAATAATAAAAAAAAGAATAATTAATTCCCCTATTATTATTAGATAAATTATTGGGGTTTATTCATTAATTGAATCTTTCTGAATTCGTTTATATTATCTTTTGTAATCAGAATATTAATAAGAGATTGATTTCTATCCTGAATTATTTCAAGGTTGTTTAGAATCGCATCAACTTGTTGCACATCTTTATTCGAAGCTGCCTGAGCTTTAGAAATAGAAATAATCCCATTTAAAATTTTGGTAAATGTTTCCGATTGATTCTCATTTAAGAATTCAAACTGTATAATAACTTTTAAATTAGATTCCATCTTCGAGGAAAAAGAGAAAGAGGAAATATTTTCATATAGCCTATCAAAATAATTTTCTTCATATATAATGCTTGAATCAATATAATTATTTCGGGCAGAATCGGTTTTCAGTTCATTTAGACCACCAGTAAGTTTTGGTTTAAATAAATTAAGAAATATTCCGCGAATAAAAGTCTTTTGGTTACTAATCATCATCAATTGAGTTTTATAAATTGTCTTTTCAATCACACGCATAAAATCTGCATTATCAGTTAAAGTGTTTTTAGAAGTGTCAGTTAAATTCATTATAGTTTCTATTCTCTTCATATAATTACTGGCACAAATAGTAGAATTATCTTTTAGAAAGAAATATAGATTACTATTTTTATTAACATAAACTGGTAAATTATTAGTAGAGTAAACAGTAGTGTAAGAAGTATCATTCTTAATATAGTTGTTTATTTTCTCTTTATCAAAAGCTCCAACAATAACAATTGTGTTCTCCCCTTCCCATGAATTTGCAAGATAAAATTCGTTTAGCCCTTCAGAAATTGAGGTACCTGTTACATCCTTAAAAATTTTAAGTGAACTCTGAAAATCGCTCTCTGCTTTTAATATTGAATCACTAATAAAACTTTTCCAGAAATCTGTACCGCGCATATTATGAAAATTCATATATATTAAAAATTGTGGTTCTTTCTGAAGTAGTCTTAAATTTTCTTTCATCGAAACTGGTAGTCTTTCAGGAGATGGAATTTTACTACAGGAGAGAAAAATGATTGATAGGAAATAAAAAATGAATTTAAAATACTTCATCTTAATAATCTTTATTATTAAAGTAATAAATTGCAAATGATAAAATAGTAACAAGTAAAATTACTGAAGTAATTACTGGTTGAAAAGAATAGAAAACACCCGAGCTCGTATTAAAAGTGCCGTTTATAGATGTTTCGCACATAGCTCTTAAGTCCCACGGTTTTGGAAATAAATAATAAAAGAAATCAACGATAAATATTACTACCTTATTAGAAATAAATTTATAAATTGTATCTTTTATCGAAAGTACAGCAGTAATGGGGAAAAACACTATTAGGTTGAAAATTAGTGTTACAGTATTACTCCTTGTAATTAAACCAACAAGTATAATTAACGGGTAAAAAGAAGCAAAAATAAAAGTATACCAAAGGATAGAAAGTAAAAATTTAAAATGCCAAACACCAGTTTTAATCGAAACAATAAGCCAAACAGGAACAATAATATAAGTCATAGCAAGAAATACAATAATGATTCCAGCAACATACTTGCTCATAATTATAGAAGCTCTTGAAACAGGGCGAGAAAGTATAAATTCAATATACCCTTTTTGTAACAAAGAAGGAATAAATGAAGAAGACATTACTATAAAAATCATCATAAGAACAAAGAAAGGAATTTGAGATACAAATGCTAATTCAACCTTCAAAATAAATTCTTTGTAATTAAAATTCGGATCAGATTGTAACATATAAGGGATAACCTCAACAGCATCGAGATTAATAATAATTGGAATTAAAATTATAATCAGAGAAAAAAGAATAAAAATAATTAATAAAACTTTTTTTACTAATGCTTCCTTAAAAGTATTCAGAACTAAAGCTAAAAATTGTCTATACATTCGAAAGATATTTTATTTCTTAATGACCAAGCAAGTTAACAAATAGATTTTCAAGACTACTTTTATATTTTTCAATAGAATGAATTAATATTTTATTTTTTCTCAGAAAATCAATAATTTCATTTAACTCAGAATTATCTTTTGCTTGAATGAGAAATTCTCCTTTCCCTTTTATAGTTGCACTTTTCTGTGATAATAAATAGTTGATAATATCTTCGCCCATATCAGAACAAATAATATGATATGTATCTTTATAGTATAGTAAATCCTCAACCTTTCCCTCCTTAATTATTTCACCTTTATTTAAAATTGCTACTCTGTCACAAACAAGCTCAACCTCACTTAAAAGATGGGAGTTTAAAAGTATTGTAGCACCATTCTTTTTTAAATTAAGTAGAATTTCTCTAATATTCTTCCTTCCGATTGGGTCAATCCCTTCGGTGGGTTCATCTAAAATAATTAATTCTGGATTACTCAAAAACGATTGAGCAAAAGCTAACCTTTGCAACATTCCTTTGGAATATTTTTCAATTTTTAACTTTCGCCATTCTTTCATTTCCACAAGGGCAAGATTATTTTCAATACTCTCATTAAGTTTTTTCTCATCTAATCCATTTAATATCCCAAAAAATCTCAATACACTATCAGCATTCATATAATTTGGAAATCTGTGGTCTTCGGGTAAATAACCTATTTTTTTTCTTAATTTATAATTTTTGACATCTTCATTAAAAACTTTAACTGAACCGGAGGTAGGATGAACCATTCCCAGTAGGATTTTAACCAGAGTAGTCTTCCCTGCCCCATTAGGACCTAATAATCCAAATATTATACCAGTTTCAATTTTTAAGGATAAATTTTTTAAAGCTGGGATTTCTCTCTTTGAAAAAGTACTGGCTTTAAAAATTTTAGTTAAATTATCTGTTTCAACTATATACATAAAATTTACGGTCTAATTCTATTAGGTCTTCTCGGAAATGGAATAGCTTCTCTAATGTGTTCAAGATTGCAAATCCAACAAACCATTCTCTCTATGCCCAAACCAAAACCTGAATGTGGAACACTTCCATATCTCCTCAAATCAATATACCACTGAAATTCTTCCATCGGAAGATTATGTTCTTTTATTCTTTCAATTAATAAATTTATATCATCTTCACGCTGAGAACCTCCAATAATCTCACCAAATCCTTCTGGTGCAAGTACATCAACCCCTAAAACCAAATCGGGATTTTCGGGATCTCGTTTCATATAAAACGCTTTTGCAGCCGAGGGCCAGCGATGTATAATAACAGGTTTATCAAAATCTTCAACAAGAGCTTCTTCGTGAGGTGCACCAAAGTCTTCTCCCCAGGGAAATGGTCTAATTTGTTCTTCACCATTTTGAGTTTTTCTATATAAAGGAATATCCTTTTTTCTTAATATTTCAACAGCCTCTGTATATGTAATTCGGGGAAAAGGTTTTTTTACTTTTTCAAGTTTTGATGTATCTCGCTTTAATATTTCAAGTTCTTTCTTTTTAGTTTTTATAACTCTTTGGACAACATATTCAAGAAAATCCTCAATCAAATCCATATTATCATTTAAGTCATAATATGCCATTTCTGGCTCCATCATCCAAAATTCTGTCATATGTCGTCTTGTCATCGAATATTCTGCTCTAAAAGTAGGACCTAAAGTATATACCTTTCCAAGTGCCATTGCACCAGCTTCAGCATAAAGTTGTCCTGATTGTGATAAATAAGCTTTTCCTAAATCAAAGTAATCTGTGGAAAATAAAGTAGAAGTCCCTTCACAGGCATTAGGTGTAAATATAGGAGCATCAAAAAGAATAAAATCGTTCATATACATGTAATCTCTGATTGCCTGAATAATTTCATGCCTAACTCTCATAATGGCAACCTGTCTTGGAGACCTCAGCCACAAATGCCTTCTATCCATTAAAAATTCTATTCCATGTTCCTTTAGAGTGATAGGATATGGTTCAGCAATATTTACAATTGAAATGTCATTAATGTGCAATTCAAAAACATCAGGTTTCTTGGGATGCTTTTTAACAATTCCCGTTACTATTATAGAAGACTCCTGAGTCAATTTAAGAAAGTCGTTCCAAACTTGCTCCGATACATCATTTTTAGAAACAATCCCTTGAATTACCCCATAACCGTCCCTAATTTCAGGAAAAAGTAATTTACCTGAAGTTCTCATATTGTAAAGCCATCCTTTAATAGTGACTTTCTGATTTTCAAAGTCCTGAATTTTATTTATATAAATCCACATAGAAATTTTATTTTAACTTATAAATTAAAAATTATATCTATTAATTAAAACAGATTTATATTACTCTAATTTGAAAATAATATGGTATAAATTAAAAAAATATGATTCAATTATACTATACAAAGTAAATTAAGTATAAATCAATCTCATTAATTAAAATGAAATTGATAACTTAATAAAATTTTTAGGAGGAGAAACTGTAAGTTTTACTTTTTCGCTAACATCAAAATCATAAAGATGGGCATCAACATATGCATCTACAAGAGTTATTAAATAATAAAAAGCAAAATATAAAAGAAACTGATCTCTCTGGTCACGATAAAACTCCCTGTAACTTCTTAAGCGTAAGTCACCTTCAGGATTTTCAGGGGTTTGTGATGAGGCATATTGATCTCTATAATCAATAAACTTATTGTGATTTTTCACAATAACATAACCAAGATAACCACCAACGGTTAAAATTATTGGAACCTTCCAGTATGATTCGTTATAAAACTGACCTAAACCAGGCACAATCGCAGAATAAAGAACAGACCTCCACGGAGATTTTTTCATTTGAAAATTAATAACAGTATCTTTTTTGGGAATCTTAATGGAGTCCTTTAAAAGTAAAGAACTATTGAATGACTCTTCATAAATATTAATATCATCTTTTAAACTCTTCAACAGATTTTGAGAGTATACTTTTTGTATAAGAAATAAAAATAGAATTAAAAAAAAAGCACTCTTCATAAAAAGAGTGCTTGATTTATTTGATAACTTTTGAAACAACTTTTTACAAAGTATTTGCCTTTAGAGTTAATTTTATTGATTTTGCTGTTGGGGCTGTTCCTGCTGTTCTCCAGGTTGATTTTCCTGTGTTGGCAATTCACCTGGAGGTAATGTTTGAGGTACTTGCTGCTGTTGTATAGGTTGCTCTGTTTCCTGCAAAACACTTTTAACCGTCTCTGTCCTTTTACTTATATATAAATTCACAAGTAATGAAAATAACATAAAAATAACAGCAAGTACGATTGTCGATTTTGAAAGAAAGTCAGAAGCTCTTCTTGCTCCAAACATAGTAGTTACCTGAGAACCACCAAAAGTAGCAGCAAGTCCACCACCTTTAGATGATTGCATTAAAACTACCGCCATCAACAAAATACAAACAATTGTTAAAAATATTAATATAACTGTTAGCATAATTATAAAAATATCAATAAATTATAATAATTTCAATTCATTTATTTCAAAACAACCAATTTCTGAATCGGCGTCTCCTTTTTACCATCTCCTTCAATAATTAATTTATAGAAATAGACACCATTTGCAACCTCATCTCCATCATCATCTCTTCCATCCCAATAAATTTGATTATATCCAATATTAACAGGAGAATTTATAGTTTTAATCAATTTTCCGGAGACAGTATAAATTTTTATCTTACAATCAAATACCATATTCCCGGCAAGAGTAAACATAAAAGCTGTCTCATTCTTCATCGGATTTGGATAATTGTATAGATCTTTTACAAAAAGTTCATTCGAAACAAGAACTACATACTTATTTGTATCAAAAGGCAGTTCTACTGTCCTTCTTGATAATAATTTAACTATATTTTCCCCTTCAGATAAATCAGGATAGAAACTAAGCAAATTAATCTGCTCAAATCCTGATTTTTCCTTATCAAATTGATAATCTTCTCGTTTACCAGTTATTCTTTCTGATTCTGAAATATCCTTATTTTTTATCTTTTTGTCTCCAAAACTATGTAACTTTCCATTCACATATATTTTAAATAAAGAGGTATCTAAAAGTGTATAAGGTATATTATCTTTTTTTAAATATTTTATAGTAAACTCTGAATTTTTTCTAACATACTCGCCTCCTTGTAATTTAATTCCATCAGCATATAATTCAAGTTGACCTGGAACAATATTACTCCTTATAAAGACATCGGTATTTATAATATTATTATATGTGTAGATTTCATTTTGATTTCCGAGAGGAGATACCTCAAAATATAGAACTATTTTTTCATTACTCTTTCTGAATGGAGGTAACAGTCCTGAAAATTTAACATACTTTTTATAACTTTCTGAACTATCAACATTAATAATTTTATAACTTGTATCTATATTTAGTGTTATTTTTTCATTACCTCTATAAAAATATGCCTGTCTGATAGAGCCATAGCAACTTTTAAAACCAACATTATAATATCTAACACTAATTCCAATACTATCATTTTCATTTATCAAAGAATCTGACCTAATTAATGATGAATAATCAATTGCAAGCTCTGCTGGTGGGATATAATTAAATGTCAAAGATTTAAGAACTGGTGAAGGTATTCCTCCATAAATTCCTTGCTCTCCAAATGATCCACTTGTATCTATAGAAAGTTTTGAAATAAGTTTTATATATGGATAAATATAAGCATTAACAGTATCAAGACTAACAAAATTATTACTGGTCAAATCCTGATATAATAAAACTTGTTGATTGTTAAGCGTTATTCCAAAAACATCAAACTTTATATTTGTTTTTGGATACAATATCTGTGCCCAGTTGAAATTCTTCCAATTAGCAGCAGGTCCAAAAGTCTGGGCTAAGTTCCCGTTTATAGGCATAAAATCACAGAATAGATTACTGAATACAGGTCCCCAACCACCAGGTGCAAAAGATTCAGAAACATATTTTGTTGTATCAATTTTATAACTAATAAAACTCCATCTCATCCAGGAAACAATATTTAATGAATCTATCTTAGTACTCCCAAATTCTTTGAATTTATTTCTTGTTGCAGTATTCAGATTATTATTGCAAGACATAGGTATTAACTTAATAGCCATTAAAATATGATTAGTATCGAAAGAGTTTAAAAATGCTAACACCGAATCCGAAGATGAGGCTGAATGGAATGTAATGTGTTTAATTTCTACTGGATAAGCATCGGTCTTTCTAACTTTAGCAATAGCCAAGCCATTCCAGTCTGGCTCCAATACATAATAAAATACCTTTTTATTAATTAAGAAATATGAAGGGTCAAATGTATTACCACCATAAGAACTTGCTTCAAGGTTGTAAGTATAATTTTTTAATATTATTCCCGCCGTATCGCATTTAGTATTATTAAAATCATCTTTAAGATACTGATTGATTTTAGATTTTACAATCGTTAATGAACTATCTATAGTTTTATTAGGAGAATACCTGAATGTTTTATAGCCGGTCCATCCTGCAGTATCAACATTGTTAATAATACAATTTGTTCTCCAAAAGTATATAATATTCGAATCAAGAATTGGTATTTTAATTTTTTGATGAGTTATAACCCCTTGAGGATTGTTATTGAAATATGTTTGTAAGGCTGGGGAATTGAAATTATAATTAGTATCTAATTGAAATATTAATTTAGCAGAATTATTACTAAAATCTAATCCAGGATTAATTACAACAATATCTACACTATCATTATATATAACTTGATTA
The DNA here is from genome assembly GCA_964564635.1 of uncultured Ignavibacteriaceae bacterium. Classification (GTDB taxonomy): domain Bacteria; phylum Bacteroidota; class Ignavibacteria; order Tepidaquicellales; family Tepidaquicellaceae; genus Tepidaquicella. The sequence continues at coordinate 926,552 of CAZMAR010000001.1, forward strand.
TCAATAGGTTTTAATTGTGTAAAGCTGAAATTTTTAATGTTTAATGAAAATGAAATTGAGTTATTTGACTCATTTTCGTTAATGTACCAATTATCAACATCAAGAATTAATTTTACAGTAAATGCTCCAGCTGAGTCTATTGAAACGTTATAATTTAATGTATCAATAAATTTAAACGAATAAACAACAGTGTCTTTTCTGAAAAAAGTTTGATTATTCTTTAGAATCAAAAATCTTATTTTACAGGAATCAGCGTGAGTACCTAAATTTTTCGGAAAAAACTTAATATTAATCTTTTCATTTATTGAAGGAAATTGATTTGACAACACATAATCAGATTGATTAATATCAAATTCCGGATAAGTTGGTAATAACAGCTTACAGGCAGGATCTCCAATTAGATTATAACAATTAATGGTATTGCGTACTGGAAAACTTCCTGAATCAGACGACATTTTAAAATTAGCATTTCGGATTATATCCCCAAAATATCTTAATGAATCATTACTTATCCCATCCCACAACCAATCATTGAAAGTGTTTCCTGAAGAGGAAAAACTCCATCCTGTAGTTGAAACAAAACCTATTGCTCCTTTGTTTTCATAAGTTAAAAATTTCTCTCCATATCCCCTTGATGAATATTCAGCAAATTTACCTGTAAAACAGGTCATACTGAAAATAAGAGGCAACCTATTCATATTATTTAAAACATATGGGTCATTAAAACAAAAGTCCCAATATCCATTCCCTGCATGGCCTGTGTAATTTGCTAATAATGCTCCTTGATTTAGTGAAACAATAACTGAATCCTGATAATCATATAATATACGACCAAGAGAATCGTTTAAAAATATTTTTGTCGTAGCCATTGATAATGGAGGAGGGTGGATGTAATTATTTATAAAATACATTGCTGTTGCAATATTTGCCTGCTGGTCGTCATAGTAATATCCCCCTGTCATCATCACAGCATTTTTGACCCATTTATCAAGTGATTCACTTTCATAAGCAATTATTTTATTTACCATTGTCTGTGCTTCGTCAGTAGTATATGCAGGTAATCTTCCAATTCTGATATGATGAATATAAGTAAATGAACCTTCATTTAGATTTGCAAAATATCCATCTGTTACCGGGTTTCCATAAACGGGAACTAAATTTTTGTAATAGGGAGCAGTTGAGTTTATTCTCTTGGGGTCAATAGAGCCTCTTCCAAATAAGCAAATGTATTTTATTGCCGGTGCTTGCCAATACTGATAAACATATTTTACAAATCTTTTAAGTGCAACTGGATCTTCAATTCCGTAATTAAATATATCATATATATCTTCTACTTCTGCTTTAAATGCGCGAAAACTGTTGTGAGTTGCTCTATATTGTCTTAATTGTTCCGCCTGAGATTCAAATAGTTTATTATATATAATCAAATAATCAACCCCATTTGATGTTGATACTAAATTGGGTACTTGCTTTTGTTTTATTCGTAAGGGTTTTTTGGTAATTGGTTTATTATAGACTTCAAAATTTCCATTTCCTTTACCTGTAAAAATTAAAGTATCTGCGTTGTATGTGTAATTTGTTATTCTATACCCATTATTATTATCATATATGAAAATATTGTTACTTGGAATAAATCCACTAATTTTAAATTGCTTTGATGTTGAATCAACTGTCAAATCTCTAAATGATAATTTATTGCTATCAAACTGGAACTTTCTTGGATAAGTAATCTCAAACATATCAAGATAAATCTTTGCACTTGAAAATGTTGATGGTGGAGTATATTTCAGAGTAATTGTATTATTAGAACCTGCTGTAAAGAAAGACCCTGGAAAAAATCTTGTGGTATCTATTCGATTCAAATCCTCAGACTTTACAGTATCAATCAAATTATTATTCAATCTTATTGTAATTCTATGCTCCAAAGATACTGAAGAACTATAATTTATTGGGTAAGCAAAAATTTTGAATTCAAATTGATCGGAAGTTGTCTGTAAATTAATAGGTAAAAAAGTTTGGGTGTGTGTATTATTATATTGCATCTGTTTCCAATACCACCCTTCCCCTTCGAATTTATCATTCATAAAATTCCTATAATCCCCATCACCTGTGGAAACTCCTAAAGAATAAATCAAATCTATTTCAAAATGTAGCTTTTCTTTAAAATAATTAAGAGGATATGAAGTTGTTACGCTGTATGAGAAATTCTCATATCTTAATCCATAACTTCCTCCCCAACCGACCCAATAAGAATTTGTGTCAGAATAAAAATTATAATATTCATCAGTAACATAAGAAACTTGATTATAAACATTATATGTATTTGTTAAGCCACCATAGTTTCTTCTCCCATAAAAATCAAAATAGTCGGTATCATGAAATATACCATCATCTTCGCCGTGAAAATATATAGGAATTTGGTTCCCTTTATAAAATACTTTAACCGTTCGGGGATCTATAGAAGAGGTATTTATTCCTGCATTTGTAAAGTCAGATTTATCAATCCTGTACATTCCATCTTCAATAATATACATTTTCAAATAGGGTGTATTTGGAGTAATCCAATTATAATTTTGAGGATATCCAGTTGAAATAAAAAATATAAATAAAAAACTTGATATGATTAACTTTTTCATAAGTTTTTATACATTACAATAATAAACAAAATATTATTTCAAAACAACAAGTTTCTCAATTTTGGTTTCAAGCTTATTCATACCTTCAACGATTAATTTATAAAAATATACACCATTTGCAATATAATCTCCATCTTCATCCCTACCATCCCAATCAACCTTGTTGAAACCAATATTGGCAAAGTGATTAATCGTTTTAATTAATCTACCGGTAACGCTAAATATTTTTATTTTACACTCCGTCGGTGGATACTCGCCTGAAAGATTAAAAATAAAACTTGTATTATTCTTCATAGGGTTTGGATAGTTATTTAAACCGGTAATTCTGAACTCCGGATCAACATTAAGTGTATATTTAATTGTATCACCTCTATTGCCAGTAGCATCTATAGTGATAAATTCAAAAAAATGTTCTCCGTCTGTTAGCGTTGGGGTATAATTTACAATTGCCTGAAGATATTTATCTCTCATAAATTGAATATCCAAATCAGGATTTTTTACGCCATTTATGTAATAAGGAATATAAATATAATCAAGTTTTATTTTTACATTTGAAGTATCACTAATAAAAATTTTACTATTATCGAAGAATTTTAAAACAATTCTTGGTTTCCTTTGAACAAAATCCCCATTTGCAACCTTAACCCCATCAAATGTTACTTCTACATCTGGTTTTATTGTATCCCCCGTCACTAAAATATTTGTAACTACAGTATTATTATAAGTATAAAATTCATTTTTATTCAACACTTTAGTTTCAAAAAATATGTAAACAGTATCCATTAACATCTGAGGTTTCCGCAAACCTTTAGTTGATAATTTTGAACTTATTTTTATAGTGCTATCTACTGCAATATTTGAATACAAAGTATCAACTCTAAGTTTCACTAATCCTTGAGGTGAAGTTGCAGACCACTGATTAACTATGACATTTACAGGGATGTAACCTACATTTGTAACACTTAAGCTAAAAGTAACTGAATCCCCTTCCTGAACTATAGAATCGCTTCTTATAAAAGAATTTAAATCAGGCACCAATTCTGCAGGTGGTGTATAATATAAACTTAATTTAGAAAATTTTGGGGAAACAGTAACTTCAGGGTGATTTGTATCTATTTCGAATTTTAATACAAGTTTTGAGTTAGGATACAATAATGGATTTATACTATCAAGAACGATATACTCCGATAGAGGTTGATTTTGTTTTAAATACTCCTCCAGTCCATTGTTTTTTATGCCTATTAAATCATATTTAATATTAGTAAAAGGGAATAATAAATAATTTAAACTAAAATATTTCCATCCATCTGAAGGACCAAATGTACTAATCAAATTTCCAGAAGTAAAATAAAACAGCGGATTCATACTTATGTTGACAGGTGACCAACCAATATTAGAGAACCCTTCTTGAGTTAGTGGTTGTGGCAGACCACGATAAGAAATGAAACTCCATCTTGAAAACTGAGTAAGGTTGACAGAATCAATGTAATAACTACCGAATTGTTTAAATTTATTCCTAACAGCTAAATTCATATTTTGCGTTTCTGAAGTAGGAATTGACTTCACAACCATTAAGACATAATTTGTATCAAAATTATTAAGATAGCTAATAATTGAATCATTAGATAAATTAGAAGAAAAAGCAAAATGTTTTAAATCAACAAGTTTCCCGTCAAGTTTTCTAACTTTTGCTATATTTAAGCCACCCCAAAACATAGTATCAATAAGAAAAATTTGAGATTCATTTATTGTAAAGTAAGTTGCATCAAAAAAGTTTCCACCCCAGGACTGTGCAACGAGATTACCAACAAATTGACTTAATTCAAATTTCCCGTCACGATATCTAAGGTTATTAATATCATAATTATCAAATTGCCCATTTTTATATTTGGAAACCTGTATTATTGTATCTATAGCTCTTAATTTGAAGAGATTCTTATTTTCAGAATATACAAATCTACGAATTTCAGACCATCCCGAACTATCAACATTGTTTATAATTGCATTCATTCGCCAATAATAAACAACATTTGTATCCTTGATAGGAATGTCAACTTTAAATTTTGTAATAACACCGGTTGTCAAATTTTTAAAATAAATTCGATTTAAAGGAGAAGAAAAAGAATTTGTGGTATCAATTGATAAAATTACTTTTACTTGATTTTGGTTAAAATTTATAGTTGGGTTTAAGCCAGATATTTCGACTGAATCTGTTGAAATTACTTGATTATCAACGGGTTTTAACGGAACAAAGGAAATATTTTTTAAATAAATTGGTATTATAATTGTGTTGTTTGTTTTCAAATCTTTAGGATACCAATTCTCAGGGTCTATTACAACTTTAGCCGAATAATTTCCTGCAGAGTCAAATGAATAAAAATATGATAAAGTATCTATATAATTAAAGTTCTTTATTATTGTATCTTTATTATATATTGTATTATTATTTTTCAAAATTTGAAATCTGATTTTGCATGAATCCGAGCAAACTCCAAGATTTTTAGGATATATTTTATAGTTTATTAACTCTTTTAAAGAAGGATATAAATTGGAACTCCAAAAATCATTGACCTGTATATCGAATTCAGGATAAGTCATAAACTTTAATTTTGCAGCCGGATCACCCAATAAATTATAACAGTTTAAAGTATTTCTTGATGGAAAGCTCAATGAATCAACACTCATTTTAATAGAAGCATATTGCAAAATTTCCCCTAAACTTCTTAAAGTATCCGAACTAAATGCCTCGAATAAATATCCATTTAAATTATTACCGGAACCAGAAAAACTCCAACCTGTAGAACCTAAAAAGCCAATGGCTCCATTCCCCTGAATTGTTATAAACTTTTCTCCAAAACTTCTAAGTTCTGTTTCAGCATTTTTTCCGGTGAAGCAAGTCATACTGAATATATAAGGAAGTTTTTCAGAATTATTTAATTCATTTGGATCTGATAAGCCATTATCCCATATATTAGAACCTGCATGTCCGATGTAATTAACAATCAAGCCCCCAGAATTAATTGAGTTCTTTATAGAATCTTGATAATTGTAAGTTATATATCCGGCAGAATCATTTCTATATATTTTAGTATTGACACCAGAAATCGGACAGGGATTGATGTATGTATTTATAAATGTATTTGACTGATTTGCAAATTGTATTTGTTCATTAATATTCTGACCCCCAGTAATGAAAATAAAATTCTTTACCCACTTTGATAATGAAGAGTTATCATAATCAATTATTTTATTTACTACATTTTGAGCTTCCTGAATATTGTAAACCGGTAATCTGCCAACAGCGACCTGATGATAATATGTAAATGAATTGGTATTAAAATTAACAAAAAAACCATCTGTTATAGGATTCCCATAAACAGGAACATAATTTATATAATATTCTCCATTAATTACGTTGTGTTTAGGATCAAGTGAGCCCCTTCCAAATAAGCATAAATACCTCAATTTAGGAGCTTGCCAATTTGAATAAACATACTTAACAAAGTTTTTTACTGCAATAGGGTTTTCAATACCGAAATTAAAAACATCATAAATATCTTCTATTTCTGCTTTATAAGTTCTAAATTGATTATAATTAGAACGATGCATTCGTAGTTGTTCTGCCTGAGTTTCAAAAAGTTTATTATAAATTATCAAATAGTCTGCTCCGTTCTGTTGCGAAAGAAAATCAGGTACTCTTTTTATTTTTATTCTAAAGGGTTTTCTACTTATGTCTTGATTATAAACCTCAAACTTTCCATTGATTTTTCCTGAAAATATTAATGTGTCATTAGAAAAATAATAATTTGTAATTCTCAGATTATTCCTAACATCATAAATAGATACAGAATATAAATTATTTGCACCGGACACTTTGAATTTTCTGGTTGCAGTGTCACCCTCTGTTAAATTCATAAATAAATGTTGGTTTTCAAGTTCCATCTTTCGCGGATAAAATACAGTGAACATATCAAACAATATTCTACCTACATAAGTAGAAGGATTCGTGTATGTAAAACTTATTTGATTAACATTTGACGAAGACAGTAAAGAGGTTGGAAATGCAATTGTTGTATCAAATCTATTGTAATTATCCCGCTTTATCGTATCAACAATATTAGAATTGATTCTTAATATTAACCTGTGTTCATTTACTAAAGTATCAGTAAAAGAATTTGGATAAGCAAATAATTTTAAAAAACTTGTTCCACTTTGCTGGTAAAGAAAAGGAATTCTAAATGTATCAGAAATGACATTCCCCCGAGTCAATTCACGCCAGTACCAACCTTCTCCAGATACTCTTTCATTATTGAAATTCCTGAAATCGGTAGGATTTCTTTTTTCACCTAAACTATAAATTAAATCCTTCTCAAAATGTAAATCTTGAAAGAAGTAATTATTCGGATAAAAAATGTTTGATGTGTAGGAAAAATCAGTAAATCTTAATCCAAAATCTCCGCCCCAATCTATCCAATAAACATTTGTATCAGAATACAAATTATAATATTCATCAACTGTATAATGTACAATTAAATTACCACCGATCTCCATATAGACATTGGAAATTCCACCATAATTTCTCTCAGCATAAAAATCAAAATAATCACTATCGTTGAAGATACCATCTTGTTCACCAAAGAAATAGATGGGAACCTGAACACCTTTAAATATTACTTTAACTGTCCGAGGATCAATATTATTAGGATTAATTCCGGCATTTATAAAATCTGACTTATTTATTCTATAAATTCCATCGTTAACAACATATAACTTTAAATAATCTTTATTAGGGGTAATCCAGTTGTAATTCTGAGAAAATACAACTACAACAAATAACAAATTAAGAAGAGATGTAATAAAAAGTCTCTTCATCGAAAAAATAATTTTACAATAATTTAAATTTTTGCAAAATAACTTTAAAGATAAAAACAGGAATCCCTTTAAAATATCTTAAAAATAGTCTCCGGGGCTCCATAATAATTCTGAACAGCCATTCTAATTTTAATTTTCTAATTATTAATGGAGCTCTTCTTAAATAACCGGAAATAAAGTCTATTCCGCTTCCTATACAAATAATTACAGGTATATCAATTTTATCTGAGTATTTGTATACGAATTCCTCCTGCGTTGGTGTTCCCAATCCAACAAATAATATATTAGACTTCGATTCATTCATTTCTTTCAAAATATTATCATTAAATTTATACTCTCTACTATAATATCCCCCCAGAGTAATATTGGGATAAATTTTTTCCAATTTCTCAAGCATAAGAGGTTTTGCTTTTTCATCACCTCCATACAAAAAAATTTTACATCCTCTTTTATTTAGTTCTTCAAATAATTTATAATACAAATCAGTTCCAGTTATATATTCTTTCAGTCCATTTTTTCCGTAAAGAAATCTTGAAGCATAATATATACCAATACCATCAGAATGAATTATGTCAAAATAAGAATTTAATTTTTCTACATTATTTGATTTTTTTACTAAATGATAAAAATTTATATAGCTAATTCTTATTTTTTTCTCATTATAAATTGAATGAAAAATATAATCTATTAACTCATCATATTTTACATTCTTAATATCAATATAAATAATTTTCATCCTATAAACATTTATTAAATATTACCAAAAGCTCTACAAGGAATTACTTTTTTTAGAAACAACACATATAACTTCTTTAACTTTCTGATTAATATCATCCCTCATTAATACATCAAGAGAATCTCTATCATATTCATTAACTATTTCAAAATTATATTTTTTTACCAAATACTCGAAATCATTTCTGTCATATTTGCTATAAAAATTACCATATTTATCACCAACTTTCGAATAATGGACAATAATTTTGCCATCATCTTTTAATTTCTTTTTAAACTCCTTAAAATAGTCAGATACATCTCTTATATCCAGATGCACAAATACATCAAAGGAGAAAAAATAATCAATGCTTTTATCTTCTATAAAATCAAGATTAATTTTATTAATTAAATTATAATTTACATTATTATATTCAGAAAATCTCTTTCGACATATATCTAAGCAGGTTTCGGAAATTTCAATCAGGTATAATTTTGAAGCAAGTTTTATTAAACTTTCAGTCCATCTACCAGCTCCCGGTCCAATTTCAACTATGACAGAATCTTTCTTAATATTTGAATTTATTATAACCTCAATAAATTTATCTTTCCATTTTTCAGATTTACTCCATTCTTCTCCCAGGTTTTTCCAGTCATAATTATTCCACATAAAAATATTTTGCTCAATACTGTTGAGACCTTTAATAGGTCTTTTATGTTCAATCCTGGAAATACTTTTTTCAATTATTGTTAACATCTTCAGTAATACTCTTCTAATAGTCATAAATATAGTCCAGGAAATCCCGTTTTGTTTTACAGATAAAAAAAATCTCTTAAGAATTATTGTTTTTTTCAATTTGTAAAGATTTATATAAATTTATAATTTTTTTTATTGCTGAATCCGAGTTGAACTGACTTAATACCGTTTTTTGTAATTCCGCGCCAAACTCTTTCACCTTATCGTAATTATTTAATATTAATTTTAATTTTTTTGTAAAATCGTTCAAGTCATCTTTATTAAATAGAATTCCGTTTTTACCATCAATAATAATTTCCTTAATACCTCCTGTATTGGCTGCAAGGCAGGGTAATTTCATCATTCCGGCTTCCAAGAGAACCAATCCAAATGGCTCTATCCGAGAAGGCAGAATTAATAAATTAATTATATTATAGTAATTGTAAATATCATGAACATTTTCACATAATATAATCTTAGATTTACAATTATTTTTTAACTCAATTATTTTATTTTTATCCTTCCCTTCCCCTATTAACAATAATATTAAATCTTTTCGAATTTCTTCTCTTGATAAAGCTTTTAAAATTATATCTACCCCTTTCTCTTCAAAATCAAACCTTCCCACGTATCCTAAAATAAAATCATTATTGCTCAAACCTAATTTTTTTAACATTTCCTCTTTCTCAATTGTAACTTTCACTTCGTTGGGATTAACGAAGTTATAAATTTTATGAATATTTCCCTTGTAATCAAATTCATTTTCAATATGAAATTTAACATACTCGCTAACAGAAATAATATTTTTCAATTTGTAACTCAATATCTTTCTCCCTTTAACTACACTGTGAACTGTGGATATAGCTGGTAAATTGAATAATTTTGAAAGTAAATAGGCATATACATCACCTATTCTATTATGGGAGTGGATAATATCTATTTTATTTCTGCGAATTATAGTGATCAATTTAAGTAAATTATAAAAAAATAGTGCCTTTGATGATAAATTTATTTTATAATATTTTATATTTAATGCATCCAACCTTTCTAATGAATTTCCTTTCCGGAAAATAACCACTGAACAAACTTCTTCCGGATTCATTAATGAAATTAATGTATACAGCATTTTCGATATTCCGCACACATAGTTGAAATCCTTTATTAAATGCAAAACCTTAATCATCATTTTTTTTATTTAGCAGTTCTAAAACCCTATTATATACTTCCTGGACACTGACCCTGGAAATGCAATAACTCTCCCTATAACTACAATTCCAAGCGCAATTAAAACACTCCATTTTGTGATATAAAAATCTTACTTTTTTAATATTAAATGGTAATGGAAAAAATTCTCCGAAAAATCCACCACCAATTATTACAATTGCTGGGATATCAAATTTCAGTGCAATGTGTGCAAATCCGCTATCATTGCCAATATATAATTTTGAATTAGCAATTAATTTAATAATTTGATTTAAATCCCCTACTTCAATATTTATATTAGTGTTTTTATTTCTTAAATTATCAAGTTTTTGATAATCCTTTTTGCTACCTATCAAGAAAATATTATGGTTATTAGAAATCAAACTGATTAATTCACGATAATAATTTATGTTCCAGTTTTTTTCTTTCAAGGAAGAAAAAGGAGAAATGCAAATGTAATCCTCTCTTTCGATCAGAATATTGAATATCTTACCCCTGTTAATTTTTATTTCTTCATTTCTATTGAAATCCTTTAATAAATTAATTATTCGTGAATATGCATTTTTTTCTTCTTTAAATAATATTTTATCATATTTCTCATCTAATTTTTTAGAGTAATATTTACTTAAATAAATGTGATTACTCGTAAAAGAATATTTCCTCTTCGCTCCGCTCAATAATGCTATTTCATTACTAATAAAACCTCTTGCGGAAGAAATATTATATATTTCTTTAATGCCAAGTTTTATTAATCTTTTTAAAAATTTTATTCTGTAGATGGGGTTATATTTATACTTTATAAAATCAATATCCACAATCTCAATGCTACCTTTATAGTTAATGAAAATATCAGAATATTTATGCGACACCAAAAAAATAACCTTTTTATCTTTAAATACAGTATCATTCTCTAAAATTATTGAAGAAATAACTACATCTCCTAATTTACCTGAATCAAGAAAAACTGTATATTTTTTATAATTTTTTACTTCTGAATTATTACCTATAACTTTTCTAATAGTTAAATAGATAAAATACTTGAAAGAATCAAATATAAATTTAAATATTTTTGAGAAAAATTTTACTTTCCCTGAAATCTTTTTTTTATATGTTTCGCTGTTTGATATCATTCAAATACCTGCTTTTATTATTGTAGAATATTTTTTCACTTGCATATTTACCTTAGGTTAAAAGTACTTTTAAATACTCACAATTCAGCATTTTTCTATTTGTGATTTCATTATTAAAAAAATCATTAATCTGAAATATAAAATTATTTAATTCTCTAATGTTCAAAACACGATTTCCATTATTAACATTAAAATTGAAAAGCCAATAAAAAGTAACCATTATATTTAGTAATATTAGAAATATTATAATCCTAAATAATTTATTTACATTTATTAATTTAACTAATATAAAAAATAATAAAATTGCAAAAACTGTTTGTGTAGAGAGATTTCTTTTATCCATATAGCAAGAGCCTCTTGTAAAAATGAAAAAAATAATTAATAGGTCTCTCCGAAAGATATAAAGTCATTTTATTAGAAAAAAACAAGAAAATACTTTGACTGTTAGAAACTCTGGAAAATAAATAAAAATCATCAGCATAACATATAAAAAAATAAATTATCAAAATAAGATATACTATCACAGGAAATCTAAAAAACAGTAAATCAAAATTTCTTTTTGTGGACAAATGAATACTAATTATGTATCTTTTTAAAATCATATTTCAAAGTTCTGTTTATCCAGTGATTAAATCTTAATAAAATATTCTTATCTCTCAAAAAATGAATAAATCTATCCCCTAATAATGACACTAAAAAATATCTTAAAATTTTTTTAACCTCAGAGGGTTTTAGCTTGAAACATTTAAGTAAATATTTTCTTGCAGTAACTAAACTTCCACTGTAATATTCTAATAGAGCAATTCTGTAGAATTTTAAAAATAAAGAATTATTATCACTAAAATTTTTATAACAATTCTCAATATAAATTCTACCAAGTGATAATCTACAGTTATTCTGCAAAATTATTTTTCCTCTTTCTCTCTTAACAACTCTATAATAAAGTAAGGGAATCTGAATATTATACATTTTACAATTAGAGGAGAGAGCACGCAATAAAAACTCAAAATCTTCAGCTTGATAATTTGTATTATAAACTCCAATCTTTGTATATATGGATTTTCTGCATAAGATTGTTGGATGTAAAATAGATGCTTCGATAGGCATAGCATATTCAATTTGATTATGAAATTCTGGCATCTTTTTTTCAAATAATAATTTTCCTGATTCAGAGATATAATAAAAATTACTGCCAACTATGTCGATATCTCTATTTTTATTCAAAAATTCTAATTGGATTTCAAATCTTCTTAAATCCGATATATCATCGGCATCCATTCGGGCTATAAATTCTCCATTTGATTTATCTAAAAGAAAATTTAATGCCTGTGCTATTGAATAATTCTTCAGATAAAAATATTTTATCCTTGAATCTTTAAAGGTTTTAATTAGCTCAGAGGTTTTATCGTCGGAAGAATCTCCTATAAGAACTTCAATATTTAAATATGTTTGGTTCAATATACTATCTATTGCCTCTACTATAAATTTTTCAGCATTATAAACCGGAATCAGTACTGATATTAAAGCATCCGTCATATTAATTAGATATACTTTTCTTAATAAGGTTTTTTATTTTTAATAGTATTTTTAAAATTAAAAATTTAATTCTTCCAGAAAACTTTGAATAATATTTATTGTAATGATTTAATAAAACCTGATAATAATTTACACCATAATTATTCCAACTTCCTAAATAAAAATGTTTACATATATTATTATTGTCGTCTACATTTATTGTTAAAAAATTCATCGGATAAATATGAGCATTATTGGATATTATTTGATGCTTCCCATTTCTCCTTATTTTATAAAGCTTTCTTATTTCTTTTGTAATAATCTGAGGCATTAGAACCATATTTTGTGTATTATTAATAATAAAATCTATGTTTTCATAATAATGCATTAATCGCTCCAATAAATTAAAACCTTTTACAGAACCGATAATATGTGGACCAACATAATTCAAATCTTCCCATGGTATGAAAAAATCTTTTGTCAATAATGAATCGAATGATTTATTAACCTTAACATCACAATCTAAATAAATTCTTCCATAATTATAAAGAACCCAAAGTCTAAAATAATCAGCAACAAATGCCCATTTCTTTGATTCAAAAGCCTGGCGGGTATAGTTTATTATAAAGGGATTAAACTTATCAGTAGTCCATTCAACAATCTCATAATTACTCAACTTTTCATACCATGAATTTATACAATTTTTTATTAATTCAGGTTTTTCCTCATTTGAAAACCAACAATAATGTATAACTTTGGGAATCATTTCATTAAATATTTCAACAATAAATTATATAACTTTTAGGTATAATATATTTTAGAACAAGACACACTAATTTAGATTCCGATAGCATTGAAATAAAAATATTTGCAATTTTTTACAGCATATTTTTAAACTGTATTTTTTACAAGAGGAATACCAATATCGTGACGAATTCTGAAAATTTTTAATAAAATCCAATATAAAGACCATTCTGCAAAGTCTCTCTGCGTTTTTATTATATTAAAAACCCGCATTTATTAATTCAAGTATTAAATCATTTTTTTAAAAAATATTATTATGGCAACTATCAAATAACCGATTTGAATCATATAACCCGGACATGTTCTCAGAGAATCTTGACTAATTATTAGAACTTCTTTATCTGACAAAATTCTTTTAAATTCTCCGATTATATTTAAATAATTTTTTATGTATTCAAGAATTTCCAAACAAAATATAATATCAGAATTGCAATTGTAATCAATATATTCAGTTTCACCATTTAAATTTATAAAATCAAATTTATTAAGTTCACCATTTTTCAAATTAATTATTATATTTTTCTTTGCCTCTGAATTTATATCAACAGAAACTATATAATATCCTTGCGTTAGAAAAAAAGAGGAATTCTCTCCACTACCGCAACCATAATCCAGAATCCTTAAATTACTATTAAAGTACTTTTGAAGTTCAATAATTTTTTTAAAATAATTATTCTTTAATAAACTTTTTGTCATTAAATAGAATAAAGAATTTTATAACACTAAGATTTAAATTTTAGAGCAATCTTCAAATACATGGCATCGCCAAGCAAGACCAATAGTTCTGTCAATATTGTAACAACAGCAGCAGCAATTATTCCATAAGTAGGAATGAAAATTATATTCAATATTATATTAACAAATAAACTAAAAAAAGTAACATTTCTATTTTCCTTAAATTTTCCTAATCCGTTAAGAATATTACCTAATAAACCATTTAATCCAATAAATAAAATTGCAAATGAAAGGATTTTCAAGATTATGTGGGAATTTTCAAATCTCTGACCATATAATAATACCACAATAGGTTTACTCAGGATAAATGTCAGGACTATTAAAAATAAACTTAAAAACAAAATTAATAATGAATATTTCTTAATGAAAATTTTTGTCGCTGATATTCTTCTACTAAGATAAGATATTTTCGTATATCCACTTATTAATAATGGCATAAAAAATAAAAAGGTAGATTTATAAATTCCATAAGCAATAGAATAATTTGCAACTTCATTAAAATCTATTATTTTAGAAATAAGAATTACATCCATTTTATCATATAAAAAATTAAATATGGAAGCTAAATATAAAGGGAAAATAATTATTAGTAATTTTCTTACCTCTTTATATTCAATTCCTTTAAAGGAAAAATTGAAAAATTTGAATTTAATAATTAGAAATTGTATAAAGAATTGAAATAGTGCAGTAATTAATAAGACTATTACGAATAACCTAACATTGTGTATATTTAAGATGAAAAGGAATATAATAAGAACTGTCATAAAAAGTTTTACAGAAATTAGTATCAAAAAAAATCTTTTATATTCCTCTAATCCATTGTAAATTCCATTAATTAATGAAATAAAATTGAAAAAATAAACAGTGATTGCAATCAGGAATATGATTAAAATATCTATAGTTGGATATAAAAAAATCGTAGTAATTAAAATTATTGGGAGATAAAAAAACAGTAATATTGTGTAAATAAAAAATGCAATGTTTATGGTCGAAATGCTATTTTTTCTTTCAATTGCAACCACCCTCTGGATATACATAGGCAATCCCAGATTTAGCATAACTATAATAATATTGCAAAAAGTGAAAATTGTTATTACTTGACCATAAATTGACTTTTCGAACAGCCTCGCTAAAAAAAGGAAATAAATAAAAAAGAAGATTTTATCTGCTATTAAAGCCGAGAAAATATATTTTGCTTCAAAGAACCTCTTAAAATTTCTACTCAGTTTATTAAATGCCATAAAATTATAATTATTAAATAAATGAAATTTTTTTTATATTATAAAGTTAATAATTAATGGAAAAAAGTAATAAGAAAAATATTATATTATATGTATTATTTGCATTAATGATTTTCGTCCCCATTATTTATTCAAAAATTACAATTGATATTTTCGAACTGCATAAAACAGTATTAAGTTTCTTGATTATTATTGCTTTTTTATTATTACTTTTAAAGTTTGGATTCAGAAATCTAAGCAGAAATTTTTTAATCTGGATTTCCTTCGTTTTAACAATAATTATTATTATAATTATTAGTGGGTTATATAATCATAAGCAAGAATTAATTTTAAAGCAAACTTTTTTCTGGTTAAATATTCTTAGTATATCATTTTTGCTGTATTTTTTATTCAGTGAATTTAATTCTGATTTTTATATTAATATTTCAAGAATAATTGTTATTCCTTCAATAATCATAAGTATAATTGGCATTCTCCAACTATTTGGAATTAATCTTTTTGTAGATATATTATCTTCAAGACCAGGCTCTTTTATGAATATTAGAAATTTTGTTTGTGATTATTTGTTAATTATTTTACCTTTCTTACTTATTTTATTTTTGAACTCAAATAGAATTTCAGAAGTAATTATTTATGCACTCTCATTGTTTATAATAATTCTTTATATGTTTGCTGTCCGGTCAAGAGCTGCTATTTTAATATCTTCTGTGTATTTTATTTTATTAGTAATATTTATTTTTTACTTCGAATACTTTAGAAAAAACAAAAATGTAAACTTTTTAAAGATATTTATTTATTTAATAATTCTGTTATCATCTTTTTTAATTTCAAAAATTGAATTTCCTTATTCAGACCCTGAAAGAAAATCACTGGATAAAATGTTATCATCATTTTCAGAGTATAAATACCCACCAAATATATCAAGGTTTTTTTATTTCGACGCTTCTATCAAGATGTTTAAAGATAACCCTTTTCTCGGAATTGGAGCAGGAGCATGGGCAGGTTACTTTGGAAAATACCAATGGGACGAGTTTAATGATGTAACAGTTTATTCCAATTCTGCTATATATTCTCATAATGATTATTTAGAGTATTTAGGGGAAACCGGGATAGTTGGTTTTATTGCTTACTGCTTAATATTATTTTTTCCGTTAGTAAAACTTTATAAAAAAGCAAAAAAAGAAATCAAGTATTTATCTTTTTTCATGAGCATCTTTGGATTTATAATAATTTCAACTTTTGCTTTCCCAAAGGAAAATATTAATGCAATGTTTATTGTAATTACCTGTATAATAATATCTTTTATTCCTGATTTAAATAAATCTGAAAAGGTTATTAAAATATTCTTTAAATACATAATAATCTTAATCTCAATAGCTGTATTAATTTTTAATTATTTACATCTATCAAGTGAAAGAGAATACATTTCTGCAATGAATCAGAAAGCAAATCTTCAATATAAAGAGATGATTCATATCCTTGAAAAAATAAATAATTATATTTATCCGATTGACCCAAACAAAATTCCATTATCCTATTATTTGGGAGTAGGATATTATGAAATGAAAAATTATGACAAAGCCTATAAGTGTTTTGAAGAAGCTCTAAGATTAATGCCATTTTTACCACAAATAATCAGTAATAAAGCAATCACTTTATATGAAATGGGCGAGACTGAAAAAGCAGAAAAACTATTGCTTGAATTAAAAAGAAATTTTCCTTATTATTATGAACCACAGATAAATTTGCTTGTTCTTTATATGAAAGAAAAAAGATTTAATGAAAGTGAGAATTTAATAAAGGAAATTGAAAGTAGAGAGGAGGGAGAAAGATATCAATTTGCTAAAAACTATAATACATTTTTAAAGATAAAACAAGATTTAAGTGAACTTAAGAAAAATTAAATATATAACTTTAATCATAATAATTTTTTTAACGAGTAAATTATTTTCTCAAAGTCAACTTGTAAACTGTATCCCCGATACGGGGTCTCAAAGTTTTGACTATCCTTTTCAATTAAATGGTACAGGAACAGAATGGACCATTTCTCCATACTTTGAAATATATTTCTGGGGTGGTGGAGTTTTCGCAGATAGTGTAAGAGCAATTAATGATTCAGTGATTTTAGCTCACATCTACATTATGCCAAATGCTGATACAGGTTATAAAACTGTAATTCTTGGTGATGCATTTTTAAATTACGATTCTATTCCTCAAGGGTTTAAAGTCTTTATTTGGTTTCCAGCTATACCCAATTTACTTTATCCCCCAAATAATTCTCAAAATATAAATCAAAATCCCATAATGATTTGGGATAGTAATAAGACGGTTGATTCATTCAAAATACAAATAGCATATGATTCAATATTCGCTCAAACAGTATTTGATACAGTAGTAGCCCAACCACCAGTACAGATAAGATTAGGAATTTTAGAACTTGGACAAAAATATTACTGGAGAGTTAGAGGATATAATATTAAGGGTACAGGTCCCTGGTCAGAAATATGGAACTTTAGAGTAAAAACAACTGGAATAAATCTTATTTCCCAAAACATCCCTGAAAAATATGAACTATTACAAAATTATCCAAATCCATTTAATCCTTCTACAATCATCAGTTATAAAATAAAAGAGGGTGGAAATGTTAAAATTGTTTTGTATGATATGCTCGGGAAGGAAATTCTAACTCTTGTTAATCAATATCATCAACCTGGATATTATCAGCTTAAATTTTCAACAGCATCGTATAATCTATCAAGTGGTGTATATTTTTACAATCTTAAAGTGAATAATTATTCTGAAACGAAAAGGTTGGTTATTTTGAAATGAGGATACCCCCGGAAAAACTAAATGAGATATCACAAGCAAACAATATAGTTGATGTGATATCCCAATATATACAAGTAAAGAAAAAGGGAAAAACATTTGTAGCTTTATGTCCATTCCATCCGGATAAAAATCCTTCCTTACACATTTCACAGGAAAAACAAGTATATTTTTGTTTTGGTTGTAAAGCGGGTGGTAATGTTTTTAAATTTGTTCAGGACTACGAAAAAATCCCTTTTAATGAAGCAGCGTTAAAATTAGCCGAGAGAGCAGGAATAAAAATCGCTTTTAAAAAAGGAGACATTGACATTAGCAATGAAATAAGTAAACTTTATGAAATAAATAAAATTGCTGCAAAATATTTTTATAATAATCTTATAAACATAAAGGGAAATGAAAAGGATTTCTTGAATGAATACTTCAAAGTAAGAAAAATTAAGAAAAATACAATCGTAAAATTTGGTTTGGGATACGCATTAAGGGGGTGGAATAATTTATCATCATATTTTCTGGATAATACTGATTTTACTGTGGAAGACTTAAAACTCGCAGGATTGGTAAAAGTAAATGAGAAAGGAAATTTTTATGATACATTTCGAGGTAGATTAATTTTCCCAATTTTTAATGAAAATGATAAAGTTGTTGGTTTCGGAGCGAGAAAACTTTTCCAGGATGATGAAATAGAAGGAAAATATATCAATACACAGGAAACAAAAATATATCAGAAACGGCAGATACTTTATGGATTAAATTTTGCAAAAGACAGTATTAGAACAAAAAATTTTGTTTTAATTGTTGAAGGCTATTTTGACTTAATTTCATTATCTCAAGCAGGTATTACAAATGTCGTTGCAACAAGTGGAACTGCTTTAACTATTGAACAATTAAAATTACTTTCCAGATATACACAAAATATTTTATTAAATTTTGATTCAGATTTAGCGGGAATCAAAGCTTCAAAGTTGGGGATACAATTAATACTGGAATCAGGTATGAACCTAAATATAATTTCACTTCCTGAAAATCAAGACCCTGATTCGTATATAATTGCTTACGGTAAAGAAGAGTTTGAAAAATTGATGTATAATAAAGTTTCTTTTATAGATTTTGTCTCCTCAATATATGAAAAAGAGAATAAATTAAATACTCCTGAAGAAAAAACAGAGTTTATAAAGGAAATTATGTCCTTTATAGTAAAAATCCCTGATAAAATCAAAAGAGCTTTTTATATAAAGGAAATTTCAAATAAATATGGTTTATATGAATCTGACTTAAGAGATGAGCTCAATAGATCTATGAACACATACGGAAAGGAAAGTTCTACGAAATCAACAAGCAACATTAATACAAACAAAGGTACAAAGAAAGGCTCTAATATTCAAAAGGTAGAATCAGACTTAATCGAACTATTTATACATGGGACACCTGAAGCAGTTGATTATCTTGTTTATAATGTTGAACTTGATTTTATTGAAAATGAAGTTGTCTATAATATTGTAAGCAAATTTCTTGATGAGTTTATTAATGAGGGTAAAATAGATGTAGCAAAAATTACAAATGAATTAGAAGACGAAAAAGCAATACAATTAATAACAGAGAAATCAGTTCCAAAATATGATTTAAGTGAATACGAAGATTTTGATAGGCATACACTTATATTTTCAGCAACTAAGAAAAATATTGATTACTTAAAAGCAGCAAAAGACCTTATCAAGAAATTCAAAATAGTAAAAATAAGAAAAGAAATAGAAGAACTGAAAAAAGAGGGAAAACATGATAAAATTATACAGAAGCAAAAGGAAATTATTGAAATTCAGAAATCAGAGGATTAGTTTATGATTGAGATAACAGCGCCAGTAACTGTAGTGTTAATTATTGTAAATATTTTAATCTCTCTCATTACCCTAAGAAATAAAAGTAAATATTTTTATGAGTTTGCAGAGTGGCCCTATAGAATAGTATATGAAAAAAGATTTCACCAGATTTTTACTTCGGGATTCTTGCATGCTGATTTTTTTCATTTATTTTTCAATATGTTTGCCTTATACACATTCGGAACTTTCCTGGAAAGCAGTTTTATATATAAATTTGGTGAATTAAAAGGAAGTTTATATTTTGCCGAAATATATTTTATAAGTTTAATTGCTGGTTCTTTATTAACAGTAATATTTAATTTCAGAAATCCTAAATATGTTGCTATCGGTGCATCAGGTGCAGTTTCAGGAATAATATTTTCATTTATTATTTTTTATCCTAAAGCAACTGTTGGTTTCTTTTTTATACCTATGCCTGCATACATATTTGCTCTTCTATATGTAGGAATATCTATATATGGAATGAAAAGGAATATGGGAAATATAGGACATGAAGCACATTTAGGGGGCGCGCTGGGTGGAGTTATATCTACTTTTTTAATAATTGAGGGTTCTTTCAATTTGTTTTTAAATTATTTTAAATAAAAAATTTTAAAACCCCCGATAAATAATACTTTCTAAAATGATTTTTTCTTTAAATTAAATTTCTCAAAATATAAAAATCCAACTACTAACAAAAAACCGATTAATAAACTAATAATATAACCAGAATCTGTTCGGACACCAAAAATTGAAAATACATATAAAAAAACATCACTAATAATATTATAAAACCTTATTAATATTGAATTAAACTTATAATTTTCATTTAAAGCAGAAACACTTGAAATTACTATTAAAGAAGAAAAAATTAATCCTAATAAAAGAAATGAAATTATTTTAGCCAATCTATACGACTTAATATCTTCGTTAATAAATTTTTCTTCTAAATTAATTCTATTAAATAATTCTTTTTCAAAATTAAAATTAACATTTATTAAATATTCCCTGTTGATCCCATCATCAATAATTTTATCAAGCATTTCATTTATATTTTTCATTATCAATACTCCTTTTGGAATTAATTTAAATATTCGGACAATTCTTCTTCTGTAAATAAATTTGTCAATAATTTTTTTAACTTTTCTCTTGCGCGAAAAATTCTATTCTTTACGGTACCAATTGGTATATTAAGAATTTCAGAAATTTCATTTATTGATAATTCATTTATATAATTCAAAGTTAATATTGTAGAATAATGTTCCGGTATTGAATTAAGAAATTTGTTAATTATTTTTTTTATTTCACCTGTAGAAATATTTTTTTCCATATCATACTTTCTTGATGAAATAGCACTTATATATTCATCAATATTTTTAAATTCATCGCCATTATTATAACTTGATTCATTTATTTCAAAAGACTTAATATTAAAATTCTTTAATTTTTTCTTTCTGTAAAACTCCACTGTTGTATTATAAACAATGGTATAAAAATATGTGGTAATCTTTGAATTCCCATTATATTTTCTTTCCCGTAATGATTTATAAAATCTTAAAAATGATTCCTGCAATGCATCTTCAGCATCATTTTTATCTCTCAATATTCTAAAGCATAAGGAATAAGATTTATCTTTGTTCTTAGATACAAATTCCTTAAACTCAGATAATAATTTACTGTTTGCTACATCACATTCAGAATTACTAATTATCGGTGTTTTTTTCTTCCTCTTCAGCATTCTCTTTCAGATATATTCTCCCATTTACAATATTTACACTTAATTTATTATCAGAAGCCCCTCTTTTAGCTACAAAAGTCTTTTTATCAGATTTTATAATATTATCAAAATTTAGTTGTTTGTACAATATTTTCCCATTCTCAACATTTAGATTAAAATTCCCATAATACTCATTCGAATTCAGCAAATAAAATTTTCCATTTGTTATATTTACAGAAAGATTTTTTAAAGAATCAGCATCTGTCTGAATCTTTCCATTAACAATATTTATTGTATAATTTCCTTTAGGTTTTTTTATTTTAACATCTCCGTCCACAAGGTTAATTCTAAAATCATTGATAAGGTTTTCAATATATATATCAGAAAAATTTGAATTTATCTCTATAATTAAATTTTTCGGAACATAAATCTCATAATCTTCCTTATGACTTTTTCCAAATTTTAAAAATTTGATTTCTGATATTTTCTCAATTACTTTAATTACCAGTTTATCATTTAATGTATCAACTTTAAGTTTTAATGGAATTAATTCTTTTTCAAGTTCATTTTTTTTAAGAAGTAAAGTTGTTTTATAATTGATTCGTAAAACAGAATCATCAGATTGAATGATTTTAAATTTACCATTCAGGTTATCAATTAATACAACATTTTTTCCGTAAGTATTTACATTATAATCATAAGAAAATGTTTTTTGATATTTTTTATTTATTATACTACACGCAGAGAAAAAAATTGCAAAGGAAATAATAATTAAAAGAATTTTAAATATTCTCATTGTCCTTTAATTTGAAGTTCATTATTATTTTTTGTTTTATTTTTTATAATCAAATAATAAGTCAAATAAGCAAGCCCTAAAAACAGAATTACAAAACCTATTGTATAACCATCCTCTAATTCAAAGATTTCATAAAGCAAATTAGCAATAATTATACCGGCTCCCAAAAAAAGGAAAATAAGTCCTAACTTTAAGCCCCTATAAGTATTGTCTTTACTAAGTTTTTCTTCTCTAAAAAACTGCTTAATCTCTTCAGGGGAAAGCCCCCTCTCTATCAATCTCATTCTTTCTCTGTGTTTTGTAGAAATAGACCAGAAAATAATTAATGCAGGTAACCCAAAAACAAATATTAATCCACCAAGAGAAATTATTAATTCTGATATATCCATTTTGTTTCTCCTTTCTCGGAATACTCCGAATTAAACTTTTACATATATATTAGACGAAACTGATGACTCAATGGTTTCAACTACACAAAAAAAATTCAAATTAAATTAAAATTATATAAATAATTCCGAATTTAAAATAGATTTATTAAAATAGATGGGTAATATGAGTTATAAATGAAATTATTCCGCCGCTATAGAAACTTTATTTTCTTTAGTTATTTGCTTTTTCTTACTAACAACTTTATCTTTATTTTCTTTTACTACCGATTTAGATTTATCACTTTTTTTGTCCTGAACATCCGGGTATTCAAAAATATCATATTTGTAATTTCTAAGGATAATTCTATCATCCATTTTTGCCACAACATAATCGGGTAAAAGAGGAATTTTTCCCCCACCACCTGGAGAATCAATAACAAAATATGGTATTGCAAGTCCAGAAATATGCCCTCTTAATTTATCCATTATTTCTAAACCTTTACTTAAAGGAGTCCTAAAATGATTTGTACCTTTTGTGATATCTGCTTGATACAGGTAATATGGTTTAACTCTTATAGTGAGCAATTTTTTAAATAATTCTTTTATAATTTCAGCATCATCATTAACACCTTTCATTAATACGGCCTGATTTCCCATCGGAATACCTGCATCAGCAAGCATCGTGCAGGCTCTTGAACTTTCTTCAGTTATTTCCGAAGGATGATTAAAATGAGTATTAATGTAAATTGGATGATATTTCCTTAACATATTACATAGTTTCTGAGTTATTCTTTGAGGCAATACACAAGGCATACGAGTACCAATTCTAATAATCTGTATATGTTTAATTTCTCTTAATCGAATCAAAATTCTTTCTAACATTGTATCGGTTAACATAAGAGGATCACCACCAGAAAGAATAACATCAGAAATTTCTGTTCTCTTTGAAATATATTCAAAGGCAGATTCAAGAGTTTTCATTGAGATTTTTCCGGGATTACCAACTTTCCTTTTTCGTGTACAAAATCTACAATATAATCCACACTGCGAATTTACAAGGAAAAGTACCCTATCAGGATATCTATGCACTATATTGGGTACTGGGCTCATATTATCTTCATTGAGTGGGTCTTCTTTTGCATTTATATCCTCAAGTTCTTTTTCGTCTGGAACACATTGTAACCAGATAGGATCTCCTTTATACTTTATTAATGATAGATAATAAGGATTTATTCTTGCCTGGAAAAATTTATCCAGCCGCTCTGCTACTTCCCTTTTTATTCCAAATTTTTCAACAAGCTGGTCAACCGTATGAATACTGTTTCGTATCATTTCTTTCCACTGTTCCATAAAATGGATTTCTCCTTTTTAGTTTATAATCATTTTTATAAATATTTTGAGTATATGACAAGGGAATCTCCCTTATCATAAAAATCTTTAATTTCTACAACTTTATTATAATTATTTTTTTCGTAAAATTTCCTTTCTTTTTCGTATGACGGTTTTCCACTTGTTTCTATTAATATTAAATTACCATCTTTTTCTTTTATGTAATCTTCTATGAACTTAATCATTTTTGATCCTATTCCTCGTGACTGCACCATAGGATTAACAGCAATCCAGTATAAATCATAAGTAGCTTTTGTTAGCGGTCTCTTACCTATACAAACATATCCATTTATTACACCATTCTCTTCTTCGTCTACAAATATCTCATAGTCTTTTTGATTACTATTATTTAAGTAAATATCTATTAATTCCATTGCAACAGAAATTTCCTCCTGGTTAAAATTTTTAGTGTCTATTAAGATTTTTTCAATTTTATCTCTGTCTTCTGTATTTAAACTTCTAATCATAAAAAAGAATTAATTAATATTTACATTTATTAAATTCTCTTTGCCATCTTTCCCATGCAAAAGAAATAATTTTTTGAATCAATTCTTCATAAGACCAGCCGTATGCCTTACCACTTCTTGTAAAACCAGTATCCTCATCAACATCTGAAGCAATATCAGGATTCGGGTTCAATTCCAAAACATAAGGAATATCATTTCTTACTCTAAAGTCTACTCTTGCATAATCCGAAGCACCAAGAATTGTATAAACTTTTTTTGCTAAATAGGATATTTTTTCTTCAAGGTCTTTTGATATATTTTTAGCAGGGCACACAGCTTTAGTTCCAGCAAATTCAATTGTTTTGTACATCCACTTACTATTATAGCTAACAATTCTGGGATAATCCTCAGGTAATTCGGTAAAATCTATTTCTGAAAGCGGGAAAACGATTAAGTCACTTTCATTATTAATAACATTTCCTACAACACTAACATTTATTTCTCTACCATCAATAAATTCTTCAATTAAGGCAGGCTGTTTATATTCATCAACAATATATTCAATTCTTTTTTTCAAATAGAATTCATCATAAACAACAGAGTCGTTTGTAATTCCAATACTTGCATCCTCTCGAGAAGGTTTTACAATTAATGGGAACTTATCTCTGATTTTGTCAAATCCATTTTCATTATATTTATTCGGATTTGAACAAATGTAGTGTAACGCAGTAGGAATCTGGTAATAATATAGAATTTCTTTAACTCTCGGTTTATTCAATGCTAATCCTAATGTTAATGCCCTTGAACCAGTATAGGGTATTTTCAGCAATTCAAAAAGGGAAGCAATATTCATTTCCTGAGTTGGGTCACCATCAAGAGATTCACACAAATTAAAGATTATATCTGGTCTATCCGTTTTGAGTTCATCAATTAATTTATAAATATCTAAAGCAACAGGAACAATTTTGGTTTTATGGTTTGAGTTTGATAAAGCACGCTGAACAGCTTTCATTTCATCAAGGACACCATATTCACTCATATCAATTGGCTCAGGAATGGAGTCAATATCAGTTGAGTTATCATCATAAATTTTTCCTTTTGCGTACTGAATTGGGTCGTTATATAATATGTGAACTTTCATAATTAAATTAAGTTATATCTTTTTTTTGCTTCATTTAGTACAGAATTTATCATCTGATTATAACTCATTCCTGCAACTCGAGCTGCTTTTGGATAACAAGAATTATCATCAGGATTTGGTAGTATACCCGGTAAAGGATTTACTTCAATTATATTAGGGACATTATTTTTATCGAGTCGTATATCTATTCTTGCCCAATCTTTTAATCTTAATTTCAAGAATGTATCCTTTGCAACTTTCTCAATATTTTTATATGTTGCCTCATTTATCTCTGCGGGACATTTAAATATATCAAGTTTATTTTCTCTTGTATCAAAAAACCACTTTACTTCATAAGAGTAAATTTTATGAAAATCTTTAGGAACTTCATCAAGATTAATTTCAACAATTGGCAATACTCTAACATTATCACCGTTTCCAAGCATTGCTACTGTAAACTCTTTTCCATCAATAAAATCCTCTACCAATGCAGGTTGATTATATAACTCTTTAATTCTTTCAATCTCATTTTTTAATTCATTTTCGTTATAAACAACAGAAGTATTATAAATTCCTTTTGAAGAACCCTCATGCAAAGGTTTTACAAATTTTGGATACTTGCTAATTTTAAAATCACATTTACCATTCATAATAAAGAAATCCGGATTTGGAATTTTGTAATAAGATAGTATTTCCTTACACCTTGATTTATCATGACAAATACCAATTGTAATTGAATCACTACCGGTATAAGGAATGTTCAACATTTCAAGTAAAGATGGAATCTGAGATTCCCGCGACGCTCCATAAAAACCTTCTGCAACATTAAATACGATAGAAGGTTTTATATTTTTAATTTTATAATATGCATTTTCATCGGCTTCTATAAGTATTACTTCATTTTCAAATTCTTCAAGAGCATTTTTAATTGCTTCAATTGTTTCAATACTATCCCACTCGGCATAAGTATCATCAATTCTGTCAGGATAATTTTTTAATAGTGTTTCATTTATATATTTTGAAATATTATTATCAAGATTTTTTCTTTCTTCAATTTCTTTTTTAACATTATATGTTAAACCGACAATCATATCAATAATATCTCTCAAAAATTTTTCACAAATATAACATTTAAAATATAATTGTCAATATGGTTATTAATTAAAATCAATTTTAATGTGAAATATTTTTTATAAAAAAATTATTTAATTCGTAAAATAATTTTTAAAAATAATATTTTTTAAATTATAAATTATTTTATCTGCAATTTTTATGAATTACATAAAATTTTTATTAAACTTATATTTGTTTTTTAAAAAAATAAAATAATATTTTGGAAGTATCAGAAATTAAACAAGATTGCCGTTTCTTCAAAGGTGACGTTCCCTGCAAACCTTCAAAGATTTTCGATATATTATGTAATAATTGTGAATATTACAATAAGATTAAAGAAAAAATATTAATAATCAAACTTGGCGCAGCAGGAGATGTTTTACGGACAACTCCCCTCCTTTATCCTATTTATAATAATTATCCTGACTCCTACATCATCTGGCTTACAAACTTTCCAGATTTAGTTCCAATAAAAAAATACAATTCCAATTTTAAAATTGAATCAATTGGAGTTGATTCTGTATTTGAATTCAATTTAAATAACATACTATACTTAAATGAAATTGATTTTGATATTCTTATCAATCTTGATAAAGATAACGAAGCTATTGCATTAACAAAAACAATTAATGCAAAGAAAAAGTACGGATTTACATTAAAGAATAGAGTATGCTATCCGGTAAATAAATTTTCAAATCAAAAGTATTTAAGTGGAGTCTTCGATAAAGTTTCTAAAGAAAACAAAAAAAGTTATCTTGAAGAAATATTTGAAATTTGTGAATTCAGATTTCAGAATGAAAAATATATTTTAAATAAAGACAGTGATTTTAAATCCAATTGGGATTTAGACAAATCTAAAACTATTGTTGGATTAAATACTGGCTGCGGTACAAGATGGATTTCAAGACAATGGAAAGAAGAATATTGGATTGAACTCATAAAATTATTACAAAAGGAAGATTTCGAAATCGTATTATTAGGAGGCTTACAGGAACATAACAAAAATTTAAAAATAAAAAATGTAACCAATGCTAAGTATTTCGGATATTATGAATTAAAAAAATTTATAAACCTTGTTGATTGCTGTAATGTTGTAGTCACTCCTGTTACTATGGCTTTGCATATTGCTATTGCTTTAGAAAAATATGTGGTTCTTATTAATAATATTTTTAATCCTAATGAATTTGAGCTATACAACAACGGGGTTATCGTAATGCCCGATAAAGAATGCAAATGTTACTATAGTCCGGTTTGTATAAATAAAGAATACAATTGTATGGATTTCTTACCTCCGGTTAAAGTATTCAATTCAATAATGGAATACAGAAAAAAGCAAATTAAATGAAAATAATATATATAGGGACTGCTTATCCTATGAGGGGAGGAATTGCTCATTTTAATACAATTCTTTTCAATTATTTAGCTCGGGAAAATAATATAAAGATTTATTCCTTTAAAAGACAATATCCAAATTTTTTATTTCCCGGAAAGACACAGTTTGAAACGGGAATACCAGCAGTAAAAATTCCAGATGATAAAAATGTGGTATCAATAGACTCTGTTAATCCATTCAACTGGATTAAATATGGTTTAAAAATAAGGAAAGAAAAACCGGACTTGTTAATTTTTAAATACTGGATTCCTTTTTTTGCGCCGTGTTACTTTACGCTATGCCTGATAGCAAAACTTTTCAGGAAAACAAAGGTCTTATTTATATGCGATAATGTCATTCCACATGAAAAAAGATTTGGTGATAAGTTATTAACAAAACTTGCTTTTTCTGTTGTTGATTACTTTGTAGTTTTATCAAAAACAGTAGAACAGGATTTAAAAAAGTTTAACAAGAAAAAACCCTATGTTTTAACACCTCACCCTATCTATAATCATTTCGGTGAAAAAGTATCAAAAGAAGTTGCAAAAGAATTTATACTAAAAAAGTATAATTATGACTTCAGGAATAAAAAGTTATTACTTTTCTTTGGATATATAAGAAGATACAAAGGATTATTTTATCTCCTTGAGGCAATGAATAACTTGAAAGAGCATTCCGAAATATCATTGCTTGTTGCAGGTGAATTTTATGAAGATGAAACTCCTTATAAAGAGAAAGTTTTTAACCAAGCTTTAGAAAATAATATAAAGTTTATAAGCGAATTTATTCCTGATGATGTTGTAAAATATTTATTCTCTGCCTGCGACTGTCTCGTTTTACCTTACACTGATGCAACTCAAAGTGGTATTGTTCAAATAGCTTATTACTACGATAAACCTGTAATAGTAACAAATGTGGGGGGATTATCGGAAATTGTTATAAATGAAAAAACAGGAATAATTGTAGACCCAAATGATTCAA
Organism: uncultured Ignavibacteriaceae bacterium; assembly: GCA_964564635.1. GTDB lineage: Bacteria > Bacteroidota > Ignavibacteria > Tepidaquicellales > Tepidaquicellaceae > Tepidaquicella. Next base: position 956,119 of record CAZMAR010000001.1, read on the forward strand.
AAGCAATATCTGAAGCAATTTTAAAGTTCTATAATGAAAATTTAGAAGCAACTTTCATAGAAAATATAAAGAAAGAAAAAACAAAATACTCATGGGAATATTTTGTTAACAATTTATACAAACTATTAATGAATAAAAAATATGCAGTATGATCCGATAAAAAATATTTTCGGTAGAATAGTATCAAAAAATATTTTGTTAAGAAAAATATTTTATTATTTACTTGATATAATTTTTTTGAGAACCTGGTATGTGAAAAGAGAAATAAAAAAGTTATATAAAAAAGATGATAATTTATACATCCTTGACGCAGGAATGGGATTCGGGCAATATACTTATTTTTTGACAAGATATTTTGTTAATCCTAAAATTAAAGCTGTAGATATAAAGGAAGATCAAATAAGAGACTGTCAATATTTTTTTAATCGGATTGGTAAAGTTAATGTTTGTGTTGAATATGCAGACTTAAGAGAAATAAGCTATAAAAACGAATTTGATTTGATTTTATCTGTTGATGTGATGGAGCATATAGTAGAGGACCAAAAGGTTTTTAATAACTTTTTCCTTGCCTTGAAAAACGGCGGTTACTTAATCGTAAATACCCCATCTGATATTGGTGGGAGTGATGTGCATTCAGAAGATGAAAAAAGTTTTATCGAGGAACACGCAAGAGATGGATATTCAATTAATGATTTAGAATTTAAGCTTAATATTTCAGGTTTTAAAGTTGTGAAGCACAAATATTCTTATGGGAAATTTGGTAGAATATATTGGCTTCTTGCAATGAAATATCCAATTTCTCTTATTGGGCAGTCAAAAATATTTTTTCTTATTCTTCCCTTTTATTACATTTTAACTTTGATACCAATATTAACACTTATGTTGCTGGATTATTCTTCTAATAACAAAACTGGTTCTGGATTAATTGTAATAGCAAAAAAATTATAAAATTCTCCGGTATCTTATTATATGCCATAAAAACTTAAACCCTAATTTAATATGATTTATGAAAACTAAGAAGGGGTTAAAGTATTTAATTAATATTTTGAATCTTTCAATTAAAGATTTCACAGTGTTTTTTCTTGAATATCCTCCCAGCTGAAATTTGCATAGAAATCTATTAGTATTAGTTATAGTCTTACTATTCTTAAGAACTCTGATAATCCAATCAATATCTGAGCAATAAATATAATTTAAGTCATAATCAACTGAAACCTCCTTTTTTACAATTAATGCCTGATGTGTAATTATCATTCCATCTATCATTTTTTCCCAGGTGAGATTTTTCGGGGGTCTTTTCAATTTTCTTTTACCATAACTTTTTCCCTCAGAGTCTATTAATTCAGTATCACCATAAAAAATATCAGCATTTTCAAAATCACTAAATATTTCATTTAATACATTAGCATCATATACCTCATCACCTGCATTTAGAAACCAGAAATAGTCTCCCGTCGCAATTTTCATACCTTTATTCATAGCATCGTAAATTCCATTATCTCTCTCACTAACCCATTTATTTATAATATCTAAATTATTTTTTATAACATCTACTGAACCATCATTAGAACCACCATCAATGATAATATATTCTATAGGATTGTAATTGAGGTTTCTAATACTTTTTATTGTCTTAATAAGATTTTCCCTATTGTTATATACAACCGTAATAATACTAATTTTAGGTGATCTGTCCATATACTTCTTTATATAATTTATAAGTTTCAGAAGCACATTTGTTCCAACTAAAATAACGCGCTCTTTCAAAACCTTTTAAAGCCATCTCGTATTGTAAATCTTTATTCTGTAACAAAGTTTCAAGATTTATTTTTAATTCCTCATCACTATCGGGTGAAAAATATAAAACTGCATCGCCACCAACTTCCGGTAAAGAACTCTTATTACTTGCTATAACTGGAGTCCCTAAACTCATTGCTTCTACAAGAGGTATACCAAACCCCTCATAAAAAGAGGGATAAACCAAAACTGAAGCTTTTTTGTATTGCTCAGCTAATAATAAGTAATTACCTGTTATATGCAATATTTTTGATTCCAAATTAAGCTTATTAAAAATCTTTTTCTCTTCTCGTGAAAATGGCCTGCCTCCAAAACATTTAATCAAAAAATTACTTTTCAAAAATTCTGAGTTACTGTATGCTTTTAATAAAACCTGAAAATTCTTATAAAAATATCTTTCCCCCACAAATAAAATAAAATTTTCTTTATTTACTTTTTCAGGTAATTGATTGTTTTTCAAATAATCCTCAAATGAATTTCCATGATAAATAACTTTTACTTTGTATTCTAAATTGCTACCGTAATAATTTAATAAATCATTTTTAGTAGATTCTGAAATGCAAATTACCGCATCGGCATTAAATACAGCTTTTTTTTTATTTAATATTGTTTTATCAAGTTTAGAAAAATATTGTGGATATTTTTCATGTGTAAAATCGTGAACCGTAACTATGCGCTTTTTATTAGGTATGTTTTTATAATTATTGTAATAAGTCTGATGTAATAAATTGTAATTCGCATTCTTTTTATACCTTTCAAAAATAGGCTTCTGGATTTTAGTAATAATATATTTTGTCTTTGGTATATAAGGAATTTTTTTACTTAAACCAACAGTTTTTACTTTCTTATTAAGTTGATATTCATTAATATTCAAACCCATAAATAACAAAACAGAAACATCTCTAAATTCTGATATTCTAACTATTAACTCGGAAAAGTACCTCGTAATTCCTCCATATCTTTGCATTGAAAAAGCTTCAAAATCGTATAAAATTCTTATCATAGTTTCCTCATTATTAAAGATATATTTCCGAAAGAATTGTTTGAATTAAAATCTTCTGGCAACGGTTTAAGTAATCTAAATCCTGCATATAAGTTTATTAATGAATTAATTACAAAATTCTGTAAATTATTAGCAGGATACTTTCTTAATCTTTTAATTATTTTATCGTACAAACCATTTTTTCTTTCCCAATAAATATCCTTATAAAGAATCTCTACACCTGATAGACTATTTATTATTTCGCTTACTTTATTTTTATCAAATCTATATTGGAAAAATGTTTTTCTTCCATCCTTATATTGATTAGAATATATATCAAACTCAATCCATTCTTCAGTATAATTATCAGAAACAGGAAAACTCAAATACAAAATACCACCAGGCTTGGTAACTCTTATCATTTCTTTAATAGCCGTTAAATATTTATTATAAATATGTTCAATTACACTGACCGAATATACCAAATCAAAGGTATTTTCTTTAAATGATAGTTTGGTAGCATCTTCTATTTTAAATTTTAAATTTCTGGATTGTTTGATGAAGTATTTTTCGTCTTCGTTAATATCAGTTTTTAGCACCTCGTATTTTCTTGAGAGAATATAAGATAATACGAAAGGAGAAGATACATCTAATATTTTACAATTTTTTTCAATTTTGTATTTTTTTAGAAATTTTAACAAATATGAAAATTCAACATATCTGGTGGTCTCTGCGGGTTTTAAAAAAACCTTTAAGGCAGTTTTGAAATTCATTTTATAGAGCACCAGATAAATTTTTACAATTAACTTTAACCTATCTAAAAATGTTATTTTCATAAAACATATTGATTATTTTTTCTGCTTTAACTTAAAAACAAAATTCATGTATTGTTGTATTTTTAAGTTAATATCATCAGACACTTTTAAAATATATATAAGGAAAAGAAATATTACTAATACAATTGCACTTCTTATAATAACATCAACTATTATGTTAAACATAAAAGGAATTATCCTTCCTATTAAAAATACTATCGCACCTGCGATTATTATAATAAGATGTTTATAACTAAGGATATAAATTCCAAATTTTCTTTTAAGAAAAATTAGCTTAATCAAATTAAAGAGAGTATATGAGACAAAAATACTAATAGCAGCCCCAACACTTCCATATAATGAAATGAATAGTATATTAAATATAATACTTGAAATAAGCAAAATTACATTAAATAAGCTTTCATATTTATACTTCGGTGAATTAGAAATTATATCAGAACTTAAACTAAATGCAGCATCAAACACATAAGTAAATCCAATAATATAAAATATTATAAAGTTTTCTGTAAACTCTGGTTTATTTCTAAGCATAAAAAGCAAATTTTTTTCATTTACAACTATACCTACATAAATCAACATTCCAAGAGATAAAAGAATTAAAGATGTTTTTCTATACAAACTATTAATTTCATTAACATTTTCATCTTTCCACAAATTTGCAATAATGGGAACAGTAATTTTAGCAAGACTTCTGTTAGGTACATTAATTACAGTTGCAATATACAAAAAGGTAAAGTAAGCACCTACAATTGATAAATTTATCATAGAGCCAAGAATTAAACCATCTACCCTTGTTCCTATAATTAAAGAGGCACTTGATAATAAAGTAAATCCGCCATACTTTAAAATATCTAATAACTTTTCCTTATTAATGAATTTTATATTAATAACAAAAGAATATTCTCTGGAAATTATTATTTGAATCAGTATTAGAATAGCACATAAGAAATAACTAATTAAATAGGAATAAACAAAAAAATTGAAATCAATTAATTTTAGTAAATAAATTAAAATAAAAAATGTTGTTAAAATTCTTATTCCAACTTCCCTTAATAAAGTTGAGAAAACAGTTCTAAATATTGCACGCGCAAGAGCTTCAAAGACATTAAATAATATAGTAATAAGTGAAAGAGGAATTAAAAAATAGTAATAATCAAGAAATAGGCTTGAATTATCTTTATATGCATCTACAATTAAAGGCTTAAAAATTATAAAAAGAGCAGTAGTTACTATAAAGCCAGATAATAAAACAAATACAATTATCGTGATAAAACCATTATGTTTTTTATCAGCTGTTTTGAAAAAAGGGAAAAATCTTGTTATCGCATTTACAATACCTATCTGAGATAACTGTGCATAAATAATAGAAGAACTAATTAATAGCTGAATTAACCCAAACTGTTCAGAAGTAAAAAAAGCAGGAAATAATAAAACAACATTTACATAACCAATTATAACCCCTAAATATGAAAGAATAGTATTTCTAACGCCTTGTTTTTCAACAATTCCCAAGAAGTAAACTCATTTAATTTAGGTATTAAAATAATCAATCATTCTTAATTATTATATTCATTTAATAACTTTCAAAAAATATCTAAGAAGATTGTAAAATTTATTTATTATTTTTTATTAAAATTTATACTGGGTCCCAAAAACTGCTTCTTTTAGACTCCCATCTTGAAACTCATAAAATGGAATACCAAGTATTTCAAAATTGTTAAAAGTAATATTATAACGAAATGTTTGCATTATATCTTTTTTTTCAGCTTCAAAGGAAATCAAAATAAATTCGCATAACTTCTTTGCGTCTTCTTTCCCATAAATGAAACCTGTTAACCTGGTATTGAATTTCTGAGGTGAGGCAACGGGGTTTTTCGCCGTAAAAAGTTGAGCAAGATTTTTCATAGTCTCAAGTGAACAATAAAAAGCTGGAATATAAAAATTTAAATCAAATGAATTTTCATTTTCCTTTCCAAACATTTTCTGAAATATTCCACCCTTTGAAGTGCGTTCGAGAATCTCAACATGGGATTTAATAAACCAAAAAGGTTTAAATATTAAATTCGCTTCCTCTCTAATTGCAGGATTAAGAAAATTTATTTCTATGGGCTGCAACTCTCCCTCAACAATTTCGAAGCCACTGCCACAACTTGAACAATAAGTTATATTATCATTAACCTCAACCACCAATCCACTTCCGCAATTTTTACAATGTATTGCTTCTATTTTGAACATAATTAGAAGTTTTATATTTGATAGTTATCCTTTTTATTCAGAATTGAACCAAGAATTCCACCTGCAACAGAAGAACCAATTGTACCAGAAATAATGTTTTTAATACCTTCCTGAGTATTACTAGATTTTAAAATACCAGCTGATTGAAAAATACTTTCCTTAGAGTCTTCTTTTTCAAGACCTGTACCTTCTTCTATTTCTCCACCATATCTGAATTTTTTGTAAGAATAAGAAATTAAAAAGATTCCAAATAGAAGGCATAAACCATAAATAATCCATGGGGTTTTATCTGAAGTTCTAATGATAGCGAAAATTTCAAAAAAGGTTGCAAGATACATTCCAAGTGCTAACCCTAAAATACCTGTTATAGCTCTAAATAAATTACTCCCTGGTGCTTTTCCATAACATACTGATCCATCTTCTCCATCAATTACAATCTGGTAAGTTCTATTGTTGAAAATATATCTTACAATCCAGAGTGGATAATAAACAATTGAAATATTTTCTCTTACAAGATCATAATGTTCAAAAGTTATCTCATCAAGATTAACTTCTTTTCGTGCCTGACTCTTAAAGAGATTCAAAGAGTTCTCTAAAACATCTTTTTGAGAAGATACAATATTAAATACCATTCCGTCCTGCTGCAGGGCTTCATAATTGACGGGTAATATTTGATCTCCCATCAAATTTACTTTTCTAGCCCCTAACTCTGCTACATCACATGCAGGGAGTGTTTTATCAAAAGATTTTTGTATTTTTACTTCTTTATGTTCATATTCTGTTCTTGTCCCACTGCTGGTAGTAACAGTCCTCTTTTCAACTCCAAATACCCATCCAACAACATCTGCTCTAACACGCCAATAAGGAATATAAACAAGAAATGCTTCGGTAACTTGAGAATTTGCTTTTAGTCCTTTTGCTTTTGATAACCCCTCTCCAAGCCATTTATATGCTCTCTCAATAGCATCATCTCTTTTTAACTTCCGGGGAACATAATATTTTAAAACTCCTTTATCACCTTTAACCACCAGAAGTGTACCACAATATTTACAATTAAAAGATTGCATCCCATCTCTGATATCTAACTCACCACTACAGGAAGGACAGGTTATTCCCTTAATTATTTTTTCTTTCCTTAATTTTATCGCCTGATTTGTTACATCAGAATTAGTATTATCCATAATAATGATTTAATTCTAAACTTTTTTTGCGATAATATATGCTATTATAATCAATGGTATTGATACAAGTAAATATCCAATTATTTTAATCAATTCAACATCGAGAAAAAATGAGGCTTTAGTACGACTTATCGAATTTGAAATAATAAAAGCAAGTATACTTATAAATAAAAATAAGATAATACTTACTCCATATAATACTCGAAAAGGCGATTCGCTTTTTGCAGGCCAAACATTTGCGTAGACCATACCAGAAGATGCTTCAACCATAGCTGTGTATTCTTTACCATTGTATTCGTAAGTGAATTGAAAAAAAGGAATATGGACAAGACTTGAGAGAGTTATTGTATTCAAGTCAACACCACTTTCCGAAAGCCACTTTTTAGCTGAATCAAAATAAATGTCGGGTGGAATAAAATCATTTTCATTAAATTCTTTTTTATTGAAAACTTTTAGACTTCCAGCAGGAATATTTATTTTTTTTATCTCGGATACTGAAGTTGAAGTAGCAGGTTGAAGATATATTTTATCATTTTCACTTGTTCCTGTTTTAAAATACCACATTGGGAAATAATAAAAACTCACTTTTGTAATATTTGCAAGTTTATCCAAATCTTTCACCTGAAAGTTTCCTGCCATCCACCTTCTTAAATTGCCTTCTGCATTTTCTTTTGAAAAGTTAGATACTATAACATAGTGTGTAACAACTTTACTCTTATCTATATATATAGCAGAGCCACAGAATTCACATTCAATAAATTTATCATCAATAGAAATATGATTTTCTCCGGCACATTGTGGACATATAATAGTAGAAGATGATAAAGTTTCCATTATGAGTTATAATTTTGATAATAATTCTTTCTTCTTAGATTCGAACTCTTCTTGTGTTATTAAGCCTGCTTCTTTCATCTTTCCAAGTTTTTCTATTGTACTCATTATTTCATCTGCAGTCATTTTAGGTTGTTCTTGTTGCTGACCCTGAGTGCCTTGTTGTTGTGTCCCTTGAAACGCCTGACCCATTATATTAGCCATCATCATACCAGCCCCAAGCCCTGCTCCAATTCCAGCAGTCCCACCAGCTCCCTCATTAGAAGCAGCTTTTTCAAGTGATTGTGCCGCTTTAAATTTCATATATGCATCAAGGTTGCCGACCGCTCCCATTGCGCTTCTCTCATTAATTTTTTCCTGCACCTCTTCAGGAGGTACGATACCTGTTAGGATTAAATCTGTAAGTTCAATTCCCATAGACATAAAGAAATCAGCGACAGAAGCTTTTACTGCTGTTTCTATTTGTGGATAATACTGCCCCAACTCAAAAACAGTTTTTAAGTTTTGCCCAAGAATAGTATTCAGACGAGAAACAATCGCATCTCTTAAATAATCTTCAATTTCATTTGTTGTATAGAGTCCCTGAGTTGACACAATTTCAATCATAAATTGCCGGGGGTCAACAATACGAATTGAAAATTTTCCAGAAGCTCTTAACTGTACAAATGAAAGTTCACTATCCCTAAAATTTATTGGCGTTTTAGTTCCCCATTTTAAATCAATAAATTTTTTAAGAGAAATAAAATAAACTTGTGCTTGAAAAGGAGACTGACCACCAAACGGAAGACTAATCAATTTGGTAAGAAAAGGAAGATTTTCTGTGGTTAATGTATGTCGACCTGCTCTAAACTCATCTAATACTTTACCATCCCTATAGAACAAAGCCGCCTGAGAATCCTGGACTATTAGTTGCGTTCCCAACCTGAAGGCAGCAGAGCCATCCTGAGGCTCCCTATGGACCATAACCTTACCGGTTTCATCAAAAAATTTAATTACATCTATTAAAGCCATTTTTTTATTAATTAGATTTATAAATAAATTTTATTTATTCAATATTTCTCAATATCTCTTCTCTCTTTTCAAATTTATTTATCAATTCATCAAGTTCTAAGGAAATTCTTTTTACTATTTCAGAAATATTGATTCCTGTTTCGGAATTCTTCTCAAGCTCAACGAACAAATTATTTATATTTTCCACTTCCTCAAGTAAACCCGAATCAAATTCATATAATTTTTCTAACTTTTCATCTTTTATCTTATTCACATCAAAAGCCCCACTATATCCACGAGCTGCGGATTTAAATTTTGCAATCGCAGTTTCATTCTTCTTATCAATCTTATGAATATCTTGAGTTTCAAAAAGCTTTCCAATATTCGATAAATTTGAAACAGCATTTGCAATTTTTTTCTTATTCACTTCTAATTTCTGTGCCAATTGATTTCTTAGTAGCGTATCAATTTCTCTTGCATTATCTCTTGTTACATATCCCTTATAACCAGGAATGAACCTTTTAATTTTTTCTAAAAATGACTCCTTTGATTTTACTGAGTCAAGTTTGGATTTTAAATCAGACATAATGATTTTTTATAAATTAATTAATTGTTTTTTAAAGTAAACAAAAGCATTATTAAAAAAAATACATTAGATAAATTTTTAATTGTTATGCAATTTCAACCTCTTTTTTCCCCGCTATTGAACAAATTCACATGAATTTAAGAATTATCTATATAGTCTTTTAAAATTTTCAAGATATTTATGGCTTCAAGTGGAGTGATATTGTTTATATCAATTTTTCTTAACTGTTCTCTGATTTTTTCATCTAATGAAAATTCAAACAAACTTATTTGTAGATCATCGCTTTTCATTTTTTTGGCTTCCTTTTCTTCAAATGAACGCAGTATTTCCTTAGCACGACTTGTAACAAATTCAGGCAACCCAGCCATTTTTGCAACCTGAATTCCATAACTGTGGTCAGCAAAACCCGGATTTATTTTTCTCAAAAATATAACCTTGTCTTTATACTCTTTTACTTCTACCCTATAATTTTTTATTCTCGGATACATACTTGCCAGCACATTCAATTCGTGATAATGAGTAGCAAATAAAGTTTTTGCACGAACTGAAGGATTTTCATGCAGATATTCAGTAATTGCCCAGGCAATCGAAATGCCGTCATAAGTACTTGTCCCTCTTCCTATTTCGTCAAGTAATATTAATGACTTTTGAGTTGCATTGTTTAATATATTAGCAGCTTCATTCATTTCAACCAAAAATGTACTTTCTCCTTTTGCTATATTATCCGAAGCTCCAACTCTTGTAAATATTTTATCAACTAAACCTATTTTTGCAGATTCAGCAGGTACGAAACTACCAATCTGAGCAAGTAGTACTATTAAGCCAGTCTGCCTGAGATAACTTGATTTACCACTCATATTCGGTCCTGTCAAAATTACAATTTGATTTTCTTTTGTATCTAAATAAGTATCATTTGCAATATATTTTTCGCCAGCAGGTAACAGCTGTTCAATAACAGGATGTCTACCATTTACAATATGAATGGTATCTGTTTCATTTATTCCTGGTTTCACATATTTATAATACTCAGCAACCTCAGCAAAACCCGCAAGAACATCAATTGATGCAACGATAGAAGCATTTTTTTGTATATCTTCAGTAAAATTTAAAATAAACTGTCTTAAATCATTAAAAATTTTATTTTCAATTAATGCAATTCTTTCTTCAGCGTTAAAAATTTTATCTTCATAAATTTTTAATTCTTCAGTAATAAATCTTTCTGCATTAACAAGTGTTTGTTTTCTTATATAATCAGATGGAACTTTATCAAGGTTTGATTTTGTAATTTCAATATAGTATCCAAAAACTTTATTATAATCTACCTTCAAAGAATTAATTCCTGTTCTTTTTCGCTCTTTACTTTGGAAATTTTCAATCCAGACTTTACCATTTAAATGAATATCTTTTAACTCATCCAATTCTTTATTATATCCTTTGTTAATTATACCGTAAGTATCTGTTCCTTCAAGATAATTTTCGTTTAAAACCAATTCAATTTCTTTTATTAACTCTGGTAATTCAACCAATTTTTCCCTTAATGATTTAACAGCATCTGATTCAAGATTAACTAATGATAATTTCAACTCGGAAATCTTCTTCAATGAAGTTTTTAAAAGTAAAATATCTCGGGAAACAGCTTTTCCGGTTGCAATTTTCGAAATCAATCTTTCAAGGTCTGCTATTGATTTAAGGGTTTCTCTGATTTTTTTTCTTGAGTTTTTATTGTTATAAAAATCTTCAACTGCTTCCAATCTTCTATCAATATCCTTTTTAACTTTAAGTGGTCTCAACAACCAGCGTTTTAATAATCTCCCTCCCATCGCTGTTAATGTTTTATCAATTATAGATACCAAAGTACCCTCTCTGCTACCTTCATGAATGGAAGAAGTAATTTCAAGATTCCTCTTCGTTGCTGGATCTAATATTATATAGTCTGTAAAATCATATTTATAAATTTTATTTATATGAGTTAAATTGTTCTTTTGTGTTTCATTTAAATAATTTACAATGCATCCCGCTGCAATAATACCGCATTCCATATTATCAATTCCAAATCCTTTTAGTGAATGAGTATTAAACTTATTCGTGAGCAATTCTCGTGCATAATCTAAATTAAAGACCCAGTCATCAATTTTTGTAAAAATATATTTCGGTGCTACCTGATTTTGAAAATCGGAGTCTGAAACTTTTAAAATTTTATATATTCGTTCTTTATCCTTTTTGGGAATAAGAATTTCACCCGGGGAAATAATATCAATTTGTTCTTTCAATTGAGAAAGTTTTATTTCTGCAACTGCAAACTCCCCTGTTGTAATATCGCAAAAAGAAAACCCACATAAATCTTCTTTCAAATACAATGCTAATAGATAATTATTTGATTTATGATGCAAAAGTTTTTCAGAAAAAGTTGCCCCGGGAGTAACAACTTCAATTACATCTCTTTTTACAATTCCTTTCGCAAATTTCGGATCTTCAAGTTGTTCACAAACAGCAACCCTATAACCTGCTTTTATTAATTTAGGTAGATAATTATCCAATGCATGGTGAGGAAAACCAGCAAGAGGTACATCTGCTGCTGAACCACTTGCTCTTTTTGTTAAAGTAATACCCAAAACTTTTGAGGTAATAATAGCATCTTCTTCAAATGTTTCAAAGAAATCCCCCATTCTAAAAAGCAAAATCATATCGGGATATTTCTCTTTTATCTTTCTATACTGTTGCATCAAAGGTGTTTCCTGACCTGCCATTAGTAATTTTTTATCTTATTTTTAAGGTACTTATTTAACAATTCTCTTGCTCTGAATAAATGTGCTTTCACAGTACCAATAGGAATTTTCAGCTCTCTGGAAATTTCGTAATAATTCATTTCATATTTATGTCTAAGCAGAATAACATCTTTATATTTTTTAGGTAAATTTTCTATTGCTTTTTCTATTATTGTTTCTTTTTGAATTTCGATTATTTTCCTATCTGGAATATAGTCTTCATCCGCAATTTCATATTTTATCTCATCATCACCTAAATCAATTTCTTTATCAAGAGAATATATAGACAATTTTTTCTTTCTAATATAATCTATACAATTATTTGTTGCAATTTTATAAAGCCAGGTAGAAAATGCGAATTCCTTATTGAATTTATGTAATGAATTAAATGCTTTTATAAAAGCTTCCTGCGTCAAATCCTCAACCTCATCTTTTTCGAAAATCATTTTTTTAATTAAATTATTAATTAAACTGTAATATTTTTTCATTAATTTCTCATAACATTCCTGTTTACCTTTTAAAGCACCATTAATTAAATCTATATCTTCTTTTCGGGAATCAATTTTATTCTTATTTTTTTTTCCTTTTGACATTGTTTAACTAACTGACTCTAATAATTAAAATATTAATAATACAGAACCTTATATCATACTTAAATTTATTAAATAAAAGATTAAGTAAATTAAGAAATTAATTGACAATTCTAAAGGATAAATTATTTTTTCAACTAATCTTTTATTTTTTCGTAATATTAATTAAATTGTAATATATGAAAGAGAAAAAAAACAGGATTAAGATAATAACCTTAGGGTGTCCTAAAAATTTGGTTGACTCTGAACAACTTAAAACTTTGATTGAAAATGAAAAATTCGAAATCGTTAACCAAAACAGTAATCCAGATGTGATAATTATAAATACCTGCGGATTTATAGAAGATGCAAAAAAAGAATCGATAGATGAAATTTTAAATACTATAGAAAGCAAAAAAGAAGGAAAAGTTAAAAAAATTTTTGTTGCAGGATGTTTATCAGAAAGATATATGGAGGAATTAAAGAAAGAAATCCCAGAAGTAGATGAATACTTTGGTACAATTAGTAAAGAGAAAAACTTAAAAGATATTTTAAAGTCTTTAAAGGTAGAATACAATAAAAATTTATTAGGAGAGAGAAATCCATTCCCTTATAGCCATTATGCATACATAAAAATATCTGATGGATGTAATAATCTTTGTTCTTTTTGCTCTATACCCATCATTAAAGGAAATTATCAATCAAAACCACTAAAGAAAATCATATACGAAGCCGAATCTCTTGTTGATAAAGGAGTTAAGGAAATAATTTTAATCGGACAGGATACAACTTACTGGGGAGTTGATATTTATGGTAAAAGAAATTTGGCTTTACTTTTGAACTCGTTATCAAAAGTTAATGGTTTAGAATGGATAAGATTGATGTATACCTACCCGGCAAAATTCCCAACTGAAATTATAGAAATAATAAAAGATAATACAAATATATGTAAATATATTGATATTCCAATACAACACATTTCTGATAAAATATTAAAATCTATGAGAAGAGGTATTACCAGAAAAAGTACAATTAAATTACTTGAAAAATTAAGAAGTAGAATACCTGATATATGCATAAGAACAACACTAATTGTAGGATATCCTCTTGAAACAGAAAAAGAGTTTAAGGAACTATATGAATTCATTAAAGATTTTAAATTTGAGAGGTTAGGTGTATTTACCTATTCCCATGAAGAAAATACCGAAGCATATAAACTAAAAGACATAGTACCGAAAGAAGAAAAACTATTGAGACAAAAAATGTTATATGATTTGCAAAAAAATATATCTTTTAATAACAATAAAAATCTTATTGGTAAAAATTTTAAGGTTTTGATTGATAGAAAAGAAGGAGATATTTTCGTTGGAAGAACATATATGGATGCACCGGAAATTGATCAGGAAGTATATATAAATAGCTCCAAGAAAATAAGTTGTGGTAATTTTTATAATGTATTAATTAAGGACATACAGGAATATGATTTATTTGGAGAAATATAATTTAATTATTGATTTTTAATAAAAAATGATTTTATTAAATTAATAAAAAGCTTAAATAATGAAACAGCGAAAAAAAATATTTCTACCTATTTTAATATTTTTTATAAGTGTAAATTTTTTGTTCTCTCAAGATAATCCTTCTGACTTATTACAGGAACAATATTACTACATAGACCCACTGGTATTTTATGTTAAAGATAGTGCAAAAGCAAGAATTGACATATATGTAGAAATACCTTTAACAACTTTACAATTTAAAAAAAATCAGAACACTCAAAAATTTGATGCTAATTTTGATTTCGTGGTTACAATAATAAATTCAAATAATGAAATTGTAGTTAATAATAATGTTCCTGAAACTATTTCAAAAACTTCAGAAGAGCAAAAATCATTAGAGGATGAATCAGAATACAGGATTAAATCTTTTTATTTAACACCCGATACATATAAAATTGCAACATCTTTAAGAGACAGAAATAATTACAAAGAATATAAAATTGAAAAAGTTGTTTTTGTCCCTGATTTTAACTCTAAAGAGCTATCCATTAGTTCAATTATGCTGCTTTCTGATTTTATTACAGATTCACTTGGCAGGCGAATAATTTATCCTTTAGTCACTAATAATATTGGTGACCTGAAAGACATTTATGTTTTCTTTGAGATTTATAACAATTCAAGCAATACTTTCCCTATATCAATTAATTATAAAATTGTAAATGAAAAAGACCTTTCTGTCAAAACAGGTAATTTTAGTTATGTTATTACTCCCGGTACAAATCAGAAGATAGATAAACTTAATCCATACGACTATACAATAGGAAATTATAAACTTCAACTATTCAGTAATGTTTATCCATCGCTTGCAAGTGAGAAAGAATTTTCTTATAGGTGGACGGAACTCCCAATGACAATAGAAAATCTTGACAAAGCAATTAGTGAAATGATATACATTGCAACAAGTGATGAAATAACTTATATCAAAGAGGCCCCAACACAAGCAGAAAAAGAGAGAAGATTCCTTGAATTCTGGAAATCAGTAGACCCATCACCTAAAACAGCGAAAAATGAAATTATGATTGAGTATTATAATCGTGTTAAAATTGCAAATGAAAAATTCTCTAATTATTCGGTAGATGGTTACCGAACTGATATGGGAATGGTTTATATTATTTATGGTAATCCTTCTAATATAGAAAGGCATCCCTTCGATGATTATTCAAGACCTTATGAAGTCTGGGAATATTATGAGATAAATAAACAGTTTATCTTTGTTGATTATACAGGGTTTGGAGATTATAGATTAATTACCCCAATCTGGGATAAGAGATTTAAAATGCGTTAATGTAATCGCATTCTTTTATTTAAATATTTCAATAAACTTACATCAAAAGGGGTTGAAGTTGTCAATAACTCATAATCAATATTATTTTTAATGCACTCACTCCTGTATTTATTTAAAAAACTTTCTAATAATTTATTATAGGACTCTTTAATTTGTGAAGATTGAATATAAATTTCTTCTCCTGTTTCCATATCTTTGAAATATGCTACATCATCAAAAAGGAAGTTTTTCTCCGCAACATCAAGTATTTGAAACACTATCACTTCATTTTTCTCATATCTAAAATGTTTAAAAGAATTAATAACATCTGACTGATTGTCAAAAAAATCACTTATGATAATTATCAAACCTCGTCTTTTAATTTTCTCTGCTATTGCATTTAAACTTGTTGCGGTACTTGTTTTAGAAGTGGGTTTAATATTTTGTAGTTCTTTTAGAATTAATCTTAAATTCGTTTTAGTTGAATGCGGAGGTATATATGTTTTAATTTTTTCATCGTAAGTCACCAATGATACTGCATCCCTCTGTAATATCATTAAATAAGCAAGGGATGCAGCTAAATATGATGCATATTCAAGTTTTGAAATACCATTTGATACTTCCTGAATTTTATCCTTTTTGTGAAACTTTTTTTTCTTCTCCCCAAAGAATTCTTTGGATGTGAAACTCATTGATCGGCTTACATCAAGAAAGATATATGCTTTTAAGTTTGTCTCTTCTTCATATTGTTTTATGTAGTATCTATCTGTACGGGCTAATAATTTCCAGTCGAGATATCTTAAATCATCTCCAGGAGTATATTGCCTATGTTCTGCAAATTCTACGCTAAATCCATGATAAGGGGATTTGTGTAATCCTGCAATAAACCCCTGTACAACAAATTTCGCTTTTAATTCTATATTTGCTAATCTTGCAACTACTGAAGGAATTAAAAATTTTTTGAAATCAGATGAATCCATTATTCTATTGATTTACAGGTGGCGGGCTTTTCTTTTTATCTTTCGTGTTTTCTTTTACCTTATCCTTTTGCTTGTTAGTTGTATCTTTTGTTTTGTCTTTTTCTTTGTTTCCTTCGTTACCGGCAGATTTCTGCGTCTCTTTTTCCTTTATTAATTCATCAAAATTAAATTTCCCTTCAAGACTTTTTAACATTAAACTCGCTGATTCAGATAATCTGTCCCCCTCTGTGTCTGTTGGATATTTTTCAATAAACTTTTTATATGCAGCAATAGCATTCAGTGTATCTCTTAAATTTGAATCATAAGTAAAAGCAATCATAAATAATGCATTTCGTTCATCTTTTGTATTTGGATAACGGTTCGCTATATTTTCATATACTTTTATTACTTCTTTATATTCATTTATATCAGAATAAATTCTTGCAATTTCATAATACGCATCCATTACTTTAGTTGAATCTGGATATTTCTTTATAAAGTCATTATAAAGCTCAATTGCTTCCAATTTCAATTCCTTACTATTAACAGCCTGCGCGCTATCAAGCATTTTTTTTGCACTCATTAGTAAATCTTCTGATTCCTGCCCACTTTTTTCTCCGCAACTGAAATAAAGAATAGCTATTAACAATAAAATAATAACTTTAAAGTATCTCATAATTTTATCTTAATTTAAATTTTTAATTATGTTAATTTATAGAAAAAACACATAAAAATTAATGATAAAATTAAATTTGAATGAGAATTTTATTTCCCGTATCTGGGAAAATAAATCCTATTATTCAAACCTTGAAACAATAGATGGAAAAAAAGTTGAAGTAATTTCTCCCGGAATTAAGAACCGGGATGAAGGGCCCGATTATTCAAATGCAACAATAAAAATAAACGATTTTTTACAAACTGGTGATGTTGAAATTCACAAAAATTTAAAGGACTGGTCATTTCATAATCATAAAAATAAAGGCAAGTATGATAAAGTTATTTTACAGGTTGTGATGTGGGATACAGAAGTAACCGAAAAATATTTACCTGAATACAGTAATTCAAAAAAAATTCCAACCGTAATACTTTCAAAATTTTTAACAAAGTCTATTCATACTATATGGAGGGAAATAATAGAAAATCCTTCAAAGGAATTCAGAATCCCATGCTATTCCAAAAATGGAAATATTGAAGTTGATAAAAAGCTTAATCTCCTGGAAAATATGGGATTAAAGAGATTTCATTACCGCTCAAAGAGGATTAAAGATAGATTCGAAATATTAAAAAATTCAGGTTTAAATGAAAATATAATATGGAAAAAGTTACTAATGGAATTTATCTTTGAAGCATTGGGCTTTTCAAAGAATAAAAGTCAATTTCTGAAATTAGGAAAACTCATTTTATTTGAAAATTTATTTAACAATAATTTCACACAGATACATATCGATGCTTTATTATTTGGAATTGCTGGTTTCCTCGATAATGCCAGTTCCAACAATCAATATGCTTTTCAATTAAAATCTCACTGGCAAAGTAAAATGAATAAATTTTCATGTGGAAAAATGGATTCTTCGGAATGGAATTTCTTTCGTTTGAGACCTCAAAATTTCCCAACCGTAAGGATTGCATACGCATCAGGGCTTTCATATTCTATTCTGTACAATAGTTTCTTCGAAAAACTAATTATTTCTTTAAGTGAGAATAAGAAAATAATAAAAAATCTTTTTTCCCTATTTAAAAAAATTGAAATCTCCATTTACTGGCAAAAAAATTATAGTTTCGATAAGCCATCAAAATTAACTTTAAAACCAATTGGTGCACAGAGAGTCCACGATATAATTATAAATGTTGTTCTGCCTTTAATATTTGAATATGCATTACAAAACAACAATGAAAAACTGTGTAATTTAATTCTAAAAATATACAGTTCTATGAAAGATGAATCAAAAAATGAAATTACAAGGACGATGGAAAATCAATTTCATATAAAAATTAAAAAAGCTATAGAAAGCCAGGGGGCTATTCATCTTCATAATTTTTACTGCGTAAAAGGAAAATGTGATTTCTGTAATATAGGAAAAAATGTTTTTGTAAAAGATAAACCTGTAGATTATTTAAGAATAATACTGTATTGATTTATTCTCTCCCTGTAGAAACAATCATTTCTTTTATTTCCTTATTAATTGCAAGATAGGGTAAAAGATTTACATTAATTGGAATTGTAACCCGCCAGTTTATTTCATTTTGTATTGCAGGATAGTTGATGCGGAATCTCTTTTCTTTGAAATAATTAAAATATTCCCTGTGGAGAGATAACCATTCATTTATAAGTTGTATTGAAAAAATTGAATTTGTTTCCAGAGATTTTAATAACGCTTTTTTTACAAATTCGTTATTAAACTTATTCTCATCCGCTTTTAAATAATTTATAAACTTTTCCTTCTCTTTATATGAATCAAGATATTGTGAAATTATATCTTGAATCTCATTTTGTGGTCTCTGTAAAATTTCGGATAATATATCAACACTTGAAATTTCTGAGTTCCACAATAATCTCTTATCGCTAATATGATTTCTATCAAACAATTTCTCTTCTATTTCTTTATACTTATCTCCTGTAATGTTTCTGTAAGAACATAACCTTCTAAATAGATCAGCATCTATTGTTCCCGCTTCTTCCAGCCACCAGATAATAAAACAGCTTGAATCATGGGTGGATATAGAAGAAACAGAATTAATTCTGATTTCGTCAGGATTAAGAAAATCAAATCTAATTTTTCGCTCTTTGCTCCATCTTTGTATTTCCATACCAGCAATACCATATTCTATTAAAACCTTATAAGAACACTCAGGAACACTACCTAAATCTTCGGCAATAGGTAACATAGAAGTTGCATCAAGAAATGTATTAAGAATTTTTTTCCCATTTTCTTCCCAGAGATTTTCATTCTCAGGGAAAAAATTACCCTCTAAGCCGCATTTTTCCTCAGGTATAGATTTATGAATAATCCACAATCTAAATAACCCGATAAAATGGTCAATACGATACATATCATAAAAGTTCTCAGCATAGGATAACTTTTCCTTAAAATATACAAATGAGTCAGAATCAATTTTATCCCAATTATATGGTGGCATCCCCCATCTTTGCCCAAGGGCAAAATACATATCCGGAGGAGCTCCCACAGAATACTCTAAATTAAAATATTCTTTTTTACTCCATACATCAGCACTATGTCGGCTAATCAGAAATGGTAAATCACCTATAATAGAAATCCCATTATCATTAGCAAATTTCTTAAAACCTTTCAACTGTTCAAATAATTGCCATTGAATCCATTTATAAAACTCAATTTTATCAGAATATTTATTTCTGATATCCGTTAATGCAACATCATCTCTATTTTTTAAACTCTCCTCCCATTGAGTCCAATCTTTGCTACCTGTTATTTCACTTATTGTAGAATATAAAGCATAATCTTCCAACCAGAACTTGTTTTCTGATTTAAACCTCTCAAATTTATTAATACCACTAATATAATAAGTTTTAAATAACTCATATAGAAATTCAAGTTTTGCTTTTTTTATTTCGTAATCAACAAGAGGCAAACCTGCTTTATATCTTTTTTTTAGCTCCTTTATTTTCTTGTTAATCCTATTAATATTTATTTCCTTTAATTCCCTTAAACATAAATACATAGGGTCCAATGCAAAAGAACTTATGCAATTATATGGGGAAAAATCATCACCACAATCGTTTAAAGGTAATAATTGAATAATTGATATTCCACATTGTTTACACCATTGAATTATATACCTTAAATCATAAAAATCACCAATACCAATACTTTTATCTGAATAAATTGAAAAAAGCGGAACAACCACACCTGTTCGCCTTTTAATTCCGATTTTTTCCCATTGATTTCGTGTAGGAGTATTTGAAAAATATTCTTTATAACTATCCATTTATTTGGATTTTAAATTCAAAAAAATTTCTTTAGCATTTTTAATTTCTTCTACATTACTTTTTGCAGACTCAAGTTTTTCAAGAAATTCTGACTTCAAATCAATTCCTGTAATTGATTCTCCTAATTCTATTGCTCTTTTTGAGTATTCAAGGATTTTTTTAGTCTCAATTCCTCCCACATCCGCAAAAAACCATGCACAACTTGTAAACATATATAATGAATACTTTTCCATTTCAAGAAGCATTAAACATATATTTAATTCATCCTCATTCAGTGGTCTTATTGAATGTTCAGAAAAAAACTTTTCTACATTTTCTTTTGAGTTCTCAATTATTATATAAATATAATCGTTTCTTGAATCCCAAACATTTTTTAGATATTTTCTTCCTTCATACTCAAAAATAATTGATAATTTATCTCTTAATGAGTTCAATGCCTCTCTTAATGGAGTTCGCCACCTTTGATTCCATCCAGGCATACCACCAGTTACACATCCGCAATCACTTTTCCATCTCTCTACACCGTGAGCGCAACTCCAGGATGTCCCTTCATCATTAATCCCTGATTTCAATTCAACTTCCCAGTGTGGTGGATATAATTCAAGGAACTTACTGTAATTAATCACGTTTATATTATTTTTCGGCAGTAGTTCTGTTAAAAGATAAGCGATAGCACGTTCTGTAAATTTTTTATGGTGGCCAAAAGTTTCTCCATCTACTGAAGCGCTTATTAATTGAATAATATCTGAATCTCTGTAAGATGAAGATTTTATTGCATCAAATAATTTCTCTGAACTATACGCCAGGTCACCGAAAGAAATATTCTTTGAAATAAAAGAGTCATAGAAAAAAATATTTATGAATTTTTCCGCTGAGCTCTTAGAATAGCATCTATATGCCATTTTTGTGTTTATATTACCATCTGATACGTCAATCCAGTCGGAATCACCAATTTTTCTACATTTATACGCTTGTGAAGGATCTAAAATTATATAATTTATTCCCTCATTTATTAATACATCTATAGTTTTGTAATTAACCGCTGTTTCTGATAACCACATTCCATCTGTTTCTCTCTTAAAGAAATATTCAAAATACTTTTTCCCCCATTTTACCTGCGTCACTTTATCTCTATCGTTTGCTAAGGGCATAATAATATGATTAAATACCTGAGCAATAGAATTTCCTTTGCCTCGAAATCTATCACAGCTAATTCTATCTGCCTGTAAAATTTTCTGAAAAGTATCTGGATGCTTTAATCTAATCCACTCAAACAAAGTAGGACCGAAATCAAAATTTATATATTCAAAGTTGTTAACAAGACGAGTAACTTCACCTTTTTCATTGAATATAGCAGCTTCTGTATTTGGTTTATAACATTCCTGATAAATTTTTTCATTCCAATTAGGAAAGGGAGCTGCAGAAACTTCCTGATCTATTTCATTAGTCCAGGGATTTTCTCTTGGGGGCTGATAAAAATGACCATGCAAACAAAAGTATATATTTGACATAAAAAATGAAAATATTTATATAGATGGTTCAAGTTTATATATATTTACAGCAAGCGGCGGCAGTGTAACAAATATTGATTCATTACACAGGAATCTTGGCTTTGATTCAGAATGAACACCACCTAAGTTTCCAATGCCACTACCACCATATTCAACAGCATCGCTATTTAATATTTCTCTGTAAAAACCTTTGTAAGGAACTCCTAACTGATAATTGTATCTTGGAACCGGAGTGAAATTGAAAGTAAATAATAATATCTCTTTTTTATCCTCAGAAAATCTCAGAAAACTAACAACACTACTATCGGAGTCAGAAAAATCTACCCATTGAAAGCCATCACCCTGAAAATCTACTTCATACATTGCTCTGGAATTTCTGTAAAGAAAACTTAAGTCTTTAAAGAATCTGTTAAATTTTTTATTCATATCATTATCAAGTAAGTGCCAATCCAGAGATGACTTGAAATCCCATTCATTGAATTGTGCAAAATCGTTTCCCATAAAGTTTAATTTTTTACCGGGATGTCCAAACATGAAACCAAAAAATAATCTCAGATTTGCAAATTTTTGCCATAAATCACCGGGCATTTTGTTAATTAAAGACCCCTTACCGTGAACAACTTCATCATGAGAAATTGGTAAAATAAAATTTTCATTAAAAGCATACCAAAGAGAAAAGGTAATTAAATTCTGATGATACTTTCTGTAAACAGGGTCTTTACCAAAATAATTTAATATATCATTCATCCAGCCCATATTCCACTTCATATCAAAACCTAAGCCACCCAAAAAAGTTGGTTTTGACACACCAAAAAATGCAGTTGATTCTTCTGCAATCATCATAATACCGGGAACTTGCAAATGGACAACTTCATTTAACTTTTTTAAAAACGCAATAGCTTCAAGATTTTCCCTTCCCCCAAAATAATTTGGTTCCCATTCACCATCTTTCTTAGAGTAGTCAAGATATAACATAGAAGCAACAGCATCAACTCTTAATCCATCAATATGATATTTTTTAAACCAGAATAATGCATTTGAGATTAAAAAATTTACAACTTCATTTCTTCCATAATCAAAAATTAAAGTTCCCCAATCTTTATGATAACCTTTTTTCCAGCTTTTGTAAGCATAAAGTTGAGTTGAATCATAATTTGCAAGTCCATATTCATCAGTTGGAAAATGTGCCGGTACCCAATCAAGTATAACTCCAATATTATTTTGATGGCAATAATCAACAAAGAACATAAAATCATCCGGAGAACCATATCTACTTGTAGGTGCAAAATAATTAATTACCTGATAACCCCATGATTCATCCAATGGATGTTCCATTATAGGCAGTAACTCAATATGAGTATATCCCATTGATTTAACATAGTCAACCAGTTCGTATACAACCTGCCGGTAGTTTTTATATCCCCATTGATTTGGGAAATAAATATTATTAAAATCTTTTTTCCACGAGCCAAGATGAACTTCATAAATGGAAATTGGGGATTTAATAAAATTAAAATTTTTTCTTCGATTCATCCAATCACCATCATTCCATTTATATTTATCAATATTGTAAACCACCGAAGCAGTCTTGGGCCTTAATTCAGTATAAAAAGCATAAGGATCAGTTTTATAGGAAATCCAGTCATTATCAAAAGATTTAATAGCAAATTTATACAATGTACCTTCATTTAAATTCGGAATAAATTTTACCCAAACCCCAGAATTATTTACATTCTCCATTTTATCAATTTCAGGATTCCAGCTATTAAAATCACCAACAACGCTAACCTCTTTAGCATTAGGAGCCCAAACAACAAATTGAACCCCTCTGACACCGTTCAGTTCAACAAGTTTAGAGCCAAATTTTTCATAACTCTCAAAGTGATTTCCTTCACCAAGTAAATATAAATCAAAATCTGTAATTTTATATCTCTCTTCATTCATAAATAAATTTCTCCACTATTAATTATATAAATCAAAACTTTCCCTCCTCAAAAAGTTATATAAAAAATATAATTTAAAATTATACCAAATTTAATTATAATCTATTTCAGATTAAATGAATTTCCACACCTAAAAAAAGAGAAAAAATTTTATTAAATAAAGTAGAAAGGAAAGGAATTACTAAGAATATGAAATTATCATAGTATTTTTCAAAAATGGTATGCTCACAAAACAAAAGCCTTATTGAAATCAGTAGTATGGCAAGAGTGTCTTGATACATTTATAGAGGCTCTTGAAAAGATTGAAAACTTTCATTATTTCAATGATGTTTGGTTTTTACGAACCATAGCCCTATCAAAGAAAAATCTCTGGAATATAGAAGATACCATGAAAGAGTTAAAATCCATCCCAAAAAAGAAAAGAGAATGGATATATCAAACCTGGGTATAAAGAATTTTATTTCACAGTTTCTTCAAAATGGTTCTTTACAAATAAGTTAACTGTTTGAACTAAAAGAATTTTTAAGATGCTCCCTATGAAAGATGCTTCAATCAGGAGACAAAGAAAAGTTTTATAAAATAGGAGGGGAATGTAATTCTAAACGAGGATATAAGTATTTATATATCCCTAATTGTATTAATTTATAAATCTAACTAATATAAATCCGCAAAGGATAATATAAACTTCAGTAATATATTTTTCCCTATTAAATTATAAATCTAACAATGTTAATTTGAAAAAGTGACTACAATCCAAATGAAAAATTAAATCCTAAATTCAATTGGAAAGTAGATATATTTCTGCTGGAATTAATTATATGTATACTTGAATTGGGTGTATAATTGGGATCACTTTCGTCATTTAAATTTGTATAAGAACTCAGCCTTTTAGTTTCGTCATCAGATTTAAATTCTTTTCCAGCAAGATTTAACAGGTTATATTTTCCCTGAATACTAATTCCATACATCCCAAAATCGTAAATTATCCCACCAGTAATACCAAGTCCCAATCTTGTTGAAGAAGGGATTGTGTAAGTCCCAGTCGGGACAGAAGAATTACCACTAAAAGTTGTTTCACCACTAATTGATACAATTAAAAGTTCTGCAACTAAAAATGGTTTAATAGGAGAAGCAGGAATTGGAATATTATACTGGGGTCCTATTCCAATTGTAAAAATGTTATGTTTCAACTCTATCGTCCCACCACCATCTCCTGGGGGAAGAGAACCATCATTTTTTTACATAGTATAATTGAGAGAAACTCTACCACTAATGATAGGAGTAACTAAGGAAGCAAAGCCACCAAAATTAACTCCGGTAGATAATCCATATTTTTTCCCATAATAAAAATCAGTCATCGTACCGCTATAATCACCAGTGGGTATAGTTGCACCTGCATTAATTCCTCCTTCAAATCTAAATTGAGCGAATGACGGAATAAATGATAAAAGGATTAATGCTGCAATTGAAAGAGTAATTATTTTTTTCATTGGATAATGCATTATTTTTTTAAAATAACTATTTAAAATAAGATATTATCTAATCAGTATCATTTTTTTAGACTCTGAATAATCACCTGAAACAAGTTTATAAAAGTAAGTACCACTTGCATAACCCGTTGCATTCCATATTGCTTCATATTTTCCAGGCTTTAGTAATGCATCAACAATTTTTGTGACCTCTTTACCTGTGATATCATAAATTATAATTTGAACGAATTGTAAATCGCCATTTTTAGAGGGGGGAACTTCATATTCAATTTTAGTAACAGGATTAAAAGGATTAGGATAATTTTGTGATAACGAAAATGATTTGGGTAAATTATTAATCGGTTCATTTACAGAAACGGAAAAATCAATTAGAGCCGTCCAAATACTTAACTGAGTCCCATCTAATCGCGTCCAGATAGGTCTTACGATATTGTTATATGCATCTATACAATTATAATCACCAAAGAATACACTCGCAGTAGGTGTAAATGGAGTTGAGCTGATTTTAATATTTGTAAAGGTTGAGCCTCCATCAGTTGAACGAGCAAGATAAACATCGGTCTGATAGTTAGAATAATTTCTTCTATCGTAAAAAACAATATAAATATATCCTGTCTTCTGGTCAATAGTCATCCAGGTAAAAAACTGTTCTTTCCCAGGAGAATCATTATTTACCCTAACCGGAGTACTCCAATTTAAACCTCCATTGGTTGATTTAACTAATTTTACATCATGGTCTGTCGGTCCAGCAGAGTCACAGTAATTAATATAAATATGCCCTCTATAAGGACCATTAGATAAATCACAACAGGTAACCGGCATACCATTTGACCTGTATATTCCATCAATACCAAAATCCCAACCCCCTGGTTGATCAGTTACATAAATATCGTTTTGCAAGAAAGTAACACCACCATCTGTTGATTTATCAAAGAAAATACCATATTGTATATTTTTTATTTTTGGTCCAGACCAGGCAACATATATTTCTCCATTTGGACCCACAGCAGGTACAGCACCTTCAACAGTATTATCTGAGTCAATACAATCACCGGCTTTTTCATTTATTCTTTTTACTAAAATCCAGGTTAAGCCACCATCAGTGGACTTTGCAAATAATATGTTTGAGCTATCAGTGGTGGCTGAACTACCGTAATTATCAAATTGTGTCCAGGTACAATATATATAATTATTACTCCTATCCACAACAGCCCATTCCTTGTCCTGGTCTTTATTTGGGTCATAAAAAGTATAGGTTCCTGGATTAGACCAGCTCACTCCCACGTTTGTTGACTTTTGACACACAATCCTATCAATCCAATGCCCTCCGGAAGGTGGATTAGATAAATGGAAATAATAAAAATATCCTAAGGTATCCACAATAATACAGGGGTCGCCCCATACGCCATAAGCAGACGAAGAAAGATTTCCATAAGTCCAGTTAACTCCCCCGTTAGTAGTCCAATAAAATTTATTTATATTAGCACCAGCAACTATCTGCATAATATTCTTTGGATTAATACATATCGAAACTTCCTCAGGTGAACCAGCGTTTCCAATCATAACATTTAAATATTGAGAATATACCCCAAAACTCCCACATAAAACTAAAAATAAAGCTATTAATCTTTTCATCTTAATAATATTATGTAAATTTAAATATCAACAAAATAAAACTTTTAATCTACTTAAAAGGATAAATAAAAAAGAAATAAGAAAAGTAATTTATTTGTTCAGGTAATGTTCAGAGAGGTAAATCATTAATTGTAAAAGGTCTAAAATTTCATTTCAACAAAATTGCCTGAAAGATTACCTTCATCAACTTTTCCTTTCATTGTCGTTCTATACCACTTGCCTTCAATTTTATTTTTCATCAAATTAAACTCAAATATAATATTATCATCAGCAATTTTTGGGTTTGTGTTCAAGTAAACAGTATTATCATCTTCACTTTCTTTAGCAGTAAAGGTCCCCAACATACTATTTATTCCCGGATAAGACTCATTGTAAATTTTGGTAATTTCATAGGTACCGGACATTATTAATCCTTTTCTATATTTTACGAAAATAGTTCCTTCCAAAATAGGTTGATTGTTTTTATCTTCCATTTTAAAAAAATAGGTTCCGCCTTCCGCTAAATAATATGTATCTATATCTTTCGTGGAACAATCAACATTACCGCAGGAAAAATAAACAAGAGAAAAAAACAACAAAATAAAAACAAGAAAAAATTTCATAAAATATTTTTTACAAACATAATAAAACAATAATGAAAAACAAATACCTTTAATAAAAAGGTTATGACTTTTTTTCCTTCAAAATATCTCTTATTTCTTCAAGCAGTAATTCCTGTTTTGGTGGTTCTACTTTAGCGGGGGGAGTCTCTTCCTCTTTTTTTCTTGTAAATTTGTTCATAGCTTTGACAACAAGGAAAAGAACAAAAGCGATAATGATAAAATCAACAGCAACCTGTACAAAATTTCCTATATTAATTGTAACAGGTGCTGCCAAAACTTTACCCGTATTATCAAGAACAGCTTGTTTTAAAGTAATTTTAATATCAGTAAAATTAATTCCTCCCAGTACCAACCCAATAGGAGGCATTAACAAATCAGAAACAATCGAGGAAACAATTTTCCCAAACGCAGCTCCGATAATTACTCCAATAGCCAAATCAAAAGCGTTTCCTTTTACAGCAAATTCTTTAAATTCTTTGATTAGTCCCATTTTTTTTATTTTTATTTTATAAAATCAGTTAATTTTGAATTCTTAACCAGTTTACGTTTTTATGAACCTTAAATCCCATCTTTAAAGCAAGATTCATTGATTTTGTGTTATCTTTTTCAATATGAACAAATGGAATACCCCCTCTTTGCCTGATTTCTTTTATAAGTGCATAAGTAATTTCCGTTCCATATCCTTTTCTTCTAAATTCTGGTAAAACATAGAGAAACCCCATTGCTCCATCATCATGTGTTAATATCCATGCAATGAGTCCTCCTTTATCATACAATCCAAGTGCAATTCCCCTTCTTATTCTGTCTTCGAGATATTTTAATGACATATATTTTTTATGATCTGAATGCTCGTATATATATTTAACATCTTTTAAAGTTAAGTTTCTAATTATATGTTTTGTCTCCTGCGGTTGATTTTCATCAGGATAAAACATTTGAATGCTTGATATATTCCATAAAACTTTCCAATTATTCTTAATTATATCAACCATCCAATCATCTAATACTGCAAAATGTTTTTCATCTGATTTAAGATTTTTAATTAAATACTCAAATTCCTTTTCATCTGGTTTATCAATGTAAAAAAAGTATATCCACTGTTTATCACTTGTTGATTTTATTAAATATGTATTGCCTTCATTTCTTATTTCATCTATTCCATAAGAGGAGATAAAATTAATTAAATTTACATTCCGAAGTTTATCTTTTAATAATATTTTTAATATTTCATCTTTGCTAATCATATTTTTTTAAAGTCTAATATAAATATAAACAAATTAGCAATTTTTCCAATACCTAAATTAAGGAACGAATTTTTTTAAAAGTATAATCCTTTGCTTATAAAAAAGAAAACGCAGGATAAGTCCTGCGTTTTAATTTATTACTTAAATTTTTATATAAAAATTTTAACTAATTATTTTAAATCCACATTATTATATATACCAGAAAAGATGCAGGCAAAAATTGCAGCAAACTTAATATAAATATTCTCATCATCCATTTTATCATCAATATCCCAATCCCTATAAGCATCCTTACCGGAAAATCTTGTACTGACTCTAATTTCACCGCTATTACCAGTAATACGCCAATTTTTCCAAGCATCTTTACCGGAGAAAATTTTACTTACCCTTAATGTAGAATTACCATCAGATACTTCCCAATCTGTCCAGGCATCATATCCAGAAAATATAGTTTTAATAGTACCGGAAATATTCCCAAAATAAAACTGCCAATATTTCCATGCATCTTCACCAGAAAATACAGTACTTATTGTACCTGACTGACTTCCAAGATATACTCGCCACTCTCTCCAGGCACCACTACCAGAAAATAAGGTATTAAAGCTACCATTGTCGTCAAGAAGTCTTATATTCCAATTTTTCCATGCATCTTCACCAGAAAAAACCGTACTTACAGAAATAAATTCTCCTTTCTGAGCATATACAATAGTAGTTATAAATAATATTATAAATAAAATTATTTTTTTCATAAAAATATCTTTTATTTTTTATACAAAATAACTTTAAATCTTGTTCCTAACTAAAATAAAAAAACCGTTAATTACGGTTATTCAATTCTACAGTGCACTCAGGGAGACTCGAACTCCCGACCCGCTGATTAAGAGTCAGCTGCTCTACCAACTGAGCTATGAGTGCAATTAAAAATACAAAAAATATGTAAAAAAAAATATGAGTTTTTGCTGTATTATTAATCGCTCATAAGTTCAGTTGGTATTTCATTATTTTATATATCTGAAATCTTCACCCGCTTTAATATTGAGTAAAACTTCATAAATTAACTTTATTGCATTATCAACATCCTTAATGTTCACCATTTCAACTGTTGTATGCATATATTTTAACGGAGTAGAAATTAAAGCAGATGCAACTCCATCACCAGAATATGCAAATGCATCAGTATCAGTTCCTGTACTTCTTGAAACTGTGTCAAGTTGATAAGGAATTTTCTTCTTTTTTGCTACTTCAATAATTTTCTTCAATAAGTTGTTCTGCACTGCTGGACCATAAGTAAAAACAGGACCTTTACCACATTTAATATCTCCCTCCAATTTTTTATCATACATAGGAGCATTGGAATCATGAATTACATCAGTAACCAAAGCTACATTGGGTTTTATTCTTCTGGAAATCATTTCAGCACCTCTAAGCCCTATTTCTTCCTGAACAGCATTTACTATATACAATCCATAAGGTAATTTTTTCTTATTTTCTTTTAGTAACCTTGCTACCTCTGCAATAATGAAACCGCCAACTCTATTATCAAGAGCCCTTCCAACAATAAAATTTTTGTTTAATATAAACATTTCGTCTTCGTATGTTACAACGCAACCTACATGGACTCCTAATTTTTCCACTTCTTTTTTAGAGTTACAACCGCAATCGAGAAAGAGATTTTTAACGCTGGGTTGTTCCTCTTTATCCTTTTGTCTTGTATGTATAGCAGGCCAGCCGAAAACTGCTTTTACTATACCTTTTTCTGTATGAATATTAACTCTTTTTGACGGTGATATTTGGTGGTCAACACCGCCATTTCTTTTTAGATAAATATACCCATCATCTGTAATGTAACTCACAAACCAGGAAATTTCATCCGCATGCGCTTCTATAACTACTTTATATGGGGAATCTCTATTAATTACTCCGGCAACACTACCGTAAACATCAGTAAAGTAAGAATCTATATAAGGCTTCAGGTACTCAAGCCACACCTTTTGGCCTTCAGTTTCAAAGCCAGTAGGGGATGCAGTATTAATATATTTTTCTAAAAAATTTAAGCTTTCTGTTCTCATAATTTTATTATTAAATTTTGTAAATTTATTTACCTCTGATAAGCCAATCAGCAAATTCTTCTGCAGTTATATCTCCAAAGTAATTTGCCAAATTCAAGTTTTTTAATTTTGCATACACATGCTCATAGTCAAATTTAACTCCTATTAAAATTTGCTCAATATCTTCACTATCACCATAAGCTAAATAGTCACCATAAAATTTTATTTCTTTTATTTTACCTTCTTCCGCATTAATTCTAACATCTATCTGACCAAATGGAAATCTATAAACTCTTTGCAAGTTAAATTCAGGAGATCTACCGTAGTTCCATTCCCAGGTTCTATATTTTGATTCAGAAAGTTTATATACTTCATTCCACTGATTATAATTTAATTCCAATACTGGAATAATATCATATTCTTTAAAAATATTTTTGATAATTTTTTCCTTTAATTCATATATAGTCATTGGTTCTTTTAAAAATTCAGAAATATTAGCGACTCTGCTTCTAACTGACTTTATACCTTTGCTTTCAATTTTATCTATTTTAACATTTAAAGCTTCCACAACATCTTCTAAATGCGAGTTGAACAATATAGTACCATGCGAAAACATTGTTTTTGTATTTGTAAATTGTGCATTCCCTGAAACTTTCCTCCCTTCAACCGTTATATCATTTCTCCCTGTTAACTCAGCGTTTATGCCAAGTTCCCTTAATGTATCAACAATGGGTTGAGTAAATTTTTTAAAATTATTTATACTATCATCTGAGTGTTTTGTTAGAAAGCTAAAGTTTAAATTGCCTCTATCATGATATACCGCCCCGCCACCAGAGATACGCCTAACAACATAAATGTTATGTTTATCAACATATTTTTTATTTATTTCCTCAATAGTATTCTGATGTTTACCAATAATTATAGAGGGGTCATTAATATAAAACAATAGATACTCTTCCCCATCAAAATCCAGATTTCTTACGCAGTATTCTTCAAGTGCTAAATTAATTGTCGGGTCGTGGATATCTTTGTTATCTATTAGCTTCATAGTCAAAATTTATTATTATAAAAATTATTCTTTTTAAATTTAAATTTAAATCAATTTTGTAAACTCACCTGTTATGAATTTTATTAGCAGGATTATTTTTTATAAAGATAAACGCAATACCAATCCAGAACATAGTTTGGGTTGGAATATCCTTAGAAAAAAATGTTAATATTAAGGGATAAATAAAGTATAATAGAAACAAAGGTGAAAATTTATATACCCCTCTTAAAATAAGAGAAATAAGGCCTGCAAATACTAAAATTCCTAATAACCCCATTTCAGCAGCAGCTTCTAAAAAAATGTTATGGGGATATTTTATTATTCTATAATAATCACTATCCTCATAGGAATAAAAACTTCCCAATCCATAGCCAAATAAGGGTCTTTCAGAAAACATTTTTAACGCCAATTTCTGTGCATCCATTCTGTTTACAATAGACATCTCTTTCTCTGAAAAATCATTGGAAATCCCGAATAAACTTTTGTATCTGAACTCCATTATTTTATCTGCTGGTGTATAAAAATAAATCAGCCCCAAAATTGTAGCAACACAAATTACAAAGTAAATAATTTTAGTGATATTTAATTTCTTTCTAATTAAATCAAAAAGAAAAACAGAAATCATAATAACTAAAATACTTAATATTGATGCTCTCAACCCAGAGAGATATACACCATAAGCAAGAATAATTAAAAAAAATGAATTAATTAGATACCTGTATTTATTATAAAAATTTAAGGTCGTACCTTTAATGATTGTATTAAGATTTTCTTTACTAAAAAAAACAATAATAAACCATATTAAAAAAACACTTCCAATGAATCTACCGTAAAAAACATGACTCCACCTTGATACTTCAAATTTATAAATTGTTCCAAAATTAAAAGGTGCTAAAATCATAATCACTGGCACACTTAATAAACCAAAAGAGATTAAAAAATAAATCCCTTTTGAAATTATAAAGTCATATTTATATTTAAATAAAAAATAAGAAAAAACTATCACAACTACATTACTTGCTAAAAAGTAAAAAATCTTTTTTAGCCCAAACTCAAAGCCAATTGAATATAATACTGTAATAAATAAATAGATTACTATAATGAATAATAAAATTAGTAATTTTCTAAATTCTTTATCTTTTAAGAAATTAATTTTATCTTTTATACCAATAGCAAACATCAAGATTAAAAGAATAAAACTAATTCCAATTTTTAAAAAAAAGGAATATCCATAATAATTGGATATTCCTCCTATAAAAACACCAAAAATAAACAGAAAAAAAATAATATAATTCAAAAAGTTATCTTTCCCTTGTGGCAAAACTATATTGAAAAACCCCTTTTTATTTTAAGAAATTTCTACTGACTTCTTGCATCTTTAAAAACAATATTATAAAATGCTTTCCAGAAGTACTTCCATTGTGTTTTAAAAGGATTTTTTTCATAAGCAAGTAAATACCTGCGTTCTGATTCCATAATCTCTTTAAGGTTTGTAGGCATATCTACATAATAAGGTGGGATTAAACCAGGTTTGTGTTTTATTCTTAATTTTTTTAATTCTTCGTCGTAAGAATTAAAATATTGCTCGCTTAATGGCCTTACTCCAAAAAGTTTTAAATCTCCTTTAATCCAGTTTAATAGCATAGGTATTTCATCAATCCAGAATGCTCTTAATAATTTTCCCCAATAAGTTTTCCTATAATCGTTTTTATATTTCCCTCCAATATCCAAGCCGAACTCCTTTGCAATTCTGTCCTGTAAATATTCTGAATATGCATACATAGTTCTTATCTTATAGACTGTTATAATTTTCCCATCTTTTCCAATCCGTTTAAGTTTTGCTATTATACCGTAGGTGGGAGCAATATCATATCTTGGAGCACTAATTTTTTTGAATGTAAAAAAGAGTAAATTATTTATTTCTTTTTCATTAACAAACTCAAAACCACAAGAGGTCAGGCGCCCATAAACTTCTACTTTTGATAACGCTTTATTAATTCCTCTCGTAAACAGATAATAAATTTTTCTCGTAGGTTTCAACTTAGGAAACACTCTTTTAAGAATAAAATCCAATGCATATAAAGGATAGGAGATAATCTTTTTATGTTTGTTTAATATCCTATATCTTCTTTGCTCATAAGTTTCCATACATCCAATAATTAAACCACCCAAAACCAACTTGTGATTTATTGCTTCAAAGTATTTGTTGATAAATCTTATATTATTTACCCTATTTATATTAATGATAGAATTGAGTTCTTTTTCAATGATATCTATATTAAAGACAGAGTCACTATCAAAAATTCTAGTCCCCTCGCTATTTAAGTCAACATTCTCAGTTATATATTTATAAACACCTTCTGGAAGAAGTTTTTCTAATAATTCCGCCCTCTCCTTTATTTCTTTTCCGTTTTTAATTCTATAATGTTCTTTTATCATCTATTTATTTTTTTTACGAAACCTTAAATATCCCTCCAAGAGATAAACTTATAAAAACATAAAAATAATTTTCCTAAAAATCAACATATTTTTTAAATTTCTTCATATTTTCTTATAGTCTCATATTAACAATTTCTATTGATAATTTATATACTAAAATAAACATCTTTATAAAAAAATTTCTAATCCAAAATTCCAATAATAGGAAATTACTTGTATTTTGAAATGATTATTTAAATTAATAATCTATTCTTGCGGTTACCCACCAGTATAGATCCCTCATTTTCCTATTATCATATATTAAATTAAAAAATCTATAAACTAAATTTCCTTCAATAAAAAATTGTCTTATTGGCTGCCACAATAATGTCATTGTTATAATATCTTTATCAATTCTGTTTCCCTGTAAAAATTTATTATCTATTGAAAAATCTGCATCACCTCTGTTTAAAGTTCCACCATAATTTATTTTTAAAGTATCACCACTAAAAACAAAACCTTCACCATGCCTTTGATGTTGATATAGAATTTTAAAATTTAATCTGTGAGTTATGTCATAATCAATTTTTAGTGCAATCTCATCAGAATTTGGTTGTAGATTATGACCAAGAGGTAAAGTCCAGTGTGTATATTGAGATTTATTTGTTCTGTGGGTATATATAAATGGATTTAATCTTGTATATTCAACTGTAAATGTTAAATTCGGAACCCAGAAACCGTCTGTCCAGATAAAACCTGCTTGCCATCCAAATCTGTTTGAGTTTACTGGTTTTCCATTCTGTATATTATCAAAAAGGGTCTTTATATCAAGATCATCTATTAACATAGTACCTTGTAATGCTACTCTTTTAAATGGTTTAACCTCTGTATCAAATCCTATAATTGCATTGTTTATAGAAGATTGACCATCACCTGCACTATAATCAGCGGAACGAATAAAACTAAATGGATTCAGATATGTAAAATTAAAGGGTCTATCACAGGTAATTAATGCTTCAAAAAATCCGATTTTCCAGTTTTCAAATAAATTTAAATTAAGGCGATGAGTAACAATTGCTTTCGCTTCTATCTCCCTGCCAAGCGAATCACCTCTCAGGCTACCATAGGAGAAAAAATACTGAAGTTTTTTATATTTCAAATCCAATCTTATAAAACTAAATGGTACAGAATTATCGGATAAAAACAACTTGTCAACATACCCAAACCCTGCAAGCATTTGCTCCTTCCCAACAGTAATAGCCAACCATTCACTACCTGTAGCATACCTTAAATACCCTTCATAAGAATCAAAATTCCCATCTTTATCTTTCATTTTATGATTAGCGTTCCATTTTGGATTTGTAACTCTTGCAAAATCTACATCTTTATTTTTTCCAGATAACTTCTGTCCATTTGATAACCTTATATAATATCCAACAGAATTAAATAAAGTTCCTCTGAATCTCATACCTATTTCCCCTAACGCAATAGAATTTACCCCGATAGAATCTCCATCAGAATTACGTTGAGAAAGCCAGCCGTTAATATCCCAGAAAAGACTTGCATTACTATCTGTATAATAATAAATAAACTTTTGTTTATCATTATCAAATACCTGCCCCCCCTTAAGTAAAGCATCACTATTTCTTACATCTCCATATATTTCATAACCAAACTCAATTAAATAATCCTTTAGAATTTTTTTATCCATAAAACTCATTTCAGCATTCCCAGAATTCTTCACATATTCAATACTTTTCAGAAAGGTTGACACTTGCTTTCTTGACAGAGGTAGCGAAGAAGAGTTATAACCCTCAATCCATCCATATAGTTCTGCCCTTTTAAGAAAATCATACACAGGATGCGCTACGGGAACAAGTTCTACTTGCCCTTTTGCATTTATCACTAGAAAAAATAACAATAAAACAATAAAAACATTTCTAAATCTCATAAGTAATTTATTCAATTATAGAAAATTATTTTGAAAACTTAACCTTAAAAAGTTTAATCACATTCTTTATATTCTGCCACACAAGTTCCCGCACCCACAACACAGGATTATTTGTCCACCTCTGTGGATGAATTGTAATCATAATTTTATCTGGCAATTTATCAGCATTTCTAATAATATCATCTGTGGTTTTAAAATTGTAATGATATTCATTATTGACTTTATCCCTAATATTTACAATATCCCCATTCCATCTTCTACCAGAATTTGAAAAATATGAAAGTTTATTAAAATCAATAACAAAATTTAGTCCTTTGATTATTGATATTAGTTAATAAATATAATTTTCGCAAACATCTTTTAAATTATAAAGAGAAATAGTAACCGTTTTTCTTTAAATGAATCAATAATAAATTCTTTTAAGAAACTCAAAATTTTTTTAATAACAATTCATAATCTAATTAACCTTTCTTCTTTAATTAGCAACAACACAATAATTGTTAATTTTGCATCTAATTGTTTATTTCATCCCTAAAAAATTCAATATTCTCTTTTTACGATACCCCCATGCTTCTTTTAAAGTAGGAATTGAATTATAAGACGCTTTATTTTTTTCATTATTAATATAATTTTTATCTCCTTTTTCCATTTTGTCCAATGCTTCAAGCATTGCTGTAAAGGCAATTTTATAATTCTTCTTTACCAACGTATTAAAATTATCCTTTTTTGAAACTAGAAATCTTTTTTGTACAATAATATCTCCAGCATCGAGTTCCTCTGTGACAAAATGAATAGAGACACCTGTTTCTTCTTCTCCTTTATATAATACCCAGAAAGGAGTTAATCTTCCTCTATTTTTAGGAAGAAGTGCATTATGTCTGTTAATTACACCAATTTTAGGAATTTTTAATAGATTTTTTTTTAGAATATTTTGACTTTGATTTATTATCACATCAATTTCTAAATTTTTTATTTCCTCTAAAAATTTTTCATCATTTGGGTTATTTATTTTCCAATTTTTTATATTATATTTCTCAGCAAGTGCAAGGACTGATGGATCTTTGATTAAACCAGGAAATATTGAGTGCAGTTTTTTTCTAATTTTATGTATTACTGTTATTAGATAATTCTTAAAAAAATGATAAAATCCCATAATTATTAATAAAGAAAATATATATTCAAATTTTGATCTATCTTTTCTAATAGTTAATCTATCACCTTTTGAAATCGCAACACCGACGATATCATCTTTCCTTGCTTCTATGATTTTGGATATAAAATCATTTGTTTGAATGGGATCATCCATTGTTATAATAAATATTTTCATTTTGTTCTTTCCCTAAATTTAAACTCGCAAAATAATCAGGTATAAAATTAATTTGACTTAATCCAATAATTTATTTTCGCAGCAGTATTGTCTTAAACTTGTAAATCTATATCCATGTTTTTTAAAGTATTCAATCTGAGTTTTATATATTGGAATGGCTTTCGAGCCTAAATTTTTTATCTTTAAATGTGAACGTATCCAATCTTTTAATAAATAATTTATTTTATTATTAGCACGTTTATTAATGTATCTAATTTCACTTGATTCATCTATAAATTCATTTGGGTGAATATCAAAAACAACGGGTTTAAAATTGAATTTTGATTCCATATTTATAAAAAATCTCTGGAGTGAGGTAAAGTTAGGAAAAATACGCATTGTAGTTCCAACATATGGGAAAAATAATGCAGATAATGGAATTTCAACTAAGTTACTATTACCTTTTTTGAATATATTATCTGGATCTACTTTATATGGCAACCGAGGTGCAAAAAACCAATTTAATTTTTTAAACGCACCAAAAGATAAAAAAAAATCAAACCTTTGAGAAGCAATTGAACTATCAATTTTATATCCTGTTTCAATCAAAGCTTTAGCAGTATTTTTGCTAACTCGTAATGATGGAGCGCGAAATGAAATCACTTCCTGCCCAGAAATATCTTCCAATAATTTTTTTGAATATTCAAGGTGATTTTTCTGTTTCTCGAATGACATTACATCAAAACTATTTTCAGGTAGATGAGATTTACCATGTGAACCAACTTCATGTCCATCTTTTAAAACCATTGTGACTATTTTGGGAATTAATTTTGTTATATATGCAGTGAAAAAAAATGTGGTTTTAATATTATACTCATTATAAATATCTAAAAGAATTGGCATTCCTTCTCTATAAACTTTAAATCCTGTTTCATCACGAAGTGAATTAAACCAGATAGAACTTGTTTCTACATCATTTGTAAGGAGGCAATATCTTTTCATATTTGTGATTTATATATGATATAAAACATTACAATATTGTAGTGTTTCGAAAGATTAATTTTCTAAAACATAATATACCAAAATCAAACCAACTATAAGGATGAAAAGTAAATACTATTTCCCCTTACGGATAAAAAAACTTAATATTATTTAGTTAAGTTCTAAAATTCTTTAGATTATAATGAAAAGCCTGTATTTTTTAATAAAATTTTGACAATTCTTTTACTTGCTTTACCGTCCCAATATTCAGGAATTCTGCCTTTTTTAATATTTCCATTGAGAATATTTAAAACAATTTTTTTAACTTTGCTCATATCAGTCCCTGCAAGGTGATTTGTACCAATTTGCACAGTTACGGGTCTTTCTGTATTATCTCTCACTGTAACACATTGAACACCTAAAAAAGTAGTTTCCTCCTGTATACCACCACTGTCTGTAATAACCAATAAAGCATTTTTCATTAAAGTTATAAAATTTACATATCCTAAAGGTTCAGTTAATATAATTTCATTTAAAAATTTTAAATTGTATAAATTTGTAATATTTTTTCTCGTTCTCGGGTGAACAGGGAAAATAATTTTTATCTTTTTACTTAAATCTATCAACATTTCCATAAAAGCGCCTAATCTTTCTGCACTATCTACTATAAATGGTCTGTGCATTGTAACGAGTATATATTGTTTTTTACTAAGATTATAATCATTCAAAATCATATTATCCACCTTATTAATATAATATATCAAACTATCTATCATTGTATTTCCAACAAAAAAAATTTTATCCTTTGAGATACCTTCTCTTTTTAAATTCTCAACTCCACTAATCTCAGTAACAAAAAGAAATTCAGAAATTGCATCTGTAAGTAATCTATTTATTTCTTCTGGCATAGTTCTGTCAAAACTTCTTAATCCTGATTCAACATGAGCAACTTTAACTCCAGCTTTTACAGAAGCCAAACTACAAGCAAGAGTTGAATTAACATCTCCCCCTACAATTACTAAGTCTGGTTTTATTTTATATAACAGTTTTTCAAATTCAATCATTATTCTACCTGTTTGTTCACTATGCGTTCCACTACCTACTCCAAGATAAAAATCTGGCTCTGGTAAGTCTAAATCATCAAAAAATATTTTTGACATTTTAATATCATAATGCTGACCAGTATGACATAATAAACAATCAATCTCTTTATGTTTTCTTAACTCCTTATAAACAGGAGATAATTTCATAAAATTTGGTCTCGCAGCAATAATATTTAATATTTTTAATCTCAAATGTAAATTTTTACAATATTTTAAAAATCATTTAAATTATTTTTTATTATTTAAACCCTTATAATAATAAAAATTATCACTATAAAATTTAGATAAAATTATTAAAGTTGTAATCATTTAATAAATCGTATATAGTTAAAAATTATTGAAGTTTAATATTT
This sequence comes from uncultured Ignavibacteriaceae bacterium, assembly GCA_964564635.1. Classification (GTDB taxonomy): domain Bacteria; phylum Bacteroidota; class Ignavibacteria; order Tepidaquicellales; family Tepidaquicellaceae; genus Tepidaquicella. Next base: position 996,273 of record CAZMAR010000001.1, read on the forward strand.
TGTTTAAAATTGTATTGATAACTAGGATTTAATTTTATTTTTTCAATGCTTTCAGGATATTCATCAATTAACCAAGTAAAAAACTCTGTTACATTAATTTTATCCCTCAACATTAAATCTCTTCTCTCATGAAATATTTGTTTTAAATTTTTTGTTTTAATTAGAGAATCCAACGTAATAAACAATTCATTAGAATCATGAGGGTTTATACCAAAAGTTAATTTATACTTATGTTCTAATTCTTCCAAAACACTAATCCTTCCAACAAAAGAACTATATCTTATTGAAGGAGTACCTAAAATGGATGATTCAACGCTCATACTTTGGCTATCTGAAATAAAAATAGATGCATTATATAAATAATCATGAATTTGAGTAGATTTAGGTTTGATAAGATACTCCTGAAATTCACTTTCGAGGGGTTTCTCAGATGTAATTTTTATGTCGAAAGAATTTTCTCTCGAAATTTTAATAATTTCTTTTAAAATATGTTTATTTATACCTTTTATTTTCTTATCATGATGAGCATCCAGCTTTGATAATCTTATCAATATATATTTCTTTTCTGAAACCAATCTTGGTTTGAAATAATCTGGATGCAAGTATGATAATTTCATATATCCATTATATGATATTTTTTTATAATTCCATTTTCCGCAGTTACATATTTCAGGAGCTAATATATATTTAGTAAATGGAAAAGTAGTTTTAGATAAAAGGGGGATAACATCATAATCATCTTCTAAAATTGTAAAAACTGGAATATTGAATAACTTCCCTAAATGAGCAGTAGTTGCCTCAGATCCCATTAATATATTTGGTTTGAATGACTTTATTATAGGAACCATAGCAAACTCTCTTTTAATTAATCCCCAAAAAATTCCTAAAATATTTGATTTACGCCCTCTTGGTAATATATTTAAATATTCTTGGTTATCCTCTAATAATAAATCTTCTAAAATATCTTTGGTTCTAATTAGATATTTTATTATATGACCTTTTTCTCTCAGATTTTTAACAATGTACTTAAAAAAATGATATTGAGCAGGATGAGCTAGATATATCAATATTCTTAAATTACTTTTTCTAACAAAATTGTTCCTCTTTTCTAAGTTCATATTGAATTAAACTGACATCTTTATTTTTTTCTAAAAACTTTTTTAAAAATTTTACTAGAAAATTCTAAATTCCATAATAAGACGAATAATTAAATTGATATTTATTAGGTAATCTTGAAATTTCTTAGAAATAATTCTCTAATAAATAAATTTTTTAAAATGAATTTATGTTCTCCACATAATAACTTGCTGAAAAAAATAGGATTTTCTAATTCTTGTTGTCAAATCTCTCACTAATATATTCATCCTTACATAGACCTATAAATTTATAACTCTCTTATCAAGACCAAATTTTATAAGAAAACAATAATAAATTATAAGTTGAATACACACATTTTCAAAATGATACCTCGATAATTTTCCCAATTATAATTTATAATTGAAAAAATCTATTGTACCTCTTTTAATAATTTAAAAAAATAATTAGGATAAATTTCTCTGTTTTTTTAAAAACTTTAAAATATAAATTTATTAATTGTTAAAATAGAAAAACTTATATCTTTAGCTAATTAAAATTTTTTTAGTACATTCATCACTATTTTATCCTCATACGTCCTGTTCCTGGAACGAAATCCCTCATTTCTAAAATCATTTCCTATAGTTATATAATTTATAGCTTATCGTTTTATTATATATAAGATTTAATAATATAACTGTTGGATAACATGTTTACAATAAGGTGGGTAATGAAAATTTAATAATACTTCTAATCAAATCTTTTATCCCCTCAAAATTTATAACATAAGTAAATAAATCTATATCCAAAGATCTCACAATATTTTAACTATTTCGTACTGCTATTTCAGAACTCCACCCATTATCTAAATTTACAGCCAATGGATGTAATCCGTATTCTTTTTTTGCAATATGAAGTAGATATGAACTGTCAGTGCCTCCGCTTATCCCAATGATGCAGTCATATTTTTTCCTTTTTCCTTTATTCTATCAACAATATTTTCCCAAAATCTTTTCCCTTTCTCTCCTCGTGGATAGATTTCGCATAACTTCATATATATTTTAGCATAAGTTGACACCCCATTTTCATCAAAATTTATTTCGGGGATTGATGTATCCCATAATCCCAAGGTACATCTTCTATATTCCTTTTCAGAATTTTTTGAATTCAAAATCTTTTTTTTAAAAATAATTTTTCTAATTCATGTTTTTCAGGATAATTGATTAATACACCTCGTCTCGGGCCATGATAAACAAATATACTTCCGGCAGCTAATGCAGAAGCGCCTGCATTAAGATAGGCTGCTCGTAAATCAGAATAATCGTTAGCACCACCAAGAGCAACAACTGGAATTGTAACAGCTTCTACTATTAATTTTATCAAATCTAAATCATAACCTGTATAAGTACCATCTCGGTCAACGGATTGGATAATAATTTCCCCAGCCCCTTTCTCTTCCATTAATGTAGCAAATTCCACTGGTGTATATTTACATTTTTTACTTGCGTTTTTATAAACAACCTGATACTTGCCAAACATATTTCTTTTTACATCAATACAGACAACAATTGTCGAGGATCCAAATTCCTCGGCTGCAGCTTTAACGAAATCAGGACTTTCTGCAGCAATAGTATTCAAAACAACCTTCTCAGCCCCGTATTTTAGTATTTCTTTAATTGCTTTTAAATCCCTGATACCACCACCCACCCCAAAAGGCATATTGGCTTCATCTCCTACTTTGTAAACAAAATCGAGAGAAATCGTTCTGTTTTCTTTGGTAGCTGTTATATCTAAAAATATCAATTCATCTGCCTTTTTATCATTAAATATCTTTACTGCATTGATCGGATCACCAATGTATCGATAGTTTTTAAATTTTATGGATTTTACAAGTCCAAGGTTTTTAAGCAGTAATACAGGTATTATGCGAGGTCTGAACATTTTTTGTTATTGGTTAATTGATAGCAGAGCGCATAGGGAGTTACGCATAGTACATAGCACAGAAAGCATAGCAAATATTAGAAATGATATTTGGAGAAGAATGATTGCATATTATTTCAGGCTCCTTTGAAAATTGGTGTTTTTCCTGCAAAGTATATCTAATTGTTCCAGAAGATCATATTTCAAACTATCTGTTATAATCTTTTTTCGATTAATAAAAATAATCATATTAGCATTTTCAAATGTTGATCTCCTTGCGATATTCAAAAACTGATTAAACTCTCGATAAGAAATTGATTCTGACCCTTTGGCTATATTATTGGACATTGACAGTCCTGTAGCTCTTAATTGTTCAGTAAATCTAAAATGTTTTCAATTATCCAGATCATCAGCAATATCAAAAAACTTTTCAGTTATTTCAATTGCCAATTTCCATATTTCTAAATCTTCAAATCTAAATTTAACCATCGTTACACACCTATTACCATTTTTCGAAAATTATAATAAAGCTCCGCTCTTTGCCCTTTGCTTTAAGCTCTCTCCCCTCTGCCTTTTGTCCCATGCTATAGTTCAGCAAACTTCTTCAACAATTCCATCCCAGCATCATGACTTTTTTCCGGATGAAACTGTGTGCCATAAATATTATCCCGATGAATAGCAGAAACAAATTCATATTCATAAATACTGGTCATCCAAACATCAACAGGATTATTACAGGTGATGTGGTAACTATGCACAAAGTAAAATTGATTATCAGGTTTTATAACAGTATCCAGTGTGTTCGAGTTTATAATTTTGACATTATTCCAACCCATGTGTGGAACTTTATATTTAATTTTATCACGAATTTTAAAGCGGACAACTTCGGCATCAATCCAGCCCAATCCCTTTACATCTCCTTCTTCGCTATGCTTACAAAAAAGTTGCACACCAAGACATATACCCAAAATAGGCACTTTTTCTCTATTTACCTTATCATTCAATATACCAATCAAATTAAGTTGTTTTAATTTGTTCATAGCTGCTTTAAAATGACCTACTCCTGGTAATATAATTTTCTTTGCCCTCGATACATCTTCAGGATTAGAAGATATAAGACAGGAGACATTTATTTTCTTAAACTTATTATAAACTGAGCGTAAATTGCCCATACCGTAATCAACAATCACAATTTCTATAATACCATTATTTTTTTCTTTCGTCATATTCATAAAAAATTTTTGGTCTTATTGGAACAACCCTGGATACAAATGGATATAAATAATTATAGAATTTCTCAAAATATTTATAATACGAAGGATAATCCCTAAAAGACTTATTTGGACTATTCCAAATTTTTTCGAATTCCTCTTTAGAAAAATCCAGCTTATTCAAAATATAATCAATATCATTCCTAATTTGATGCTCATCATAAGGTTTTTTATCTATTCTTATCAAGGCTTCCTCCCTCGAAATTTCTCCACTTAAAACCTGAGCAGAATAAGTGATTTTTCTTTTATCAATTCCAAACTTTTCATATTGCCAATAACCTATTGCAAATTTCGTGAACAAATTTTCATGATGATGTTCACCATAATATTCCCAGTCAAATTTTTCTTTTAGAAATTCCTGAGCTTTCTTTTTTTGGTAATCTAAAAAGCTATAAACAGGAATCATTTTTATGTTTTTAAAATAACCAAAAAATAATAGTTGCAAAGGAGATAATAGAGGATATGAATTCAACTTAACTCTACCGAACTTTTTATGTAAAAATCTAAGTTGCTTTTCATCAGAATATGTCCATTCTGTAGGCTGTTTTCCTTCGGAGCGGAAATCATTGCCAATGAAAATATATTTTACTTTTTCTTTAGCTGCTATTTTGTAAAGTATTGCTCTGATTGCCATATCAGTTGGAGCATCAATCCAGGGTAAGGAAGCAAGCATATAACAGCGCATAAGATCTTTTATTTCTTCATAATCTATGACATAAGTTTCTAAATCAACATTTAGAGCACTGGTCATTTTTTTTATATTTGAAACAGCAATTTCAGAATTCCAACCGTTATCAAGATTTACTGCTAATGGTCTCAAACCATATTCTTTCGCGATAAAAAGTAGGTAAGAACTATCTGTACCTCCACTTATGCCAATAATACAATCGTATTTATTTCCTTTTCCTTTTCTTTTCACATTTTCTAAAATTTCAAGCCATCTTTTTTTGCCTTTCTCACCTCTCGGGAAATCTTCCATCAACTTTAATTGAATTTTTGCATAATTGGAAATTCCATCTTTATCAAATTTTATTCCAGGGATTGTTTCATCCCAAACACCTAATTTACATATTTTCATCGATTACCGTTTGATATATTTCATAGATTTTTTTCGCAATTAGCTTATTATCGTAGCTTTTGATTTTTTCTCTGCCATTCGTCCTTCCTTTTGTTCTGGAAAACTTGATCGCCAGTTCAATTTTTTCAGCTACATCATCCGGATCAAATGTAGTTAGATAACATCCTTCTGTATCTCCAATAATTTCTTTTATATCACCCACATCAGTTGCAACAATGGGGCAGTTGCAAGCCATAGCTTCTTTAATGATCTGGGGAGAACCTTCAGAAAAAGAGGTTAATAATAATAAATCAACAGCATTCAATAATATATTGACTTCTTCTCTTTTTCTATTTTTAAGTTCCAACAATTCACATTCATTGTTTAAATTTTTTACCGCTTCTCGAGCTAAAGAATAATTTTTTACTTCATTATCAAAGCGGGAAGAAAACAAAATATAAATTTTATTTTTGTCTAAATTTAATTTTTCTCTGCATATATTTTTATCCATAGGATAGCTTTCCTCAAAATTTATTCCACAAGGGATCAAATAGTTACTTTTTTTCGAACTTGACAACATGTTTTTAGAAACAATTATAGAGGTTCTGGATAAAGAGCAAGCAATATTTGAAAATTTCTTATTTTTCTTAATATTTAAATCACTTCCATGTAAAGTTAAAATAACTGGTTTGATTCTTTGTAAATTTGCCAAAATCCCACTTAAACCAAAATGTGCATGAATTAAATCAGGATTATATGATTTTATCTTTTTTCGTAATGGTATCAGATTTTTTAAATACCCCAATACTCCTTTTCCTTTAATGAAAAAAGTATCATAGTCGACCTTAAAATATTTTTTTAAAGCTTCTGCTTGCTCATATATAAATGCCTGATGGATTTTAAAATCAAAATCAGGTGCATTACCCGAACATACTATCAACACCTTCATAAAGAAAACTTAAATTGTTTCATAAACCTTAAGATATTTTTCGACCACAACATCTGTAGAAAAAATGCTTCTTCCGATTTGAGAATTTTTTACTCTGTCCTGCTGAACTAAATACTTAAAATCCTTGTCAGATAAATCTTCAAATTTTTCCACCAACTTTCCGGAAGCAAAACGGGAAATGTATTCTTTAATACTATCAACTGTTTTATTGGCAATCACGGGTAAACCGCAACAAACATATTCGCTGAATTTAATAGGAGAAGCAACTTCATTAACTACGCTCTTATCCCGCCAAATAATACCAATGTCCGAAGCATTGAGATAAACAGGCATCTCTTTATAGGGAACAAAACGATTTATCACATTAGGTTTATCAATGATTTTTTTTGAGAGATTAAGTATTTTATAATGTTTATTGGCTAAATATTGAATCAAATTCATATTTTGCCAATTTGCATCACCACCAGTAGAAAAAACGATTAAGAGTTCATCTTTTTCGATATTTAGCTCTTTCCTTTTTCTTTCTCTCAATTCAGTATCAAAATAAAATTTTCTGCCCGCAAGACCAGGGATAATTGTAATTGCTTTTGAATGGATACTTGTTAGTTTCATCAAGTAATTTTTCAAAGAATTGGACACAGAAACAACTCTGGCAACATTTTGTAATGACCGCAATGCCTTTTTGTAATTATATACTTTCAAAATTTTCTGTAAGCGTTTTATATTGAAATATTCCTCTACCTCCTCTATACTCGCTCCGCGCACATCTGCAATTAAAAATTTCTTTGCTTCAGGTAAAACTTGTAGGATATGAAATGCTAAAAGTTCGCCACGAGTATGAATAATGCTTTTATCCAAATCTCCATCAAAAGATGAAAGTGCTTTTTTGATTTCTTTCTGAATTAATTTATTGTAAAAAGGATAATTTGGATATGACCGATAAGATATAATATCTATCCCCGGATTTAAATTTTTTTTCTGGAGTAGATCTTTTTCAGCATCATTTCTAATACCTAAACAAAGAGCGATCTTCTCGAAAACACTCTTTTCAGCAACCGAATTCAATAGTTCCAATACCTGTGAATCAAACACAGAACCAATTCCATTACAAAAATATAGCAGATTCTTTTTCATTTAAATTGAATAGATGATTTGCCGGTTTCCCCAAACAAACCTCTTAACAAACCCAAATAGTAATATTTCAAAATGGAAAGTGAGCCAATACGATAAAACATTTTTACCTTTAGGGGGAAAGTAATCACCTGCAGAAATAAGTCATAAATCAAATAAAGATATAATTTAAATTTCTTAAAATATAGCACCCGATTGCGCATCATTAAATAATACATAAACTTGTATCCTGAAATATTTTTTTTCGACCAATCGTGATGGTGCCAGATTTTTGTTTTTGATGTTACAACGATTTTAATATTAGCATTTTTCGCTCTAAAACCAAAATCAATTTCATCATTATAAATAAAATATTTTTCTTCAAACAATCCTATTTTATTATAAACTTCTTTTTTTAAAAATGTAGCCCCACCACACACATAATCTACTAAAAAATAATCAGGCAATTGTGTATCTCTTAATAATCTATTCGTATAATAATTATACTTGTTCTGTGTTTTAAAATTTACTTTAGTTCCAAACTGTTGTATAATTTCTTTATGCTTTTCAGCGTTACCATTTAGTATAACGGAACTTATTACCCCAATATCATTTTGAGAAGATAAATATTTTATAAAGACTTCTAAACAATTATTATCCAACTCCATATCAGGGTTAACAACAAATATATAATCTACTCCATCATTGATTGCTTTAGCACATCCAATATTATTACCTTTAGCAAAGCCCATATTTTCTTTTAATATTATGTATTCGATATCAAATTTAAACTTATTATTCAATCCTATGGAGTACTCAACTGAACCATCACTAGAGTTATTATCAACAAAATATATTTTAAAATCTTGAAAAGATTGTCTTTTTAAAGATAAAAATAATCTTTCCAGATGATGTTTTTCATTAAAAACTACCAAAATAATCCCTATTCTCATTTTTTCCCTTGCTAATCTTGCAACCATACTTTTGGTAATTTTTCTGTTATTTCAATATTTTTAAAATCTTTAGTTTTTTTAGCTCCGTGCTTTTTAACCCATTCTGCCATTTTTCTAACCCCTTCTTCAAGAGACCAAATCGGATTATAATCAAAATATTTTTTTAATTTATCATGCGATGAATAAGCATGTTTTACTTCATTCCTGGGCTCTAAGTATCTTATTTGGACTTCTTTATCCATTACTTTTTTGATAACAGATATTAGTTGGTTTATTGTATATGGTTTGTCTGCTCCAATGTTGAATATCTGATTATATGCATCTTTATTTTTTACAGATTTAGCTATTACTGGAGCAACATCAGCGATATAACTAAATGCTCGCGATTGTTCCCCATCCCCAAAAACAGTTAGTGGTTTATTTTGCAAAATTTGATTCATAAAAATTCCAATTACGTTCCGATATTTATCACCTATATTTTGTCGTTCTCCATACACGTTGTGCGGTCTGAAAATAATATAATTTAATCCAAACATATCTTTTGTTATTTTTAATTCCTGTTCAACTGCAAATTTTGCAATACCATAAGAGTCTTCTGGCATTGGAATTATATCTTCAGTCATTGGTAATTGATTCTTTCCATATACTGCAATTGAAGAGGTAAATACAAAACACTTTATCTTATTAATGACACTTTGATTAATAAGATTAACACTTCCTATTAGATTATTATTATAATTAAATCTCTTGATAAAATGACTTAAACCCTCTGCTGCATATGCTGCTAAATGATATACAAAATCAAATTTATACTTTACAAATATGTTTTCTAATATTGGGTAATCACATATATCCCCTTTGATAAAAATAGCTTTCTTATTAAGGTTTTCAACAAATCCCCCACTTAAATCATCTAAAACCACTACTTGATGCCCCATTTCAACAAGGGAGTCCACAACATGTGAACCAATAAATCCAGCTCCTCCTGTTACTAAACTAACCATAATATTATCCTCCTTTTTAATATTGCATTTTTATATATCAACTGTGAAAACAAAAAAAGGAACGCTTTTGAATTATAAAAAAATATAAAAAAAACATACTGGAGTCTAACAAAAAAGTAAAAATGACATCTATCATATAAATCTAAATAGCTTCTTTTTCTATTATAAAATAAGATGATAGTTTAATCAAGATAGTTTTCAAATTCTGCTAATCAATTCCTCCTTCTTCATATAATTCTGCCAGTGCCATAAAAATACTTTTACAAATTCATCAACTGGCATCCCTGAAAGTTATCAATGAATGTTTTACAAATTAAATTATTTAAATCTCATTATTATATATAATAGCAATATCTGTTTTCGCTTATAAAAATGGAATATCGTCGGTTGAGTATTAAATTTTAACAATTCTTCATTCTATTGAAAACCATTACACATAAAGACTCTGGTTATAAATAACAATTAATATAACGACTTTTGGATAATTTAACTCTGAATTCATATTGTTTCCAAAAACCAAATAAAAAATTATGCTATAAGTCCTTTATAAAATTAACAATTTTCTCAGATGCATTCCCTCTTCCGTAAAAAAATTTATTAAACACAAATTTTTTCCCTTCTATTTTATCAAAGGTGTCTATAATTTTTTTTGTATTTGCTCCGGTTAAAAAGTTAAAGTTATTTTCTACAAGTTCCATCCATTCAGATTCATTCCTTAAAACAATACAAGGTTTTTTCATATAATAGGCTTCTTTCTGCAACCCTCCACTATCGGTTAAAACTAATTTACACTTCTCAAGAAGATATATTATTTCGAGATACCCTAATGGCTTAGATAAAACTATGTTGCATTCTTTTACTTTATTTTCTATATGCTTAATTTTAGATAAATATAATTTTGTTCTTGGATGAACGGGAAAAATTATCTGATATCTTGTTGAAATTTTAATTAACGCTTTTAAGATTGCTTCCAGATTACTTATAATATTAGTGTTCTCCTCTCTGTGAACAGTACATAAAATAAAATTATTATTTAACCTCAAATCTGGCTTCTTTCTGAATTTTTTAAAATAAAGTAATACATCATACATAACATCCCCACTGTTCTTAATAATAACATTATATTTATTAATACCTTCTTTTCTTAAATTATCAACCGCTAATTTACCAGGACAAAACAGAACTGTGCTAATTCTATCGGTTAAAATTCTGTTTACTTCTTCTGGCATTTTCATATTAAAAGATCGCAAACCCGCTTCAATATGAATAACCGGAATATTTAATTTACTTGCTGATAAAGCACCTGCTAATGTAGAATTTGTATCTCCATAAACAATTACAAAATCAGGTTTTTCTCTTAACAAAATCTTTTCTATTTCTATTAACATTCTACCTGTCATTTCTCCATGAGGTAAGGAGTTGATTTTTAAATTATATTCAGGCAAGGGTATTTTCATATCTTTAAAAAAAATATCGCTCATTTCATAATCAAAATGCTGACCAGTATGAACTATAACTTCGTGAATATTATTGCATTTTTTAAATTTAGCGCTTATTAAAACAGATTTAATAAATTGTGGTCTTGCCCCTATTACAGTAACAATTTTTTTCAAAATATATTCATTTAATTTTCCACAAGGTATAATTTCTAAAATTGTAAATCATTGTTAACGGTATCCCATTGGTAACTAATTCTTTCTGAAATCTATTGAACTCGTTAAAGCATTCTTTTTCCCATTTATAAGAAGAAGCTTTATTAACAAATAAAAAATATCCTTCCTTCATAAAATCCTGTATTGTAGTTGTCATGACAATTTCATATCCGGATTCAGAACTGTTGTTTAATAATTTTTGGTAATAAGGAAGTAATAAAGTAGGATTTGTACAAAGAATTTTAAAAGGCTCCTCTGAGTTTTTTAAGTTATAGAATACAACTTTCCCTTTTCCAATAGTTTGAACCGTTTTCATCATAACTGAAGTTTCATAAGAACGTGAAAGTATTGTATGTAAGGAAAATATACTCAAACTAAATAGAATAAAAATAATTATTAAGGGAAGTACATTTGTTAGAATTAATGAAAATTGCTTTTTATATTTTAATATATAATAAGTTATTATTAAAATTGATAATACAATTGAGAAAATAAAATAATACTTTCTTATACTCAAAAGGTTAGTGTAATACAAATAATTAATATTAGAATAATCAATATTTTTTAAAACCAATAATATAATTACAAAAATAATTAAAAGTATTTTGATAACTTTTGAAAAGTGATTACCAATATTTTCTTTTATAATTGAAACAAGAAAAATAGAAACAGGAATAATTAAAATATTCAGATATCCGTGATATCTGGGTAAATTAATAAACAACCTTAAAAATACTTCGAAAGAAAGATAGAGAAATAAAATCCAGCTGATAAAAAATAATTTTTCCCTCGATTTTTTCATAAAATCCCTAATAATAAAAAAAGGTAAAATTAAGAATACAATTGAATAATAATCTGGATGGAATAACATCTGAAATATAAATAGTGGATTTTCCAAAAAATGATTTTTTGAAATTTCATCCCCATAGTTTTTATATATATTTATAAAGTACAGATAATCACCAGTAAATACATATGCTATTAAAAGCAAAGATAATAGTCCTAAAACATTACCCAGAATATAATAAAAAATTTTAATATCAAATCTTTTAAAATAAAAATAAATATACATCAGATTAATCACAAAAATTGCAGGAAGCCATTGCCTTACAAAAGTTGACAGAACTGTTAATATACCGCTGGATATTAATAATAAATAAGAAGGTATGCCTTTTCTTTGATACCCATAAAAAAATAAAATTAAAATAATTAAAATCCATAAATTTGAATAAGTATCAGTCAAAAAACTGCAGGTCATATAAGCATTAATCGGAAACAATGAATAAATAGCAATTGCTAAATTGGAAACCTCTTCATCAAAAAGATTCCTTACATATAATTTCAATAGTAGAATAATAATAACTGAACATATAAATGAAAATACCTGGGTTGATAATAAACTGAAACCAAAAACTTTAATAAAGAGGGCTAATGGAATAATTGCTAAGAGTGAACAATTAAACCTATGTTCAGTTAATGCGCCATAATTAGTAAATGTATAAAATATTTCACTTTTCAAATTAATTCCATTTTCAGCCCACTCTCTTGCAGACAAAGAATATTGTACCCCATCATAATTCGTGATGTTAGTATTTAAGTAAAAAATTTGCAAGAATAATATAAAAATAACTAACAGGAGAATGTAATTTTTAATTATGAATTTTTTATATCTTTCTACCATAGAATAAAAGAAACCTAATATACTCAAATGAAGTTTTTAAAATTTTCATCCTTGACTTTCCAATTCTATTACCAGAATCCAATATCATTGGAACTTCAATTATGTCTGCATTACATTTAATAGCCTTTAACAGAACCTCAAGCATTGATATAAAACCTGTCTGAAAAATGATAGTTTTATATTTTTTTTTAATATTCCGTAAAAGTTTTATTTTATATATTCTGTAAAATGAACTTAATGTTTGCACTTTAACTGAAAACAAAGTTCTTAAAATGACATTTGCAATAAAAGATAATGATTTTCTGATAAGGGTTGTATCTTTAAACCCTCCCCCTTGAGAATATGGTGAGGCAAGCACTAAATCATATCCCAACATTGAAATATTTATCATCCTTTCAAGTATATTAATAGATGATGTATTATCTGCCTCCATAGTTATTACAATATCATTATCATCTTTTGAATTATCAAGTATCCAGTCAAATCCTAAATTAAAAGAATGCCCCGGTCCTATATTTTTATTTTTTGTAATTACTTTAATTTTTTTTTCTTTGAAACTTTCTTTTATCTTTTCAACCGTCTTATCAGTAGAACAATCATCAACAAAAATATATTGAGCATCTTCAAGAAATGCCTCATTAGATAAATTTTTAAATAATTTATCTATATTAGGTTCTTCATTATAAACAGGTATTAATATATAAATCATTTAATTGGTTTATACACATTAAATTTTGAATTTATAATTTTATTTTCTATGCTACTAATAAATAATGATTAGTAAAGCCTAAATTAAATTTCAAGATAATATAAATTCTCTATAGATGCATTCTGAGTGTATCTTTTTAGAACAATAAAATATATTTTTTAGAAAAACATAATATTCTCTAATTATCATAAAATACAAATTCGCAATATCGTAGTAAACAACTAAATATAGACCTTTCTGAAATATGAATCATGCATCTGTCATCTTTGAATATAATAATTAGATAAATATAATAATAATATTATGATAAATATATTATGAGAAATTTTTATTTTTTATATTTAAATATTTAATTAAAATGTTTAGTTATTGTTTTGAATCTGGTAAAGATAAAAATAGTTATTCTGTTCAATAAGTTTTATATCTTCTAAATAAAGTTTATTCTTTGACAATATATAATCAAATTTTATAATACCTAATCTTTGAAATTTTAAGTCATCAGATTCGTTACCATCTATAACATGGGTTGAGTAAATAATTGGATAATTAAAACAATTATATTTAGGTAATAAAGATAGCAATACATTATAATACTCAAATTCCTTATAACAAAATAAAATATATACATCTTTCTTGATGTTTGTTAAATCTCTCAATTTTTCAAATGATGAAGTTAAAGTTGTATCATTCTTAAACTTATAAAAAGAATGTTTATGGTTTTTAATTTCACGAAATGATGAATAATAAGTATATGGTAAAAAAAACAAGATTACTAATATTAATAATTTTCTGATATAGACTTTTTCATGAATATTTCTGAAATACATAATTATCAATAATGGAAATATAGGTACTATCTGTTTATTGAAAAAAAAGGGATATGTGAGATAAAAAAGAAATATAGCAATAAAATAAGATGAGGCAATAATTATAGTAATTTTATTAAAGATAATCTCTTTGTGCCTAAGAAAAAGATAAAATGACATAACAAAAAGAAAAGAAACTATTAGTGATGGCACATCATTAAAATTATATTTCAAAAATCCGATAAGATTCAATTTAAAATTATTTAAAACACTTTGAACAAACAAAAGATATTTACCATTGTGCAAATAACTTATAGATTTCATACATTCTGGATAATATGGTGCATTGAAAAAATATGTCCAAAAAAATATAATAACAAAAAGTATAAGAACTAAAAACAAATTCATTAGTAAATCCTTTTTTCCCTTATATAAAGGTAAAACCCCTAAAATCCAAAGTGCAAAAAGAGAATTAAAGAGAGAAAAAGCTAAAACCAAAGTAAAATATCCAAATATCCTTAAAACAGTAATTCTTTTTTCTAATTTTATCAAATATGCTATCAAGAATAAGCTAAAGGAAAGATGTAAAACGGTTGGATAATAGGTGAAACTATAGAATATTAAAAAATATGATGAAAACAAAATAAAAAATAAAAAAACACTATGTATTTTATCGTTAATCGTAAACCAAAATACAATTAACGATATAATAAAAATTAGTACATTAACTATAATGTTTAATGTGTTATGAAAACCAAATAAAATCGCCGGAATACCATATATTAAATGATAACACGGGCCATACCAATTCATTTGGCCAATAATTGAAGACTTTTCACTAAATATTATTGTGGCTTTAAACGAATAAGTTTTACTAAATAAATCACCACAATTATAATAATTAGCTTCATCCTGATATGTAATAAAATATTTATCCCCAATAACAACATATCCTAATAGTAATAAAAATATCAGTAAATGAACTAAAAACATAATAGATAAATATTTTTCAAATTTTACACTATTAGCAAATTTAAATATATGCTTTAATAGATTCATAATAATAAGGAAATGTTAAAAAAGGAAAAAACTCTTTTTATAATTTGTAATTATAGTATATTATTTGACTTCACTAATAACATATTTATAATCAAAAATTAAAAATTTCGATATAATTATGTATTAATAATTGTTTTATTTCTTTTCAATACTTTCTTCTAAATTATATACAATCCCACACACCTGTTTTAAAATTTCCATATTTTTTACTTCTTCAATATTTTTGAGTTAAAATTTCAATTATCAATAAAAATAAATATAAGTTGTTTTTCCCAATCAAGATAAATAATTAAAATTCTTTAACTAAAATACCATTCAATAATTCAAGTTGTCAGTTATGTTCTCTACAAATCTATAACATAAACAATATTAAATATTAAAATTCTTTTAATCTAATTACATATAATTTGGGTAAATAAATTCCAGTTCAAAAAAGAGGTCTTAATAGACGACCTTTATAAGTATATCACAAATTCAATTTCCACCAGAATACTTTATTCTTTAATATGAAGATCTATGCAAAGGTTTATTCAAGATTAAATTATTGGAAACAGTATAACTATAAAATATATAATTTGAATTACTAAATATAATTACTCTGCCAGTCAATTGTAATTTTAAGTCCTTTTTCTAAAGTATATTTAGGGGAATAGCCGAACATACTTTTGATTTTGGAAATATCCGGTACTCTTCTTCTAACATCTTCATAATTACCAAAAGTACTATATGGTATAATTTTAATTTTAGGTTTTATTTTGTCTCCGTTGATAAATTTCCATATCATTTTTGCTAAATCAATAATTTTTATCTCTTCCTCAGGATTTCCTGCAATGTTAAAAATTTCATTATTAGATTTTTCGTCCAAAATTAAATGCTTAAAGGCAGATATAGTATCCTCTATATAAGTGAAGGTTCTTGACTGTTTACCATCTCCATGGATTTCCAGAGGTAGCTTTTTTAAAGCATTAGTGATAAATACAGACTGTGGTCCACCCCACCAGGTCAAATTTTGATTTATGCCATAAGCACCAAAAAAACGAGCAATGGAATAACATAAACTATATTGCTGATTATATCCAATAATCAAATGTTCTCCATAAATTTTAGAAACTGCATATGCCCAACGTTTGATAACTGTTGGTCCCAAGCATAAATCAGAATCTTCTTTATATGGAATTTTTGAGTTTTTACCATAAACATCTGATGTTGATGCATATACGAGTTTAATTCTATCCAATAAACATTTATTTATAACATTTTTAAGCATCGCTTGATTTTCTTCAAGTGTTCTTAAAGAATTGGAATACCGGGGAATCTTTTGTGAAGCAAGATGAACAATAATATCACCCTTTATATCATAAAATATGGCTGGGTTTGTAATATCACCATAAATAAATTTAAATTTCCTACTATTTTTAATTGATTCAATATTCAATAAACTCCCATATGATAAATTATCAATACCAATTACTTCGTGATTTTCCTTTAGGAGACGAATAGCCAAATTCGATCCAATAAATCCGGCAACTCCGGTAATAATAACTTTCATAAAAAAGTTTCTTTTAATTTAGAATAATTTTGTTCAAATAATTATATTAAGTTTTCACATCCTTTTTACAAAAATAAATACCATAAACATTTTTAAAACCATATCTTAAAGTAGATAAAACTCTTAATAAAAATTTTGAAGGATTGGATAAATAATATTTAAAAAGATTTTTTCTAAGACCAGTTCGCGAAAATTCTTTCCTGACTTTAAGGGGATTAAAATATTGAAATATTCTTAATTCTTTTCCAACTATAAAATGTGCTTCGTGTAAAAGAGTCTTGATTTTTTTTGACGTGAAATCATGCAAGTGAAAAGGGTTTGCATCCATACTTGGAGTAATAGGGGTAGATAATATCAACTCACCATCTTTTTTTAAAATTGCATTTAATTTATTCAAAAAGTCAGAAGGATCTTTCAAATGTTCTATTGTTTCTAATGAAATAATTAAATCAATGTCAATAATTTCTGGTTTTAAATTTTTAATTAATTCCAATGACAACTCTCTATAATCACAATTTAAAAAAAGTAAGTTGTTATTTTTATATACATTATTGGCAAAAGAAATTGCAGATTCTGAAACATCTACTCCTATAACAAATTTTGCTCCATTCTCTGATATTAATTTTGTACCATATCCAACCCCGCAAGCTAAATCAATTACGACTTTATTTTTAATCCTTTCAAATGTTGCTTTATATCTTTCCAAATGAGTTTTTATAAAATTATCATAATCTTTTTTGTTATTAATATTATAATTATCAATTAATATTCTTTCGATAGTATTATCCACATTAAACTAATTTATAAATCTTTCTTTCTAATTTGAGAAATTTGTTCACTAAGTAAACCTATTGTAAAAATTAAGATTCCAACTAAAAGTCCTAATAATGCACCAGTGCTTAATCCTTTGCCCCAAAAAAGAAATGGCAAAGCCCATATTATTGATATAATAATGAGTAAAAAAGATATTGGTAAAAATATTTTTAAAGGGGAAAAAAATGTAATTATATTTAATATTTCTATAATGGTTTCAAATGCAGTTTTTAATTTTATTGTGCTTTTGCCCTTTTTTCTTTCTTTTACTTCTATTTCTACTTCACTAATTTTATGATTTTTATAAATAAATATTAATGTGATAATATCAGAAAAAGCCATATTATTTGGGCAAAAATTTAAATATTTTTTTACAAGTTCAGTTTTATAAATTTTCATTCCAGAGTTCAAATCTTTAATGTTAACATTCATCAACATTTTAGCAAAAGTTCTTATCAAAAATTTACCTATGTTTCGGAATGATGGTTTTAATATTACTCTACTTCCAATTACTAAATCACAATTATTTTTTTCAATCTCTTCTAACAATCTCAAAATATCTGACAAATTATGTTGGCCATCGGCATCTATTGTAATGGAATAAGCAGAGTTAGAGTTTTCAAAGCCTGTTTTCAAGGCAGCTCCATAACCTTTATTTATCGAGTGTTTGATAACTTTAAAAAAATTATTCCCTAAAAAACTTTCATAAACTTTATAACTATTATCAGTAGAACCATCATCGACCAAAATAAGTTTAAATGAATGCTTATTACAAAACTCATAAATCTTTGGTAGAAAATCTCTTAAGTTTTGTTCCTCATTATATGAAGGGATAATTATTGTTAATTTTGACATAGTAATATTATTTCTCCAAGATTATGGGATTATAGAACATTATTTTAAAATTTGACATATCAAAATAATATTTCCAAAATGTTTTTTCATTCAAAAACCTATGGTTTCAAATATACTTTATATAATGGTTCATTATATAATTCTCCAATTTTTTCGTAATTATTTATTCTTCCAAACTCATTTAATTTTCTATCAATATCTCTCATATCTTTTGAAACTACAGAAAATATACATACCACATCGTCAAATGTTTTAACTTCATTATTCATAAAATATGCTGAGTCACAAATTACTGCTCCTGCTAAAGCTGCTATTCTTAATTGCCGAACAGTAGCCCCATTATCAATATATATAACTTTATTTCCTTTTTGCTTTTCTGACTTAATATTAAAATACAAATCTTTTACAGGTTCCAATCTCACTAAATTATCAACATTAAAAATGTCGTTTTTAAAATTAATCTTAATGTTAATTATATTTAACATAATATTTATAATTAAAGAAAAAATTAACAAGACTTTTATCAGTTTAGTTAATATTGTATTTTTTAATAGTTTATTAAACCCAATAATAAATAAAATAATAATAATTAATAAATGTGCATTAGAAAAATATCTTGACTCACCTATATAGGTCCAATCAGGATTAGAAATATAATTATATCTTAAAGAGAAAATAAAAGGAATTATTATAGCTAAAATTATTACAATGTAAAATATTTTAACAAATGTTATAATTTTCACTTTTGTAAAATCAGTAGTATAATCTATTAATTTTTTCAATTGAATTACCACTAATAAGAACAATAAAAAAGATATAAAGTTGAAGAATATTTTTAAAAGAATAACGGGAGGTATAAAATTGTAAATATATTCAATTTTAAAAAAAGCATAAAGAAATAATGGGTTGAAATTTATCAAATTCTTAAAAAATATACCATTTTCAAGATAATAAGAATCCTCTATATAACTTAAGAGACCTGCAGATTTCAAATTATAAGATAACAATAATATCAATGAAGTCGTTACAGCTATAATGCTAATTATAATTTTTATGAAATCATCTTTTGCTCTACTTTTGAAAAATGTTAGTGATAAATACACTGGAATGAAGTATATAATTAGGATATAAGTATAATGAAACCATAAAATCAATGAAGTAAATAATGATATAAATAAAAGTTTTATATTACTTTTAGAAGGAGAGTCAATAAATTTTAAAAAATAATAAATAGCAATTAATAAAATTGTAAGGGGAGGGATTAGAATAGTATTAAGATTATTGAAAATTGAAGTCGATATAATCACAAAAGAGGCAAGAATGAATTTTGTATTTGTTTCAAGAATATCATCATACTCTAAAACCAATTTAAATAAATATAAAGAAATAAGTGCTAAACAGACTACTTTAATAATAAAACTTGAAATAAGCATATTATTAGTTATATAAGTGATTAGTCCCAATAAAATCATATATAGAGGGGGCCATAATATTTGTATTTTGTAATTAATTTTTGATATGTCTCCATCAGCAACATAAGGAAGAGATACACCATTACCTTCCATAAAACTTTTTGCCAGCGCCATTTGTGATACATGGTCAGTACAAAAATCCGGCTGAGCAATGAAATAAATTACACGAATTAGAAAAACGAAAATAAGTAAAGACCATAGCAAAATAAATTTGTTAATCTTCATTTTAATGTCGATAGTGAAGTTTGCAAAATTTTTATTTTTTCTATCGGATAATTTTTTCGTACTAATATAAAAGATAAGACCTCTATAACAAAAACAATTATTAATAATATACCAATATATATATATGAGTTAAATATTAAATAAATTATCAGTACAAGGAATAACATATTAACAAATAAAAATCTTTTAAGTGAAATAAGAGAAAAAAAAGATTTATAAGACAATTTAAAAAGTTTAATTAGATTATATTTACTTTTGCCTGCAGTTCTTTCAGGAGCATTGTAAATAACATAGGTGGATTTTAGGTTATCTTTCTTTTTAAAATTTGTTTTGAATATATGCCACCAGAATTTATTAGAAATAAAGATAGACTTAGCTTTTCTATCAAGTAACCTGAACATTACATTTTGTCTGAACATATTTACACCTGTAATAATAAAACATAAAAAGAAATAAATATAGCTGAATAAAGCTCTGTATTTTTTCCCTCTTTTGTAAACATTTCTTCTTCCCTGTACAACATTATAGCCCTGAAGAAATTTTTCAATCATTTTCCCCACAATTTCAACGGGATGCCCACCATCCACATCCATAGTAATAATAGCATCGGAGTCGGAAAAATTCATCCCAAATGTTAAAGCTGCATACTGCCCATAGGGATTATGCAGTGAAATATAGTTTATATTTTTGTCTTTATCTGAGTATTCTTTTAAAATTTTAACCGTATTATCTTTACTTCCATCTTCTAAAAACAGTACTCCAAGTTCAACATCATTTATATTTAAGGATTTCAAATTATTAATAAAAATGGGTATGTTTTCTTCTTCGTCTCTAACTGCAACTAAAATATCTACGGTTTTTTTCATAGTAAATACGTTATAATATTATTCCACACAATATACATCAAGTTTTTTATAATTATTCAACTTAGTTACTTTTTTTGTTTTAAGATATGGCTCAAAAGTTCTGAAAAGAAACCCTTTCGTCTTTATTCCCTGTTTATCTAAAAAAGGCAAAAATTTCAATTTTAAATCATCATCAGGAGGTACGACACCAGACTCAATCAAGTAGATTTTTTCTGAAAATTTAAATAAAGAATCATAATTAATTTCTTTAAAATCAGGATTCATATATAGTACTCCCTCTTTCACTTTTTCATGAATAACTGTTATTGGTTTCAGGCGAGGTGCATATACTACTTTAACAGGCTTCTGCGCTTGATACAAAAAAACAATAGAACTATCTTTAATAGAACTATCTTCATTCATTTGCACATAGGTATCTTTTAAATTTCTACAGAAATTTCTTTCGGTAAAAACAAGATAAAAATTAATTAAAATAAAAATTGCGATTAATGGATATTTTAAGAATTGCAATTTAATATCCATTTTACTAATTCCGTAAGCAGCCAATAAAGAAACAAAAGGATAAACAGGAAATTGGTATGCCCCAAGTCTTGCTTCCTGTACTGCAACAGGCAAGTGTGATATAAAAAGTAATATAGTTACCCAGAAAAGTTTTTTATTGACTCTTATTATAGAAAATAGCCCAATTAAAAAAGCAAAAATTAATATATTAAATGACCTGAAATATCCATAAAGTAGCATTAAAAACATTCTAAGAAATCTTATACCTTTATAATAATATGATAATACATATCCGTAAGACCATTCCCCTTCAACAGTTTCCCTAAATAAAAAAACATTAACAGCGAAATAAGCAACAAGAAACCCAGAAAATAAAAATAATAGTTTTTTGAAATATTCCTTATTTAATTCAAAATTTATTAAAAAAGCAGGAGCGAAAAAAATCGCAAATGGTGAAGTTAAAGCACCCATTCCCCAAAACAAGCCGGAAATGAAATTTTTATTCTTTAAATAAAACAGGAACGAAATTAATGTAAATGAAGGGACCAATATTAAATATTCACATTGACAGGATAATCTCCATATTCCAGAAGATAAGGAATAAATTATGACTGAAAGATACTGTATTTTAATATCTTTAAACAAAATACCGGCAATATAAAACAAAGCAACAGCTCCTAAAGTGCTAACAAAAGATAGCATAATTTCCGTGGAAACAATGGCGGATAACCCAAATAACTTTCCTAAAACAATATAGAAACCAACCCCAAGAAAATGAAACATAAAGTGAGAGGTTCGACTGGATATATCATAAGCCATTATTTGCTGAACATTTGTAACTGAATCATTTGAAACAATTACTCTGAAACCAGTAAATAAATAGATAATAAAAATTAAAATAAAAAAATAGAGATGTTTATTTTTTTTGATTATTTCATTCACAATCCAATAATAAATTTTTTATATTCAGACCAATTGCCAATATCAATAAGTGAACCTTCACTTATGGGGAAATATCCTAATTTATATTTTTTCTTTTTTAACTTAGTGATAAGATCAGTCATATGAAATACTCTTTTTGCCGGAATTTCTGCAAGTAACTTAGAATCAAGTATATACATTCCCGTATTAATATGGAGAGAGATTTCAGGTTTCTCTTTTATATCTGTAACAATACCATTTTTTCCTGTATTTACTATTCCATAAGGAATTGGAATATTTTTAATTGATGTAACTATTGTAATATCATTTTTATTTAATTTATGGTATTCATATACTTCCGAATACTCTTGATTAATCATTATATCACAATTCGTAACAAAAAAATGTCCTTCTATTTTATTTTTTAACAGGGATAAACTCCCCGCTGAACCACCGGGATATTTTTCCTGAATGAATTTTATTTTATAACTTAATTTTTTATCCGAAAAATAATACTTTACAAGGTCGGCTTTATAATTAAGAGAAATAAAAAACTCATTTACCCCTTCTTTATGAAAAGAATCCATTATATCGATTATTATCGGATTTTCTTTTAAAGGTATTAAAGGTTTTGGAAGTACATTTGTTAATGGTTTTAATCTTGAACCAATACCACCGGCTAAAATAACAACAGGAATACTTTTTAATTTTTGACTGCTTTTTTTATCAAGACCTATAACTTCTTCCCAGAAAAAAACCTCAACCAAATTCCCATTTAAATCCAGAATTGGCATACATTCAATTCGCTCTTTCAATATAATTTTCTTTATATCTGAATATTTTTGATTAGTAGTTCCTACTCTGATATTTCTTCTGATTACTTTCTTTACGGGATAATCGAGGGGTTTGTTTTTTAAAATTGCTCTCTGAATATCTCCAATACTTAATAGACCTATAAACCTTTCCCCATCGCTTACAATTAATAATTTTCTATCAAACTTATCCATCCTCTCCAATGCATTTCTTATAGTATCATTCGGAGAAATGAGAATATTTTTTATTTTTTCTTTTACCTTTTCTTTAATCATTTTTTAGAATTTTTTAATACTGAAACTACTTTTTCTATTTCATTATCTTTTAAATTTACACTGCATGGTATATTCAATACACTTTTATTAATTTCGAATGCTTTTTGAATTTTATAAGTTTGACAATTTTGATATGGCTTTTGCAAATTATTTAAAAACCATACTGGTCTTGTTTGAACATTTGATTTCTTAAATTCTATCATTAAATCATCTCTATTAATGCCATATTTTTTTTCATCAATTTTAAGTGCATACATCCAAAAATTATTTCGAGCATATTTGGGGGGCTCAATAAACTCAAGACCTTCTATTTCATTAATTAATGTTTTATATTTAAAAAAATTATTTTTCTTAATATTAATATATTCTTCTAATTTCTCTAACTGTGCAACCCCTAAGGCAGCCTGTATGTTTGTTAATCTAAAATTATAGCCAACTTCGTTATGTATGAACCGTTCACTGTCGTCTTTTGCCTGCGTGGATAAATATCTTGCACGGCTTGCAATATCAAAATCATCAGTAATTATCATTCCTCCACCACCAGTTGTAATAATTTTGTTACCATTAAATGAAAGACAACCTATTATGCCAATTGTACCGGTATGCTTCTCGTTATATCTTCCATTAATATATTTTGTCCCGAGACTTTCTGCAGAGTCCTCTATTATTTTTATATTTAAATCATTGCAAAATTCTACCAGATCCCTGAAATCAACAGCATTACCAAATATATGAACCGGAATAATTGCTTTTATTTTTCTACCGGTTATTTTATTAACAGTAAATCCTGATTCATATTTCGTTTCTCTTTTTAAAAAATCAATTACTTTTTCTATATCAATATTACAAAAATCGTCACAATCCATAAATACGGGAAAAGCATTTAAATACTTAACTGCATTAGCAGTAGCAATAAAAGTTAAAGCAGGTACCAACACTTCATCATTATCTGAGACACCCACCAATTTTAAAGATAGCATTAAAGCAGAGGTACAATTAACACAAGCAACAGCAAATTTCGACCCGGTATATTCGGATATTTTTGACTCAAATAAATCAACATACTTACCAGCAGAAGAAACCCACTCCGTATCAAGGCATTCTTTTATATATTTCCACTCATTACCACAAATGTGTGGCACCGATAACGGAATATAATCAGACATTATAAATTTCTGTTTTATAAATTGACAAATTTTCTTTACACCAGTTAATAGTTTTTAACAATCCTTCTTTTAAGTTAAATTTCGGTTTCCATTTAGTATTATTAATTAATTTTGAATTATCACATCTTAGTCTTTCGACTTCACTTTTTTCAGGTCTTTTTCTTTTTTCTGAGATAACTAACTTAATGTTTTTACCAATCAACTTAGATATTTTAAAGGCAAGTTGTTTAACTGAAACCTCTGTATTTGTCCCAATATTAACAACTTCACCTATAAACTTATCGGATTTATATATTTCGTAAAAACCCCTTATCGTATCTTCGATAAAAGTAAAATCTCTTGTTGGCTCTATATTCCCCGCTTTAATTATTTTCTTTCCTGAAAGAATTTGAGTAATTAAAGTGGGAATTATTGCTCTTGCTGATTGACGTGGACCGTAAGTGTTAAATGGTCTAACAATTTTAACAGGAAGATTAAATGAAAGAAAATAACTTAGAGCAAGCTGGTCTGCAGCAATTTTAGACGCTGAATAAGGTGATTGACCTACGGATGGATGGTTTTCATCTATCGGTACATATTGTGCTGTTCCATAAGTTTCACTTGTTGAGGTAATTAAAATATTTTCTAACTTTAATTGTTTTGCAGCCTCAAGTACATTATAAGTTCCTATAACATTTGTTTTAATATAAGCTAAAGGTGAAATATAAGAATACGGGATACCAATCAGAGCAGCCAGATGAAAAACTGCCTTACACCCTTTCATAGCACTATAAACAGAATCATAATCTCTCACATCTCCTGTAATTATTTCAATATCTTTCAGGCATTCAGAATAATCGAGCCACCCCCATTTATTAAATGAATTATATCTAAGAAAAGCCACAATCTGAAAACCCTTTTTAACAAGAAATTCAGTTAAATGACTGCCAATAAATCCCCCAGCTCCGGTTACTAAAATTTTCATATTACTTTTTTAATTTTTCTGCTCTTTCAAATAAATTTAAATAATATTCTGCTACTCTATCTATTGTATGTTCCTTCCTGACATACTTATATGCAAACTCACCCATTTCTCTGCATAATGTTCTATTTAAATACAATGTTTCTATTGCTTTTATTAATTCTGATTTATTTAGATTAATTAATATTCCATTTTTCTCATTAATAAACATTCGAGTATCTCCGACATCAGAAGCAACAATAGCATTTCCGCAAGCCATCGCCTCTAAAACACTTTGAGAAGGATAATTGTTAGTTTCCTGTATAGATACAAATACAGAGGTATCACTTAATATTTCAGGTGGATTGGGATGAAAACCATGGAAAATAATATTTTTAGAATTTATCATTCTACATCTTTCACTTATGGTTTGAGATAATCTTCCTTCCCCCATAATATGAAACATAATATCAGGATATTTCTTGCTCAGCTCTATCGCAGCCTCCAAAAATAAAATTGGATTTTTTCTCTGTTCAAGTCTTCCGGAAAATGCAACCTGAAATTTTGTTTTATTACCATAATTACATTTCGAATAATCAGAAAAAGAACAAGGAGCAATTGAAACTCTATCATTATCAATATTTATTCCCCTACTTCTAACTCCGTTTAGAATAAATGGATTTAAAAAGTCAAGTAGATCAGATTTCAGCATTGCAAGGTTATAGGAACTGTATTTTCTATACCATAAATCTTTTTCATTCACCACATCAGTAAACCAGCTATCCATATTAGAAAATATAATTGATTTTTTATAATTACCATTGTAATAAAAATATAGTGGTAAAATACCGGATGCTACTCCTAAAAATACTTTTATATTCTTCTGTTCAGTTATTCTATGAATTTCCCTGAATAAATTTTTTTGAAAAAAATAGTTTTTCTGTAGTTTATAAAACTTTCTAAAAAAAGATAACTTCTTTTCACTTATATTAGCTTTAATAACTTTTGATGTGATTAAAATTCTTGAATTTTTCTTTTCTTCCGGACCAATATAAAATACATTATCAAATTTGAAATCAGGATATATTTCTTTAATCCTATTGTATAAACTATAACTTATGAAATAATATACTTTATCTGGGTATTTTTCATATAAATACTTAAAAAGATTTGTAAATCTTCTTTCTGCACCTCCAAAAATCCCAATAGTATTTATTATAATGGCAACTTTACTTTTCAACATTTTATTTTCTAATTAAAAAAAACTGCCTGTTTCCCGGCTCTTACTTTATTATATTTTTTAGCAAGTTTATTATTATAATGTTTGAAATCAGCTTCATTAAATATTGAATATTTCAAACTAAACTTCATATTATCAATTACTTAATAGTTTTTAATAAATAAAAATCTCCTATCTTAAGTATTAAATTATAATCAATATTATTATCATTTAATTTTTTAAATTCCTTATCTGGTGAATACAAGAATGTTTCACGAGATATTATCACATATTTATTAACATTAATACTAACAAATTCTTTTATTTTATTTATTTCATAAACTTTATTATCAAAGTGAAATTTTGTTAAATAGGGTGACTCTGAAAAAATTAAATCATCTTTAAAAATTATTTTTTTTATTTCCTCATAAAAGAATTTTTGGGAATTATCTACTTCAATTTTCGAAAATAATCTACTTTTAAAACCATCCATATCAAATTGCACTCCATCATTATAACCAATATATGCATATATTAAATTTGTTGAAAACCCCCAAAATAAAAAAAATAATAAAAATATTTTTAATATCCCATCTTTTAAATTTATAATATTAAATATTTTTAAATTATTATATTCAAAATACAGCGAATAGATCCACCTCACAAAAAGAATTGAAAGAGGAACCAGTCCCATAAACAAATGTCGGTAAGTAGTAAAATTAAAGAAAAAAATCCAATAAGTAATAATAATAAATGATAGTAAATATATAATCTTATCAAAACTACTTTTGATGTAGTATAATGAAAAATAACATATAATAATAAAAAGTATTAGTGGAAAAAATCTATTAAATAATTGAATTTTATCCAAAGCAAATTCTAAACCTTCCCTAGAATGATAGGAGACTAAAAATCCAAAATATGAGCGTAATGTTTTTAAGAATAAATTATAATCAAATATTAAAACAGGTATAAGTCGTATAGTAAAAATTATACAAGTAAAAATTAAGGTAAACAAAAATAATTTCAAAAATCTAAAATCTTTTATTAATAAATAAGATATTAGAAGTAATAAAAATATTATCACAATTAATTGAAATTTTGTATGAATTGCTACAGCGAGAAGAATTGAAGATAAATATATAGAATTTTTATTTGTAAAAAAATAAAAAGCTAAAATCATCAGAGAAATGGCCAATGGTTCACCAAAAAATGATGTCATAACAAAACCGAAACCAGGTTGAATAGAGATAAATAAAATACTAAAAAATGCAATTTTGTTATTATAATTCTTTTTTAAAACATAATATATTATAATTAAAGATAATGTAGATAATAATGAAGATAATAACTTTACCCCAAAATAATTAAAAATTTGAAAAAATTTTAACAATGGTATTAAACAATAATATGGAAGCATAGAAATACAATCCACTCTATCAATCTCTTCATTAAATGTAGAATATGGGAAGAGATTGTTAATAAAATTTTTCCCCCAATGAATATACCAGGCTTCATCATATCCTAAATCATAATTGGAAATTCCAATATACATCAAAACAATATAATATATAAAAAACAAAACTACTAAAATTCTGAAATTTATTAATAATATAATTTTATTAATTAATTTTAATACATATTCTAAAACTTTTTTAATTTTTTCATTTCTTCTTAAAAGAAAAAAAATTAAAAGCAATGGAAATATTACAAATAAAATTAGAGACATTTTCTCGATATAACCCTGAAAATTATTAGGATTATTTATTTTAATATTTAGTAATTTAATAATAAATTTAATTAAACAACATTTTGAAATAATATAAAGAAAACCCGACGCAAATAATATTAACAATACATAAAATAAATTCTTTTTATTTCTAATGTTAGAAAATTTCCAAAAATTAATTATTTTTAACATAATTTTTTAGCAAAGATAATTTGTGAGGTAAGTAAAACATTTAAATAAGTCGAATCCTTAGAAAATAAAAATTGATAAAACTGGTTTCAAATAAAAATCTAAAATGTATAAATTATCTATATATATTAATTTTCAATTTTAAGCAAAAGATAATCAAAAATTTACTTATCATATTAACTGAAAAAATTATCTTATCTCATCTCTTCCTTCTGAATTTGATTCCGTATTCTTATAACAGGAATTTATTTGTTCAACAATGTACTAGTATTTGATCTATAATCATTACAATAATATTCCCTCGAAAGTCCATATAACATACCCAATAAAGAGTAGAGATTAAAAGTTCCCAATGGATTTAAAAAATCACTAAAATTACCCAACCCTACAATAAACCTAAAAATTATTACTGATATTAAATAAATTAATATGATTATTTTAATTGGATTCCTTCGTAATAATACCTCAAGGTCTTTTCTTATTATCTTGATTAATGTAATAACATATTTCATAAGGATAAAAATAATAGGTATAAGTATTGACACACCAACTATTCCAAAATGCATAAACGCACCATACAGTGGTACCTCTGCCCCCGCATCAAGAGCCATAGCGAAAGTATCGCCCATTTGTTTTGCAAAAACCACATCACTCCATAGCATTGTCACAGCTCCAATACCAAAAAGCCTGTGCTCTTTAAAAATTTGAAATACATATTTCATATCCCCTTCACCTGCAACTCTATAATCCTTTTCAGCACCGGGGCTTTCCGCTGGTAATATTTGGTATGCAATGTCTTCATAAGTTTTTTGTACAAATTCTGTGTATTCGGGAAAAATTACTGATAATAAAATATACACAAGAATTGCAGGGAAAATTATTTTAAATACAGCAACTGTTTTTGATAATTTAAATAAATATGAAATGAATAATATTATAAGTAAAGGGAAAGCAATAATGTTAATTAAATCCCTTCTGGTTAATGTAATTAAAATTGTGATAGCCATCAATATTGCTGAATAGTAAATTACATACCTACTAATTTTTATTTTGATATCAACTTTTTTTCTTAAATAATATATTATAATACCAAAATACAGCATCCAATCCATTAATCCATAACTTAACATTGCTTTCCTCATAATACCGGTTCCGCCAAATCTTTCAAACTCCATCACAGGAATAATCTCAATACCTGTTGTTAAAGTAATTAAATACAGGGTTAAAAATACAAATGAAACAAAAACAAGTAATTTAAAAAATGTTTCTATACTTCTTTGTGCAAAGAAATATACTATGTACATAGCAGGATAAGCCATTATGAAGAGTCTGTTTTTTTGTAGGAAGAAAATAAAATTTTCTCTACCATAATAAATAGGAATAATCAAGCCATAAACGAAAACGAAATAAAACCCAACAAATATCAGATATCTGAAAACTTTTCTGAAATTTTCATCTTTGCTTAAAATAGGTGCTTTATTTTTTACAGATAAAAATATAACCAACATTAAGAAGAAGAAAACATCAGAAGCATTTAGTTTCCCAACCAATTTTGAAAGAAGATAATTTTCAAAAATTCCACCTGGATCGAAAGAAAAAATGAAAAATAACCAGAAAAAGAAATCCGGTTTCCAATGTGCCAGTAAAAAAATCAAAAAAATTAAACCAAAGAGAATTAATATTGAGGAAAGAAGACTCATTTACCTTTTCCGGGTATTAATTTAACTAATACTTCTTTAAATAGAGAATATCTTACAAAACCAATTAAAAAAGGGACTGCACTTAAAAAAGCAAAAAGAAGTATTTTAAAGATAAGATGAATTCTTATTGAATAATTTATTTCCATAAAAGGGATTAAGGAAATTAAAACAAAAAATATTAGAATCGTAGTTAAACTTTTTCCTACCTGATAATTTACTTTAAAATATTTTTGAGATATAGTATAAATGTAAACCAGAGATACTATTGAAGTTATTAAAGTAGCAATTGCAGAACCAAAATAAGAGTAAGCGGGAATTAAAAGCAAATTCAGAGCCACATTAATAAATGCAGAAATGAATACAATTATTGTAAAATAAAATGTTTTTTCACTTATAGAAATTCCCACTCCGATTGTCTCCTTGATTTGCGTAATAATCATAGTAAAAAGTAAAATTGGAATGACGGTAATTCCCGGTAAATATGCTTTTGTAGTAACCACTGACACAATCTCATAAGCGAATATTGATAAAAATGAAGTAATAAATAAAGCTACTATAGTAAATAATTTCACCATATCCCTGATAGCTTTTTTGCTCTCAGGCTTATTAGAATCTTCTTCTTTATTATATACTTCAAAAAATAAGACTCCGGCACTCATTTGAACAGCCATAGTTAAAAGACCAAGCGGTTGAGAAAAGGTTGACCCTATAGAATAGTATCCAACCTGTAATGCATCCTGATATTTTAGTAATAAAATTCTATCAGAAAGGGAATATATCCATACAGCCAGACCAGCAATAGCAAGAGGATATCCATATTTCAGTAACTTTTTAGCCCAATGAAAACTAAACTTATAAGTATATTTTTTTCTCGTATAGAACAAAAAAGAAAATATTATAACTATAAAACCACTAATAAGGCTGGCTATCTGTGCACCGTAAACTCCCCATTTAAGATTCACTACAAGTAAAATACCAAGTGTTAAATTTCCAAGAGTCTTGATTATTGTTAATAAATTATATCGCCAGGGTTTTCTATAGAATCTATAAATATGTTCCTGCTCACTTGTCAACATATTCACAGGGATTAACATACAGGAAGTAGACACCACATTTGTATAGGAATCAGAATCAAATAAATAAAGAGAAATTTCTCTTGAAAAAAAAGAAAGTATAATACAGGGGAATACTGTAAATAGCCTGAAAGTAAAAGTAGTAAATAAAATTTTTCCTCTTTCTTCTTGCTCCTTAGGTTGAAAAAAATAAAACCAGGAAGCAGTATCAAGACCAAGGTTAAAAAATGCAGAAACAAAGAGAATAAAAGATCCAAGTGACTCAAGCACACCATAATCAGAAGGAGTTAAAGCACGAGTATAAAATGGAAGAAGAAAAAAGCCAATAAATTTTTTAATCCCCCTTCCTAATCCATAAGCTATCGTATCCTTAGTAAAATCTTTAAGTATTTTCAATATCGTTCCTCAATTTTAGAAATAATATACCTTGCAACATTTTCGGGAGAATGATATTTGATGGCATATTCTTTTGATTTTCTTCCTATTTCCTCTATTTGTTGAGGATTTTTCAAAATATTCTCTAAAACATCATACAATGTATCAGGATTGGCATTATAAATAGGGCATTCATCTTTTATTTTTTCCCATATATCGGGACGTATATAACAAACTACCGGTTTTTCAAGATACATGGATTCAACTGATAATATGCCATAAGATCCTACTAACATTTGATCGATTATAAGATCACATTCAGTAATTTTCTGATAAAGTTCCTGTCTGTATAAATTTTGGAAAATAACAAATTCAAAATCAAACTTATTTTTTAGCTGGTTGATGACATTAAAAATATACCTTGTTCCTTTATAATCTTCATTTGATGGAGCATGAGCAATCGTAAATTTCTTGTTCTTCGACATATTTGAATTAAGAAAAAATTTTTTTCTGATATCCCTGACAGGAAAAAGTATGGGAAAATAATTTGGTTGAAAATAACCCGCACATTCATCATGACTGAAAATATACTCAAAGTTTTTCTTTAACTTTTCAAGTTTACTATATTTATCTGGCAAACGGCATCCTGTTAAATGTTTATACGATTCAGGGCAATTAGAGCAGGGATTCCATTTAAACTTTTTTACCAAATCCGGTAATCTTACATCACAGCCAGTAAAAACAACCGCTACCTTTTTACCAATTCTGGTTAATAATTTGATATCTTTAAAGTGGCTTAACAAATACCCTTCGCTACCTTGAAGAAAAATAAAATATTTGTATTTCATTATCCATTTTAAAATAAACATAAAAGATTGAAAATAGCGGATGAATTTAAATCTTGACCAATTAATACGATGCACTAAATAATTATCATTGTCAAAATAATTGTACTTATGCATGGTTTTTTCCGAAGAAAAAAAATCAGCTTTAAAACCCAGTTTTTCAAAACCTTCTTTCAATGCAAGCCCAACACCTGCAATATTATTAAGACCGATAAAAACTCGTTTACTCATATTCATTTAATCTTTCAGTAATATATACTATATCCGTATTTTCTAAATGACTTCCCATTGGTAAACTTAATACTTCATTATGAATTTTTTCAGTAACAGGATAGAAATGATTTTGCCATTCCTGATAAGCCAACTGTTTGTGAGGCGGAATTGGATAATGAATTAATGTCTCAATTCCATTTTCAGTCAAATATCTTTGTAATTTATCCCTGTTTTCTGTTCGTACTACAAACTGATGCCATACATGAGATAATTCATTAGTGATTGGCGACTGGTGATTGGTGAATGGTAAAATAATATTGTTGTTGTAAATATTTTCCAGATAAAATTGGGCTATTTCCCTTCTTCTTTGATTTTCCTGGTCCAGATATTTTAGTTTTACATTTAATACAGCCGCCTGAATTTCATCCAACCTTTTGTTAAATCCTTTATAGCTATGTTCATATTTTTTAAGTGATCCATAATTTCTCAAGGCACGAATAATTTCAGCAAGTTCATCATTATTCGTTGTAATAGCTCCTGCATCTCCTATGGCTCCCAAATTTTTTGCTGGATAAAAGCTAAACCCTGCTGCATCGCTTAAACTACCTGCTTTTCTACCGTTATATACAGCACCATGAGCCTGGGCGGCATCTTCGATAACCAATAAATTATATTTTTTTGCAATTATGTTTATTTCATTCATATCTGCACATTGGCCGTAAAGATGTACCGGCATGATAGCTCTGGTTTTATCATTAATCTTTTCTTCAATTTTGGATGGGTTAATATTATATGTATTAATATCCGGTTCTATCAATACCGGTTGTAACTTATTTTGAGTAATAGAAAGAATGGTTGCAATATAAGTGTTAGAAGGCACAATAATTTCATCCCCTTCTTTTAATATTCCCATTTCCATCCAGGCTTTGAATATTAGCACCAGAGCATCTAAGCCGTTACTGACGCCTACACAGTGTTTTACATCACAGTACTTTGCAAAATTCTCCTCAAAGCTTTCAACTTCTTCACCCAGAATATACCATCCCTTTCGAAAAACTTTTAATAAGGTTTCTTCTATCTCTCTCTTATAAAAAGAATTTATTTTTTGAAGGTCTAAAAATTTAATGTTTATATCCATTTATAACTCTCTTATAAATTTCGCAGGATTTCCATACCATAACTGATTATCTGGAATATCCCTGGTAACCAAACTCCCAGCACCTATCATACTATTTTTCCCTATTTTTATTCCTCCCATAATAATACTACCTGCTCCAATTGAAACACCTTCGAGAATGATTGTCTCCAGAAATTTTTCTGGATATATCTTTGACCGAGGAAATTTATCATTGATAAATGTTACATTGGGTCCAATAAATACATTATCACCGATTCTTAAGCCATCCCACAAATATACACCGGACTTTATTGTTACATTATTACCTATGACAACATCATTTTCAATAAAACAGTGACAATTTATGTTACAATTTGAACCTATAATTGCCCCTTCTAAAATAACAGTAAACTGCCAAATTTTAGTACCAGCACCAATATTTTTTGTCTTTACATCTGCATTAGGATGTATATATATATTATTTTCCATTTTTTAACTTCAAAAATTGATTATATTCTCTTATATAATCATCTGGATCATACAAGTTAGAAGCTAATACCAAACAAATTGACCCCGATGAAAAATTAAACAGTTCCCTCCATATGCCTGGTACAATAATCAATCCCCAGTAAGGTCGGGTCAGATTGATGATCTTTTTATTTATTCCATCATCCAGCAAAACATCAAAACTACCGCTAGCTGCTATTAATAATTGAAATAATTCTTTATGTGCATGTCCTCCTCTTTCTGAGCCCCCTGGAATATCATAAAGATAATAAACTCTTTTTATTTCAAAAGGAACCTGTTTCAAATTCTCAATGGGAGTAATATTCCCTGCAGTATTTTCAATCTGCGGAAGTTTAATCATCGAACAATCGTAAACTGTTGTATTATAGTCTTTTAGCTGCTGCCAGTTTTTTGAAATCATCAAAGTTTCTAATATATTCTTCAGGTTTAAAAAAATCAGAGGCAAGTATCAAGCATAAGGCATTGGTAGAAAAATTCTCCAGCCTGCGCCAGTAAAATTCAGGCACATACAAACCGTAATGGGAACGATTAAGGGAATATTTATACTCCTGTTTTCCATCATGTAAAACCACATCAAAAGAGCCGGACAATGCAATTATAAATTCCTTCAATGTTCGATAGGCATGACTACCCCTTATTTCACCTCCGGGCACATCATATATCCAGTAAACTCTCTTAATCTCAAATGGAATGTGTATTTTACTTTCGAGAAATGTTAAATTTCCTCTATTATCTGGTATTTTGGGTAGATTAATTATTTTAGGTGATTCTTTCTCTGTAAATATCATTTAATTTATTCTAATAAATAAATAATAAAAATTTTTACAATAATTGTTTTTACCCCAATAACTTTCCTTAAAACAGAACAATTATTGAATTGGCAAAGTATGCAAAAATTATTTTAAAAATCATTATTAATTAATTTTCATATTACATTACAATTACTCTGAAACAAATTTTATTATTTATTAATTAATATATTTTTTCAATTACGTAATTAGGCCTTTTTCGTGTAGCATCTAAAGTTCGCCATAAATACTCACCTATAATACCAATTGAAATCATCTGAAATGACGATACAAATAATAATACCGCCATTATAGCAGCATAACCAGGTAGAACTATGAGACCAGATAACCTTGCTATAATAATAAAAACCCCATAAAGAAAAGCTACAAATCCTAATAATAACCCTGTAATACTAATAACCCTAATTGGAAAGAAAGAAAATGCTACAAAAGAATCTATAAACAATTTTATTTTTTTACTAAAAGTCCATCTTGATTTGCCAACTTCTCTTTTTTTTCTTGTATATGGTATATTCACATAATCATAACGTAACCAAGATAATAAATAAATTTGATTTGTATTTTTTTCATCAATTCTGATTATTTCATCTCTTAGCTGTTTATCAAATAGCACTAAATCGAACCCTCCACTGGGAATATTTGGTAGCGCAAATTTTTTCATTAAAAAATGATATAAAGAGGAAAAAAGTTTGTTAAAAAGTGGATCCTCGCGATTCTCTCTGTTAGCAACAACCAGTTTTATACCTTTTTTCCAATATTCATACATTTTAGGTAATAATTCGGGTGGATCTTGCAAATCTGCTGTTAATATACTACAACAATCTCCTGTTGCGAAATTTAATCCAGCAAGTATTGCATTATATGAGCCGAAATTTCCAGAAAATTTAATTACTTTTACTTTATTATTGTATTTGTTTTTAAATTCGATTAATTTATTCAGTGTTAAATCCTTAAAGCCATCATCAATCATAATGTATTCAAAATTTACATCTTTATCAAATAATTTCTCATTTTCAATAAGTCGTTTTGTTAATAGAGGAATATTTTCCTCATTAAAATAACATGGAATTATTATAGATAATCTAGACATTTTTATTATTTATAATATTATAAAAAGGAGATTTACATTTAAATATATAGCTAATTACAATAACTAATAATATAAATAAACTAAGATATAAAAAATACATTTCTGAAGACATCCAAGGCCCATGATTCATAAAATAGTTCTGCCAAGGGAATTCCGTAAATCTTCCATAAAATTCGGTAGTGTTGATTATATACCAAAACTTAGATAATATTAAGTTAAAAATAAAGATGATTAATATTTTTTCTTTGTCTAAATGCAATTTCAAAGCTGCAACAAGAGAAAAAACTAAAAAGGGATAAAAATTTATATATTCTCTACTTTCAGAATTAATTAAATTTATTAGAAAAATCAAAATTAATATCGTAAATCCATATCCAAATTTTAAGTTTGATTCAGATATTTTCGGAAAAAAGATTATTAATAGCACAATTGAGACTCCATAGTAAACAAAATGTGAAACTAAAAATTTTATCGGAGCAGCTATACTGTGCCTTACTATGTCAATTAAATACCAAAAAAAACTATAGGGACTATCAGATCCGGATAAGACATTCTGTATTGATTTCACCAAAAATATTAATAATAGTGAAAAAATAATTAGTACAATTCTATGTTTAGAAAACATCTCTAATATAAGTTTCTTCAAATACATATCGCTCCTTAATAAAATAAAAGTTACAAAGTAAATGAATAAACATACAGTAAAGACGCTAAAATTAAAAAAAGATACAATAATAGGACTATATTGCATAGATGAGTGATTGTAGCTTTCAATAATAGATGGATTAAATCTAAAGATTTTATAAATAAATGTTAAATATAAAAATACAAACAAAAATGAAATAATAATAAGTATTCGTTTTTTCGAAATTTCATATATCTCTTCATAATTAATATTATTTTTTCTATTAAAAATTATCAAAATAATTCCCTGATAAATTAATGTCGGAAAAACAAAACTACCAATAACCGATAATATAATTAATCTAATAATCGAATTTTTTAAATAATAATATAACATTCCCATTCCTATTAAAAAAGCAGGCATATCGTTGAGTATAGGGTAGTACATACTTTGTTTTAATATGGGAAATGTATAAAACAACAATATTATACCTAATAATCTTTGGTAAGAATCTAAATTTACAAGCCGATAAATTCTATACCATATTAATAATGAAAATATTATGCAGATAATATTTATAAATAAAAAAGCTTTCTCAACATATTCTATGGTAATCTCTTTATTCAATATCTTAGCACTAGCCCAAACTAAAGCTTGGGTAAGTATCCGCTGTATATAATATCTATTTATCTCCTTATTTATAATCATTCTATCAAAATTTATTGTTCTTTCTGTGTATCCCCCCGCATCCCATGTCTTCCAATGTTCATAAGAAAGCTTCTCCCCAAATAAATTTACAATTAAAATAAAAGCGAGAATCAATATTAAAAATATTTCATTTTTATTTGATATTTTTTTCATACTATATTATTTCTTATAAAATTATTATACCACATAAGGTAAGAAAATGTCTTCCAGAATTTCCAGTCTTTTTTATTTATTGAGTTGTCAAAGAAATGTTTTTTAAATAAATTGATATTTATTACATCATTATCTTTAATGCCAAATATAATTTCTTTAATTTGATTAAGCAGGGTTTCGTTGGTGAATCTATTTTCTGGTAATATAAATCCTATCTTGTCTTTTCTATTATATATTTCAGGTGGAATTAAACTTTTCATTGATTCTCTTAGAATGTATTTCATATATCCATTACATATTTTATAGTTATAAGGCAAAGATAGTCCAAATTCTACGATTCTATAATCAAGAAAAGGATTTCTACTTTCAACTGAAAAAGACATCGCTACTTTATCGCCACCAGTAAGAAATCTCGGTAAGGATGTGTGAAAAATTAAACTATATAACTCATTATTCAAAGAAGAATTAAATTTAGGATAATTCTTGAATTCTGAAAAGGATAAATTATTTTCTGTTAGAAGTAATTTAAAATTCAAATAAGGATATTTTTTTTTCAAGAAATTAGTATTTATCCTTTGTTTACAAAATAATATATTTTTAAAAACTTCATGGAATTTAGGGTTTCTGTTATTATTAAGCCTTTTATACTCCTTT
Organism: uncultured Ignavibacteriaceae bacterium; assembly: GCA_964564635.1. Taxonomy (GTDB): domain Bacteria; phylum Bacteroidota; class Ignavibacteria; order Tepidaquicellales; family Tepidaquicellaceae; genus Tepidaquicella. Next base: position 1,034,941 of record CAZMAR010000001.1, read on the forward strand.
AAGAATGTTGAAAACTTCAGGTCACTTATTAAATCTTTATAATAATACATTAATACTGAAGGATATCCAGCAAAAATCTCATCCGCCCCCTGCCCGTCTAAACATACTTTAATACCATTATTATGGGTTAATTCCCTCACCTTATTTTCCCCGTAAAATGACAATCCTCCAAAGGGTTCTTCGTGGTAATAGACAAAATTATCTAAATCCTTTATGAAATCTTCAAAAGAAGGATTTACTGTATGCTTCTTAAAGCGAGTTTTGGTAATTACATAATCTATAAATCTTGATTCATCATAATTAGATTCAGGTAATATCATTGAAAAAGTATGATTATTTTCTGCTTTTAATTCACTGGCTACACATACAATAGATGCTGAATCTAAACCACCACTTAATGCATACCCAACTTCTACATCACTTCTTAACCTGATTTTTACTGAATCAAATATTAATTCTTTTAATAATTCTTTTGCTTGCTCAAATGTACCATCATATGTTTTTACTGGAAGTGAATAATATCGATAAAGGTTAAGAGAACCATTTAGTACTGTCAGATTATGACTTCCTCTTAATTGATAAATATTTTTGAAAAATGTTTCTTCATTATAGTCAGAAATTCCTAAAGCGAAATTGTTTTTAATAACTTCTAAATTTTCTTCCGGGTTGACAAATAAAAGCAAAGGTTTAATTTCTGACGAGAATACAAACATATTGCCAGGATTATAATAATAATAAAAAGGCTTCACACCAAATCTATCTCTTGAGCAAAATAATTTTTTATTCTTTGAATCCCATATAACAAAAGCCCACATACCGTTAAAACGATTCACACATAGTTCTCCCCACTTATCATAAGACTTTAAAATTACCTCTGTATCAGAATTGGAAAAAAACCTGTATCCATAAGATTCTAATTCTTTCCTTATTTCTAAATAATTATAAATTTGGCCATTAAATACTATATGTAACCCTCTTTCTTCATAAGACATTGGTTGGTGTCCTTTAGCAGACAAATCAATAATTGCTAACCTTCTAAAGCCAAATCCAAGAGTATAATTCTCACTTGTTACATTACTTATATTTTTTGTTTTAATTTTTATTTCTTCAACCGTATCTCTTGAATGGAAATGTTCAAAAATATCATTTTGAGTATTAAACAAGATATACCCTTCATCATCCGGTCCCCGATGACGCATTAATTCAGTCATTGAAACAAGCTGATAAGGTTTTATATTTGAATTAAAAGCAAATATTCCGCAAATGCCGCACATCGTTATAAATAAGCGATTGTATCTGATTAACAGTTGATTAGCAAATAGCTTTTTTGTTGTAAAAATTCTTCACATTGTTTCTTCACATCTGGGTTAAAATGTGAATGTTCGTAAACAATAACAGATGGTTTTACAATTTCAAACGGTACTGTCTTTATGATTTCAAAATCATATCCTTCTGTATCAATCATTAATAAATCAATTTCATAGAATTTGTATTTTTCAATTATTGTTTCCAATGTTAAAACTTTCACAATTTCTTCTGAAATCCAACTGCTTCTATCTTTTGGTGGATTAATGCCATCTTTGTTTGCCATTCGTTCAACATATCCGGCATCTATCATTTTTTGCAAATCTTCTTTAATAAATGAGCTTAAACCCGATGCCCATCTCGATTCTGAAAAGCTAATTTTATAAAGCAGTTTTTCACCATTTTTATTGTCAATTGCCACATTCAAAAATATTAATTTATGAACATATTTTTTATAATTTTCTTTTAATCTTTCAAATATATGTTTTTGTGGTTCGATTAAAATTCCCTGCCAACCATCCCTTCGTATATATTTATAAATAGGATCATTCCATTGCCCATCATTAGCCCCTATCTGAATGAAGCGAATATTTCCTTTATGATTTTTAGAATACTTATCGAGAAACTCCTGCAATATATCTTTAGGTCTAAAAAAATATTTACAATAGAATTGAAATAAAAAATCGTACTTGTAAATGACTTTTCTTATAAAACTTTTATTTGCCATAATAATCTCTTATTAATTTTTTATATTCCAATCTTTTTCGCTCGGATATAGTTTTCCAGGAATAATATTTAATAGCTATCTCCCTTAAATTATCGAAATGGATTTTATTTTCGCATATTTTCAAGATAGCCTGTTTTATTTCATCTTTATTTTCAGTGTAAATACCAACTTTACCTATCTCACCAGCAAAATTTTTTAACGAATATCCGACAACGGGCGTATTACACAACATTGCTTGAACTGGTAGCATTCCAATTCCAAAAAATTTCATATCCTCCTTATATTTCGCAAGAATGTAAATATCAGCTGCTGATAAATATTTATACAATTCAGTTTGCAGTATTTTAGGATAAATCCGTATTCCGGTTTTTTCCGCACGGCTGTACAGCGGATCATCTATTTCAGTTCCTGCAAAAACAATCTCAATATCTGTTCTGCCTTCTCGCTGGAATTCCTCGTGGATGCCAATGAGCATATCAGGTCTTTTTGTATAGTTTAACCTGCCCACATATAAAACATGCTTCTTTTGCGTATCCCATCCCAGTAATTTCTTGGCTTCAGTTTTATCCAAGGGTTTAAACATATCTTCATCCACACCGGTTGTGCTTACTTCAATTTTTAAATTTTTATTATTATCCGGCAAATAAGAAATGATTTCTTTATCAAGCACATAAAATAGATCCATATTCTTAAATGCCATCTTTTCAAACGGGATTTGCAGTAGATAAAAGAGCTTTTTGATCCCCTTATTGATTTTCGTCTTGTAAATAGCCGAGGCTTCTCCGTGATTTTGAACAACCAGAGGAACATTTTTTAATTGAAAGGCTACAGTATAAAAAAGCAAATGCCGGATACTGGAAACATTAAAAATAACATTCTTACTGGCGGAAATTTCTTTTTTGAGATGTTTGAGCAAAGACCTTGAGTAATATCCTAATTTCCCAAATTTAATAGCGGGAAATATGGTATAGTTCACTTCTTCAATAGTTTTCTTGTATATTTTTTTAATTCTGGAATCGGCTTTCCAACATTCAACTTCTATATCTGGATTTATCTTTTTAAACCATCGAGAATGCAATCCTCCAAAGCCATAAGTAAAAAATCTATCCCCATCTTCGGGGGAATTGGGATACCTTTTATCTATAAAATTATAATCTATATAAACTACTTTATATTTCATTTAAAAAATTGCTTTTTGATTTTAATTATCTCATTAAAAAATTCATTTTCTAATTTCATAATAAGACGGGGAATTTTCGGAGATACATCTGTGTATTTTGCGGGGGGGGTCTTCATTATTGCTTCAAATTCTTTTCTACTTATCCCAAGTTTTTTAGGAACATATTCTAAGTGCTCTTTGAGTTCATCTTCATCATATAATTTTTCTTTCATTTTTTCAAGCGCTTCTTCCCTTGTTATTTGCCCTGCTACAATAAGTGATGATAAATGAGCCTTTCGTTTATCAAATCCAAATTTTGTAGGTAAAATATAATTCTGGTAAAATTTTGTGTATATAGATTCATGATGCTTACTTCCGTAATCCTTCCAACCAAAATTTTCAATAAGAAATTTTTTTGCTTGTTCTTTATTATAATCGATATAATTCAACAAAAAATACATTTTCTGCCTCTTAACTCGGTTATAATAAATTCTCATCCAGATACTTGTATGAGGAAAATTTTTTAGTCTCCTTGTACCATATAATTTATTAACTCTTTTTATATATTCCCAATCCTGATACCCCTGTGACCAGGATTTTGCCATTATTGATTCTGTAGTAAGATTAGATCCAATAATTATAGGGACATTATATCTTGCAGCTTCTTTTCTCATTAAAGCTAAAATTGCATGGTCGGTTGGAATTTCAGAGTCTGGTGTTGAAGATTTTAAAAATGCAACCTGCAAACTTCTAAATTCTTCCCAATCCAACACATATGTATACAAATCAATATCAAGTTTTGTTAATAAATTTTTTATGTTTGTTACTGCCAGTTCGGAATCCCATCCATTATCAAGATGAACTGCCAGAGGTCGCAATCCTAATTCTTTTACTTTGTATGCTAAATAAGAACTATCAACCCCACCACTTACTCCAATAATACAATCATATTTTTTGCCCTGTCCTTTTTTCTTAATCATTTCAATAATCTTCTTTAATTCTTGCTCTCTATCAATTGTCTTATAGTACTCAATGTTCTTTACTGCATTTGTGCAATGGTTACAGTACCCTTTCTCATCAAATATGATGTCCGGGTCAGTTGTATCCATTATGCATCGCTTACAAATTTGATATTCCCCCATTTTTAATATTTTTAATTATAATAAATTTTTAAAATGCTTTATTTTGTAAAGTTCTTTATCTAATTCCTTACACTCAACAAGGTTATACATTCATAGAATAGATTTAGAATCAAATTCCCTAATTCCTTAAATAGTATTCAGATAATTCTGTAATGATAATATATAAAACCCTGTAAGGTGAAAATCTTTTATAAAATCTGAATTATTTAACAAATAAAATAAATCTGGTAGTAATAATTTATCTATATTATATTTAATTTCTTATTTCCTAAAATATTTTTTATTATGATTGAGGTTATTATCTGATTATTTACATTAATTATTATTTCTTACAAGTACATTAATCACTCTCACCCATAAAATTGTATTCTTTTAATATTTCAAAAACTAATATTCTTTATGTAATAAATTTGGAGTAACTTTTTATCTTCAGCTTTTCTAAACAACATTCATAAAAATATTTTATTTTTTTCCACCAAACGCATATATCTACCTAATAATTTACATTAAAGATAAAACAAAGTGATAAATTCTATTTTGATAAATTAATTATTTGCAGAATTAAGGTAGTTATAGATAATAATGGTACGATAAACAGGCCTGTTATTCTTTGGGCGTAGTCCCAGAATTCTTTTTCGGGTTTTATCGGGAAAGCAATTATATCGCCGTGATTGAGGACGGGATTTGGGACGCTGATGTTTTTCGTAATATCTCTATCAAAAAAATCCTTGTAATTTAGGATAAGGATTGAGTCTGCTTTTAGATTTGGATTTAATTTTTTTGTTCTGATAAATTTAAAACTCTCGTAATTGGATTCATCAACTGCTCCCCCGGTTAGTGTAAGGAGTTCCATAAGAGTTTTTCCCTGTGGTATAAGGTAGACTCCGGGACTTTTAACCCCTCCGATAACCATTACTTCTATATTTGCTTTATCTTTATCTGAATAGTTGTGGTAATTAGCACCACCTTTCATTGTTTCAAGGGGACCAAATTTGATTGTATCTTCCTGTGCATATACTTGCAAGGAAATGATGAGTGTTATTAATAAAAATTGTATTTTCATTAGTTTTATTTTTGATTGACTTTTAATTATAAAAAGATTATATAATTTTTTAAAAAATCCGAAACACAATTTCTTTTCATTTACCTTGTAAATTGATGTAACTATAAATTATTTTTTGTCGAGTTCTGGGCATGGCTCCGCCATATAAGTCACATTTTTGCACTCTGTTTATTATTTTTTTCACTTCTTTATGCTTCCCAGAGAAGCAAAGTATCTTTTTTGTTAAACTTATGTCCGTTTAATTTAAAATCGCCGTTGTCAAAAATGGTGTAGCTAATCTTTCGCTTAATAAATTTCTCTGCTTTATTAACTATTCTATTTAAATACTCTTTATCAATATTATCACCAACAAAAATCAGGTCAATTTTCCGTGTATCTCTCCCTTTTGCAATATCACCACTCGCATAAACTTTTTTTACATTTCCAATTTTCTTTGTAACTCGTTCTATTACCTGCTCAAGTCCTGTATACTTTCTTATTATTTTGTTTATCTCAGGAAAAAATGGGTGTTTTGTATTTGCTCTGAAGATTTTTTTATTACCGCTTCTGGTTGATTTTAACAATCCCGCTTTTTCAAACCTATTTAATTCTATCCTTATTGCATTAGTGGATTCCCCAAATTCGGATTCAAGATTACGAAGATAAGAAGTAGATTCTGTATTAAGAAAAAACTTTAAAAGCAACTTTACCCTCGTCTTTGATGTGATTAATGAGTCTATCATCACTTTTCAGTTTTTTATCCTCTTAATTGAGTAATAATATTACTCAAAAGAATTTAAATGTCAAGTGAAAAATATTTTTTTCTTTATAAAATTTTTCATTACAGCAATGTTTATTTTCCTGTTTCCTGAAATTTATAACATAAATATTTTAAATTGTTAAAATCTTATTTTATAAAAACCAGCAAATATTTTTTTTAAAAAAAATCCAAAATCTTATTTAATAAATAAAATATTCAGCAAATCAAATGGAAATTTCAAATCAATCACTTTTAAAATTAATTCTCCTTTATCCTGATTAAAAGAATATTTTCCTGTTTTATCTTGAGATATAAACTGAATCAAATTTGTAAAGAAATCTGAACTATATATAGGATGTTCTTTTTCGTTTGGGAAATGGATTTCAAGAGTGTCGTCAAAATAAGTTAATTTTGCTATTCCTAAATTAATTGCCTGATTTCTTATCTCTACAAGTTTAAGCAGATTTTTCACTTCCTCAGGAAGAATACCAAATCTATCTTTTAGCTCGTTTTCAAACGAAAGCGGTGAGTCAGTCATCGCATAAAGTTTTTTATATATATTTATTCTTTCATTTTCATCTTCAATATAATACTTTGGAATAAATGCATTTACATTATGCTCAAAAATAAAATGTAATGAAGGGGTAGAATAAAAATTTATTTTTTCTCCTGATAAATCAATAGGTAAAGGAGCTTTATGTTCACTTTTTAATATTTCTTGTTCAGTTTTTTGCGGGGGTCTTTTTTCTTTTTCGGAAAATAGTTGATAAAATTCATTCTCTTTTAATTGTGCGACAGTTTCATTAATAATATCAAGATACAATTCGAACCCTATTTGCTGAATAAAACCTGACTGTTCTTTCCCAAGTAAATTTCCTACGCCTCTTATTTCAATATCTCTCATAGAGAGATTAAAACCAGAGCCAAGTTCTGTATATTCTTCAATCGCCTGCAATCTCATCAGTGCTGATTTTGTTAAAGTTGAGGCAGGGGGAGTGATAAAATAAGCGTATGCTTGTTGGCTACTTCTTCCAACTCTTCCTCTCAGTTGATAGAGTTCCGCAAGTCCAAATGTATTTGCATTATTAATTATAATAGTATTTACATTAGGTATATCAAGTCCCGACTCAATTATTTTAGTACAAACAAGTACATCAATTTTTCGCTCAATAAAATCCACAATAACTTTTTCTAAATGCGGAAGTTTTTCAAGTGAATTTGAAGATATAGGGGTTTTATTTTTTTCTGAATCCATTTGCCCGTGAGCAACTCCAATATTTGCATCAGGTAAGAGATGTTTTAACTTATCAGCAATTTTATATAAACCGGAAATTTTATCATTCACAAAATATACCTGCCCTCCACGAGACAGTTCTCTCCGTATTATTTCTGATATTAAATTCCAGTCATGTTTTATAATTTCTGTAATAATCGGCTTACGATTTTTAGGCGGTGTGTTAATTATAGATAAATCCCTTGCGCCAAGAAGAGAAAAATTAAGGGTTCTTGGAATTGGAGTTGCCGTTAAGGTTAATGTATCAACATTTGGTTTTAAAGCTCTTAATTTTTCTTTTGCTTTAACTCCAAATCTGTGTTCTTCATCAATTATTAACAATCCTAAATCTTTAAACTTAACATCTTTAGAAAGCATTCTATGAGTCCCAATAATTACATCTATTTTCCCATCCGCAAGTCTTCCAAGAATTTCATTTTGCTCTTTTTTCGATTTAAAGCGGGTCAGGGATTCTACTTCAACAGCAAATTGTGACAATCTGTCTTTGAAAGTATGGTAATGCTGAACAGCCAGGATTGTAGTTGGAACCAGAACAGCCACCTGTTTATTTCCAAGCACTGCTTTAAAGGAGGCACGAATGGCAACTTCAGTTTTTCCAAAACCTACATCACCGCAAATAAGTCTATCCATTGGACTCTCAGACTGCATATCTGCTTTTACCTCAGCAGTCGCTCTTGCCTGGTCTGGTGTATCTTCAAAAATAAAACTTGCTTCCAGTTCGTGTTCCCAATGAGTATCTGCCTGAAAAGCGACCCCTTTACTTGCTTTTCGTTTTGCATAAAGCAAAATTAAATCACGAGCAATATTTTCGACATTTTTCTTTGTTCTTTCTTTAATTCTATCCCAATCCCCACCACCAAGTCTCGTAATTTTTGGAGTATATCCTTCTGTTGAAGTATACTTAGAAATAAGATTAATGTAGTTTAAAGACACATAGATAACATCACCCCCAGCATAAGTTAATTTTATAAAATCCTGATAACTTTTATTTTTAATACCTTTTACTTCTCTTGTTACCATTCCAGAATAAATCCCAATTCCAAAATCTCGATGAACAATATAATCTCCAAGTTTAAGTTGCTTAAGTTCATCAAGAGAAATTGAGCGATATCTTCTGTGTTTTCTATACTGCCTGAAGTATCGATTAAATATCTGAGGTTCAGTATAAATAACGATTTTCCCATCTGAAAAAATAAAACCATTACTTAAAGATTCAGAAAGGAGTTTTATTTTTTTCTGTATTTCAAATGGGGGTTTACTCTTTGCTTGTTTAATGTTTTTATCAGACTTAATGAATTCATCTAACTCTTTATCTTTTTTATGTAAAGTAGGGGGTAATATTTTCGAACTTTCAAAATTTAGTGTTATTAATTCTTCTTCATATTCTTTAATTAATTCTTCTGTTCTTTTTACCTGATTAAAGTCCGAACAGGTAATGTAAACTTTATACCCTTCTGATAAATATTTTAAAAGATTGGTATATAGATTTTTAATACTTGATTTAAAGTCTGGTTGAGGGTAGGAATGAAAATTTATTATACTATCTGCTGATAAGAATTTTTCTATAATAATTTTTTTTTGACTTTTTCCTATTAAAAAATTATTAAGAAGCGAATCAGATAAACACTCTTCATCAACTAAAATCAACATATCATCAGAAAAGTAATCATATATATTATTTTCAGGCAAATCTTCTTCATCTTCAATACAGGAAGATAACATAATAGGAATTTTAGTTTCCCTCAGCTGTCTGATTGAGCGCTGATTATTGATATCAAATTCCCTTATTGATTCAATTGTTTCCCCAAAAAATTCAATTCTTACAGGAACCGAAAAGCTCTCAGCAAAAATATCAATAATACCGCCACGAACTGCGTAGTCTCCAGGTTGCTCAACGAAATATTTTCTTTGATAATGATATTCCTCAAGTTTTTGAATAAGTTCTTCAAATAAAAATTCTTCTCCTTGTTTTAAATGTAAAATACTTTCGCTATACTTATCCTTTGCTATTACTTTAAATAACAATTTATCAACAGCTGAAACTATAATATAATTATTATTCTCAGAAAGTAATGTAAGTGATTTAGTAGTATCTTCATTATCGTAGGATTTTTCTGGAGTAAAAGCAGAGACAATATTTTCTGAGATTAATAAAGAAAGGTCATCTTTTATATTTATGACCTTCTCATCACTATTAACAACATAAAATATTTTTCTAAAACCATTTGAGTAAAGAAAATCCAGAAGAAAAGAAATCAAAGAACCATTTAAACTGGAAATAGTTATCCCCTTTCCCACTGAATTTACAGGGGGGTTACCACTCTCCGATAGAAGTTTAAGTAACTTTTGAAAACTATCGGATTTATAAATCTTGCTCTTTACTTCTTCAAACAAATCAGCTAATCCTTATACAAAATTCGCTTATTATTTTTAATATACAAATATTTAATATAAACATAAATGAATTATATGTGATTTCAATTTTATTTTATATTTAACTACCGTATTATAAGCCATTTGAATATTAAGAAAAAATATTCCGGCTAATAAAATCAAATTTTTTATGCAAAGAGTTTCTATCAATAATGAATTGTTAATAAAAAAATCTTATTAGATATTTGTGTTGTGGATAAATTTAAAAAATATAAGCCGGTAAAGTTTCTTGGACAAAATTTTCTTATTGATGATAATATTGCAAAAAAAATTGTAAAATCATCTGAAATTGGAAAATCAGATCTGGTAATTGAAATAGGTCCTGGATATGGGGCTTTAACAAAACATATATTAAATCAAACCGAAAATTATCTTGGGATAGAAATTGACCAGAAGTGTATAGACGTTTTAGAACAAAAATTTGATAAAAAAGCAAATATTTTGAAAAAGGATTTTTTGAAATTTGATTTTATAAAAGATATAGCAAAATTTTCTTTCGTATATGAAAGATTAAAAATAATAGGAAATATCCCTTACAATATAACCTCCGAGATTTTGTTTAAACTGTTTGAGAGTAAAATACATATTGATTTTGCCATATTAATGACCCAGAAAGAAGTAGCATTAAGATTAAATGCAAAACCCCGTACAAAAGAATATGGAATCCTTGCAGTACATACACAGTTGAATGCAAATTTCAAATTGCTTTTTAATTTACCACCAACAGTTTTTTTTCCTAAACCAAAAGTAGATTCATCTGTATTTAAATTAACATTTCACAATAAATACCAAATAGAAAACCCTTCAGAATTTTCAAATTTTATAAAAGCAGCGTTCGGAAAAAGACGTAAAACTCTTAAAAATGCTTTAAAAGATTATTTAGCAGATTTTAATATAAATTCTTTCTGTATAGACTTTTCCCGTAGAGCGGAAGAATTTTCACCTACCGAATTGCTAAACTTATACAACAATATTTCAGCATTTAAAAAGCATAACTCTAAATCTAATTTATAAATTATTTTTTAGGTAAGAACCTCATCACTTTTGTATTTGCAACTCTTACGGCGATTGCGGAAAATGTTTGTTTATATTCCCCATTAAGCCACAATCTTACCTGATCCCGATAATTAACGGAAATATTTTGCCCATTTTGTCCCGGTGGTAAAATAGAATTGTATACAAGTGTATTTGATAAATCACCAATAAATCTGAGTGATGGTCCAAAATAAGAAGTAAAATCCGACATATTAGATGCAGAAATGTAACTATATTGTATATTGCAAATTGTATTTCCGCATCCGTCAGATTCATAAGGACCGGCATCAAGAATAGGAGACAGGGACGGAACAGCCCCTAAAGGATGTCTGAACTTAACTTTATGAACATTACCCCAAACCCATTTATTTGCATCTGAGGTTTTGAATCTATTTTTTAATTGTAAAACTGCATCTTTAAAACTCTTAATTAATGCATCGCGGAGATTTTCGTAATTGTATTCATCATTTTTTTTAATTAAACCTTTTCCTGTAGATTCATTATATTTAGTCATAGATACATTCAAAAAGTTTTCCCGCATCAACTTGGATGTATTACGAACAGGGATGCTTGAAATTGTTATATAATCCTGATATAAATCTTCTCCAAGTTTTTCTTTGTATAAGTTTTTATATAATTCAATTTCAAATTGAGAGAATATAGTAGCAGCAGGATTAATTAATTTAAATTCATAATTCCAGTTTTTTAAAATTTGTAAATAATCTTTTTCTTCTTCAGTAAGATATAATGACGGTGGTTTAGCTCTCCTTGAAGTATCAAGAGTAAGAGAGGTAACTGCCTTAAATAGATAATTACAAAATTCCTTTGCATGAAGACTATTTACATCAAGTTGCATTAGCTGAAACTCTGAAGCAGAGAAATTATTTCTTGTTTTTAAGAGTTCTTCAATTCTTGCTGCCCGATAATGTGGTTCATATAAATTCGTTATATAATATTTCAATCCTGCCTGAGGTCTATTATTTGCAGAAACAATATACTCTTCACGAGGATTCAGTATCGATGGTAAATCCTCAAAATTAATATAACCTTTCCATTCAAAGCCATTTCTGTTGGTAGCAATTGCAAGAGCACTTATATTTTCATTTTGTTCATTAAAAACCTTTCTTATTGGAATTTTACCTGCCACACAGTAACCGATATTGCCATTAGTATCAGCATAAACAAAATTTAATGCAGGAACCCCATAAGATTTTAAGGCTGATCTGAAATTATTCCAATTTTTAGCTTTATTAACATTATATAAAGCAGTAATTTCATCACTGAAATCATATCCTGCCCATTTTAAGACAACCACATTCTTTTTGTCTGTTATAAATTTCTGACTGTTAAAAAAATTTGTTTTTTCAAGATTAGAAACTATGGGACCTTCTTTTGTTAAATAAACTGTAAATGAAATATCTTCTTTTTTCCCTTTAACAGAAATATTTTCTAAAACACTATCAATTATTGCAGAATTAGAGTCATTAGACAATAAAAACAAATCTGACTCATCGCACATTAAATTTGTTATCCCCCACCCTATACAATTATTCATTCCAATTAAAACTCCCGGAACACCAGGAATTGAAAAGCCTGCAATCCTAAAATTATCGGATTTATTAATCATTTCTAATTCATACCAAGTTGAAGGAACTTGCAACGGTAAATGCGGATCATTTGCGATAAGAGGTTTTCCGTTCTCTGATTTTGTTCCTGAAACTACCCAGGCATTACTCCCTGATGGAACCTCACTGGATCCATAATTCTTTATAAAATCAAAGTAAACATCAATAAAGTCAGTTTTTACAAAAGAAAATAGTTCACCACTAAAATTGGTTTGTGTTACATTTGTATCTCGTTCTTTTTTCTCTTTTTGCTGTTGTTTCTCTCGCTCTCTTTCTTCAGATGATTTAATCACATTCGGAGCCTCAGGATGTATATCAGGGATAAAATCTTTTGCTTTTTCAGATCCGAATTTTTCAACAATCCTTCCAAAACAGTAATCAGTGTACCAGGAAATGTTTAGTGTCCAGGCCATAAATCTAACAATTGCAAAGCAATCTTCGGGTTCCCATTTATCAGGTTTATAATCCAGAGCATCAAATTCAAGTGGTAAATTCTTTTTATTTCTTTCAATAAAATAATTTACCCCATCAGAATAGTTTTCCAAAATTTCTTTTGTTTCTGCTGGAAGATTTTTATAATGTTTTTTTACCGTTCTGTAAATACCAATAGTTCTAAATAATTTATCATAATCAATAGATTCGACTCCAAATATTTCCGATAACCTGCCCTGACTAACCCTTCTCATAAAATCCATTTCCCAAAGTCTGTCCTGTGCGTGGATGTATCCGAGCAAAAAATATAAATCTTTCTGGTTTTCCGCTTCAATATGTGGAACACCAAAAGGATCTCTGTATACAGTTACAGTATCAGAAAGTCCATTAATTATTAAGGTCCCTTCTTCTTCATATAAACTTTTTGTTGATAGGTCTCTGAAGAGAATAAAAGCCGTAATAGCAAATACTAAAATAACAATTATTATACCTGAAAGATTTTTAAAGAAATTACTTTTCATTCGATTTATCATTTCATAATACAAAAATAGTTGTTAAGTTAAGAACAAAAAATAGTAATTTAGAATAAAAAATGATAATTTATATACATGGATTCAGAAGTTCTGGAAAAGCAAGAAAAGCTCAGGAGACAAAAGACTATTTCAAAGACACTAAAGTTCTGGCACCTGATTTACCAGTCTCTCCCAAAATAGCTTTTTTTCGTTTGTGTGATATTATAAGAGAAGCAAGTGGAAAGCCCAATATTATCGGCTCTTCCTTGGGGGGATTTTATGGTATGCTGCTAAATGCAAAATACGGATTAAAAGCAGTATTAATAAATCCAGCAATTAAACCCTATGAAGTACTGAAACCGTATATAGGAGAACTCACAAATTATCATACGGGAGAAAAATTTGAATGGAAAGAGGAGCACATAGATGAACTGATAAATCTAAACAATAAATTTTTTAAATATATAAATCAGAAAAAACTATTCCTTCTACTTGCAAAAGATGATGAATTACTAAATCATACGGAAACTAAATCAACATTCCCTAAAGCAGGTAAAATAGTTGAATATGAAAACGCTGGTCATGAATTTTCTAGATACAATGAAGCACTTGAAGAAATTAAAAAATTTTTTTCTTCATCCCCTTAAAAATCAAAAGTAATTTTTAATACTTAGAAGTTTTCATTACATCAGCAAGTACATCATAAAATTTTGTCCAGGCAGATTTTAATTCTGGAGTAAATTCATCCGCCAATACTTTTTCAATTGCGTATAAAAGGGACTCCTTAAATATTTCATAATGTTCATCCTTAACATTGTATTCATAATGTCTTTTCCCCAATTCCTGAACTGCAGGTATAATAATTTGAGGATTATTCAATCCTTCGACAACGGTTTTCATCATTGTCATTATTCTATGTTGCTGGTCTTTTATATCACCCTTAAAAAGTTTTACTGCTTCGGGGTCCAATTCAAAAAGTCTGTTGTAATGAATTTCCCAGCAATTTGTTTCACAGATTTTCAAAAAACTTGTCTGAATTAAACTAATTTCCTCTGGTGTAAAAATGTTTTCAAACATATTATTTCATATTTAATATTTTTCAATATAATAAAAACATAGCAAAATTTAAATAAATTCAAATTTATTTAATAATCAATATTGATAATAAAATTTAAAAAAATAAAGAAAATTTATAATAACTTCATTTAAATAATTTCTCAATTTATTTAAATTAAATATAAAATATTTATCCTTGCAACTAAACAGAATATTTATTTGTTTTAATAATATTAATTATAAAAAAAATTAATATGGCTAAAAATAAGGACTACGAATTCAAAAAAGAGGAAATCCTAAACGACTACAGAATTGTAAACGAAAGCAGACAGGCAAGTTTACTTGGTAGAAAAGAGACTCTACTCGGTAAGGCAAATTTTGGGATTTTCGGAGACGGTAAAGAGGTTCCGCAAATTGCAATGGCAAAGACTTTTCAAAATGGGGATTTTCGCTCGGGTTATTACAGAGATCAAACTTTTATGTTTGCAACTGGTATGTTAACTTTGGAACAATTTTTTGCACAACTTTATGGTGATACAGATATTGTACGAGAGCCCCATTCTGGTGGAAGAGGAATGAATAATCATTTTGGCTCAAGATTACTTGATGAAAATGGTAAATGGAAAAATCTTATGCAAATGAAAAATACTTCTTCTGATATTGCTCCCACTGCCTCACAAATGCAAAGATTACTTGGCTTAGCATATGCATCAAAATTATATAGAAATAACCCTGAACTTTCTTATTTAAAGGAATTTTCAAATAATGGTAATGAAGTTGCATTCGGTACAATAGGAAATGCAAGCACAGCAGAGGGTATTTTCTTTGAAACTATTAATGCTGCTGGTGTACTTATGGTACCACTTGCAATTTCTATATGGGATGACGGCTTTGGTATTTCTGTACCAAATATTTATCAAATGACGAAATCAAACATTTCCGAAATATTAAAAGGTTTTGAATACAGTAAAGAGCTTGAACAAGGATTTTTGATTTACAGAGTACCAGGTTGGGATTATGAAAAACTTGTAAAAACATATAGAGAGGGAATATCAATCGTAAGAGAAAAACATATACCAGCAATATTTCACATTACAGAATTAACACAACCTCAGGGACACTCTACTTCCGGTTCACACGAAAGGTACAAAACAAAAGAAAGACTTGAATGGGAAAAAGAATATGACTGTATAAGGCAATTCCGAAAATGGATTTTAGAGAAAGGTTTTGCAACTGAAGAAGAGTTAACGAAAATAGAAGAGGATGCAAAAATAACAGTAAAAAAAGCACAGCAAAAAGCGTGGGAGGAATTTCTTAATCCAATAAAAAAAGAAAGAGATGAATTAAGTAAAATATTGATTGAAATTTCCAAGGTAAGTAAGAAATCAGAAGAAATAAAAAAGATTAATGATGATATGTATCGCGCACTGGAAACAACAAGGAGAATGATTGCAGCATCAGCAAACGATGCTTTAATTTCATTAAAAGATGAACCAGAAGAAATAAAACAAAAATTAATTGATTGGAATGAAAAGTACAAGAAATCTAATGAACATAACTACGGCTCACATTTATACAGTCAATCAGATGAAAGTCCTCTAAATGTAAAAGAGGTAAAACCTGTATATACAGAAAACTCAAAAAGAGTTGACGGAAGAGAAATATTACTCGCCTTTTTTGATTATGCATTTAAAACAGATCCGCGAATATTTGCAATTGGTGAAGACATTGGGAGGTTAGGAGATGTAAATCAAGGAATGGCGGGTTTACAGGCAAAATATGGCGATATCAGAATAACAGATACAGGTATAAGAGAAGCAACAATTACAGGACAGGGTATAGGTGCAGCATTAAGAGGGTTAAAACCAATAGTTGAAATTCAATATCTTGATTACTTATTATATGCTTTGCAAATAATAAGTGATGACTTAGCACTATTACATTGGCGAACAAAAGGCGGTCAGAAAGCCCCAGTAATAATTCGTACACGAGGACACAGATTAGTTGGAATATTTCATTCAGGCTCTCCAATAGGAATGATAACTCACGCTTTTAGAGGATTACATATATGCGTACCAAGAAATATGACACAAGCAGCAGGATTTTATAATACTTTACTTAAAGGGGATGACCCCGGACTTGTAATAGAAAGACTAAACGCATATAGAATAAAAGAGTTATTACCTGAAAACATTGGAGAGATAACAATACCTCTTGGGGTACCGGAAATTATACAGGAAGGAAAGGATATAACAGTTGTGACTTATGGCGCCTGCGTGGACATAGCAAAAACTGCAATAACAAAATTAGAAAAAGTTGGCGTTTCAGTTGAATTAATAGATATAAGAACACTCCTTCCTTTTGATAGATTCGGTATAATAAAGAATTCAATTAAGAAAACAAACAAAGTACTTTTCCTTGATGAAGATGTACCAGGCGGTGCAACTGCATATATTATGCAACAGGTTTTAGACGAACAAGATGGATATAAATATCTTGATTCACCCCCCAGAACCTTAACAGGAAAACATCATAGACCTGCTTATGGAAACGATGGAGATTATTACTCAAAACCCAATGCAGAGGAAGTCTTTACTGTGATTTATGAAATGATGCATGAATACGACCCGGGAAAATATCCACGATTCTTTTAATAATATTGCAGTCTATATTACTTTCCGGTAAAGCAATCTAAAATTAATGTAGGGAGTTATATTTATTAATAAAATAATTCCTCCTTAATTATAAAATGAATTTATTTAAAAAAATAAAAAACCTATCTTTATTTAAAAAATAAGGTTTTATGAAAAAATTAATTTTATTATTTCTTTTTATTTCAATATCCTACAATCTCTCTTTTGCACAATGGAAAGAGGCGGGAAAACCAGTTTCAATTATTTATTCAATTTGTGTAAAAGATAATTTAATTTTTGTGGGAACTCCAATGGGTATATACCGCTCGGTTAACTACGGGAGTTCGTGGAATTCAATAAACCTTGGGGTAATAAACTTATATGTAAATAAATTTGCAATTTGTGGTAATAATATTTTTGCTGGCACAGTAGATAGAGGACTCTTTCGTTCATCAGATAATGGTGATAGCTGGATGGCAGCAAATACCGGTTTAATTAGTCAAGAGATAAATGAAATTATTGTTAATAATAATGAAATTTATGTTTCTGCAGGAGAAAATTTATTTGTCTCTACAAATTTTGGTGATAACTGGGTTCAAATAAAAGGTATTTCAAATGTAAGATCTCTTGCTTTCAAAGATAGCATGTTATTTGCAGCAACCTCAGACGGTATTTATAATACTTATGATAAAGGGGAAAATTGGTACAAAGTAAGTTATTCAATAAATGCAAAAGTACTTGCTGTAAGTGGAGAATACATATTAGCTGGAACGGAATATAATGGAGTTTTCGTTACAAGAGACAATGGAAAAAACTGGACCTCAGCAAGTAATGGGTTACCTGACTATACCACCATAAATTCAATTGCAGTAATTGGAAGCAGCATTTTTGCAGCAACTGATGGTTCAGGAATTTACTTTTCTATTAATTATGGTACAAGTTGGGTTCCTGTAAATAATGGTTTAACAAGTCACAGAGTTATTTCCATTTTCGCATATAGAAATTATCTGTTTGCTGCTACTTTTGGTGGTTTATATTATTCAGTTGATAATGGAAATCAATGGGCAAATATCAGCTCTGGTATTGTTAGCAATCAAACAATTAACTGTATGGCTGCAAACGGAAATACAATATACGCTGCTACCAATCAGGGAAGGGTCTTTACATCACCGGATAACGGGAATGTCTGGTATTCTTATAACAACACCGGTATTATAAAAGAATTTCAAGGGAAATACTTATCAGCCGTAGGAAATATTAATGGAGTTACCTGTGGTATTGGAACTGTTTACATTGCAACTGATAGCGGGGTTTTCAAGTCCTATGATAATGGCAATGACTGGAAACAAATCAACAATGGTTTAATGAACAAAAATGTTTATTCAATTCTACAATATAGAAACAATCTCTTTGCAGGGACTGGAAACGGATTATACACTTCCATTGATGATGGTAGGACATGGCGGCTTTCTGAGTTTCAATCACTTACATTGGGTAAGGTTCAATCTATTGCAATTAACAACAATAATTATTATGCAGGAATAAATGGAAATATTTATTGTGTAATTGATAAGGGCGCTGATAATACAAGAGCAACATTTGATAAAGCCTATGATATACCTGGTATTGTATTTAACAGCGATTATCTTTTTGCAATAACATTTGGTGGTGGTTTGTATCGTGGTGATTTGCAGGGTAAAGGATGGGATGATTATAACGAAGGTATAAAAAATTTGTTTCTCACTTCTATAGTTGTTTCTGGTGAAACGGTAATTATAAGTTCCTGGGGCGGCGGTATTTTTTATTCGACTGATAATGGTAAGGAATGGTTTGAAGCAAATGAAGGTTTATCTGAATTAAAAATTAAATCACTATTAATAAATGGAGATTATGTTTTTGCTGGAACAGAATCAGGAAAGATTTACAAAAGACATATAAATGAATTCGTAGAAAAATAAAATAATAAAATAGATTACCAATAAAAAAGCCCCTTTTGAATATATCAAAAGGGGCTTTTAGTTTAATATCCTGATAAATTATTTAATCAGAACCATTCTTTTTACATCTGTAAAACTACCAGCTTCCAATCTGTAGAAATATACTCCACTTGCAAGATATGATGCATCAAATTCTATTGTATAATATCCAGCAGGTTTTACTTCATTTACAAGCTTCGCTACTTCTCTACCAAGTATATCAAATATTTTCAATGTTACCATTCCCTGTTTTGGTATAGCAAAATTTATCTTTGTTACCGGGTTAAACGGATTTGGATAGTTCTGGAATAGTTCATATTTATCTGGAATTCCAGTTAAATTATTTTCTAAACCTGTAACTATTAAATCTATTGTTAGAGATATATTTGGTCTCTGGGTGTAAGAAGTCCCAACGGTAGTTATCTGGGTACATCCATCACCGGTAGATAAATCACTGTGATTATGAACATTCAAACCGGAAACTGCTGTTGCATTCACAGTTGAGTTCGAAGTCCAGCTGGAATTATTGAAACATATTTCAATTAATAAATTACTGGTACCATCCCATGTAAATGGAGTTTGTAAATTAATATATTGCCACCCTGTACCTGGTACAGTGTAAACACTATCATATACGACCCACCAGCCAGTGTTAGTAAATGATGATATAGTCGTCGCCGTTGTGTTTTGCATCTTTACTTTAAATCCATTCATCGTTTGAGTTGCATTAGAAATTACATTAAAGCCTATCTTCTTTATACTCCCCTGCGCTCCTCCTCCAGCAAGTATCTCACTTGCTAAATATAACATATCTGTCCTGGAGTCCATATAATATGTGTAGAATGGATATCCTACTGACACAGTACCCGTTCCAATTATTGCTGTTGCCTGAGCAATGATTTTAAATGAATATAATCCTGTTGAATCTTTTTTATGTAATGAACCATTGTCCTGGGCATAAATCTTATAAAATATAGAATCATTGAAATTAACTTCTGCCTGTGTTGAATTAAATAAAGCAGAAAATATACTACCTGATGTATTCACAAGTTTGAAATGTTTAATTCCATTAGAAGGAGAGTTCTTATACCATCTTACCCACACAGAATCAATTCCCATATTATCGGTAACCGATGCAGTAGCAGTAATGGGCCAATTAGTTTTAGGAGTATTTGTTATTGGCGTATGTGTAATTACTGGACTTATAGTATCAGTTGCTGCAATAAATGAGAATACATTTGATGGTGCGTTGCCAGGTAATTTACTTACTCTACCAGCAGAATCAGTAGCAATAATGTAATATCTGTAAATTGCTGATTGTCCATTTCCGGGAATGTTAGCAGTCCAGTTATTACCTGCTGTATTTGTTAAAAGAACACTATCATAAACAGTTGTGCTGTTTCTTGACCAGAACACTTTTGTCTTCGAAGGTATTATTGTAGTATTATTCATTGGTGTAATCACACAATTAACAACATAAGGACCATTCAGGTTTTCTGTGTTTTGTAAAGGTGTATGAGCAATTGTAGGACCAAGAGGCACACCTCTTGTTAAAAGAATTGAACAATCTCCAAATAAATTATATTGTTCCATTAACTTCAACCCTTCCCCACTACTACCTCCCCACAAATCCATCGCATACATTACACCAAAGAAAGCCATAGCACCGGCGGTTTTTCTATATTGCCTTGCCATCAGGTGCATTGCACCAAGCTGCATATCACAGGGTGGCACCCAACTTGCATTTGTCGATGAAGCATACGCACTTATTACACCTTTTGGGTTAAGTGTATCTCCAGCTCTCAGTAATGCCTCTGCAAGACATTCATTAAGAGTAAAATTACCATTTAAGCATGCTACATCAACCAGGAAAGGATTTTTCCAACCATTAGTAAGTTGATATGCATTTGTAACATTAAAACCAGTATTGCTCCAGGAAGTACCGGAACCGTGTCCAATATAATTTAAAACAAATCTACCATTGTTTAATACATTCATTAAATCCTGAGCATTCTGTGCAGGATGATTCACTTTATCAACTGAGGTGAACCCACCAAGTAAAAGAGTATCTCTCACCCAATTCATTCTAATGGAGTCAGCATACGGAGGAGACCCACCCACATCTGGACCTGCAACTCCCACTCCTTTATTATACCAGGGAGCCCCTACCTCAATATCCCTTTCAAATCTTATAAATTTTTGAGTGACATAGTTAATATTTGCTGCATTTTGACAGGATATCCTTGAAATAAATGCATCAGGATATGCATCTGTTCCTGCTAATTTTACGTAGCATGGGTCTGAAGGTGCAGATTCATAAACTCCATTTAAAGTTGGCATATCAGCAACATCTCCAACCAAAACAATATAAGTTACTGAACCAGACGAATTATACATATTTTGAATATATGTTTTAATTGCCGCCGCACCTGAACCAGTTACGGTCGGGTATTCAGCTACAACAACAGTTAACCCCCGACTTTGTTTCCATTGAACAAAAGGTTGAATTGTAGTCATATATGCTGTAGGACAAACTACCAACATTCTTCCTGGTTCAGGAATAGAGTCAAATCTCGTTACACCAATACCATAATTCATAAACAGTTCTCTGTATATAGGTGCAAATTCATTTGATACTTTTGTTAATGCTCTTGTTCTATAAAATGGATTAATTACCTGTTTACTTGGATCTGCATATAATTCAACAGTTAATTTTTTATAAATTTTTAATTCATTCCTAACAGGATTATATTGTAAGGGATTTATTTGCACTGTCATACCACGCAAATCACGAACTATATATGGGTCATCAAGCTTTACGATATAGCCAGGATAATACTCATCTTTTTGATATACCTCTCCAAAAGTATAAGGAATTGAATTTGGATCAATATCCCTTGTGTAATGTCCTTTTGATGGAATTATTTTTCCTATTGGAATTACCTCAGTTTCTTCTGAAAGTATCCTGAAATTCATAGCAGTTAAATCCGGTATTACAACACTCTTTCTATATATTGGTATTTCTGGTTCTCCTTTTATCATAGTAGAAGCAAACCCAGGAGATGATAAAGCAATATATGTATCACCATTAATTTTTACTTCTGTTTGATTATAACCATTGAAAATATATTCTATCCTTATTATCTGACCTGAATTTTCCAGAACTCGCGTGCTCATACCTTCCGTAATTTGAGCAAAAGAAAAGCTACTAATTAATATTGTAATTAGTACAAATAATAAAAGTTTTGTTACGCGCATTTTTGTTAAATTAATTTTAGGAAGTTCATTTAATTTATATATAATATTTTTCTATATCAATATTAAAATAAATTTATTTTACTTAATCAGAACCATTCTTTTTACATCTGTAAAACTACCAGCTTCCAATCTGTAGAAATATACTCCACTTGCAAGATATGATGCATCAAATTCTATTGTATAATATCCAGCAGGTTTTACTTCATTTACAAGCTTCGCTACTTCTCTACCAAGTATATCAAATATTTTCAATGTTACCATTCCCTGTTTTGGTATAGCAAAATTTATCTTTGTTACTGGATTAAACGGATTTGGATAGTTTTGAGATAGTTCATATCTTTCAGGAATAGAAACAGTTTTGTTTTCCGCACCAGTTATAACTAAATCAATTATTAAAGATATATTCGGTCTTGCAGTGTAAGAAGAACTGGGTGTTGTAATATCTACACAGCCATCACCACTTGATAAATCACTATGATTATGAAGATTTGTACCAGTAGCTGAAGTTGCGTTAACAGTAGAATTTGAAGTCCAGCTGGAATTGTTGTAACAAATTTCAATGAGTATATTACTTGTTCCATCCCAGTTAAATGGAGACTGCAAATTAATATATTGCCATCCAGTACCTGGTACAGTGTAAACACTATCATATACGACCCACCAGCCAGTGTTAGTAAATGATGATATAGTCGTCGCCGTTGTGTTTTGCATCTTTACTTTAAATCCATTCATCGTTTGAGTTGCATTAGAAATTACATTAAAGCCTATCTTCTTTATACTCCCCTGCGCTCCTCCTCCAGCAAGTATCTCACTTGCTAAATATAACATATCTGTCCTGGAGTCCATATAATATGTGTAGAATGGATATCCTACTGACACAGTACCCGTTCCAATTATTGCTGTTGCCTGAGCAATGATTTTAAATGAATATAATCCTGTTGAATCTTTTTTATGTAATGAACCATTGTCCTGGGCATAAATCTTATAAAATATAGAATCATTGAAATTAACTTCTGCCTGTGTTGAATTAAATAAAGCAGAAAATATACTACCTGATGTATTCACAAGTTTGAAATGTTTAATTCCATTAGAAGGAGAGTTCTTATACCATCTTACCCACACAGAATCAATTCCCAAATTATCCGTAACTGTTGCCGTAACCGCAACTGGCCAATTTGTCTTGGGAGTATTTGTAATAGGGGTATGTGTAATTACCGGACTTGTTGTATCGGGTGAAGCAACAAAAGAAAAATAATTGGTTGGTGCACCTATTGGCAGAATAGTTACTCTTCCCGCAGAATCTTTAGTGGTTATATAGTATTTATATATTGCTGGTTGTCCATTTCCTGGAATATTTCCAGTCCAATTATTTCCACCGGTATTTGTCATATTCAAACTATCAAACGTTGATGTCCTTGTCCAGAATAATTTAGTCCAGAGAATACTACTACCAGCTGGAGTAACGGTACAATTTACAACATATGGACCATTTAGGTTTTCAGTATTTGGAAGTGGAGTGTGTGAAATAGCAGGACCATAAGATAATTGATAAATAGAAGGGTCACCCATACAATTATACATTTCAAGATATCTCTGCATTGTCGGGGTTATTGAACCAAAGTACTGTACAAGATAAACTTTTCCCTTAACAAAGTTTTCTGCATTTCTTTTTAAATTGTCATTGAACAGTGCTTTTACAACTCTTCTCTCAAGAATATCATCTTCATCCCAATAAGAATTAACAGATGAGCCCCAGAAGACTACTCCTGCTTTGGGAATTCTAATCCAGGTTTCTGCAAAACATTCACCTGATATGTGAAATGACCCAGTAACACAAGCGTAAGAGTATACGAAAGGATATATTGTATTATTCAAGGCATTTACATTCGCCTGTGAGAAAGGAGGACCATCTGCCCAAGAAGTTTCAGAACCGTGTCCTGAATAAATTGCAAATATTTTATTTGAATCAAGTGAAGCAGAAACCATAGCAGTAGTAGCACCGTAATAAGAATAGAGCTTTGTATTAACAGTAAAATTATTTGGAATGAAAAATGTATCTATAACATAATTATGTGTTCCTTCAGTAATTGTATGATTATCGGTAGATGCCATAAAAACATTTTTTCTCCATAGATTATTTATATTGCTTTCCATAAAAATCGTCTTATTGATAATATTGCTCAATTGCGTAAGGTTTTGAATCGGAAATCTTCCAAGGAAAGCATCTACCCATAAATCCCCCCCTTCAAGCAATGCATAATTCCAGTCTGTATGCGGTGTTCCTTCTCCACCACCAATCCAATCTGGAATTTTATCCACATCTCCCACCAGTAAAATAAATTCTGGTCTTGTATTTATGTTATTATATAAAGTTTGTATATAATTCTTTATTGCTGTATTTGTTGTTCCTGTAACATTTGTATTAACAACCGTTACATTATACCCCAAACCTTGCTTGTGTGTTACTAACGGAGTCAGCCCACTTTCAAAATCAGGAGCGGTAATAATTAAATAATTATTCGTACCTGTAGTTCTTTCTGCTTGATAATTAACAAAAACACTTGAAAGAAATTTTCCCATTGCTTCTTGGGGTATAAAGTTTAGTTCCGGGGAAGTCTTGAGTTTTATTTTTATTGATGCTGTTTCCGTAATAAATAACTTATTTTCAGATGGGTTGTAAGCAAACGGATATAATGTTATCATTACTCCTTTCGCACCACCAATAACAAATGGTTCTGAAATTCTAATCATTGGTTCATCTATGTTTCCCTTGCTGTTGTAATAATCTCTATCAATAGTGAAAGGTCTATCCTTATAAGGTTTACTCTTTTCCCACGGCATCTGTGTTGGATAAATCTTTGCATCTAATATCTTTATCGTTTTATCCTGTAAGATTATTGAATACTCAGGTAACAATTCGTTCTTTCCGATTAATAAAAAGAAACTTACTTGAGGTAATTGTGGTTTTCCAATTTCAGGAGTTATTCCATATTCGGGAATAGATAAAACTGTGAATCTTTCTGAATTTACATTAATATCTTTGAAATAATATTCTGGTATATTGAATTTAATAGTATAACCATCGGCATCTCTAAGTAAAGTAACCCCCTTAGGAGGTTCTCCTGCAAATGTTGAAAGACATATTGCAAACAACAGAATAATGAAAAATGCTTTTTTCATTTCTTGATGAATTAATATTTAAAAAAAAATTTTTAAGAGTTGAAGATAAATTTAATTATTAAGATTGGAAATTATCTCGTTGACCTTTTCGGGAGTAAGTTTTGTATATATTTTATCATTTACCATCATTGCTGGTCCCATATCACACATACCAAGGCAATTTGTATATTCAAGAGTAAATTTTTTATCCTTTGAAGTTTCACCAAAGTTAGTTTTGGTTGCATTTTCGATAGCCTTTTCAACTTCTGCTTTCCCTGATATATCACAAATAATAGTTTTACAGAGTCTAATTATGTATTCTCCTTTTGGCTCAGAACTTAAAAATGAATAAAAAGAAATTACTCCAAAAACTTCAACGGGATGTATATCAAGTAAACGAGCAACTTCCTGCTGCGCGTAACTTGAAATATAAGAATATTTTTTCTGTATTGCTTGTAGAATAGGCAATAATGCAGAGCGGTCATTACCAAAATGACTTACATAACTTTCTATTTCTTTAGTGAGTTCACTTTTATTTTCTTTTTCCATATAATGCAAATTATTTATTCAATAGCTTATTAACTTTTTCAATTAAAGAATCAGGTGAAATTGGCTTTTCAACAAAATCATCAACAGGAACAATATCACCTTTATCAAAATCCATTCCCATCGTTTTTGAAACAGATGTATACATTATAATTGGTGTTTTTATGTTCTCTTTTCTTAATCTTTGAGCAAGGAAAAACCCATCATCAGGTTCATTCATCATAACATCAAGGATTATCAAGTCAGGTTTTTTATTAAGTATAAGATCATAGCCTTCTTCAGGCGTACCTGCTGTAATAACATTATGCCCCTTTGCTGTTAAGACAAGCGTGCTTGCTTCCCTTATATCAGGGTCATCATCAATTACAACAATTAATGCCATAATTCCTCCTGAAAAATATTTTATTTTATATATTAAAGATATTAAATATATAAGATTAATACCATACTAAAATAAATTATAGTTTTGAATATAATTTTTTTAATTTTTGATAAATTCAACCAGATATACCATTATTAAATCAAAAAAGAATCTTGAAATTAAACATAGAATAGATTTTTAAAAAATTAGCCAACTCAATATGATTACAATTTAATGTTCCTGAAAAATAGAATCATTAAAAATTATAATCATAAATCTATTAAATAATTACATTTTTTTTCATTAGCAATCAATATCATTTAATTTTAATAAATTAATAAATAAATTTGTAAAAATTTAATATTATGGAAAAAACAATATTACTGATACTCGTGGGAAAAAGAAAAGACGCAGCAGTGAATGTACAAAAATTGCTTACCGCATGGGGCTGTCTGATTAAAACGCGGCTCGGAATTCACGACGGAATACTTGAAAATTGTTCTGATGAAGGCTTAATTATTTGTGAGCTATATGGGACCAAAGAACAAAAGGAGGAGTTGGCTCGAAAAATGGAATTGATCGAAGGAGTAAAATCCAAATTAGTAGATTTAAAGCTCCCTTAACATTACACCAAATATAGCAATTATTCCATTTATTTCTTCTCCTTCGCACTTTCACTTTTATTTCTAAAAATTTTTTTGAAATTCATAAACTTTCAAATTCATTAAATAAAAAATATATTTATGAGAAAACTCGTTATTTTACTTTTTGCAATTTTATTCCTTGTCTCAACCGCTTATTCTCAAAGCAGTTCTAAAAGATTCAAAAAACCAATTGTTATGATAGAAACTTACGGTGGATATAATTTTCCAATGCATGATTTAAGTGGTAGTGAAATAGGAGAGTTTTATAATTTCCAAAGCTATGGGGTTACAAATGGATTCTCAACAGGATTTACTGTAAAATTTTCAGTTGCTACTTTAGATAAAAGCCAGTTCAGGGTTTATACCAATATTGGATATTCTCAGTTTACAAGGTCGCAAAACAATGCTTATACTAATGCAGGATGGATTACCCCTACTTACCCATCCTGGCCTATAGGGGATACTTTACCTCATAATAAAACTTCAGGTAGTAGTTTTGCAAGAATTAATATTCCTTATGGAGCAGTTGGATTTGAGTATGCAATTTTTGTTGATCCACTTTTGAAATCACATTTCAATTTTGGACTTGAAATAAATATGAGTGCAATTTTCGGAAGATATTATAACGATACAATAAACACTTCCGACCCAATCGAGCCATATCGTTCAATAAAAGAAAATTTTAGATTTGGATTTGCTTTAAATGCTGCTTATAATTACAGACTCGCTGAAATGTTCGGAATGACTTTCGGACTTCGATATACGTTAAATAATTTAATTGGGAGAACTACTAAAATATCAGATGATTCCAGTATATATTTAAATGATGATGAAAATCCATCTATTAACCCAAAACTTACATCATCACGAATAATTGGTAGTTTATCAATTTACGCTGGTGTTAATTTTTATATTGGCTCCCGCAAATAATCAATCTAAAGAAATAAAAACAGTAAAAAAATAAAAAAGCAGATTTAATTTTTCGAATCTGCTTTTTTAATAAAACTTAAATAATAGAAAAATCTCTACGAACAAATATTCATTTCAAAAAAATTTAAAATCTCTTTATCGATTGAACTATGTCGCCATTAGGCTCTCTAATATTAATCTCAAGAGGCATTTCGCCCGGCAAGGTATGAGTAGCACATCCAAAACAGGGATCATAAGCACGGAATGCCATTTCAATTTTATTCAATAATCCTTCGGTAATTTCCACACCTTTCTTAATCAAACCTTCGGCAGCCTTTTTAATAGACATAGAAATGGCTGCATGATTATTTGTTGTTCCAACAATCAGATTCGCTTTAGTTACAATACCCTTTTCATCTGTTATGTAATGATGGGTTAATGTCCCTCTTGGTGCTTCAACAATACCAATACCTTCGGTTGGAATTTCCGTCGGTAAAACACGATATTCCTGTGAAGTAATTTCCGGATCTTTAATTAATTCCATCACTCGTTCTGCAGCATACTGGAGTTCTATTATTCTTGCCCAGTGCGTTGCAAGTGTATGATGAACTGGTTTTTTACCAGACCTGTCTCCAGTTAGTGTTTCGTAATACTTTTCATATTCAGCTTGAGCAAGAGGTGTTGCCATTCCATCAGATGCATTTAATCTGGACAACGGAGTTGCTCTATAAACACCACTGTCTTTACCATCTACAAATCCTTTCCAACCAACTTTCTTCAAATATGGGTACTTGAGATAGTTCCAACTTTCTACATGTTCCGCAATATGTTCAAGATAATCCTTAGGCTCATATTTACAAAATTCATTTCCATCTGGGTCAACCACTCTCACTTTACCATCATAGAAATTAACTTTGTTGTTTTCATCCACCAGTCCCATATAATAAGTTTGGTGAATATAGGGGCCATTTAAAATTAAATCGACATAAGCGGAATTTTTAAGAACAACATCCTCAAATATTTTAAATGTAAATTGTCCAAAATCGACCATATATTGAGCATATTCTTCAAATTTCTTTCTCTCTTCCTCAGTAAGTCCTTTTGAAACACCGCCAGGAATAGCAGTTACCTGATGAATTTTTTTACCACCCAGAGTTTGAATTATTTCCTGACATCTTGCACGTAACCCAATTACTTTTCCTCCTGCTTCGAGTCCTACTTTTTTAATTAAACCGAGTATATTTCTTTCTGCTGGTGGCGCATCAGGACCACAGACAAAATCAGGACCAGCAAGTGCATAAAAGTGAACTGTATGGTCAGCAGTGAAAAATGTATTATATAGAAGTTCTCTAAGCTTTTTACCAGCAGACGGTATTGTTACTTTATAAACAGCATCACAAGCTTTTGCTGCAGCCATATGGTGTGCTTCAGGACATACCCCACAGATTCTTGTCGTAATCCTTGGCATTTCTTCTATGGGCCTTCCAACAACAAACTGTTCAAAACCTCTCAGTTCGGGAATCTGCAAATAACAATTTGCTACCTCGCCTTCATCATTTAGAAATATATCAATCTTTCCGTGTCCCTCCAGCCTTGTTATTGGGTCTATTTTTATTTGTTTCATATATTTGATTTTTTACTTTTCAGAAAATTAATTTCTAAATCTTTAATGCTATATACTAATTTATTTTTCTTTAGGTTGAATTCTTTTCAATATCGAATGAGCAAGAGAAAACCTGTAAAATGTACCAAGCGGGTCCGCAATAGTTTTTATTATTTCCTGCATCTCATTTGGGTCAAGAGTATCTATTACAGAACTGAGTGCAGATACCATTTTAGCACCCTGGTCTAAAACATTCGGGGGCGGTCCATAACATCCTCTACAGCCAATATTTGCTCTAACACATAAAGCATCACAACCACTTCTGGTAGCAGGTCCCATACACAAAATACCCTGATCTAAGAGACATTCATTAGGATCGGGAATAATTTCCTGCGGTCTATAAAACTTTTTGATTTTCTTTTCTTTTCTCTCTCGAGGACATTCATCACAGCAGGTTTTATCACCAGCACCCAAAACAGTTCCTTTTGGGGGAAACGGTTTTCCATTTTTAATAATGTCTACAACAGCATCAATTACATTTGCAATCTGAAATGATTGTGGCGGACAGCCGGGGACATAATAATCTACATCAACAACCTGGTCAAGGGCCTTAACTGTATTCCAGAATTCCGGTATTTCAATTTCCCCTTCTGGCATATGGGTTAGCGGAACAGGATACACTCCTTTAGATGCTTCATCAACAGATTGACTATTTTTATAGACAAATTCAAAAATAGAATTTTTATCATAAAAATTAGCCAAGCCGGGAATACACCCTTCGTGTGCACAGGAACCAAAAGCAACAAGGATTTTAGATTTTTTTCTCAATAGTTTTGCCAGATATTCATTCTCTGAGGTCCTGATTGCACCGTTAAATAGACATAAATCTATCTCACCATCAGCCATAGCTTCAACATCTTTATACTTAAAATCCATCAAACATGGCCAGAAAACAATATCGAAGAATTCATCAACTTCAAGAATTTTTAATTCAATATCAACAACAGCAATTTCACATCCACCACAGGATGCAGCCCAGTATAAAGCAAGTTTTGGTTTCATTTTCTATAATTAAAGTTACACAAAAAATTTATTCTTTTATAAGTTTTAATGGTCCAAGTTCTCTAATTTCTCTTTCGAAATCAAGTGTTGTTGCAGCGTACTTGTCACCTTCAGAAGCAGAAATCCACTCTAATCGCAATCTTTTAGGATTGATACCAAATTGTTCTAAAAATACTTTTAAGAATTCTACCCTTCTAAAAGTTTTGTAATTACCTTCAGAATAGTGACAGTCTCCAAAATGACAACCACCAATAAAAACGCCATCTGCTCCATTTTCAAATGCTTTCAATACAAATGTCGGGTCAACCCTTCCACTGCACATAACCCGGATTATTCTTACACAAGGTGAAGATTTTAATCTTGATACACCAGCAAGATCAGCACCAGTATAAGTACACCAGTTACAGAGAAATGCTGCAATTTTAGGGTCCCATCCGTTTTGTTTTTTCTCTTCTGACATTTTTATATTTTATAGTTTAAAGTTAATTATTTGATTTTAATTTCTGTTAAACGGATAATAATCCTTCCAATTCCGCAAGTATTTGAGCATCCGTAAATCCTTTTCCTTGAATTGCAGAAGCCGGGCAAGCAGATACGCAAGTTCCACATCCTTTACATAACATTTCATTTATCTCAGAAACCTTCTTCTCTTCATTAAATGAAATTGCAGTATATGGGCACAGGTTATTACAGATTCTACAACCGCTACAATACTCTTCAATTATCTTTGCTTTAATAGGCTCAACAGCAACCTCACCAACAGAAATTAGTGAGAGAATTCTTGCTGCTGCTGCGGATGCCTGAGCAACTGAGTCAGGAATATCTTTTGGACCCTGTGCTGCTCCTGCAATAAATATACCATCAGTCATAGTTGAAACTGGGTCCAATTTCGGGTGTCTTTCAAGGAAGAATTTATCAGGGCTTTGACTGATTGATAAAATTTTTCTAACTTTCTCAGCATCTTCGGAAGGCTCAAATGCGGGACATAAAATTGCCATATCAACTGGTATCTCTCTAAATTTCCCAATTAAAGTATCTTCACATCTAACAAGTAAATATGGCTTTTGCCCATTTCTCGTTGGTCCTTCAACTATTTCAGCAACTTTTCCTCTTATCATATTCACCCCTTCATCAAGTAATCTCTTATAGAATTCTTCATAACCTTTACCGAACGCTCTCATATCAATATAAAATTGATAGACCTCAGCAGAAGTTCTGTCCTTAACAAGATGGGCAAATTTCAGAGCATACATACAACACACCCTTGAGCAGTATTTTTTGTAATTCTCATCTCTTGAACCAATACAATGTATTATTGCAACTGCTCTGGGCTCTGTTCCATCTTTACAAAGAATCGTTCCTCCAGTTGGTCCAGTAGAATTTAGCAAGTGCTCAAACTCAAGTGAGGTATAAACATTATCAAGCCTTCCATACCCATACTGCGGCATTTGAGTAACATCTATAAGTTTAAAACCAGTGGTAATCAATATTTGCCCAACTTCAACTTCAACTTCTTCATCTTTCATATCATATTTTATTGCTTCAGGTTCGCAGAAAGTAGAACAAATTCCACAGCCGTCAGTTTTCATTTTAATACAAGAATTTTCATCAATAAGCGGCACTCTTGGTATAGCTTGCAGTGTTGGAATATTTATTGCAGTCTTGGGTCCTAAGAAGAAATCCCTTAATGCACCCCTTTCATATTCAAGCGATTTCAGTTTTATATGCCCTGTAGGACAAACATAAGCACATGCTCCACAAACTATACATGCATCATTTTTTTCATCATAAGGTAAGACAACCTCTCTCTTAATACCTCTATTTGCAAAACATAAAATATTGGCT
This sequence comes from uncultured Ignavibacteriaceae bacterium, assembly GCA_964564635.1. GTDB lineage: Bacteria > Bacteroidota > Ignavibacteria > Tepidaquicellales > Tepidaquicellaceae > Tepidaquicella. Next base: position 1,067,459 of record CAZMAR010000001.1, read on the forward strand.
TTAACAACATCTCTACAAATATTTACACATGCACCACATAAAATGCAAGCATCTGGGCTTTCATCTTTTTCAAGAGATTCAAATCTCGGTTGAGTAACCCCTAATTCATTCGCCATATTTTTTACTACTTCGACATTGGGCCATCGAGAAAGCATCAACTCCATAATTATTTTTCTGATGTTCTGAATTTTTGGGGAATTCGTTCTTATTGTTATCCCTGGAGTTCTTAAAGGATAATTACAAGCGGTGACAATACGGGAACGCTTTCCCCTAATTACCTCCACACTGCACAATCTGCATACGCCGTAGGGTTCAAGTATTTCAGAATAACACATAGTGGGAATCCATATCCCGGCTTTTTCGGCTGCTTTTAATATTGTAGTTTCTTCTGCAACCTGAACTTCTACGCCATCTATATTTACAGTAATCATTTTTTAATAATTTATGTTATATAAAATATTTTTCTTTTTTTATTCTACTTTTATTGCTTCAAAATTGCAAACATCATAACAAACACCACACTTACCACATTTCATAGGATCTATATAATGCACTTTCTTTGTTTCACCTATTATTGCACCATCTGGACAGTTTTTCTTGCAAACTCCACAACCGTGACCAATCTCAAGACAGATTTTGGGATCAATGGTATATGTTAATAAAGGTCTACAAACATGAGCGGGACATTTTTTATCCCTTACATGAGCAATATATTCATCTCTGAAATATTTTAAAGTAGTTAAAACAGGGTTGGGAGCAGAACCTCCAAGAGCACAGAGAGATGACTCAACAATCATCATTGATAGTTCTTCTAAAAGGTCAAGATCTTCTTCCTTCCCTTCTCCAGAAGTAATTCTCTCTAAAATGTCCAACATTCTTTTTGTCCCTTCCCTACAGGGGATGCATTTTCCACAGGATTCCTCTTGAGTAAATTTTAAGAAGTACTTAGCCATATCAACCATACAATTCTCTTCATCCATAACTACCATACCACCAGAGCCCATCATAGAACCTACCTTCGTTAATTCTTCATAATCAACTGGTAAATCAATTAGACTTTCTGGAATAAAACCACCAGATGGTCCTCCTGTTTGAACTGCTTTGAATTTCTTTCCGTCTTTTATACCTCCACCAACTTTAAATATAATATCTCTTAATGTTATTCCCATCGGAACTTCAACTAATCCTGTATTATTTACTTTACCTGCTAATGAAAATACTTTAGTACCTTTGCTTCCACCCCATGGATCATGAGTAACATCTCCAGTTCCAATGGATGTAAACCAATCAGCACCTTTCAAAATTATTTGAGGAACATTTGCCCATGTTTCAACATTATTTAAACAGGTTGGGCAATCATTTAATCCTTTTTCAACAGTGTGAACATATTTTGCTCTCGGTTCACCGGATTTACCTTCTATTGAAGCCATCAATGCAGTTGACTCACCACATACAAATGCACCTGCTCCTCTTCTCACATAAATATCAAAGCTGAAATCTGTATCAAAAATTCTCTCTCCTAAAAGTCCATATTCTTTTGCTTGTTCTATAGCAATATTAAATCTCTTAATAGCCAGGGGATATTCCATTCTTACATAAATATATCCTTCCCTAACATTTTCAATAGCATAGGCTCCTATAATCATTCCTTCAATAACACTGTGAGGATCACCTTCAATAATACTTCTATCCATAAATGCTCCTGGATCACCTTCGTCAGCATTACAAATTACATATTTTGTGGAACCTTCTGCTTTTTTACAGGTTTCCCACTTAATTCCTGTCGGAAAACCACCTCCTCCACGACCTCTTAAACCGGATTTCTTAATCTCTTGCAAAACTTCATCTGGAGTCATAGAGGTTAATACTTTAGCCAGAGCTCTATAACCCCCTCTTGCTATATAATCATCAATATTTTCAGGGTCAATCATTCCTCTATTTCGTAAAGCAATAAGTGTCTGGTCTGAGAAAAATGGAATCTGAGACATTTTTGGTATTGGTGATTCTTCTTTTGGAGGAACATACATAAATTTTTTAACAGGTCTTCCTTTCAAAAGATGTTCTTCTACAAGAAGAGGAATATCTGATACTTTAAGAGTTTGATAAAATATTCCATCTGGTTGTACGACAACAATAGGTCCAGCACCACAAAAGCCATTACACCCTGTTGTAACAACTTCTGCTTCCGCCTGTAAATTATGCTTTGCAATTTCCTTTTCTAAAGCACTTTTTATATCAAATGCATGATTTGATACACAACCTGTGCCCGTACAAACCATTAATTGAATTCTATATGCTTTCATATTAATAAATTTAAATTCTATTGAACTTTTTCACTTCCAATTGATAAAGCATATTCTTTTACGAATATACCTTTTAAAACATGTTGCTCAAAAATTTTTTTCGCCTTGTCAGGGTTAAGTTCTACATATTTAACTGGTGCCTGTCCCAGAACTTCAACAGTTATCATTGGCTCTTTACTACACAAGCCAGCGCAACCTGAAGTAGTGAGAATAACATCTTTAACATTTTTTTCTTCAATTTCTTTTACAAAGGTACTCATTATTTCTCTTGCACCTGCTGCTATTCCACAGGTACCCATATGTACAGTAACTTTTACTCTTCCACCTCCTTCTCTTACCGTCATTTTCCTTTTGTAGTCTTCGGAAATTTTTTCTAAATCTTCAATTTTTAATTTTGCCATTTTTCCTCCTAAAAATTTTATTTCTTTTCATATTTTTTTATTAGCTTTTTAACATTAGTAGCAGGAACCGGGCCATATAAATCATCATTAATAACAACCACAGGTGCTAAACCGCAAGTACCAACGCAGCCTGAAATATCAAGACTGAATTGCATATCCGGGGTGGTTTCTCCGCATTTTATTTTCAGTTCTCTTTCAAGAGCGCTAACTACCTTTGGAGCACCAAGTGCATGACAGGGAGTCCCCATACAAACGCAAATTTTATTTTTACCTTTCGGCTTTAGACTGAATGCATTGTAAAAGGTTGCAATGCTGTAAATCTGAGCAATCGGTACATTTGCCTCTTTAGAAAGGACCTGTAATATCTCCTTCGGTAAATAATTAAATTCATTTTGTACATCATGCATCATCTCAATAATGTTTTCAGGCTTTTTTCCCCATTTTGCAGCTATCTTTTTCGCTTTTTCTAATGTATCGTTGGACATATTAGTTTAATTTAAAGTTATTATAATTTTTTTTTAAATATTTATTTGCTATTGAAATAAAACTTGATTCTTCAACTCCTAAATCTTTTAAGGCAGCTTTAAAATCTTTACTATCAAACTCAAATATATTTCCATCTTTTTTATGAGAAAAAACAATGTCTACTTTATTTTCATTTGCAAGCAAAGATATAATAGTTCCTATAATATCTCCAAGTGGTTGTCTGTCTATATGAGACAATTTGAATGTTACACTTACAGTTGTACCTTTCCCTTTTTCAGATTTAATCTCCAATCCACCATCACAATTCTCAGCAGCGAGTTTCAATAATGGTATCCCAAGTCCTACTTTTCGAGTAGTTCTCGTTGTAACAAATGGATTGGTTACTTCTTCTAAGATTTCCTTATCCATTCCTTTTCCATCATCTTTAATTTCTATCATTAGTAAATCTTGTTTTGTATCTTCCAAAATTTTTATGTCAATATTCTTAGCTCCTGCATTAATACTGTTTTCAGCAATATCAAGTATGTGAAGTGATAAATCATCCATTCAAATATTTAATAAAATCAGAAAATGTATTATTTTCACCATAAAACTCTGTACTCACTTTCCCAATTTGTTCAAGAGAATGAGCATCTGAACCTGTAATAAATTTATATTTATTTGAATATTCGCGATAAACTTCTTTTGCTCTTTCCAAAGTTATATTAGGAGAAACTTCCAGAGCATCAAATTGCATATTTATTGGTATAGAACCTAATTGACTTAATATAGAAAAGCTCGGTCTATCTATATGTGCAGCAATTGCAATTCCATTATAGTTGTGAATTAAATTCAATATTTCGTCAACACTTAAATCAACAGCACTAAATAAAGATTTTCCATAAAAGCCTTCCACTTCATCAAGCTCATTAGCAATTATTTGCTGTTGTTGTTCTTTCTCAAAGTACACATCAGGCAAATAATTGTTTATTTCATTTTGAATATTTTCTGCATCTAACAAGTTACCAAAAAGTGCTAATATATGTATTTCTTCCCTGCTGGTTATTTCCATTCCAGGATAAACATTCAAAGTGTTATACCTATCTGCTGCTTTCATTGCATAAATACTATTTGCTGTTGTATTATGGTCAGTAATAAAAATCATATTATAACCTTTCTCGAATGCTGTTTGAACAACTCTTTTCGGTGACTGTGTTATCTCCGCACAGGGAGATAAACAGGTATGTATATGCACATCGGCTTTTATTAAAATCATTTTCAGCTTTCATTTATCTTCCAATTCCAAGTTCATATAATTTACCAGAAATTTCATAAGAGTTTTTTTCTGTACTCAGTAAAATAACATTTTCTTCATTGGCTTTATTTTTTACCTCTTCAGATATTGGCTTATTCATAACTATTACAATTGCAGATAATTCTTTTAATGTTGCAACTGCTATAATATTCAAGTGAGTTTGGATTGTTATCCACAGGTTATCTTTTTTAGCATTGGCAATAACATCACTTAATAAATCTCCAGTATAAACTCCAGATACAGTTTTCTCAGTAAAAACTTTATTATCAGCTTCAGTTTCTACTTTTAAATCACACTTTTTTATAATTTCTGATAATTTCATTTTTTTAATCTTAATTACTCTCCGGAAGTACCAAACTCAGCATCTTCCAGCAATTTTTTCAGTTTTAAATTTCTAAGTATCACACAATCAAATAGGTTTAGTTCACCATTTACAACATCATCAGCGAAAGTTTCACAATCCGGTGAACCGCAGGCTCCACAATTAATTTTAGGTAAAGACGAAATTATTTTTTTTTTCTCTGCCATTTTATTAAGTGCTATCTTAATATCAATTTTGTTGTTGTTCCGCTCCAGAGGTTGAAACAAATCCTCCTGCTGAACATTATATCCTTCGTATTCATCCCTTTTCCAGATAGGAAGTTTTGTTTCTCCAAAATAACTAATTAAATTCAGTAAGTTACTCCTTGCAATGTAAACATTTTCCACAGTTAATGGTCCTCCAAGACAACTTTCTGGACAGGCATGAATTTCAACAAAATCGACATTATGCATTTTACCTTTTTCTATTTCGTCAAGAATGTAAAGCACATTATTGATACCGGAAACAGAAATACTATTTTCAATACCCATCATCTGAGATATACCACCAGAACGAACAAAATTTAAACCGAAGCCACTAATATCATAATGTTCTATTTCTATAGAAGAACTTCTTTTTATCTGGTAAATCGCAGTATATAGAGAATTGTAAATTTCATTAAAAGGTATTGCCCCATCAACATCTGAATAAAATTTTTCCTCATCAGAAATCAAAAGTAATTTTGAGGAGCAGGGGGTTATGTAAAAAATTCCAATATCCTTTTTATCTAATTTCATCCGCCTTGATATTTCTTCTCTTATCGCTTTTGCAGCAAGCTCTATAGGAGAAATAACAGGAACCAGCTTAGATGCTAATTCCATATATTTCATTTGTATTATCTTAACGCAGGTCGGACAGAAAGGAGAAATAAAAGGTCGGTTATCCTTATGCTCAAGTATGTATTTCTTTGTTGATTTAATTACAGAAATGCAAGCGCGAGAAATATCATAAGCTTCATTAAATCCAATTTTAACTAATGAGTTTAAAATTGTTTTGGGCTTAATATTTCTATCAAATTGTGTATATAAAGCAAGTGAAGGAAGAGCAACTGTGTATTTATACTTTTGAAAATCACTTACTGTATTTGTTAATGGATATATTGCTCCTTGAGTACATACCTTTATGCATTCACCACATTCAATACATTTATCTTCCAGATATTTAGCCTTTCCTTCTCTAATCCTTATAGCATTAACAGGACAAACCCGCATACAATTCATATCCCCAATGCACTTCTGCGGTTCAAAACAAATTTTGTAACTTTTTATGTCCTGTCTATTCTGATTCAATCGTAATTAATTTTTATTATCAGTTTTGTTCCTTTTGCTACTTCAGATTTTATTTCAAATTCATCAGCATTTTTTTTTATATTTGGTAAACCAAGTCCTGCACCGAATCCCATCTCTCTCATAGCAGGTGTTGCAGTGGAATATCCCTCCTGCATTGCCTTTTCAATATCTTCAATTCCGGGACCTTCATCTTCTACTACAATAATAATTTGATTTGGTGTTATTGTAAAATCAAGAGTTCCAATCATTGCATACATAACAACATTCATTTCAGCTTCATAACAACATATTGACACTCGATAAATAATTTCCGGTTTGATTTGAATTTCCTTTAAAAATCTTTTAATAGACACCGACACAGCTCCTGCATTTGCAAAATCTCTACCCAAAATCCTGAATGTTTGACTATATAGAACTTCATTATTCATTTCCATTTTTATGCTCTGCGACTTCCTGTTTCAATCCCTTTTGATACAGTTTGCCACACGCTTCGTACATATGTAAATCTGTTGAAAGTAATGGAATGTTTTTTTTCTCTATACTTTTAATCATTTCATCAGAAGGTTTCTTACCGGAAACAAATACAATTCCGCTTAAATCCATTATTTCAGCTACCTGTATTACCTGCTGATTAACTAAACCCGTTATTAACAAAGAACCAGTTTTGCAAGATTTTAATACATCACTCATCATATCTGTTGCATAACAAAAATTAATTTCTTTTTCTAACAAATTACTATCTGTATAATTTGTACAATTTAATATTTCTTTAATTTCCTTTAAAAGCATATTACCTCTTCTCGTTTACTAAAATATCTTTTCCAATAATAATTTGTCTCCTTGAAGGGAACTTCGTTGCTGGACAGTGGCTCCAACATTGCCCGCACCCTGTGCATTTATCTGTATCTACATATCTGGCTCGCTTCCTGATTTTTACTTTAAAATTGCCAAGATAACCTGAAACCGAAACAACTTCAGCCCAGCTGTATAATTTAATATTTTCTCTATGTCCCACAGAAACCATCTTGGGAGTTAAAATACAGGCAGAACAGTCAAGGGTTGGAAATGTTTTATCAAACAGAGCCATCTTTCCACCAATGGAAGGTTCCTTCTCAACAAGAATTACATTATTTCCAGAGTCGGCAATTTCCAGAGCTGCCTGAATACCTGCAATACCTCCTCCGATTATTAAAGTATCGGGATTTATTTTAGCTTTCGTAATTTCAAGCGGTGCCTGATATGCAACCCGACTGATTGCAGCTCGTGCGTGGGCTTTTGCTTTTAATGTGGCTTTTACTCTATCATCATGAACCCACGATACATGTTCACGAATATTTGCCATCTGGAATAGATATCTGTTCAAACCAGCCTTTTCACATGCATTTCTAAAAGTTAATTCATGCATTAGCGGTGAACAAGCGGCAACAACGACACGATTAAGCTTGTGGGTCTTTATTGCATTTTTTATCATATCCTGACCCGGGTCTGAACACATAAACTTATAATCCTGAGATACAACTACATTAGGAAGTGTTGCTATATAATCTCTAACTTCAGCAACATTAACAGTTGCAGCAATATTTACACCGCAATGGCAGATAAAAAAGCCAATTCTTACTTCTCCATTGTTTTTTTCTTCTTGAGCCATTTGTTATATTTTTTTAGAATTTATAATTTTTCGGTTACTTTTACTCCTTCTGTTAAAAGAGAATCTATACCAAGTTCTTTATCATTAAATCCAAACGCCAATCCAAGTACCTGAGTAAAGAATAATACCGGAATGTTAAAATTTGTATTGTATGTTTTGTTTATTACATCCTGATAAGCCTCTACATTCATCTGACACAAAGGACAGGTAGTAACAATACAATTTGCACCATTTTCAACAGCGGTTTCAATAATACCTTTTGAGAGTTTTAAAGCAACATCTTCATAAGTGGTCATAAGCATACCACCACAACATTTTACCTTCATTGGATAATAAATATTTTCAGCACCAAGTGCCGCAAACAGGTTATCCATAGTCATTGGCTCTTCTCTATCATCAAACCCTCTTTCAGGTCTGACTATTTGACAGCCGTAATAATTTGCAATTTTTAAACCTTTCAGACTGAATTTTGCTTTTTCTTTAATTTTATCAATACCTATATCATTCACAAGAACATCAAGGGGATGCCTGACTCTAACAGACAAATTATAACTCAAGCCAGATTCAGCAAGACATTCGTTGATTTTGTTGTGTAAATCCGGTAGCTCTTTCAAATATCGATTTGTTTTTGCAAGAACTGTAAAACATGCACTACACGGTGCAACTACATCTCTATTATACTTTTCAGCAAGTGCAAGATTTCTTGCGGAAATGGCAAACCCTACAGTTTCTTTGACTGACATATACATAGTAGCACCGCAACAATTCCAGTCTTCAAGTTCTATTAAATTACAACCTAAATGGTTGAACACTTTTTTAACCGATTCGCCATAACTTTTATGTGCAGACTCAAGACTGCATCCGGGATAATATGTGTAATCCATTATTCTTTATGTTTTGTTGTTTCCAAAATAATTTCTTTATCAACAGCACCGTATCCAACGGTGTCCGTCATATATTGTTTTTCTTCTGCAATACTTGGCATATCAAGTTGCTCTGCTTTTGCAATAATTCTTTGCAAGCCTTCAAGATCTTTTATCTTAGATGGGAAATAAGCAATTCGTTTTCGTTTTGCCATTCTTAAGCTTAAAGGAATTAAGCTGAATAATTTAAATGGGTTTACTTTCAATAAGTAATAAATCATTAATTTCGGTTCGTGTAGTCTTCCATATTGATTCATTATTCTTACAAAAGCTTGTGAGAGAGAATATACAGGAAACTTTGGTGGATAAATATTTTTTTCCATTGCAAGCCGCTTTAATGCATATATTATATCTGTAACTTTAATTAAAGCAGGGCATCTGGTCTGACATGCATAGCAGGAAGCACAAACCCATATTGTTTTACTGTGCAAAATCGTTTCCATATCTCCCGCACGAAATAAAGCGATTAATTCTCGAGGTGAAATGTCCATAGCATAAGAAACAGGGCAGGAACCGGTACAGGTACCGCATTGTATGCAGGATTTTATTTTCTCACTGTTCGGTACTGCTTCAAGCTGTCGGAAGAAGGAGTTTTTTAAATCTTCTTCTCTTTGTGATAACTTACCCGGTATTTTTATATCTTCTATCTTCATTGTGTAAGTTTATTTTGTTTCAAATTGTTTTGTTTTTATAATTATGTTGTATTCTTCCAGGTATAATTTTTCTTTTATAAAGTCTTCCTTATTTATTAAATTTTCCGTAAGATTTTTATGACATACAGATTTTTCTAAATCTGTAATTAGATTCTTTTCATATAATTTATTTATTATTTCTCTTGCACACTCAAATATTGAATCTTTTATTTCTTCACTTAATTCAAAACTTATAGTTCTGTTATCAATAATTTCTATTGTGAATATATCAATGTCTGAAGGAACTTTTTCCTCCATCGCTTCCGCTAACTTAAAAGCAGTTATAAAATTTATATCATGATAAGAATTAAATCTTAATGTGGGAAGAAAATCATTTATTTTGAGATGTTTTATTTCACCTGGTTTAGAATTACCGGTCTTCATTGCATCAATAACAATTACATAATCAAAACCTTTTATCAAATCAATTATTCTAAAACCACCCCATGAAGTTTCTTCGAAGTGAAAGTGCTTTAATTCTTTTAAACATAGTTCAAGTAATCGTTTTACTAATATACCAACAGCATCATCACTAAGTAAAGTATTCCCCATTCCTAAAATCAAAGTTTTATTAATTCTACAATCTTTCATATCTTTGGTTCCAACAGGTCCAGAGGACTCGATTTGGTATGATGTATTAATCACAATTCTACTATATTCATCATTAGAAATATAATCTTTATCAAAATTATATAATTTTAATTAAAAATCAAGTATTAAAATTTAAAAATAATAATTGAATTTGGGTTGTATATTTTTTTATACACAATAAAAAAGGCTATCAAATTGATAGCCTTTTTAAAATTTTTTCTATGTCTGATTTTTTTAGGACTTCATAGCTTCTAATGCAACTTCTTTCAATTCTTCAGGGGTAAACGGCTTTGGAATAAATTGATAAGCTCCTAATTTTGTTGCTTCAACTGCTTTATCAATCGATGCATATCCTGTTATCATAATTACAGGTGTATCTGGATAATTTTCCTTTATTGAAAGTAACATATCCATTCCATCTTTATCAGGCATTTTAAGGTCAAGAAATATCAGGTCATATTTTTTATTCCTTAATTTTTGTTCTGCAACTCTTGCTTCAAATGCTTCCTCAACTGCACAACTGTGCTTGGCAAGAATTCTTCTTAAACTATGGCAAACTATTGGTTCATCATCTACAACAAGTACAGTATGGCGGGCTTCATTATTTTTACCATAAAGTGCAGCTCTTGGATAATCTGACCTGTCAAGGCAATCAAGATAATCACTTCCAACTACTGCTTCTACTTCTGAAAGATTGAATGGCATATCAACATCAATCAGCTCTACTCCAGGTTGAACTTGTTTTACTGTTTTTGCTCTTTCTCTTTCTTTTTTAACAATCGGGCATTCACCTTTGCATTCAACTCCTGTTAACACCAATCTTCGGCATTCTCTTTGTCCTGTGTTGCAAAAAGCGGTTTTTGCTTTTCTTGCTGGAGTAGTTACATCAGAGCGAGTTAATTTATCTGCAAAATCTTTTGATGTGGCTTCTCTCACCTCTTTTTCACTAAAAGGCATATCAACATCAATCACATCATCTTTTTTATCTTTTTTTTCTTCAACCTTAACTTTTACTTCTGCTTTTTTTGTTTCTCTCATTTTCCTTAATTCAACTGCTTTCTGAATTCTTGAAACCAATTCATCAGGTGTAAATGGTTTGGGAATATAATCAAGAGCACCAAGCTTTGTTGCTTTTACTGCTGATTCTATAGAGGCGTAACCAGTTATAACTAAAACATCAATTTCAGGATAATGCTTCTTGACAAGTTCCAGTAATTCAAGCCCACTGGTCTTTGGCATCATAATATCAGTTATTACGAGATCAAAATTGTTCCCCTTTATTTTTTCAAGTGCTTCATCAGCACTTAATGAGTTTTCTACTTTGAATCCTTTTCTGGATAGTATCTTTGAAACGCTATCGCAGATTGTTGATTCGTCGTCTACTATTAAAATTTTTTCTGTTAACATTTTTTGTTTCTCCTTATATTTAGTTTTTAATTTTTTTGTTTTCTGTTTTCATTTCACTATATCCTTGCAATTACCATGCCAAAGTAAAAATTTGGTTAAAAGAGGTAAATTTATGCGTTTTTTTTATTGAGTGTATATCTAATTATACAGTTTTAAAATAATTTCAAAAATTTTCTTTCTAATTAGTACATTTCTGAGTTAAATTAATATTTGTCTATATGTATAATTTTTTATACAGGTGTATAAATTTTTATGCACCCCATTTGAAAAATTATTATTATGATTTATCAATATGTTATAATGTTAAGTTGATTTGAAAAAACTTAATTACATTCTCTTTTATTGGAATTAGTATATGAAATATCCCTTTTTTTACATCGATATTATTCTTTCCTTCATTATACTATACAGGAATTTTATGGATGTATTTCAATTTGTATAAAAAAATATTACCATAATATTTCTATTCAATATTATTATAAAAAATTATTATACAACCCTATTCAAATAATTATAATTTGAACTCCCCGTTTATATTATTAAATTCTCACTCGTAAATATAATATCTTACCCCTTACTATTACCCTTAAATTTGACTATTAAATATTAAAATTTCAAATCACAAAAAGAATATTACGGGTAATAAATGTTAAAGTAAAATTGGTTAAAGTCGTAAATAAAATAACAAAAATAGGAAATGCCTCTATTAATAAAGACTTTTCTTTATAAATTATTTTACTTTTTTGATTTAAAATCAAAATATTACTTAATCAGAAGCATCTTGTTTGTCCTTGTGTACTCGCCTGAGATTAGTCGGTAGAAATATATTCCACTGCTTAAACTGCTTCCATCAAACCTTACCCTGTAACTGCCCGCAGATAACATCTCATTTACCAGTACTGCTACCTCTCGCCCCATTATATCATATACAACAAGCCTAACCTGTGTAGATTTTGGTACGTCAAACTCTATGTTTGTTACAGGATTAAACGGATTGGGATAGTTCTGACTGAGTGCAAACGATGACGGTATTTTAATACCAATTGGATTAACTCCTGTTGGAACACCTTCAAACTTCAGTATGAAAGCATCATAACCACCAGCATTCGTTCCCTGAAAATAAGCGCTATCGCCAGGATTATACACTGGAAAATTAGTTGAATTTGTCTCTCCAGTCACAAATACATTACCTGATACATCGGTTGTAATGGAATAGCCATAATCACCACTACTCCCACCGTAACATGTTGCCCAGAGCCTAACACCTGCATTACTGAACTTCAGTATGAAGGCATCATAACTACCAGCAATTGTCTGAAAATAAGCCCCACCGCCAGGGTTAAATACTGGAAAACTAGTTGATTTTGTCTCTCCCGTCACAAATACACTACCTGATGCATCTGTTGTGAGGGACCAGCCCCAATCATCATTACTTCCACCGTAATAAGTTGCCCAGAGCCTGCTACCTGTATTACTAAACTTCAATATGAAAGCATCATCATAATTGCCACCACCAGTTCCTTGAAAATAAGCGCTGCCAGGATTATATACTGGGAAATTAGTTGAACTTGTCCATCCCGTCACAAACACATTACCTGATGCATCTGTTGTGACAGAATAGCCTTTATCATTACCACTCCCACCGTAATATGTTGCCCAGAGACTCACACCACTGTTATTAAACTTCAGTATGAAGGCATCAGAACTACCACCACCATATGTCCCCTGATAGTAAGCACCACCTCCAGGATTATATACTGGAAAATTAGTTCCGGCATATCCTGTCACAAACACATTACTTGATGCATCGGTTGTAATGGAATAGCCTTCATCATAATCACTCCCCCCGTAATAAGTTGCCCAGAGCCTGCTACCTGTGTTACTAAACTTCAGTATGAAGGCATCACCATTTCCACTATGTGTCCCCTGAAAGTAAGCACCGCCGCCAGGATTATATACTGGAAAATTAGTTGACTCTGTATATCCTGTCACAAACACATTACCAGATGAATCTGTTGTGATGGAATAACCTACATCACCACTACTGCCCCCGTAATAAGTTGCCCAGAGCCTGCTACCTGTGTTACTAAACTTCAGTATGAAGGCATCACCTCCAGCATTTGTTCCCTGAAAGTAGGCGCCACCGCCAGGATTATATAATGGAAAATCAGATGAATATGTCTTTCCCGTCACAAACACATTGCCTGATGCATCGGTGGTGATAGAATAGCCATAATCATAATTATTCCCCCCGTAATAAGTTGCCCAGAGCCTGTTACCTGTGTTACTAAACTTCAGTATGAAGACATCATAACTACCACCACCATATGTTCCCTGAAAGTATGCACCGCCGCCAGGATTATATACTGGAAAATTAGTTGAAGCTGTCCATCCTGTCACAAACACATTGCCTGTATTGTCGGTTGTGATGGAATTGCTATAATCAGTACCACTCCCACCGTAATATGTCCCCCAGAGTAAAGCAAGGGGAGGATCTATTATTAGCTTCTCTCTACCATCCCAACCACTTACCTCATATCTTACTATACCTCCTTCTTCTATCCTGTACCTTACATCAGGAGTATTTATTCCTGAATATGATACTATTGACCCATCCTTTATCTCTCCAAGTGGTGTGCTGAACAATATCTCTCTACCATTTCCTCCCAACTCTACATCTGCCCACCTTACCTTAAACTTTATCTGTTTTACATCTACCCCTGCTCCTACCGCAAACTCGTGATGTAACTCACCCCTCTCATCATACCTGAATACCCAGTCTATCCCTGGATATACATCCTTTACTGTTATCTTTCTATAACTCACTACATTTAATATCCCCTCTGGACATTGAGAAAGATAATAATTCGTATATCCCGGCAGTGGCTCTTCATATACAATCTTACTCTTATCTATATCTGAATTCAATAACTCAAGGTCTATTCTTGCATATTCTATCTTTGAATTCTCTCCCGGGTGTTTATCTCCGGGTTGCTTTTGCGAAAGCAAACCTGTTTCTCCCTCTTTCCGGTAAATTACATAACTTACTCCAGAAGTCTTAAAATACAATGTAAACCCTCGCTCCTTTACTGAAAAGAGTATCTCATCTACTCTTTTACCTTCAAAGCTTGTGAGTTGTCCATTGTTTGGTTCAAAACCTCTGCTGGCGTTTATCCACCCTGATACCTGTTGATTGCTTACACTCTTGCTGAATGTGTTAACCGCTGGAAAATCTGGAAACTCTCCCCCGTAAAGATTAATAGATAAAATAATTAAAAGAAGAGAAAAATAAAAAAAGGGAAATAAATTTTTCATTTTGTATTCTTTTTTTAATTTACTTTTTATACTACTTGTAATCAAAATCATTATAAAGATATTAATATACAAGTCATAATTTATTGATTAATAGTTTTTTTATATTTTTTAGTAAAAAATTGTTGTTGTATTATTTCTGCTATCCTTAGCATAGCTCCTGCTACCGCATAGGAATTATTATCCTTTTTTCGGAGCTGGGGCTATGAAATAAGTATGAAAAAAGTCGCGATGTGTTAGAAGAATAGGAAATAGTTATACATTAGAAGGGATAGCTCCCTTACTCGTGTCGTAGCCGTTTACTACTGCACTGGAATCATTTCTTTCGATGCGGAATCGGGACTCTGCATCCAGTTGGGTAATTGCACGGAAATCATTCCCTTGAGTTTCGTAGATGATACTCTGCATCAAGTAGTAAATATCTGTTTACAATAAAATGAGAGGTCTCTTTTTCTAAAAGACCTCTCTTAATAATTAAATAATTCTCTCCTGATAAAAAACAGATATTATTTTACCAGAAGCATCTTGTTTGTCCTTGTGTACTCGCCTGAGATTAGTCGGTAGAAATATATTCCACTGCTTAAACTGCTTCCATCAAACCTTACCCTGTAACTGCCCGCAGATAACATCTCATCTACCAGTACTTTTACCTCTCGCCCCATTATATCATACACAACAAGCCTAACCTGTGTAGATTTTGGTATGTCAAACTCTATGTTCGTTACAGGATTAAACGGATTGGGATAGTTTTGTCTGAGTGCAAATGATGAGGGTAATTGATTACCTATAGGTTCTACTCCAACAGAACCACCCTGAAACTTCAGTATGAAAGCATCATAACCACCAGCATTCGTTCCCTGAAAATAAGCGCTATCGCCAGGATTATATACTGGAAAATTACTTGAACCTGTATTTCCCGTCACAAACACATTGCCTGAACCATCGGTTGTAATGGAATGGCCATCATCACCACCACTCCCACCGTAATATGTTGCCCAGAGCCTTACTCCACTGTTACTGAACTTCAGTATGAAGACATCAGAATAACCAGCATTCGTTCCCTGAAAGTAAGCGCCGCCGCCAGGATTATATACTGGAAAATCAGTTGACTCTGTCCCTCCCGTCACAAACACATTTCCTGATGCATCGGTTGTAAAGGACCAGCCAATCTCATTACTCCCACTCCCACCGTAATAAGTCGCCCAGAGCCTCACACCCGCATTATTAAACTTCAGTATAAAAGCATCAGAAGTACCACCACCATATGTTCCCTGAAAGTAAGCGCCGCCGCCAGGATTATACACTGGAAAATTAGTTGAATATGTATATCCCGTCACAAACACATTACCTGATGAATCGTTTGCGATGGAAAGGCCAATATCATACTCACTCCCACCGTAATAAGTTGCCCAGAGCCTTACTCCAGTGTTATTAAACTTCAGTATGAAGGCATCATAATCACCAGCCTTTGTCCCCTGAAAGTAAGCGCTATCGCCAGGATTATACACTGGAAAATTAGTTGAACCTGTCTTTCCCGTCACAAACACATTTCCTGAACCGTCGGTTGTAATGGAATAGCCATAATCATCACTATTCCCACCGTAATATGTTGCCCAGAGCCTTACTCCAGTGTTACTAAACTTCAGTATGAAGGCATTAGGATTTCCAGCATTTGTCCCCTGAAAGTAAGCGCCGCCACCAGGATTATATACTGGAAAATTAGTTGAACTAGTACTTCCTGTCACAAACACATTGCCTGATGCATCGGTTGCGATGGAAGTGCCTATATTACTACCACCACTACTCCCACCGTAATAAGTTGCCCAGAGCCTGGTGCCTGTGTTACTGAACTTTAATATAAAAACATCACAAGAATCAGCCCTTGTCCCCTGAAAGTAAGCGCCACCTCCAGGATTATACACTGGAAAATTAGTTGAATATGTCTTTCCCGTCACAAACACATTACCTGTATTATCGGTTGTAATAGAATTGCCTTCATCCCAAATATTTCCACCGTAATAAGTTGCCCAGAGCCTGGTGCCTGTGTTACTAAACTTCAGTATGTAGGCGTCATAATAACCAGCAATTGTCCCCTGAAAGTAAGCGCCGCCCCCAGGATTATATAATGGAAAATTAGTTGAATATGTCGCTCCCGTCACAAACACATTGCCTGATGCATCTGTTGTGATGAAATTGCCTCTATCAACACCACTCCCTCCATAATATGTCCCCCAGAGTAAACCAAGAGGAGGATCTATTATTAGC
>CAZMAR010000002.1:0-718788 GCA_964564635.1 uncultured Ignavibacteriaceae bacterium
GCAATATAAATTACAATTCCTATGCCAAATTATTTTTTTAAAAATTATTAAATATCAATAGGAAAAAATAAAAAAGCATAGTATTAAAACTATGCATAATAAATTATTAACTATACCCCCAGTATAAAGATTTGAAAAAATTATAGGTTAATTCTCATAAATTTCCAATCATTTAATTCCTTAGCCCTAAATTTTTGATAAAATTTTAAAGCATTTTTATTCCAGCTTAGGACTATAAATTCTATCCGACCACAGTTTTTCCTTTTGGCTATGTTCAATAATTTATTGAAAATACAGGTACCTAATCCACATTTTCTAAACTCAGGTGTAATGTAGATATCCTCAAGATACAGGGTTGGCTTTGCTAAAAATGTTGAATAAGTAAAGAAGTAAAAAGCATAAGCAATTAATTTTTTCTCATACTCAGCAACAAGTACTTTGAGCAAAGAATTTCTTCTAAAAATATCATTTATCAGTTTTTTTTGTGCTGTAGCTGAGGGTGGGGATAATTTTTCAAATTCAGCAAGTTCTGCAATTAAATTTAATAATTGTTTTGCATCTTGCTTCTTTATTTTCCTTATTTTGATATGTTTCATTTAAAATGTATTTTTTTGATTTTAAAATTAACAATTTTCTTTTAAAAAGGAACTTTAAAAGCAAAATTTTGGTATTGTATTTTACATAAGAAAAGGTATTGAAAAGATTTATAAGAAATATAAATGTGTTTAGTAAAAGTTATTTTCTAATAATCTTTATCATTATATTTATAACTTCTCAAAATACCCTTTTACCCGAAAATTTTAAAAAAGAAAACTCATCAGATAAAATTTCCTGCTGCTGTTGTACTAATGCCACTTGTGGATGTTCAATTTTTGAAAAAGTAGAAAAAAACTGTAATTGCTCTTTTATTCCAAATGAATCAAAAGAAAAAGAAACTTCTGTATTTATAACTTCTCCTCAAGCACAAAAACAAATAATTAAGGTCTCAGAATATAATATATTCATCAATAATAATGATAGAAAATCTCCAGTATCTATTATAAATTCTTCACATTTAAATTTATTTCCTATTTATATATTCAATCAAATCTTACTGATTTAGAAAAAAGTTAATTATCTAAAAAATTTTTATAAAAAGAATTAACCTTTTTTCTAAATTAAATTAAATAAAAAATGAAAGCAAAAACAGGTTTTATAATTAGTATAATAATATTTGCATTGGTCTTTATTACATCATATAGTTACAGCTATATAATAGATGACCCAAAATGCAAATGTGAAAATTGTAATTGTAATAGTTGCGATAATGGAAAATGTACCGTTACTAATGAAAAACAATGCAACTGTGAAAATTGTGCATATTCTTATGTAAATAACTTAAAAGATAACAATTACGAGCCAAAATGTGAATGTGAGAATTGCAGTTGTGGAGTATGTAAATGTGAAAATAAAGGAACAGGAATGTCTTCAGGAGATAATGCGAAGGAATTAATTAATAGTATATTAGGTAGCATCAATAATAACTATGAGAATCTTAACGGGAATATTGGTGAAAGATGTTGCAGTAAAATGGAAATGAATTTATCAAATACTCCTGATGATACAAATTTAATCTGTGTTGTATCAAAACATAAGATTAATGGTAACGCAGTGAAATTTTCTTACCTGGGTAAAGAATATGTTTTTTGTAGCACAGCTTGTCTGGAAAAATTTAAAGCTGAGCCAATGAATTATACTCAGGCAATACAATGCCCTGTAATGGGTGATGAAGTTGATAAGGAACTATACACTATATATAATGGAACGAAGTACTATTTTTGTTGTAAAGGTTGTTTAAAGAAATTTAATGAGAATCCCGAGAAATACCTTAATGGATATAAGGAAAATTAAAGAAACGACAACTACTAACCTCGTCAAAATACACAATCAGGCAGGAAATGTTTCCTGCCTGATTTTATTTTTTTTAAGAATTTAAGAAAATTTTATTGAAATAAATCTAAATAATAATTATTTTGTTAAAACTTAAAAATAATTAATAAATATGGATGTTGAACTTTTATCCAGAATACAATTTGCAATAACAGTAGGCTTCCACTTTATATTTCCACCAATCACAATTGGTTTAGCTTTAATGCTGGTAATTATTGAGTGGATTGGCTGGAAGAAAAATGACATTCACTATGTAAAACTTGGGAGATTTTTTGCAAAAATCTTAGCAGTTACTTTTGCGGTAGGGGTTGCATCAGGATTGGTAATGGTTTTACAATTCGGCACTAACTGGGCAAGGTATTCCGTATTCGTTGGAGATATTTTCGGGGCTCCACTGGCTGCAGAAGCGGTGTTTGCATTTTTCCTTGAATCAACTTTTTTAGGTCTCTACCTTTTTGGAAGGAATAGGGTATCCAAGGGCATTCACTGGTTCTCTATCTTAATGGTTACGCTTGGCTCAATGATATCGGCTTTCTGGATTTTAGTCGCAAATTCATGGCAACAGACCCCCGCAGGGTTTGCAATTCAGAATATTACCACAGGAGAAATAATAAACAATCCTGTTTTAGGAGTAGGATACGATCCAACAATATATAGAGCTGTATTAACTGATTTCTGGGCTGCAGTTTTTAACCCAACAACTTTAATAAGATTTCTTCATGTAATCCTTGCTTCGTTTATTGCTGGAACATTTATGCTTGCTGGTAGCTGTGCATATATAATTCTAAAAGTAAAGAAGAATTTTAAAGAAAGTGAGATTCCAGAGGAAGATAAACAGACAATAAATATTGCAGAAAAAGGATTAAAGAAAGGTTTGGTATTTGGGCTAATATTTTCTTTACTGCAACTTTTTCCCTCAGGTCATGAGCACGCAAGAGATGTTTACAAATATCAGGAATCAAAATTTGCTGCAACACAGGGTTTATACAAGTCTACTGATGGAGCACGATTTCTTTTATTCGGATATCTTTCAGGGGATTCAATACCAGAAATGAAAGCAGAAATTTCTATTCCGGGATTATTGAGCTGGATGGTATCAGGAGATTTTAAAACAAGAATAAAAGGAATGGAAGAATTTCCGATTGAAAATAGACCCCCAATGTGGTTACCTTTTGTATCATATCACAACATGGTAATACTCGGCTCATTATTTATAGCATTAACAGCCTGGGGTGTATTACAGATAATCAGGAAGAAACTTCTTTATGGGAAAAAATTTCTTTGGATTCTTTTCTTCTCCATACCGCTACCGGTTTTAGCATCTCAATTTGGCTGGGTCGCTACTGAGGTCGGAAGGCAGCCGTGGACAGTTTATAATATTTTAAGAACAAAAGTATCATTTTCAAGCGTTGTTCCTGCTGAACAGGTCTGGTTTACTTTAATTCTTTTCACTGTAATTTATTTAATAATGGTATTTGTATATATATTTATATTAATGCGGGAACTCAAACATGCTCCCATTATATTAAAAGACAAATTAGAAAGTAATTAAAAATTTTATAATATGGATTTAAATATAATCTGGTTTATTTTAATAACAGTTCTTTTATCTGTATATGCCATTCTGGATGGGTTTGATTTTGGAGTAGGTATATTGCATATTGGAGCAAAAACAGAAGAAGAAAAGAGGTTACTTATGAATTCCATTGGTCCCGTATGGGATGGTAACGAAGTATGGTTACTTGCTGGTGGAGGTTCAATATTTGCTGCTTTTCCATTTGTATATGGAACTGTATTTAGTGCTTTTTATCTTGCAATTTATCTACTCCTGCTTGCTCTATTTTTCAGGGCAATTTCGTTTGAATTTAGAGGAAAGGTTGAATCTATTGGATGGAAAAGGTTTTGGGATTTTTCTTTTGAGTTTGGTAGTTTCTTACCTCCAATTTTACTTGGAGTTGCTTATGGGAATATATTAAGAGGGCTTCCTCTAAATGAAAACAAAGTATTTATTGGTTCATTCATCGAATTGCTTAATCCGTATTCAATATTAATCGGAGTACTGACTTTAATTATGTTTTTAATGCATGCATCAATTTACCTTACGCACAAAACGGAAGGGAGTTTAAAAGAAAAATATGAAAAACTTGCTGTTAATTTTTGGGTGGGATTTATTATTCTTTATGTAATAGCAACTGTACTAACATTATTTGTCTCAAAATTTCTTTTCGTAGGAATAACTAAAAGTGTTTTATTCTGGATATTTTTCCTTTTGCTTTTATTTTCTCTTGTAATGATTCCGGTAAACTTAAAATCAAAAAACAATAAAAGGGCATTTATTTTTTCATCATTAACTATATTTTCTTTAATAAGCATTTCAGCAATAAGTTTATTCCCAAGATTTGTTCCCTCGCTGATTGATTTAAATAACAGCTGGGATATTTACAATGGTGCTTCAACCCCAAGAACGCTAATGACAATGTTAATTATTGCATTAATTGGAATGCCTCTTGTTATTATTTATACAATATTCATATATCGTGTATTCAAAGGAAAAACAGTTATAACAAAAGACAGTTATTAAAACCAGAAGCATAATATTTTACTAAATTATAAATGAAAAAAAAAGTTGTAGTACTAACCGGTGCGGGAATTAGTGCCGAAAGTGGAATAAAAACTTTCCGCGACTCAGGGGGGTTATGGGAAGAATATGATATAAACGAAGTAGCAACGCCATCAGGTTGGGCAAAAAATATGGAGCTTGTATTAGAGTTTTATAATAAAAGAAGAAAGCAATTAAAAGAAGTTGAACCAAACCTTGCGCATAAATCCCTTGTAGAACTTGAGTCAAAGTATGATGTGCAGATAATAACTCAAAATGTAGATAACCTTCATGAGCGAGCCGGGTCAAAAAATATTCTTCATCTTCACGGTGAACTAACAAAAGCAAGGAGTACCGCCGATCCTAATCTTGTATATGAAATAGGGTATGAAGAAATTAAAAAAGGTGATTTATGCGAGAAAGGTTCTCAATTAAGACCACACATAGTATGGTTTGGCGAGCCTGTCCCTTTAATAACAGAAGCGGCAGAAATCTGCTCCACTGCTGATATATTTATTGTAATTGGATCTTCGCTTGTTGTATATCCAGCCGCAGGATTAATTGAGTATATTCCGGAACGGGCTCCTAAATATATTATTGACCCAGTAAAACCAGTACTATCAAGGTTTTATCCTAATATATATTTTATTGAAGAAAAAGCCTCTACAGGTACTAAAAAGGTTGTAGATATGCTTTTATCCGAAGATGGGGAGAAAAATTAATCAGGCAAAATTTATACCCAAAACTATTTTTCTTCTAATTGATTTATAGTGGTTTTATCCCAGAACTTGATTTTCATTTTCGATGCTGCTCTTGCAAGCACCTGAGACCCAATGGGAATTGTTAGAAACAAAAGAAAAAGTATTGCTAATAATTTAATAGTGATTATAAAACTCATATTAATAAAAATCACAGAAAGTATAATTAAACTTACTCCAAATGTAGAAGCTTTCGCAGAAGCAGATTTTCTCATATAAATATCAGGAAATCTTATAATCCCAATAGCAGAAATGAGAGTAAAAATACTTCCTGCTAATAATAAGATTAAAGAAATTGTTTCACTCATCTTCTTCCCTCCTGATAAAATAATAAGAAAAAGCAACAGTACCAAGAAATCCTAAAAGTGCAATAACCATTGAAACATCAATAAAAAAATTTTGCAATTCAGGACTTACCAAAATTGAATAACTAAAAATAATACCAATAAAAATAAAGGCAAGCATATCCATTGCAACAACCCTATCGGGTAAAGTTGGGCCGAGTATTAATCTGATAAATACAAGAAGAAATGAAATTGATAAAATTGGTAAAACAATATTTTGAGCTAAATCAGTAATCATACTTTAAGAAAATATTTCAAGGATTCTTTTTTCCAAGCCGTTTTTTAAAGTTTTAACAAACTTTTCAGGATTCTTAACATACATTGAATGAATAAAAATAGTTTTCTTATCTGCAGAAACATCAATGGTAAGGCTTCCTGGTGTAAGGGTTAAAATATTTGCAAAAATAGAAATCTGAAAATCTGTTTTTAAATCAAGTGGATAAGCAATAACCCCTGGACACATATAAAAATTAGGGGTTAATATTTCCAATGTCACAATAAAATTTGCTTTAATTATTTCAAAAAGGAAATAGATAATAAAAATAAAAATTTTCCAAATGCGTCTTATAATTGTATTCAGGATACTTATATACTTTTTAATAAATGATTGTCCTTTGTGCTTATCTTCTAATGGAAAAGAAATTCTACCGGTATAAATTAAAATAAAATAAGAAATAAAATATCCGAAAATGTAATTGTAGATAGTTAATTCAGAACTTAACACAATCCACAATAGTGCAAGTATGGTAGAGTATATTGCGTTAAAAAGGAGTTTTCGTTTTGTAAAAGTTTTATTGTTTATTATGATAGACTCCATACCGTAAAAAAATTACTTACCAAGAATAAAATTCATATAAAATTCATAATTCATAATATATGCACCTGCTTTTTGAGAATAATAATATAATGTCTCGGGATAAAAACTAATAACCAATAGAACTAACACTATAATTACAATAGGAAAAACCAGAGAAAATTTAATCTCTGAAAACTGACTTTTATCAAGTGACTTAGAGTATGAGTCAGTTTCTTTCCAAAAACAATTATTCCAGATTTTCAGCATAGAGAAAAGGGTTAGTAAACTAACCAAGATAGCAACAACAGAAATAATATAATTTTGACTTTCAAACCCAGCTTTTATAATAATAAATTTAGCCCAGAACCCAGGGAGAGGTGGAACCCCAGCAAGAGAACCAGCAGATAGTAAAAAGAGAATACTAACGAAAGGCATTTTTCTATAAATATTGGATATATCATCGATACAATAAGTTTTATACCTAACATAAATCCAGCCACTAATCATAAACAAGGCTGTTTTAGTTAAAATAATATGCAACATAAAGAAGACCGATCCTGTAATAGAATATTCGGTATAAATACCAAGCCCCATTAGTATATAACCAATTTGACTAACAATATGGAAAGAAAGTATTCTTCTAATATCGGTTTGTGCAAAAGCTCCAAGCACTCCGGTAACCATAGTAAACCCTGCTATTACAATTGTAATTTTACTTGTAAAATTTAAATCAAAGTGAAAAACAACAGTAAAAACTCTTATCATAGAATAAATACCCGCCTTTGTAAGCAGAGCAGAAAAGATAGCAGTAACAGCAATAGGAGGGGTGTGATAAGAAGCAGGTAACCAGAAGAATAGGGGAAATATAGCAGCTTTTATTCCAAAAGAAACAAAGAATAACATTGAAATTGCATTAATAAGTGCTCTGTTATTTATAACGGAGGTTATTTGATTTTCAGGCTGATTCACCAGATAAAAAATTCTTTGACTTAAATCAGCAAAATTAAGAGTTCCTGTAATTCCATAGAGAAAACCAATACCGAGAAGAAAAATAAAAGACGCCAATAAGTTCAAAGCTACATACTTGATTGCACCTTCAAGCTGACACTTCTCATTTCCAAGAACAATTAATACAAAAGAAGAAATTAACATTAATTCAAACCATACGAAAAGATTAAAAATATCACCTGTAAGAAAAATTCCACACACACCAGCAATCATAATCTGAAAGAAAATATAAAACCCATATTTTTCTCTTTCACTATCTATCATTGCAATAAAATAAATCGATATGCAGGAAGCCATAAAGCCAGTAATCATAATCATAATGGAGCTGAACATATCCATAACGAAAACAATACCCACCGGAGCACTCCAGTTACCAAATGAAAAATATAGAAGTTTCTCAGAATCAACATTTAAAAATAATATTATAGAAACAAGAAATATTGATAATGAACTAAGTAAACTTATAATTCGTGATACCACAAAGAAATTTCTAAAAACAATAATGAAAAAAACTGCAATTAACGGAATTATAACAGGTAAGACAATTATAAAATCAATATTTGCACCATTTGTTATATTCATTCTTGTTTATTGTTTTTAATGTTAATTTTATCGGTAGTATTTAAATCATCAAGGTCCTCAGTTTTATTAACAAGATATGCTCTTTTTATTAAAATAGTAGAAAACGCAATTAACCCAAACCCTATAACAATTGCAGTTAAAATCAGGGCTTGTGGAATCGGGTCAGAATATGATTCTGAAATAGAATTAATGTTATCAGGAATTATTGGTGGTTTTCCTTTAACAAGTTTCCCAGAGATAAATATAAGCAAATTCACTGAATTGGAAATAAGTGCAAATCCTAAAATTAATCTTACAATACTTCTTCGCAGAATCATATACAAACCCACAGCGAAAATAAAACCAGTTAATATTGCAATAAAAATAAGCATTAGTTTTCCATTATTGAAAATACAGATTTTAAAATAACTCCAAAAACAAGAAAATATATTCCAAAATCAAAAAGAAAAGGAGTACCAATTTTTTGAATAACAGGAATATAAAAATCCAACCATATACCTTGCATAAAAGAATATCCGAAGAAGATTGGAATGAAAGCGGATAAAATAATAACAGCAAATCCAAATGAAATAATACCTTCAGGAGAAATTTTAATTATAGCTCTTGCTTTAGCAGAATCTTCCGCTAAAGCATAAATCGCAAACACTGAGGAAGCAACTAACCCAGCAACGAATCCGCCTCCAGGTTGATTATGCCCTCTGAATAAAAGAAATAAAGAAAAAAGTAAAAGCAAAGGAATAATATACTTCGTTGCTGTAGACAGTAACATTGAAAAATATGGCTGTGTATTAGTACCGCTTAAACTAATATTCTTGTTTTCATTATCTAAAACAGGATTTTTTAAAGATGAATTTTCAGTTTTCTGATTTCCTAATTTCATTAAAGCAAAAATTCCAAAACACGCCGTAAGCAAAACTGTTATTTCTCCGAGAGTATCAAGCGCTCTAAAATCAACTAAAATAACATTTACAACATTTTTTCCCTGTGCAAGCAGGTAACTATTATTATAATAAAATTTTGAAATAATTTTTTCTGGTTCAACATAACTTATAAGAAAAATAAGAAACACAAATACTGACCCACAAATAATACTTATAATGATATCTCTCACAATAGTTCTTTTCTGTGAATAAGCAGAAAATTTAGGAAGTCTGAAAATTACAAGAACAAATATGATAATTGTAAGTGTTTCAATTGCAAACTGAGTCATTGCAAGGTCAGGAGCTCCATATATAAAGAATATTATTGAGATACCATATCCAACCACCCCAAGAAGTATTATAGCAAATATTCTTGACCGTAAAAATGTTATTGCAATTGCGGAAATCAGAATAATCAGATAAAGAACAAACTCATAAAAGACAAAATCTACATTATAAAACAATTCAGAGACTCCCTCTATAGCTTGAATAATGTTTGCTTGAAGAAAAATTGGGAAACATATAATAAATAATGAAAACAAAATTGTTATTACAATGTAGTTTCTTAAATAACCGCTTTGCAAAAATCTTGTCTGAATAACAGCAATATTTTTCAAAAAGTCAATTACGTAGGTATATAACAATGACGGTTTTAAGTATTTAATAAATTCTTCTGTTTGTAATCGGAAATAGTTTCTATATTTAAAAGTGTAATATCCACCAATGTAAGTAAAGATACTTAGAAAGAGAGGAAGGCTAAAACCGGGAAAGAGGCTTATATCAAGGTTAGTTTTTACACTCATAATTGCACTTACAGCCGGATTGATCAAAGAATTATTAATTGAAGAATAAAAAAAGAAACTTAAAAAACTCAATCCGGCAAGAATAACAGGAGAAACAAGAAAGAGTGGTTTTATAACAATTTTTTTCTTTTCATAACTTCCAACAAATGGTTTAAATCCAACAAGGAAAGCGGAACACATAAGAAAAATGTTTGTCAAAAGAAATACAATAACCACTGCCCATGCAATAAAATCGGAATCTACAACGGCTTTATAAGAAATCTCTTTTGCAAAATATCCAAATAACGGAGGAATACCGCTCTGAGACAATGCTAAAATAAATGCAATAACAGCAAAAAAAGGAGTGGTTTTGTATAATCCTTTTAAAACTTCTATATTTCTTGTATGAGTATAATGTTCAATTATTCCTGCGCATAGAAATAATCCTGCTTTATAAAATACATGAGCCAAAAAATATAATACTGCTGCCTGCAATGCATACTGCGTACCAATACCAATTAATGCAAATAAAGCTCCAAGAGAAGAAATAGTAGAGAATGCTAATATTTGCTTCATATCAGTTTTTTTTGCACTAATAAAAGCTCCTAAAAGCATCGTTGTCATCCCGGTAAGAATAAGAATATATTTCCATAAATTTGTATCACCAAGAAATGGAAACACTCTCATTAAAAGGAATACACCTGCTTTAACCATAGTAGCAGAGTGTAAATAGGCACTAACCGGTGCTGGGGCAACCATAGCATTTGGTAACCAAAAATGGAAGGGCATCTGAGCAGATTTTGTAAAGCAACCAATAAAAATTAATAACAGTAAAGGTAAATATAAATTGCTGAATATGATTGTTTCCCGATATATATTTAATTCTTTTAAACTAAAAGTACCAGTTAGTAAATATATTAAAATAAAACCAGCAAGGAGTGCTAATCCACCAAATCCTGTAACAATAAGGGCTTGCTGAGCAGCAGTTATGGAGGCTTCTCGTTTATTATAATATCCAATAAGGAAAAAGGAGCTAATGCTTGTCAATTCCCAAAAAATAAAAATCATAATTAAATTACCAGAGACCACAATTCCCAACATAGAACCTGCAAACATAAGCATATAGAGGAAATATCGGCTAAGATTTTCTCTGAGGTATACCCCTGAATAAATAAGGATTAAACTACCTATAAAAAGTATTAGTATTGCGAAAATAAAACTCAGCCCATCGATATAAATTTCAAGAAAAATATTTAAGGAAGGAATCCAGTCGTATTTTAAATATATAGGACCATTTTTTAATTGACTGCCGTAAGGGATAACATAAATTAAACAGAATAAAAGGAAAAAAGACAGAAACCAATGAGTTATTTCTTTTGCAAAATGGTAAATAATCGGAACTGCAAATGCTATAATAAATATAAGTAGCAGAATTAAAAGCATTTTATAATTTAAAGTAAATAAAAACAATAAAAAATAAAAAAATTTATTTTACAAAAGTTTAATAGAATAGCAAAATTTTAACCCCCCTGTAAAAAAATTTTAAAAAGAAGAAAGAAATAGTAAATCCTAAATAAATTTTCGAACACAACTATCCTAATATTGCGATACTCATTGAATATTAACATATATTTTTTAATTTTATTAATTGCTATTTTTTAGTAATGAAAAAACTTCTCATATTTTTCGTTCTACTTTCATCTACTTATGGTCAGTTTCTTGACTTTGGAAGAAATAAAGTTATTTATAATGAGTTTAATTGGTATGTTTTACCAACCCCACATTTCAAAATATATTATTATAAAGAAGAAGAGGAAGTCACAAAATTCGGAGCTTACTTTTTAGAAGAAGGTTTCAACGAATTACAACAAAAACTTAATCATTCTTTTAGTGATACCAATCCTATTATATTCTATGCTTCTCCGCTACACTTTAAACAAACTAACATAACGCCTGAATTTATACCAGAAGGTGTAGGTGGATTTTTTGAATTCATAAAAAACAGAGTTGTACTTCCTTTTGATGGTTCTCTTTCTCAGTTCAGGCATGTTTCCAAGCATGAACTGGTTCATGTGTTTACTGTAAGTAAAGCAATTGCAACTCTCCGCTCTCATGGATATATAAGTGATAGATTACCACCGTTGTGGTTTGTAGAAGGTTTAGCAGAATATTGGTCAACAAATTGGGATAGCGAAGCAGAGATGGTACTAAAAGATGCTGTAATGAATAATAGACTTCCCGGATTATCTAATTATGAAAGTATATATGGTACCTATCTAATGTATAAACTTGGACAAAAAGCATGTGAATATATTGCAGAAAAATATGGAGAAGAAAGTTTATGCAGATTAATAGAAAATTTCTGGATGGACGAAAATTTTTCTAATGTAATGAAAATTACAATTGGAAAAAATTATGAAGAGTTTGATGAGGAATTTTTACTCTTTTTGAAAAAGAAATATTACTCACAGATATACTTAATTGAAAATTCACAAAAGCAAAGTAGAAAAATACACGATGAATTCTTTTCTCATAAGCCAGCATATTTTAACAATAAAGGTTCAGAAGAAATATATTTTATTGGCAATCAAACAGGATATACAAGTATATATAAAATAAACATAAGTAATTTTCAGCAGACACCTGATTTAGTTATCAGGGGTGAAAAAGATGAAGACTATGAATCATTCCATTACTACCGTACAGGAATAGATATTTCAAAACAGGGTATTCTTGCTTTTATAACACAAAAGGGAGAATCAGATGTATTAAATCTTTACGATTTGGATAAAGATAAAAAAATATTAGATTACTCTTTCGATAAAATTATACGCATAGGTTCTCCTTCTTTTAGCTCTGATGGGACAAAAATCGTGTTCTCAGCAAATGATATATCTGGACAAAGTGATTTGTATTTATTCGATTTAAAAAATGAAAAATTAAAAAGGCTAACTAAAGACTTTTATGATGACATAGATGCAGACCTCTCTCCAGATGGGAATAAGATAGTTTTTTCCTCCGATCGAGGGAATAAAAGTGTAAGTAATGCATATAATTTGTTTATATATGATTTAACTAAAAATAATATAATACAATTAACCAACAATATTTATTCAAAAAGCACTAACCCTAAATTTTCTGAAAATGGAAATGAAATAACTTTTCAGTCTGATAGTGGAGAGGTTAATAATATCTGGATATTAAGTTTTTTGAATGATACTTTATATAAATTCGAATTACATCAGATTACCAACTTTGCAACTGGTTGTTATGACCCTGTTTGGTGTGGAAAAGGCAAAATAGTTTTCTCATTTTATTACAACGGTTCTTTCTCTTTAAGGATAACAGATAACCTTCGAAACGACTCTACTCAGAAAGAGAAAACAAATGAGATAATTTCTGAACCAAGTGGATATGACATAGCAAAATACAAATACAAAACTGATAAAGAAGATATTTATACAGGAAAAATTAAATATAAGAAGGAATTTTCCCTTGACCTTGCAGTAACAGGTGTTACAGCAGATCCGATATTTGGTACCGCTACAGGAGGAATTATTTCCATTAGTGATATGCTGGGCAATGAAAAATACAATTTTTTAATTCTGAACAGTTCTAACTCAGAATCTGATTTCTGGAAAAGTTTTAATATTGCAATTTCTAAAGTTTCCCTTGCTCAAAGACTAAATTATGCATTTGGAATATATCATCTAAATGGAAAACGATATGACCTGCAAAGTTCTGACTATGCTTACTATGAAAGGTTATTTGGTGGGTATGTAACTTTTTCATACCCACTTTCTTTTTTTAGAAGACTTGATGCAACAATAAGTTTATCACAGTCATATAAAGATATAGACATTTTTGATATAAGAAGGGGAATGCTTTTTACAAATTCATTAAGTTATGTATATGATAATTCACT
The DNA here is from genome assembly GCA_964564635.1 of uncultured Ignavibacteriaceae bacterium. GTDB lineage: Bacteria > Bacteroidota > Ignavibacteria > Tepidaquicellales > Tepidaquicellaceae > Tepidaquicella. The sequence goes on from CAZMAR010000002.1 coordinate 13,644, forward strand.
CTGGAGTTATACAGGTCCTGTGGATGGAGAAAGGTATAATGTATCACTTGGATATACAACGGATTTAACAGGTACCACAGAAAATTTTTTTTCATTAATGTTGGACTACAGAAAATATTTTAGAATATCAAAACCAATAACACTTGCTCTCCGAAGTCAGTTTTTTATAAACGAGGGTAAAAATCCAAGAAGATTTTTTACCGGGGGCTCCTGGTCTTTAAGGGGGTGGCCCTTTATATCAATCCGTGGCACAAAACTACTACTTGCAAATGCAGAATTAAGATTCCCTGTTATTAATGTGATGAAATTATATTTTCCCGAGGATATCTCTCTCAGTTTTTATGGAATACGAGGAGCAATTTTTTTCGATGTAGGTAATTGCTGGGATACTTCGGAAGAGTTCGAAAATATAAAAGGAAGCATAGGAGCAGGTTTAAGAATGAATTTGTTTGGGTTTTTAGTTTTAAGATATGATGTAGGAAAAAGAATTGAAGAAAAATTTAAAAATTTTCAAGATGGACTTTTCCATCAATTTTTTATAGGATGGGACTTTTAGCTATGGCAAAATGCAAAGCAAATAAATATTCAATTTCATATAACGAGTTCAAGAAAACAGTTCTTGATAAAAATCTTAATAAGACTACAGGGGTTCATAACTATCTCTTGTTCCTGTTTGAAAATTGTTTATTAGAAGAAATAATAGAAAGACTTGGCAAAAACTTCATTGGAGATAAATTTAATTTGAATGAGCATTTTAAAAAATACTATTCTGATGAAAAAGATATTAACGATTTTTTATCCGAAGCAGGAAACTTAGATTTCTTTACAGAGAAAAGCATAGGTTTATATATATTTACAAAATCACAATATTTTCGGGGATTAAAAAAAGAAGACAGAGAATCTGTAAAAAAATACTTCCAAAATCCCAATCCTGATAAAATGATTATTTTTCTCATTAACAACAAGGAAACAAACTTCACTCATTTTGAAGATATCATTAATCCAAATTTAGGAGTATACTACATAATACCACCTACCCCAATAGAACTAAAAGAATGGATAAAGCAACAGTTATCTGAATATACAATAGAAAATGGAGCAATAGAAAAAATTCTTGAATATATAAATCTCTCTTATGATGAAGTAAAAGAAGAGCTTGATAAATTAAAGAATTACACATATAAGACAAAACTTATTGATGTAGATAGTGTAAATCTATGCGTAGGATTTTCAAAAGAATTTGATGAAAAAGATTTTATAAAATCAATTTTACAAAGAGATATTAACAAAGCAATTCAAATATATAAGAATCTTGCTTTGAAACCAAATTTTGATTTATATGTAATTGGAATCTTAAATAGAATCTTTGTAAATATTTCTAAAATAAGAGATAAAAATTTTCAAAAGTCAACCAATAAACAAAGAGAGCTTCAAATCTATTCAGATTTTGATGAAATGATAAAACTTTATTACAATTATATGAGTAATTTAAATGAACTTAAAATTAAATCCGCTTTTGATTATATTTACAAATGTGATAAGATGTTGAAAACTTCCATAGGTGAAAAATTTTCTATTATGACCTCTCTGATTTATAAAATTGCCTCTTTGTAATTGAACTTTTAATAAATAAGGAACATTTTTCATTAAAAAAAGTTAACAAAATAGTAAAAGGTGTCTGAAATAAACGACTATAGCTCTTTAACTGACGAAGAATTAATTTTCAGGTTTCAAAGAGATGATAATACAGCGTTTAACGAGTTGGTAATCAGGTATAAAGATAAATTGGTAAACTTTCTTTTTAGATACACAGGTGACCGCGATGATGCTGAGGATTATGCACAGGATACATTTTTAAAGCTGTATAAATCTAAACATTTATACAGAGAAATAGCAAAATTTTCAACCTGGTTTTACACAATAGCGTTAAACACAGTAAAAACAAATATTAAGAAGAAAAATAAGTATCAATCGATTTCAATAAGCGATTATGACCCTGAGAATGAAAAGGATTTTGATTTGCCCGATGAAAGGTATAACCCTGATGATATTGCAGACAGTAATATAGAAATGGAAATAATACAAGAAGCAATAAATTCGTTAAATGAAATATTTAAGGAAGTGATAATACTAAGAGATATTGAAGATTTAGAATACGATGAAATTGCAAAAATAACAGGACTTCCACTTGGAACAGTAAAGTCACGAATTAATAGAGGAAGAGAAAAATTAAAAAATATTTTAATAAAAAAATTAAAATCTACTGAATAAAATTGAATACCGAAGAAAAATATCCTGAAATAAGGGATAAGTTAAGAAAACTTCCAAGGATTAAAGCAAGAGAGGATTTTTTGAGCAGATTGTTAAATAAAATTAATCTGCTTGAAAATCAACCTGAAGCTCTTTCTCACCAATTAAAGGAGGAAAAAGATAAAGAGTTTCATTTAGAAAAATCTTTCTCTCAAAAAGTTCTGGAAAAATTTAGAAGGCGAAAACCTATCTGGAACTGGTTAATACCAACAGTAAGTTTTGCAATTATAATCCTTGTAATTTTTTCCTATTTACTGGTAGTTAGAAACACAGATACTTATCAGGTACCTACCCCCTCTCCTCAGACGACCCAGCAGACAGAAATTAAAACATCGCCTTTTAAAGAGGAAATTAAAACTGATAAAGTACAACCAGAGTTAAAGAATGAAAATGTAGAATACTCAGAATTAAGAGAAGAAAGCTTCCCGAAGAAAGAAATCACTTCAAAGGAAACACCAAAAGTTAGCAATGAGTCAGGAATGGTTGCACCAATTGATAGAAAAGATCTTGATATAAAAAATAAAAATGAACCCCCAGTCAACGGAAAAAATAATGACAATAAAGAATTAAAGGAACTTCAAGAAAAGGTAAAAAAAGATGAAACGGAAATAAAAGGTGAAGATAAAAAAGAAATAGATACAAAAGGCAAGGTTGAGGGAGGTAAAACCCGAAGTGCGGTAATTCCATCGCCTAAGAAAAAGACAGAAATAGAAAAAAATGGAATAAACGACGATAATAAAAAGCCAAAAATAGAAATTAAATCAGATTCTATAAAAAAATAATTTTACAATTTTAAAATTCAAAAATAAAAAAATTCACAAGTAATAACTTGTGAATTTTTTTATACAAAATCCTATTTCAAAAGATGATTGTTTTATGTTTTGTTAATAGAAAAGATATAATTACTCTTAATCTTCCTTAAAACAATTGAAATAACCATTAAGATTTTTAAAGGAAAATAAAATCCAATCTATATTAATAGTTCCTTAATTCTCTTTAATTAATAATTTTTTTCCATTTCCTGGATTCCTGAAATAAATTCAAGATTAAATTTCAGTAAAATCAAAAATAATTATATCATTATAGATAATATTATACAAATGCTTTTACATTGAAGATTCTGTATATTATTTTTATTCTTGATTTAATTAAATAATTTAAAAAGTAAATCACTTGTATAAAGCAAAAATAATAATCACTTACAGAAAATCTGTGCTTGACCCACAAGGGAAAACTGTAGAAAATTCATTGCATTCATTAGGATTTTCTTTAATATCCAACACAAGAATGGGAAAGTATATTGAATACATAATTGATACAGAAGACAAAAATAAAGCAGAAAATATAGTAGAAGAAACATGTAAGAAGTTGCTTGCAAATCCTGTAATGGAAGACTACTCTTATAAACTGGAAAAAGTGGAGCAGAAAAAAAATGTCTAAAGCGAAAGTTGGCATAGTAGTTTTTCCCGGTTCAAATTGCGACCACGACGTTTTTAATGTTTGTAAAAATATTTTGAATTTAGATACAAAATTTTTATGGCATAAACAGGGCAGCATCGAAGATAGAAATATTGTTGTACTTCCCGGTGGTTTCTCTTACGGAGATTATCTAAGGTGCGGTGCTATATCGAGATTTTCAAATATTATGCAGGACATAGTTAGATTTGCAAGCAAGGGTGGGATAGTTCTGGGTATATGTAATGGTTTTCAAATTTTATGCGAAACGGGTCTTTTACCTGGCGCTTTAATAAAAAATGAAAACTTAAAATTCATCTGTAAAAGTGTACCTTTAACTGTAGAAAACAATAAAAGTATATTTACCTATTTATACGATATAAAGGAAAACATTGAACTACCAATTGCTCATGGAGAAGGAAATTACTATTGTGATGAAGACACTCTTACTGAACTGATTGCCTCAAATCAGATAATATTTAGATATATTGAAAATCCAAATGGTTCGATTTACAATATTGCGGGAATTCAAAACAAAAACCGTAATGTATTAGGAATGATGCCACATCCAGAAAGAGCCTCGGAAACGCTGTTAGGAAATGATGCTGGTTTAAGACTATTTAAAGGAATAGCAGAAAGCGTTTTATAAAATAAAGTTTTATAAATTAAAAAAGTAATATGAATCTAAGTGCCTGGGAAATAATATTAATAGTTGCAGTAATTATCTTGCTTTTTGGAGCAAAGAAAATACCTGACCTGATGCATGGAATTGGAAAAGGGATAAGAGAATTTAAGAAAGCCACCACAGAAGAGGAGCCTAAAAAAGAAGAAAATTCAAAAGAAGAAAAAAATAATTAGTTTTCAATACTTTTTATTTTTAAGTAGAAAGGCTAAATCGAAAAGTTGAACCCTCTCCAACTTTGCTTTCAACTGTAATATTACTATTATGTAATTCAAGTATATGCTTAACAATAGATAACCCCAAACCGCTTCCCCCCATTTCACGAGAACGATTTTTGTCAACTCTATAAAACCTTTCAAAAATTCTTGGTAAAGATTCTTCTGGAATTCCAACTCCTGTATCTGAAACCGAAATATAAACTTTATCTTTTTCTCTCTCAGCTTTAATTTCAATTTTCCCTTTTTCGTTTGTATACTTTATAGCATTATCAATTAAATTCACCATCACCTGTTTTATTGCCTCAGCATCACAAAAAACCTGGAATGAATCTTTTAATCCTGAAACAAAAGTCATCTCAATATTTTTTTTCTGTGCAACTATATTTAAAGAATTAACAACTTCAGATATAAGTTCATTAATTTTCACATACCTTTGACTTAATTTCATTTCTGTTTCCAGTTTTGAAATACTAACAAGGTCGTCTGAAAGTTCTATTAATCTTTTTGTATGATTTAAAGCTTTGTTTAAAAAATTAACATTAACAGAGCTATCCTGCAATGCCCCTCCTAAAAGAGTTTCAAGAGAAAGCTGGATGGCAAATATTGGAGTTCTAAGCTCATGCGCAACATTACCAAGAAATTCATTTCTGTTAATTCTAAATTTTTTAGCATTCTGCACCTCTTTAATAATACTTTCAGTAATACTTAAAATATTCTGATAAGTTTTCTTTTGTCTAAACCTTTTGTTTAGATTACCGACTTCATTTTTGATTTCTTCTAGTAGTTTTAATTTGGTCTCGTAGTCATCTTCATTTAAAGTATTAATGTTATTTATTTTTTCGAGCAAAAAGTTAATTTTTCGTTTTTCTCTACTTGAGAGAAAAATTACCGCATTAATAAAAATTAACAATAAAAACAAAAAAACAATCAGTATTACTAAAATTATTTCCATTTAGTAATACAATTTATAATTTGCAATTTCAAAATAAAACTCAGAATTATAATTTCAGGATAGAACTTTGCAGATAATTAAGAAATTTATTCGTCATTAAATCTGTACCCAAGTCCTTTAATCGTTTCAATAAAATCAGCATATTCACCAAGTTTTTCTCTAATCTTTGCAATATGTACATCAATTGTTCTATCAACCACATAAATGTTTTCTCCCCAAATTTCATTTAATATTACATCCCTTGAAAAAACTTTTCCTCTGTTAGAAAGTAAAAAGTGAAGGAGTTTGAATTCTTTTTTTGGAAAAAATATTTCTTCCCCGTTAATTTTTACAGTATGCGCAACTGAGTCAATTTCAAGTCCTTTAAATTTAATATACTCTGGAGTCTTTACAGGTTTTTCCGGTTCGTTATAAACTCTCCTTAAAACAGACTTTACGCGAGCAATAATTTTTCGCGGTGACAACGGTTTTTGAATATAATCATCTGCTCCAAGTTCTAATCCGATAATTTCGTCAATTTCGTTTTCCTTTGCAGTAAGAAAAATTACCGGTATATCAGAGGTTAGCGGAGAGGTCTTCAGCTTTTTACATACATCAAAGCCATTTAATTCAGGCATCATAATATCAAGTAAGATTAAATCTGGCTTTTCTTCCTGTGCAATTTTTATTGCATCCCTACCATTATATGCTGTTAAAACCTCAAATTCCTTTTGCTGAAGAAGGTTATATTTTAAAATATCGACGATGTCTTTTTCGTCGTCTACTACAAGAATTTTATTCACTTGTTTCTTTTTTACCACTAAACTATAAAGTTTAAGTTAATATAGTTTTAATTTATCGTTAACAAATTGTAAATAAGTTAATTATTTCTTAAAGAATTATTTCCTTTCCCAATTTTGCTGATTTATAAACTGCATCTACCACCTGCATAACTTTTAATGCCTCTTTACCGGAGGAAAGGAGTTTATGATGCCCTTTAAGTGCACCGATAAAATGTTTTAATTGATATTCAAAACTGCTTTTTGTTGCTCCAGTATCTTTTTTAGTCTTTGGCGTAATTTCGTACAGTTCGCTGTCCATTTTTTTAAACACACGAAGTGGATTTATCGAAGAGCTCCCCTTTTCTCCATACACATTGCAATAAAAGAACTCACCTCCCCTGAGAAAACTCCAGCTTACTTCTATTGTTAAACAAGCTTTGTTTTTAAATTTTACAAGCGTAAAGTTACTATCCTCAACTGATTTTGTATTATGAAAGTAATTTATACCTGTTACACTATATACTTCTGGAAATCCAAACATCCACATACCAAGGTCAAGCATTACTATACCATTATCAAGAAAAACTCCACCACCGGATTTATCTTTCTCGGTAAACCATCTCGTATTGGAGCTTTGAGTTTTAAGCCATCCGGTTTTAATGTAAAATAAATTCCCCATTTCTCCTGCAAGTATAAAACTCCTCTGTAACATAACATCACCTCTGAACCTGTTATTCATTCCAACCATAAGAAGCCTGTTATATTTTTCAGCTGTTTCAATAATTTTTTGGGCTTCCTTATAATTTCTTGCAAGTGGTTTTTCAATAAAAACGTTTTTTCCTGCTTCAAGACATTCAATTGAATGTTCTTCGTGAAACTCGGTAGGGGTACAAATAATTATAGAATTAATTTCTTCATTTTCTTTCAACATTAAATCAACACTCTTATAGATTTTTTTGACCCCATATTTATTACCAATTACTTTGGCTTTAGAAAAGTCAGAATCACACACTGCAGATATTTCTACATTCTCAATTTTTTTAAGTGCAGGTAGATGCATTACCTGAGCGACCCCTCCCAGCCCAAGAATACCGATTTTTATTTTATTCATTTCAATATTTATTATTTATGTCAAGACACCCGGAACACATATAAAAGTTACTTACCGTTGCTTCCTTCCGGACCTGGCGGGGTTGGGTAACCTTATATTGCCCGGGGCTTGACAAAAATTAGTAAATTAAAGAGCTCTTAATTAACAAATATAATTAAGCGGATTTTAACATTAAATATAAACCGAAAAGACCAAGAACTATATTAACCAACCACATTCCAAGAAATGGAGTAATAAATCCTCTGTCTGCAAGTTTTTCACCCCCAATTAAAGCCGCCCAGTAAACAAGAAAGAAGAGTAAAGACAATCCAGCTGCAATACCAAAATTCCCTTTTCTAACTTTATAACCAAGGGGAGCACCAATTAAAATAAAAACAATGCAGGCAAAGGGAATTGAATATTTTTTATAGATTTCTACAAGATACATATCAATCTGATCTTCAACAGTTTTCTGATATTGTTGTGTATGTTCAAGATTTTTCTTAATGTTTAAAAATTGTCTGTAAACCTGAATAATAGTATCCTTTGCAGAAATGGGTTGATTTAAGTTATAGGTCGTATCTTTAAATTCAAGAGCGGAAAGACGAAGTATTGCTCTTCTCAACTCCTCAGCCATGTTTTTCTGATAGTTCTCAACATTTAGTTTTAAGCTATCAATAATCTTTCGCATATCTTTTGCTGATAGCTCCCTATCCCCCCTCAAAAAAGCATTATCACTTGTTCTTTGAAAAGTAAATCCCTCAGCGGGAAAAATTAATCTATGCTTTGTAAATTTTACCTTTCTATACTCACCTGCATAATTTCTATTATCAAGTTGATGTATCTCCCCATTAGTCAAATTCATCACAATATTTTTGAAATCACTCGTAAAACCAATATCTCCAAATTCAGCAGTTATTAAGTTTTTATGTACTGGATCTGAATAATCAAAAATATAAATTCCTTCAAGGTTATTGCTATGTTCAAAAGTTTTTTTAGCAAGAATTTTTACACCATTAATATCATCAGAAAATTTTCCCGATTCAAGAATAAAGGTTGGTTTCGTTCTTGATATATCTCCCAGAAGTAATCTTGCTTGATGGTTTGCTTCGGGAAGTACATCATTATTAAATCTAATCAGCAAATATGTAATTAAACAAGTTACAATTAAAACAGGAATAATAAGTCTGTTTAAACCTATTCCGTTTGCTTTCATAATCATAATTTCGTTATTAGCAGAAAGCGAACCGAAAGCCATAATAGTAGAAACAAGAACCGCCATAGGAACGGCAAGAGTGACAATCCAAGCAAGGTTAAGAGTAATTAACTGAGTAATAACCCACATACTTAACCCTTTACCAACCAGCTGATCAATAGTTCTGATTAAAAACTGTAATACAAACAATAAAGTAACAGTAAAGAAGGAGAAAAGAAAAGGTCCTATATGTGCTTTTAATATGTGTTTATAAATTAACATTAAATCACATTAAATTTTCTGCCAACTTTTTCAAAAGCAGAAATACATTTATCAAGATGCTCTCTTTCATGTGCTGCAGAAATCTGCACTCTTATTCTTGCCTGCCCTTTTGGAACAACGGGATAAGAAAATCCCACTACATAAATACCTTCATCATATAATTCCTTTGCAAACAGTTGAGCAAGTTGTGCATCGTTGTTAAACTTTCTAAACAAAATCGGTACAATAGGATGGATGCTTTCTATAATATCAAATCCAAGAGAAGTCATATTATCACGGAAATATTTTGTATTTGACATTAATTTATTTCTCAAATCATTGCTCTTTTCAAGCAATTCAAATGCAGCAATTCCAGTACCAACAATAACAGGGGCAATTGTATTAGAAAATAGATAAGGTCTTGAGCGTTGCCTCAGTATTTCTATAATTTCTTTTCTTCCAGTAGTAAATCCGCCTGATGCTCCCCCCATCGCTTTACCAAGAGTAGAAGTAATGATATCAACCTCACCCAGTACTCCGCAATATTCAAGACTACCTTTACCAGTAGGTCCAAAAAAGCCGGTAGCATGAGAATCATCAACCATAACCATTGCATCATATTTATTAGCAAGATCAACAATTTCCCTCAGGTGTGCAATATCACCATCCATAGAAAACACGCCATCGGTAGCAATTAAAATATTTTTGGCAGGTACTGGCTCATGCGCTAAACCTGTATGCTCCCAGATATCTCTTCCTTCACGGGCAAGTTGTAATTTATGTTCAAGTGATTTCATATCAGAATGTTCATAAATTAATCGTCTTGCTTTACACAGTCTTATTCCGTCAATAATACTTGCATGATTAAGAGAATCTGTTATAATTACATCATCCTTACTGAGAATACTTTCAAATAGACCAGTGTTTGCATCAAAGCAGGAAGAATATAGAATTGCATCGTCAGTTTGATAGAATTCAGAAATTTTTTCTTCCAATCTTTTATGAATATCCTGAGTGCCACAGATAAACCTAACAGAAGCGAGTCCAAATCCATATTTCTCAATTGTTTTAACTGCAGCTTGAACTATATATGGATGACTTGCAAGCCCAAGATAATTATTAGAACAAAAGTTAAGCACCTCTTTTGGTTCTGCCCCAGCAGGATAGGAAACCAGAATGTTCGCTTTCTGTTCAGAAAGAATAATTCTTTCATCTTTATGTAATCCAGATTCTTTAATTTGATTTAACTCTGCTCTTAAATCAAACTTAGTTCTTAAAAACATACTTTATAAATTTATTTATTTATCAAATATAACAAATAATATTCTTATTTAAAAATTATTCAGTTCGGAATAAAATAATTTTGCGAAAATAGAACCTTCTTAAATGAATATATGGTATTTTATTTAAATATAAATAATTTTTTAACAACTTTTAAAAGATTTTTCCCTTAGATATTTTATTATAGACAAATGTAGGAAACTCATCTATATAACTTTCTGAAAGTATTTCGTAGATGTTTTTAAAATCTTTAATTAATAGTGACATTTTGAATTCTTTTTATTTTCTTTATTTTAAGATTTATTATTTTGTTAAGTACCTAATTATCTTTTCACTTTTTAAATAAATTTTTATCATTTGATATGTCTTCATTTTTAGTATGTCAAATGGAATATTTTTCAACTTTATAATATTTATCAAATGAAAGTTAAATCATCTTCCCTGTTTTCAAAAATCTATAGATAGCTTTAATACCTGCGTCTTTACTCTTTTACTTGTTAATAATAATATTATAAGTAAAAACATTTCCTTATTATGTTCGCAATAAATAATTCTTAATAAAATGATTTGTTATCATAGTATTAATATTAAATAAATTAAACAAAATATTTGACATAATTTATTGTTTACTGCCTTTTCAACATATAAATCAATGTGGAAAAGTTGTTTTTTTATGATAAATAAAGTTTAATTTCTGCAAAGAGGATATCATTTCATCCCAAAGAATATGGGGAAAAGCGGTGTTTTAATTCAAATAATAATAAAAAAGAAAGTGGGTTTTGTTTAAAAGGGTAAGGAAAAAGAAGAGAATTCTTAAATAAAGAGGGTATTATAAAAAAGTATCAATAGCAATATAAAAATAAAATAAATTATCTTGCTCTATAAAATTTTATGTCTAATCTTAAACTTTTTTATATGTGGATATAAAAAAACTCTGTAACAAAGATTATATCTTCATTACAGAGAAAAATTTTTAACTGCTATAAAACAAAAAGAATTATTATTCTTACTGTCCGTACATCTCTATTATTTCTTGCTTGGTTTTATGCAGTATGTTATATTTTTTACCTACTTTTATAAATGCATCAAGTGCTTTTTCAAGGTGATGCATCTCATGAGCTGCAGAAAGCTGAGTTCTGATTCTTGCCTGCCCTTTTGGAACAACGGGGAAGAAGAACCCAACCGCATATATTCCTTCTTCATATAAATCTTTTGCAAAGTCTTGAGAGAGCTTTGCATTGAAAAGCATAACAGGAACAATAGCGGTTTCTCCTTCCTTAATAATAAATCCAGCTTCAGTAAGACTTTTACGCCAGAAGTTTGTATTCCTTTCGAGTTTATCTCTTCTTTCAGTTGTCTTAGAAATAATATCCAATACCCGCAAGGCACCTTCTACAATAACCGGAGCAACCGTATTTGAAAATAAATACGGTCGGGCTTTTTGCCTGCACATTTCTACAAGTTCTCTTCTTCCAGATACACAGCCACCTGATGCTCCTCCAAGTGCTTTTCCAAGGGTTGTGGTAATAATATCTATTTTTCCAACTACTCCAAAATGTTCATGGGTACCCCGACCAGTTTTACCAATATAACCAGAAGCATGAGAATCATCAACGAAAACCATAGCATTATATTTTTCGCAAAGCTCAACAATCTTATCAAGTTTTGCAAGGTCTCCATCCATAGAAAATGCACCATCAGTAATTACCATTCTTAATCTTTTATCCTGATGTAATTGCAATTTCTGTTCAAGATGTGCCATATCAGAATGCTTGAATGAATCATTCTGGGCTTTGCAAAGGCGCATTCCATCAATAATAGAAGCATGCACAAGTCTATCTGCAATCATAACATCCTGTTCAGTAAGAATTGCTTCGAAAACTCCTGCGTTGGCATCCATACAGGATGGAAATAGAATAGTATCTTCGGTACCAAGAAATTCTGTAAGTTTTTTTTCAAGTTCTTTATGAATATCCTGAGTACCACATATAAACCTAACCGAAGACATACCATATCCACGATGGTCCAATCCTTCGTGAGCAGCTTTAACCACCTCTGGATGAGAAGAAAGCCCAAGGTAGTTATTTGCACACATATTAATAACTTTTTTCCTCTGTGAGCCAATGGGAAACTCAACCTCAATTTCTGAATCTTGTGGCGCACAAATTGCTCTTTCTTCCTTAAATAGACCTGCAGCTTTTAATTCTTCAAGCTGTGAAATGAACAATTGACGCACATCATTACTATATGCCATTATTTTACCTCCTTAAAATAGTTGAAAATAATTATTAAAAAATTTCTACAATTCTAATAGGAAGAAACTATTAATCAGTAACACCAAATTCCTTCAGTAAATTAACTATATTGTTAACACTGTCAAATGCTTCGGGGGTAGCCTTTGCATCTGGAATCTGTATGTTGTATTTATTTTCTAAGAAAACTTTTAATGATACCATAGAAAAAGAGTCAACAATACCACCTGAGATTAAAGGAGTATCATAGGTAACTTCTCTATCGTCACCTTCTTCAAGATATTCATTTTTTACATAATCTAAAATAATGTCTTTTAATGCTGCCATAAGTTGTTTAATTTAATTTTTTAGAATTTATTAATTATAAAAATTGAATTTCAGAATTTTATGTTAAAGTTCTCTTTCAACACATTTCATTTTTAATTGCGAAAGATGCCATGTAATATTTATTTCTTTTGGACACACCTCCACGCAATTAAATATTGTATGACAACGCCAGAGCCCATCAGGAGTATCAATAATATCCAATCTTTCATTTGCTGCTTCATCCCGACTATCAAAAATAAATCTATATGCTTTAAGAAGAGCAGCAGGTCCTATATAATTTTCATTAGTCCAGAGAGATGGACAGGAAGCAGAGCAGGCACCACATAGAATACAATTAACAGATTCATCAATTAGGGCTCGTTCCTCAGGACTCTGAAGTCGTTCTTTTTGAGGTGGTTGCTGATTATTAATTAAATATGGTTTAACTATATCATACTTAGCAAAAAAGCTATCCATATCCACAATGAGGTCTTTAATAATCGGTAATGCAGGAAGGGGATCTATCTTAATGTATTTCTTTTTAAAATCTTTAACAAGAACCTGACAGGCAAGTTGGTTTTTTCCATTAATCATCATAGCATCAGAGCCACAGATACCATGTGAGCAGGAACGTCTGTATGATAAACTTCCATCCTGTTCCCATTTGATTTTATCAAGGCAGTCAAGGATTCTATCAGTTGGTTCAGCATCTATCGTATATTCTTTCCTGTAAGGTTTCTCATCCTTTTCAGGATCAAATCTCAGTATAGAAAAAGTTACTTTCATTAGTATTTTCTCTCCTGTGGTTGATAATTTAATATTGTAACCGGTTTATATTTTAGTTTAATTCCTTTATCAGTTTTAAATGCGAATGTATGTTTAAGCCAGTTAACATCATCACGCTTTTCATAATCTGTTCGCCAGTGAGCGCCTCTGCATTCTTTTCTTTCGAGTGCTCCGAGAATAATTACTTCTGAAAATTCCAGCAGGTTACCAGTCTCAATAATTTCCATCAATTCTGTATTAAATACTTTCCCTTTAAATGAAAGATTGACCTGTTTAAATCGTTCTTTTAATGAACTCAATGTTTCAAGTGCAGATTTTAAATCTTTCTCATTACGAAATACACCGCATTTATTGGTCATTTCTTCTTTTAAAATTTTCCTAATTACATCTGCGTTTTCACTACCATTCCTTGAAAATAATTGATTTATAAATTCTTTATCTGACTCTCCGGTATTAAGTGGTAACGGAGACAGGTCTGCTTCCTGCAAGAATTTTAGAATTGTTTTTCCTGCTCTTCTTCCATGTACAACTGCATCAAGAAGAGAGTTTGTACCAAGTCTATTTGCTCCGTGTACAGAAATACAGGCGCATTCTCCAGCAGCAAAAAAGCCAGTAACTAATTTCCCTTTTTCATTTGCACAAACATTTCCATACAGGTCAGTAGGAATTCCTCCCATTGAGTAGTGGGCAGTAGGAAGAATAGGAATAGGTTGTTCAGCGGGATCTATACCTGCATAAGTTTTTGCAAATCCTGTAATTTCTGGCAACCGCTCTTTTAGTTTCTCTCTTCCCAAATGAGTCAGGTCAAGATATACATAATTTTTTCCGTTTATACCTCTACCTTCATTGATTTCTGTTTGAATACTACGAGTAACCATATCTCTTGGAGCAAGTTCCATAACGGTTGGGGCATAGTTTTTCATAAATCTTTCACCGTTATTATTCAATAAATACCCTCCTTCACCTCTTGCTCCTTCTGTAACTAAAATCCCAAGAGGATATAGACCAGTTGGGTGAAATTGTACAAATTCCATATCTTCCAACGGGACTCCTGCTCTGAAAGCAATTGCGACCCCATCGCCGGAATTTGCGTAGGCGTTTGAAGTAACCCGATATGCTCTACCATAACCACCGGTTGCGAATAAAACTGCTTTGGAATGGAATATATGGATTGAAGTGTCTTTCAGGTTTATAGCAACAACGCCACGACAAATATTATTCTCAAGAATTAAAGAGGTAATGAAATACTCTGAGAAGAACTTTACATTGTTTTTCACACACTGTTCATAAAGAGTGTGCAGAATAACATGTCCAGTTCTATCTGCAGAATAGCAAGCTCTAAGAACGGGAACGCGTTTTTTATTCCCCTGTGCATCAACAACTTCTTTTGTATGACCACCGAATTGTCTTTGTGCAATCTTTCCTTCCTTCGTTCTACTGAAAGGAACACCCATATGTTCAAGTTCATAAATTACTTCAGGGGCTTCCTTAATCATCATTTCTATAGCGTCTTGGTCACCAAGGTAATCACTACCTTTTACAGTATCAAAAATATGCCATTCAATACAGTCTGGTTCTTCATTGCCAAGGGCAGCTGCAATTCCTCCCTGTGCAGCACCAGAGTGTGAACGGGTGGGAAATACTTTAGATATAACAGCTACTTTCGCATGACTTGATGTTTCCACTGCAGCTCGCAATCCAGCCAGACCTGCCCCTACAATAACTAAATCATATTGATGTATCATATAATATTTAATTTATAAAATTGCAAATTTTAATTCCTATAAAAATAATCAAAATATATAAAAAGTTAAGTCAATAAAATCTGGTATAAATTATAAAAGTAAGTATATTTTATCGGAAAAATATTTTTAAAAACATTTTTTTCAAAAATTATCCTATAATAAGCATAAAAATGGTATATTAAATATTGTTTTACAAAAAGAAGAAGTTCAAACTGAAGAAATTATTGTAACTGCAAGTTCATTTTTCTCAGTAGAAAATTCAAAACTTACTTTAACTCCCCCCTCGAAATTGTCAGAATTCTTAGGAGTGTGATGCTGATTTATATAGGGCAATTACTACTTTTCCTGATTCAAATCTTGATTTAAAAAAATATTATGCATTTAAAGAAACTTCAGCTAATTATGATATTACTCATACCCTAAACCTTGTAACAAGTTATTATATAACCGAGAAGTTAACTTTAGGAATTTCTTATATAATTTCAACAGGCAAACCTAATGAATAAGGAACCCGAAAATAAAGAATTGCTGAAGAAATATACAGAAATAGAATTAAAATTTATTGACTAATCAATAGAACTAAAAAGCAACTTTGCAGATGCTTATATCTCAAAACTTTTACTAACTTTCAATCGTTGGATGTATGAATCAGAAAAAACGAAAATTAAACTGAAACTGATGTTAATATAAGATTAAACTTTTTCTGCTTCTGATTTTCCGAAGAGTCCAGTAGGCTTAAATAGAAGTATAATAATTAATATACCAAAAGCAATCGCATCTCTAAAAGTAGGAGAAATATATCCAACAGTAAGAGTTTCAATAGTACCTATAATTATTCCCCCAATCACAGCCCCAACAAAGTTACCTATACCACCAAGAACAGCTGCAACGAATGCTTTAATTCCTGGTAGTAATCCCATTAGAGGTTCTATGCTTGGATAATTTATACTATATAAGATTCCAGCAGCACCAGCAAGAGAAGAGCCAAGAATAAATGTAAAAGAAATAACATTATCAATATTAATACCCATAAGAGCAGCGGCTGTAAGGTTATTTGACACAGCACGTACAGCAATACCAATTTTGGTTCGTTTTACAATAAGGGTTAAAAGTAACATTAATAAAAAAGAAATAAATATAACAATAACCTGATCAGAACCAATAGAAAGTTCACCAATATTAATTTTAAAATTTTCAAGTAAAGTCGGATATGCACGAGGGCTTGCTCCGAAAATTAACTGCCCTGTATACTGTAGAAATAAAGAAACGCCAATAGCGGTAATAAGAACCGTAAGTTTTGTTTCCTTTCTAAGAGGTTTATAGGCAACTTTTTCAATTACAACACCAACCATAGCAGTAATAAGCATAGTTGAAATAATAACAAGTAAAAAACCTAATAAAGAACTACCCTGCATACCGGCAACAGCCGCTATATAATATCCGGAAAAAGCCCCGAGCATAAAAACTTCACCGTGAGCAAAATTAATAAATTTCAAAATACCATAAACCATTGCATATCCTAATGCAATAAGTGCATAGATACTTCCAAGAGAGATACCATTTATTAATTGTTGTAAAAACTCATTCATGGATTTATGGTTTCTTTATATTTGAATTCACCATTTTTTATTTGAATAATAACGCAAGGTTTAATTGCATTCCTTTGTTCATTAATTGTAATAGTTCCTGTTACACTTTTAAAATTCTTCGTTTGGGCTAATGCATCTCTAATCTTAGCACCTTCAGTAGAGTTTGCTCTTTTAATAGCATCAAAAAGAATCATAGCAGCATCATATCCAAGAAATGCATAACAATCCGGTTGCTCATTATATTTTGTTCTATACTTATTCAGGAAATCCTGAACTAAAGGAGACTGGTCTTCTACCGATACATGTGTGGAAAAATAACACCCTTCAAGACACTCTTTTGCTTCCCCCTCAACAAGTTTTTCTGATTCCCAGCCATCACCACCAAACAGGGGAACTGTAATACCCGCATCCCTTGCCTGAATAGAAATAAGATTTACATCTGTATAATATCCTGGAATAAAAATCGCTTCAGGATTCTTAGCTTTAATATCTGTTAACTGTGCTTTGAAATCTTTATCACCGGCGGAATACTTTTGTTCTGCAACAATTTCCCCTCCAAGTGATGTAAATGAAAGTTTAAAGGCTTCCGCTAATCCTGTTGAATATGCATTTTTCTGGTCGATAAGTAGAGCAACTCGTTTAATTTTCAAACTATTAATTGCAAACTTTGCATTAACCACTGCCTGAAAAGAATCTGTAAAACAAACTCTAAATATATAATCACCGAGCTTAGTAACTTCAGGATTAGTTGAGGCAGGGGTAATCATAGGAATTTTAGCATTTTGACAAATTGGAGCTGCTGCCTTACTACGAGAAGAGGCAACCTCACCAAGAACAGCAACAACTTTATTAACATTAATTAATTTATTGACAACAGAAATAGTTTCATTATTTTTCCCCTGATTATCCTCTGTAACAACTTCAACTTGCTTACCAAGTAATCCGCCTGATTTATTAATTTCTTCAACAGCTAATCTTATTCCTTTATCCTGCGATTGTCCAAAAGTTGCTTCATTACCAGTTAAGGAAGCAAATTGCCCAATAACAATAACATTTTCATTTTTATTTCCTTCACATCCAATAAATCCAATAAATAAGAACACAAGAACAAGAAAAGAAATAAAAAATAATTTATAGCTTTTCATATTCTTTAACTTTTATGAATAAAAATTTTTGAAAAATCACTATGAGCTAAATTTATATAATAATAATTCAATTATATTAAAATTAAAATGATAAAATAAAATGTAGGGACTTTCACAAGCAATATTTTAACATAATTAAGAAAAACCGCTGGGTTTTTCAATAAACAATAATTTTTTATAATTAATTAACAAATGCATAACATTAATTATTCTTTCTTTACTTTAACATAATACCATAAAACTATTTTTGAATATAAAAAACCTATTTTATGAAAAATTTTATCTATCTTTTAATTTCACTCCTGCTTATAACAGCAGGCAATATTTTTTCACAATCAATCATCGGTAAGGTAATAGATGGAGTAACATCAGAAGTTCTTATCGGTGCAACTATAAAAGTTGAAGGTACTAAAATGGGAGCGGTAACAGATCTTGATGGGAAGTATGAAATTATTCTTTCTCCTGGAAAGTATAACTTAATTATTTCATATATAGGATTTAATGATAAATATATCAAAGATGTAAATGTATCCAATAATTCAGTAACATATATAGATGTAACTTTAACTCCTTCTAACCTTACTACAGAAGAAATTACTATAGAAGCAAATGTATCTCTATCAAATGAACAGGCATTGCTTGTAGAGAAGAAAAATTCAGATAAAATAACAGATGGGATAACCTCTCAACAAATAAAAAAAGTACCAGATGCTGCTGCTTCTGATGTGCTAAAAAGAATAACAGGGTTATCAATAGTTAAAGATAAGTTTGTATTCGTAAGGGGCACATCTGAACGATACAACAACACAACCTTAAACGGTGCAATAATTCCAAGTAGTGAACCCGATAAAAAATCTTTTTCCTTTGATTTGTTTCCATCAAACCTACTTGAAAATATTATTGTATCGAAAACTTTTACCCCCGACCAGCCGGGAAACTTTTCAGGAGGTTTAGTTCAAATACAGACAAAAGATTTTCCTGAATCATTTACATTTAATTTTTCAATAAGTACTTCATATAACAACTTTACAACAGGAAAAGAATTCCTGACCTATAATGCAGGAGAAAATAAATTTCTCTTTATAAACCTCGGGACTGATAATGGAAGTCGTGAGTTACCTTCAATAATTCCTGACAACCCAATAAAAAATTCCCGGTTTTCAAATTCAGAAATAAATGAATTTAGCCGTGCCTTTCCTAACAATTGGTCACAAACAAAAAAAACAGCTCCAATTAATAGCGGATTTCAAACATCTATAGGTGGGGTTTTAAAAGCAGGTAAAGTACCTATCGGTTTCCTTGCTGCCTATTCATACAAAAGCTCATTCACAAACAAAGATCTTGAAAATAATTTGTATAATACAGATTATACACAGTTAAGTGGATATACAGGAACAAGTTCAGAATTCTCTGTTCTATGGGGAGGGCTAATCAATATAAATGCGAAATTTAATGATTATAACAAACTTAGCATAAAATCTACCTTTACATTATCTTCAGAAGATGAAACGGAGCAATATCATGGTTTTTACAACCCAGAACAGGTTGAAAGAAAATTATATGTAACAAGATTTGTACAGCGGAGTTTATCTTCTTATCAATTGCTTGGGGAGCATTTTTTATTTAATAAACTATCTGTTAATTGGAACGCATCCTATTCAGAGTCAAGGAGAAAAGAACCCGATGCAAAAACAATGACATACCAGAGAGAAATGGGATCAAATGAAGAATATTTTGCAGCATTAAATTATAATGTGGGAAATGACTTTTCAGGTGGGAGGTTCTTCTCAAACTTAACTGATATTTCAAGAGGTCTTAATGTTAATTTTGAATTACCATTAAAAATTAATTTATTCACTGATTATCCCCTAAATTCTAAAATAAAATTTGGAACCTCATTAATTGGTACAGACAGAAATTTTATTGCAAGAAACTTTGGTCCTGCTCTTTATATGAATGCTCCAATATCTTTAATCTATCAACCAATAGAAAAAATATTTAGTTCAGAAAACTTTGGAGATAAGAAATTATTCTATGACGAATTAACAAAAGAATCAGATAGATATGCTGCCTTTGATAATCTCTATGCAGGATATGCTATGATAGATTTATCATTTAATAAATTTAGATTCATAATGGGCGGTAGATATGAGTATTCAGAGCAAAATGTTAATACAGCCGGGTTTATCTCTGAAAGAATTTATAATAACTTATTAAATAAAGATATTTTACCCTCTTTAAATATTATTTATAAACTGAATGATAATACCAATATTCGCGTCGCATATTCTCAAACTGTTGCAAGACCAGAGTTAAGGGAAATTGCTCCATTTTCCTATGTTGATTTTGTTTCAGGAATTACTGTATTCGGAAATTCTATAGATTTAAGGAGAACACTAATTAGAAATTATGATATAAGATATGAATATTTTCCTGGAGCAGGAGAATTGATATCATTAAGTCTGTTTTATAAGAGAATAGATGCTCCAATAGAAGATGTTTTTATTTCCACAAATACAAATAAGTTAAAGACCTTTAAAAATGCTGAAAGAGGTGCGGATAATTTCGGTTTAGAATTAGAATTAAGAAAGAATCTTGGTTTTATAACAAGACATCTGGAAGATTTCGCAATCATTGGAAACTGTACTTTTGTATATTCAGAGGTCAATCTCGAAGGAATCGGAACGGTTTCAACCTCTCAAAAAAGAAGAATGCAGGGACAATCTCCATATATGATTAATTTAGGTTTATTCTATGATAATTATGATTTAGGTATTAGCGGAAATATTGTTTACAATAGATTTGGTGACAGAATATCAGAGGTTGGATTGAGTGGTTATTCAGATATATTTGAAGTTGGAAATGACTTAATTGATTTCACAATATCAAAACGAATTCCATTCTTTGCACATAACTTAGAAGTTAAATTTAGTGTTAAAGATTTACTCAATCAGGATAAAGTATTCAAACAGAATGTAAATAACGAGGATAAGATTGTAAGAAGAATTAAAACAGGTTCTAACTACAATATAACATTATCATATAAGTTTTGAATATAATAACTAAAAACAAAAAAGGAGAAACAAAAATGAAAAAATCTTTCTTATTACTATGTGTAATAATTCTGTTAAATATAACAGAATTATCAAAGGCTCAGATTACCTATGATTCTACAACATTGAACAACAACAATATAACAAGTAATGTAACTCTTTACAGTAATGTAAGGTACATATTAAAGGGTTTTGTTTATGTGAAAGAACCTGCCATATTAACAATTCAACCGGGAACGGTTATCTATGGTGACAAAGCAACAACAGGAACTCTTATTATTGAAAGAGGAGCAAAAATTATTGCAGATGGTACAGTTTCTAATCCCATAATATTCACAAGTCGAATTCCTGCAGGACAAAGAGGACCTGGAGACTGGGGAGGAATAATACTTCTGGGAAGAGCAAAAATCAACACTGTAAGTGGTGCTGACACTGCAGCAATAGAAGGATTACCCCCTTATGTACAACCTGCATATTATGGAGGTCAGAATGATGATGATAATTCAGGTATACTAAGATATGTAAGGATAGAGTTTCCTGGAATAAATCTAACTGGAACAAGCGGTAATGAAATTAATGGATTAACAATGGGGGGAGTAGGAAAAGGAACAATAATTGAATATGTACAGGTAAGTTACTGTGGTGATGACGCTTTTGAGTGGTTTGGAGGTACAGTTAATGGAAGATATTTAATAGCATATAAGAATGTTGATGACGACTTTGATCAGGATAATGGATTCAGAGGAAAGTTACAATTTTTACTGGGCGTAAGAGATTCTAATATTGCTGATGTTAGTGGCTCTAATGGGTTTGAAGTTGACAATAATGCAAACAATCCATTTAATTATAACACTCCAAGAACACAATCAATTGTAAGCAATGCAACAATTATCGGTCCAAAACGAGACACAAATTCAGTAGTTAATCCAAATTTTAAAAGATCAATGCATTTGAGGAGAAATATGCTTTCGAGTTTTTATAATTCAATATATATGGGTTATCCTGATGCAATACTGTTTGATGGAATTGGAGTTGCAAATGCGTGTCTCGGAGATACAATTCAAATAAGAAATTGTGTCTTCGCAGGATGTCCGGGAGGTTTCAAAAAAACAACAGATGCAGGTGCAAACTTTAATCCTACAACATGGATTAACACATCAAGTTTTCAAAATACGGTTTATACTTTGAACACTCAAGTTCAATTAACCAATCCGTACGGTTTTGAAAATAATGCAAATTTCCTTCCTTTACCAGGTAGTCCGGTATTGAGCGGAGCAAGTTTTACAAACCCAAATTTGAGTGACCCATTCTTCACTCCTGTTTCTTATAGAGGTGCTTTTGGAAGTGTAAATTGGACTGCTGGCTGGGCTAATTTTGACCCGCAAAATTATAACATTTCTGTAAAGAAAATCTCCACAACTGTTCCAGAGATGTATTTATTAAACCAAAATTATCCCAATCCTTTTAATCCAACAACAAAAATCAGATTTGCAATTCCCAAAAGTGGGCTTATTTCTCTTAAAGTATATGATATCACCGGAAAAGAAATTGCTACTTTAATAGAAGATAATTTACAACCCGGAACCTACGAGTATGAGTTTAATGCTTCCGGGTTATCTTCAGGAATTTACTTCTATAAACTAAGTAGCAGTGAATACATCGAAACAAAGAAGATGTTACTTATAAAATAGGTGTTCATAAAATAGGAAAAAAATAATAAAAGCAGATTTACAATTTAGAGTAAATCTGCTTTTTCTATTAATAAAACAACTTAAAATTACAAGAAGAAAAGATATGCAACAAGTAACCCACTCGCTAAGGTAAGTCCAAACTGCATATTAAACTGAGCGGTTAGTAAATTATATTTAGTGCCGTATTCAAATCTTTCTTGTCCATTTGGAGGAATATTTTTAGCCATCTTAATTAATTTTATTGCAGTTGGAAGAGTAATGAAATTTAATAGAGCGGGCCAGGGAAGTAACCCTAAAATAACAAAAATAACAATAGAAAGATAAGCTCCAATAATTAAGAAATAATAAAAATATCTTGACAATTTTTCTCCAATAATAATAGGTATCGTTTTAATACCAAATTTACCATCAAATTTAATATCTCTAATGTTATTGGAATGCAAAATTGCATCAATTAAAAATCCTAAAGGTATTGAAAGAATAATTGGCAACCAAGAAAATTCTCGGGTTTGTACATAATATGCACCGAAGGTCATACCTGTTCCAAATCCAAGAAACACCATTATATCTCCAAGTGCTTTATATTTGAGTTGTAAGGGAGTTGCTGTATAAAAGACAGAAGAAAATAATCCGAAAATTATTAAATACAACACCCAGTTGCCAGTCATCTGCCAAAGGACAATGCCTATTATTAAAGCAATAGTAAAAGAAACTATAGATATAAGTTTCATTCCTTTTACTGACACAAGTCCCATAGAAAGTACCATTGAACCGCCATGTGGTATTCCCAGTTCTTTGTTCTCTTTATCTATTCCTTTTTTATAGTCAAAAATATCATTAATAATATTCGCTCCAACTTGTACACACATTGCTCCAACCAGGGTCAGAAAGAAAATGAAAAAATTAAATTTAATCCCTTTATTTAGAATAACCGCCAGCAGAGAACCGTATAGAACTGGAATAACAGACGCAGGGAAAGCATAAGCTCTAATTGTCATCATCCATAGCTTAAAACCTTTTGGTAAATTTTTTTCTGAGTTCATATAATTAAATAATTTTTTTAAAAATAACTAAATCAAAATTATTTTTAAAGATAAAAAATTTAATTCATTTGAAAATTCTATATAAGTAAACATATTATTTTATTTATTAATTCTTTTATACTTAAAGTATCCAACAACTTTCCTTGTGAATTATGATTTATACTGGGTGTTTGATGGTTTAGTTTACTATTTATAATATGAATTTTCATTAGGAGTATTACACTAATTTTTTCATTAGTAAAAATTAACTAATTGTTAGTTTAATTTATAAAATTGTAAAAAACTCTATTTTGTTTTCATTAAAAAAACGTTATTCCCCCATACTTAGTAGCGAGAAGAGATAATATTATTTAAATTTTTTATTTTATTAATAACAATTTTTTTGTTTCTGTAAAATCTTCGGTGGTTATTTTATAGAAATACACTCCACTTGTTAATTGTGATCCGTCAAAAATAACCTCATAGGATCCGTGCTGCAGTTCTTCATTAACCAAGGTTGCAACTTCCTTTCCAAGTATGTTAAAAACTTTTATTATCACTAATGGTTTACTGCTTTTAAAAGAATGATCGTATGGAATTTGAAATAAAATTTTAGTAACCATATTAAACGGGTTTGGATAATTCTGTAACAAATAATATCCTTCAGGGGCGTTAGAATTAAGTTTTTTGATTCCAATTGAAGTAGAATAATTACCGCCGTACGCCCCCATATCACTTCGAATCATTCCTAATCCCCAATCACAATTCAATATGCTATCTTGAACAGCGGGATTACCGGCATCAATACAGGGAGAGTAACGAGGGTTATTGCAATGTATAGAATCCTGAAGATGGAAATTGCCTACAGCGGTGTCAACAAAAAATGGAAATAAATCTATACATCCTGTTCCAAACCATGGTTGGCCCACTCCACCCTGTATATTCGAATACCTTGCAATAAATGTTTGCTGTCCTGAATAGGATAAAGAAGGTAAAGAACTATTGTATAAAATGTTATTGTAAAAATTAGATGAGGACGAAGTATTATCAAAATAAAGATAAATATCTCCTCCATCAGCTGAAGTATTTAAATAAAAAGTATTATTAAATACATTTAAATTAGCCGTGACTGTAGATAAAGTTAATCCTCCACCCGATCCTAAAGTTCTATTTTTATAAAACACATTATGATCAAATTTTAAGACTCCGTTATTAAGAGATATATTTGCTCCACCGCCAGCCTCACCTGAAGTATTATTGACAAATTTGTTTCTATAAATATTTAACGTTCCCCCACTATGTTCTATCCACATACCTCCCCCACTCCAGATTGAGTAATTCCCTGTGTGAATATTGTCAAATAAATTTATTATTCCTGAAGTAATTTGTATGCAAGTACCACCACCATTTCCGGCTACCTGAGATAAATTTCCTGTTAATGTATTGTTTTTATATCTTACTTCAGTATTTCCAGCGGGAGTTCTTATCCAGCAGCCACCACCTGATTCTCGTGCTATGTTATTTGTAAAAGTATTGAACTCTACAATTATGGTAGAATTATTGCCCAAAGGATAGAGCATTGCTCCTGCAGCATCTCTGTGTTCGGAATTTTGATTAAAATTACATCCAACCATTGTTATAACAGTTCCTGAACCGATTGTCTGAACAAACAAACCTCCTGCCGTTCCATAAGGGTAACCTGATGTGTTTGGCGATGAATTTCTATTAAATGAACAATTTGTCACAGTAATATTACCAGTATTTGAAAATAAATTAGCCCCCCACAAATAAAACCTGCAACATTATCATTAAAAACACAGTTTTTAATATTTATTTGTGCCCCTTGAGTTGATATGTTTAATCCGCCTCCGTAGTCTGCCAGTCCGTTTTGAATTACTAATTCTTCAAGAATTATATGAGCAGCATTGGAAGTTGTATTTAATTGTAAAACCTGTAGTGCATTACCTCCATTTAAAACAGGATACCCTACACCTCTTATAAGGAGAAAATAATTTTCCGAAGAAGAAAATGAAAGTGTTGCATTTAAATTATAGGTTCCTCCCAAAACATTTATAGTATCATTTTCCCCATTTGTAGCTGCGGTATTGAGAGCTATCTGGAATTGAGATAAATTACTGACCGTGAAATTTGCTGCATTTATGGTTGAAACAAAAAGTAAAATGTATACTAAAATATATTTCACTGTGAATTGTGTAAATATTAAAAATATTTTTTAAAAAATTAATTTGATTTCAGTTATTTAAAAATTATTAAGTATGTATTCTTTACCATTGCTATTTTAAATCTCTAATTATTAGCTTTTACACTGTTCTTTTGATATTATTTATTGTCGATTATAAAAATCTTTGAAGAATTTTCAGAAATATTTTATTTCAATTCTATAAAACTCCTAACTAATATACTTATATTGGTAACAGTATGCAACAGGTCAAAATTTTTATTTAAAAATTTAACAATTCCGCTTCTCTTCTATAGATTTTGGTTCTATATTTAGAAAAATTTATATTATTTTATTAATAGCATTTTTTTTGTTTCTGTGAAATCTCCTGCAGTCATACTGTAAAAATATATACCACTTGTAAGTTGTGAACCATCGAAAGTTATTTCATAAGTTCCCGCGCTTAATTCTTCATTGACCAACACAGTTACTTCCTTTCCAAGTATATCAATAACTTTTAAGGTTACCAGCGGATTTTTTCCATAGCATGTATTGCAGAACGGAATTTGAAATATAATTTTTGTTATCGGATTAAAAGGATTAGGATAGTTTTGTAATAGTGAATATTTCGAGGGAATTTCTGTGCTGATATTGTTTACTTTACTTGGATTACCTGATAGGTTGCATTTGAAGTAAATCTCCCAGTTCAAATTACGATTGTCCTCCCATACCACATACACAGCGGTTCCAGATATGGCTACTGAAGTCCATTTGGAATCAGCGGTATCACTAGTTAGCCGTATATCCCCAAACCAGTTTACCCCTGCATTTGTAGAACGTTTGTAGTATATATCATAATTCCCATTACGAGTATCTTCCCAAACGATATGATTAGCTATGGTAGTTGCCACAATAGAAGGTGCATAGGAATTAGCAGTATTATTAGTTAGTCGAGTATCTGCACTCCAATTTACCCCGTTATCTGTAGAGCGTTTGTAGTATATCTCATAATTTCCATCGCGATTGTCCTGCCATACAACATGTACAGCAGAACCAGCAGCTGCTACTGAAGGACCCATTGAATTAGCAGTATTATTAGTTAGTCGAGTATCTGCACTCCAATTTACCCCTCCATTGGTAGAACGCTTATAGTATATCTCCCAATTTCCATCACGATTATCATACCATACCACATGAACTACAGAACCAGATACTGCCACTGAAGGAAAACTTGAGTTAGATGTATTATTTGTTAGACGCACATCTGATTGCCAATTCACCCCTCCATTGGTAGAACGCTTGTAATAGATCTCCTCATTTCCATCACGATTGTCATACCATACTACATGAACTATAGAGCCAGATACTGCCATAGAAGGACCAAGAGATCCACTGGCGTTATTGGTCAGGCGAACATCTGATTGCCAGTTAGTTCCCGAATTTGTTGTTCGTTTATAATATATTTCCCAATTCCCATCTCGAGACTCTGACCATACCACATGGACGGTTGAGCTTGATACTGCTATAGAAGGCTCAAGAGATCCACTGGCGTTATTTGTTAGGCGAACATCTGATTGCCAGTTAGTTCCTGAATTTGTTGAACGTTTATAATATATCTCAGAATTTCCATCTCGATAGTCTGCCCATACCACATGAACAACATTTCCACTTCCCCCAACACACCAAGCATTATTCCGAGTTGTGTAAGATTCGTATGAATTATTTGTTAACCGAACATCCGGTTGCCACTGGGCAAAGCAACTAATAATTAAGAATGAAGAATGAAGAATTAAAAAAATTACAAAAAAGAAAATTGATTTTTTCATAATTGTTTTTTTAAAAAATTTATAAATCCCCACCACCACATTTTTTGGGGTTGTTAATTTAGTTAATAATGCTTTTTAAAAACATAATTCAGAATATTAAAAAATATTTTGAAAAATGTTATTTAACTAATTTAAATAAAATTAATAATAAATTAGAAAATATACAATAGCCTATTTCCAATTTGAATTGTCAGGAATGTTATTGTAAAATATTGATTATAAATTAGATAACCAAAAATTTATTTTATAGAATTGATGAACTTAAAAATTATATTTTATTACCAAACAATTGTAAAGATATTAATAACTATATAAATTCCAAGCTATATCCTTATCAACAAGCATTTTTGAACACTACAATAAAAATTTGTGGGGGTTACAGTAGTACAAAGAAAAAGAACCAAGTGTTAGAAAAATAAGAAAAAAAAATTACCCTCATAGCCATTAAATTGATCAATAAAAGCACAGCAAGTAAAAAAATATCATAAAATCTGTTTAACCCCAATAAAATTCTAATAAAAATTTATCTTGATTTCTCTTTTTTTAAAAAATATTTAAAAATTTTTTTAAAAAAGATATTACCGAATTTCTATTTTAAAACGTTTATATCTTGAAACAAATATCTTGCTGAATTAGTTTTAAAAATGTATGAATATTGGTACTTTAACCGCTAACGAGGCTTTAAACTCGTTGGAAAAGAAATTATCTGAAACCTATCAAAGAGAGCAGGATTTTTATTATTTAAAAAGGACTTTGATTATAAATATTTTATTCTTAACTATTTCTTTTTTGATAATAGTTTCAGGTATATTTATTAATTATAACAGTTTCGTAAGAACAATAATTTTTTGGGGAATAGTATCAGGGTATATTGTTCTTTCCTTAATAATTTCAATAATTTACTTAATTAAGAAAGGTATTGTAGGAAATTTGCATAATAACTTCTCCCCTGAAAAATATTCTGAAAAATTAGAAAAGAAACATTCAGAAATTGGAGATGATTTACATTTTTCCCTGTCTATATATAAATCATTTTTACAGACAAATTCTAATAATCAAGACGCCTCTTTATTTTTTTCATTCTCTCTTGCAGAATATAACCTTAAAAGAATAGCCCAAAAATATAAAGATAAAGATTTTTCTTCATTCATATCTTTTAAAGTTATAAAAAGATTATTTAAGTATTTAATAATTATCGTTTCGTTTATTATAATTTTATTTATTTCTTTTTCAAAACCTTTATTTTCATCTTTTAATAAATTTATAAATTATAATTATGAATTTACCTATGATAATGAAAGTATAAAGTTTGATATTTATCCTGGAAATACAAAAGTATTAAAAGGTAGTAATTTGATAATAACAGCAAAAATTAATTCCCTTGACCCTGATATAACAATAAACGAACTTACTTTTATCACGGAAATCCTATACGGAAAAGATGAATGGGCTTTAAGTAAAAAAGAAATTTTGAAAAATAATAGTAATGAGAAAAATACATTTACCACAGTAATTGAAAATATTAATTCCGAAACAAGATATTATTTCTCATACAAAGATGTAAAGTCAACCATATATGAAATATCTCTGTTAGACTTTCCTTCTGTGATTCAGTTAAATGTAACAGTTACTCCACCAGAATATACACGGATAAAAAAATTCACACTTGAAAATACCGATGGAAATATTATTTGTCCTGAGGGAAGTGAGATAGAGTTTTTTATAACATCAAATAAAGAACTATCATCAGCCGGAATTGAATTAAGTAATGACGAAAATAATTATATAAACACAATTTATTTTAATGCAGACAAAAAAACTGCAACTGGAAAAATTGTAGTTTCCCAAACAGTAAATTACAGATTTGTTTTAAAAGATACTGAGGGTTCTTTGAATAGAGATGATAAAGCTTACAAGGTAAAAGTAATATATGACTCTCCCCCGCAAATACGAATCATTGAACCACCAAATTCCGAATATTCTATCAAAGGTGAAAAATCAATTATTGTAAGGTCAAGAATTTCTGATGATTATGGATTTAGTTCATTAGAATTATTTTACAATATTGCTGGTAAAAACTCCTCCGCCGGTTCAGTGTATAACAACATTTTTATACCTATTCAGAATAAAGATGCTTCAATTATTGAGGTTCCTTATGTGTGGTATATTCCGAGTTTAAAACAAGGTCAGTATATAGAATATTACCTGATTGTAACTGATAATAATGGCAAAAGCACTAAGTCTGAAACCAGATATTTAAAATATGTTTCCCCAATTGAACTGTTAAAAAATAGTGAAAAATATACAGGTGAAATTAAACAGAGACTTAATTCCATTCTTGAGGATATAAAAAATATGGAAAATGATATAGCAGAATTAAGTAAGAATATAGAAAAGAGTGAAGAACTTGGTGTAAATGAAGCGTTAAAGAAAAAAGAATTAGAGGAAAAAGTAGAAAGAATTCAGGAGAACCTTGACGCTCTGGAAAAGAATTTAAATCAAACTCTCGACGAATTAATGCAAAATAATGTCCTAAGTGAAAAGACATTAAAGCAATTTTTAGAATTACAGGAACAGTTCAACAAGATAAATACAGAAGAATTTAGAGAGATGCTGAAAAAGTTACAGAAAGCCTTGAAAAGCGACAATCCAAAAGAATTCAAAGAAGAATTAAGAAATATAAATTTTGATGAAGAAGCCTTTAGAAAGCAGCTTGAAGAAATTATGAAGTTAATGTATAAAATTGAGAATCTTCAAAAGTTTGGTGAATTAACAAAGCAACTTGATGAAATAACCAAAAAACAACAGGAATTAAAAGAGCAAACAAAATCGACAGATAAAAATAATTTAGAAGAATCAAAAAAACTTTCAGAACAACAAAATGAGATAAAAAATGAATTAAACAATTTTAAAAATAATTTAAACAATTTATTAGAAAATATTAAGAAAACTAAAGATGATTTAAGTACAGAAGATTTAGAAAAAATAAAAGAAAAACTAAATTCACGAAAAACATCTGATAAAATGAATAAGTCTTCTGAACAATTAAAACAGGGTAATTTGAAAGAATCAGAAGAAACGCAGGAAGATATAATGCAGGATTTAAATGAACTAAACGAGGAAATGATGGATGCATTAGAGAATGCTCTTGATTCTGAAAATTTCTTAATGAAAATGATGAATAAAATAAAACAGGTTAAGAATGATATTGCTGAACTGAGTAAAGAGCAAGAAGCTTTAAAGAATAAAACAAAGAACAGTACAGAAATCAAAGAACTATCAGATGAACAAAGGGATTTAAGGACAAGACTTTCAAAGAGTATAGACGACATTTTTGAATTAACAAAAGATGGTTTACAAATTCCGCCAGAGCTTGGCAGGGAGTTGGGTGAAGCATATAACAAAATGGAAAAAGCGGAGAAAAATTTATTCCAATCAGATAAAGGAGAGGCATTACCAAATCAGGAAAAGGCTAAGGAGTCACTAGATAAATCATTAGAAATGCTTGATAATTTAATTTCCCAAATAGAAGAACAGGCAAAAACAGGAAATAAGAAAGGGAGTAACTCTCGATTATCTTCATTAATGGAAAAACTTGCTCAGCTAATTTTAATGCAACAAGGAATTAATGGACAATTACAAAAGCTTGCTCTTGATGGCAACAAGGGAACTGATGGAAAGGGTCGATATGACAACGACATAGAAAAGAAAGATGTAATCGAAAAATTAAAACTTCAGCAGGAACAGGTTAAAAAGTCGCTTGAAGAATTAAACGCTGAATTTGAAAAAGAAAGAAAAAAAACAGGAGAAAAACTGCTTGGTGATTTAAAAGAAGTAGAAAAGGATATGGAACAAATAATAAAAGATTTGAGCGAATATAAAATTGATCAGAAAACCATAGAGCGACAGAATAAAATTCTTTCAAGAATGCTGGAGTTTCAGCTTTCACAAAGAGAAAAAGATTTTGAGCAGAAAAGAGAATCAAAACCAGGGGAAAACATAATAAGGAATTCTCCTCCGGAAATTGTTATCTCCGGACCTAATTCATTAAATACTCTACAGGAAGATTTTTTAAGAATAAAGGGAGAAGGATACTCAGAGGAATTTGAAAAAATAATTTTAAGATATTTAGAATTAATAAAATGATTAATGAGGATAGATTTAAATGGTCGAAAAAACTATTGCTGTAATAGGTGATATTCATGGGTGTATAAATACGTTTGAAAAATTATACAAATTAATCTCTAAATATAAGTGTCAAATATATTGTGTTGGAGATTTAATAGACAGAGGAAATTTTTCAAAAGAGGTTGTGCAATTCTGTATTGATAAAAATATTCATTCTGTAAAAGGAAATCATGAGCAAATTTTATTGGATGCAATTGAAGGATATAAAAATTATATTAAACAAGATCTTAATGGATTTTCACAACTTGACTTATGTGAGGAACTTGATATGTTTTATATTAATGGAGGGGGTTCCACTCAAAAAAGTTATACAGGAACTGAAGATCGTTTGAATTTTCACAAACTGGAAAAAAAATTAGATGAACTGGGGCATTTAGAATTTTTTAGAAACCTTCCTATAAAATTAGAGTTTGAAAAGGTTGTTATTTCGCATGCCGGCATCATAGCTGATATGCCAGAAATTAATATTCTATGGAACAGAAAAATACCTGGTGATATTGGAAAGCTTCAAATATTTGGACATACCCCACATTCAAAAGTGCTAACAGATAACAAAAGTTATGTAAATGTTGACACCGGCTGCGTTTATGGTGGAAAACTATCTGCTGCTATAGTTAATTTAAATTCTGGTAAAATACAGGACATTCTTTCAGTAAAAACAGAAACTAAAGATTATGAAGAAAATTCATTTTAATTATAAGCACTATGACATTATTATCGTAGGCGCCGGCATAGTGGGGTTAAGTACCTGTTATACTCTTCTAAAAAAATACAAAGGTTTAAAGATTGCAGTAATTGAAAAAGAAAAAGATGTGTCATTACATCAGACTGGTAATAACAGTGGCGTTATACACTCTGGAATCTATTACAAGCCAGGAAGTTTAAAAGCAAAGAATTGCAGACGGGGATATGAAATGTTACTGAATTTTTGCAATGAGTTCGAAATCAATTACGAAATCTGTGGAAAAGTAATTGTTGCTACTGAAGAAAATGAAATTAATTCATTAAACAATATTTATGAAAGAGGAGTCCAAAACGGACTTGAAAATCTTAGAATATTAAACCCAGAAGAAATTAAATCAATAGAACCATATGCAACAGGTTTAAGAGGAATCTTTGTTCCTCAGACAGGTATAATAGATTTTAAAGAAGTATCAAATAAAATCCGTGAATTAATTCTTGATTTTGGAGGAGAAATTATTCTTACCGAGGAGGTTTGTGATATAAAAAAATTAAATTCTGGAAAAGAAGTTTCCATATTCACAAATAAAAATTCATACAAAGCAAAATATTTAATCACCTGTGCAGGTTTATTTTCAGACAAACTTGCAAAAATCACAAATCCAGATTTAAAAATAAAAATAATTCCATTCAGGGGTGAATACTATTTACTTAAAAACGAAGCTAAATATTTAGTTCGTAATTTAATCTATCCGGTTCCCGACCCACGATTTCCATTTCTTGGGGTACATTTTACAAGAACTTTAAAAGGTGATAGAGAAGCCGGTCCAAACGCAGTCTTCTCTTTTAAAAAAGAGGGTTATAATAAATTTGATTTTGATATAAAAGATATTTGGGATAGCATTTTCTGGAAAGGGTTTTACAATATGTCAAAAAAATACTGGAAAATTGGATTTATGGAATTTTACCGTTCTTATTCCAAATCAGCATTTGTAAAATCGTTACAGAGACTTATTCCAAAAATTGAAGGCAATAATCTTATCCCGGGACCAACCGGGGTAAGGGCACAGGCGGTAGATATTAATGGAAATTTAATTGATGACTTTCTATTTGTAGAAAACGAAAATATATTGCATGTGTGTAATGCTCCCTCTCCAGCTGCGACTTCCTGCTTTTCAATAGCAGAAACGATAACAGAAAAAATTTTGTTTTAACTTATGACAGGAAATCTTATGAAAAATTATTTTATTGTTTTTATTTCATTGCTTATACTTATAATTTTTAACCTAAAATTATATTCACAAAATACAAGTGATATTAAAGGAAAGGTTATAGATATTGAAACTGGAACAGGTATTAATAATGTATCAATCTCATTAACCAACTCACAGAAAAATTACTTTACAAATTCAGATAGTAATGGTGTGTTTTATATTAACAGCGTTCTTGAAGGCGACTACATATTAAAAGCATCAAGAATAGGATACAACTCAAAAGAAATTGATATAAAAGTATTTAGACTTACACAACAAAATATTATACTCAAACTTGTAACTTCACCAATAGAAACAGAGGTCATAAATGTTACAAGTTATTTATATACAAAATCAATCAGAGATATTCCATCCCCAATAGAAATAGTTGATAAAGATCAAATATTAAAAACTCCGCAGAAGACCCCATCAGAAATTATTTCTACAAAACCTGGAATAACTTTAACACGCGATGGAATATGGGCAACTGATATAAACATTCGGGGATTAAGTAAAAATAATATTGTCACAATAATAGATGGAAATAGAATAGAAACAGCAACTGATTTATCTGCAAGACTTTCTATGGTAGATGTTTCTGATATAGAAAGAATTGAAATTATAAAGGGAGGTGTTTCCACTCTTTATGGTACAGGCGCAACTGGTGGGGTTGTAAATATTTATACCAAAACACCTGGATATTATAACAAAGTAATTGGGGGTACATTTTCACTTGGGTATAATACTGTAAATAACAATCCATCAACAAGATTATCCTTACAAACAAGCAGCAAAAATTATTATTTTAAAATTAGCGGTTCATATTCAAATGCTGGAAATATCAGAACTCCTGCAGGCATATTGCAAAACAGTCAATATACAGATTATTATTTATCCGCTTCTTTAGGTGTAATACCATTTTCACAAAATGAATTAAAAATACAATATCAAAATTATTATGGAAAAGATATAGGAATCCCCGGAGCATCAACCCTATTTCCACAAACAGCAATAGTAAAATATCCGCAGGAGAGAAGGCAGTTATACAGTGCAGAATATAAAATCAATAATATTTCAAAAGTATTGAATTCAATATCTGTAAAATATTTTTACCAATACATTTTACGAGATGTTGAAAACTTTGCAAATCAAGTAACAATAAAACCCCCAACGGGAACCTCTCCAAAACAAAGAATTACTGTATCTACAATAACTCCAAGTGGGAGACATTATGTTAATGGTGTTCAACTGCAAACCCTGTTAAAACCTTTTGAAAACAACACTCTAATTACAGGGATAGATGTATGGAAAAGAACGCTTGACAGCAGAAGAGAAAGAAATTTGAAAATCGAAACATTAAGTTCTGTTGGTGACACAGTCAAGTCCACAACTTTAAAAACAATAGGAGAAAGACCTGTTCCAGAATCCGATTATTTAAGTGCAGGCGTATATTTACAGGACGAGTTTGTGCTTTTACAGGACAAACTCAAAATAACAATAGGCGGTAGGGTTGATAAAATAAATATAAGTAATAAAAGTCTTTTACAACCTCTTTACGAAATTGTAAACGGAATTTATAATCCAACCCCATCGGGTCAAATTCTAATCTGGACAGATAGAGATATTTCTACAACATCGTGGAGTGGAAATTTAAACTTTATTTACAGTATTAAAAAAAATCTCGATATTACATTCAATATTGCTCGTTCTTTCCGCTCACCAAATTTAGAGGAAAGATACCAATATATTGACCTTGGTAATGTAGTAAAATTAGGAAATCCTGAATTAGAATCCGAAAGAGGTCTGTTTTTGGATTTGGGAATTAGAATGTGGCGGGGATTCCTAAACTTAAAAAATCAATCTATTTCGTTAACTGGAAATGTTTTCCTTAATTTATTTAATAACCTTGTTTCAGAAGTACCCACCACATACGAAGGAAGACCAGCATTTATAAAAACAAATATTGGAACTGCAAGACTTTATGGTTTTGATTTAAGTTTAATTTTCAATTTTTATAAGTATCTTAATTTCTATCTAACCGCTGCCTATGTAAGAGGCGAGGACACAGGAAACAACACAAATCTACCTGCAATTCCTCCCTTTAATATAAGAACGGGCATTCAAGGCTGGGTTACTGATTGGTTAAACTTTGATTTTAACTCTACAATATTTGCTGAACAAAATTTAATCGCACAAGGAGAAATTACTACTCCGGGTTATGCTGTATTTAACGCATCATTAGGTACAGGATATTTCGATTTCCAACATTTAAGGTTTAGAATATTCTCTGGTATTGAAAATCTTTTCAATAAAGAATACAGAAATCACTTATCAACTTTTAGAGGCACAGTAGTTTTTGATCCGGGTTTTAATTTTTATCTTAAAACCTGCATTGAGTGGTAAGTAAATATTATCTTTTTAAGTGTAAAGCTAAACTTTATTAATAAACTTAACTACTTCCTTATACATATTTTCACCATCGAGACCTGCTTCTTTTAAAACACTTTCAGCACTTCCACTTCCAAGATAATGACCTTTCATAAATGGATGCAAGATATGCTCTCTTCCATATTTACTTGTAATCCATCTATACATTGTTGGTAATGTAAATCCTGTTATTCCCATTGCGGATTCAGCAACAGAATTTGGATATATTTTTTCTCGCTCTTCCTCTGGAAGCATATCAAACAGTTCTGAACTTGATATGTAATAAACTTCAATATTGTATCCATCTTTATCAAGTAGTGGCAAAGTCTTATAAACAAATTCAATCGCGACTCCACTTTCCTGCAATACTATTGAAGCATCTATTTTAGAATTGGAATTTGCTTTTCTTAATTTGTAAACACCTTTAACAGATTCTTCTGCCGGTGCAAGTTTCATAGAATATCTATCCGCTACTAACTCATTAGGTCTGGTAACAAATGGGGCAAGAACTGCAGGTCTCTTTTTTAATCCTGCAATCAACAGTGGCCATACTTCCCCGGGTTCCCATGGGGTTAGGGTAATTAATACTCCTGGGGGAAAGTTTTCCTGTATTAATTGTAAGCATTGAGGGTCAGCATGAGTGGGTCCATCTTCCCCAGTTTTTAAACCAGCATGAGCATTAACTAAAATCCAGGTGTTGTAATTTCCGTTAAAATGCATAACTTTATTTTGCTCACCAATACCATGCAATCTTGCAGGAGTATGTTCCATTGCAGAAATAAAAGCCCCATAAGAGGAGCTTGCTCCGATATTTTTCCCAAAAGCACCGATACCAGCCATATATGCACCAATTGCATCTTCACAAATACCTCCGATAGTTAAAATTCTTGAGTCTGGATTATCAACAGCATCAAAATAACCAGCAGGAAAACCATCTCCAACTAAATTTATACTTGTTGACCCTAAAAGGTCAGCAGCAACTCCAAAAAATGCACCTTTTGTTTTCTTATTTAAATATCCAAGTGAAGCACCTAATGCAGCCCTTATTGTAGTGGTGACACCTGGTTTTAACCCTAATTCTTCAGGAGTTTTATATTCATTTATTGAACTGTCAGAATATAAGTTTTGTAATTGTGGTCTGTTTTCGCGAGGTTTTCTGTTTAATATTTCCAGACGCTTTTTAGATTCACCAATCAAGTCTGCAAATAAGGAAAAGTGTTTTTCGTTTTCTATTGCTTTTCTTAAAGTCATCAAAGTATCGTAAAATACTTGCTCAATATATAACTTTTTCCAATCTCCTTTATAATCAGGATATAGAGAACTGAATTCTTTTTTAATTTCTTCATCCGTTTTATTTTCGAATCGTGGAACCTTTAAATTGAAAGTATTTTCAAATTCTTCGCAGGATTTGTAATACTCTTCGGAACAGAATTTATGACCGGCACCATGCGATGTTCTTCCCTCTATTCCATATTTCCATCCTTTAATTGTTCTGTAAACAATTGCTGTAGGCATTTTATTATCCAGTTGTTTTGCAAATATTTGAGCGGCTAAAATTTTGTTAAAATCCTTACCATCGTCTACATAAATTACATTAAAGTCATGAAGGTACGCTAATTCCATTGGTGTCCATTGAACATAATCTCCTTTAAGTTCTCCTTCTCTACACACTCTATTAGTATCAATTGATGCCTGGTTAAAATCAATATGCATAATAATATTATAGAGTCTCATAGAAGATGCACCAGCAAGAGCTTCTGAAACTCTTCCCGGAGTCATTCCTCCTTCCCCCTCTACAACATTAACTTTTGGTGCATCACTACCAAACCAATCAAGAGCCCCCAAAGCTAAACCAAACGAAGAGGGTACCCCGACGCCACTTGCACCAGTTGCCACTTTTACAAATGGGGTAGCAGGAGTAGGATGTCCATCTAATGCTTTTGATTTATACTTTAAAAAGAGCGGAGTGTCGTTTGTTGGGTTTCTTCTAAAACCAAGTAAATCTTCAAATCTCACCTGGTCCTTTATCTCTGATGGTAATAAGTCGGGTTTAAAAGCTCTTACAAATTCGTTTCTTAATGCATACATTGCATATAAGCCCATTGCTTTATGTCCTGCAGCATAAACTACCATATCGTTTCTTTCATCTCTTGGATTTGAAAAATCATAATCTGCAGTTTTATAAATAACCGATTGCACAAACCTACCTGATGAAATAGAACCACCGGGATGTCCACTTGTTGGAACGAAGTTATATAATACTCCACATAAGGTTCTATAAATCACATCCATTTTCTCAAAAAGTTGCAATTCTTTATCAGAAAAAGCAGAAACTTTTTTTAAGATGTCATTTACATCGTAATACTGTCCTCTTCTGGGTCCAAAATTAAGAACATTAGAGGTAGTTTTCTTTTCTTTTCCCATAATTATTTATTTTAATTATATAAATATAATTTAATTTAAATTTTACAAAATGTATTTATTTACAGTGTAAATCCAAATCCTCCGGTAATAACGAACCTTTTTCCCATATTCAATTCAAGGTTTGCCATCATAGTTAAAATAGTTAAACTCGCACCTGCAACACCTCTGAAATTAGCGCCACTTTTTTGAGAAATGGAAATTGGAACTGACAATCCGGTTGAAGGATTTTTATAGTTATAACTCAAATCAAGATTAAATTGCTCATACTGTCCACCACCATAAATTGTAATCAGGAAAAATTTTTTAGCAAATTGCAAACCAGCAACATAGCCATTTGCATCAAAGTATTTTACTCCGTCATCATTTCTTATACTAAAGTTTTGAAAACCACCATGCAAACCAATCTCGAAAGGTATCCCCTTAATCAAATAACTCAAGTTATATCTAAACACCACTCCGGAATAACCAAGGTCACCATAGTTAGATAAATTCACTCTTGGTAGAAACCTTACAATAACATCCGCCCCATAAAAAGAGCCAAGTCCAATTTGGGGAATAATA
This sequence comes from uncultured Ignavibacteriaceae bacterium, assembly GCA_964564635.1. GTDB lineage: Bacteria > Bacteroidota > Ignavibacteria > Tepidaquicellales > Tepidaquicellaceae > Tepidaquicella. The sequence goes on from CAZMAR010000002.1 coordinate 52,977, forward strand.
AATGGATAAAATTTAGTATCCAAAATGCCACTGGCTAATGTTAGATTAGGAGCCGGTATCTGAATTCCACCCGCATAATAGTAACCTGTTGCAACTGCAGGAGTTGTAGGTCCGAAAACTGTAGGTGCATTCTTAACGCTATAATATGCAAGAAACTTTTGCCCTCCGACAAGAATTGAATCTGAAAAGTCAAGATCAAAGAACCTATCTTCATCGGTTAAAGCAATTGCTGATATTTTCACTCCCGCATAAATATTAGCTTCAAAAGGTAATTTGCCTACACTTTGCATTCGACCATCTATAAAGTGAGAATTGAAAGCAATTCCAATTCCATCTGTAAATGGTTGAATATATTTTTCTGCATAGGTTGCCCCAATTTTAGAAAGATTTTCATTCAGGGTTTGGGAATACAGAGTTGTTGCAAAAACTAAAATAAATAACACTAAAAATTTTTTAATCATAAATTTGATTTTGTTTTTAAAAAGGAGTGGAAACTTTCAAATATAGAACAACTACACTGCTCGGCAGACTTTCTAATCATAGTTCAATTCCATCCTGCTTCACTTTTATACTTTGTAAAATAAACAACTATATCTGCTTCACTTTTGTATTTTGTAAAATAAATAACCCAATCTGCCTCACTTTTGTATTTTGTATAATACCAAATTCCACTGTAATTTACTGCCTCACTTTTATATTTTGTTTCATACACAATTAAGTCTGCTTCGCTTTTATACTTAGTAACATAAATAACTTTATCTGCCTCACTCTTATACTTTGTAATATACACAACCTGCGAAAAAGAATGCGAAGAAAAAATTAATATAATAAAAAACATTACCCCAAAAACGAAAATAGTTTTGTTTCTCTGCATTTTCAATATTTTTTATTAAAAATATAACTTCGTAAATTAAATATAAATACAAAAATTCTACTGGAAGCTCAAAATTTTATGATTATAATTCAAGATGATGTTTTTGATTTTATAATTATTTTTTCATAATATCTAAATACTCTAATAGAAAACAATTTCTTTACAAAGATAGATTAATTTATTATAAAATATTTTTTTTCAATTATTTAAAAAATGATGATGTAATCCTCATCTGACATCTTCTCTGAAGCCATTTTTTTAAAGTAGTTCAATGTATTTAATATTCAAAAATTTTACTTGACAAAAAAAATAAAATTTTTTATGTTTTTTAAGACTACTAAAATTGCTCCAAATTATTTTTTAACAAATAGTTGTTTAACTAAAAATGGAGAAAAAATATGAAACGGGGTTACAAGTTATTCATTCTCCTCTTTTATCTTCTATTTGTTGCTTATTCGTTTGGTAATCAATTCCCTAACTTCTTCCCCTCTGCTAATTTTAACAATCATCAGATTAATTCTGCCATTCACTCTCAAAAAGGATTTGAACCTAACTGGGGACAGATAGGGGACTTTAATGGAAACAAGGTAAATAACATCTTATTCTTCGGTAAGGAAATGGGATTTTCGCTCTTTTTTAAAAACAACGGAATAAGTTATGTTATTTATCAACAAGAGGGGAAAACTCAAAATTCATTACTAAACCGTATTGGGAACCTAAACATCACTGATGAGTCAAAGATAAATTATGCAAGGATTGATATGGATTTAATTAACTCAACTGTAGGGGCAAATAACATTATTTATGAAGATGAATTACCTGGCTATTCAAACTACTACCTTGCCCATTGTCCAGAGGGTATATTGAATGTTAAGAGTTACAGAAAGGTAACAATAAAAGATATTTATCCAGGAATAGATTGGGTATTCAAGTATGATGAAACTGGTAAACTTCACCATGAGTTTCATTTATCCCCGGGAGCCAATCCTGAACAAATACAATTCAGGGTACGATGGGCAGATGTAGAAACTAAAGATGATGGTAAGCAGTTGATTTTATCTACTCCACTTGGACAGATAACCGATGGTAGAATTTTCTCATATCAGGGAGTAGCAGAGGTTGATGTTAGATATAAGTATTATGATGGAATCCTTGGGTATGAAGTAAAAAATTGGAATCAATTAGGAAAATTGATTATTGACCCTCCACTTGGATTGATATGGGCTACTTATTATGGTGGTAATAGTAATGAATATGGGTTATCAATTACAGTTGATGGTTCAGGGAATGTATTTGTTACTGGCGCTTCATCTTCAACAAATTTTCCAACACAAAACCCCGGAGGAGGGGCTTATTTTCAAGGTACTAATCAGGGGGGAATTTTGGTCACTGATGCATTTATATTAAAATTTAACAATTCAGGCGTCAGGCAATGGGCTACTTATTATGGTGGTCTTGGACTTGATGTTGGATACTCAATTACAACTGATATAAGTGGAAATGTTTTTGTTATTGGAAGTACTCTATCAGCAAACTTTCCAACCCAAAACCCTGGCGGTGGTGCTTATTTCCAAGGAACTGGTGGCAATCTTAACTCAGATGCTTTTATACTAAAATTCACCAATGCAGGAGTTAGACTCTGGGCTACCTACTATGGAGGGAGTGGAAATGAGATTGGCTATTCTGTTGTGACAGATGGAAGTGGAAATGTTTTTGTATCTGGCTCAACAATCTCAACAAATTTCCCAACACAAAATCCTGGCGGTGGTGCTTATTTTCAAAGCAGTATAGGGGGTAACGAAGATGCATTTATATTAAAATTTAACAATTCAGGCGTCAGGCAATGGGCTACCTATTATGGTGGAGTAAATCCCGATGAAAATTTTGCAATGTGTAAAGATTTAAATGGAAATGTTTTTATTACTGGATATACTCAGTCTTCAGATTTCCCAACACAAAATCCTGGTGGTGGTGCATTTTATCAAGGAAGTTTAGCTTCAATGTCTGACATGTTTTTAGTTAAATTTACCAATGCAGGGGTTAGACAATGGGGAACTTTCTACGGAGGAGATAATATTGATAAAGGATGGGCGATTATAACAGATGCAAGTGGAAATTTATTTATTACTGGCGAAACCTATTCAAGTGATTTCCCGACACAAAATCCTGGTAGCGGCGCTTACTTCCAGGGAACAAAATCAGGAGATTGTGATGCGTTCTTTGTAAAATTTAATAGTTCATTAGTTCGTCAGTGGGCTACATATTATGGAGGAGGTACTGACGAATGTGGAAATTCTCTTATGATAGATAAGGCGGGCAATCTTTTTGCAACTGGTTATACGTCCTCTTATAATTTCCCAACTCAAAATCCTGGTGGCGGCGCTTACTTTAAACCTAATTACTCTGAGTGTGACGATGCTTTCATTCTTGAATTTACGAATTCTGGAGTAATATATTGGGCTACTTATTATGGTGGTACTTCTGAAGACTATGGGTTTGGGATAACACGAGACAATAGTAATAATGTTTTTGTAACAGGAGAAACTTTTTCTACTGATATTCAGACTCAAAATCCCGGTGGTGGTGCTTACTTCCAGGGAGTCGGCGGTGGGGCTGCTTATAATGATGCATTTATATTAAAATTCCAGAGCAGTTCAATTGGTATTAAGCCGATTGGAACACAGGTACCAGCAAGTTATTCCTTGAAACAAAACTATCCCAATCCATTTAACGCTACAACTAATATAGAATTTGACCTGCCTAACAGTACCTACATTACTCTTATTGTTTTTGACATTACAGGTAGAGAAATTTCACGGGTTGTAAATGAACACCTGAATGCTGGCAGTTACAAAGTTACCTTTGATGCAGCAAAATTGCCCAGTGGAATTTATTTCTATCGCTTATCAACAAATGAATTTGTGAAAACAAATAAAATGATTCTAACAAAATAATTTTTCTTTCTATTTCAAATTACATCAAAAAAAGAGGGAGTGAAAACTCTCTCTTTTTTTGATTAGACTATACCTATAAAGAAAAAAATACTTTGTTTTTTGTTCTGTTGTTTTTATATCTAATTTGGTAGAAAATAAATGGGGTATTTTTTTGTTCTTTATTTATTAAAACAAAAAATGTGATTTTTCTTTTTAAATTATTTATACAATCTATTTTACTTTCAGAATATTGATATGCAGGTAAATAAAATTATATTCCGCAATAAAATAACTTTAATTAATTAACAAATATTTATAATTTTCAAAATTATTTTAAAAGAATTTTTAATTTAAAAAACCTAACAATATAGGTAGGAAGGAGTACAAATGGCATTAATACTAAACAGGGAGGATTTAATAAAAATTCTACAAATGTCTGACTGCATTAATGCGGTAGAGAAAGCATTTGCAGAACTTGCTAACGGTACTGCTGTTCTGCCCTTAAGAATTGGAATTAAACCTGAAAACGGACTGTGCCTTTATATGCCTGCATATTTAAAAGAAAGTCAGGCGCTGGCTTGTAAGGTGGTTTCTGTGTATAAAGATAATCCTGTTAAGCACAATTTACCTACTACAATCGGAAAAGTACTATTACAAAATCCTGAAACGGGAGAGGTGAAATGTATAATGGATGGTGGATATTTAACAGCAGTAAGGACAGGAGCAGCAAGTGGGGTTGCAACAAAATATCTTGCAAATGAAGAAACAAATAAAATTGCCGGAATATTTGGTGCGGGTGTACAGGCAAAAATGCAGCTCTGGGCAGTGTGTGAAGTAAGAAAAATTGAAAAGGCTCTGGTTTATGATTTATCAGAAGAGGCTGCTGATAAGTTTGTTTCTGAAATGAGTAAAAAACTAAATATTGACATTATCAAAGTAAGGGCTCCAGAAGAGGTTCTTACTGCGGACATAATTTGTACCGCTACTTCTTCTACAACTCCAATATTTGATGGAAATAAATTAAAACCAGGAACGCACATAAATGGAATAGGAAGCCACACTCCAAATGCAAGAGAACTTGATACAGTTACAATAAAGAAATCGTTACTTGTAGGAGATTCTACAGAAGCATGTTTTAACGAAGCAGGCGATATTATTATTCCATTTAAAAATGGAGAAATTACGCAGTCTCATTTCTATGCAGAGCTCGGTGAAATAGTTACAGGAAAGAAAAAGGGTAGAACAAACAAGGAACAAATTACTTTGTTTAAATCAAATGGTTTAGCAATTCAAGATGCAGCTACAGCAAAACTTGTGTATGATAAAGCTCTTGAAATGGGAATGGGAAAAGAAGTAGAAATTTAAATTACTCTTTAGTTTAAAAAAATAATTTATACCTTTAATTAAAAATGCTTTAGAGTGATAGCAATATTTTTCATTTATTTAGCTGTTGTATTAATAATATCTTTTATTTCCGCAAGAAGGGTAAAAACAACAAATGATTTTATTTTAGGCGGAAAGAAATTCTCCGGTGTTTCACTTGCTCTCTCAGAGCGAGCAACAGGAGAATCTGCATGGCTTCTGCTTGGACTTACAGGTGAGGCATATTTTATTGGATTTAAAGCTATATGGATAGCCTTAGGATGTGTTATAGGAATTGGATTTATCTGGTTTGTAATGGGAAATAGACTAAGAGAAAAAACAGAAAAATATAACACTCTTACAATTCCTGGTTTAATTTCAAAACATTTTCCAGGTTCAGAAAGAATAATTGGTTTACTCTCCGCCTCAATTATTGTTTTCTTTTTTATGTTTTATATTGCTGCTCAGTTTAGTGGTGGAGGAAAAATTTTACAGGATACATTCGGTTTAAATCCTTTTTGGGGAATGATATTAAGTTCTGTAGTTGTAATTTTTTATTGCATGATAGGTGGATTTATTACTGTTGTTGTTACGGATATTTTTCAATCAATTTTAATGATAATTACTTTAATTGTATTACCTATTATTCTTATTATGATTGCTTTAAGTCAAAATGTAGATGCACTGCACACTCTTGTTATATCCGGTAAAACATCTTTAGTTGATAGTTCTGGTATATCAGCGGTATTGTTTATAATCAGTGGATTAAGTTGGGCTTTTGGATATACTGGTCAACCACAACTGTTGGCGAGAATGATGGCAATAAAAAATAAACAAGATGTTAAATATGGAAAGTGGACAGCAATATTCTGGACAGTATTTGCATATATTGGTGCATTAATAATTGGGTTTATGGGAATAGTATTTGTTAATAATGGAATAATTAATATTGAATTATCTGGATTAGCAAAAGATTCAGAAATTGTTTTGCCTGTTTTGATAAATTTTTTTACCGCACCAATTATTGCAGGACTTTTACTATCGGGTGTAATTTCTGCAATGATGTCAACAGCTTCTTCTGAGATAATTGTTAGCTCCTCCTCGGTAACAGAAGATATTTATATGAATATAAAATCTAAAAAGAATAATGCAGGTAATTTTAAAGAACATTCAAAACTATGGTTAAATAAAGTAGTTACTTTAGGGGTAGGTTCAATTGCATTGGTTCTCGCTATAACAGTTAAAGATACTGTTTATGGACTTGTTTCTTATGCATGGTCGGGTATTGGTTCTTCTTTCGGACCGGCTCTTATTTTGCTTTTATTCTGGAAAAGGCTTTCACGAGCTGGAGTAATTGCATCACTAATAAGCGGAACAGTAGCAACTATTATATGGAAAAACTTTTTATTAAATCCAACGGGTGTTTCTGAGCGACTTGGAAGTTATATTTTTGCTCTTTTAATGGCTGTATTGTTCTCTTTAATTTTTCCTGAAAAAAACAAATATAAATGAAACTTCAAAATTATTATTTAACAACCCCAATAGGAACTTTAAAAATTTCTGGAGATAATAATTATATTTACAGCATAGTTTTTGCAAAAAAAAGAAAAAATCCTAAATTTGTTTTGGAAAGTATAAGGAAGTGCGCAAAACAACTTTCGGAATATTTTAAAGGAAAAAGAAAATCTTTTTCTTTCAAAATAAAATTTTCCGGCACCACTTTTCAAAAAAAAGTCTGGAAGGAACTGAGGAAAATTCCGTATGGAAGAATAGTTTCTTATTCAGACATAGCGAAAAAAATTGGTAGGTCAGCAGCGGTCCGTGCAGTAGGAAATGCAAATAAGAAAAATAAACTCACCATTGTAATTCCCTGTCATAGAGTAATTTCAAAAAATGGTTCACTTTCCGGCTATGCTGGTGGGGTTGATAAAAAGAAGTGGTTAATAACTTTTGAATTATCAAATCTAAAATAACCCTTTATATATTTACAAAATAATTAATAAAAAAAGAGTTGTTCTAAATGAACAACTCCTTAATTTCTTATAAATAATATAAAGAGTTACTTCAAAAGAATCATTGATTTTATATCAGTAAATTCTCCTGCAATTAATTTGTAGAAGTAAACTCCTGAACTTAAGTTACCGGCGCTAAATATTGCTATATGTCTACCAGCTTGCTGATTAGGATAGTTAAAGGAAGCAACTTCACTTCCAAGACTATTATATATTATCAGCTTAACATTTGAAGTTTTTGCAAGATTATATTCAATTTTTGTAACAGGGTTGAATGGATTGGGGTAATTCTGGAATAACTGGAAGTTGTTTGTAATTTGTGGTTTTTCACCCGTTCCTGTAACCAGTGGACTTATATATAAATTTGCTGTTCTGGTATGAACTGGAGTACCATTTGGTCCCTTTGATGTTACAAGTAAGGTATATGTTCCTGTAGTAACTCCTCCGGTTGCGGTAATATTAATTGGTACACTACCTGGAAATGAATTTAATTTATTACCTGATGGGAAAGTAATATTTATTGTTCCAGAAGGAGGAGTTGGTGAAACAGAAGCAGAAACAATAACAGTATCTGTATATAGTTTCACACTTGGCACTTGCATTTGAATGATAATATTTCCATTGTTTGCATTTAGACTATCCTGTGTAGGATTCAGTCTCATTGCAAAATCCGGAAAATATGCTGACATACTTGTATAGTTGTTATACCGAAAATCGCACCACACAGGAACGGAAACTTTACCGTTTGACATTATAGCATCATAATCTCCCTGATATGCAGGTGGACTACCCGAACTGGAGAGTTTTGTTTTTGCTATCTGATTTGTAATTCTCTGGTTTGGGGCAAATGTATTACCACCATCAGTTGTATAGGTTGCATAAACATCCATACTATCACTTGTTGGGCAGTTTCTTGTATCATACCATTTTATATATAAATATCCTGTTTGATTATCACACCAGATAGCCGGGAAGAAGTTGTGATTATTTTGTGTGTTTGGGTCATCATTGACTGTTTTTCTTGCAGACCAGGTAAGTCCTTTATCAGTTGAATATCTAAGGAATATATCGGGTTTATTACCATTTCCCGCTGGTTCATTAGATGCATAAACACAATATAACCTTCCTCTATACGGTCCCCAACTATTATCAGCAGCAATAAAAGGATATGGTCTTGTTCTCATTCCGTTAACTGTAGAACGACCGGAGATTTCAGTTCCAATATAATTGGACCACTGAACTGAAGATTGTTGAGTAAAGTTTGCTCCACCATTGGTAGATAAAAAGAAAGTATAAACACCAGCCCCATTAGTTCCGCTATGCGTAACTGCATACACGCATCCGCCAGAAATACTTCCATTTGGTCCAACACAAACCATTGCTCCTGGTAGTGAGTGGGGAGTTAAGCTTGCCGTTTGAGCAAAAGTATTTCCTACATCAGTACTTCTCCAGAAACTTGCAGTACCGGAGCTGGTCATAATTGAGTAAACATAATTTGAATACGGTCCTGCTGTCATATCGCAGGTAATCCAGTTTTTATCATTACCACTAACTGCTGTAACATTGGTATAAACCCAATTTACACCAAAATTAGTTGACTTTGCAACCCAGCATCCATTAATTGGGCTTTTCATAGTTTCATAATAAAGGTTCCCCAAACTATCAACTGCAGTTACAGGATCTCCAGATGCATTAGGAAATGATACTGTGGTAGTTAACCAGTCTAATCCATTGTGGTTATAAAATGCAACATTAATATTCCATCCGGTAAAGAACTGCAATGGATTAAGTGGGTTAATTGAAATGTGACCCTCTGAATATGTGGTTCCCATTATAAAATTGTCATAATCATCAATAGTAATGACTGCATAAGGCACATAAACAATAGGCATATTAGCATTCCTCAGGTGCGGTGGAATCTGATCAAGTGTGGGGTCATCTAACTGAGCTAATACCTTACCATTTATAAATATAAAGGCAAAGGTAAAGAGTACTAAAGCAATAATAGATTTTTTCATTCGAATGAATATTTATTTAATTAAATATATCTTTTTATTTTTAATTGAAATTATTTCATAAACAGGGGGGCAAAACATCTTGCAAATAAAAATCCATACATTGTAATATGTTTTGAAAACCAATATAATTGTTTTTAAATTTAAATTCAATAATAAGAAACAAGATTGTTAAAAAATTAGTTCACAAATTTTATAAAAAGTAGATTCATCATTCTTTATTTGATTTATACCAACACAAGTTATAACCCTATTACATAAAATTATTAAAAAAGAAAATATTGAAATGTTGCAATTTTTGTTACGTTACTTAATTGTAGTTATATTAAATTGGAAAAAAATTTTTTCCGTAATTAATTTTTTTATTTATTTGTTTTTCTTTTAAAAATATTAAAACATCTTGTGAGACTTATTATATTAAAAGTTATTAACTTTTTAATCTTCTGCTTTTATGTTTTTCTTAAGTAATTTTTATAATTGAATTACTTTGTATTAAGTGAGTATTATTCAATTACAAAAAAATTATATTTTGAGTGCTCATTCCACTTTGAAAATGAAGTATTAACTAACCTCTTTCTGTTTGAAATATTCTATTAATAATATATGGATTGATTTAAATGATTAGATGTCATAATTTTTAAAAATTAATTATAATTAAGCTAAAAAAATTTTGAAAAAACTTATTCTTATTCTCATAGTTTTAATTGTAATTTTATTTTCATCCCAATCATTTTCATTCTATATCTGGGAAGGGTTTGATAATCCTTTCTTCCCCCCTTACGGTTGGACTCTTTCATCAAGTCAACCTAATTGTGATTGGACCTGGTCTATAAGATGCAGTGGATATGGAAGTGGATTAGGCAGTTGTAAAGCAAACTTTCCTGATTATCAAAGTGGTTTTTCGCTTGATTTAATTACACCAACATTTCCAGCAACAGTATTTGGTGATTCTATAATTTTTGACCATGCGTATACATCTTATAGTGGAGAAAATGACCAGCTTATAATATATTATTCTACCAATACCGGTACTTCCTGGGGTACTTTAATTCTTTATACAGGTGGGAATTCAGGACCGCTTGTAACAGCACCAAACACAGGAATGCCTTTTGTTCCTACTTCAAGTCAGTGGGCAACTAAACGATATCCACTGCCCCCTGGAACAAATAGATTAAAGTTTACAGCTGTTTCTGCCTATGGTAATAACCTTTTCATTGATAACATTAAAATAGGAGCGAGAAATACTTCTGATGTGGGGGCTGTTGGGTTTTCAAGATATATTAAAGGTATTCTTCCAAATACCCCTGATACTCCAAAGGTATATGTTAGAAATTTTGGAACCAGTAGCGTTTCATTTCCTGTTACTTTAAATATAACTCCAGGTAGTTATTCATCTACACAAAATGTTACAAATCTTGCTGCAGGAGCAATTCAACTTGTAACATTTCCGGTATGGACTCCAACAACAGCAGGAAATTATACATTTAAAGCACATACTTCTCTTACATCCGACCAATGCTTACTTAATGATACTGCAATAAACATATATACCGCTACAATAAATCCTAGAAATGTATTAATTGAATATGCAACGGGGACCTGGTGTCAATGGTGCCCCTGTGCAAAAACTGCAATATTAGAGCTTGAAAATTACTATCCAAATACAGTTGTGCTTGCATATCACGGACCAACCTCTACTACAGACCCCTATCGAAATTTTAACGGGAATAATATAATAGGATTACTTTCAATTTCAGCATATCCAACAGGAACCCCCGATAGATTAATAAATCCTAATTATTGCAGCGCAAGCGGACTATTTGAATTTCCTGGTACCCGCTATATTCAGAAACCCGCTTCACCTGTAAAAATTGATATAACGAATTATTCTTTTAACCCTTCAACAAAACTATTAAATGTAACTTTGAATGCAACAGCATTAGAAAATTTAACAGGACAATATAGAATTAATTATGTAATAACAGAAGATAACCTTGTATATACACAAACCGGAAACTCATACTGTCAGGGAGCCTCCAATTATATTCATAAATGGGTAGTTAGAAATATGGTTAATTCTGCAATAGGCGATAGTTTAAACTCTGGGGGTGTATGGAACAATAACCAGACAATTACAAAATCATTTACAACAACCCTTGATAATTCATGGGTGATGAATAATTGTAATTTAGTTATTTTCGTTTATAAAAATGCAAGTCCTCTTTATTCGGCTGAAATCCAACAATCAATACAGCAGAAAGTATTGATAACTGGAACAAACGAACCAGTATCTAATATACCATTATTTTATGAACTAAATCAAAACTATCCAAATCCATTTAATCCTAAGACCAATATAAAATTCGGAGTACCAAAATATGGTTATGTAAGTTTTAAAATTTACGATATCACAGGAAAACACATTGCAACTTATCTTAATGGTTATATAGAAGCTGGATATTATAATGTAGAAATTGACGGTTCATCCTTAGCAAGTGGTATTTATTTTTATACTCTGGAAGCAAATGATTTTAAAGAAACAAAAAAGATGATTTTGATTAAATAAAATTAAAAAAACTATGAAAATCTTCAAATTAACATTATGGATATTTATATTATTTCCTATTTACATATATTCCCAATGGATTCCAGTAGGATTGGGAACTCCACTGGGCGGTGATATAGAAGATCTAAAAGTATATAATTCTAATATGTATGCAGGTGGAACAGTAACCCTTTTCCGCTCAACTGATGGAGGTGATAATTGGACAGGCTGCTTACAAGGTTCATTTTTATATGCATGGAATCTTACAAAAAATAATTATGCAATTTATTGTGGGCTCTGGAGTTCACCTACTATGTACTACTCCACAGATGATGGTGTAACATGGCTTCAGGTAACTAATTTTCCTTCTTTCGCAGGAGCAATTATGGATATAGAAAGTGATAATAATTTTATATATGCACAAACCACATTGTATTTTCTGAAATCATCAAATAATGGTCAAAGCTGGATTACAGAAAACAATCCTGGTGGGTTTAATCTTTTTTACTCTAATGGGCGGTTATATGCTACCGGATCAGCATTAAAAGTATCCACGAACTCTGGTACTAACTGGCAAGTAATTTTCAACAATCCAGTAACCAGTGTCTTTGCCGAAGATTCAATTGTATTTGCAGGTTCTCAGGATTATGGGCTTTATAGATCAGGTAATTATGGTCAGAATTTTATCAACGTAATTCCAGGAAATATCAGAGTTAATACAATTTACAAATATAGTGATTATGTATTTGTACAGGCTGATACCTATAATTTACCATATTATATACAGACAAATTTCTATGTTTCAACAGACAGGGGCTTTAGCTTTATAAAAAGAAATCAAGGTTTAGATAGCGTATCAATTGCCTCAATGATTTATTACAATAATTACATTTACATTGCAGTTGCAAACTATGGAACAACCAATGTTTCAATTTACAAAAGACCATTACAGGATATTATAGGAATTAAAAAGGAACAGGGTATAGTTCCGGAATCTTTTTCTTTACAGCAAAATTATCCAAATCCATTTAACTCAACCACAAATATAAAATTTCAAATTCCAAAATCAGGAAAAGTAAAACTAAAAATATTTGATTTAACTGGTAAAGAGATTAAGTTACTTATTAATGAGAATCTGAGTTCAGGTGTTTATGAAATATCTTATGATGCAGGGGAGTTACCTTCTGGAATTTACTTTTATAAATTGGAGTGTGATGATTTCACTCAGACAAAGAAAATGATTGTTGTTAAATAGAATTTATCTAAAAATTTTTATAAAATACCTTAGTTTAATACAGATACTGAGATAAATCCCCTGCTCCCTGTCTTATAATTGTAAACTCTTCTTCGGTACAATCAACTATTGTTGATGGACGAATTCCTCCAGGTCCACTATCTATTACTATATCAACAAGTTTAGAATAATTTTCATAAATTACTGCTGGGTCTGTTTCAAGTTCACTGACTTCTTCAATGTCTATATCTTTATCTTTTAATGAGGTCGTTATAATCGGATTGCCAAGTAATCTAACAATATCAAGTGGGACTTTATGATCTGGTATTCTGATTGCAACTGTCTTTTTTTTCTTTTTCATCCAGAGAACCCTTGATGGTACTTTGTTATTTGCTTTAAGTATAAAAGTAAAAGGACCTGGTAAAGCTCTTTTCATAACCTTAAAGACAGCGTTATCAACAGGCACAGTAAAGTCAGATAAATGGCTAAAATTTTCGCAAAGTATAGAGAGAGTAGCTTTTTCTAAATCTATTCCTTTAATTCTACAAAGTTTTTCAACGGCTTTCTGATTATAAATATCACATCCCAATCCATAAATTGTATCAGTAGGGTAGATAATAACTCCACCATCTTTTAAACATTCAACAACTGTTTTTATCTTTCGGAGTTCAGGATTATCGGGATGAATTTTTAACAACATACTGTCAATAAGTATAAAATAATTTAGTTAAAAAATACTTTTGCTACATTATATATTTCAAGGTCAACTGTTTTAAGTTTTGAAATCGCAAGCTTAATAGTAATATCAGTAATTTTATTTGACTGAATTGCACACATACGCCCAAACTTTTTATCTCTTACCATTTCAACGACATAAACTCCAAACCTTGTCCCAAGCATTCTATCGAAAGCCGATGGTACACCACCTCTCTGAATATATCCTAAAATAGTTGCTCTTGTATCAAATCCTGTTCGCTTCTCAATTTCATCGGCGAGAAAATAGCTTACTCCTCCAAGCCTTGCTCTTCCAAAATCATCAAACTTCTGTTGTGTTGCAGCTCGTTTACCCTTTCCAAATATTTCTTCTTCTATAAAAGTAGCCCCTTCTGCAATAACTATAATAGAAAACAGTTTCCCTCTTTTATATCTGTTTTTTATAACTTTTACAATTTCATTTATCTTTGTTTTTTTCTCTGGAATAATCACCACATCTGCCCCACCTGCAATCCCTGAATATAAAGCAATCCAACCTGCGTGTCTTCCCATAACTTCAAGAATCATAACTCTGTGGTGCGATTCTGCTGTTGTGTGTAATCTGTCAATTGCCTCTGTGGCAATGTTTACAGCAGTGTCAAATCCAAATGTATAATCTGTACCATAAATATCATTATCTATGGTTTTAGGAACCCCCACAACATTTATACCTATTTCAAAAGCCTTTTGAGCAATATGCATTGACCCCTCGCCACCAATTGCAATAATTGCATCAAATTGTTCTTTTGCAATTTTATGTTTTAAGATTTCATCTCCGTTTTTTTCAAGAAAAGGGCTAAACCGAGAAGTTCCCAGAATTGTACCTCCTCTGTTTATTATACCAGCAACAGAATTTAGATTAAGGGAAATATAACTTTCATCAAATAATCCTTTCCATCCCTGTTTAATCCCAACTGCTTCAAATCCCAGCTGATCACATTTGCGTGTGATTGCTCTAATAACTGCATTCAATCCAGGGCAATCTCCACCACTTGTTAATATTCCAACTTTCAATTTATGAAAATTAGTTTTTTAATTCTTTTATTTTACTTTTTAATCTTTTAAAATTATATTATAATTTAAAACAAATAAATTAATTTAAATTTAGTTTTTCTTATTTTTATTTTCCTGTTCTGAATCCTGCGATAGCTCGGTGGTAATAGTATGTTTATAGGTTTTATTAACATCTTTCACTGGGGGATCATTTATTAAATATTTAAATCTTTTTACAAATTCACTGGAGGTCATTTTCCCTATTAATGCAAGTCGTGCTATGTTTTTTACTTCGTCAAAGTCGCTTTGCTCTATTCGTATCATATATTTTCGGGCTACTTTATAGCTATCAGAATCAATATCTACTTCTCTTACTTTAATTTTTCCATCTTTACTTATTATATCTCCAAACTTTATCGGAATAAGCTTTCCTTTATCTACCGTAACAATTGCTCCACTGTGACCACTCAATAAGTATCTAACCGCTGCATAACCTAAATCCTGAGTATATTCACAATCAAATGGTATTGGGTCAGCACATCGAAGTTCATATCCAATATCTTTGTTTACAATAGTAATATCAATATTTCTTTCTCTTAATCTTCTTCTTACTTCATCTTTTGCAATTCTTCCTAAATCAATTTCAGAAAGCCGAATATTTCCATGGGTGTCTTTTTCCAAATTAACATAGGGATGATTTTTTAATTCCTCCTTGTCAACTCTGTATATTATACCTTCTGCAAGAACTGCAACTCCATAAGGATGCCCCATAGACATTCTCTTGATAGCAGCACCTTCAAGGATATCACATATCGTATCGAATTTAATTGTTCTCTCTCTAAATTCTTCCCCAATAATAGTTAATGTTGCCCCTGCAGCCTTGCCAATTCCAAGAGCAAGGTGTCCAGCACTCCTTCCCATTGTAACCACATAGTACCATCTCTTTGTTGTAGAAGCATCCATCATAAGAGATTGTACAATATTTACACCCATATGTCGAGCAGTTTGAAAGCCAAAGGTTGGCATATTTCCGGGAAGGGGTAAATCATTATCTATTGTTTTAGGAACATGTGCAATTTCAAGCTGCCCTTTTGTTAAAGATTCAATTGTAAAGGCACTTGTTGCAGTATCATCTCCACCTATTGTAACAAGATAATCAAGTTGTAATTCAGTAAGTGCTTTTATAGTCAGCTCGAGTTTTTCCTTTGTTGTTGTAGGATTTTCTCTGGAGGTTCCCAGAATACTTCCGCCTAAAAAGTGAATCCTGGATACATCATCAATTCTTAACTCTTTCACATGAGTAGAGTCTCCCTTTACAAGATATTGAAAACCGTCAAGAATACCTATAACATTTAAACCAGAATTAATTGCTTCAATTGTAACGGACCTTATAACCCCGTTAATGCCGGGAGCAGGTCCTCCACCTACTATAATACCAAGTGATTTTTTTCTATAATGGTCTTTAATCATTTGAAAAATTTAATTTATCATATAATATAATTAATTTTAACTTTAATCTCAACTCATCGAAAAAAGTCTTGTTTATTTAATTTTGTTTTTATAGCAATTTATAACAATTTTCTAAATTCCATATAATTTTCTTATGCTTACAATAAAACAACCTAAATAGTATGATTGAATAAATAAGTTATTTATCCGCAGTTGATGAAAACCTAATAAAAATAAGAAAAGCGCACAGGTATATAAGAGCTGAAATAATAAAGACCAATTTGAATCCTGATATCATAGCAATCATTATCGTAACAGCAGTACCGGTGACCGAGAAAAATCCATTAACTGCCCAGCAAAGAGGAATAATTTTGTTGCTATTTATACTGCTTAGCCTCGCTATCCCAGCAGGGAAGGGCATACCCATAAGAAACCCAATTGGGAAAATAATTAAAATAGAAAGTAAGATTCTAAAGAATAAATCAAGTTTTACCAATTCATAAAAAATGTAAGAAACAACAAAACCAATAAATAAACAAAATAAAATTATTAAAGAAAAAACAATTGAAAATTTTTTATCAGGTAAGTCTTTAGAAAATCTGCTTCCAATCCCAGATGCAACAAGCATAGTAGAAATAACTGTTAACATAGTATAAACAGGCTGTCCCAAAAAAAGGGTAAATTTCTGCATCATTGAAATTTGAATCATAATGTAACCTAATCCAAGCAAAGAAAAATATATTATGTATAACTTTCTTTTATCTTTACTTTTTTCAGATATCTGTGATACGGAATTATTTTTTCTTGAAAATGCAAAAGGTAAAATCAAAAACAAAAACGAAATTACTGCAATTTGAATTAATAAAATGATGATTGTAACTTCTGCAACAGGTTTATCTTTCAGTGCAAAAATTGCTTTTTCATCCTGACTTAGAACTTCTTTAATATTATTAAAATTCAAACCTGCAAAACCAATATTATTATCAAAAAAAGGTCGGTTATCTGTTGCAGGACGGATATCAAGATTATAAGTTTCCTTTATTTTTTTTATTTCCTCATCGAGAGAAGTATTTTCTATTAAATTTTTTAAATCCAAAGTTGATGAAGTATAATTCTCATCTATTCCGTAATGATATAGAACTTCTAAGTTTAAGTCTTCTGCTTCATTCAGAATATTATATATTTCATCATCTGTAAAACCATTCTTTTTATAGATAACACCAGATAAAAAACTTTTTCCAGTTTCAATTTCAAGTGGTGATGGTCTTCTTCTAAAAACAATAATTTTTTTCTTAAAACTACTACTATCGAACTCTTGATAAATTTCGTTATTTAGATTACCAGTAGAAGAAATTTCTTCATCAACAGTTCTTAGTGTTGTTATTAATTTAAATAACTGCGTTTCTGGTCTTGAAACATAAAAAATACCAGAATCTGCTAATTTTCCAACATATTCTGTAACTGCTTCTTTTGTAAGAATATAGTTTTCAACCATATTCATTGCCCCACTTGATACAGCAGATGATGAAATCGTATGTGCAGAAATAATAACATCAAATTTTTCATCTCGTTTATTAATTTCCGCTCTTGCATCATTAGTTATCAGTTCAACTGATTTATTATTTTTTATAAGAGGACCCGTCCAGTAGGATAATTTATTTGAAATCAAATTATTTAGAATACCATTAATTTCAACCCCAATGATTTTTCTTGCTTTATGGTACATACTAACAAGAATTTCTCCACCCCCAGCAGAACCAATTATAAAGACATTACGATTTGAATCAGTCCCATAAGTTTTATTTGCAAATGCAAGGTTTGAAGCATCTGCCGGTTTTCTAATTATAGGCAACGATTTAACAAAGGGAATATTCGTATTTGCATTTCCTGCATCAATTACCCCAATATATAATCTATATCCGTCAGCAGGTTCATCTTCATCAGAAATTACATCTACTTTTGAAAATGAATTCCATTCTGTTAATATTTTTAAATCGGGTCTTAACTCTGCAAGGTTAACTAATTTTTTATTGGGAGATACATTAATTTTTAAAATTGTGCTTTTACTATAAAGTATAATCAGTGAAATTAAAATCAATCCAACAGCAATAAGTGAAATCTTTTTATATTTACCAAATGAAAACACAATTGCAGACAAAAAACCGATAATAGCAACAATTGCAATAGTTCCCTCTCCCCCAAACACAGGCACCGAAACAATAAAAACAAAACAAGCAAGCCCTGCCCCTAATAAATCAGAAAAATAAATTTTATGTACTTTTTCTTTAAATGTAGTTATTAATAAAGCAATAATTAAACCAGCAAAGAAAAACGGGATTGTTATTAAAATATAATATAAAGGTAAATAAATTAGTTGAATTTTATCCGATAATAAACTAAATGGATCAACTGGTATCAAATTTATTAAGTAAAAAGATACAATAATACTAATACCAAAAATAACAGATAAAACTGAAACTAATAAATTTGTGTTTATCTCTCTCAAGATTTTTATCTTAACAAGAAAGACTCCACTTATTCCAAACCCGAGCAATGCAATACTAATTATCATAAAAGCAAAATTGTACCATAAAGAGACAGAAAGTACCCTGGTTAGATTAAACTCCAGCATCAAAACTGCCATTGAAACTAAAAACACACCAATGTAATTACTTGAAGTAAAATTTTCTTTTCCCTTTTTGGGATAAAATCTCAACTGAGGATTTCTTTTTATTGGGGGCATATTAAAACATTTATGTTTAAAATTAGTTAATTAATAAGAAACTTTTAATAATAAAAGTATTTTCATCTCTTGTAAATATTACGGATACATTATTCATTTTTTATTTAAAATTTTTTAATTTAACTTTGAATAACCAATATAAAAAATGAGAGTAATAAAAGCCTCGCTTATCATCTTAAAAAAAGATTTAAAATCTGAGATAAGAAACAGATACGCCATTAACTCTCTTCTTATGTTTGTGATAGTAACATTAACAATAATTAAGTTTTCAGTTGGAAAAGAAATTTTAACATCTGAAATACTTTCCGGATTATTCTGGATTGCAATTTACTTTACAGTAACCAGCGGATTAGGAAGAACATTTATTAAAGAGGAGGAAAGGGAAACCTCCACAGCATTGAAACTTTCTGCGGTACATACAGAAATATTTATAGGAAAATTGTTATTTAACTTATGCTTAACTTTGTTAATAAATATTGTTGTCCTTCTACTGTTTTCATTAATCACAGAATTTGAAATAAGTTTTATCTATGGGTTTTTATTGGTGTTTCTACTTGGTAATTTAGGTATGGTAATATCTTCAACTATAATCGCAGCAATAATTTCAAAAGCAAATATAAAAGGTACTTTATATCCGGTATTATCTTTTCCGGTTTTACTACCTCTTTTAATTTCGGTAATAAATGCAACTAAGCTTTCAGTAAATGGTAGTACAATAGAAGATTTATTACCTGACTTGCAAATTTTATTCTCCTACTGTGTTGTTATTTTAACTTTATCTTTATTGGTTTTTAAATATATCTGGGAAGATTAATCTATGTCGTTAAATTCAACAATAAAATTTTCATTATTATGAAATATTTAATATTATTTTTAATTTTCATTTTTCCCCTGACTTTGTTTTCACAAGAGGGAATTATTTTTAAGAAGATTAAATTCTTTGAGGCTGGCTATGAATCCCCAAAAGAAAATGTGGTTTATGCAAATGATTTTTCGAAAGAAAACAGCAGATATATATGGACAAGAGTTTTTGTAGATAATTTACTTTACCAAAAATCAGATCAATCTCATATAGTTTTATTTAAATATTTTGATCCTTTTGATTCACTTATTGCTGAATTTACTTCTACAATGAATATAAAGAAAGAATGGAAAGATGCATACACATCAAGAGGATGGGGCTGGCAGGAACCTGGAAATTGGCGTGAAGGAGTATACTTGGTTGAGGTATATATTGACGATATTTTTATGGGATATGAACAATTTTTAATAATTGAACAAATATATTTACAGAAAGGACCTAAAGCAATAATGTATACAGGTATGAACTTCTGGGAGAGCCCTGGGGTGGCTTTATCACCAAAGCAACGAGTCTATAGTCATAAATTTAATAAAAGTGAAACGCGATTTGTCTACACATCTGTAGAAATAAAAAATTTACTCTATAATGTTTTTGACGCCGATGTAAATGTATACCTCAAGTATTATAATCCAGAGGGTTATTTGTGGGGAGTACCCAAAATTAGTGTTACGCTGAATAAAGATTGGGAATATGTCGACATATATAACGGATATGGATTTATAAATCCGGGAAATTTTGAGCCGGGCGTTTATAAAGTAGAAGCATATTATCAGGGAGAACTTCTTGGTTCTGATTATTTCACTATACTTGATAAATAATTGCAATGGTTTCAGAAAAAAACATAAATTTCTCGATTGAAACATATAATTCAAAAAAATTTTATGTCCCAATATTATTTATTCTCTGTCTAATTGTATTAATACCTTCTTTTAATAATGGATTTTTCGGCGATGACTACTCCTGGTTATTACAAGGAAAAGAAAGTACTGAAAAAAATGTAGGTACCGTTTTTTTTGAACCTGCTCCATACGAATATTTTAGACCAATACCAAAAGTTTTATTTGCTCTGTTATGGAGGGTTTTTCCTCTATCCCCACCCAATAATGAGGGAAAAATATTTTTCTATAGATTATTTGTCTTGCTTCTACATATACTTACCACATTAATTTTTTACAAATTAATTGAGAAAAAATTCAATTCTAAAATTGCTTTTATCTCTGCTTGTTTCTTTTCTGTAATTGCCTGTCACTCAGAAACACTTTACTCTATTAATTGTATAAATGAAATGCTTTCAGCGTTATTTATTTTTTCAGGATTATTACTTTTTTTAACCGCTACAAAATTCCTTTCTCTAAAAATATTATTTTCAACTATCTTCTTCTTACTTGCTGTTCTATCAAGAGAAAGTGCTTTCTGTTTTATACTTTTATTATTTTTATTTGACTACATCCCCCAAAATATACAAAAAAGAGAAAGCCCGGCTACTGGAAGAAAAATAAGAGTTATAAACAAAATTATAATCTTTGCTCTTATTTCAGTAATTTATTTAGTCTTAAGGTTAATTTCGTATCATTACTATTCAGATTTATATACATCAGGCAGTTATGGTATGCTTGATACCAATCCTATAAAATATTTTTATAAAATTTTGCATTATTTCATCAATATAATTTTCCCTGTTAAAAGTATATTTTATTTTATAGGATTTGAAAATTATGAAAGATTAAGAGGTGCTTTTTTAAACCCTTCCGAAAATATAAAACTATTTATTATTCTTTTCATTTCAGTAGTTCTAATTTTATCGATATTAATTTATCTCGTTTTCTTTATTATAAAATCTCAAAGAAACTATAAAGGGTCATTATTAAATTATAGATATTTTACTTTAATTTTTCCTGTACTATTTACTTTGTTTGCATTAATTATTTATCTACCTTTAGATGGTACAGCAGAAAGATTTCTTTATCTGCCATCTGCCGGGATTTGTTTATTGTTTGCATTTTTATTCCTCAGTATATTTTCCAGTTATGAAAGAAAATTTTCAAGGGTTCTAATCATTTCAATTGCAACTTTTATATTAGTAATATATACTCTTTCCATTTATCAAAGAGCATTCATATGGAAAAGTGCATCAGTGAGGACAAAAATCCTTCTAAGTAAAGTTGAAGAAAAAATAAATAGAATTAATACAGAAGATAAAAATAAATCACCTGAGCACAAAACTTCTGAATTCGTTACACCTTTAAATGTATTAATGTTAGACATTCCAACGATAGAAAAAGGGACTTATTTTGTAAATCAATATAATTTTAATCATATCTGGAAATTTTATTTCCCAAATCAAAAAGTGAAATTCTGGTTTTATGAAAAACCAGAAAACACTAAAATAGATTTATTGTTTTCAATTAAAGACTTAGAATAAATATTTATATTTTTGCAGGGGGTAATTCAAAAGATGTGTCTTTCTTCTCAATTGCTCTCCACAAGTTTTGACAGGGAAACCTGTTTTCATAAATAGCCTTTGAAATCATAACTGAATCAACTCTTGGAATATTTAAGTCCATTATAGCTTTCAAGTGGGCGTAGGAGCCAATACCACCGGCTACCGTAATTTTTAAACCTGTATTTTGTGCAAGTTCAACTATTCTTTCACAAAAGGGTCCACCATAGTTACCAACCCTTGTTACATCCTGGTAAATGATTCTTGTTACTCCAAATTTTTCTACCTTTTTTGCAAAATCAAGTGGTGTAATGTTTGCATATTTAACCCATCCATTTGTAACGACATTATTAAGTTTTTCATCAATACCAATAACAATTTTAACAGCAGAAAATTTATCTATTAGTTCTTCAATGAAACCAGGAACAGTAATTGCAGCTGTTCCAATAACAACTCTATACACTCCAAGTTCATTGAACATTTTTTCTGCTATCTCAATGCTTCTAATCCCCCCACCAAGTTGAATAGGTAAATCTACTGATGATGCAATTTCTTTTATAATTTCATAATTTTTCATCTCGCCATATAATGCACCATCAAGGTCAGTTATATGCAGAGCTTTAAAATTTTCTCTTCGGAATAATTTTGCTACTTTTACTGGATTATCGGTGTAATATTCGGTTTTATCATCAAGACCAGCAAAAATCCGCATACACTTTCCATCTTTAATATCTATTACAGGTATTACAAGCAACATAAAAATATTATAGAAATTATAAATTATTTTTTTAAACAACCAGCAGTTGTTATTGGGAAATCCTTATTTTCTTACAATTGCCAATTTTCCTTTGCCAACCTTACTTCCATCTTTATTATATGCAACAACTATATATATCCCTGATGGTACAAGATTTCCTTTTTTATCAAGTCCATCCCAACTTGCAATTCTTCCACCCGGGGAAGTAAATTCAGCAATTAATTCGCCAGTTAAAGAAATAATTTTAACACTCGAATTTTCTACAAGCCCATCAATCTTTACAGGCACGCTTGAAGGAATAATATATGGATTTGGTTGACAAATAATTTTATCAAAGTCTTCAAGGGGTTGGATTGCATCTGTACTCACCACTGATAATCCTTTGTTCGTGCCGAAATATGCTTTTCCTGTAATTGGACTAACTATTATCGAATTTATTTTATTATCAGCAATTGGACTGTTAGATGTGTTAAATTGTTCAATTAATATACTACCATCTTCAGATAGGTGAAAGACCCCATTTGACTCAGTTCCTATCCATTTATGATTCAAAACATCTACAGCAATACATCTACAATTTTCTGTAAAAGGAACTTTTAGCCCTCCCGATATAAGACTTACTTTTACAGGTGGGGGTTTTTTTGAGGGGTCTTTTATTGCAGCAAGAGGATTACTTATTGAAAATACGCCATTGTTAGTAGCAATCCAGACTTCATTTTTCTTATCTACAATTACATCAGTTACATCATCAACAGAAAAATCACTTAAATAATAAAACCCATATATATCGTCATTGGGGTTTTCTAAAGTATTATTTTCATTAAAGAAATATACACCTTTTGGAGAAATTTCTCCCGAAACTACCCACTTTGTATTATATGCATCAATAGCAACTTCTTCAAGATTACTTGCAGAAATTATAGGAGGATTAGTAAAACCGTAGAAAATTGAATCTCCTTTATATGCATAAAGAGACTTATTAGAATTTTGTGCATAAAAACTTAACCAGAATCTTCTATTATTATCAAATGCTCCTCCGGAAGGTACACAAAATGTAGGGGCTCCAGATATTCCCGGTAAATTTGAGTTTGTTGGGTTATAGTTTTTCATTGTACCATCTGGATAAATAATTGTGGGTCCACCCCCAAACCCTAATGCCCAAATAACTCCATATCCTGCAATAACTTTACTTATATTATTACTATTTCCAATTTGTGGATAAATTTCTTTTATATAGGGATACCAATTTTTTCCATCAAATTTATAAAATCCAGCATCTGAAGTAGCGCCAGCTCCCCATATATTTCCTTTGTCATCTTCTGCAAGGTAATTAAAAATATTTCTATGGGGTCCATCAGGATAGTATTTATTAAATTGTCCATTAAGAAAAATTACCAATCCATTTTCTCTTTCCGCAAGCAAAGGGTTATCATTGTTGTCTTTTGCTATAATATTAAAATCTCCATCTCGGTAATACTTAAAAATTGTAGTTAAATCTTCTTTATATGCATATTGAACATTTGTATCTGTAATCATAAATAACCTATTCCCAATTGATTTGGCGTATTTTACTTTTGATGTTGATATTGAGGGGTTTGGATAATAATACCAAATACCATTATAAAAATAAGCAAATCCAAAATCAGTACCCACAAAAACTTTTCCATCGAATGGCTCAATTGTATTTATGTTTGCATCTAATGGAGTACTACTATAGTTTGTCCAGGTAGAAGGATTATTCAAATTTGCTGTAACTTTTGCATAAGCCATACCTGAAGAGGTTCCAGCATAAAGTGTATCATTATAAATTGCTAAACGGTTAACTTTGGTTTTAAAAGAAAATGTACCAAGTTGATAATAAGGCGCATCAACGAAATTCAAATTAATTAGTGATATTTTATGTATGCCATAACTTGTTGCAACAAATATATAATTTCCATATATAACAAAATCGTTTATAGACTTATTTGTTTCGGTTGAGTTTTTTATATCATAAATATATTTCCATTTTTTATCATTCAAATCATAAATAGAAATTGAACCATCCGTTGCCCCAATCCAGAGTCTATTTTGGTTATCTACAATTACTGAAGTTACATCATTATTTATCAAACCATTAATATTTGTAAATTGATCTAATATACTTCCGGTAGTCACATTCAAAGAAAATATTCCCCCTTCAGTAGCGCAATACGCAACCGGAGAAATATTATTTAGAGCAACAGAGCGAATATTTTTCTTATTAGTGTATATTTCCCACTTCCTTCCCGACTTATTGTCTATATTATATCCGGCATAATCAGTATTATACAAAACTGATAATAATAACAAAAAAATAAAATATATTGCTCTTCTGAATGTTTGTTTTTTTATCATAAGATTTACTAAAAGTTTGTTTTTTCTAAACATTTTATAATATCTTCTTTATAAACTAATCATTTAGAACATTTAATATGAAATAATTTATTGTAAAAATCAATACTTTTTGAACTTTGTAGCTTGTTGTAAATTATTTCATAATTAATACAGTTATTATAGTTGAAAAAAATAGATTTTTCTGGGAGAATAGTACTTTTAGAATATAATTAAATGGAGAACATTTAATACAATATAGTTTTAGTTTTTAATAAAGTAATATAATTTATTCATCTAACTTATATTTAACATTTTACATTTTACATTAATTATGTATTTTTAAAGTAAGAAAACGCAAACAGTGAAAAATTCTCTTACTGAAAGCTTTCTCAAGGTTAATTTACTTAATAAATAAGGATTTATTAGATGTTTGATAAAAAATTTAAGTCGAATAAGTTAATATGAATAAAAGAACAAAAATTTCAATAGTTATACCATTATACAATGAAGAAGAATCACTAAAAGAGTTGCACAATCGTTTGAAAAAGGTATTAGATGGGATGGATAATGATTATGAAATTATCTTTGTAGATGATGGTAGTACAGATACTTCCTGGGAAAAAATTAAAGAAATAAGAAAAGAGAATTCATTTGTTAAAGGCATAAAACTCAGAAAAAACTATGGCAAGTCATCTGCCCTTGATTTAGGGTTTCGCCATAGTAAAGGAGATATTGTAATAACAATGGATGCAGATTTACAGGATGAGCCGGAAGAGATACCTGAGCTTGTTTCAATAATAAATTCGGGTTATGACCTAGTTTCCGGCTGGAAAAAAATAAGACACGACCCATTTATAAAAAAGCATACCTCAAAGTTTTTTAATCTTGTTACCTCAAAAATTTCGGGAATAAGACTTCACGACTTTAATTGTGGGTTAAAGGCATACAGAAAAGAGGTAATAGATTCTATAAAAGTATACGGTGAGTTGCACCGGTATATACCTGCACTTGCACATATTCAAGGGTTTAAAGTAACAGAAAAAATTGTGAAACATCACCCAAGAAAATATGGTAAAACAAAATTTGGAGCAAGCAGATTTGTAAAAGGATTCTTTGATCTCTTAACAGTTTTATTTACAACAAGATTCATTAAACGACCGCTACATTTATTTGGTACATTGGGATTAATTTCATTCTTTGTTGGAACTGGTATTACAATATACTTAACGATTATGAAATTTCTTTACCATGAATACTTAACTAACAGACCTCTTTTCCTGGTTGGAATTTTGTTCATTATCCTTGGAGTGCAATTATTTTCAATTGGACTAATAGGGGAGATGATAACAAAATCTTTAAATACGGAAGAATACATTTCAATAAAAGAAATAGTAGAATAACTAACTTGATTTAAGTAATGATAAGTAAAAAGGCACAAATAGGGCTAAATGTAAAATTTGGAGAATCAGTTACAATAGAAGATGATGTGGTTATTGGTAATAATGTAGAAATTGGAAGTTGCGTATTCATTGGAGATGGGGCAAGAATAAATGATGGCGTGAAAATCTTTCACGGTGCATGTATTTCGGGCATTCCACAGGATTTAAAATTTAAAGGGGAAATTTCAACGGTAGAAATTGGAAAAAACACAGTAATAAGAGAATTCGCTACAATACATCGGGGGACAGCCTGGAGTTATAAGACTATTGTTGGTGAAAATTGCCTTCTTATGGCTTACTCACACATTGCTCATGATTGTGTGTTAGGAAATAATGTAATAATTGCAAATGCGGGAAATCTTGCAGGACATATAAAGATTGATGATTATGCAATTCTCGGAGGATTATCAGCAATAGTACAATTTAATAATGTTGGAAAACATGTTATGATTGCCGGGGGAGTGGTTATCAGAAAAGATATACCGCCTTTTATTCTTGTGTCGCATCCAGAAGAGGTCAGATATTCAGGAATTAATATAGTAGGATTAAAACGAAGGGGATTTTCTAATGAACGAATAAAGAAAATCAAAGAAATATATAAAATAATTTTTGAGTCAAAGTATAATGTATCCGACGCATTAAAAAAAGTAAAAGATGAATTTCAACCGGATAACGATGTAAATGAAATTATAAACTTTATAGAATCAAGTAAAAATGGAATAGTTAAGGGACCCAAAATTTCATCACATTAAATTTTTATTTTAGAAGTACAAACAAAAAAAATAAAATAAATGACAATAGACACAAATATAACAGCAGTTAAAAATATAACCACAAAAGTATTACAGGCAATGAAAAACAAAGGCGTCAAGATTACGATGCTAACGGCGTATGATTATTTAACTGCAAAACTTCTTGACCTTGCAGGAATAGATGTAATACTAATAGGTGATTCTTTAAGTAATGTAATTCAGGGAAATGAAACAACCTTGCCTGTAACTCTTGAAGAAATGATATACCATACCAAAATAGTAAGAAGAGCAGTGAAAAAAGCTTTTGTGGTTGCAGATATGACTTTTATGAGCTATCAAGTAGGGGTAACAGAAGCAATTATAAACTGTGGTAGAGTAATGAAAGAAACAGGTTGCGATGCTGTAAAGATGGAGGGGGGAAGTTACTTAGCGGAAACAGTTAGAAGATTGGTTGAAATTGGAATTCCTGTAATGGGACATCTTGGGTTAATGCCACAATCAATAAATAAATACGGTAGTTATAAAACTCGTGGAGAAGATAGACAGGAAGCGGAACAAATACTAAAAGATGCTTTAATTCTTGAAAAAGCCGGTGCGTTCTCAATAGTTCTTGAAAAAATCCCCGCCTCTCTTGGAAAAAGAATTACAAAACGGTTGAAAATTCCTACAATTGGCATTGGTGCCGGCCCTGATTGTGATGGACAGGTATTGGTTACACATGACATGCTTGGTTGGGTAGATCCGGAAAAATCTGCCATGCCAAGATTCGTAAGAAAATATATGAATTTGTCAGAAGATATGAAAAAAGCATTTCAAAGATTTATAGAGGATGTTCGTTCAAATAAATTCCCTTCAAAAGAAGAAAGTTATTAAGATAAGTATATCAACTTTTTAAATATACTTTTTGTTAGATTAATATTGAGAGAACTAAAGGATAAATCATTTTTGATGAAATATAAAAATACTTTTCAGAAAATATTAAATTTAATTTCAGAAAGTAAAAAAATAGTATTAACAACTCACTTAATTCCCGACGGAGATGCAATCGGTTGTGAGCTTGCATTTTATTATTATCTAAAAGAAAAAAATAAAAAAGTAAGTATAATCAATCACTCTCCTACACCTAATAATTATAAATTTCTTGATTCGAAAAATGTAATTAGATTTTTCAGAGAAGACAAAGAAAAAAATATAAAATTAATTAATAACGCAGATTTAATTTTTATACTTGATACAAACGAATATAATAGGACAAAGGGTCTCTCAGATTATCTAAAAAAATCCAAAGCAAAAAAAATTTGTATAGACCACCATCTTGGAAATAATAAAAAGTTTTTTGATATATATCTTTCAGACACAACAGTACCTGCAACTGCTGTGTTATTATACAAATTGATTAGGTATGATAATAATAGGTATATCAATAAAAAAGTAGCAACTAACTTATATGCAGGTATAATGACTGATACTGGCTCGTTTAGATTTCCCCGAACTACTGCTGAGACTTTTTTAATTTGTGCAGACCTTATTAAAAAGGGGGCTGACCCGGTCGCTATATATGAAGAAACTTATAACAAAGTAAAAAAGGAAAAAATAAAATTACTGGGAAAATTTATTGATAGTCTAACATTTCATAATAACAATTCTCTTGCTATTGGTGTAGTTACACAAGAGGATTTGAAAAATTACGATTCCGATGTTCAGGATATAGAGGGCTTTTCCACTGTTGTTATGTCTATTGCTGGAATAAAAATGGGAATTGTTATAGTTGAAATGAAACACGATATAAAGTGTTCATTCAGATCAAAGGGAAATATAAATGTGCGAAATTTTGCAAAGATTTTTGGTGGTGGTGGACACAAAAATGCGGCGGGGGCAACCTTTCCATTACAGGATCCCTATCGCTTAAAAGACAAACTTATCAGATATTACACTAAAGAATTTGGTAATCTGAAATAAAAATACTACTCAAGTGTAGCAATGTATCTTTCCGCATCAATTGCAGCCATACAACCAGTTCCAGCTGCTGTAATAGCCTGTCGATAATAACTATCCTGTGCATCGCCGCAAGCAAAAACTCCAGGTACCTTTGTTTTTGTAGATTTTGGTTGCGTAATTATATATCCAACTTCATCTAAATCAAGCCAATCTTTGAAAATTTCTGTGTTGGGTTTGTGTCCAATAGCAATAAAAACCCCTTCACATTCATGCACAAAAGTTTCTCCTGTTTTTACATTCTTGAGTCGCACCCCTGTAACTGCTTTTTTATTATTCTCTTCTTTACCGAGAATTTCTTCAACAATTGAATTTAATATGAATTTAATTTTCGGATTCTGTTTAGCTCTCTCAACCATTATTTTAGAAGCTCTGAATTCATCTCGTCTGTGAATTATTGTAACTTCCGATGCATGTCTTGTTAGATAGTTTGCTTCCTCCATTGCGGTATCCCCCCCGCCAACAACAACTACTCGCTGATTTCTAAAGAAAAAACCATCGCAGGTAGCACAGGCAGAGACGCCGTAACTCATATATTCTCTTTCAGATTCCAAGCCGAGATATTTAGCAGAGGCACCGGTTGCGATTATTACCGTGTCAGCTTTATATTCAACATTATCATCAGAAAAAACAGAATATGGCGGTTTTGAAAAATCCACTTTAACAACTGTACGAAAGACCGATTTTGCACCAAATCTTTGAGCTTGTTTCCTCATTATATCCATTAGTTCAGGTCCTGAAATTCCATTTTCAAATCCTGGAAAGTTTTCTATTTCAGTTGTAATCATAAGTTGCCCACCAGGTTGAGTACCTTCAAAAACCAGTGGGTTTAAATTTGCCCTCGCTGTATATAAAGCAGCAGTAAGACCTGCGGGACCTGTTCCGATTATAATAACTTTATAATAGTTTTCCATATTAATTTTATTTTACTTTATAGAATTTATTTTATCCTCAAGGTTTTTGTTATTGGGGTTAAGTTCAAGAGCAATTTTCCAGTGTTTCAGAGCATTAGTTTTATCCTTTAATGCAAAATATACATCACCTAAATGTTCTTGCACAACAGCCGATCCTGCGTTAATCGCTATAGATTTTAATATATAGTCAAGCGCCAAATCATATTCTTTCAGCATATAATATACCCAGCCCATTGTATCAAGAAAATTGGGGTTTTTGGAATCTTTGCTAACTGCTTTCTTTGCCATTACAAGTGCCTTATCAAGTTTTTCCCCTCTAACTGCTAAATTATATGCATAATTATTTAAAACCAGTGCATCCTCAGGATCTATTTTTAATGCCCGTTCATACATTTCCTCTGATTCCGTATATCTACCGGCAGTATTATAAGCAAGTGCAAGTGTAGATAACAATGAAATATCATTAGGTTCCTTTTTTAGTGCAGTCTCAAAATATTTAATTGCTTCTCCATTGTTTCCCTCTCGCTGATAAATCAAGCCATATAAAAAATTTAACCTGTAATCATCTTTAAAATCTGTCAACCCTTTTACAATTATTTCTTTTGCCTTATTATATTCACTTTCATTATAGTATGCTAATCCTATCAATGCATAAGGTTCAGCTGTTTGTTCTTTATTTTTCTCTATTTCATTTATTGCATTATCAAAATACTCAATATATTTCTTATTCTTTTCAGCAATACTTATATTGCCAAGGTAATAATACGGTTTCCATTTAGGGGAAACCGAAGTATCATCCTTGTAATAATCAATTAGATATTCAAATATATTTTTAGCAATTAATAAATATTCTTTCTCCTGCGAAATAAGGCTGTAATAAATTTCTCCCACCTGAAGTTTATCAGTAAATCCAAGTTCATTCTTATCGGTACTTTTGGCAAGTAGAAAAAAACCATTTTCCATTTTCATATTTAAAAAATACAATTTAATAAGTTCTGTCTGAATGCTTTTATCGGATGGGTTTATCCTGTAGAGGTTTTCATATATTGCTAAAGATTTAGAGTATTCCCCGGTCATTCTGTATAAAGCTGCAAGTTTTAAATGAGTTGAAACATCATTTGGGTCAAGCTTAAGTATATATTCAAGAATTCGTGTAGCTTCCTTAAAATTTCTGAAATTTAAATAAATATCATATAAACGATTCAATACATCGATATCAAAGCCATATTGGTCTGTAATTTTTTCATAAATTTCAAGTGCTTTTTGCTTATTGTTCTGTTCTTCATAAAGTCGGGCAAGAGAATACTGTATATTAATATTATCAGGTTCTTTCTCTAAAATATCTTCAAAAATTTTTGTAGCAGTTGAAATATCATTTAACTGGAGGTATATATTTGCTTTAAGTATAAGGTAATCTGTTTTATCTCCCCCGGAAATAATTGCTTTATTTATTTCTGTAAGAGCTTCTTTAAATTTTCCAATTTTATAATACGCAATAGAAATTGCAAAATGAATACCAGGTGAGTCATCAAATTCAAGTGCCTTTTTATATAAAGTAATTGCAGAGGTGTAATCTCCCTGTAATTCAAGAGTTTTAGCATCTATAAAAATCTCAACAGCAAAATAATTAAGTGTATCTTTAATATTGGTCTTTGTAAAATAACATTGTTTTTCATTTGCAATAAGAAAATTAGAGAA
Organism: uncultured Ignavibacteriaceae bacterium; assembly: GCA_964564635.1. Classification (GTDB taxonomy): domain Bacteria; phylum Bacteroidota; class Ignavibacteria; order Tepidaquicellales; family Tepidaquicellaceae; genus Tepidaquicella. Next base: position 85,102 of record CAZMAR010000002.1, read on the forward strand.
ACTAAAAAATATCAAGATATAGTAGAAAGTATATAGTAGTTTTGGGGTTTTATCGTTATTTATAAGAATATTATTCATAAAAAGAATTAAAATAACTTTATTAATTTCAATCAAAAAGTCAAAACAATCAGATGTTACTTTTAAATCTAAAAAATAATAATCCTACAAAATCAATTATCGGATTAGTTGATAAATATACCTATTAATCTGTGTATAATATGAAAAACTAATAGCAAAAAAGAAAATATTATTAAGCATTTAACATTTAACAATTTACATTTATATTTACATAAATATGGAAAAGTATATTTTTTATATTCTTGCATTCCTTGCAATAGGTTCTGCTATCCTTATGGTTTCCAGAAAAAATCCCATCATCAGTGCTTTGTGGTTAATATTTAATTTTTTTGCTGTTTCAGGAATTTATTTACTTTTAAAAGCACAATTCATAGCAATAATACAGATACTTGTTTATGCAGGGGCAATTATGGTCTTATTTCTTTTTGTAATTATGCTGTTAAATTTAGATAGGGTTGAAGAGTTTAATTTCCCTGAACCAGAAAAGACTAAAAAAGATTATAAAAAACTAACTGCAGTTCTTTTATCAATCTTCTTAATGTTATTACTTGGTTATTCAGTTTATTATGGATTCACTGGCAAACTTGAAGAGCCGAGTCAGGAAGCATTAAACATTGGGACAGCGGAATTTTTAGGAAAAAAACTTTTCCTTGAATATTCTTATCAAGTAGAAGTAATTGGACTCCTCCTTCTTGCTGCTATTATAGGGGCAGTAATATTAGCAAAGAAAAAATTATAATTTCTATATAGTATCAAATCCCGTATATTTTACAAGAATATCAGGTATTTTTATTTTTCCATCTGGTAATTGATTTGCTTCCAGTAACCCAACAATAAGTCGTGAGGTCGCAAGACCAGACCCATTTAAAATATGAACAAATTCAATTTTTTGCTTTCCTTTTTCAAGGTTTCTTCTGAATCTAATCAATCCTCTTCGGGCTTGAAAATCAGTACAATTACTAATACTTGAAACTTCAAGCCATTTTTGTTCTGCATATGACCATACTTCAAGGTCATAGCATTTACTTGCAGCAAATCCTAAATCTGCCGTACATAATTCTACCACTCTGTAATACATATTAAGTTTATCAAGTATATTGCAAGCATCTTTTAACATCTTTTCCATTTCAGAATATGAATTCTCGGGTAAGCAGAAATTAATTAATTCTACTTTATTAAACTGATGAACTCTTAAAAATCCTTTTGTTTCTTTACCATAACTACCTGCTTCTCGCCGGAAGCAGTTTGTAAAGCCACAGTATTTTTTAGGTAATTCTTCAGGGTTAAAAATTTCATCACGGTGAATATTTATTATTGGTACTTCCGCAGTTGGTATTGCAAATAAATCATCTTCATCAATTCTATACATATCATATTCAAACTTTGGTACTTTCTCTGCTGCTTCCATAGACTTTCTATTAACAAGAACCGGTGTAATAACCTCTTTATATCCATTTGCAACATGTGTATCCAGCATAAAATTAATTAATGCTCTCTCAAGTATTGCACCTTTTCCCTTGTACAGTGGAAACCCTCTTCCTGTAATTTTCGCTCCTCTTTCAAAGTCAATTATATCGTGAAGTTCTCCAAGTTCAATGTGGTCTTTTACTTTGAAATCAAACTTTTTTTCTGAGCCATATACTTTAACTACAACATTATCTTCCGGTCCTTTACCAATAGGGCAATCATCAGAGGGAAGAGCTGGAATATAATACAGCAAATTTTGAATTTCCGATTCACATTTCTTTACCTCATCATCAAGTGATTTAATTTCATCAGAAATTTTCTTCATCTCTTCTAACTTATCAGACACATCCTGTTTCTGTGATTTCAGTTTTCCTATTTCGGCAGAGGTTTCATTACGAATTTTTTTCAAATTCTCCACTCTTACAAGCAAATTTCTCCTCTGCTCATCAAGGGCTTTTATTTCATCTATACTCTCTGTTGATTCGTTTCTCAGTTTAAGCTTTTCTATAACAAAATCAGGGTTTTCTCTAATTAATTTAATGTCAAGCATAATAATTACTTAAAAGTTATTTATCAAAATATGAAAACTCCTTGCTTTATTAAAGTCAAGATACAATACAAAACCTGTTTCTAAAAGTGATAATTAAAAATCTAACTCATATTTTAAAAGTTGTATTCCCTCTTTTGTCGTCATAGTTTTTAACCCAAGTTCTGTCTCTGCTTTTAAAGTAATTAATCCGGATTTAAGAGGGCGAGGAGCTGGCTGATGTAACTCTGAAGTAAGAATTGGTGTTATAAGTGATTTATCAAACCCAAATATATCGCAAACAAGATAAGCAAAATCCAGGCGAGACAATATATCTTTTCCTGCTATGTTAAAAATTAGTTTTACATCTTTTTTTCCTTCAGTTTTTTCAATTACTTTTAAAATTCCATAAGCAAGGTCATCTGCATGAGTAGCATTACCTGTTTGGTCTTTTACAATTTTAATTGGATTGGAATTGCTTAATTCATTTACAAGCCATAAAGCGAAGTTAGGTTTAACATTTACCCCGTAACCATAAAGCACGATTGTCCTAATAATAACATAATCCACTCCACTTGTTCTCAGGGCGTTTTCTCCAGCAAGTTTTGATCTACCATAGAAAGAAATTGGATTTGGTGTATCGGTTTCAGTATAAGGTCCGTTTTTTCCATCAAATATATAATCAGTAGATATATGAATAATTTTTGCATTATTTACTCTTGAAGCAATTATAAGGTTTTTGACAGCATCAACATTAAGCCTCCAGCATAATTCTTTTTCAGTTTCACAGGCGTCAACATTGGTAAAAGCCGCACAGTTAATTATAAACTCAGGTTTATACTTTTGAATTACTTTTTTTATTTTTTCTTTATTTGTTATATCAAGAACTTCATAAGAATATCTATTCTCACAATTTACATTAATATATTTTTCAGAGAATTCATCAATATCAAAGAAAGATTCTTTCTCGATTGAAGTAATTAGAAATTTATAGTCCGATTCCCGAAGTAATATTTTTGTAAGGTTTTGTCCAAGCAATCCGTTAGAACCTGTAACTAATATTTTTACTGAATCCATAATATCAAAAGATTTATATTACGATATACTATTATTTTAATTTATAAAGTTCTCTAATTCCTTCAAGTGAGGTTTTATAAGAAGCAATTCGATTTGCAAAGTGCAAACTCTTTATAAGGTCTCTTGTGTTAGTATAATTTAACATAAACGCTGAAGCAAATACATCTCCGCATCCAGTAGTATCCTTCAGGTTTGGGTTCTCTATTGCACTTACTTCGTGTTTATCAAGGTCTATAAAAGATTTGCCTCCAAATTCTTTACTCTTTCTCTGATAACCTGATACACCATTAACACCTTTTGTTATAATTACTCCTTCTAAATTAATCCTATTTAAATCAATTTCTGGAAAAACTTTTTTATCCTTGTGAAAAATTTTTTCTAATTCTTTCTCTGCATTAATAAGAAGTTCTTCTATGACTTCATATTCTGTCTTTTTACTTTGTGATAAAGATTTCACTTCATACTCATTCATTTGAACTGTATTTGCACAAAGACACCAGGTACGCCAGTTTTTCAATGTTGTATGAATGCGTGTACCATCTGGATTTGTTTTCATTACAAGATTGTGAATATCAAGATGTATATAATTCTTAAAAGTATGTCTAATCTGTATCATAGTATTTAGATCTATATCTACTCCTGAAACCATATTTATTAAAATTCCATCCACAGCATCAAAATCAGATAAAAATCCAGATTCAACAATTTCTTCAAATTTTAAAGGATAAGTTGGTTGACTTGATGATTCAAATCTTGCGGAGAGTCCCGACTTGTAAGAGGTATAGTATAAATTTACTTTTCGTGTAGGATGATTGACTTTATTTATTCCTTCCAACTTAATATTTGGAAATTCTTTTAGAATTCCAATAATATTTTCATATTCATCTTCTCCTAAATTCATAACAGGTTTTACAACATCACTTGGCTTACACAAAACAGCAAGGGAAATTATTGAATATAGAATCCCTCCATAACTGTGTATTACAGTACCATCAGGTTTGTGTATTAAGTCAATACAGGGTTCTCCTATAACAATATATTTCATTTTTAATAAAAATTATTATCTCAGAAAGAATTATTTAATTTCCACTCCACCGAAATTAATTGTAATAGTACCTTGATGGGTAAATCCTAAATCTGGATGCCTTTTAAAAGCATAATCAATCTGAAACAAGCTCAAAAACAGTCCAATCCCGGCAGAAAAAGTAGTGGGTTCACTTCCTACTCCAGCTCTTAAATCAATTCTTCCGGGTAAATCTCCAACTGTATTAGGAATTAATATAGAATATTCAAAAGCTCCTCTAAAAGAAAATGGATATTTAACATCCTTCTCTGTTTCAAGCATAAACTTAATATCTTTTCTTGGAAAAATCATAAATCCAGTTCGGTATACCTGTGCAATTCTCTCTTTTGACTGTCCTATTTTACTACCAGTAAGGTTCTTACAGAAAAAACCCCATTTTAAAAAGTCTGTAATCCTCGCCATTGCTCCAATATCAACTCCAAAAGATGTAGCTGAATTGTAATTCTTAATATTGAGATGATATAAATTAATGCTCAATCCATAATAAATTCTATTTTTATAATGATTTCCATAAGAAACAAGGCCCGTTATCTCTTTATATAAATCAAACCCATAAGATTTTACTCCTAATCCAAAAGTACCAAAATTAGTAGGTTCTGCATAAGAAAGTGCTGCAGTTGACAATTCAGAAATTCCAAAAGGCGCCGGGCTATAAAAGAATGATACCTCGCGGAATTTCATTTGCCCCAGTCCAGAAGGATTATAAAAAACTGCGAGTGAATTATCCGAAACAGAAGTATATGCACCATTTAGAGCTACTGCTCTTGCTCCAATATCTGTAAACTCAAACTGGGCAAATGAAACTTTTATGAGTAAAAATGATATAAAAATTAATGAAATGTAGAATACTGATTTCACAGAATTATTACTAAATATTTTGCTCTTTTTAATCTTTGAGTTCAAAATGCCCTATTTTTATTGATTAATATCAAAAGATAAAATTATTAACTAAATGAATTGATATTTAAAAATAAGAATTCAAAATTTAATTATAAACTTACTTCGCTGAAAAATATGTTAACCTATATTAAATATATTTCCTCGATTTTCTTCTTGTTTAGTTTTATAAACATCGCCTCTCCACAGGATTTCGATGCAACAGTACTTCTAAATATGGAAGCTCTTCCCTCTGATGCACGCGATAGGTTAAAGGACTTTAAACAGCAAACTGAAGATTATTTAAATAAAAATAAGTTTGCTGATGGTCCAATATATAAAATAAAAGTAACTCTACAATTTAACTTTAGGGGAACAAATGGATTTGATGGATATGACGCACAACTGTTTGTAATAAGTCAGAGAATTGTTGATGATTCTCTCAAGCAATGGCAGCCAAAATATGTCGTTGCTTTCAGATATCTTGATGAAAAATGTTCTTTCACGTATAACAGGTCAATGCCTTTTATTAAAAACGATGTACGGTTTGACTCATATTTGAGTTTACTTGATTATTATGCTTATGTTGTTTTAGGGTTTGATGAAGATTCTTTTTTTCCAAAGGGTGGTAACAAATATTTTCAAAAAGCTCTCGACATTTGTAATAAACCAATGACTGACAGAAAGGGCTGGACTACAGAGGTTGGTAGTGGAAAACCAAGCAGGGCTGAATTAGTTCAGGAGTTGCTTAATTCGAGAATGGATGATTTCAGGTTAAGTTATTACAAATACCATTGGGAGGGTGTGGATAATTTTTATATTTATCCAAATAATCAGAGACCAGCATTAAATACAATGTTAGAAGCACTTGAGAAAATTGCAGAGGTAAAGAAAAAAGAGGTTAAAGCATATAATATAGATTACTTTTTTGAAGCAAAAGCACAAGAAATTGGACAATTCTTTTTATCTTACGGTGACCGAAGTGTATATGACAGACTCTCAAAAATAGACCCATCACATCAGAGAATATACGAAGACTTTAAAATAAAAGGGAAATAATTAGAGAAAAAAATTTCAACTCAAAAATTAGATTAATTAATTATTGGAATGCAATTAAAAACCCTAAGAATAAAAAATAAACGTGGTAACAATTTATTGACTGACATTCGCTATCCAGATGAAATTACTGATTCCCTTCCTTTGTTCATATTTGCTCATGGTTTTAAGGGATTCAAGGATTGGGGATGCTTTCCTTATATGCTTGAAAAGATTTCTGAAGCAGGAGTTTTTACTGTCGGTTTTAACTTTTCTTATAACGGAATTGGAGAAACAGACCTAACTGAATTTACCAGATTGGATTTGTTCGCAAAAAACACTTTAACAAGAGAGCTTAGTGACCTCGGAACTGTTATAGATTATTTTGAGGCAAATAAAGATTCATATAATTATAATTTCGATAATTTAATTCTTGCAGGTCATTCCAGAGGAGGTGGTATAGTAATTATAAAAGCCTCTGAAGATAAACGGGTAAAAAAATTAATAACACTTGCTGCGGTATCAACTTTTGGTAGATATACTCAAAGGCAAAAAGAAGAGTGGGAACAAAAGGGGTTTCTACAGGTTTTAAACACAAGAACTCAGCAATTAATGCGGATGAATTTTTCTTTCATAAAAGATTTAGAGAAAAACAAAGAACGATTAGATATAGAATCCGCAGTAAAAAGACTAAATTGTCCTTTTCTGATAATTCACGGCAAAGAAGACCTTTCAGTTGATTATATAGAAGCTCAAAAACTTTATGGACTTAGCAATAAATCAACTACAAAATTTGTAACAATAGAAAACACAGGCCACACTTTCGGGGCAACACATCCTTTTTCTGGCACAACCCCACATCTGGAAAAAGTTATTTCTGAAATTCTCAATTTCATAAAAAATATTTAGAAGAGAGTTTGAATATTTTTATATTAATTTCCAATTAACGGGAACTTTTTTTCTTGGTTTTTTATTTTATGCATAAAAAGGAAGGTAATTTTGAAAAAGGTAAATTATATAACAGTATTATTTATTATAATTCTGTTTACAAAGTCTTCATTTTCTTTTACTCATATTATTGAAGTATCAAATTTTGTATTCACTCCACAAAACCTTAATGTTTCAGTTGGAGATACAGTAAAGTGGGTTTGGGTTTCAGGCATTCATACAACAACCTCCACAACAATACCGCAGGGCGCTGCTTCCTGGGACGAAATAATTAGCAGTGCAAATCAAACTTACTCTTACCCTGTTCTTGTTGCAGGACTTTATAATTATGTATGTACTCCTCATATTGCAATGGGAATGGTTGGTTCTTTTAATGCAAATCCAAGTAATGTTGTTCCTATTATTTCTTCTGCAACCGATTATCAGTTACTCCAAAATTATCCCAATCCCTTTAACCCAACAACAAAAATACAATTTAGCATTCCAAAATCAGAATTTGTAACTTTGTTAGTTTATGATTTATTGGGAAGGGAGATTGCTGTTCTTGTTAACGAGATTTTACCTCAGGGAGTATATGAATACGAATTTAATACAAACAAAGGCTATAATATATCAAGTGGATTATATTTCTATTCTTTGAAGACGGAAAGTTTTCAATCAACCAGAAAAATGTTATTGAGTAAATAAGATTTTCTATTAATGCACATATTAATATAAAGATAAGATAGAATCTTATTAATAATTTCATTCATATCATTTGGAAGCCTTCCATATTATTCTAAAATATACTACTAAATAATTTCATTTAATTTAATTGAATAAAATTTTAGGTTAATAAAGTAAACTAAATAAAATTATATATGAAAAAGAGAATTTTACTTTTAGTTGCTTTATTGATTTCAACTTCTATTTCTTTTTCCCAACTGCCCGTTTCTTCTTATTATCAAAAAGCAGTACCAGATGTTATGAACAACATTAGAGTGCTGGATATATTATCAAATATTGCTTACACTATTAATCTGGACTCGTTTCCTGTTTTTCCTGGCTTCCCGGTTACTTATAATTATTATAATTATGAAGGCGGTATTTATTGTAATATGGATAGCGATCCACAACTGGAAATTGTTTACTCCTTGGGATACAGTATCCATGCAATAAATCTCGATGGTACTCCTGTTCCAGGTTGGCCTAAGACAGTTTCTTCTTATCCAATTGATGGTGCTCCTGCTTTTGGAGATATTGACGGTGATGGACAGGAAGAAATTGTAGTTACAAACCATGGTGCTACTTCAGGGGGGTTTATTAATGCTTTTAAAAAGAATGGCTCCGCTGTTCCGGGGTTTCCTATTAATCATGGATATTCATCCAGAACACCTGTACTTGCTGATTTAGATGGTGATAATAAATTAGAAATTATTGTTAACAAAAGGTTATATCCTGTGGGAGAGGTCTGGGTTTATAAAGGAGATGGAACTGTTTATCCTGGTTGGCCTAAATCAATTGGGCATGTACCAGCATCAAGCGCAGCTGTGGGTGACATAGATAATGATAATATTATGGAAATTGTTGCAGAGTCTTACACTGGTCTTTATGTATGGAAAGCAAATGGCGATTCTATGCCAGGATTTCCCTTTATGATGCCAAACGGTGATGTTAATTCCTATTCTTCTCCCGTACTGGTTGACGTTAATAACGATAACAAAAAGGAAATTATATTTGGAACCCATGTATCGGGTGGGGGTGGTTATGTATACATTTTAAAATATGATGCAACAATTTATCCTAATTGGCCTAAATATGTTGATTATTGGATTTATGGTCCTCCAGCAGTTGGATATATTGATAATGATAATATACTTGATGTTGCTGTAGGAGACCAGGTAATGAGTGCAAGCCCGGTTGATAAATTATATGCCTGGAATGTAAACGGAACTTCTCTAAGTGGCTTTCCAATTTATTCTTTAAATGCAATTAATATTCAGGTTTTACTTGCTGATATAGATAATGATAATCAGACTGAATTAATAATCGATGATAATACAACCTCTGGGGGGCAGGGTAAATATCTTGCCTTCAATCACGATGGTACTCCCTGTGCTAATTGGCCTATATACACAAATAGTACCACATTTTATCAGAATCCCTGTCTGTTCGATGCAAATCGAGATGGAGTACTTGATATGACTGGTGCGGGAATGAGCACTTCTCCACAGCAGACAACTATTTATATCTGGAATTTACAAACTCCATATAATCAGCAAAGAATTTATGTCCCAATGTTTCAGTTTAATCCAAGACATAATGGTGTCTATGGTGATTTATATATAACCAATGTAAAACTGGTTCAAAATGAAATACCGAAAGAATTTATTCTCGAACAGAATTATCCTAATCCATTTAATAGCTCTACTGTTATTCGTTATCATATAACCAAATCTACCAATGTAAAGTTAATTGTTTATGATATTACAGGTAAAGAAGTTACTACAATTATTAATTCAAAACAGGATGCAGGAAGTTATGAAGTAAAGTTTGATGCAGGTAATTTATCAAGTGGAATTTACTTCTACAAATTAATTACAGATAATTATGTTGACACAAAAAAATTAATTTTTGTTAAGTAAGAATTTGTTTTAATCATCTATAAAGAAACTGGTTTCTTATGGATAGTAAGAAACCAGTTTTGTTATTAATAAATATCTGAAACAAATTTAGCAAATTCTCGGTAACTGTTCCCCTGAAATCATATCCAGTACTCTGTAATTACCAACAATTGTTTTCATAACAACTTTACCTTTGTTTTCTTCGGTAATCTCTCCAATTATTTCTGCTTTCTTTCCTTCGGGAAGTGATTTTATTACCTTTAAAATTTTTTCTGCATACTGATTATCCACAACTGCAATTATTTTCCCTTCATTAGCAACATACATAGGGTCAAACCCAAATAATTCACAGGCTCCAACAATTTCTGATAAGATTGGAATTTTTTCTTCGTAAATTTTCATACCGATCTGAGCAGATTTCGCAATTTCATTCAGGGTACTTGTTACTCCCCCTCTCGTAGGATCTCTCATAACCCTTATATATTTTCCATACCCCTGATTTACAATAGCCTCCACCATTCTATTGAGTGGGGCAAGATCACTTTTTATTTCCGTTTCAAATTCAATTTTTTCTCTTGCAGAAATAATTGCTATTCCATGCTCTGCAATGCTTCCACTCAAAATGATTATATCACCTGCCTTACAATTTAAGGGTGAGATGTCCACATCTTCATAAATCCTGCCAATTCCACTTGTGTTTATATATATGTTCTTAATCGGGGAGGTCTCGTAATTAATATCATTAAGATTTTTACTAGAAGAAGCATCAATAACTTTTGTATCTCCTGTTACAATTTTAATTCCTGCAAAATCAGCTGCATTTCTTATAGAAATCACAATTTTTTCAAGTTCAGATAACAAAAACCCTTCTTCAATAATAAATCCAACTGAAATAAATTCAGGTTTAGCTCCCGAAACCGATAAATCATTTACAGTACCATAAATTGCAAGTGACCCAATATCCCCACCGGGGAAAAATATCGGCTGAACAACATAAGAATCTGTTGTAAATGCATATTTAGATTTTCTGAAATCAATAATAGCAGAATCATTTCCCTGTCTTAATATATCATTATCAAAGTGTTTTTTAAAAAGAGAATCAATTAAGTTATGCATAAGAGTTCCACCGCCTCCATGTGCAAGAAGTATTTTATCATACTGACTTTTAGGTAGCGGACAGGAAAGATTCTCGGAAATAGTATTGTTTTTCTTATCTGAAAATTTGTCTTTTTTTATGTTCAAATTATTTTTATTTATTTCTGTATTTAAGATAAGCTGAACAGGTACCTTCTGATGAAACCATTGGAGCACCAAGAGGTGACTCTGGGCTACATAAATTCCCAAATGCTTTACAATCAAGTGGAGTCTTTTTTCCCTGCATTATCTCGCCAGCAATACAAGTGGTATTTTTTTCTTCTGCTTCGATTTTAAACTCTAAATCTGGAAAATGGTTTTTAAAACTAAATAAGCTATATTTTTCATTTAAATCAAAACCACTATTGGCTATAGTGCCAATACCACGCCATTCCATATCAACATAATTAAAAACTTCAGTTATAACATTTTTAGAGGCAATATTTCCTTCTTTTTTTACGACTCTTGTATACTTATTAACCACCTGATATGTTCCTTTTTCAAGTTGTAAAACTGTTTCAAGTACTCCACTGAGAATATCTGCAGGTTCAAAGCCTGTAATAACAATTGGGGTCCTATACTTTTGAGAAATAGGTATATATTCCTCATATCCCATTACTGTACAAACGTGCCCAGCAGCCAAAAATCCGTTAATTTTATTTTCAGGATCTGAAAGTAAAAATTCTATAGCGGGAGGAACTCTAAACATAGAAGATAATAAAATAAAATTGCTGAGATTTTTTCTTTGTGCAACTTTTACAGCAAATGCATTTGGAGAAGCAGTAGTTTCAAAACCAATTGCAAAGAATACAACTTTTTTATTGGGGTTTTCCTCTGCAACTGTAACTGCGTCAAGGGGAGAGTAAACCGTTCGTATATCACACCCTTCCGCTTTTGCAGAGAGTAAATCATCATTAGTACCTGGAACTCTTAACATATCTCCGTATGAGGTAAGTATAACATTTCTTTGTCTTGCTACATTTATTGCAAGATCTATTTTGTTTGCAGGGGTAACACAAACAGGACAGCCAGGACCGTGTAGAAGTTTTATTTTATTAGGTAAAAATTCTTCAAGGTTATACTTCATTATAGAATGTGTTTGTCCCCCGCAAATTTCCATAATTCGCCATTTGTTATTGGTAACTGATTTAATTTTGTTGGAAAGTTGCTTAACAAATTTTGCACTGCGAAATTCAGTTAAATGTTTCATTATAAATCAGCAGAATTTTCTATATCTCTTATTAATTTTAAGGTTTCTTCTGCTTCTTTCTCATCAATAATGCTTAAAGCCATACCCACATGCACAAGTACATAATCACCAATTTTTGCTTCCGGCACCCAATCTATGCAAATATTTTTCAACGCTCCCCCAAAGCTCACCTTTGCCATTTTAGGATTTGAATTTTCTTCTATTGACACTATTTTTCCAGGAATTGCTAAACACATAATATTAGAAAAAGATTAATTTTAAATAATTTATTTATTACTTACAATTAATTTAACAATTTTTTCACAATTAAAGGTCCTTCATATACAAAGCCTGTATATATTTGAACAAGGGAAGCGCCAAGGGAAATTTTTGTTTGGAAATCCTTTTTGATAAAAACTCCGCCGGAAGCAATTAAGATAGGTTTGTAATCACTTGCGTTTTTTAAATCATTGAGAAAACTTAAAACTTCATCTGACAATTCTTTAATAGGCTTTCCACTAATACCACCTTTAAAGACATCTACGGGTTCCGATTCATCTTTACCTACGGGAAAAGAGAATTTATGATTTATAGAAGTATTTGTTGCTATAATGCCTGTGATGTTAAATCTTTTTGCAATTTCAAATACTTTTGTAATTTCATATTTATTTAGATCTGGGGAGATTTTTATGAAAATTTCTTTTAGGGAAACTCCTTTTTGATGAGATAATTCTTTATTTTTTTCCTGAACGCTTTTTAATAAATCAGAGAGGTTTTTCTCTTCTTGTAATTTTCTCAATCCCTGAGTATTAGGGGAAGATATGTTAATAGTAAAATAATCTGCAACATCAAATAATTTTTCAAAAGAAAATATATAATCGCTGACTGCTGTTTCTATCGGTGTATCCTTGTTCTTGCCTATATTAACACCTAAAATTAATTCAGAATTTTTCAACTTTTTTCTTGCTTTTTCTATATTTAATTTTATTTTATCTACTCCTTTATTATTAAACCCCATCCTGTTTAATAATCCACCTATTTCCACAAGTCTATATAACCTTGGTTTAGGATTACCCTTTTGTGGCTCCGGAGTAACGGTTCCAACTTCAATATGAGAAAAGCCCAATGCGTTCCAAAATAATATTGCTTCTCCATTCTTATCCATTCCAGCTGCAAGTCCAAGGCGGTTTTTAAACTTAAGGTTGTTTATAATAAACTCATCACTAAACTTCTTTGGGTTATAAAGCTTTTTTACAAGCGGATAAAAGAGTTTAAATTTTGCTGCACACCATAGAACTAAATTGTGGGCAGTTTCCGGATTTAATAGAAACAATATTTTTCTGGCAAACTTGTACAAAGCAAATCAGAATTTAGAAAAATTAAGAATTAAATAACAATAATAATATTCAATTCCGCTTTGTGTATTCTTTTATCTATTTATACAAAAGAATAATTTTATTATTTTTACAAAAAACGGAGCGTAGCGTAGCCTGGATATCGCGCCTGCTTTGGGAGCAGGAGGTCGCTGGTTCGAATCCAGCCGTTCCGACAGGGGTCATTAGAGAAATTTATGTGTTATAGTTTCTTAATTTTTGAGAAAAAATAATTTATTATTTTTTAATTTAAATTTATACAAATTTACATATCAATATAATAATTAAAAAGAAAGGGGAAAGATATGAACCTATTATTGTTTCTTCTTAATATTATTATTCTTCAGGGAAGATACCGGTATGAGTTTTCTGAAGAAGAAACAGCCGGGATTGCCATTGGGCTGCTGATTTTTTAATTTTTAATGCTTATTGTATTTATTGTTCTCTACATTATTCCTCTATGGAAAATTTTTGTAAAAGCCGGAAAACCTGGGTGGGCATCTATCATTCCAATTTACAATACAATTGTTTTACTTGAATTTGTTGGTAGACCAATATGGTGGATTATTTTGTATTTAATTCCTTGTGTTAATATAGCAATAACTATTATAGTTTGTATTGATCTTGCAAAGTCTTTTGGAAAAGATAGTGCTTTCGGAATTGGACTGGCGATAATACCAATAATCTTTTTCCCAATTCTTGGGTTTGGAAGTGATCAATACCTTGGTCCTTCTGTAAAGCCACAAAACTCTTCTACTTTCTAATACAAGTTTTAGATTTACTGTAATGCTAAAAAAAGAAAAAGTTAAGGCGGCTGTAGTTTTAATTGCTGCAGCCGCTTTAGTCTTAATATTATCTTTTATAGATCCAACAAAATATACATATTATCCCCCCTGTTACTTTAAAGCTATTACAGGATATTTATGTCCTGGGTGTGGTGGAATAAGAGGAATTCATTTACTGTTAAATGGACATTTTTTAGAAGCTATAAAACATAATATATTAATTTTTATATTTATTCCTATAATTGCTTATTACTTACTTACAAAGGTTGCCTTATTGTTTTTTGGAAAAAATCTCCCTCCTTTTAATCCCCCGCTTATAATTGTTATTCTATTAATAGTTATTATTATTCTATATACTATCTTAAGAAATCTACCTTATTTTCCTTTTAAGATGCTTAACCCGTAACAGAAATTAATTTTGAGTATTTATTTTATTAACCAAAAGTTTTTATAACCCACAATTTTTCTGAATGTGCTGATTTTATACTTGTTTTCTAAATTAATTAATTACTTGGTAAATTGAAATGATTCAATTACCGCTTTGAATCTATCCTTATAATTCAGATACATTCCAACAGGAACTGAACATTGGATAAAATAAAAATATGTATCTTTTATTATGTAGTAGTCAAGAAAAGTAATTTTTTGCTGTTTTCCTCCTCTTGTTTCTGTTGCGTCATACTTTAAATGAGCTGCAGGAACATTATCAAGCAATGTATAGATTTTCAGGTCTACTCTAATATCTGCTCTTTTTTCCCTTATTCCCTCTATCAATTCTTCAAAATCAAGATCCTTTGCTGTTAATCCTTTAAATTCATCATCATCATATACACTAACATTTATAAAAGCAAGGTTAGAGTTATCTATTGCCTTATATGGCATATAAGTAGATTGAACACTCCAGCCTTCCGGAAAAGCAATTCTAAAATTATATTTGCTATTTGTTATATACTTACCGGTTTTAGTTCCAGTCAATGAAAAAGTGTAGGCATATCCTTTTCCCATCTCTTCAAAAGAGGGAAATAAATTGGTTTTTGCTTCAATTTGAATTATATATAGCAAGGTACCGTTTAAAAAATAATACTGCCCAATCTGCAATTCATCATCATCCCTATTTGCAGAATAAACTGCATAAGTAATTTTTTCATTTTCAAATGTCTCTGTTTCTGACATTATAAAAGTAACATCAGAATAGTTTTTCTTGAGTAAACCAATAAAATGATTAAATCCAATATTATCTATTGTTTTTCCGGCGTAGTAATTGTCATCAATAACAATAATTGAAAGTGTAGAACCATTTTCGTGTTCTGCAACTACAATGTTTGCATCCTCAGGTGATGGATCGTAGGAAATTTTCCAGGTACGTGGTAGATTAATTCTATAAGCATATTTTGCATTAATATATGTTTGAGAATATAATACACCGGAAAAAATAAAAATTAGAAGTATTAAAACCGAAAGGTATATTGATAATTTTGTATGTGTATTTTTCTCTTTCATAGTTTTAATATTTAAAAATAAATATAATTAATATATTCATAACAATGAATATAATTTTTCTATCTCATAAAAAATAGTTCTTTCTTTCTTCTACTTGTTATCTTTTGATTTCTTAATAAATTTATCTATAAGGTTTATCAGTTCTTCTGAATCCTCACTTTTTCCTGTTTTATCCAGCATCCATTCGTTCTGTGTAAGAACAATGTTATGGTCATTATCGGGATTAGTAAATATTACTATGGGAGTTTTTACAACTTTTAACTTAATATTTTTTAAAAGCTTTTGTCCTTCGTCTTCATTCCCGGAGTAATCAAGAAGTACAAACTGATATTTCCCCATTTCTATTATTTTAAGTATCTCATCTCTCTTAAAAATTTTTGTAGATAAATCTTCATGCTGGGCAAAATGCTGAGTTAAATATTCAATTTCATATTCACAGTTTTTGTTTACAGTAATTTTAATTGCTTGAGACATAAAAGGCTTTTTAAAATTTTTTATCAGGTCTTAATATAAACTAATTAATAATTTTAAAGCTTCTTCAGGATCCAGTTTCCCATATCCCCACTTTGTGTTAGGGGTTTTTCCTGTAAATTTATCCTGTTTTGCTGTCGTAAGCAAGATATTTCTGATTTGTGTATGTGTAAGACTTTTTTCATACTGAAGCATTAGAGCTGCGGTTCCTACTACATGGGGAGCAGCAGAACTGGTTCCACTAAATATTCCATACTTATTATTCTTTTCAACTGTAAATGTAGTATGTCCTGGAGCACAGATGTCTGTTCCTATTTTTCCTGTAATATTATATCCAATACCACTATAAGAACATAAATCATTTAATTTACCATAACCGGGCCACTCAAGATTTACAACATAAGCCCCAACTGCAACAATGCTATCAGCAGTGCTTGGAAAAGTAACTGTTCCTTCAGGGGTAATTTTATCAGAAAGCCAGTGTGTAGAGCCAGACCAGGATTGTGAAACATCAACGATAAATCCATCCAGAATTACATCTTTCTCCGGTCGTACAGTAATTGACCAGCGCCCCTGAACCGTTCCAGAATCCACTTTTGAAAATCCAAACCTGAACATTACAGTACCTTTTGAAGATACATCACGAGAATAAAATATATTGTACTTACCAATTGGAAAGAACTCTGCTCCATCTTTTAATTCTTTACCTGTATTTTTATCAGGGGTTGAAACCCAGAAAGATATATAGTTTGTTGTATCTCTCCATAAAAATGAAACAAAAGAACCATCAACAATTTTATCTTCGGAAATTGCAGGGGATTCAAAATTATATATTCTTTTTTCTCCCGCTTTAATGGTATCTTTAATGTGCATTCTACCATCCGCCAGATTTCCTGCTCCACCCACAACAAAGACCCCCTGTCTTGCTAATTCGTTTATAAGTTGTTCTTCTTCCGTCGAACCATCCATAAATTCCCACATCCACTCCCCATCTTCAAACAGAAGTATATTTACATTTTCCTCTCTAATAAAATTAATCAGATCTGGAAAATTCCTGACAAATCTTGGAGTATAATCGTATCGAATATTAGCCATCACAATTTCCGCATCCGGTGCAAACCCATGTAACTTTTGAACCCCATAATGTCCTCCACAGATAATCCCGCACACCCCAGTTCCATGCCCGGAACTATCTGGTTCTGCTTTTATCAAATCTATTCCGCGTCTTCTAATTGTGCCATTTTTCTCTCTTATTGCTCTGATTTTAGAGGTTTTCAAGGCAACAAGTTTTTCTCCTGTATCAAGCTTATTATTTTTATTAACATCAAGTGAAATAAATAATTGTTCTCCGTAGGTTGGTGTATTTTCAGTAAATCCATTCTCTTCCCCAAAGTCTCGTTTTTTGTTTCCGTTTAAATCAAGATATAAAAAATCCATATCCGGCTCGTAAATACCTTTTTTAGAATAAATAAGTTCATAAGTATTGTTACCTAATTCAAGTAGTGAGAGTATTTCGTTTTTCTCTGCAATTCCGTTTCTATTGAAATCAACTGCATCAATTCCCGGAGTGAATATACCATCTTTGTTTACGTCTATCCAATCGAACTCACCACCATCTGCAAAGAAAAACATTGGGTGAAAAATATCAACTCCTGAATCTACATCCCCCACCACTATTCCCTTACCTGTTAGAGGATTACCTTCTTTGTCAGTAAATTTTTCTTTCAAAACCGTTGTAATCCAGATATCGCTTCCCTGTGAATAAACGAAAGATTGAATTATTACAAACAAAAAAAAGAAAATAATTACAAATAATGTATTGTTTTGGTTAAAAAGTTTCATAATGAAGTTATTTTTAATTTATAAATATAAAAATATCAAGTTAATATTTATATGTAGTTTGTTTAAAAATAGTTTCATAAATAATTTAGAAATTTTATTTAAAATTTCATGGGAAGGATTTATAATTCTGTTCTTATTAATCTATTTGAATAGAAGATTATGTTTTCATCAACTATTTTGTTTGATAATAAATTTATTAAATGAATCCTACCAGAGCCGAAATATCACTGAAAAAATTAGAACACAACTTCAATGAAATAAAAAGGCATTTACAAAAAAAGGGAGAGAATAAAAAAATAAAAATTTGTGCTGTTGTAAAAGCAAACGCTTATGGGCATGGAATAAGAGAAATTAGTCAGAAATTGGTATCTCTTGGGGTTGATTATCTGGGGGTGGCAAACTATGATGAAGCAATTAAACTGCGTATTCATCTACCGAATGTGAAAATACTGGTCTTCGGAACTCTTATACATTCCAAATTAAAACCTCATGCTTATGTATCAAAGTTATTAAAATATAACTTAATTGCAACGGTCGCTTCGTTAAGCACAGCAAAGTTTCTTGATTATTACAGTAAAAAACTTAATAGAAAATTCAAGGTTCATATAAAAATTGATACAGGGATGAAAAGGATTGGGTTTGATGTAAAAAGAGCATTTAAAAATGTTGAACAGGTATTTTCTTATAAAAATCTTGAGGTAGAAGGTATATTCACACATTTTGCGACCTCAGAAGCAAGAGATAAATCGTTTGCCCGTTTGCAGTTAAATAAATTCAATGACTTGTTAAATAACCTTAAGAAAGCAGGAATGGAATTTCCTATTGTGCATTGTGCCAACAGTGGTGCAATACTTGATATAAAAGATTCTTATTTTGATATGGTTAGACCTGGAATTATTCTCTACGGATACTATCCTTCCGATGAAATTAAAAATAAAATCAATATAAAGCCAATAATGAATTTGAAATCAAAGGTAACCTTTATTAAAAGGGTTGATGCAAATACAGGTATTTCATACGGAAGACAGTATTTTACAGACAAGAAAACATTTATTGGTTCTATTCCTATTGGGTACGGTGATGGTTACTGGAGAATCTTTTCAAATGGGGGAAAAGTGTTTATAAATCACAAGTTGTACCCTATTGTCGGAGCAATAACAATGGATTGGTTAATGGTAAACCTTGGTGTTAAAACTGATGTAAAAATTGGAGATGATGTTCTTTTAATGGGATTAGAAAATGGGGATTATATTGGTGCAGATGTTCTCGCTAAAAAAGCAAAAACTATTCCTTATGAAATTATTTGTGCGGTCGCAGATAGAGTTCAAAGAATTTATTTTGATTAATATTTTTTAATTAATAATTACATTTTATTTTTATTAATAAATTGTAAAGTTTGTAAAATTTTAATTATTTATGTTCAAAAAAATATTACCTAAAAAGCAAGGTTTTTATACTCTCTTAATTGAACTTGCAGAGAAAATTAATGAGGCAACAGAATTGCTTCACAAATTACTCAGTGATAAAGACATACTATTAGAAAATGCTTCTAAAATACACATACTTGAGAACGACTGCGATGAAATTGCACATTCAATTATAAATAAATTGAATGACTCTTTTGTTACTCCCCTCGATAAAGAAGACATATATCATTTAACAAATGCTCTTGATGATGTAATCGATTCAATTGATGCAATTGCAAGAAGAATGTGTATATATAAATTAAAGAAAAGTACAGTATTTGGTCCACAATTATCCGGAATATTGCTATCACAAACAAAATTAATTGTTGAAGTTGTCAAGTCTTTAGAAAAAGGAGAACAAACTTACTCAAAAATTATAGCAATCAGAAATCTCGAAACCGAAGGGGATTCTGTGTTCAAAGATGCATTAACTCAACTTTTTGAAAGACAAAAAGATGTAATAGAATTAATAAAGGAAAAAGAAATCCTTGAAACCACAGAAAAAGCCGTCGATAGATGTCAGCGGGTTGCAACTGTTATGGAAAGTATTTTAATTAAAAATGGATAATTATATTAATGTTTCAGTTAACATTTTTTATTATAGTTCTTGCGTTACTTTTTGATTTTCTCAATGGAATGAACGATGCTGCAAATTCCATTGCAACTATTGTAGCAACTCGTGTTTTACCACCAAAAATTGCTGTTGCGTGGGCAGCTTTTTTTAATTTTGCAGCTGCTTTCTTCTTTGGGGTAGAAGTAGCAACAACAATTGGCAGGGGTATTGTAGAAACCTCTGTGGTGGATCAATATATAGTTTTATCAGCATTAATTGGGGCAATTATCTGGACTCACTCCTGTACAAAATGGGGGTTACCAATTAGTGTTTCCCATTCCCTTGTAGGTGGATTAGCGGGAGCAGCTGTTATAAAAGGAGGGTTTAGTGCTTTGGTACCCGGAGGTATTATAAAAGTGGCAATTTTTATTATTCTCTCTCCAATAATTGGTTTAGTCCTCGGTGTTTTATTTATGATTACTGTTATGTGGATATTCAGAAATAAAAAAGCAAAAAAAGTTGATAAAATTTTTAGATATGGACAACTTCTTTCTTCGGCTGCTTTTAGTCTTGGACATGGAACAAACGATGCTCAAAAAACTATGGGAATTATTTCTATTTTACTATATACGAGTGGTTTTTTAGGAGAAGAATTTTATGTTCCTTTTTGGGTTGTAATTATATCCCATACTGCAATTGGGCTTGGTACTTTAGCTGGGGGGTGGAGAGTTATTAAAACTATGGGAATGAGATTAACTCATCTTAAACCGGTTGGGGGATTCTGTGCTGAAACTGCTGGAGCAATTGTGCTTGGTGGTACTGCGATATCTGGAATACCTGTTAGTACTACACATACAATTGCTGGCGCTGTAATGGGAGTTGGTATGGTCAAAAGGCTTACTGCTGTGAGATGGGGGCTTGCTGGAAAAATTATCTGGGCATGGATATTAACAATTCCACTCTCTGCTTTATGTTCTGCTGTTGCCTATTATATTATAAAGTTATTTTTATAACAACTTCTAATTTTTCTTAAAAAAGAATAATTTATTTTATACTTCACTAAATCTGAAATATATTTTTTTCTATAATCTAATAAGATTCAAATTTTTGTAATTAAATTTTAAGATTATTAGTTTAGTTATAATATTTCTATAAAATTTTTTATTCATTTTTTACTTGTGAAAATTCAGCTTTTATAATCCCGTATAGACTTTTCTTTATCCTTAAAAAATTATGTGGACAGGGGCGGAATCGAACCGCCGACACATGGATTTTCAGTCCATTGCTCTACCAACTGAGCTACCTGTCCAAATATCTTTGTTTTTCTAAAATAAAGAACTTAATAAATTAAATTAGTAAATTTATAAATATTTTTCAATTAACAAATTAAAAAATCATAATTCAGAAATTTACTCGCAATAAAATTTTATCATTTCAACAATCGCATTAGAGCAAACTTTGCAGAAGTAATTATATTTTATTGATTTCATTGTGCAATCTAACATTGGTCTATAAACCCCTTTCGCAACATATCCCCCTCCTTCAAAAGCTCCGACTTTATTTTTATATTTTTCATCTGCGGGGGTTGGAATGGGGGTATCTTCATCTACAAGGGGTGCCCATTTACTTCCGAAATCAACAAGAGTTGTTATATTGGGTTCATAGGGTTCTACCTTTAAATCATAGTAATCTTCTGTTGCCACCTCTGAAGTATAATATTCATCTGCAAGTGAAGCAAAGCCGTGGCCAAACTCATGTACTGTAACATAATCAACATAGGGGTTATCAATGGAGGTA
Source organism: uncultured Ignavibacteriaceae bacterium (assembly GCA_964564635.1). Taxonomy (GTDB): domain Bacteria; phylum Bacteroidota; class Ignavibacteria; order Tepidaquicellales; family Tepidaquicellaceae; genus Tepidaquicella. The sequence continues at coordinate 106,906 of CAZMAR010000002.1, forward strand.
AGTGAGTAATAATTATATATTCCACCACCTCCATATTTATCTGTATTTACGATAATAAAAATTTGGTCATAAGGAACATAGCCTGCAAGATCTCTGACTGTTTTTATATCAGTGGTCATAAGATAGCGGTCTACATTAAAAGTATAGAATGAAGAGTTTAAAATTGTATTTTTATAGATTCCTTTTCCGGGAATATCAGTCCCTGATTCTTCTGAAATTGATTCAACAAGCCAGAAATTAAAGTTCTCTTTGTATTCTTTAAATGGTGAACAGTTTAAAAAATAACTTTTTATTTTATCCGCATCTTTTCTTAACTTCTCCATTTCGTTACTTGTATATCCATCCCCAAGAATTACAATATCAACTTTTTGAGCGGGGTCTCCATTTTCAAGAATTTTCGTAACTTTAAAAATTGGCGGGGGAGCTGGTTGAATAAAATAATCTTCGGGGTCTATAATAGCTTCAAACATTTTTGTAAAATTAGGTTTTCTCATTCTTCCGGAAATTACAACCTTAATTTTATTTCTCGGAAATGGAATAATTACTGTTTCATAAAAACTTTTTGCAATTCGTTTTGCTTCTTCAGTTGCTTTCCACTCCTGAAATAAGGTAGCATATCCCCGTGAATAAATAAGCTTGTTTGTATTAATATCATAGACTTCAACAATATTCTCTCCGTACCTGAATTTATCAATTAAATTTGTTTTAGACCCTCCCCAATACGGTTCTTTTATCAGCTTCTCCAAATAGTAGTTCTCGCTTCTGTAATCACCAGCGTGTATCAAATCAATACGAAGTGTTTGAGAAATAAAATAATCATTAAAGTTTACATCTTGAGAATTACAAATCGCAGTTATAAAAAGTAAAATAAGAAAAAGAAGTATTATTTTTTTCTTGTTCATAATTTAATAATTTAATTCTTTACAAAATAATTTATAATTTAATTTTAATAAAGTTAATATTTTTGATAATCATGCCTAAATCACGGAGTAAATTTTAATTTATTACTTTCTTGAAATATAGCAAAAAATTTTTATTCTACTGTAAAAATTTAATTGTATTTTGTAACTCAACTTATTATCTTAAAGTATGAGAGAGATAACCAGTATTAATGATTTCCAAACTGAATTAAGATTAATTAAAAGAGATAAATACTCCGGTTCACAAAAAGTATTGAATGATTTTCTAAGTTTATTTAAAGATTTTTTGTATAATTCAAAAGATTTAGTTTCTCTATCAAATGAGGACTTGTTTAAAATTGTCAAGTTTAATTTCAGGGGTCTGCTGGAGTCTCATAATCAGTTTGCTTTGCTTCGCCATTTCAATCTTGAAATAATGAATGCTTGCGATTCATATTTTTCAATGCTACAGGAATCCAAAAAACAAAATACAGAGTTTAAGTTTTCTTTGAAAGATTTTCTTTTGCAAAGAGTTGAAAACTATATCAGAACATGGGTTAGTGTTAACGATAGAATCGCCGTAAATACATTAAAAAATATTGATTTTACAGACAAAACTGTATTGCTGCATAGTAACAGCAGTACGGTCAGACATTTATTTAATTATATCAGAAAACAATCCATTCCTGTAGAAATTATACAAACAGAATCTCGGCCAAAATGTGAAGGAAGAGTACAGGCAGATTATATTTCTTCTCTTGGCTTTAAAGTAACATATATAATTGATGCTGCAGTAATAAAATATTTATCAAAGGTTGATTTTGTTTTAATGGGTTGTGATAGTATTTATCCTGAATATTTTATTAACAAAGTAGGTACAGGGGCAATTGCTCTTGGTTGTAAAATGTTCAAAATACCTTTTTATGTAATAACCGATAGTAGAAAAATGTCTGCTACTGATTATATCAGGCCTGAAAATAAGAAGCCTATTTCTGAAGTCATTTCAGGTCCATCTGCTCACAAATTTAATATTGAAAACTATTATTTTGAAAGTATTCCCAATGAATTTATTACAAAATTAATTACCGAAGGTGTTGTATATGAACAGGGTTTTAAGTTAAAACCATAATTCTATCAAAATAAAATGCAGGAAGCAAGTTATTATAGTAAGTATGTAGAAGATAAAAAGGTTAAATGTTTATTATGTCCGAAAGAGTGTGTTATTATAGAGGGTAAAACTGGAACTTGCGGAGTAAGAAAAAATATCAATGGTAAGCTTGTTTCTCTTGTCTATGGGAAGCCAATTGCAATTCACGTTGATCCAATAGAAAAGAAACCTTTATATCACTTTTATCCAGGTTCAAAAATTTTTTCTATTGGTACCTTCGGTTGTAATTTAAGTTGTAAATTCTGTCAAAATTTTGATATAAGTCAATTTCATCCAGAGGAAGATTTAATTACATTAGAAAGTATAAAGTTTTTATCTCCAGAAGAAGTTATAGAACTATGTAAGCATTATGGTTTGCAATTTATTGCTTTTACCTATAATGAACCTACGGTATTTTATGAATATATGTACGATATTGCAAAATTATGTAAAAACCCAACGAATAATTATGAAATTAAAACAGTTGTTGTTTCGAACGGGCAAATCAATGAAGATCCGTTAAGAAACTTACTGCAATATATAGATGCGTTTAATATAGATTTAAAGGCTTTCAATCAAAATTTTTATAAAAAAATATGCAACGGAAACTTAGAGACAACTAAAAATACAATCAAGATAATTTCTGAAGCAAAAAAACATATTGAAGTTACTTTTCTATTAATTGAAAATTACAATGATAACAAAGAGGAATTTTTAGAAATGTGTAAGTTTTTAAAACAGGTTAATGAAAATTTAGTTCTTCATATTTCAAGGGCGTTTCCAAACTATAAACTTAATTTTAATCCTACTCCGCTTAAACTTATGAGAGAGTTTTATGATATTGCAAAATCTCAGCTTAAGAATGTGTATTTAGGAAATGTTTAAAAAAAACTTTTTTATATGAAACAAAAAATCAGAAAAGCTTTTTGCGCAGGAACCTGGTATGAGAGCAATCCTTATGAATTAACAGAGGAAATAGGATTATACTTGGAAAATGTTAAGAATATAAACAAACAGGTTAAAGCTGTTATTGTTCCGCACGCAGGATATATTTATTCTGGTCAGGTTGCTGCTCATTCCTTCAAGCAAATTCCTACTACAACCCAAAAAATTATAATAATGGGAACAATGCACCATTATTATATGAAGGGTGTGTGTGCTCTTGACTATGATTATTTAGAAACCCCTCTTGGAAATATTAAGGTTAGTAATGATGTAAAGGAATTAATTCAAAAGGGAATTGCGGAGTTTGTACCTGAGGCTGATTTTAATGAACATTCTATAGAAATAGAGTTACCCTTTCTAAAATTTTGTCTGAAGGATTTTGAAATTGTCCCCTTACTAATTGGTAATGTTGATTCTAAATGGCTTGCAAGTGAATTAATAAATTATATAAATAAAGATACAGTAATTGTTGTTTCAGTAGATTTAAGTCATTTCTATAGTTATGAAGAAGCAAGAAAACTTGACCAGCTCACAATTGATACAATCCTTAAGCTGAATGATAAAAATATACCAGACCTTGAAATAGATTCTCCTTATGCTGTTATGACATTAATAAACATTTGTAAAAGTTTAAAGTGGAAGCCAGAGCTTTTACAGTATAAAAATAGTGGTGATGTAACTGGTGATAAAAGTAGGGTGGTTGGTTATGCTTCAATTATTTTTTATTAATAGTTTTTGTAAAAAATTTTCTATATACAAATGTATTACACAAAAGAAGAAGAGCAATATATGAAGTCTGTAGCTCGTAATGCGGTTGAACAATTTGTTTTAACAGGTAGGGCATATGATGGCGATTACAATTTAAGTGAAGATGATTATATTATGTTTCCTGATAATGTTTCAGATATTCCAAAAAAATTAAATGAGAGGCGAGCTTGCTTTGTAACAATAAGAAAGAATGGTGAATTAAGGGGATGCATCGGAACAATAATACCTCATAATACACTGTATAATTCAATCATTGAAAATGCAATTAGCGCTGCGGTTCGTGACCCGAGATTTCCACCTGTAACTAAAGATGAGTTAAAAGATTTATCTTATGAGGTAACCGTTTTATCAGAACCAAAAGAAATAAAATATAAAAATATTAAAGACCTTTTAACCCAAATTAAAAACAAAGGGGTAATTATTAAAAAATCATTTTATACTGCTGTGTATTTACCACAGGTATGGGAGCACTTTAATACTCCTGAAGATTTTTTGTCTTCTTTGTGTAGAAAAGCGGGATTACCCTCTGATGAGTGGAAGATGATGAGTCTTCAGGTTCAAGTGTTTGAAGCTCTAAAATAATTTATACTATTTTAAATAGTGTTTTCTTAAAACATTTGTACGCGCTTTTCCAATTATATTTTCAATTTCAATCGGGGATTCTACAAGCGATTTTTTTATTGCATCAATAGAATCAAAAGTTTCCAATAGTTTATTTGCTGTCGTTTTTCCAATTCCTTTTATTTCCGTAAGTTCCGTTTTTAATGTTCGTTTTGTTCTTAATTCCTTATGAAAAGTTATAGCAAATCTATGAGCTTCATCCCTAATTTTTTGTATTAATTTTAATCCGCTTGATGATTTTGAAATGTTGTAGGGTTCATCTTTTCCCGGAAAGTAAATTTCTTCTAATCTTTTCGCAATTGAAATTATGTTTAATTTTTTCTCCTCTGTATACAATCCTAAATCTTTAAGAACTTTCACTGCAGAATTTAATTGTCCTTTCCCTCCATCAATAATTATAAGATCGGGAAGTGTTTCTTTATGTTTTTCTTCCTGTGTTTTAGAGTATCTTCTATATATTACCTCTCGAATTGCTGCATAATCGTCAGGTATATTATATTCCATCTGTGGCTCTTCCTTTGACAATATCCAGTTTTTAGTATTTTGTATTTTATATTTTCTATACTCAGATTTTCTTGGCTTACCATCCTGAAATACTATCATAGAACCTACCATATCACTTCCCTGAATATGTGATATATCAAAACATTCAATTCGTCGAGGTATATTATTAAGGTTTAAATCTCTCCTTAATGCTTCAAGAGAAGGTGGTACAAAATATTTTTTCATCTTCATAAGTATCAATTCTTCTAATAATAGTTTTGCATTTGCTCTAACCATAGAAACAAGTTTTGCATCTTCGCCTCTGGAAGGGGTTATAATCTTAAACCTTCCCTCTAAATTTGCTGATTTATATTTTGACTCAAGCCATTTATATAAAACTGAAAGAAATTCTATTTCTGTTTGAACGTCAGATTTAATAATATCTTCGCCGTTTTCATTGGATATATCGTCTAAAAGTTTTCTTTCTACAATTACTTTACGAACTATATCTCGGGGCAAAATTATTTTTCCAGGTATAAAATCTGTTTCAGAATAATATTTTACGATAAATTTTTCTAAAATCTCACTATTGGGAATATTCAAAACATTTGAAAAGTAATAATGTGATTTGCCAATTGCTTTTCCGTCTCTTATTTTTAATACCACTCCACACGCATCATCGTCAATTTTTTCAATAGCCAAAATGTCAATATCTTCTTGTGATTCGTAAATAACTTTTTGTCTTTCGGTATAAATTTTCAACGCATTAATTTTATCTCTAATATCAGCTGCTTCTTCAAATTTCATTTCATTAGATTTCTTTTCCATTTGCCGCTCAAGATTATCAAGGACTGATTTAACTTTTCCATTTAGCAAATTTGATACCTGGTTAATCATTGAATTATACTCTTCTTTTGAAACCAATCCTTCACAGGGTCCTCCACATTTTTTGATATGATACTCAAGGCATAATTTAAATTTATTATTTGCAATTGCCTCTTCTGTTAGGTTCAGATTACAGGTTCGAATCATAAAAATATCTCTTAATATCTTTAGTGAGTATTTCATTGTCTTTACATCAGTATATGGGCCAAAGTATTTAGAGCCGTCAGTTTTCTTGTTTCTGGTTGGAAACACACGCGGAAATTGTTCATTTGTTATTACTATATAAGGAAAACTTTTATCGTCTTTGAGGTTTACATTATATTTTGGTTTTAACTTCTTAATAATATTTTGTTCAAGCAATAGAGCCTCTATCTCGGAATCGGTGCTTATAATTTCGAAATCTGCAATTTTGGAAACCATTGCAGATAATTTATTCAGATTGTCTGTGCTTAAAATAGAGGGAGTAAAATATTGTTGAACTCTTTTTTTAAGATTTTTTGCTTTTCCTACATAAATTGCTTTACCCTCTGAATTTTTAAAAATATATATCCCTGGGCTATCAGTCAGATTTTTTAGTTTTTTTCTAAGCTTTGTATCCATAACTCTCAATTATAAAGAGCGTAATTTTATCATATCTATAATAAAACTAAAAAATTGTAATTTTAAATGTAAAGTTATTTTCTCTGAGATAATTCCATTAATACTCCACCTGTTGACTTTGGATGTAAAAACGCAATTAACATATTATCGGCTCCTGTTTGAGGTTCTTCATTAATCAATCTTATTCCTTCTTTTTTTAGGTCTTCAAGTTTCGAGATGATATTATCTGTTTCAAAAGAACAGTGGTGTATTCCTTCGCCCTTTTTTTCTATAAATTTTGTAATTGGAGAGTCTTCATCAGTTCCTTCTAAAAGCTCAATTTCAACATTTTCAAGGTATAGTTTTTGTACTTTTACTTTTTGTTTTTCGACATATTCAACTTGGGTTGCCTTAATTTTAAAAATCTTTTCAAAAATAGGAACTGAATGCTCAAGTGACTTTACTGCTATTCCAATATGGTTTAGTTTCATTTGAAAAAATTTTGGTTTTATAGAAATTGGTCATATCCTTTTCGTCTAAGAAAATCAACTACTTCCCTAACGCTTTGCGATTCCCCTCGTTTACATACCAATAAGCCATTATCAGTATCAACAATAATCAAATCTTCACATCCCACTACTGCTGTTATTCTTTGTTCGTTCACCACATAACAGTTTTTAGAGTTAATCATAACGGTCATTCCCTGCAAGACATTGTTATTAGAGTCTTTTTTACTTAAGTTATATATTTCATCCCATGAACCTACATCACTCCAGTCAAAGTTTCCTTTTATGGTATATACACAATCTGATTTTTCCATTACGCCATAATCGATAGATATACTTTTTATTTGCGAAAATACTTCTTCAAGTATTTTGTTAAAGTTTTTAGAATATAAATTTTGTTTTATTATTTGCAATGAATTATATAGTTCGGGAAGATGTTTTTTTATTTCTTCCATCATTACATCAACTTTGAAAATAAACATACCAGCATTCCATAAAAAGTCTCCGCTTTTTAAAAACGCTTTTGCTACTTCTAGGTTTGGCTTTTCGGCAAATGTTTTTACTTTATATACTGGTATTTTAATTTCTTTACTTTCTATTTTATTCTCAATTTCATATTGTATATACCCATACCCTGTTTCTGGTTTTGTTGGAGTAATTCCTATGGTAACTATTCCTTTGTGTTCTTCAACAAAATTCAATCCAGATATAACAACTCTTTGGAATTCTTTTACATTTTTTGTCAACTGGTCAGCAGGAATTGCTAAAACTAATGCTTCAGGCATAAAGTGCTCAATAAATAAGCTGGATAGTCCAATACAGGGAGCAGTATTTTTACCTATTGGTTCAAGTATTATATTTTCCTCTGGAAGTTGTGGAAGTTGTTTTCTTACAATATTTTTGTAAGCAATATTAGTTACTATAAATATTTTTGATAATTCAAAAATATCTTCAAGCCTTTTAAATGTTTTTTGTATAAGTGTTTCTCCAGAATTATCAATATCTAAAAATTGTTTTGGGGTCTTAATTGTTCCTCTGGGCCAAAACCGAGTGCCCGAACCACCTGCCATTATTATTGCATACTTGTTTTCTTTTTTAAAGTTGTTATTTTTTACAGGGTCCATAATTTTTCTTTAACTAAATATTTTCTCTGGGTTATTTAAATATGATATGAATAAATCAAGATCTTTTGATTTCTTATCAAGAAAGAGAAGCTTTAGATTTATTATAATATAATTTAGAATTTCTTTAATCTCTTTAGAAAGAGGATCCATTCTATAGTTTTGAATAAACTTTATAAATATATAGCTTGATTCTGATAGTTTAGCCATTTTATCAATTTTTAAATCTTTTGATAACTTAACAATATCTCTAAAATGATTAAATGTCCTCGATAATGTTGTAAGGGCATTATACATTTGATATTCTCCCTCTATAGTATCAAGAGACTTAAAGATTTTCTCAACATTTAAAATTCTTTCTTTAAGTATAAGTAATTTTCTCCTTTGGGTTAAGTCTGCGTATTTTTCAGAGAGTTTCTTTTCAAGTTCTTCCTTTTCTGCTTGTATTTTCTTCTTTTTTTCTGCTTCTTCTTTTTTCTTTATAAAGTAATTTTTTATTTCTTCAATTTCTGCAACAACATTTTCATATCCACTATAATCTTCTCCTGCTACAAGTTTTCTAATTAATATAATACCTTTTATAAATAAATCTATTTTTTCTTCATCTAAAACGTTTATATTGTGGTTATCTTCTTTTAATTCGTCTATCGCTCTTGACATTGTTTCTTTTATTGCACCATATATGTTCGTAATTATTTCAAAAGACATTTCTTGAGAATACCTTTCCATAAAATCGCACTCACTAATAATACTGTTTATTAATGTAGTTAAATTTTTTACTGTATCGTTTAATATTTTTTCTTTTTCTACATCTTCTTTAAAATCAATTTTTGAAGACGAGTATTTTTTTCTTGATTTTTCTACTACCTTCTCTCTGGTATGCTTTATTTCTGTTTCTTTTTTCTTTATTATTTCTTTTGTTGATAAAGTGGTTTCTTTTAATTTCCCAAGAGCCTCCGAAATCACCAGATTTCTTTTGTAAAGTTCTGTTTCATATTTTTTAAATGCAATGTTTTCTTCAGATTCTTTTTTACTATTTTCTACAGTTATTTTCATCTCTTTTGCCACTTCTTTTTCGTTTTCTTCCTGGGGTATGGATAAAGTTTCGCTGAAATCTTCATCAAAATGATCAATATAAATTTTCTTTTTTATTTCTGCTTTCTGTTTATTATCAATTTCTTTGTTACTTTCAGTTTTAATTACTTCTTTTTTCTCTTTATTAATTACAAATGTTTTTTTAATTATGAAACCTTCTTCATTAGCTTGTATTTTATCTTCGCTCTCTTCAGATAATTTAACCCTATCACTATATTCTTTTTCATCCGGTATATTATACACTTCTTCGGAATTGTTCTTTATATCCCCTTTAATTAGGGTTAGTGGTGCTGTACTTTCTAACTCAGTAATTTGTTCTATCTCTTCTTCTTTTATCTGTTTAGTATCGGTGATTGCTTGTTTTGTTAAGTTTTCTTCAGGGGTGATTTCAAGTTTCTTTGGTGCTGTAGAATCTTCCTCAACTTCCTCTAATTTCGAGTTTAAAAACTCACTCTCCAGGGTTTCATAAATTGTTTTATTCTCTTCTATATTTTTTAATATTTCCTGATTATTTTTCTTTTCAATTTCTAAATTTACTTCTTCCTCTTTCTCTTCCTGTTTTATTCTAAATATAGATAACAGTAAATTTTTAATAAACTCCTTATCAATACTTAAATTATCATTTAGATTATCAAAATTTATTAGATTTTCCTCGGCTTTCTTAACAACAAATAATAAATATGAACCTAATTTTTCAAATTGTTTTGTCTTTAAAAGAATATAGGTAAATTTAAGAAGTTCTTCTTTTCTTTCTCTTTCTGATATTTTTTTTAGAATGTTTAACAACTTTATCAAATCTCTAAAGTTAGAATTACCTGCGTAAGTAAATAATTCACTTTCTACTTCATTCAAAAGATATAAAATGTAATTACCTTTCATCAATACTGTTTTATAAAATTTATACTTAGTAATTTAAATTAATATACAATATTAAAATTAAATTATAAATTTATTTATTTATGAATTTATTATGGACTAAGAGTTTTAATTTTTAAATTTATAATTTTTATTAAGAATTAAATTAATTTTACTTGACATTAAAAATAAGTTTTATAATATTAATGTATAAAAATTCTTATTTCTTCTTGTTAATATCTTGTTAATATTTTTAAGATCGTTCTTTCAAATTTATACCCTATAAAAAAGTTTCTCTATGCTAATTAAAGTTATTAACAATTTTTGTTAAAAATTATACTTGAAATTTATAAGGTGCTGTTTTTCTTGTTGTTTATAATCCTTATTATTTGTTAATAACCAAACGATATAATATGCTGTTTTACTATGCCAGATATTCTTCTTTTTAAAGTACATTTTTAAGTGAATAAAGTTTTATATGTTATTTTGTTAATAATTATTTTTTGTCGAATGAAATTTAATTTACCTTTTCTACAGTAATGAAATATAATTCATCAAAGGACAACTTAATAAATAAGGATAAAAATTTTGAATTAAATACTGAACTTAATAAAGATAAAACTAATGCTGAAGAAATTTGGAAAAAGTTTATTTCTTTATTATCTGATAGTACTAAAGAAAGTGAAATTCAAGCATGGTTCTCTGTTGTTGTTCCAAAGAGTTTTATAGATAATGTTCTTACTTTATATGTACCAAGTAATGACTATTATTCAATTATAGAAAGAAGATTTAACAAGCAAATATCAAAAATTTTAGAAAGTGGTTTATTAGGACCTAATGGGAAATTAGTTTATGAGGTTTTAAATAAAGATAATAATTCTCAGAATGAACAATTAAGTGTTTCTTCTGTAATAGAAAATAAAAGATTAATCTCAGACAGTTTTTATCGTTCTCGAACATGCGAAACAGACTATATCCCAAAACAAGAGTTTTTTAATAACGGTCTGTATTCAAGATATACTTTCGAAAATTTTGTAAGAGGTGATAGTAACGAGTTGGCTGCGGCTGTTGCTTATGCTATTGCACAGAATCCTGGTAATTTATATAATCCTTTTTTTGTTTATGGCGGTGTGGGAATAGGAAAAACACATTTAATTCAAGCAATAGGTAATGAAGTATTAAAACGCTTCCCAAATAAAAGAGTTTACTACACTACAACACCAGATTTTACAACTCAATTTACTTCAAGTATTGCAAAGGATAGAGGGGATTTTTCTTCTGGAACTTTCGGAACTAAAAAGCTGGATGCCTTTTATAAATCTCTTGATGTATTAATTCTTGATGATATACAAAATTTAGCTTGTAAACAAGGAACTCAGGATTTTATTTACCAAATTTTTAATACTCTCTATAATAACAATAAGCATATAATTCTTTCTTGCGATAAACCTATAAATCAGATTAAAGATATAGAAGAGAGGCTTGTTTCCAGATTTCGTTGCGGAATGATTGCAGATATACAACCACCAAGTTGGGAAATGAGGGTAGCAATTATTAAGCGAAAGCTTTCTGAACTCTCTGTTAGTTTTTCAGAAGAAATAATTCATTTCATAGCAACAAATGTAACAGACAGTATAAGAACAATAGAAAGTTGTATTTCTGGTATTATAACCGAAAGCAGGTTTTTATACAATAATCAAATTAATCTTGAAATTGCAGAAAGAACATTAAATAGAGTTATAGGACATATTAAGAGAACTAAAAATATTTCTATCGAAAATATTATATACACTGTTGCACAATATTATAAAGTATCAGAAAATAGTATTCTTTCTAAAAAAAGAACGAAAGAGGTTGCTTTTGCCCGTCAGGTTGCAATGTATTTAGCAAAGCAATTAACTAATTTAACTTTAGAAACAATTGGATTAAATTTTGGAGGAAAGGATCATGCAACAGTACTTTATGCATACAATAGTATAAAAGAATTAATTAAAAAAGATACAAGCATAAACAATCAGATTTTAGAAATCAGAGAATTGCTGGATAATTTATAAATCCCATTAAAGATTGATTATATACTTAATAAGTTGTTAATAACTTAATATTATTAACATTTTAATTTTCTCTCATTTTACAATATTAATAAGATATAAAATTAACCTTATGTTAATAACATATAATTTACATTAATTATAAATCATAATCTGAATATTTATTTATATCTTACAATTAAAATTAATTATTACTAATATTAATAACACATCTACTATTTTTTTCAATTATTAATATATTATTTATGATTGAAAAACTGTTTATAAAAAATTATTTAATCATTAAGGAAGCAACCATTGAATTTACAAAGGGTTTAAATATTTTGACAGGAGAAACAGGAGCAGGAAAATCAATAATTATTGATGCATTAAGTTTAATTTTAGGAGAAAGAGCAGATTACTCAATTATTAAAAATGAAACAGAAAAACTTATTATAGAAGGTTTATTTAATTTTTCACAGAAAGATAGTAATAAAAAGAATGACATTTATAAAGATATAAAAAATTTTTTAATAGATAGAAAAATTCCATTATTTGGAGAAAATTTAGATGATATAATTATTATAAGGAGAGAGTTATATAAGAAAGGAATTAGTAGAAATTTTATTAATGACTATCCGGTATCAATTAGTGATTTAAAAGACTTTGGTAGATTAATAATTGATATTCATTCACAAAACGAACATCAATTACTTCTTGATAAGAGTACTCATATATTACAACTTGATGATTATATTATCCAGGAAGATAAAGAATTTAGTTTGATGTTATCTAAATATAAAACCCTTTATGAAGTATATCGTGAAAAAGTATATGAGTTAAAAAATTTACTTAATAAAAGAAATGAATATTTTGAGAAAAAAGAATTTTTAGAATTTCAATTAAAGGAAATTAATAGTGTTAACCCGCAGGAAAATGAGGATGAAGTATTGGAAAAAGAATTAAGTAAATTAGAAAATGTAGAACTAATCAATATTACTATTAATAACTGTTTAAACTTATTAAAGGGAGAAGAGATAAATATTACAGATAGTATTTATAATATTATAAAAGAGTTAAGGAAAATAATAAATTTTGATAAAGAAATAGAAGAAGTAGTAAAAGATTTTGAAACTGTTTATACATATATTAAGGAGTTAAATAACACTCTTAGTAGTTACGTTTCTAATATACAGTTTGATGATAGGAAGATAGAAGAAATAAGAGAAAGACTTGGGCAATTATCATTTTTGAAAAAGAAATATAGGATGACATTAAATGAAATTATAAATAAATCAGAACAGTTAAAAGAAGAGCTTAATTTTACAGAAAACTTTGATTTTGAAATTGAGAAAAGAGAAAAAGAAATAATAAAAATAAAAGATAATTTATCACAACTTGCATTGGATATTTCGGAAAAAAGAAAAGTATATGCAGAAAAAATGGCAAGCAGCGTTATGAATTATTTTAAAGAAGTAGGACTTGAAACCGCTAAATTCATTGTAAATTTTAGCTACAACAAGGAAAGTACTGATGAGTATTTTAATATCAATGTTGAAAATAAAAACAAAAATTGTATAAAAACACAGCTTTCAAATATAGGTATAGATGATATTGAATATTTTATTAATACAAATATAATAAAAGAGGACGCTAATAAACTCAATAATAACAATAATTTAGAGTTGGATAATTATTTACCGTTGAAAAAAGTTGTCTCGGGAGGAGAAATATCGAGAATTATGCTTTCAATTAAAGCAGCTCTTGCAAATAAAGATAAAGTACCAATACTTGTGTTTGATGAGATAGATGCAGGAGTTAGTGGTAGAATAGCGGAGAAAGTTGGAAATTTATTGAAAGAATTATCAAAATCTCACCAAATAATTTCTATTACACATTTACCACAGATTGCAGTTTTTGGTGAAAATAATCTTAATGTTTCAAAGCAAATATTAAAGACAGAGAAAGGTAAAGAAACAATTACATCTATTAAGAAATTAAGCAGAGATGAAAAAGTTCAGGAAATAGCAAAATTACTTAGTGGAGAAAAAATAACCTCTGCTTCATTAAAAGCAGCAGAAGAGATGCTGAAATTAGCGGAAAAAAGAAATAATTAACCCCTCATATAAATTAAAATGGCTGCAATGTCTGAAGGATTTACCCCTGCAATTCGAGATGCCTGACCAATTGATTTTGGTTTTATTCTTTTTAATTTGTCTTTTGCTTCAAGAGAAAGAGATTTTATTTTATCGTATGGAAAGTTTTCCGGAATAATTATATTTTCATTTCTACTAAACGATTCAATCATCTCTTGCTGTCTTTGAATATACCCCTCATATTTTAATTCTATATCAACCTGTGTTGTAGCCTCTTCATTTTCGTATAAGGACTGTAATAAATTTATTTCATTTGAATTTAACTTTCCTTTATTTTCTTTTAATATATAATCTATAAGTCTATCTGTTTTTATTTCTGTTCTTTTAATAATATTAGAATAAAATTCATTTTGTGAAATAGTAGGAGAACCAAGAGAAGATAAATAATTATTTATAACCTCCGGTTTAACAGTATGAGTTTTAAGAAAATCAATTGAAATCTTAATTAAAGATTCTTTTTGAAGTAATCTATTATAAACTTCTGAATCTACCAATCCCAATTTATAACCTAATGGTAATAATCGTAAGTCAGCATTATCCTGCCTTAGCAATAATCTATATTCAGCAGAAGATGTGAACATTCTATATGGTTCTACCGGGCATTTATTAATTAAATCATCAATAAGAACACCAATATATGCCTGATTCCTTTTGATTATTATTTGCTCTTTACCTTTTATTTTTAGAGCAGCATTAATTCCTGCAACAATTCCCTGTGCAGCAGCCTCTTCATATCCCGAAGTACCGTTTACCTGGCCTGCAAAATATAATCCTGAACACAATTTTGTTTCAAGAGTTAAAAAGATTTGGTGAGTTGGGAAAAAATCATATTCAACTGCATAACCGGGTCTGAGCATAACAGCATTTTCTAAGCCTGGTACAGTTCTTAATGCATTGTATTGAACTTCTTCAGGAAGAGAAGTAGAGAAACCGTTCATATAAATTGTTTTTCCATCAAGAGTTTCTGGCTCAAGGAAAATTTGATGACGTGGTTTGTCAGAGAACCTGGCAATTTTATCCTCAATTGAGGGACAGTACCTTGGTCCCACACCTTTAATTTTACCGGAGAATAAGGGTGAATCTTTGAACCCCTTTCTTAATTCCTTATGTGTCTTTTCATTTGTATAAGTTAAGTAGCAATTTACCTGTTTTAAAAACGGAAAATTCTTCTTGTTTGTATATATAGAAAATGGAGTAGGGGGAGTGTCACCGTATTGTACTTCCGTTTTTGAATAATCAATGGAATTAATATCTAATCTTGGAGGTGTACCAGTTTTTAATCTACCTACTGAAAAACCTAAAGCAACTAAATTTTCTGTTAAACCATTTGCAGATTTTTCCCCATATCTACCACCGATAAAAGATTTTTTCCCTGTATGCATTATAGCATTTAAGAATGTACCAGAAGCAAGAATAGCAGCTTTACAACTGAAAATTGAGGAATCCTCAGTTTGAACTCCTTTAATTTTATATTTGAACTTATGAGATTTGTTGGTTTCTAGAATACTATCAGGAGTATTATCTTCCTCTACAAATATCTTAATTACTGTTCCCTGAATAATTTTAATATTTTCAAATGATCTGATTAAATCTATAGCTGCCAATGTATATTTTTCCTTATCTGACTGACACCTTGGAGACCAGACAGCTGGTCCTTTGGATTTATTTAGCATTTTAAATTGTATTCCTGTTTTGTCTGCTAAAATACCCATAACCCCACCTAAAGCATCAATTTCTTTTACTAAATGACCTTTAGCCGTGCCTCCAATAGCAGGATTACAACTCATTCTGCAGATAGCATTTATATCCATTGTTATAATACAAACACTACACCCTAACTTTGAAGCAGCAACAGCAGCTTCAAGTCCAGCATGCCCTCCGCCGATTATAATTACATCAAATTCCAATTTTTTAAGAATAAGTGTTAATTAAAATGTTTCTTAAGAAACATTTTATAAAGAATTTTTAATAAATAGAGTGAATTTAATTCAATAATCCTACTTTTTTAGCTATTTTCTCCATCTCATCTATTAAGTAATTGATACGAGAAAATGCAGCAGAGTAGGTAGATTTATCTGTCATATCAACACCAGCATTTTTAAGTAATGTTATCGGATAATCACTACCACCAGATTTTAGTAAAGTAAGATATTTCTCTTTTGGGGAATCTTTAGCATCTGAAGGATTATTTAGAATATAATTACTTAATGCCATGGATGCTACTATTCCGGTACTATATTGGAATACATAGAAATTATAATAAAAATGAGGAATCCTACTCCATTCTGTTTCTATATAATCGTCAACTATACAAATATTTTCATTATGCCCATAATATTTTCTCGTTAACTCTAAATATTTTTGGTTTAGCCAGTCAGAAGTAAGTGATTTACCAGATTCAACCCTTTTATGCATTTCAAGTTCGAACTCTGCGAAAAGTGTCTGACGGAATAATGTACCCCTTACCTGGTCAAGGTAACTATCAAGTATATATAATTTGAATAAGTCATTTTCTTCATTTTGAAGTAAGTATTCCATTAAAAGATTCTCATTAAATGTAGAGGCAATTTCTGCAAGAAATATAGGATACTGTGAATTTGCATAATGCTGAGTTTTATCCGAAAGGAAACTGTGTAATGCATGACCAAGTTCGTGAGTTAATGTAGAAACAGCATCATACTTACCATTATAATTCATTTTTATAAACGGGTGAATACCGTAAACGCCGCTTGAATATGCCCCAGATTGCTTTCCTTTATTTGGATAAACATCAATCCATCGAGATTTAAACGCTTGTTTTAATATGTTGTTATATTCTTCACCGAGAGGCTTTAGTGAATTTAGTATAATTTCTTGTGCTTCCTGATATGAAAATAATTTATCAACAGTGGGAACCGCTGAAGCATATATATCCTCATATTTAAACTTTTCAAGTTTAAGTAATTGTTTTTTCAATAATAAATAACGATGCATTACATTAAGGTTTGCATTTACCGATTCAATGAGCTGTTCATACACACTTACAGGAATATTATCATTAAAAAGTTTCGCCTCGAGACAGTTGTTGAAATTATGCACCTGAGCGTTAAAATAATGCTGTTTTATTTCAGCATCTTGTAAAATTGCGAATGTATTTTGATAATGTTTTTGGTTTTTCCAGAATTCTCTCATAACCAAACTTCTATCTTCTGAATTTTTAGAAGATCGGTATTTTACATAATTAGCGTAATTTAAGACAACCTTTTCCCCATTACTTAAAACTACTTCAGCATTTGGAAGCTCAGAGTCATTAAGCATATTTGCTGTTTTCGATGGGGTACCAGTAAAAAGCCCTGTTAGAGAAACAATCTTCTGCTGGTCTTCAGGCAAAATATGGTCTTTGCTTCTAATTATATCCTCGATTTTAAAACGATACGGTTCTAATCCAGGTTCTTCAGAAAGGAATTTTCTAAATTTATCTAACCCAAGATTAATAACATCAGTGTTAAAAAAAGACAATTTAGAATAAAATTGGACAAACATTGTCTGCAACTCTCCTTTCATTGCCTGGAAAGTTGTATTACTTATATCTGTGTTACTTTGGTGTGAAGCATATTCATATAAAATAGAAGCTCGCAATTCAATTTCATTTAATAGATTGAGAAAAGATAACATTTTATTAGCTGTAGAAGTCCAATTAATTTTTTCTTTATCAACTCTTGCAATTAATTTTGACACTTCTTCTTTTTCTTTATTCCAGTCATCAATAGAAGCAAATAAATCCTCAATTTTCCAGGTGTACTCGACCGGAATGTCTTTTCTGTCGGTAAGAGAATAATCTGGTATTAATTTATCCTGAGAGAATAATGTATTCATTTGCGTAAAAATTAAGGTTATTACCATAACAAAAAACGAAAATATATAATTGCTTTTAATAATCATATATAGTTAAATTTTAAGTTTATGAATTAAGTTTTATGTAAATTAACAATATAAAATTTTTAATTAAAGTAATAATAAAACCCTCAGTTTTTTCATGAGAGGAGCTTTAAGATTTAAATATAAGTATATGTAATTTCATTTAAAGTAATAATATAAAAAATTATCTTTAATCATCAGTTGAATAAAATTTATTAAACTATATTTATATTCTAAGTGTTTACAAATATTCTTGAGAAAAAAATCAAAAATGAACTTTCAAAAGCTTTATCTTTTGTAAAAAATAAGAAACAATTTTCGCTTAATGATGTTCTTCTGAGTGATGTGTCAGAATTTACAAAACAATTTATAAGGCAGGAAGTAATAAAAGATATACAATATACCACCCAACAAACAGAGACTATATATGATAGTACAACCTCCGGGCTGGTTCTAAACATGACTTCAATCATTGATAAAGAGAACTTGAATAAAATTATTGAAAAGTCCATAAAATTACAATTTAACTATACAATAAGACCCAGATGGACTTTAATTAATTATTTATTTGGAAAGTTAGAATCAGCAACTATTGATAGCGTCAGGAAAAAATTAACAATATTTAGTTTTTATAAATACTACCTTGATACTATAATTAACTACATTAACGATAGACCAGATACAACAAGCATTGTAGTTACAAAAAATAGGGTAAAATCTTTATTGGATAATACTGATACAATAATACATGACAAACTACTTACTAATCCCTCTTCGGTTAAGGTAAAGAATTTTTTCTTGCAATTATTTAAATTAAAATACGAAGATATCTATCAACCAAAACTTGATGATACAATCCCCTTTGGATTTATAAGAATATTTTTAGAGGATAAAGCATTTTATGGCATTCTGGATAGGTTTATGCAATTTTATAACTACATTTATGATGAACTATCAGATGAGGATAACCTGTATGATTCTAAAGAAATTAAATTAAAAGACATTATAAAAATTATTACAGGACAGGTTAAAGTTGAGGAAGCAGAGATAAAATATATAACGCCGGATTTAAACAATGATTACTTATTCTTAACGGAAGATGCATTTGAAGAAAAAAAGAAGGAAGATATCAATTTAAAAACTAATGGTAAAGTAACTAATCAAAAAGTACGAGGTGAAACCGATAAAGATTATGTGCTAAATTACTTTACAAAAGATGAAATTGATAAAATACAAAGGAAAGTATTTAAGAATAACAAAGTATTACTGATTGAATTTTTTGAGAGGATTAAAGATTATTCTTCATGGGAAGAAGTATCTGAAAAACTAAAAACCGTATTTGAAAATAATAAGGTAGATATATATGATGAAGAAGTTGTTAGTTTTGTAAATAAACTTAATGATTACTATTTTTAAATTAACCAATAAAAAAGAAATTTCTAAAAAGATTATATACAAGATAAATTTCGTAGATGAAAATAATAGATTATGCGAAAATAGAGATTGAATCTGGAAGAGGAGGAAACGGATGTATAAGCTTTAGAAGAGAAAAATATGTACCCAAAGGCGGACCAAATGGTGGTGATGGTGGGAAAGGGGGTGATGTTATATTTAAAGCAAAATCTTCTTTATCTACTTTAATTGATTTGAACTATAGAAAAAAATATAAAGCTGGTAGAGGTATGCATGGTATGGGGGGAGATAAAAATGGAAAGAACGGTAAAGATTGTATTATAGAAGTACCCTGTGGAAGCGTAATAAAAAATGCTGAAACAGGAGAAATTATTGCTGAGCTACTGAAAGATGGTGAACAGGTAACCGTTTTAAAAGGTGGCCGTGGCGGTAGAGGAAATACACATTTTAAATCACCAACAAATAGAACTCCAAGATATGCAGAAAAAGGTGAACCGGGTAAAGCTCTGATAGTAGAAATTGAACTAAAATTAATTGCAGATGTCGGACTTGTTGGTTTTCCTAATGCTGGTAAATCAACTTTGATTTCCAGAATTTCCTCTGCAAAACCTAAGATTGCAGATTATCCATTTACAACTCTTTCACCTGTACTTGGAATTGTTAAATCCCCCGACTACGAATCGTCTGGAACAACCTTTGTTGTTGCGGATATTCCTGGGATTATTGAAGGAGCTTCACAAGGGAAGGGTTTAGGAATAAAGTTTTTAAAACATATTGAAAGAACAAAAATATTAGTTTTTTTATTTGATGTCTCATTACTTTTAACAAAAGATGGGGAATTATCTGAGAATAAAGATACTTTTAAAAAACACTATGATATTCTTGTAAATGAATTAAAAACGTATTCAGAACAAACCTTTACAAAATTACTAAAAAAACCAAGAATATTATGCATAACAAAAATTGATATATTAAACAATTCTCAGAAAAAGATACTTCAGGAATTATACCCAGATGTTATATGTATATCATCGGTTAAAGGAGAAAACTTAAAAAAGCTTATTTTAGAAATTCAAACCTTATTAGTAACGGAGAATAATAAACAGAAGCAATAATGAAACCAACAATACTTATTTCGAATGATGATGGAATTGAATCCCCGGGAATTATTAAGCTTGCAGCAGAAGTAAGAAAATTTGCAAATGTAATTGTTTCAGCTCCACACACTCAACAGAGTGCCGTAGGGCATTCTATTACAATGTCAAATCCGATTAGAGTTAGCAAAATCTATCTTGGGAAAAAGTTTTTCGGTTATGCTGTTGAAGGAACACCAGCAGATTCTGTTAAACTGGCTGTTCATAATTTATTAAAAGGAAGAAAAATAGATTTACTTATCTCAGGAATAAATCAGGGGGCAAATACCGCTATAAATATAATTTATTCAGGGACTGTTTCTGCGGCAACAGAAGGTACTATTTTAGGGATTCCCTCAATTGCAGTATCATTAGCAAGCTATGTTTATAAAAATTTTGATGTTGCAGCTAATATTTCCTGTAAAATTGCTAAATATGTATTAAAAAAGGGACTACCGAAAGGAACACTTTTAAACATAAATATTCCCCCTGTTTCTAAAAGCAAGATAAAAGGGATTGTAATTACGAAACAGGGAAAATCATATTGGAATGATGTTTATGAAAGAAGGATTGACCCCAACAATAGAGAATATTACTGGTTAACAGGATATATGGTAAAAACTGATAACAGCATTGAATATGATGTTAATGCAGTTGAAAAAAATTATGTTTCAGTTACCCCCATTCATTATGATTTAACAGATTATGAAACATACGAAAGAATAAAATCCTGGAAAATAAATTTGTAAGAAAATCTTCATAATTTTATATTATTTATTTTATTTTTAAAGGGAAGCAAGCCACTTTTCCATCCTTTTTTCTTTATACCTTAGAAAACATTTTACCATGAGAGTTTAGTTTTTTTATAATTTTATTTATTAAAGAAGATTCTTTAGTGGTTTAAATAGAAATCAGAAAATAAATTGCAAAGAATTATAAATAGCCTTAAATCTCATTTTAAAGTGAGGATTTTATTAATTGAATTATAATTACAAATAATATAGATTTAAAAAACTTTTTAAACTAAAACCCAAAAACTATGAAAATAATATATCATGGACATTCTTTTTTAGAAATTATTTCAGGGGATTATGTAATCCTCATAGACCCCTTTATTTCTGGCAATCCCGTATGTGATATAAAGAAAGAAGATATTAAAAAATGTGACTATATTATACTTACGCACGGGCATGGCGATCATTATGGAGATACAGATTATCTTGCGAAGAAATTTGACTCTACTATTTTAGCAATTTATGAACTTGCAGTCTTTGCAGCCAAGAAAGGGTTAAAAACCCATGAATTAAACATTGGTGGTGGATTTAATTTTCCATTTGGAAGAATAAAACTTACCCCAGCAAATCATTCATCATCTAATACCGAAGGTGGATATGCAGGAGATCCAGCTGGTATATTGCTCTACGCAGAAGGAAAAACAATTTATCATGCTGGAGATACATCACTATTTGAGGATATGAAAACTATAGGAGAAACAAATAAAGTTGATGTAGCATTTTTGCCAATCGGAGATAATTATACAATGGGAATTGATGATGCAGTTAAAGCTTCTGAATACATTAAAGCAGAAACAATAGTACCAATACATTATAACACATTTGAAATTATTAAAGCTGATGAAAAAGAATTTCATCGTAAAATTGAATCAATTGGAAAAAAATGTATAATTATGAAACCTGGTGACTATTACGAGTTAAAGAATTAAGTTTTTCATTAAGAAATTAAATTAACCATTTGACAAAAATTATAGCAATAGCAAACCAAAAAGGTGGCGTTGGAAAAACCACTACAGCGGTTAATCTTTCTACCGCAATTGTTCTTGCAGGCAAACGTGTATTATTAATTGATTCTGACCCTCAAGCAAATGCAACAACAGGCATGGGAATAGAAGCAAAAGATGATGGAAATACCATTTATGAAGTTACAGTTATGGATAAGAAATTGTCGGATGTGATTAAAAAAACGATAGTTGAAAATCTTGATATAGTGACCTCTCATATCAACTTTGTAGCAGCCGAACTTGAGTTAAAAGACCTGCCTAATAGAGAAACAAAATTGAAACAAAAAATAGAAGAGTTCATTTCTGAAAATAAATTTTCTCTTACAAATTATGATTTTATATTTATAGACTGTCCCCCATCTTTAGGGCTAATTACACTAAACGCACTTACTGCTGCTGATACTGTACTTATTCCGGTTCAAAGTGAATATTATGCGCTTGAGGGATTATCACAATTATTAAATACCTTAAAACTGGTTAAAAATACTTTTAATCCTTCATTAAATATAGAAGGATATTTACTTACGATGTTTGATTCACGATTACGCTTAGCAAACCAGGTAGAAATGGAAATAAGGAAATTTTTTGGTAATAAAGTTTTTGAGGTTAAAATTGCAAGAAATGTAAAGATTGGAGAAGCGCCAAGCTTTGGCAAACCTGTTTTAATATATGATCCGACCTCTACGGGAGCGCAGAATTATATAGAATTAGCAAAGGAGTTTTTAACAAGGAATCCAACATAAAAGTAGCAGCAATATTTTAAAAATCTTAAATTAAATCTCTTAATGAGTGAGAAAAAAACTGTATTAGGTAAAGGGTTATCTGCAATTTTTGGCGATAAAACAACAGACCTTCTGTCAGAACAGAAAGAGCAAATAAAGGAAACTCAGGATGGAAAAAAAGAAAATATTTTCTATGTAGAATTAGATAAATTGGTTTACAACAAAGCTCAACCAAGAAAAGATTTTAACGAAGAAAAGCTAAAAGAACTAATTGAATCAATAAGAGTCAACGGAATATTACAACCCATACTTGTAAAGCCTGTATTGGAAGATAAAGAAATCAGGTATTACTTAATCGCCGGAGAAAGAAGAGTTAGGGCTGCTTTGAAGTTGGGATTATTAAAAATTCCTGCATATATAAAAGAAGATATAGAAGAAAAATCAGAACAATTATTAGAACTTGCCCTGACAGAAAACCTGCAGAGAGAAAACCTTAACCCAATGGAATTATCAGATGCATACCAGAAATTAATTACAGAGTTTGGGTTAACCCAGGAAGAAATAGCAAAGCGTGTTTCTAAAGATAGAAGTACAGTAGCAAATTTTTTACGCCTTCAAAAGTTGCCACCGGAAATTCAAGAATCACTCCGTAAAGAAGAGATAACAGAAGCGCATGCGAGACTAATTCTCAGAATTGAAGACACAGAAAAACAACTCGAGTATTGGAGGAAAACACTTTCTGAATCGTTAACAGTACAAGAGCTATATAATTATACTAAAGAATTTATTAAGCAACCCAAAAAAAGACGAAAGCAGAAAAAAAATTCTTCAGCACAACTGGAAATATTAGCAAACAACAGCAAACTTCAGCAACTCGAAGAACAGCTAATGCATTATTTTGGAACAAAAGTAAAAATTAAACCAAGAACACAAAACACTGGAGAAATTATAATTGAGTACTTCAATGATGATGATATAGATAGAATAATAGATAAGTGCACCCCTGGAGATTAAATAAAAAAAACATATATGAAAAAAATATTGTTTAGTGATAAACTTCCAAAACCAATAGGACCATATTCACAAGCAATAAAAGCGGGAGATTTTATATTTACATCAGGAATGATTCCTATTAATAATGACGGGAGCATTGTTAATGGTGATATAAAAGAGCAAACCAAAACTGTTCTTGAAAATCTAAAATTATTTGTTGAAGATAATAATTTATCGCTTAACGATGTAGTTAAGATTACAGTCTATATTGATGATATAAATGATTTTTCAAAAATGAATGAAGTCTATAGCAATTATATGAGTTCTTCACTACCCGCTCGCAGTATTGCTGAGGTTTCTAAACTCCCCAAGGGGGTCAAAATAGAAATTGATGCAATAATTTATTGTGGTAAATGAATTATTAATTAATTAAGGCAAAGATTTTATATACTTACTAAGTTTTGATTTTAATCTTGCCGCTTTATTTTTATGAATAATGTTTTTTGTTGCTGCCCTATCAAGTGTAGAAACTGCTTTTTTTAGTTCGGTTTCAGCAGCTGTTTTATCTTTTTGTGTACGGACCTTTTTTATAACACTGCGAATTTTTGCTTTATATTGTTTATTATGTATGGTCCTCTTTTTAGTTTGTCTTGCTCTTTTTTGAGCTGATTTATGTCTGAGTGGCATAAAAAATATAAGTTTTATAAACTTCCAAAATAACAATTAAATAAACAATATTCAACGGTAATAATAGTCCTCTCAATGTGTTTGAAACATTCTAATTCAGTAAAAAAGTATGTACATCTGTAGTTATAATTCAATGTTAAATACCTATATCATTTCAAGTATTTTATAAATAGGATATTTATGCATTATTTTTATTAATACAAAATACTATTTTAGAAATTTCATTTTCTTACATTTTGAGAAGTCTTTTATTATAATTATTATAAGCAGATAGAAATATATACAACCTGACTTTACATAAACATTCAATTTAAATAAGACATTTTTATGTTGGAAAACCAAAAATTATTTACAGCTAAAAACAAAGCTATAAAGGTATTTAGCAAGGGTTATAATTGTGCTCAGTCAATATTTTATGCCTATTGTAGTAAGGTTGGGATTAAAGAAGCAGACGCGGAAAGAATTGCAGCTGGGTTTGGAGGGGGAATTGCAATGAATCAAAATATATGCGGGGCACTAACAGGAGCGATAATTTTGATTGGCTGTAAATATTTTGATAATAATGATGTAAAAGGTTCTAAGAGAAAAGTTTATAAAAAAGTAAATATGTTTCTTGGCGAATTTGAAAAGTTACACGGAAGCATAAATTGTAAAGAATTGATAGGGGTTGATTTTTCTGCAAAGGTGGAATTACAGGAGGCAAGAGAAAAAGATTTATTTAATAAAATATGCTCAAGATATATTGAGAGTATATGTTCTTTATTAGAGAAACATATTCCAGAGTTCAAAGAATAGAACTTATAAATTAGTTAAATGAAATTTGTAGCAGGTCTTTTTTAGAGGGGAAATTTATGTATATATATAAAAGAGAAACAACACATCCTACAGTTGAGAATAAAATATCCTTAGTTAGAAATAAATTTGTAACAATACAAAATAAACCTCCAAAATCACATAAAGCCATAGGGAAAACAATTGCATTAAAATAAGAAGCCATAAAATTTTTTTCCTTAACTCTTTTTAATAAAAATTTTTTTAATGGATTTGATAATACACAAACAAGGATACAAATAAAAAGTGAAATAAATTTAATATACAAAAAATTTTCTGTTATGTTATATGCGGGAGAAAATAAACCGATAAAATAGATAACGAGTATTCCAAGTACAATAGCAACAGTTAGAATTCTTAACCTTCTCAAGACAAAATTCAATTCAATTTGTAATTTAGTAGAGAGGGGTTCTCCTTTTTCATTTGTGATAAAATTTTTTTCCAAACTGTTCATAACTTATATTGGTGAAAAGTTTTGTTAATTGTATATACTTAAATTTAACATTATTTTTAGTCAAAATGAAATCAAAAGCAACAATAAACTCACCAATAAAAACCCCTGAGGACGATAAGGATTTCACGACCTTGATTCGCCCTAAAAATTTCAGCGAATTTGTTGGGCAGGATAAAACAAAAGAAAATCTTAAAATTTTTATTGAGAGTTCACGATTACTTAAAGAACCCTTAGACCATATATTATTTACGGGTCCTCCCGGGCTTGGTAAAACTACCCTTGCCCATATTATTTCTAATGAACTTGGAGTTCAGCTAATATCAACTTCAGGACCCATTATTGAGAAACCCGGGGACCTTGCGGGTATGTTAACAAGGCTTTCAAGAGGGCAAATATTGTTTATTGATGAAATTCATAGAATACCAAAAATAGTGGAAGAATTTTTATACTCTGCGATGGAAGAATATAGACTTGACATTATGATTGACCAGGGACCAGCGGCGAGAAGTATTCCCTTAAAACTTGAAAAATTTACTTTAATAGGGGCAACAACTCGACAGGGGTTACTATCTTCTCCAATGCTCGATAGATTTGGTATTACCTGTAACCTTGATTATTATTCAGTTGATAATCTTGTTGATATTGTTAAGCGTTCAGCAGGACTTTTAAAAATAAAAATTGATAATGATGGAGCTTTTGAAATAGCGAAGCGAAGCAGGGCAACTCCACGAGTTGCAAATCGGCTACTTCGAAGAACCCGTGATTTTGCAGTAGTTAAAGGAAAAGGAATCATCAACAAAGAAATAGCAAAAATTGCTCTTGAAGCACTTGGGGTTGATGAACATGGACTTGATAAAGTTGATAAAAAAATTCTTGAAACAATAATTTATAAATATAGTGGGGGACCTGTGGGATTGTCAACAATATCAGCTTCTATATCCGAAGACCCAGGTACAATAGAAGAGGTATACGAACCCTTTTTGATAACAGAAGGCTTTATAAAACGTACACCAAAAGGAAGAGAAGCCACTCAATTAGCATATAAACACCTTGGGGTAATAAAAGGAAAAGAAGGGGATACCCCCCCATTGTTTTAGGAAGAAAAAAAATTTTTTTACTTCAGAAATCTACTTTTTACAAAATTAAAAACTTTTTATCTGAAAATTTTTCACCTTAGATAATTCTATATATTGTGATAAATTCAAGATTAAAATCTATAATGATATTAACATATTTTTTAGTAGTTGAAAAATCTATATAAATATCATAGAAAATGAAATTAATTTAGATTATTTTTTATGATATGAAAAAATTATTAAAAGAATCAGTTATTATTCTTATAATTGTAATTATTTTTGCATTTTTTGGAAATCTTGTGAATCCCAAAGGAATACCACTCATTCCTGACGATAGCAGATATAAAATAGATTCTGTTACTAATAATAATATTGATTACTCAAAAGTATGGAACGACCCTTATGATACTACAAATAGTAAAGTTGCAATATTATCAGGGGGCGAGAAAACGAAAGAAGGCTATATTAAACCTCAAAACATTAATTTAACGCAGGCAAAAACTCTTTTTGATATAAATGGGCTATTTATTGATGGTAGAAATCGAGAAGAATATGAAAAAGGACACATCAAAGGGGCAATAAACATACCTTATGAAGAATTTACAAAACTGACGATTGAAGAGAAGAAAGAAAAGATGAAAAAGTACAATAAGAATGGAATAATTGTATGTTACTGTGAAGGAGGAGGTTGTGATGTGAGTATAGACCTTGGATATGAATTTGCAAAAATTGGATTTAATAGTGTTAATATTTATTTAGGCGGATATGCTGAATGGAAATCAAAAGGCTATCCCGTAGAAGAAAAATGAAAAATATGTTAAAGTATGAACGATTTTAATACGAATTTAGAAGAAAAACAAAATAGATTACCAATATTAAAGATAATCAGTTATAAAAATTTTATATTTTTACTTAGATTGATTATAGGAATAGTTTTCATTTACGCATCGCATGATAAGATAATAAATCCCGAAGAATTTGCTAAGGCTATAAAAAATTATGATATGTTGCCATTTAGCTTGATAAATATTCCGGCACTTATTTTACCATACCTTGAAATTTTTACCGGTATATTTCTAATTATTGGTAAGTTTAAAATTGGAAGCCCGTTTCTTATTGGTTTAATGCTTGTTTTCTTTTTAGTGGGTTTAATTCAGGCTTATGCAAGAGGTTTAGATATTAATTGTGGCTGTTTTTCACTTGATAATCCAAATGCAAGTAGTGATATTCTTATGAGAATTTTTGAAGATATTCTAATGCTTATTGCTGTGATTTTGATATTTATTTATAATTATAAAGAGAAACTTTCAGGTATAAAAAATAGTTAAAATTTAAAAAGATATGAAAAAGTTAATTAAAACAAATATTGTAAAAACAATATATTTCGTTTTAGGGCTTGTTATTATACTGCTTGTTATGTTGTATGTAAGTGACAACTCTATAATTGCCGCCTATGACAAGGGACCCAAAATTGTGTTTAAAGAAACTGAACATGATTTTGGAAAAGTACCACAGGGTCCTTCATTACAATATAATTTTAAATTTACAAATAAAGGCAGCGGTATTTTGAGAATAGAAAAAGTTTCTACTTCTTGTGGATGTACTGCGGCTGAGGTAGGGAATAAAACAGAATATAAAAAAAATGAAAGCGGTTCCATTAAGGTAGAGTTTATGACACAAGGGAGAGTAGGACATCAGGAGAAAACCATTACCGTTTATACAAATGATCCTGATAATCAACAGGTGACTTTGAAGGTTATGTGTGAGATTGACCCTAATATGTCTTATTAATATTTTGTATTAAAAAATAGAAGTAATTTACAGAACTTAATCAAAAGGTAAAAGTTTATCTCTAATTTCATTATAGGGGATTTCTTTTTTAAGTAGTTTTGTTTTTTTAAGTTTCCAGGTTCCTTTTCTAAACCAAAAGAAAATTATTATACCTTTTAGTATTACCGTGAAGCAAATTGCAATCCATATTCCATTTAACCCTAAATAAAAAGAGAATAAAGCGGCAAGGGGAACTCTTAAAGTATTGATTGATAAACCTACAATTGCTGGAGGAAGCGAATACCCTGCTCCAATAAAAGCCCCTTCTAACACAACCTCAATAGTCGAAAAGATTATTACCAGAGCAGTTAACTTATTAAAGAACGATGCTACCTCTATTATATCCAAATCATTAGTAAAGATTCCGGCAATATCTTTACTAAAAATAAATAAACCTATAGAGTAAACAATCGATACCATACTACTATATGATAATGTTTTCCAGGCAAGTTTTTCTGCTCTATCAGGATTTTCCGCTCCAATTTGCTGACCTGTTATTATAGAGGCGGCGATAGAGAAGCCAACTGTAATCTGATATGAGATAGATTCAGAACGATGACTAATTCCTACAGCAGCAAACCCAAGAGTTCCATATTGTGAAATGATATTTGAAATAAAAATATAAATTAAAGAAAACGCAAATCCATTAAGAGATATTGGAAAACCAATTCTTGCCGATTCTTTAATTATCGATGAATTAAATTTATACTTATTTATAAAATTAATATATTTTTTCTTTAAGAGAATAATATATCCAATAACAAATGATGTAAAATATGAAATAATAGTTGAAAGAGCAGCTCCACTTATACCCATAGGTGTGATAAATTTGAAGCCAAAAATTAATACTGGAGCAATAATAAAGTTTAAACTTAAAGCAATAAGCAAAAGATAAAAGGGAATTCTTGTATTTCCATTTCCACGAAAAATTGAATTTACCTCAGAAAGTAATATAATAACTGGAAATCCTAAAAAATAAGTTACAAGATATTCTCCTGAAAGTTTAGCAAGTAAAAAACTCAAATTTGTAAATTTGTACAATAAGGGCAAAAGAGGAATTAGAGACAATCCTAAACCTAAAGAATAAATAAAAGAATTCAAAATATTTTGAGTACCTATATTTTTTGCAAGATTAAAATCCTTTGCCCCAATTGACTGTGCAATAAGAGAATTTGTTCCTGTAGCGAGCATTTCTCCTAGTTCGAGAGATGCCCAAACAGCAAACATAGAGAAAGTTAATGCTGCAAGTTCATCACTACCAAGTTTTCCGACCCAGAAAGCATCTATTACAATAAAGAAGGCTCTAAGCACTGTTTGTAAAATTGCAGGCACTGCAAGACCAAGTATAATTTTCCTATCGCTCACTTTTATAACTATAATTTATATCTAAATAAAATTTTCACACTTTTTTTAAACCTTTAAATTATTTGTTATTATTTATAAATTCCAATTTGTAAGTTTATAAAGATTTTTTAAATGGAGAAATTAATAGATACAATTATAGATTTGATTGAAAAAAATAAATACGAAGAAGCATTAACAGAATGTAGCCGGTTTGTTTTCCTTAATCCTCTTAACCCAATAGGGTATGAATTAAGGGGAGACTGTTTTTTATATTTTAAAAAATATCAACTTGCTTTTATAAATTATAGGGAAGCAATTAGCTTGACCGATCCAAGTAGTATTAAAAACAAAAATAACCTATCAACATTATATAAGAAAAAAGGAATTTGCAATCTTAAAACTAATAACTTAATTAATGCTATTGAAGATTTTACTAATTCTATAAATTATAACCCGGATAACCACGAGGCATTTCATTTGCGTTCCAAAGCATACAGAAAAACAGGAAATATTGAAGCAGCTCTCAACGATGCTAATACAGCTATAAATCTTTTTTCTCAATATGCAGAAGCATATAATAACAGGGGCTGTATTTATTACTTAATGAAAAAATCTGATGAAGCACTTGATGATTTTTCTAAAGCTATTTCCTTAAAACCTGAATATGGCGGAGCATATTATAACCGTAGTCTTGTTTATAGTAATTTAAAAAAAGATTACGATTCAGCAAAGAAGGATTTAGAAAAAGCCGAACTCTACCAAGCACAGCGCAATAAGCCTTCTGAAGAAAAAAGGAAAGAAAAAATTGAGGACATAAATCAACAGGATAAATTGAAAACCTATGAAGAAAAACGAGAGCAATTCAGTAACCTTACAATAGAAAATGGGAAAAAATTATCTGAGGGTTTATTTGGAGAGGTAGAAACAAAAACAAACGTTATTGATTTTTCTCAAAATGAACAGAAAGAGAAAGAAGCAACAGAGGAAACATTTTCTGATGTTTTTATAAATAAAGAAAAAGAGAAACCAATCACAAAAGCAAGCGAAGGAAAAATTAATAATATTATAGTTGAAGATGTTCTTGAGGCAAAGCACAAAAGTGAAACTTTAACAACACCATTCAAAGAAGAAAAAGAAGAGAAATCACTTGACGATTTAGTATCTGAAGTAAAAATTCCAGGTGAGTTAAAAACGCTACATGAAGAAATAACCCAACCTCAGCCGCGACCACAAAAACAAGAACATGAAAGAAACAAAGAAATAGAGTGTTCAAAAATTCCGGTGACCGATAAAGACAAAGTAGAAAAAACAACCGTTATAAAAGAGGGCTTAAAAGAAACAGAGCAAAAAGCAATTTCATCAACTAAAAAAGAAAAATCCCCCGAAAAACCCCCTTTGAAAAAATATGGGCAATACTTTCCAGCAGAACCGAAGAAAAACTACACTACTTTATATATTATAATTGGCTCAATACTATTATTAATCATTTTAGCGGCAATATTTTTAGTAAAATATTTAAAACCAGAGGCAGATAAAAAACAAGAATTAACAGTTTCACAAGAAGAAAAAAGAAACTTTGTTATCTACGAAAAAGACGATACTAATAAAATTACTTTGAAAGAAGAATTTAAAAACACTATGTTAGAAAAAGGACTTGTACTTGTTGTTGTTAATGATGGTTTTAAGTTTCAAGCCGGGTCATTTAAAGATAGTACATATGCTGTGACAAGAGCAAAATGGTTAATTACACAGGAGTTCGAACCAGAAATAGAAACAGCAGACTTAAAAGAAAAAGGAAAATATTACAGAGTTAGATTTGGAGAGTTTGAAACTGTGGAAGAAGCAGATTCAGTAGCAAAAACGATTAAATAAAGTTCAATTACTTTATAATGAACAGTTTAAATTTAATAAGTAAAATTTCTTCAAGATTAAATCTGAGTAAAAAAATCTGTGAATCAATTTTCGAAAGAATTTTTGATGGAATTAAAAATAGATTAAAAGAATCAGGGGAATTTGATATTGAAAATTTTGGCAACTTTAAAGTTGTAAGAAGAAAAATACAAAAAGCAATTGATTATAATAAGAAAGCAGTTGTATTATTACCACCAAAGGATAAAATGATTTTTACATATTATGATGGTATGGGAGAGCTTGATAATCAGGAAAAGTACAATAAAAAAGAAATTTTTGCAAAAGATTTAATTAAGGATATTGCCTCTGAGCTAAAATTAGATGAAATAGAAGTTTATAATTATTATTACATTTTGTTTGATCTTGTAAAAGAATGTTTTAAGAAACAAATTAATGTTAATATTTTAGAGTTTGGAAAATTTAAAATTTCCGGAAAAGGGAAAATAAGTTTCTCACCCGCAAAGAAATTTCAAGATGAAATAAACTATAACTTCAATAATCTTGAGACTGTAATTGTAAGAATGTTAACACCATTAGAGCTTGAGAAGATGAAGAAATTACCACGAGAAGAATTTGAAAAGCCTATTATAGAAAAGAAAGAACAAATAAAAGAAGACACATATGTAAATGACACTCAGGAGGAAGAGCTGATAACAAAAGAAGATATTGAAGAAAAAGAAATAATTGAAGAAAAAATCACAGAGGAGATAGAAGAAGAAAAGGACATTAAAACAGAAGTGGAGGAAATTTTAAAGAAGTTTAATGAGGAGAAACTTAGGCTAAAGGAAGAAATTGATGAATTAAAGAAAAGAGTAGCTTCTCTTGAGGTGATAGAAAAAGAAGCTCCCAAAACACTTCCCCCAGAAATATTACCGAAGAAGGAAGAATTAAAACCCCCGGAAGAAATTTTAGAAATAGAAAAAGAAGTCGAAGAAGAAAAAGCAAAGGAAGTAAAGAAATTTGCGGAGACAGAGAAAGAAATTCCCCAAGAAGAAATTAAAGAGGCAGAGGAACTTGTAGATATAGAGAAAGAAATTCCCCAAGAAGAAATTAAAGAGGTAGAGGAACTTACAGCGATAGAAAGAGAAATTCCTCAAGAAAAAGAAGAAATTGCTACTGTAGAAGAACATCTCGAGGAAGATAAAACAGAACAACCAGGATTAATTGAAGAAATAGAAAAAGAAATAAAAGAGGAATTAAAGCAGGCAGAAGAGCCTAAAGAATCTGAGATTGTTAAAGAAAAGAAGGAAGAATCCTGGGAAGAATCTTTTGAAAGAAAATGGAGGGAATTACGAGAAAAAATATTTTCTACTTCCCCAACGGATATAGAAGAGCTCTCATCTCCTACTATTAAGGGACCGAGCGAAGAAATATACTCAGAACAATTAACAGAATCTGTACCAGATATTGAGACGGAGCAAGTATATAAAGTAGAAATAGAAGAAGAAAAACCCAAAACAGAAGAACCATTAATCAGGGCAGATAAGACTTTAGTTGATTTAACATCAGAAGAAACAGTTGAGTCTGAAGAAAATAAAGATATAACCCCTGCCTACCCTGAAGTAATTGAAGATGATGATGAATTATCAATAAGTGAAATATATGGCAGATTGAAAGAAAGCTTTTCTTATATTGCCTCAGAACATAGACAAATAGAAGAGAAAGAAGAAGATATTGAAAGCAAAGAGAAAAGCTATTCAGAAGAAGATATTCAAGGGACATATATTAAATCCCAGGAACCACAAATTAGAGAACCAGAAAAAATAGAAAAAGAACCTACAGAAGTAGTGGATACATCTATGGAGGACGTTATAAAAAAATACGAGAAATTAAGAGAAAAATTGAGAGAAGAATTAGAAAGAGAAGAAGGCGCATATCCAGATGAGGATATTAGCGAAAAGCCAGTTGTTCCAGTATATTCCTCACCCAAAGAAATTGCAGAAATAAGTATAAATGAATTAGATACAGAAGTACAATTAAAACCATCAAAAGATATTTCAAATGCTAAAATTGAGGAAGAAACCGCTAAGACGGAAAACCACGAAACAAAACTAATATTTTCAATTAGTGATTTAGAATCAAAAAAAGTAGATGAACAATTAACAGAATCGATTGATAAAACCTTGCAAGAGATAAAACAATATATGGATGAAATTGCAAAAAAAGAGAACCTACCTCTTAGTAATAATGAAAATAGTATTCAAAAAGAAACTCCGTTTAAAACAATTAATGAAATAGAATTACCTAAAAGTATAGATGACTATTTTGAACAGATCTCCAAGGATAATATAAAAAAATTTCCCGATATAAATGGTGACAATAACAACGAACATAATAATGAAACTGAGGATAGCGAAAAAGAATAAACTAATTAAGATGTTTTTTACGGAAGAATTTAAGTACTATACCCACCATTAAAATTATACCAGATAAATAGCAGCAGAGCTTAGGTAACCAATCACCATAGATTGTATAAAAAGTTTTTTCTTCCCGTAAACCAATATTTGCAGTAAAACATACCTCTTGATTTATTGGGGTTTTATGGTAATAATTTCCATAAGGATCAATAGTTCCCGATATTCCTGTGTTGGCGCATCTAACCATCCATCTTCTATTCTCTATAGCCCGAAAAACTGCAAATTGATTGTGCTGATAAGTTCCAGGAAGCTTACCCCACCAACCATCGTTTGTAATAATTACCGAGAACATAGCACCTTTATCAATGAACCGGGAAAAAAATTCTGGATAAATAGATTCATAACAAATAGCAACATTAAACCTGAATTTATTATAAACATTAAAAATAGTTGTATCCTGTCCTGTTTGGTACGAACTTAATCCAACCCCCCATCTTATTATATCTTTTAAAAAAGTAAGTTTCTCCTGATAAGGCATTCGTTCACTGCCAATGACAAGTTTTATTTTATTATATCGCTGTAAATTATCAGGATTACTATTAGAGTCTAAAAGTACTGCGGAATTAAATATATCATAATAATAACTTCCATCTGAAGAAAGTTTTGAGTCAATTCTTGGCTTTTTATTATGGGTGATAGAATCTTTATAAATATAAAAATCCGGAAATCCAAGTAAAACAGGCAAATTTAAAGAGTCGGAAACATTTTTTAACTCGGAAAATTCCCTTTTATAAACAGGATGCAATATATAAAAAGTAACTGCGGTTTCAGGTAATACTATCATTTGTATATTGCTGTCCTGTCGGTGTAGGGAAAGAATTAACTCGGAATATTTTTTTATTAACTCATTATGTTTCATTCCCCATTTATCCCATGGGTTAATATTGGGTTGTATAACACCAATTTTTAATGTATCAGTATGTTCGTTAGCAGAATATAGAATTTTTTTCTTTAGTAATATTGTATAACAGTTAGGAAGAATTAAAACTATAGTAAATATGACAGCCGCGATTATTGATGGAGTAAAGAGACCTGACTTACCTCCTGATAACTTTTGAAAGTCTGTAATTCTCTTTTTTAGAGTTGAGAAAATATAATAGAATAGCGTTGATAAACAAAGTGCCCAAAATGAAACACCATATACCCCGGTAATATCAGCAAACTGTATCTTTTCTAAATTTGTAGAAAATGCATTTCCTGTTATTAACCAGGGGAAACTAACTTCGGTTACAGACATCAGGAATTCATAAGCAGTAAAAATTACAGGAAAGAAGAATAGGAAAATATTTTGTAAATTAAATTTTCTGATTTGTTTTAAAGGAAAATAAAACACCAAAGCAGGAATTTCCAATGTTAAACAGTGCAGTATAATGGTAAAGAATCCACCCAATATTAAAAACTTGTCCGCATTCTCTCTTATTCCCGCAAGAGAAATCCATGATAATGCGATAATATCAAAAACAAAAAAGGTAAGAAAACTTCTTTTAAATAAACTTTTATAATTTTTGGAATTAAATATAATATGAATTAAAAACGCATAACCAGGAATAATTAAATAACTAATATTAAATGGGGGGAAAGAAAAACCAAGCAAACACCCGGTAATTATTGAAACAAGTAATTTGTTACGGAATTCTTTATTGAAATTTGGGGAAAATTTTTTTATAAACAAAACATAATATATTTATTTTTAAAAAAATAACTAACAACAATATCCTGTGTTAATTTCTTTTATACTTAATTTTTAAAATTTTATTTACAAGCAGCCACAATTGCAAAACAATAAATCCAATAACCAAACCAATAATTATACCACCTGCAACATCAGAAGGATAATGTACTCCAACAAACACTCTTGAAATAGAAACAAGAAAACTGCCTAAATATAACCAAACTTTGTATTCAGGGTAAAAGTGTGATAGTAAGAAAGCCCCTGCAAAGTGATTAACCGCATGCGAAGAAGGGAAAGAAAAAGAATTAGAACAATGAACCAGTAAATGTACCCAAGGGAACACATTACACGGACGAACCCTATCAACCAAATTTTTAATAATTGCACTGCTTGTTTGATCACTGATTATAATACATATGATAATTAGAAACGCAGCAATTCTTCCGCGACTTCCTCCCTTTAAGATCATTGTAAACCACATAATAATGAAAAATATCATCCAGTGGTTACGTTCAGTAATAAATGGCATTAAAAAGTCAGTAACAGGATTTGCTAATTTTACATTGATGAAGTAGAAAATGCCAACATCAATATTATATAAAAAGTCTATCATCAAAGAACTAAAATCAAAAATTAAGAATTAATAAAAAAGAGAAAAGCAAAAATTTTTATTATAATTTTATGATTATAATTTTGCAATTAGGACTATAGAATAAGCTACACACCCCCTTTTTTCTCCTACAAACCCGAGTCCTTCAGAAGTGGTAGCCTTGATGGAAATATTTTTGCACTTAATTCTGTTTGAAATATTTTTTATCATTTTCGGAATGTACTTCATTAATTTTGGCTCTTCCAGAATTACAACGCAATCAAGGTTTATAACATTCCAGTTTTTTTTCTGTAGCAATTGAAAGGTTTTTTCAAGAAGAATTAAACTTGAAATATTTTTGTATATCCTGCTTGTATTTGGGAATTGATTGCCAATATCTTTTAATCCAGCAGCCCCAAGTAAAGCATCGCAAACTGAATGCAGCAAAACATCAGCATCAGAGTGACCCAATAAACCATATTTATAAGGGATTTCAACGCCACCGAGAATAAGTTTTCTTCTTGTTGAGAATTTATGTACATCATATCCAAACCCGACTCTTAAATCTTTTAAATTCATAAGTTTTATTTTCAGAAACAAAATAGCAAAAGAGAGTTCAATCTTCAATGTTATACAATAGTTAGAAATAATTGTATGATATTAAAATTCTTGATTGCTTTCCGTTTGTGCTTTACTTTGAAACCCCTACGCGAATAATCTTTTCTCCATATTTATATTTTATTTTATCAAGAGTATAAAATGGTAAAAGTACTTTGTTATTGAATAAATCAAAATTTTGACATCTATTATCTACAAGCAGATTACCAGCCATTATCCCAAAAAGTCGCGCTCTTATATGTTTTTGGGGAGCTGGTAGTTTTTTGTATATTTCAATTGCTGCGGAAAATAGTTCCCGGTCATCATTAGTGTAAACCCTTAATTTTAAGTCTTCCGCAGCATATTTTAAATTTTCATATCTTATTACAAACACAAGATATCCTGTAACAAGATTTTTATCCCTTAACTTTCTACCCATATATTCACAAACACGACGAATTTCCTGTCTTACTTCTTCTGATTTGTATATAGGGGTTGAAAGGGTATGTTGATGGCTTAATCCTTTTTCGTGTTCTGACTTGTGAAAAATTTCTGAAGTATCTTCACCCCGGGCAAGTTTTCTAAAAACAATTCCATTAATTCCAAACTCATGATGTAAAATATGTGCAGGAGTATTTGCGAGATCACCTATTGTAAATATGTTGTATATACTTAGGCGACGGGCAATCCTTGTTCCTATTCCCCACATTTTCTTTACAGGCAACTGATATATTATAGATTTTTCTTTTGGGGTTATAATGGTTAAACCATCTGGTTTTTCAATCTTTGTAGCAATTTTCGCATAGGTTTTATTGTAAGAGCACCCGAGAGAAGTTGTTAAATTTTCTCTGATACGAATTCTTGACTTAATCTGCCGGGCAACACTTAATACTTTTTCCCAATCTATGTTTTGTGATACTGGATTTTTTACAAGGTGAGAGATATCAATAAAACATTCATCAATACTATACTGCTCAATATTTTCAAGCGGAGCAAATTCTTGCAATACCTCAAGAATGCTATCCATAATTGCTTCATATTTTGGTCCATAGCAGGGAATAGAAATTAACTGAGGACATATTTTTTTCGCCTGCCAGACACTCATCCCTGTATCAACTCCGAGAGCACGAGCTTCATAAGATGCTGTCATTACAATTCCTTTTCCATCTGGTGTTCCTCCAACTGAAACAGGTTTACCCCTTAACCTGGGATTATCCCGTTGTTCGACCTGTGCGTAAAATGCATCAAAATCTATATGAACAAAACCCCTATCCTTATATTCAGATATATTGGGGTTTAAATCTTTAAAATGGGGATGTGAATACAGGGGCATTAACCGGACCCTTTTAAATATTTCAGAAAAGGAGGTATTTTCCCTTGGAATAAAAAAATGTGAACTTGCCTTTTTCATATACCATAATTATTTATACCATAATAATATATGGTATAAATTTTTAAAAAGCAAGTAAAATATCTATAGATTTTTATTTATTGTATATAAAACTTGTGGGGGATAATAAAAAAAGCCACTTTGGAATAGCACCAAAGTGGCTTTTTAAAGCAAAACGTATTCTATAATTTTGTAACGTTTGCCGCCTGTGGACCTTTTGGACCCTGTTCAATTTCAAATTTAACCTTATCACCTTTATTCAAGGTTTTAAAGCCATCAATATTGATGGACTTAAAATGAACAAATACATCAGATTTACCTTCTCGCGAAATAAATCCAAATCCTTTTTCAGGGTTGAACCACTTTACAGTTCCTTCTTCCATTTAAGAAATTTAGTTAGTGCAAAAAAATTAATTAAAACAAAGTGGATAAATTTTTTGCTTTAAACCCCATTAACATCTAAAACTTTTACCCTTTAGCGGGATTTAGTTCTTGTTGTTTTTGAGATATAAAACTACAATTTATTTCACTTCATTGTAAATATAAGTTAATATTATACCAACTGCAAGACTAAATACATATATATTTATTAGTAATATTTTTATTTTAAATACTAAAAACCTATACTATCTACTTTATAAAATCTTAAATTTAACTAATCTTTGTATTTTTAAGTTAATTTTTAAAAGTGACTGAGAACTATAAAAATATAAATATAAAAGATTACAATTATGAATTGCCGAAAGAATATATTGCCCAATTTCCATTAAAGGATAGAGATAAATCAAGATTGCTTATATTTCAAAACAAGAAGATTACAGAAGACATTTTTCTTAATATTAATAAATATATTCCAGAAAACTCATTTCTTATATTTAATGATACGCGGGTTGTAAAAGCAAGATTTTTTTTCGAGAAACCTACTGGAGCAAAAATTGAAATATTTTGTCTTGAACCTGAAAAAGGAATGGATTTTTTAGAAGAAACTTTTAATTCGACTAAGAATGCAAAATGGAAATGTCTTGTTGGCCAAAGTGGTAAATGGAAACATACTGTATTACACCGAAAAATTCTAAAAGACAATTCTATTTATGAATTATTTGCTGAAGTGAAAAACAAAACCCCAGAATATTTTGTAATAGAATTTAAGTGGATACCAGAAGAAACTAAATTCTATGAAATTCTTAAGATTTTTGGAGAAACCCCTTTACCTCCTTATATAAAAAGGCAGGCAAAACCAGAAGATGAAACTACCTATCAGACAATTTATGCAAAGAAAAACGGCTCGGTAGCGGCACCAACTTCCGGTTTCCATTTTACTAACGAGGTTTTTACCAGGTTGAAGAAAAAGAAGATTGAATTTTTATATCTTACATTGCATATTGGAATAGCAACATTTAAACCTGTTAAAAGTGAAACTATAGCCGAACATAAAATGCATTCCGAATTTATTAATTTTGAAAGAAATTTTATTGAAAAGATTTATCAAAACATTAAATACAAACAATCAGATAACTATAAAAAAATTATTTCTGTAGGAACAACATCTGCAAGAGCTCTGGAATCTCTTTACTATGTAGGAAAGAAATTTTATATGTTAAAAAAGAGTCAGACACCCCCAAATTCATTATCATTTGAGATTAACCAATGGGAGCCATATGAAACTGAAAACATAATTTCTCCTGTTGAGTCACTTGAAGTAATTTTAGAGGAGATGGACAAAAAAAATATAAATCAAATTTCTGGAGAAACAGAAATGATTATTGTACCTGGATTTCAATATAAGTTTATAGATGGATTAATAACAAATTTCCATCTACCGCAAAGCACTTTACTATTACTTGTATCAGCTTTAATAGGGGATAAATGGAAAGAAGTATATCAGTATGCTCTATATAATAACTTTAGGTTTCTAAGTTACGGAGATGCAAGTTTGCTTTTCAAAGAATAAAAAATTTTATAATGAAAAAGCTAAA
This sequence comes from uncultured Ignavibacteriaceae bacterium, assembly GCA_964564635.1. Taxonomy (GTDB): domain Bacteria; phylum Bacteroidota; class Ignavibacteria; order Tepidaquicellales; family Tepidaquicellaceae; genus Tepidaquicella. The sequence goes on from CAZMAR010000002.1 coordinate 147,726, forward strand.
TAATTCGCTTGTTCCAACCCCACTTCACAAATTAGATTTATTGTCAAAAATACTCGGAACAAATATCTATTGTAAAAGAGATGACTTAACAGGTTTTGCTTTTGGAGGAAATAAGACTCGTAAACTTGATTACTTAATAGCAGAGGCAAAAAAGAAGAAGTTTAATACAATTGTAACTACCGGCGGATTTCAGTCAAATTTTTGTAGAATTGCAGCTGCTTATGCTGTAAAAGTAGGACTGGAAGCCCATTTTATCCTTGGAGGTGATAAGAAACCTGAACGAGAAACAGCAAATTTGTTACTTATGAAGATGTTTGGAGCAAATTTATACTTTATTGAAACGGAGGATTGGAATATCTGGGAAATCGAGGCAACAAAATTAACTGATAAATTAACTCGTAAAGGGAAAAAAGTATATCAAATGCCTATAGGAGGCTCAAACACAACAGGAATTTTGGGATATTTAGAGTGTTTTGATGAAATTATCTCATATGAAAAAGAAAACAAAATATATTTTAATACTATAATTCACGCATCGGGTTCAGGAGGAACGCAGGCAGGACTGTTAATTGGAAAGGCAAAACACAAATGGGAAGGGAAAATTTTGGGTATATCTGTTTCGAAAGATTCTCAACAATTATCTAATGAAATACTAAGCCTTTCACAGAAAGGAGCAAAGAAACAGGGGTTAAAAATAAATTCTTCAGATGTAATAGTTGATGATAACTATATTGGAGGCTACTATGGAGCATACACAAAGCAAGCGTTTGAAGCAATGGAAATTTTTTCAAAAACAGAAGGCATAATACTCGATGCAGTATATTCAGGGAAAGCAGCTGCTGCATTGATTGATTATTGTCGGAAGAAAAGGTTTAGAAAGAATGATAACATACTTTTTATTCATACAGGAGGTAATATTCATATATTCAAATAAAAGAAAGGCAAACTTTTTTGAATTTAAAAGATGCTTTTTTGTTTTAGTTAAAAAGTTTATCTTAAAATAAAAAATTTATGGCAAAACCAAACCCAGAAGAATACCCAGAATTTTTCAAAATTTATGTCAACCTTATTGATGATGACGATATTGTCAATGTTCTTTTGAATCAATCACAGGAACTTCAGGAACTATTAAAAGAAATTACAGAAGAGGTTGCAGATAAAAGCTATGCATTTGGAAAGTGGACATTGAAAGAAGTAATAGGACATATGATTGATAATGAAAGGTTATTTATTGCCCGAGCCCTCAGAATAGCAAGAGGGGATAAGCAAAAATTACCCGGCTATGACCAGGATTTTTATGTTAAAAGTGCAAGATTTTTTAGGAGAAAATTAGAAGATCTTGCTCAGGAGATGCTTTTACTTCGTGTTGCTGATTTGTTACTGATAAAAAGTTTTGACGAAATAGAACTTGCAGAAAGAGGAGTTGTTAATGATTATGAAATAACTGTAAATGCAATATTATATGTCCTTGCAGGGCATGAACGACATCATATTGATTATATAAAGGAAAATTATTTAGGCGGGAAACAATAAATTTTAGGAATTTTATTTAGCAGGTGGTTTTATTATCTCTTGCCAGTTTTTCCAGGTAAGTCTTTTTTTATTTTTTATATACCTGTTATATGACCTATCATAAAGTATATGCTCCCAAGCAGGTTTTAAGCAGCCTGTAATTTCAGGCTTGTCATCAATAAGAAAGTCACCAGTTATAAGAGTTTTATCATTCGTCAATATTAACTTTTCAATCCAGGTACTACCAAGATGTTCTTCAACCCAGGCATACTTTTCTGTTACACAATGCTTATATGTTTTGAATGGACTTGTACAGATAAAAACCTCGTGTCCCATTTCTTTCATTTGATGTACTGCGTCAACGCCGCCAGGTATTTCCGGTAATGATTTTAAAAATCCTTCAGTCGTAATAATTTCTCTAATTAACTCTCCACAATCCTCCGGCATTTCTTCTCTAAGATAAAATTTTGTTCTTTTTTCAGGAGGAACTATGAACTTTTCAGGAAATCTCCGGTTCCACTCAGAATAAAATCCCCCATCAAAATCTGCAAGTACATCATCTAAATCAATCAGTATTATCATACTTTTTTAATTTAAATTATTAAAGTAATTATTTATCTATAGACTTTCAATAAAATATGAGCTGTTTAAATTTTTAGCATATCTTCTTAAAAGTAATATTTTAAAAAACTCATCTCTGAATTTATAGTGATGTAAGAGTTTGGTTAATTTAAAAAGGAAACAAAATTTGTTAAGTGTTAAGATATTTAATAAATCATTACAAATTCTTTATAACCCGTAATAAATTTACAGATTCAGCAAAAGAAAATTTTAATAGAACTAAGAGAAATTTTGGGATAATCAATATTTAAATATTGTCTTCGTGAAATGATGGGCTAAATAAAGTAATGTGTAAAAATTGAAAAAGACAGTGGTGATGTGTTTTATTTGGATTGATTTATCTGATTATATGGGATAATTTATAAGAAATGATAAGAAAGGTAATATATTTATTTTTACTGATGTTTATAAGTATATGGGGATGTAGTCATCTCTCTTATAGGGTACTTTCTTCTGGAGAAGTTAAGGAAGATGATGATCCCGAACCAGTGTATGATATAACCTTAGATGAAGATTATCAGAATTTTGTTGAATATATGTTTATTGGAAACAGGTCTGAAAGTTTTGGTACATATTTTAATAAATATTTTTCTGCTAAAGAAGATTTTGATGAGGGGTTGCAGGATTATTTGACTACATTTGTTGCTAATTATAATCCACGAATAGATTCCCTTGATGTAGTACCGCCTGTTTCGACGACGGCAAAAGAAAAATTTAACAATGTAATAGAAAGTTGTTCTAAAATTATTCAATATCATAAAAGCACTCGATATTTAGATGGTGCAGTTTTACTTATAGGGAAATCGTATTTTTATATGCAGGAATATTTACAGGCAGAGCGAAAATTTAGCGAGTTTTTATCAAAGTTAACCAAAAGTGAGTTATATGATGAAGCAATTTTATTTCTTGGAAAAACTAAAATGAAACTTCGTCAAAGAGCAGAAGGAGAAACAATTTTAAAAAACTTGCTTGAGAAGACTAATAACGATGAGATTAAAGCAGAAATAACAGAGGAACTTGCAATAAATTCACTTACTAAAAAAGAAATTTTAAGTGGTATAGATTATTTCAATGAATCAATAAATTATACTCATAACAAAGAAGATAAAGCACGCAGGCAATTTATTCTTGCGAAAATTTATTTATTGACCTCACCAGAAAAAGCAATTGATGAATACGATAAAGTAATCAAAAATACATCTAATTTTGAAATGGAGTTTTATGCAAGATTAAATAGATGTCAAGCTTTAATCGCTGTAAAAAAATATGAAGAGGCAAATGAATTTGCTCTCACTATAACGAAAAAGTATAAGGATTATAGAGAACTTTTACAACAAGCGGAGTTTGTATATGCAACAACATTTTATTATCTGAAAAAGTATAAAGAAGCGCTGGTCAAATTTTATGATATTATAATAGATTATCCGGGAGGAAATGTGGCAGGGGATTCCTATTTTTATATTGCAAAATATTATGATGATGTTAAGAGAGATTATTTGAACGCACTTGTAAATTATAATAAAGCAATGTATACCGCTTCCCCAGAAAATGCTTTAATTAGCCGGAAGAAATCCGCTTCCCTTGATAAGTATTTTTCTTTGCTTGCCGAAATAAATGATACAACTAAGATTCAAATACCAACAGAGGACAAGGAATTTGAAAAATATAAAAAAGAGAGAATGAAAGAGCTTGAAGATGAACAGGAGAAGTATATTCCAAAACAAGAAGGGAAAGGAGGAGGAGTAAAAGACAGGATGAGGTTCATTGCTTTGGATACTAATGATGAAGACATATTAACTAAAATTACGAAAGATTCAGTAGTTACAAAAGATACAATAAAAGAAACAAAGGATACTTTAATATTAAATGAGATTGATTCATTATTAATTAAAGCGAGAATTGAAGATTCAATTACCTATGCAAAGAATGAAAAAAAATATTCAGCATGTTTAAATATGGCAGAACTATTCCTGTTTGAATTAGCAATTGAAGATTCAGCAATTGTATATCTTAATTATGTTGCAGATTCAGATACAAACAGTATTCGCCGAAGTAAGTCTCTTTTTATGCTTGCGACGATATACAGAAATAAAAATCAAATTGAAAAGTCAGATTACTATTTAAGCGCAATAATAAAAGACTATCCTCAATTAGAAATAGCAAACGAGGCAAGAAAAATACTCAACATTAGCACAATTGAAATATTAAAAGACCCAACTGATTCTTTATATCATATTGCTTCGGAATATTTTACGATAAGTGATTATTTTAAAGCAATAGAATTTTTAAAGATAATTTATACGGAACATCCCGAAAGTCCACTCGCCGCGAAATCATTATATACAATAGGGTGGTTATTTGAAAACTATGCCCAAAACAAGGATAGTATGATTTTTTATTATACATTACTTAAAGAGAAATATCCCGCTTCTGTATACACACAATCAGTAATGCCTAAGCTCCAATTTTTTTCTGAACTATTGGAGAAGCAGAAAAGCGATAGTTTAAAATTAACTAAAGACACCTTAAAAACCGAAAATGATTCACTTCAAAAAGAAATTTCACAGGATACATTGAATAATAAGAAACAAGAGCAAAAAATTTTGCCTGAGGAAAAAAGTGGGGAAGAAGAAATTCAATATGATTCATTAGGAAATGAAATCAGACGAGATGAAGAGGTTATATCATTACTAATTAGTTCAGAAAATTTAATTGATAAAAATTATAGAAAACCGAGTTCAAGTTTTGCTTCATCACTTAAACGGGAAAAGTCCCAGGGTGGGTCAAAAGTAATGATGACTTTTGCATCATTTACCATAGGGTTTTCTTTTAACTTTTGCTGTACTTCTGCGGGGAGACTACCTGCGACTGGACAGGCAGGAGAGGTAAGGGTCATAACTACAAGAACATCACCATTAGTAGCAAGTTTTATATCGTATATCAGACCAAGGTCGTATATATTTACAGGAATTTCCGGGTCATAACAACTTTTTAGAACTTTTATCACTTCTTCTTTTAACTTTTCAAGGTCAACAGATTTTTCATTAGGTTCTTTTTTATCGGAGGTATTTTCTAATTCTTTATTCATAATGTCATTATACAAGTAATTAATTTTTATTTAAATGCTTTTGCGCTTCTGATTTTATTTTCTTAACCATAGAAAGCAAGCCATTAGAACGGTTAGGAGATAAATGTTTCATTAAACCAATTTCATCTAAAAAAGTTATATCACTTTCTATTATGTCTTCTGGTTTTTGATTATTGAAAACTCTTATAAGTAGAGCAATAAGACCTTTTGTGATAATTGCATCGCTATCCGCACTAAAAATTAATTTACCATCTTTATACTCTGTTTTTAACCAAACCTGCGATTGACACCCACTCACTTTATTTTCTTCTGTTTTATCTTCCGGAGATAAAGAGGGTTGCTGCTTTCCAAGTTCAATTATGTATTCATATTTTGATTCCCAATCATCAAAGGTGGAAAACTCTTCTCTTATTTCTTCCTGTATTTCTTTGATAGTCATAATAAAAATTTTTAACCAAGCAATTTTTTTGCTTTTTTGAGAGCCTCTATAAGTTTATTTATTTCTTCCTTTGTATTATATAATGCAAGCGAAACTCTGACCGTACCATTAATGCTAAATATTTTCATTAAAGGTTCTGCACAATGCATACCGGTTCTAACTGCAATTCCCTCATTATCAAGAACAGAACCTACATCATATGGGTGAAGATTATCAAGAAGAAAAGATATAATGTTGGCTTTTTGTTTTGCATTACCAATTATTCTTACTCCATCAAGATTATTAATTTGGTTTAAAGCATACTCAAAAAGTTCTTTTTCGTACTTTTCTATATTTTCCAAACCAATTGAAGTAATATAATCAATCGCTGAGGCTAATCCAATTGCACCAGCAATATTAGGAGTCCCAGCTTCGAACTTATAAGGAAGTACATTGTAAATTGTTTTTTCAAAGGAAACGGATTGAATCATTTCTCCACCCCCTTGATATGGGGGCATATTTTCCAATATTTTCTTTTTACCATACAAAACACCAATTCCTGTTGGTCCGTAAATTTTGTGCCCAGAAAAAGCATAGAAATCGCAATCAAGTTTTCTTACATCTATTCTTTTATGCTGAATAGACTGTGCACCATCAATCAATACTGGAATACCAAAACTATGGGCTGTTCTAATTACTTCTTCTATTGGGTTTATTGTACCAATAGCATTTGAAATATGATTAATTGCTACTATTCGAGTTCTTTCCGATAATAATTTTTCATATTCTTCAAAAATTATATCACCATTTTTATCAATAGGGATTACTTTAAGTATTGCACCGGTGCACTCACAAAGCATTTGCCAGGGAACTATATTAGAGTGATGTTCAAGTGATGAAATAATTATCTCATCTTTTTCATTTAATTTGCTTCTGCAAAAAGAAGTTGCAACAAGATTAATTGCTTCAGTTGTGCCTCTAACGAAAATTATTTCTTCTGAAGATTCAGCATTAATAAATTGTCTGATTTTTTCTCGGGACTCTTCAAATTTTGTTGTTGCTTCTTCACTTAAAAAATGTACCCCCCGATGCACATTACTATTTATATATTTATAATAATTTTCTAAAGCATAAATTACCTTCAATGGTTTCTGTGTTGTTGCAGCATTGTCAAAATATATAAGTGGCTTGTTATTTATATTTTTTCGCTCTAAAATTGGAAAGTCTTTCCTTATTTTATTTATATCGATTTCAGCCAATGCTTTTGTAATTATATAAAATTAAGAAATAAAAACTATAAATTAATCGAATTAATTTTTTCACTAATTACTTTAACAATACATTTATCTATATACTTACGATAGGATTTAGAGTCGTAATAATTTGTATCAGAACTTATGACATCGGTTAGGAAAGCAAATAGCAGAAGTTTCTGTGCACTTTTTTCAGGAATCCCGCGCGCTCTTAAATAGAATAGCTCATCTGCATTTAATCTACCAGAAGTTGCACCATGACTACATTTAACATCATCAGCAAATATTTCAAGTTGCGGTTTTGCATTTATAGTAGCCTTGTCTGATATAAGAATATTTTTATTTGATTGGTATGCATTAGTTTTTTGGGCATCCTTTCTAACAAGTATTTTTCCATTAAAAACACAATGAGATTCATCACCGACAATCCCTTTGTAATATTCATTACTGTGGCAATTAGGTACGGCATGGTCAACGAGGGTGTGATTATCAATCAGGCTTGTGTTGTCTCCTACATAAACCCCTTTAAAAATACACTCACAATTTTCACCTCTTAAAACAGAGTTTAAATTATTTCTAATTATTTCCCCGCTTAAAGTCATTGTAAAAGAATGAAATTCAGAATCTCTTTCCTGATTTACCTGAGTAGTTCCTATGATTGAAGGTAAATTATCATCTTTCTGAATTTTATAGTAATAAACTTTTGAATTGGGACTTGTGAAAATTTCTGTAACAATGTTAAATAAGTTTAACTTATTATTTTCTGATATATTATGATAAGACTCAATAACAGTTATGTCTGAGCCAGTATCAGCAATAATAATATTTCTTGAATTGACAAGTAAATTATTTTTACCCGTAATCAGATTTAATATATGAAAAGGTTTCTCTGTTGAAATATTTTTAGGGATATAAATAAATACCCCATCAGTTGTAAATGCAGTATTTATTGCGGTGAATGCATCTGCAGTTGGGTTCAGGGCTTTTCCAAAATATTGAGCTACCAATCCCGGATTTAAGTTCTGAATTTCTTGTAGGCTACCAATATATGCGGATTTTATTGTTTCGCGGATAGAAGAATGTTTCTTTGAATATTTACCATCAATGAGCACGAGTAAATTTACATCCAGATTCTTTATTAAAAACTTTTTGATTTCCTTATTTTGAATTGAATTAATTTTTTTTTCTAAATCCTCGTAATTATTAATATTATAGGATGTATATATATTTTGAGTAATTGGAGTGATATTAGTAAACCGCCACTCCTCATCTTTTCGAGTTGGAAAACCAACCTCAGAAAAGTAATTAATCGACTTCAAACGTTTTTCAAAAATTTCAGGCGAAGAACTATTTTTGAGAAATTCTTTATTTCTTTCAAACTGTTCCAGTAAATAATTCTTTAAATTTTCCTTTGAATTCATAATGTCACTTAAAAATGTTTAATGTTTAGATTAATACATTAGCTCTGATATGAGAAAATCGTAACCTTTTTCTTCAAGCTCAAGAGCAAGTTCTTTTGTCCCGGACTTTACAATTCTACCGTTATAAAGTACATGTACAAAATCAGGAATGATATAGTTTAATAATCTTTGATAGTGAGTTATGACAATAAAAGCATTTTTATCAGTTTTAATTCTATTAACACCGTCAGCGACAATTTTAAGAGCGTCTATATCAAGTCCAGAATCAGTTTCATCAAGTATACCAAGCTTAGGATTCATCAATGCAAGCTGAAAGATTTCATTACGTTTTTTTTCACCACCTGAAAATCCAACATTAACATATCTACTTAACATTTCTTTTGTAATTCCGACAAGCTTTGCTTTTTCCCGTAATAACCTCAAAAAGTCAACTGAATTCATGGGTTCAAGCCCTTTTGATTTTCTAATTTCATTAATTGCAGTTTTCATAAAATTTGTAATAGTAACTCCAGGGATTTCTACAGGGTATTGAAATGCTAAAAATATTCCTTCTCTTGCTCTTTCTTCAGGGCTTAATTCCAGAAGATTTTTCCCTTCAAAGATTACTTCTCCGCCGGTTACTTCATATCCTTCTTTACCTGTTAGAACAGAAGCAAGGGTACTTTTGCCTGAACCATTAGGTCCCATAATCGCATGAATTTCTCCTGCGTTTACCTGCAGATTAATTCCTTTTAGAATTTCTTTTCCTTCAACAGTTGCCTTTAGATTCTTAATTGTTAACATAATTTGTTATTTCCTTTAATTATTTTAAATCTTAAAAATTCGTTAAACTTTTTACCCAACACTACCTTCAAGGGAAATAGCAAGTAATTTTTGTGCTTCTACCGCAAATTCCATTGGCAGTTGATTTAATACTTCTTTTGCATATCCATTTACAATCAGAGCAATGGCTTCTTCTTCTGAGATACCGCGTTGATTGCAATAGAAAAGGATATCTTCATTTATTTTAGAGGTGGTTGCTTCATGTTCAACAACTGCGGTATTATTATTAATTTCAAAATAAGGGAATGTATGAGCACCGCACTTATCTCCCATAAGCAAAGAATCACACTGAGAATAATTCCTTGCATTATCAGCATTTTTAACTACTTTTACCAAACCACGATAACTGTTATTACTATATCCGGCTGAAATACCTTTGGATACAATTCGGCTCTTTGTATTTTTTCCAATATGGATCATTTTTGTACCTGTATCTGCCTGCTGATAATTATTTGTAAGTGCAACGGAATAAAACTCACCAATCGAATTATCACCCTTCAAAATACAGGAAGGATATTTCCAGGTAATTGAAGAGCCCGTTTCTACCTGTGTCCAGGAAATTTTAGAGTTTTCACCGGCACAAATTCCACGCTTAGTAACAAAGTTATAAACTCCTCCTTTTCCTTCTTTATCTCCTGGATACCAATTTTGTACAGTAGAATATTTTATTTCTGCATCTTTTAAAGCAATAAGTTCAACAACAGCAGCGTGAAGTTGATTTTCGTCTCGCATTGGAGCTGTGCATCCTTCAAGATAACTTACATAACTACCTTCATCAGCAATAATTAAAGTTCTTTCAAATTGTCCTGTATTAGCAGCGTTAATCCTAAAATAAGTAGATAGTTCCATTGGACACCTAACCCCTTTTGGTATATAGACAAAAGAGCCATCACTGAATACTGCAGAGTTTAAGGCAGCAAAAAAGTTATCAGTATAAGGAACAACTGAACCAAGATATTTCTGAACAAGTTCAGGGTGAAGGGCGATAGCTTCGCTTATAGAACAGAAAATAATTCCGAGATCGGATAATTTTTCTCTGTAAGTTGTAGCAACAGAAACGCTATCCAGCACGGCATCAACAGCTACACCAGCAAGAAATTTCTGCTCTTCAAGAGGAATACCCAACCTGTCATATATTCTTTTTATTTCAGGGTCAAGCTCATCGAGGGATTTGAGTTTCTTTTGCTTTTTAGGGGCAGCATAATAAATAATATCCTGATAGTCTATTGGGTCATATTTTATATTGGGCCATTTAGGTTCTTTCATATTTGTCCAAAATTTATAAGCATCTAATCTGAACTTGAGCATAAATTCTGGTTCACCTTTTTTAGCAGATAAACGCCTGATTATATCTTCATTTAAGCCCTTTTCAAACTTTTCCATTTCAATATCGGACTCAAATCCATATTTATAATCACTAAGTATTTTTTGTTGTAGAATTTCGTCGTTATTCATAATAATTATCTATATTTACAAATATAAACAATAAATCAAAATATAAAATTCAAGATTAAAATTTAATTCCAAATTTGAAAGCAATTATTAAAGAGTTGTAATTTAAGTAATTATCATTTTGAACAAACTATAATTTCACTTTTTTTCTGTTGAATGATGAACAGTTATTTAGTATCTTGAAAAAATTTCTAAAAAGTTACAAGTTCTATACCCCCTGAAAAATACTTTGAAAAATGACAGATTTTACAACATTAAAAAACCAAGCAGAATCTCATAGGAAAAATAAGAATTATACTGAAGCAATTCCTTTGTATAAAAAATTGTGGGAAGAGTATAGAGAAAATTGTGATGAGTGGATAGGGTGGGGATATGCATACTGCTTAAGTCAGCAAAAAAACTATGAAGCTGCATTAGATATATGTAGAAAAGTATATAAAATGAATTCTAATTTTAAGCTATTAAGAAATCTTTATGCCTGGTGTGTGTATTATACTGAGATAGCGGTTGATAAAGTAAAGAATGAACAACAATTTTTTAAAGCAGGAAATGCAATAATAAATCTAACAGAGAAGGACGATAAATTTTCTCCGTTTACAATAACCGTATTAAAAATCTTAGATTACCTAAATAATAAACAAGTATACCAACCTGATTTAGTTTTAGAATGGAGTGATAAATTAAAGCCAGAATTACTGGATACTTCACCTTTTACTTATAAGGATAAAAGTGGTAAAAGTAGGGAAAATCCTTCAAAAAGAGAACAATATTTTATGTATAGAACTAAAGCATTGCTGGAAAAGGGAGAATATAAAGAATGTATTTTAACATGTGAAAATGCTCTAAAGAGTATAAACAAATTTCATTACGATAACGATGTATGGTTTAAATGGCGAATTGCTCTCTCGTATAAATATTTGAAAGAATACAGCAAAGCACTTGAAATATTAAACTCAATACTTTTAGTGAAAAAGGAATGGTTTATTCAGAAAGAAATTTCTGAAATATATTTTCTGCAGGAAAAAATGCAAGATGCATTGAAATTTGCACTTGATAGTGCTTTGAATTTTGGCTCTACTGAAATGAAAGTAAATCTATATAAATTATTGGCAGATATATTTCGTCTTAATAATGATCTGGAAAAAGCAAAGAAGCACATTGAATATATTTATTGTATAAAAACAAATTCCGGAAATAAAATAGATGTAAAAACACAAAAGTGGTTAGATGAATTTGGGGTAACAATTTCTGGGCATGTGGATCAGAAAATAATAGAAAAAGAATTAAAAGAGTTATGGAATAATTTAAAATTTAAAGATCAGAAGCAGCTAACGGGAGTTATAAAGAATATAATATCTGATGGAAAAGCAGGGTTTATAGAAGCAGAAGATAAAAAACAATATTATTTTAAATCAAAGGATTTTAAAAGTAAAATTTCTTATTTAAAAAAAGGACAAAGAGTTAAGTTCTATTTACAAGAAGACTTTGATAAGAAAAAGAATAGAAAAACTCTAAATGCAGTGAATATTTTTTCAATAACAAATTAAAAAATGATTTTTCTTATTAAAGAATATTTTAATAAAAATTCAATTTAAACTAATATTTAATATTTTATACAATCTTACATAACAAAGAAAAATTTTTTAGAAAAAACAAAAACCTGTTTAGAAATAATTTCTCCATATAATCAGCATTTACTGAAGGTTAACAGTAAAAGGTCAGCATTACTTGTGATTGATATGCAGAAATTCTTTTTAAATCCCGAATCACCAACTTTTACTTGTGGTGGACTTCCAATAATTCCAAACATACAGAAACTAATCCGAACTTTTAGAAAATTAAAACTACCTGTAATTTATAAGAAACATGTCCATCATCCAGATAAGCTTTACGCAGGGATTATGGGCTGGTGGTAGGAAGGGATGTGTGTTGAGGGAACCCCTGAAAGTGAAATTCATAATAAACTTAACCCCCAACCAAAAGAAAAAGTTATTTTAAAACACAGATATACTGCTTTTTATAATACCGATTTAGAAACAATTCTCAGGTGTTTGAAGGTGGAAGATTTAATTATTACTGGTATTATGACCAATATGTGTTGTGAATCAACCGCTCGAGATGCATATTATAGAGACTATAGAGTATTTTTCCTTGCTGATGCAACAGGTAGTATAAACGAAGAAATGCACCTCTCAAGCTTGCTGAATCTGGCTTTTGGATTTGCTTATATAACAACCACAGAAAATATTTAAAACAATTGCAAAAGTAAAGTTCTAATCCAATAAAAGGGTAAAGTCTATTTTAGATAAATCATTCGTTTTGTTTCGATAAATCTGTTATTAACATATAGTGTGTAGAAGTAAACACCGCTTCCAAGATTTTCAGAATGGAATCTTAATTTATAAACACCTGCTGTTTTGTATTCATTTAAGAGGACCTCTATTTCCTTTCCAGTTATATCATAAAGTACGATTTTAACCTCTCCTGATTTTGGCAAAGAGTATTCAATAAAGGTATAGGGGTTAAATGGATTTGGATAGTTCTGATATAATTGATAACTATAACCAACATATAAATTGGGATTGCCGATACTTGAAACAAGAGTATCTATAGTAAACCACACACCACCATTTGAAGTCCCGGAAGCTGCAACAAAAACCTTGTTTTGATAGGCAAGGCAATGATTGCTTGAAAATGTAAAATTAAAATTAGCGAAACTTGTACCAAAATTAGTAGAACGATAAACACCACCATTACCCGAAGTATAAACAAATTGGGATTGGTTTATAGTTGCTCCTCGCATAGCACCAGGTAGAGAAGAAATCAGGAACCAGTTTAAGCCACTATTAGTAGTTTTATAAACAGGATAACCACTTGAAGTACCAACATAGAGTAATTCGTTTTGATTAAACTGTACCATACCCCAACAGTTTGCTCCACTATTTAATAATTCACTCCAATTAAGACCAGCATTAGAAGAACGGTATACTCCATTATTTCCCGTTCCAGCTGACGCCCCTGCGTAAACTATATCTGAATTATAGTTATCAATAAAAATACTTACAATATTTGAGCCCGAGAGATAGTTATAAGGAAAGGTTGCACCACCATCCGTACTAATAAATATTCCACTTAATGTAGTTCCAACATACACATAATTATTCTTTCCACACTTCACTGAATTAACGGTACTGCTGTTAAAATTAGATGGGGGAATAACAGTCCAGTTCTGTCCTCCATTAGTGGATTTTAATACTCCAGAGCTGCCATAGGAAGCATAAACATTATTATTAGAATCACATGCAATATAAATTATATTTGCTGTACCTCCAGAAAAAACTTCAATCCAGTTATCACCACCATTAGTAGATTTATAAATACTTTTAACAGTTCCAGATGCACCAGCATATAAGTTCCCTTGCAAGTCAACGGCAAGTGCCCACATTGAAATACCATTTAGTCTTTGTACCCATATTTGGGAAAAAGCTAAACTTGAAAGTAGGAAAACGAGAACTAAGGTGAATACTGTTTTTTTCATAGTGGATAATTTTTACTTTAAAAAATATTTTTATTTAAAGTAATTTCTAAAAATTAAAATTGCAATAAAATTATTCAGTATTTATAAGAGAGATAATATCTAAAAAAGCTTTTTTAAGCTTACCACACAATTCAGTAGAAATCAAACAAAAGGGAGATAAAGAAAAATTAATTCTTTATCTCCCAATGTATAAAAGTTTATTTTAAAATCAATGAATTTTATTAATTTTCTCTATTGCTTTTTGATAGACCTCTTGCGGGATTGGAGAGTAACCAAGTTCTTTAGCAAATTTTTGTCCTTCTGTTAATGCCCATTTCAAAAAATTAGATAGTAATTTTGCCTTTGCAGGATCTTCATACTTTTCTAAAACAAGCAAATAGGTATAACTTGAAATTGGATATACACCTTCTCCTTTTGCATTTACCAAAGAAACAGTTAAGTTTTCAGACATCTCATTTAGCTTTGATCTACCAGCATTTGTTACAGCATCAAGACTCGGAGTAACAAACTCTCCATTTTCATTTTGGATATTTGCATATTGAAGACTATTTTGAATTGCATATATCAGTTCAACATATCCAATTGAATAAGGGATTTGCTTAACGGAACCAGAAACTCCTTCATTTCCTTTTGCTCCCTGTCCTGCAGGGAATTTCACTGTTTTTGCAACTCCTACATTATTTTTCCATTCTTCACTTATTTTAGAAAAATAATCAGTGAGAATATAAGTAGTTCCACTTCCATCTGTCCTATGGATTACAACTATTTCTTTATCTGGAAGTTTAATATCTGGATTATCTGCAACAATTTCAGGGGCGTTCCATTTTTTTATTTTTCCGAGAAAAATATCAACGACAACATTTCCCTTTAGATTGAGTGGTTTATTTATTTCGGGAATATTATAAGTTAAAACAACAGCTCCCAGAGCAGCAGGGATGTGAAATACTTTTGTTTTATTTTTGGATTCTGCCAGTTGCTGCTCTTCTTCGGACATAGGACTGTCCGTAGCACCGAAGTCTACAGTACCTTCAGTTAATTGTTTGATTCCACCACCACTTCCAATTGATTGATAATTAATTTTAGCTTCTTTGTGAACTTTTGAATATTCATCAAACCATTTAGAATATAACGGATAAGGGAAAGTTGCTCCCGCTCCGTTTATTTTGACAACGCTTTCATCGCTTTTTTTACCACAGGAAAGGAACATAATGCTTACTAAAGCAATAAGTAAAATAAATGTAATTTTTTTCATCTTTTTTATTTTTATTTATAAGAATAATAAAATGTGATTCTTGGTACTATATCTGTTTTTCGTTCTATATTTGCAGGGCTCTTATCACTATACATATTAAGCCAGAGATTAGGCATAAAATGTACATTTTTATCGAAGACAAAATCTGCTCCGAGTAATAGAAAATTTTCTCTGAATCCATAATTTGAATGATTGATATCAGGATCAATATAATCAAACCTGCCCAATATATTTAGTTTATCCTTAATTATTGTTCCAATAGCAAAAGCAGAGAATCCAAAAGTACTTTTATTTGTTCCGTTGCTATAATATCTTCTGTAAAGTTGGTTAAATATTTCAAAGCCAATTCTGAATTCAGGTATCTGAAAACCAACAAAACTTTTAAAAGTAGTTCTATCCTGAGTAGAGTTAATATCTTCATAATCAGAATATAAATCTGCTAATATTTTTTTGTCCCAGAAATAGCCATACACTCCCGCATAATATTTTTTGAATTTATTATTTTCAAGCGAAGCCCCCTTTCCATTTCCAATCATTAGGTTATATCCATAGTTTCCATCTGAATCAAATTTTCCAAGCAGAGCTAACCCGAAATCAAAAGATGGAGCTAAACCTTTCATATCAAGAACAGTTTTTTCAAGTGACCTATATCCATAAAGTTTCTCGCTTGTATAACAATATGTTATTGTTGATAATTGCCCTAATACCATTGTTGCATTGGGATAGATATCTTTCCATTTAATATTTGCAATTTTAATGTAAAGCGAACGCTTACCATTTGGAAGATAGTCTGTTCCCTCGAAAGCAGCAACAAATTCCGAAGTAAATCTTTCACTTATATCATAATTGAATCCAAAGTATATTCTTCTAAAATCAAAAGCATTTTTATAAACTTCTGTTTTTGTATATTCTCCACTAAAACTTCCTGTTGTATCCCCTCCTGCTTTATAAAAGATATCTCCAAAAACCATTCCCCAAACTTTTCCTGAAGGTTTGAATTCATTTTTTTCCTGTGATTTTACTCCTGTAGAGATAAACATTAATAAAACAATAAAAAATAAAAATTTTGTTTTTGTTTTTTTCATACAAATGTCCCTTTTAATTGTTTCTAAATTTTTAAAGAATTTTAATATAATTTTAAACAGATTATTAACTATTTTAACTTTATGTAAAATTCTTTATGTTTTATTTCCTAAATGATAAGGAATTGTAAATAAATTGTAAATTTTTTTAATAATTTAAATCAAACTTAAAAAAAACAAATATATACTTTTTAATAAATCATTAAATCAAATGAAAACTTAATACATTGAATATAGTTGATAATTATTTATATTTATAATTAATTTATGAAGAATATTGTAGCAATTGTAGGTAGGCCTAATGTTGGGAAATCCACTTTATTTAATAGAATTATAGGGAAGAGAATAGCAATTGTTCATCACAGAAGTGGTGTAACCCGAGATAGAAATTATGCAGAAGTAAATTGGCAGGGTAAAAGATTTTTATTAATTGACACCGGGGGATTTGTTCCTGAATCAGACAACCTTTTTGATAAACATATTCAGAATCAAATAAAACAAGCAATAGATGAAGCAGATATATTTTTATTTATTGTAGATGGTAAAACAGGACTACATCCAATTGATTCAGAAATCGCAAATTTATTAAGAAAAAAAGCAAAAGAAAAAGAAGTAATTCTCGTGGTGAATAAAATTGACTCGCTGTCAAGAGAGTTGAATGTAACAGAGTTTTACAAACTTGGCTTTGAAAAACCGCACATAGTCTCCAGTTTAAATGGAAGAAATGTAGCAGAATTAATTGATTATTTTACTCGTGATATTCCTCAATATAACGAAGATATTAGAAATAGAGATAATCGTCCGAAATTTGCAATAATAGGTAAACCCAATACCGGAAAATCATCTTTACTCAATGCTATCTTAAAAGAAGAAAGAAATATTGTAACGGATATTCCAGGTACTACACGAGATTCAATTGATTCTATTTTAAAATATTATGGCAAAGAAATTGTTTTAATAGACACTGCAGGTATTGTAAAAAAAAGTAAATTACCTAAAACAGATTCTCTCGATTTTTACTCAATAGTAAGAACTTATAGAGCTATAGAAAGATGTGATATTGCACTTCTTGTAATTGATGCAAGTCAGCTGTTTAAAGCGCTTGAAAAATTTCCAAAGATAGAATTTTCAAATTTAAAACTTGATAAACAAGATATTGGTATAATAAATGATGTTGTTTCCTTAGGAAAAGGGTTACTTATAATAATAAATAAGTGGGACTTAATAGAAAAAGACTCTCAAACCGCACTTATAGTAGAGAAGAAAATAAAATCACATTTACAAAGTTTTGGATTTTTAAAAATAATTTTTATTTCCGCTTTAACTAAAAAAAGAATACATAAAGTACTCGAAGAAGCTGTTGAAATATATAACGAATATAAAAAGTCTATTAAAACAAGTTTATTAAATCAAAAAATCTTAACTGAAATTAAAAACAATCCACCCCCTTCTGTAAAAGGGCGAGATATAAAAATAAATTATATTACTCAAACGGGAACCGCACCTCCATCCTTTGTTTTCTTTTCAAATGAGCCTAAATTGATAATGGAAAACTATAAAAGATTTTTGGAAAAGAAAATTAGAGAAAATTTTGGATTTGGAGGAGTTCCATTTAAAATGATATTTAAAAAGAAAAATTAAAAAATGATTTCAGAAGTTTTTACAGCAGCAACTTTTGGGGTAGAAGCTTATATAGTGAGAGTAGAAACTCATCTTGAAGCAGGCTTGCATAATTTTTTTATGGTTGGTTTGCCGGACAGTAGCGTGAAGGAATCAAGAAATAGAGTTTCAGCAGCTATGAAAAACTCGGGCTTCTTCTTTCCTGTTACTAAAAAAATTACTATAAATCTTGCCCCTGCAGATATTAAGAAAGAAGGTTCTGGTTATGACCTGCCAATTGCTTTGGGCATTTTATTAGGAACAGGTCAGGTAAAACCGGATTTAATGAAAGATATTTTATTTATAGGTGAATTATCATTGGATGGAAAGTTAAGAGCTGTACCAGGTATTCTACCTATAGCAATAGAAGCAAGGAACAGAAATTTTAAAGGTATCTTAGTTCCTAAAGAAAATGCTAACGAAGCAGCAGTAGTTGATAATTTAGAGGTGTATCCTTTTGAAGATTTAAAAAGTATTGTTGATTTTCTTAATGGTACTTTATTAGTTGAACCATATAAGATAAACTTAGAAGAACTTTTTAATAAACATAAGCATTATGAATTAGACTTCGCCGATGTTAAAGGACAGGCAGAAGTAAAAAGAGCAATGGAGGTTGCCGCAGCGGGAGGGCATAATATTTTGATGATAGGATTGCCCGGCTCAGGAAAAACTATGTTAGCAAAGAGACTACCTTCAATTTTACCCCCGCTTACTTTGAAAGAAGCATTAGAAACCACTAAAATACATTCAATTGCCGGATTAATTAATAAAGATACTCCGATTATTTTTACAAGACCCTTTGCTGCACCTCATCACACAGCAAGTGATATTGCAATTGTGGGCGGAGGCACTAATGCAAAACCAGGAGAAATATCTTTTGCTCATAATGGAGTTTTATTTCTTGACGAGCTGACAGAATTCAAAAAGAATGTTCTGGAAGTTTTACGACAGCCTCTTGAAGATAAAGTAATTACGATATCAAGAGCAAAAATGACAATTCAATACCCATGCAATTTTATGCTTGTAGCAGCGATGAATCCAACCCCTGCTGCAACTACAAAGGAAGTGGAAATGTATTCAGATTATGAAATACAAAAAAATCTTTCCAAAATTTCTGGTCCGATTCTTGATAGAATTGATATACATATAATTGTAAATCCTGTTAAATATTCTGATTTATCAACAAAACAGGAAGGAGAAAAATCTGAGACGATAAGACAGAGAGTAACAAAAGCGCGTGATATTCAATTAAAGCGGTTTGCAAATTATGAAGGTATTTACTGCAATGCAAATATGAATACGAAATTAATTAAAGAATTTTGTAAAATAGACTCCGATGGTGAAAATTTATTGAAAACGGCAATGACAAAACTTGGGTTATCTGCCCGAGCATATGATAAAATATTAAAAGTCAGCCGTACTATTGCGGATCTCGAATCAGCGGAAAAAATATCAACTGCTCATATAAGCGAAGCCATTCAGTACAGGAGTTTAGATCGTTCTGATTGGTATTAAAGAATTTTTAAAAATTACCTGTAAAGAAATTACTCAAAACTTTAGTTATCCCTCAAAAGCATCTCAATAACTTTCAGTTTTCTAACTATTTAATAAATCATAAAAACAGGAAAATTTTGAAAATATAACTTAATTGTATATTCTTTTTATTTTCTTTATTTTGTTAAAAAATTTTTAAAATCATATTAATAAAAATATGAAATTCAATATTACCGTTGAAAATTTTGTTAACTATTTAACAAAATTAAGTTATGTAATTCCAACACGTTCAGCTCTTCCGATTTTAGAAAATGTTTTGTTTGAATTAAAAGGAAATGAGCTAAGTCTTCAAGCAACTGACTTAGAAAATTTTATACGAGTGAGAGTAAATGTTGAAGGGCAGGAAGATGGTGAATGCGCTATTCCTGCTAAAAAGCTACTTGACTTGCTAAGGCTGTTAGCAGCAAAATACGATAGTATTACTGTTGAAACGGAGTTTAGCTCTGAAGATTATGATTTATTAAATAAGGAAACTAATTTAGAGGAGATATTCAAAGGGAAAATTTCATACTCCCCCAAAAATAAGACTTTAGTTTTTAGAGGTGCTTTTGATAATGAACTTAAATTATCGATAATAGAAAAATTGGGAAATAATCAACAAGCATTTATAAATGAAGGAAGACAGGAACTTGTGAATTCAAATGAAAGATTGAAAAACGCAATTGAAAAATTATATGAAAAAAATGAGAGCGCCTTAAGTAAAATGATGGCAAAGAAAAAAATTAAATTCGAAACAGATGAGAAAAACAAAATTACTATAACTTCTTCAAACGGTAAATATTCATTTTTTGGCCATCCATCAGAAGACTTTCCAAGTATAGAAGAAAAAAATCAATTAGAAGAGATTAAAATAAAAGATTCGATATTGAGAAGAATAATTTCAAAAGTTAGACATGCTGTTAGTCAGGAAGAAACTAAAAGAAATATGACAGGTATATTATTTGATATCAGGAAAGATGAAATTAGATTTGTATCCACAGATGGTTTTAGGCTTTGCAAACTTACTTTGAAAGAATATGAAGCCACGGATATTAAAGAAAGTAAAATAATTGTTGCTTTGAAATCAGCTGATATAATAACAAAGTTAATAGGGCAGGAAGAAAGTGCAATAGCATATGATGATACTCTAATAAAATTAAGTACAAATACAACGGAGTTTTATTCAAAGCTTATTGATGATACTTTTCCCAACTATGAAACCGTAATTCCCAAAAATAACGATAAGAAACTTAGAGTATCACGATTTGAATTTCTAAATTCACTCAAAAGAGCGTCGATTTTTGTTGATCCATCAACGAAGCGGGTAAAATTAGAAATAAAGAATTCAACTATAAATATCAACGCTGACAACCCTGAAATAGGCGCGGATGTGGAGGAAATTATAGATTGCAATTTTATAAGTTTAGAAGATAGCGAGGTAGATTTTGATAAGAATCCATTCATCATATCCTTCAATGTAGCATATTTGATAGATTGTTTAACTGCATTGGAGAGCCCAGAAATTCTTATGACATTCAGCAGCCCTTCAAAAGCCAGCGTAATAACACCGTCAACTTCGGATAATAATGAAGATTATATAGAATTAGTTATGCCCGTTAGGGTGGGGTAATATTTATAATGTTGCATTTTTATTGTATAAGAATGGGATTATATAATAAAAAAGTTAATTTTTTATTCTGTCTCCTTTTTAATAACTAGTTACAGGAAGAAATGATAATAAAAAGTTTGAAAATGAATAATTTTAGAAATTATGAAAATATAAAAATTTTTTTCAGCCACAATTTTAACTATATATTTGGAAAAAACGGAGCAGGAAAAACAAATATACTTGAAGCAATGTCTTTTCTCTCTTTTGGGAAAAGTTTTTTAAATTCAAAAGAAAATGATTGTATTCTTTTCGGGAAAGATAATTTTTCATTGGAAGGACATTATGAAAATGAGTTGGATAATCAATATACACTTTCAATAAATTATTCAACAGGGAAAAAAATTTTTGCTTTAAATAAAGAACGAGTGAATAGTTTTTCTGCTAATATATTTGGAAAGTTTCCACTTGTATATCTAACCCCCCAAAGTTTAAGTATTACTTATGGAAATCCAGCAGAGCGAAGAAAATTTTTTGATATAATATTTTCGCAAATAAGTCCAGTTTACCTTGATTACTTGAAGGAATTGAATAGAGTGCTAAAATTAAAAAATACACTTTTAAAAGAATTATACATTAAAACTTCTCAATCTGAGTTTAATAAACTTATAGATAGTTATAATGAATTAATATCTGATATCTCTGCAGAAATAGTTTATAGGCGATATTATTTTCTTACAGAGTTTAAAAATTACCTTAAAAAAAATTACCAACCACTGACCACCGAAAAAGAGAGCCCTGAAATAACTTACTTTTCCACTGTTAGTGGAGATTATGAGATTAATGATTCCTCTATTATCAATAAAGATAATTTGAAGAATATTTTTAGAGAAAAATTTAATCAAATAAAAAAGGAAGAAATTGCAAGAAAAATTACACTAATAGGACCACATAGAGATGATTATATTTTTCTTATAAGAAGGTTCTGTTTGCAAAGGGAACGAGATTCGGAAACTACTTTCACTGAGGAACCTCAAAACTCGGAGCAATTATTGGAAATAAAGAGTTTTGCTTCACAAGGCGAACATAAAACATATTTAATTGCTTTAAAACTTGCTGAATATAATTTTATTAAAGATAAAGTGGGTACAAATCCAATTTTATTACTTGATGATATAATGTCAGAATTGGACTCCTTTAGAGTGAATAAGATAATAAATCATATTCCTAATTTTAGTCAGGTTTTTGTAACAGCAACGGAACCAGATTATTTTGATAGTTTGAAAAATTATTTTTCAAAAACATCTATTAAAATAATGAAAGTTGAAAATAATAATATAACTTCAACCAATTGAAAATTGAAATCTTCTGAATTTAAAAAACGAGCGAATAAAACTGTTTTACTTAAAGATGAAATAGAATTATTTTTGAATGAGCTTGGACTCGATACAGAATTATATAGTATTAAACTTAATGCTATCTGGAAAGAAGCAGTTGGAGAGTCGATATCAAAATTTTCAAAACCAGTGGTAATAAAAAGAGGCAAGTTATATGTTAGTGTAGAAAATTCTGTGTGGAGATATGAATTATCAATGAAAAAACAGGAGATAGTAAAAGTATTTAATGAAAATATTGAGAAGCTTACAAATGAAAGTTTAAAAAATCCGAATAAAAAAAATTATTTAAACAGAAAATATTTTAAACCAATAAGAGAAATAGTATTTATATAATTGGTAAATTTAAAGGAAAGTTAAAATATGGCAAAAGAAAAAAATTCAAATAACAATAATGTTTCATACAGTGAAAAGGATATTCAGGTTTTAAGTGGACTTGAACATGTAAGAAAGAGACCCGCTATGTACATAGGTGATGTTGCTTCCAGAGGACTTCATCATTTAGTTTATGAAGTAGTGGATAATTCTATTGATGAAGCACTTGCGGGATTTTGCACGAAAATCATTTTAGTAATACATAAAGATAATTCTGTTACAGTTGAAGATAATGGGAGAGGAATTCCAACAGGTATACACCCAACGGAAAAGAAGTCAGCTCTCGAGGTTGTTATGACACAATTAAACGCAGGTGGTAAATTTACAAGGGATACTTATAAGGTTTCAGGTGGTCTTCATGGAGTTGGAGTTTCTGTGGTAAATGCTTTGAGTGAATATCTGGAGGTGGAAGTGTATCGAGAAGAAAAGAGATTCTATCAAAAATATAAAAGAGGAATACCTGTTACCCCTGTTAAGGTAATAGGTAAAGTAAAAAATAAAACAGGAACAAAAGTAACTTTTCTGCCAGATAAGGAAATATTTAAAAGTATAAATTTCAAATATGAAACACTCGAAAGTAGATTAAGAGAACTTGCATATTTGAATAAAGATTTAACGATAATACTAAAAGATGAAAGAACAAATAAGGAAGATGAATTTCGTTTTAAAGGAGGATTGGTTGATTTTGTAAAATATTTAGATGAAGACGAAAAATCAATATCAGGAAAACCAATATACATTAGTGGAGAAAAGGAAAATATACAGGTTGAGATAGCAATGCAATATAATGAGTCTTATAACGACAATATATATACCTATGTTAATAATATTAACACTCATGAGGGAGGAACACATTTAGAAGGATTTAAAGCCGCATTAACAAGGACTTTAAATAATTATGGTTTGAAAAATGGAATAATAAAGAATGAAAAATTAACTTTAACAGGAGATGATTTTCGGGAAGGGCTTACCTGTGTAATGAGCGTTAAAATCCCCGAGCCACAATTTGAGGGACAAACAAAAACAAAACTGGGAAATAGTGAAGTAAAAGGTATAGTGCAATCAATTACAGGAGAGCAACTCAGTAACTATCTTGAAGAAAATCCATCAGTTGCAAAGAGAATAATAGAAAAGTGTATTCGTGCAGCCGAAGCAAGGGAAGCAGCAAGAAAAGCAAGAGATCTTGCAAGAATGAAAACAGGTTTAGAGCAACTATCAGGGCTACCAGGGAAATTAGCTGACTGCTCACTTAACGACCCATCACAGTGTGAATTATATCTGGTTGAGGGTGATTCTGCCGGTGGTTCAGCAAAGCAGGGGCGAGACAGAAGATTTCAGGCAATATTACCATTAAAGGGAAAAATACTAAATGTAGAAAAAGCTCGAATAAATAAAATTCTTGAAAATGAAGAAATAAAAGCTATAATATCTGCTATAGGAGCCGGATTGGGAAGTTCCGATGAATTCAATCCTGATAATATAAGATATAATAAAATTATTCTAATGTGTGATGCAGATGTTGATGGTTCTCATATAAGGACTCTTTTATTAACCTTTTTCTACAGGCATATGCGAGAAATAATTGACACAGGAAGACTTTATATCGCACAACCCCCGCTCTATAAAATAAAAAAAGGCAAAACAGAACTTTATGCTTATGACGAAGAGGAAAAAGAAGAAATTTTGAAATCATTAAAAGTTGATAAGAAAAATATTGTAACTGGTGAAACAGAAGGAGCAGGAGAAAACAAGGTTGTGGTGTCAAGATTTAAAGGATTAGGGGAAATGAATCCGGAACAATTATGGATTACGACAATGAACCCTGAGACAAGAACTATTTTACAGGTAACAAATGAAAATGCTGCCGCAGCAGATAAAATATTCAGAATATTAATGGGAGAAGAAGTAGAACCAAGAAGAAAATTTATAGAGCAGAATGCCAAATATGCAAATATTGATGCCTGATTAATTAAAATAAAAGCTAAGAAATTTTTCAAAATTTTTATCTTTGTATTTATGAAGTTTTAATCATTAAGCATTGGAACAAATAATTCAAGCAATAGTTTTTGGGCTAATTCAGGGTTTAACAGAATTTATTCCAATTAGTAGCACAGCACATTTAAGAGTTTTTCCCGCTTTACTGGGATGGGGAGATAAAGGAGCTGCTTTTACAGCAGTAATTCAGATGGGAACCCTTATTGCAACATTTGTGTATTTTAAATCCGATATAGTAGAGATAACAAGAGGTTTTTTTTCATCTTTAAAAAGTAGAAAAGACTTTTTTAAAAATCCGTATTCAAGAATTTTCATTCTTATTATTATAGGTACTATACCAATTTCCCTTGCAGGTTTAATATTTAAAGGGTTTATTGAAAATGAAGCAAGAGGATTATACATTATTAGTGGCTCTCTTATTTTACTTGCAATAATTCTTTTTATTGCGGAAAAAACCTGTATGCATAAAAAAAATTTCTCAGAAATTACAATTAAAGATGGGTTAATAATTGGATTAGCACAGGTATTATCTTTAATACCGGGTAGTTCGCGAAGTGGGGTAACTATTACAGCAGGATTGTTTTGTGGATTAAAAAGAGATGTTGCTGCAAGATTTTCTTTTCTTTTAAGTATTCCTGCAATTACTTTAAGCGGTTTATATGAACTCTATTCAGAAAGAAATACTTTGTTGAATGAAAATCTTCTAAGTTTAATAATTGCTACTGCAGTCTCTGGAATCATTGGTTATTTATCAATTGCTTTTTTAATTAATTACTTGAAAAAGAAAAGTAATTTACTGTTTATTGTATACAGAATTCTGCTTGGTATTTTAATTCTTTCTTTACTTTTTTTAGGTAAATTAACAAATTAAAAATGAAACTTATCAGCAGTGATTTTGCAGACTTATGCTATAATGAAATTATAGTAACCTCAAAAGAAGAAATATCTCCTGAATTAAAAGTGCCAAAATACCGGCGACTTTTTGAATCCTTATTTAAAGAACTTGTAAAAGATGACCCACAATCTTTTGATGGCAAATATAGTTTATATGGAATAATGGTTTATATAATAGAAAAATATAATTTACCCAATGAAATTTCTGAAAAAGTTCATAATTTTAGAAAATTTGCTAATATAGTAATTCATAATAGTAATTTTAATAAACTAATACCAATAAGTCCTGATGATATAGAAAAGTTTTGTATTAAATCTTTATGCGAAACAATATTGTTTTTTTCTGAGATTTCTGTTCCCGATGAATTACTTAACTTATACAGAGATTTAAAGGAAGTTCCTAATTTATTTAGTCAGAAAAAACAGGATAGAGAGTTAAAATCTACCATAGTTACTTTTTTAAGCTGCAGCGAAAGAAAGATAAACATTAAAGGAGATATTTATTATACTTTAACCTGTGAGGCGGAAGATGATGGAACTCAATTTTTATTAAATGTTTTTCCTCCTTTTGAATACATTGGGGATAAATTTAAAAAATATACAAAAGCATATCTACATAATGTTTTGAAATCCCCTAACTATGACAATCTATATAATACAGCTGAAAACAGTTTGATAGTTATAGAGCCAGATTATTTGATAGAAGCAAGAAATCTTTCAGAATGTTTCCATAGAGTAGGAGATAGTCATTATTTCTATTTTATTAATAAATTTATTAATGATAGACCTTCAAAGGAAGTAATCAGCGGTACAATTGTTAATAATTTATTAGATAAATATATTTTGAATGGTGAGGTTAATTTCGAAAATTCTTTCAATAGTTCGATAGATATTTTGCAGGTTATTCAATTGAGTGATGACGATATAATAAAAATAAAAGAAGAAATAATTAAAAATCATCTAAATAATATAAAAACATTTTCTACCTATTGTAGAAATAATAATCCAATAATTGAGCCAACTTTTATTTCTCCAGAGTATGGACTTTATGGAAGATTGGATATAATGTTAGAAGGCGGAAAAAATCAAAAAGATGTAATAGAATTAAAATCAGGTTCGGTTCCTAATAATGGTCCCTGGATTAATCACGAAATGCAGGTGACGGCATATAATATGTTGTTAGATTCAACTTTTACTGATAGGATAGGCACAAGTTCTGTTTTTTATTCTAAAGCAACTTTTGAATTCTTAAAAAATGTAGTAAAAGATTTCTTATTATACAGAAATTTAATTAATATAAGAAATAAAATTGTCCTAACTGAGCTTAGTATATGTGATAGAGATTTTTCTCTCTTTGATGAGTTATGTAATTTTGATTGTTCCAGATATCCGCAATTTATACAAACACGATTTAATAATTTCAAAAAGATATATAAAAGCCTCTCAGAACTTGAGTTAGAGTACTTTCATAATTTTATTTATTTCATATTCAAAGAATTGAAAGCTGCAAAAATAGGAACAGATAAAATCTATGAAGGAACAAACAACGGCTTCGCATCGCTCTGGTTGGATACTTTAGAGGAAAAAAAGGATAATTCTACAATTCTCTATAACCTGAGATTTAGGAAATATGATACAGAAAAGGGGACATACATTTTTGATATAGATAGAAACAATCCTTTAACTAATTTTCGTGAAGGTGATATTTGCATAATTTATTCTCAAGATAATAAAAAGCCATATAAAGATTCTCAAATTTATAAAGGTACAATTATATCGCTTGATAAGAATGTTGTGGAGATCAAACTCAGGAATACTCAATTATCAAAAAATATTTTTACCCCAAATAATTTATGGGCTATCGAGCATGATTTAATGGAGATAAATTTTCAGAATCAGATAGAATCATTAATTTTATTTTTAGATTCCAATTCAGAGAAAAAGGACAAAATATTATGTAAAAGAAAACCTGAATTTGAAGCTCACGATTATCAGAATAATAATTATAACGAAAATATCTGTTTAATAGTATCAAAGTTTAAATCAGCCAAGGATTACTTTCTTTTACAAGGACCACCAGGGACCGGAAAAACTTCCCTTGCTTTGAGGGTAATGATAGAAGAAACTTTTAATGATAATCCTAAGGCGAAAGTTGCGGTAATTGCTTATACAAACCGCGCGGTAGATGAAATTAGTAAAAGTCTTTCTACATCAAATAATATAAATATAAAAAACTATGTAAGGATTGGTAGCGACTATTTAGAGGATGAGAGATTATTACAAAAATTAGTTTGCGGGAAATCAATTGATGAAATGAGAACACTCCTTAAAAATTGTAATGTTTTTGTTTCCACTATTTCATCATTTCAAAAAAGATTCCTTGACCTTTTACAACCAGGAGAAAAATTTGATGTAATTTTTATTGATGAAGCTTCTCAAATTGTTGAGACTCAGATAATAGGATTATTAATGTATTGCAAAAAATTTGTTCTGATTGGAGACCACTGCCAACTTCCTGCTGTAATTCTTCAAGAAGAGAAAGAGTATAAATTGCAGAGCGATATTTTAAAAAAAATTGGATTGGAATATCTTTCTTTATCTCTATTTGAAAGACTTTTTATAAAATGTCAGAGAGAAGGTTGGGATTATGCTATTGATACTCTAAAAGTACATTTTCGTATGCATAATGATATAGTAAAATTAATAAAAAGTAATTATTCAATAGAACTAAGTCATAATGATCCGAGACAAGTAGAAGAGCAAAAACTATTTAATTCTAAAGCAACTGATCCTATAGAAAGGCTTTTATCCCGTTCACGGACTATATTTATACCTACAAAAATTAACAAATTGGAGAGCAAATATAGTACTGAAGAAGCAAAAAAAATAAAAGCAATTTTAGAAACATTATTAAGAATATATAATAATAATTTGGAAACTAATAACATAGGAATTATTACTCCGTGGCGAATACAAATCAATAAAATAAGAAGCTTTATTGAAGAGGAAGATTTGCTGGATAAAATTTTAATTGATACTGTTGAGAGATTTCAGGGTTCAGAAAAAGATATAATAATTATTTCAGTTGCTGTTAATAACAAACATCTGCTAAGAAATTTGCAATCTGAAAATTTTGATAAATCTGTTGATAGGAAGCTTAATGTTGCTCTTTCAAGAGCTAAAGAACACTTAATTCTACTTGGTTGTGAACAAATTATTAATTCAAGTCATCATTACAGAAATGTAATTAATATAATTAAGGAATCAGGGGGATATATAACAATTGAAGAGTCAAATAAATATTTTGAAATTTAATAGTTAAGGTTTAAAGGAGAAAAAAACATCAGTTAATTTTTCTTTTATATTTTTAATATTCAAGTTTATGATTAATTTTATCATTATTAAATAAACTAAAAAAAATTACTATGAAAAAATATCAAAATTTTATTAACGGAAAATGGCAAGATTCTTTATCGGGAAAAACAACAGAAAACAGGAATCCAGCTAAATGGGAAGAAGATTTAATTGGTTTATTTCCTTCTTCAAATGAAGATGATGTTAATCTTGCAGTGGAAGCAGCAAGGGAAGCTTATAAAAAGTGGCGTTTAATACCCGCTCCGCGTAGAGGTGATGTTTTAAAACTTGTTGGAGACATAATGGCAAACAGGAAAGAAGAAATTTCTTTTGAAATGACAAGAGAAATGGGAAAGGTTATCGCCGAAACAAGGGGTGATACACAGGAAGGAATTGATACAGCATATTATGCAGCATCGGAGGGAAGGAGATTATTTGGATATAATGCACCAAGTGAATTACCAAATAAAATGAACTTAAGCTTTAGAATGCCAATCGGGGTTGCCGGAATAATTACCCCCTGGAATTTCCCTATGGCTATTCCAACCTGGAAAATTTTTCCCGCTCTTGTATGTGGCAATACTGTAGTATTTAAACCTGCAGAATTGACCCCAAAAACAGCAACCACACTTGTAGAAATCATTGATGAAGCCATGAAAAAAGTTCTTGGTAATGATTATATTCCTGGAGTTATAAATTTAGTACACGGTAAAGGAAAAATAGTTGGAGAAGCATTTCTATCAAATAAGAATATTGATTTAATTTCTTTTACAGGTTCTACCGAAGTTGGAAGAAGAATAAATGAAGTAGGCGGTAGAATGTTAAAAAGAGTATCACTTGAGTTAGGAGGAAAAAATGCTCAAATAGTTATGGACGATGCAAATTTTGATTTGGCGCTCGATGCAGTTTTATGGGGAGCATTTGGCACAACAGGACAAAGGTGTACAGCTACCTCAAGGTTAATACTTCATAAAAAGATTCACGATATGTTTGTGGAAAAACTTCTTAACAGAGTAAAGAAATTAAGACTTGGTTATGGAAACGATAAAAATGTAGATGTAGGTCCCTGTGTTAGTGAAACTCAGAGAAATATAGTTCATTCATATGTTGAAATAGGAAAAAATGAAGATAAGGCAACACTACTAATTGGAGGTGAATTTGCAACAGAAGGAGAACTTGCAAAAGGATGGTTTTATAAACCTACGATTTTTGTTGATGTGAAACCAAATATGAGAATTGCGCAGGAAGAAATTTTTGGTCCCGTCTTGTCTGTCTTAAAATGTGAGGACCTTGAAGATGGAATTAATATATTAAATGGAACTGAATATGGATTATCTTCAAGTATCTTTACTAATGATGTAAATAGTGCTTTTAAAGCAATAAGGGATATTCAGGCAGGTATTACATATATAAATGGAGCTACAATTGGAGCTGAGGCACATATGCCATTTGGTGGTGTAAAGGGAACAGGAAATGGACATAGAGAAGGCGGCTGGACTGTTTATGACTTCTTTACAGAATGGAAGGCAGTATATATAGATTATTCCGGAAAATTGCAAAGAGCACAAATAGACAATTACTAATTATATTTTCATTAACTTTTTTAAAAGTTAAACGGTAAGAAGCTATGAAAAAAACTTATTTAATTTTAGTATTAGTTTTTTTCCCTATTTTTTGTTTTTCTCAAACAGGAGATTCTCTTTTAAATATGGCAGACGAGGCGCTTTTTAAAAAAGATTATGATTTAGCCGCTACCTATTTTAAAAAATATATTGAAATTAACCCCAGCTCTGCTAATGCATATGTGGGTTTAGGGGTTACCTTTATAGAAAGGAAATTATATGATTCAGCCTATTACTGTTTTAACTATGCTGTAACTCTTGAACCAGAGAATTCACGAGCTTTAACAAGCAGAGCGTCTATTTTACTATTATATAAAAACTATGATGATGCTTATAGAGATTTAATTGCCTCCTTGAAAATTGATTCAACTTATATGAGTACTTATGTAACCCTTGCAACCTATTACTGTTTAATAAACGATATCCCAAAAGCATATAAGATTCTTGAAAAGGCTCTTTCAGTTAATCCAAATTCAATTGATGTATATATGAACAGAGGAGCCCTAAATTTGCAACTGGATAAATATTTAGATGCTTTAAACGATGTAAATAAAGTTTTAGAGTTAGACCCCAATAATGTAAAAGCTATGTATTTTAGAGGTACTATTTACCGATATTTAAAGGAGTATGAGAAAGCTATGCTTGATTATGAAAAAGCTTTATCTTTTGAACCTGACAATGGGGAAATTTTTGTGAGAAGAGGTATTTTATATCTTGATATGGGAGAATACCAGAAAGCCTTAGAGGATATGGAGTATGGATATAAATTAAATCCCGAGCTAAAATCACAAACTGAAAATTTCTATAATCAAGTTCTTGAGAAACTAAAGAAGAATTAAATTCTATTATGAAAAAGTTCTTATTATTTTTGCTCTTTCCATTTATTACATATTCACAGGATAATCCAACCCAATTATTTCTTTTGGGTGAAGCAGCATTAAACGGTTTTGATTGCAATAATGCAATTAATTATCTTTCACAATATCTGGAGGTAAATACCAACGATTTTGTAGCTCTTGAAATGCGAGGAAGAGCATACGAATTATGTAAAAAATACGATGAAGCAATCTCTGATCTTTCAAGTTCAATTTTTATAAATCGTCAATATGAAAAAGCATATATAAGTAGAGGTAAGCTTTATATTTTACTTCATGAATATGATAATTCAATTTCAGATTTTAGTAATGCACTTATGATAAATCCCCAGGATTCATTAGCATATCTACAAAGAGGTATTGCATATTTATTTTTAGATAATTACAGTGCTGCATTATCAGATTTTTCGAGCGCAATTAGTGTTAATCCTCAATATTCTGAAGCATATAGATATAGAGGGTCGCTATATTACAAAATGGGAAATAAAAATGATGCGATTGCTGATTTTAATAAAGCTATAGAATATGATAAAAATAATTATGATGCATATATGGATAGGGGTAGAGTATATTTCATCGAAGGGAAATTTTCCGAGGCGTTAGCAGATTATAATTTTGCATATAATATTAATAGCACAGATCCAGAACTATTTATTAGAAGAGGTTACACTTATAAAATGTTGAAAGATTATTCGAAAGCATTAGCTGATTTTAAGACTGCCTGTGAACTTGATAATTTTTATTGCAAGCAATTAGAAAATGAAATTGAAGAACTTAAAAATTATTAATATAATTAAGATTTCAAATTATATGAAAAAGTTATTAATAATTTTTTTATCCTTAATTTTAATAACTGTTGGATGTAAAAAAAGCACTGACGATATTACTGTAAAACACAAAGATACTAAAAACGATTCCACATTAAATTATAATAACACACCACAAACAAGTTCTCACCCAGATGAAACTGGAAAAATAAATGAAGAATATCAAACTGGTGACAATACAATTTCACAAAAGAAAGGAACTGAGCAACGAAAAGAAATTACCACAAAAGAGGTGAATGATTATATTAATAAAACTGTAACTGTAAAAGGATATGTTGCCGAGGTTGTTTTGAGACCAAAAGTAAATTATTTAAATTTTGATAAGAAGTATCCAGATAATACTTTTACTGCTGTTATTTTTCCTGATGATATGTATAAGTTCGAGGATTTAATGAAGTATCAGAACAAAAATGTAAAAGTTACTGGCAGAATATCATTATATAAAGGTAAACCTCAGATAGTAATAAACTCAACTTCTCAATTAAAAATAGTAAATTAATTGTATGAAAAAATGTGGATATGTTGCAATTGTTGGTGAGCCGAATGTAGGGAAGTCAACCCTGCTGAATGCTTTTCTTAATTTTAATTTATCGATAATAAATAAAAAGGCTCAAACAACAAGAAATAAAATAATTGGTGCTTTAACGGAAAATAATTACCAAATAATATTTATAGATACACCGGGAATAATAGAGCCGAAATATGAACTTCAAAATTTTATGGTTTCAAATATTAAATCCTCTGTAAAAGAAGCTGATGTTATTGTTTATCTTTTTGATATAGTGAATTATAAAAATCTTGGTTCGTTAAATGTGGAAAAAGATAAAAAGCATATTTTTGCATTAAATAAAATAGACTTGGTTAAAGAAGATGAAGTGGAAAAAATACTGCACTTTTTTTCACAAGAAAAACCCGAAGAAACAGTGATACCTATTTCAGCTGTAAATAGAATTAACCTTGATGTATTGAAAAACAAAATAGTAGAATTACTGCCAGAATCAGAGTTTCTTTATGATGAGGATTTTTTAACAGATAGACCCGAAAAGTTTTTTGTGGCGGAAATTATTAGAAATTGTATTTTGGATTTATTTGAAAAAGAAGTTCCCTATAGTGTATTTGTGGAAATTCCTTTATTCAAAGAAAAGAAGGAAGGTAAAGATTATATTGAAGCGGAAATAATTGTTGAAAGAGAATCTCAGAAAGTAATTATAATTGGAAAAGAAGGTAAAAAATTAAAACAACTTGGTGAAGTAGCAAGAGTAGCAATAGAAAATTTTCTCGGCAGACCTGTGTTTTTAAAATTATTTGTTAAGGTAAGAAAGAACTGGAGAAAGAATAAGGATTTTTTAAAAATGCATTATAATTAAGTTTATCTTATAGCACTAAAGACCCACAGTTCAGAATATAAAATTGCTTTATATCCTAAATCATTTGAAAATATTCTTGGTTTAGCAAAATCATCAACAGATATGTAAGGAACATATTTCATAACCTGCCAGCTGAATTCATTTCCTTTTAAAATACCAAAGCTTTTTGATACTGGTGACTTGAGAGTTCTCTCAAGCGTAACAATATAGTAATCACCAACGGGATTAAATCCGTGAAAATGAACAACATATATTCCGCTACCGGAGCCCCATTCATAAGTAAATAAAGTATTATTATTAACAAAAGAAAATCTATTCTGAGGTGTAATCAAAAATGGGGGTTCTTCCCTTGAAATTGTAAGAGTAGAATTTGGATAAGTATATTCATAATTTTCAATATATGCACCCCCCTTTAATGTCATTCTGCCTTTTACTCTAAGTCTGTAGCCAAGTTGAAGATTTAATGGTACCAGTATGTTAGCAGTTATTAAATCTCCTTCGGTTTTATTTAGTAACATTTCGGCGTTTCTGTGAAGTGATAAAAAATCTGCATAAACAGAAAGTTCTTTTTTCTCATAACTGCCCGATGGGAAGTAAATGGTTATTATAGATTCACCAGGAGTGTTATAAAAACTAAGGGTATCAAATATAACATTTTGCGGATAAAAACCTTTAGATACCGAAATAACTTTTTCTCCTAATTTCTCATACCGTGTTTGAGACTTTTCAAGATATATTACTCTTCCGTTTATTGTGCTTACATTAGAGGGCCAATTAATCTGTAATAATTTTGTTTTTTCTCCTGCAGATGCAAATATATCGGGGGAGTAAAATATTTCATCACTTAAAAACTTAATTATTGCACTTCTGCCGGCTGGAATTGGATTAAAATCTACTCTAATTACCTCCGAATTTATTTCTCTTGGTATTTCTACTCCAAATAATTTTAGCTCTGGATTTAGAATAGATAAATTTTGGTATAGAACACCAATTGAATTTGCTGAATCAATAATAACAAGATCATAAGGGTATGTTTCAATAATTATTTTAAACTCACCTCTTATGTTAGTTATTGCACTACCGCCTGAGGATATAATGACCCTTACATTAGGAACAGGAAAATTTTTCTCATCAAGTACCTGTCCTTCAACAATATAGCCGGAATTAATAGATTCTTTTTTTGAACTTGCTAATAGAAACTCTGATAAAAAGATTGTAGAAATAAATAAAACTAATATAAAACTTTTAATCAACGGAAATTCTTTTTTACAATATAAAATTGTTTCTTTTAACACTCAATATAAAACCTGTAAATTATTTTGAAAGTCTTTCTATCTCATCACGAAGTTCAGCAGCTCTTTCGAACTCTAAATCTTTTGCAGCATTAATCATTTCCTGGCGTAATTGTTCAATGAGATTTTTTCTTTCTTCTTCATTCATATTTTTAAACAATGGTTCTGTTACAACACTCAAACTTGTTTTATAGGTGGTTTTTCTTTTATATTTAGTTTTTGAATCTGCTACAATTGTTGTGGACATAATATCTTCATAACTTTTATAGATAGTTTTAGGTTCAATTTTATTTATTCTGTTATATTCTTCCTGCATCTTTCTTCTTCTATTTGTTTCATCTATTACCTTTTTCATTGAATCAGTAATTTTATCGGCATACATAATAACCATTCCATTAACATTTCTTGCTGTTCTGCCAGCAGTCTGTAAAAGAGATTTTTCAGAACGCAAAAACCCCTCTTTATCAGCATCTAATATAGCTACTAAAGAAACTTCAGGTAAATCTAATCCTTCTCTTAATAAATTAACCCCGACTAAGACATCAAACTCTCCAAGTCTTAATCCTCTAATTATTTCCACTCTGTCGAGAGATTCAACTTCAGAATGCATATATTTTACTCGTATTCCAATATTTTTAAGGTAATCTGTTAAATCTTCACTCATTCTTTTCGTTAGAGTAGTAATTAAAACTCGTTCTTTTGCTTTTGCTCTCTTTCTTATTTCTGCAATTAAGTCATCAATTTGATTTTTAACGGGTCTTACCTGAATTTCTGGGTCGAGTAATCCGGTTGGTCTGATAATTTGTTCTACAACAACTCCACCACTTTTTTCAAGTTCATAATCTCCGGGGGTTGCACTGACATAAATAACTTGATTGATTAAACTTTCCCATTCTTCAAATGTTAAAGGTCTATTATCTAATGCTGAAGGTAACCTAAACCCATGTTCTACAAGAGTTTCTTTACGAAATCTATCTCCGTTATACATCGCTCTTATTTGCGGTATCGTTACATGTGATTCATCAATAATGAGAAGATAATCTTCTGGAAAATAATCAAAAAGACATGCCGGTCTTGAACCCGGTGGCCTTCCTTCAAGATGGCGGGAATAGTTTTCTATACCAGAGCAATAGCCGACCTCTTTAATCATTTCAAGATCAAAATTTGTTCTTTGTTCTAATCTTTGCGCTTCAATTAATTTATTCTGACTTCTCAAAAAAGCTACTCTTTCTTCTAATTCTTCTCTTATAGTTTTTATTGCATTTTCTATTTTTTGTGGGGTCGTTATAAAATATTTTGCAGGGTAAATAGATACAACATTATCTCTGCTAACAATTTTTCCTGTTGAAGCATTTATACGAAAAACATTCTCAATCATATTATCAACTATTTCAATTCTAACTCCTAAATCCTGTTCATCGGCAGGTATTATATCAATTGAATCACCTCTGACTCGAAAAGTTCCTCTTTTAAATTCAACATCGTTTCTAATATAATGTATATCAACAAGTTTTCTCATTAATTCTTTTCTTGTTATTATTTGATTTTTTTTCAAAATAAGAACTTGTTCTGCAAACTCCTGTGGAGAACCAATACCATAAATACAACTGACAGAAGCAACAATAATTACATCTCTTCGCCCCTCAAGAAGAGCAGCAGTTGCCTTTAATCGCAATCTATCAATTTCTTCATTAATAGATAGGTCCTTTGCAATATAAGTATCTGTTGATGGGATGTATGCTTCCGGTTGATAGTAATCATAGTATGAAATAAAAAACTCCACCCTATTTTCGGGAAAGTACTTTTTAAATTCTCCATACAATTGTGCAGCAAGTGTTTTATTATGAGACATTACAAGAACAGGTTTTTGTACATTATTAATTACATGAGAAATAGAAAAGGTTTTTCCTGAACCCGTAATGCCTAAAAACACTTGATGTTTAATGTTTTGCATAATACCCCTGGTTAGTTCCTCAATTGCTTTTGGTTGATCACCTTTTGGGGAATAATCTGATATAAGTTTAAATCTCATCTTTATAAGTCAATTGATATTGTCTGAATTTAAAGGGATAAAAATTTATTGGTTGTCAATCTCTATTAAATATTTACTTGCTTCTTCATTATAGGGGTCCAGTTCTAATACCTTTTGAAAATCATCTTTGGCTTCGCTGAAGCAAGAAGTTTTATAATATGCAACACCTCTCAGAAAGTATGCAGAAGAACAATTAGGAATGTATTTTAAAACTTCTGTGGATATGATTTTACATTCTTCGAAAAGAGATTTTTCTTCAAATAAAGCATAAATCTTAATATAAACTTTAACTTTCTCTTCTGAATCTGCAATAACTTTTGAAAAATATTTTACAGATTCATCATAAATTCCTTCTTTAAAAAGCAAATCTGCTAAGTATATATTTACAAGGTTGGACTTATAATGGTTTCTGTATTTATAGGCAATTTTTTCTGATTCGTTTACTAATATTTGTCTCCATTTTTCAGGGTCATTCTCATTTTCTTTTTGCTTTAGGGAAAGTCTTAATATTTCATACGCAATTTCCTCATCATATACTAATTTTAATGATTTTATTTTTTCTTCAAAATCAGTAGGAAATCTAAATACAGAACGGATTTTCTCGTTTTCATAGTAAACTTTAATATAATTATCAAAGAAATGTATAGGACCTAAAACCAGAGAGTTTTTTATATTCTGTCTTCCCATTAATCTATCTAAAGTAAAGGTCATTTCAGTACCCATTGTATAAAACATAGCAAATCCTGATAG
The DNA here is from genome assembly GCA_964564635.1 of uncultured Ignavibacteriaceae bacterium. GTDB lineage: Bacteria > Bacteroidota > Ignavibacteria > Tepidaquicellales > Tepidaquicellaceae > Tepidaquicella. The sequence continues at coordinate 185,760 of CAZMAR010000002.1, forward strand.
TCCTTCTCTAATGAGTGAGTCAATCACTTCCTTTTTGCTATATTTAATTTCTTTGATAACTTTTTTGAAATATTGAAAATCTTTTTCCAACAGTGATAAGGGTCTGTTTTCCTCTGAAATCGGAGCAATATAATTTAAAATACCACCAGACTGCACCTCGTTTAAAATATATACTAAAGTTGAGTCTGAACCTCTAATTGTATAAGGAAGAATATTTGTATATATCTGGTTTCTCCCTTTTAAAAATAGTTGCCGTGTAACATACTTAATAAGATTAAAATAATTCTCTCCAAAAGTTTCAACATTCACATAGGTTTCTTTATTAATTTGATTACTTAAGTAATTATCATAAACTTCAAATCCTAAAGAAAAATTTATTTTTGAATTTATACTAACTTCATAAGGTAACAATTGGAAGACTCTATTTTTTATCTCAAAAGTAAGCAATTCTTCATCTCTTTTATATTTGTTAATTGCCTTTGCGATTTTTTCCTTATAAAGATATATTCCGCCCAAATTGCTGAAGGATGAGGGATTAATTACTTTATAGATGTTGTATAGAGGTGAATTGTTTATTGCGTATTGAAAACACAAATTTACTTTCTCTTTATCAAGTTTAAGATTCTTTGCATATTCAGGGAAATTATCTTCTATTATTTGATAATAATCAACATCTTTTTCATTCAATAAATTTAATATTAATTCAGCGTTAGAGTAATTATATTTTAATTCGAAGGCAATATTTAAAGTATCAAATACATTTAAAAAAGGCTTTTTCTCCTTGTAAGATTTGGAGTTAAAAGGAGAACCCTTTTGAAGAGGTGCAAGTATATAAGCGGTATAAATTAATCCATTTAATGTATTGCTTGCGTCGAAATATGTAAAAGCGGATTCAAGCCTTTGCTTAAAATCTGTTGGCTTTATCATTGAATCTAATTCTGCAATGTAAATTAATTCTTTAACCTGATCAAGAGACTCAAGAAGGGAAAGATTTTTAAACAGTATTCTTGCATCGGCTATATCAATTGTTTTTTCTAATTCTTCAATTAGTCCTTTAGAGGTTGTGGAAACATCATAATTACCATAAATAAATTCAACCCATTCCCATTCTTTATTGAAATTAAAACCATAATATGGTTGAGTAAAAGATGAGTTTAAAAGTAAAAAAACAAAAAGAGTGGTTAACGATATTTTAAGAAAGTTAGTTTTTATATTAAAAATTGTTTTCAAAGTAAATTACTCAATTTTTGTAATTAGTCCAATTTCCTTTAAAACATCATCAATTCTTTTCAACTCATGATATTCACCTGATTTAACAACTGCCTTTCCCGTTGTATGTGCAATCATTGCTATCTGTTCACAATGAAGAATGTCAAAACCTGTGGCTTTCATGAGTTGAAGAACTACATCCTCCCAGTAATGTTCGGAGTTGAACAAGATTAATCTTCTTAAAATATCAGTTTCATCATCTCGAATTATTTGTTCTTTTTCTTTTTCAGACATTGGGTATTAATTAATTTCTGGAAAACATACATAAAAGTTCACATATTCTATCTTGCTTCTTCCGAAAGAACGAAGTATTTTCCTTCTTAAATCCATTCATTGCAATATAAAAAATTAAAAGCTCATTGTCTCGGGAAATTGCATACCCAGCAAGAGTACTTACATAATTTAAAGTTCCGGTTTTTGCATAAACATTGTGTTCCGCTTCAGTATTTTTCATTCTTTTTGATAAAGTCCCATCAACTCCTGCAATAGAAAGCGAATTCATAAATGTATCAAAAATATCTACCTGGTCATACATAAATTTTAATAATTTTGTTATTGAACTTGAAGTAACCATATTGTACCTCGATAATCCAGAGCCCTCTAAAATCTCGTATGAATTTCTATTTATTCCAATACTATTAAGAAAATCTATAATTACCTCAGTCCCTTTTTTTAAACTTCCCGGAGGAGATTTAATTTCTGCACCTAAAACTTTATAAACTGTAATTGCTGATTGATTATCACTGGGTTTATTCATATTTGAAATTACTTCATTTATTGGTCTAAGAAATCTTACAAGTACTTTTAATGATTCAGGGGTTGTACCTGGAATAACAATGCCTTTAAACTCAATATTTAATGATGTAATTTCTTTAATTAAATAAGTAGCAGCATAGAACGCCGGATTTTTCGAAGTGCTATTTTTATCTATGCTCAGAGCTGTTACATAGGGCCAGTATTTAGGGTCTGTATCAGAAGTATAAACACCGGCTAAGGAACTATAATTATCATCAAGAAATGATTCGTCATAAATAAGATTACCTGTAATTTCTCTTATATTTAGTTTGGAAAGATGCTCAGCCATCTCGGTAATATCATAAGAGGACAGGTCGGGGTCACCATATCCTTTTAAATATATATTCCCATTAATAACACCATCGTTGATATTATTATCATCTGTATAAATTATCGTCTTAAAATTATAACCCAATCCAAGTTTTACAAAAGCAGCAGCAGAAGTAATTAGTTTTGTAACAGAAGCAGGAATCATTTTTGCATCTGGATTATACTGATAAAGTATATCACTTTTAGAAGCACTAATTACAGAAACAGAAATTTCACAATTTAAATCACTAATGGTGCTGTCAATTTTTGCCCTGAGTTGTTGTAAAGAAATCTGAGCAAAACTGTTGCTAATAAAAAATAATAAGATAGCAAATAGAAAAATCTTGCTTTTAATTTTTAAATAAGGTAACCCTTTATCTAAGAATTTTTGTTTTAATAATATCATATGCTTTTTTTAGTAATTCTTTAGCTTTATCGTATGTAATAAGATTTAATGCTTCATTAAATTGACACCAGCAATAATTAGTAATTTCTTTTTCATCAATTTTTATATCGGGATATTCGGAATCTTTATTCTGAAAATCAAGTTCTCCAATAAAATAATAATTAGTCTTATCTACTTGTGAATCTTTAATTATATAATTTTCTGATAATATTAATTCATCGGTATTATTACTATTAAATTTAAGGATTTTAATATCTTTTAATCCTGTTTCTTCTTCAACTTCTCTTATTGCTGCTGATTTTATGTCTTCTCCATCTTCAATATGTCCTTTTGGAAATGCCCAATGACCCTTTTTGTGCTTTACTAATAAGAATTTTACATCGCTATTTTTTTCATCAAAAAAATATATTATAATTCCGGCTGAGTATTCCCTTTTCATAGTATATAATTCATCTTGAAATTAAAAATTATCAATATATTTTAAAATGAAAGAAATTAATTTCTTATAATGATTTTGTTCTATTCCAGATTTTATCCATTTCCTCAAGGGAAATATCTTTCAAATCTAAATTATTACTATTTGCGTATTTTTCAATTTCGCTAAACCTGTATATAAATTTTTCTATTGTCTTTCTTAATGCATCTTCAGGATTTATTTTGAGAAACCGTGCATAATTTACAAGAGCAAAAAGAACATCTCCAAATTCTTCTTCTAATTCTTTCGAAACTTGTTTTTTATCAGTTTCCTTTTGTTTCTTTTCTACTACAGATTTTAATTCATTTATTTCCTCGAGAATTTTTTCATACACAGGTTCAATATTACTCCAATCAAAGCCTACTTTCGAAGCTTTTTCCTGAATCCTGTAAGCTCTAAATAATGCAGGTAATTCTTTGGGCACACCATCAAGAACAGAATTACGACCTTCCTTTTTCTTTATTGCTTCCCAGTTTCTTTTTACCTCTTCACTGCTTTCAACTTTAACATCACCAAAAATATGGGGATGTCGGGAAATCAATTTTTTAGTCTCTTCTGCTAAAACATCTTCCAAAGTGAATTCCTTATTTTCTTCTGCAATTACACTATGAAATATTGCCTGTAGGAGTAAATCACCTAATTCCTTTTTTAGTTCCTCTGTATCGTTTAAATCAATTGCTTCTAAAACCTCGTAAGATTCTTCTAAAAGACATCTTCTTAAACTTTCGTGCGTTTGCTCTTTATCCCATGGGCATTCACTGCGAAGTTTTTTTACAATTTCAACGAGTCTATAAAATTCCTCCATAATATCCAGATGTTAAAATCAAAAAAATTAATTTTTCAATTAAAAATTTTATTTTAATTGCTCTACATAATTCAGGTGAAACTTCCTAATTTTAGAAACAAGTTCTTCCATATCTTCTTTTGGAGGTAAAAAAGTTGTTCTAAAATGTAAGGTACCGGGTAATTGTCCAAAACCTGAGCCTGGCACAACGCATATACCCGTCTCTTCAAGTAATGATAAACAATAAGCTGAGTCACGACTGGCTTCATATTTTATTCTTTCTTCTTCAGACATTTTTTCTAAATCAATTCCCTTTTCTTGGGGTAATTCGAATTTTACAAAAGCATACATTGCCCCCTGAGGAAATTCACATTTCATTCCTGGAATAGAATTTATTCCCTCTCCAAGAATTCGTGCTTTATCCTTCAGGTCGTTAAGGATTGAATTTCTTTCTTTCATATAAAGTTCATAACTCTCATCACCTGGTTGTGGAGGAGAAACCATCAGGTAAGTTGCAATTTGTCCCACCACATTGGAGCATAAACTTATTGACTGTAATTTAATAAATTGATCTAAAACATCATCGGGAATATGCCTTAATTCAAAATATCCAGCTCTGTGACCACATTCACCATAAAATCCTTTTGACATTGAATGGAAACTAAATAATGGCACATTTGTCTTTTTCATATCATTCATAACTTTTGCAAAAGAATAAAATTTGCAATTTTCATCGTAAATATTTTCTTGATATACCTCGTCAGCTAATATTGATAAATTATACTTTTCTGCAAAGTTAATAATCATTTGAATGTTGTCATAACTGAGTACTGCACCTGTTGGATTACCAGGATTTATAACCACGATTGCAACCGGATTAATATTTTTTTCTCGAGCTTTTTCTATACTTTTGGTAAGAATTTTTTCATTCAATAGCCAATGATTATTTTCATCCAGATAGTAATCAATTTGCTTTCCACCATAAAGTGTTAAGGTTGCACTGTAAAGTGGATATTGTGGAATGGGGATTAAAACACCATCGTTTTCATTTTTCAATAATGCGAAGAGAACAGATTGAACGCCTTTGCTCGCTCCATCAGTTAAAATTATTCTATTTTTATCTACTGGTATAGAATCTCTTTTTGAAATAAAATTGGCTACAGCTTCTCTAACAAAAGGTATTCCAGCACTTTGCGAATATGCTCCTACCCCTTCTGGTATTTGAGTAAGTATATACTTCGCTCTTCTGATGCTATCGGGATGGAACCCCTTTTGATAATCAGGATTCTCTAAAAGTTTAGGAAATTCAACCAGGCTTAATACCTCTCTTACATATGTCAACGGTTTTTGTTTAAGAGCTTGTGGATTTCCAATATTACAATAAATAATTTTTCTCCCTTCTGCTTCAAGCTGTTGTGCTCTAATTACAATTTTACCTCTTACGGCATACTGAGCTTCAAGTAATTTTTTATTTAAGTTATTTATTTGTATCATATATATGAAATTAATTATTAGTAACTAAATAAAATATGTTTTCTTTTCAAGATAAGAAATGTTAAAAATTCGTTAAAAATTTTCTCCCTCCCTTAGTAAAAAATAAACAGTGATGTTGTTATAAAAGTGAATATTAATATTTTATGTAATAATAATTAAAAGATTATAAAAGCTTTTTAAAACTACTTGTTACTTTTACCTAAGTTTAGTAAAATATTTTAAAAAAAGAGTTATTTTATTTAAATTATATTAAAATGAGAATTTTTTTATTTCTTTATATATTGATCCGTCAGGGGTAAGTGTACTCTGCATTAAAGAAAATGAGTTAGCTTTAAATTCAAAATCGCAATTAATATTCTTAAAATCAATTTCAGGCGGAAATTTTATCTGTCTTTTTACTCTACCAAGAGTTATGTGGTTATGAAATTTTTTGTCAGGTAAAAAGCCAAGTTGTTCCAGTTTATTACATATATTGGTATGTAAGATTTTCAACCAATTATTTTCATCAATCAAATCAACAAAAATCACCCGAGGATATGAAAAATCCGGAAATGCATTAATGTTTTTCCCTTTTATTATTCCTTCTTTAACATCTAATTTTATACTTTCTAATGAAACAATAATTTCCTTTAATTTAAATTCGGAAACTTCTCCTATAAAAAATATTGTAATATGAAGATTTTCATCTTTTTCCCACTTTATATATAAATTATTAATATGAGATGTAATTTCTTTAACCTGATTTCTGATAGTGATTATTTTTTTCTTAATTTCTGGTAATAAATTTACAGAAAGAAAAAGCCTCATAGTAATAGCGTAATATTTTGTGTTAATTAATCTCCAAGTTGGATAATTTCCAGGTATAATTCTCTTTTTTTAGCTTTATCCTCTTCTTTATATGCGTATATCTCCCTTAATTCTATATAATATAATAATGCTTCCATTTTCCTTTTTTCTTTAACAGCAATCATTCCTAACATATAAAATAAATCTATATATTCACTTCCATAAAAATAACCACCTTCTTTCGAAAAACCAATTTCCAATCCTTTGGTCAGGTATTTTTTAGATTCTTTGTAATTCTTTTTATAATCATAATAAATTTTTCCTAATCTTATATAAGCCCCTATATAAGTTGAGTCTTTTTTTAATAAATACCTATATTTCTCTATTGCTTTATCGTAATCTTTCATTTCTTCATAAAGATTTGCTACCTGAAAGTAACTAAGGTAATCAGTGGAATCTGCTTTAATCATTTTTTCATAAAATGTAATTGCTTGTTTATAATCCTTGGATTTAGTATAACCCTCTGCAAGAGTAGAGGAAAGTGTATTTAAAAGACTATCAGAATCAAATTTCTCTCTAATCTGTTTGTAAAGCTCTTCTGCTTTTGAATAATTTTCTGTATATACTAACAATGCTAAATAGTCTCTATAAATATCAAAAGTATCAGGCTTTAATTCGAGGCACTTAGTGTAATACATTTCTGCTTTGTGAAGATTTAACTTATTTATGGAGTCTTGTTTTACGATAAAAGAGTCCAGAGTTTTCATTGTATCTTTTTGTTTAGTGTAGAACCAGTTGTCAATAACCTTATAATAATAGTTACTTGCAAGCCTATAATTTCTTTTAAAAAGTTCTTCTTTACGCTTTTGTTTTAATTCTTCTTCTTTTTGGATATCCGTTATATTAAGTGATTCTATCAGGTTTTTAAGTGAATTTATTCCAACAGCAAAATTTAAGTTACCATAATAACCATATGTATAAGTTGTAATCCCAATAACTTCTCCTTTTCCATTAAACAAAGGTCCTCCACTATTACCTGGAGAAATAGCAGCCGTAATTTGAATTACTTTATCAAAGATTTTTTCTTCTTGTCCTCCGATATCATAATCTGCAAATTTAACTTTCTCATCTTTTCTTATACCTGCAATAATACCGTCAGAAATTGTATATTCAAATCCCATTGGACTACCAATACAATAAACATTATGTCCAATTTTGGCACTATCAGAATTACCAAGAGTAACTATTGAAAATTGTTCTTCGTTGGGACTAATAATTTTCAAAATTGCTATATCATTTTTAAAGTCTATAGCTACAACTTCTGCAGGGTAAAGTTTACCATCATACATTTTTACAATAAGGGAGTCGTAACTTTCTATTACATGATTGTTTGTTGCTACTAAGCCTTCGGAGGAAAGAATAAAACCACTTCCGCTTAATAGTATTGTGTCTTTTTCTATGAATTCCCAGTTTTCATAATACCCTTCTGCAACATACCAGATTGAAACAATAGCATATTTATTTTTTTCAAAAATTTCTTCCGCTGTAAGTTCGTCATCTCCGGGGCGAGGACCAGATTGCTTTAAAAGTTGATTATCCTGAGAAATTCCTGAGGTTGTAAATAATAATAATGTTAATAGAAAGAGAATAATTTTTTTATTCATAACAAATGCCCTTTTAATGTGTAATACTGCACAAAAATGGAATTTTTATATTTTTAATTTATGTATATTTCTTTTAAAATAAAATATAAACAACGTTTTAGTGTAAATTAATGGTAATGAACCTTTATTAAAATCACCGCTGAATATAAAACCTTCTATTTAACCTTGTGAAAATAACAAATAATTTTATAACTAACAAAAGAATAAAAAGGAGCAACTAAAACATCTATACTATAATGTGCTTTTTGAATTACAAGCAGAAAGGCTATAATTATAGTAAGAATTAAAAAAAATACCTTAAGATATTTTTTTCTTGCGCAAAGAAAAATTAAAAATATGGTTGAAGTATGTCCGGAAAAAAATAAATCTTTTGTGATTTTAGTTCCTGTTCCTAATACAAAAACAAGTGGGTCTTGTAAATCAATTGTACCTAAAGGAGGATTTAAGGGAACAAGAAACATAGAAACAATCCTGAATAACACAACAAGAATATAAGATTGTATACCAATAATAAAAAACAAAGGGTAATTTGTAAGGTGAATTAATCCTAAAATTATGGAAGAATAAATTAATATGAAGATTAAACTATTTAAATTAACCGCATTAAAATAATGAAATACTGGATCATCAAGAATAGTTCCTTCTCTTGATTCGATATATAGTAAATACTTTGAGAATAAAAAAAGTGTTATTAATAAAGCAATAAAGGTAATAATCAGTGTAATTTTCTTTTCTTTGTTTGATAAGAAATCTTTCCACTTATTTATAGTATTCATATATATAAATTAAGAATGTTAATTTTTACTAAATTTATTAAAGTCTTCGTCAGAAAAATCCTCATAACTTACTTCGTCAAAACCTTCTTCCTGGGAAGCTTCTTCCTCCCATTGATATTTTACTTCATAGTCATCAAAGTTTCTGAAAATAATTGCACAAATAAGCCCGACTAAAAAGCCAGCAAGATGTGACTCAAAAGAAATTTCTGGTTTTGTGGGTAAAATCCCCCAAACTAATCCACCATATAAAAAAGTAACAAGTAGAGAAATTGCAATTGCTTTTGTTTCTTTTCTAAAGATTCCTAAAAAAAATAAATAAGACAAATAGCCATAAAGAAGCCCACTTGAACCAATGTGATATGCCTGTCTTCCGAAGAGCCAGACGGAAAGTCCGGTTGCAAGCCATATAATTATGGAAACATATAATGCAGATTTTTTATAGGAATAGAATAATGTAAACATTAATATAAAAAGTGTGCCCGTATTAGAAATTAAATGTGAAAAATCTGAATGAAGCAACGGTGCAGTAATGATCCCTGTTATTCCATATAATTTTCTTGGGTAAATTCCTGCTTGATAAAATTCAATTTTAAAAATAGATTCAATTATTTTTATCAACCAGAGTATAACGATAAATAAAAAGGTTGAAATAAAAACTTTAAGTGCTCTTTTTTCGCTGATATCTCCTTCTTTATACATCAAAAAAGAATTTTGCGTCAAAATATAAAACCTAAAAATCTAATTATTACTGCAAGAAAGGTAGCCAGTAAAAAACTTGCTATCATAATCAAAAAAGCATGCTTAACTGTTAATTCTTTAGAAAGTGCAGCAAAAGTTGCCAGACAGGGGATATAAAACGTTACAAAGACAGTAAAAGAGAAAATCTGATTTATAGTCATAACATCAGCAATATTCTTTGTTCCTAAAGCAGAAAATAAAAGAATTAACGCAAGTTCTTTTCGCATTATTCCAAAAAGTAAAGTAACTCCTACTGCAACTGGTAGACCAAGAATACCTGCGGTAAAGGGAGAGAGAAAATTATTGATTCTATCAGACCAGTGAAAATAATTAATAACCTCAAGTAAAATACTTCCAACAATTAATAATGGAATAGCAACATAAACAAATTCTTTAAGTCTAAACCAGGTCTTATTTAAGAGTAATTTTATTGAAGGTAAATGATACTTTGGAATTTCTAATATCAAACCGGGACTAACTTCAGGAATAGCTTTTGAAATAAACTTTCCAAGTATTCCAATAACAAAAACGTTTAAAATATAGATAAATATTGCTGCTTTGATTGAAATAAAGAAACCAACTAAACCAAATATTACAATCATTCTCGCTGAACAGGGAATAAAAGTAGTAAGTGTTGCAGTAATCAGTTTGTCACGAGGAGATTTTAGTATTCTTGTTGCAAGAATAGCAGGAACTGTACATCCATACCCAAATATCAAAGGTACAATCGAAAGTCCATGTAATCCAATTTTATGCATAATGTTATCGGTCAAATATGCAATTCTTGCAAGATAACCTGTATCCTCAAGAAATGAGAGTAAAATAAAAAAAGGTAAAAGATATGGAATAACTATACCAATTCCTCCCCCAAGACCCATTACAGTTCCATTCGATATTGAAAATAGTAAAGAGTCTCTCCCAAATAACTCAGCAAAATAATTAACAAGATTTTCTGCTTTAGTAATAAATATTGGCTCTAAAAAATTCCCTATTCTAAAAATTATCCAGAATGAAACATAGAGAATTACTGCGAGAGACACATAACCAAAGAATGGATGCATTAGCACATCATCAATTTTAGTACGAAAGTCCTTCTTTATTCTTCTACCAATTGTTGTAACTTCTTCGAAAATATTTAATGAAGTACTATGTCTTGCAGAAGAAATTATTACACTTGATTCTTCTCCATATAATTTTTCAAGTTCAAAAATAAACTTTTCTAATTTATTAAACAGATTTTTGAATTCAAACTTACTATTATAATATGGAGTCTCATCTCTATAAGTAACATCACTATTCCCTGATGATTTTTCTTTTTTAGAAATAAATGAATTTAAGTAATTATTTACTATTTTATCTTTTTCAAGTATTTTGGTTGCTAAATATCTGTAACTCCATTTAGGAGGAATATTATATTTTTTAAGGAGTAAAACAATATCAGAAATTACTTTTTCTATATTTGTGGAATATCTTGCTGAATTAGAAATTTCTCTCGCTCCATTTTTATTATAGAATAGATTGTATGCTTTCTGAAAAACCTCATAAACTCCAAACCCCTTTTTTCCAACGGTTCTTACCACTGGTACTCCGAGGATTTTACTTAATTTTTCATCATCTATTTTTAGTCCTTTCCTTTCCGCTTCATCTATCATATTTAATGCTATAACCATTGGGGTTCCAAGTTCGAGTAATTGTAAAGTTAATTCCAAACTTCTTGGAAGTGTTGAAGCGTCTATAATATTTATTATAACAACATCATCAGTAAATGATGTTATGTATTTTACAGCTTCAAGTTCAGCTTCATCTGTTGTTTGTAAAGAATATGTACCTGGAAGGTCAATTACTGAAGCAGTCTCTTTTGTGATTTCGTTTAGAATAATTTCCCCTTTTGAAAACTTAACTGTAATTCCAGGAAAGTTCGAGGCTATTGATTTATATCCTACAATATAATTAAATATTGTACTTTTTCCGCAATTTGGCTGACCGACTAATATTATTGTTTTTGCCATTAAATAATCTTATTCTTCTTTTTCGCCTATAACTTTTGAAGCTAAACCAAAGCCTATTGCAATCTCAGAACCTTTACTACTTATAAGAACTGGACCGCCGAGAGAGGATACTCTTTTTATTTCAATTACATTTCCAGGTACAATACCCATTGTTATCAACCTCTGTGTTGCTCTTTTTCCGGCGTTGATTTTAATAACCTTAATTTTATCTCCACGATTGAACTTAGTTAAACTCTGCAATTTTGATATTTTTATTTATTTAAAAAACTGCTGTAAATTGTAAAAATTTATTATTAATTAATATTCAAAGAATAATACAATAAACTGACTTATAAAATTCACTCAAATTTAATTTTTTTTCATTCCCAAACTTTCAAAATAGGTTGTGATTTAAAAATTGTATCTCTTATTCCCTCCTGATATGCGAGAAGAGCATAAAAAGATGAATTAATACACATATTGGAAATAGATCCATCTCTATTTTCCCATTTTGAATGCCAGTAAGAAATTGCTTTTAAAAGTTGGTATTTTCCTGATATTATAGTATTAAAAGCAGATTTAATCCATTTCGCCTTTTGATAAGGGTCTTCAGTTTCTATAACTCCAAACTCCAAAATAGCATAATATTTATTTTTTCCAATTGCAATCATCTGACTATATGCTGAATCCATTATATTTTCGAAATCAATCCAGCTATCAGTTGGCTTTTGAGCTCCATAAATGCTAATTCCTATCCAATCTACGCAATCGTCCCCAGGGTAGTAGTATTGCATTGAGTTCCACTCTTCTGCAGGCATTGAATTATAATTAGTATGAAATACCCATGTAATATTATTTGCATTATACTTTCTAAAAATACCAACAAAGTGTTTATATGCGTCAATATATCTTTCAGGACCATCAGGGTAGGCTTTATTACCATAAAAATCAGGGTTAGGTCCTCCATTTAAAATTCCACTCCAGGGGAACCAATTTCCATTCATTTCTGGGCAAAAATCAATTATTAGAGGAATACCAGAATTCCTTGCTTCAAATGCCCATAGTGAGATATAATAATCAAAATCACCATTAATAATTTTATATAACGAATAATTGTTATCAATAACACCCTCTGAAAATTTAGACCAGGGCATAACTCTTATATATGGAATATAACCTAAATTCCAAATTAATTTTACTTTTTCAGATGGAAATTTAATTCCCTCAAACCAGTGATTAGAAAAAGAAATCCAAACTGGTTTAGATTTTGAAAGTGTGATATATTCATTTATAATTCTTTCTGATTCTTTCAAATCTTTATCGTCAATACCGGGTGTGATACCATGATAAATTCCACTTGCAGGAGGTAGAAGTTTTATATACATTCCAGGCTCGTAAGTTTCTCTATCTGTAAGAATAGAACACCCCGATATTATTAAAAAGAAAATAAAAGTTAATAAAAAAAACTTATTCATTAGAGTAAAATAACTACTAATTAAAATTGATTCAATTTATTTTTTATTTTATTTATATTATAACTATGAAATATATAATAATATTATTAATAGCTTTTTTTAATTTTAACTGTTCATCAGTTAAAATTACAGAAAATTGGGAAGTGTTAACATATGAATACGAGTCAGGCCCAATAACTCCTAAGTATCAATACAGCTATAAGATTATTGTAAACTCCAATAGAAACTGTGAGTATATATATACTTTTCCAATGGAGAGGTCTAAAACCTTAGAATACAAATTTCAGATTACAAAAGAACAAATGACAGGTTTAAATGATGCGATTAAAAAGAGCAAGATATTAGAAATACAGATTCCTAAATTACCAGAAGGGAAAACTCCAATTGGAGGAGATCTTGAACAAGTAAAAATAGTAGTTCCAAATCCAGATCCGTATTTAGACCAGCCTCCGAAAGTCTATGAAAGTCCATATTTTCCGGAAGAGAAATATAAAGAAGACTTAGAAAACCTTTATAATGTTATCAAAAAGCTTGTTCCAGAGAATTTTAGGAAAGAAGCAGAAGAGAAAAGACAGGAATTTTTAAAAGACTGATTATTTCTTAATTTACTGGCGGGGATTAACAATTGCGAAATATATTACTTAAAACCCAGCATTATGATTTATTATTATAAACAGAAAATTTTTTTCATCCTCAAAAACCTTTGTCAATTAATTTACTTTTGATTTTAATAGATTCAAAGTATTTACTACCCAGATTGATAACTTGAATTTATTGTTTAAAATATTTGCAAGCGTTTAAAACACAGTGTTATGATGGGGTTAAAAAGTGCCGGAGAATATATATAAGAAAAAAATTTTTTATTATTAAAAGATACTTACATTTTACATAATTGTTCTCTGGCTGAATAAAATTCTTGAATTATCTCTTCTATTATTTCTTTTGCGGGTTTTATTTCTTTTATTAAAGCAGAAACCTGTCCGATTTCAAGTTCTCCTTCTTCCAAATCTCCCTCAAAAATACCTTTTTTTGCTCTGCCTTTTCCAAGTAATTCTCGTAACTCTTCTATGCTTGCCCCCCTGCTCTCGGCTTCTGCTACTTCTGCAAAAAATTTATTTTTAATCAATCTAACAGGACCAATCTTTTTAAGTGTTAATACCGTATCTCCACTTTTAGTTTCTATAACTTTCTTTTTAAAATTTATATGAGCAGATGATTCTTCTGAAACCGCAAACCTACTACCAATTTGAACCCCTTCTGCTCCAAGAGCAAAGGCGGCAAGCATTGATTTTCCAGTTGCTATTCCCCCTGCTGCTATTAATGGTAAATGAGTAATAGCTCTAATTAATGGTATTAACACCATTGTTGTGGTTTCCTCAATTCCGTTATGTCCACCGGCTTCAAAACCTTCAGCAACAATTGCATCTACTCCAGACTCTTCTGCTTTAATTGTAAATTTTTCATTTGAAACTACATGGACAACTATCAAACCGTTTTTCTTAAATAAAGGAGTATATTTTGCAGGATTCCCGGCAGATGTAAATACAATTTGAATTTTATGTTTTAAAATTATTTCTATATGCTCTTCTATTTGAGGATAAAGAAGAGGTAGATTTACACCAAAAGGATTTTTTGTAGCCTGTTTGCATTTAATAATATGTTCTTCAAGCACTTCCGGATACATAGAACCAGCCCCAATTAATCCCAATCCACCAGCGTTGCTAACAGCGGATGCTAATTTCCAACCACTACACCAGACCATTCCGGCTTGTACTATTGGGTATTTTATTTTAAATAGCTCTGTAATTCTGGTTTTCATATTTTTTTTCTAATTTCTGTTTTACCATCTTTGTGGTCAAGTAACTCATAGCCCTTTTTCAGTATTTCCTGTCTGATTTTATCTGCTTCCTGCCATTGTTTATTTAACTTTGCTACTCTCCTTTGTTCCACAAGGTTAAGAATTTCTTCAGGAATGCTTTCCCTTTTTAATTCCTTTAATTTTAACCCAAATATTTTATCAAAATCATAAGTTAGGAAAAGTTTTTCTTCTGGTTTTAGAATGCTATCTTTAAGCATATCCCACAAAACACCAAGAGCACCAGCGGTATTTAAATCGTCATTAATATTTTCTATAAATTTTTTTTGCCAAGTAGTTATTTGAGGGTTGTTTGTTTCTGAAACACTAATTTTATCTTTACTGCTCAGATAATCTTTTATTTCAAGAATTTCTGTTTTTAAATTATTGAATCCCCTTTTTGCAGAATCAAGTGCTTTATATGAGAATTTCAGTTTTTTTCGGTAGTGGGTCATTAACATAAAATACCTATAATCTAAGCCAGAATATCCTTTTTCAATTAGAACAGGTAATCTTAAAAACTCACCGGCAGACTTTGCCATTTTTCCTTTTTCTTCAATTAAAAATTCTCCATGCAACCAATATCTGACAAATTGTTTTCCTGTGCAACCTTCAGATTGTGCAATTTCATTTGTGTGATGAATTGGAATGTGGTCAACACCTCCGCAATGTATATCAAAAGTTTCCCCTAAGTATTTCATACTCATAGCCGAACATTCTATATGCCATCCTGGAAAACCTTTTCCCCAGGGTGAGTCCCATTCCATTTGTCTTATTACATTTTTAGGGGAAAATTTCCATAGAGCAAAGTCTGTTTTATTTCTCTTTTCTTCCGAAAAAGCTATTCTCTTACCTTCCTCCAAGCCCTCTATATCAAGTAATGCTAATTTACCGTAGTCTTTGAATTTAGATGTATCATAGTAAACACCATCAGAAGTAATATATGTATATCCCTTTCTTTCAAGACATTTTATTAACTCAATCTGCTCTTTTATATTATCTGTTGCCTTGCACCATATATCAGGGAATAAAATATTTAATTCACTTATATCTTTCTTAAATGCTTCAGTATAAAACTCTGCTATTTCCCATACAGATTTTCCCTCTCTTTTTGCACCCTTTTCCATTTTATCTTCCCCTTCATCTGCATCTGAAACCAGGTGCCCAACATCAGTAATGTTTACAACATGAAAAACCTCATATCCATTATAAATTAATATTCTCTTTAATATATCTTCAAAAAAATATGTTCTCAAATTTCCAATGTGTGCATAATTGTAAACAGTAGGTCCACAACAATACATTTTTACCCTTTTATCTTCAAGTGGTACGAATATTTCCTTTTTTCTGGTTAGAGTATTATATAAAAATAATTCTTGCACTTTCGAATTTTTTTTCAAAATAATAATTATACATACAATCTACAATTTACAACATTTATTATAAAAGTTTCTATAATTATGAAAAAATGGATAATAATATGTAAAAAAAACATTTTCTTTATTTATAATTTGCGAATTTATATTGCCTGAACTATCCTAATTTTTTTCTGTGAGAAATTTATTTCATTATAATAAGTTATTTTTTGAATATAAATTCTTTTAGGTCAAAAAGTATTTCTATTTTCAAAAAATATTAGTTTTTGCAATGAAACTGAAAATTCACTATGAATAACAACTTCTTATATTTACCACCCTATATGCAGTAAAAATATAGCCTCCCTGATAAATTGTTAATATTTGTTCTGAAGATATAGTTTCGTATAAAAGAATGGAAATAATTTTATTATATTAGTAAATTCATATTTTCATATTACTTGCGTTCAATCAATGTTAATTTTTATTTAGAATTTAAAATTATAGGAACTAAATTTTGCATTTAACATTTAAAAATTAAAGGGTAAAATTACTTATGACTATAAAATTTGGAAGGTTCTCCACTCAAATTACAAATGCAAAAACTGATCTATGGAATGCAGCGGATGCGCTTTATAATCAAAAAAACTATCTGGAGAGTTATGAAAATCTTATGAAATTCCTCTATTATCCCGAAGAAAATGGGGACAATATAGAAAATGTAGAGTATCAAAAGAGTGATAATGAATTAAAATTTTTAATCCGACAGGGTTCAAAAGAGGTAAACGGTATTATTACTTTAAAAGAAAATAAAATTGATGTTTATTCCTATTTAGCAGAGTTTGACAAAATTGGCGTTGCTATTATGAGAAGATTATTAGAGATGAATTATTCTCTGTTTTATTCAAGGTTCGCATTGGATAATAATAAAATTGTGATTAAATTTGATTCTCCAATTGAAGGATGTCCCCCAGAAAAGTTGTACTATGCACTCAAAGAATTATCAATAAGAGCAGATAAACAAGATGATATTTTACTTGATGATTTTTCAACTCTAAAACCATGCAATTATTATATAATTGAAATTCCGGAAGAGGAAAAGAGAATAAAATATAAATATTTTGTAAAATGGATAACTGATGCTTTTGAAAAAATAAATTCATTTAACAACCCAGAGAAGTATTCAGGGGCATTGAGTTACATATTAATGAGCCTAACTTATAGGATAGATTACTTAATAGCTCCTGAAGGAACGATTGGAACTCACATTGAAAAAATTGCACTGGACTATTTTACAAATGATGATAAATCCCTAACAGAAAAGATAGAAATTTTAGAAAAGGAATTTCAGAAAATTCTGGACTTTCCTGAAGATAAGGTTAAGAAAAATTTTTATAGGGCAAAATATACTTTTGAAAGTAGTGCTCCCGTTAGTTTTGAAACAATAAAAGGAACTTTTAACCGGAATCTTCCGAGTGTTGACTTTTATGTAAAGGATAAAAAAGAAGATATTGCTTTATTGGTCTTTGAATATATTGCTGGATATTGTATGTTTTCTTATAGCTTGCCAACCTTAATAAAAAATTTGTTGCACCTTGTTATGGAAATACTCAATGAAGACTATATGCAGGAACTCGGCTTTGAAGAGATACTATATAATACTGTCACGAAAGAACTTGATAAAGAAAAAATAATTAAAAGAATAAATGAATACATTCAGAAATTTATCTCTGAAAGTGAGGAAGAATATCCGGGATTAAAATTTAACATAGAGAATTTAAAGTTTACGGGTTTACTAAATTTTCTTAAATCCTACTTTAACGAAATAAAAAATTTAAACTTAAATAAAGACTAAACTTATTATAAATGCAGGTTAACGAAATCATAAAAAGTTTTCACCCAATAATTATTCAAATTGCAAATCCTTATGGAATAGGAACAGGATTTTACCTGAAAACCTACGACCTGATAATAACAAATGAACATGTAGTAAGAGGAACAAAAGATGTTATAATTAGCGGAAAGAATTTTCAAAAAGTATTGTCACCTGTTATGTTTAGTGACACGAAATATGACCTTGCTTTTATTCAGCCGCCTGAGAACACTATATTTCCAGAAAAAAATTTTGGTAATCCTGAATCTGTTAAAGATGGAGATATAGTAATTGCAATTGGACATCCTTATGGTTTAAATTATACAGCAACTGAAGGAATTGTATCTCGAGCGAAAAGATTATATAACAATCTAAATTACATTCAAATTGACGCTGCAATTAATCCTGGTAACAGTGGTGGTCCGCTTGTAAATATGCAAGGAGAAATTATCGGGGTTAACACTTTCATCATTGCAGGTGGAAGTAATCTTGGCTTTGCTTTACCTGTTAACTATTTACTTGAATCACTTGAAGACTATAAACCCTATAAAGGAAAAAGTGCTCTAAGGTGTTCTTCATGCTCAAATATAATTCTTGAAGAAGATTTACAGGATAAATATTGTCCCGAATGTGGAGCGGAGTTAGAGGAATTTGCCCAGAAAAAAGAAGACTATAAACCCACCGGAGCAGCTGCAACTATAGAAAAAATTTTAGAAAAACTTGGAAAGGATGTAAAACTTTCCCGCTCTGGTCCTAACAGATGGGTAGTAGAGGCAGGTTCAATTAAGATTTATATAAATTATAACGACAATGGTTTTATTACGGGCGATGCATTTATATGCAGATTACCAAAACAAAAAATAGCAGAATTATATGAATTCCTTTTAAGAGAAAATAATAATTTTGAGTTTATAAATTTTTCAATTTTTAATCAAACGGTAATTCTTTCTACTATCATTTATGATCAATACTTGAATTTTGAAGTCGGGCTTGAAGCGTTTCAATCATTGATAGAGAAAGCAGATTTCTATGATGATTATTTAATCAACACTTTTGGGGCGAGCCCAGGTATTTTAGAAGAACAATGATTTTTCTTGTCTGTTTTTTTAATTAAAACTTAATTTGCACATCAAAATAATAATTCCTTTCTGCTGCAGGAATCCAGTATGGTGTTCCAAAAGCATCAACACTGCCAGTCATTTCATAAAGTCTATCAAGTAAATTATTTACCTTAAATCTTATCTCAAATGATTTTAATAATTTTGCTATTTGAGTATTTTCAAAGGTTCTAACAAAATCGAAAGAAACACCAGCATTTAACACCGCATAGTCACTAATGTATTTATTAATATATCCAGGTGTATTTTTAAGAGAAGGGTTTTTTCTTTCATCCTCCGAGTTATCTAAATATTGCTTTCCTACATACTGCAATGATATATAAAAGCCTAATCCAAAATCAGAGTAGTAGTTTAAAGAAATATTTCCTATTATATCAGGGGTAAGTAAAATCCTATTGTCAGAATAATCATTACCATAAATAATATTACCAAGAGAATCAACGCCTAAAATTTCTCTATATTCCTTGAAATAGTTTTGTGATAAATTAAGATTACCTGTAATTGAGAATGGCATTAGAACATTTTTCCAGAATCCTGATTTTGAAGAAAGTAATTTAAATGGAGAGAATTCAAATTCAAACTCTATTCCTCTGTGAATAGACCTACCAGCGTTTCCATTGATTGGTTGTCCTGCAATGTCTAACTGTCCATTGTTAACAATTTCATTTTTAAAATCCATAAGGTAAAAATTAATATTTGCTTTTAGCGCCGGGTCTTCAGAGGAAATATAACTTAAACCAAGTTCATAATTATACATTTCTTCAGGTTTAACAAGCGGGTCTTCATATCTGTTATTTATTGTATCAACGATTCTAAAATTTGGGTTTGCATACGGATTTTCTCCATCATATATATCTTTTAATCTGGGTTCGCGTTTAGCCAACGAAAAATTCACAAATGCCTTCAAATTATTATTAAAATTATAATTCAGTCCTAATCGTGGTGTTAAAAAGCTATAATCTACTGTAAATTTATATTGTTTACCAATCCCCGGCTCAAATGTATATTGATGATTTACATATTGTATTCCCCCCATCACCGCGAGTTTATTAGTAATATTGTATACTTCATTTAGATACGCTGTAAAGGTTCTTTTTTTCCCATTGAAATAATAATATCTATAGTTTGCGGGTGTATTTGGTGGCAGGGCATTTCCAAAAGTAATTTCTCCATAGTGTTCTGATTTATGTAACCTAACTTCACCGCCAAAAGTTAAAATACCCCTTTCATTACTATGTTTTAATTGCACTCTTGGATACCAACCCCAATCATCGTTATTAACAAATAACTTGGAAATAATATCACTCCTTACAATTTCATATCCATATCCGGGGCGGAAGTATAAACTACCATCAGGATTTCTGCGATAATATAAAGGATTAAATGCTGTTGAATCAAAAGTGTAAAAAGGCTGAAGACGGAAATACTCAAAATCATATCCATACGAAACAGGAAAGCTTGTAATAAAATATCCATCACCTCTTATATAGGAAAGAGTGTTGGAAATAAACAAATTTTTCACTGGCTGAGTATTAATAACAAGTTCATAATGTGGCTGAAGGTAATTGTCGGTTTCATCACCATAATTTAAGAAATTTACTTTTCTATCTTTCCGTTTATCTCCTGAGACTAAACCGTCCAGATACTCTCTTGTGACTCCTAAATATGCAAGATGATTTCTGATTGGCGCTCCATAAATGTTCGCCTTAATTATTGTATTACCACCAAATATTTTGCCTGCGCTTATAAAATAAGACCAGTGATTAGACCAGGACAAATCTCGATACCCATCGGATAAAGTTTTAGAAAATTTTGCATAGAATCCATATCCATTTTTTATAGTACCAGATGAATACTCAAAAGAAAATCTCTTTGAGTTATAACTGCCATATCCGGAGGATATATTTATAAAATTTCTTTTGAAATAATCTATTGTCTGAATATTTAATACTCCCCCTATACTTGATGCACCGTATAAAGCTGTTCCTATTCCTCTTTGAATCTGTATATTTTCAACGGAAGAAGTTATGTCTGATAAATCTACCCAATATACCTGATGATCTTCCGCATCATTTTGAGGAATTCCATTAATTAAAATTGAAATCCTTCTTTGGTCAAATCCTCTAATAGATAAATAAGAATATCCTACTGAAGCACCCGATTCTGAATATGCATTAATACTTGTATTCCCGATTAAGAACATTGGGAAATCCTGCATCCAATACTTTCTTTCAATCTTTTCGCGGATAACATTTTGAAAAGTTATCGGAGTGACCCCTTCAATTCCTCTTAATGCTTCAACTTCAATAGTTTCCATTTTGTAGACTAAAGAGTCTGTTTTTTCTTCCTGTGCTGACAAATTATTTGAGCAAAAGAAACAGAGGAAAGTTAAAACACACAGGAAGGAATTAAATTTTAAAATAATTTTAAAAGTGTTTTTCATAGCTTATTAATATAAAAAAAAACGCTTAAACTTTTTCCGAACCTGATAGCACCTACTCCAAATATAAGAAAGAAAAAATTTAAGCGTTGAAAAATTGTTTTAGTAATTTCCTACGCCGGTATTACCCGTATCAGGTTCTATGGGTATGTTCTCAGCCTACTTTCTTCTGCTAATAGAAACAGTTCTCAGCAGAGAAAGAATCTTCCTAATTAAAAGGAAGAGTTGACAGCACCCCAATACATAAAACTAATTTTCAAAGAACTATTCAAATTTATTGTAAAAATTTTCTTTAGTCAATACAATATAGAATTTATTTATAACATCTCATTTAAATTTTATAAAAATTAATATCTAACTTAATTAATGTATTGTAATATTTATAAAAAATTTTTAAATATGCATGTATTTAAATTTTTTTATATTGGTTAAGAAGTTTAGTTCTGCTAAAATAATATTAGTATTAATTTTATTAACCTCTTCCTTTTCTTTTCCACAAAAAAGCACAATAGATAGCCTCGAAAATGTGCTTAAAAATGCAAATACAGACTCTGTAAAAATTAATGCTGAGTTGGATTTGATTACCCTTTATGCTTCTGTTGACTCTACAATGTATGAAAAATATTTGGCACAATTATTAAACGATTTGAATAACGAAAACCTGAAATTACCTTATACATTATACTATAAGATTGGAAAATTTTTTGAGTATTCAAAAAACGATTTCTACACTGCAATTAAGTTTTATGAATTAGCATCTTCATCTGCAAAGGAAGAAAATAATTTACAACTTTACCTGGAATATAACGGTTGGCTGGGGTATACTATCCTTAAAGCCGGTGATTTTCAAAGAGCAATTGAAATATTACTTTATTCTATATCATTTGCGGAAACAAATGAAATTATTAATAAATTACCGCGACTATATGTATTAACTGCTTTTGCTTATCGTGATATTAGCGATTATGAAAAAGCTGAGTATTATTTTAAAAAAACAATTGAAATATCAAATAAAATTGGTGACAGTAGTGATATACATACTTCATTACATGAAATAGGAAATTTGTTTTCGCTCCGAGGGGATTATAAAACAGCTAATGATTATCACCTAAAAGCACTTGAAATTCGAAAGAGGCAAAATTTAGAAAATCTGCTGGTCTTTTCTTATAATGATATATCCCACAATTATATTCAATTAGACAGTCTTGATAAAGCAATGCAATTTGCGAATTTAGCAGAGAATTATGCACTAAAATTAAATAACAAGTGGATTCTCTTTCATGTTTATATAAATAAACTAATAATCAATAAAAAATTAAATAAAGTTGCCGAAGCAGAAAAAATTTTGAGAAAGATGAGAGAAATAGCCGGCGAATTGCGTACCAAACCGGTATATTCAGATTTATATTTTCATCATTATGATTTTTATAAGTCAATAAATAGATTTCAAGATGCTTTAAAGTACCACGAACTTTATCTTGCTTATAAAGATTCGCTCTCCAACGATGAAATAAAAAAGAACATATATAATCTTGATAAGAAATATGAATCTGCACAAAAAGACCTTGAAATTTTAAAAAGCAAGGAATTTATAAAAAGGCAGAGAATTATTATTATAACAATCATTATTTTTCTAATTGTAGTATTTATATTTTTACTTATTTTCTACAAACAGTACAGGCAAATTAAAAAGGTAAATCAGCAATTAGAAAAACAAAAACAGGAAATACAAAAATACGCAGAGGAGCTCAGTTATCTAAATAAAACTAAAGATAAATTATTTTCAATTATTGCTCACGACCTTCGTAGTCCTTTTACTGTTATTCAGGGATTTTCAAATGTTCTTATTAAAGATTTACCAAATCTTAGCCCCGAGGAAGCCAAAAATTATCTCCAATGTATTTACCAGTCTTCGGTTAACACACTTGAATTATTGGATAAATTACTACTCTGGGCGAAAAAACAATCTGGACAGATAAATTTCAAACCAGAAAACATAAAACTAAAACCTATTATCATTGATACAGTAGAATTTTTAAAATCTGCGGCAAACTTTAAGAATATTCAAATAAATTATTCTGTTCCCGATGAACTCTACATAACAGCAGATAGGGAAATGCTGAAAACCATTTTAAGAAATTTAATACATAACTCAATTAAATACACAAAAAATAACGGAAAAGTAAACATTACAGCTGATAAAAAAGAATCTTCAACAATAATTAAGATTGAGGATAATGGAATAGGAATGAATGAAACAACCCAAAAGAACTTATTTGAAATAGATTCAAAGAAAACAGTTCCCGGTACTGAGGGAGAAAAAGGTTCTGGGCTTGGATTATTAATTTGCTATGAGTTTATCAAAGCGCATAATGGGACAATTTCTTTTGAAAGTGAATTAGGAAAGGGAACTACTTTTATTTTGTCTTTTCCCGACCAAAAAAATTAATCAATTAATTTATGAATTTCGAAAAATTTCTTGTACCATCTAACAAAGTTATAAAACTTTCTGATTTTGATACTGCTTATACGGGTGAGTTTCACAATAAGTCTGAAGCAAAAGAAAAATTAAAGGAAAACATCAAAAAACTTTCTCGGCTTCAAGATTTACTTTTTGCTTCAAGTACTTATGGAATTCTAATTATATTACAAGCAATGGATGCTGCCGGAAAAGATAGTTTAATAAAGCATGTAATGTCAGGACTGAATCCTCAGGGATGTCGTGTGTATAGTTTTAAAGTGCCATCAGAAGAAGAATTGAAACATGATTATATGTGGCGTTGTATAAAGGAACTTCCCGAAAGAGGATATATTGAGATATTCAATAGATCTTACTACGAAGAAGTTTTAGTAGTAAAAGTTCATCAATCTCTGTTAGCAAAGCAGAATTTACCTTTATCTTTACCTACTGATTCTGAGGTCTTTTGGAAAATGAGATATGAACAAATGAACAATTTTGAGAAGTATCTCGTAGAGAATGGGTTCCTTGTAATAAAATTTTTCCTCCATTTATCCAAAGAAGAACAGAAAAAAAGGTTCTTAAAAAGAATTGATACCTCTGAAAAAAATTGGAAATTCTCTTTAGGGGATATTAAAGAAAGAGAGTATTGGAATGAATATTTGAGTGCCTATGAAGATATGCTGAACAATACCAGTACTTCCTATGCTCCATGGTATATACTTCCTGCCGACCATAAATGGTTTACAAGAGTGATAGCTTCAGAAATTCTTTCATCAAAGATAGAGTCTTTGAATCTATCGTATCCCAAAACAACAGAAAATCACAAGAAGGAATTAGAAAGAGCAAAAATACTATTGGAGAATAATAACGATTCAGTAAAAAATTATTTTTCAGAATGAATACTTCCTCTTGCTAATGAGGCGAAAATTCCCAGAAAACATAGAAAGGCAAAAGTCCAGAATGCAATTTTAAGGCTAAGTAAAAAATTTCCTATGTTCTCACCTGCAATATTATTCTTAGTTCCAAGGAAAAGAGAAAAAATAACAATCACAAATCCCATACTAAATGTTTGACCGAATAATCTAAATGAGGAAAGCATAGAAGAAGCAACCCCGTAATATTTTTTCTCAACAGAACTCATAACAGCATTTGTATTTGGGGAAGAAAAAAGAGCAAAACCAACCCCGAGAATACTTAGATTGATTATGATTAAATAGATATTAAAATTTTGATTTATAAAGCCGAGAACTATAAGAATTATAGTTATTAAAGTCATTCCGATAGAGGAAATTTTCTGCGGTTCTATTTTATCAGAAAGTCTTCCAGCGAAAGGCGAAAAAATCGCCATAAACAAAGGTTGAAAACCAAGTATAAAACCAGCCTTACCGGGGGAGAAATTTTTTATGTTTTGTAAGTATAAACTCATCAAGAAACCTATAGCAAAAGTGGCACTATAATTAATTAATGCTGCTAAATTAGAAAAAGCAAATGTTCTGTTTTCTTTGAACATAAATATATTTACCAGAGGATATACGACTTTTCTTTCTACTAAAAGAAAAATAAAAAACATAAAAATACCTATTAGCACCATTAGAAAACCGGTTACCGAAGGAATAAAAGTAAAACCAAGCATTAACAAAACAAGAGTAATCATAAACAAAGCAGCACCAGAGAAATCAAATTTTTCATCTGGAGACTCAATCCAGTCTTTGTTTAGTTTGAAAAATGAAATTACAATTACTGAAATTCCTATAAGAATATTGAAAAAGAAAAGATATCGCCAGCCAAGTTTTTCGGAAATTATTCCACCAAGCGTAGGTCCCAGCAATAATCCTGTATAAACAGAAGTGATATTTATACCTAAAACCTGCCCCCTGTTTTGTGGGGGAAATGCTGAGACCAAAATAGAAGTAGCAGTACTAAAAATTAAAGATGCTCCAACTCCCTGAATTATTCTAAATAGAAGTAATATAGCCGCCCCTTGAGATATCCCGCATAATAATGACCCTATTGTAAATATTATGATGCCCATTCTAAAAAACTTTGTCCGACCCAGTATATCTGTCATTTTTCCGATTGGTACCAGTAACACAGCAGTTGTCATAATATATGCGGTTGCTAACCAACTCAACAGAATTGTTCCTGTTTTAAATTCAGCACCAATTACAGGTAATGCAACATTTATAGAAGATCCCATAAAAGAAGTCATAAAAGAACTGAGGGTAGTAATTATTATTAAATTTCTGTTAAATTCATTCTCAAATATTTTTAACATATATTTTCAATAAATTAATCCAATGTACAACATAATTTTATCAAATAAAATTTTAAATGTAGAAAAATCTATAATAAACGAAATAAAAAATTGAAATAACATTAAAAAAATGAAATCCTCAATTCTTATGCAATTCATTCTATATAAATATTTAAATGGGCATTTCATTTTTTTTCTGTACCGAATCCAGGTATTTTTATGTAGAGCGTAAAAGGCTATTAAAAACCTGATTTATAAACTTCTCTTATGTCGCAATTGGAGCTATTGCAGGAAACAGATGGTATACTCTCTTTTCCTATTGAGAGAGTTCTCTTATTCCGTAAAGGAATTTATGATTTATTTTTCTTGTAGAAGTTTTGATTTCGATATAAAAAATATGGGCGTATTATATACGCTTGTATAAAAATAGAAAAAGTGAATAATTTAAAGGTGAATCTTATCTTTCCTTTTTTATAAGTTATAAAGTAAAAGTTGTAATTTAATCTCGAGAATAATAAACTATTTTATGATAAAGTATTTCAATACAACCTACTTCACAAGTAGCATTTTCTTTGTATCTGAAAATCCATTTACCTGAATTGTGTAAAAATACACACCTCCAGATAAATTACTTGCATCAAACTTTAAAGAATAATAACCAGGAGATTTGTTTTCGTTTACAAGAATTGCTACTTCTTTTCCAAGTAAGTCGAACACTTTAAGCGTTACAAAACCTGTTTCTTGGATTGAAAAATTAATTCTTGTTGTTGGATTAAACGGGTTGGGATAATTTTGTTCCAATTGGTAATACTGTGGTACTTCTGTTATTTTTCCAATACCTCCAGTTAAAGGAACAACATCAATTCCAAATCCAACTACCAGGGCATCACCTGAATTATAAGCAACAAAAGGACATCCACCAACCGACCAGACCCTTCTAATTCCAGTGAATGATTTATTTCTAACAGTCATACTTCCACCTGTTGAAGCACATTGCCCGACAAATAAAATTAAACTTTTTGATGTATCATATATAAATGGACGATCTAAATCTATTCCCATCCACCTATTATTATAACTTGTTAAAGTAACGGAACTTCTATAATATACAGTATCGTATGGTCCCTCGTAAAAATGTCCTGTAGTAAATGTTGTAATTGTTGATTGTGCCATTAAGATAATCAAATCTGTGAATGTCCTTGTTGCATTTGCAGCCATAAGGAAATATACTTTTGTAATTTGATGACTCGAGGGAACCGCACCCATTTCTCCTGGGCGGATTAAAGTATTTACTGCTTTTCCCCCACTCATCATAAAAGGAAATGCATTTGCAGAACCTGTAGTATCAAAATGATTAATAAACATTTGAGCATCAATATCAGGGGAAAAACAAATGAAAACAAATAATATAAAAAAATAAGTCAAAAGATAAATTTTCTTCATTTTTTATATTATTTTAAAGGTTTTAATAAATTTTTTCTTTTATAGAAATATATCAAAATAGATTTAAATATCAAATCAGAAAAGTATGTTTATAATTTTTTTGCAGAAAAACAGCATAAAAACTCATTTTTACCTGACCAGTACCATTTTAATATAACTTGTATAAAAAGTAGTTTTAAGTCGACAGAAATAAATTCCAGAGCACATAATCTGAGAATCCCATAGAAACTGATAGGTGCCAGCGGGATAAAATCCATTTGCAAGTTTATAAACAACTCTTCCGAGAATATCAAAAATTTCAAGCTGAATTTCACTAGCGTTAGGTAAATCTATTTTAACTGTTGTATTTGAATTAAAAGGATTGGGATAATTTTGATAAAGTTTATAAGAAACAGGAATAATAATATATTCTGGATATGATATAGCAAGTGAATTTACAGCTTTATAACCAGTACTCCCGATTAGTGTTGCATTTCCAGATAATGTATCATATTTAATTAATGAAGAAATTTGATTACCTAATCCAGTTGTCCCAAATAAATTTCCTTTTTTATCAAATGCAATTGATGGGGTTAATGTAAACCCTGGGTTTCCTATAAAGGATGCATTAGCATTAGTTTTATTTATTTTATAGATTTTATTATTTAAAGAAACTCCCCACAACTCTCGATTTAAAGGATTAATTGCGAGTCCATATAAATTTGAAATCTCAGTATTTCCAAGATATGCTGTATCGCCCGTGGTAATATTGTATTTGTAAAGTTTTCCGTCCTGAGAACCGCAGTATAAATCGTCATTTATATCAAATGCTATTGCTACTATATTCTGTAAAGGAATATTATAAGTGAAATATGCATCACCTTGTTGCGAATTTATTCTAACCAGTTTTGATTGGACGGAACCGGGAATGCAACCGAAAATTGTTCTGTCGCTATTACGAATCGCTATACTTCTAATATCAACAAAACCTGTTAAACCAATTTCGGTTCCATTTCCTGTTGAATCATTTATCATTAAGAGCGCTCCATTTGATTGAGAACCTGTAATTGCGTAAAACTTTTCTGCTATTGCAGGATTAATTTTATAAGATTTGGCTTTCAGTATAATATTAAGAGTTTCAGCATTTGACAGGATTGTTAGTGAGTCTCTGTAAATTCCAGGTAATGTTGGATTAAATAACACATTAAATTCAAAGGACTGGTTATATCCAAGTTTTATTGGATAAGAATAGTTGCCAGCTAAAATAAACTGAGGATTACTAATATTCAATTTTGAAATTACCAGAGTGTCATTTCCTAAACTCCTGACAGAAAATCGCATTGTATCACTTAAATGATTTGTCTCTATAGTTCCAAAATTTAAACTGTCCACAGTCGCTGCAATATGTTTTCCATCAAGAGGAATTAGCCTTACAAGTCCGATTTGACAAGCCCAGGTATTAACAGGTTGTTCAGCATATTGTGTAATCATCCAGATATTATTACCATCCGTAGGGTCTACCCATATACCATTATAATCTCCCCATCTGTTTCTGCCACTACCAAATGTTTTAACATAGTTTGCTTTTCCCTCTTTCAGCAGTTTACTACCCGTTAGAAAATTCGGTGGCATAGTATTCAGTCTTGTGGTGTAAAAAGCACCAATATATTCAGATAACCCTGACCTTGAATAGGTAATTACTACATTATTATCCTTATCCAGCATAAGCGAAGGGTAAAAGTGCCAGAAACCATCTAACCCCATTGCACCATCCTCTACAGCCTCATTTGTAATTGTATTTAGTCTTAAGTATCTCACGCTTGAGTATGCTCCATCAGTTCCGCTTCTTACCTGATGCACACACCATATATGTCCGTTTTTATATACAGGTTCAAATCTTAAAGCAACATCACCACTTTCAATCAATGGGGTTCCACCACCGAGTTGTTTCGCCTGTGTCGGGGCTGTATATTGAGTTACAGGGATATTTACTCCCGTCATAACAGGATTGGTAAGAGGGTCTGAGATTTTATATAAAGTGAAAAATGTTCCTGTTTGATATGGCGAATGTACTACAAGATAGTATTCATTACTGATGGTATTTGGCGAGAGAAAAATACTTGGTCTAACATTAAAAGTTCTTACACTATAATTTGCGGGGTCTCTGATATCCCATAAATCAGTCCAAATAACAGGTCCGGGAGTGTTGCTATACAAATATGATTTATTTATAATTCTGATTTTAGAACCACGAAACCCAGAATTAAATCCAAATTGATTAGCAGTTATATATATTGCCTGAGTATCAAAACCAACCCCTTCATAATCTCCCCAATCATTAGAAAATGTTGATCCATTTACATTTGATGGCAACGCCCAGTTATTCCAAAAACCAAGTGGAATAGAATCATCAGAAACAGAAATAAGAAAATAACTTCTATTATTTATGTTATCTACATGAAGCCAAACCATAATCCATCTTTTTGCAAAATTATCATAGGAAACTTTTGGGTCAAATGCATTGACCCCGCCGAGTGTACTTGAAAACCAGTAATCTATATTGATTGTCTTTATATGCTTTCCCTTTTTATCAAAGATTCTAAATCTACTGTTATCGACTGCAATAATATGTGTTGGTCCTGCTGCTATGTATTGGTCGGGCGGTATATAGTTTCCGGGATCAAGAAATCCCTGAAAACTTTTGATTATAATAGGTTCAGGCTCCTGGGTCCTTAAAGGAATTCCAGCAGACGGGTCTACAAAATAATTTGCCCCTTCAGGTGCAGAAGCAGGGGTCCTGTTCATTCCATCCGGATATTTTTCGAAGGGAATTTTATTTCGTAAGGGTCGCTGAACTGTTGGTGGTAGCGGATTTGGTTCATATAAACTAACAAAATTATCAGTGGACACAGTTATTCCATTTTCAACTGAGCCTGTTGCAGGTCCCTGGTATAATTGAGAAAAACCCCCTTGAGTAAAAATAAATAGAAAAACTACAGATAATAATACAAAATATTTTTTCAATTTAATTAATTATTAATTCAACAAAAAATTAAATATAAGTTAATAAATTATTTGTATTATTTAAATTACATTTTTAATAGTTAGAATAGCTTTTTGTTTCAGTTTAGCTGAAATGAAACCTGCTATTTATTTGACTCATTGCTTACTTCAACGATGGAATTAATGCAATTAAATTTCGTGTATTCATCAGAAATTTTTTACTATGAGTTATAAAAGTTACAATAACCACGAATATAAAAAACACAAAATCAAACCAAAGCCAAAATTTTGAAATACTATTTAAAAACATATAATCAATATCTGTCTTACTAATTATTTATGAGCTGAATATTAATAAAATTGTTTTATGGATATTTTAAGGAAATCTAAATTTTAATAGCAGCTTTTTAAGAAACGCCGTCCGTAGTAGTTTTCCCTAATTTAATACAAAATAGTATCAATGCAGTGTGTAAAAAATAAGTAAATAGACATTACTCAAAATATTTAAGAGAACTTAATTATATGAATTAATTATAAATTTAACAATGGTTTAGAGATTAAAATTTTCTATAATTAAAATATTAAATTAGTGATTTGTAATATAAACATCTTTAAAAGAAATGAAATTTTAACATAAAAATCATAAAATTTTCATTACAAAATTTTAAATATTATTTTTTTACGACCGAAATATTTTTTTCTCTTTTATCTTAATTCTTAAATCATAATTTTATAGTGGATATGGAATTTGTTCACCTACACAATCATTCTCATTACTCTTTACTCGATGCTATTTGTACTATTGATGGTTTGGTTACAGAGGCAGTTAACAATAAAATGAAAGCACTTGCTCTAACAGACCATGGGGTTATGTTTGGTGTGATAGAATTTTATAAAAAGTGTAAAGAAGTAGGAATAAAACCAATTTTAGGCTTTGAGGCTTATGTTGCTCAAACCTCTTCTCGATTTGATAAAGGTAAAAAAGATACTGAAGAAGAAGAGGAAGTTTTGGAATCGAATGATGCTGATGTGAGTATAGAAAATACGGACGGGCTTTCTGTATCAAATATCAATTATGCACATTTAGTTCTTCTTGCAAAAGATAATAAAGGATATAAGAATTTAATAAAATTAAATTCAATCGGACATACTGAAGGTTTTTATAAAAAGCCACGAATAGATTTAGAAGTATTAAACAAATATAGAGAAGGGCTTGTTGCTTTATCTGCTTGTGCAGGGGGAGTTCTCTCCGCATATATTGTGAGAGATAATGTAAAGAAAGCAGATGAAATGGCAGGTATTTATAAGGATATTTTTGGAGATGATTTCTATTGTGAATTACAAAATCATTTGACTCTGGAAAGTGAAAAGCTGGTTCTGAAAGAATTGCCAAATATTGCTAAAAAACATAACATTAAACTTGTTGCAACTAATGATATACATTACTTAAAAAAAAGCCATGCAATAGCCCATAATATATACCTGCATATAAGTGCAAAGCAAAGCAAAAAAATGGATTATTCAAGAATTACAACTGATTTAAGATATGGTACGGAAGAGATATACTTTAAAACAGCAGAGGAAATGTGTCGCTTATTTAAGGAGTTTCCTCAGGCAATAAAATCAACCCTTGAAATTGCAGATAAATGCAATGTAAATCTTGATACAAAAGAGTATTATATGCCAAAATTTCCTATACCTGAAGATTTTTCATCAGGTAAGGTTAATCTAAAAGATGGGAAAACAAATCTTGATTTATATCTTGAAAAACTTGCAAGAGAGGGATTAAGTAAAAGATTTAAAACTATAACAAAAGAAATAGAAAACAGATTAGAGTATGAGCTTTCTATAATTTCGAAAATGAAGTTCAGTGGGTATTTCTTAATCGTTCAGGATTTTATTAATGCAGCAAGACAGAGAGGAATTTTAGTTGGTCCTGGTCGTGGTAGTGCGGCGGGTTCATTAGTTTGTTATTGCCTTGGAATTACTAATGTGAATCCTCTTGATTACAACCTGTTATTTGAAAGATTTTTAAATCCTGAGAGAATTTCTATGCCCGATATAGATATAGATTTTCAGGATGATAGGAGAGATGAAGTAATTCAATACGCAAAAGAAAAGTATGGTGAAAATGCAGTTGCTCAAATAGTAACTTTTAATAAACTTGCAGCCAGAGGAGTACTTAAAGATGTTGGACGGGTTTTAAATTTTCCATTTAATGAAATTAATGAATTAACCAAAACAATTCCATCTCTTTTCGGTAAGATAAAACCTCTTTCAGAATGTATCAAAGAGGTCCCTGAATTTAAAAACTATTTTAAAACAGGTACAGAACAGCAAAAACAAGAAAAGAAAAAACTGTTTGAATATAGTTCTATACTTGAAAACTTAAATAAAAATTCTTCTATACACGCATCAGGTGTTGTGATAACTCCAAGTGATGTTACGGATTATGTGCCACTGTCAAAGGTACCTAAAGAGAATAGTTACTTTACTCAATATGATATGAATTCCCTTGAAGATGCTGGTTTGATTAAAATAGATTTTCTGGGGTTAAAGGAATTAAAAGTAATACAAAGAACACTTGATAAAGTTAATAAAAAATATAATCTGGACCTTACTCCTGAAAAAATTCCTCTCGATGATAAAAAAACATTTGAGTTGTTTTCAAATGGAGCAACGATTGGTGTTTTTCAATTTTCAAAAAGTAAAATGCGAGAGTACCTTTCCAAATTAAAACCTAAAAATATAAATGATCTTGCTGCGATGAACGCTCTTTATAGACCCGGACCAATGAAGTTAATTCCAGACTTTATTAACAAAAGATTTGGAAGGGAACCTATTTCCTATATGCATCCTAAATTAGAAAAAGTTTTAAAAGAAACCTATGGTATAATTGTATATCAGGAACAAGCAATGCAGATAGCAAGAGAAATTGCTGGGTTTACGATGGCGCAAGCAGATAATATGAGAAAGGCAATGGGAAAGAAGATTCCGGAAAAAATGAGACAACTTAAAAAAGATTTTATCAAAGGGGCTACTAAAAACGGAGTGGATGAAAAAATTGCAGAAAAAATATTCAATTTAATTCAAAGCTTTGCTGATTATGGATTTAATAAATCACACGGAGTAGCATATTCCATACTTGCATTTTATACTGCGTACCTGAAAGCGCATTATCCAGTTGAGTTTCTTGCGGTTTCTCTTGAATGTAGAAAAGATAGCGATACAGAATTGCAACAACTTGCTGAAGAATGTCGAAGAATGGGAATAAAATTAAAACAACCTGATATAAATTCAAGTTTAGTTGGATTTGATGTTGAATATGCAGATAAAGCAAAAGGAATTGAAGAGGACTGTATTTCATACGGCCTAAGTGCGATAAAAAATGTTGGTGAAAAAGCATCTGAAAATATCGTGCAGGAACGCCAGATAAACGGTAAGTACATTGACTTTATTAATTTTTTAATTCGGGTTGATTTGAGATTAGTAAATAAAAAGGCAATTGAGTTTCTAATTTATTCTGGAGCATTTGATTCTATTGAACCCAACCGGAATAAGCTTTTTTCAAATTTGGAGAGAGCAATATTGTATGCTCAGCGATACAAAGAAAAACCGGAAGCCAAAGGTCAGGAATTACTTTTTGAAGTTTCAGATAATACCAAAGTGTATAGATATAATTCTACAGATTTTATTTTTGAGGAATTTAGTGAATTCGCAGCAAAAGAGAAATTTAATAAAGAAAAAGAAGCAATAGGATTTTACCTATCCGGTCATCCATTATCTAAATATAGTAATCTAATTAAAAATTTTGTAAATATTACTTTTGGTGATGATATATCAGATATAGAAGCAGAACAGACAATTGATAATGCGCGGGCTGCAGGAGTAATAGCCAATGTGCAAAACAAATATTCAAAAAAGGGAAATAAATTTGTTACTTTTGATTTAATTGATTTTTACGGAACAGCAGAATGTGTTGGATTTAATAGCCTGATAGAGAATAAAGGAAATTTAATTAAGAATGATAATCTTGTATTTATTGAAGGAAAGACGGAAGAAAACGGAGATAAAATCAAAATCATCGTTGATAATGTTTATTCAATAGAAAATTTTCAGGAAAAAATAGCAACCAACATTGTTATAAATCTTTTTGAAAATAAAAGTTATGATAGAGAGCTAAAAATTTTAAAAAAATTAATTGAAAAATATCCTGGTTTATGTAACTTATATATACATGTTTGCTCAACTAATGGGGTTACAGGTGAGTGTAAAAACGGAAATGGTTATTTGTCAAGGCTTTTCAGGATAAAAAACGCAAAGGTAAAACCTACATTGGAATTTATAAATGAATTGATAAAATTATTTGGTGAAAGAAATATTTCTATTAATTAAATGCAATGATTTTTTTATTTTCTTTAGAAAAATTTTTATACTTTAAATTTAAATTTGTATTTTTAAAATTTAATAAAGCAAATTAAATTATTTACTATGCATCCATTAGAATTTACCGATTCGAATTTTGCCCAAGAAGTTGAATCTTCCGATGTGCCTGTTTTAGTTGATTTCTGGGCTGTATGGTGTGGTCCCTGCAGAATGATTGCACCAATTGTTGAGGAACTTGCTGCTGAATATCAAGGAAAAGTCAAAGTTGGAAAGCTCGATGTTGATAATAATGTACAGGTTGCTACAAAATATGGAATAAGAAGTATTCCTACCCTTTTAATTTTTAAAGGAGGAAAGGTGGTTGACCAAATAATTGGAGCTGTACCAAAATCCTATATAGTTGAAAAACTAAACGATCATCTTTAATTTATGCCTTTTTTTCTCTGTTTGTGAAAAAAGCGTAATTCCTTTTAAGGCATAATTTAAATTATTATTGCATTTTGTTGTTTATTTATTTTAGCTAAGCTAATAAAAAAAATTTTTTTGAATATATGCAATATGCTTTTTCTGTTTTTGGGGTTTATCAGAAATTTGTACTTTTAAATTGTTGATTATAAATACTATTTTATTCACTTAATATTTTGAATTAATTTTTGACTTTAATGCTAAAAAATAATAGACTAACAGCATGGATATTAATAATTATTTTGTCTTTTATTTGGGGTACTTCTTATATTTTAATTAAAAAGGGATTGGTGGGATTTTCTGCTGTACAGGTCGGTTCTGCAAGAATGTTATTTGCTTTTATTGTTGTTGCTCCAATGGCAATAAAAACATTTAAGCAAATACCATTAAGTAGAAAGCCACTTGTGTTTTTTCTCGGGTTGATTGGAAATTTTATTCCAGCATTTTTATTCTCACTGGCGGAAACACAACTTGAAAGTTCTATTACTGGAATTGTTAATGCTGTTACCCCTGTATTTACTTTAATAATTGGAATCGCATTTTTTAAATCAAAGTTTAAATTTATTCAGGTGTTAGGAGTAATTCTGGGATTGATAGGAACTATTGGGATTACATTTGTGGGTAGTACTGGTGGACTTGGAAGTTTTAATTTTTATGCTGTATTCGTAATAATTGCAACTATACTTTATTCTTTTAATGCTAATATGATAAAGCATTATTTTCAAGATACGGGGTCAATTGCTCTTACTACCCAAGCTTTATTTTTTGTCGGTCCGCTTGCAATTATATTTTTACTAACAACTGATTTTGTTCAAAAAGTATTGGACATAAAAACTTATGGGTTCCCTTTGCTTTCGATATTTATTCTTGGCGTTTTAGGAACTGCAATTGCTTTGATTTTATATAATAAATTAATAAGAATTACTTCTCCTGTTTTTGCTACTATGGTTACATATCTAATGCCTGCCATAGCTATACTGTGGGGATTAATTGATGGTGAAACTTTATTTCCTCTTCATTATGCTGGGTTCGGGTTGGTTATTCTCGGGGTATATTTGACAAATAAAAAGTGATTATATTCAGGTTTCAAAAAATATTAATGTTATGTAATATGTAGTGTGATTGTATTTTTTATTCTATTTTAATTTTCTAATAAATTAATGAACAGAAGATTTAAGTGGAACAATTTATTTTTTACAATATTTTTTAACACTGAACTTTATAACTGGTTCTACTTAGTTTTTTAGAGACAAGATTTACTATGGTTAAAAATCTTTTTTCAATATATAAATTAAACCCTTTTTCAATGCAATTTATTATTGGTGAATGTTATCGAAATGGCAATCAATAATATCATATTCAGGATTTATAAATCTAAGAGTTAATGACATTCTTAGAAAAAGTGTTTTACATTATTTAATGAGGATATATATGCAGGGAATTAAATTATTGAATTTGTTTAAAAACCTGATTAGCAATGATATTTTCAATTAACTTGAAGTACATAACTTAAGAAGATATGAAAATGATTTTTATGAAATATATTGTACTTTTGAAATGAATTTTTCTCCCACTATATCAAATTTGTATGTCATTAAAATTTTAACTGTAGACTTGTAAATAAAAAAGTTTAATTTTAATTTATAAATAAAAACTAACTATTATGAAATATAATATCTTATTAATATTAATTTTAATATTATTTAATTTTTTTATCTCAAAAGAAAATGTTTATACACAGGATACCTTTTCAATTACTGCTGTTGACCCTATTACAGGGCAGGTTGGAAGTGCCGGAGCTTCCTGCATAAGTGGATGTATAATATTAAGTGATGTACACCCAGGGATTGGGGTAATTCATTGTCAGG
The DNA here is from genome assembly GCA_964564635.1 of uncultured Ignavibacteriaceae bacterium. Classification (GTDB taxonomy): domain Bacteria; phylum Bacteroidota; class Ignavibacteria; order Tepidaquicellales; family Tepidaquicellaceae; genus Tepidaquicella. The sequence goes on from CAZMAR010000002.1 coordinate 223,219, forward strand.
CATATTATAATGCGACCAATCAGAATTATGCAAGAACATTAATGAATATGGGACTTTCACCACAACAAATAATAGATTCCTTGATTGCTCATGATGCTCAGGGCAATCCTACAATAAGGCAGTATGGAATTGTAGATTTAATAAATGGTGGAAGAACTGCTGCCTATACAGGAGTTAATTGCCAGAATTATAAAAATCATATTATTGGACCGACTTATACAATTCAGGGTAATATATTACTTGGTCAAAAGGTTCTTGATTCTATGCAAGCGAGGTTTCTGAATACACAGGGTACTCTTGCCGATAAATTAATGGCTGCTTTACAGGGAGCAAAAATGATTGGCGCAGATACGAGATGTACTCAATATAATAAATCTTCTATTTCCGCTTTTATTCGGGTTGCTAAACCTACCGACCCTCCAAACTCATATTACTTAGATTTAAATGTTAATAATACTCCTACAAATAAAGACCCCATAGATTCACTTCAGGTTTTATACAACCTATGGCTTTTGACAGGGATTAGAAACCTTCAAGGTGAACTTCCAACAAGTATTAGTCTTGAACAAAACTTACCAAACCCTTTTAATCCAGTAACTAAAATAAGATTCAGTATCAACGGAAATTATTATGTTACCCTAAAAATATACGATATTCTTGGAAAAGAAATTGTAACTTTATTCAATAATAATTTAAGTGCAGGTAATTATGAAATTGAGTGGAATGCATCAAATGTTCCAAGTGGAGTGTATTATTATAGGTTTCAGGCAAATGATTTTGTTGAAACCAAAAGAATGGTGCTATTAAAATAAAAAAATTTTATTTATTCCTGTTTTTCAATTGATTAAGATTATTTAGCATTTGCTTTGCTTTGTATTCTTCGGGAATAAGTTTATCTGCCTTTTTAATCAGTTGTTCTGCCTGTTCATATTTTTGATTTTGTATAAGGTAATTTGCCCTGGATAAATATGAATTGTAGTAAGCATATATTATTATTGTGTAAAAGGGGTCTTCTTTAATTAATTTTTCTATAGGTTTTTCCTTTATTTGATAATTAAATTCTGGATTTCCGTCATCAATAAAGTTACTATCTCTGGTTGCTTTGAAAAATAATCCATAAGGAACTAAATTATAATCTTTTACTACCGGGGTTAAAACAGAATTTGTTAAGTATTTTCTGGTAAATTCCTGAGTAAAGTATACATCGTTTTTTTCTAAAATACTTTTGTACAGGGAGGCATAAGATGATATAAGGTTTCTATTATCAAAATTTTTCTTATTACTGTAATGATAGTCAAGAATATTTTTTAAATATAGCTCAAATTCGTTTTTGCTTTTCTCATAAAAATTTTTGTAATGCAGTTCAATAAACTTTATATACCAGGGGGAAGTTGCTACCAGATTGTCATTAAAAATTACAACATCTGGTCTAATTCCTTTGATTATCTGGTAGTAAAAAGATGCAAGCATTGCAACATCCATTCCTTCTGTGACCACGACTGAATTTTCGGGCACATAGCTTACAAAATTCATATAATAATCTCGTATGACATAATTATTACTTTCATCAACCTTAGAGTAATTTTGTGTAACTGGAAACAGCAGTATAATGATTGAGATAACCGTTACTATAAAAGTTCTTAAGTTAAATTTAATCATCAAATAAAGTATTCCAAATGCAAACCATATAGCAACACAAAATGGAGTTAAATAATAATAGTTTTCAAAATCTAAAATCTCATAGTTTATTGCCAATATTACATTGAAAACAAATAATAAAACTGTAAACAAAAGATATCTTTTCGATAGTTTTCCAAGATAAAATATACCTATTATGCTTATTAGCAGTGGAACATAGAAATATTCCTTTGGAAAAAATTCCAAAAAGTTTGTTAGCATCCCTATTGATGACTTAAAGGATTTAAACATCAGTCCGCTGAAATGCTTTCCAGTTATATGGTAATATAGGTTATAAAAATCTAATGGATAAATCCAGGAAATAATATTATTATTTGCTCTAATAATAAGATAAATATAAACTGAAAGCCCTGCAATAAAAGGTATCAACAGAAGAAATAATCTTCGGAGGGAAATTTTTCCAATACCTTCATATGCAAAGTACAAATAAATAAATCCAGTAAGAGCAAAAATTGTAGATAAATGGTTTGTAAAACTTAATCCTAAGATATAAGCAAAAAGCAAATAATATTTTTCTGAAGATTGAGTTACTGCTTTAATCAAAATATATAGTAATAAAGCAATAAAAAGATTGTGTAAAGACCATACTTCTATTGAGTTTGCAGAATCCCAGAAGGTTCTTGAAAATGCAAGAACGAAAGAAGAAAATAAACCTATAATATTAAACGTTAAATCATTAAAATATTTGTGAATATTTTTACCTTGAGCTTTTGATTTTATGTTGTTTAGTAGTAGAATTATAATGTTAAAAAAGAAAACTGTGGCGAAAGCAGAAAATATTGCGCACATTAAATTAAGTATATATGCTTCTTCTCCAAAGTGAAATAAATAAAACACTTTTCCTAAAATTGTGAAAAGTGGATAACCTGTTGGATGTGCAATTGCAAGTTTTATACAGGCTAAAGCAAGCTCTCCAGAATCAGTATAAGATATTGTGGGTGCTAAAGTGAATATATAAAAACAAAGGGGTAAAATAAAAGATAACAATCTGAAAATTAATCTGTATCCTTTATCTTTGGTTGGCAACATTATTTAACTTTTGTTATTATTAAATTGAAATAAAAAGATTATTACTTCAGAAAAAGTAATAAGAACAAAAAAATTATTCCCCAATGATTTTAATTAAAACTCGCTTTCTCCTTTTACCATCAAACTCTCCGTAAAAAATCTGTTCCCAGGGACCGAAATCAAGCTTTCCATTGGTGACAGCAACTACAACCTCTCTTCCCATAATTGTTCTTTTCAAATGTGCGTCTGCATTATCTTCAAAACCGTTATGCTTGTATCTTGAATATGGTTTTTCCGGAGCAAGTCCTTCAAGCCACTCTTCAAAATCCTGATGTAATCCTTTTTCATCATCATTAATAAATACGCTTGCAGTTATATGCATTGCATTCACAAGAACTATCCCCTCTTTAATTCCGCTTTCTTTCAGAGTTTTTTCTACTTCTCCGGTAATATTAATGAATTCGCGTCTTTTTTGGGTTTCAAACCAGAGTTCTTTTCTATAAGATTTCATATAGTGTAAAAATTTAATTCTTACTTAATATTTGAAAATAATTAGTTCATCAAAGCATATACAATGATATTTGTTCCCATTTTAAATGCTTCTTCTCTTTTTTCGGGTGGGTCCTGATGTTCTTTTGTATCTGCCCATCCATCTGTTATATTAGTTTCATAGGTATAAAAAACGCATAGTCTACCCTCTAATGAATATATACCGAATCCCTGTGGGGGCTTCTGGTCATGTTCGTGAATTTTAGGAAGTCCATTAGGAAAATTATAATGTGAATTATATATTGGATGATTAAATGGGAGTTCTATCAAATTTCTGTCGGGAAACACTTTCTTTATTTCTCTGCGAAAGGATTCATCCATTCCATAATCATCATCTGCAAACAAAAAGCCACCTGATTCACAATATTTTCGCAATCTTGCAGCTTCTTCTGGTGAAAAATTTATATTTCCATGTCCTGTAAGGATTAATATAGGGAAATTAAAAATATCATTTGTTGATATATCTACCGCAATAAATTTGGGATCTGAAACATCAATCAATGTATTTTTTTTAAGATACTCAATCATATTTACTTCCGCTGATGGATCGTTAAACCAATCTCCTCCACCGCTATATTTTAACCTCGCTATACTTACCTTATTATTTTTTCCACTACTCTGATTAGCTGTATTGTAATTCTCATTAGAAGATGATACAATACTTAACAAGATAGTTAATATAACTATTATATACTTCATAAAACTATTTTCTATCTGACCGGGTTTATCTTCTGAATGTTATTAGTGATTTCAGGATTTGTCCTGCAACATTTGGATTCTCTTTAAACCTTCTCATCGAATACTGATACCAACGAATTCCAAAAGGCACATATATTCTCATCTTATATCCTTCCTCAACAAGTTTATCTCTTAAATTTTCTTTAACTCCTAATAGCATTTGAAATTCGTATCTGCTATCTGGAATGTTTAAGTCTTTAATCATTTTTTTAGAAGCATCAATTAAATATTTATCGTGCGTTGCAATTCCAACATACGCTCCCCGTTTTAGCATTATTTCCAATGCTTTCATAAAATTATCTCTTATCTCATTTTTTTTCTTGTAAGCAATTTCTTTGGGTTCAACATAAATTCCCTTGCATAATCTGAAATTTGCTTTTTCCTTTGTCAGACGAATCACATCATTTACTGTTCTTTTTAGATATGCCTGTAAAACAAGTCCAACATTATCATATTTCTTACGCATTGTTTCATATATTTGGATAGTCTTTTCAGTGACCGAAGAATCTTCCATATCAATTCTCACGAAATTGTTGAATTCTTTTGCTTTTTCAATTATCTCTGTTAATAAATCTACACACAAATCATAATCTATATTCAACCCAAGCATTGTTAACTTTACAGATAGGTTTGAATTAAGGTTAAACTTATCTATATACTCAAGTACTTCAATCGATTCATTTTTAGATTGTACTGCTTCTTCTTTATCTTTTATGCTTTCTCCAAGGACATCCATCGTTGCAATTATCGATTTTGAGTTCAGTTCTTTAACTTTTTTAACAGCATCATTTATGTTATCCCCCGCTATATATCTACTTGCAAATATTCTTACTATTTTTTTTGGAAAAAGAGGAATAACAGCAACTAATAGTTTGTTTATAGGATTCATCTTGTTATTTTTTCTATTAATTTACATACATTTTTTATTCATATAAAGTGATAAATTTTTCTAAAATATTATGCTGTTTAAAATTCGTTGCTTAATATAATTATACATTGTAATTTATATTGCAGTTAAAAAAAGTAAATTGAGCTTTATATTAAAGGAAGCAAAAGGGAAAAAATTTACAATTAGATTTAAACTGTTGGTTTTAATTATTTCTGTAATTTTAGTTTACATTTTTCATAAGACTCTACTTGAGAGTTTGGGAAGTTTTCTTATCTCCCAAGAATATCAATCCAATAGTGCAGATGTAATTTTACTTGAGGAAGAAAATTTATTGAAGTCAAGCATTGAAAAATGCAACAGTCTTTATTATGAAAAAAATTGTAAAGAGGTGTGGATAATAAGATTACCTTATAAACAGAATTTTATTCCTGAAGATAAATTTGCAAAAATTCTAAAAGAAGTTCTGGATTCAAACGGCTACAAATTTAATTATAAATATTATTGTTTTCATTTAGAACATCCATATACATACAATAAATCAAATATAATTGCAGACTCTTTAAAAAAATATGGCTACAGAAAAGTAATTATACTAACGGATGCATTTCATTCGAAGAGAACTTTTAAGGTGTATAAAAAAATTCTTATACCGGATGGATTTCAGGTATTTTGTGAAGTCTATTATCCTGAGTATAATGCTTCTAATTGGTGGTATTCATCAGATGGGTTTAGAAATGTAATATCTGAATATTTAAAATTAATCTATTATTGGATGAGGGGATATTTATAATTATATAATAGAGTTTTGAATGGTTATTTTAATTTAAATTTATCGTGAACTTCAAACCAGATTTTTGTTGTCTCCGGATATATTTCAAACATAATATCTTTAATAACAATAGCATATTCTCTTATTTCCCATTGAGCATGTGGGTCATCGCGTAAATCAAGAAAATTCATTATTGCCTGAAAAGATGCTGTCCAGTATACTTCCGTGTACTGATTAAGAGGTAGAATAATTCTTGCCTGTTCTTTTGCAACGCCGAGAGAAAGCAACTTCTCATAGGAGTTTGCTAACAAATCCATTGTTTCATTGAAAATTTTATTTGCTTCTTCCTGGTTTTCAATTGCTCCCTCTGATGCCTGCCTGTTGTCTTCTGACTGCTTGCGCCAGTTGGAAGGGAAATAAAAATCTGAAACCGGTACATACCTGCCACTTATTTCATTCCATGCGTGGTCTTTAGTAGGATAACTTGAACTTGTTTCGATACCTACTACATGCTTGTACCACTGCCGCATAACAAATTCTGGCGCTTTGATATGAAACTGTACGATTAAATGTCGAAACGGTGAGTAATGTTTGTTTTCGGCAAGAAATTTAACAAGAATTCTATCCCTTTCGTCAAATGTTCCCTTTTGTTTTCCAAAAGAAACTCTTGCAGAATTTACTACTGTTAAGTCACTGCCAATGTAATCAATTAATTCAACAAATCCTTTATCTAAAACCTCTTTCTTCATTATTTAGCCATCAAAGACTTCATTATTTTACTTCCAATTTCTAATGCTTCCTTGTTAACCGCGAGTAAATTATGATATCTTTCAGGCAATACTTTTTTTAATGCGTCAATAATTGCTTCTATGCTGACTATCGGTTTTCGCTCAAGGTATGCTCCGAGAAGCACCATATTGGTTACCTTGGTGTTATTTAATTTATTAGCTTCTTCTGCAGCTGGAATTGGGTAAATTTCAATATCCTTTCTATCCACAGCTTTAAGTATGTTAGTGGCTTCGTATATTAATACTCCATTAGGTTTTACACGCTCTCCAAATTTTTCCATTGATGGTTGATTCAAAACTACTGCTGTGTCAAAACGTGAAACAATAGGAGAACTTATAGTTTCATTAGAAACAATAGTAATACAATTTGCAGTTCCCCCCCTCATTTCCGGACCGTAAGAAGGCATCCAGGAAACATTCTTTCCCTGCATCATAGAAGCATAAGCAAGAGTTTGTCCCATTGACAATACTCCCTGTCCTCCAAAACCAGCAAATATTATTTCTTCTACCATAAAGTTTACTTTTTTTGTTTTTCAAGTATTTTATTATTCTTTCGGTGGCAGTTTTACATCACCAAGTGGATAGTACTTCAACATTTCTTCTTCTAAAAATTTCAATGTTTGTACCGGGGTCATTTTCCAGTTTGATGGACAATTAGTTACAATTTCTACAAATGAAGTTCCTCTTTTTAACTCTTGATACTTAAACCCGTTCAGAAGGGCTTTTCTGCATTTTCTTACATGATTTGGAGTATGTACCGCCTGTCTTGTTACATAGTATGCCCCTGGTAAATTTGCTAATAATTCGCACATTTTCAATGGATAGCCAACATTGCTTACATCCCTACCATAAGGTGATGTTGTAGTTTTCATTCCTGGTAATGTTGTTGGAGCCATTTGCCCACTTGTCATTCCATACACACCATTATTTATAAATATAATTAAAATATTTTCTCCTCTATTTACAGTATGAATTGTTTCTGCTGTTCCAATTGCTGCAAGGTCGCCATCACCCTGATAGGTAAATACATATTTATCAGGAAGAACTCGCTTAATTCCTGTAGCGAGAGCAGTTGCTCTTCCGTGGGCTGCCTCCTGCATATCAATATCAAGGTAGTCATAAGCAAACACAGCACACCCAACTGGTGCAACGCCAATAGTTTTATCTTGAATTCCAAGTTCTTCAATGACTTCGCCAAGAAGTTTATGCACTGTACTATGTCCACACCCAGGGCAATAATGGAACTTTTTATCTGTTAATGTATGTGGGCGTTCATAAATTAATTCATAACCCTCCAGATCTTCTTCTGTTAAGCATTCAGGGACTTCTAATTTTTTATCTTCTTGCATGGCTTTATAAGATTAAGTTTTTATCTTTTGTTGATTTAAAATTTAGAAAAAATTTCTGATAGATTATCTTTTACTTCTTCCGGACTTGGAATAATTCCACCCATTCTACCATAATAACTAACAGGTACCTTTCCATTTATTGCAAGTTTTAAATCTTCCAGCATTTGACCTGCATTTAACTCAACTGTTGCAGCACCTTTTAAATGATTTGCTATTTCTTCTATTCGTTTATATGGGAATGGGTAAAGTGTAATTGGTCTTAACAATCCCCATTTCTTTCCTTCACTTCTTGCAAGTTGTACAGCTTTATGACATATTCTTGCACTTAATCCATATGCAACAATTAAATACTCAGCATCTTCTGTCATAATTTCTTCATATCTAACTTCATTCTTACAAATTTCTGCATACTTTTTATTCAGTTCAATATTTACCTGTTCCATCTTTTCAGGCTGTATAAAAAGAGAGGTAATTATATTCCGTTCGCGGTCTTTAGTTTTACCTGTCGTTGCCCAGGGCTTTGGTACTTTCTTAACTTCCCTTTTTTTAAACACAACTTTCTCCATCATTTGCCCTATCGCACCGTCCGAAAGAATCATAACTGGATTGCGATATTTCTCTGCTAATTCAAATCCTAAATACACAAAATCTGCCATTTCCTGAACAGAATTTGGAGCAAGAACAATCAGATGATAATCTCCGTGTCCACCACCTTTAGTTGCCTGGAAGTAATCACCTTGGGAAGGTTGAATAGTTCCTAAACCGGGACCACCGCGATTTACATTAACAATTAAGCAAGGAAGTTGAGCGCAAGCAATGTATGAAATCCCCTCCTGCATCAAACTAATTCCCGGAGATGAAGAGGTAGTCATAACTCTTGCACCAGCGCCCGCAGCTCCATAAATCATATTTATAGAAGCCACTTCACTTTCTGCTTGTAAAAAAACTCCTCCGCGTTTCGGCATTTCTCGTGAGAGATACTCCGGAATTTCTGATTGCGGAGTAATTGGATAACCGAAAAAAGCATCGCAGCCAGCCTGAATTGCAGCCTCTGCTAATGCTTCGTTTCCTTTCATTAATCTAATATCAAGCTCTTCCATTTTATTATTTTTAATTCTTTTAACTTAAAATAAATTAATTTTCTATTAACAAAAGCAAGAGGATTTAGAGCAAACTTATGTATGAATTATAATTTTATATATAATCCATTTTGGAAAGATCTTCCTTTGATGGATTATCTATTTCAATCTTAATGTCAGATTGAACATTTGAAATAGTTGCGATTAATTCTTTCTTTTTCTTACTTTCCCTATAGACCTTTATAACACCATCCGGACAAACAAGGGCGCAATTTGCACAACCGGTACATAAGTCATTTACAACAACCGCATATCGATATCCCATATTATTTATTTTTTTTGACATAGAAATCGCACCTTCTTTGCAGGAGGTTACACATAATTCACATCCCTTGCATTTTTCTATATCAATTATTGTTTTCCCTTTAATTTTCCTTTGTTTGGGTTCTGCTGTGCTTGTTTTTGTATTCATATTTTATCCTTTCAGTATTATTGATATAATTTATTTAAAAAAAAATATAATTAAAAGGAATTTATTTTAAAATAAATATTCCTCCAAACAAGTGTCTTTACTTATTAAAATTACCCTAATTTTAGAGAATCAGGTTTTTCTTAATCAAGATTTATTGGTATAGATGGTTATTTATGCTTATTTGGAGTAAAGAGAGAAATATATTTTTTTTAAATTTGTTCTTTCAATTTATAGAACACCCCTCTATTTTGATTGCTTCTTTCTATTTTATTTTCTTTTTCTAATGCAACAAGATATTTTTTTATTTCATTTGGATGTAAATTTAGCATAATAGACAGGTCATCAAGAGTGCAGGGCCTTCGAGCTATAGATTCAATAATTGAGGGTTCTTTATCTGCTGAATGTGAATTGATATATTTTTTCTTTTGGGAAACCGAAATTATTTCTACATTGTCTAATCCCCAAAAATTAATAATCTTTTGTAATTCTTCTTCCGTTGCAGGTTTTAACCATTTTATTCTGCCAGGTCTATCTAAAGTATTTAACTGTACTAAGTCAGGTTTTATTTTTAAAATTGCCTTCTTGATTTCTTTTAATTGTAGCTCTCCGTCATTGTATCCAGGTAAGATAAACACTTCAAGCCATATTTTTCCATTATATTCTTTTCTAAACTCAATCAAACCCTGAATGTATTTTTCTATACTTAAATTTTTTATCGGGCAATTAATTTTTCTAAAAGCATCTTTTGTAGCAGCATCTAATGAAGGTAAAACCACATCTGCTTTTCTTAACTCCTGCCTTACATTTTTATCATAGAGAAGTGTCCCATTTGTTAATACTGCAACTGGTATTTTTGGTTTTTTCTGCTTGATGAAATCGATAATCTCACCAATTTTTATATTTAAAGTGGGTTCGCCAGAGCCTGAAAAAGTAAAATAATCGGGATCGGGATTATTATTAAAAAATTCTGTTAACTCTTCTTTTATTTTTTCTAAGGGAATATATTCTTTCCTTTCTGTTGTTAACAAAGTAGTATTACCTACCTCACAATAGATGCAATTTAGAGAACAAACCTTTTTAGGAACTAAATCAATTCCTAAAGATAAACCTAACCTTCTTGAAGGAACCGGTCCAAAAATATATTTAAACGTTTTGAAAAATGATTTTTATAATCAATATTAACCTATAAAATTCGAAATTCAATATTTTTAAATAGGTTAATTAAAAATAAAAAAACAACATTTATTATAATTTTTTTATCTTTCATTTTTTAAATTTTTCCACCATCAGAAGAAAGTCCTCGTACTTAATTTGTTCTACTTCAAATGCCTCTTTTTTCTTATCGAACAAAACATCTTTTATCATATTATATAAAGCGTTTTGATATATTTCTATTTCAGATTGATTGACACTGTGAGGATTGTCTTCATAGGCAAGTTCAATTTTCCAGAGACTATCCATTAATTGATTACCTATAAGTAGATGCTTGCGATATATAATATGGACGGCTTTTCTCTCTGGGGGGTACCCTATATAGTAATGATATTCCCTTTTTGGAGCTTGTATTGTTGTATCAACAAAATATTGATTTCTTTCGGTAGATTCTCTTCTCGTGCAACCAAGAATATAAGCGACTACATCACTTACTGTATTTTCTTTACTGGTTATAAATAAAAATTCCCCCCTTTCTAAAAAACTATCCGTATTATTCAATGAATTAATTGCGATTTCTGATATCTTGTAACCACCCGCTCCGCAAAGACAAATATGCCCTAAGTATTTACATACATCTTCGAAATGTATTTCAATTGTTTCTTTTTTTGATGGGTAACTACCTGAAAGAATTCCATGATAGTAATGAAATACAATTGGGGGAATGTTGTAAATAAAATCAAATTTATCGTTCCAGATATTCTTAAATTCCTTTTTAGAACAGCTTGACGATGAAGTTAAAAATAAAATTGCAATTAGAAATAAAACTCCAATCTTGCCTAATTGTTTCATTTGTTTAAAATATTTTTTCATAAAAAAATTTATTAATAAAAATATATTACTTCTTACTAATTTATAAGGTAAATTTTCTCTTAAAATAAATATTAAAATTTACTTCCACCCTCAATTAAGAGTGCTAAAATTTAACTTGCAATTTTAAAATACAATTAAGATACTTACATCAGTTAAAAACTAAATTCAAGAACTGAAAACTTATTTTAATTTAAATGTTCGAAAAAAAGCATCAAAAAATTATTAGTCGTCGAAGGTTTAGACGACGGCTTTTAATTGCAGTATTAATAGACTTTATATTCCTAAGCTTCTCTTTATCTATGGGTGTATTGGGATATCATTTTATAGGAGGACTTAGTTTTGTTGATGCATTTCTTAATGCTTCTATGATTTTAGGAGGGATGGGACCGGTTGATATTCTTACTAATGATTCAGCGAAAATTTTCTCCGGATTTTATGCACTTTATAGCGGGATAGCATTTCTTACAAGTTTTGCAATCATTATAGCCCCAATCTTTCATAGGTTCTTACATAAGTTTCATCTTGAAGATGAACAATTCTGATAAAAAAATCTACTGATAAAATTGAAACTCGAAAATTGATTGTCTTATAATATAAAGTTTTATTATAACAGTATTAATAAGTTAGTTTAATATCCTTCTTAATTGCTTATAAAATTGATGTAGATTATTTTTAATCTTTAATTATCAAAAAATGCACAAACTCCTTAATGAAGCTGAAAAGCTTACCAGAGAACATTACAAAATTCTTTTAATGAGCTGGGCGGGTTGGGTTTTTGATTTTTATGATTTGATACTTTATACCTTTTTGATGATTCCAATAAAAGCTGAACTGAATTTAACCAATACTGAAATTTCATTTATACTGGGTGCAAGTCTTGCAGCAACAGCTATAGGAGGAATAATATTTGGTTTCCTATCTGATATCTATGGAAGAAAAAAGGTATTAATGTGGACGATACTAACTTATAGCTTTGGAACTTTATTTTGTGGACTTGCAACTTCTCTTCCCTTCCTGTTGGTTTTTCGTGTAATTACAGGTTTTGGTGTTGGGGGGGAATGGGGTACTGGGCAAACATATATAGCTGAAACATTTCCCGCAAGGGTTAGGGGACGTTTTGGAGCATTTATGCAAACTGGTGCCCCCGTGGGAATTGCTCTGGCTACTATTGTAGGAGGTTACATTGCTCCTATAATTGGTTGGAGGGCAAGTTTTTTTGTTTCAGTATTACCAGCAGCTCTTGTAATCTTTATAAGAAGATACCTACCTGAATCAGATATCTGGGAAGAAAGAAGAAAACTTCTTATAAAAGGTAGTACAATACCAAATATAACGGAAAGAAAAAATAATTTTATTCTTTTATTATCCAGACAATACAGGAAGTTGTTCATACTTTCACTGGTACTCGCTATTTTTGATATGTCAGCTTATTGGTATACTTACTCCTGGATGCCTGGATATCTACACACTGAAAGGCATTTCTCACTTGCTATATCTGCTTTATTTATGCTGATAACTCAAACTGGAGGATTTATTGGGTATGCTTCTTTTGGATTTATTGCAGATAAATTTGGGCGAAGACCAGCATATACAATTTATTCCTTTATAATGGCAGCAGGACTTCTGATGATAACAATTTTCTGGTGGGTCATATCACAACAACAATATTTTATTCTCATTTTTATGTTCCTTGTTGGTTTCGGCACAGGTATGTTTGGTGGCTATGGACCTTTATTCTCAGAATTATTTCCTACCAAAATTAGAAATACTGCTATGGGAACCGCCTTTAACTTTGCACGCGGAGTGCAATTTTTTACCCCTGTCATTATTACCTGGGTTGCACAATTTTACGATTTAAGTGTAGGTATTTCTATAGCAGCATTTTTTGCATTACTGACAGGATTATGGGTATGGACATTACCAGAAACCAAAGGAAAGAGATTAACAGCTTTTACTATTGAATAATTTTTCTATTTTATATAGTAATTTCAGACAAACCAATACATATTATAGTAAAAACATTATTACTTTCCTATAGAGCGATGTATTTATTCTCTATCAAAACATAGGTTGAGTAAACACTTTCTATTTAACGGAGAGAAACAGAAACTTTTTTCTTAATTGCTTTTAGCGCAATTTTTGTAATTAGAGGTGTGAAAATCGAACTATTGTTTGTGATTTTAATATTATGCCTTACTCTTAAAGTTTAATTCGTAAGCATAAAGTATTAGTCAGATTTACATTATGTGATAAAGCTAATTTTCACTTTTAAAGTTGACTTTAAAAAGTTGAATATAATTTATTCTTCCTGTAACTCTGGTGGTAGAATATTTATTTCCTATTGCTGATTATATCTTTAAATCTTTGGTAATTATCTTTTTTGTAAATGTAGCAAATTGTTTAATGAGAGATTTTAAGAAATATTTTATTTGATAAAAAAGAATTTAAACACCTGAATGAATATTTTTTAAAAATAGATTTAATAAAAATTAAGAAAATTAATTTTTGAGATTGAATAAATTCATTAGATAATAATTTATTTATAAAGAATTAGAATTATAATTGTTTGCAAGAGAATGAAATAGGTTTTTATGTTTTAAAACTATTATTCTATCAGTGAAATATATATATATATTTATTTAATATTTAACTTTGATTTGAAAATTTGTGAAACTTGGTATAATATTTTTGTATGAAAGTTAGGTATGTCTGCATGCGCGAGTACCGTTTAATGAATATCTCAGGTGTATGGTCGGGTGAACTCCAACAGGCATAGATTAAGGCACCCCTGATAATATGCCCGTAATGTTGGTGGTTATGTATCTGATTCCGGCAAACCAAATAAATCATTACTTGCAGAAAATTTCTTTGATTGCCAAACCTCTGGAAAACTTATCCAGGCTTAAATAGATTGTAGAAAGTCAAGAATCTCGATGACATCCGCAACTACCTGCTTGACCTTATTGATGTTGCAAAAGAATTGTCCAGTCCGGATACTGGGGCAAGGATAATACGATTGCAGGTAAAAAACTGCACTCGAACTCCCTGTATTTGAAGATTTGTCTAATTTCATTGTGGAACTGCTTACTCTTGTTGTAGGTCAGAATAAAAAAACAGAGGTTTTTACGCAGAATGCTGAACTTTTAAATGACTCTATTCCACAAAAGATCTAATTGAAAAGATAGTGGCGAATGATTCTTATCAATACGGAGGATGGCGGATTCTGTGCTGAGGCTCCGGTTCCTATCAAGGGGGATGGATAACTAAAGACTGTATTGTTATAAGACACTTGTCTCTTGTAATTTCCTTGATCCTAAATAAGTCTATTGTAAACAGCGGATACTTTTAAAGCTAAACGGTTGTTCTGTTTCACCTAAAATACAATTAGAAATATGATAATAAAAAACCGCATTATTATCCAGTCTTTGCTGCAGTTTAATGGGGCAGATGAAACACAACCCGTTATACTGCAGTGAAGAGTGCTGAACTGAAATGTTTAATAATTGCAAACCATGAATATGGTCTAATGCATAGTTCTAAAAGAGTTTCTCAGTATAATTAAAATTATAGCATTTGTATAAATATAAACGGTTCATACTATTTTAAATCAAAGCGATCAAGATTCATTACTTTATTCCAGGCAGCTATGAAATCCTTTATGAATTTTTCCTCTCCATCTGAACTGCCATAAACTTCTGAAAGTGCTCTAAGTTCTGAATTAGAACCAAAGACCAAATCAACTCTTGTTGCTGTCCATTTTAATTCCCCTGTTTTTCTATCCCTTCCTTCAAATATTTCTTTATCATCTGATATAGGTTGCCAGACTGTATTCATATCAAGAAGGTTTACAAAAAAATCATTTGTTAGAGTTTCAGGCCGTTTTGTGAAAACACCATGTTTTGAATTATCCCAATTAGTATTTAATACACGCATACCACCAATAAGAACCGTCATTTCTGGGGCAGTTAAAGTTAATAGTTGGGCTTTATCTACAAGCAAGTGTTCTGATGATATTTGATATTTTCTTTTTAAGTAATTCCGAAAACCATCTGCTTCAGGTTCCAGAACGGCAAAAGATTCAATATCAGTCTGTTCCTGCGAAGAATCCATTCTACCAGGTGTAAACGGGACGGTTACATCATAGCCAGCATTTTTAGCTGCTTTTTCAATACCTGCACATCCTGCAAGAACTATTAAATCCGCAAGAGAAACCCTTTTATTATCAGTTTGCTTGCTGTTGAAATCATTTTGAATTTTTTCAAGAGTTTCAAGTACTTTTTTCAATAATGGTGGATTATTTACTTCCCAATCTTTCTGTGGAGCAAGCCGTATTCGAGCTCCATTTGCCCCACCTCGTTTGTCTGAACCCCTGAAAGTAGAAGCAGAAGCCCACGCGGTTGATACAAGTTGAGAAATTGATAATCCAGAAGCTAATATTTTTTCCTTTAAGTCTTTTACATCATTCTCGTCAATTAATTTATGATTTACCTCTGGGATTGGATCCTGCCATATTAATTCCTCTTTTGGTACTTCAGGTCCGAGGTAACGGCTACGTGGACCCATATCACGGTGGGTAAGTTTAAACCAAGCTCGAGCGAATGCATCTGCAAACTCGTCTGGATTTTCATAAAATCGCCTTGAAATTTTTTCATATATTGGGTCAAACCTAAGTGATAAATCTGTGGTTAACATTGTTGGCTTATGCTTCTTATCTGGGTTATGGGCATCAGGAATATTCTCCGGAGCATCTTTTGCAACCCATTGATAAGCACCTGCAGGACTTTTAGTTAATTCCCATTCATAACTGAAAAGATTTTTAAAATATAAATTAGTCCATTTTATTGGGTTCTGAGTCCAGGTAACCTCTAAACCACTTGTAATAGTATCGGGACCTTTTCCTGTAGCAAAACTGTTTTTCCATCCAAGTCCCTGTTCTTCAAGATCAGCAGCTTCAGGTTCAGGTCCAAGATGTGTTGCCTCTGCTGCTCCGTGACATTTACCAAAAGTATGACCTCCAGCAATAAGTGCAACTGTTTCTTCATCATTCATAGCCATTCTGGCAAATGTTTCTCTTATGTCTTTTGCAGCAGCAAGTGGGTCTGGTTTCCCATTTGGTCCTTCCGGATTAACATAAATCAGCCCCATTTGAACTGCAGCAAGAGGGTTTTCAAGTTCTCTTTCATCTGTATATCTTTTGTCTTCAAGCCATTTTGTCTCCGAGCCCCAATAAACATCTTCTTCAGGTTCCCAGACATCTTCTCGACCACCAGCAAACCCAAAGGTTTTAAACCCCATAGATTCCAAAGCAACATTTCCAGCAAGAATTATTAAATCTGCCCATGATATTTTCTTACCATATTTTTGTTTTATAGGCCAAAGCAATCTTCGAGCTTTATCAAGATTTACATTATCAGGCCAACTGTTCAGAGGGGCAAATCTTATTTGTCCTCTGCCTGCTCCACCACGTCCATCACCTGTTCTATAGGTTCCTGCACTATGCCAGGCAAGCCTAATAATAAGAGGACCGTAATGTCCGAAGTCCGCGGGCCACCAATCCTGTGAATCAGTCATAAGTTTTCGTAAATCTTCTTTTAATTTCCAATAATCCAAACTATTAAATTCTTTTTTATAATCGAAATCTTCATCCATAGGATTGGACTTAGATGAATGCTGTCTTAAAACATTTAGCCTTAACTGGTTAGGCCACCAATCACGATTTTTTGTTCCAATTTTTCCAAAATTGCTTTTAAATCCGGCTTCTGTTTTCTTGGGGGTACTTCTTTTATTTAAATTTTCTTCCATTGTCTATTTGTTTAGTTTATGAAAATTTTTTTATTAATATAAATATACATATTTTTTTATTTTATAATAATATTTTAACAAGTTTTTTAAATTCTATCAATTTATGATAATTAACAAAAAGATTAAATTATTAATTCCTGACTCTTGTTTTTCCCTATAAAAAAACAATAATCAATTAGATAATATTATAATATAAAATTAATAATCCAATATATAATTTAAAAAAGAAGTGTTTATATAACTTATTTGTTCCATTCCATTTTTTTGTAGTGGGGCTGAAATTTTACTAATAAAAATTATAAATAAAAAATCATAAAAAATAGCAATTGGAATTTACATACTATGATTTTACTACTAATTTTTAATTCATTTTCAAAAGTGTCAAATAGAATTACTAAGAAAGTTTTATTGAAATGTAATCGGGAAGATTTTTGTAGTTTTGATATAAAAATGTAAGAATTTTAAATTCTATATTTTAAGTTTTGGATTATAAATTCCATTTCTTTTTCTGTGTAATTTAACCCAAGGTAATGGATAGCATATTTTAAAGTGGAACAGATTTTATAGTCGAAGCCTCTTGAAAGTTGCTTATCCTGATATAAACTAACAATTGCAGTTGTTAACGGCTTATTAACTAAAAATATATTCTTAATTGATTTCATTTTTACTTTTTCCCTGATTCTTAATAAGTTATCAACCAAATTTTCTATTTTATCCGGCAGAGGGGAGTCTTCCAAGTCTCGTAAATCAGTAAAAATTTTTTGTATTTTTCTTACATCAATATGTTGTGCTGTTGATATGTCAATGTACTTTTCATAATGTTCAATAGAAAATTCCCCAAAAAATTTATGTATTAAAAGATTGTGCTCTTCAAAAAATTGATATCTTACTTCCATTTTTATGTTAATTTAAGTAAAGTTCAACTCATATTATCTTTTGAACACAATCCTTAAAGCAGAAAATCCCAAACCTATCTTTTCAGTTTCAGTAATAAATTAAGAATAAAATTTTTTTATTCCAATACCAATTATTTAAAATGTTTTTTGGTAAAAATTATAAATAAATAGTTTAATTACAAAAAATATTTTAGAGTGTCAAAAAATTTTCTTTATAGGTACTTGTCAATATATAATAACACCTTTATTTTTTTAACATTTTTTTTATTTGAATTAAATTTTATTTTGTTATTTAAAAAAGAAAAACTTATTTAAATAATATGTTACCAAAATATTTTCAGAAAGAGTTAAAATTAAAAAATTTAGATAAACTACTATTAATTGCAGGTCCGTGTGTTGTAGAAAACAGAAGCATTGTTTTTAAAACCTGTGAAAGGTTAAAGGAAATTACAAATAAATTAAAAGTACCTTTTATTTTTAAGTCTTCATATGTAAAAGCTAATCGTACTTCAGGGGAATCATTTCGTGGCATTGGAATGGAAAAAGCACTAAAAATACTATATGATGTTAAAAAAGAGTTTCAAGTGCCAATTTTAACTGATGTTCATTCTGAAATTGAAGCTGAAGTCGCAGCTGAGGTTGCTGATGTTTTGCAAATTCCTGCATTCCTTTGCAGGCAAACAGAGCTTATTGAAGCAGTTGCTGAAACAGGAAAAATAATAAATATAAAAAAGGGACAATTTCTTTCTCCCTGGGATATGAAATATCAGGCGGATAAGGCTAAAAATGCAGGTAATAATAAAATAATACTTACAGAAAGAGGAACATTTTTTGGGTATAATAATCTTGTTGTAGATATGAGGAATCTTATAATTTTGAAAATATTTGGATACCCTGTAATTTTTGATGCTACTCATTCAGTTCAAATGCCATCAGCAAACAATGGAGTTAGTGGTGGTAATCCTGAGTTCATTGCTCCACTTGCAAGAGCTGCGGTAGCTGTAGGGGTTGATGGAATCTTTATTGAGACTCATCCTGCTCCTGAGAAAGCTTTAAGCGATGGAAGTAATATGCTGCCAATTTCTAATCTTGAAAATCTATTAAAGAAACTGTTAAAAATAAAAAGTGTTATATAATCAATTTTTTTAAATAACTTCTTCTTCTTATAATTATTATATAGAAAAGAAAAGTAATAACGCAATAAATTTTCTACAACATTAAAAATATCTATATTTATTGTGGGGATATTGAAAGAATTATAAATGCAATTGAAATTTTGAATTATTTTATTAAAACAATTTTAATAATTGAAGAAGATGTAGAGGAACTAATTTTAAGAAAATATATACCTGAAGAAAACCGTTCCGCATTCCAGGATAGGTGATAGTCACCTTGATAAAATATTCCTGAGGAGATTAAATCTACTCTTTTTCCGTTAATATTAAAAACTTCTATATTGTAATTTTGTGTTTTGTTTATTGTAAAATTGATTTTAATTGTTGAATTGAAAGGGTTGGGATAACATTTTTTAATAGTGAAATCCTGTGGGATTTCTGCTGTTTTTTCTTTGACAGAAAATGTATTTATATCAATAGGAACTGTCCAAATTTGATAAATCCCGGAATAATCATCCATCCACAGAGGAATCAAGTTATTGTTTGTAAATTCAAGAGAAATAAAATCTCCTTGATAACTTGAGGGACCTCCAGTTATCTGTTTTGGTTTAAACCTATGTCCACTTATTGGATAGTCAGTCCAATTCAAACCACCATTTGTTGACCGCGAAAGAAAAACCTCCGCAGAATCAGAGGTTGTGTTTCTATCATCATAATAAATTATATTTATTGCTCCTGTAATATCTACTTTAATTGCAGGAAAGTATTGAATCTTACCATTATTTAATTCATCCTGGTTTACTCTTATTCCTGAAGACCAGTTCACTCCACTATTTGAAGAATAATGTAGTATGATATCAGGGTCTGAACCAGCAGGAGGAAGATTTTTTTCAGTTGTGACTATATAAATCCAACCGTTTCTTTCTCCTCCGGTTAAGTCAATTTCCATTCGTGGTAATCCATTGACTCTAATATTATTTTTTGTGGGTAGAGTACCATTGATACCGTTTACATCATAAATATTTTGAAAAACTGTCCAATTATCTCCTCCATTATCAGAATAAGCAATCCCAATGAAATCCTCAGTGTAGGGAACTGTATTAGTGACCCCTGCCCAGCAATTATATACTCTTCCGTTAAGCCCGACTCGTAACTCTCCACCTGAACATCTTGCTGGTGGTGGCGAATTGATTGAGATAGGTACAATCCAACTTACCCCGCTGTTAGTAGTGTAAGATACCATTACAGGGAATGGTGATATAAACCTAACGAAAGAAGTATAGGTTCTTCCATAATATGGGCTGGAAGGTATTTTATCTGTTGTTGTCGTCCCTTTATCTTCTGTTTGTTGAGTTACTATTGCATAAGCAGAAGACCAATTGCTCCCATTATCAAGAGAGTAATGAGAATATACCCCGTAAAAAATAGAACCAATGTGAGTTAAAATATATACCCCATTTTTATCAATTGCTACTCCAGGATCTCCACCATGATTTAAAATATTTTCTCCTTTACAGGTATCAGATCCAAACCAATTTAATCCACCGTTCGTTGAAAAATAAACTCCTTCACTTCTAAATCCATTTGTAGTATTTATTGTTACCGAGCTTGCAAATAAAACAAGAGGATTCAAGGGGCTAACGCACACAATAGGTTCGGTTTGTGTAACTGAACTTGGATATATTCTATAACTATTTCCAATAAAAAGTTCTTGCCCCAAAGCTATATTGAGGAAAGATAAAATAACGAATATTTTTATTAAAAAATTTTTCATATTACAAAATGTACTTTAAATACAAACCGCCATATATATTTCGTGGTTCGCCTACATTATAATATCTCCCAAAATAATCATTTATATTTATATAACCTACATATCTCTTGTCAAATATATTATTAATACCAAAATATAAAAGTACATTGATATTTTTATAGGTATAATTTATTCCTGCAAGTGGGTTAGCGTAAAAATAACTATTTGTTGATTTTGAATTAGCATCATCAACGAACATTTTTGTTAGATAATCGCAATCAAATTGTAATAACCCATTTAAATCTTTTGAAATGTACCATTCATAATTAAGAATCATATTAAATATATGTTGAGGAAAGGATGGCATCAGATTATCCGAGAAATTATAGAATACAGTTCCCGATGGAGTTATTACATTTGCAGTGTAATCTAAATATTTAAAATTTGTAAAGACATAGTTAATTGTAAGCTCTACTCTATCAAAAGGTTCTGTCATTAACCCTAATTCTATTCCAAATCTATTCGTTTTATTAGCGGTTCTGAAGTAAGTAGCATTGTTAATTGTATATGGAATTATATCATCACTTATACGATAGTTGAATAAAGTGACTTCAAAAAATATTTTTCGCATAAATTCCGACTCAAAATTAAGAAAATTTCCTTTTATTCCAAATTCGAAATTATTCGATTTTGCTGGTTCTAAAGCTGGAGTTAAAAGAGGTCCTACCTTTGTGATATTTTCGAGTTCAGAAAGGACAGGAACATCAAAGCCAATTGAATAAGAAGTATAAATTGCTAAATTTGGAAGTAACTTGAAATTAACTGCAAGTTTCGGTGTAAATGCCTGAAACTGCCTTGAGGTGTCAATCATACCATTGAACTGTAAAGCAGTTTTTGAATATTTTGTTATGTCATATCTTCCAGCAAAGTAAACATCAATTTTTTCCGGAATAATACTGAATTGGTCTTGAAAATAAAAACCTACATTGTTAGACACATTTTGATATTGATTTTGGATAGTTAAATCTTTTTTACCATTAATATTATTGAATTCTGTTACCGGTCCATTTTGATTAGAAGCATCAATACCAATCGTAAATTCATTATAATGAGTTCCCAAATAGGTTTTATTGGTATATCTTAAATAACTTCCAAGAGAGTATCGTGTAGAAATTGTATAATTAACATCATCTGTTTTTTCTAAATCTTTTAAACCTCCAAATAAAGTTATTTCTAATTCATTATTTTCATTTTTCCCCCAAAAAGTTTTTAGTCTTAAACCGCCCTGACCTTTTGCTGTAATTCTTTTATAATCTTGAGAAACAGCAAGGTCTAATGCTTTAAATGGGTCGGTATTAAACTCTTCTTCTGTTAATGAACCAGGGAGCCTGTTAAAACCATTTACATAATTAATTAAAATATCAAGAGAGGTCCTACTACCTAAATAAGCTTGTAGTAGAGAATTTAGAAGATGTTGATACTCTTGGCTGTGTTGCCTGTATCCTTTTATATTTCTGTAGCTATAAGATAGAAAAAATCTATAGTAATCTGTTTTAATACCTGTTTTAAAACCGTTTTGCCGAAAGTTAAATTTACCAGCCTGATTTGTTAACGTGAAAAATGATTCATTAAACGAAAAATCAGATATGAAATTTATTACTCCACCGGGGGAGTTAGGATATAGAAATGACATATTGCCTTTAACAACCTCTACCCCTCCTAACGAAGAAAAATCAATTGCATCAATTACTGTTTCTCCATCTGTCTCAGTTTCTGGAATGCCATCGTGTAAAATGCGAACCCCTCTAATTCCAGAGGATGACCTTGTGCCATATCCTCTTAAAGAAATTCTTATATCATGATTACCAAATCTTGATTGTAAAAATAAACCTGGAACATCTGCAAGAACATCTTTAGCAGAAATTTTTCTACCAAAATTTAGTTCCTTTGTGTCAACCCTGAAAACCGAGTAAGGAATATCAATAATCTTTTTCATATACCTCGAACCAGTAATTACAAGTTCTTCTGTCTGGTATTTAAGAGTATCCTCTTCTTCCTGAGAGTATAATACTGGATTATTAAAAAATATAAGAGAAAAAACTATTGATAGAAATAAACCCCATCTGAAATTCTTAACAAATATTTTCATAGTAGTTATAGATTAATTTGAGGCTGTCTCAATAATAAATATTGAAACAGCCTCAATCAATATAACTACTTGAATCTAAATTTTAAAGCACCAAAAACTTCTATAGGAGTACCTGGTTGATATGAATTACCGCCCGGGTCAGGTTCTGTAAAAGCAATCCATCTTCTGCTGAAAATATTTTTTACAAATAAAGATGCTTCCAATTCATAACCATAAATATTAAATGTATACCCAGCTCGTGCGTGATAAAGAGCAAAACCCGGAACTGATTCTGATAGAATATTTGCGCCGTCTATATAAGAACGGCTATATATTTCAGCACTTACTCCAACATAAAGTTCTGGTAATATGTTATATTGTAAATCAAGATATGCCTGATGTTCAGGAGAGTTCGGTAAGAATTTTCCATCTTCAATGTATTTGAAAATCGTAGTGTCGTCCATAATTATTCTTTCCGGTACAGTAACTTTATACTTAAAGTTTGAATAAGTATAAGCAGCTTGAAAGATTAATTGGTCTATTGGTTTTACTTTTACATAAATTTCAGAGCCAAATCTTGTACTACCTAAACTATTTCCCAGTGAATCTGTATTTCTGTAAAATGTTTCAAGTGGTCGTCCAGGAATTCTGAATCTATTAAAGTCATTATCAGTTTGTAAATAAAAGAAGGTTGCTTCGTATGAGAACTTTTTATCTAAAACATCTCCTCTTATTCCTGCTTCAACGCCGTTAGATTTTGCATAAGTTAAATAAGGATTGAAGCCTCCAAAAACTAAAGGAAGCGGATTGTTTGCCAATTCTTCAATTGATGGGGGAGTAAATCCTTGTCCAAAATCAGCAAATATATTTATATTGGATACAGGGGTATAAGTTATACCAGCCCGTGCTGTAAAGCGTTCAAAATTTCTTGTATCAGAAAGGTCTCTCGGATTTTTAATATAATCATCAAGTTTATTATGAACATAATCATATCTTCCATTTAACATAATACTCCACTTATCTAACAGCCCGAGTCTATAAATGATATAACCACCAACCCCACTTTGAAAAATTGATTGGTTTGATAAAAGAGTTGAAAAGTCTTCAATTCCACCCCCTAAATTTGCATATCTGTTTTCATCAATATTTTGAGTTTGAAAGTCTGTTCCTATACTTATATTATGCTTGGTAATTCCAGCATCAAATTTTGCATTAAACTGAATTGAACCACCAGGAATAAAATACCATCTATGTAATATAGAACTTGGAACAGATTCTTTAAATCTATACCCTTTTGCAAAACCGTAAAAATCAATTTCGTAATTCTTACCTAAACCGATATTTCCTGAAATTCCTCCAACAAATCTTTCTGTATAAAGATATTCATTTTTAGGAACAGCATCAGGATTTGCTTGTTGAGGGTCTTCAGCCACCTGTTGTTGATTTAAGCCTTCTGCATTTTCACTATAGGATTCAGTGTAATAGAGTACAGGCGTAATTTTTATATTTCCGGTCGGTATGAAATTTAATTTTCCATAAATGTTATTTCCCCAATAATGAGTATGTACTCTATATCCATCACCCATATATCTTGAAAATGAAACTCTATAATCTATATCTTTTACCGTCGCGCCAAACTGTCCAAGTGCTTTCCAGGAATTATATTTTCCATAAGTAAAAAAGGCTTCTCCGCCTAAGAGTTTATCATATCCATCCTGTGTTATTATATTGATGACACCTCCTGAAGAACTTGCGCCAAAAAGTGAAGCAGAGGGGCCTCTTAATACTTCTATTTTTTTAATTGTTCCCCAATCAACATCATATAAATCAGGTGTAAATCCTGCTGGATCATTTAATGGAATATTATCAAGGAGAGTTTTAATACCACGAATTCCTCTTTCAGATAAAATTCCCTGACCTCTAATAGAAAGATGAATTCTATTACCATCGGCTTGATTATCTACTTTTATACCAGGAATAAGTTTAACTACTTCATCTGCACAAACTCTTTTATTTAAAGTAGCATTTAAATCATCTTTATTTAATACGCTAAGAGAGATAGGTAAATCTTTCAAGGGAGTGTTTATTCTTTGAGCGGTGATTATAACTTCAAATGGATATATATATGAAATGGTTGTATCCTTTCCTTCATGTTGAGCATATATTATTGAGTTAAGTATTAAGCCCAATACTAATAGTATTTTAAAATGTTTCATAGTGTAATTTTATAAGTTTAATAAAAAGGTTTTTTAATACGAAATATTCTAAATAAAATTACACTATAATCTTTGGTGGGGGGCTGGGGGGAGTGATATATATTTGAACTAAAGAATTTTTTGAATAATAAAAATAGAACTGAGAAATTTTATCTTGTAGTTGATATGTGAAATTATTAATAATACCAGGAGTGAAAAAAATGCTTATATTATTTATAATTTGTTTTTTCTGAGAATTTTTTGTTTGAGAAACGAAAGATGAATAGTTTTTCAATAATTTTGTCTCTTTTTCGTCTTTAATACAGTAAAGTATTACTTGTGAATTTTCCTCAACAATTCTGTATACATCATACATTACCCCTTTATGATTTATTTCTTTTAGTTTGGACAGGTCTATTGATTGTAAATCTTCTTTTTTTAATACGAGAACATCTAAATTATTAATATCATTTATTTCAGAGATTTTTATTTCCCCTTCTTTCTTAACAACCCCTAAAGAAAAATTAAAAAGCAATATATAACAGCTAATATCAAAGGATATTATAAAAATTAATACAAATATTAAATATTTGTATTTTAAATTCATAGTTAAAACTAATATGAAATTTATTGATTTTCAAGAGACTTTTAAATAAATATGAAATAAAATAACAATTTAAATGAATAATTTTGTAAAAAAATTAAAGCCTTTTAATAATGACTGCTGCTAATTTGAGTATTGAAATATTCTTTTGTATGTAAATTCCTTTTATTATTACATTGAAGAAGGAGGATAATTTTTGTATTTTGAAAAATAGTAAATTTAGTTTAGTTCTTTGTTTTTCTATTTAAGTTGAATTGTAAGTGAATTATTTAAATTTTTTCAGAACTGATGGATAATAATGACCACTCTATATCAATGAAAAAACTTGTAGGTCCAATCCTGAAGAAAATTTAAATTTAATATTATATGAGAACAGGTCCGGTGCTATTCTCCGGTTATAAACGAGGAGAAGCAATAAAGAAAGCATTATCGTTAACAAGAAACGATATTTTGTATGAATTAAAACTATCTCAATTAAAAGGAAGAGGTGGGGCTGGTTTTCCCGTCTCTACAAAATGGATGTTGACAGCCGCTGCATCAGGTGAAGAGAAATTTATCGTATGCAATGCTGATGAAGGAGAGCCAGGCACATTCAAAGATAGGGTTTTATTAACCGAATTCCCCGAATTGGTTTTTGATGGTATGGTAATTGGTGGGTATACAATTGGAGCAAAGCAAGGAATTTTATATTTGCGTGGCGAATATGAATTTATGAAAAAAGACCTTGAAGATTACCTTGATAAGATGAGAAAAGATAATCTTCTTGGGGAAAAAATTCTTGGTAAGGAAGATTTCAATTTTGATATAACTATTCGGTTAGGAGCTGGGGCTTATGTTTGCGGTGAAGAGACAGCCTTAATTGAATCACTCGAAGGACATAGAGGCGAATCGAGAAACAGACCTCCCTATCCAGTAAACACAGGGTTTGAAAATAGACCTACTTCTGTAAATAATGTTGAGACTCTTGCAACAGTTCCACATATAATATTGAAAGGTGGAGATTGGTATAAAAAAATGGGAACTGATAAATCCACAGGCTCAAAACTGTTTTCTATCTCTGGTGATTGTAAAAAACCTGGCGTTTATGAGCTTTTCTGGGGTACTACGATTAATGAAATATTAAAACTTGTTGAGGCAGAAGATACAAAAGCCGTTCAGGTTGGTGGTGCATCAGGAATCTGTTTAAATTCTTCACAATTCGACAGGAAACTTGCTTACGAGGATGCAGCAACAGGTGGCTCAATTATGATTTTTAATAAGAGCAGAAGTATGATTAAGGTATTGAAGAATTTTATGGAATTCTTTGTAGAAGAATCCTGTGGACAATGTACTCCTTGCAGGGCGGGAAATGTGAAATTACTTGAAGGTGTAGAAATGCTGGAAAGTGGCGAATATGATGAGAAATATATAAATAAACTTAAAGAACTTGGAAGAACAATGCAAATATCTTCAAAATGTGGATTAGGACAATCAAGCCCTAATCCTTTCTTATCTATATTAGAAAATTTTAAAGAGGAAATTTTTGGTAATAATGGTAATGGAGTAAAAAAATGAGTGAATCAACAAAATCAACATCAAGAGCACCAGTAAGTCAGCAAGCACATAAAGTAGAAAAGACTGATACCACAGGTACCATAGGTGGAAATGTTACAATAGAAATAAATGAGAAAAAAATTTCTGTTCCCATTGGTACAACAATTCTTGAAGCCTGTAAACAGAATCAAATTCATATTCCAACCTTATGCTATCACGAGGATTTATGTATAGCAGGAGTATGTAGAGTTTGTGTTGTAGAAGTAGAAGGATTTAAAACTTTACAGGCATCCTGTGCTTTTCCAATAACTTCTCCAATAAAGGTAAAAACATCAACCCCTGAAGTTAGAAAAGCAAGAAGACATATAATAGATTTACTTTTAAGTGAGCATTATGGAGAGTGTTATACCTGTATTAGAAACGGTAATTGTGAATTACAAAATCTTGCAAGAGAATATGGAGTTGACACATTTACATTTGGTCATATTGAGAAGCCCAAATATAAAGTAGATAGTTCTTCACCTGCTGTAATTCGTGATATGTCTAAATGCATTCTTTGTAAAAGATGTGTAAGAACCTGTATAGACTTACAAGAAGTAGGAGTACTTGAAGCTATTGATAGAGGAGATAAAACGCATATTAGCACATTTATGGAAAAACCTCTTGCTGAGGTTATTTGTATTTATTGTGGACAGTGTATTAATCGCTGTCCAACTGCAGCATTACATGCAAATGACCCCTCAGATGAAATCTGGGCAGCAATAGATGATCCCGAAAAACATGTAGTAATTCAAACAGCACCTTCGCCAAGAGCATCAATTGGAGAAGAATTTGGTTTAGAACCCGGTCATTCAATGACTTTACAAATGAATACCGCTCTCAGAAGAATAGGATTTGATGCTGTTTTTGACACAAATTTTGCTGCGGATGTTACTATTATGGAAGAAGGAACAGAACTTTTACTTAGATTGAAACGAGCACTGGTAGATAAAGACCCAACTGTAAAATTACCACAATTTACTTCTTGTTCGCCTGGGTGGATAAAATTTATTGAACATTTTTATCCTGAATATCTTGATTATCTTTCTACAACGAAATCGCCACAACAAATTTTTGGAGCAATTATAAAAACTTTCTATGCTCAGCAGGTTGGAATTGATCCTAAGAATATTGTTTCTGTTGCAGTTATGCCGTGTTCAGCTAAAAAGTTTGAGTGCAATCGTCCTGAAATGAATGCTTCCGGATATAAAGATGTAGATTATGGATTAACAACCAGGGAGCTTGCAAAGATGATTAGAGAAGCAGGGATATATTTACCTGAAATGCCCCCTTCACATTTTGATAGTCCTTTTGGTGATGCCTCAGGAGCAGGTTTAATTTTTGGTGCAACGGGTGGTGTAATGGAAGCAGCGTTAAGAACTGTTTATGAAATAGTTACTGGTAGGGAAGTTCCATTTAAGAATTTAAAAATTGAACCATGTAGAGGTTTTGAAGGAATTCGACAGTCATCAATTAAACTGGAAAACTGTAAAGAAGAATGGAATTTTCTTGAAGGGATCCAACTAAATTTTATGGTGGCTCACGGTACTGCAAATGCAAAGCAGGTGATGAATATGCTTATAAAAGGAGAGTTAAACGATGTTCATTTTATTGAGATTATGGCTTGCCCGGGTGGTTGTATAGGAGGTGGTGGACAGCCAATTCCAACCAGTCCTGAAATAAGAAAGAAGCGTGCACAGGCAATTTATGCAGAAGAAGAATCCTTGGAGGTTAGAAAATCACACGAAAACCCACATGTGAAGGAACTTTACGAAAGATTCCTTACTGAAGGACCTTGTGGTCATCTGTCACATAAGTTATTGCATACACACTATACAAAAAGAGGAAAATATATTAGTTAATAAAATTAAAAATCTGTTCTTACTTTAACGGAAATATTTTACAGTTCTAATTTTTTATTCTGTTGAAGAATCTTCTGCGGGATATATTTTATATTCTTCACTTGTCAAGTGTGTCGTTGTTTCTTTCCATACTTCTTTCAATCTTGAGAAATCATCAGGGAAATAATATAAAGATTCATTATTTTTAGTTTCTATAGCAGTGATAGAATTCCATACAGGCAGGATTCTAAATGAACCACTTTTTACGGAAACATAAGTTGGGATATAATCAATTTTATCAATTATTGTTTCACCTGTTTTGTTATTCTTAATTAACCTTAAGCGAACTATTACACCACTATCGGTATATTTTTTTCTTTGATTGGAGATAAAATTTCCCATTGAATAAATAATAAAGACCTTCTTTTCTTTACCATTTTCATCAACTACTGTTTTAACTTCCATCGGTTGTATAACATGCGGATGACTGCCGAAAATTATATCTGCGCCAGTTTCAAATAGTTCAGTTGCAATTTTCTTTTGATTTGAATTTGGGTATCTCTGATACTCTTCTCCCCAGTGAATACAAACAATAACCTTATCAACTCCAAGTTTCTTTGCACCTATTATATCTTCTTTCATCTTTGGTGTGTTTATATATGCAACACAATATTGCTTCCCTGCAGGAGGGTTTATTCCATTTGTTCCGAAAGTGTATGCTAATACCGCTAATCTTATCCCTTTTACATTAATTATGAGAATCTGATTGCTTTCTTCTTCATTAGTAAAAGTGCCGGTTCTATAAAACCCGAGTTTTTCAAGAACCTCTATAGTTCTGCTAATTCCCTGAAATCCGCGGTCAAGACAATGGTTATTGGCAGTTGTTAAGACATCAAATCCTGCTTCCTTAATTGCAATTGCAAATTCATCTGGAGAATTAAAAGTTGGATAACCAGTAAATTTTTTATCTGCTCCTGCTAAAACAGTTTCAAAATTTCCAAAGGCTAAATCAACTTTACTAATAAATGGTTTTATCAGAGAAAACATATGTGTAAAGTCATAATTACCATCAGATTTTCTTGCATCCTCTAATTGTGCTCCATGACACATTAAATCTCCAACGGCAGAAATCCAGATGGTATCTATTTTTAAGGTATCTGAATTTTGATTTATTGAGTTGCTTTTTTCATTTTTATCAGAATAAACGCAGGAAAAAATTCCGTATACAAAAAATATACTTAGAAAGACAAATAAAAATATTTTTTTCATTATTTTAATCAACGTTAGTTTATATAATTAAACAAATATTACTGTTTTTTTTCTCCAAAACAATATAAATACCCATCTTTTGCGGCAATATATACTTTTTTATTCCAAACTATAGGTGTTGCTTCAAAAATTAAGTTTCTTTTTTCAATTAGAGAAAATTCAAGTCTGTTATTATATTCAAATAAATAAATTCCAGAATAACTGCACGCAATTAATTTATCTTTAAATATTATTGGTGTACTTATTGAAGGTCCAATAGAATATTTAAATATTAATTCAGGTTTGTAGAACATAGATTTGTTATCGAATCCTTTTACTTTATTCGAAGAGTCTATTTTCATATAATCAACTACATATAAGTAACCATCTATCCCCGAAAAAGCAGCAAGATTTTTTATATTGGTATTTTTTATATAATTGTCATTTACAGATGCGCTCCCTATTATTCCACCAGACCAGGCAGATAAAGTCCTATCAAGTGTCGGAAAAAACCATTCTACGCAATTTAATGGGTCTTTCCTGATATTTAATTTTAACATTCCGCCTTTCCCATATATAAATTGCTTTTCAAGAGAAACCAGAAGGCAACTGTCGGATGTAACAACGCATGATCCATCAAGATCTGAACCAATATAGTATTGCCAAGTAATTTTCTTTTCATCAATATTATATTTAAAAACATAACCAGAACCAGCAGATATATAAATATCTCTTCCAAGTAAAGTAGGTGAGCTTTCAGTAATAATATTACCGCATCTGTGTAACACATCTTCATTTGAATACAGTTTCAGTTTTTGAATAATCTCCGGTTCGAAATGATCTTCTACTTTCAGACATCTTGAAGGATTTGGATTGAAAACTAAAAATATTCCATTTTCCAGACCGATATATGCTGTATCATTTACAACTAATGCAGAACCATCTACATCTCTGCTATAACTTGGGGTTTTCTCCACATTAATTCTATATAATTCTTTTCCGGTAATTGCTGAAATGCCCCTAAAACTATAAATGTATTTTGAGTGTAATGAGTAATTTACTCCCTGTCTACTTCCCTGTAAAATAATAATACATTCTTCATAATTTTGGGGACTATTGTTGTACCAAATAGTTCCTGTACCTTTTACAGCATCATCAAATTTATATTTCCAGATTACTTCTCCGCTTTCGGCATCAATCTTTCTAAGATTGTGGTCATAAGACCCCTGAATTAAATAGAACTTTTCTTTTTCCTTGAATAAAAGAGGTTGACCAGTCCAACCAGCACCGTAATGAAAATTTTCTCCTCCATTTTTTGTTGGCATATTTGATTTTCCACCACCTATATTGCATTTCCATAATATTTCAAGTTTTGAAGGTGGCTCATTCCCATAATAATTTCGTGTTTCGTTACCAAGAAAACTTTTAACAAATTTATTGGCATTAGATTTATTAGAAATTGTGTCAATTTTAATTAATGTGGTATCGTATTTTGAATTATCAGGTTTTATCTCTTTCTTTTGTGTACATCCGGAATGGAGTAATAAAAAAAAGAAACCAAGAAAGTAGAAAACTTTAATCCCTTTAGAAATAATTAATTTAAAAATATTCCTTTTAAAAAAAATCATATTTATGGATGTATACCAATTCTCCATTGCTAAATGAAGTAATTGATTTAATTAATATATTATTTTTATCATATTCATACCTTGTAATTTCTCTAAAACTGCCCAAATCAGTAGAATCAATAACAGCTTTCCTTATTTCTTCAATTTTATTTCCTTTATTATCGTATTTAAAATCAACCGTGAAAGCAAGAATTTTTTCTCCTTCTTTTTGACCAATATATTCTAAGCCTTTTGTTGGTTTATTACCATCTTCATATTTATATTCAACTTCTTTTATTGTAAGTCTGGAAGATTCACCTTCATTTTTAAATCCGGCTTCTCTACCTTTATCATCATAAATATAAGTTGTAGTATATGATACCCAATTTACCCCGCCCAGGTCAACTGTTCCAAATGTTGCATCCATTAAGGTTGTACTTTTTATCAATTTGTTTTCCCTGTTATATTCATAACTTGTTTTGGAAATTTCTCGGTTATCAAAGTAATTAATCTTGGTGATTTTGTTCCCTTCTTTATTATATTCAATTTTGCTTATTAATATTTCTTTATCTCCTTCTTTTCGATAAATATATTCTGTTTTTATATTTCCTTTTGTACATGATAGTAACGGAGTTAAAAGAAAAATTAATATAGAAAAAGATAAGAATATTAATAAAAATGGTATTTTTTTCACTTTTTTAAGATAGATAAACTAATTTTTTTTATAAATACAAATTTTTAAAAAATAAATTTAACTTTATAAATTTATGCAATCAATATTTTTAGAGCAGATAAAGCATATCATTGTTTCTATAATTTTATTAGTTTTTAAAGAGTTCTGAATATTAAATATTGTTGCAGTGGTTTTTTTAAAAGAAATATACTAACTTAAAGAAAAATCAAAATGGAAGAAATAAAAGGAAACATTGTTGATGTTATCAACAGAAGAGTTTTTTTCGGTAGTGTTTTTTTTAATAATTCGAAAATTGTGGAGATAAAAGAAGAAAGCAAAGAAAGGATTAATCAGAAATATATATTACCTGGTTTAATAGACTCACATGCACATATTGAAAGTTCAATGCTTGTACCTTCTGAATTTGCTCGAATTGCTGTTTTACATGGTACTGTTGCAACTGTTTCTGATCCACACGAAATTGCTAATGTTCTTGGGATTGATGGAGTTTATTTTATGATTGATAATATTAGTAGAGTACCCTTTAAATGTTATTTTGGGGCTCCGTCCTGTGTACCTGCTACTCCGTTCGAAACATCGGGAGCAATAATTACTTCTGAAGATATAAAAACACTATTTGAACACAACAAGATAAAATATTTAGCAGAAATGATGAATTTTCCAGGTGTATTATATCATGATCCTGAAGTAATGAAAAAAATAGAAATAGCAAAAGAAGCAGGTAAAGTTATTGATGGTCACGCCCCTGGGCTGATGGGAGAACAATTAAAAAAATATGTAGAGGCAGGAATAACTACTGACCATGAATGTTTTATGTTAAAGGAGGCTGAGGAAAAAATTTCTCTTGGAATGAAAATATTAATTCGTAAAGGTTCTGCTGCTAATAATTTTGATGAATTGAAATCTTTGATTACTACTAATAATGATATGGTAATGTTGTGCAGTGATGATATTCACCCTGATGATTTGATTTTAGGGCATATAGACAAAATAGTCCGAACCGGGATAAATGATGGAATAGATATTTTTGATTTATTAACAGTAGCAAGTGTAAACCCTGTTTTGCATTATAATCTTGAAGTAGGTTTATTAAGAAAAGGAGATTGTGCTGATTTTATAATAGTTGATAATTTAAAGGATTTTAATATTCTTGAAACTTATATTGATGGCATTAAAGTTGCCGAAAATGGGATTTCGCTAATTGAAAAGGTTGAGTGCGAACCAGTTAATAAATTTAACGCTGAAATAAAACAAAGTAAAGATTTTGAAATTAAATCAGAAAAAGATGCCAAAATCAAAGTTATTGAAGCAATTGATGAACAGATAATTACAAAATCATTTGAAACTGTATTGAAAAATTCTGGTGGTTATTTAAAATCAGATTTAGAAAATGATATATTAAAAATTTCTGTAGTGAATAGATATCAGAACACAAAACCTTCAGTTGCATTTATAAAAAACTTTGGATTAAAAAAAGGTGCTATCGCTTCAAGTATCGCTCATGATTCACATAATATTATCGCTGTTGGAACTACGGATGAAGAACTTTGTGAAGCTATTAATTCTTTAATTGAAACGAAAGGAGGTATCGCAGTTGTATATGACGGAAGAAAAAAAGTACTACCCCTTCCTGTTGCTGGATTAATGACTACCGAGAATGCTAAGGAAGTAGCAAAGAAATATCTTGAAATAAATGATGTTGTAAAATCTCTTGGTTGTAATTTGCAGGCACCATATATGACATTATCGTTTATGGCTTTACTTGTAATCCCGGAATTAAAACTGAGCGATAAAGGTTTATTTGATGGAAATAAGTTTGAATTTACAAATCTCTTTGTATAAATTGACTACATTCTAAAAATATATTTCAACCCCTAAGTTTAATCTGTTATTAATATCATTTCTAATTTCATCATTTCCGGAGCCGATTGATTTTGCCCCATCAATATAAGTTTCGGAATACTTTGCGTTGATTTCAAAAAAATCAAATGGTTTATATCTTGCCAGAATATACCATCTTCGCCCCTGTCCATACAAAGCAAGATTTGTCATAACCCCTTTTATATCATTTTCATATTCATATAGTCTACTGTCGTAGGAATCCGTTTTAAAATAAATTACTCTTAAATCCAGAACAAAATTACTCAATGGAATTGCTCTGAAATTTGAAAAAACCATAAATCCTTTATTATTTCCACCATATTTGTCATAAGTAACATAAACATAGTCAAAGCGACCCCTGACTATAAATCTGTCAGAAATTTCATAAATAAAACCTGCTCTGAAATTTAATTGAGTTCTGGCATCAATAATTTTTTTATCACGATTAAACTCATCTTTGATTGTTCTTGATTCTTCTTTTGTTTCATTTCTATACTTAAAGGAAACACTTAAGTTTCTTGTTGCTTTCCAATCCGCATTAATAAGAAAATCATTTCCCGTAAGCGGTACGGGTTCAAAATATGAACGATAGGGAAATTTATATTGGTCAAAGTATGAATTTATAATTAAGCCTGACATAGGTCGTAAAGTAATACCCGCATAAATACCTCTTTCATTTTGCGTGTTTCCACTCTTTTCACCGAATCCAAAACTATGAACAGGAGCAAAATTTTCTGGGTAATCCCTGTATAATAAAATAATATCTGCAATTTTATAAAAAGTAAATTGAATCGCTCCTAAACCAGCAACCGCTCCATCTTGCGAGCGTGCTAATTCACCAAAGAAATTCATATTTCTAAATACCACATCATAATAAAAACTCAACATATTTGCTTTATCCCCACTGAAAGTATATAACTTAGTTGTACTATCTGCTCCTATATTTTTAGAAAAAGATGAAGTCCAATAAAGAGCTCCAATCCTTATCCCCTTATTTATGTAAGAAATATTTCCACCAAATAGTTTTTCTTTAACGGCATTTTGTTTGTTAATTTCACTTTCTGTTCTATGATATCCTTCGAAATAAAAACTTGTTATCTCATTTAGCGTGGTATCAATAGAACCATCGTAATAATTATCTGAGTAAAACAGGTTAAAATCAAAATAATTCAATGAAATCTGAGTTGCAATTCCTCTGAAAAATTGTGATTCTGTTACTGACCTGTAACTTTTTAATCCGATTCCAGTTTTTTTTAACCCGGATACAGCATCTATTCCTTTTGAAAAACTTAAAGTATTCCACATACCAATTCCTTGGCCAAAGTTGAGAGAATAGTCTCCGATTACCAATGATTTTATAAATTTAAAATCTCTCAACTCTAAATATCCAGAAACAAAATCTGTTAATTTTTTCTCCCCTGCATCTTTTTCAAGAGTTATGTTTCCCTCTAAAATAAAGTCTTTCTGATTGTAAGTTAAACGCGCTTGATTGTATACTTTGGGCTTTGTGCCTAAGTATTTTCCGTTTATAAAGCCTACTCTTGTTTGTAAATCCTGTAATACCCTTGAGCGGATGCGCACATCAAAATTACTTATAAAATCTACTTTTCTCTTTATATTTTCTCTGATAATTTCTCCACCCTCCGTTTCGATAAAGTCTCTGTTTCCGCTTCTAACAATTACATAAGGTTTTATCTCTTCATATAAATCATCACTAATACCTTCAACGTCAAGTAATTCTCTTTTGGTTGTAAATTTTCCTTTTTCAGTTCGATATTTGATTATGTTATTAGCTATTACAGCATTGATAAATGGAATTTGTTGTAATTCTACAACTGAGGTAGTGTTTAAATCAATTGGATTTGACTCCAAATATTCAAGCTGTTCAAGCAACTCAGAATCTTCATTCTGGTCTTGTAGATTTTCAAGTAAAATCTCTTTCTGTTTTGTATCTCCGATTTTTGTTGTATCCCCCGGAATCAAAGTATCAAGAGGATTTTTAAAAAGTCCGTTACTATATATTTTAATATAATTTTTTGAAAAGGAATAGGAAACTTTGGGTATTACAGAAAGAAAAATGAATGCAATAATTAATACAAATGAAAAAATAAAATAAACTCGATGTGTTTTCTCATAAAACATTTATGGTAATTTAACTTTGTCAACAACTAATACTTGTTTTGTAGATAAACACTGGACAAAAACAATCAATTCGCAATTTTTAATTATTACTCTATTATCAACTGTATATTCTTTATTAATTATAGTAGATTGTCCGGGTGTTACTGAAATACTTTCACCACCGCACGGTGTAATTAAATCACGGAGAATATTAAAAAAGTGTGTTTCGCCGTTAGGAGCATTGTAATATAAATCTCCCTCTGTCAAAGCAATATGTAGTACCAAATCATTAATTGGTTGCCCTGAAAATTGCCCTACTTGAATCATCAACGTACCGTTTCGTGTAATCGTATCCAGAGCATTTGTTAAATTTAATCCGAAGTTGCTCTTTTGATTCAGCTTCATATTAATTTGAGATGTCCAACCATTCTCATCAAAAGGAACCGGTAGCATACTTCCATTAGCAAAACCAAGTGGATTAAAAGCACCAGCACCATAATATGTCTGCCTTGCAAGATTATCAACTGTGTTAAAATTATGAAATGGGTCATTTGGAAATAATGATGTATGTATTCTAATAATAATTACATTTGTGTCGTTAATTGTTACTCCTTCAAGATTATTTATTCTGTCAAGATAATGTCCTGCAACAGGGCATCCTATACAACTGGTATTTGTAAAAAATTCTACCAGTGTTTTGCTATTGGATTTTAGATCTCCCGTTCCTTTTGGAATAATACCATCATTGCTCTCACAGGAGTATAATAAAAATAGAAATAATAATATTGGGAAGTATAATATGAGTTTTAATATTCTGTTTTTCATAAAATACAAATTTTTATTTTAAAATTTTGATTGAACTTGTATTCTGAAACCATCAAAAGGAAATACATACCTACATATTCCACTTGCACAGGTTAATCCACCTCTTTCTCTTCCATAAGAAACAGTAACTAAGTTAGATGAGGTAATATTATATGTTATTTCTGCTTTGAACCAATTTCTTTTTCCGGAGGGATCTTCTGTATCACTTGTGTATTCACCGCTTAATGTGAATGTTAATTCAGGAGATTTAATAAAACCTATTGCTATTAATTGATTCGTAAAATCCTTTTTATCAAAGCGAACCGAGTTATGTACCCATTGTTGTTCAAAAATAAGTTTTAGTATGAAATCATCTTTAAGAGAATATTTAAATTCAAGAGGGATTGTTGTAGCAAAAATTTTTTCAACTGATTTAGGATAAGTAAATGTAACAAAACTTTGTTTTGATATAGCGAGTTTTGAATAAATCTTTTCGGAAGCATAATACTCTGATTCAAGGTATACTTCCCAGAATGGATCAAATTCATCATCAAAAGCAGGAATTAAATCAAAACTTCTTTCAACTCTTTTATATGTGTTATTTGAAAAAATATATTCGTATTTGTAATGTCTTGATGCTACTGATGAATTTATTAAGAATGATAACTTATCGCTCGGAACTATGTTAAGTTCAAGTTGGGCTCCGACCTCATCATTAAAATCAACAACTTTTGGATTTCGAGAGACAAGAGTTGTCGTATGTTCTTTTACTGCGGTTGGTGGGTTCTGAAAGGGTAGCATTTTAGTTGGTCTTTCTGAACTTCTATTGTTAGGAGCGGTTATGTCAAATCTGTAATTTTTATATTCCAAAGTAACTCCAAACCCACTTGTTGAATACGAGACTGATGAATAAAAAGCATCACCATTTGTTGAAAGGGAAATAGGATATTGCTGATTAGGGTCGGTTATTGTGTGCTTATGTGCATAAGATGCAAACATTTGAATTCCTTTTAAGTTAAAGCTTGCAAACACCTCCGGAATGTCAGCTGTAATATTTGTTATAATATTTCCCGAGGGAATAGAACCTTTTGCATATACATAGTTACCACCTATTGTTAAAAATTTAAATGGTGATATTTCAATATTAGCATCCCGTATTTTATAAGTTTCGATTCTT
Organism: uncultured Ignavibacteriaceae bacterium; assembly: GCA_964564635.1. Lineage (GTDB taxonomy): Bacteria > Bacteroidota > Ignavibacteria > Tepidaquicellales > Tepidaquicellaceae > Tepidaquicella. The sequence continues at coordinate 262,021 of CAZMAR010000002.1, forward strand.
TGAGGATTTAGAAAGTCACTGTATTCAATATCTCCTCCTAATATGCCAGCTTTTAGTTTAACTGGATTTTTTTTACCAAAAGTATTCGTATAAAACACCCTGACTCCATCAATTCCCGTATCATAGCCGAGTAATCTTTGCTCAAATGTATTTAATGATAATCCTCTACCAATTACTTCAAAGAAATCCCCAGCCCGTAAAGAAACCACATCACTGCCTTTATATTCTACATATCTCTTTCTTATTCCTTTAAAATCTCTACCCCATTCTATAGGGTCACTTATTTCATATCGCATTCCGAAAACTATATCGTTAATTGAAAGCCTTGCATCAGAAAGATTTTCAAAGTATTCCTTTGCACTGTCTCGAGCGTTAATTACCTGGGTTCCATTTCCATACCTGAAAGTATTTGTGAGAGAAGCTTTTACATTAAGTTTGATTTGTGCAAATAATGATCCCGAAAAAACAAAAAAAACAATTAGCAATAGTATTAATCTCTTCATTATATTAGTTATTGTTTTATAGATTTGTTAAAATTAAAACTTAATCTTTTATACCAAGAGCAGTTTTTATTTCTTCTTCTATTTTTATTTCATCACCGGTTTTAAAACCAAGGTGAGTATTTAATATGGTCTTATCTTTTCCAATTAAAACTGAATATGGAATTTCATCATCCTTACCTCCGTATGCTTCTACTACCTTCTTTTCAAAATCAAGTAAGACTTTAAAAGTGTATCCTTGTGATGTAATATAAGATTTAACTTTTGCAATGGACTTCTGATTGTCAAGATTTATAGCTACGTATTCAAATCCATACTCTTTGTATTTTTCATAAATTGGTTGCATTTTTTTCAACTCTTCTTTACAAGGGGTGCACCAGGAAGCCCAGAAACTTAACATAACAGGCCCTTTGTTTATTAATTCACTTAAAGTAACATCATTATTATCAAGATCTGGTAAAGTAAAATCACTGAATGTTTGCGAGAAGGAAATATTTTGAATAATAAAGATTAGAAAAATACCTGAGATAACTTTAATTATTTTGTTCATCAGTAATATATTTTATTTTAAGAGAGCGATTACAATTGCAGTAGCGACAAGATTTAATGCTGCTATAGGAAGCATTACTTTCCATCCAAGTGCCATTAACTGGTCATAGCGAAATCTTGGAATTGTCCATCTAATCCAAATAAAGAAAAATACCATAAAGAAAACTTTTATACAGAAAGTAAATACCTGTATTAAACTTACTAAATTCTGAGAAAGTCCAAAGGTTTGTAAATATGGGAACTGATAACCACCGAGATAGAGAGTAACTATAACACAGGAAGAAACTATCACATTTGCATATTCAGCGAGAAAGAAAAGTGCAAATTTCATACTTGAATATTCTGTATGATATCCCCCAACAAGTTCCTGCTCGGCTTCCGGTAAATCGAAAGGCGTTCTATTTGTTTCTGCAAAAGCAGCGATTAAAAAAATTATAAATCCGACAGGTTGTAAAATAATATTCCATTTCCAGCCAAATTGATTTTCTACGATTGTATTAAGTTGAAAAGAACCATTTATTAGAATTATACCGAGTATAGCAAGCCCCATAGATAATTCATAACTTATCATTTGAGCAGAAGACCTTAAAGCACCAAGTAATGAATATTTATTATTAGAAGACCAACCACTGAGAGTAATTCCATATACACCGAGCGAAACCAAAGCAAGGATGTAAAGGATTCCAATGTTTACAGAAGCAATCTGTAGTTTTATTTCTTTTCCAAAAATTATTATTTTCTCTCCAAAAGGGATTACGGCAATTGTAGATAGTGCTACAGTCATTGATATTGCAGGAGCTAATGCATGAATAAACCTATTTGCTTTTTCTGGAACTATATCCTCTTTCATTAGCAATTTTACTGCATCCACAATGGGTTGTAGCAATCCAGCAGGTCCCACCCTGTTAGGTCCAATTCTATCCTGAATGAATGCCGATACTCGTCTTTCAAGATATACAGTATATGCAACTGCAGTAAGAAGTACGAGATGAACAATTAGTATTTTAATTAATATAATTATTATTTCTGGAGCGGACATAAAAATCAGTTATTTAAGTTTCGATTTTAAAAAACTAATTGCATCAACAGGGGTGGGGTTTACTTGTTTTAAAATTGCTAAGTAATAACTTACCCAATCACCTGTATAAATCAAATTAAATATTCTTTCCAATTTATTACTGCCTTTTCCTTTAATACTAATAACTTTGCCTGCAAGTTTCTTATAAATTTCGGAAGTTATACTCATTCTTTTCTTTATTCTATCATAATCATCTATATCCTGTAAAAATATAACAATGATATCATTTAATAAAGACCTTCTGGTAGAATTTTTGCCTGAAATTTTTTTATCTACATTTGGTGGCTGCCACCAACATACTAATTCATTATGGTTCATTTCAGGGTACAAATTTCCGTATGCAAGTTGTTTAGCATTTTCAGAAATTTGTCCACGCCATCGTAAATTAACAACATCGAGCAAATCATTTGAAGAGTAAATTACAGCAAGTTTATCTTTAATAGTTGATGCAATATTTATTGCTATATTATTTTTTGATTTATAATTTGAAAAATATCCTGAATATTTTTCAATGTTATCAATAACACTAAAAATTTCTTTGTAAAACACTTTTTTAGAAATTGGTAATAGTCCAAGTTTAAAAAGTGAAATATAAATCGTAAAGAATGAATATCCTAATGCGCATCGAGGTTGATATCCTCCGGGTATCTTGATAAATAAATTACCATTTTTATTTGCTATTTTTTCTACTTCACCCCCACTGCTGATAGCTAATATTTTGCATTTTTTCTTTAAAGACTCATTGTAAGCAGAAATTGTCTCTTCTGTATTTCCAGAATAACTTGAAATTATAGAAAGAGTGTCTCGACTTGCATATGCTGGTAAGAAATAATTTCTATTTATAAAAAAAGGTATTTTTAAAGTATAATGCAAATAGCTTCTCACAAGGTCACCACCTATTGCAGAGCCCCCAAGTCCGTTTACTATAATGTTGGAAACAGTTAAATTTTTGGGAAACTTTACTTTTTCTGCTATGTTTATAGCATCTCTAATCTGATTATGAAAGTTTTTTAATACTGCAAACATATTGCTTCTGTCAATGTTACAAATTGTTTTTTGTTCTATTATATTCATAGGGTTAAGATTTTTTTGATGTTCAATTAATATAAGGTTTTATTTCGATTTCATAGAATTTTTTTACAGCATTTCTTATTTCTTCTTCTGTTGAGTAGTTTATTATTGAATTGATTAGGTTTTTTGTATCCGAATATGTGCAGGAACGAATAATCTGTTTTATTTCTGTATAAACAGAAGGTAAAACACTTAGTTCATCTAATCCCAATCCTATTAAAACAATTGCGGAAAGTGGATTAGAAGCCATTTCCCCGCAAATACTTACTTTTATGTTATTTCTGTGAGCAGCATCAACTACGCTTTTTAAAGTTCTTATTACTGCTGGATGTAACTCCTGATACATATCAGCAACAAGTTCATTTCCTCTGTCTACCGCAAGAATATATTGTATCAAATCGTTTGTACCTATACTGAAGAAATCCACCTCTTTTGCAAGCTCATCTGCCAATATTACAGCCGAAGGAACCTCTATCATAACGCCAAAGGGAATATTTTTATCATATATGCTTCCATATACCGGGTCTTTGTCAAGTTCAGATTTTACTTCATTTAATATTTTTTTTGCACATTTTACCTCTTCGAGTGATGATACCATCGGTATCATTATTTTTATATTTTTTAGTTTTGAAGATTTAAGAATTGCTCTTATTTGTTCTTTAAAAATTCCTATTCTATCTAAACATATTCTTATTCCGCGCCATCCAAGATAAGGATTGGGCTCTTTCTCGGAACTTGGTAGTAATTTATCTCCTCCAATATCATAAGTTCTTATTGTTGCTGTTTTTGGGTATGATGCTTCTGAGATGAAAGTGTATTCTTCTATTTGTTCTGCCTCAGAAGGAAATTCACCTCTTTCTATAAACATATGTTCTGTTCTATATAGTCCTATTCCACAGTCCTTACAGTTTTTAACAAAATTAATTTCATCTTCAAAGTCTATATTAACAGAAAGCTCAATAGTTTTTCCATCCAGAGTTATACTCGGTAAATCTATAACTCCAAAAAGTTTTTCTTCCTGCTCTCTAAATTTTCTTAACTTTTCTTCATACTTTTCTAATGTATCACGATTTGGGCTTGCAATAACAATACCTTCTGAACCATCTACAATAAGAATTTCTTTAGGGTTCACACTCTGAGAAATTACCTTTACCCCAACAACTGCAGGAATATTAAGTGCTCTTGAAATTATTGCTGCGTGAGAATTTATTCCACCAGTATCGGTTACATACCCCTGAGCTTTTCTCCTACTGAAAAGTATTGTATCCCCGGGAGTCAGTTCATGAGCAACAATAATGGAATTTTCCGTTATTTTTGATATTAATTTTTCCCTGCTCATATTTCTGACAACACGATTTCTTACATCGTTTATATCTTCAAATCTTTCCCTCATATAATCATCTTCAGAAGAAAGCAAGATTGAACCAAGTTTATTAATTTCATCGTCAAATATATAACTTGCGGAGCGTTTTTCTTTTTCTATTCTATTAATTATTTTCTCAATGAAGAAATTATCATTTAGTATTTCCAGTTGAGCTTCAAATATTTTAGAATTTTTTACACCGATTCTTTCAATAGAAATATTATAAATTTTGGTTAATTCTTTTTGAGAAAGTTCAATTGCCTTTTTAAACTCCTCTATTTCTTTTGATACATCCTCTTCGCTTATAGAAGCTGTATTGATTATAATTTGTTTTTTTGTGTATAAGTATGCTTCACCTATTGAAATTCCTTGTGAAGCAGGTATTCCTTTATATATTCGCTCTTCTGTCAAAAATTAGTCTTTTATTTAAGATAAATTGAAAATATTTTCTTATAAAGTCATTAAATCAGTAAAGATTTATACGGATTTGGTAGATTTTATATATTTAATAAATCTATTGCGGAAACCAATTTATGAGGTATTTCTTAATAAAATCTTCGCTATTTTATTGAATTGTAAAAAATTATTATTAAAAGTAATATTATAAATTAAAACATTGCAATTTGGATATAGATAATTTTATAAGAGCAATACAAATGATGCTTGCACCGGCTGTTATGATTTCAGCATGTGGATTAATATTATTAGGTCTAAATAATAAACATTCTTCAATTGTTAATAGAATTAGATTGCTCAATGAAGAAAGAAGAAGATATATGTTAAAAATGCAGAATAACCCCGATATAGAATTTGTTGAGACATTGAGATTGCAAAGTATTAATAAACAATTGGATGACTTACTTATGAGATTGAGGTTGGTTAGGAATGGAATAGTATTTCAAATAATGGGTGTATTTATGTTTATTCTAACTTCATTAGTTATTGGGGCTGAATTGATTTTAAGAATTAATTTATTTGACTTAATTAAAATTATTACTTTTTCTGCTGGGATGATTCTTGTGGCAATTGGGGTCATTTATGCTTTAATTGAAACTGTTAAGGGTTACAAAATCGTTTATCTGGATGTAAAAGCAGATGAATAAATAAATATATATAAAATTATTAAGATAAATAAAAATATTGCTAAACTTGGATTTGGTTGTTATAGGGTGGATTTTAGGATTAAAGAACATTATAATGCTCTTTATAAAGCTATTATTTCTGGTATTCGGTTAATAGATACAGCATCAAATTATTCTGATGGTGCAAGTGAAATGCTTGTTGGTAATGTATTAAATGATATTATCAGGGACGGAAGAATTAATAGGAAAGATATAACAATAATTACAAAAGCGGGATATATACAGGGGCAGAATTATAAACTTGCTTTTAAAAAGAAACTTTTAAAAGAACCCTTTAAAGATGTTGTTGAGTATGCTGATGGTATCTGGTATAGTATCAGTCCTGATTTTTTAGCTGACCAGATAGAAAGACAACTGGAAAGATTAATTCAGTCCGATAGTAATAAATATATAGATGGATATCTATTACACAATCCTGAAATTTTTCTTGACTATCAGGAAAAATCCTCTGGAAAGGATTATTACAAACTGGAATATGATATACATACAGAATATTACAACAGAATAAAAAAAGCATTTGAATTCTTAGAAGAGCAGGTTGAAAAGGGATATATAAAGAACTATGGCGTTTCTTCCAATACATTTCCACTTAATTCTAACAGATATGATTTTACTTCGCTTGAAAGATTAATTAAGATTGCTAATGAAATTAGTTCAAAAAATCATTTCAAGTATATAGAGTTTCCATTAAATATTATAGAATCGTATGCCTTCTTTGAAAAGAATCAAAAAAATAATTCAAAAACACTGCTTGAAATCGCTTCAAAAAACAAATTAATTGTATTAACTAATAGACCGTTAAATGCAATTACCGATAAAGGACTTGTAAGACTTGTGGATTATTCTTCAGGAAAATTTTCGGAACAAGAATTTCAAGAACGATTAAACAAAGCACTTGATATAGAGCGAAAAATAATAAAGCAAGAAGTAAAATATACAACAGTAATTAAAAAGAAAAAAAAGGAAGCACCAACTCTATTTAATCTTATTAATAAAATCAAAGATAACTGGAATAGATTTTCATCTGTTGAACATTTAACTCATTTTATTGAAAATTATTTTATCCCCAAAATATTGTCGATTCTCAGCTATTTTAATTTTGATGTTTCTACTATTAAATTGGCAGGAAATATCGTTATTGATGCTGATAAAATTCGCTCCTATGAAATTCCTGATTCTGGTTTGGGTGAATCTGAAACAGGGGAGGAGTATCTGATTTTTAAACAATATTTAGAAAATTATATCAAAGAAATTGATTCGCTATTATACCAGCTTATAGAGTATTATAAATCGATAACAAATAAAAGGAATAATCTGATTAGTGAAATTATAGATAATGCTTTTTTAAAGTCAAAATGTAAATTACATCCGAAAGGAAGTGAGTTTAAAAGTTTGAGTCTTTCTCAGAAAGCAATACAAATTATAAGAACAATTCCTGGAATAGATTATGTTCTGGTAGGAGCCAGAAGGGAAATTTATGTTGATGAACTTATTGAAATAATGAATTATGAAAATATTTCCAATGTTGATGAATTGTTGGAGAATCTCAGAGAAGAATTCATCAAAAATAATTTTATCAAAGAATAATTTTCTAAATTTATTAATATTATAAACTATTTATACTAAGTATAAAATACTTATTATTATCTTCCTGATATTTTTTGCAATAATTTTATTTTATATAAAAAGTAACAGGGGACAGAAAGAAGAAGTAAAGGATATAAAGAAAAAAGAGAGTTTCATTCCCGGAATATCTTCTGGGCTTGATTCAATATTAAATTCTTTTGGAATTAAGAAAGAATGGATTAAAACCTCTTCACAAAAGGATTTTCTTTTTGTGAAAGAAATAAGTATTCCAACCAATATATCAACAGCGGAGATATTGTTTGATTTTCAAAATTTTCTCATTCCATATAATATTGAGGTGGTTTCAAATGAAAATATAGATAGCGGGAAAGTATTTTCCGAAATTGTGGATATAGATGACAGCAGAAAAATACTAGCAAAAACAAAATTTGTTCGCAACCCTTTATTGAAGAGAGATGAAATTGATTTATGTATAGTTTTAAAAAATGTTGAGCAATATACATTAGAGGAAATCTCTCAGATTCTGAATTATTCTTCTTATTATACGGTTTTTTTACCCAGAAATCTAAACCGTATTGATTTACAGGCAGAGATAATAAATTCAAGAAAAGAATATATTATTTATTTTGATATAGGGGATTATGAAGATTATGAAGCAGATTTTAGAAAGTCGCAGGATATAGGATATAAAATAAATAATATTTGCAATCATTATCAAAAAGATAAAGCATTAATTCTTTCCAACCCAAAGAAACTGTACGACTTTGAAAAAGAGATAATAACAAATCTATCCTATTGTCGAGGAAATATTTTTTCTGACACATTATTAATTGATTTAAATTTAAAAGCCACAGGAGAAAATCGATATTTGGAGTTTGAGGAGAAGTTGACAAAACTATCCAAATCAATGAAAGAGAAAAAAGCATTCATAATAGATGTTTTGTATTCAGAATTTGAATATTTTATGAATTCTTTAAGAAAACTTGAGAAGAAAGGATATAGATTTAATTCGTTTTTAAATTATTTTAAAACAAAATAAATGTTATAAATTTCCATCTTGGAAAACACACATTTCAAATGGATGCAACAGGCATTGTATGAGGCAGAAATTGGCTTTTCAAAAAACGAGATACCAATAGGATGCGTTATTGTGTATAACAATAAAATTATTGCAAGAGCACACAATCTTGTAGAAACATTAAACGACCCTACTGCTCACGCAGAAATACTTTGTATTACTTCTGCAACAGAATACCTCGGCAGAAAATTTCTTTATGATACCTCAATTTATGTAACTGTTGAACCGTGCCCAATGTGTGCGGGAGCTATAGTTCTTGCAAGAATTTCCAATCTTTACTTTGGAGCTTTTGATTCCAAATTTGGTGCTTGTGGAAGCATTATTAATATTCCGGAGAAAAAAGATTTTAATCATTCCTGTAAAGTTTATGGCGGTATTCGGGATAATGAATGTTCAGAGATTATGAAAAGATACTTTGAAAAGAAAAGATAAATTTCTTATAAAGTTTTACTAATATATTTTTAACAAATCTTCTTTTGGAAGAGAATTCCCCTCATAAAATTTCATCTTGTAAATTCCTGGAGCAAGAAATGAAAAATCAACAATAAATTTTCCGTTTGCATTTTTATTCATAATTGTGAAAATTTCAACTATCTTATCACCAAGTATGTTATATATTTCTATTTTTATTAAATTATTTTTACTTGAGATATTTTTAAAATTGTAAATATTATTGTTATATAAAGTAAAATCATTTTCAAGAGTTAGAAATTTTTCGGATTGTAGAGAATCTAAATCTATATATTTATTAAAAAGGGATTCTTTTTGATAATATTCTTTAATTAAATTTTCTGAAATATTTATTACATTTTTTGCTATGTATTTTTTTGTCCAAATTTTATCATCCTGTATATGTATGTGCATATTCCTTCTACCACCATGCTCAAGATAATTCAGGGATAAATCCTCAGTAAGATTTTTAATTATTTTTTTATCCTCCCAGGTATATCTGCTTATATCAAAAGCTAATCCTAACATATGAGGCGATTTTTCAACATCAGACCACCCACGCCTTTTATATTTTAATTGAGTTGTTAAATCTCTTAACGCTTCTGATAATCTTGGATTGAAATTTACTCTTTCAAAAATGTACAACATTTTCATTGCAAGGAAAGGATGTAAATATGCATTTATATTATCTTTAATATTCAAAAATGGGAATTTAACATTAACAAGTGGATAGTAGTATACTAAATCATTGGGGAATAGAAATTTTGATTCATCACTTATATATTTTTTCCCTTTATAATTAACATAGAAGAAATCTGTATTTGTGTTGTCCGTTTCGTAGGTTCGAATATAAACAGAAGTGATTATATTATTGGGAATTATAGAGTAAAAATTTTTTATTCTTTTTCCAAGAGAAAAGTATCTTCTTTTTAAAAGTAACTCTTTCTTCTCCTGCTTGTCATTTTCTTTACTCTCTGAAGTAGAATTATCAAATTTATTTGAGATTTTGTTTAAATATAGGATTGTGAGGAAAATTACAGCTATGAAAAGTATTGTGATAAATATAAAATAAAATATTTTCCATGAATGATTAAATTTCATCAAACCCCCTTTCAAAGAAATCAATCATTTCTTTTGCAAAGTCCTCTTCATCAGGGCCATTGAATCGTAAGATTAATTTGGAACCTTTTTCCGCTGCCAAAGTCATTACGCCAATTATACTTTTTCCATTAACCTCATAATTATTTTTACAAATTGTAAAATCAGATTTATATTTTGAAGCTATTTTTACTATTGCAGCAGCAGGCCTTGTGTGCATACCGGCTTTATTTATTATTGTTACTTCTTTCTCAATCATAGAACATAATTAGTACTTTCTTTCAAATAACATATTTGAAAACCACTTCAGTAATTCCACTCCATAATCATTTTTAATAATTTTAAGTGAATTATTTGCTGATGTTATATATTTTTTTATAAGAGAATTTGTGAGTTCTATTATATTATATTTTATGTATATATTTTTAATTTCAGATATGAATTTTTTTGAAATATTTTTAGGTTTCCTTTCAGGACTTATAATGTAAAGAAGTTTTTCTTTATCTGCATTATTTTTTACCATTTCTAATGCCTTAATTAGCAGAAAAGTTTTTTTCCCCTGTTTTATGTCGCCACCAATCACTTTTCCAAATTTCTTTTCGTCTCCGATTATATCAAGCATATCATCTTGCAGTTGAAAAGCAATACCGAGATTGAAAGCAAAATTTTTTAAGTTTTCCCTGTATTTTTTGTCTTTTGCATCTGCCAGTATTACCCCAATTTCAGCACATACCTCCAGTAGTTTCGCAGTCTTTTTTTCTATCATTATTAAATATTCTTCTGTTGAAATATCAAATTTTGTTTCAAATTCTTTATCCAGAGCTTGCCCTTCGCACACCTCAATTATTCCATTGGTAAAGCATTCCAAAATATTTTTTAAATTTGGATGTTTTGTTTTCAAAAGATAAGAGTAAGAAAGCCCAACTAACTGGTCTCCTACTAAAATTGCTGTATCCCTATCCCATTTTTTATGAACAGTTTCACGACCCCTTCTTGTATCTGCATCATCCATTATATCATCATGAACAAGTGTAAAGGTATGCAACATTTCTATTGCGGAAGCAGCGTATAAAGCACTTTTATAATTACCCCCTAAGGCATCACAAATGAACAAAGTTAAAACTGGTCTTAATTTTTTACCCCCACTGTTAAGAATATATTTTACTGGTTGATATAAACTTTTAGGAAAATCATTAACAACGCAGGAGTTTAGAATTTTCTCTATTTCTGCTCTGTATTTGTTGTATTTTAAATTGAAATCGTTCATAAATTTATTTTATATCATAGTAATATTTTATATAGTAGATTAATAAATCCATTACGCAGTCATAATTCTTCAAATGTAATCCATCTTTTGAGAGTTCAAGCCCATCCTTTTTCTGGGCTTCTATCTCACTGAATAAATCAATAATTACAATTTCATTATTTAATTTGGACATTTCCCAAAGCCAATCATTTATTATTGCAATTTTTTCTGCTGCGGGTTCATAATAAGGAATATTGAAAATAAAAACAACCGGCGCTTTTGATATAGCTTTTTCCATAAATTCTAAAAAGTCATCTGCAATTGCTTGTACACTTTTTCTATAATCATTTATACCAGAAAGTAGAACAATTGCATCAAATTTGTTTTCAGGTACACTATCCAGTTGTTCTGTTGCCCATTTTATTGAAGTTCCGATCTTGCTTGTTTCATCAATAATTATCCCATTTATTTTAAAGTACTCTTCCTGTCCTTTAAATGCGCCGACTGCCCAGGAATGCCCAATTATTTTTATATATGGAATGAACGGGGTGCTCTTTTTCTTAATGTCCCAGAGTATGTCGTTTTCCGGTTTTGTAGTATCTTTTGGAATTATTTCTTTGGTAAGATTTTTATTAAAATTGCCTGAATAGGAGTAACATGTTACAATAACAATATATAAGAATGTGAATAATAAGTATTTACTTAAATTTTTTACGTTAAAATTATATTTAGATTTGTGGGATAACATTAATGACGATACCTATTGAGTGCTAAGTTATAAAATGTTAGGTTATCTTTAAAAAAAAACACCTTTTTATGACTCTCGATTTATTTACAATTATAATAATTATACTGAAATTTATAAATGATATAATTAAATTAGTTTTGTTATATTTGCAAAAGTTCTTATTCTTTTAAATCATTTTAAAAATTGAAGCCGAAAATTTTTATTCCGTTTTTTGTGACTATTTTTTTGTTAACACCTATTTTTTTAATTATTGATTTATATTCTATTGATATTCTTAAAAGTGGGTATGCAGATTACCGGGTTTCAGATTTTTACATTAACAATGAAATTAAGAGTACAGATGTTATCAATGAGAAAGATAAGGTTGATTTAAATGTAAGAAAAATTGACACTACAAGCAAAGTAATATTATTATTTGGTGATTCTATGGTCGATGGGGTTAGAGATGCTTTTAAAAAGTATTGCAAGTATAACAATCATAAGTTTTATTACTACGCCTGGAATAGTTCAACGATTTTAAGTTGGGCAAAGTCAAGCAAGTTAAAAAGTCTACTTGATAAATACAATCCGGATTATGTTTTTATTATGCTTGGTTCTAATGAATTATTTACTACTGATTTAGCAAGGTGGGAAAAATATATTTCTGAGATTATTAAGCAATTGAATGGAAGAAATTATGTGTGGATTGGTCCTCCTAATTGGAAAGAAGATAAAGGATTGAACAATACGATCGAAAATGTTTCTGGTAAAGAAAATTTTTATCCTTCAAAAAATATTTTTCTTGTTCCTCCTTTAAAATATAAAAGGTCAGGAGATAAAAAACATCCTAATTTTGAAGGTTATAAAGTTTGGACCGATAGTATTGCATCTTGGGTAATGACAAATAGCAAATACCCAATAAAACTTGAAAAGCCGATTGATAATTAGCAGTTAACTGTAAATAAAAGTTGAGAAAAACAGTTTCTTTAACCCTTTTTATTATATTTATTTCTGCTTTAATTTATGCATTTGTCCCAAGTTTTTCTGTCTTTGGGGTGGATATAGAAAAACTTGATTTGTTCTCTGATTTATTATCAGTAGGTGATTCACAATTAATAAGTGAAAATGAGGACACAAAGCCTTATTCTAAATTTGAAGAGAATAATTCTAATTTAAATAGTAATACTGAAATAACCGAAGAAACAAAAAATAATTATTTCAAATTATATGACAAGGATTCAGTTTGTCTTTTAAAAAATTTTTTTGAATCATTAAAAAGTTTAGAGAATTCCGATAAGAATAAATCAGATAATAAAGATATTTCTGGAAATGACACAATTAAAAATAAAAAAGTTCGTATTGCATTTCTCGGGGATTCTATGATAGAAGGAGACCTCATCTCTCAAACCTTACGATATAAATTACAAAAAGCTTTTGGTGGTGTTGGAGTTGGCTATGTACCAGTAACCAGTCCCGTTGCAGGTTTTCGCCGTTCAATTATACATACTTTTTCAAATAATTGGAAAACAATTTCCCTTGTTACAGTTCCCTCATATAAGTTTATTGGTTTATCTGGTTATGTATTTAATCCAAGTTATGTATCAAAAACACAATTAAAAGATTCTACAATTAAAGCAGGGCTTAGTTGGATAAATTTTCGTGCAGCTGAAGATTTTTATGATAATCTGAATACTTTTAATACGATTAAGTTATATTATTCCAAAACAGATACAAGCTCTTATGTTACTTTTAAAGGTAATGATACGAAATATTTTAATCTAAAAGGAAATGATGTTGTTAACGAATTAGTCTTGGCTGAAGAAGAAAACCTGCGTGAAGCAAGAATATATTTTCACTGCTCATCACCTGTAAATGTATATGGATTTAGCATAGAATCACCAACGGGAGTTTTTGTGGACAATTATGCTTTGAGAGGTAATTCTGGGATTCCGATGATATTATTAAATAGAGAAGTTCTTGAAGGTATAAATAAATATTTTGATTATTCTCTTATTATAATGGAATATGGATTAAATGTAACTTTGCCGGAGACAAAGGATTTAGATTGGTATAAAAAACAAATGGTTTCAGTTATTAGTTACCTAAAAGAATGTTTTCCAAAGTCTGATATTATAATTATGAGCGTAGGGGATAAGTGTTACAGAAAGTTTGGTAAGTATATTACAGAACCCAGCATTCCTTTGCTTGTAAGTATTCAGGAGCAAATTGCAAATGAAAGCGGAGTTGCATTCTGGAATTTGTTTGAGGAAATGGGTGGTGAAAATTCTATGGCAAAATGGGTAAATAACAAACCACCTTTTGCAAATAAAGATTATACACACTTTAATTTTGCCGGTGCTGAAAGAATCGGCACATTACTTTATAATCAAATAATATATCATTACAGAAAATATTACAGTAATAATTAGATTTTGAATTTAGATTATTTAATTAGTTTACTCAAATATAACCCTGACAAGCCAATTACTTTTATTTCCGGTTATTTTCTTTGGTTTTTCGTAATATTTGTTCTTGTATATTCAGTTTTCTATAGAAAAGTTTTCGCCCGTACATTAGTGCTTTTAATTTTCTCTTATTACTTCTATTATAAAACAAGTGGGCTTTTTATTTTTCTTCTCTTTTTTGTTTCTGTTATTGATTATTTATTTTTAAAAGCAATTGTTAAATCTCAAAAGAAAAAATTTATTAAAGGAATTTTATTTGTTTTATCTGTTATTTTTAACATTGCTGTTCTCGGTTATTTTAAATATACAAACTTTTTTATCGAAATTATTAATAATTCCTTTAACTACTCATTATCGTATATAGATTTAATTTTACCTATTGGGATTTCTTTTTTCACTTTTCAAAAATTAGGACTTATTATTGATGTTTACCGGGGTAATGTTACCCCCCCAAAAAATGTGTTCGAATTTCTTACATTTGTTGCATATTTCCCCTCAATACAGTCGGGTCCCATATTAAGAGCAAACAATTTTTTTCCTCAGCTAAAACATAAAGAAAGATTTCTTTCTGATTTAAGTGTTCGAATTTCAAATGAACAAATTGGTAAAGCAGTATTTCTAATTATGTGTGGACTGATTAAGAAAGCAGTTATTTCAGATTATATCGGCTTGAACTTTGTAGATAGAGTATTTGAAAATCCAACCCTATATTCAGGTTTTGAAAATTTATTTGCAGCTTATGGGTATGCATTGCAGATTTACTGTGATTTTTCAGGTTATTCAGATATTGCAATTGGTATTTCTTTGCTTATTGGTTTTAAAATTCCTCCGAACTTTAATGTCCCTTATAAAGCAAGAGGAATAAAAGATTTCTGGCAGAGGTGGCATATTTCACTGTCGACCTGGTTAAGGGATTATTTATTTCTGCCAATAGCATACAAAGTTGCTAGATTATTGAAAAATAAAAAATTTCTCAGTATAAAAACTGAAACCTGGAGTTACCACTCTGCAACTTTAATAACAATGTTTATTTGTGGGTTGTGGCACGGGGCAAGTTTTACATTTGTTGTTTGGGGAATTCTTCATGGATTGGGTTTATCATTTGAAAGAATTTTTAATTCAATTTTTAAATTTAAACGAAATAAATTTTTAATTTTTATTGGTGCCTTTATTACTTTTCATTTTATTGTTTTCTGTTGGGTAATTTTCCGTTCTTCTGGATTTGATAACGCTTTCCAGATATTTTCTCAAATAATTAATTTTGACTCTTATTCAGTATTTTTACAGGTGATTTTAGGATACAAAGAAGTTTTTATAATAACTTTTATAGGATATCTTTTACATTACATACCAACTAAAGTTGATTTACTTATAGAAAAGTTTATTATTAAATCCCCATTAATTTTAAAAGCAGCTTATTTGATTCTTGTAATCTGGATTATTTTCCAAATGAAATCTGTTGCTATTCAACCTTTCATTTATTTTAATTTTTAGTCATTTTTTTTATAATTAAAAATTTCTTATACTTAAAAATTTAAATTATATAAAATCTTATGAAAAAAATCTCGTTAGTAATTTTTGTTTTAGTGTTAGTTTTACCTTCACTCTTAAAGTCGCAAATTATATACTATTCTAAAATAGATTCAATTGTAAATCTTGTTTCAACAGCATCGATTTCAAAATTTAATCGCCAATTGAGCGGTGATACTCTTGTTAATATTGGCGGTTCTCCTTATCATATTATATCAAGAAAATATGATTCACCTCATAACCCAAAAGCTGCACAATATATTTTTGAAACATTTCAGTCTTTTGGATATACCCCATACTATCAGATGAACAACGCAACTAATATTAATGTAATTGCCCGAAAAATAGGAGTAAAATATCCAAATCAAAAATATCTTATTACTGCACATTATGATGATTATTCAACAAACTCTACTGATACAGTTCCTGGAGCCGATGACAATGCATCGGGGGTGTCAGCGGTTTTGGAAGCAGCCCGGCTGCTTGCCGGAATTAATTCTGACTATACGCTTGAGTTCATCGCTTTTGATGAAGAAGAAATTGGTCTATATGGAAGCAGGGCGTATGCTGACTCTGCTTTTGCACGAGGTGATTCGATTCTTGGAGTTCTTAATATGGATATGATTTCCTGGGATGGTAATAATGATGGTAAATTAAATATATTACTTAATACAGCTTCTAACTCCATCGCAGAAGAATTCATAAAAGCAACTCAGATTTACAATATTAACTTAACATCAGTAAAAGGATACAACTCCGGAGGAAGTGACCATTATTACTTCTGGCAGAGAGGTTATAAAGCAATTACATTAATAGAGCTTAGTTCTGATTTTAATCCCTATTACCATACAAGGCAGGATACCTATGATAAATTTAATTTAACATATTTTACAAATATTACAAAAGCAGCAATTGCAACTTTTTTAAGCTGGGCACTTGATTACAAATATGCAATCTACCACACCCCGATAAAATCTGGATTGGATACTGCCCCTAAAATTGCAACCGCTGAAATTTATTTTCCTATTCCTCTTGGAACAGGAGCAAATGCTCCAAGGTTATATTACAAAATAAATAATGGTACTTATAACTTTGTAAATGCATTTGAGGTTGTTGGAAAAACCTATAAGTTTCTTATTCCAGGACAGCCACCAGGGACGAGAGTTTCTTATTA
Organism: uncultured Ignavibacteriaceae bacterium; assembly: GCA_964564635.1. Classification (GTDB taxonomy): domain Bacteria; phylum Bacteroidota; class Ignavibacteria; order Tepidaquicellales; family Tepidaquicellaceae; genus Tepidaquicella. Next base: position 279,079 of record CAZMAR010000002.1, read on the forward strand.
TATTGCTGCTCAAGATTCAGCCGGTAATATAATTGCTACATTACCTGAAGGAGGGGCGGGGGTTAATCCACCAGGTACGATTCCTCCTCCAACCACATTTTTTTACAACATTTGGACAGGACTTACTGCAAATTCTACAACCGTTCCTAAGGTTATTCCTGATTTAACACAGGTGAAAGATACAATCTACATTTCACAAACAGGAACAGTTGAAGACTTAACAGTTACAATTAACATAACTCACCCTGATGATGGAGAAATTGTTGTGTTTTTGAATAAAATTAGTTCTTCTTCTACTTTAACACAATATAATGGTGTAGGCGGACAAAATTATATAAACACTACTTTTGATGATTCTGCTTCTATTAGTATAAAACAGGGCGTTCCACCATTTACAGGTACATTCAGACCCGAAACCCCACTAAGTAATTTTAGAGGAATAGAATTGCAAGGATTTTGGGTTCTTAGAATCTATGATAAAACCGCCGGTAATCAAGGAACCCTGAATGGATGGTCTCTTAATATTCTATATTCTCTTAGTGTTCCCGTTAAAAAAGAAAATAATATTATCCCTGATAAATATGAATTATTTCAAAATTATCCAAATCCTTTTAATCCCGAAACAAATATAAAATTTTATTTACCTAAAACAGATTTTGTAAAATTATCTATATATGATATTTTAGGAAGGGAAGTAACAATTTTAATAAATGAGGTTAAACCTGCAGGAGTATATACTATCACTTATAATGCTTCACAACTGCCTTCTGGAATATATTTTTACAGGATTACAACAAACGAATTTACTGATATTAAAAAATTCGTTTTAATAAAATAATTCCTTATCTTTAAGAATTTAAATGCAAAATTTATAGAAGACAAAAAAAGATTAAATCATTTTGTTAAAACCAAAATCTTAGTTTCGAAAAACTTTCCCGCACTCATTTTACAAAAATATATACCGCTTGATAAATTATTCCCATTAAAATTTACTTCATGTTCACCAGAAGTTAAAAATTCATTAACAGGATTTGCAACCTCTTTCCCTGTGATATCAAACACTTTTATATTTACAAATTCGTTATTTGGAATCTGAAATCTAATTACAGTTGTGTTATTAAATGGATTTGGGTAATTATCAAATAATTTGTATTCCGTAGGTATGTTTTTTTCATTTGATTTTATTCCTGTTGGCGGGCTCCATCTTGCAATATGATTTGCAGGATTACCTCCTGCTTCTGTGAAATCACCCCCAGCAATTAATTCATTATTATATACAGTAAGAGAAAAAACCCTATTATTCATACCATTATCCACAGATGACCAATTACTACCGTTCCATTTAGCAATATATTTTGAATTAACCCCTCCAGCAGTTGTAAACCAACCACCTGCAAATAATTCACCATTATATACAGTTAAAGCCCACACGCTTTCATCCATACCCGTACCGAGCGGAGACCAATTATTCCCGTTCCATTTAGCAATATAATTTGCACTGCTTCCACCAGCGAAGGTAAATGTTCCGCCAGCAATAAGTTCACCATTATATACAGTAAGAGCTAACACACCACCATTTAATCCTGTGCCTAAACCAGCCCAGTTACTGCCGTTCCATCTTGCAATTCTATTCACGCTTGTTCCGCCAGCAGTTGTGAAAAATCCCCCAGCAATTAATTGATTGTTATAGACGGTAAGTGCGTATACTTCATTATTCATACCTGTTCCCAATCCTGCCCAGGTCTGGAGATAATCATACCATCGTGCTATACCATTTACTGTAAATCCTCCTGCTAACATAAATCCCCCACCAGCTATTAAGGTATTGCTATAAACTGTTAATGTATATACATCATAACTCATACCTCCTGACATAGATTGCCAGTTAGTACCATCCCAGTAAGAAATATAATTCACAGTATTTCCTCCTGCAATCCAGAAGCCACCACCTGCATATAACTGCCCATTGTATGATAAAATGCAATTAACATAATCATTCATTCCAGTTCCAAATGTAGACCAATTATTTCCATTCCATCTTGCAATTCTATTAGCAGTTGCTCCTCCAGCAGTGGTAAAATTTCCCCCAGCAATTAATTCGTTATTGTGAACGGATAACGCATAAACTGAACCATTAACACCAGTTCCAAGAGGAGACCAACCTTGTGAGAAAGTTTTTAATGTATTTAATGAAGAATTTAATGTTAGCAAAGCGATAAAAATTATAACAGAATTTTTCATTTTTATTATCAAAAATTTAATAATAAACTTGTCTAAAGTGGTTTTGAAACTTCTACAAGAGAACTTGATAAATCATGTGTAATTTTAAATCCTCGTTTTTTAAACACGGAAATCATTCTTACATTATCACTTGTTGTTTGAGCAACAATTTCTTTTAATCCCCATTTCTTAGCAATTTCAAAACAGAAGTCAGTTATTATACCACCTAAATCTTTGTTTTGATATGCATCGCTAATAAGAATTGCATATTCTACTGTCTCATGGTCGGGGTCAGCTATTAACCTTCCCACACCAATTAATTGTTTTTTATTTTTCTTCTTTATTTCTGCAACAATTGCAATTTCTCTGTCATAGTCAATATAACAATATTTTATCGCTACCTCATGTGATTGCCATTGAAAAAAATATCTGAACCGTGAGTAAATCGATTCTTTTGAACAACTTGCAAGTAAGCCCATCCATAAAGGTTCATCTTCCGGTTTAATTGGTCTTAAAAGAACTTCAGTACCATCTTTTAATTTTACTTCTTTAATATATTCTTCGGGATATGGATGCAAAGCAAGATGAGAATATTTTTTAATTTCTTTTCCTTTTACAGTTTCATCAATTACTATTCTTGCATCAACAGCAATTGTATCATTTTCCAAAACTAACAGAGGATTTATGTCAAGTTCTTTTATCTCAGGAAAGTCTGCCGCTAAATATGAAATTCTAATCAACACCTCAATCAGTTTTTCAAGATTTACTGATTTTCCTCTGTATCCTCTAAGTATCGGATAAATTTTTAAAGATTTCAACATTCTTAAAGCCAATTTTTCATTAAGCGGGGGGAACTCTATTGTTCTATCCTTAAACAATTCTGCGTATATGCCGCCCATTCCAATCATTATTATTGTCCCGAAGATATTGTCTTTTTTTATACCGAGTATCAATTCTACAGGATTTTCAGCATTAATCATTTTTTGAACTGTTACACCTTCAATAGTAGCATCTGGATTTTTTAATTTTACTTTTGATATTAAACTGTTATAAGCACCTCTTACCGCTGATTCACTGTTGAGATTAAGAACAACTCCTCCTACATCTGTTTTATGAGTGATGTCGGGAGAATAAATTTTTAATACAACAGGATAACCTATCTTATTTGCTATTTTAACCGCCTGGTTTTCAGTCGTTGCTATTTCAGTATCAGTTACAGGAATTCCATAACTTTTTAAAATTTTCTTTGATAAATGCTCTGAAAGAATGTTGCCTTTATCTTTTATTAAATTATCAAACTCCTCTTTTATCTTGTTCCTGTCAATTGTAAACTCAACCGGTATATCTTTTGGAGTTTCATAAAGACTTTGTAGGTTTCTCGAATATTCAACCAATATCATAAACGCTGTAACTGCTTCTTCTGGAGTAGTATATACGGGGATTCCACTGTCACTTAATAATTTTATCCCTTCACGCATTTTCTCACCACCAAGAAACGCAGCAAGTATAAGTTTATTTGTTGTACTTGATATATTAATAATACCTTTTGCAATTGCAGTTGGATTTGTCATTGATTGTGGAGTAACTATAACAAGCAGTGCGTCAACATTATTATCTTTTATAATTATTTCCATTGTTTTAGTTATTCTTTTCGCAGGAGCATCTCCGAGTACGTCAACTGGATTATTTATTGCTGATGACGGTGGTAAAGATTTTCGCAATGCTGAAAGAGTGTTTTCTTCAAAATTCGCAAGACATCCATTAAGTTCAACCAATTTATCTGTAGCCATAACTGCTGGTCCTCCAGCATTTGTTATAATTCCGAGATTTGATTCCTTTGGTATTTTATTTCTACCAATTAATTCTGTTACATTAAATATTTCCCCTATATCAAAAACCCTTGTTATTCCAGTCCTTTTGAAAGCTGCATCATATATAGCATCTTCAGAGGCAAGTGCACCGGTGTGCGATGCCGCAACTTCTGCGGATTCCGGGAATCTTCCCGCTTTATATGCAACTATTGGTTTTGTTCGTGCAAATGATCGGGCTGCGGTTATAAATTTTCTCGCATTCTTAATTGATTCTATATATAAAATTATTGACTTAGTTTTTTCATCTTCTCCAAGGAAGTCAATTAAATCAGAAAAATCTACATCTATTGCATTTCCAATTGATATAAAATATGAAAACCCAATTTTCTTTTCTATCGCCCAGTCAAGAACGGAAGTACATAGAGCTCCTGACTGTGAAATAAAAGCAACATTTCCTTCTTTCGGAGTGCCTGGAGCAAAACTTACATTTAAATTCATTGACGGTACTATCAAACCAAGACAATTAGGACCGAGTATCCTCATATTATCAAAAGATCTTTTATACTCCAGAATTTTATTCTCAAGTTCAAACCCCCGTTGCCCAATTTCTCGGAATCCAGCTGACATAATGATAATATTTCTAATACCCGCTTCTCCGCATTCCTTTACATTATCTGGAACCTTTTCAGGATTGCTACAAATTACTGCAAGGTCTGCCTCTTTTGGTATTGATTTTAAATTAGGATAGCTTTGTATCCCTAAAACAGCTTCGCTTGTCGGATTTACCGGATAAACAACCCCTCTAAAACCGCTTCCTATTAAATTTATTAATGTTTTTCCACCGACACTATTTGGATTTATTGTTACTCCAATTAATGCAATCCTCTTAGGATTAAAAAAACTGTCAAGATTATGTATGCCCATAAATTCTTAGTTTAAAGTTTAAAATTATTTAAAGGAATTTATAATTTAAATGTAATTAAATATCCTTTTTTATTTTTTTCATTTAAACTATCTTTAAATAACATTAAATAAATTGAAAGGAGAAAAAATGAAAAAATTACTAACTCTTATTATTCTTCTATTCCTTGTGGTTGGTTTTTCAAACGCTCAAAACACATGGACTTTTATTTCCAATTTTCCTGCACCAAATCCAACAGCAACAACTATTTCTGTTGTTAATCAAAATCAAATATGGGTTGCCTGTATAGCTTCCGGTGGTGCTGCAAGAATATATAAAACCTTTGATGCTGGACAAACCTGGATTCTTGCAAATGGTGGTTTACCCGCGCAGGATTTATATGGACTATACGCTTACGATTCACTTAATGTTTGGGTAGGAACAGTTCAGGGCAGTGTTTACTATACAAGTAATGGTGGAAACAACTGGACTCTTCAATTATCTGTACCCGGTAGTTTCTGTAATGGTATTAAAATGTTTTCTCTTAACTATGGTGTATATTATGGTGACCCAACTGGAAGTGGACAACCATATCAATTCAGGACAACAAGTAATGGTGGTCTAAACTGGGTTCTCGTTACTGGTGCTCCTATTGCGGGTAGTGAATGGGGCGTAATCAATGCATGGGACTGGACTGATTCTAATCATTTCTGGATTGGTTCTGTCAATACAGTACCAAACTCAACTACATCAAAAATATACAAAACTGCAAATGGTTACTGGGGTACCTGGACCGGTGTTACTGTTAATGGTACAGGTGGTTCTCAGGGATGTTACTTTCAGGCGGTTGCATTTATTGATAATAATAATGGTCTTGTTGGATCAAGTGGTGGTAATATATTGAAAACCACAAATGGTGGGGTTAGCTATACAGCGGTGACTCCTCCTCCAGGCTTAACTTCATTTGCAGTTATGAATATGCATGCAGTAAAAGCTGCTGGTATAATTAGAATGGCAATAGACTCTGGTGGTGGTAGTGTTATGTATAGAACTACAAATCTTGGTACAAGCTGGATAAGAGAACAACTTCCTCTGCAAGCTGTTATTAATATTGTTGCAGATATGGAATTCTTGAATGAAAATCTTGGATATGCAGTTCTTGGTTCCACAAACACTCCAGTTGGTGGTTTAATTAAGTATGGTCCAGCAAGTGGTGTGAATCCAATTAGCGGCAATGTACCGGAAGGGTTTGCTTTGGAACAAAATTATCCAAATCCATTCAATCCAGGTACCACAATAAAATTCTCAATACCTAAATCGCAATTTGTAACCCTGAAAGTCTATAACTCGCTTGGAAAAGAAGTTCAAACACTTATTCAGGAACACCTTGCAGCTGGTACCTACGAAGTGTTCTACGATGCACAGGAATTACCATCAGGAATTTATTTCTATAAAATAATTACAGATTCATTTACAGATGTAAAGAAGATGACACTAATTAAATAGTTATTTTTAAATTTTTCTTGTTTAGAAGCCGGGTTTATCCCGGCTTTTTTATTTTTAAAATGGGGATATATATTTGTCTTTTTTTTATTTAGTAAAAAGGGTCTTTGTATAAATAGGATAAAAATTATACTTAACAGTATTACGTAATACTGTTATAATTATAAAAAATAAATTACTATGAAAAGGTATTCAATTTCAGATGTTGCAGAATTAACAAAATGCACAAAAAGGACTGTAAAATATTATGTGCAATTAAGTTTAATTCCTCCTATCGAAAAAACAGGTAAAAGCTCTTACTATACAGAGGACCATATAAATCTGATAAAAATTATAAAAAGGTTTTCGGTGGGAATATCTTCCATTAAGCAATAGAAAGGAGATAATAGATGATAAAGAAGAATTAAAAGAACAATTGAAAAAAGAGTTAAAACATTTATCAAGAAGTATAAGTTTTCCAGCAAGGAATAAATATCTTAAAGTAAATATCACACCAGATATTGAAATATGTTAATAAGATTTCCTACCAGGAATAATAAAAGATAAAATAGAAAAAATAATAAACTATTCTTTTGAAATTTTTAATAATAAAAAATAAAACCTATAAAAAAGAAAATTTATTTTTATTCAATCATAATGAAAATTTTTTAGGAAAAGAAAATGTGATTTCATTTAAAAGTATTGATATTAAAGGAGAAATTATTTCAGAATTTTTAAAAGCCGAATCATTTATAATTACCGTTCCGCTATTCTTTTTATTTATTGTGCTATGGCACTGGATATACCATTATATTTCAATATTGATAATAATGAATCAAGTTCCGCTTCGGTGGGTGAAATGGCAAAAGGTAAAGTGTAGAATCTCCCAAGTTCCTGGTATTTTTTTACTCCATTTGTATGATAGGGGAGTAATTTTGCTTTATTGATTTTTAGCTTATTACAAAATTTTGCAATCTCTTCAAACATTTCAGGGGAAGAGTTTATGCTTCTTATTACAGGAATTGTCACTGTAACTTTTTCAGGATTAACTTTTGCTATTTTTTTTAAATTTCTTAATATAACTTTGTTTTCTTTGCCTGTTAATTGTTTATGCAGAAATGAATCCAGTATTTTTAAATCATAATATATAAAATCAAATTTGTTAATATAATCTTTTACCTTTTCCCAATTGAAGTATCCTGCGGTTTCAAGTCCTACTGAAATACCTCTTTCTGTGCAGAGATTTACGAATTCTCTTACAAAATCTGGTTGCATTAACGGTTCTCCACCTGAAATTGTAATTCCTCCCCATTGTTTATTTTTTCGTATTTTTATGCTTCTCAACAGTTCTTCTGCAGAATAATATTTTCCTGCAATTCTAACCTCTTCTGAATTGCAGTTATCAACACACTCATATTTTTCACAAGTTTTACATATCTCCCTGTTAAATATGGGAACTCCATCTTCTCTATATATAATTGCCTCTTTATCACAATTGGTTATGCAGTCTTTACATTTTTCACATAAATTCTGTATATGTGTACACTCCTGTTTTCTTTTTTGCCCTTCTGGATTTGCGCACCAAAGGCAATTTAAAGCACAACCCTTTAAAAATATTACAGTTCTTTTTTTATCCTCATATACAACATTTTCCTGTATATCAAAAATTAATCCTTTTCTCATATTTATTTATAAAATTAAATATAATTACATATATTCTGTAAAACAATTCTTTTAGCCATAAAATTTCACAAATAAAATTTTTCTCTTTAAATAAATCCTTATTTGCCCGCCTGGTTTATTCTATTAAGGAATCTTTTTCAGCCTTTCAATAATAACAACTGTTAAATCATCAATCTGTTCAGCGCCCTCCATAAATTTATTAACATCTTCAATAATAGTTGAAAGAAGCTTATCTGACGGGGTATCAAGATGATTATTTAGAAGATTTTCTATTCTCTCAAATCCGTATTCCTCGCGTGATTTATTTAATGCTTCATTGAGTCCGTCAGTGTAAAGAATAAACTTATCTTCTTCATTAAAATCTATAACAACTCCGCTATCTTCTTTTTCATAAGATATATTATCAAGCACTCCAAGAGTTATTCCATGCTTCTTTAATAAGAAAAGTTCACCATTTTTTTTATCTATTTTATACGGTGGTAAGTGTCCGGCATTGAAAAATGATAAAGTATTTTTCTCAGGGTCTATTACAGCGAAAAGTGCCGTAACAAACATTTTCCTTTGTTGAGTCTTTCTTACCATTAAGTTCAGTTTCTTAAAAATTTCCTTCGGATTGTGAGTGTCTTCTAAAATCAAATGTATACTGCTTCTTAAACCTGAAAGTAACAAGGCGCTTGCAACTCCATGCCCTGACACATCACAAATAAACACCCCGACTTTTCCATCAGGTAATTCAAAGTAATCAAAATAATCGCCTCCAACCTCCATTGCTGGAATTGATGTTGCGGAAATGCTTATCCCGTTTATAACTTTTTTTGAGTCAGGTAGCATCGAAAGTTGTATCTGCCTTGCGTAGTCAAGTTCCTTTTTCATCCGCAACGTTTCGTAGTTCTTTTTATAGTAATAATTATAACTGCGGAAAAATTTCTTCTGCCGCTTTGTATTTAATGTATTTGAAATGATGAACGAGAGCAATGTTAAAGCAAAAAATACTATTGTTTGAGCCAGCCCATCTGTAAAAACAAAGGAAGGGGCAACAACAAGATGAGAAATAAAAGGCAAACCATAAGCCAAACTGTATAATTGGATATATTCTGATTTTGATAAACACAGGAATAATATTATAATACAAAAGTAAAAAGCATATTCCGTTTTACTTGTATTATCTTCTTCGGTTGTATCTATTGTAATTTTATTGTTTTTCTTTCTTTCATTTTTACTTGTACCATCTTCTTGTGATAGTTTTTCCCTAACTGTGGAGTCTATTTGATTTTTATCAAGAGTTTGTGTTTCTGGATTTTCAATAGCATTATTTTTAGTATTTGAAGAAACCAAATACTTTGATGATATTAAGGAAACTGTTGCAAAAGAAGTAAAGGCAATTATAAAAGCAATTACAAAAATTAATACCCTTTTCCTTATATTTGAAATATTGAAAAGTTTCTTATACTTAAGCAAAAGCATCAAAACAATTACAAATGCAAACCCATAAAACACAATTCTGAAAAAAGAAAAAAACCCTGTTGAATTAGAAAAAATAGATACTACAGCCTCCCCCAAACTAATCCCAATAATAACTTCAAGAAATATAAGTATCCTCTTAAAGCGGATTAAATTTTTTTCATCACAGTATAAGTCGTAAGCTTCACCTTTCTCATACTTAATATAATTATCAAACGGTAAAGTATAATCCATATTTTATATTTACTCGGGTTTTACATATTGTTCGGGAAGCTTTCCGCCTTTTCCGAAAAAATAATCATTTACCTGTTTATAAAACACTTTATCTGTTTCTGGTTTTGTTAAATCAAGTCTGAATTCATTTACAATTATTTTAAAATACTCAAGAAACATCTTCCATGCCTCTTCAGATACATTTTCATAAACCTTCTGTCCTAATTCACCAGGAAACGGTGGTCTCGGTAAACCGGGCAGTTCTTTATTTAACTTTACGCATTTTACCATTCTTTGTTGCATTTATTTATATTTTTTTGCTTCATCAATTAATCTCTCTTCTGATATATTGTTAATTATTTTTTGCGCCTCCACCGCTTCTATTAACACATCTCTGTCTATCATATTAGTTTCAACAGCATTAATTTTTTCAGAAATTTTTCCAAAATACTTATTTATTTGAGAAACTACATAATTTGTCGTCGCTATTTGATATATTTTATCATCTTCTATATCTTTACCATTAACTTTAATACTTTTTAAAAATCCTTCCTGCTTTTTTGCCATTTCCTCTGAATTATAAACCGCTGTAAGTCCAGAGAAAATTAAAAAGTCAGGATTCTCACCCTTTTCTATTTCTTCCTGTGCCTTTTTAAAATGATTTTCAATCATTTCCCGCAGAAGTTTTCCACTGACCTTAAAGGTATTTATAGTATTACCAAATGGATTTACTTCCCAGATATCCCTGACAGTTATATTCCCCTTTAGTACATCTTTTCTTATTCCACCTGAATTTATAAACGAAATATCAGAATTTGTTTTTGCTCTGAAAACATCTGCTTCCCATTGTCCAAGATTGCAGTTTATTCCTTTTGAATGCCAATCTACTTCAAGCGTACCAATCACCCTATTTAAAAGTGGCTTTATATCCTCTTCCATCTTATCTACTATTTGCTGAGCCTGTTTATCATAAATCAGAGAGTCAAAAACTGTTTCAATTAAACTGCCATCATAAAAAACTACAGTATCTTTTTCAATATCAACTTTAATATCAAGTTTTCCAAGATACCTGCCATATGCACCTGCCTGACAAACAAGAACGCCATTTATATTTTTTGGATGCCTTATTGGAGTGTGTGAATGCCCGCCGATTATTATATCCACATCCTGATGATATTTTACTGCAAAAATGCTATCTCTATCAACTCCGAAATGAGTGAGCATAATTATCAAATTACACTTCTGATTCTTTAGCTCCTTTACACCTGCAAGAATGCAGGAATCAGTATTTAAAATTTCTATATCCTGCACATTACTTGGTAATGTAAGTGTGTAAAGATCATCGGTCACAAGCCCAATAACTCCAATTTTAATACCATTAACTTCTTTAATGTATATTAAGTCACCGAAAGGACGATTTTCTGGTTTGTAATATAGATTGCCTGCAAGAAATTTAAACTTTACAGTTTTCAAATACTCATTTAACTTTTCTGCAGTATAATCAAAGTCGTGATTCCCTAATGTTAACACATCCAGGTCATACAATGCCAGCAATTTAATTTGTGACTCACCCTTAGTAAGAGTAGAAACTGCAGTACCCTGAAAATCATCACCAGCATACATCAGAAATGATTTATCATCTCTATATTTTTTCACATATCCAAGCATACTTGCAGTTCCGCCAATAAAATAGGAAATTGTGTCGTTCCCTGATTTCTTTGTTGTTTTATATGCCAGATTTCTTGCGTGAAAGTCATTCCAGTGTAATATTCTCAATTCCCGTAAATTGCTTTCCTGTGAGAATACATTTTGAAATGCAATAAAAAGTACTAAAATAAATATTATTCTTTTCTTCATAGTATTAATATTTAATTTTTATTTTTCAAAATGCTATAATTTATATAAATTATAAATGTAAAAAAAATCAAATTACAAATACTTAATTTTTAAAATAAACCATCCTATTTTTATTTCAGAATCTCTCTGCTGTGTTGAGTGCCACTTTTTTTCTTCTTTATCCACGAGTTGAAACTCGTGGCAATTATATTTTCTCAAATTCATCAAATTCTTTTTTTAAATTATTTCTTTTACCCGCCTTTACCTTCCCCCTTCTATTATTTTAATTTCTTCCTGAGTCAAGTTAATATAGTATAAGAAAATTTTAATTTGCCACGAGCTTTAGCACGTGGAATAAAAGATTTAAAAGTGATATTGTCTTTAGCCAGAACAAATCCTCCTTCTTTTCTGCTAAAAGCCGATTTATTTTGATTTTTAATTTGCCACGAGCTTTAGCTCGTGGAATAAAAGATTTAAAGTGATATTGTCTTTAGCCAGAACAAATCCTCCTTCTTTTCTGCTAAAAGCCGATTTATTTTGTCTTTTCTTCTTTTCTAACGAGTTGAAACATATAGCAATTATATTTTCTCAAATCCCTCAAACTCATTATTAAATTTATTTCTTTTGCCTGCTTTCATTTCCCTCCTTCTAATATTTCTATTTCTTCGGGAGTTAATTCGTAAAGTTTGTAAACAATTATGAGTATTAGATTTTCTTATATCTTGTGTTACCTGTTTATTTTTATTCAAATGTGTTTTTTAGACTTTCCCAGATTATTGAAAAAGTAACTAACTTTATTTAAACTTGGACAGATTGTCCAAGTAAATGTCCAAGTTCATTAAAAATGTTTGTTAGGTTTAATAAAGATATAATTCCAGACTTTATAATATCATAACTATGGACAGATTGTCCAAAGAATTGTCCAGAGTAATACCTTAACTCATATGCAATATTAGTACTTGGTCATTTTGTCCAAGTAAGTGTCCAAGTTCACATTATAAACGTTAATCAATTTTTCAACTTGGACAATTAGGTTGAGTCAATGTCCAAGTTCACTTAAAAAGGTACCTAAATTTAGGAGAATTTGGCTTTTCACCATTATCACCAATAATACCAAGTTCCCTCATTTTCGCTAACTGACGCTGTGCAGTTTTATATGTAACCCTGAAATGCTCAGCATATTCTGATTTGCTAACAGATTTCATATTATAAATATATAAAAATCCTTTTCGCTCCTTTTCGTTTAATTTAATGTATTTTTCCTTTCCTATTAAATTTTCTAAGAAATTATCAGACCTAAAAAGTGTGAAAACTAAATAGGGATTTTCAAAACTATAATGAGGTACTGGTAAGTTTAACTCCTCTGGAATCCTTTTCATCACACTCATTCCCTTGCCTCGCTGTTCTACAAGGTTAAGTTGATTAAAAATGTACATTATTTTAGGATTACGACTAAGAGATGGTGCAGTGAAATTATTGAGCTGCTCTATGGTAATTGGCTTAACTGGTTCGCCGGGGCTTTTGATAACAGCTTTTTCCTGATCAATACTTAAATGAATCGGTGAACCTTCAATATCATAATCTCTATGTACTATTGCATTTATAATTGCTTCTCTAAATGGATCACTTTCGCTCTTTGTTTTTCGTTCACCTTTTTCAATAGTATAGAAAGAACCGAGCTTGTTTTCAACCCAGTCGATTATATCAAGAGGCATCTGAACTAAAGGACCTTCAAAATCTTTTAATTCACTTTTACCATCCGGGCGAATGTATTCTGCTTTTACAACTGCCTGAGGAAATTTTAATTGAGGTTTTTTCCCAAAAAGAAGTAATCCAACACCAGTAGGTTTACCGTTTTTCGAAAGGATACCAAGCTGCATTAAAACCTGATTTAGTTCAGGACTACCTTTCTGATAAGGAATATTAGCACGAGATAAAAACTTATCTAATGCCGAGTTTAAAAAATCATTAAATGATGCAAATGTAATTCTCTCCTCAATTTTGGAAAGTAAAATGGGTTCTTTTTTACTATCTACTTCTTTCGCTCTTTTTTCAGCTTGTTCAATAAAATCTTTGTTAAAATCACGGATTGTCTTTTGTAGGTCTGGATCAAACATTTTCACCTCAATACCGTGTTCCTGAAGATACTTAATTCCTTTTCTATCCACATTAGGATCCGGGTCTTCTATACCAACCCAAACCTCTTTAATTCTGGCATTTACGATACGCTCTGCACAACTAAGTTTGGGATGATTTCTTGCACCTGGTGCACAAGGTTCTAAAGTTGTAAAAAGAATTGACCCATCCAACTTTGTTTTTCTGTTTTTTCTTTCGAGCAAACAGAACTCAGCGTGGTCTCCATAACGTAGTTCTCCGCGATAGCTTGATTCCTGCGAGCCATCTGGTTTGATAATAACTGCACCGACTTTAGGGCTTTCTTTACCATCCTTGCGTGGCTCATTGATAGATTTTTTCATTTCTTCAATAGCAAGATTCATATATGTGCGAGGATCAAAGTTTTGCTTTTTACTCATATGAAAATTCTATTTATTTTATCTCAAACTACTCATACTCTTTTTTGAAATTATTTCTTTTGCCTGCTTTCACTTCCCTCCTTCTATTATTTCAATTTCTTCCGGAGTTAAATCGTAGAGCTTGTAAACTAAATGGTCTATTTCTCTTTCCCAGCGTTTGGAATCTGATTATTAGTTTATATGCTTTAATTTCTTATACTTTGTTGGTAAGGTTTTTATTAATGATTCCTCGATTAAAATTTTATCAATAATTAATTTAATTAAAGAAACGAGCTTACTATTTTTTGAATATTTCGCTGGTGCTATATACCTTGCTCGTCCGTGTTCTAATAATTCTTCACAAATTTCTTTGGGTGACTTTTTGTTTTTTGTATGCCTTTTATTTGGGTCATAAACAGCTATTGAGTAACCACCTTGAAAATTGACCATTTTCATAGAAGGAATATCAGTTTCACCATCTCCAATATATATCATTCTCTTAAAGGGAATATATCTTTCTTCTTCAGGAACATATTTATTAATTTTTGTATTATCCCAAACGTTCATTATTCCTTTATTGATTCTAAATAAATATTGAGTTTTATTTGTATAATCAATTGCCAGAGCAGGCCACTGAGCAACTCCATTTATATCATAAAAAAATTCGGAAGCAAAAATAAATTTGAATTTATTCCTGATTCTTGTTCCCTCAATTATTTCTTTCAAGCCTGAAGATATTATATAGTGCTCAATAGCAATATTTTTTGATTCAGCGTATTTATTAATTAAATCAAAATATTTATCAACACCCTTAAAAAGTTGTATTTGTTTTCCGTGTTTTCGAAAAGAGGCTCTCCTAATTTGGTGGTCTGCATTTTTTGCTTTAGCAATTGTTAAATACATATAAGCAAGTATTTCATTCATTTTTTTTTCTTTTGCAAAATCCTTAACCTCTCCCCAAAAGATTTTGGGTCTAAGATTTAATGC
Organism: uncultured Ignavibacteriaceae bacterium; assembly: GCA_964564635.1. Classification (GTDB taxonomy): domain Bacteria; phylum Bacteroidota; class Ignavibacteria; order Tepidaquicellales; family Tepidaquicellaceae; genus Tepidaquicella. Next base: position 294,186 of record CAZMAR010000002.1, read on the forward strand.
TGGTAATAATGAGTGTTCCTGCATATTCCCGGGTGCAAGCGTACCATCAAAGTCATAACATATTGCAATTCTTATTTTTTTATTACGCATATCTATTTCCCTCCTTCTATTATTTCTATTTCTTCCGGAGTTAATTCGTAGAGCTGGTAAACTAAATTGTCTATTTCTTTTTCATAAGCACTTGTATCTGCCTGTGGGTTGTGTTTTTTCGCAGTAATTATTTTATCTACCAGTGCCTCTATTTGCTGAACAGTGGTTTGATTTCTTGATGTGATTGAAGGAAGTTTGATTCTTTCAAAAGATTGTATATTAAGCATAATATCACCCGCTCCAGTTTTATCGGAAGTTTGTTCTACATAATAATTAGTGTATTTACTACATAAAATACCCAGTATATAATTTAAATTTTTACCTGTCAAAAAAGATGCTGGTGCTGTAATCATCTTCCCTGGTTCAACTTTTGCGAAAGTTAGGTTTTTTCCAACTGCTTTGAAAAAAATCTTCTCCTTCTCAAACTCGGGGTAGTAGGCACAAGCTCTAAGTTCCCACCAATAATCACCCTGGTCATCTCTCTTTTTCGCTTTTGCCTCGAACGGTTTTAAGTAACTCATTAAAGCTGGAAACATTTTTTCAATAAAATCTTTCGCATTTTCCTTTTTTCTATTTTCATTTGTCCATCCTGCAGGAATAACAATAACCCAAAGCCTCGCCCATTCGTAATAGTATCTTTTTATATCACGCCCTCGCAGAATTGGTTTTATTATTGCTTCGGTACGTTTTCGCTCTTCTTCGTCCTTGCAATTTTTAAGTATTTCATTTCGCTTTTCTGTTGTGATTATAAATGCTTCATTCAAACCTGTTAATACGCCACGATAAATTTTCACATCCCAATCTTTCAGTGGTTTACCAATTTTTTCAATTTTTTCTTTAAGCTTTTGCTCGGCATTATTGCCAATAAACCAGGCATCTTTATTAAGTTTTGTAAGTGTAACTCCTTTTTCATTTAATTGTTTAATAAAATCAATATTATTTTCTTTGGTTAATGTTAACGCACGTAAATTAAAAATAGATTCTTCCCCTGATAAATCAGGTTCAGAATGACGATTAACCTTTGGATTGGATTTTTGAATAAGTAAAATATTTGTATCAACTGTGGCGCTTTCAAAAATACCTGGTCCTAAGTCTATTAAAACTTTGGGATTGTACTTTGTAAAAAATTCTCGCAATGTTTCCCCATATCCTGCACGCATCCATTTATTTGATGTGATGTAACAGAGATGACCAAATTTCCTCAATAGATTAATCCCTTTTTCATAAAAGAGACAATAAATATCGCCCGTTCTTTCAAAAGTGTTATAATTTTGGTCTTGATAGAGGTCGGCATATTTCAATTTACTTTTATCACTAATTGCTTTCTGCAATTGAATGTAAGGAGGATTACCTATTACAATATCGAATCCGGAGGCTTCATTTACTTTTACTCCAAACATCCATTCCGGGTCAAACCATTCTGCGTGTGTGTTCTGGTCAAATGGATCCCAGCTTGTAATTTTTTCTGCAAATTCATCTGGAAATCCGTTTTTTTCTAATTTATCTTTCAGTTTTTCTCTTAATCCCTTTTCATTTTTCTGTAATTCTAATTTTTTACTTCGACTGTTTGAGTAAAATATTTCTTCTCTTATTTTAAATAATTCCTTTTCAAGTTCTTCAATTTCATCTGGAACCAAACTCATTTGTGCCGGTCGATTTAATCCAATTAAAGTATTTGCTGCGACAAATTTCGTTTCAAGATTTGGTAAGGCACGAATATCACGATTTGGTTTTGTATCATCAATTTGTTGCTCAACAAGTAATGAAATGAAAAATCTTAATTTGCTAATTTGTATTGCTATTTCCTGTATATCAACACCGTAAATACAATTCTCAATCAATCCTAATTTTCTAATGTAATCAATTGATTTATTCTGCAGTGATTGTTCTATTTCGCTTTGAATTTCTGCCGGCACTCTTTTGAGCAATCTTTGTTTCCAGATTTCATTATCCGGATCAAGTTTATGCAGGGCAAGCACAAGCTTATGTAAAACTCCCATTGGAAAAGCACCACTACCACAAGCCGGATCCAGAATTTTTATCTTTTCAATTGCATCAATTAATTTTGATTTCAAAGTTGTCTGCTTATCAAAAGGATTTTCATCTGATGAATAATCAAAAAGCATTCTTAATTTTTGCTCAACTTCCTGATTTTCATTATTCAATACTGTCTTTAGATGAGCTACCAGAGATTCATTAACCATATAATCAACTATTTCTCTTGGAGTATAATAGCTTCCGGTAGCTTTACGGGCAGTGGAAGCAGTTTCGGGATTGTAAGATGCCAAAAGGTTTTCAAACACTTTACCAAGTAATTCAGGATCAAGTGCAACATCCTGATCAATCGGTGTGTTTTCGTCAATTGTGAAATTATATCGTTTAAGAATGGTGAGAAGTCCGGTTACTTTTTTGTTCTTTCCCTTTTCAAGATAGTTAGATAAATCTGTTTCTGTTTCTTTTTCAAGAAAGAAAAGTTCATCGGGCACTTTTAATCGTGTTTCATTTTTAGGATTATCGGAGAAGCAATCAATTCTTATTTCTTTTCCATCAATTTTCTTATCAAGACATTCAAACAATCCACCGTTTAAGAAAGGAACATTTTCAAATTGTTTAAAGAATAAATTTTTATCTTCTATAAATCTGCTGTAACGGTAATATCCTTGCTGTAAGTAAGCGTCGTTCAGATAACCCTTCTTTTCAGCATCTTCTACAAAAATTCTACTATCTTCATCATCTTTTTTCATAGCAGTATTTAATGTTGCGAAGAATAGATTTTGAAGAATAGCTTTGTAGTAAGTACTGCCGGTTTTATCATTATAATTAATGATTTTATTAATAGATGATTTATCGAACAACGCAGAAGGCACCAGATTCTTTTCCTTCATAAACCATATAAAGATAATTCGTGTAATTAATCTTATAAGGTTTTTAGCATTTCGTTTTTCTCTGTCTTTCTCTTCATCATCCGGGAACTCAACTTTATCCATTGCCCAGAAATACCAGTTTGCAATTTCCTGATAGAATTGTTTGGTAACCTTTTCAACACTGAATGCATCAATAATTTTTTCGAGTGATGAAAAATCTGCTTCCTCAATCTGGTGAATAAAGGTTTTGTTCGTCTGGTCTTTACTTACAAAGTAAGTGTGTCTTCTAAAATTACTCCAGTCTCTTTTACCGGTTGCAAGTGGAATGTCGTAGATAAGTGAGAACCTGAAATCACCTTTATAATCGTAAAAAATAAAAAAGCCCCCGATATATTTTTGAGCATCTCTCAAAAATTTTTTTCCAAGTGTGTATTGTGCCTTTTTACCGGAGCGCTCTGATAATGGTTTATTTACTTTAGCAGTAAACACTACCATTAAATCAGCTTCATTTACTTCGAATTCACCAAACAATGTGCAATCTCTAAACTGCTCATCGTTAAGATGTGATAGAGATTTATCCAGTCTACGAAATGATCTGGACTTTGCTCTTAAAAGTGAATTCAGGTTATCACTATTGAACTGGTTTATAAGGTTTTTCAATTCTTTCATAATTTTTTTTTCCGATTCTGCGGCTTCGCGTGGAATTCGCTTTCTCGTAAAGACGCCAAGATGCTAAGGCTTTTTATTCATAATAGCGATTATAATTTCTTTTTCTTCTTTACTAAGTTTTTTCTTCTCTTTTTCAAGATAATCTTCACCCAACTCCTTTCGAATATATTTTATTTCTTTAACTGTTTCATTTAATTTGTTGTCATTCAGATTAAGATTAGCAATGCGCCTTATCGTATATTCAGGTAATGTTCCATAATCAATGAGATCTTCTCTCAATGTCCGTAGAAACTTTTTGAATGGTAAAAGTAATTCATTCCTGTTCACTCTGATTAAATTATCTAGATTAGTTAAAGCTTTCTTTTCATTGCTAAATGCAGTAGTTTTTGGATAATACTTCTCTTTATCTTCTTTAACAGTCTCATACAATTTCCAGAAACTTTCATCAATATCAAGGGCTTTTTGATCTATTTCACATTTTATTTTATCAAGAACAAGTTCAAGCGATGAATCATTCACTTCAATTTTACTATCTAGAATTTTTGCTGTTTTTATATACATTCTGTTTTTCAAAATACTAACAATCATTTCATCATCATAGCCTTGCTTTGTTACTTTTACTCTTTTAGGAATTTCAGAAAGAGATTTAACCACTTCAGGATATTTATTTTTAATTTCAAAATACAGATTAAGAACCTTTGTATAGAAACTTTCTTCTTCACCTTCTTCCGGATTTTGTATCAACTTCTGATAGAGTTTTGCAGGTGATGGTTCTTCCTCAGGATCAAATATTTTTGAATCTTCGCCGAGAGTATTATGAATCATAAACATTTTATTTCCCGCAATCTCTCTCGACTTGACCAGCTGAGCCCCTTTTTCCGTTGGGAAAAAATTAATTATAAAAAGCTTATCGAATACCTTCTTACTGATACGATTTATTCTACCAAGTCTTTGAATTACACGAACAGGATTCCAGGGTATATCATAATTGATACACATTCCAGCACGGTTAAGATTGAAACCTTCGCTTAACTTATCAGTTGTCAGGAGAACATCGTAATCGTCCGCTTGATTTTTGGAAGACGCATCAAAGTTTCTGTTAATCTCACTTATTTTTGATTCGGGAATTGAACCGGTTATTACCAATGTTCTTTTAGCAATATCAGGATTTAATGATTTCAGTCTTTCCTGAACATATTTTACAGTATCAGCATATTCTGAAAAGATTACAATTTTTCTTTTTGGTTCACCTGCATTGTTTGGTTTATTTAACTCTTCAGATAGATGTTTTAACAAACATTCAGTTTTAGGGTCATTATTAATCAAATTTAATTTATCAAGTTTTTCGAGAACCTCATCAAATAATTTTATATCTGACTTTATATCTGCTATAAAGCCATTAGCATTCTTAAACTTTTCAATATTATAACGTTTATGCTTTTTTGGATATACACCTGCAGTAATCAGTTTTTCATAATCCTTTAATGCTTCCTCAATTTCATCTGATGTTTTTTCAACAACGCTTTCCAATAAATCTCTATCAAGAATATACTCACCTTTTAATGGATCGCCTTTACCGGTTTTTTCGATAAACTTTAAAACTTTTTCATTGATGTTTTTGAAATTAATGATACTCTGTCTGAAAGCACCAAAGGAACTTTCAAACCTTTTCACAATTAAGCGACGCATAATATCGAACAAGTTACGTTGTTGTAAATATTCACGATTCTTTTCTAAGTCTTTCTCATCCTCAGAAAGTGTCTGTCCATATTCTTCTTCATATTGAAATGGCCGATAAATAGCACCTAAAAATTTTCCTCCTTCGTCCGGGTCTTCAAAATATTTCGTTATTATTTCATCATAAAAAGCAGATTGCTCTTTAGTTAATTCAAAGAACCACTCTTTGGGATCCTCAACTACAGATAACTCTTTAACTTCATTTTTATAATTTGGATTTTTAAACAAATCCAACCTGTTTCTTCGGATAGTAATGGGTTCGATTACATCTCTGATATGTTTAGCGAGTTGATGAGATTTTCTTTTGATTTTAGTTAAGTCAACCTCATCATTATCAAAAAATGTTTTGTACAGTTGTTTGGCAGTCTTAGCTTTCTTCATATCCTTCGAGTTATAATTCTTCTTGATAAATGCAAGTTTATCAAACAAATAATTTATTGATCTGAAAACTGTAATAATATCACTATCTAATGTGATGCTGGATTTTTTGGGTGTAAGAAACAAGCTAAGTAATGCAAGCAAATCTTCCGGTTTGTTATTAAATGGTGTTGCTGTAAGCAAAATAACTTTTTTACTTCTGCAAATGTTCTTAAGCAGTTCATAACCTTTTGTATCCTGATTCCTGAACCTGTGAGCTTCATCCACAATTATTACTTCAATATCATCATTTGAGTTCACAAACTCCAGAGTATTCTCAAGATCACCCAAAGAACGAACTTCCCAGTCGTACAATTGAAATTCATTTAAATATTTTTTCCATCCCTCAGTCATATTATCATCGCCAATTATAGCAGGTGGGCAAATTACAATACCTCTGGATCGAAGATGTCTTGCAATCATACAGGCAATAACTGTTTTTCCAAGTCCAACTACATCTGCAATTAAAACACCATTATGCTTTTCGATAACCGAAATTGCCATTTCAACTGCATCAATCTGGTAGTTGTATAATTTATAACCTCTATTAGTTAGTAAATTTTTTAAAGATGTAGATATTTTCTTATGTTGAAAAGAATCAAGATAGGTTTTTAAAACAAGAGCATAAGCTTCAAATGGAGTAATTTTTTTTACTAAAGTTTCATTTTCGATTAATCCAATCAATTGATTTTTAACATCTTCAAATTCAGTAATCTTAACCGCATTATTCCAAAGATTATCAAAATATTCTTCTGCTTCTTCAAAACCATAGTCGGAGATTTCAACATTAAATTCATTTTGAGTAGTTAATCCGGCTTTAGTCAGATTGCTACTTCCAGTAATAAACAATTTCGATTTACCAACTTGTGATTCTTCCAATTTAAATAAATATAATTTTGAATGATTCGGTTCAAAAGTTTTTCTAATTATAAGCTTATCCTGTTCTATTAGCTTTATAAAATAATTTACCTGTTCATAAAATTCTTTATTATCAAATTTATCATTATTTATAGATATTTTTACCGAATTTAGAAAATTATTGATATTTTCTTGATCACTAGTATTCTGATAATTATCCAGCGCGATTAAATTAAAATTATATTTATCGACATCCAGTCCCACAAGAATTTTTAACATAAAATTATCATTCGCTTTCAAGGAGCCATATAATTCTTTTATACCAGAAAAATAAAAGAAACCGACAAGAAACTTTAACTCCCGACTTGCTTTTATTAATTGTTTTAATCTTTCTGATAAATTCTTTTCGTTTGAATTAGTGATAAAATTTGACATATAATAATTCCCTACATTATTAATTATCTTATTGAAATTAAATAAAATATAGATTTATATTATATAATTTTAAATGTAAAAAATATTTTCTGATGGTTTTTTCTGGGGATAGGGGCTGGTGTGGTAAAGGAGAAAATTCTTTTTGTGATATTTTTCATTTTTATTTAATATATGAAAAACTAAATTTATACTTTTTAAATACCTTTTATGAGAATTACAGTTGACCGTAAGGCTGCAAGAATTTACCCCGACCCTAAAAGAGTAATCACAAGATTTTTTGACCACAGGGAATCAATTGCTAAAGCAATTATTGAAAAAATACTTAAAATGAATGAAAAAGAAGCCGAGTATTCTTTGAATCTGGTTCTAAGAGAGTTTGCGAAAAGGCACCGAAACATTACGAGGATATTTCAAAATAATTTTACAAAAGCTTCTCATCATTTAGAAAGCTTTGAGAACAATAATAAAAAGCTTTCCAACACGAAAAAACTTTTAATTGGTTCCTACTTTACTATGGAGTATTCCATAGAGTCAGCGGCGCTTTTCAACCCCTCTATTGTTGAGCATCCGGACCAGAGCGGTCTTGAATATGGTCAAAAAAGATTTATTGTGAGTTTTAGAGCAACGGGTGAAAGCCATATTTCTTCCATTGTTTTCAAAAGTGGGATTTTAGATAAGGATTGTAATTTGAGTTTTGACCCGCAGGGATATCATGTGAGTGAAGCAGAAATTATTAAAGGGCATGTGTACGATAAAAAAGAATTTAAGAAAATTCTTAAAGAACACGATATTATAAATGACATTTCTTCTAAAATCCTCAATCAACTTGATAGTGATTTTTATTACAGTCAGTTAAAAGAAGCGGTTGAAAAAGCAAAGCAGTCGGAAGGCTTAAATCTTGACCAGATGAAAACCCTTAATCAAATGATGTGGCTTGCAAAATCTCACTACGAGATTGTTTTCTCCAAAGATACGGATATCTCAGAACGGGTAATATTTCCTGTTTCAAGAACTGAGAAAAACGGTATTGAAGATGCAAGGTTTGTTAAATTTACCGAGGATAATAACGGATGTATATATTATGCAACCTATACTGCTTTTGATGGTTTTACTATACTTCCTAAGTTATTAAAGACAAAGGATTTTTATCAGTTTAAGAATTTACCTTTGCACGGAGAGTGTATAAAGGATAAAAATTTTGCTCTTTTCCCAAGAAAAATAAATGGTAAGTATGCAATGCTTTCGCGGATTGATGGTATTAATCATTATATAATGTTTTCCGATAGTATTAATATATGGGAAACAGCCAAACTTCTAAGAGAGCCAAAATTTGACTGGGAACTTATTCAGGTCGGAAACTGTGGCTCTCCAATTGAAACTCCGGAAGGATGGATTGTTATTACCCATGGGGTCGGGCAGATGAGGAAGTATTCAATTGGGGTTATACTCCTTGACTTAAATGACCCGACAAAAGTTATTGGTGAATTAAAGGAACCCTTACTTGTTCCGAAGGAAGATGAAAGGGAAGGATATGTGCCTAATGTTGTGTATTCCTGCGGTTCAATTATTCATAATGATAAACTGGTAATTCCCTATGCAATTGCAGATTATGCTTCAAGTTTTGCAACTGTTGATGTGAAAGTTTTGATTTCTAAATTGAAGGAGAAATAGTTTTTTATATTTTTAAAATCTTTTTATATACACTTATATAATCTTCTACCATTTTCTCCCTTGTGAATTTGCTCTCTGCCCACTTTCTGCAGTCTTCTCTTTTTATTGATTTAATTTTATCAAGCGAGTTCAGTGCTTCTTTAATTGAGTTTACAAGAAAGCCGGTTTTTCCATTTAAAATAAGCTCTGGCATAGCACCTCTTTTAAATGCTACTACCGGGGTTCCACAGAAAAACGATTCCACAACGCTTAGTCCGAAAGGCTCTTCAAAATTTATTGGATGTAATAGTGCATAGGCTTCACCTAATAAGCGGTCTCTTTCTGCAGGTCCCGAGTTTCCCACATAAATTATTTGTTTATCATCAAGGTAGGGTTTTACTTTTTCATTAAAATATTTTTCATCCTGAATCAGTCCGGAGATTATAAGTTTCATTCCATATTCTTTTGCTATTTTTATACATTCATAGGTTCCTTTTTCGTGATGTATTCTTCCAAAAAATAGAAGATAGTTTCCGTGTTGATTTCTGAAGGTAAATTCTTTCTCATTTACACCATTATAAATTGTTGCAATGTATTTTAATTCTTTGCTTCTATCGGAATTGCTGATGGAGACATAATAATTTATATCATTATATCTTTTATATACAGGAATAATTTTCGGAGAAGAAAATCCATGTATTGTAGTTACCATTGGAGTTTTAATCAGTCGTGAATATGTTAGAGGTAGAAAGTCATAATTGTTGTGAATAATATCAAACTGTGATGCTTTTTCCATCAGGTAACTTATATGCATACACTCACAGACTTTTGCATCCATTTCCGGATTTTCTCCATAAGGCTTTTCAATTATAAAATCAAGTTTTCCTTTTGTTTGTGAGTCGCCTGTGGCAAACAGAGTAACATCAATACCTTTTTCTACGAGCCCTTCTGTTATGTTATGTGATACCTGTTCCCATGGACCGTATTTTCTCGGTGGTGTTCTCCAGACAGCAGGGGAAAGAACTGCAACTTTCATAATTATAAAAAATTTTTAAAAATTAATTTATAAATTAAATTTTGATTATTTGTTTCTCGATCCTGTTTTATAATGGGTTCCTTGATTTATTTAAACACAAGTTTACAAGGTCTTCTATTTTTGCTTCTCCTACACAAATCACACTATCAGCCCCACCCCAGTAAATTTTTATAGTTCCATCATCTTCGGGAATTGCACCACAGGAGAAAACTACATTATGGACATAACCAGTTGTTTCAAATATTTCTTCTGGTTGTAGTATCCAGTCATCAGCAACCCCTATAACTTTTGCAGGGTCATTTAAATCGTGCAATGCAACCCCGAGGCGATAAATATTTCCATCCATTGTTGAAAAAACCCCATGATAAATATTCAGCCATCCATAATTGGTCTTTATCGGTGGTACTCCGGGACCTATTTTCATTTCGTCCCAGTGATACATTTGAGGCTTTATTATAATCTTAGAATTTCCCCAGTGGATTAAATCAGGCGAATAAGATATCCATATTGACCAGGGAATTATATCTGTATGAGGCCTGTCAAGCCGTGCGTAAAGCCCGTTAAATTTTTCTGGAAAGATGACAACATTACGGTTATCGGATTCTGTAATAAAAGCAATTCTTTCTAAAGATTTAAAATCTTTTGTTTTTGCAAGTCCTATTCTTACCCCGAATTGTGAATAGGCGCTGTATGTAATTAAGTATTCATTTTCCAGAAAGGTTATTCTTGGGTCTTCAACTCCATATTCCTCATATATTTTAAATTCACCTTCAGTTGCAGGTGTGATAAACGGTTCGGGGCTTACCTGAAAATTGAAACCATCTTTGCTTCTTGCAATTCCGATGATACTTCTTCCATTAAGTAAATGCGAGCGGAAGAGTAAAATATATTCATTGTTAAATTTAACCGCCGCTGCATTATGTACAGTAGCGACGGGATATGGTACATTATTTTTTGTTAGTATCGGATTGCCTTCGTAGCGTTTTACTAATGACATATTAGTTTTTTAAAAAATTATTTTTCGTATTCATATTCAAGTTCAAATGCATTCAAAACTGTTAAATGAGCAATCAGGTATGATATAGTACTTTCTGCACCCTGATTTTGATTTAAGCCATATTCTTCAAGTCCATCATAGCAACCACCGGTTTCAAAATCATAAACTGGTAGATTGAGCTCATTCTTGCCCATATACCAGAGATAAGAAGTGAACATTTTGTCAAGGAAAGTTTTATCTCTTGTAGTTTGATATGCTTTAAAAAATAAAAGAACCATTCCCATAACATCAATGGATTGCTGAGCAAAGTCAGCACAAACCCCGCCTTTTGGATACCAACCCTTGCTTCCAACAGGTTTCAAGTATTCAAACTTCATTGTGACGCTTTCAAGGAATGCAGTGCTTTCAAGAGCAATGTTTGTTATTTCTTCGGATATAAATACTTCTGATGCATAAAGCAAAGAGAGCGGCATAATGGCATTGTCATAGGTTAATATGTTTTCAAACCATTTCCAGTTTTCCGATTTTGCTTTCTTGTATGCTCCAGTTAATTTGTAGGTCAATTCATACATTATATCTTTTACATTTGCATCTTCAGGAAACCTTCTCAAGTAATGTGCAAGACCTATTATGGTGTTGGCAATACCCCTTATATGTTTCAAATTTCTTGCATACCTAAGTGACTTATTAAAAATATCAAGTGCTAAGTGATGATATGAATCCTTTGGAAATTTTCCAATGAGAAATCCTAAGGTCCACATTGTTCTTCCGAAACAGTCTTCAGAGCCAACCTTGTCCAGATAGTTTCTGTTAAAACTTAAAAAGTTTCTGAAAGAACCATCTTCATTTTGCATATAGTTGACGAAACTTAAATAAATAGGCATAAGTCCAAGTGCATCTTCAGAACGATTTTTATGATGTGCCATTGCAGTCATTAGAAGTGCTCTTGCATTATCATCAAGGCAATATCCCTCTTTCAAATTTGGAATACCATATTTTGCATGTTGAACTATTCCTGTATCATCTGTTAATCTTTTTATGTGTGCTAAAGTAAAGTCAGGTAGTAAGTATGGATCGAGAATTGTTTTTTTCTGCTTTTCCACATAAGAAAATCCTGCAATTGCAGATTTTGCAGTCTTGATATATTTTGCCCCTATCTTGGGCCACTTTAAATTGTTACCATATTTTGTTGCTGATTCTCTTAATTGTTCTATTTTTTCAGGGTTATCAAGTAAGTCAATTAATATTTTTGCAAGTTGTTCATGGTTGTTAAAATCAAATAGTATTCCTCTACCATCTGCAAGTAATTCCTGTGCGTGCCAATACGGCGTAGAGATAACAGCAGCGCCGGCACCAATAGCATAAGATAAAGTACCACTTGTTATTTGCGCTTCATTTAAGTATGGTGTAATATAAATATCAATTGCATATAAATATTCCATTAATAAATCTTCTGGCAAAAAGTTTTTGTAAAAATATACGTAATCTTCTATCCCAAATTCTTTTACAAGGCGTAAGAGATATTCCCGATATTCTTCCCCATATCTTGAAACAACTTTTGGGTGTGTGTTTCCTAATATTATATATAAAACATTTTTGTGTTTCTCTACAACTTTTGGTAATGCTTTTATTACAGTTTCAATTCCTTTGTTTCTACTGAGTAAACCGAATGTTAGCAAAACTGTTTTATTTGTGAAGTTAAATTTTTCCCTGACCGCATCTCTATGAAAAACTTTCCCAACGGGAACCCCATGCTCTATAACTTCAATTTTCTTCTCAGATATATTATAGATATCCAGCAGGAATTTTACTGCTTTTTGACTCATTACAATAACTTTCTCGGCTCTCTGACTTAGTTCCTGTACTATTACCTTTTGTATATAGGTGGGCTCTCTTATTACAGTATGAAATGTAACTATTAGTGGAACTTCCAGCCTGCTAACAAGAGAAAGAATATATACTCCACTTTCACCTCCAAATATTCCGAATTCATGTTCCAGTATGCAGGCATCAACTTTATTGTAATTAATAAATTTTGCCGCTGCTACATAGTCACGCTGTACATTTTGATTAACTACAAAAGAAACTTCTGATGGATATTCATAGGGTGGCTCTTTATCACTAATAGCGACCACATAAAGATTTGGGATTAATTCTTTATACCCGAAGTTTTCTGCAATTGATTTTATTAGATTATTTGTAAAAGTTCCAATCCCGCATTTTTGTGGCGGATATGTACTTATAAATGCAAATTTCATAGCTTCATATTGTTTTGTTAAAAAACTAAATTAATTAATTCATCTATACCTTTAAAGTCAGTCAGAGCTGAAAATATAAGAAAAGAAACTAATACCCGAAAAATCTATAGTCGGGATGGCCAGATTCGAACTGGCGACCTCATCGTCCCGAACGATGCGCGCTACCAGGCTACGCTACATCCCGTTTTTTACTAATACTAAAAATTAATAGATTAGAATGTTTCTTTTAAGTCAGAAAGTTGTTCTATTTTATTAATGTCATTCTCTTTATTTCCCTGAAACCTGCCGTTTCAAGAGAATAAAAGTATGTTCCACTTGATAGTTTAGAAGCATCAAATTCTATTCTGTAATTTCCCGGCATTAAATTTTCATTTATTAATAATGCAATTTCTTTTCCGAGTATGTCGTATACTCTTAATTTTACAAATTCTGCTTTTGGTATATCAAAAGAAATTACTGTTATAGGGTTGAAGGGATTAGGATAATTCTGATATAAATTATAATTATCTGGAAGTTTATTTGCAGGGTTGGGTAAAATTGTAGGTATCTCTTCTTTCCAGGGGAATCTAAATGCTCTATATGTTTGTACAAATTGAGGGAGCTTTACATGCATTACTTTTGTTCCTGTGTGGGTTACTTCCGACATAGCATTATTTGTAAAACCCCAGCCAATTACAGTATTTCCATTGGGTAATCTTTGTACATTGCCCATTGCAGGTGCATATATGCGAGGATTATTCCTGTATTCCCATACAAGGGTTACAGTCTTTGATGTTTCGTTTATTTGGTATTCCACTGCTCTTGAAAATGAAGGACTATGAAAATTACCATTATCGTATAGTGTTATATTTCCATTAGATATTCTTCTAATATCGTGCTGTCTATTAAACCCTATTGTATCATTGATGAAAGTAAATTGATTTTTTTTACCACCAAGTCTCCATATAATATTACCATTTTGACGATTTATTTTAGTAATTTCATCCATATTTCTACTGGATATCATTAAATTACCATCAAAATCTTTTTCTACTGCATTCCCGTGTACATAATCAATTTCTCCCGCTGTAAAATTTATATTTGTAGCATCCAGTATGCTAAAATAATCCCAACTGCGCCATTGGAAAACAACATTTTTATTTGCATCTAATTCCTGAACAATTAATCCAATTACTACAGCGGCGGTATCTCCCCCAGGGTAAATTTGACTCATATTTACTATTTGAGGGTCATAGGATAAAATAAGGTAGTGTCCATTTTCTAATAATTGTAAATCATGCTCATCAGTAACATATCCGTTACCGGTATAAAAACTATCAATTATTAAATAATTTGTATCAAGCATATAAAACATGTGTTTTACATAGTCGGAATATGTAATCTTACCATTTACTTTCTGAACTTTGAAGTCATAAATATTATTAGGGGAATATCTATAGAAAAAAGGATTTGGTGAATTTGGAAGTATACTCATATATGCTGCGCAAACTCCGGGGTAAGCAAAATTTGCAATAAAAATTTTTCCAGGTGCAGTTTGTCCAAACAGGTCTACAACTATTGATGGATAGTTACTTGGTAAAGAATCCGCTTGATTAAACATAACATCATAAAAAACCTGTCTTTCGGATTCTTCTATTTCTTTCCTGAAGCTGTCATATTTTTTATAAGGTGGTTCCTTTTCTTTTGTGTAAAATTCGTATATAATACGTTGTTGAGTTGGTATTTTGAAATTAACGGTGACTTTTTCGCCAAGAGAAAAAGTCATATCTGGTTTGAAAATTATTGTTGTTCCATCATCCGAAAGTATTAATTTCCCGGTATGCATTCCTGATTTTGAACCATATACCTGAATATCAAAATTTGAGAGATTGATTAATTTCATATATTTAGATTCCGGATGAATGATAATAGAAGTTTCTAAATTTACATATTTTGCCCCCGGTTTTGGCTCTACATAATTTACACCACTAAAATTTGCTAAAAGTAGAGATGTAAAAAATAGGGAGAGAATTAGGGTTAAATATTGTTTCATGTTTAAAGAGATTATAATTTTTTTGAATCTTAATTTACATATATTTTATTTATAAATAAACTCAAATTGGAAAGTTTAAATATTTATTATTATTAAATTTAAATTCCACATTTCTGAGTTTCTACTTTTACTTAATTAATAACATTGAAATTAAAATTATAATTCAATATTTTTGAGTTTTAAATACTTGAAATAAAAGATGAAAAAGAACTTACATCCAAAGTATTACAAATGTAATGTAGTATGTAACTGTGGAGAAAACAGAGGAGTATTATTTACAACCAGATCTACAGTTCCGGAAATAAAAGTTGAAATTTGTTCTCTCTGTCATCCATTTTTTACAGGAACTCAAAAAATTGTTGATACTGCAGGAAGGGTTGAGAAATTTCTTAAGAAATATGGTAAAACAAAGAAAACAGATTCTTAATTAATTTAAAATTTGTTTTTCTTAATTTACAAATCGTTCATTTTTAAAATCTTGCTTTATAGCAAGATTTTTTATTATTAATATAATAATGAATATTCTTATCTTTGAAGATGAATTTCATCATAAACTTTCTCCTCTCTCTTTAATAAAACCTGTCTATGATATTAGGACGGGGGTCTTTACAAACGCTGAAAGGCTTGCCCTACTTGTTAGAGAAAAACACGAGATTTTATATCATTGCAGGAATTTATTATATGATTATGTTTCTGAAATAAAGGAGAAAAAAGTTAATTCTTTTGATTTAAAAGACACGCTTTTTATTAATGGCAGAATAATTTTTAAAAAATCCCTTCTTGAAAAACTCTTTAATTTTAAAAATGAATTTTTATGGAAATCGGATGAGGTAATAATTGCTGCTTATTTTTCTGCTGCTAATATGTCCAAATTTAATTCATTACTTGCTTCTGAGCAAGGAGATTTCTTAGCATTTGAAAAGTTTATTAATGATACCGGGATTAATGTTGACAGCAATGAGTCAATTGGATTTTTCCCGAAAAAAGATTTTTATGTATTAAATTATTCCTGGGATATAGTAAAGTATTTTCCATTTATAATTAACGAAGATTTAGAATTATTAAGTTATAATCAAAATTTAAAAAATATTTTAGATTATAAAATAATAAATCCTGAATCAGTTTATATTTCTGAGTCTGCAAAAATTTTGCCCTATTGTGTGCTTGATGCCTCTGCAGGAAAGATTTTTATTGGAGACGAAGTCCAGATTGAGCCTTTTACTTATATAAAAGGTCCTGTGTATATAGGGAGTAAATCTATTATTAAGGCGGAATCAAAAATTTACGGGCCGGTTTCAATTGGTTACAACTCCAGAATTGCAGGAGAATGTTCAGGAACAATTTTTCATTCTTTTGTTAATAAACAACACGATGGATTTATTGGTAATTCTTATGTAGCCGAGTTTGTAAATCTTGGTGCTGATACGGTAACAAGCAATTTAAAAAATAACTATTCTCCTATTAAAGCAAGGTACCAGAAAGATTCCATCCAGTATCAGACTGGTTTGTCATTTTTCGGCAGTATAATTGGAGACCATACTAAAACAGGTATAAATACTATGCTGAATACTGGTAGCATTATTGGGATTTTTGCTTTAATTGCTGGGGGTGGATTCCCTGATAAATTTATTGATTCTTTCTCCTGGTATATAACAGGTAAACCTATATCAAAATATAAAATTGATGAAGCACTACATACAGCAAAAATAGTTATGAACAGAAGGCAGGTGGAATTAACCCCTGCATACGAAAAATTAATAAGAAATGTTTATAAAGCTTTTATCGATTCAGAATAATCTCAATTTTATAGTTATCATTTTTATTTCAAATTAATTATTAAATAATTATATTCTATATATCTAAAAACATTAAAAAGGAGAGGAAAATGAAAAAATTATTACCAGTATTTTTAGTTCTTTTATTTGCGGTAACTGCATTTTCGCAGATAAAACTCCTGGAAGGTTTTGAAACGAGTGACTCTCTAAATCTTCCTCAAGGTTGGTCCAGAGTAAATAATGCTACTTTTCCAATCGATCCATGGGCGAACTGGACTGTTAGAGATACAGGCAGATATATACCCGGATTAGCAACAGCAAGAGCAGTTGCGCACACTGGCATTAAGTCCTGTATGGCTTCCTGGTGGTGCGGGGTTGATACTACTAATAGCAGTTATAATACTTCTGATGCCTGGTTGATTACTAAAAGAATTAGTAATATTGAATCTTCTGATGTTCTTAAATTCTGGGCTTGTGGCGGTACTCCAGCCTGGGGAGATAGTTTACAAATTTGGGTAAGTACCACTGATTCTAACACTTACAGTTTTCTTGACCATCTTGGTACAATTGTCTGGCCCTCTGGTTCAACTTATGGTAATTTCCAACAGTACACATACAGTTTAGCATTATTCACTGGTTCACCTAATATCTGGATTGGGTTCAGATATTATATGGATTGTGTTAATGATGGATTCTGCGTTTTTGTTGATGATGTTTTTGTCGGTAACCCTGCTGGTATTACTCAAATTGGAAATGGAACTCCGAAAACCTATGAGTTAAAACAAAATTACCCCAATCCATTTAACCCTACAACCAACATCAGATTTGATATACCGAAAAAAAGCAATATTAGACTGGTGGTTTATAATTCTATAGGACAGGAAATTTTAGTCCTCGATGAAGGAATGAAAGAAGCAGGAACTTATGAGTATAAATTTGATGCTTCGAATTTACCATCGGGAATTTACTTCTATCGGTTGTTTGCAGGAGATTTTGTTGATACTAAAAAGATGATTCTTGTAAAATAGTTTATTTGATTTTTTAAAGAATAAAAATCCCCTTTGGTTTATATTTAACTGAAGGGGATTTTTTTATTAAAATTTTTTTTATATACCAGAGTTTATTAACTTTTCTGTCCTGTCAGCTGTTTTAAGTTTGTCAATTATTTCGTCCAGCTCTCCCTCCATTATTTCTGACAAATTATATAGAGTTAATCCTATTCTGTGATCTGTTACACGGTTTTGTGGAAAATTGTATGTCCTTATTTTTTCGCTTCTGTCTCCTGATTTAACCATCATCCTTCTTTTTTCTGTAATTTCCTTGTCTCTTTTTTCAAGTTCTATTTCATAAAGCCTTGAACGCAACACCTTCATTGCCTTGTTTTTATTTTTAAGTTGTGACCTTTCATCCTGACACTGTACTACTATTCCTGTTGGAATGTGCGTAATTCTTATGGCAGTTTCTACTTTATTTACATTCTGGCCCCCTGCACCGCCGGAGCGGAATACATCGATTTTTAGGTCATTTTCATTTATTTCAATATCAACATCTTCAGCCTCAGGTAACACCGCTACTGATGCTGCAGAGGTATGCACTCTACCGCTTGCTTCTGTTATTGGAATGCGTTGAACCCTGTGTACTCCACTTTCATATTTTAGCTCACCATAAGCGCCTTTAGTGTTTATAGAAATTATAACTTCTTTTAAGGCACCAGGTATAGAGGATTCTGTAAAATTAATTAATTCATAATTCCAGCCCCTACGGATGAAATATTTTGTGTACATCCTGTATAAATCCGCAGCAAATAGAGCAGCTTCCTCTCCTCCGGTACCAGCCCTTATTTCCATTATTGCTGATTTCTCATCGGAAGGATCACGGGGAATTAATAATTCTTTTATGTTTATTTCTAATTTATTTAATTTACTTTTTAAATGTTCTTCTTCTTCTTTTGCAAGTTCTTTTAATTCATTTTCCTTTGACTCCTGAATTAGAGATTTAGTTGCTTCAAGTTCTTTCTTTATTTTCAGATATTCATTATATAAATTTACTATCTCAGTTAAGTTAGAGTACTCTTTTGATAGTTTTATAAATTCTTCTTGATTTGAAATAATTTCTGGTTTGGACAGTAATTTTCCTATTTCAGAATATCTTTCTTTAACTTTTTCTAATTTATCAAACATTTTTTAGTAAATATTTCTACTTATTAAAAAATCTTTTACTTCCTGTCGTTGTAAATGTATAAGGTTTATTATTCCAAATACTGTTACTACAATATTTCCAGTTAATATAGATATAACCTCCAGAATTGCTGCGGTTTGGAGTGTGTTGAATGTATTCTTTTGATTCAAATTATTGAGTTTATCATACGCAATGTAATCTAATATGGAAACAATTGTGCAATATATTGGTAGTATTACTATTACACATCCACAGCCGCAGGTTAGGGAACCGAATATAATTGTTGCAATCAATCCTAACCCACCGTAAATGATACTCAATATTGAAGATGTTAAGTATAAAGCTTTACTAACTCTTAATTCTGAAGGCATTTAAAAAATTAAATATAATTTAATAATTTTATTGTAAACAAAAATTTTAATCGGGAATTGATAATTTAATGCTATCTAAAGATTGCTTTTATACTTCCCCAGGTATCTTTTATACCGGAAACCGAATAAACAACAGTTATTGTATTTGAATAAACATAACTACCACCGGGTTTAACGCATTTTAATCTGTAATAATAAATTGAGGAACTTTCGAGTCGTACTAATGAATTATCAAGATATGAATAAAAGGAATTATTGCCAGTTGCGTTTATTGTATTAATGTATATAAAATTGTTTGGATTGTTTGCACTTCTCTCAATTTGGAAGTATGAAGTACCACCCTCATCACCGGTTTTCCATTCAAGTAAAACGCCGTCCTGCGTGGATTTTCCTGTAAAATATTGTATGGTTAAATCCGCAAATGCAATTGCCGTGATTAAAACAATCAAGCCAAAAGTACAAAGTATAACTTTTCTCATATCTAAATTTTGTAAAATATACAATAGGTATTTTAAAAAAACAAGGGTTTTTTAAAAATATTTTTATTTAATTAAATATATCACAAACCCCATTTCTACCCCCAAAACATACATTTTTTCTATTCCTATATGCATTAAGATTAAAAAAATATTTATGTAAGTTTATTATTTATTATCTGGTATTATAAAATGATTAATAAAAACAAAATCTTTTTAATTGGAGCTGATTCAGGAGGGACTCTGCTAAGAATTAGAATTTTATTCCCATACTCAAAAAAAAGTATAAACCAAAATTTTAAAAGTATCCATTTAAATACTTATGGCGTAAAATTTTATTGTGATTATATTTCTAAAATTTTTAATGATATATTAAAAGAAAGAAAATTAACCTGGAAGTCCTGCGAAGGAATTTGTCTGGCAGTTGCAGGAGCAAGGACAAATAAAATAAAAAGTGAGATAAAAAGTACAATAAAAAAAATATTTAATATAGATAACATTTTTATAATTTCTGATGCAGAAGCATTAATTGCATCCGCTTTTAACGAGTCAGATGGTGCTATTATAATTGCTGGTACCGGTTCTGTAATTTACATTAAATATAGAAATAAATTGTTTCACACCGGCGGCTGGGGAAGAATAATAGGTGATGCAGGAAGTGGCTTTGAAATAGGAAAAATTATATTGCAAAAACTGACGGCTGAATATGATTTTTATGGTGGTAAAGCAAAGAGTAAGTACTTGATGGAAATTGAAAAGAAGTTCGGGCTTGGTAGTAATAATATAATTGAAAAAATATACCATAAAAATTTTAATATTGCATCACTTGCACAGTTTGTTATAGAACTTGCAAATAAAGGAGAAAAAAATTGCCGTCAATTACTTAAAAGTCAGGCTGAAAAACTTATCCAGCAGTTAAATGCTGTTTTAAAATTAAGGCAAGTATCAACGAAGCTTGACATTGCTTTAGCGGGTGGATTGTTGGAGAATGAAAATTATTATTCTAAATTGATAAAACAAAAAATAAAAATTAGATTTAAGAATGAATTAAATTTACTTGAAAAAAAATTTTCATCAATAGAAGGAGCAGTAAATCTTGCTTTTAAAAAATTTATTAATATCAAAAATATAGAATAAATAATATGCAAACCGATTTTATACTAATTCTTGATTTTGGTTCTCAGTATACTCAATTGATTGCAAGGCGGATAAGAGAACTTTCAGTTTATTCTGAAATACATCCATATAATGAACCACTTAAAAATATTCTTTCTTCAAAACCGAACTATAAATTAAAGGGGGTAATTTTTTCCGGAGGTCCTGCAAGTGTTTTTGAAAAAGATTCTCCTAAAATTTCATTAGAATATTTAAATTATTTTATCTCGAATAAAATTCCCGTACTTGGAATTTGTTATGGGATGCATCTGATAGTACATTTGCTCGGAGGAATTATTACGAAGTCAAAAGTAAAAGAATATGGGCATACGATTATAAAGTTGAAAAGAAATAGTAAACTGTTTAAGCAGGTTTTAAAGAAAACATTGAACCTAAAAGTGTGGATGAGTCATGGTGATTCTATACATAAATTACCTGAGGAACTGATTGTTACTTCTTTAAGTCAGAATAATATAATCAGTAGTTTTGAAAATTTGAATAAGAATATTTATGGCATTCAGTTTCATCCTGAAGTTCACCATACAGACTTTGGAAAAGAAATAATAAAAGAATTTGTTTTTAAAATATGCGAAGTAAAAAATTTATTTAAACCTTCTTCTTTTATTAAAGAAAAGGTAGAGAGTATAAAAAATGAAATTAAAAATAATTATGCTATTCTCGGGTTAAGTGGTGGGGTTGATTCTTCTGTTGCTGCAGTCATTGTTCATAAAGCTATTAAAGATAGATTAATTTGCATCCATATTGATACAGGTTTGATGAGAAAAAATGAAAGTAAGGAAATAATGAAGTTCTTCAGAAAGAATTTTAGAATGAATCTTCATTTTGTTAACGCAGAAAATCTATTTTTGAAAAAACTTAAAGGAATAAAAGACCCCGAAGCTAAAAGAAAAATAATTGGGAAAACATTCATTGATGTTTTTGAAAAGGAAGCCCGAAAAATCAGGGAAGAAAAAGGAAATGTAAATTTTCTTGTGCAAGGAACCTTATATCCAGATGTAATTGAATCAGTTTCTTTTAAAGGTCCTTCCGTTACAATTAAATCTCATCATAATGTTGGAGGCTTACCGGAGAAAATGAATTTAAAACTTATAGAACCACTTAGAGAACTTTTTAAAGATGAGGTTAGATATATTGGAAGTGTACTTGGAATTCCACCGGATATATTGAGAAGACATCCATTTCCAGGTCCTGGTTTAGCAATAAGAATTATTGGAGATGTAACAAAAGAAAAACTGCAATTACTTAGAGAGGTAGATGATATTTATATATCATCATTAAAACAGTTTAACCTGTATGATAAAATCTGGCAGGCATTTGCTGTGCTGTTACCAGTTAGAAGTGTTGGTGTGATGGGAGACCATAGAAGTTATGAAAATGTGATTTGCTTGAGAGCGGTTACTTCTTTAGACGGTATGACTGCTGATTTTTATCTTTTTGAAAAAGAGTTTCTAACTTTTATATCAAATAAAATAATTAATACCATTAAAGGGATTAACAGAGTTGTTTACGATATTACTTCTAAACCACCGGCAACAATAGAATGGGAATAAATTAATATTTAACTGATATTTAATTAATATCATATTAAAATTAATAAACAAATTATTTAAAGTGTCTATTTTTTGAAACATTGGTATAGTTTTTGCTAAAAACCCCTAAAAAATTAATAAAAAAAGTGTCTACTTTTTTAGAATATGACTTGACAAGTAAAAAGATATAATATATATTTGAACTGTATTTAATTAACTAAATTTTAAAAAAGCCAAAACAGGAGGTATCACTAATGGCAAGACTAAAAAAGATGTCACTCATTCTGTTATGCTCCGCGTTCATCTCCGGTTTATTCCTAACTGGTTGTGGCGGCGGAATAACGCAAGAGCAATGGAATGAATTACAAAATCTTAAGGAGCAAATCAAATCCTTAGAAAATGAAAAAGCTACGAAGGAAGGTGAAAAGAAGAAAATTGAAGGACAGATTAAGCAAAAAGATGACCAGTTGAACAAATTGCAAAAGGATATTGAAACTCTTAAGAACTGCAAGTAATCCATTTCATTAAACTAAAAGTTTTAAAAATTTAAAAAGGAGATTAAAGAAAATGAAGTTACACAAATTGTTAATCGTGTTATTCGCTTTCTCCTTAATTTTCGGTTTTGCATATTCCGCATACGCCCAGGAAGAAGAACCTTGGGAAAATTATACCGAAGAACAATACCTGAAGGAGAAAGGTGAATATGAACAAACAATTTCTAATCTAAACGAAGAAATTAAAGCGCTTGATAATGAAATTAAGGCATTGGATGCAACATTAAAGGATAAAAATGAAAAGGTAAAGAAAGCAGAAGATGAATTAAAATCTTATGGTGACCCAGCTGCTTACAAGAAAGATTTTGAAGAAGCAGAAAAAATCATCAACACCCAAAAAGACAAATCAGGAAAGACTCCAGAAGAAGCTGAAAAGATGTTAGCAGCTCTTGAAAAGAGTCCTTTCAAATGCACTGGTGACTATGCATCAAGAATTGCAAAGATGAAAAAAGAATTAGATGCATGGAAGAATCCTCCAAAGAAGACTGATGAATATACAGTTGTAAAAGGTGACTGCTTATGGAAAATTTCTGACAAGTTCTACAAAGAACCAAAAGCTTGGTTTGCAATTTGGGAAAAGAATAAAGAAGGAGTAAAAGCAGCTCCTCCAAAAGTTCCTAAAACTATTAAGAACCCCAATTTAATTTATCCTGGCCAAGTTCTTGTTATCCCAGCATTGACTGATGCTGAAAAGAAAGCAGCAGTTGAAAAGACAAAGAAATACAAGAATAAATGGCATAAGAAAAGAAAAGTTGTAAAGAAAGAAGCAACCGAAGAAAAGAAAGATGCAAAGAAGGAAGAAAAGAAAGACGTAAAGAAAGATGAAAAGAAAGACGTAAAGAAGGATGAAAAGAAGAAAGACGAAAAGAAAGATGTAAAGAAGGATGAAAAGAAGAAAGACGAAAAGAAGAATTAACATATATAAATAGTGTCTTTTCCAAGAAGCCCTTATGTCGTATGTGCATAAGGGCTTTTATTTTTTATTAAATCATTTTAAATTTATATATTAATAAATCATCAGAAAGGAGAAAATAGAAATAGAAGGAAAAAACAATTATTCAGAATTACAAAATGAGGAAAATGTTGAATATGTTCAAAAGGAAATAAGCCTATCAGGAATAGATATAATTAATTTTGCGGGAGTTAGAGAAGAGAAAATTGAATTAATAAAAAGTAGCTTTAATTCAAAGGTTATTTTAAGAGGGGAAAATATTATTATTAAAGGAGAAAAAGACGAAGTAGAGAAAATAGAAAGAGTTTTTAAGGAGCTTATTTTTCTTCAAAAAAAACAGGGACAAATTAATGAAAATGATATTAATCTTGTTCTTGATTTAGTTGATGAAAAAAACAGTCACAATAAATTCAAAGAAAAATTTGGAGTTAGCAGTTCAGATTTAAATAATATAATTTTATATAAAAAAAATGACTACATAAAACCGCGTTCTGAAGGACAATATGAATATTACAAAAAAATAAAGCAAAATGATATCGTTTTTGCAATTGGGCCTGCTGGTACTGGAAAAACATATCTTGCAGTTGCTTTTGCGGTTGCAGCACTGAAAAATAAGGAAGTTAATAAAATTGTTCTTACCCGCCCTGCAGTTGAAGCAGGAGAAAGTCTTGGCTTTTTACCCGGTGATCTGACAGAAAAGATTGATCCATATTTACGACCTCTATATGATGCGCTTGAAGATATGATACCATTTGAGAAACTTAAAACCTATATTGAAAGGAACACAATTGAGGTAATACCACTTGCATATATGCGCGGACGAACTTTAAATAATGCTTTTGTAATACTTGATGAGGCTCAGAACTCTACTTCTTTACAAATGAAAATGTTTTTAACTAGGCTTGGTGTAAATTCAAAGGCAATTGTTACAGGTGATATTACACAGATTGATTTACCAAATAAAAGTAATTCGGGGCTCGTTGAAATACAAAAAATCCTGAAAGATATTGAAGGTATTTCTTTTGTCTACTTTACCAAAAGTGATGTGGTTAGACATAAACTTGTAAGAGATATTATTGATGCGTATGAAAAATACTCCGAATAGAATTTTCTGAAATAATAAAATATTAATAACTTCATCGGATTTTTAGAATAGTTGAAATCATTAATTTTCAAATTATCCTTTTTATTTTTATTTTTCTTTTCAATTATACTATCTGCTCAACCAGTTGTAAATGAGATAAAAATATCTGGTAATGAATATTTTTCTTCGTCAGAATTATTTGACGCTATGGTTACCAGAAAAGATAAACAGTTTAGTTTCAAACAATTCGAACTTGATATTAAATCTATTAGAGAAAAGTATAAAGAGTATGGATTTCTGCTTGTTAATATAAAAAGTTACAGGGTTGAATATAATAGCGATTCAACTTATGTAAATATTTTCATAGAACTTGAAGAAAATAAACAGGTAAGGATAGGGAAAATAAATTTTATAGGTAATAAATCAATATCAGAAAATAATATTTTAAAATTGTTTGAAACAAAACCTGGGGATATATTAAATGATAACAAATTAAGTAATGATATAAAAAGTTTATTACTGTACTATGAAAAAATAGGTTTACCTTTTACAACAGTAAAAATTGACGAAATAAATATTTTTTATGTTTCAGATACTCCATTTTTGGAAGTAAAAATTTTAATTAATGAAGGGTCTAAAGTAAGAATTGATGAGATAAAAATTTCCGGTAATGAATCTACAAAAGACTATGTTATTTTAAGAGAGATAAATTTAAAGGAAGAAAAAACAATTTCAAAAGAACAAATAGAGGATTTTAAATTTAAACTTGAAAGATTAAACTTTTTTGAAAAAATTGAGGAGCCTCAAGTATATACAATAAAAAATACAGGAAAAAATGGTTTGTTAATTACTGTTAAGGAAGGGAATACAAATACTTTTGATGGGGTATTAGGCTATGTTCCTCCCGCAAATGAGAACGAGAGTGGCTATTTTACCGGCTTAGTTAATTTAAGTTTCAGAAATATCTTTGGGACTGGTAGAGGGTTAAACGCAAAATGGCATCAGGAAAGAAAGTCCACTCAAGAACTGGAATTAAGTTATCTTGAGCCATATTTTTTATCGTTACCGGCAAATATCAATTTGTTCTTTAATCAACGAATACAGGATTCTACTTATACAAAGAGAAATTTTGAAATTAAAACCGAAATAATGTTTTCCACAAGATTTTCCGGTATTGTTATTGGAGGTTATGAAAGAATTATTCCTTCTTCAGATTCTAATGCAATAAAATTGGTTTCTGATTCACGAGTTTTATTTACAGGTACAGAAATCAAATATGACAGTAGAGACAATATCTTTAATCCCACCAAAGGTATTCTTTACAGTGTATCTTATGTATATGGAGATAAAAAAGTATTTTCTGGTGGAAGTAATAATTATTCAATACAAAAATATTATTCAGTATTAAACATTTTCTTTTCTCTTTTTAAATCTCAGGTAACCCTTGTAAAATTTTTTGGCGGACAGGTTATTACAAGTAAATTTGAAGACTCTGATTATTTTCGTATTGGGGGTAATAAAAATATTAGAGGTTATAGAGAAGAACAATTTCTTGCTTCCCGTCTTGCATATAATAATTTGGAGTTTAGATATTTAGTTGGAAGGAAAAGTTTTATTTTCGGATTTTTTGATTACGGATATTATTTTAGAGATGCAGATATAACAGGTAGAATAACTAAACAGGAAGGCTTTTTATATGGATATGGGATTGGTACCCAGATAGAAACGGGAATTGGAATTATTGGCGTAAGTTATGCTTTAGGAAAAGGTGATGGTTTTCTTGACGGGAAAATTAACTTTGGACTAATAAATAATTTCTAATTTAGAAAATTTTTTTCTGAAAAATATATTTCATATCACTTTAACTCACAGGAAAAATTTAATATATTTAACACAATAAATTTAAATTATTATGAAAACTAAAAATGACTATTTAAAAAACACTATTGAGCATATAGACATTAAAAAATTTAATGTCGTTCCTCTTATTGAGTCATTCAAAAATATGGCTTTTCAGGCAAGGAATTTATATAAAGCTGCAGATATTTATGATAGGATGATAAAAGATGAAAAATGTTCAATTATTTTATGCCTTGCAGGATCGCTTATATCAGCTGGTTTGAAAAATGTTGTCGTTGACCTTGTTAGAAATAATATGGTTGATATAATTGTTTCGACAGGGGCTATTATTGTAGACCAGGATTTCTTTGAAGGGCTTGGGTTCAAACATTATATAGGGACCCCTTTTGTTGATGATAATGAGTTGAGAGAATTACATATAGATAGAATATACGATACCTTTATTGATGAAGATGAATTACGAATTTGTGATATGACTATTGCGGAAATCTGTAATACGCTTGAGAAAAGACCCTATTCATCCCGAGAATTTATATGGCATATGGGTAAGTATCTTGCAAGTAATGCAAAGAACAAAGAATCTGTTGTACTTGCTGCATATGAGAACAATGTACCGATTTTTGTTCCCGCTTTTTCCGATTGTTCTGCTGGGTTTGGGTTGGTTCATCATCAGTGGCATAACACTGAAGAATATGTATCTATAGATTCCGCGAGAGATTTTCTTGAATTAACTAAATTAAAAATTGAAGCGATAGAAACTGGTATTTTTATGATTGGTGGAGGTGTACCTAAAAATTTTACTCAAGATGTTGTTGTTGCTGCTGATGTTCTCGAAAAAGAGGTACCAATGCATAAGTATGCAATTCAAATTACAGTCGCTGATGAAAGAGATGGGGCACTTTCTGGTTCTACACTTAAAGAAGCCAGTTCCTGGGGAAAAGTAGATACAGCATTCGAACAAATGGTTTATTCAGAAGCAACAATTGCAATGCCGTTGATTGCAGGATATGCATATCACAAGGGTAATTGGAAAACAAGAAAGAAAAGAGAATACACAAAATTGTTTGAAAAAGTTACTGCTTAACTCTTTCTTTATTGCACTTGAATAAATAGATAATGTTTATTTATGACTTATATTGAGATAGTTATGATTGCTCTTGTGCTTGCTATTGATGCTTTTGTAGTTTCATTGGCAGCAGGAACTCATGTAAAAGTAAGGGGAATTAGACCACTATTTAGATTATCTTTTCATTTTGGCTTTTTTCAATTTTTGATGCCCGTACTTGGTTGGTTAATCGGTTATAAAATATCTGTTTATACTTCTGCTTTTGACCATTGGATTGTGCTGGTTTTATTAAGTTATATTGGAATTAAAATGATTATTTCAGGAATTAATAAAGAAAAAAAAGATTATTCTTCAGATCCATCTAAAGGAATTACACTTTTTATTTTAAGTATTGCTACAAGTATTGACGCTTTTGCAGTTGGATTAAGCCTTGCATTGCTTAATGTTTCTATCTGGTATCCAGCAGTTATCATTGGTGTTATTACAGCAACTCTTTCTGCTATTGGTGTAGTATCTGGTAATTCCCTGGGTATGAAATTAGGAAAAAAGATGGAAATTGTGGGTGGGATTGTATTGATTCTACTTGGAATAAAAATCGTGTTCGAACATTTACTATTTTAGTTGAATTATTTCTTCAAGTTTCTCTGGTAATTTCGTATCAGGAAAAAATGATAATATTTTTTTCATTATTCTATCAATAACAAAATCAGGACAGGAAGCACCACTTGTTAAAATTATTTTTACTTTTTCTTTTTCGGGAATATAGTTTGCAGTTTCAACCTCAAGATTTTTCTTTATGTCAAAAAATTTAATAACAGTTTTTGAAATTAGGTTTTCCTCTGATGAAATAAAATAAGTGGGAATTTTTTCCTGGCACAGTTCTACTATATGTGATGTATTTGAACTGTTATAGCCACCAATGACTATAGCAAAGTCAGCATTGCTTTCTAAAGCCTTTAAAATAGATTTCTGATTATTATGTGTTGCATAACACAATGTGTCTTTTGTATCAGCGAAATGTTCATTTATATTTTCTATGCCGTATTTTTCTATCATTACAGATTTAATAAAATCTGATATCTCTTTGGTTTCAGTTGCTAACATTGTTGTTTGATTAACAATTGCAATTTTTTCAAGATGCTTAGTAGGATTAAATCCCTTTGAATATTTTTCTTTGAAATAATTGAAAAACTCTTGCTGCTTTGAAGGATTATTAATTTCTTCTGAAAGAATAAAATTTGATAATATCTTTACTTCTTCAATGTCTCTTACTATTAAAGTAGGAGCATATCGTTTACTATGAGAAAATGTTGCTCTTGTTTCCTCGTGTTTATATTTGCCATGAACAAGTATTGTAAAACCTTGCTTCCCTAATATTTCTGCCTTTTTCCATACCTTTTCTACAAATGGGCAGGTGGTGTTATAGACATACCTTGTTAATCCTAAATCTGAAATTATATTCTCTATTTCAACTGTAGTTCCAAAAGCAGGAATAACAATAATATCATTTTCTTTCAGATTTTCCCAGTTAAGAATCTGCTCTCCATTTGAAGTAAAAATGAAGTTCACACCTTTCTTTTTTAAATCTGCATTTACAAATGGATTATGTATAATTTCGCTAAGTAAATAGATTTTCTTACCGGGATTTTCATCAATTGCTTTATAAATTATTTCAAGGGCATTTTCTACACCGAAGCAAAATCCTAAATACCGTGGAATAATCAATTCAACTTTTCCAAAATTTAGAATTGTTGGGGAAAAATCTTTTTTATTTCTATCTTCAAGATTCCTGTATCTTTTTATTTCTGTTATTAATGGACTTGTGTATGATGATAAAATTTGACGCTTTGTCATTTCTTCTTATATGATGTTTTTAATTAATTTTATTTTTGTTATCTCTTTTTCAAAAGTAAAAATACATGTTTTTTTATTTCTTCTAAAAGTTCATCAATATTAATTATTTTTAAGGCTGAAATGATAACAGAATTTCTATAATTTCGCTTAACTGATTCTATTATATTTTTATTAGTTAGCAAATCGACTTTATTAAAAACATTTATCATTATTTTATTTCCTGCGTTAATATCGTTCAGAGTTTCATTTACAATTGTCATTTGCTCTTCAAAATTTGGATTTGAAATATCAGTAATGTTTAATAAGATATCAGATTCAACTACTTCTGATAAAGTTGATTTAAAGGATTCTACTAAATGGTGTGGCAAATTCTTTATAAAACCTACGGTATCAGATACTAATACTTTTATATAATTTCCTTCTACAATATTAGATATATACAAGGATTTTGTTGATGTATCCAATGTTGCAAATAGTTTATTTTCTACTAAAACATTTGATTTTGTTATAAGGTTTAATATGGTTGATTTTCCGGAGTTGGTGTACCCTACTATGGATAGTCGTATGAAATTTTTTCTTTTTTCTGACTGTGTTACTTGTTGCGTGCTTATCTTTTTTAGTTTTTCTTTTAGAACGGAAATTCTCCTTTTTATCAGTCTTCTATCAGTTTCTATTTGTGTTTCTCCAGGTCCTTTTGTGCCGATACCTCCATATTGTTTAGATAAGTGTGTCCATTGCCGTGTCAGGCGGGGGAGTAAGTATTGTAATTGTGCTAATTCCACCTGGAGTTTTGCCTGGGCGGTTTTTGCATTTGTTGCGAAAATGTCGAGTATGAGATTGGATTTATCTATTATTTTACATTTTATTATTTGTTCAAGGTTTCTTAATTGTGTGTAAGATAATTCATTTTCAAATATAATTAGCTCAATAGAATTTTCCTGTACATAATTTGCAATTTCTAATACTTTCCCTTTTCCAATCATGTACCGTGGATCGAAAGTATCATTTTCCTGATAGAAAAACTTTACAACATTTGCCCCTGCTGCTTCTGCAAGAAATTTTAATTCATATAGAGAGTCATAAGAATGAAAATGTTTCCTCTCTTTTCTATTTGAATAACACACAAGAACAGTTTTCTCAGGATGTCTTTTGGTTTCAATCATTTAATGTCTGTAAAGTGATATTGACAGATAAATTTGACCAATTAAGAATTATCAATTTTATACTGATTTTTAAATATAACTTTCTGTATCTTTTTCTTGAAATGTTATTTATTATTTTTCTGTTCTTTCTTTAAGTATGCTTAAAATTGTATTAATAAGCTCATTACTCTTGAATGGCTTTTCTATATATTTGTAAAATCCTTCTTTTAAAAGCTCCTCCTTTTCTCCAAGCATTGTATGTGCAGTTACAGCAACTATTGGAGTATTTTTGTAACCTTGTAATTCACTTATTTTTTTTCTTGCTTCTAAACCATTCATATCTTTTTTCAAACTTATATCCATTAATATAAGGTCATAATCCTTTTCCTTACACTTTTCTACCGCTTCTGTTCCATTATCAACAAGGTCAATCTGAAAATACTTAGATAATATAGAATTAAATAAATTCAAAGTTGCTTCGTCATTTTCAACTACAAGTATTTTAGAAACTTTGTACTTTTCCAGGTCAGCATCGTTGATAAAATCTACTGGTATTGTAATATCTTCTGGAGAAAAAATATAATCTTCTTTATGTGCCGGAATTTTTACCTCGAATGTAGAACCTTTTCCAACCACGCTCTTTACTGATATTGTTCCTCCAATTGCTTTTACAAAATGTTTTGTGATTGCCAATCCAAGTCCTGTCCCTTCATATTTTCGAGTTAAGCCTTCGCTTACCTGCCTGAATGGCTCAAAAATTACAGATAAATATTCTTCTGGAATCCCAATACCTGTATCACTTACCTTTATAACAACCCAGTCACTTTTTTCTTTGTAGACAGAAACTGATACTTCACCTTTCATCGTATATTTAATTGCATTACTAAGTAGGTTATTTAAAATTTGCCTTAACAGTTTTTCATCAGAAATAGAATAAATTTTTTTCTTTGTTATATATACATTTAATTTCAAATTATTTTTACGAGCTAATTCCTCATAAAGTTTTTTCACTTCTGATACAACAGCAACCACCTCTACTGGTTCAAGATGAACTTCCAATTTATTTGCTTCTATTGAGGAGAGGTCAAGGAGAGCATTCAATGTTTCCAATAACCTGTTTCCACTATTATAAATGAATTCAGCCTTTTCTTTTGTATCTTGATTAGGTGCGTTTTTCATTAATATTTCAGCAAAACCAAGTATTCCGACAAGCGGGGTTCTTAATTCGTGACTTATGTTTGCTAAAAAAACAGATTTTGCTCTGTTTGCATTTTCTGCTTGTTCTTTTGCCTTCTTGAGATTTTCTTCTGCGTTCTTTCGTTCCGTAATATCTTCTCCTATACTTGCGACTCCAATTATATTTCCTTCTATGTCTTTCAAAATTGTATTATTCCAGGAAATTATTCTCTTTTGCCCGAGATTGCTGAGGATGCTGTTTTCAAAATGCGGAGTAATTGTTCCATTTTTTATATTACTTGAAAACATATCTTTTACCATCAGTCTTTCATCTTCTGGTAGAAAATTATCAAACCAATTTTTATACATTATTTCCTCTTTGGACCAACCTGTAATCTTCAATAAGAAATTATTACAGAAAACAACATTTCCGTTCGTATCAAGTATTAGTGCTAATAGATTTAGATTAGTAAGGATATCTTTGAGTCTTCTTTCTGATTCAGATAGTTCTGCATTGATTTTTTTTCGCTCTTCGATTTCTCTTTCTAATTGTTGCTTTTGATAAAAGAAAGTAGTAACCAATTTCGCTATTTCGCCAAATTCATCTTTTTGTAATGTTAAGTCTTTGATATAGTCAGGGTTCTCTTCTGATAAGCTTTTGGTTAGTATCTTGAATGGTTTATTAATGAATTTTAGGAAAAATATTGTTAATGAAAATAATATAATAATAATAGAAAATAATATAATAAAAAATTGTGTTTCGAAGGAATCTTTTGTTTCTTCTACCAGTGGAAACTCAGCCTCTGAAACAAGATTTATCACAGGTTTTCCATCCCATCCTTTGAGGGATTTGTAAATTTTATATTTTTTATTCTGCTGGATTATGGTATCGGATTCAATATTTACTACTCTTTCTAAAATTATATTTGATGTTGTTAGTTTCTGAAGTTGCTCTGTTAAGGAGTTATTCCATAATCGTCCTATCAGCAAATATCCCTTTGGTTCGGATAACCTGTATATATCGGCAGATGGTTGTATAGGAGCTGTTCTTACTTCTATTACTCCTTTGGAAGAGATAAAATAAAAATGACTAAATTTATTTTTATCAAAAATCTTTTTTAATACTTCAGCATCAAAAGGAAATTTTAATAATTCATTACTTTTTAAATTATTAAAAGAATATACCATCTGAAAATTTTCATCGTATATCCATATACAATTTGAATTATAAGTATTTAAACCGGTTTCAATCATTTCTCGAGCGAAATTCGGATTTCTTGTTTTAACAAAATCGCACATATCATCCCAGAAACTGTAGTCAAAAGCAAATTGTTCCAGATTTCTACCTAATAACTCAACTGTTATATCGAAAAGATTTTTCCTTTCTATTTTTCTGTCTTCTAAAAATAAGTCAAACTTACTTTTTTCCGAATTCCAGAACAGTATTAGTCCAACAACAAATAATATTGCAATCCCACTAATTAATAATGTTATTTTCTTTTGTAATTTCATTTTTTAAATAAGTTAAAAATGAAAATGATTTTAAACTGGGCTGAACTTTGCTGTGAAGTGTCTCAAGAATTTTGGTTCTTCAATAATTTTATATCCCTTAATCTTATCTTTATATTTTTTTATTTCGTTTAATACTTCTAATACATAGTCAAAGTGACTTTTTGTATATACTCTTCTTGGTATTGCAAGTCTTACGAGTTCCATATCTGCTGGGATCATATTCCCAGTCTCATCATATTTTCCAAACATTACACTTCCTATTTCTACTGCTCTAATTCCTCCTACGAGATATAATTCGCATACTAAAGAATGGGCTGGATAATAGTACGCAGGTATTTGTGGTAAAAAAGATTTTGCATCAATATAAATTGCATGTCCACCAACTGGTTTTATAATAGGAATGCCATTTTCCAATAATAACTCACCTATATATTTTACAGATTCTATTCTGTATTTAAGATAATTTTCATCAAGAATCTCTCTTAACCCTTGAGCAATTGCATCCATATCCCTACCTGCAAGTCCTCCATAGGTTAAATATCCTTCGGTGATTATTAATAAGTTTCTACACTTTAGATACCACTCTTCATTGTTCATAGCAATGAAGCCACCAATATTTGCAAAGGCATCTTTTTTGGCACTCATTGTACAACCATCAGCATAAGAAAACATTTCATTACATATTTCAATTATTGATTTATTTTCATATCCTTTTTCTCTCATTTTTATGAAATAAGCATTCTCAGCAAATCTACAGGCATCAAGGAAAAATGGAATATTATTTTCTTTGCATATCTTACTTACTTCTCGAATATTTTCCATAGATACTGGTTGCCCACCACCTGTATTATTGGTAATGGTTAACATACATATAGGAATATTTTCCCTTCCTTTTTTACGAATGAATTCTTTTAATTTATCAATATCCATATTCCCTTTAAAAGGATGAATTATATCTGGTTTTTTTCCTTCCTCAATTACAAGATCAACAGCTTCGGCACCATTAAACTCAATATTTGCACGGGTTGTGTCAAAATGATTATTGCTGGGAATAGCTTTTCCATTGCCATCATTAATGTATCTGCCATCGGAATCTATTTTGCTTAGGACCATTGAGAATAATATTCTCTCTGCCGCTCTACCCTGATGAACCGGTAAAATGTGCTTAAAGCCAAAGACCTCAGTTATTACTTTTTCAAAATTGTAGTAACTTCTTGCACCAGCATAGG
Source organism: uncultured Ignavibacteriaceae bacterium (assembly GCA_964564635.1). GTDB lineage: Bacteria > Bacteroidota > Ignavibacteria > Tepidaquicellales > Tepidaquicellaceae > Tepidaquicella. The sequence continues at coordinate 329,163 of CAZMAR010000002.1, forward strand.
ACTCATCGCCATCCATCAAAGCTGCCCATTGTTTTGCACTCATAGCAGATGTACCGCTATCAGTTAATAAGTCAATAAATACATTTTCTGCAGGAATAAGAAAAGTGTTGTAAAATGCTTTCTTTAAAATCTCTTCTCGCTCTGCACGGGAAGTAAGTTTAATACTTTCTACAGTCTTAATTCTGAAGGGCTCTAAAAATGATTTCATAATTATTATCTTGTTTGTGATGTATATTTTAAAATCCAGTTTGTTATATATTCTAAGAATCCGGGAACAAATTCTTTTTTTAATGTTCCATATTCATTTGGACTCCCTGTGACTGCTTCCTGAAACAGGTGATTTGCTTTTTCAAATGTCTTAATCTCGTAATTTTTGTTTCCACCTTTCTTTATAGCTTCTTCTATTGGTTTTTCATTTTGCCATTTGAGTACCTGTAAGTCTAACCCCCCGAATAATACAAGAATGGGGCATTTCACTTTTTCAAGTGCTGTTGTAGGTTCAAAGTCTAAAAAGAATCTCATCCATGGAGTTTTGAATGCATTAAGACGGCTTTTAACCATTGCATTAATGTATTCATCTTTATCTTTTATTGTTGACTTTTGTTCTTCTGTCATTTTTTCATAATGTTCTTCTTCCTGTGCTCTTGCAATTTTTTCTAATTCTTCCATTCCCTCGCCGGTTTTTAATGCATTGAATAACTTTTTCAGATATTCAATTGCTTCATTAATTTTCTCTTCTGATTCTCCATTTGCTTTCATGATTGCTCTGGTTTGTTCAATAATTATTTCTTTTCCATTTACTCCTGTTCCTGCCATAAGAATAATAAAAGATATATCAGGATATTTGGTTGCAGCAATAGGAGCAACAATTCCACCCTCACTATGTCCTAAAAGCCCTATTTGAGTAGGGTTTATATCATTTCTCTTTTGTAAATACTTTACTGCTTCAACAACATCTGTTGCGAAATCTTCTGTCGTAGATGAGTCTACTGGGGTTCCCGTTGATTTTCCAAAGTTTCTATCGTCATATCTCAATACTGCAATACCATTTCTTGTAAGATAATCCGCAATAGTACCAAAAATTTTAAAACCTAAAATTTCCTCATCTCGAGTCTGTGCACCACTACCAGTAATTAACACAACGGCAGGATGTCTACCTGTTATTTCTGGTATAGTTAAAGTACCAGAAAATATATTATTGCCGTTAGTAAAAGTTATTTCTTCTTCCTTGTATGGTAATTTTTCTTTGATTCCTGTTTTCTCTACATACGGTTTTAAGTTGAAAGTTCCTTTAACTCCCGCCTGTAAAAAATCTCCTTCTATAAAGTCATCTGATGTAAAAGTACCATTAAAGTATGCAGTTGCATAAGTGGTAGGGAGTTCAAATTTTATTTCAGGATAATTATAAGAAATATTTGATAATTCTATATCTTTCGCACCCTGTTGAATAATATCTATTGTTCCGGCATAACCTGAATCAGATTTTGTAAAATTGACTACAATATCAAATTCAAAATTATTTAGTAAAATTTTTCCTTCCCATTTTCTTTCTAAAACCTGACTGAATGTTACTGCATTCAGTATTAAAATTAAAAATATTGTTTTAATTATTTTCATTGAGTTTAAGATAGTGAAGAATTAAGATAAACTAATGTAATTTACTAATATAAATTTTAGTTTGATATTCAATAATTACTTTATTTTTCTTATTATATTTATCAAATATCAATTTTAATTCTTTTAAAGCTCTTTTGTTTTCTTCCCCGGTTAGAGGTACATAAGAGCAAGAAAGGAATCTTCCTTTTAGAGATGTGTAGTCCAATTCCTGAAAATTATCCAGATGTCTTTCTATAAATTTATCACTATTAAAGAAATTAGTGATTTCCTTTTTGGTTATATTTTCAAGGCGTACCTGTTTGAAATCTGAATTTAGATTTTCCTGCAATTTATTGTAAGCTTTCATAAAAGGAGAATTGTTTTTTCTCACATTAAAAACAATTACCACATATCCATTTTTACGCAGAATTCGTTTAAATTCATTCTTCGCTTGTTCTCTGTTAAACCAATGGAAAGATTGAGCACAGGTAATTAAATCCACGCATTCATTCGATAAAGTAGTATTTTCTGCTGTCCCTTTTATGCTTATAAAATTATAGTTATTTGCAAATATTTTTTCTGCTGCCTTTCGCATTTCATCATTGGGTTCAATACCATAAACGATATTACCATTATTTACAAATAATTTAGCAAGCAACCCGGTACCCGATCCTATATCTGCAACATCAAATGTCTCATTAAATTTTATTTCCTTAACTAATACATCAATAATTTTTGAGGGATAGCCGGGTCTATATTTACGATAATAATCTACTCTATTATTGAATCTTTCTATAGTATTCATTATCCAAACCTTTCGAGTTTAATTTTTTCTTGACTAACTTTGTTATTTAATAAAATTGTTTCCATTGCATCAACCATTTGTGGTGGTCCAACTATGTAAAATATTGGTTCAGAAAAATCAGATATATATTTTTTTATCAAGTCTTCATTAATTAAACCTATTTCAAATTTCCAATCTTTTTCTGGTTCTTCTACAACGGGAATAAAACAGAAGTCTGATTTTATTTTAACCCACTCTTCAAAATCATCATAAAATGCCATCATAGATTTTTTCCTGTTTCCATAAAAAAGATACATTTTATATGGTAAGTTTTCCAAAACTGCATGTTCTACCATACTTCTTACTGGAGTAATTCCAATTCCACCAATAAGAAAAACCGCAGGAAAAGAAACATCCTTATGTAATGGTGTATTACCCCCAGGGGGTCCTATAGTCGCTTTTGAGCCCAGTGGTAACTCTAAAATATTTTTATTAAATGCTGAGTCAAGTGCTCTTGTAGCAAACATCAGAACATCTTTTCTTGTAGGAGAATTTGCTATAGAAAACAGTCGTGAATTACCTTCTGCATCATTATATTTGGGTTCAAGCAATGTTATCAATGCATACTGGCCTGGTTCATATTCGTAGTCAATGCCGCTTCTATCAAACCATATTCCGATTGTATTTTCGCAAATAAATTTTCTGTCTTTTAAATAAATAATTTTCTCTTCCATAGTTGTTTAATAAATTTACTTAAATTAAATAATTTAATAAATCAGTTCAGTATATTTTTACAGTATCAAAATAATTTTATTTATTTTTCTTATTAATATTTTACCGGTTTTTTAAAAAAAGCTCTCTTTTTATAAAAATTCTTTACACCCCCTTCAAGAAAACTAAAAACATTTTAATTGATGTATCACAATTATTTTATCAATTACTGAAGTTCACATTTAGACATTCATTTTCTAAAATCACTTACAAGATTATAAAAATCATTATTTTATTAAAATTATTTTCTTTGTTTCAACATACTTTTCGATTTGCAAACGATAGAAATATACACCACTTGTTAAATTTTTTGTATAAAAATTTACCGTATATGTGCCTGCTTGTAGTCTTTGTTTTACAAGAGTAACAACTTCCCTTCCTACTAAATTAAACACTTTTAATCTTACATTACCGTCTTCTGGAATTTGAAATTTAATACTTCTCATAACATTAAACGGATTTGGATAATTCTGTTCAAGAGTATGGGAGATGGCTAAAATTTTGGCTTCTCACCAGATGTTATTAATGTTGTATCACCATAACCTATCCCATTGATAATACACCCAATGAGTTGATAGTTATAAATAAGAACCAGATATACCAGAATTATAACTATATGAATAATTTTTAAAACCAAAAACAGAATTATAAAGTCGATGGGTCTCAGTTATTAAGTTGTTGGAAAAATCCTGTAAGTTAATTTTAGAAAAGGAGTTTGTTAAAGAAGGAGTATTGAACATTGTATTATTTTTTCTACTTTGAAGGTAAAATCCCCTACAAGAGTTTTCCATTCCTTGTTGCAGCATTCCAGGACTATCTATCAGAGTTTTCATATAATAGTAAGGACAACTATTTGTGGTACCAAGTTTATAAATACTTTTTGTTATAGAATCTACTCTAATCCAGCCACTGAAAAAACCAGCAAACCCTGTGCAACGATAATATTTTCTATCATCATAAGTTGCTATATCAATTGTTCTTATATATTGAATTCCATTTCCGATATTACCCCCTCAAGGCTAATAAGAGGTCCAGGTATAATAATATTTGAAACCATTTCCAATATTTAATGGAAAATATTCTTATGAGAATAAAACCCTTCCGGTGAAAATATAAATAATTATAAAAAAATTGTTTTTTTTATTTTTCTTAAGTTATTTATTTTAAATAAATTATACAAATTTTCTTTTTAACCCTATTACAAAGTTAGCGGATATATATTTATTCTTCCGTAAAAAATTTAATTATTAACTTATAAATAATCAACGCAATCCTTTTATTATGTTTATTTGAAAATACTATGTAATTATAAAGAATAGAACATAATTATTTTACACTTTTATCATTTTTTTTAAATAAAAATTCTGATTATATTAATCGTATTTATAAATAAAATTTGAATTTATGAAGAAAATTGCATCATTTATTTCTATCTTAATTCTCTCCTTATTTATTTTACAAGATTTTGTAATTGCCTGCACTAATTTTCTAATTACCAAAGGTGCTACCGTAGATGGTTCTGTTATGATTTCTTATACTGCTGATTCTCATACTTTATATGGGGAATTATATCACTGGCCTGCTCGTGACTATCCAGAAGGAACTATGATGGATATTTATGAGTGGGATACTGGTAAGTTTCTTGGAAGAATTCCTCAGGCATTGCATACTTATAATGTTGTTGGTAATATGAATGAACATCAACTTGCTATTGGTGAAACCACTTTCGGGGGGAGAGAGGAGCTTGTGGATACAACAGCAATTCTTGATTATGGGAATCTTATGTTTATTGCTCTTCAAAGGACAAAAACTGCACGGGAAGCAATTCTTTTGATTGCAGAACTTGTTGAAAAATATGGCTACTATTCGGAGGGTGAGTCTTTATCAATTTCTGATAAGAATGAAGTATGGATTATGGAAATTATTGGAAAGGGTCCCGGAAACAAAGGTGCTGTTTGGGTAGCTTTGAGAATTCCCGATGGGTATATTTGTGCACATGCTAATCAGGCAAGAATAACAACATTTCCACTCAATGACCCTGAGAATTGTTTATATGCAAAAGATGTTATTAGTTTTGCTCGCAAAAAAGGGTATTTCAATGGTAAAGATGAAGAATTTTCTTTCTCTGATGTTTATAATCCTGTTGATTTTTCTGGTGCGAGATTTTGTGAATCAAGAGTTTGGTCAATTTTCAATAGAGTTAATAAAAATATGGGAAAATATCTTGACTATGCAATGGGAAAAAATTTAAAAAACAGGATGCCACTTTGGATTAAACCAGATAGAAAAATTTCCCTGCATGAAGCAATGGAATTAATGCGAGACCATTTCGAAGGTACTCCAATGGATATGACAAAAGATGTGGGAGCCGGTCCTTTCAACTGTCCTTACAGATGGCGACCGTTAACCTGGAAAATTGATAAAAATGATAAAAATACATATTTGAATGAGAGAGCTATCTCCACTCAACAGACTGGATTTTCTTTTGTAGCTCAATCAAGAAGTTGGTTGCCTGACTGCATTGGTGGAATAATTTGGTTTGGGGTTGATGATACATACAGTTCAGTTTATACTCCTATGTATTCAAGCATTACAAGTGTTCCTTCAAATTTTGCAGTTGGAAATGGTTCTATGATGGTTTTCAGTGATAGTTCTGCATTCTGGATTTTTAATCAGGTTTCTAATTTTGCTTATACAAGATATAGAGATATTATTCCTGAAATTCGAGCAGTACAAAAGGAACTTGAAATGCAATACATTACAAATACTCCATTAATTGATGAAAAAGCACTCGAATTATATGAACAAAATCCACAATTGGCAATTGAATATTTAACTGAATATTCCTGCGCAAAAGGAGCTCAAACATTTACTGTATGGAAAGAATTATATAAGCACTTATTTACAAAGTTTATGGACGGTAATATAAAAACTGTTGTACCCGGTCAAAGGAATCCAAAAGTATCTCAACCTGGTTATGGTAGTGAGTGGTATAAATTAATTGTAAAAGAAACTGGCAATAAATTCAAAGTATTAGGTGAATCAGGTCACTAATCTATAGAAATTATAAATAAAAAACTGTAATCTTTTATGAGTTCCGAGTTAGAGAAATTTTTTGAACCTTTTAGAAACAATACAATTGGTCATCATAAGGAATATAGAACCCCTTACGGAATTGTAAAAATGATATATGCTGACTGGGTTGCAAGTGGAAGACTCTATAGACCAATAGAAGAAAGGATCACAAATGAGATTGGTCCTTTTGTTGCTAATACTCATTCTGAGACAAGTGAAACAGGTACTTTAATGACCAGGGCATATCAATACTCTCATAAAAAAATAAAAGAACATGTAAATGCAGGTCCAGAAGATGTAATAATTACAGCGGGCTTTGGTATGACAGCAGTTGTAAATAAATTCCAAAGGATTCTTGGTTTAAAGATGTGCGATAAATTAATTTATAAACAATGTAAAAAAGAGCCCGAACGCCCTGTTGTTTTCTTAACTCATATGGAACATCATTCGAATCATACAACATGGTTTGAAACAGTTGCTGATGTTGTTGTATTGCAACCAGATAAAGATTTGCTTATTGATTTAAACGAACTGGAAAAACAACTTGAGAAATATAAAAACAGAAAATTAAAATTTGGTTCTTTCACTGCAGCCTCAAATGTGACAGGTATTGAAACACCTTATCATAAAATGGCAAAGTTGATGCATCAGTATGGAGGGTATTGCTTTATTGATTGTGCTATGTGTGCCCCGTATGTAAAAATAGATATGCACCCTGAAGATCCGGAAGAACGGCTTGATGCTGTATTTTTTTCTCCTCATAAATTTCTTGGTGGTCCTGGAAGTGCTGGAGTTATTGTGTTTAATTCAAATTTATATAGAAGATTTAGTCCGGATCAACCTGGCGGTGGAACTGTGTATTGGACAAATCCCTGGGGTGAATACAGATATTATGAAGATATTGAATTAAGAGAAGATGGAGGTACACCAGGATTTTTACAATCAATCAAAGCGTTACTTGCAATTGAACTAAAAATGCAAATGGGGTTAGAAAATATGCGAAAAAGAGAAGATGAACTCTTAAAAATTGCTTTTGAAGAACTTCGAACAATTAATAATTTGCATATCCTTGCTGATAATGTTGAAGAAAGATTAGGTGTTATTTCTTTCTACATTGATAATATTCATTATAATTTAATTGTGAGAATTTTGAGTGATAGATTTGGTGTGCAGGTCAGGGGTGGATGTGCCTGTGCTGGCACTTATGGACATTATCTATTAAATGTTGATTATGAAAAATCACATCAAATTACCAGTCTCATTGATCAGGGAGATTTATCCGCAAAGCCTGGTTGGGTACGACTTTCATTACATCCTTCTATGACAGATGAAGATTTATATTTTACTATAGATGCAATTAAGCAAATAAAGAAAAATATTGACAGATGGGCTTTAGATTATGAATACGATAAACATACCAACGAATTTTATAACAAAAGAATCTCAGGAGAGGGAACGATTGATTATAATTATTGGTTTAGGGATTTATAATGCACGAACTGTCTATAGCACAAAATATTGTTGATTTAGTTTTAGAAAATATAGCTGAAGAGCAAAGAAAAGTTATTGCTGTTAATATTAAACTTGGGGAAATTTCAGGTGTAATACCCGAATCACTTGAGTTTTGTTTTGATGTTATTACAAAAGATACTAAACTTCAGGGCGCTAAACTTAATATTGAAAGAGTTTCCGCTACTGCTTATTGTAATCAGTGTGATAAAACCTATCAAATTGAGCATCTTTTGTTTTCCTGTCCTTTTTGTTTTGGAAGTGATATAAAAATATTGACGGGAAATGAACTTTTAATTTCGGAAATTATATTAAGTGATTAGTTGAATATTTAATAATTTTTAATAAATAAATATAAAAATGGATATAATTAAAATTGAAAGAAAAATTCTTGAAAAAAATGATGAAATAGCAGAAAAAAACAGAAAGATTTTTAAAGAACATAATCTTTTTGTAATTAACATGGTTAGTTCTCCGGGAGCGGGAAAAACAAGCATCCTCGAAAACACTATAAGGGTTTTAAAACCTAAATTTAACATTTCAGTAATTGAAGGAGATGTACAGACTGATTTAGATGCTATCAGAGTTGCAAAGTATGATGTACCTGTTGTGCAAATTGTTACAAATGGTGCCTGTCATCTTGAGGCTAAACTTGTCAATGATGCAATAGCAAACTTAAATTTTGAAAATACGGATCTCCTTTTTATTGAAAATGTTGGAAATCTTGTTTGCCCCGCTGGCTATGATTTAGGAGAAGATTTAAAGACAGTAGTTGTTAGTACCACCGAAGGTGATGATAAACCTCTTAAGTACCCGAGAATGTTTTTAAATTCAAAATACCTTATTATAAATAAAATAGATTTGCTTCCTTATATTAATTGTGATATAAGTTTACTTAAAAAGAATGCACTTCAGATAAATCCTAAACTTGAAATATTTGAAACTTCCTGTACTACGGGTGAAGGTATTGATAGATGGTGTGAAAAATTAGAATCTCTGCTAAATCAAAAAAATAAGGTATAAATAGATTTGAAAATCTGTTTTATATAGTAAAGATGTTAGATGAATTATATAAGGCAACTATTTTAATTTCTGGGGCAGTACAGGGGGTAGGTTTCAGACCTTTCGTTTTTAAACTTGCAAAAAGTCTTGGTATTAAGGGTTATGTATTAAATTCTTCTGTAGGAGTTGAAATTGTTGCTATTTCTACTCAAGCAGTATTAAAAGATTTTATTGCTCGCTTACAAAACGAGAAACCTGATATATCATATATAAGGAATTTTAATTTTGATATTACTCCTTTTAGTAATGATGTAACCTTTGAAGAATTTAAAATTATCCACAGTGATGAGAGTAGAGAGCCAACAACATATATTATGCCTGATATAGCAACCTGTGATGATTGCCTGAAAGAAATTTTTAATCCTGAAGACAGAAGATATCTTTATCCTTTTACTAATTGTACTAATTGTGGACCAAGATATACTATTATTGAAAAATTGCCCTATGACAGAGAAAATACTACTATGAAAAATTTTATTATGTGTGAAGAGTGCAGGAAAGAATATGAAAGTCCTGAGAATAGAAGATTTCATGCTCAACCAAATGCATGTCCTAAATGCGGTCCAAAAGTTTTTCTGTGGGATTCTAATGGAAAAACTATTGCGGAAGAGGGAAAAGCTATTGAACTTGTTGTTAAGGAAATTCTAAATGGGAAAATTATTGCTGTAAAAGGACTTGGGGGCTTTCATTTGTTTGTTAATCCATTTAATAGAGATTCTATAAAAGAATTGAGAAAAAGAAAGCATCGCAATGAAAAACCTTTTGCTCTTATGTTTCCCGATTTGCAAATTGTAGAAAAATATTGTACCGTTTCTAATGAAGAAAGAAAACTACTTACATCACAAAAGAAGCCTATTGTTCTTCTTAAATTAAAAGAGAAAATTTACAGGCAAGAAAACAGTGGAAATATTCCTTTCTTTAAAGATTGTGTAGGGGAAAATTCTAATAATCCTTATCTTGGGGTTTTACTTCCTTACACTCCTTTACATCATATTTTAATGAGAATATTGAGAATTCCAATTATTGCAACAAGTGGAAATATCTCTGATGAACCAATTTGTATTGATGAGTATGAAGCATTAGAGCGTTTAAATGGAATTGCAGATTTTTATCTTGTTCATAATAGACCCATCTTAAGATATGTTGATGATTCTATTATAAAGGTTATTGCAGGAGAAGAATTTATTCTAAGAAGAGCAAGAGGATACGCACCGTTACCTATTTCACTCGATTTAGTATCTAATACTTCTGAAACCCAGAATAGTGATGTTATTGCAACTGGTGCTTTTTTAAAAAACACAGTTGCCTTGACAAAAGGAAATGAAGTTTTTATTAGTCAGCATATAGGAGATCTTGATAATCTTGAATCAATTAATTCTTTTGAAAAAACAATTACCTATCTATCGGAAATATACAGGATTAAACCATCAAAAATTATTTGTGATTATCATCCCGATTATCCTTCTACAAAATATGCTGAAGAAAAATCTAACACTGATAATATTGAATTAATGAAAGTTCAACACCATGTCGCACATATTTATTCCTGCATTGCAGAAAATAAAATTGACTTGCCGGTACTTGGGGTTGCATGGGATGGTACGGGGTTTGGGTTGGATAAAAATATATGGGGTGGCGAATTTTTCTTAATTAACTCTGAAGTCAAAAGAGTTGCTCATTTAAAATATTTTAGATTACCAGGTGGAGAAGAATCTATAAAAAAAGTTAACAGAATTGCAGCGGGAATTCTTCTCGATTTTCAGGATGAATTGGCTATTGCAGAAAATATTTCTGATTTAATTAATATTTCTGATAAAGAATTGAAACTGATAAAATTAATTTTGAAACAGAGGATTAACTCTCCCCTTACTTCAAGTATGGGAAGATTATTTGATGCTGTTTCTTCTATTGTAAATGTTAAACAATATTCTTCTTTTGAAGGGCAGGCTGCTATGGAACTCGAGTTTATAGCGTATTCTGCATTAGACGAAGAAGGATTTTATAATTTTGAAGTAAATACAAAGTCAGAAATGTTTGAAATAGACTTCATTCCAATTATTAAAGGTATTATAAAAGATAAAATAAACAATGTTCCCAAAAGTATTATTTCCATTAAGTTTCACAACACACTGGTTGAATTAATTCTTGCTATATCAAAGAAAATTAATGTTAAAAACATTGCTTTAAGTGGTGGGTGTTTTCAAAATTCTATTTTACTTGAAAATTCAATTAAAATACTTAAACAAAATAACTTCATTCCCTACTGGCAAAAAAAGATTCCCATCAATGATGGGGGAATTTCGCTTGGACAGGTAATGTATTCTAAATTCTTTAGAGTATAAGGTGTAATTGTGATTTTTTTATCAATTATTTCTTTTTATTTGGGTAGTAATATATATTTTAATGGAACATAACCTTTGCTTAGAAATAAATGTTTTTAAGTTTTCATTTCAAGCTTATGCAAACAAATAAACGAATATTATTAATTACAATCTTAAGGTTTAATTTATTCAACATTTAGTTAAAATATACTGAAAACAAAATATTTTATAATCGAAGCAGTTTTCCTATGAAAGAATACAAAATCATATTTCACGATTGTCTTCCCTTTATTGAGGAAAATGGTAATATTATTTTAATTGATACTGGCTCCTTCCAAACAATTCACAGGGCGGAAAACCTTATTTTCAATTCAAAAAATTATAAATCCACTATTAATCATTATGGAACAACTATTGACTATATTTCGAAAATGGTTAGAAAAAACTTTACTACTTTGCTTGGTATGGATGTGCTTTCTAATTATTATGTTTTGTTTGATTATCGGAAAAATATTGTGAAATTCAGTGAAGAAGAAATAGATATTGATGGTAAGGAAATTAAATTTATAGAATCTTTTTCTCCCCATTCAGAAATTATTCCTCCTATTATTGAATTCAAAGTAGATAATATGCCTCTAAATTTATTTATAGATACGGGTAGTAAAATTTCTTACATAGATAAAGAACTTTCTAAAAATCATAAAAGTATAGAAGTTATAGAAGATTTTTTTCTTGAATATGGAAAATTCAAAACTAATTGTTATCAAATTATTACATATTTACAGGATGAGCAATTTTTTGTTAAATATGGTAATTTTCCTGATGACCTTTATTTATTTATTGATGTACCAATGATAATAGGTTATGATTTATTTAATAATTTTTTACTTTTATTTGATTTTAAAAATAAAAAATTAAAGTTTAAAAAATATTAACAAAAGCAAATATTAGTATTTTTATTTTTTTAAAAAAAACACTGTTAATCCATTTTAAAAAGAAACTAAATAATTATCACTTATTCATCTCGTTAAGGTATTGAATTCAAAATAAGGAGAAGGTATATTTAAATAAAAAAACGCGCATGAAAAAATTTTACATCTTATTATTAATTGTTCTTTCCTTCTTTGGATTTGCTCTTGCACAACAGGACAATCCGTACCTTGATCAGGTTCCCATTCATTTAAGGAGTGTAATTCCTCCTTATGCTGAACCTATGGCAATTGTATCTTCAGATGGGTATGAAAATTTTTTCCTCGGGATTGATTTCGCTGAACCACATATCTCTTGGAATATGAAAAATCCCCTGCAATATTTTTGTGCCTTCAATATTAACGCAACGCATTATACACTCAATGGAATTGATTGGTTTTCAAATAACCCGCCTTTACCATCACCTCAAGGAGACCCTGTGACTGCTTACGATAGTATTGGGAATCTTTATTATATGAATATGACAGGTAATCCAATTGTTGGTTGCTATATTGTAAAGTCTACTGATAACGGGCAAACCTGGTCGGCTCCAATCTTTTGTATCAGTGGGAATGACAAAAACTGGGTCGCTTGCGACCAGACTGGTGGTCCCTATGCAAATTATGTTTATTGCACTATGACTGCCGGTAGTGGATACGGTTCATTTTCCAGAAGTACTGACCACGGTGCAACCTTCCAAACTACTTTTACACCCAATACTCAGTCTTTACCTGGTATGATGGTTTGTGTAGGACCGTATAAAGTTGGCTCTACTGATATACCTGGTGGGTGTGTTTATGTGGTTACTAATTCTGGTAGTGCTATTTCTCCCGTCTATACATTTTACAGGTCAACCGATGGTGGGGTATCCTGGGGATATATGTCTGCACAAATTTTTGCCGGGTATTTAGGAACTTTTGTAAATAATAGACCATCAATTGAAAATATGCGGACAAGACCCTATCCTTTTATTGCAGCTGATAACAGTTATGGACCATATAGAGGGCGACTTTATCTTGTGTATGCAACAAATACTCCTAATGTTAATGGTGCAAAGCCTGACATATTTTGCAGATATTCAACTGATCAGGGGGCTTCCTGGTCAGCTGCAACTAAAATTAATGACGACCCCAATAGTGAGAATAATCATCAATGGCATCCATCAATATGGTGTGATAAATTTAATGGAACTCTTTATGTTAAATGGTTTGATACCAGAAACTGCCCAACGAGTGATAGTGCGGAAGTATATGCTTCTTACTCAACTAATGGTGGGGTTTCTTTTGTAACAAATCAAAAAATTGGAAATGCAAAATTCCGCATTAACTGCACAAGTTGTGGGGGTGGAGGAACACCTATGTATTTAGGGGACTATGATGCTATTGTTTCTAATGGCTCTGTTGCTTTATTAAATTGGTGTGATTTTAGAAATGGATACTTCGGTAGTTATACTGCTTATTTCCCGGACTTTGCTATGACTACTAATCCTAATAGTGTGCAATTAGTTAATAATGATAGTACATTTGTTACTGTTAAAGTTCCTTCTGTAAAGTTATATACAGACAAAGTAAAATTTACTGTTTCTCTTGATAGTACTCCTGTTCAGGGAACAATTTCTCTTTCTTTTGTAGGAAAAGATTCTTTACTTTCTTATCCTGATTCTGTCAAACTTAGAATTAAAGCAATTGGATCTGTAACACCGAGAGTTTATAAAGTTAATATTGTAGGGGCTGGTAGTAATGGTACGCCTGTTCACAGAAGAACAGTCGACTTACTTATGAATGTGAGTTATCTTGATGTTGCTAATAATCGTACGGGAGTTGTACCATTTTATGTTAACAATGTACAATATATGAATCCTGTTAGGTTATATTTTGCAAACGGTTCAAATGTTACTGTGTATGCTCCCTACTACTATGGTACCGGAGGTACTCGATACAGATTCCTTAACTGGTCTAATAATGGTGACACACTCCAACAAATTACAATTAATTCAAATATGAGTTTGTTTGCAACTTATAAAGTGCAATATAGACTTGTAATTAATTCAGTTATACCAAACACATTTGGAGCAGGGTATAGTGATTCTGCAGTTTCTACTACTTTTGGAGTGCTTTCAAGATATTATCAAAGCGGTAATTCTCATTATTACTTTAGGGGGTGGACTGGTTCCGGTCCCGGTTCCTATACTTCCCCTGATAGTAGTGGTAATGATAGTGCCGTTACAATTTCACTATTTAATCCAATTGTTGAAACCGCAAGATGGCAGGTAATAGTTGGTGTGAAAAACATAGGTACTGAAATTCCAACAGAATTTAAATTGTATGATAATTATCCAAATCCATTTAACCCTGAAACAATTATAAAATTTGATATACCTAATGCAAGTTTTGTTAACATCACAATTTATGATATGCTCGGAAGAGAGGTTGCAACCCTTGTAAATGAATTTATCAAACCAGGCAGATATGAAACGCGCTTTGATGCCTCAGGACTTGAAAGTGGTATATATATGTGTAGAATTAAAACAGAGTCGTATGTTGCAACAAAAAGAATGGTAGTATTGAAATAAAATTAAATTAGTTAAATTTTAAATCAGCCCAATCTCCTTTTCCAGAGGAGATTGGTATTTATGGAAAATAAAAATTAAAATTATTATGAAAAACTTAATAATCCTTTTAATTATTTTAGTTATTACAACTTTTGCCTTTTCTCAACCTAAAATTTCTTTTGAAGAGTTACTTTTGCAAGTAGAGTTAAATCCTTCAATTGCTTTTGAAGCTGAGAAAGTAGCTATTGAACAAAAGTTACCCGTAAATATTTATATTAAAGATCAGGCATTAATAGATGCAAGATATGTTGAAAATGGAAAGGTAGTTTATACTGTTATTACTAATTTTCTACATCCTTTTAAGGATGGATACAATGCTTATTATGAAGATATATTAAGTAAATTTGATTTGTCTATTGCGAGAATTAATTATGGGAAAGGAAATGTGATTGACAATACAGGTGAGGAAATTAAATTACATCCCCGAACCTCTGATAAGCTTTTAATGATTCCTGATTGGACTTATGATAGAGTTTACGCTTTTGATTATATTACAGGAGACCTTGTAGATACAGCATTTATACATTCCAATTATCCTAATTTACAAAGTCCTAAACATGCATTGCAGAGAACAAGAACTCGCATTCTTGTTTCAGACCAGGTTGCTGATGCTGTTCAGGAGTATGATACCAATGGTCTTTTTGTTAGAACATTTACTCAGGGCAACGTTCTTGATAATATTCGCGGAATTGCTTTTCGACCAAATAATAATTTACTTGTTACAGTTGCAAGTGGAACAAATCAAAATACGATACAGCAATTTGATACTGCAGGTGTTTCCTTGGGGGCTTTTATAAATACAAATCTTAACAGTCCATTTGCGATTTTATATAGAGCGGGCGATATTCTTGTTACTAATTCAAGTGGTTCCGAAGATGTTAATAAATTTAATTTCTCAGGTACTTTTATTAGTAGTTTTATTTATGGCCAGCTAAATTTTCCTCAGCAGATAATAGAATTACCCAATGGAATTCTAGCATTATGTGAATTTAGTAATCCGGGTTCCGGAGTTAAAATTTATGATAGTACAGGAACTCTTTTATCAACTCTTTCTGGTGTAACTGGAAATAGAGGTGTATATCGATTACCCAATGGCAACTATCTTACAACGAACTCAACTGGTGTTCATGAAATTGACGATACTACCGGAGCACTGGTACAAACGAAAGCTACCGGTTCAAATTTTCAATACATTTCAATCTTTGATCCCAATTTTACAGTATCTATTGGAAATCAGCAAAATGAATTACCAGGCGAATATAAACTTTACAATAATTATCCAAATCCATTCAACCCAACTACAAAAATAAAATTTTCTGTTCCAAAATCAGAGTTTGTTTCTTTGAATGTTTATGACATTCTTGGTAGAAAAGTTGCAACACTTGTAAACACGAAACTGTCTTCTGGTAGTTATGAGGTTACATTTACGGCTGATAACTTATCAAGTGGTGTTTATTTCTATACCATTCAAGCAGGAGAGTTCTCTGATTCTAAAATTATGGTGTTGATGAAGTAGAAATCTCTAAAAAGATTTTTTTGTGGAAGAAATAATAAGGAGGAATTAATATTCTTTTTTTAAGGGAACTTACTGTATTTCTATAAGTTTAAAAAATACTTAACAAAAAAATTATGAGAGTAAAAATTGTTTATTTAGTAATTTTATTATTTTCTGTAATGTTACTTTTCTCCTGTGATAAAGAGAAAAATACCTCTACCAATAAATCGGATGAAAATGTTGATGTGGTTGTGCCCCAATCTAAAGAGGAGGTTTCTACTAAAAGAGCAGGAGAGGAAAGTAAAGATTTTAACAAACAAAAATTGGAAGAAAGTAAAAATGAAGATATAAAAGTTTCGGAAAGATTAGTGGTAAAAAGTGGTAATATTACTCTTGAAATAGAAAATTATGATGAAGCAATGAATAAAATATCGGAAATTACTAATAATTACAAAGGGTATATTGCTTCTTCCAATACAAAAGTTGTTGCATGGGGAAAAAAGCAAGGGATTATTACAATCAGAGTACCTGCTGATAAGTTTGAAGCATTGTTTTCTGAAATATCTGGAATTGGAAAGCTTATTTCAGAAAATATAACGACAAATGATATTACTGAAGAATATATTGACCTTGAAGCAAGACAAAAAACGCAAAAGCAGTTAGAAGAGAGATTACTTAAATTACTGTCCGAAAGAACTGCCTACCTTTCTGATATTCTTGCAGTGGAAGATAAATTATCTTCTGTTCGACAAAAGATTGAAAGTGTAGAAGGAAAAATGAAGTACTTGAAAAGTCAGGCAGCCTATTCTACTTTAACAATTTCTTTGAATGAACCGAATTTACTCGATTCTTCTTCTGGTAATGGTGGTTTCTTTTATGAGTTAGGGCAAGCAATTAAAACTGGCTTAAAAGGATTGATGAAAGTCCTTATTTTTCTTATTACTGCAATTATTGTATTAATACCATTTATAGTAATTGCCTTGATTGTAATTTTCATAATTAAAAAGAGAAGAAAAAAAGAGTCAACTTCTAAACAAAATTAATAAAATAAGATAGGTAAATCAAAAAAATTGTTTAATAGGTTTATTAGATTTTCTCAAGCATAACTGCTGTTCCATAAGCAAGAACTTCTGTAACTCCTCCCATTACTTCTGTTGCGTCGTATCTAATTCCTATAATAGCATTTGCTCCAATTTCTTCTGCATGTTTTACCATTAATTCAAATGCCTCGCTTCTGGTCTTTTCGCACAATTCTGTGAAAAGAGTAATATTTCCACCAACAATTGTTTGAAATGCCGCTCCTATGTTTGCAAAAATATTTCTTGAACGTACTACTATTCCTCTGACTACCCCAAGATTTTTTGTTATTCTATATCCATCAATGGTAAATGCTGTTGTTATTAAATTGTGGTCCATATTTTAATATTAAGTTTGATAAAATTTTCATAAATTATATAATATATAATTAATGTAAAATATTAAAAAATTGTCTTTAAAAATTAGAGTAAATTCTTTTAGTTATATATATGGAAGTATTCCTGTTGATGAAACAGGAAATGGTGGCGGTTTTGTTTTTGATTGTAGGTTTATTATTAATCCCGGGCAAATTGAAAAATTCTGGAATTTAACTGGTAAAGATAAAGAAGTAATTGACTTCCTTGATATGCAGGAAGATATGCAGGAGTTCCTACGAAATGTTTTCAACATAATCGGGAAAGCAATCAAAAATTATAAAGATAAGGGGTTTACTGATTTAATGGTTTCGTTTGGATGTACTGGAGGTATGCATCGCTCTGTTTATGCTGCAGAAAGGACTGCTGAATTTATTAGAGATAAATTTCCTGATGTTGAAGTTGTAGTTAATCACAATGAATTCCCTGGCTTATAATTTGAATCACTTCTTAAATATGCTAATATCCAATACTAAAAAATTAATATTGATAATAATTTTCTTTTTACTCTGTGATAAGCTTCTTTCACAGCACATCCCTATAATAATAAACTATGATACAACATTAACAAATACGCAAGCAACTAAAAATTTTTATTTAAAAAATCCTTCTTTAAAACCTATTTTAATAACTGCATTTCGTACTACCACATCAAAGTTCTTTTTTAATTTTTCCCCTTTTATAATTAACGCTTTTGATAGTGTACTTGTTAGTGTTTACTTTAAGACAAATCAGAATATAACATATCGTGATTTTTTAATTTTTGAAAACATAGGTTTAAATTATCCAATTATAAATTATTCAATTGCAACGGCAGTTTATCCTGATACAATTTATAAATTTACTCAAGGTTTATTTGATGAGAGCTTGAAATCCGCTTTATTAAGTTTTACACAACAGAATTATTTTTCTCTCGGATACAATCTTGCAAGGGATAAAATGTTTGAGTATATTGATGATTATAATAATGATGATACAATTGAATGTGTTTATACCGGTGTAAAAATAAAAGCTGCAAATAGAACAGAAGCGCAAAATCAGGGATTTGATACTGAACATACCTGGCCTCAGAGTTTTTTTAATTCTGCTGAACCGATGCGAAGTGATTTGTATCATTTATATCCTACACTTGCCTCTGCAAATAACGCAAGGTCTAATTATCATTTTGGAATTGTTGTGTCTAATATTACCTGGCAACAGGGAGGTTCTAAAAGAGGATATGACTATCAAAATGAAATAGTGTTCGAACCACGGGATGTTCATAAAGGAAATGTTGCAAGGTCTATTTTTTATTTCGTTGTAAGATTTGGTAATCAGGGTGTTTACCTTGCTCCCAAGGAGGAAAATGTTTTAAGGTTATGGAATTCTACAGATACTGTTGACCAAAAAGAAAGAATTAGAAATCAAAGGATAAAATCATTCCAGAATATTTTTAATCCATTTATTGACCATCCTGAGTTTGTTGAAAGGATTAGAAGTTTTTATACAATTGCTCCAACTATTTTTAAAGGTAGAATTACAGTTTCTCCATTTAATATTATTTTTGATACTTTAGCTGTGAACGATACCGTAAGTTACTATCTGGCAATTATGAACTATGGGAATTCTACGCTTACTATATCTTCAATTTATTCAAGTATTCCAGAATTCATAGTTGAGTCATATCCAAATTCAATTAACAATAATGAATTAGGTTATGCAAAAATAAAATTTAAACCAACAACTGTGAATCAAACTTATAACGGAGTATTGACAATTCAAAATTCTGATACAGTCATCACGGTTAACCTAAAAGGATTTTCAAATTCAAATATTGGTATTAAAGAAATAAATCAATATCTTCCTGAAGATTATCAACTGAATCAAAATTATCCTAACCCTTTTAATTCTACTACTATAATTAAATTTTGCATTCCTGAAAATAAATCAAATTTTATCAATTTAGATTTATATGATATATCTGGTAGAAAAATTTCTAATTTATTTTATGGTTTTCTAACTGCTGGAGTCTATCAATTTTTATTAGACGCTTCCCAATTTAATCTTTCTTCAGGAACATATTTTATAAGTTTTACTTCCAATAACTTTACTAAAGTTATAAAAATTACCCTTGTAAATTAGATTGTAATGGAGGGTCGATTTTCATTTTTGAATGTAAGATTTTAACCTTTACTTATTTTTAGGGTTTTATGTTATAATCCTATCCTGGAAGAAAATAAATATTAATATTATAGTATATAGGTTTTAATTTTTTTAAACTAAGTATTTTATTAAAGTAGTTAAGGACATCAGGTAAAAATGATTTAAATTTTATATCTGGTTATAACAAAAGGATAAAAATATTCTACTAATCTTTTCAATTGTTTTTAAAATTTAATAATACAATTTTTAAAATTATTTTTAAAAATTAAAAATTATTGTATATGCCAAATATGAAATCTTACGAAGAAGAAGTAAAAAACTTTTCCTGGGATATCTCTAAAAAAGAACTTGGATACAATGATGGTGATGTAATTAATATAGGTTGGTATTGCTCGGACAGAATTTGTCAATTAGGCAAGGCGAATAAAATCGCTTTAATTTGGGAGAGCTTTAAAGGAGAAGAGAAAAGATACACATTTAATGATTTAAGGGTCCTTACAAATACAATTGCTAATTATTTAAAAAATCTTGGCATTCAGCCAGGTGAGCGTGTTTGTTTATTTATGGATAAAATTCCTGAATTATATTTTGGTTTTCTTGGTGTTCTTAAAATGGGTGCTATTGCTCAACCTTTGTTTTCTGCATTTGGTTCTGAGTCACTTTTAACTCGCCTTGAAGATGCTCAAACATCTGCAATTATTACACAAAAAAAACATTTACCAAAAGTCAGAAATATTCTTGATAAACTTCCATTTATGAAATATATTATTGTTGTTGATGATGATGGGGCTAAGCCTCTTAGAGAGAAGGAATATGCTTTCCATATGGAAAAGGAAGAAAGAATTGAAAATTTTGATATATTCCCATCAAAGGCTGAAACTCCCTCTGTTTTACATTATACTTCTGGTACCACAGGAAAACCCAAAGGAGCCCAACATGTTCATTACTCTTTGATTTCGCAATATATTACCGCAAAGTATGTTCTTGACTTTCAGGAAGATGATATTTACTGGTGCACTGCAGATCCCGGTTGGGTTACTGGTACTTCTTATGGTATTATTGGACCGTGGTCAAATGGTGTTACACAATGTGTTACAGAGGCAGGGTTCACAGCTGAAAATTGGTATAAATTTATAGAGAGACATAAAATAACAGTCTGGTACTCAGCGCCAACCGCAATCAGAGCTTTAATGAGAGAGGGAAATGAAATTGTTAAAAAATTTGATTTGTCTTCACTCAGACATCTTGCAAGTGTTGGAGAGCCGTTAAACGCAGAAGCTGTTTTGTGGTCGCAAGAAGTATTTGGAAAAATGTTTCACGATACTTTCTGGCAAACTGAAACCGGATGTATTGTAATTAGTAATTATCCTGGTATGAAGATAAAACCGGGTTCTATGGGAAAACCTTTTCCTGGTATAGAAGCAACTGTTTTAGATTTAAAAACTTTTGTACCACTTGAGCAAAAAGGTGTTGTTGGGATGATTGCCCTTAAACCAGGTTGGCCCTCAATGATTAGAACTTATTGGAACAATGAAGCAACATATCAAGGTAAATTTAAAAACGGATGGTATTTATGTGGAGATAGAGCAAGCATTGATGAGGATGGATATTTCTGGTTTGTTGGTAGAGATGATGATGTCATAAATACGGGCGGACATCTTGTTGGACCCTTTGAAATAGAATCTGTTTTGATTGAACATCCTGCTGTAGCCGAATCGGCAGCAGTGGGAAAACCAGACCCCGTTAATATGGAAGTTGTAAAAGCCTTTATTACCCTTAAAAAAGGTTATGAGCCAAGTAAGGATTTAGAACTTAATATTATGAATTTTATTCGGAAAAAATTGTCTCCTCTTGCTATGCCGCAGGAAATAGAATTTGTTGATTCGCTTCCAAAGACAAGAAGTGGGAAAATTATGAGAAGAGTTCTAAGAGCAAAAGAATGGGGTCAGGATATTGGCGATATTTCTACACTTGAAAATGACATGTAAAAAATGAATTATTTAAAGTTATAATTAGTTATAAGATTTATCAATCTTATAACTAATTTTTTTATTAAACTTTAAAAGAATTAAAAATGAAAATATCAGGTTATGCAGTATATGAAAAAAAATCTCTTCTAAAGCCTTATGAATATGCCCCCACAAAACTCGGTCCCAAAGAAGTGCTTATTAAAATATCACATTGTGGAATTTGCCATAGTGACATACATTTGATAGATGATGATTGGAATGTATCAAAATATCCTTTTATTCCGGGTCATGAAATTATTGGTGAAATTGTTGAATGTGGTAACGAAGTAAAGAAGGTGAAAATAGGGCAAAGAGTTGGGGTAGGTTGGCAATCCGGCAGTTGTCTTGAATGTGAGTGGTGTGCATCCGGCCAGGAAAATCTGTGCCCTGAACAGGTTGCTACTTGTGTTGGAAGAAATGGTGGTTTTGCTCAATATGTAATTACTGATAGCAGATTTGTTTTTGCTATTCCCGATAAACTTACTTCTGAAAATGCTGCACCGCTCTTATGCGGAGGAATTACAGTCTATTCGCCATTGAAAAGATATAATGTAAAACCAAAAGATAAAGTTGGAGTAATTGGTGTCGGTGGTCTTGGTCATTTAGCTATTCAATTTGCAAGGGCAATGGGATGTGAAGTTACCGCATTTTCAACCTCTCCAGATAAAGAAGAAGAAGCAAAAAGATTTGGAGCACACAGTTTTGTATTGACTAAAAACCTGAATGAATTAAAAAAAGCGGAAAATACTTTAGATTTTATTATTTCAACTGTTTACACAAAACTTGAATGGATTAATTATGTGAATGCTTTAAAACCAAATGGTAATTTATGTTTTGTGGGTGCAACTTTTGATAACCTTGATTTTCCTGCAGGTGTTCTTATGTTAGGTCAAAAGCAGGTATCAGGAAGTGTTATTGGTGGTCGCGCTATGATAGCCGAAATGCTTGAGTTTGCTGCAAGGAATAATATAGTTGCAAAAACTGAAGTATTTCCGTTAAATGATGTTAATAGGGCAATTGAAAAAGTAAGAAATAATACTATTAGATATAGAGCGGTTCTTAAAATTTAAATTGAACTTAATCCTATTTTAGTAGTATCATTTTATTTGTTATTGTCCTGTTCATAATTACCATTTTATAAAAATAAATTCCGCTGGGAAGATTATTTGCATTAAAATCTAAAATATACTCACCTTCTGTCTTATATTCATTTATTAAAATTGATATTTCTCTTCCTGTTGCATCATATAATATTATTTTTACATTACAATCCTGCGGAATTTTATAATATATTTTCGTATTTGGATTAAAAGGATTCGGGTAATTTTTTATGGTTGCAAATTGATTTGAATCTGGTACTATATAGGGACTTGGAATACTATTAAGAATATCCTTCAAAACACCCCATAAATATTTTGTGTAAGGGACGCAATCCTGTTTATAATACCACCAGAAATATCCACCGACATAATTTTTCGTAGTGATATTCATTGTGTAGTATCTTCTCATATATTGTTCTTTTTTATTTACTTTTGTTGTACCACATTCTCCAATACCTATTTTTGAGTTTGGAAAGATTACTCTTAAACTGTCAAAAACTTTTTGCCAATTAGGTTGATAATTATTACAATCGTCTTCATAATATGATATCCACACATAATCTATTCCAGTTTTCATATTTTGCGGGATATTATGGTTTATCCAGTAGAACATTTCGTTTTGCGGATTTTCCCAACAATTATAATTGTAATAGAAGGTGAGTGCTGTTATTTTGTTATTTGTTTTTAAAATGTTATATGCAGCCGTTATTTTTTGGATTACATCTGTTGTATTTCCTAACCATTCGCCGTTTATTTCATTTCCAAATTCCCATATATCTACGTTATTTCCAAGAGTATTTAAATATTCATTTACCCGGTTTACATATTGGGTTAAATTATATTGGCTAAAACACCAACTGTCAAGCAATTCTCCCATTACGAAACTAATCTGATGTATTGATTGTGTGGCTGTTAAATAATAAGTAGCAGGCATCCATTCATCAAAGACAATTCTTGTTGTCATCTTTTTAGGTAATTTTCGTAATGATGTGGTGATTGAACTTAAGTTACTTATATCATCAACGGTAACCCCATAGACTTTATTTGAATCGGGTGTATTTGAGAATGCTTTGGGTAAGAAAAGGAATAGTGATAAAACAATTAGGAGGGTTAATAATTTTTTCATCTTTTATTCATTTTTCTTTGGAATGAAAAGAACTTATATTAAATGAGCAATATTCATTCCTTAAAAAATGGTCAATATTGCAAATCTTTTAATACTTATGTAAAAAAACAGTATTATTTTGCGACAATTATGTTTTAAAATAAGACAAAATCCCTAAAATATCCCCATTATAAAAATAAATAAAAAAACCCGTTAAACTTTTAAATTTAACGGGTTTAAAATAGAAGAGCTTATATTTTTATTTTACTAACATCATCTTTCTGATTTCTTTATAGTTACCTGCAACTAATTGATAAAAATACACCCCAGAGGCATAGTTTGAAGCATTCCAGGTAACCTCATAAGTTCCTGCAGTCATATTTTGATTTACGAGTTGCTGAATTTCACGACCTGCCATATCAAAAATTTTAATTGTAACCAAACCACTATAATTTGCAGGAATTGTAAATCTAATATTTGTTGTTGGGTTAAATGGGTTTGGATAGTTTTGCTCAAGATGTGGGGTATTGAGTTTAGTTTCCTGAGGTGAGTCATTACCTACTATGTCTGTTGTTACATTTACAAATGGTAAGTCTATATATGAATCACGAAGGAAAATATAATTTGTACTTTTTACAAGTACAGGTAAAACAAAGGGGTTAGTTTCTAAAAATGCTGAATCCTGTGGATAATAAGTGTCAAGGTTTGTAATAACTATCCGAATTTTACTTCCCGGCTGAAATATATGAGCATGAGAATTTCCCTCTATTAATTTTGTCTTCGTTGTGCCCGCTGTATAATTTCTATCAGTATAATTTATCCTTGTTATCATATTCATTGTGCCATCGGATTTAATTTCAAATATCTGAAAATTATATTGACATATATTAGCTGTTGCTTTATACTTAAGATAGATTTTTGGTGTACCTATCATTTTAATACTTTTAAAAAGAGGTGCTGTCTCAAAATATATTTGTTCTTTCTTAAATTTTGATTCAAATACCGGACCAGTAAATTCTTCCAAAACCGCTTCATGCATTGTAAGATTTATATTCAAAACGTTATTTAAAAAGGATTTAGTTGGAACTGTTACAGCTGTTTTATATGGATTTAATTTATTACTGTCAGAGAAATAAAACTTTGTACTTGATACTCCCGCGATAGGCCAGGTGCTTGAACTATCGTGAATAAAAGACCACATATTGTTCATTCTTGGATAGGTTGTATAAGCGAAGTGAAATTTCGGTCTGGTTAGAATACCATTGTCAATATTCCATAAATAATAATAAAACCATTCATTAAAGAACTCCATATGCCATAAATTTTCTGTATAAGAAGTGTCACCGCCGTGTCCCATTACAGCCCCAAAATAAATTCTGTAATTTGAAGTTAATTGTGGAATTGCTTTTATGTTTCCCAATGCATTAAAAAAGTAGTCCTGCCATGAATTCTCAAGCAAAATAGGTATTTTATTATTTTTTACAATACTCATAAAATCTCTGTTTTGAGGTAAGGTTGAGATGAGTCTGTTCCAACTTTTATTTTTTGTTCCAGATTGATAAACCCAGGTTCTCATATTTTCCACTTCCTGAGTGTACCGTGCATTTTCTTGTGGGTAAGAAATTGTCCAAAGGAAAGTCATCTTTATACTGCCGTTTTCCACCCAGCTTGTTGCGAATTCCGGTGAAGCAAGTGCAGAAATAATTGAATTTACTTTTAAGTTCCCTCTACTTGCAGCCATAAAAGGAACAGTACCTCCTTGTGAACCTCCCATAATAAGTATCTTGCTTGTGTCAAGTCCTGTACCGAAATCTGTTCTCACAAAGTTTACAAACTCAACTAAATCTTCAGCTTCAGTTGTACTTATTAAATTTGAAAGTCCTCCGGAATTGCCTTGTCCACGCATGCTATATGTATAGACTACATAACCAAAAGCTGCCTGTGCCCGAGCAAAACCTTCCAGAGTTTCCTTCCTGTCTCCATATCCGTGTAACATTATTACTACAGGGTATCCATTCGGTAGTGATGGATTTGGACCAACAGGATAAAATTTTGAACAGTCAAGATTAACATTATCTCTTAAAGTCAGAGTAAAGTCTTCTGAAATTATTGGAAGATCTATTAAATTATTTTTGTATGGTGGTAAGAGTTTAAACTCATACCTATCCAGATTCTTTGGAATTTTTATATTTACTTCCTGTGTATAAGAATTTGTAAATAAGAGTATTGTTAATATTAAAATATATAAGTATTTAATATTTTTCATGTAGTATTATCCTTTCAGTATTAGATTCTATAGAATCTTTTTAATATTTCATAAATTTGATAACTTGTAGTTCCATCTCCGTATGTATAATCGTATTGAGAGCCATCGTCGACTTTAAGTCTTTCTGATTCAAGTAAAAATTCTCTTACTTTATCTTTATTAAAAGGAAGAAGTTTTGCATTTCTTTGTAAAACCTCAGGCCGTTCGGTTACTTTTCTCATTATTCCACAAGGAATTTTAAAGAAAAGAGATTCTTCTTGTAAACCTCCGGAGTCTGTCAGAATTATATTACTATTTTTTACTATACCAAGCATTTCGAAATAATCGTGAATTGGTTCTTTAATAATTAGATTATCAGGAATATAATCCTTGAAAACTCGATTAAATCCTTCTTTCACAAGTGGGTTTGGATGAATTATATGTAATAAATTTTTGTCTCTTATATCATTACTCAATACATTATACAATATTTTTGCATACTCGGTTACATGGTTCCAATTTTCCCTTCTGTGTAATGTGCTTAATATGTAATTTGATTGATTAGCCTCTTTTATCTTTTTATTTTTTATCAAATGCATAATTGCATCGTTGATTGTATTTCCAACGATATAATTTTTCTGAGGCGGGATTCCTTCTTTAATCAAATTGTCATAACTTATATGCGATGGGCAGAAATTGAGCGAAGAAGTTCTTGCTATTGATTCTCTGAAGAATTCCTCTGGGAATGGATTATTCTGATCATGAGTGCGTAACCCGGCTTCAATATGAATTACTGGAATTTGATTCATAAAAGCCCAAATTGCACCAGTATAAGCAGAAGCTGTATCGCCTTGAACTATAACACCTGAAATATCTTTTTTATCAATTACTGCTCTTGGACTGTTAAATTTTTCATTGAAATCATTTAAAAGATGAGATATAAAGTGATTTAAATCAGGTGAACGGTCAGGTAATGCATTACCAACAATATCAACTTCAACATTGAGATGTTGTAATATATCAGAGGAAATTTTTTGTTGTGCAGTATTAAAAAGTACAGGATAAAATTCCTCTGATTCTTTTAGTATTTTGTGAAGGATAAAAAGCTTTATTATTTCTGGCCTTGTACCAAAAACAAAAAGTATAACTTTTTTTCCTTTGAATTCTTCTTTTGAAATTTTGTAGCTCTCCATATTGTTTATTTGTTTTATAAAAAATTGTTTTGTCATATTTTTTAATAATGTTCTGTTTTGTCCCAGATAACTTTATCTTTCATTTTAAAATAAAGTTTAATTGCTCTTAAAGAAGCAAAAAAGTTTATAATGTTATCAAGTAATAGCCTGAACACACTAAATATTGAATATTTTAAACCATACCATTTATAAGTGAAATGTAGTCTGTGGAATAATCTTATTATTAAAAAAGAAAAACAAAACATTAACACATACCATAGTGTTGAATTCATTTCTATTATAGGTGGAAATAAACCCCATCCATACTTTGTATCAAATATATTCAATACAGAATATATTAAGCCAAGATATGATATTAATAGAATCAAACTTGAAATAAGTCCTTTTCTATCACGCATGAGGAAATATTTGGTAAGTAATGAACCATCCCATTTATGAATTTTCCAGTTTTGTAAGTTAATTCCAGCAATCCATCTTGACCTTTGTTTTATAGACCCCCAGAAACTGTTTGGAAAATAGCTTTGTGTAGCTATTTCAGAATCAGGGGTTCCATCACTATTCATTATTAAATTAATAAATACAGTCTTTAGTCCTATTTTATGGAACTTTAAGCCCATTTCATAATCTTCTGTCAAGTTTGCCTCATTAAATATTTTTATATTATGGTTCAGGTCACCAGTAATTCTCGAAAAGTTTTCCCAATATTTTGTACTTATCTGAGTTGTATTTATTCTCCCTTTCTGTATATCTTCTTTTATACTATCTAAATATTTCTTATCATTGGTTTCAAGGTAATGGAAAATTTTTCTGTTGAATGCCATACCTGTTCCGGCAAAAGGAATATATGCTCCAAGGGATTGTCTAACAATTAATTCTTTAGTGTGCATTTCGGCAAAAGCATCACAATATGTTCTGTGAAATAATTTTCCTAATTTGCTTTTAATAGGAACAACTGGAATTTGAACCGCATAATTTCCTTTATAGGAAATAAGATAATTATAAAGTTTTAATGAATATGGATGAATAAAATCTTCTGAATCGTGTATTAATATTACGCTGAACTCTGTATGAGATTTTTCATAATATTTTATTACATTGAAAACATTATTCAGGTTATCGGCTTTGGAGGTTGGTCCATTTTTGGGATTAACAGCCATTATCACTCTTGGGTCTGCACTCGCAAATTTCATCACCTCTTCTTGTGTCTTTTCATCGTTTTGATATACGCCAACAAAAATTCTATAATTTTTATATTGAATTTTATTTAATGCTATAGATAATGTTCTTCCTATTACAGAATGTTCCTGCCATGCTCCTATTACAAGAGCGATTGGAGTTTCTTCTGCTTCTCTTATTTGTGATAGTTCCGGTAGTTGTTTTTTATATTTTCTTCTAAATATCCAGTAAGAAATGTCGACTATTAAGTCATCTATTCCACTGATGATTAATATAATTGCTACTATCCAGACTATTATTTGTAATATTTCTGCTACCATACGAATTTATAAAAGTTAAATAATAAACCTGCTTTAAATTGGAAACTGTTTTCTCTGTTTCCCTGAAAATAAAATTTGTTTGTTGCTTCTACAAAAATTGTTGGTAAATACATTGATTTAAAACTGTAAGCAACACCGCCTCCTATCTCAGCATAATTATTATAATCAAATTGCTTGGAATCACCTAATACCGATTGTTTTAAATAAGTTTCCAAATTGGAAATTTCATTTACCTTAAAACTTACCACCTCCCTTAATGATAATTGCCCAAAAAAGTTTTCAAATTTGTGGTCGTATAATGCAGCAGAATATACATCTGTGAAAAAGTTTGTTCCAGGTCTTTTAGTTCCAAACCTGTCCGAAAAGCTCAAAATTGGTTTGAAATTGAAACTGTTTTTATTAAAATCAATCTCTCTTACATACCCTGCTCTTAATTCGAAACTTAAATTATCAAGTATATTGTATCTAACGAAACCGCCAACTTCAATATATCTATCATTGTAAATATATTCTTTTGTGGTTTTTGTATCAGTATATATGTCAGTATATAAACCACCATATAATCTATTAATAATTTTATTATTGTATCTAAAAATCAAATTAGAAATAAAATTTTTCTGATAAGTATCATAAATACTATATGAATATAAATCTATAAAATTTTTCTTTCTTGCTTCTGCATTAGCCTCAATATATTCTAATTGTTTCTTTGCTGCCTGGTACTCATCAGGATTTTTGGAATTTTTTTGAACATACTCTAAATATTGAATTGCTTTGTCTTCATTATTAATTTTAATGTATTCATATGCAAGTTGTAAATAGATTCTTGTATCATTAGGATTTTTAGATATGTGATTTTCAAATAATTCTATTGCTTCTAAGTTTTTTCCTTCACGTAATTTATTATATGCAAGGTTTAAACTTGAATCGCTGTTTTGAGAAAATATTTTAGCGCTTGTTAAAATTATTATTAATCCTATTATTAGTATTTCGTATTTTTTCATTTTAATTTTTTTGTTATTCATGTTTATTCTAAAACATATTACATTAATAAAAGTTCCAAATATTATGTGAATAAATTTTTAAAATTTTAGAACTTAATTTACTTTTTAAAAGGAAGGTTGACGAAACCTTAATCCTTTTTTACCGAACCTGAGCAAGAACTATTTAATCAATTATATTATTGCAATTTCTGTGCCTCAAATATTAAACTTTTAAAATCATGTAAAATTATATATTTAAATTAAAATTTTTACTCCTAAATTTATATAGATAATAGTTTAATTACTATAAATATAGTATTGATACTATTTTTATCTATTTTAAATATATGTTAATTTAATAAAATACTTTTACTCATATTATATATGAGATTAAAGTAAACCTGTGCAATATAATATATAATATAATATTCAATAACAATCTAAAAAATTTTTTTTAAAAACTCTTAGAAGTATATATTCGCTTTTTTTATTTAAATGAACTATATTTATAATGTATATGTTTCATTTAAAAAATTAATTAATGTAAAATGAAAAAACACATTTTTTCGAGAATATTCGCAACTATATTTTTTGCGGTTGGAATGTTGGCACTGGTGTATTACATATATGAAAAATATATTTCTACCTCTGCATATTCAATCAGTTCGGGAAAAAATCAAATGGAACAATCTTTTGATACAAATAAGGTGCAATATAGATTTTCTTATAAAGGTGTAGGGAATTTAAAACAAATTATACATTTGAATAAAGGAGATGCAGTTTTTCTTTCTTCCTATAAAGGAGATAATAACTATTATGTAGAGTTAAAGAATGCAAACGATTCTTTAATTAAAGTAATTTTTAATACAAAAGGAGATTATAAAGGAACCGAAATAATTGAAGTTCCTAAAAATGATGCTTATATTTTAAACATTAAAACTGATGGTGAATGGGAAATTGCTATTAAATAATTTATTTCCTTTCTAATTGCTTAATTCTATTTAATAATTGTTCACCATAATTTGGATTCAAATCATATGCTTTTCTAAAATCTTCTATAGCTTTCTTATATTCTTTTATTTTCTCATATGCAATACCTCTATTGTAATATGCCTTTGCAAGCATGGGGTCAATACTAATCACTTTTGAGTATTCTTTAATTGCCTGGTCAGGATTATCCAGAGCATCGTAAACAATACCTTTATTAAAATATGCAATTGTATCGTTTGGTTTTAACTGTATAACCTTATCATAATCAGCAAGAGCAAGATCATACTTTTTCAATCTTTCATAAGCAGTGCCCCTGTTTAAATAAGCAGAATGATTATTTGGATTTAACTCAATGTATTTGTTATAATCCTGGATTGCTTCTTCATATTTATGAATATTTTGAAAATGATTTCCTCTGTCAAGGTAAGGACCGGGATTTTTGGGATTATTTTTTATTAACAGATTTAAGTTCTCAAAAATTTCTATGTTTTTCCTCTTATACATACTGTCTCTTGGTATGTTGTACCCTGTGTGGTACGATAGTAATGTATCCTGATATGAATAATATCCCTGTCCATATATGTCGGTACTATCTCCTCTTGCAGTATCGGTGAATGATAAGGTAGAATCTACTTTTTCTTTCGAGGTATTATCATTCTTATTACAACCAAAACTAATTATTAGCAATATTAAAAAAATTGATATTAAGATTTTTTTCATTTTTATAAATTATTTTAAGATATTAACATATAATAATATGAAAAAATTCATTTATTTATAACAAATATTTTTATATAAACAATAATGGCACTTTTCTTCATTTGTTGTTTGTGTGAATGGTATGGTTGAGTTGAAAATCTCATTTATAAGATTTATTAGATTATTATAGAAGTCATCATATTCTTCACTTGTAATGTGATTTTCTTTTAAAGATTCATAAATTTTATTGTTATCCTTGGGATATAATAATTCAGCCTTTAATTCTGTACTGTTTTCTTGTCTTGAAATTATGTATAAATATAAGAATATCTGAAAGCTGTCTTTATATTTGGAGTCGTTAAAAATTTTTGTGAAAAAATCACCCCCCTTTTCAGGTTTTAAAGTAAGAAAATTCTTGTTACCTGTTTTATAGTCAACTATTCTTATCTTTCCTCCTATTTTATCTATGCGGTCTATAAAACCCTTTATATTAATGTTTTTATTACGGGTTTCTGTTATTTTTATTTCAAGTGGAAACTCTATTTTTTTCTCTAAATCAATTATATCAATAGGTACTTTCCCTTTGTCTGCTTCTAAAGATTTTTTTACGAATTCCTTGATTACATTTTTTATTAATTTATTTTTTTCTGAATATTCTAATGATATATTTCTTTTCCTTTCATTAATTATTGTGTTTATTGCATTTTCAAATAATGTATTAAATTTTTCTTCAAAAATATTTTTACTTATAAAATTTTCTATAATTTCATATGTAACTGTTTTTCCTATGTATGGTCTGTAAATTAATTCCATAATTTTATGAAATATACTTCCAATTGTTGCTTCATCTAATTCCTCGGTTGGAATGTCTAACTTTTCAAGATGTATTACTCTTTCAAAATAAAACTTAAGTTTACAATCTATATATGTAATCAATGATGTTGGTGAAAGATGAGAAATATTCATTAAAATATTTTGCACATCTTCTGTCTTTTCTATAGTAATAGGGAATATTTTTTGTGAAGGTATACTTAATGTAAATGTTTTTTTGTTTAATCCAGTATGGGATTTAAAAATATCTTTTTCTATCTGAAGTATAAATCTGCTCTTTTCCTTTGAATAATTACTAATTTCAGTATCATACAGTAAATAAATATTTTTCGCTCTTTGTATTAATCTATAGAAAAAATATGCCTCTATTTTAGAACTATCCTCGTAGGTAGGTAAACCAAATACCTTTCTTAATTTATAAGGAATAAAACTATTTTTATAATCAAGAGAAGGAAGAATTCCTTCATTTAAAGATAAAATAAAGACATTTTCGAAATCAAGGTTTCGTGACTCAAGTAAACCCATAACCTGTAACCCCTTGATTGGTTCTCCAGAGAAAGGGATATACATTTTTTTGCAAATATTGATTAAAATTTTAAAGAGAACATTAATATTAAATTCAGGCTTGTGTTTTGAAATTAATTGTCTCAGTTTTTCAAATTCATTATAAAAGTAAAATATGTATTCAAATTGAAATTTTTTATAATACTCATCATTTGAGTTTTCAATTTTTTTTGATATTGCCAGTATTAAATTATTTATATACTCCAGAACACTATTTAAATTATTGTTAATATTACTGAAAATTTTTTGTATTATTTCTATTGCATTGTCATTTATGTTTTCATCGAATATGTTTTTTAATTCTTCACTTCCTACTACCGAAGAATATATAATATTATTTTGATTTAAGGTATTAATAATTTTCCAGATTGCTCGTATGTCTATAAATCTAACATATGGATGTAATAATATTCTTTCTATATCAGTATAATGAAACAGCGTTTTTCCATCTATTTTAATTGAGTTTTTATGTAAATCCTGAATTAATAGTAACAGTGAAAATAATGGTGTATTTTTAAAAGGAAAACCCAATGTTACATTGAATTCCCCAATTTCGTCAGGAATAGAATAAAGAACCTGTAATAAGATTGATTCATCGGGTAATATTACAACAGTATCATTCAAATTTTCTTTGCTATTATTAGAGCTTTTAACAATTTCGAGTAACTTTGCACCAAGGGCTTTAACCATACCTGTTTGTAGTGGAGCACCTATAATTGATATTTTTTTATCTTTAGAGAGTAGGTTGTTTGAGTCAATTATAAAGATATAATCTTCAGTCTTTAATTTTTTCTTTTTGGCAACTGCTTTAAACTTTTCTATTGATTTTCTCAGGTAATATCCTGCTTCTTGATTTTGATTATCAAAATAAAAATTATCAATATCAAAAAATAATTCAGCTTTGTTTTTCTCTATTAAGTATGAAATAATTTCCTCCTCCGCTTTAGAAAAAGCATAGAAGCCAGTAAAAATTATCTTTTCTTTATTAATATCTTTTCCTGAACTAAGTAAATTAAATAACTGACGAAATGCTAATCCTTCATAAGCAATTTTTTTTGATATCAATAAAGAAGTAAATTCTTTATATATTTTCCCAAGGGCTTCCCAGGTTTTAAGAAAAGATTCCTTCTCAGGAGTTTTTGTTTCTAATAAGGTTTGCCAGAAGATACTGTACTCTTCTGGAATTTCTGTGGGGAATTTTACCTCAATCTCTTTCCAGTCCTTTATTGCTTTAAATATTTGGGTATCATCAACCAAGTATTTATCTATTATGTCAAAATCATTGATTATAATTTCTCCCCAATAAATAAAATCTTCAAAAGATTCTTCAGGGAAGTATGTTGAATAAATTTCATATAATTCAAAAATAATTGGCAAATTATCTTTTATTTCAAGTCCTGAATATTTTGATATAAAATCTGTCAGACTCAAAACCTCCGGACTCCAGCAGGGAGATGTAATATACTTTGAAAAGTATCTTTTAAAATATAATCCTGCCCTTCGAGAAGGAAATATAACAGAAATATCAAAATTATCCTTATATCTGTCTATTATTCGTTTTGTTATTTCTTCAAGAAAACGATCCATTTTTAATTATTTTAAACTTCAATTATTTTTATCTCATCTGTTAGGTATATTAAATACTTTCCTGATATTTTATATCCTGCTTCAGAAAGAACTTTTGCGTATTTGTTAATTTGAGTTATATGCTCCTTATTTTCTTTACCTATTTTGAAATCAATTATCTTTACTTCTTTATCTTTTAACAAAACCCTATCTGGTCTCAATATTTCTCCTTCTTGAGTGATTATTTCTGCTTCTATTCTTACTTCCCAATCTTTATCAAATAATAAGCTAAATTCTTTTGTTAAGAAAAGCCTTTTTATTTTTCTTTTTATTAATTCTGCTTCCTGTTCTTCTAAGTTATCGCGTATTAGTTCATCTTCGATGATGTTTTCAATATCTTCTGGATTTATTAGTCTTGATAGGATTTTATGAATTTCTATTCCTCGCTTTATTTTTTGGTAATTGTCATCCCAGGGTTTATTTTCAACATCTGCAGTTTTTATTAAAATGTTCTTGTACCACTGCGAAGAAACTATACTTTGCTCAGTTATAAATAAATTATTTTCACAGGTTGCATTTATATATTTTGCGGGTATAAAGTTTCCTTTTGAATAAGTTTTTATAATAAACTGTTTATTATTCTCTTCAGCTATTTCCTCAAAAAAGCCTCCCTCTTCTTCCAGTTTTTGAACCCTTGTTTCAATTATTTCATTAATTGTTTTATTTCTTTCAGGTGATATTACAAATAAAGCATCTTCGGCTCTGGTAAAAGCGACATAGAGTAAATTGAGATTATCAATAAGTATTAAGTCATTTTCCAGATTATAATCCTCTGCGAAGCAGGAATATTCTAAATCCTTTGTTGCAAACACAGGATATGCAGGAAATTTGTTGAAAGGTTCTTCGTTAGAGGATACCCAAATTATATCCCTGCTACCTTTTAATTGTATATCCCAATTTGCATAAGGGATGATTATTATTTTATTTTGTAATCCTTTAATTTTGTGTATCGTACTGATTTTTATCGCATCCGTATTTTCTGGAAAAGATATACTTAGGAGTGAATTATTTGTATCGTCTTTTATTGTATCAAGCCAATCTAAAAAACTTTTTATATCTGTCGAATTATCTTTGCTGTATTCTTTTATTATGTCAAGGAATTTAATTATATATAAATCTGCATTGTCATTTAATTTAAAAATTCTTATTAAATTCTCAACAAGTTCGTATATGTTATAATTATATACAAATGATGAGAGTAGATATTTTTCCTCAATATTTTTTAATGAATCAGGTATAGCCTTCCATAATAAATTTTCAGAAAAATCTTTTTTTTCTTGTGATTCAATATCAAGGAAAGTAGATAAAACTTTATGATTGTCTATGTTTTGACTTTCAATATATCTTAATTTATTGTTCAAAAACTCTGTTAATGATAAATTGTCTTTTTGATTAACAATAAATTTTAAAATACTAATAATAAGATTTACTTTTGGGGAACTCATTATGTTTAGTGAATCCGGTGAAATTACTTCTAATCCTGCTTCAAGAAGGGATTTTGCAATTTCAGTTCCCTCTTTACTTTTACGAATTAATATTGTAATATCTGATTTTTTAAAGTTCTTTTTTAATGATTCATTAATTATTGCTTTGATTTTCTCAAGTATAGTTTCCTCAACAGATAAAACCTCTTCATCATCATTATCAAGATTATTATTTAAATCAGGATTTTTTTTGATAATTGTGATATTTACATATCCGCTTCCCCTCTTATAATTTTTTTGAATTATGTTGCCATAAGCTAAATCAAATAGTTTTTTACCCTGTTGCGAGATAAAACTATATTCAGTTCCTTCTAATATATTCTGAAAGAAATTGTTATTGAAATTTACTATTGTTTCACTACTTCGATAGTTTGTATTTAATTCAATACATTTGATTTCATCTTTGAACGATTTTAAATCATTATATATACCTTCCACAATTAATCCCATATTACCTTCACGCCATCTATATATTGTTTGCTTTGGATCACCAACAACGAGAGATAATTCATTTTTTGCTAATGATTCCAGTATTAGAGGTTTTAATATTTCCCACTGAAAAGTTGAAGTATCCTGAAACTCATCAATTAAAAAATTATTGAAAGTTATTCCAACTTTTTCATAAATAAAAGAAGAGTTATTTTTTGTAATTAATGTTCTAAGTCTTCGCGAAATATTGCTTGAAATTATAATATTCTCTTCATTTTCATAATCTTTTAAAATTTTAATTAAATCAGTAAATATTCCGAATACAAAAATATTGTTTAAAATAATTTTTGCAGAAATATATTTAGCAAAATTATTTTCAATATGTTCAATAACATCTTTCAGTATCTTTCTTAATCCTCCATCGAGGCATTCCCTGATTTGTGATTTTTTTCCTGAATTTTTACTATACCATTTTTCATCCATTTCAAGGGCATCTCTATAATTTAAAAAATCATTTAGATTAATTACCTTTAAATCACAGAGTTTCTTTAATTTTGCAGGTATGCTTCTTGTATTTTTACCATAAAAGTCATCATCTTTGAGATTAAATTTTTCTGTTAACAATTCCGTGTCTTTGACCTTGATTTTTAGAAAGTCTTCAAAATTACTTTTTATTTTTCTTAACTCTTCAATAAATTGGTTAATATTTGTTCTACTGTCATCATATAGGTCTATATTTCTTAGTTTTCTTTCCCAGTACCTATCCCTGAAAATTTCTGATCCTATATTTAATAAGGGTAAATCAATATTCCAGCTTCTTCCCTCTGTTAATCTATAATGTAAAAATTTATTTAAATATTCTAATAAAGTGTTATCTTCGGATGTTTTTTTCCATAATATTTTAATTATATCTGATAGAACTTTTCCTTCGTCCATTTCAATTTCATAATTACCCTGTAATTTTAATTCTTTTGAAAAGGAACGAAGAATTCGTGAAAAAAATGAGTCAATTGTGCTTATAGAAAAGTTAGTATAATTATATAGGATATTTTCCAAAATATCTTTTGCTCTTTTTCTGATATCATTTTCGGTTAAACCACTTTTAATTAGAATATTTATAATATTTTCTATTTTTTCATCTTCTTTTGTTTCTAAATTTGAAATCCGAAAAAGATATTCTAATATTCTACTCTTCATTTCCTCTGTTGCCTTATTGGTAAAGGTAACAGCAAGAATATTTTTGAAATAGTTGGGGTTTCGAAAACTTAATAGAATATATTCTAAAGCTAAAGAATGAGTCTTACCACTTCCCGCTGATGATTTATAAATTTTAAAACAAGAACCCATAAATTCTTTTTAAAAGGTAATTAATAGAAATAATAAAATCTTCTAAAAATGTTAGAAAATTATAAACAATTAAAGATCCACTTTTACATAGTACACTTTATTACCTTGTAAGCCAATAAAAGAAATCTGCCCCTTTTCTTCATTGAAACTATAATATGAATAATTATCATAAGAGTTACTAATTGCTTTCCCGTTTTTATATAACTGATAAGAAATTTTCTCATCACCGCTGGGTATACCCGCTATATAGTAAAAATCATTTTTATATGAATTAAAATCCCAAAGCGTTTGATAATAATCACACTTAAAATAATCAGAAATTATTGTATACTGTTCATTTTCATTAAAAATTATGAAAGCAAAATTCCCTTTTTCATTAAAAGTTACAAAATCTACCATACCTTCTGTATATGCATAAGGTATATTAAAATAAGGACCAAACTTTTTATCTCCTATATGAATATAGTATTCTTCTTTTTGATTGTTATCATTGCTGCTTATCATTCCTAAAAATACTACTGTATTTTTGGGACTTATACTCATATTAATTATAGAATTATAGCCATAATTATACTCTTTATTTCCTATGACCAGTAGTTCTTTGTCTGCTTGTGCAGCTATATAAACAGGAGTATCATCCTCCAAAAATTTTAATTGGTAAATATTATCATATTTTTTACCTTCTTTTCCATTGATTACAACTCTTGAGTAATATTTTCCCTCAGGTGTTGAATCAGTTGCAATATAAGCTATTTTTTCTCCCGGGGTAAGAACAAGATTGTAAATATACCCGTTATAAACTTTTCCTGGGGTTTCCCCCTCAATTATAAATTGTGAAGTGTATTCATTATATTCGTCATTTGAACCAACATATACAGGGGTATTATCGGGTTTAAATATTACGGGATTTAATGTAGAAGTAAATCTTTTAAATTCCTTTCTCCCTTGAACAAAACAACCATATTGCTTTTCTCCCTCTATAATTATAGCATTATAACATATATTTCCTTTTAAATCTTCAAAAGTCTGATTGTCTCTTATACCATTATATTTCTTTTGTTCTTTGTTACCAATTACAAGAAAAGAATAATTATCATCTTCAGCGATATAATAGGGTTCGCCTTCTTTAGTAAAACCTATTTCAAAATATGGTTCATATTTATATTTTTCATCAATTTTAGAAAGGGTAAT
The DNA here is from genome assembly GCA_964564635.1 of uncultured Ignavibacteriaceae bacterium. GTDB lineage: Bacteria > Bacteroidota > Ignavibacteria > Tepidaquicellales > Tepidaquicellaceae > Tepidaquicella. The sequence continues at coordinate 368,241 of CAZMAR010000002.1, forward strand.
TTGTTTGTATTTTTTCCCATAGTTAAACTTATTTGTATTGGTATTGTAGCTAACAAGAAATTTTAATGAATCTTGTTCTGCAATAAAATAAATAATATCATTATTCATAAATAGGGAATACCATATAAATTCAAATTCTGCTTTTTCTATTCCATTAACAAGAAAATAATATTTATAGTCTTCAGTACCTGGTTGATTCTTGTTTGCGATTACATAGTAATTTCCTTTCTTATCAAATTTAATATCATATGTGGATATGAAATTGTATCTTCTTGAATTTCCTTTATTACTAATTAAATAGTAATTCTCTGTGCCATCATATTCTGTATATACATAGGTATTTGTTGCTTCGTTATAGTAAAGGTTATACATTTCAATTTTTTCATCATCGAAACTCATAAATTCTGTTTCTATAATTTTTTGTGAGAATACCGATTTTATAAATAGGAATGCAAAAATAATAAAGATAATTTTTTTCATTTTTCTTTTTCGATTACTTTTAAAAAATAATATAAATAAATTTTCATTTTTATTAAGTATAAAAACATTAGATAATTTGATTTAATTAAAAATTTATTATTTTTAAATGTTAAGTTTTAAATGATATGAAGAAAATTCTAAAAAGATGTGACTGGTGTTTATCTTCTCGAGAATTAATTCAATATCATGATAAAGAATGGGGAGTACCTCTTTATAATGACAGGAAACTTTTTGAGTTTATTGTTCTTGATACTTTTCAGGCAGGTTTGAGCTGGAGCATAATAATTAAGAAAAGAAAAGCATTTAGAGAAGCATTTGATAATTTTAACCCCAAATTAATTGCTACCTATGATACATATAAAGTAAATGACTTAATGAAAAATCCTTATATTATTAGAAATAAGTTAAAAATATTATCAACTATTAATAATGCGAAAGCCTTTCTTAAGGTTAAGAAGGAATTTGGAACATTTAGTAATTTTATATGGCGGTTTACTGATGGAAAAACTATTCATAATAAATGGGAAAATATTAACGAAATTCCAGACAGAACTCCAATATCAGATATAATGGCTAAAGAATTGAAGAGAAGAGGATTTAAATTTGTCGGAAGTGTTATTTGTTATGCTTTTATGCAAGCCTCAGGAATAGTGAATGACCACCTTACTTCTTGTTTCAGATATAGAGAATTAAAGAAGATATAGATATTTTATCCAAACATAATTTCTGGTATCAATACAGTAAATGATAGAATTAATGCAATAATTATTCTAACAACAAATAATGTTATAATGACAGGTTGGATTTTTACATTTGCTAATTTTGAAACACCAATTGATAGAACAATTAAAAACCAAACATCAAATAAATCTATTGCTCCAAAAAACACACTTGTGTAAAGAGGAACAAGAGGAGGTTTAAGAAAAATATTTAAACCGATATTTGTATTGAAACCGAGAAGAATAGAAACAGCAACATTAATTAAATCCCCAAGTGCAAGAATTAACATTGATAGAACAATAGTATTTATTATATTGATATAAGTAATTTGACCTTTCAGAATTTTCATTAATATAAATATAACAAGGCTTAAAAATAAAATGTAGATTATATTAGCAATATGTATTGCTATATATCCTGTTTCTCCAGTTGCATTATCAATATTTTTCTGAAGGTCTTCTTTTATTTTTGCAGCCTGCTCGGAAGGTATTTCATTGCTTTTTTCTTTTTTTTCAATATTGGAAATCATTTTTTGTAAATACTCTTTTTGCATTGTCTTACTTTCAGAAGTAAGTTCGTTATCATTATTAAAAAGATATGTACTCAGAATTCCAAGAATAATAATAAAAACAAATGGAATTATCCACAATTGCTTTTTATTCATACCTTTCAGAGTTTCAAAAGTTTGTGAGGGAGAAATGAAAACTCCAGTTATTGTATCAAATAGAGATAATTCTCCAGATTGGTTTTCAGATTGATTATTTTGGTAATCTTTTGATTCCATAATATTATATTAGTTTTTATATAAATTATTTTTAATTATGTATTTTTCTACCTCTTCTGTTATTAAATATTTCACAGATTTTCCCTGCTTTATCATATCTCTTATTAGAGTTGAAGATATATCTATGTCAGGAACTTTTAATCTTATAACTCTATTTTTAAATTTGTTTGAACCTTTTTCAAATTTATATGAAGGACGATTAATTACAATAACCTTGCATAAAGTAAATATTTTTTCAGGTTCTTTCCATTTATGAAAATTAATGAAATTATCAGTTCCGATAATTAGATAGAATTCTATATTCTGGTTTTTATATCTTTCTCTTAATTTTTTTAAAGTATCTATTGTATATGATTTAACAGATAAATTTTCAAGTTCTATATCATCAACTATAAAATTTTTATTTTTTTCAAAACATAATTTTGCCATATTATATCTATGAATTGAATCAATTATATTAGTTGATGTTTTTAGAGGGGGATTTCCGGAAGGGATAAAAATAATTTTTTTTAATGACATTGCTGAACGTACATATTCAGCAAGTATCAGGTGCGCTATGTGCGGAGGATTAAAGGTACCTCCGAATATTCCATATTTTTTCATTATGCTTTTAACCTTAAAAATTCTACTATTTTTTTCAATTCAGAAAATACTTCTTCCACAGTAATACTTTTAATACATTCGTTTGTACCCTTATAACAAATAAAGTTGTTTCCAATCCAGTATTTTTTATTATTTCTATCAATAGCAGTTGTTGGTGTATAACAAGGACTGCATTCAATTCTTTTCCAGATATAAATATGTAAACAATTATCATTTGCATCTCTATAATTTATAGGTGAAAAGTATTCAGGATTTGTTGGTCCAAATATTCCAAGTGTGGAGATTCCCATTGCTGCTGCAATATGTAGAGTACCTGTGTCACCACCGATAAGAATATTACAAAGACTTATTGTATTATTATCAATTTCTTTGATTAAAACATTTTCAGGTAATTTTAATTTTGGAAGTTTCTCCCCTTCTGTTTTCCCTTCCCAAATTATAATATCAGTATCATAATTTTTACTAATTAGATTTATAAGTTGAATATAATTATCTAAGCCCCATCTTTTTATTTCCATTACTGTACCTGGATTCACTCCTCCGAATGGGTATATCCCAATTGTTAATTTTTCTTTTTTTGTATCATATAATTTGGGTTTTATTAATTCAGGTTTTTCATACTTTACCTTTAGGTTAGAATTTAATAATATTTCCAGATACTTCTTTGTTTCGTGTAGCTCTTCTTTATATGGAGCCTTGTAATTAATAAATTTAGTTGTACTGAATCCCAGTCTATATTTAACTCCAGCTAAAAACAAAATTGCACCAAGATAACTTGTTCTGTGGCCAAGAAAAGCTAAATCAAAATTCTCTTTTCTTAAAATTTTTATTAATCTAAGTGCACTTATAATTTTTTTAAAAAGGGGATAATTATCTATAAATGGATTAAAAATAATATACCTATCTATTGAAGGAATTAAGTTAATAATATTTCTTACCCAATCTGAAGAAATAAGAACAATTTCTGCATTGGGGAAATTATACTTTAGATTTTTTATAACAGGCGTAATCATTGTTATATCCCCAAAACAACAAAGTTTTATGACAGCAATTTTTTTTACTTTATCTTTTTCAATCATTCTTTAAGCCAAAAGAAATAGCTAATAATTTGAGGTTTATTTTATTGAAAGAAAGTAGATATTTTAATCCGAATTTGAAAGATAAATAAATCCTGAGTAAAACGGTCTGTAAAATGCCATTATGCAATTTATAATATTCCAGTTGTGATTTTTTAGCATAGATATAAATTTCTGAAAAGTTATCTCTTATATTTTCAGCTTCCAAGTGAATTATATTACTGAAGGGGAAAAAATAATTTTTTAAACCCAGCTCTGCAACTCGTTTGCATAAATCCGCATCTTCGTAATAGAGAAAAAATCTTTCATTAAATCCACCCACCTGCTCAAAAACTGATTTTCTTATTATTAAGGCTGCACCTGAAACCCAATCAACAATTGATGGTTTGTATTGATAATTTGATTCAATCTCTTTTATTATTTGCTGTTTTCCTTTTCTAAAAGCATTTTTAATTTTTTTATTTTTGATTTCTCCAATAATTGTTGGATATCTACCAAAAGAAATCTGGAACCCCTTATGCTGATTATAAAGTTTGAGTCCAATCGCCCCAAAGTTTTTGTTTCGGAAATATTCGAATAGTGTCGGAAAAAAATCGTTTAATAATATTGTATCAGGATTTAAAAAAAATAGAAGGTCACCTTTAGCTAATTTTGCTCCAAGATTGCAGCCAGAAGAGTAGCCAGTGTTTTGATTATCAATTATAATAACATTTTCTTTTCCCTTTTTTAATTTTAATAAATTTTCTTCAGGAGAATTATTTATAATAATAATCTCAAATGGTGTTGAAGAGACAATTTCAGTTATTGAATTTATACAATTTTCTAAGTATTGAAGACTTTTATAATTTACAATAATAAATGATACCATTGTTATTTAAATTCGACAGTTTTTATATTCGCAATAATACAATAGATTCTTGATAAATAATTTATAAACTTTTCAAAAATATTATTACCATTAAATAATTTGTATGTTAAAAGTTTTATTACTATTTCATCATGAACATTTTTTATTTTAGAAATTCTGTTTCTTTCCTGTTTTATCCATTTAATATTAGAAATAAGCCAGAGATATGATTTAATAATTCCGATTAGAGAATATTTATTTGATAATAAAGAGATAGTAAATTTTATAATAAAATTCAGTAATAAATATGGAAAAATTTTCAGTAGAAATTTTAATTTAAAAAAAATTAAAAAGTTTAATATTCTATTCCTTTCCTGATAAAATGAAATTAATTTTTTATCCTGTTTTCTGACTGTAGTGTTTCCTAAATGGTTAACAAGTGAGTTAGAATTGTGATAATTTATTTTTCCCAAAAATGTGCTATAAAAACTCAAATAAGTATCTTCAGCATATAAAAAATATTCATCAGGGAAAATTTTGTTATCTTTTAATAATTCTTTTTTAAAAATTAAGGAAGCTCCTCCTGTTAGTAAGACAATACCCTTACCACTTTCATCAATAGGGAAGATTTCCATTATATTGTGTCCAAGAAAATTTATAGAACCATTTTTCTTATAATACCTTTCTGGAATACCTTCTGTTTTAATAAGAGACTGAACAATACCTGCATTATCGAAATTGTTTATTGAAAACACAAGCTCCTCTAACCAATGAATATCCACAATTGTGTCGTTATTTAATAATACAATTAAATTACCTTTACATTGTTTTAAACCAAAATTATTTCCTCCTGCAAACCCAAGATTATTTTTGAGTTGAAATGCTTTTATTCTTTTATCATTAAAATTTTCATTTACAAATTTGCAACTATCATCTGTAGAACCATTATCAACAAATATTATTTCAAAGTTTGTATAGGTCTGATTTAAAACAGAATTAATACAATTTTTTAAAAGATCTTTACCGTTATAATTAAGTATAATTATTGAAACTAAATCATTCATTTTGTTTTAAAATACTCTTGAAATACCCTAATGAAACAATTTTGTTTCTTTGGATGAACCTTCTTTTGTGAATATTTTTAGGAATTTTTATAACTCCTGTAAAAAATCCTTTCACTGCATAATAAAATCTTTTAAAGCCAAATTTTAAAAGAATTTTTATATACTGATAAATTCGTACAGATAGATATATTGGTTGATACAATAGATATAATAAGATAGGATAATTTTTTAATCTTAATAAAACTAAATTTCTCTCACATAAATATATATGTAAATTATGATTCTGATTAATTGTTGCCCCTCTTTTATGATAACATATTGCTTTTGGGGTATAAAAACATTTATACCCCAATAATTGAGCCCTAAGATTAAAATCTACATCTTCAAATATGGCATAAAAATCTTCATCAAATAAGCCTACTTTTTCAAAAAGTTCTCTTCTATATGCTGCAGCTCCTGCACAGGCTCCTGGTACATATTTTGAATAATTGTATTTTTCAGAATCTTTTTGATTGCTACCGATACCGACCGGATGTCCCCATCTATTAAACCCATCACCTGCTGCGTCAATTAAACTTGGGTCGTAGTAGTTTAGCATTTTAGAAGCAACGAATCCAACATCTTTTAGCTTCATACATTCTAAAAGTTCAAGAACAAAATTTTTATCACATTTTAAATCATTATTTAATAAAATAATATATTTTATTTCTTTATCTTTTAATGAATGTTTTATTCCTTCATTTATTGCCTTTGAAAATCCTGTGTTTGTAGGCATCAACAATAGTTCAACCTCAGGATATTCTTGTTTTATAAATTTTACGGAATTATCCTTTGAATTATTATCAACTATAAGAATACTGAAGTTTTTATATGTTTGTTCCCTTAAAGAATCTAAACATTCTTTTAAGTGAGGTTCTCCGTTGTAATTTGGAATGATAATTTTTATCAACTCATTACTTTAATTTTTAAAAAGATTTTCTAATTCATCCAATGCTCTTTCAAAATCTAATTTTTTTCTTACATATTCATAACCTGCTATTGAAATTCGTTTCAACTCATCAGGATTATTTAGTAGAAACTTTACACCATTAAGTAATTCTTCTGGATTATCAGGATTGCAAAGGATAGCTGTCTCCCCATCAATAGCAAAATCTGGTAAAGCACCTACTTTATTTCCAACGACTGCGCATTTACAAGCCATTGCTTCTGCAGGCGGACCTCCAAACCCTTCATATTTACTTGGAAAAATGAAAATATCAGAATTACAATACAATTCTCTTAACTCCTCATCAGTAATGTTTTGGTGAAAATTTACAAATTCAGGAATTTTATGATATTTCATTAAACCAAAGCAGTGAATTTCTATTTCCGGGTGTTCCTTTTTGATTTCAGAAACAACTTTTATAGCCCCTTCGACATTTTTATTTTCAAGCTGATGATCCATAAATAATATTCGGGGAGGATTATTATATTTTTTGTTGTTATTATAAAATTTCTCAAAATTTATTCCATTTAAAATTAATGTTGATGTTTCTTGAAATTTTTCTAGAAGAAGATTTTTTAAATATGTTGATATAGTAATTTTGTTTAAAGGCAGTTTGTAACTTTTGTCTACATAAAAAGGGTTTGAATTCCAGATTTCATAGTCCTGCACGAGATAAAATTTTTTCCCTTTTTTAGAACAAATTTTATTCACTGCGTATGCTGTTGGCCAGGAAGTAGCAATTACAACATCAGTATTATCGATTAACCAATTACTTATTAGAGGAAGGTATTTAATTTTAAATTTTCTTTGCCACTTATTATCGGGTGGAGTAATCTTTCCTAAAAAATAGTATATTGTATGCCTTATCATATGTTTTAAGTATCCGATTTTGATTTGACCTTTATAAAGATTATATGGAATTATTTTTGAATATAGTATAACTTTATGTCCTCTTTCTACAAGTCTGTTGGCATATTCATAAATCAATCTCATACCACCAGTAATATTAACCTCGGGGACAAAAAAACTTATTTTCATCTTTTAAATTCTTTACTGTATTTTTATATTTATAAAAGGAATAAAATTTAAAGCCTTGGAGATACTTTCTTTGTTTTTTTTATCCAAGTAATTTGTTTTTAATAAAACAAAGAGAAAAAATAAACTAAATAAAATAAAACTTATTATTAAAAATGCTAACATATAAAATCTACTGCTTTCAAGGGGAATTATCAAAATAACAATTCTATACAATAAATATGTAAATAAACCAATAAATACTGAAATAATAAGGGGGATAGAGTAAAAGTTTATAATTGAAGAGAAATAATTACGCTTGAAAAACTTTAAGGATGTATAATAAATATATAATGAGCTAATTATTGTAGAGATTGTATTACCAAAAGCAGCACCAAAAATACCATAAAATTTGATTAAGAAAAATGTCAGAATAAGATTTATTATTAATCCAATTATACCTTCCAACATTTGATATTTGGGAATTCCAAGATTCGGTATAATAGAATTTCCAGGGGCGGACATTATTGCGTTTATAACTTGTCCTATTATTAAAACCCTTAAAAGAAATACACTTAATTCGTATCCATTACCAACCCAGGTGAATATAATAAAATCAGCAAAAATAAATATGTAGGTAAAAATTGGGATTGTGGTGATTGTTAAATATTTTGTTGTGTCTGAGAATAAGCGATTAATTTTTTCTTTTTCTTCTTTTGCATTAAGCTCAGCAGCTACAGGGGCAACCTGCTGAAATAAAATCAAAGGTATATTTTTCCCGAGTCTAACAATTCTTGATGATATGTTGAAGAAAGTAACATTATTCATTATGGAGAAGAAACTCAATAAAAACTCATCATATTTTTCTGATAAAAATGAAGAGATTTTTGAGACCTGCATTTGTAAACCGAAAGAAATCATTTTCTTCAGGTATTCCAATCTTAAATATTTAAATCCAATCCTCATTTGCGGTAAGAATTTATAAGCAAGAATTACTGATAGAATAGTAGATAAAATGGAAGTTGATAATTGTCCTAATAACAATCCTCTAATCCCAAACCCTAAGCTTAATAGAGTTATAATTAGAATAAAATTAATAATAATAACAACAATATTAGACAAACTGTTCACATACATTTTTTGCAAACTAATCAATATAGAAGTAAACATATTAGAATTTGTTGCGACGACAAAAATTAGCAGACAAATATGGAATGAAAACTTTGCTTTTTCGTAAAGTTCAGGAGTAATATTTATATACTTTAAAATGAAATCCAAAAAAAACAGTCCTAATAATCCAAGTAAAATTGTAAAAACCAGATAAAAAACAATGCCAGAGTTAATAATACAATTCAGACTGAAAGTATCTTTTTTGTTATAATATTCAGATATAAATCTAACATAAGAAGTAGAAACACCTGTATCTAAAAGGTTAAGAATACCAACAAAACCATATGCTATCACATAAATTCCAAATTCAGTATTTCCTATTTTGCTTATTATAAAAGGTATTAGTAGAAAAGGGAAAATATACCCGAGTATTTGAGATAATGTATGATAAAAAGTGTTCTTTATTACCTTATCAGTTAAGCTCATTTTCTAAATGAAATATAAATAATTTCCTCTTAATCTTTTTTACTAAAAATTTGTATATTCAAAGACTTTCTATATGAGTTTCCTTTGTTTTTCAAGTATTTTACAAAAATTTGATAAAGCTGATTTAATAATTTTTCTTTATGTCTTATTCAATAATACCGCTATCTTTGTCCTAAGATAAACAATATCGTTTAAATATGAGATTCTTTTTTTTTCTGAAACACCCTGTATTTGCGATTTTCTTAAAGCTAATAATATCGTTGCTTTAATATATTCTTTTCTTCTTGCTTCATTTTCAAACCAGCCGGGTCTTTTTCTCAAGAAAATAAAAGGAAGATATTTCAAATGTTCAGGTGGAATTATTCCGTTTTGGGCTTCTTCAATTAATTCTTTGTTGATAATCTGTGATTCCAGCTTTACTGCAATTTGAAAAATTACAATAGTAATTATTATATAAAAAAACATAAAAGAAAAACCTAAAAAGGAAAGCCCGGAAAAACTTACACTAAAATTCCATATAAAGTGGATTAAAACTGCAATTAAATAACCAAATGGAATGAGGAAAAATTTTACAGGTGTAGGTTTGAATTTTGAAAGCCCAACAAAGATTCCAAAAGTTGCTTGTGAGGTAGCGTGTAAAAGTGCAGAAAATAAAGTCCTTATTACAACGAGTAAGAAAAATTGTTGCTTTGCAGATATAAAGTAGAGGAAATTTTCTGTCATTCCGAATCCCAATCCGATTGCTGCACCATATACAAGTCCATCTACCACCCCATCAAATTTTTTACTATATGAAAAAAAGAATAAAAAAATTCCTTTTGTAAATTCTTCTAAGATAGGAGCAATTATAATAGCACCCGAAATGTCAGAGAATCTGGTGTTTGAAAATTGGGTCGCCGGAATTATAATGTTTAATAATGATTTTAAAAGTGGGTTAAAAAGTAGTGTAAGAAATATAGCGCCGAAAGCACCCCAAAAAAAGTTCAGCAATACAAATCCAATAGGTTCCCGCTCATTTTTATCCATCAACCAAATTATTGAAAGATATATAAACATTGGAATGACTGCAGCAAGTAACGAAATTAAAATTCCCGACATTGAAAATCTTTTATTTTATTTATGATGCTTATAACTTAATTGTTATTTTTCTTGTGTGATTTCCAATAATAACCTGCTGAACTTCCGATTAGTAAAAGAAGAACAAAAATATTAGAATACAAAGTTATTTTTCTACTTTTTTCATAGGTCTCGGAATAATATTTCATTTCAACTGTATGTTTCCCTGGAGGTATAACTATTGACCTTTGTAAGTAATTTGTTTTGTAAATCTCAGTTTCTTTTCCATCTATATATGCTTTCCAATCAAGCGGATAATACATTTCATTTAAGACAAGAAGATTATTTCCACTTGCATTTACTTCATAAGTAATGTTGTGGTTTTCAAACTTAACAATTTTTGCTTCCACAGTAGAATCTGGTTTATCAATTTTTATTCCTATATCTTTTTCAAGAAATGCTATTTTATATGGATTGAAATTTGCATCTCTTATATTATATAATATTTGCAAGGGTTTTTCAACTTTGTACTCTTCAACGAAAAACGCTCTCGGCATATAGAGTTTATTCTCATAAATGATAGCGGAACCTTTATATCTCTCTATGTAGGAATTAGTATCAAAAATTGGTTTATCAGAAATTATATATTTTACATTACATAAACCTAAAAGGAATGGGTTATTATCTTGTGCCACATCGATAGCATCCTGATAAATTCTTAATTTAGCTCCGTGATATCCGTTAAACAAATGTAAACGGTGATACGCAAGCAAATTGGAGTATATAAGTTTTCCATTGTTAAACTGTGCAATTCTGTATTCATATGTCTGAGGGTCTTTATTTAGTAACCATTTAGTATAATCAGTTTCCTGAATTTCTGATTTTTGCTCGCTTTTATTGTTCCAGTGTAAAGTTTTTGAACTTATATTAATTATATCAAAAGTTCCTAATATTATCAGAATAATTAATAAAATATTTCTACTTATTACATTTCTGAGCATTAATAAAATTGATATGACTGAAATTATTATAAGAACAGAATGTAACAACATATCATTTATAACATTCTTATATGCATAAGTTGATACATATTTTATATACTGTGAAATCTGATCTGAAGTTATTCCGGGTTGTTGTTTTAATTTTTCAATTAAAGGACTTTCCGCAACTGTTTTACTGTAAGAACTTTCGCATCCTGCAATTGCACCAAGAAAGATTATTATAGCAACAGAAAGTATTGTATAACTTGTAAATTTTAAAAGTTTTTCAGATTTGATTTCTTTTAATGCATCATAAATAGATTTTAATCCGTAGCACGCTAATATGGTGAAAGCAAAATCCATATAATAGTGAATCATTACTGGAGCTCGGAAACTACTGAAAAATGGGACATAGTTATAAAATAAATTATAAACTAATGGAAAGGTTCTGCCAAATGACAATAATAAGAAAAAAATTACAATAAATGTAAGTGCAATTACTGTAATATTCTTTCTGAAATTCATAATAATCCCTATTATTGCGAGTATCAAGGTTATTACCCCAAAATAAACAGGGGAGTCAGTGAATGGCATTTGCCCCCAATATAAATTTCCCGTTCTACCCTTTTCTATTTCAACATTTCCAAATCCATAATAATAAGGAATGATAAAAGTAATCATCTCTCCGGGTGAAAAGGACCAATTTGTTGCATATTCATAATCAAGTGGTTTAACATCCTGTTTTTCAGTTGATGTCTTTGCTTCTATTCCTGGCTCTCCTCGTATTGAATATTTATTATATTCTTTCACCAATAAAATTGGATCTGCATTCATTAAAAACGAGAGAATTAATGAAAATACAATCAGTACTATTGAAACGAAAGTTTTTTTAATTTCTATTTTCTTTATTAATTTATATATAAATTGGAAGAGAATATATATTCCAATCATTAATAGCGAGTAGAAGAGCATTTGTATATGATTAAAGGAAACTTGAAGAGATAATACTATTGTTAGCAATGCAGTATAAAATACCTTGTCTATTAAGGATTTATCTTCTTCAAAAAGTTTATCAACAAACAATAAAACAAGCGGGAAAAAAGCAAACACCATTATTTTAGTGTGATGACCGACAATAATTAATTGTATTATTCCCGTTGCAAAAACAGCGGTTAAGCTTGCATAAAGAGCAATAAGGGAATTTTTGAATTTATATTTAATGTAAAAGAAAGTTGAAATAGCAAAAACAAAATAATATGGTAGAGTAACAAAAAACAAATTATCCCCTGAAATAGAATTAATCAAAGATGTCCAAATGTAAGAAAAAATTTTATGCAATACAGGAAAACCCGTTGCAAGTGAGCCATAAGAAGGCATCCCCATAAAAATATAGGGAACCCATAGCGGAAAAATTCCTTGCGCTTTAGAATCACTGAGAAATGTATTAAAGCTTAATGGGGAAAGATTGTCCGGAGAAGCAAATACTTTCCCTTCAAATATTCCCTGTCTGAAAAATATTATAATGATGATGCATATAATAGCAATATAAGTGATAACAATTTTTGATGAGGTCGATGATAAAATGTTTAGACTATCGTTAATTGATAGTTTTTTCTTCTTTAAATCTTGTTTTGTTTTTGCCATTTTTTATAATTAAAACTTTCAATTTATATATAAAAAATTTTAAAATACAGTCAGTATTAAATTTTTTAGAAAAATGGATTTAAAATGACTTGAAAATTTTTCAAAAAGTAAAAAATATTAAAAATTCAAGTAAAAAATTTTTATCTGCATTTAAAAGAAATTTGATTTTAAAATTTAGTTATATTAAATTTAAACAATTAAATTATTATCACGAGCTCTTTTTTAAAATTACATTTTATTAACCAATAAAGTTTTTTATGAATGAAGATTAACCGTTTATTGTTAGGTAGTTCCAGAAAATTAGAAAGCATAGAATACGAGAAACGTTCTTCCGAAATTAGGGACCCCTCAGGGAAAATAATTTTTCAGATGAAAAATGTTATTGTACCCAAGCATTGGTCACAGGTTGCAACTGATATTTTAGCACAGAAATATTTTAGAAAAGCGGGGGTGCCTAAAAGACTTAAAAAAGTCAAAGAAGAAGGTGTTCCACTCTGGTTATCAAGATCTGAACCTGAAACCGATATGTTTTCTTCTGAATCAACTCCTGATTTTTATACAGGGGAAAATGATGCGAGACAGGTTTTTCATCGCCTTGCAGGGTGCTGGACTTATTGGGGATGGAAGTATAAATACTTTGATACTGAACAAGATGCTTTAAATTATTATGAGGAAATGTATTTTATGCTTGCAATGCAATTTGCTGCACCTAACTCTCCGCAGTGGTTTAATACTGGTTTGTATTGGGCTTATGGTATTAAAGGACCTTCACAAGGGCATTATTATGTTGATCCTGATACAGAAGAGTTGGTGCAGTCAAAAGATGCATATTCTCATTGTCAACCACATGCGTGTTTTATTCAATCTGTTAAAGATGATTTAGTTAATGAAGGTGGTATAATGGATTTATGGGTGCGTGAAGCAAGACTTTTTAAATACGGTTCTGGTACTGGGTCTAACTTTTCTGAGATAAGAGCTGCAGGTGAATCTTTAAGTGGAGGTGGAAAGTCATCAGGTCTGATGTCTTTTCTAAAAATTGGGGACAGAAGTGCAGGGGCAATAAAGTCTGGTGGTACCACCCGCCGTGCTGCAAAAATGGTTATTCTTGATTTAGATCATCCAGATATTGAAGAGTTTATAAACTGGAAAGTTATTGAAGAACAAAAAGTTGCAGCTTTAGTTGCAGGGTCAAAATTGTTAAACAAACATCTCAATAATATTCTAAAAGCTTGTCATAGTGTACATCCTGAAAATGACGGGACTGATAGAAAAAAGAACAAAGCACTTGCAAATGCTATCTTAGAAGCAAAGAAAGATTGTATTCCTGTTAATTATATCGAAAGGGTAATTCAACTTGCTAAATACGGTTATAAAGAAATTTATGTACCTATTTACGATGTGGATTGGAATTCAGAAGCATATCAAACTGTTTCCGGGCAGAATTCTAATAACACCGTTAGAGCTACAAATGAATTTATGAAAGCCGTTATCAAAGATGATGATTGGTTTTTATATAATAGAACAGAACTGCGAGAAGCAAAGAAGGAAAATAGAATTCCAAAACCTGTTAGAGTTGTAAAAGCAAGAAAATTGTGGGAAGATATAGCATTTGCTGCCTGGTCATCTGCTGATCCAGGGATACAGTTCCATGATACAATTAATGAGTGGCATACTTGTCCAAAAGGAGGAGAAATTAGGGCTTCCAATCCATGTAGTGAGTATATGTTTCTTGATGATACAGCTTGTAATCTTGCTTCACTTAATCTTGTTAAGTTCTATGATTCTTCAAAAGGGCTAATTAATATACAACAATTAAGACATGCTGCGAGACTCTGGACAATTACCCTGGAAATTAGTGTCTTGATGGCACAATTTCCAAGCAAAGAAATTGCTATAAAGTCTTATGAATATCGAACTCTTGGGCTTGGCTATGCTAATCTTGGTGCTTTGTTGATGAGAAATGCAATTCCTTATGACTCTCCTGAAGCACTTGCTTTAACAGGTGCTATTACTTGTATTATGCATATGACTGCTTATGCAACATCAGCAGAAATGGCAAAAGAACTTGGTTGTTTTAAAAGATACCCAGAGAATAAAGAAGATATGCTTAGAGTTATTAGGAATCATAGAAGAGCAGCATACAATTCTCCAAAGAATGAATATGAATCTTTATCAATTTTTCCACAAGGAATAGATAAACGATATTGTCCAGATTATTTACTTGAAGCAGCGAGGAAAGATGCTGATAAAGCATTGGAATTAGGTACTAAGTATGGATTCAGAAATGCACAGGTTACAGTGCTTGCTCCTACCGGAACAATTGGACTTGTTATGGATTGTGATACAACTGGAATTGAACCTGATTATACACTTGTTAAGTATAAGAAACTTGCTGGTGGAGGTTATTTTAAAATTATTAATGAATCTTTACCCATCGCTTTAAAAAAACTTGGCTATACAGAAAATGAAATTAATGATATTGTAAAATATTGTATCGGACATGGAACACTTGTAGATTGTCCTCACATTAATTCTAAATCTTTGCTTGAAAAAGGATTTACTAAAGAGATTATATTAAATGTTGAGAAGTTGCTTCCTAATATTTATGACATAAGTTTTGCATTTAATCGAATTGTTCTTGGTGATGAATTTTGTAAGGAAAATCTTAAAATTTCTGAGGAAAAACTCAATGATCCTAAATTAAATATATTAACTGAAATTGGTTTTACAAAAGAGCAAATAGATGAAGCTAATGATTATATTTGTGGAGCAAAAACAATAGAAGGAGCTCCTCATTTAAAGAAAGTACATTATCCGATTTTTGATTGTGCAAACAAAGCAGGAAGAAAAGGAACTCGCTTCATTCAACCTGATGCACACATAAAAATAGTTGCTGCTGCTCAGCCCTTTATTTCAGGTTCAATTTCGAAGACTATCAATTTACCTGCGACAGCCTCGGTTGAGGATATTAAAAAAGCATTTCAAATGTCGTGGGATTTAGGGTTAAAAGCTAATTCATTGTATAGAGACGGTTCGAAGTTATCACAACCATTAAATACGGCAATCGAAGAAGAATATCAAGAACTTGAATCTGAAAAACAAGAAGAAGCTCAGGAGCAAAAGAATGATATAGTTAAAGTTGCTGAAAGAATAATTCACAGATATATTGCCAGGAGAAGAAAACTGCCATACAGGAGAAAAGGTTATACTCAAAAAGCAAAGATTGGAACTCACTCTGTTTATTTAAGAACAGGAGAATATGAAAACGGACAACTCGGAGAAATTTTTATTGATATGCATCGGGAAGGTGCAGCTTTCAGGAGCCTGATGAATTGTTTCGCAATTGCTGTTTCACTTGGCTTGCAACATGGGGTCCCACTGGAAGAGTTTGTAGACGCTTTTGTCTATACGAGATTCGAACCCAATGGAATTGTCCTTGGTAACCCTAATATAAAAATGACAACCTCAATTATTGATTATATCTTTCGTGAATTAGCTGTAACTTATTTAGGAAGGTATGACCTCGCTCATATTGAAGAAGATACAACCAAAGCAGGAACAATAGATAGTATTACTAAGAAAGAGGAGGAAGACTTTAGTGAAGAAGAAATTTATGTAGAAAGGCTAATCGAAGAAAGAACTGTGAATAATGAAAAAGATATTAATATAAAAGATAAAGAAAAAACGAATGAAACCCAATCTTCACAACAGAAAAACAAATTAAAACACGAAGTGATTACTAAAAGTAGTAGTCAAGTTTTCACTGGTGACATATGCAGCGAATGTGGACAGGCAACAATGGTAAGAAATGGTACCTGTTTAGTTTGCACTTCTTGTGGTAGTACTACTGGATGTTCTTAATAGAAATTAAAATAATAATTTTTTATGGCAGACGAAAAAGAATTAAAATTAAAATCACTTGATATTGCCCTTTCCCAAATAGAAAAAGAACATGGTAAAGGAGCAATAATGCGGCTTGGAGATAAACCCGTTGCAAAAATCGAGGCAATTCCAACAGGGTCTATCTCACTTGATATTGCTCTTGGAATTGGGGGAATTCCCCGTGGCAGAATTACAGAAGTTTTTGGTCCTGAGTCATCAGGAAAAACAACTATCTGTTTACATGTTATTGCGGAAGCTCAAAAGAATAATGGACTCGCGGCTTTTATTGATACCGAGCATGCTCTTGATGTAAATTATGCTCAAAAACTTGGTGTAGATGTTAGTAACTTGCTTATTTCTCAACCCGAGTATGGTGAACAGGCTCTTGAAATTTGTGAAACTCTTGTTAGAAGCAACGCTCTTGATGTTATTGTTGTGGATTCTGTTGCTGCTTTAACCCCTCGTGCAGAAATAGAGGGAGAAATGGGAGATGCTGTGGTTGGGATGCAAGCGCGTTTGATGTCTCAAGCTCTGAGAAAACTTACCGCTGCCGTTTCTAAGTCAAATGTCGCTCTTATCTTTACAAATCAATTAAGAGAAAAAATTGGAATAATGTTTGGAAATCCTGAAACCACTACTGGTGGTAAAGCGCTGAAATTTTATGCTTCAATAAGATTAGATATAAGGAGAATTGGACAAATAAAAGAAGGTGATAATGTCGTAGGAAATAGAACAAAAGTAAAAATTGTAAAAAATAAGGTTGCTCCACCTTTTAAAGAAGTCGAATTTGATATTATGTATAATGAAGGAATTTCAAAAGTAGGAGATTTAATTGACCTTGCTATTTCAAAAGAATTAATCAAAAAAAGTGGGGCATGGTTTACCTTAGGCGATAATCGTATACAGGGTAGAGATGGGTTGAAAAAACTTTTACTGGAAGATAAACAGTTATATGATAAATTAATGAATGATGTACTTACTTCTTTAGGTGTTGTGAATTCTAATTCACAGGCAGAAAATGTAAAAGAAAAGAAAAAATAATTACAATAAAACTTATAGAAATCATTTCAGAAAATATATTTATTTAGAATATTTTCTGAAATTTTTTTATTTAGAGATTATTTATGAAGATAACTTTAATCGAACCACAAAAGAAAAAAGGCAGATACAATGTATATATTGATGATGAATTTAGTTTTGGAATCTATCAGGAAACTCTCGTTAAATTTGGTTTGAGAAAAAATGATGAACTAAGTGAAAAGAAAATTAAGGAAATAAAAGATTATGATGAATTAAATTATGGTAAAAAAATTGCTTATAGATATTTATCTTATAAGCAAAGGAGTGAACAAGAGGTAAAAAATAGGCTTCAGAAAAGTAAAATATCAGCAAGAAATATAGAAAAAATAATAAAATTTTTTAAAGAGCATAACTTTATAAATGATGAGAATTATGCAAAATCGGTAATTAATTCAGAAATCAGTAAGAAACCTAAAGGGAAAAAATTATTGAGAAATAAATTAATGTTGAAGGGAATTCCAAAGGGTATTATTGAATCTTCCATAGATACTTATATTGATGATGCTAAAGAAGAGTCCAACGCATTAAAACTTTTAAGTAGTTATATAAAAAAAATAAATAAATTTCCACTTGAGAAACAAAAATTAAGAGCATACAGGTATCTTATATCAAGGGGGTATGATTATGAGATTGTTACTAATCTAATTCAAAAATTTTTTAAATAATTAATTAAAATAAAAAACTTATTCATCAGGTGTTGTTCTAAATACATAATCCCAAAGAGGACTACTAACCCCAAAAGATTTATTTTCATTTCTAAAATGATGTTTTAAGTGATAGACTTTTAAAAATTTTCCGATACCTCTTTTCATTGGGAAGTGATGTGTCGCATAGTGTATGTAATCGTAACAAAGATATCCAAAAACTAAGCCTGCATAATAACTCAGGTAATATTCACCGAAAATTAACTTAAATAAAAAAAATAAAATGATAGCAAGGGGAACGCTAACTGCAAGTGGCATTACTAATCGTGTTCTATCCATAGGGTAGCCGTGATGAACCCCGTGGATTAGAAAATTTATTCTTTTTCCCCTTTCTGTTTTTGGGTGATAATGAAAAACAAATCTATGGATTAAATACTCGAGTAAAGTCCATAGAAGAACTCCCCCTAAGAATGAAAAAATTACATAAACTAAAACTTTATCTTGAATACCAAAATACAATGATAATATGACAACAGGAAAGTATACTATAAGTGGTATACTTGGATGGATGTGAGAAAAGTATTCAAGTATTGGATTTTCAAATAATCTTATTGATTCATTTTTTGCTGATATAAATTTTTTCATATCATTTTTTTAAAAAAATAAACAAAAAATAATTCTTTTAAGTTTTAATTTAATAATTTGCTGGTTTTAATTGAATGTAAGAAATAATCCCCTATATAAGAAGTAATAACAAATAATGTAATATTAATTACTTATCATACCATTTTACCTCTACCTTTATATTCTTTCCACCATATTTTTTACAGGTTTCTATAGCAGCCGATGAGGCAGATGAAGCGGAGGAAAATCCTACTGCTGCTCCAATGACTCTAAAACCATTGGCATCATTACCTAAAGCAATCGCACCATATCCTTTATTTTCTGTGTATACAATTAGTTGAGGGTCAACACCCCCATTTTTAATGCAAGAATTATATGCGGACTGTTTTACTTCTTCAAGAGATGAGCCAAAAGCATAGCCATATTTTCCAGTCGTTTCACAAAAATATACAGCACTTTGTGAGAATGAAAATTTCGAAATTAATATACTAAAAGAAATAAATAATATGTAAAAAATATATTTATTCATAACACTATTCCTTTTACTCTTTTTACATTATTTACTTTAAGTTTGTTCCGAATTTTTTTAAAAAAATTCTATTCTGATATTTTAAAAATTCCTTTTAAAAATTATTATCTGGATATTACAATATATAATAATTCATTTTTTAAAAGGTACGACTACAGAAAAAAAATCAATATCAAAAAAATTATTTAAATAACTTTTAATTAAACATTTTTAAATTGTGGAATATTCATAATTTCTCAAAAGTCTTTTTATATGGCAAATTAAAGAAAAAAAGATTTAGAATTTCTGAAATTGTTAAAGAAAAACTTAATTATAAATAAAATTAGATTAATTAAAATTGTATACCTTTCTTCTTCCCCAGAAGCTTCCCGCCCCTGTAAAATATTTATATAAATCTTGTGGTTTAAAGGTAATAAAGCGCCATAACATTTTTAACATAAAAAATGGATATTTCTTTATTAATTTCTTTAAAGTGCCATATTCGATTGGATATCTTGCTTCAAGTTCGTGCCTGATTTTATATATTTGTTCCGTAGTCAAGTGTCTTGTTCTTATGTTTACTTCCCAACAATCATATTTTGAGTAGTCGTATAAATTTGTAATGAGATTTTCTTTTAAAAGTACCTCTCTTATTTCTGTGTTGGGATATGGAGTTAAAATATTGAAGATTGGTATTGCAACCCCAATTTTTTTTGCAAATTCAAAATTATATCTTAGAGTTTCTTCATTATCATCTGGATATCCCAAAATAAAACCTCCTATTGTAATTATATTATTTTCATTTAAACATTTAACAACCTCTTCTGTGTCCGATGGATTTAATTGTGAATCCTTATTTATGAAATTCAGCATTTTATCATTTGCATTTTCTATTCCCAAAAATACCCACTCTATGCCTGCTTCATGCATTGCTTTTGGCAATTCTGGGATTTTCTTTATCCCGTTTATACTTGCCTGAACTAAATATTTAATATGATTTAATTTCTCTTCTTTAATCCTTTTACATAGTTCTAAAAACCTTTTACCATCAAGTGTAATATTATCATCAACAAACATTATTGATTCAGCACCAAATTTTTCTGCATCTCTAATATCGGAAATGATTCGATCGAAATTATATTTCCTATAACTCTTTCCGTACATATTATTAATACAACAGAAACTGCAATCATAGACGCACCCTCTTGAAGTCTCAACGGCATCGGATTTATATCCATTGCAATAAAATCCTTTTCGCAATAGTCTTACACTTCTATCAGGTAATTTTATTTCGTCAAGATTTGCAAGTTTCTTTTGAGAATTTATGATTATATTTTTTCCATCCTTAAAAATTAATCCGGGTACATTTGAAAAATCTCTTTTTCCATTTAGTTCATCAATAAGTTTACTGAAAGATATTTCTCCTTCGCCTATGACAATGAAATCTATACTATTTATATCATCACTTTCAATAATTGTTTGATAATCAACTGTTGGGTAATATCCACCTAATATAGTAATTGTGTTTGGTTTTATGTTTTTTAAGTGTTTTATATAGGTCAGTGTATCAGAATATTGAAACGCCATACATGTAAAACCAACAATATCAGGTGAATAATCTTTTATTATTTTTGAAAAATATTTTAATGGTCTTTTTCCTGAAACAATTAAATCTACTACCTTAATATCATTTTGTTTTCTGTCAATATTTGCAGCGAGAGAACATAAACCAAGATTAGGGATTCTAAAAAGTAAATCCACCCCAAAATACATTTTCGGATTTGCTACTAACAGTATTTTCACCGCAAAAGATTTTTTATAAAATCATTCTAAAATCAATATATCTTTATAGTTTTTAGTCTTTCTATTCTTTTTTCAATTGGAGGATGAGTTGCAAAAATAGAAATATGCCTTTTAGATTCAATTTTTGCTATTGTAAAAGAATTTTTCTTATCAAGTTTTCCTGAATAACTTCCAAGAGTAGCGAGAGCACTTATCATACTATTGGGATTTGTTAATTTTGCAGAGCCAGCATCAGCAGAGTACTCTCTATATCTTGAAAATGCAGCTATCGGAATATAAGCAAGTAACATTAAAACAAATTCCAGTATGGATACAACTCCATAATAAGCAAGAAATCCAAGACCTCCTCTGCCATCATCTCCTCTAAGAGCCTGATCGATTGCACTTGCAATTATTCTTGCGAGGAATATAACAAAAGCATTTGCAACTCCTGTTAATAATGTTAGCGTTACCATATCACCGTTACTGATATGTGTAATTTCATGCCCTGCAACCGCTTCTACCTGTCTATCGTCCATCATATTAAGCAACCCTGTTGAGAAAGCAATAATTGATGATTTCTTTGTTGCTCCTGTTGCAAATGCATTTGGCTCTGGAGATTCATAAATTCCAACTTCAGGGACAGAAATTCGCTCCTTTTCGCAAAGTCTTCTAACCATTTCATATAACCTTCTTTCATATCCTGTTGAATTTAGAGGATCAATAACTCTTATTCCGTAAGCTCGTTTCGCTAACCACCTGCTCATTAACAAAGAAATAAATGCCCCTCCCATTCCCCATATAAAGGAAATAATCATTAAACCGATTGCGCTTTTGTAAGGAATATCAAGTAGAGCAAGTATTATACCTATTGTGAGTACAACAAATAGGTTTGTAATTAGAAATAAAAATATTCTCTTAAAAGAGGACTTCATAGTTTTAAAAATTAAGTTTAATAATTTTCATTTTTATAAAATTGGAAATATTCCAAATTTTATCAATGTAGAAAAATTATCTTTTTGATCTGAAACATCTTGGGTCTTTCCCATAAATTCCTAATCCTGCGGCATAAGCTCTTGAACGACATCCCCAGCAAATATCATTTAATTTGCAAACCTTGCATCCATCGGGCAAATTATTTTTATCCCTGAATTTTTGAAATGTTAAATATTCTATATTTTTTATTACAATTTCATAGAAGCTATGAGAGTTTAAATTTTCTTTGCACCCGGTTCTTATTGTTGCGCAGGGAGATACTGTCCCATCGTTCAATGCAGCCACAGTTGCTGAACAATACTGCTTATTAACACAATTCATTGGAAAGTTTGAGATTCCTAAAAAATTTATATAATGTTTATATGCTTTTGCAACATTTTTTTCAGATGGTATAAATTTATTTAGTTCTTCAACATCTGTTCCAGGTCTTAAATATGTATGATAAACATTTATACAACTTTTAATTCCAAATTCTTTATCAAAAAATTCCATTGTTTCAATTAAGTCTTCAACAGTTTGATAACCTGTGAATGTGATTGAATTAAGCAATTGTTCTTCAGGGTAACCAAATTGTAATAAATTCTGTATCCCTGTTATAATATCATCAATATCACTTGAATTCCTGCCCGGATGTAATTTCTCATATAGCTTTCGATTTATCGTAGATAAATGAAAAGATATCAAACCATTTTTACAAAGTTCAGCAAGTTGTTTAGCAACTCTTTTTTCTTTTAAAGGTAAACCGCCTGTCCAGATATTATTTCGAAACCCTAGTTCGGAAGCTTTCTTTAAAAAAGAATAAATACCTTTTCTCAACAAAGGTTCTCCACCCAACCATTCAATTGCACTTATATTAAGCCTCTTTGCATCAGATAAAATTTCATATATTTTCTTTCTGGTTAATGAATTCTTTTTAACAGTAAGAGCATTCATATAACAATATGAACATCCCTGAAAACATACATCCCCAACCTCAAGTTGTAATGAGTAGAACCTGTTTTCTTTATATGCCTTTTCTAATTTTTTAAAATCAATCATTTTTGTTTTTTAAAAAATTAAAAATTTATTTCTTTAATATCAATAACCTCAAAATAAGTATTTAGAGTTCCTTTCTCAAAAGGTTAAGGACACTTTTAGTTAATAAATTTTTGTAAAATTATTATTTAATCTTTTTATTTATTATCTTATACAATGGATACCCCAGTAAAAAAACTGCTATACTAATTGAACCAGCGATTATATCTTCATAAAATGCTCTTATTGAGACAAGTAATAAGAATAAGATGAATATTAGAGGAATTATTGGGAATAATGGAACTTTAAAACTGTCCCAATTTATATTGTTTTTTTTATCTTTGTATCTGAAAATAAAAATTACTGAAGCCGTAATTGCAATTGAAATGGAATCATTAAACATAATTACATTAAGAATTTTCTCAAATCCCTCCATTGTAATGATGAAAAATAGTACTAACAAAAACATAAATAGTAATCCAAATTCCTGTACCTGATTTCTTTCATTAACTTTCATAAAAATTTTAGGTAGCACTTTATCAGATGCCATTGCATGATAAGCTCTTGGAGTATGCATTATTGATGCATTCATATAACCTAATGCGGAAATAAATATGACTATCGAAATAATTCTACTTCCCAGTTTACCGAAAATCACATTTGCCATATCTGCCGCAATTAATTCCGATTTTGTAATTCCGTTAAATCCAAGTAATTTGTAATACCCGTAATTTATCAATAAATACAAACCAATAGAAATAATTACACCGCTTATAATTCCCAGTGGTAAATTTTTTTTCTGATTTTTTACATCAGCGGCAAGATTTATTGTCAATTGATAACCGCCAACAGTAAAGAACACCGCTCTCAGTGCAAGAAAAAATCCAAAGAGTACAGTAAAAAATTCAAAGTTCAAATTATTCTCAGTACTACTTTGCATTGTGGTACTGTTTCCTTGTGGGAGAAAAAATGAAACAACACTGAAAAAAACAATTATAAGGATTTTTAAAACAGTAATAATATTTAAGAATATTGCCCCACTTTTTATTCCGAGATAATTTATAAAAAATAATATGAAAACTAATAATGCAGCAACAATCTTTTTCCCGGTAATCGTATGCAAAAAATCCGCGTTAACAAATGGTTGTATATCTCCAACTGCCGAAATAAAATATTCGGAAGCAATTAATGAAACTGCTGCAAATGTAGCTCCGGAGGTGATAATAATCCCAAGCCAGTTAATCATAAAAGCAAATGCTGGATTATACCCTTCAGAAACAACTTTGTAATAGCCACCAGCAAGGGGTTTTCTTCCTCCAATTTCAGCAAAAGCCAATCCACCAAATAAGCATATTATACCCCCAACACACCAGGCAAGAAAAAAAAGCTCAGGAGAGCCAGTATCTCTTGCTACTATAGAGGGCGTTCTGAAAATACCTATTCCAATTATCAAACTGATAACTACCATTGTTGTATCAAAAAATCCAAGCCTGGGTTTAATATTCATATTATTCTATAAAATTTATCTATTGATTTTCCAAAGAAACTTTTTAAAGATTATATACAATGTATATTTAAAATATTAAGGTTATTTGTTTAAATTATATTTTAATGCTGTGTATCCTGATGAAAAATTTTATTTAATTCATCCAAGTCAGATTTTTTTAATCCTTCTGGCTCAAAACCAGCAGATTTACATAGAAAAAATATTTTTACTGATTTTGTTATAATATCTATAATATCAAAAGCCAGATAAATATTTTCTGCAATAGCAATACAGCCGTGCTTTTCCCAGATTATAGCTTTATGTTTTTTAAGTGCTTTTATAGTTTGGATAGCCAGTTTATTACTTCCAGGAAGTATATAAGGAGTAAATCCAATTCCTTCCGGTAAAAAAATTTTCATTTCCGGATGCATTTTCCAGAGAAGTTTATTAATATTTTTTTCATTAGTGAATTTCTTTATTTGAGTTAGTGCTATTATTTCTGTCGGATGAGTATGTAAAACAAGTTTTTCTTTCCTTTTATTTTTGTTGATATAGTTGTGAATTGCAAGATGAGTTGGGAGTTCAGAAGTAGGTTTTTTTATTTTACAAACGCCGCTATTTATATTCTCAAATATATCTTTTAAGCTTAATGAAATAAAACTTTTGCCATTATTTAGTATATAGATTACAATGATATTTTCGGGTAAGTCGATTGCAAGTTCCCTCATCTTAATTCCACTTGCTGTTACAAGTATAAAATTTTCTCTCAGGTTCTCATATACCTGTTTAAATTCGTTTATTTTATATTTCTTTAAATTAATTTTTTTATTAACAAATTCACTAATATTAAAAGAAATATTTCCAGCATTTCCTTCTGCCCACCCCCGCTGAGAAATTAATTCTGCAACACAGGAAATTTCTTTCAGGTGATTCTTGAAAATTTTATAATTCATTTTGATAATTTATTTTTGAAAAACATATAAATTATTTAAAATACATAAAAGTCTTTTATATAATACCAAATAATGTTATTAAAAAATGCATTTTAGTTAGAAAATAAAATTCTTAATTTATAATAATACCCATAGAGAGTTGCTCGAGTGGTTTAAGAGGCACGCCTGGAGAGCGTGTAAACGGGTAACCGTTTCGCGGGTTCGAATCCCGCACTCTCTGCAAGCTTAAAAATTTCATTGCAAATATTTCTCCAGTTAAAGCTTAAATTATTTAGTTAATTTTATTTCTAATACTGAATAAATTAAATGAGGAAAATACATTTCCTTAGTTTGATTTATTTATTATTTAATAATAAGTTGGAAATTATTATTTTATTAAGTGAATCAAAATATAAAGAAAGTATATAGACTTAACGCCCTCTGAAGCTCATCATTTTAATAAAATACTTCATTTGATAATGTTTGAAAAAACATAGTGTATTTTTATAATTAAATATTATACATTTAATGAAAAAAGAAATTAAAGAACTAATACGGTATGCAATAAAAGCTCCCTCTGGACATAATACACAACCTTGGAAGTTTAAGCTGGATAATCATACAATTAGAATCTATCCAGATTACAAAAGAGCCCTTCCTATTGTTGATAGAGACAATCATGCTCTTTGGATAAGTTTAGGATGTGCATTGGAAAATCTTGTAATTGCTGCTGGAGAAAATAATTTTAAAACTAATGTAAACATTATTTTTAATAAGGAAGCAGCTGAATGTATTGAGGTTTCTTTATTAGAGTCTGATAAAAAGTTAAAAGATGAATTATTCAATTATATTGAGAAAAGACAGTCAACCAGAAACCCTTATAATGGAAAGAAAATTTCAGAACAAGACATAACTGTTTTAAATAACTCGTTCAATTTTTCTGGTATTACTGCTCAGTTTTTTTTACCGGATGAGTTTCACTTAATTGAACCATTTATAATTGAGGGAAGTAATAAACAATTCGGGAACAAAGCTTTTGTAAATGAGTTGGTTAATTGGTTTCGCTTCTCAAAGAGAGAAGCGGAAGAAAAAGCAGATGGATTGTGGGTTGCATCAATGGGTTTGCCCAATATGGGTAAATTTATAGGAAATATTGTAATGAAACATTTTGTTTCTGCAAAAAGTGAAGCAAAGAGATGGAAAAGTCTTATATACTCTTCTTCTGGTTTTGTTTTATTTATTGCCGATATAAACGATGTGATTCATTGGATAAATCTTGGTAGAGCTTTTCAGCGGTTTGCACTTACTGGTACTAAATTAAATATCAGTCATTCTCATGTAAATATGCCCTGTGAAGAATTAGAGGTGAGAATGAAACTTGCTGAGAAATTAGGAATTTCTAAAAAACATCCTTTATTACTAATTAGATTTGGATATTCAGAGAAAATGCCATATTCCTTTAGAAGACAAATTAATGATGTTATAATTTGAATCTATTCTTAAATTATAGATAGAAATTTAAATGTTTAAGTTAGTTTTTTGGATTTTTCTTATAGTTTGTTTTATATAATCAATTACTTAGGGTGTATTAATTAATCAACTTATAAAATTTTCAAATTTTTCAAAGTAAATAAAAAATATCACTTCTTTCGTTATTAAAATACTTAATCAAATTGACTACTTTCTTTAAAATAGTTATAAAATTCTTCTATATTATTAGAACTTTTTTAAAATTGAGTAGTTAAAGAATATAGGTAAGATGTGTATATATGATAATTATGTATTAGTTATAGATTTATAAAATCAGTAATTTAAAATCCTTTCTAAAATTTATATAAAGGAGTTGAGCCATGGACTCATTACTTAAATACAAAAACCTTACAGGTTTAGTTGCGGGGGTCTTATTTTTTTTATTATTATTTATTCCAAAGCAAAATTTTGCTCAAATTGATACCTCCTCATATTATGATGATGAAAGTGATTTATTTGATTCTACTGCTAATTACAGAGATATGTACAAAGACCTTGATAAAGATGGTGAATGGATAAAAACAACAAAAGGAGAACTTGAAGATATGGTTCCGAAAGATGAAGAAGAACTTAACAGTGGTGATAATTGTTGCAGGAACCAAATAATTTGGGTCTGGCGTCCAAGAGTGTATTATGTCGGATGGTCTCCATATTGTAATGGCAGATGGTATTATACTTTGTGGGGTTGGTTCTGGTATTCTTTCTATGATTGGGGATGGGCATGCTATCATCATGGAAGGTGGGTCTATTCTGAAATATATGGTTGGATTTGGATTCCCGGAAGAGTATGGGCTCCAAGTTGGGTAGATTGGTGTTATACCGGTGCGTATGTTGGTTGGTTCCCAAGATTTCCTAAATTCCATCGCTGGCATAAACATAGATACCATTATTATCACCATCACTATTATAAGCACTGGACATTTATTGAGAAGAAAAAATTTGCCAAAGAATTAATTACAAAAGAGAATGTTATAGATGCTGATTATAATCAACTTCTCATTAGTAAATCAAATATTGAAAAAGGGAGTAAATATAACGATATAATAATAAATCAAGGACCTCCTGTAAAAAACATAGAGAAAAGTACAGATGAAAAAATTCAGCCAAAAGTAATAAAATATTCAGAAAAAGAGAAAAGCATAAAGATTGATGATAATACAATTACAGTTTATAAACCAAAAGAGTCAATTATTAAAGAAACAGGAAATAAAAAAAATAACAGTACTAAAATCGATGATAATAAGAAAAAAGAGTATAATAACAGAGATACAGAGTCAAAAAATGTAGAGAAGCCGAAAAAAGAGAAAAATATTGATCCCTATGAAAACAAAGAGAAAGAAAATAAATCTTATGAGAACAACAAGGAAAGAGAAAACAGGAATTATGAATATGAGCAAAGAGAAAGTAAATCTAATGAGAATAATAAGCAGAAGGAAAATAAGTCCTACGAAAATAAGCAAAGGGAAAATAAACCCCGTGACGAAGGAAAAAACTATAATTCTGGAGAAAGAAAATCAAAAGAAAATAATTCCACCAATCATAATAATGGTAATAGGAATAATAATACTGGTAGTAAAAGTGAAAGTAAGTCAAATTCAAAGCGTAAGTGAAGAATTTATTAATCTTATAATTATAAATAATCCGGTACATTCAGTACCGGATTTTTTTTATAAAAATTAAATCAAGGAAAGTTTATTTTTTTATAGGTTTACCTTTTTTTAAATCGAAGGAGACTGTAGTTCCAATTTTTTGCTCACTTTTAACTTTTATTTTTGAACCGTGTTTTTCTACAAATTCTTTGCATAAAATTAATCCTAATCCCGAACCTTTTTCATCTCGTGTACCCGGGGTTGTATGGTGAAAATCAATTTTAAATAATTTTTCTATTACCTCTGGATGTATTCCAATACCAGTATCACTTACGGAGATGGTATATTTATTCTCATTTTCTTCTGCACTTAAAATTATCTTTCCACCCTCTTCGGAAAATTTAATTGAATTGGAAACTAAATTTTGTAAGATTGATTTAAGCATATTTTCATCTGCATATACATAAATATCATTTGGTATATCTTTGACTATATCAATATATTTTGCAACAGCCTGGGTTTTATAAATCATTATAACTTCGTCTACTATAGAATTTAAATTTATATTGGCTGGTTGAAATAACAGTCTCCCCGTCTGGAGTCTTGACCACTGTAATAAGTTTTCAATTAGCCCATATATATTTTTAGAAGATGAATTTATCAAACTGATATAATGTTTAACTTCTGCTCGCGTCAAATAGTCATATTCTTCTTTTAGTAAATTGGAAAATCCCAAAAGGCCTGTAAAAGGACCTCGTAAATCATGTGCAATTATAGAAAAATATTTATCCTTGCTTCTGTTTAATTCTTTTAATTCTCTTGTGTATTCCTTTAATTTTTTTTCGGCTAATTTGCTTTCAGATATATCAAACGATATTCCAGAAATTTTTGATACTTTATTTTTGTTTAAGACAGGTTTTAAACTTGAAGAAATATATTTTATTTCACCTGACTTTAATTTTATCCTGCTTGTATTTTGTTCTATTTGTCCTTTTAAAACACTTGAAAAGGCACTTTTAAAAGTTTTTAAATCTTCAGGATGAATGAGTTTAAATAATTTGTCTTTATTAATTTTCTTGTTTGGTTCTAAATCAAACATTTCATAGAATTTATCATTACCATTGATTTTATTTGTTTTTATATCAAGTTCCCAATGCGCATACTGATGTAAATTTTCAAAGTCTTTTAGTTTCTCTTCTGCCTCAGCAAGTTTCTTTTCAAGGTCTTTATGTGAAGATATATCTGTAAAGTTATATAAAATTATTTCTGGTTTGTTAAATTTATCTTTTTGAATAACCGAGAATTTTTCACGGAACCATTTATAGTTTTTTGTATTTTTAATTTTTAATCTGAATTCTGAAACCCCATTATTTAATTTATATAATCCCGAGAATTTTTCTTTATATTTTTTATAATCTTCTGAATGCATTAAGTTATGGATGTCTTCATCTGTCAGGTTTCTTATATCTTTAATTTTATAGTTAAGTATTGATGAAATGTTTTTGCTAATAAGCAGTGATTTCTTTTTTGATAAGTTATATAAGATTATAATATCCTGAGAATTATTTAAAATATCTTTTAAGAGACTATTTTGTGTAATTAATGTTTTATCAGTTTTTTTTGTATTTGTCGAAGTCGGAACTGGTTTAATTTTTGTTTCCCTTTTTTGCATTTGTAAAATTAATTTTTCAATTTTTGCAAGGCTTTATAAATCGAATTCATTAGAGTTTCTTTTTCAAATGGTTTGCTTATATGATCAATGCAACCTGCTTTTAAAATTGCATCACGCTCTTCCTTTAAGGCATACGCAGTTAGGGCGATAACAGGGGTGGTCTCATATTTCGTATTTTTTTTCAATGATTTTAATAAATCTAATCCTGTTTCACCACCGCCGAGATTAATATCAAGTAAAATTAAATCATAAGAATTTATCGCTATTAATGAAAGAGCGTCATTCAAGTTTTTTGCAATATCAACTAAAAATTTATCCCTTAAAAGTATTTTTACAAGTAACTGGCAATTATAATCATCTTCTACATAAAGAATTTTTTTATGTGTTTTTTCTTCCTTCTTATTTATTTCTTTAATAAATTCTATTTCAGGACCTGGTACCTCTTCTTTTTCATATATAACTGGGATGTATATGTTAAATGTGGTACCTTTATTTAATTTACTTTCAAAATCTAAAAATCCCTTTAAATAATTTAGATATTTTCTTGCTATTGTTAAACCTAAACCTAAACCCTCATATTTTCTTCCCCAGCCCTCACTTGCCTGTCTAAATGCTTCAAAAATTTGCTTCTTAGCATTTTCTTCAATTCCAATACCGGTATCAGATATCTTTATATGAATATATTTTCCAGTCTCAAAATCTATATTTTTTAATTCTACTTTAACTTCTCCTATATGTGTATATTTAATTGCATTATTGAGAAAATTATTTAAAATTGATAACAACATTGATTTATCACAATATAATTCAATAGGATGCTTAACATCTATTATAAAATTTATATTCTTTTCTTCTGCAATTGGTGAATAAATACTTTTAAGATTATCTACTATTTCTTCAATGTTAATTTTTTCTATTTTTAGTTCAAATTTGTTTGATTCAATTCTTGAAAGATCGAGAACCTGATTTATTGTTTGAAGTAATCTATTTCCACTACTATGGATTTGTTTTGCAAAATCAATTAACTCTTCCTGCTTTATATTTTCAATCATATACTCTGAGAGGCCAAGAATACTGTTTAATGGTGTTCTGAATTCGTGGCTTATGTTGGAAAGAATGCTACTTTTGAGCCGACTCATTTCTTCAGCTTTTTCTTTTGAATTTCTCAACTCTTCTTCAAGTATCTTTTTATCTGTAATATCTGAGATTATTCCAAAAGCACCAGCATAATTTCCGTTTTTATCTAATCTTGGAGAAGCACTTATTGAAATTATTCTTTTTTCTCCGCCGAATTTTTTTATTTCAAGTTCATATAAATTTGATTTACCCTTTTTTCTTTCTTCTGTTTGGTGTAATAAAATTTTTAGTTGTTCTGGTTCGATAAAATCTTTGAAATTCCTTCCAATCAATCCCCCCGGAGGAGACCCGAAAATTTTTTCTGCTGAAGGATTTGCTAATATAAAAGTTTCATTTGAATCTCCTATTACAACTCCTTCTGATATATTATCAAAAATAGTTTTAAATAAATCTAAATTTTTCTGTCTGATTTCTTCTAAATGAATTTTTTCGTTTATTTCTATTAGTAATGAAATATAAGAAGCAATTGAAGTAAAAAATAATTCATCTTCACTTTCCCAATTTTTTATTTCATTAATATTTTCATTAAAAAGGTACCCTATTACTCTTTCATTTTTCAAAATTGGTATGTAAAGTATCGATCTGATATTATTTTTTAAGAAGTAATTTTCAGTGAAATTGGAAATTATTTCTTCTTTTGTAATATCAGGGTATTTTAATATTTCACCTTTACTGAGTTGTTTTAAAAATTTTGGATTATTTGAAATATTTATCTTATTTCCATAAGAATGTGAAGAGGAAGATTTATTAAATAAATCTACGCATATTAACTCATTTGTCTCTCTACTAAATATCCAGTAGCTCGATCTTGTAATGCCAGAGGCAAATACAGTTAATTCAAGTATTTTTTTTAAGGAAGTTTCGAGGTCCTCAAAATCTATTTTTGAAAGCTTAATTAGTGAATTAATATATTTATTTGTTAATCTGAATTTTTCTTCTGGTTCTTCTTTAGTCTTTTCAAGGGGTATTTCTACAAAATCTGCAATTATACCATATTTATCCAATATTCTTAGGAGGGATTCCTTCTTTGCAGATTCTTTTGGCGAAATATATATTTTCATCTAAGATGATTATTTTTTTATTTAATTTAATAATATATTATTTGAAAATATATGTAAAATATTAGCTTTCAAAACCCTAATAAATGAGGAAAATAATTCTCTTATCCTGAATTTAGTGGGAGAGGGGATTGAATAAAATTTTTTATAAAATATTTTGTAATTTGCAAAATTTAAGAATAAATATTTTGAATTGAACTAAAATACTAATTAATAACTTATTTTAATATATGATGCTTATAATTTCTTATATAGGAAATTTATAGCTTTACCACTGATTATGTTTCTAAAAGAGTATTGCAACTTTAAAAGATAAATATTAACTTAATTCAAAATTTATAGATTTTGTTAAATAATAAGTTAGATATTATTAAAAAATATCTAAAAGTGCATAATAAAAAAAACTCACCGCGAAAAATATTTAAGATTTTCTTACTCTTGTTTTTTTCAGTAACATTGCTTTTCCTGAGTTGTGAACTAAAAGAACCATCTGCACCTAATTGGTTGGTTAGTGCTAATTTACCTATTACTGATAGAGTTCATAATATTGTAGATTTATTAAAAGATGAAGGGGATATATATTATGACCAAGAAGGTAATGCCTATTTCTCTGATGAAACAAGCTCTACTAGTAAGTTTCAAAAGAAGATTATTATCAATGGATATTCAGGTATAACGGTTTTTTATCCAACTCAGGTTTCAGATACAATTGTTAATGTTCCTTTTGACGATTCTTCTTATGTGACAAATTTATATTTTGAGCCAAGTGATCCTCACAATAAACTAATTATAAACTTTAATCCTTCAATTACATTTGAACCATATACAATAACAATAACAGTATTAAATCTTTTAGATATTACTACCAATCAACCTTTATCGCTGAACAGAACTATCTACAATATACCATATACAGATTATATTAATCTCGATAATTTTTATATAAGTAATTCCTATCCATCAAATCTTTTTAACATAAGGGTTAACACAACTTCTGGACAATATACTGCTGCTTCTTTATCTTATAATATTAGTCAACTATGTATAAAATCAGTTACAGGAAGAATTAAACCTGTAAATCTTGGAGCCTCTGATACTTTAATTCAGGATCCCTTTGGATACCATTCTCTTGAGGGTGAAATGAATTTTGCAAGTGTAAATCCTCAAAAAACTTATCTTGTTGTCAAAAGAAAAAACAGTACCTATCAGGTTGATGTTAGAAATATTCAAATGACGGGTATTAATTATAAGGGAAAGAGGTTAAAATTTAAATATTTAAGATACGATACTATTGGGGCGCCTCCACAACCTATTGATTCAATTTTTAATTTAAGAATTCCAGAGGGACAGGATTCCGCAATATATTATGTTAATCCTTCCAACAGTAATATCTTGCAATTTTTTAATCATGTTCCTAAAAAAGTTGAGGTTACGAGATATAATGTTATTAATGCGAACTATAGTTTTGGAAGTATAGAAAATAATGACAGTATATATATGTATCTTACTGCTGAGCTTCCACTACATTTCAGTATAGTTGAACCTACAACTTTTAGAGATACTGTTATTAAAAGTATTACTGACCCAAGCGCAAGAGAAAAATTAAGAAATACGAGGTGGATGGATTTAAAATTATTTATGACCAATGGCTTACCTTTGCTTGCTTCAGTGCGGATTCTAATACAGGATTCACTGGATAATTTACTTTTTGCAGTTACTGAAATTGTTGTAAACGGGACAGGCGATTCTATACTTGTGCCAGCCGCTCCTGTTGATTTTGACGGTTATGTTATGACACCTGTAATACATGAATATACAGGGTTTGTTGATAGTGTTAATACTCAGAAATTGCTTGATATGGGAAAGATTGTTTATGAATACAAGTTATATACAGATCCAAACTTGATTCCAGCTCCTGATGGCAGAGTGCGTATTAGGGATAGAGACTACATTCGTCAGTTAAGTTATGGAACATTCAGGTATTACTTGAATAATAATGAATGATTGTGTTTAAAATTTAGTAGTATATCGTAAATAGATTTTTAAATATTAGGTCGGTTTTTTTAGTGGGATGTATAGTGTTATGCATTACATGTGATAGTTTTTCTCAATACTTATATGGGGTAAGAAGTTATTCTATGGGTAGAACGGGTGTTTCTAATATGTGGGCTTATGATGCATTTAATGTAAACCCCGCTAATATTAGTAAACAAAGACCAACAGTTAAAGCAAGATTTTATTTTAATTTAGGAACAAGTTTTGGTTATTCTTTTTACGGTGATTATTTTTCTAACAATTTTTACACTCAATATTTTGTTGATAATAAAGGTAGAGTTTTAAACGATTGGGAAAAGTGGGATATCGTAAATAAGGCAAGTGATAAAGGAACGCATTTTGTTTTATCCTGGAATTTACTTTCATTTATTTATAATACTCCTAAGTCAGGTACTTTTGGAATTTCTATTGATGATAGATTTTGGGGGTATGTATATACTCCGAGAGATTTTATGGAATTAATATTTTTTGGCAATGATAAAAACCGAACTTACAATTTAAGCGATTTGGATTACAGCGGTACCTGGGTTAAACAGATAAATTTAACTTACTCTAATAAAATAAAATCTCCTGACAAACGAAGATATGGAGATATTTATTATGGATTTTCTATTAAGCCTCTTTTCGGGACTTTCCATTCTGCAATAGAAAACAATAGTTTTTCGTTTTTCACTGATGATACTAACAGAATTTTTACTTATGGTCAGATGAATTCGGTATATGGGGGAGTATATAGCAGGGGAGAAAAATTTAAATATAGATTTGACCCTGCAGGGATTGGAATTGCAGCTGATATTGGTTTCAGTATGAAAGTTTTTAATTTTATGAAACTTGGTACTTTTGATTTTGGATTAAGTTTGATTGACGCAGGTTATATTAATTGGTATAAGAATTCAAATAAATATCTTTACGATGGCGGTTTTATTCTTACCGATATTACAAAAGAAGGACAAATTGATTCTCTTGAAGCAATATTAAATTCAAAAAGAACTTCTACAAATGTTATATCATACCTTCCAACAACAGTGAGATTTGGTTTCAATTACAGAATTTGTCTTGAAGACCCAAATAGAAAAAAACAAGCAGGAGTGGAAAGACTTGAATTAATTAATTTTTCAGTTGAATATATTCAGGGACTTACTAAAAAAGGAGGAGGAACAACAAAGCCTATTGTTGCAGTTGGCGCGGAGGTAAATCTTGGTGATAAATTTTCACCTCGTATTGGAGCAACCTTTGGGGGCAGGGAAAAATTTACTTTAAGCCTTGGTCTGGGGATTGATACAGGGCCTGTTATTATTGATATTGGAACTTTCAATGTACAAAGTATTTATCAACCTACTTCATCTCCGAAAGTTTCAGGTGGTATATCAATAAGATACAGAGTCTATTAGTGTTTTTATTTTATTCTTCTGAATTAATTTCTATACTGTAAGTTAAATCAAGAGCTGCTTTATATACTGCTGCCACCCCACAATATTTATCCAGGGAAAGACTAACTGCTTTCTCTACCTTTTCTATTGGGATATTCCTTCCTGTTAATGTGTAAGTAATATGCATCTTATTATATTTCTTCGGATGTTCAGAATTTAATTCTCCTTCAACAGTTAAAATGAATGAACGATACTCAACTCTCATTTTGGAAAGCAAAGATACTACATCCATTCCTGTACATCCTGCAAGTGCAGCGAGCATTAACTGCTTTGGGGGTGGTCCGAGATTCTTTCCGCCGAATGATTGTGAAGCATCAACAGTTATATTATGTCCTGCTATCTCAATATTAAAAGCCATTCCAGAACTGTTTTTTGCGATTATTTTATGTTTTTCTGCCATTAAATTCCTTTTATTATTTTTTTAGAAATTACTGGTACAAGTTTTCTTGGAGCAAATCTTATTGTGAAAACACTTATTTTATTTATTATTCCAGGAATTATTGTTTGTTTTCCTTTCATCATTGCATTATAAGCAGACTTTGCAACAGTCTTACTTTTCATTGCAATAAACCTTCTACCTTTTAAACCTGCTGTTTTATGAAAATTCGTTATAGTACTTCCTGGGCATAAAGTTGTTACTGTAATTCTTTTGTCTTTTAATTCGTGATGTAATGCTTCGGAGAATGATAAAACGAATGCTTTTGTTGCTGAATATATGTTTAAACCCGGTATTGGTTGAAAACCTGCTGTGGAAGCAACATTCAAAATTTTACCATAACCATTTTTTATCATTTCGTTTGCAAACAAATGAGATAAGTAAACAAGAGAAATAATATTTAAATTCAGCATCCTATTATAAACTTCCCAATCTTCACTTACGAAGTCTTTATAACTTCCAAAACCAGCATTATTAACAAGGAATTCAACTTTTAAATTTTTAGAGGTGACTTCATTGAATAATTCGAGTGCCGATTTTTCTTTGGATAAATCCTTAGCAATTGTATAAACTTTTATATTATATTTTCTTTCAAAATTTTTTGCAATTTCGTTTAATTTATTTTCACTTCGTGCAACGAGTATAAGATTAATTTTATCTTCAGCAAATAATTCTGCTAAATCTAAACCAATCCCCCCTGAAGCACCAGTAATTAAAGCATAATTTTTCATATTTATTTTGTTATAAATTGATAATAATACTACCAATAATAAAAAGAAAAAATCCAATAGCCAGCCATCTTGAGCCATCTTTCCAGGCAAGGAACAGACATTTTGTATTTTCTTTTCTTATTTGCTTCTTCTTTTCCTTTGATATTGACTTTTCCCTCAGCATTTCATATCGTGCGTTAAAATCTTCCTGTTGAAATAAAATATATGTATTCTTTACGAATAAAAATCCTCCATATACAATTATTAATGTACCTGTATATATAATCAAAAATCCTATTAAATTTAAAATAAAACCTCTATAATCATTTTTATTTATAAGTGGTAAAAGAGTTTCTGTGATAACTGCCCAGAAAACAAATGCTGTGAAAATAATCCCAACTATTATAATAATTGTTAAAAAAATTCTTTTCTCTTTATTCAAAATTATATCAGAATTTATTTATAAAATTCTGAAAATTTAAATTTAAAAAAAATGAGTAAAATGTTTGAATTGTAAATTAGTTTAAATAGATATAATTTAATGCACAAATAATGTTCTTTTATTTTAGTGATCTAAGTAGTAACTAAAATTAGTGACTAAAGTGGTGATTATTTTGGTTACTTTTTACTAAGTTATTAAGAGTATTTTTTGCAAAATTGCGAAGGAAATTTTAGGAGAGGTGGCTGAGTGGTTGAAAGCGGCGGTCTCGAAAACCGTTATAGAGGCAACTCTATCGGGAGTTCGAATCTCCCCCTCTCCGCAAGTTTACGATTTCAAAGTTTTAAGAAGTTCTTACCTCGCTCTCTGCGAGAGCTCTCTGGCCTCAACATTTACTGATTGGCGGTGTGTATTTGAAAAAATCCGAACCGATTTTATTAACTAGCAAGTCAGGCTGAATTTCCACTGCCCCCTTTCTGCCCGCCTCGCCCTGCCTGCCCGACGAATAGGTGGAAAGAGAAATAGAAAAGATAAACCACTTAAGAATTTGTAAAAATCTCGGTTCGAACTTTATTTTGTTCAGAAGCGGGCTTTTCTTATTTCCCTTGATTGATCTTAATTTATTTGTTATCATTATATTTAAAGTAGAAGCTGTTAATAATACAATAACATACTATCAAATTATTTAAAATATAGCAAAGAAAAATAATATTGGAGACAATATAAAGAAATACCACACAAAACAAGGTTTATCACAGGAAGATTTTGTCAGAAAATCAGGAGTTAAATATATTATAGTAACCAAAACTGAAAATGGAGTAATTAACCCCCTTTTGTCTTGGTTATGAACAAAATTGCTAAGGCATTAGGGGTTAATATTGTGAAGTTAATAAAATAACAT
The DNA here is from genome assembly GCA_964564635.1 of uncultured Ignavibacteriaceae bacterium. Taxonomy (GTDB): domain Bacteria; phylum Bacteroidota; class Ignavibacteria; order Tepidaquicellales; family Tepidaquicellaceae; genus Tepidaquicella. The sequence continues at coordinate 406,995 of CAZMAR010000002.1, forward strand.
TAAATTAATATTATGAGATACTATATTGATTTATTTTCTCCCGAAACCGCAAAAGCTTTCTCAAATTCATCAAAAGATATAAGTGGTTATCGTATTTCCAGAAAAACATACGTTGAAAATCAAAGAATTGGCCCCGGCGATAAATTTATTTGTTATGTTACGAGAATTCAAAGATTTATAGGTATATTAGAAATTCAAAGCCAATCTTATATTGATCATAAGCCGATATTCACAACAGAAAATGATCCTTTTGTGTTAAGATTTAAGGTTAGAACCCTTGTTTGGCTGCCATTAGAGAAAGCAATTCCAATCCATATTGATAAATTGTGGAACAATCTTTCCTTTACGAGGGGGCTTAGCAAGGATAGCAATAGATGGACATATATGGTTTTTTCTAGCCCACGCCTTTGGCCTGAAGAAGACGGTAAACTTATTGAAAAAATATTATTGGAACAGTCTAAAGAGCAGAAAGATTACAACTTTACAGAGGAAGAATTAAATAAATTAAAACCTCAAAAAATAAGATTGAGTGATAAAAAAGAAGTAGTAGTGTCGGTACCTGAAGAAGATTTAGCAGAAATTGAATCTACCGATGAAGAAATTAGAAAAGCGGTTAGCATACAAGCTAAACTTGCTGAAATTGGAGAAAAATTGGGTTTTAAAATATGGATTCCAAATAGCGATAGGAATAGAATTTTAAATATATGGAAGCCTGCAGATGAAGACGTTTTACTAAATGAATTGCCTTTAGTTTTTGATGAAACCACATTGAAAACTATAAGAAATATAGATGTTTTATGGATAAAACGACGTTCAATTATTAGAGCATTTGAGGTAGAAGATACAACATCTATTTATTCAGGGATATTAAGAATGGCAGATTTGTTAGCTCTACAACCCATGCTAAATATTAAAATTCACATTGTAGCACCCCCTGAACGTCGGGAGGCAGTTTTTAAACAGATAACAAGACCCGTTTTTTCTTTAATTGGAGAGCGTCCTTTATCAGAGGTGTGTTCTTATATTTCATATGATTCGGTTATAGAATTGTCTAAAGAAAAAAGATTGAAGTTTATGAACGATACAATTTTAGATGAGTACTCGGAGTTTTTTGAGGAATAAATAAGAAATTTGCCGCCCAAAAAAACTTGAAATCGTCCTTTTCGCTTTCACTTCATGGTGAGGTGGGTGGAAAGGGGGTTTGGTCTTTGCCCTTCCGCACGTCGAGCTGGTTAATAGGTTCGAATTTTTTTCAAATACATATCGCAAGTTGGGAGAAAAAAGATTTAGCTTATTAGCAATTTATTTTTCTGTTTTGCTATGTGTATTTGAAAATATTTGTTGAGTAATTTTATTAATAAAAGGTGATTTTTAATTTTAAGATTTAATAGTTGTTTTCTCTTGTTCGAAATTCAAGAAAGAAAATACTTTTAAAAGAAAAAAAGGAAATATAAATTTTCAGGGGTGATATATAGTAAAGTAGTAATGTTGATGTGTGTGTTTTTAATCGCAATCTGTATATTAGATTGAATTTATATATTCGATTATATGGTTTAAATCTTTGTCATAATCGGAAGTTGGGGGGATTTTGATTGAATATTTTTTTTCAATGTTGAATGATTTTATTTCTTCAAGGTATATTACCCAGGTTGATTTTTTGCTGTTTAATATTTTTTTAAGGGAATATTTTTCTTTTGCAAGTGGGTATTTTATAGAAAATTTTTGAATATACTCTCTCAAATTATTTAATTTATTTATTATTTCTTTTATGTTATCGTCGGAATCGTAAGAAATCTCGTATGTTATTTTTTCTTTATCCCCTAATAAATGTATAAAATCATCAATGCTTTTTTCTATTACATTTAGCGTTGAAGTTATAACTCTTTTATAATTATCTATATGAGAATCCATTTTTAAATATTTATAAGACTTTCTTTTAATAATTTTATTTTTTCTTTTTTATCAGTCAGGCTTTTTATTATTGAGTCGTATTTTAACTTTTCTCGTTCCCTGATTTTTACAACATTGTTTAAAATTTCTTTTATCCTATCTATAGTTTCATTTAATTTATTCTTTAACTTTATATTGTAATCTAAAAGATTTTTTTCCAATCTTCGTTCTATGCTGTCAATTATGTATCCGAAATTATAATTTATTGTAAATTCCAACCTGTTCAAAAATTTATCAAAAAGTATTTTCTTTCGTGTTTCTTTTGGAAATAAAAATTTAAATGTTGATTTATCTAAATTGAACATCAAACTGAAATCATAAGTTATATATTCAAACTCGGTGGGAAAATTATATTCAATATTAATATGTATTTTATTTAATTCAAAATCGAATATTTCAGATGTAATTTTGTATATTTCATTAATTTTATCGTTAAAGTTTTCCAGTATTTCCTGATATAAATATAAAGATTTTTCTTTAATTTCTTTTTCAATTCTTATTCTTGCATTTTCCATTTTATTTTCAACTAATTCCCTGAATAATTTTTCTAACGATGTTTCATATTCTGCTAATTTCATTCCTGTGTTTTCTTCTTTGAATTTATACAACCCCTGTTTTATTTCTTCTATTATTTCCGATTTTACGTAATATAATCTTTCTTTGTAGTTATCAAGTAATATTTTATTTTCTTGTTTTAATTTTTTTGTAAATTCCTTTTCACCCTTTTGAATTATAGAGAGATTATTATTTAATAAGCTGATTTTTTCCTTTAGCAGTTCTATCGGAAGAAAAAGCGATTTTATCTCGAGTTCAAAAGAAATTTCAATTTCTTCAATAAACTCTTTTAGTTGTCTCTTTATGGATTCTAATAAAATATTCTCTTTTTCAGTTTCAAAGAAGTTAATAATATTATTTTCTAAATCAAGAAATCCACTTTTAAGTAAAGCAGGATGATTGTTTTCTAATTTTGAGTTTAATGCTTCTTTTGCAGAAACATAAAATATATTTACTGATCTATTTTCAAATCTTTTTTGTAATTGTGAATTTGTATAATTACAGAATTCTTCTAGCTCGTTTTTATTTAAATAATCAATTTTATTTATGATAATAAATATCTTATCAGTAATGGTTAATATTTTTTCAAGGAATAGAATTTCAGCATCTGATAGTGCTGGGTCAGTTGAAGTTACAAAAATTGCAGCGTCAATTTTCGAAATATACTCAGTAGTTAGTTTTGTGTTATCGAGATTTAATGAACCTACGCCGGGAGTGTCAACAAAAACCATTCCCTTTTTTAAAATATTCGCAGGATGCAAGATTAATATGTGATTAACATTTTTTATATTCCCTGGATTTTCTTTTTCGGCTATATATTCCGGAAGTTCAGTTATTGTAACCTCCTTTGTGGTATTATTGTTAAAATATACGATTGCTCGGAAAGTATCTGAATATTTTACTATTGTGATAATAGATGTGAGTGGTATTACACCAGTTGGTAATATTTTATCGCCAAGTAATGCATTAATAAATGTAGATTTTCCTCTTTTGAACTGTCCTACCACAACAAAATTTACAATATTATTTTTTAATTTTTTGTTCAGCCTTTCAAGGTTTTCTTTTCCTTCTGAGTCTAATTTTGAATATACAGTTTCTTTTAGCTGAAATAATAAATTTTCGAGAGTACTTTTTAGATTTCCTTCATTTGTAAAGATGTTATTTTTATTTTTATCCATTTCCATAATAAAAAAACTCCTGTAAAAAATTTTCCCAGGAGTTATCAAGTGTCATTTACACTAATTACGGTGAACTCCATCACCGTTAATAAACTTAATTCTATTATTTTTTTTAATCAACTCAAAAAGGTTAATTTTCACATTGAAATTGTAAATATAAGTTTTTAATTTTTAATATGGAGGAAAGGGAAATTAAATACATAAAAATGACATATTTTAAAAACAATGATTTTTAAAAATGAAGAACACAATATTTGTTTTGTTTCTTGCTTTAATAGCAAGTGCAGTGTATTCGCAAAATTATAAATCAGGTGATGAGGCTTTAGGAATTTTTAAGTACGACAATTTTGAAAAGCCTGAAGCATGTGGGAGTTCCTGTCACACAGATTTCTACCAACAGTGGTTACAAATGATGATGTCCCAGTGTTATATACATCATTGGGATGAAATTGAATATTTTAAACTTGCTGTACCACATGCAGAAAAAGATTTAAAAGTTGCAGGAGTAAAAGCGGGATGTAATGGATGTCATTCACCAATTGCTTTTATGTCGGGAGATGTTCCACCACCAAAGCCGGAGATGAATTCACGGGCTAATGAGGCTGTTTCCTGTGATGTATGCCATACAATTTCAGGATACAATGGTACTATTCCTTTTAACTATAATTATATTTCAAATCCTGGAAAAGTAAAATATGGCAACCGATCCGATATTATGTCACCATACCATGATATTAAGAAAAATGACCTACTGAGCAAAGGAGAATTCTGCGGTGTTTGTCATAATGAGAAATCGCCTTATGATGCCTGGGTAAAAGCAACGCAAATAGAATGGAAAGATGGACCATATTACAAGGAAGGTGTTCAATGTCAAACCTGCCACATGCCAAAGTCAGAGGGATATAATTCACTAATGGGAATTTTTCATTCAGATGTAAGTCAACATTTATTTCATGGAGCCCATGACCCGGGAAAAGTCAGAGGAACAGTAGAAATCAGGATACATCCAGATTTAAGGGAAGCAGAACCGGGAGAGCAGGTAAAATTTACAGTTGCTTTATTTAATGCAAAAACCGGGCATAAGTTTCCAACTGGTTCTGCTGAAGAAAGAATGCTCTGGTTACATGTTGAAGCAATTGATTCAAAAGGGAACATATATCATCTAAAAGTAGATAGAAAAGGCTTTAAGGGAGAAGAATTTACAATTGCATCGGATACACTTGCATATCAAGATATGGCAATTCCACTTGGACTTACAAATTTTAAGGGGATACAACGTGATGGAATTCCAATAGGAGATAGAATATTTCGTATGCCATATTTAGATCCGCAAGGAAGAATGACAATTATGCAGTGGAATACTGCATCTTTTGGTCCTGATTATAGAATTGGACCGAGGGAAACAAAAATTGAAACATATACCTGGATATTACCTGATAATTTGGAGCCAGGGATTGTGAAAATAAGAGCGATTTTAAATTATCAAAAACTACCTACACCAGTAGCAGAGTTCCTTGGTGTCCCTCTTGAAGAAAGTGAAATTATAGAGGTAAACAGGCATGAAACAATAATAACTATTTTAGATTAAAAAATAAAATATAACACAAATGAAAAAAATTATTACTATTACTTTATTAGTATTATTATTTTTCTGCTTTACAATTGAATCTGCTTTTGCAATACCAGCATTCGCGAGGAAATATAATTTATCCTGTAATGTTTGTCATTATGTTGTCCCCAAATTAAAACCCTTTGGTGAGGAATTTGCAGCAAATGGTTTTCAAATTCCCGATAAAGAGCCACAACGATTTTTCAGAAATACCGGGGACCCTGAACTTACACTTATGAGGGAATTTCCTTTTGCTGTAAGGATAGAACTTTATGGACAGTTAGAAAAAGATAGAGATGTTAATCCTGACTTTAGAACACCATACATTTTGAAATTTATGTCCGGGGGAAATATTGCCAAGGATATATCCTATTATTTCTATTATTTTATAAGTGAGAGAGGAGAAATGGCAGGTATTGAAGATGCTTTTGTGATGTTTAACGATTTATTTAGTCAAGACCTCGATATTTATATTGGACAATTTCAGGTCTCTGACCCGTTGTTCAAACGTGAATTGAGATTAACACTTGAAGACTATAGAATTTATGCAACAAAAGTTGGTAATTCTTTGGCATCACTAAAATATGAAAGGGGATTTATGTTTACTTACGGAGCACCCACGAAAACAGATTTTGCCCTTGAAATTGTTAACGGAAATGGAATTGGTACGAAAGATGTTTTTGATGTAGATAAGTATAAGAATTTTCTTTTTCGAGTTTCTCAGGATGTTCATGAAAATTTTCGGTTAGGTGCTTTTGGATATTATGGAAAAGAGAATCCTAAGGATGCTTTTAATCCCAGTGGTATGACAAATGAAATGTATATGATTGGCGGAGATTTTTCCATCTTTTCAAAATATGCTGAGTTAAATTTCCAATATGTTTATAGAAGTGATAATAATCCAAAGTTTCTCTCAGTTGTTCCTGATAGTAGAATAAAAACGCAGGGCGGATTTGCAGAATTAATTTTATCTCCTGATTTTGATAATAGTAAATGGTTTGCAACTTTATTGTTTAATAAAGTGGAATCAGATTACAATGAAATAAATTACGAAAGTTATACTGCGAGTTTATCTTATAATCTGAAAAGAAATATCAGAATTACAGGTGAGTATACATACGAAAAAGAAACTAAAAGTTCGAGAGGCGGACTTGGTTTATGGATTGCTTTTTAGTTTTGTATTTTTTTTTATTTTAAATTTTATAATTTAATATACTGAAAGTGTTTTTATGAAATTTAATATACTATTATAATTAGGGAATTGTGAGATATAATAAGTAGTAGTATAAAAAATAAAAAACTTTTTTAAATAAATTAGGGAGGTTATTATGAAAAAATTATTATTAATTTTAATCTCTATCTTATTTTTATCACTGGCAACAGCTAACAGCCAGCAATTAAAATTCAGGAGTGGGATTTTTTTACATCATTCAACGGGTTTATGTATTTGGGGCCCTAATGGAAGTAATACAAGTGTTCCACAACAAATGCAAATATATAACAATAATCATGGGTATACCGGAACAAATGCTGTAACAATGGATGAATTATGGTGGCCTGTAGAAGGTGATAATGAATGGTATCGCTGGCATAGAATTTTTGAGGGACAGGATCCAGAAGCAGTTATTCAACCATTTTATCCAGATAATAGGATAATTGTCATCAAATCCTGCTTTCCTTCTTCTAATGTTTATGCTTATGGGGAACCTTCAGATACAAATGATCCAGAATTAAAGACCGTTTATAATTATAAGTGGCATTGGCGACATATAGTAAATGTAATGAAAACTCATCCCGCAAATTTTTTTGTTATATGGACAAATGCGCCACTTGTTCCTAATGAAACAAATCCAACTGAAGCTTATCTTTCTCACTGTTTTTGTAAGTGGGCGAAGGACACTCTTGCAATGGGTTTAGATCCAGTGTTTGGTCCTTTTCCACAGAATGTTTATGTATTTGATTTCTTTCACAAACTTGTAGGACCAAACTATATGATGCTTTTACAATATGCACAGGATCCTTATGACAGTCATCCAAATGCAGCGGCAACCGAACTTGTAGCTCCTCAATTTGTTAATGAAATATTTAATCACGCAATTGCTTACGAAAATGTTTATGGTGTTGAAAATGGTAATACTTATATTCCGGATTTTCGTTTATATCAAAATTATCCAAATCCATTTAATTCTTCGACTGTAATTAAATATTCTGTCGAAAGGCGTACTTTTGTAAATATTAAAGTATATGACTTACTTGGTAAAGAAATTGCAACTTTAGTAAATGAAAATAAAACTGAGGGAATTTACACAGTAGATTGGAGGTTATCAAATGAACCGTCAGGTGTTTATTTTTGCAAAATGTTTACAGATAAAGGTTCAGAAAATATAAAAATGATTTATATAAAATAGTTGCGCAAATAAATGATGGTTTACTGAGGAGAAAATGGATTAGGAGTTTCAATAATTTCTTTTATAATTTTGTCGAACTGATTTTTTTGCTCATCGGTGCAGAGAGATTTTATTTCTTTCTGCTTCATAAATATTATTTTTTCTATTTCGTACTGAGAATTACCAATACCGGCTAAAAAATTAAGAATTTTTGTAGTGTCAGGCTCGGATGATAATACCTCTTTTAAAATTTGCTTTTTAATATTGTGAATATTACCCATCAATATTTTCATATCTTTATCCCATTTTTTATTTATTTGCTTAAATCTGTCTATTTGTTCGGGATTAAAATTTAATTCCGTTATGAGCCCTTCACTTTCAAGTCTATCAAATGCAGAGTGAGGAATTTGTGAGTAAGGGGGAAGTGTTAGATATTTTTGTTGTGCAGGTAATAATCTTCCAGTTTTAAGAATCCAGATACCTGCTAAACTAAATAAATTCAAAATAATGAGTATAGCTATTAACCAGATAAGTAATTTATTTTGCTTAAAAATATCCATTATCAATAATTAAAATTGGTAAAAAATTAAAATTTTTAATCTAGAAAGAATTTTATAAAATAAGTAACAAATATAATTACTATTTAAATTTAGATAATATTTTTTGTGCAGCATCTTTATGAATTGTTAAAGTTAGCATCTTTAATTTTATATAATCCTCATGATAAAAATAAAAGCCCTTGGGTTCAATATTTCTGGAGCCAGCGCCAGAATCTTTAATTAGAAACCAGTCTTTGCCATCCTTTACTGTATAACCAACAAGATGAATGCCATGGTCATCCCCTGTTGTTTTATTATCAAATCTGAATTCTCTTGCGTAATCATCTATGTATTCTGAAGGTATATCAAATGTTGGAATTATTCCTGCTTTGCTGCGGGAGTCATATCCAGCCTCTGACACATCACCACCAAGCGCCATTGTGTATCCGTTTCTTATTGCTTCTTTTATTAATACCATAAACTCCTCTACTGGTATATTATAATATTCTTTGTTATGCCACCAATTGTCTGGTACGGGATATTCTACCTGTTGATAAAATGGTTGTTCTAAAATTGACATAACATCTATATAATCATCTAAATTAAGGTTAACTTCCTCTTGTAAAAATTCCTGTGGTGTGTATTCTTTTCCATCATAAATAAATTTTTCTGGTGGAGTACCCATATAATAGTTTAGAATACTTTTTATCGTATTAACAACTTCCTCTTCATTCCAATTGTTATTCTTCTTTACAAATTCAAGATACGTATTCATTTCATTAAACATTTTACTATGGTTGTGAACTTTCTGGTTTGGTAACAAACCGGAATATGCTTCAAGAGGTACAACACCATAAAGTTTCCAGATTCTTTTTACAGCATTAGATTGAGAACCTTCTCCAAAATTCATTTCACCTCTCATTCTTACCCATCCTTTTGCTTTCTCAACATATTCCCAGTAAACAGTCCACATTTCTGATAGTTTTATTTTTTTATTTTGTGTTCTATAAATTTCTGATTCATAAAAAGAGGTAGTGCAAAAAGACCAGCAGGTACCTGTTATTCCTTGCGAAACTGGTTCATTAAACCAGTAGTATTTAAATTCAGAAAGTCCCTTTGGTATATTTAACCCTGAAAAGTCAAGTTTAAATATTTTTTTCTGTGGCTTTTGCGGATTTTCAAATTCATTTACTTCTTTTAACATCTGGTCATAGTATGGACTAAACCTATCTATAAATTCACCTTTATTCTTATCCTGTGCATATAACACATTAAGAATAGAAATTGTTATTAAAAAAGCAAAAAAAAGATTTTTCTTTTTCATAATTTTTAATTTATATTTTTTAAATATTTTAAGTTTATTATTTCAACCATTTATCAAGCCAATTAAAGAAAACCCGTTGCCATAAAATACCATTTTGAGGTGAAAGCACCCAGTGGTTTTCTTCGGGGAAAAATAGAAACTCTGCTGGTATTCCTCGGAGTACAGCAGCATTGAATGCCTGCATAGATTGAGTATAGGAAATTCTATAATCTCTTCCACCGTGAATAATTAGAATTGGGGTATCCCATTTATCTACAAATTTATGCGGTGAATTTTCATAGCTCCTTTGTGCAATTTTATTTTCTTTTTCCCAATATGCACCACCTAAATCCCAATTAACAAACCACATTTCTTCTGTTTCAAGATATTGTGATTCAAGGTTAAACATTCCATCATGTGCTATAAATGCTTTAAATCTTCCGTTATGATTTCCGGCTAACCAGAATACTGAAAAACCTCCATAACTCGCTCCTACTGCTCCTAATTTTTCTTTATTCACATAAAGTTCCTTGGCTACATCATCAATAGCACTAAGATAATCTTTCATATTTTGCCCGCCATAGTCCCCACTTATTTGTTCATTCCATTCCTGTCCGAAAGAAGGTACACCTCTTCTATTTGGTGCAACAACAATGTAATCATTTGCAGCCATAATTTGAAAGTTCCATCTATAACTCCAGAATTGACTTACCGTGCTCTGTGGTCCCCCCTGACAGTAAAGCAAAGCAGGATACTTCTTTGTGGAATCAAAGTCTGGAGGATAAATTACCCAGGTAAGCATGTCTTTATTATCAGTAGTTTTAACCCATCTTTTTCGTATTTCTGCAATTTTTAGATTGTCGAGAATTTTCTTATTTTCAAAAGTAAGTTGTATTTCTTCTCCAGTTTCAGGGTTTATCTTATATATTTCTATTGGTGAACTCATAGACATTCTTGTACCAATTAGCATATTACCCGCTTCCTGAACAGAAGTATAATCGTGAATTCCTTCTGTAATTCTTTTAATTCTATAGTTTTCAAAAGAAATTTCAAAAATTTCTTCTGTACCTTTTATTCCACTTATAAAATATATTTTTTTGCAATCATCTGACCAATAAAACTTTTCTGCATTCTGATCAAAATTTTTTGTTAAGTCTTTGATTTCATTTGTTTGGAAATTATACAATATCATTCTAATTTTATCTGACTCATATCCATCTCTTTCCATTGATTCCCATACAATAAAATTTCCATCTGGCGAAAAAACAGGAGAACGATCAAATCCCATCATCCCTTTTGAAAGATTTATTGTCTCCCCAGTTTCAATATTATAAAGATATATATCAGAATTTGTTGATAGTGCATATTCTTTACCTTTGAGTTTTTTACAGGTATACGCAATATATTTTCCATTTGGGCTCCAGTTAATCTCTTCAATTCCACCAAAAGGTTTTAGAGGAGTATCATACTTTTCACCTTCCATTATATCATTTATATTTGAAATACCACTTTCTGAATAATTTGCGACAAATATATGACTATATGAGTAATTATGCCATTCATCCCAATGTCTATACATTAAATCAGTTTCCAGTCTTGCATTAGCAAGTGGTAAATCCGGAAATAAATCGTGAATATCTTTATCAAGTTTAACTTCTTTCAGGAAGAATATTTTTTTACAATCGGGTGAATATTTAAATTCTGTAATACCACCCTCAATATCTGTAATTTGTTTAAGATTTGAACCATCGGGATTTATTTCCCATAGTTGAAAAGAACCACTTTTATTCGAAAGAAAACCTATTTTTTCTCCATCCGGTCGCCATTTAGCTGAAAATTTTGAATCAGAAGAATTGGTTAATCTGATTTTTGATTTTCCATTTATATCAATAATATAAAAATCATTTTGAGAAGAATTCTTTTCAATATTATAATAACGAACTGCATATAGAATCCGACTTCTCTCTGGGGAGATTTCAACATTTGTTATTCTACCAAATGACCATAAAATCTCGGGGGTAAGTCGTTGGGACTGCGAAAAAGCGATGGAATAAAAAAGTAACAATATCATAATCTTGAATATAAAATAATTTTTACTCATAATAATTATTAATTAAATTTATCAAATTCATAATTTTTATTATTTTATTAGAAGTAATAAACTAATATAAGTGAGCATTTATTTCAATCTAAAAATTTTATTATTCGCAACCATTTTGAATATATTTCGTAATATTATTAAAAACACTTTAAATGAATAAGTATTGTACTTTTTTTATTTTTCTTTTTGTTATTTTTTCTAAACAACTCCTTTCACAAGATTCTTTAACAAATAATGAAATAGCAATTCAAACTAAAGCAGATTCTTCATATTTCATTGGGGAAGATTCATATTTAAGTAATGATTCACTCGAAAAAGATTCTAATTTTGTGGATTCTACTATTTTTATCCCTAATTCGAATCCTGTCTTGGAAATAAAAAAATTTTCAAATGTTGAAATTGATGTTGATGGTGAACTAAACGAAGTAATTTGGAAACAATTAACCCGTTATAGTAATTTTAGCGAGGTGAGCCCCGGCGATAATACAAAACCTGAAGTAGAGACGGAATTTATGATGTTTTATAATGATGATTATTTATATATAGGATATATTTGCTATGATAATAATATGAGACAACTCAGAAAAACTCTGACGAAGCGTGATAATATGTATTCGGATGATTTTGTGGGGATAATATTTGATACTTATTCAGAAAGTAAAAATGCTTATGAACTTTTCGTTAATCCTTATGGTATTCAAGGAGATGGAATATGGTCTTCAAACGGAAATGAAGATATGAATTTTGATTTAATTTGGTATTCAGATGCTAAAATATATTCTGACTATTGGACGGTGGAAATTGCAATTCCTTTTAAAAGTATTAAATTCCCCTCTGGTGATAATAAAGAATGGCATTTTCATATAATAAGGAATCGCCCTCGAGAAAATCGTTATCAATATTCGTGGGTAAAAATTAATCGTAATGACCCAACTTTGTTTACCAGTTATGCTACACTTAAATGTATTAATAATGTTAATGCAGGAAAAAATATAGAAGTGATACCTTATATAATTGGCTCACAAAAAGGTTTCCTGAGTGATTTTGAAAATGCAGATTCAGAATTTAAAAATGAAAAAATTAAAATTAACTTCGGTATAAATTTAAAATACAATTTTACATCAAATTTAATTGGGGAGTTTACTTTAAACCCAGATTTTTCTCAAGTTGAAGCTGACGCTGCTGTTATTAATGTAAACAATCCATATGCAATTTTTTATTCTGAAAAAAGACCCTTTTTCAATGAAGGTGCAAACATATTTAGTAGTCTGTTTCGTCTTGTCTATACGAGGTCTATTAATAATCCGCTTTTTGCTGTAAAGTTAACAGGAAAAATCGATAGAAGTGAAATTGGATATATTGGGGCATATGATAAAAAGACCCCTTTTATTGTTCCATATAAAGAGTCAAGTGATTATCTTATTACGGATAGAAAATCCCTTTCAAATATTTTTAGGTATAAATATTCTCTTTTTGATAATGATTCATATATTGGTTTTACAATAACTGATAGGGAAGTAAATAAAGAAGGGGATATGTTCTGGGACCCCGAAGGGTATAACAGAGTTTTTTCTTTAGATGGTAATTATAGAATTTTTAAAAACTATACATTAAGATTTCAATTTTTGAAAAGTTTTACAAAAGAAATTGTAGATACAAATTATTCAAAGGAAATAATTTTTGGAAACAATAGGTACACTGGAAAATTTGATGGAGAATCTTTTAATGGTACAGCAGCAATTATTAATTTTCAAAGGAGTGGAGAGCATTATAATTTTGATATAGAATATCTAATGAAATCTCCTGAAATCAGAATGGATAACGGATTTAACAGCAATAATGATTTACATACCTTTGAAACAGGACAATCATATTTATTTTATATTGACAGAGATTTTCTGAAAAGAATTGAACCATCTATCAGGGCTTCTTTATCACTTGATTATAATGGGGGATTAAGAGAACAATATGCAATTGCCGGAGTGTGGTTTTTGTTTAAAAATCAATTGCAAATGTATTTAGGAGGTTTATTTATTAATAATGAAAGGTTTGGAGGTAAATTTTTAACCGATGCAAGAAGAATGTGGCTAAATCTCAATGCGAATACTTTTAAATGGTTTACTGGTGGTTTTAATATTGAGGTCGGAAGATACATAATTAGAAATGATAATCCAGCTGTTGGTTTTGGGATTCAAAATGAGATCTGGCTTAATTTCAAACCTACAGATAATATTTTAACCTCTATTGATTATACTTATTTTGAGTTAGCCAATTCGTATAGAGGTGAAAAACTTTTTGCAGGATATATTTTTAGAAATTCTACAAATTATCAAATTGTAAAAGATATATCACTTAGATTTATTTTGGAATATAATTCCTTCTCTGATGGCTTTTATATTAATCCATTAATAACTTATCAGCCGAATCCATTTACTATTTTTTATATGGGCTTTACAAGTTTATATGATAGACTGAAAGATTTAAGCGGGACAAATAAATATACTTTAACAGATAGACAGTTTTTTTTGAAAATGCAATATCTTTTCAAGATTTAGAGTTTATATTTTATTTTCTCGTAAGGGTGATTTGTTTAAAATTTTTTTCCTATAAATTTTCTTTTTATAAGTTATTTAGCATATCCTATGGGCATAATATATAGAGGTTCCTCTTCCTCTAAGAGTTGTATTGTTTTTTTTATCTGTGCATCTTGAAAGGCACCAATAGTAACTGTACTTAAACCGAGAGAAATTACCTGTAAACAAACATTTTGAGCAGCATGACCTATTTCAATGTGTACATATCTAAAAGCTCTATCACCATATTTTACAGATGTTCGTTTATAGACAGCAGAAAAAATTACTGTTATTGGTGCTGTCTGAATTGCTTCTGGTTGAGCAGTATATTTTGATATTTCATTTCTTTTATCACCCTCACTTATTAAAGTAAGTTCATTCTGATAAGGGTTATATTTATAAATACCACTTTCAATTTCATTTACATTTCCAACTACAAGGTAGATTTCTAAAGGATATAAAGCCCCTGCTGAAGGAGCAGTTCTTTTATTTTTCCCTTTATCAGTTATTCCCTGTGCTGCCCACAATATTTGAGAAATGTTTTTTAATGAAAGAGGTTTTTTCTGAAAATCTCTTATAGATTTTCTTTTTAATAACGCTTCTTCTATTGATGTATTACTGCTATATTCAGGTTCCGGAAGTTTTATTTTTTTCCTACTTATTTTTTTTGAGGGGGTATTTTGAGAGTTTTCTTCTGTAAAATTCATATCATTATTAATTTCAGTGTTAGGTGCTTCTTTGTTTGTGGTTTCCTCAATTTTGGATTTTTCTTTCTTATCACATAAGAATTTATCAAATGCATTTGTTGATATAATGAATAAAACAATTACTGCAATGATTCCTAAAATTGTTAAACCAATGATTTTCGTCTTTTTCATAATTTTTATAAAGTTATTTTAAAAGTCATTTTACAATAACAAGCTTCCTTGTGTCTGAAAATTGTCCCGCATTAAGTTGAGCAAAATAAATTCCACTGGGATAAGTACTACCGTCCCAGATTATTTTATACTCACCAGCTTCCTGAATTTTATTTACAAGTTTTGATATTTCCCTTCCGGATATATCATATATAGTTAAAGATACCTTCGAAACCTCTGGAATATGATATTTGATAACAGTGAATATATTAAATGGATTTGGGTAATTTTGAAAAAGGTAATATTTTGTTGGAATAGGTGGTGTATATTCTGTAGTGTCAAGTATGTAAAGATTGTAAAAATTTTGTACGATATCTGAATATAATTTTAATTTTGTAACAGAATTAAGATTACTGGTACCTCTTATAATAAGTTGAGCAACAATCAGTAATTGTGAATCGCCGGGAGCAACAGAAATATTCCTTGACCCGCTACTTACGCAAAATTTGACATCTTCTGGTGGGCAGGATGGATATATCATTCCTGTTGAATCTCTATTACAATTAGTCATATATCCTTTGTACATTGTCCAGCCACTATTGGATTCAGGGTCACCTGCATATATGAGTTTTGTCTTCTTATATGGCAATTCGCTTACATCAATCCAGCAGGTAGAATCTTTTTTAAAGCCCTGCATCATTAAATAAGCGGAGTGAGATTCACCATTTGGTTCCGATTCACATGGTGGGGGAGAAGAACTTATATTATTAAATTTTACAAATGAAGTCATTTTATATCTTTGAATAGGATATACTTTTCTGTTTTCAACTCCCCTTAGAATTAGAAAACCGAAAGCTGGAGGGTTGTTGCCATAAGAAGTATCGTTATTATTAAAATTATAACAGAAAGCAAGATTTCTACTTGTATCGCAACCGAGATAATCATCATTACTTGCTCCTAAATCAGGGTCTGCAACAATACTGATAAAAATATTTTCCCAGGTATGTTTACTTTTATTTATTACTACCCATTTAATAAACTGCACATCCTGCAAAAAAATATTTTTATATGCCCATGCTGTTAAATGGATTTCTGCTCCCAAGGGTTGCGTGCCACCGCCAAAGCCTTCACCTGAAGTATGAGAATCTGGGTTAGCATCTGTTATACACATAAAAAGAGTTTGGTCAGCATTGCTTACTCCGGGAGTATCAATAAATGGTTCGAAGATACCATTCTTATTTACATCTGTAAAAGGAGCTCCAAATGGGACCATATCTCCCCAGTTAGCCCAATCAGGATTTGTTTGAGGTTTATCTCCATTTGTTACACGATAAATACGAAATCTATAATCGGTTCTGAAGATACCATTTTCGCAATATCCTGGTAAATATTCTCCAAAGTATGAAGCCATACCCTGTTTCAATGCATACTTTTTTATTCCTGCTTCGGTAGATGTGTCCACCGTGCAACTAATAGATATACCTGCGCTGTATAATGCTGTTTTCTGGGAACCCTTAGGCCATTCAAATCCATAGGGATAGTCAGGATAGATACAGCGGTTAAAAAGCCCTGTTGTTGTAAAAACTGATGAAATATTATTGATATTTAAAACCTTCGTGTTATTATTTAATCTTTCAAACTGTGAGTAATATTTATCTGAAAAATATTTACCATTGTTTGCATTGATATTTTCGATATTAAAAAGAATTAGTAAAATTAATATAAATATGATTAAAAAAATAAAGTAATTATTTTTTTTCATAGTTGTTGTTAATTATGATTTTGCATAAAATATTTTTTTTATCTCGTTATTTATCAATTAGAATTCATCAATAGCAGAATGTAAATTCTATTAATTTCCTGCAATAATCTTATTCAGAAAATATAATATTTAATAATGTTTACTTTATTTAGTTACCGTATTTCGGCAAAGCCTCAACACAAAAACCCAATCTTTAATCCAGTATATTATTAAACTAATAAAAATTTGTTTAATTTGCAATATATGGGAAATGTAATGTAGATGGAACTTCTTAATGGAACGATTATAATCCAGAAGATTTTTTTTTCCTGAAATTAATTTAAAGGAATTAATTATTTACGAATTTTGTCATTCACTTTTTGTAATGAGAAATATTTCAACCCATATTTGCAGAATGTACTTATTAAATTGCTTATGGTTTTATATATTTTAAATATTTTAACTCTGTAAGGGAAAAATTTTTATTCAGTTGCTTATAAAAAGGTACTAATTATTGGTAAATTTAATCTTTATATGGATCGTATACATCTTCACCCGCCATAGCGACCCCAATAGGTTTAAGTCTGTGTAGTACTTCTATCGAATTCTTATGATAGTTTAGAACTTCTTCAAGCTTTTTATAACAATCTGGTGACTCATCTGCTCCCCCTCCTCTTAATTCTATTCCTTTTTCAGCCATCATCTTTTGCACTTCCTTAAAATTTATTAGACCGCCGGAAATTCTTACTGGATAATGCTGCCCCTTTTTACCTTTTTTCCATTTTATTCTGCCAGCTGCTTTTATCCTTGAAATAATTCTTCCCGCTCCATGAACGGTAGAGAATAGAGATTCTCTGGATTCTTTTGAATCTATACCTTTTACAATTACAGATTCATCTGCCATAGTGGAACCGATGAATGATAATTGTTCCGGAAAAGCAGGAGTGCATCCTTTCCTTACAACCCAATAAGTTTCACCAAAATGTTTTTCTTTCCATGCAAAATTATGATGATTATGCACTTCAAAAACACTTTTTGCCTTTAAAATTTCTAACACTTTTTCAACAACTGCATCTCTTCCTGCATAAGCATATTCACCAGCCAGATGCATTGAATAAATGTAATCCTGCCCTAACTCAGAGTCAACTTTTAATAAAGTTGGAGGTGCCATCATATTATTTGCATCTTTGGGTTTATCCTCAAAGTTCATATTTCTTGCGAGAGCAAGGAAGCCCATTGCAATTTTATGTCCGAACCCTCTAGAACCAAAATGCACTCCGACCCAAAGATTACCTTCTTCATCTTTGAACAAATCTACATAGTGATTGCCACTTCCCACTGTGCCGAGTTGTTCCTGTGCAAGTGGATACATTTTTCTGATGTACTTTAAATCCGATTTTGCGATTTTCTCAAGTACTGGATGTTCTATGGGTTTTGGATTTGGACGACCAAGTCCAAAACCAATCTGTTTTACTATCTCATCCATTATCTTTTTGATTTCTATATCTTCCGCTTTCAGATTTGTCTTCACTGCTTTATTTCCACAGGCAATATCAAACCCTACCCCAGAGGGACTAATATAATCTTTATAAGCAACAACTCCACCTATTGGCATACTGTATCCAATATGATGGTCTGCGCAGAGGACTCCATATTCCCCTTTCTCAACACACATCAATATTTGTTTATAAGCATCTTCGTCGCGTTGACCGAATATTTTTATCTTTTTTTCCATAATTCTACTATATAATTATAAATAATTAGAAAATACTTTAAAAGAGAAAAATCATTTGTTTTAAGTTAACCCCTTTTTAACTAAATTAAGTATTTCTAAAAACCAAAAATCTTATTTTATAAATTTATACTTTAAAACTGATAGTAATTTATTTTTTTATAATATACAGAATATGATTTTTTAGTCTTACCTGTTTAAATATTTGATACTTAATTTCTGATGATATTTTTTTTACAAATGATGGTTTTAATCTATGTTTCATAGGGGGTCCAAAATCTTCTTTCTTATATTTCCATTCGAGTATAAAAATAAATTTCCTGGAAACGCGATTTGCTTCCACTATTGCATCAGTAAAGCTATCAACCTCATGTAAAACTAATCCAAAGAATACAGCATCAAAAGAATTTTTTCTAAATGGAAGTGATTCTGCTTTTGCAACTATAAATTCACACTCAGGTAAATACTTCTTTGCTGATTTTATCATTTTTTTATTTATATCTATTCCTGTAACATTGACTCCATTTTTGAAAAATTCTTCTGCAAAAAGTCCACTACCTGTACCAATGTCTAAAAGAGTTTTTATTGGTCCTTGCTTTAAACAAATTGAGATTATCTTTTGCAAATTCAACCTTTTAATTCTCTCTTTTGTTCTTAATTTATCAGGGTTTTGATTGTAAATTCTCTCATTCATTTGTTGTTATTAAAATGTTATTGATTTATTATTTTATTCCCAGAAATACATTTTTGCTTCGAGAGAATCAGGATACTGTTCTTGTATCGTTTTCAGTTTTTTCATAAAAACAGCTTTATCCTTTGTCTTTATGTAATTTGCAACTGCAATTTGTAATTCAAGCCTTGGTAATAGTACAGAATTTTTTAAATTAAAAATATCCTTATTCATTACCTGAATAGCATCATCATATTTACCACGAGGAATCATTATTTCTGAATATCCGAGCCTTAGAATAACTCTTAATTCTTCAGGTGGAAGGAATCCATTAAAATTAAAATATGATTTTCCTTTATAATCCAGAAAATAAAAAGAAGGGGTCCAATATGCAGAATATTCTCTTCTTATTTCACGGTCTTTAATTAAATCCAGCTTAAGAAGTATAAACCATTCAGACATTTCTTGAATTACTTCTGAATTTGTGTAAGTTTCTGAATACAGTTTTTTACATCCACCACATCCATCCATTTCAAACTGAAGTAGTATTGGTTTATGTGTCCTGGATGCTTCTTCTCTTGCAGTATTGAAATCAGTTAACCAATTCATATATGTTTATTTTTAAGTTTTTAAAATTATTTCTTTTGAAGAATGGTAATTAATTTATTTTTTATATCTGATGCCGAGGGAATTCCATTCTTATATATTCTACAATTTAAACCAGGCTCAGCAGGGGATTCTAATCCTTCGAAATCTTCTCCGTTTATTAATAAGGTCGGAGAGCCTCTAAACCCGATTTTCAAAGCAGTTTCATTATCCTCAATCAATATGTAATTTATTGAAACTTTATCCTTGAAATCACTAATTGCATCCTGAAGATTCTCCATTAATTTTTTACTGTTTGGACATCCTTCAAAATACTGATATTCAATTTTGATTTTATCCATAAATACTTTTAGTTTTGGTGAAAGTTCCTTATAATTTTTTTATTTACTGCAATTTTGACTCATAAAATCCATGTAATTTAACAGGCGAAAAATTTATTTTTCATTTTGACTTAATCATATTTGTTATCAACTATGTCATTTCATAAAACCTCATTTTTCTGTTTTAAATTCCACACTTAATTTATTTACCAATACCATACAAGAATAATTAATTAATGTTTTTTTATTTCTTAATGAAGGGGTATTTAATAATCTATATTATTCTAAAATATTACAATTATAATATTAAATATAGATAATTCTACTTTTTTAATTATAAAATATGAAGTTTAAAATTGTAAAGTATTTGAAATGAGATTAACAATGAACTTTTAGGATTTTTTCCATTTATTTCAAGTACTTCTTTTGGATTAAAAACTCCCAATAAGAACACAAATCCCCAATTATCATTTAACGAATATTTAGTAAAAAGGTTGAATTCCTCACCAAGATAATTTTCATCTGGTTTTAATTTTAATGTTCCATTTATAATTATACCTTCAGTAGATGGAATTCTGTATTGATTATATTTAATCTCAATCATTAATATTTTTTCTTTATATATTTCAAGAACAATTTCACGGTCATCCAGATTAGACCATTTTACTATGTTCATCCAGCCATAATATTTATCACTTGCCCCAAAGACAGGGTCAAAAGTTCTGATGATCTCATCATCTTTATTGCCTCCACTTGCGTATGTAAATCTTAAACTGAAAATAGCTTTTAAGTTAGTGAAGTTAAAAATATAACCTATCTTAGTGAATAAACCATAAGCGGAAATATCTTTATTATTTTCATTCCCAAATTCTCGAACATAATTTATTTCAGTTATAAAATTAAAAAAATTATTATTTTCCACTCTAAGCCCCAGCCAGTTTCTTCTGATTTGTTGGTCTTTAATGTAATCAGCATTACCTTCCTGTTTTCGTGCAAAGTATGGTTCAATTGTTAAGTTTTTATTATACCTAAAAGAAGCATAAAAGCCTAAACCAAAATATTCGTCAAATGTAAAAGGTAAAGTTGTTCTGTATGGGTAATTAACCCTTGTCCCCCCAATAAAAGCATCAAAAGAAAGATTTTCTTTTAAGTAGATAAATCTAAAAGCATCCCAGGTCCACCTTCCTGAATTTCCCCACTCGCCGGGTCCAAATATTCTACTATCAGAAAGATTTATTTTCTGTCTACCAATTTTTAGAGAAAAATTTTTTAAAATATCTTTTATATAAATATTGAAATCATAAAATTCCCAAAAGACTTCATTTGGGTTCATTATATAATATGGATTGGTTGAGCCTTTTTTTTTGATTTTAAAAGCATCTGGTTCCTCCGAATTCCTTAGAGACCAACCGTATGCTCTTGAATCTTGAATGTGAATATTAATTTCTATGTTTTCTTTTGGCTTGTAATTTATTCCTAAAATTATTCTTTGAAGTAAAATGTTATCATTGATTTTTCCAATTCCGCTCTGACTATCATCACCATAATTTAATGCGTTTAATCCATACCATTTCTCAAATCTGTATCGTATATTTCCGTCAATTTGAAATTTTGCAGAATCTTTTTCTTGAGAATATAAATTATTTATGATATTTGAACATAGAAGAAGTTGAAAAAATAATAAAAAATAATAAATATTTTTCAATTTCATATTAGTGATTTATTATGATTTTGAATAAGTCCTTTATCTGCACATTTGTCACATTCGAATTGAAAAGTAAAATGGTTTATACCAAACTCTTTATGTAATTTATCTTCTATGTTTTTTTGAATTAGCATTGTATTACTGATTAGGGTATCTTCAACTTCAATGTGTGACTCAAAATGAATATCATCATCGTTCAGTTTCCATATATGAACGTGATGAATATTTTTAACCTCCGGTATTTCTTCGATGATTTCCTTAACCTTTTGTAAATCAATATCGTGAGGAGAAGACATCATAATAATATTAATTGCCTCTTTGATAATTGAATAAGCCGCTTTAAGAATATAAATAGAGATTAATATTGTTAAGAGCGGATCTATCCAATAAATATTGAAGGAGATTATAAAAACAGCTCCAATTATAACTGCCACACTGGAGACGGCATCACTTAACAAATGAAAATATGCTGCTCTTATATTAAGATTATCTTTTGCATCTTTTTTTATAAGGATAGTTCCTAAAACATTTGCAATTAATCCCCCAGATGCTACTATTAACATTATAAATCCAGTAATATGAGTTGGATTAATAAAATGTTCTATTGCTTCTTTTATCAAAAAGAAACTAATTATTATAAGAGTACTTGAATTAATAATTGCCGCGATTATTTCAGCACGCTTATATCCAAATGTATATTTAAGTGTTTTTGGTTTTTTACTCAGTTTGAGAGCTATATATGTAATTATAATTGATAATACATCACTAAAATTATGCAATGCATCTGATAAAAGAGAAAGACTTCCAGAAAATATCCCCCCAAATATTTCCGCAATAGTAATAAGGAAATTCAACAAAATAGTAATCAATAAATTTTTACTTTTGGGGCTGTTACTAATATGTCTGTGATTATGATTCATTATTCTATTTTTCAATAATATATAATACTAAATGATTGGCAAAACGGATATATAATTTTATTGCAATAAATTTTCATAAATTTTTAATATATTCTTCTGCTAAACTATATTTTATCAAGGATACAATATATTCAAATTCATACCGCCATTTAATAACAAATATAAATTTCTTCAATATTTTAAATATCTCTTCTAATGATTTTTTATAATTGGTAACCTTGTGGAATAATGATCCCCAAAATAATGAAGCGAATGTTTTATTATTTATAGTTAAAATTTCTGCATGGGCAACATAAAATTTGCTTTCAGATAAATAATTTTTTACCACATCAATAATTCTTTTAAAAGTCAATGCTTGTAACTGTTATGTTAATTCCGGTTTGTTAACAGCTTCTTCAAATAAGCCAGTTCTTATTTAAACATCTGATATAGTAATGATATAAGATATAAATAAACTATTATATTAACTTCTAATCATTTCTTCTTTTTGAACAATTCCGAAACCAACCAATCCCTTTCCTGTTTTCAAACCATCGGGTAAAGGTTTAAAACCAAACGCCGCTGCTGCCGCAGGACAGGCAATACCTTCGGCATCGAGCAATACGTGACTGCCATGACGCGCTTTCATTAATGCCTGGCAATAACGATGTCCCGTTAATTTTTCAACCTCATTGGGAATGTCTGATTCATTGAATATAAATTTAACTCCGACTAAAGTTGTTAATCCGAGTATTTGTCTTATTTTTAAAGCATCTGACTTTAAAGTTTTCACAATAATAAATTTTAAACTTTATATTTATGGTTTAATTTTTTGAAATATTGAATTTAATTTTTCGCTGTAGTATGTCTTAATTACATTTTCAAACTCTCCGATTGGTTTTACCGGTATTAAGTCCATTACTTCTTCCGGCAACATATCGGAATAAAACAAAGTATTTACCGTTCCTTTTATCATTTCCGAAATTGTTTCCTTTGCCTCATTTTCTTCAAATCCATAAGATAAAGCAAGTTCTTTTAAATGCTGCAATTGAAACCAAAAATATGTAGGACCCATTGCACTAATCACAGCATAAGCTTCAATTTTATTTTCATTAACCACCGGGGTTTTACCAAGAATACTCAATAAAAGAATCAAAGAATTCTTATGCTCTTCACTCATAGTATCGGCAAATGCCACAGGATTAATACCCTGACCGATAATTCCGGTTGCACAGGGATTAACACGTGCAATTGAAGGAAAACCATCTAATAAATTTTGCATCTTCTCAATAGTAATTTTTGGAGCGAGTGAAACAATCATCGAATCCTTCCTGATAATAGGTTTTATTTTTAATAATACATCCTTGATTACCGGAGGATGCACTGCCAAAAAAATAATATTGCAAGTAGAAGCAGATTCAATGCTCACATTTTCAACGCTGATGTTTGTAAAACTATTTTTAAGTTTTTCTAAAACATCATTATTAGGATCGATGACAATAATTTCACCAAATGTTAAATTTGAATTTTTGAATGCTTGAAGAAAGATTTTTGTTATTCGACCTCCTCCGATAAATCCTATTGTTTTGTTTTTCATAATTTTTACTTCTTTTAAAATTTTTATCACTTGCTTATACTGTGAAAGATTTTGTATGCTAATTGCTGATTTTTAAAATATGTTCGACAATTTCATTTATTTTATCTTCCGTTACCGGTGTTTTACCTTTAACTATACCGAAATCGGTAGTATTAATATGAATAAAATCATTAACACCTGCTTTCTTCATAATCACTTCTGCACAGTTTATAGGACAACCATCAAGAACAATGTATTTCCCGATTTCTGTTTTTAATTGCTCTGCAAATTTTTCATCAACACTGAATCTTGCTAGGCAAAGCATTTTAGCCTTTCCCATATTCATTAATTTTCTTGCAACTAAGTCCGCGTATGCTCCAGTGTTTGAAGCACCTGAACAAGCAATAATTCCGAGTTTCTTTACTGGTTCCATTTTTAAATTATATTTAATTTATTAGAATACATTTTTTTAATTGAAATAAATGTTGTGGATAAAATCAAAACTACCTGAGATAAATCAAATATTGTGTAAGTAAATCTTACAAACGGTAATATAGCATTGAACTGTATTACCATTATAAAGCCTGAGATTACCGAAGTAATCAAACATATCATTATTAGTTTTTGTGTAAATATTGCTTCTGACTTATTATATAAAATGTAAAGGAATATGATCCCAATAATCATGTTCGCAATTGAAATCAGAAAATGATTTGCATCGAGAGAGAACCTGGAAGGTAAAACGTAATCAATCATTCCTGATTTAAAATACAAAATTATTGCAATTATCAGAAATGCGATAAAAGTAAAAGTAATGTATATGGGATATTTTCTTTCAGGAATTTTACTTTTAATTTCTTTTGGAATGAATTTTAAAATCAGTATAATCAGTAAAGATATTATCAACAAAACACAACCGTAATAAAAAATCGGTTTTAAGTATTCTTCCCTGAAAATTCCAAGGTAGATTGTAAATGCAGAAAGTCCCATTCTGGAATATTGTGGTTCCGTTACTGGTTTTCCATCTTCACCAAAAGGATACTTAACAATAGAGGCGTTAAAAAACATCGCATCATCACTATGGCAGTCTGTACAGCCATTAATACCTAATGCTGATTTAGAAGGTGTAACATTGTGACTGTATTTATACACTGAAGCATAGGGGGATGATTCATATTCATATTTATCAATTGTAAAGAATTCTTTGCTGTTTTTATACACACGGTCATTATTTACCCATACTATTTGTTTTCCTTTTAAATCGTAACCTGATTTTTCAAGATGTTCTTTCACTGAAACTATAAATGCATCAATTTCTTCGGGGGTATTGACCTCCGGAATGTTATCACCATTATCATCTTTAATTTTATTTAACAATGGATATTTATTTGAATCAGCAAGATGTGCAGTCCACATCATATAGATATCTTTCATCTTTGGTTGGTCAAGCCCTTCTTTTCCTTCTTCATATATTCCGGGCCATGCACTGTGAACTGTGTTTGCAGGAAAGATTTTACCTTTATAATTTATTAATATTGGTTTGTATTCATCATAAGGCATATCTTTTGCTGTGAACATATTTAATTCACCGTAATGATTCCAATAATTCATATTCTGGTCATAGAAAGTCCAAATCCTTTTTGTAGCAGGAAATATTTTGGGACCATTATTATAAACATCACTTACCTGCACAAGCGCAGACTTGACTGATTTTGATGGTATATGACAGGTTACACAGGCTATTTTTTCAAGATGTAAAGGTGGTAACCAATTATGTTTTGCAATCGGTGCATTTCGTTGCCCTTCAAGATGACAATTTTCACAGGTTCGGACTGTATTATCTAAATCATTTCTTACATTTCCTGAAGGGTCATCTCCTTTACCAAATTGATGCTCTTCTTTTCCTCTAATAAGTTCAGAAGGTGCATCCTCTCCTGCTCCGTGACAGTCAACACATTTAAGTCCTGCTGCAAGGTGGACATCTCTTCTGGGACTAAAATCTGTTCCACGTTTTTTCCAGTTTGGTTTCGAATGACAATTAAGGCAGGTTTCATTTCTTGGTTCTCTTACAAGATGTAAAGAAACTTTTCCTTCACTGTCAAATTTTGTGAGGTCATAAACAACCTTAATATTTTGATTTGATTTTATACTACCTTCAACTTTTCCAAGTCCAGAGCCTTCAGTGGCAGCCCATTTAAAATTCAAACTGTCAAGCATTGCATTTCTATGTTTATAATCATACTCAGGTAAATGACACAACATACAGTCTGCCTCAATTACTCCGGTTTCAGACCAACGAGCCTTATAATAATCGCCATCATAACCGTTATCTTCTCCGGATTTTAAATTCGCTTCCGGATCCAGCATCCTTTTATCATATCTAAATCCATCTCTATCAAATTCTACTGGTCCACCTCCCGGATGACAATAGCCACAGGTTGCAATTACAAATTCAAAAGAAGTCATATCCATTTCTTTTGGCGAAGTGTTATTTTTCTTTGATAGGTATCTGTATAGAGGCGCAGGAGAACACCAATTTCCCCCGTAATTTCCAGGGGATGTAACCCATCTATATCTTTTTGACATTATTTCAGTAGGCTTTTCATCTTTTCCTTGTTGAAAATGAAAGCCTTTTGTTATCTTTTCATAATTATGACATTTACCGCAAGTTTGCTTTGGAGAATAAGGAGCATTCGGATTTATATTGTGTACCGGGTCTATCAGATTATTATCTTCATCATATAAATTAAAAGGTGGACATACGCCAGAAGTAGAAGATTCCTTTTGAATTTTACTTTCTTTATCATTATTATTATGAGTAGAAAATACTATTATTAATAATGGAAATAGTATTAATAATACTAAAACAATTATAGTAAAAACTCTTTCTAATTTTTTCATAATTGTTTTCTGATTTAGTTCATTACTATATAATAATTAATTTAATAAATTTTATTTTGTTAAGCAACGAAATAAAATTTGTTATTATTTGCAAAGATTAAATGGGAAATGTACCTAAATTACTTAATTCTACTTGTTTTATAGATGTTTATAAATAATAGGTGAGTAATTGAGAAAATGATTAATATTTCACCAATTATAAAAATAATCCAGTTAAAGTACAGAGGTTTAAATTCTGTAATTATTTTGATAAATTTCTCATTGTTTAAAAGGTTAAAAAAATCTCCTAAAAAATTGTTTTCTATTATTATTTTTGAGTAATCCCACATAAATGTTATAAATATTAGTATTGCCCCTACGATAAGAGTAATCCAAAACTTATAATTAGTTTTTATTTTATACCCTTTATCTATAAAATAAATTATCAAAACAGACATTACAATCATAGTCAAAGAACATATTATAGGAGCAAGTACGGGGCTTATCCAGGGTATTGGTATTAAGAACAAAATATCCCAATTTAAAATAGATGCAGGCCAGTTTAAAAAAAGTTTTAATCCAATGTAATAAACAATATCCCAAATAGCAAAAGTATATAGAAAATATAAAAATCTTTCAAAATTATTGCTACCAGCAAGTATACCAATTGTAACCAGCATAATAATTGTTGTAATTTCTCTAAACCATTCAATAGAAATTATTTCAGGTGACATTATGCTAAGCGGAAAGTCAAACCCTTGTGGATAAAATATTTTTCTTAGATATATGACTACAATTGCTTCTAAAAATCCCATAGCGAATGCAAAAACTCCAACAGTAATAAGTTTTTTCTTAAAAGTAAGAGTTTTTGAATTCATTGTTGTAGAGAATTTAATTTATTTTAATTTATATATAATTAAATTGTTTTTCAACAATGAATTTCTTCGTACTATATAGATTTTTTGTTGAATTTGATAAGAAAATATTTAATATTAACAATATTTTAACTTTAGAAAGTTGTGTAAATTAAATACACACCACCCAATATAACAAGTGCGCCACAGATTTTTTTTATATATGAAACGGTTTTTGAATTCTCAGACCAGTTCAGGTATTCCTGTACTTTTTTTGTTAATGTTCCAGCAGTAACAATAACAGCACAGTGCCCAATACCAAAAGCAAGAAGAAGTAAGATAGAAAAGAGTAAATTTGCACGGGCAATTTGGAAAACAACCCCCAGTACCGGTGCCATAAAAGCAAAAGTACATGGACCAAGTCCTATACCAAAAAGAAGTCCGAGAATTAAAGCAGCAATTAAACCTTTTCTTCTGGTAGGTTTGATGTTTCTACCCTCCCAGGGCAATTTTATTATATCCATAAGGTAGAGACCAACAACTAAAAAAACCGCTGATACTAAATAATTGCCAATATTTCCAATGTCTCCCATAATTTTTCCTGCAGATGCAGTTAATATACCGATGAAAGCGATAGTTATTAAGATACCCGTTGCAAATATCAAAGATATAGAGAATGTTCTTCCCAGAGTAATTTTCCCTTGAGAACTGATAAATCCAATTATTAAAGGAATGCTTGAGAGATGACACGGGCTTAATAATATACTCATAATTCCCCATCCAAAAGAAGCAAATATAGAAAGCAAAACATTTCCCATAAGTGCTTTACTTAGAAAATCAAAAATTTGTTCTATCATAAAAGAATTTTTTATCTGCTATGAAAATGATTATTTCAATTTCAATTTACTATTTTTAGTCCTTTAGATTGTAAAAATTTATCTATCTCTTCTTCTGGGAAAAACCCCTCGTGTCGCATTAATTCAACTCCATTATTATCTAAGAACACCTGCGTTGGGATTAGAGTTATTCCAAATTTCTGCGCTGGGGCAGGGTCTTTCCATACATCATAAAATGTTACTTTTACCTGTCCACCGTATTTTTTTTCTATTGAAGACATTATAGGTTGCATTTTTCTGCATGGGATACAGTTTACTGAACCGAGTTCTACGAATTCAATTTTATATGTTTCTGTGTTATTTTTATTTTCCTCTTTTGAAGTAGATTGATTATTAGATGGTAATTTCTGCTGCTCACTTTTTGTATCTGATTTATTGCAGGCGATAAATATTAGAAGTGATAATGTTATAATAGGTAACAGTTTAAGTATTCTCATTTATTTCCTCCTTAATCCAGTTTAAAATTTGTTCGTCCTTAGGTAATATACCATTTGATTTTAACTTTTCATTTATAACTAATCCAGGTGTAGCCATAATTCCATACTCCAGCATCTCATCTATTTGAGTAACTTTAACAATTTCTGCTTCAATGTTATTAGCTGTAATAATGTTTCTTACCTGTTCTTCAAGTTTTTTACAACGGGGACATCCAGTCCCAAGAATTTTTATTACCATATTGATTTATTTTTGGTTTATAAAATTGTTGATTTCTTTTTCTGTATATTTGAAAAAATCTTCTTTGTTATAGCAGAACGACCAAACAGAATCAAGCCTAATCCATTGCTTTAATGAATCTGATTCGTATTCTGTTATTACAACAGAACTAAAAGTTAATTTAAAATCATTTTTGAAATGTTGATTTTCTTCATTTTCTATATTTAAAGGTTTGAAATCAAATCCTTTATCCGAATATTTGGTTTCTATTAATTCTTTTAAAAATGATTCCAGATTTAAACATTCTAAACATCTTGCAGTTGGGTGAAAGTAATATGCAATATATTTTTTGCTACTTTTAGAATTGTTTTTTTCCTCATTCTTTGATTGGCAACCTTCGAAAGAAATCAAAAAAACATATAACGATAATATAGGAATTATATATTTAACGATGTGTGGATTGAAATATTTTTTCTTATTGAATTTCATACTACGAATGCAAATAATTTCTTTTTTAAAATATACTGCCGTATATTAAACCTGTTATTGTTGCCATAATTACTACAAGAGAAACATACACAACAGTCTTTTGTAACCCTATAACACTTTTTATAACAAGCATATTTGGTAAAGATAATGCTGGACCTGCAAGCAGTAAAGCAAGTGCTGGTCCTTTACCCATTCCGCTATTAATCAATCCCTGCAAAATAGGAATCTCAGTCAAAGTTGCAAAATACATAAAGGCTCCTGTAATCGATGCAAAAAAGTTTGAAAATAGGGAATTACCACCAACAAGATTTTTAATCCATTCATTAGGTATAATGCCATTATTACTACCTTCTGGAGACCCAAGTAGAAAACCAGCAATAAGTACTCCAGCTCCAAGCAACGGCATAATTTGTTTTGCAAAAGTCCAGGTCTCACCAAGCCAATCGTTTGCTTCTCCTTTGCTTAATGATAAAATAATTGTTATGAGAATAATTGCAGATGAAAAAGGTATTAACGGTTGTGATTTGAAAATAAAAGAAACTGCAATGACAATAACTGCACTTATTATGACAGCTAATTTATTAAGTTTTAAAATAAAGATGAATAATGGAATCAATAACAATCCAAGCAAACCAGTTATTAACCATTTATTAGAATAAATGAAAAACCAGAAACCTGACTCTGTATCTGGTTTTCCCCAGTTAGCAAAAACAAGAATTGCTACAAGTAAAAAGAAGTGAAATGCAGTTTGCCAGAAAGGCCTTTTTTCGGGAACCTCAGGAATATTCAGTTGTTTTTCTACTTTTTCCTTTTCTTCTTTTCTATATATGAAGGACATAATTAATCCAATTATTATACTAAATGTTACAGCACCGATTATCCTTGCCACTCCTAATTCAAGTCCTAAAACTCTTGCGGTTAATATTATTGCAAGAATATTAATTGCTGGTCCGGAATATAAAAATGCTATCGCAGGTCCTAATCCTGCTCCTCTTTTATATATTCCTGAGAATAAAGGCAAAATAGTGCAAGAGCATACCGCTAAAATTGTACCGGAAACAGATGCTACTGTATATGCAATCCACTTTTTAGCTTTAGCACCAAAATATTTTATCACGGAATTTTGACTTACGAATACTGAAATTACACCAGCAATGAAAAACGCAGGCACCAAACATAAGAGTACATGCTCCTGAGCATACCACTTAAGTAGGATAAACCCTTCAAGAATTGAATTCTTGAAATTTATATTTTCTATTGGCATAAAATAAGCAAAAAGAAAAAATCCCAGTATCCATAAAAAACTTTTATATTGCTCTTTCCAGTTCATAAATTATATTATTTCGTTTATTAACGAAATATAATAAGTTTATTTATGTTTTTCAATTTAAAAAGTTTTAGTTAAAATTAAATTTTATAAGAAATTTCTTGAATAAGAATGAAAGGGTATTTTAAAGGATTGTAAAACTTTAATTTACATTATGTTTATAATTCTACGATTATCGAAATAAGATTTTTTCAAATTAGTAAAAAGATTTCGATTGTAATAATTTTGAACCGTCTTCCTCTGTATAAAGTGCATATTGGAAATCAGATGTGATTGCATAAGCGCCATATTCTCCGTATTTATTCAGTGCAATAAAAGCAACCTGAATATCAAGTTTATCTTTATTCTTATATCTTTTTAATATTCTTTCTATTGTCATCTTGCATGCTTCTTCAGGTGAGTATCCATTTCTCATATATTCGACAACTGTATGGGCACCAGCAATTCTGATTACTTCTTCTCCGACACCCGTAGCAGTAGCAGCTCCAACTTCATTATCAACAAATAAACCAGCTCCGATTATAGGGGAGTCTCCAACCCTTCCGTGCATTTTATATTTTAACCCGCTCGTCGTGCAAGCACCGGATAAATTTCCATTTTGATCAATAGCAAGCATTCCAATAGTATCATGAATATCCTGAAAATCCCATGGTTTATATTCTGAGTTTTTTAGCCATTCTTTCCACTCTTTTTCTGCTTCTGGAGTTAAGAGGTTTTCTTTTTTGAAACCATTTGAGAGTGCAAATTGCAGGGCACCTTCACCAACAAACATAATATGTGGAGTTTTTTCCATAATAAGCCTTGCAACAGAAATAGGATGCTTTATATGTTCAAGAAAAGCGACAGAACCGCAGTTTGAAAATTCATCCATAATGCATGCATCGAGTGTAACTTTTCCATCTCTATCAGGTAATCCGCCGTAGCCTACAGATTTAACTTTTGGGTCTCCTTCAGGTATTCTTACTCCTGCTTCAACAGCATCTAATGCTCTTCCTCCCGATGAAAGAATTTTCCAGGCTGCTTTATTGGCTTCTTCGCCGAACCACCAGGTTGAGATAACAACAGGCTTTCTAAGTTTGCCTTTTGTAAAATATCTTTTTGGATTTATTATTTTTAAGAAGGGAATTGCTGCAGTAACGAATGTTACACTTTTCAGAAATTGTCTCCTTGTACTCATTTGAGTTAAATTTTTTATTTATAATGAAATTTATTTTCTATCAAAAAAAGGATTTTTTGAGGTAACGCTTAATGGTATTCCATAAGCAATTTTAACTTCTTCACCAAGAAGTTTCATCTCAAGTACTGCTTGTCCAACAGAGTACATTATTCTGTTATCTACTCTTTCGTTTGCGGCAACAGAAACTGCTGAACCAATTGCGATTCCAAGGTCTCCTGTGTTGAATACGCAAGGTACTAATGGATATTTTTCCTTTTCTTCACAGTTAGCAAATCCACACATACCGCAGGGGCTTAAGTTAAAAACTTTTATTTTAGATCCAATTAAGAAAAGCGCCTCTGCAATTAAAATATTGTTAGCGTCTCTAATAAAGAACTGTGGAGCAACTCGTTTTTCAGCCATTTCCAACATCTTTGCTGCAATTTCTTTTATAAGTTCTTTTTCAGCTATTGCGATTACAAGTAAATCTACACCTCTTGCTTTTGGAGCAGTTCTTGCCGCTATTAACATTTTTTCTGCTACTGAACGAACGGTTTTATTTCTGATTGATTCTTCAAATGTTAATTCCATATTTATTAATTTTGTTTAAAAATAAACAAATAAATTTATTTTGGGAATAATTATGATAGTTATTTAAAATTAATATAATTATTCAGAATATAAAATTATTTTCTAAATATTATTTTTGAAGAATTATCCTATAAAGCTTTTACAACAACAATGGTAATATCATCGTGCTGCTTTGCATCACCGGAGAAATTTTTTACTGATTTGATAATTTCCTCCGAAATTACTTTTGCCGGTTCTTCATTAAGTTCTTTTACTATTTCAACTAATTTCTCCTCACCATATTGTTCGTAACTTGTGTTCATTGCTTCGGTAATTCCATCAGTTGCAAAAATGAATATATCACCTGGTTTGTAACTAAGTGAAATTTGTTCCAGTGAAAATTCAAAAGTTTTATTATCACTTAACCCAAGTCCTAAGCCTTCAGGTTGAACTTTCCTAACTTCATTAACCTCTTTATTGTAATAAAACATTGGAATATGCCCTGCTCTTGAAAGATTGATTATATTTTTTTCGGTATTGTAGCAGGCACATATTGCAGTTATATATGATTTTGAATCAATATGTTTATATAAAAATTTATTTGCTTTCGTTAATAATTTATTTGGAGAATCGTAAAATTCATATAAAGTTTGAAATATTCCCTGCACTTTTGACATATATAATGCTGCATAGGTACCCTTTCCGCTAACATCACCAACTACAATTGTAAATTTATTTTCTTTTCCATTCAGGAAATCATAAAAATCACCCCCTACTTCAAGAGCCGGGATTGATTTAGCAAATATTTCAAGATTTTTTATCTCTGGTACAAATTGAGGGAGTGATGCAACCTGTATTTTATGAGCAATTTCAAGCTCCTGTTTTATTCTTTCCTGTTTCGCAAGTTCTTCATACAGTAATGAATTTTCTATTCCAACAGATGCACTTGTAGCCAAGGCATAAATAAAATCAATATCACTACTATTTAATGTTGTTTCTGAGAGTTTTTCTCCAATTAAAAGAATACCATAACTTTTGTCTTTGCCAATAATTGGTAACACAAAGTGGAAATTATATTTTTTCAGAAAGTCCCTAATTTCTTCATTTAAGTAACTTATATTTATTTTCTCTTTAATTTTTTTGAACAAACTTAATACTCCAGGTGGAACTTCAATGGAATATTTTTCAGGTTTGATATTATCAAAACAAAATATTTTATCACTCCAGTACTCTTTTGAAGGTGAGAATAATATTATTCCCGCTTGCTTCAATCTGGATAATTCCGCTACTTTTCTAATAAATGTATTTGCGAGATTTTCAACTGAAAAACTTTTCATCAGTAGTTTTGTAAGTTCAGTTTGTGCGGACATATAATCGTAACTGCCCCTATAATATTTTCTATCAAGATATTTCTGAAATATTTTATTTAGTTTCCAACCTGTTATTACCATTAAAAATATTATTAAAGTAAATAATACTTTATTATATATAACATCGCTATTATCAAATGGAGAAATAGCAAAAAGTTGGATATTTCTACTTGTAATTTTAATATCGGGGAAATTAATATTAATCTCGGAAAAAGATATTAGTAAAATTATAAAAATAATTATAAGAAATATTTTCCATAAAGAAGAAATGATAAGATACTGAGCTCCTCTTCTTATTTTAAAATCAATTCCAAGTAATTTGTATTTTGCAATACTATAGAAATAAATAATAGGAATTATAAAAAGAAATAAATAACCATATTCAGAAAGTGTTTTGAGTAATTTTGACTCTATAAGATAGGATATTGGGTTAATAAATATTGTTAAAAAGCCAAGTAACCACAATAAATTGTATATTATGGATAAGTTCCTGTAATCTTTACTTTGATACTTTCTAAAAAGGATTTTAATCACAATAAAATATAATACCCCCAGAGTAAAAGAAATTAGAAAAGGTGCCTGTCTAACTAAATTAACATCATAAAAATATAATAATGAGAAAGCTAAAATATTTAAGACGAAATACACATATAAAATTATTATGAGATATTTCTTTTCAATTAATTTAGTATTAGGAGATGGAAAATAAACTAAACTATGAAGTAAAACGGGGAGGAAGAAAATAAATACAACATTATATATATAAACTTTTAAAAAAGTGAATGAATCGTAAGCAACTGGATAATTTGAAACGGTTGCGGGTAGGAAGAAACCTACAAGTATAAATGCAAGTCCGGTTAATTTTGCAGCGGGTAATTGCGGTCTGAGCAAAGAAAATACTAATCCGCATATAAAAAATAGAAAACCCTCTAAAAGCAGAAAAACTATTTGAGTAGGAAGCCCAAGAGTTGCAAGTTTAACATCAATTTTAATAGTTTCATTATTTCTCAAGATATAGTAGGGAATAGGAACATCAGGTTCCTGACTTCTTAAAAATTTTAAAGATGCTTCATCAAGAAATTCATTTTCATCTACAACAACCATTTTTAAAGGAGTATCTTTAATTTTCAGAAGTACATCACCTACTTTAATGCCAGCTAAATCAGTTGCTTCATTTTTTTCAAGATATCCAATGAATACACCCTCTTTTAGCTCTTTTATAAAATCAGTTGAAAACTGTGTATTACTTACAGCAAAAGTATCTGATAAAAGAAAGTATTTATTGTGTTTATCTAAATCTTTTATCTCATTTACCTTTTTTAAACTGAATATAGTTATTGATTTTATTGGTTCATTTTCTATTATTTTTTTTATTGATTCAATACTGTAATTAGAGTCAAGAATTATATTATTAATACCTAAAAGAAAACTTCCTACTGGAATAGAATCGTACGCCCCAGGATTACCATTCTCAAGTTTTTGTAAGTATAATTGTTTTTGAATATAAAATTTTGATGGTAAAGTCATATAATGAGTACCACTGAACACAGTGGTTGCGTTTCTAATTGTATTAATAACGATTATTATTGTAAAACCTATACTGATTGCAATTATAAAAATTTTAAAAAATAGAAAATTTCTCCCTGTTAATTTCTCTACTCCAGTATCAGATTCGTTTGTTTTATTTGTTGAGTTCATAATTAATATACGAAATTAAGAAAGAAATGTTATTTAAAATGTTTTAATTGAAAAAGATAAAATATGTTATTTTAGGTGTTCAACAATCGTGATACAAGTTCGATTAAGTCTTTTGGAGCAAATGGTTTTGAAATATAATGAGAACAACCTGCCTCAAGGAATCTTTCTTTATCTCCTATCATTGCAAATGCAGTTAATGCAACTATTGGAATATTTTTATATTTTTCCAGCTGTCGTATTATCTTTGTCGTTTGTATTCCATCTAATTCTTTCAAACCTATATCCATTAAAATTAAGTCGTAGTTTTCCTTTTTAATTAAAGAAAGTGCTTCATAACCGCTAAATGCAATATCTATATTACAAATGTCTTTCAATATATATTTTATTGTTATAATATTTTCTTCATCATCTTCTACAAGAAGAACTTTTTTATCAGGGAAAAATTTAATATTTCCCTTTTTTATTTTTTCTTGTTTTTCGGTATTGTTAATTTTTTCTTCTTTTTCTATTGATGGTTTTGTTTCAGGGAATTTTATTATGAAGGTTGATCCTTTTCCCACCTGACTTTCTAAAGATATTTTCCCACCCATTAATTCTGTATACTTTTTTGTAATTGTTAATCCTAAACCTACTCCTTCATAAAATCTGTCATATCCTTCACTTACCTGTCGGAAGGGTTCAAAGACTATATCCTGTTTATTTTCAGGAATTCCTATTCCAGTATCTTTTACTTTTATGACCGCATAGTTTCCACTCAAAGTACTTTCTCTTTCAAGGATAAGGGCTATTTCTCCTTTTGGTGTATAAGTAATTGCATTTTGAACTAAATTAGAAATTATCTTTTCAAAAATAGTTTTGTCAAGAGAGGCATAAACATCATCTTGAATTTCTGTTTTTAAGTTTAAATTTTTTCTGGAAGCAGCGATTTGAAATAATAATGCAGTCTCTAAAAGTATTGAAGATATTTTCACTGGTTCGAGTTTTAACTCAACTTTATCTGCCTCTATTTTTGATAAGTCAAGTATTAAATTTAATGTATTTGTTAATCTTTTTCCCCCTTTCAAAATTATATCGACTAATTTTTTCTGTGTATCATCAGTTAAAGAATCATATAATATTTCTGCGAAACCAATAATACCTGTCATTGGTGTCCTTAATTCATGACTCATATTTGCCAGAAATATAGATTTAAGTTTATTCATTTCCTCTGCTTTTTGTTTTGCTAAAAGCAGTTCATTCTCAAATTTTTTCCTTTTAGTTATATCACGAGCAATTGCAAGAACAAAAGGTTTGTTTTGAAATGTTATTCTGTTCAAATTTATTTCTGCTTCAAATTCCGTCCCATCTCCTCTTAAATGTAACCAATCAAACCTCTGGGGCTTTCCGTCAATGGCTGCTTTTATATAGCTCAAAGCTTTTTCTCTTGAATTTGTTCCATCTGGTTGCTTCAAAGGGGATATTTCATAGGGTTTTTTAGTTAATAATTCTTCTTTCGATAGTGAGTATATTTCTAATGCTTTTTCATTGCAATCAATAATTCTATCGTAATCAAGCAAAAGCATAGCATCACTTGCATAATTAAAAACCATTTTAAATTTCTTTTCCGAATTTTCCAATTCATTAAAAACCTTTTCTCTTTCCAATTCCGTTTCCAATGAGTTTAAAGCAAAGGAAATATCAGAAGTAACCTCTTTAAGCAATTCTATCTCATCTTCTGAAAAACAATTTTGATTATCAGAATAGAGTGATAAAACCCCTATGACTTTATCCCTTAAATTAATCGGTAGAGAAATGCAAGCATTCAAACCCAACCTGGAAATTTCTTCACCCCAGAATTTATATCTTAATTCATTTTTTAAATTGTTACATACTATTATTTTATTTTCTAAAATTGAATCTTTTTCAGGATACAAAATATCATTATGATAAGCTATTATTTTTTCTATTTTTTCTATAATACCTTTACTATCTTTAGAAGACGATTTAATTTGGATTTTATTTTCTTTTTCACTTACAATCCCTATCAATGCTAAGTGATATAACCCTATTTCGTGAGCAATTTTACAAATTTCATCAAATAAAACATCTCTGTCTTTTATACGGACAATGGTCTCATTAATTTTGCTTAATAAGGCATATACACGATTTAAGTTCTTTATTTTTAGTTCTGCATTTTTTCGTTCAGAAATATCTCTTATTATAGATTGAATATATAATTTATTTTCAACCTCTATTAATCTTAAACTTGCTTCAACTGGAAAAGTTGTACCATCTTTTTTAATATGTATTGTTTCCAATACTTTGGATTTTTCTTCTTTTATTTTTTCTAAAAGTTCATCCAGTTGGTCTCTATATTCAGATACCCTGAGGTCTTTTATATTTAATTTGTTTATTTCATCTTTTGTATAGCCATAAGTATCAAGAGCTTTATTATTAACTTCTATTATATTCCCCTCCGGTGTTGTTAGAATAAATATATCATTTGCATTCTTTATAATAGTTTCGTAATGTTTTTGAAGTGTATCTTTTTCTTTTTGAATGTTTAATGAATGAATTTTGTGTGAATATTTTATTCTAATAAACACAAGAGAAATTAAAACTATAACAGACAATATTGTAGATCCAAGAAAAACAATAAACCATATTGTTAATTTTTTTAATGGTCCATAAATTTCATCTTTATCAGTTTTTGATATTAGAATCCAGTTTGTTTCCTCAATAGGTTTTATTACACCTACGACATCTACTTTACGGTAATCTATACCCTCTACTATACCCCTTTCACCATTTATTGCTTTTACAGATATATTTTCAGATTCATTTAATGGGATTCTTAATTCTAATGGTTTACTTTTTAAGTATTTCACGCTATTAATATTTACAACTTCATTGCCGAGTTTTTCAATTAGCAGATTTTCAGAAGTTTCACTTTTAGTAGGCCATTCATTTATGTAATTGAAAAGAAAATCATAAGGAATAATCTCCAAAATTATAACAGCAAAAGGTTTTGAATCATTTTTAAGAAATATTGGTGAAATTATGTCTATGTGAAGTGAATCTGAATTTTCAAAATATCTAAAATCGGTAATATATGTTTTTGAAATTCTACTAATAATAATATCTTTTATTTCCTTTTTTCTATATCCCCCCAAATCCCTTGTAGTCTCGGGAAAAGTAATTAAATTTTCTAAATCTGAATTAACTATTCTGACTGTAGAGCCACTTTTTTCACTTATAGGCTTTAAAATCTCTAATATTTCTTCTTTTGTTTTTCTGTTTAAATTATTATTGTAATCGTAAATTGCATTTACGATAAAACTATTATTGACGATAAATTCTACGTCGCTTTTTCTTTCATAAAGCCAGGTCTTAATATAATTTGATTTTAAATCTGAAATAGCAATTAAATTTTCATTTGCTTCCTGTTTTATTGTAGATTTCTGAGAGGAATAATAAAGAAAAATTAATACAGTAATTATAACTAAAAAAAATAAAAATATTATTGCTAATGGCTTTTTAAAAACTGCTGATTGTCTATTTTCTGCTTCCACTTTGAGGTAGTTGTTTGTAAGTAATAAATATAAAAAATAAAATCTCTTTTTATTTATAATTATTTAAAAATATCACATATTGAAGTAAAAAAAAAGAATGAAAAAAAAAGAGTTCAGAAATTATTTTCTGAACTCTTTTAAATTAACAAAATCTGAAGTTAATTTTTTATTTCAATAATATCATTTTCTTTGTATCTACAAAATTGTCAGCTATGATTTTATAATAATAAATTCCTGAACTTAAATTGCCTGCATCGAACATTACTGAATGATTACCAGCTTCCCTGTTTTCTGAAAGTATTGTTTTTACTTCTTTTCCTAAAACATCATAAACCTTTAGTGTAACAAAACTTGATTTTGGTAAAGAGAAATTAATGGTTGTAGTTGGATTAAATGGATTTGGATAATTTTGCTCAAGTTTGTATTCTTCCGGAATGTTATTATTCTTTTCAATACCAACTATTACATTATCAACTAATTTCATTACTGCACCTGTTGAAGAAATAGCATATAAATATACTGTTTGTCCAACCCTCACATATTCCATATGTGTAATTCCATTAACACCAGAAACTGGGGCGATTGTTGTCCAGGTGGCTCCATAGTCTGTACTTTTTGCAGTAACTGTAGCGGAAGCAGATGAATTAATTAAGTAAGCGGTTGATGTGCCGTTTATGTATTTTATACTTACGTATCCACTTGTTACACTTCCGGGAATAGTTTGAGAAAACCAGTTTAATCCACCATTTGTCGTTCTTGATATTGCATTTGAGGTCCCACTTGATGCAGCAAGTCCGTTTAGCTTATTGTCTGCAAAAGCAAAAGTACAAATAAAGCCTCCGGTTGGTCCAACAAGGCTTTGGTATGTCCAGTTAACCCCTGCATTTGTAGTTACTCCTACTCTTGCTGGAGCAGCATTCAAACCGAAACCATAAAATAAAGTGTCAATAATCATAATAGAATTTTGACCCGAAGCTGCACCTGAGAGTGGTGGATTTTGAATGAACCAGTTATTTCCACCGTCTACTGTTTTTGCAATCCAGTATGTGGTACCTGTTGGCGGGTCACTTTCTATAATTCCAT
Organism: uncultured Ignavibacteriaceae bacterium; assembly: GCA_964564635.1. Lineage (GTDB taxonomy): Bacteria > Bacteroidota > Ignavibacteria > Tepidaquicellales > Tepidaquicellaceae > Tepidaquicella. Next base: position 447,824 of record CAZMAR010000002.1, read on the forward strand.
ACATTGGATTGTTTTTTGAGAACACTATACCGTTTATAAATCCTGCTGTACCTCCAGTTTGTAAAATAGTCTCCCACGAGGTGCCACCATTTGTAGTTTTATATACTTTTGCATTTCCTCCTGCACCACCAGATGCGCCACCATCACCAACAAAGACAACCAGTGAGTCTTTTGCCCATACACAATAAACCTCTAATGAAACACCTGTTGTTCCTATTGAAACCCAGTTCAATCCTCCATTTGTGGTTCTCCAAATAACAGGGACTCCACTGGGACCACCTGCTACAAATACGCAAGTTGGGCTTGCTACTGAAATACTTGGGTATGAACCGACATTTGATACTGTGCCTGCCGCTACCCATTGAGCATTAGAGTTGTAATTAACGGCAAAGCAGAGTATTAAAACTGTGAATAACAGAATAAGTAAGTTTCTTTTCATTTTGTTCTCCTTTTATGTTTAATTAAAAAGAACTTTGTATAATTTATGGATTGTTTTTAAAAAAGTCAAGATTACAATTTTATCATATATGATAAAATTTTTAATAAAAACCAAATTTTAAAAAGATTTACTTTACAAGTGTGATTCTGATTGTACTTACATGTTTATTTGTTTCCATTCGTATGAAATATACTCCCGTATTTAAACTTTCACAGTTTAAAATATATTCAAACGTCCCTTCACTTAGTTCTGTATTAATCAATTCCATTAAAGCTCTTCCGAGTAAATCATAAAGTACCAGTTTGACTTTTGATTTTTCAGGTAGATCAAATTTTATTTTTGTTTGTGGATTGAATGGATTTGGGTAGTTCTGATATAATCTATACTCAGAAGGGATCTCATTATTCAATAATTTTATTTCGGTTGGATAAGGAATAAAGCTCCACACCGTTGACCAGGGACCTGTGCCAAACGAATTTGTAGCGTTCACACGCCAAAAATATGTTATATTTATAGAGAGTTTACCAGAAGGAATTGTATATTCGGATGTTGTAACAGTTGCTGAGTCTGTAATAATAAGAAAATTCGATAATGTTGAGATTTGAACCTTATAATTTATAATATTAGTTAAAGGACTCCATAATAAAGTTGGGGTTAAGGAGATGCCAAATGCTCCATTTGGTGGTGAAATTAAAGTTGGTGCTTCCGGAAATTGGCCCGTAGAAAAGCTCCAAATACTTGACCAATCACTTGTTCCTACTTGATTTGAGGCATTTACTTTCCAATAATAGGTAAAACCGAATTGAAGTTTTCCTGACGGAACATTATAATAATTAGTGCTAATAGTTGCTGAATCGGTTATGATAGAAAAATTATAGTTTGTCGATATTATAACTTTATAGTAAGTAGCACCAATTGAAGAATTCCAGCTTAGGTTAGGAGTTGTATTAATGTTGGTACCTCCATTTGGTGGAGATAAAAGGATAGGTGGATTCGGTATTAGAAATCCACCATTATTTGTTTTAATAATAGCTCCATTTCTACCACATGCCCAACCAGTATTAATATCAACAAAATGTACATCAGAAAGCCAACTGTCTACTGGAGAAATTTGCAGATTCCAGGTTTCGCCACAATCAACAGTATTTAATATAGTTGAAGCTCCACCATAGTAGTTACCGCCGACAATCCATCCAACATTTGAATTTATAAAGAAAACGGAGTTTAACCATGTGGTTGCTGGAGAATATTTTTGCACCCAATTTGCCCCGGAATTTGTCGTTTTAATGATTGTACCATTATTTCCGCAAATAATTCCTGTATTCTGATTAATAAATGAAATGCCTAATAAATTTGTAGAGGAAGTAATTGGTTGTGCAATCCAATTTATACCACCATTAGTTGTTTTAGAGATAAAACCATTTGTTCCAACTACCCAACCTGTATTTTGATCTGTAAAAAATAAAGATACTAAATGATTTGTAACATTTAATGGAATTAAGGTCCAATTATTTCCACCATCTGTAGTTTTCAATATTTTTCCACCCTGTAAAGATGCCCAGCCTGTATTTGAATTATAAAACTGAATGCTATAGGCTAATCCGCTTAACCTATAATAAACGGTATACCAGTTATTTCCACCGTTAGTTGTTTTACTGATTTGTGTGTGTGAGGAAGTTTCTGTTCCACCACAAAGCCACCCTGTTTGAGAATTTATGAAATAACCACCGAGAAAACTTTCAGAAGTATTCCCGTTTTGATAAAACCAGTTTATTCCTCCATTGGTTGTTTTTCTTATAGTATTCTGGAATCCAAAAACCCATCCCGTTTGTGTATTAACAAAAAATTCGCCTCTTAACTCTTCCGAAGTAAGAGGAGTTAATACATACCACCCCATCTGTGCAAAACAATAGGAGAATGTAAAATATAAACAAATAAAAAGAACTAATTTTTTCATTTTTTTTTAATATAGATAGATATTGTTTTAAAGTCAAGACAGATTTTAAGTTTTTTTCTAAAAATAAGATGATTAATAAAAATGGTGAATATCAGTAATTGAAGAATTAAACTATTAATTTATAATTCTGTTAATATGATAATGTTATTAAATACAGTGTATTATTATTGTCTTATGAGATAAGGCTTAAAGGTATAAAAAATTGAAATAGCACTTTTTATTTAGAAATTGCTTTTTATAGATTTGAAATGCGCTCACATTATAAAAAAGTTACTTGATATCAAAATAAATTTTATTGTTTGCTATTGCATAAGTAGATAAATGAGTGTATGCAGTTAAAATTAGTTTTAATTTTTCATTTTCTTCTTTGTAAATATCCGAAAGATTATTTAATCCCGCAGGATCAGTTTTGTAATTATATAAAATGTTCTGCTTTTCGAAATCTGTAAGCAAAATTAAACTATCAGAAAAAACGCAAAATAAATTTCCCCATTTTTCAAATACATATTTTGTTTTATTTGTGTCAAGTATTGATGTTCCCATAGAAGAATGTACTGTAGAAACTTTTAAGATATCGAGAATTGTAGGTAAAATATCCACCTGTGAACATATTCTGTTATTTACTGCAGGGGAGATATGCTTTGGGGAATATATTAAAAACGGAATATGGAATGTACTTAAAAGATCTGTTCTTGAATTGTATAGAGTATGGTCAGCTGTTATTATAAATATTGTATTATCAAACCATTTAAAATTTGATATATAATTAAAAAACTTTTCCAGAGAATAATCTGAATATCTAATTGCAAGGTCAAGTTCATTTTCTCCTTTAAACTTATCAAAAATATCTTTTCTGTTTTCAGGTAAAGTGAACGGGTCATGGGAAGAAAGAGAGAAAATTACAGCCAAAAAAGGTTCTTTTGTAGAATTGAGTATATCCGCAGTATAAATGAAAAAAGGTTCATCATAAATTCCCCATGCACCATCATAACAATTATTAAGAGAGTCCTTGAAATCTTCTTTCCCATAATAATTTAAAAAGCCACAAATTTTTGAAAACCCGAGAAATCCCATAGAACCAGTAGTAGCACCGTGATGAAAACTTGTACTATATCCATTTTCTTTTAGAATTGTACCAATTCCCCTGAATCTATCCATTTCCATTGAAGAATTTATGATAGATGTATTAAATAATGAAGGTATGGAAGCTAAAATCGTAGGTACCGCTTCAATAGACCTTTGTCCGTTGGCAAGAAATTTTGTGAACAACATTCCCTTAGTTGCAATGCTGTCGAAGAAAGGAGTGAGTGATTTTTCACCAGCAATATATCCACAGTATTTTGCTGACCAACTTTCCATTATAAATATAACAACATTAAGATTTTTTGATTGTTCATTAAATTGTGTTTTTCTGAGAAATGGATAATCATTGTTAATAAAAGTTTCGTCTTTCGACTGCAAATATTCTCTTACAATTTTTTGTGCTGTTTCCTGTGGAATGTATTTTATCTCTGGTATATTATTTTGAAAAAAACTTTGAGTTACACTAAAAGTTGTATTCAAGGTTAAGTAACAGGTTTCCGGCTTATCCGTTATAAATGCATCTGCTGGTCTTATTGGCCTTAATTGAAAACCTCCTCTAACACCAATTATTATTATACCTGCTAATATTAAGAAACTAAATATTTCTGCAAAATTAGATTTATAATCCTTAATTTTTTTATATAGAAAGTTTAGAAATATTACTGTGAAAAAACTGAATAAAATTACCAATATAAACATTAGTCCAGAAAGGAAATAATGATTTAAAACAAGAGCAGGAAAAAATCTTACGACATCTTCCACCATTACCATAATTTCATAGGATAGTCTTCTTTGTGTTGTTGCAAAGTAACCGTAATCTGTTATATTTAGTGCAATGAAAAAAAGATTTATCAGAATAAATAAAAAAATAAGTATAACTCTATACCATTTATATTTTGGTCTTAGAAAAGGAATATTATATAGTACTATTAAAAATAAATTTGATAATAAAATTCCAGAGAGGTCAAATCTCATTCCTGATAGAAATGAGTTAATTAGTTCAGTTAGAGGTATATTTTTGAAAGCGCTATAATTAGATATTAAGAATCCTACTCTAAGTAATGAGTAGATTAGCATCAAAATTAAAATCCAAATTATAGTAATTTTAAATCTTTTAGTAAATATGTGTTTTATCATAATGAATTTTATAGCTAATAAAAATAGTAAAAATGAAAGGAAGAATTAATTTAAAAATTAGTGAGGTGATTAAAAGGTCTTTAATTTTGATTGAAGTTAGTAAATATTTATCGTATATTTACGATATATAATATTATATTAGATATGATGAAAGCAAAAAAAGGTAATTTTCATAAAGATTTGGTAGAAATTTCTGAATTTGCAAAAACATTATCTCATCCTGCAAGATTGTATATTCTGAAAATATTGTCAGAACAGAATGAATGCATTTGTGGGGAAATAGTTAAAATCACTCCACTTTCGCAGGCAACTGTGTCCCAGCATTTAAAGGAACTAAAAAAAATTGGTGTCATTGTAGGAAGAATTCAGGGTGTAAAATCGTGTTATTGTATTAACAGAAATAGACTCAAATATTTATCAAATAAAATGAACACATTTTTTAAAAATATTTAAAAAAGAAATTAGATATGTCTGATGATAATAAAATTAAAAAGGAAGTAAAAAAGAAATACTCTCAAATCTCTGTTAACGCAACCCCTAATTCTAAATGTTGCCCTTCCTGTTGTGGCTCCGATACAGAATTTTCTTTTTTAAATGAAGATTATTCAACCATTGATGGTTATGTTCCTGAGGCTGATATGAAACTTGGTTGTGGTTTACCTACTGAGTATGCAAATATAAATTCTGGAGATGTTGTGGTAGATTTAGGATGTGGTGCTGGTAATGATGTTTTTATTGCAAGGAAAATAGTAGGAAAAGATGGTAAAGTATATGGAATTGATTTTACTCACGATATGATAAAACGGGCAAATGAAAATCTAAAAAAATTAAATTATGATAATGTTTTTTTCTTATATGGGGATATAGAAAACTTGCCTCTAAATGACAATTTTGCTGATGTTGTTATAAGCAACTGTGTATTAAATTTAGTACCTGATAAGAAAAAAGCATTTTCAGAAATTTATCGGATTTTAAAAGCAAAAGGTCATTTTTCAATTTCGGATGTAGTATCGACCAAAAATATTCCAGATATATTGAAAAAAATTGCTGAACTTTATACTGGTTGCATTTCCGGTACTATAACTCTTGAAGAATATGTAGAGATTATTGAGAAAGCTGGCTTTAAAAATATTAAAATACAAAGTAAGAAAAAAATATACATTCCAGATGATATTTTTCTAAAATTTATCACCAAAGAAGAACTTGATAAATTTAACAGTTCAGGTATGGAGTTTTTTAGTGTAAACCTTTATGCTGAAAAATTTTAATTGTTAGTATAAATTTAATATTCTCATAACAATTATTACTGGATTATTAAAGGGGGCAATTATTTTCGCAGATATATAAGGGGTACACAGTTAAAATTTTAATATTGCAATTTAATTTATATATTTTTATGTTATACTTGATATTATATTTATATTGGTTTTTAAGATTTTACTTTTTTGAGGTTATAATCAGAAACATCATTGATATAAATAAGCAGTTCTATTAAATAAAATTAAAAGGAGATAAAATGAAAAAAATCTTTTCTTTTGTTCTTTTTATTTCCATCCTTTTTGTATTGGTTATCGGAGGGGAAGCTCAGTACAAGTATGAAAATCCGGTCTGGATAAAGAATAATACTTCTACTACACTAACTAATGTACAGGTTTTGATTATTTTCAATACAGCAGTACCAATTTCAAATGGGTGGATGCAAGCAAATGGTAATGATATAAGGTTTACTTCAAGTTGTGGGGGCTCGGTTTTTCTTGATTATTTTCTGGAAGGTTATATCAATACCGATACAACACGAATCTGGTTAAAGGTACCCTCCATAGGGGCGAATGATTCAACTCTCGTTTACCTCTACTATGGAAATGCGAGTGCAACCTCTGGATCTACACTTACAGTTTTTGATGGTCCTCATTCAGGATGTGATAGTGTTGTGGTTACTTCAACAAACACTGTGAGTAATTGTCAGAGGGGTTTTGCTTTTACACCAACAGAGGATGTTTTGATTGCTTATTTTGGGAAAAGAATTCCTAATGTTACACAAAGATATGTGACACTGTTTGATGCGACTACACAAGCATTATTAGTTCAAATTCAAGTTGACCCAAGGTTGCCGGGCAATATAACTACAATCTTTTGCCTACACCATTCTGGGCAAGGACCGGTGTTCAATATGTAATTGCACTATATAACGGTTCTGGAGATATGTATTATTATGGTACGAGTTCTCAAATTGGACAACATATGACTTATGGAAATATGAGATATAGGAACACCTGCACACAAAACGATTTCCCAAATTCAACTTTAACAAATTACCACTATGGGACTCCTGACTTTCTGTATTATGTGAAACAAAATGTAACTCCTGCTCCAACAGTAACAGTTTTACCTCCAGCGGATACAACCACACCAGCCGCACCAACAAATTTAACTGCAACAGCAGGAAGTGGCTCTGCTCTTCTTAAATGGAATAAAAATTCTGAATTTGATATGAAAGAGTATAGGGTTTTTAGAAATACAGTTAATAATCCTGCAACAGCTACTCAGATTGGTGTGGTTACACATCCAGATACTACTTTCAATGCAACCGGGCTTACAAATGGTACAACATACTATTTCTGGGTAAAAGCGGTTGATAGATATTGTGACCCAAAGATTAGTTCAGTCAGTAATGTTGCAAGTTGTACTCCCGGTGGTGGTGCAGCAGTTGTTAATAGAAGTATTGTATTACCAACCCCTGGAGTTAATACAAATTATGTAATGATACCATATAATCCTGCTATGATTTGGACAGGCAATCAAGTTACAATTGAAGCATGGATAAAGATAGGTGGTACAACAACTGCAAATACAATACTTAACAAAGGGGCAGCATCATTTGACTATCAATTAGGAATAAATGCCTCTACAGCTAATCCATTTTTTAGGGCACAGAGTACAATTGTATTAGCTTCTGCAGTTACAATTCCTGTTAATGTCTGGACTCACTTAGCTGTTGTATCTAACGGTACTACAGTTATATTTTATGTTAATGGTTCACCCGCACAAACCTTAAATAATGCAACTACACTTGGTTCCTCAACAAATGAAATGAGAATTGGTAGAGGTAATAATGACGCTGGTTCTGGTAAATTAGATGAAGTTAGGCTTTGGAGTGTTGCAAGAACAGAATCTGAGATAGCCAATAATATGTGTAACAAATGGATTCCCAATACTACTACCGGTTTGAAAGCAATATGGCACTTTGATAGCACATTTGTTGATTCTGTAAGTGGGTTTAACGGAACCCCAGTGGGAACAGTTACATTTGATACTGCAAATAATTGTATGCAAACTTCAATCAAGAATGTACAGGCTGAAATTCCAACCGAATTTTATTTAAGTCAAAACTATCCTAACCCATTTAACCCGAATACAACAATTAAGTTTAGCTTGCCTAAAGATGCTTATGTTGAATTGAAAATTTATGATATAACAGGAAGAGAAGTTGCAACACTTGTTAGTGACCCATATAAAGCTGGAACATATATTATTGATTTTAATGCTGGGCATCTGGCAAGTGGTGTTTATTTCTATAAAATCGTTGCGGGTGAGTTTAGTGATGTAAAGAAGATGATTATACTGAAGTAATCATTCATTTTAAAATATTAAATACAGCGGTTCATAATATTTTATGAACCGCTTTTTATTTATATTATTTTTTATAAATACTTTTATTCCAATTATTTTTTGCTATATTTGATATCAAAACCGGATAATATGAAGTTTAAAAATTTTTTAGTTGCACTATTATTTCTTTCTGTATTTTATTTTCTATCTAATTCCTGTAATGACCCCGCAAATTTAGTTAAGGTTGTTTATAATAGAGTATCTGCAAAGGAAAGACTTGATTCTGCGATTGTTCAGGCAACAAGAAAATACGGGACACAAACAAAACTCGTTCTCATTATAGGGCAAAATGTAATTTTTGAAGGTGCGGATAAAGGTAAAACCGATATTGCTGCAATTACAGTACTCTCGGACCCAAATAATATTGGTGCATGGATTTATGTTTTTAAGAAGCCTGGTACTGATACGCTGGCTGTCTTTACTCCGAATCCCATTCCCGGTTCTAAGGACTGTATAGAATTAACTCAATTTTTCAATTTAAGTACAGTTATAAATTTAATTTCCGATACTTCCGCAAAAAATATTATTTCAGGTGCACTAACTTTATTAAACAATATTAACTTCAATATTACGACTTCCACAAATTCTATTATTGATAGTGATATATCATTAGAATATGCAAATACCTCAAACCCGGTAATTAAGTTTGATTCGTCTTTTATTCCAGCCCCAAGTTATTTAAATGGAAATTATTTTTTCAACAATAATATTACTGGTGCAACGAAATCTGTAAATATGTTTTTAATACCAGCACTTGGTACTCTAAACCTACCTCAATACATAACCGGCTTAACAGGTTTTCCTAATGATTTATGGATTGTAAATTATAAAAAAACTTTTAATAACAATATTACTGAGAATTTAATTTTGTCAACAGTAGTTGAGAATAATCAAATTTTAACAATCCCATTTCTTTCTCTTTCAAGTAAGGTAATAAATCTATCCAAATATGTAAACAGGTAATTTTATTATTTTATATATACCATTTTCTTAACACAACTATAAGACTCGCCGTTATTTATAATTATTTTATAAAAGTAAATCCCACTTGCTAAATTTCGAGTTAATGTGCCAGTATTAAATGTTATGTGGTAAATACCTTCAGATAAATAAGTATCTAACAAAGTTGCAATTTCTTTTCCTGTAATATCATAAACTTTAATTTTCACATCAGAGTTAATAGGAATTTCAAATTTAATAATTGTGGAACTATTAAAAGGATTAGGATAATTTTGATATAATAAGAATTTATCAGGGGTGTTTTGATTTTCAAATTTCTTTATAGAAACAGGAAACCCTCCTGATATAGTTTTAAAAATTGTTCCGGAGCTACCAACAAACCAACCTGTAAGAGAATTAACAAAACACAACGAAAAATTTACAGTAGATGTACCAAAAGACTGGTCTATCCAGTTTGTACCTCCATTTGTGGTACATAAAATTTTATTACTACCGGTAACCCAACCGTTTAATGAATCAGCAAAATTAATTTCTTCAAAATTACAGGAACCAATAATAGCGGGGATTCCTGCCGATTGAGAGAACCAGTTAATTCCTGCATTAGTTGTTTTCAAAATAGTTTTGTACCAACCAGATAACCATCCTGTGTTTTCATTTACAAAGGATAATGAATTAAAATAAACATTTGTAGTACCTGTTGAAACAAGATACCAATTTGCACCACCGTTGGTCGTTCTAAGTAGTTTGCTCCACCATCCTGTTGCGAAACCTGTATTTGGGGAGCTGAAAAATATTGCTTCCAGAGAAGCAGTGTCTGAGACTACATTATATTGTACTGTCCAGTTGTTTCCGCCATTTGTTGTTTTTAATATTATTCCGGTTCTTGGAGGGGTGCTTTTATAACCAGCAGCCCAACCTGTTTCGGCTGATATAAAAAATAATGATTTAAATAAGTAATTATACTGTTTGTATTTGGGGAGCCAATCAAAACCACCATTGGTTGTTTTTATAATATAGCTTGTGTCACCATTCATTGATTTACCTGAAGCAAAACCGGTTGTACCAGAAGTAAAAAATAAATTGTCATAATGAAGCAAAGTAGAACTGATTTGCTGAAACCAATTCGTGCCGCCATTAGTTGTTTTCAGTAATGAGTTGTATGTCCCGGCAGCCCAACCTGTTTCAGGTGAGATGAATTTAACAGTATAAAAAGCGTTTGTTAAGCCCTGTGATTGACTTTGCCATATCGTTCCTCCATCTGTTGTTTTAAATATTTTTCCCTCATATCCTGTAATCCAGCCGGTTGTGTTTGATACAAAATGTACTGAACGATAATTTGTACAGTAAGGTAAATTCCCAGTTTGGGGAACCCAGGTATTACCACCATCAATTGTTTTTAAAACAATACATCCTTCATTACCACCAACAGCCCAACCTGTATCAGGAGAAGAGAAAAATATAGAAATAAAATCATTTATACTACCTGTGTTTAACACTGTCCAGTTATTACCCCCGTCTGTGGTTTTAATTATTTTTCCACTATATCCAGAAGCCCAACCGATTTGATTAGAAATAAAAAACAATGAATATAAGCTTGTTGTCACACTGCAGTTAATTGGTATCCAATTTTCTCCACCATTTGTAGTTTTTAAAATATTTCCTGATAGTAAAGAGCCACATATCCATCCATAAAGATTATCAATAAAAAATACAGATGATAAAGTTCCAGTGCCACCGCTATTTTGTTCAAACCAATTGTTACCACCATCGGTTGTTTTTATTATTTTCCCGTTCATCCCTACTGCATATCCTGTATTTTGTGATGGAAAAGATATGGAATACAAATCAGTTGCTAAACCTGTTGTTTGTTCTATCCAACTGTTACCACCATCCATTGTTTTGTAAACCTTTCCTTTAGTTCCACAAATGTAACCTGTTTGTTCAGATAAAAAGATAAAAGAGTTTATACTGGTGGTATTTGGATAATTCCAATCTGGAATATTATAAGTTAGAATAATCCAGCTATTTCCACCATCAGTTGATTTTATTAACGCTCGTCCTCCGCCTCCTGCGTAAATTACATTTTGACTAATTGCTTGTACTTTATAAAGGGGGTTACCCTGTGGGTATGGATTTTGAGAAATCCACCCCAATTGAGAGAAAGAAAATTGGGAAATAAATATTTGAATAATGAATATTAAAAAAATATTTCTTGCTTTCATATTTATACTTAAAAATATTTTATTTTAAAATCTATATATCATTTCTATAATTATCAAGTTTATTTTATTAACACATAATTTATACAATCTTAAAAAATATTATATAACTTTACTGATTGACAAGTAAATGGTATAATTTTTCAAGTGGCTTACCAGAAAAAAACCGTGTGTTATGCGAATAAATTATTAAAGAACAGAAGGTTTATTTTCAAAAATATTGCCCCTGAATATTTTTCTTACATTCGGGATGAAATAAATTCTGATAATGCTGAGGAACCCCTTATAAAGGATTGATGTATAAAAATTAGAACAATAAAATTTTTTATGAGAAAAATTATTACCATATTAATAATACCATTACTATCACTTATCTTGATGAGTTGCGACAGGCTTTTAGTTGCTACTCATTATGTAACTATTTATAATGATGATTATGATAAATATATTACTTGCGTATATGTAAGGGATTATTATGGATACAGTGGGAGGTGGAGTAAAAATCAAATTTACAATAATATTTATCCAGGTGAGTCTGAATCAATACTGCTTGATGAAGGGAGATATGATTTTAAGATAGTAATGGAAGATGATTATTATTCTTATACACTCTATGAAGAAGATGTATCAGTATATAGTGATATTACTTTGTATATAAGTTATTATAAACTATCCGATAATCAAAAGTCCAAAGTACTTAAAACTCCAAAGATTAAGTAAATAATGTAACTTATGTTAACTTTCCTTGTTCTTAATCTTACAGGTGTTTATTCCCAGAATAGTATAAAGTCCGCAGAAACCTATTAAACTTGTAATAACAAGAATCCCAGCAAAAATTAATAATATAATACCTAATGTTCCTGTTATTACTTTAGTAAAGAATAGAATAGCAATAATAATAGCTAAGAGTATTCTTAAAGTTTTATCTATTGAACCTACATTTTTTTTCATTTCTAAATTTTATTTAATTTTATATTCATTTTCTTAAACATATAAATACTATAATAAGTTCGATAAAATCATTAATTACCTGTATTCTGAATTTCACCTTCTATTTCTCTTTGTTTCTTTTGTGCTGTTTTCTGAGATTTTGTACTCAGTTGTTCACCAAAGTTAAATGTTAAAGTAAGAAATGCTGCTCTTGAATTTGCTTTTTGATATATTATTTGAGAAAAATCTGGTCCTGTTGCTACACGATAAAATTTTTGTTGATTGAATAAATCATTTATTCTTAAACCAATTATTAGTTTATTTTCAAAAAGACTTTTTTGTAAAGATAGGTTTAACATTTGAAATGGGTCTATAGATCCTTGAGCAGTTTCCTGTTTTCCAAAGTAAAAATATGTAATTTGCACATCAAACAAGTCAGGAATTGCTGCATTTGTGTTTATTCGGGTTGACCATGCATTATAGGTTTTATCAAAACTGTTAGTGCCGCCATCATAAAAAATATTTGTATTAAAATAACTTACACTTCCATAAACAGTCCACCATTTTGCTAAGCCACCCTGAACTATAAATTCTAAACCAAATGTATTAGAAGTACCTCGATTTTCAGGTTTCATAAGATTAACCCCGGTAGAGTCTGCATAAGTGAGATATTGTATACTGTTTTTTGTGTTTCTATAAAAACCGGTTAATGTTAACATCGCAAAATTTAAAGACCGTGTATATCCGAGTTCAAAAGAATTTATATATTCAGGATTTAAATATGGATTACCAGTTCTTTTTGTATATTCGTCAAGATTTTCTACGAATGGATTTAATAAAAATAAATTGGGTCTATTAATTCTTCTGCTATAAGTAGTTTGAAACTGATTTTCAATTCCAAGTTTTTGAGATAAACTTATACTTGGGAAAAAATCAATATAGCTTCTATTGTACATTTCAGTTCCGTCTAAAATTGAAAAATCAAGATATGTATGTTCGGTTCTGAGTCCTGCCTGATAGCTGAAATCCTTATAATTACCACTATATGTAATATAAGCAGCGGAAATTAAATCTTTATAATTTACATCGTTATTTTTATTAAATTGTTCTTCCCAATTACCTGTATTAGTATTGAGTTGATAAAATTTGTAATCACCATTTATTAACCTTACATTTGATTTAATACCTGTTTCAAGTTTATTGGTTTCACTGAATGGATGAACATAATCTGCCTGTAAATTTAAAAAGTCAAATTTATAATTTGATTCATTTTTTGTTTTCGTTAAAGTATTCATAAAATCATATATATCATAATTAATTAAAGTATTTTCATCCCTCCCTGATAAGTTTAAGTAAGCAGTAAAATCTCTATTTTTTTCTTCAAATTTTTTGGAGTATGTTATTGTACCATCATAATAGTAACCGTCTCTGTTATCATCAAGAAAATATTTTATAGTAGAGGAAAGATTATTTGAAGCATCATAGAAATTTAGAATATTTTTATTATTAATATTCCTATCAAATGCAAAGAAACTTGTTACAAGTGATAAAGTGTTATGCTTATTTATTTCCCAGTCTCCTCCTAATGATGCATAATGGGAAAGTCCTTTATATTTCCAGTCAAAGTTTTGGTCAATAAACCTTGATACTGTGCTCAAATAATTAACTCTGTACAAATCAGTTTTACCAGGCATAGAATAATTCCAGAAACTGTACATACCATTGAAGCTAAATTTTCCTTTTACCAGTGAAGCGCTACCGTATATATTATACTTATCTTCAGTTCCCCCGTTTATTCTGATATTTCCATTATATCCATGATTCTTTTCTCCAGCTTTCATTATTATGTTTATAATTCCTGAAATTCCTTCTGCTTCATATTTAGCGGAGGGGTTATTAATTATTTCAATTTTTTCTACTAAACTTGCAGGTATGTTTTGAAGCATTTGCGTTCCATTGCTAAGTAATGCGGATGGTTTTCCATCAATAAGAATTTTTACATTACCACCTCCTCTTAAACTAACATTTCCATTATTATCCACATCTACAGAAGGAATATTTTTCAACAAATCAAGAACAGTACCGTTCTGGGCTGTTAAATCTTTTTTTACATCGTAGACTTTTTTGCCCTGTTCGTAAGTCATTATTGGGGCTTCATCTTCAACCTGTATTTCTTCAGTTGATTCTGAATTCACTTCAAGTTTAATTGTCCCCAGATTTAACACTTTATCTTTTTCTAATTTTACATTTCTTACAACTGCAGTATTATATCCAATAAAACTGATTCTAATTGTATAACTACCTGTTGGTATTTTTTCAATTAAAAATTTTCCTTCTTTATCTGTTGCAGCCCCTCCAATTAATGAAGAATCTTCCGTATTGAAAACCTGGACTGTTGCAAGTTCAAGAGGTTGATTTGTATTTTTGTCAAGCACAACCCCTTTGATTATTGTATTATTCTCTTTATCCTGAGAAAAACTAATATTTAAGGAGATTAAAGAGAAAATAAATACATAGAAAAATACTTTGTTGAATTTCAACATACTTATTTGATTTAATTTATATTTATATACGAGATGTATGAGAATGTTGTTACAGGAGAATTTAATAATAGAAATAAGGTATATAAATAATATTCTTAATTTTTTTAAAAAAATGGTACTTTTATACCTAAAATTTTGTTTAGTACATTAAATAAATATTAAATTTATGAAGAAAATAGTTATTCTTGGAGCTGGTACCGGCGGAACAATTATGCTGAATAAATTATTTAATTTACTTGATTTAAATGAATGGCAGATTACAATTATAGATGAGAACGAGACTCATTATTATCAGCCTGGATTTTTATTTATTCCTTTCGGTATTTATACAAAGAAAGATGTAATAAAACCTAAACGAGATTTTTTTCCACCTGGAGCAAATGTTGTTATTTCAAAAGTTGAGAGAATTGAACCTGAAAAAAACAGAATTGTTTTAAAAAATGATGCAATAATACAATATGATTTTCTTATTATTGCAACTGGTAGTCAAATTAAACCAGAAGAAACCGAAGGTTTAAAATCTAAATTGTGGTATAAAAGTATTTTTGATTTTTATTCTATTGATGGATCTGTTTTACTCGCTTCTTATTTTAAGCAGTTTAAAGGTGGTGATGTTGTTATTAGTATAACTGAGATGCCTATCAAATGCCCGGTTGCTCCGCTGGAATTTGCATTCCTTGCAGACTGGTATTTTACCGAGAGAGGTCTAAGAAATAAAGTAAATTTAAAATTTGTGACACCTCTTCCCGGCGCTTTTACTAAACCCAGAGCGTCTGCGATATTCGGAGATTTTCTTTCTAAGAAAAATATTGAACTTGTTTCTGAATATAATATTGCAAGGGTCGATAATGAAAATAAAGAAATTATCTCCTGGGATGAAAAGAAAATTAAATTTGATGTGTTAATAACAATTCCAACTAATATGGGTGATGATTTAATTGCAAGAAGCAATATGGGAGATGAATTAAATTATATTCCTACTGATAAAAAAACTTTGCGCTCTCTTGAATTTCAAAATATTTTTGTTATTGGAGACGCAACCGATTTACCCAGTTCCAAAGCCGGCTCAGTTGCGCATTTCCAGTCTGAAATCCTTACTGATAATATTATTGCAGCTATAGAAGGAAGAGAGTTAACAGCGGAGTTTGACGGTCACGCAAATTGTTTTATTGAATCAGGCTTTGGAAAAGGGATATTAATAGATTTTAATTATGATACAGAACCTTTACCTGGTAAATTCCCTTTACCTGGAATAGGTCCGTTTTCTCTTTTGGAAGAAACGAAGATGAATCACTATGGTAAGATTATGTTTAGATGGATGTACTGGAACTTTTTGTTAAAGGGTCGTGAACTGCCAATAGAAGCGCAAATGACAATGGCAGGAAAAAGGAGGTGATAAAATGGAAGAAAAGGATATTAAAAATTATTTTGATGATTTAAATAAGAAGCTCGATTTTATAGTTCAGGAAATAGAATTACAGAAGAAGCACAGGCAAGAAATGCAGGACTTAAAAGAAGATTTAATGAGGGTGGGAAAGGATGTCTACGACTCTGCTGTATATGAACTTGAAGAAGTTCACGATTACATTAAAACAGGAGATATATATTTTTTATTTAAAAAACTTCTCAGAAATATTAATAATTTAACAAGATTATTTGAACAAATTGAGAATATTAGAGACTTTATACAGGATTTTGCTCCGGTGTCAAAAGAGTTATTTATTGATGTAATGAATAAGTTAGATGAATTAGACCGGAAAGGATTTTTTGTATTTATAAAAGATTTATCTAAATTGTTCAATATAATTTTAGAAAATTATTCTAAAGAGGATATTAAAATATTATCCGAAAATATTACTCTAATAACAGATATATTTAAGAAACTTACTCAAGAAGAAACATTGAATGCTGTAAATAATTTATTAGAGTCTTTGAGTGAATCAAAAACATATCCTGAAGGGAAATTGACATATCTTAAGATTTTCAAAGAGATGAATAATCAAGAGGTAAAAAAAGTATTATTCACAGTTTTAAAGATATTAAAAAAGTTTTCAGAATTACAAGAAAAAAAATAAAAAAAGGAGAATAAAATGACAACACAAGTAATTGCAGGAAAAACAATTGAATTTGATGAAGATGGACATATGAAAAATGTTGATGATTGGGACGAAAATGTTGCAAAGGAACTTGCAAAGATTGAAGGTATAGATAATCTCACAGAAAAACATTGGCAGGTAATAAATTTTATGAGAAAGGTGTTTAAGGAAAAAGGCGATGCACCTTCGATAAGAAAACTTAACAAAGAAAGCGGAATCTCCACTAAAGAATTGTATGAACTCTTTCCGCAAGGTCCGGCAAAAAAAGCTGCTAAAATTGCCGGATTGCCCAAACCTAAAGGTTGTATTTAATTACTAATTACAAAGGAGGAAAAAAATATGACTGAATCAAAACCTGAACCTATTAAAAAAGTATCAATTATCGTTTCAAGAGGTTCGCTTGATGGAATTTATCCAGGGCTCATAATGGCAAACGGTGCAAGGATGGAAGGAATCGAAGCAACTTTGTTTTTTACTTTTTTTGGTTTAGATGCTATAATAAATAAGCGAATGGATAAGATTAAAGTTGCTACCGTAGGAAATCCCGGAATGCATATGCCAACTATTTTAGGTGCTATTCCAGGTATGTCAGCATTTGCTACTTATATGATGAAAAAAGAAATGGAAAAACTTGATATTCCGCCTGTTAGAGAATTTATAGAAATGTGTCATGATGCTGGAGTAGAAATTTACGCCTGCAAGGCAAGTGTTGATATGTTTCATCTTAAAAAAGAAGATTTTTGCCCGCAGGTAAAGGATATTATCTCCGTGGGTAAGTTCTATGAATTGTCAGCAGGAGCACAAATTATTTTTACCTGATAATTAAAATTCATAGTTGTTATTTTATTATAAAAAATAACGACTATGAAAAAATTCTATTTACTTTTAATTCCGTTATTAATTACAAGCGGATACTCTCAATGGTATATACAATACAGTTCTAACCCCTCACAATCTATTTACTGCTTAAAATTCTATGATGTAAATACCGGGTATCACTCCGGTGTTTTATACAATAGTTCTACATATAATATTTATAAAACAACTAATGGTGGGTTGAATTATACAGCCCAAAATTCATATCACACAGCACAGAGATTTATGTCCATTTTTATAATTCATCCTGATACTGTTCTAATTTGTGGGAATTATGGGAAAATAATGAGAACCTATAATGGAGGTAATAACTGGGTATTACTCTATTCCGATACTGTAAAGCAATTCTGGGGGCTGTATTTTGTAAATTCTAATACTGGTTTTATTGCTGGTAGTCACGGGACAATAATGAAAACAACAAATAAAGGTGATAATTGGACTATTCTTAATTCTACAACTCAGACAGCTCTTGATGGTATTTGGTTTGTTAATGAAAATGTTGGTTATGTTGGAGGTGCAAATGTTTTTCTTAAAACAACAGATGCTGGAAATACTTGGACGAATGTTTTTGGTTCATTTATAAGTCCATTTGAAACAGCAACAGCAGTTTATTTTACAAATCAAAACTACGGTTTATATTGTACGAATGCAGGTAGAATTGTATTGACCACAAATGGAGGTGCAAATTGGAATCTTGTATATAGTATGTCGGGTGGTATATGGGGATTGTCTTTTACTGATTCATTAACCGGCTATGCCTGTACATCAACTGGTAAAGTATTAAAAACTATTGATGGTGGGTATAACTGGGGTGAGCAGAATACTCCATTAAGCGAAAACTTATATGAAATTCATTTCCCATCTGCCCAAACAGGTTATGTGGCGAGCTGGTCTGGTAAAATTTTAAAAACAACAAACGGCGGTCTAACTTACATTACAAAAACAAATTCACAACTTCCCGAAAATTATTCTTTAGAACAAAATTATCCAAATCCATTTAATCCATCTACCAGGATAAAATTTTCAATACCCGAAAATAATGCTACAACACTGAAAATATTTGATAGTGCTGGCAAATTTATTGCTACGCTGATTGATTCTAAATTAGAAAAAGGAACTTATGAACTAACTTTTAATTGTAGTTATCTTCCATCTGGGGTCTATTATTATGTATTGACTTCAGGAAAATTTACAGATACAAAGAAAATGGTAATTATTAAATAAATATTTATTAATTTTTATTAAGGCATATAAAATAGACTTTTATCCGGAAGATTTTTACTCTTAAAGTATTCTGAATTTAGTTTTTGAACTTCTATAATTTAATAATTATCCCAAGATTATTGGAGGTCTTATTTCAAATTTTATAGTCTGTTTTTAAGTTAGAAAAAAACATAATTGAATAAGGAAGCAAATTATGACAAATTGGTTATTGTTGTTTTAATTGATGAAATTTTTATTAATTTTATAAAAGCTAACTTAATAGAATGTAATTTTTAATTTAGATATTATTGCTCAAAAAAGAATTTTAATGAACATTGTTATTACAAATGATGCAACCGATATAGCGGGTGGTGAAAATTATGTTTTGAATTTAGCTGAAGGGCTAAGGAAAAGAGGACATAATATTATTATTTGTCCGATGGAAAATTCAATGCTTGCCGAAGAATCTGTAAATAGGGGATTTGAAACCATTACCATTCCTTATGGATTTAGAGGAAAGGAATTCAAAGCAGTGAGATTAATGACTGATATGCTTAAAGAAAAGAAAATTGATATAATACATTCAAACTCAAATATAGACAGAACAATATCTGCATTTGTTTCAAGACGGATTGGTTGCAAGAATATTGCTTCTGTCCATTCCTGTCATTCTATCTGTCATAACATACTTCATTGGTATCGTAATAAATATTTAATAAATCATTTTATTGCTGATGGATATAGTTTAAAGAATATACTCATTAAACAAGATAAAATTTCCGATGAGAAGATTACTGTTATACATTCAGGAGTACCAGAATTTAATATTGTTCAACTTGAGGAAAAAAGGAGTTCAGAAAGAATAAAATTAAATATTGAAGATAAAGACATTGTAATCGGTGTAGTAGCAAGATTAGTTAAATTTAAGGGAATTGATTTGTTAATTGATGTATTTAATTTGTTAAAAAAGGAAAAGTACGAAAACCTAAAACTTATTATTGTAGGAGACGGGCCTATGAGAGAAGAACTTGAAAAGAAAATAAGAGAAACAGATTTGAGTGGTGAGATTATTTTTACAGGTTATAGAAGAGATCTTGACAATTTATTTTCTACAATGGATATATATGTTCAGCCGTCATTAGATATGGGAGAAGAGGTTTTACCCCTATCTGCTATTCAAGCAAAATCAGCTGGATTACCTGTTGTTTTATCTGATACAGGTGACCTAAAATATATTGTAAAAGAAAATGAGGATGGATTTCTTGTGAAAGCAGGAGATTATAATCATTTGCAATCGAGTTTAGTAAAGTTAATTAATGATTCAAATCAAAGGGAAAAAATGGGGAAGGAATCACAAATAAATTACAGGAAAAATTTCACTCTTGAAATAATGCTTGAGAAAGTTTTAACTGTATATGAAAAAGTGATGATGTAAGAAGAAAATTTTTTTTGCTCTTCAAATCATTTGAATAAATTTTAAAGGTTGAAACAATAGTTAATAAATATCTTTCTTTTTATATATGGGTAAGGTAGTGTTTAATTAAAAATGTCAAAAATTTGTTTTTGCCCTTTCACAGAACCGACTGCGAGAATTCAGGGGCGAGCTCTCCCAAGTGCTCGGGATAAGGTATTCTGTTAAATTAATCTGTCGTGGAAATTTCTATTTCGTTGTTTCTTTAAAAATTTTTCCCGTTTTAATCCATCAACTTTTAAATTAAATATTTCAACGCAAACAGTTTTCCAGGGTCTTTTTTTGCTGTATATGTCATAAGTTCATTATTATTTTCAAGAAGTCTCCATTTAAAACCTGAAGCAAACCCAATGTAAAAACTATTATCTTTTTCACTTTGTAATATCTAAACCAAAAACCCCATAATAAAAAAATAAAACCCATAAACAATTTACGGGTTTCTTGCTGCGGAACCGACGAGACTCGAACTCGCGACCTCCTGAGTGACAGTCAGGCGTTCTAACCAAACTGAACTACGGCTCCAAATTATGTAATAATAAAATTATTAATTATGCAAGAAATATTCAATTCTATTTCTAATTCTGTTATTAAAATTTTCTACTTTTGATAATCTATTTTGTAAATAAGTATGAGACCTATAATAAGCAAAATACTTGCGGTGATAAATGACGAAGAAAAACTTTCTGTTTTTGTATATAACATTTGGGAAATTCTACTCAGAAGAAAGCCACCAAGTCCCCAGGCGACGAACATAATGCCGTAGTTAATTCCGAAATTTTTCAAACCATACAATTCTTTTGTAATATGTGGAAATATTGCAAGATTTGTTCCATAAGCAAAACCAATTGATGTTGACAGTATTAACAGAACTGCAGGATGATGGGTATTAAAGTGTGTTATTATTGCAGAAATTAACATCATAATTAATTGAAATGTGAACATAATAAACAAAGTATTTTTACTGCCAATTTTATCTGATAATGCACCACCGGTTATTCGGCCCGCAGCATTTCCAATTGCGATGATAATAACACCAAAGAAAGCAACATTTTGTAAACCAGTTTTGACTAAATCGTTGATAAAACTAAATACCATAAGCCCCACCCCAGCACCTATGAAGTAAATAAACCAGACTTTATAAAAAACTGATGTCTTTAAAAAATCTCGAGGCGATTTTTCTGATTGCACATAAGTATTTGCTGTTGAATTTAATTTTGTTGATGTTGGGATATAAGTTTCTGGTGGATTGGAAATAAAGAAAGAAAAAATTATAATAACACATAAAAATGCGATACTGTAAAACAACATAGTAGTTTGTATTCCATATCTTGAAATAAGATAATCAGAAAGAGGTGCAATATAAACAGAAGAAAGAGCAAGACCAGAAACAATTATTCCAGCAATAAGTCCAGTTTTTTCAGCGGGGAACCACTTTATTGCTGCGGGAGTAATAGATGCGTAGCAAAAAGCAACTCCGACTCCTAACAATACTCCGAAACCAATAGTCCAAATAAAATAATCTGTAAATTGTGATAAAAGGAAAAGCCCAGAGCTAACAAGAATTCCTCCAATAATAATTGCAGTTCTTGGTCCTGTTTTATCTTGAATTTTTCCAGTAATGGTCATAGCAAAGGAGAAAACAAGTACTGATACAGAATAGGGGTCATTCAAAGAAGATAATGACCAATCAAAAGTGTTTTCTGTTCCGCTTTTAATTATCCTTTCAATTTCCGATTTAAAAATACTCCAGGAGTATAATATTCCAAGCGAAATGCTAATTATAAAACCGGAAATTGTAACTAACCATCCTTTGTTCTTTAGTTGCTTATCATTCATTTATATTTTATATTTAAAAATTGAATGTAAAATAAAGTTATACAAACTATATTTTTTTAAATAAATAATATATTCATTTAGTTTTTTTTTTAATTAATAAAATTTTTATGTAAATGACTTTTAAATAAATTAATACGATTTTATCAAGTAAATTTTGCTTAATATTCGTCAAAATTAGCGAAAAAAAAGATTGTAAAATTTTTATAATATTATTATATTAAATAAATAATGAAAACATAAGTATTTAATATGTTTACAGTGATATTTTTATTTGGTATAAAATTTGCAATTTAAAATAAAAAATTATTATGAAAATAAATAAAAAAATAGCATTCAGCGAAACAGGCTTTGTTTATGACACCTCAACAGGTGATTCATATTCTCTAAACCCCATTGCTATTGAGATTATTGAATATATGAGAAAGGATACTGATTTAGAGGAGATAAAGAAAAAGTTACTTGAGAAGTATGATGTTAGCAAAACTGTTCTTGAAAAGTCATTGAATGATTTTATTAATTCCTTAAAGACATTTAATATTTTAATAGATGAGTAAGAAGAAAAAGATAACAATTGCTGCAACAGGGTTGAACAATACAGATAATCCCGGTCCAGGGATACCATTTATTCGTGGGGTGCTTGATTCAGAATATTTTGATGCAAGAATTATAGGATTAGCTTATGAAAATCTTGAGCCTGGTATTTATATGCATAACTTAGTTAAGAAGTCTTACCATATTCCTTATCCAACAGCTGGTTCTGATGTTTTAATCAAAAGATTGGAGTATATAAATAGTATTGAACACATTGATGTGCTAATTCCGAATTTTGATGCTGAACTTTATACTTTTATGAAAGCATCTGATAAGCTCGAAGAGATGGGAGTAAAAACATTCCTTCCGACATTAGAACAGTACGAGGAGCGACATAAATCCAATCTTCCTGAGTTTGGTAAGAAATATGGAATCAAAGTACCCGAGAGTAGAGCAATATTTTCAGAGAGGGAATTAAATGGTATTGAAAAAATTATTAAATATCCTTTCTATGTAAAAGGGAAATTTTATGAGGCGGAACTCGCATATAATAAAGAACAGGCAATTACATATATGCGAAAAATTTCTGCTAAATGGGGTTTTCCAATTATTATACAACAATATGTATCAGGAACAGAAGTTAATGTTGTTGCTCTTGGTGATGGAAAGGGAAACACTATTGGTGCGGTCCCCATGAGGAAATTGTACATTACTGATAAAGGAAAAGCATGGGCGGGTATAACTTTAGCAGATGATAATTTAATCAAGATGACAAAGAAATTGATTAAGCAGTCCAGATGGAGAGGGGGAATGGAACTGGAAATAATTCGTTCAAAAAATAATGAATACTATCTGGTAGAAATTAATCCACGTTTACCTGCCTGGGTATATCTTTCAGTTGGAGCAGGGCAGAATTTACCCGAAGCATTAGTTAAACTTGCTCTTGGAATTGAAGTAAAACCATTCAGGAAATATAAGATAGGAAAGATTTTTATAAGGTATTCTTTTGATTTAATTACGGATATTGAAGAGTTTAAAAAACTATCTTTATACGCAGAATTATAAAATTTAAAAAATATGAAAACAAAAAAATTAACTTTTGAAAGACCAATTATAAAGAAAATTAGCATAGGAATCTCAAGTAAGTTTGGTACAAGAACAGAATTTGAACCAATAACACATATTGATAACATACCGGTTAAAGAGCTGGTAAGAGAATATGGCTCACCACTTTTCGTTGTTTCAGAAAAGACAATAAGAGATACTTTTTCAGAGGCAAAGCGCGCGTTTGAAACACGCTATCCGAAAGTTCAGTTTGCCTGGTCATATAAGACCAATTATTTAAATGCAATTTGTAATATTTTTCATCAGGAAGGTTCGTGGGCAGAGGTTGTTTCTGGATTTGAGTATGAGAAAGCAATTTTGAATGGTGTTCCAGGAAATAAAATTATTTTTAATGGTCCACATAAAACAGAAGAAGATTTAAATAAAGCAATTGAAAATGGTTCTTATATTCATATTGACCATTTTGATGAACTTTTTACATTATTAGAAATTGCAGACAAACATAAAAAGAAACCAAAAGTTGCAATCAGAGTAAATATGGATACAGGCATTTATCCAATGTGGGATAGGTTCGGTTTTAATTATGAAAATGGTGAAGCATGGGAGGCATTAAATAGAATTATGTTGAGTAAAAAGTTAACACTTGTTGGAATTCATACTCATATTGGTACTTTCATTCTGTCACCTTCTGCATATAGCGTTGCTGCATCAAAACTTGCGGATTTGGCAGTTAGTCTTAAAAGGAAATTTAATCATAGTATTGGATATATTGATATCGGAGGTGGCTTTTCTTCAAAAAATACATTGAAAGGTTCATATCTGACTGGGGTAGATGTTTCACCTTCTTTTGATGATTTTGCGGAAGCGATTACTACGGCATTAATTAATTCTCAAATTGAGCCGACCAATCTTCCTGTATTAATTCTTGAAACAGGAAGAGCATTGATTGACGACGCAGGTAGTTTGATTGGAACTGTTATTGCAAATAAAAAGCTTTCCGATGGCAGAAATGCTACTATACTTGATATTGGTGTAAACATTCTTTTCACTTCCTTCTGGTATGAACATAAAGTGACACCTGCTCAAGAATTTTCTCAACATTCAGAAAACACCGCTCTCTATGGTCCTTTATGTATGAATATTGATCAGCTGAGAGAATCTATTTCTTTACCGCCTTTGAAGAAAGGGGATAATGTTGTTATTAGCAGAATAGGTGCCTATAATATGACCCAATGGATGCAATTTATTACTTTAAGGCCAAAAGTAGTTTTAATTTCTACTAAAGGCGATGTTCACATTATCAGGAAAAATGAAACAACGGAACTAATTAATTCAGTTGAATCTGTTCCAGAGTATTTGAAATTGAAGAAATAATATTATATATCTTTGAGCTTTAGAGAACATATAAAAGCCATTCTGAATAGTTATTCAATTATTTTCTTTTCCGATAAAGTATTATTTGCAATAATAATTTTAGCTATTACTTTTCTTGAACCTTTTTCGGGATTATGTGGGCTGATAGCTTTAATAACCGCAAATATAACTGCTGATTTACTTGGTTTTGATAAGTTCAGTATAAAAAAAGGCTATTATGGTTTTAATTCACTTTTGCTTGGGATAGGTATAAGTATAGGACTTGAAGCAAGTTGGATTTTAATTTTATTGATTATATTAAGTTCTATCTTTTGCTTTTTTATTACAATAGGGTTGGAGAATGTTCTTGCTAAATATTCTTTACCTTATTTAAGTTTACCTTTTCTATTTTCTTTTTGGTTGCTTTCTCTTGCAATAAGAGAAGTAAATTTAATTCAGATTGCTAACAGAGATATATATTTTATAAATTATATTTATAATATTGGAGGTCAGGATTTACTGGATAAATATATGTGGCTTCGTAGTTTTGAAGTTGTTAAATCTATTAGAGTTTTTTTCTCTTCCCTTGGATCAATTATTTTCTTTCCGCATAAAGTATTTGCTGGAGTTCTTATCGCAATAGGTTTGCTTTATTATTCAAGAATCTCTTTCACTTTATCTTTAATCGGCTATTTTTCTGTCTATTACTTCTTTAATTTAATAGGTTTGAATTATCCTGAATTAGTATTTTCTTATGTTGGATTTAATTTTATTCTTACTGCAATTGCAATCGGTGGATATTTCTTGATTCCTTCTCCTTCTTCTTATCTCTGGGCAATAATTCTTACCCCTGTTACTGCAATAATTTTTCTTGCTACCAATAAGATTTTTGCTTCTGTAGGATTAATTGTTTACTCATTACCTTTTATTATGACTGTTTTGCTGTTTTTACTTGTGATTAAGTCAAGATTTTACAAATCTGCAAAACTATCAGAAGTTTATGTGCAAATGAATTCCCCTGAGGTTAATTTGTATAATTTTGTAAACAATAATCATCGATATAGGAATCAGGTCTTTTATTCAATTAGATTACCATTCTATGGTGAGTGGGTTGTATCGCAATCATACGATGGAAAATTAACGCATAAAGATAAATGGAAATATGCTTATGATTTCGTGATTATTGATTCACATAGAAAGACATTTAATAATCAGGGTCTCGCTCTTGAAGATTATTATTGCTACGATAAAGCGGTACTTGCTCCTGCTGATGGTTATGTTGAAGAGATAGTAGATGGAATTCCGGATAATCCAATAGGTAAAGTAAATTTAGAGGAAAATTGGGGAAATACAATAATTATAAGACATGGAGAAGGATTTTATTCACAGATTAGTCATCTTAAGCCAGGATCATTCAAAGTACAAAAAGGTTCTTATGTTAAAAGTGGTCAAATTATTGCCTCCTGTGGAAACTCAGGACGCTCTCCAGAGCCACATATACATTTTCAAATGCAAGCAGTTCCCGTTGTAGGTGCTGAAACAATTGATTATCCATTTGGAATTTATTTAAATAGAGTTAACAATAAGTTAATATACAATTCTTATAATAGACCAAAACAAAATGAAATTGTTTCTAATCTTGAGGTAAATGAATTTATGAAAAATTCATTTAGTCTTGCACCAGGAAAAAAGCTTGAGTTTGAATATGAAGAAAAAGGAAAGAAAAGAAAAGTAATCTGGGAGGTATTTACAGATATATATAACATTTCTTATATTTACTGTAAAGAGACAAACTCTTATGCTTATTTTTCTAATGATAATAGAGTATTCTATTTTTATAATTTTGTTGGAAGTAAGAAATCATTACTTTACTACTTCTTTCTTGCATTCTATAAGGTACCGCTTGGATTTTATCAAAATTTAGAAGTTGAGGATACAGTTGCGATACATCATATATATAATAATGTAGGACTCATATTGCAGGATTTTGTAGCGCCGTTTTATCTGTTTCTAAAGGGAGATTATAAACTTTATTATGAAAGCATAAATGATGAGATTACCCCGACAAGTATGATACTTCAGTCTGAAATAATTAAATCATTTTTTAAAAAAGAAACAAAAAAATATACTTTTAATATTGAAATATCTACACGAGGAATTTGTTATTTTAAAATTAATTTTAAAAATAAATTAATTGTAGCAAATTGTATAAAAGAAGAATAATATTTATTTTATTTTTCATTGTTTACAGTTTTTCCTTCTCTCAAGAAGTAAAATATGATAAGACTGTTGATACAAAAACTTATGAACTTTTTGTCAACAAAAAATACGAAGAAATGTTGATAATTGCTGATAGTGCTTTCGATGCAGGAATTGATTTTTACTATTTAAGAATGAGAGCCGGTATTGCTTATTATGATGATAAAAACTATATGTCTGCTATACCACATTTTCAGAAAGCATTAATGTTTAATGGGAACGATACTATAGGAAAGGAGTATTTATACTATTCGTATTTATTTTCAGGATTAAATACAGATGCGAATGTTTTAGCCAGAGATTTTCCTTCGAATTTGAAAAATAAAGTAGGATATAGAAAACCTGAATTTATTAAAGGTTTGTATACAGAAGGAGGGTATCTTTATAATGGAGAATATGATGAGAATAAAGATAAAAAAATAACCGGCAATCAACAAGTTTTAGGTGAGGAAAAGCTTCCAAAGAATGGAGTTTATTTTAATTTTAGTTTAATTCATAGTCTTGGAGAAAGAGTAATAGTGTTTCATGGATACTCTAATAATACATTTAATTTTTTAAAGAGGTTTGAAATTCAGCCAAATTCCTATCGGAATTTTGATGTAAATATATCCCAAAATGAATATTATTTTAGTACAGGGGTGTATTTGGGAAAAGGTTTTAATTTGCTTGGTGCATTCCATTATTTAAATGTTAAGACAGAGGATATTAAAATAGAACCGAATAATAATTTTAGTAAATTAACTGAATCATTTAACGATTATGTCTTTTCTTTTGAATTAGGAAAAAGGATTAACCATTTTGATTTTGGAATTTCTTCTGGAGTTTCACGATTAAATAATGCGGATCAATTGCAGAACTCTCTTTCTATTGTTTGGTATCCATTAGGGAATTTAAATTTATATTTTGTTAATAGTTATATTTTGCATTCAAATAAAGAAAAAGGAGAAAAAAATTACTTGACAAGATTTTTATATTATGCAAAAGTCGGATTTAAAATTACAGATGCTCTGTGGGTAGAGTCAAATTTTACTTCTGGTGATATCTACAATTATTTTGAAAATTCTGCATTTATTGTTTACAATAACATAGAAAAAATAAAATATAAATATGAAATGACTTTTCTATTACCATTGTCTTTGAACTTCGAGCTTTCAATTAGATATCAATTTTATCCACAGGAAATGAAATTAATAAAATATACAAATCCTCAAACAACTGAAGAAATTGAAAATATTTCAATACATAAATTTATAGGAGGTATAAAATGGACATTTTAAAAAACATTAAAAGATTAATTGTCTTTGTTGCAATTTTCGTTGTTGCAACAGGTATAAATGCTCAAAAAGAATCTTTAGTCCCTTATGATGATCTTCAGAATGCATTTAAACTGAGTTATAAATACGAATCAGAAGGAAATATTCCTTCTGCAATTGAAGCTCTAAAAAATGTATATGTTGCAAATAATTACGAGATTAATTTAAGACTTGGTTGGTTATACTACCTTAACAAGCAATATTCAGAATCAATGAGTTATTATAAAATAGCGATGAATATAATGCCTTATGCTATAGAAGCCAAGTTTGGATATGTGTATCCATTAAGTGCTGTAGAAGATTGGGATAAAGTTGCTGATACCTATCGTGAAATTTTAAAGATTGACCCGAACAATACGCTTGCACTATATAGACTTGGTTTAATTTATTACTACAAACCTGACTATAAAAGTGCATATGAGTGTTTTGAAAAAGTTGTAAATTTATATCCTTTCGATTACTATTCAAACCTTATGTTTGCCTGGACAAATTATCAACTTGGAAAAGGAAAAGAAGCAGAGGTGTTGTTTAAAAAAGTTCTATTAATTAGTCCTGATGATGCTTCAGCACTTGAAGGTTTGAATCTTTTAAAGAAATGATTCTTTATTAGTATTCTATATTAATTCTGACAAAAGCGTAACTGTAATCGCTTTTCGTCCCTTTAGTAATATTGTTGTCTATATTATAGACAAAATAGAAATTTATTATATAATTTCGGATAGGGATAAATCTGAAATTTAGTATAATATTATTTGTATTAACCCTTTCACCATCAAGAAATCTTGCTTCTTCATTATCAATACCATCTCTAAATGAATGAATTAAATCACCACCAACATTTTTTATTAGATTACCATTTTCATCAAATATATTATTCCCTTTTCTAATAAATCTGTATTCAAGATTTATTTTTCCCCAATCAGAAAAATTATATGATATTTTTGTAAATACTTCATCAGCATTTGGACCTATTGGATGACCAAGATTAATTCCATAAGCAGTATAATTATTTTTTATATCATAATGAGTATATGTGTAAGGTCTGATTTTTGTATATTCAATTATAAAAGAAAAGTTTTTTAAAGAAAAAGGTTCATAGAAAAAAGCGCCTAATTGATATGCAAACTTTTGGTGTTTATCTGTTTTCCCTGACAGAATTGCAAAACCTTCATCATCATCAATAAATATTGTTCCCTGAAATTCGGTGTTTTTCAAGAATCTCGTACGAAAATCAAAACAAACATTTTTATTATCTCTATCCTGAAGAGATTTTTCTGCAAACAGCCAGAATAAAATCGGATTTAAATAAGCAAATTCTATACGACCGTTATATACAACAACATCTGTTACACCAACATCCAATACATTTTTAATTGCGATTTTTAGTCTATGAGCAGAGTAATATTTTGTATATCTTTCATCTCTATTTTTTGAAAAATAGCCTACAGTAGAAGCATAAATTCCCGAAAGGTGAAACATATCATAATCAGCACTAAATTTAAAGAAATCCATATCAGGATTATCCCCATTTAAAATTACCTTACCTCCATAACCATAGCCATAAGTTAATCTTTCTCTACCTATCTGCCCTGATAATTTAAATCTATCCATAGGTTCAACGAAATATTTTATATAGGCACCGGTATTATCATAACTTAAAACTTTTTCTGCATCCTCATTAAATTTGAAATCAGATCTTAATCTTGGTTCTATTAAAGGCGCCAGGTCCTTTTGTCCAATAATTGCACCTTTACTATACTCAAAGAAATATCCAAGATGATTAAATATAGTTCCTCTTGCCCTTAAACCACCATCTAACAAGAGTACATTAGTATTTTTATCTGGCTTGGTTTTTCTTCCAATGTAAATATTTCCCAATCCTTCCACATAAACATTATTTCCTTTTTCTCCATAAGAAAAAATGTATTTTTGCTTATTGGAAAAAAAATCTTCCAAGTTTTTTATGAAACCTCTACCACTTCCGAAGAGATTCCAGGTATTCTTTTCATTGGCTTCTTCATAAATAAATTCTACTTTGAATTTATTCAATAAATCATTTTCTGTTTGGCTTAAGCTGGGCTTATTTTCTTCGATTTGTTTAAGATAGTCTACTACTTCAAATCTTGATAGATTGGGATTGTCATCGTTTAAATCTATAATTCCCTTTACAGACATTTCTTTAAGGAAATCATAAACAGGACTATATAGAGGTACATTCTCAACTTGTGAGTTAACTCCTCTAATAATAAAAATCAAAAAAAATAGTAAAAATATATTTTTCATATTGATATTACTATCTTATATAAAATAATAAATATTCATTCTAAAAATGAGTTATTTCAGATATTAAAATAAAAAATGAATATATTATTTTGTTTTAGTTTTATAAATTTGTTTAATAGTTATTAAATATTTTTAAAGTTTATTCTTTAGTTTTTAGATGAGGAACATTTCAATAGATAATCTTAAAGAGGCATCATTCAAAGTTAGAGAAAGAGTTATAAGAATGGCAGCAAATGGTGGATGTTTTATAGGAGCCGCTCTATCCTGTGCAGATTTGCTGCTATATTTATACAAGGTTTTTCTAAACATTAAAAAGGATAACCTTAACAGTCTTGACCGTGATTATTTTTTTCTTTCAAAAGGGCATGTTGTATCGGTATTATATTCTGTCTTTGTAGAAGTTGGTCTCTTAAATGAAAAAAGATTAAGTAATCATCTAAAAACTAATGACTATATCTATTGGCAACCAAACACAAATATTAATGGGGTTGAATTTCATTCAGGTTCTCTGGGGCATTTATTAGGAATTGCTTGTGGGGTTGCGGAGGATATAAAATTGAGAAAAGGAAAAAATAAAGTTGTGGTTCTGCTTGGTGATGGTGAATTAAATGAAGGTTCTAACTGGGAAGCTATTCTTTATGCTGGGTCAAGAAAATTAAATAATTTAATTGTAATTGTTGATAGGAATAAATTACAAGCAAATGTTGAGACTGAAAAACTAATAAAGCTTGAACCTTTAAATAATAAATTCAGGTCTTTTGGTTGGGAAGTAAGGAAGACAGACGGTAATAATTTTGAAAAAATTCACAACACTTTTTCTTTATTACCTAAAAATATTCTTAAACCAATTGTTGTTATTGCTGATACTGTCAGGGGAAAAGGTATTCCATCTATAGAATCCAGAGCAGATAAATGGTTCGCACAGTTAACTCAGGAAGAAGCCGATAACCTTATTTCGGAATTGTATAAATATAAAAAGTAAAAATTATTGTGGTAATATGAATTACGATAATAAATTAAAAGATATTTTATTAAAAGATGAAACAATAATAATTCTCACTGCGGAAGACAGATCAGCAATAAAAACTATTCCTCTTTATGCCGGAAAAAGATTTATTGATACTGGTATTAATGAAATGACAATGATTGCAGTAGCAACGGGATTTGCTTTAAGGGGAAGAATACCAATTTGTCACTCATATTCTGCATTTATGACAATGCGAGCATTTGAATTTATTAGGAGTGATATTGGTGTGGCAAATCTACCCGTAAAATTATTAGGTAGTTATTCTGGTATACAGTCAGGGCCAAATGGACCAACACATCAGGCTCTTGAGGATATTTCCCTTATGAGAGGAATCCCGAATATGAAAATTTTTTGCCCCGCAGATAAAGAGGATTTACTTGCAGCAATAGAATCGATAATTTATGATTCTTCTCCGTTCTATATTAGGTATAATGACAGGGAAACGGGTATTAAACACAATCCAGAATTTGAAATTGGGGTTGCTGAAAAATTTGGTAATGGAAAAGATATTGCTATTTTAGTTTACGGATATTTATTTAAAGAATCATTTGACTTAAAAAATCTACTTGAAAATGAAGGGTATGGTATGCGATTAATTAATTTAAGAACCTTGAAACCGATTGATGAGAATGTTATTGTTGAATGTCTTAGGGAATGTAAATTAATAGTAACAATAGAAGACCATTTTATAACAGGAGGTTTGTATACAATTTTATCTGAAATAGCTTTAAAGTATAAATTGTCTGCGAATGTTTTTCCAATAGCTTTTGATAATAAGTGGTTTAAACCAGCTGTAGTTAATGATGTGATTGAATATGAGGGATTGACCCCACCTTCATTGAGAACGCTGATAAAGAAAAAGTTTGAACTTATTAAATAATACTGAAAAAATTAAGAAATAAATATAAATAAATGAAATTCTTAAGATTTTTCTTCTTTCTATTTGCTATATTTATAGTATTTTCTTGCGGGGGAAAAAAATTACAGGATGACGAGCTGAAAAGTTATTTGAATGATTTAGAAGAGTTGGAAAATATTTTGAAAAAAGATTTCGGAACTATTTCAAATTTAATGGAAAACGCTGCTGAATTTACATCACAGTTATACTCAAGACCAATAAAAAATATACCACCAAATGATATATATGAGATTAATGAAAATGGGGTTATGTATAAGAAGAGAAATGATGGTAAATCAGCTATATTTGTTTCTGGTTTTTATAAAGTTGATGATATAATTAAAAGAAATGTATATATTACAGAACCTTTAGATTCAATATTTAAAGCAATTATTGATTTTTCTCATAAAAGATTAGA
The DNA here is from genome assembly GCA_964564635.1 of uncultured Ignavibacteriaceae bacterium. GTDB lineage: Bacteria > Bacteroidota > Ignavibacteria > Tepidaquicellales > Tepidaquicellaceae > Tepidaquicella. The sequence continues at coordinate 481,390 of CAZMAR010000002.1, forward strand.
TTCGAATATAGTACAAGTATATTACAATGACCGTTTTTCATATAACAGAATTTACCCATATTTAGATGTGCTTGTTCAGTTTGAACCCAAAATTGATATTACCAAATTTAACTTTTATTATCTTGCAGATATAAATCATAATCCCGAGAAGAAAGCCGTTTGGATTTTAGAACCTTATGTTGACCCAGCAGGTAGGGGGTGGATGATATCCTGTATTGCACCCGTATATCATAATGATACATTAGAGGGGGTACTTGGAGTTGATATAACAATAAAAAATATAATTAGTAAATATTTAAATGGCAAACATAATGATGTTATGATTATTACTAAAAGCGGGACTATCGTCGCTGTTAATAAATATATTTCTGATTTGTTATTGTTACCTCCTTTTGAAGAGCATAAATATTTTGGTACAATAAAAGAAAACACATTAAAATCTGAAACCCATAAAGTTTCAAATCATAAAATCAAAGAGTTTAGAGAGTATTATAATAAGTTAATTTCGGAAGAATTAGTTTATTATTATATTGATTATAATAGACAAAACTATCATTTTATATCTAATACAATTCCTGAATTTAGTTGGATTTTAGTAAAGACATTAATAACTAATTAGAATTTAGAATGAAAAAAGTATATATAATTCTTATTATTATAATTTTTCTTGTACTTATTTTCAATTTGTTTTATTATGTGTATAATTATGATTTGCTTTATGAAAATGAAAAAATATCACTAAAACAAGAGGTCAAATATGAAGGTTTAAACATTGAGAAAGTATTAACTGATATTGAATTTGATTTAAAATATTCATTTTCTTATAAAGATATAGAGCAGATATTCTCTGAAGATAGGGGGAAAAACGAGGTTGAAAAAAAACTCAGGTATTTTTTATACAAATATAATGACCTGATTTATAAAATAGAAATTTTAGATAAAAAAGGATTGTTATTTTCTGAAAGAAAGGATGAAAAAAATTATTTTACAACTCTAATAGACACTTTGAAATTATTGACATTAGAAGACTCTTTCAAGATAAACTATGAAAAAAATACAAAGTACTTTACATTAATTTTTCCCTTTTATAATAAGTCTGAATTAGTAGGTAATATAAACTTTACAATTGATATTGTTAAATACGTTCAAAATTTACTCCATTCAAAATATAAAAGAGAAGGGCTTTATACTTCTTTCATAGATGTAAAGGGTGAAGTATTAGCAGGCAACTTACCTATAGGGGCAGAAATAAAAGATAAAAACCTTATTATTCAGGATATTGACAGAGGATTTCATAACTGCATAGAAAATAAATTAATTTTACCGGATGAAGAAATAAAATTGATAACTGCTTATTATCCTTTAAAGATATTCAATGTTAAATATGGATTAGTTTTGTTATTGGATTACAGCAAATCAATTAAAAAAATCGCAGGTATTAATTTACCCGTTATAATTATTACTTTTTTAATCATTATTGCCATCTCGATTGTTTTTGTAGTAATAATGAATCAAAACAAGAAGGAGCAGGAAAATTTAAAAGCTTTAAATAAAGAGATGGCAGAGAAGGAAAAAGCTGTAATTGATTTAAATAGAATTCTTTTTAATGTGCTTGATAGTTTAGATGCTATTATTATTACTTCTGATTTAGAAAGCGATGAGGTTTTGTATATTAATAAATTTGGGTTGAAAACTCTTAGGCTTGAGAATATCTCTTCAAAAAAATATTATGATATATTACAACTGAAATCAGAGGATAGAAATAAACCAAGCATTCCGGAAAAGCTATTTGATGAAGATGGTAAGCCATCAGTAATTAAAAAATGGGAGTTTTACGATGAGAAGAATTCAAAATATTATTCTGTTACTGAAAAGGCAATTAATTGGTTTAATAATAAATTTGCAAGATTGCAGGTTGCTTTTGATATAACAGAAAGAAAAAAAGCAGAAGATAATGCAGTTAAATCTATGATTGATGCAGAAAGTGCGAATAAAGCCAAGAGTGAATTTATTGCTAATATGAGCCATGAAATCAGAACGCCTTTAAATGCTGTGCTTGGATTTTCAGAACTTCTAAAAGAACAATTAAAGGGAAATGATTTATATTCCCATTATATTGAAGGTATACAAACAAGTGGAAAAAATCTATTGAACCTGATTAACGATGTTCTCGATATCTCCAAAATCGAAGCAGGGAAAATGGAAATAAATTTTGAGCCTGTAAATCCATATAACATAATAAGTGATATAGAAAAGATTTTTTCACTCAAAATAAAGGAGAAAAATCTATCTTTTGATATATTTGTTGATGAAAAGCTACCCAAATGTATTCTAATAGATGAGACAAGAATAAGACAGGTGTTATTTAACCTCATAGGGAATGCTGTCAAATTTACAATGAAGGGAGGTATAAAAGTTTCAGCTTTTATTGAAGAAAAAGACCGTGCAGGTAGTAAAATAGATATTACTTTTACAGTTGAAGATACAGGAATTGGAATTCCAAAAGACCAACAGAAATTGATATTTGAAAAGTTTATCCAAAGAGAAGGACAAAGTACAAGAAAGTATGGTGGTACTGGATTAGGACTATCCATAACTAAAAGGCTCGTTGAATTAATGAATGGTGAGATTTCAGTTGAAAGTGAAGTTGGAAAAGGGTCTAAATTTATTGTAAAATTTAAAGATGTAAGTGTTTCAAGTATTCTTTCAGAAGAATACTTGAAAGCAGATACAGAGGAAGAGATTAATAATCTTGTTTTTGAAAAACCTACTATTTTAATCGTAGAAGATATTGAATCTAACAGAACTTTATTAAAGGATTATCTAACCCCTTATGGGATAAAAATTTTAGAAGCAGAAAACGGTGAAGAAGCATTAATGATAACCGAACAATATAAACCAGACCTGATTTTAATGGATATCCAAATGCCAATAATGGATGGATATGAGACAGCTAAGATTTTAAGAGAGAGAGAAGAAACTGCAGATATTAAGATAATTGCAATAACAGCCTATAGTCTAAAAGAAGAAATCAGTAAAATCAGAGTTAACTTTGATGGATTTCTAAGAAAACCTGTAAGCAGAAGTTCTTTGATAAATGAGATAAAAAAATTCTTACCTTATAAAATTTTAAAAGAAGAAACTGAAACCATAAAAGAGGATAATTTCCTTACACTCAAAAACTTAAATATTTCAGAAGAAGTGTTTTCAGAAATGCAGTCAGAACTTACACCGCTAATAACTAATTTAAAAGAAGGAATTGTTATTGAAGATGTTTATACTTTATCTGATAAGTTGCAGCAGATAGGGGAGAAAAATGATTTAAACACTTTAATTGTATTTGCAGAAAACTTAAGAAAAAATGCTCAATCCTTTAAAATTGAGTTAATTGAAACCACAATAGAATTGCTTTATCAATTCCTAAAGATGTAACTCTTATTTTCTTAAAATAATTTTCCCCTTTTTTATTACTGTTTTAATCTGATTTGTACCAAAATTATAAATTATATCCTTGTAGGAAGGAGTATCAAATATTATTATATCTGCTTGTTTTCCTACTTCAATACTACCAGCGAGATTTTGAAAGTTAATTGCATAAGCAGCATTAATAGTTACTGCATTAATTATCTCTTCAACAGACATTCTCATTTTTATTGATGCTAATGACATAATAATCTGTATGTTTTCAGTCATACAACTTCCGGGATTGAAATCAGTTGCTAAGGCAACAGGAACATTATGTTCTATGAGTCTTCTTGCGGGTGGATAATTAATATCAAGAAAATAAGATACCCCGGGAAGTAATGTAGCAATTACATTATATTTGGCGTTTGATAATAATTTTATATCTCTTGATTTTAAAACTTCAAGGTGGTCTACAGAAATTGCTCTATTTTTTAAGGCAATACTTATACCACCTATAGAATTGAACTGGTCTGTATGTAATTTCGGTATTAAACCGTATTTTATACCAGTTTTTAAAATTCTGTCTGTCTCCGAAGGAGAGAAATAATTTTTTTCACAAAAAACATCTATAAAAATCGCTAATTTTTTCCCTGCTATTTCGGGAATCATTTGATTACATATTTCATTAATATATTCACTTTTAGTTTTCCCGTCGGGAATTGCATGGGCTCCTAAAAAAGTTGGGAATAAATCTAAATGGTAAGGATTATTTTTATTTAAAGATTTTATTATTTCAAGAATTTTGATTTCATTTTTCAAATCTAAACCATATCCTGATTTACCCTCTATAGTCGTGGTACCATATTCAACAAATTTTTTTAGTCGTTTTATAGTAAGTTTTTTTAGTTCTTCTTTCTGGGTGTTCCTGATTGCTTTTACTGTTGCCCTTATTCCGCCACCTTTTGAAGCTATCTCTTCATAAGTATATCCTTTTATTCTCATTTCATATTCGTCGGAACGAGAACCTGCAAAAACAAAATGTGTATGCGTGTCTATAAAACCGGGTAAAATAACATTTCCCTTTGCTTCTATTTCATTTGTTATTTTAAGTTTGTTATTTCTCAACACATTTTTCAATTCATTCATTCTCCCCTTATGAAGAATCTTATTTCCATTGATAATAATATAACCATCTACAATCAAACCTACTTCTGATTGTTCTTTCCCCGATTTTGGTTTTTGGGTTGGATTTTCACAGGTGACAAGGTTTGTTATATTTTTAATAAGTGTGGTCATTATATTTTATACTCTTTAATTACCCTTATTATCGGTTCGGTATTTGATTTTCTGTAATGTATCCAATAATCTTTAAAATCAAGTTTCACTCCATCAATTTTAGTTATCTTACATTCTTTTCCTTTCGCTGATTCTATAATTTTTCTTAAGTATAAATCAGAATTCTTTACATTTTCGATTTTTGTTTTCTCTATCTTATATTTGGGTAACAGTTTTTTATATTCTGAAAGTGTTTTATTATTTTCACAGAGTTCCTGTAAAATTATTACTATTCCAAATAGTGAATCCCTACCATAATGACCACCAAGTGAGTCTGGTATTATTACACCTCCGCTTCCCTCACCACCGCATATAGAATTATTTCGCTTCATTTCATTTACTACGTTAATTTCTCCCACCGCAGTTCTGAAAACTTTTGCATTATAATTTTTTGCAATATCTTCCACTGCTCTTGTTGTTGAAAGATTTACAGTAACATTTCCACCTCCAGAATTTCTAAGAATGAAGTTTGTAACTGTTACAATTGTATTTTCTTCCCCGAAAGGTTTTCCATTTTCCATTATTAGAACAAGTCTATCAGCATCTGGGTCAACAGCAATACCTATATCAGCTTTATATTTTAATACTGCTTTTGATAGCGAAGTTAAATTTTTTGGTAAGGGCTCGGGTTGATGAGGAAATATTCCACTGCAATCACAATATAGACTAATAACTTCACATCCTAATTTATTTAACAATAGCGGAACTATAATTGACCCCGATGAATTTACTGCATCAACAACAACTTTAAATTTTCTTTTTTTTATAATTTTTGGTTTGATGTATTTTAGTGATAGAGCCTTTTCAATATGTCTATATATCCAGTTGTAGGATGGTATTGGAGGAGTTATATCATTTATACTGGCATATTTATAATTATTTTCTTCCGCAAGTTTTTTTATTAATTCAGTACTCTTAACATCTATAAATGTTCCATCGGGGTTTAGAAATTTTAATCCATTCCATTTTTGTGGATTATGAGAAGCCGTTATTGAAATTCCCGCCGCTGATTTTATTTCTGCTGTCGCTATTTGAATAGTAGGGGTAGGTGCCACACCAATGAAGTGAACTTTAAATCCATACATTGCAAGAGTTGATATTGTAAGAGAGTATATTAATTCACCATTCTTTCTACCATCTCTTCCAACTACTATATTTTTATTTTCATATTTTTTTTGTATAAATTTTCCAAAGGCGGAAACATAATTAATAATTTCTTTTGGAGTTAAAGTTTCTCCGATAATTCCTCTTATTCCCGAGACTGAAAAAATTGGTTGATTAATTCTTTTTTCCATTTTCTTTAGAAAATATATTTTCTAATTCCTGAAGTTGTTGTATAGTATTTATTCCTAAAATTTCCTGTGGATTTTCTATTAAAAAAGCACCTATCTTATTTTTTTTATACGAAAAGTAACGAAATATATCAGTAAGATAATATTCTTTTTGAACATTATCAGGTGTTATTGTCTTCAATGCATCAAAAAGCAATTTACATTTTACTATGTATATACCACTATTGATTTCATTAATCTTTTTTTCTTCTTCATTTGCATCTTTTTCCTCTTTTATGTCTATTAAATTATTAAGATCATCTCTAATTATTCTTCCATATCCAAAGGGGTTATCCAATTTTGCAGAAATTAAAGATGCATCAAAATTATTTTTTATATGAAATTCAATAAACTTTAAGACAGTATCCTTTCTTAAAAGTGGTACATCACCTGAAAGAATTAAAACATTCCCCTCAAAGCCTTTCATTTGTGGAAAGGTCTTCATAACTGCATGTCCGGTTCCTAATTGCTCTTCCTGAATTGCAAAAGTAATTTTTTCAAAATTATATTTCTCAGAAACATAATTTATAACACTTTGTCTTTGATGTCCTACTATAACTATAATTCTATCACTTTCTATCTCCAATGCAAGGTCAATTACATAAGAAATCAGAGGTTTTCCCCTAAGGGCATACATTACTTTTGCTTTTTCAGGATTTTTCATTCGCTTTCCCTTACCGGCAGCGAGAATTAAAGTTGCTAACAATAATATTAACTTTTTATTTTTTTAACCCTATTTTTTTTATCTACGTATATTGTCTTTGGTTTGTGTTTCTTTAATTCTTCTTCTGTGTATTGAGAGTAAGTTATTATAATTATTTCATCTCCAACATTTCCAAGACGAGCAGCAGGACCATTGAGACAAATAACTCCGCTGTTTCTTTTTCCGGGAATTGTATAAGTTTCAAATCTATTACCATTATTCAAATTTACCACCTGAACTTTTTCGTAGTATTTTATGTCTGCCGCTTCTAGTAACGCGATATCTACTGTTAATGAACCCTCATAATTTAATTCTGCCTGAGTAACAGTCGCTCTGTGAATTTTAGATTTTAACATTTCTCTTTGCATAGTAACTTTTTCCTTAACATTTAATTGTTATAGTTAAATAATATATTATCAATTAACCTTGTCTTTCCAAGAAATGCTGCGAGTGATAAGACAACATCTCCCTTGTAATTTTTTAAATTATCTATTTCATTCATTAGATAGTTATCAGTAATTGCAAAATATTGCAATTTAATATTCCGAGATTTTCTTGCAATATAATTTGATACATATTTTTTGATGGATTCAGTATCAACCACTTTGTAATCAAGAATCATTTTCTTCCCTTCATTGAGAGCTTCATAAAGAACTGCAGCCTCAGTTTTTTCTTCATCATTTAGATATACATTTCTCGAACTTAACGCCAATCCCGATTTTTCTCTTACTGTTGGACATATTCTTATTTCGGTATCAATATTTAAGTCTTCACACATTTTTTTCAATATAATAGCCTGTTGTGCATCTTTTTGCCCGAGATATATAAAATGCGGTTTTACGATATTAATCAATTTTGTCACAACTGTTGTTACACCTTTAAAGTGTCCTGGTCTGAAGATACCTTCATGTCTATCAGATATCTCTTTGACAAAAACCTCGGTCAGGAAATCTTCAGGATACATATTTTTTGCATCAGGATAAAAAATATAATCCACACCGTAGTTTCTGCAAATATGATAATCTCTTAGAAAGTCGCGGGGATATTGATTGAAATCTTCTGTTGGCGTGAATTGTGTTGGATTAACAAAAATACTAACAACAACTACTTCTGCTTCCATTCTCGCTTTTTGAAGCAGCGCAATATGCCCATCATGCAAATAGCCCATTGTTGGGATAAAGCCGATTGTTTTTATTGTTGCCCTGAAATAATCAGAAATGTTTTGAAGGGCTTTGATGTCTTTTATTACTTTCAAGGGCTTATGTTTTTATTAATAAAATATTAATTAGCAAAATGAATTAATAATTTTGTTATTGTATCTTTTAAATCTTTTCTGTGTACTATTTTATCTAAAAACCCATGCTCAAGTAAAAATTCCGACCTCTGAAAACCCTTGGGCAAATCCTTTCCCGTTGCCTGTCTGATAACTCGAGGACCTGCAAATCCAATAAGTGCATTTGGTTCAGCAATATTTACATCTCCGAGCATTGCATAAGAAGCAGTGGTACCACCGGTTGTTGGATTAGTTATTACTGAAATGTATGGGATTTTTTCCTCTGCAAGTTTTGCAAGTCTTGAACTTGTTTTTGCTAATTGCATAAGTGATAAAGCACCTTCCATCATTCTTGCACCTCCACTTGCAGATATTATAATTAATGGGTATCTTGTTTCTATGCTTTTATCTATAGCTCGTGCAATCTTTTCTCCTACAACACTTCCCATGCTACCACCAATGAATTTAAAATCCATACAACAAAAGACAACATCTATATTATTTATTTTTCCGGTACCAGTTCTTATTGCATCATTTAATTTTGTTTTTTCTATCTGTTCTTCAATTCTCTGTTTGTAAGGTTTTGAATCAACAAAATTTAATGGGTCAACGGAACGCATATTTTTATCCATTTCTTGAAATGTATTTTCATCAAGAATTATTTTTATATATTCATCACTTCCAATTTTGAAATGATAATTGCATTTAAAACAAACATAATTGTTCGCTTCCCATTGTTTCTTATGGATAAGTTCACCGCACTCTTCACATTTAACCCACATTCCATCTGGTAAATCCTGCTTCGGCTTATCAGTTGTTATATTTTCTTTTTCTCTTTTAAACCATGCCATATTTTATTTTAATATTTATGTTTTGAAAACTATTTTTTTAAAGGAATAAATTTTTTAATATAAAATGGTTCCGATGTTTTATAATCCGATACTTCTTTTCTTAAAATTTTTTCTTCTGTTAGTTCAAATTGTGATTTTATATTACTAAAATTTTTCATATTAAATACTGAAGAATTAACAGGAAAATTGTAATTTATATTTTCGTTAATTAAATAAATATTTTTTTTTTTATAAATGTTTTCAAATTTACCAATTTTATATTCTCCAATTCTTTTTATCCTGTCGTTTTCAAAATTATATTCTGCGAAATAAAACTCTTTTTCTTTTGTATTTGAAGGAATTAATGGAATAACTGTCATATTCTTATCAAATTCCTTTTTAAATTTATTGCAAATTAAATCCAATGTGTTAATTTCAATTAGTAACGAATTGGTCACCGAACAAATTCCTTTTGCAACAGAGGAACCAACTCTGAGCCCTGTAAATGAGCCGGGACCATTAACCAAACTAACTGCTTCAACAGATTTAATTCTTTTATCATACTCTTTAAAACTCTTATGTAATAAGTATGTAAGTAAATCGGAGTTAAATTCATTTTCAATTGACTTTTCAAAAATAACCTTGTCATTTTCAAAAAATCCATACTCTATTACATAAGTTGATGTATTTAATAATAAAATATTCAAAATAATTTATTAATGATATGAAAATAATAATTTATTTTAATATTTTATAATCCTTTGATTTTTTAATTTTCCGTACGAAAATTCTACTTTTTTTATTCTTCGATCTAAATAATTTTCTATTAATTCGGGCCATTCTATGACAAAAATTGAATTTTCTCTATTCAGGTATTCATTTAATCCTATTGAATATAATTCATCAACATTATTTACTCTATAAAAATCAAAATGAAAAATTCTTATGGTTTCATCATTTTTCGGATTTATTCCTTTATATTCATTAACTATTAAAAATGTAGGACTATTTACTGTATCATTTACCTTAAAATATGATGCTATCCCTTTAGTAAAAATTGTTTTACCGCTTCCAAGAGGACCAAATAAACCGATTATGTCATTTATTTCTATTTTGGCTTCGGAATATCTTTTTCCAGCAATTTGTGTTTCGTATGGTGATTTAGTTTTAATTATTTGCAAAGTTTAAATTTTTGGTTCTAATGTAACAATAGGCAAAATCATTTCTTCAGTTGAAATACCACCATGCTGGAATGTATCATTATATTGATTGAGAAACTTATGATAATCAGTTGGATACACGAAATAAAAATCTTCTTTTGCTACGATATAACTTACTAAACCGTTTCTAACAGGGAATTTATAATCGGCAGGGTTCTCAATAAATATTGAATGTCTCGGATCTGATTTGACATTCTTTCCATACTTATATCTTAAATTTGGGGCTGATTCCCTGTCTCCATAAGCTTTTACTCCGTGTAAACACCTTATACTTCCATGATCTGTAGTAATAATTATTTTTATTCTCCGTTGTGTGGAGAGTTTTCTTAACATACCAAAGAAAGAGGAATGTTCAAACCATGATTCAGTTAGTGATCTATATGCGGATTCATCAGGAGCAATTTCTTTTAGTATTGCTGTATCACTTCTTGAATGTGCAATCATATCGACAAAATTTATGACAATTGCATTTAAATGACTTGAGGTAAAGGATAAAATTTTATTCTCAATATTTCTGCTAAAATCGGGGTCCATTATCTTAGTATAACGGGGTTCATTTCTTAACTTTATTTTTTTCCTATTAATAAGCTTTAATAAAAACTCTCTTTCAAAATTATTTTTAATATTTTCATCATCCATATTTGATGCCCATAAATTGCTGTAATGCTTCTCTATTTCATAAGGAAACAAACCTGCAAATATAGCGTTTCTACAATATGGTGTTGCAGTCGGTAGAATTGAATAATAATAATCTTTTGAGATTTTGTAGAATTCAGAAAGATATTTCTCCATTACAAGCCACTGGTCTAACCTCATACAGTCAACAATAAAAAAGAAAACTGATAAAGAATCTTCTAATAACGGAAATACATATTTTTCAACTAATTCATTTGAGAAAGTTGGGTGATTACTTTCTGAATTTACCCAATCCCTGTAATTTTTTTCAATAAATTTAGAAAACTCAATATTTATCTCTTTTCTCTGGTCTATTGCAGTTTGTTTCAGTCCTATCTCAGGGTGTTCGTCCAATATAATTTCCCATTCTGTCATTTTTTGATGTATGTTAATCCAGTTCTCCCAACTTTGTTCATACATCAAAGTTTGATTTATATTGTTAAATTCTCTAATAAAATCCTTAGCTACCTGAGTACCCTTTAACCTTCGTGATTCAAGTAATTTTTTGCATACAAGAAGCAACTGAGTAGGATTTACCGGTTTTATCAAATAGTCAGATATTTTTTTTCCAATTGCTTCTTCCATTAAGGACTCAGTTTCATTTTTTGTTACCATCACGACCGGCATCCAGGGTTTAATTTCTTTTATTTCCAGTAGCGTTTCAAGTCCACCTTTTCCAGGCATCATTTCATCCATAAAGACTAAATCGTAATCATTTTCTCTGATTAATTGTATTGCATCTTCTCCATTTGTAACCTCTGTCACATTGTAGCCTTTCTGTTTCAAAAAGATGATATTTGATTTCAGGAGGTCAATTTCATCATCAACCCAGAGTATGTTATATTTTTCTTCCATATTTATTAAGAATAATATTTTTAATATTAAAATTAAATGTTAAAATATTAATAATTTAAAGATATAAGACATATATTTTCTATATGCACAGTATTTGGAAACATATCAACGGGCTGCAATTTTTCTATTTTGTATTTACCTTTAGAGCATATAATTTTCACATCTCTTGCCTGTGTTGATGGGTTACAACTTATATACAAGATTTTTGAGAAATTAGTTTCAGATAGGATTTTACTGATTTCTGGATGTAAGCCAGAACGGGGAGGATCTAAGATAAGTTTATTAAATCTGTTTTCTAAATTTTTATTATTCTCTAAAAATTTCTTTATATCTGATTGAAAAAATACCAAATTGTTGAGATTATTCAATGTTGCATTTATTTTTGCATCCTGTATTGCTTCTTCTGATAATTCTACCCCTGTAACATTCTTTACGCTTTCAGCAATAAAAATTGATATTGTACCAGCACCACAATATAAATCAAGTACTGAATCTTCTTTATTACATTCAAGGGATTTCATTCCTTCTGCGAATAATTTCTCACTTTGTTTTGTATTTGTTTGAAAAAAAGAATTGGGCGATATTCTAAACTTTAAATTTCTTATACCATTATTCAATTCTTCAATTATATATCCATTGCCATAGATAATTTCAGTCTTTTCTCCGATTGCTACCTGAGCTTTTTTTGTAGAAATTGAATTTACTATTGTTGTAATACCACTAAATTTTTTCAATAATTCTTCTTTTAATTCTAACATTAAGTTTTTTTGATAATCGTAAGTAATCAGGTTAATCATCATATCATCTGTATAAAAACTTTTTCTTATTATAAGAAATCGTAAATAACCATTATGAGTTTTTATCGTATAAACAGTTTGATTTTTCTTCTTAAAAAACTCTCTTATAAAATTAACTATTTTGTATGAAGTTTCAGATTGCAGATAACATTCTTCAACATCAACGATTTTTGAATGAAAATTTGGAATATGAAGTCCTAACGCTATTACTTTTTCTTTTGCTTCTTTGTACATATTTTCACCGGTAGCAATATTATCTTTTTTTTCTATATGATCTGTATCATTTACAAACCATTTATCATCAGAAAAAGAGAATTCCATTTTGTTTCGATAGTTATATATATTATCTGCTTTAATAGGAAAATTAATTTTTAAATTAGAAAAGCCTCCTATTTTTGTAAAAGAGTTTGAAACAGTTTGAAGTTTATATTGTAATTGATATTCATAATCTAAATTCTGGAATTTACATCCTCCGCATACTCCGAAGTGTTTGCAAACAGGATTTTTTCTATATTCCGATGGTTTGACGATTTCAATCAGTGAAGCTAATAAATAGTTTCTTTTTTTCTTAGTGATTTTTGCTTTAACTATATCTCCAGGAATAGCATGTTTAATGAATACAACAATACCATCAGATGTTTTTGCGATTCCATCTCCATCAGAATTTAAAGAAATGATTTCTAATTCAGTTATATCACCTTTCTGCATAAAAGAAGTATTTATAGATATTGAGAAAAAAATAATTGATTATAATTGTAATCAATTATTAATTTACATAATTTTTATAAAAATTATAATATGAATAGTGATATAAAAAATGCAAAAATAGTTGTTAGTAAAGAAAGAAAAGCAATCCAGATTCTGGAAAAGAGGTTCTTAGATAAAGAATTTATCAAAAGATTAAAGGAGACAATAGAATTAATTAACAAATGTAAAGGTAAAGTAATAGTTACCGGGCTTGGAAAATCTGGCATAGTAGCACAAAAAATAGTATCAACATTTAATTCAACCGGGACTTATTCTATGTTTCTGCACTCTTCTGATAGCCTTCACGGAGATTTGGGACTTATAAAACCGGAAGATATTGTAATAATTATTTCTAAAAGTGGTGATACAAGTGAATTAAGAAGATTAATTCCAATTTTTAAAGAATTTCATAACAAAATTATTTTAATAACAGCCAATAAAAATTCAAAACTTGCACAGGATGCTGATATAGTGCTTGATATTGCTATTTCTGAAGAAGCCTGTCCATACAATTTAGCACCAACTTCTTCTACTACAGTATTTTTAATTTTAGGAGACGCAATTGCAATTGCACTTTTACAAAAAAAAGGTTTTACAAAAGAAAATTTTGCTCTTTTTCATCCCGGAGGAACAATAGGGAAAAAGCTGTTACTTAAAGTTGAGGATATAATGAAAAAAGGTGATGAGGTTCCGATTGTAAACATAAACGAGTGGATGAAGAATGTTATTTATACAATTTCTTCAAAACGACTTGGTTGTGCAATTGTTACAGATAAAGGTAAGATAAAAGGAATCATTACAGATGGAGATTTAAGGAGAATGCTTGAAAAAAACACATCAATTGAAAAGATAAAAGCAAAAGATGTAATGTCTAAAAACCCGAAAGTAATATCAGGCAATACTTTAGCTGTAAATGCGCTTGAAATAATGGAAAGTAATAAAATAACACAACTAATAGTAAGCAACAATAAAAAGAATGTTGATGGAATTATTCATATGCATACACTTGTAGAATTGGGTTTAAAATAATGTTAATCTTTATTTATTCCGAAAAATGTTAGGTATATTTGAAAAATATATATTTTCTTATAGGAATTTAATAGTTGTTATACTTTTGACAACATTTCTTTCATTTTTTTATTCTTGCGAAAATAAATTTGGACCGCCCAAAACAGATTATAAAACAGGAGAAATACCTGACCAGGAAAGTTGGAATTCAACTGTGATATTTTCAGATTCTGGCAGAGTAAAAGCAGTTTTAAAAGCCGGGCATATTTCTGTATATAATTCAAGATATTATACTTTAGTTGAAGATGGTGCTATAGTAGATTTTTATGACAAAAATGGTGAAGTAGTTTCTACTTTAACTGGAAAAAGAGGTAAAGTATTAGAGCCGTCAAAAGATATTGAAATATATGACAGTGTAGTTGTTGTTGGTAAGAAAAATAATACTCTTGTAACCACAAAGAGAATGAACTGGATTAATGAGAAACAGCGTGTATATTCAGATGCATTTGTGAAAATCAAAACAGACAGGGAGGAGATTGAAGGATTTGGGTTTGAATCAGACCAGAATTTAAAAAATTATAAAGTGTTCAAAGTAACTGGGATTATTACAAAATGATAAGAGTATTAATTTTTATATTTAATGTATTTATTTTCATTAACGCCTTATATTCACAGGAAAAAATTGAGTTAAAAAAAGCAGATAAACTGGAGGGTAAATCAGAGAATAATCAAACAATCCGTGAAGCATCAGGGAATGTTCATTTTGTACATAATAATACAGATATTTATTGTAATAGTGCAATTCAATATGTTGAACAAAACAGAATTGAATTGAAAGGTAATGTGAAAATTTTCAAAGATACACTTTCACTTTATACTGAAAAAGCATATTATTTTGGTAATGAATCAAAAGCAATCTGTGAAAATGGAATTACACTTAAAGACCCAAATGCAACGCTAAGAGCAGATAGGGGAATATATTATTTTAATGAAAGTAAAGCACATTTCACAGGAGATGTAATTATTGTAAATCCACAGTACAAAATTACTGCAAAAGAATTAATTTATTTTCGGAATTCTGAAGATTCGTTTTGTAAAGGAAATGTTGTTGTTACCACAGAATCTTCGGTTATTAAAGCAGAGTATATAGATTTTTATAAAAGATTGGGTAAAACTTTTGCTCGGGAAAAAGTTAGCATAGAGAAAGACAGTTTACTTATAATTTCAGATACTCTAACTGATTATTCTTTTGAAAAAAAATCAATTGCCTCTGGAAATGTGAAAATAAATGATTATAAGACTGGAATGTTTGCTACAGGCGATTATCTTGAAAATTATGAGAATACACTTTATACTATAATTAAAGGTGATGCTGTACTTATAAGACCAGAAAAAACAGGAGACACTTTATTTCTATACAGTAAAGTACTTGAAGCATTTAGAAAAAAACCTGAATATTATATTGCAAGAGATAGTGTAAATATTATAAGGAGTGACTTCCTTGCTAGATGTGGGTTGTCAAAATATTTTACCGGGGTTTCTGATAGTGTAGATGTTATAACATTAACAGATAATCCTATTGTATGGCAAAAAGATATACAGATGGTAGCAGATTCAATTTATGCGGAGGCGATTGAGAATAAAATAAGAAAAGTGTATGCAAAAAGATTACCGTATATAAAAAATTCCAGATTTTCACTCATTATTTCTTTGAGCGATTCAAATTTTTCTGATAGATATGACCAGATTAAAGGAAATAATATAATCCTGAATTTTGATGGGAGCAAACTTAGCTGGGTTTTTGTTGATAGTAATGCAGTTGGTATTTATTATTCCTACGAGGGTAAAAAAGCTAACGGGATAAATTTCATTGATGGGGAATTTATGACTATTTACTTTGATGAAAATCAAAAGGTAAAAAAAGTAAGAATTGAAAAAAACCCAAATGGTAAATACGTTCCCGAAATATTAATTAACACAGTAGATAGGTTTTTACCTGAATTTATTATTTACGAAGATAAACCTAAACGCAGATAATTAGTTATTTAAAATTCTTTCATAATATTTTTCATACTGAGGTATAATTTTTTCAGAATTAAATTCCTCAGCTCTTTTTCTTGCATTTTCACTGAATTTTTGATACTTAATATCATTGGATAATAGTTCCATTGTATATTCAGACATAGTTTGTATATCTCCTACCTCAGCGGTATAACCGGTTACTCCATGTAAATTTAGTTCAGGTAAACCCCCGATATTTGTGGAAATAACAGGTAGCGAAGTACTCATTGCTTCAAGGGCTGACAACCCAAAACTTTCTGATTCCGAGGGCATAAGGAAAATATCTGAAATAGTTAATAGTTCTGTTATTGAATCCTGTTTCCCCATAAAAAATACTTTTTCAGTTATATTTAACTCTCTTACTAATTTTTCACACTCACTTCTTTCAGGGCCATCTCCTACTAAAATTAGATTTGTTGATAATTTTTTTGAAACATTATAAAATATGTGAATAACATCAGTTACTCTTTTCAATTTTCTGAAATTCGAAATATGAATTAATATTTTTTCTCCCTTTGGGGCAAAATGTTCTTTCAATTTTTTTATTTCACAGGATTCTATTTTTTTATATTTTTCTGTGTCTACAAAATTATATATAACTTCTATTTCTTTTTTTATTTGGTAAGAGGATATTGTTTTCTCTCTAAGAAATTTGGATACTGCGGTTACTCCATCCGATAGTTCAATACTGAATTTTACTGTCTTTAAAAATGAAGGTTGCAATCCGACCAGAGTAATATCTGTACCATGTAATGTTGTAATAATTTTTATCCTTCTTTTGTAGTTTTCATGTCTAAGGATTTCTTTTGCTAAATATGCACTTGTTGCGTGTGGGATTGCATAATGTACATGAATGAGGTCAATATTATGAAAAATTGCTACTTCGGAAAGTTTGCTTGCAAGAGCAATTGAGTATAAAGGAAATTCAAATAATGGATAGGTGTACATTTCAACTTCATGAAAGTATATATTATCGTAAAAAGTAGATAACTTGTAGGGAATTGCGTATGATACAAAATGTACCTCGTGATTTTTTTTTGCTAAATATTTACCAAGTTCAGTAGCTACTACACCACTACCTCCATAAGTTGGATAACATACAATTGCTATTCTCATATTAAAAAATTTAGTTTAACATTGAATATTTCTTCAAACAAATCTTTTCTCATATTTGCTCCCCAGATTTCAAGAGATAGTTCCCTTTGTTTTGATATCAGATATATATTTATCGTATTGTTTTTCATTTCAAATTTTAAATCACTCACTAAAGAGTTATGACTTCTATCGAGTCCGTCAGCTATTCTTAATATAGCTGAAAGTTTTCTAACCCGATCTTTATTGTGAGAACTTAATTTAGAAAAATTTTCGTGTTTTAATTTTGGGTGAGATTTCCTGTGATATCTTGATATGTTTGCAATTATTTCTATTTCTTCATTATTAAACCCAAGCAAATCGCTGTTCTTTATTAGATAGTACGAATGCCTGTGATGTTGAGAGGGAGAAATGTTGTGTCCAACATCGTGTAAAATACAGGCAGCAACCAAATATTCTTTATCCGAATCTTTCAAATTGCATTCTTTAAAATTATCCTTTACAAAATCAAATATTTTTAAAGCTAATTCCATTACTTTTTCAGAATGTTTTTTTTCATAATTGCAATGTTCCGCAAATCTTATAACACTTTTGTACCTCACATCAGTTATAAAATTCAAGTTTTTCTCTCCACTCATTTTATCAATTGTGTCAAGAATTATACCTTCCCGAAGAGCATAAGTTGATGTGGTAATTTTGTCAATATCTAAGCCTAAGAATGTTTGTTCTAAAATTAATGCTCCTGCTGTTATTATATCAATTCTCTCAGGGTCAATTCCGCTGATTTCTGATAGTTGATTAATATTTGCACAATTAGCAATTTTCTTTACGATTTTGAGAAGAGATTGTTTATCATAAGTAAAATTATTTATATTGAAATTGCTATCAGATGTATCATTTTCGTAATTATTGATTATAGTACCTATATTAAGTATAGTACCGGAGGTACCAATTACTATATCATATTTATGTTTTTCTATATCTCTAAAAACTGGATATAAAATTGTTTTTATTGATAATCTTGCTTCTTCGATTAAGTCTCGTTGGAATTTTCTTTTCTGAAAAAACCTCTCAGTTAATCTTACTGCTCCAATTTTTACGCTATTAGAGAAAATCACTTCACTTTTTTCTCCAATGAGAAACTCAGTACTACCGCCACCTATATCAATGAGTAAAATTCTTTTATCAAAAATTGGTAATGCTTGAAGTACTCCAAGATAAATCAATCTTGCTTCTTCATAACCTGAAACCACCTCAACTTTTATTCCGGTATTATTATAAATCTCATTAACGAATTCCTCACTATTTAAAGCTTCTCTTACAGCACTTGTTGCAACTGCTCTAATATTTGCATTAAAAGATTCACATATTAGTTTAAATCGCTTTAGAGTTGAAATCGCTCTTATAGTAGCTTCAGGTGAAATGTATTTCATATCACGAGAACTTTTTCCAAGACGCACTACCTCTTTTTCCCGTGTTAGAATGGTAAAACCAGAATTGTTTTTTACTTTAACGACAATTAGATGAAATGAATTTGTACCTATATCAATTGCAGCTAAAATATTTTCCATTTAGTTTTTATTTAATAACTCAACCGATTTTTTAAATACCACATCAGGTTTAATATCATTTATGTTTTTTGTTGGTGATTGAATATAAATCTGATTTTCCTTAAGAGGTCCCCATTCGTACCCATTCGTCGGTCCAAATAGTGCTATCATTGGAGTCCCGACAAAACTTGCAGTATGCATAGTACCCGTATCATTTGTTATATATAAATCAATTAATGTTAGAATTGCTGCTACAATCCTTATATTAAAACTTGTTATTGCAAATTCAATTCCTCTTGATTCTAATTCAGAACTTATTTTTATTATCAATTCTTTATCCAGAGGACCTTTGGTAAGAAGAACATAATTATTGATTTTTTTATACAATTTAACAATTAACTCTAAAAAATTTTCTAAACTCCATCTGTTTGGTATTTTTGCTGCTCCTAAATGGAAGCCTATTATTTTTTTATTTCTATTTGGGAATGTTCTGTTAATAAAATCCTTAGCAAAGTTTATTTCTTCTTTATTAAGATATAATTTTATTTCTTTCTTTTCTTTTTCATTTAAATAGCAATTTAGAAGTTTTCCAATTTCTAAATTTCTCTCAGTTTGATGTATCTTATTTTTATCCCAGATAAAATCTGCTTTTAGATTTAATAAATATTCACTCTTATTAAATCTTCCATCTGCACTTTTGACCCCTACTCTTATTTTAGCACCTGACAGATAATTTATTAAGTGTGATGTTCGAGAAAAAGAGACAGTTGAGGGTACGATACCAATATCATATTTCCTATCTTTTAGTTCTTTAAAAAAACGATTGTATTCATTAAGCGGTGATTTCTTAAATAGAATTACTCTATCCAGATATATATTAGCAGGATTGTCCATTACGGCATAATTATCTTTAGATGCAACCAAGGTAATGCTTGCAATAGGGAATTTTTTTCTAATTGCGGCTATTAGAGGAAGAGTGCATAACATATCCCCTAACTGATTATGCTGTTTTACAATTAATACATTTTTAACTTTTTCAGGATAAATTTTATTTACATCTACAGGTCTGTTGTTGACGAATGGTTTTAATATTTTATGTAACAAGTTTGGTAAGTATTTTATTTAAGTTCCTCGTATTCTGCATCAATTATTTTATTTTGGCTTGTATCCGTTGTTTTTTTCTGTTGCTTGGGTTTATCCTTATTTATATTTCTTACTTTTAAATTTTGATTGCCTCGTATTAATAATATTATAAGTTTCAGTATAAAAAATACTATTACGGTAAAAAATAATATGAAAAATAGTCTTATCAATTTTTTATCCAGATAGTGCTTTTCTATTGGATGGGTTAAAGTATTCAAGTTGCGCGTGTTCAGGGGATAATATCTTTTTGACCAATTCTTCAAAATCGTTTTCATTATTTACAAAATCTATTTCTGCTACATTAACAATTAAAACTTTTGTTGCACGGAATCTGAAAAAGAAATAATTATATCCCTCATTTAAATCTCTTATGTATTCTTTCGTAATTTCTTTTTCGTAAGGTCGGTTTCTTTGTTTAATATTATTCATCAAGCGTTCTACAGTAGATTGTAGATAAATAACCAGATCTGGAGTTCTAATCTCTTTTTCAATTAACTGTGTAATTCTTTCGTATAATTCAAGTTCATCATCTTTTAAATTCATATACGCAAATATTTTATCCTTTTCAAAAATATAATCTGAAACCACATAGTCATAAAATAAATCTTGCTGTCTTAATTTAATTAATTGTTTATATCGAGTCAGCAAGAAATGTATCTGAGTATGAAATGCATATCTTTCAGGATTTTTATAAAACTTTTCAAGAAAAGGATTATCTTCAAAACTTTCCAGTATTAATTTTGCATTTAACCTTTCAGAAAGTTTTTTTGCCAATGAGGTTTTACCAACCCCGATTACTCCTTCTATTGCTATATACATTATAAAATATTTTATATCTAAATTTAATAGTAATTTTTAATAAAAGATAGGATTTATTTTTTTACTTATTTTTGTTACTAAAAGGTATTATAGTTTGTGCACTTTTAAAATATTCACATTTTAATTTATCATTTGTAGTTTTTAGCAAATAGGAAATTGGCTTGTTTAAAATAGGATGTATATAGTTTTCTTCTATTTCATTTAACGGTATTAGAACAAACCTTCTGTTAGGAATTTCTGGATGTGGAATAATTAGATTTTCAGAGCTTAAAATTAAATTATCATAAAAAAGTATGTCAATATCTATTTCCCGATTTGACCATTTTTCAATATTTTTTCTACCTAAATATTTTTCTATTGTTTTTAAATTATCCAATAATTCATTTGGTGATAAATTAGTATAAATCTTCACTGTACAATTTAAAAATTCATTCTGATTGGGATTTCCCCACGGTTGAGTTTTGTAAACTGATGAGACCTTTAGAATAGTAGTATTATCTATCTTTAATAACTCACCTATTGCTGCTTTTAAAAAATCTAATCTATTTCCTATATTAGAGCCGAGCGAGAGAAATACTTCTGCCATTAACGCTTTAATTCATTTGTAACTTCTACTGAATCAATTATTCCAAGAGGAGCGTTAGGCTTTCTTACATTCACTTTTATTTCTTTTATTAATGGAAATTTCTCAAGTAGTGTTCGGCAAATTTTCATATTAACAGTTTCCAGAAGATAAAATTTATACTTCTGGAAAATGTCTTTTACAGTATTATATACTGCGAGGTAATCTACGGTTTTACTTAATTTATCAGTATCATCAAGTTCCCGAAGGTCACATTTCATTTCAATGTCAACTTCAAACTGATTCCCAAATTGCCTTTCATATTCATGGTCACCATGGAAACCATAAAAGCGGGCGTTGTTTATTCTTATTATTGTGTAATCCAAAAGTTATTTCTTTTTCTTCTTTTCTTTTTTCTTTTCTTTCTTTTTGGTTTTAGTACTTTTATCTTTCTTTTTCTTTTTCAAATAGGTGTCTAAAGCGGCTTTTACTGTTATACCAATATCAGCAGGGGATTCAGCAACAACAATTCCGCATTCTTTCATTACTTTTATCTTTTCATCAGCAGTACCTTTGCCTCCGGATATTATTGCTCCTGCGTGTCCCATTCTCCTTCCCGGAGGTGCTGTTCTTCCAGCAATAAATCCTACTACTGGTTTGGTTACTTTATTCTTTATGTATTCAGCAGCTTGTTCCTCAGCATTACCACCTATTTCACCTATCATTAAAATCGCCTTTGTATCCTTGTCCTTATTAAATAATTTTATTGCATCGAGGAATGTTGTCCCAATTATTGGGTCGCCACCTATACCAATACAGGTACTTTGCCCAATTCCTAATTTTGTTAACTGGTCGACCGCTTCATAGGTTAAGGTACCACTTCTTGATACAACCCCTACATTTCCTTTTTTAGTAATAAAGCCAGGCATTATTCCAACCTTACACTCTTCTGGGGTTATTATACCTGGACAATTTGGACCTATTAATCTAACTTCTTTTCCTTCAGCATTCAACATCTTAAGATAATTGTAGACTTTCACCATATCTCTTGTTGGGATTCCTTCTGTAATACATACAATAACTTTAATTCCAGCATCAGCCGCTTCTATTATAGCATCGGAAGCGAATGCATAAGGGACAAAAATAACTGATACATCAGCGCCAGTTGCATCCACAGCTTCTTTTACAGAGTTAAAAATGGGAATCTTATCCTGAAATAAAGTTCCACCTTTTCCTGGTGTTACACCAGCAACTATATTTGTACCGTATTCCATCATTTGTTGAGTGTGAAAGGTACCTTCACTCCCTGTAATTCCCTGTACTACTACTTTTGATTTTTTGTTAACTAATATGCTCATAAATATAAATTTAAAGTTTTACTTTTTCTCTATTATATTACCTTTTATTTTCCACTTTCCATTTTTGTCTGCTACCAGATTATAAATTACTGTGAGCACAGATTCCACTTCTTTATTATCCCTTAATTCTACCTGTTTTATTTTCACTTTAACTTTTGCAGTATTTCCTTTTTGACTTAAAACTTGTGGGTCTTCTAACCTTGAAAATTTCTTAACATTCTTATAACTCTTTTTGAATGATTCAACACTTCTACCCTCCCATTGGTCACTTGCCTTTTTTATATTTTCATCAAAATTTCCTCCTTCTACTGCTCTTTTTATATATTCAAGATAATCCTGAATTGTGTTTTTAGGATTATCTAATCTTTTATTCAACTCCTTTTCTTTTTCCAAGTTTTTCTTTTCTTTATTTTCCTTTTTTGAAGTTTGAGATTTTGACGTAGTATCTATTTTGCCTTCGTTTAGTGCTAACTCTCGGGCAGTTAAGATTGAGTCCTTTATGTTTAAATTTCTTTCTCTCTCATCAAGTTCTTTTTGCCTTTGATTAAGCATTTCTTCTTTAACACTTAATTCACGTTCCTTATCAGAGGAAAATTCTTTGGGTGCTTCAAAGGAAATGTTTTTATCGTTTTCTTTATTGCATCCTAAAATAAACAGTCCTGAAATAATGAAGAGAAGGAAGAATGAAATAACAAGTAAATGTTTCATTTTAAAATATTAATTTATCAAAATTAACCTATTTATTTTTTTTATTCAATAAATTTCTACTTTTTTAGAAAGTTAATTATGTATAAATTTCACTTTTTTTTTATTTATTTATTTTTAAATTTAAAATTAGAACAAATTACATGTTCTAATACATTTAAAAATGAACAAAAAAATAATAATTTATGTTTTTAAAAATACATTTGAAAATTTAAAATATTAAGAAAGGAGCAAAAGATGAAAAAAACATTTTATTTTTTAATTATTTTTTCCATCTTTCTAATGGGCTTTAATGCCTTCTCTCAAGAAGGGTCTAACTGGAAATGGCTTCATCCAAAACCGCAAGGAAATTATATCAGACATATAAAAATGTTTGATGCAAACAATTGGTATGCCGTTGGTTATTATGGTACTTTTCTTAAAACAACAAATGCGGGTGTGAACTGGTTAATATATAACAATGCTGGTGGTTATTCTACAAATGGACTTGGTAAAGTTTTGTATAGTGGTTGGTTCTTCAATCAAAATACAGGACTTGTTTGTGGTGCCTCTGGCTGGATTGCAAGAACTACTAATGGAGGTTTGAACTGGGATTCTATTGGTTCTGGAACTACAAGTACATTGTACGGTCTCCACTTTATTGATAACAGTACAGGTTATGCTGCTGGTACTTCTGGCGTAGTTCTGAAAACAGTAAATGGTGGTCTTAACTGGACTCTCTTAACTACGGGCGTTACAACTTCTATTTATAATATTTATGCTCTCGGAGATAATGTCTATGCCCCAACCAGTTCAGGTAATATATTAATTTCCACCAATGGGGGTACCTCTTTTACTTCTTATAATACTGGTGCCTCTTATACAGTATATGATGCGTTATTTATAAACTCAAATACAGGTTTTGTTAGCGGAACCAGTGGAAATATAAGAGGAACTACTGATGGCGGACAGAACTGGGTTGGATATTCTTCTGGAGTTACCACTACACTTTACGAATTGTATGCTGACCAGGTATCAACCCCTGGTGGAGAAGCTTATTTTGAAGGTTTTGAAAACACCACCTTTCCTCCAACTGGCTGGCATATAAAAAATATTCAGGGGTCTTCTATAACCTGGGTACGTTCTACTAGTAATTCTTATCAGGGTATTGCAAGCGCTTTTATTGATTATGATTATCCAGGTCCTGGAAATGACTGGCTTGTTACACCTCAATGGTCAATACAATCAGGCGACTCTCTTATATTTTATTGGAAAAATCAATTTAATACTTCTTATCCACCGGATTCTTTGTATATAAAGGTGTCTACTACAGATACCGCTGTTTCAAGTTTTACAAATACTGTTGCAGCTATAAATACCGCTGTTGCACCATATACCTGGACAAGATTTGCATATAGTTTGAATGCTTTCGCTGGTCAAAATGTTCACATTGCATTCCAACATGTAAATACAGATGGAAATGGTGGATATTTAGACAATGTAACTGTTTTAAGACAACCTTCCTCTTCTTATACTATATATGCCGTAGGTGACGCAGTAAATTTAGTAAGAACTACAAATTTAGGTGCAAATTGGTCACTGATCAATTTCATAGCCCCATCACAAATTGTATCTACTACAATGTATTCAGTTGCAGCATTACAGAATAACATTGCTGTTGGTGGAGCTTATGGTTTGATGAATAAAACAACAAATAATGGTACTAACTGGACATCCCTAACAACATTGTTGGGAGCTAGTACAATATATAGTATTTGGGCTCAGTATAATGAAGGAAAAATATGGATTCCAAATTTTAACACTGGACAAATTCTTTATTCTTCAAATGGAGGAAATAACTGGGTAGTTCAAAACTCTGGCTCGTTATTAACTACCTTTTATGATATTTTTATGCTTGATGCAAATACAGGTTATATATGTGGAAATTATGGAGTAGTGAGAAGAACTACAAATGGTGGTGTGAATTGGGATTCTGTTCCTTCCCCAATGCCATGGTCATCTTCCAATACATTAAGAAAGATGTATTGGGGTAATGTAAATTCTGGTATTGTAACTCAAACAGCAAGTAGTACCGGAGGCTATTTTATGACTACTGATGGTGGAAATACCTGGGCAACAGGATATACAGGGATTGATGATAGAATTTACGCTTTATCGGTTATTGACCAGAATGTAGCTTATGCTGCAAACTACACTCCTCAAGTAATGAAAACAACTAATGGTGGAACAAACTGGACTTTACTTTCTGCACCAATGGGAAGTGGGTTTATATATAGTATGAGATTTTTCAATGCAAATACAGGATATGTTTCAGGTACTTCAGGAGCAAGGTTGGTAAAAACAACAAATGGAGGCAGTACTTTTGATACAGTCTACCTACCTGTAACATCAGGTATATATTCGATGGCATGGCTAAATTATAATATTGGTTACGTATTTACAACTTCAGGAGGTGCTTTAAGAACTACAGATGCAGGACAGACCTGGACACTTGAAAATATGAATGCTTCATTTACTCCATATGCTTCCTTTATTAGGGCAAGTGATTCAGTTCTTGTTGCTGGTAGCTCCGCTTATGTTTTTAAGAGAGCATTACAGGGTATACCAACAGGACTGGAATGGACACATTTGATTCCAACTAATTATGAACTGAAACAAAATTATCCAAATCCATTTAATCCAACAACAACTATAGAATTTGCATTACCCAAGACTGGAAAAGTGACTTTGAAAATATTTGATGTTGTTGGTCGTGAAGTTGATGTCTTGATCAATAATCAAGAGTTAACTGCTGGAACTGTTAAGTATGTATATAATGCCTCAAAACTTTCTTCCGGTGTTTATTTCTATTCTTTGATAGTTAATGGTAATGTGATTGATACCAAAAAAATGCTATTGGTTAAATAAAATTTATTAGGAGCTCTAAGTAATAAAAAGCAGAGTGATTATCACTCTGCTTTTTTATTAATAAAATTTTTTTTAGTATTATTTAATATTTTATACCTCTAAAAGCATTAATTAATAAAAAACATTCCCTGCTTTGAGCAGGGAATGTTAGTTGAAAATTATTGGTATTCCCTATGTATTATTTTATCAAAGACATCTTTTTTACTGATACAAAGTCGTCTGTTTCTAATTTATAGAAGTAGATACCACTTGAGAGATTTTTCCCATCAAATTGAGTAAAATAGATTCCCGCTGATTGTTTCTCATCTACAAGGGTTGCTATAAGTGCTCCTTTAATATCATATACTTTAAGTGATACCTTTGTGTTTTTAGGTAATGAATAAATAATATTTGTTGTTGGGTTAAATGGATTTGGGTAATTTTGTTCAAGAATATACTCGCTTGGTATTTCAGAACCATATTTCTTAACGTTTACAAAGGAACTGATTGCTACTGAAAAATGTCCCCATTGGCTTGGACCTGATGGGACAAAGGATGATGTGGTTGAAGGTGCGGTTGCAAGAGTAGCTCCTGACCTGTCAAATATTATATATGGGAAAGTTGAACCACCGTCAATAGAAATTTTTACCTGTAAAGCATCGGTGTACCCTGGATATTGTGCATAAGCCCAATTGAACTTTATAGAGTCTGAATAATCCAATCCGTTGTAAATTCTTGATACAAGGTAATCTACTTGTCCGGTTGAACTATAATCATAAAAAGGCATCTTTGCTGATTTTGTCCCGGCAAACATAGGACCATTTGCACCGCTATATTGTACCCATGTTAATCCATTATCGGGATTTATTATTGACCAACCAGGCGGTGGAAAACTTCCTTCAAAAGGTTCATAATTGAATCCTGCCATTAAATCATAAGTTTTACTACCATTAATTGTTTTACCGTCTGATGTTATAAAGTATGGTGCAGGTTCTGCTTTTTTATTGTCAGCTTTTATCGGATTATTAATTTTTGAGAGGACTAAATAATTTCTTCCCTTAGCAGCATTGAGTATTTCTTTTGTTACATCATTCTGTATGAATGCTGCTGTATAATAAATTGTATCCACTGCATTTGCAAGTGGTGTCAATTTATATTTAAATTGGAAATTATATGTTCCTGGTGTTGTTGAAATTGTTGTGCCTGTTGTATTAGGATACATAAACCTGAAAACATCTTTGAAATCCGTCTCTCCATTTGTGCCGGGAGGAGTGGAATAAGTAACTCTTCTTGATATTGAGGCTACTCTTAACTTGTAGTTTCCACTTGGTAAAGGAGAAATTATATTTACAGTTACATTTGCTAAAATTGTGTCTCCTGTTATTTTGGTATCTACTACTGTTACTGATAACGGAGAACCTTTTTGCATTCTTGCTGTATAAGGATTTAGTAAATTAGATAAAGTTGAATATCCACTAACCTGAATATACACTCCATCAATTACTAATGTTGGTACTGCATTTATACTGTAATAATTTCTTCTTTCAGTATTTTGTGTAGGGTTTGCAAGATACATTGGGTCATTACCAGGAGAGGGCCAATTCATATGATATTTTATTGGAACGATTGAGTCAAACCTTGCAGAAATAAATGCATCAAGATATGGGTTTTGAGAAGCACAGGGAGAGCAGGTGGCACTGGTATATGCTTCAAAAACAACATTTCTTCTTGCACCTGGTAAATACAGAGTAAATTGTTTTAATGTATCATTGCTTTTATTCTGGTCAAGAGACCAGGAGGAATATATTACTATATTCAACGGTACATTGGGAGTAATTGTAAGAGAATCAAAACTTATATCAATACTTGACCCCACAGCAATATTTGAAACTGGTTTTGTACTACTATAACTGCCAGCGGTCATAGTAACATTGAAACTGCTTGACGATGAAGTGCCAACATTTAACAATGTTACATTTGGAACAATTTTAAAAGGGTTTGTTCCGGTAAATGTGTAATTTGAATCCTTTGGAATATTATTAAGTGAACTAACAGCAACATCATATTGAAATTGTTCCCCTAACATTAAATTATCCACATATAAATTGTTCCCATAGCCATTTGTTGCAACAAATTGCACAACTATATTGTTAATTAATGACGGTTGATCTGCTTCAAAAGTAAAAGCAAAAAATGCAACCGACAACAGTAAAATTGTAATAAAAATTTTTTTCATAATTGTAAATTTTTAATTTTTAAAATATTTCAAATTAAAATATTTCAAATTATAATTTAATATTTCAATATAAATTAAACAATACTATAAATTAAGTTAAGTGAATTAACCTCCTGAAAATCGAATATAAATCTTTTTTAAGTTTTATGAAATAATTTTTGATTAACTTTTATTAGACTAACTTTCAAAGTCCTGTTCAGAGCGATTAAAATTCAGAAGTTATAAACTATTCCAATTCTGCCACAAATAAGCCCGATGTTTTTTAATTCATCAGCAGTAAATTGAGATGTGTTATTTCTAAACACAGTATATGCATTGGAGTAAACAACTGCTCCAAAATCATATTTAACTAAAAGGTCAAGAGAAAGATTATCTCCTACTGGTACTTCTGCTCCAATACCAAAGTTAAAACCGAAACCAGTTTCATTTTTTGCCTCTGTTACTCCATCAAAAGTCAATGTTGTTGGGTCTGAAGAGTTACCGATGATTTTTTTTGCAGAGAATCTTTCATTGAAGCTTATTAAATGAACACCGACTCCTGTAATAATGTAAGGATTAACCCCTTTAAGCTCAAATTTGTATCTTGCACCAATTGTAACAGGTACCGAGAAAGCAGTCCACTCGGGATTATAATTAGTAACCCAAACTCCAAGCTTAGAATATACTTCTTTTGTGAAATATTCATATTTATACTTAAATTCATTGTAACCAACAGTTAAAGATAAGTCCAATCCCTTAACAGGAAGGCTATAATATCCAACAGCTTCCAAAGAAATACCTCCTTTATATAAATCTGCAAATGTTCCCACAGGATAAGCCCCACCAAAGTTTACTCCAAATTTTATTGGAATCTGAGAATGAGCTGGTAATAATGCGTATAATAATAATAATATAAGTATTGATTTTTTCATAACTTGTTTTTTCATTATTTTAATAATTAGAATTTTTTATTTTATTATAAATTAAACAAATTTATTTATTTTTTATATATATTTTAAATTCTATATAGGTTTTTATAATATTATTTTTAACTTTTTTTGAAAAAAATTTGTTTTAGTTATTAAATAAAATAAAAGGAGTAAAATTATGTTATCTCAAAAACTTCAAGACGCTATTAATGAGCAAATAAATAAAGAGCTACATTCAGAATACATTTATCTTTCTATTGCAGCTTATTTTAAATCCAGAGATTTGGATGGTATTGCAAATTTCTTCTTTGTACAAACACAGGAAGAGCATTTTCACGCTATGAAGTTATTTAATTATCTTATTGACAGAGGAGGGACAGTGATTCTGAAAGAAATATCTGCTCCCCCTGTGACTTTTAACTCTGCTATTGAAGCATTTGAAAAAACGCTTGAACACGAAAAGTACATCACAAAATCTATCAATGACCTTATGGATTTAGCTATTAAAGAAAATGACCATTCATTAGTTAGTTTTCTTAAGTGGTATGTAGATGAGCAAATAGAGGAAGAAGCCACTGCTTCAAGGTTGCTAAATAGGCTAAGATTAACTGGTGATTCAGGTCCTGGATTATTAATACTGGACTCAGAACTTGCAAAACGAACATTTACACCACCAGCTGATTCTGAAAATTAATTTTTATTTATTTTAAATTAATATCTGTTATTCTACCCCGAAATCAATTCTTCGAGTTTCTATATCTGTTCGGAGTACGGTAACTATAACTTTATCTCCGGCGTGGAATATTCTTCTTTTTCTTTTTCCTGTTGCACAATGTCTGTGTGAATCGTATTTATAGTAATCATCTGTAATATCCTGAAATCTTACAAGACCTTCGGCAGGAAATTCTTTTAATTCTACAAAGAATCCATATTTTACAATACCTGAAATTATCCCTTCGAACTTATCCCCGATGAATTTAGATAAATATTCCACTTGTTTAAGTTTTATTGCATCTCTTTCAGCATTTAGAGCTTTTTGCTCTTGTTGAGATGAAATTTTACAAACTTTTTCAATTATTTTATCATATTTCCTGACTCGCGTTTGAAATTCCTTTTTTGTAAGAGCATTTCGCTCATATAAATATAGTTTTAGCAATCTATGAACGAATAAATCAGGATACCTTCTTATAGGTGAGGTGAAATGTGTGTAATTTTCAAATCCTAAACCGTAATGACCAATATTTTTATTTGTATAAATTGCTTTCGCCATTGCCCGTATCAACATATTGTTAATGATATATTCTTCTGGCTTTCCTTTAATAGAGGTAACAAGTTCCTTTATATCTAATTTCTCTTTTAAATTTACTCTGTATCCAAATTGTTTTATGAATTCCTGTATATCTTTAAGCTTTTCCGGCTCGGGTTCGTCATGCACTCTATAAATAAAAGGATAGATTTTATTTTCTTTTTCACCTAAAGAATTCACAAATTCTGTTACACATCTATTTGCAAGTAACATTAGTTCCTCAATTAAACGCATTGTATCTAATCTATCCTGTGTAATTATTTTTTCAACATTATTATTTTTATCAAGGATAAATTTAATTTCTCTCGATTCAAAGTCAATTGCCCCTTCTTTAATTCTAATCCGTGTTAACTGTTTAGCAATTTTGTTTAATAATGCTAATGAATTATATAACTCTCCTTTTCCACTATCGATTATTTTTTGTGATTCATCGTAGGTAAATCTCTTTTTATTTTTTATTATTGATTTAAAGATTTTATATCCCTTTACTTTATATCTTCCTGATAGCTTAATTAAAACTGAAAATGTAAATCTTTCTTCACCTTGTTTTAAAGAACATATATCGTTTGAGAGTTTCTCAGGTAACATTGGAGCAACAATATTAACAAGGTAAACACTCGTTCCTCTTTTTAATGCCTCTTTATCTAATAAAGAATTTTCTTCTACATAGTGGGAAACATCCGCAATATGAACCCCAATTAAGTATCCTTTTTCATTAGAATTATTTAATTCCTCTATAGATATTGCATCATCAAAATCTTTGGCATCTTCCGGGTCAATTGTAAAACATTCGAGATGTCTCAAGTCAATACGGTCTTCGCAATATAAATTTTTAAATTTTTCCTTGTGTTCTTCTTGTCTTTCTAAAAAGTTCCAGATGTCATTAAAGTTATATTCTTTTTGTTTATGTTTTTGTTTAAATAATTTTAGTTCTTCTTTCGCTTTTTTCTCTATTATTTCCGTTTCTTTTAAAATTGCTTTACTAAATTCTTTTTCGAAACCATATTTGTAAATTAAAGAAATTAATTCTATATTTTTATCTCCTGCTTTTCCAAAAACTTTAACAATTTCACCATATAAATCTGCATATCTATTATTATAATCTGAGATGTTAATTATTTTGCATAGAATCTTATCACCAGATTTTGCGGTTGCTGTGTTTATTTTTCCAATATAAACATTTCTTTTAATAGTTTTTGAGTCTGGAATAACATAAAAGTATCCTTTTGATTTCTTTAATGTACCGGTAATGTATTCTGAAGGAATATTTATATCTTCATTATTATTCCTATAAACCTCGAATTTTTTGGGTGAAAAGAAATTTTCCCTGTTTAAAGAATAATATTTTCCTTTTCTTTTAATTAACCCCTCATTTATTAATCTGTTTAATTCTTTTCGTAAAGTAATTTTTTGATTTCTTCTTAAACCAAGTTTTGAAAGAAGAGGATTAAATTTAATAGGCTTCTGGGCTCTGCTTAATATCTGAATTATTTGTTTTTCTGTATTGATAGATTTAGAATTTAATTCTGTAAATTATTGCCGCTCCCGTTCTATTGTTTGTGGAAGTAGTAGTTGTATTTTGTGAATAGGGATCTATAATGCGTTCAAATTTGAAAATTAAATTATTTGTTACACTTTTTATTTTAAATAATTTATGAAGGGGATATTCAAGCATAAAATTGGTATTAGATAAATCGGTTAATATTTGACCACCAAACCTTATTGTCGCATCTCCTAACCCTGCTGTAAATCTAATATCTGTGGATTCTGCAAGATTTCCGCTTTGTGTTTCTACGTAATTTATATCTGTACTTAGTATAAATGGTAGATAAGTTGAGATGAATTGGTTCAAATAAGTTGATAAAAATACACTACCTATGTTGGCTCCGATATTTGATACAAGAGAAAGTCGCTGAGATGCATTTAGTTCACTTTTTAATTTTCCAAATAAAAGAAAACTTATTGCTTCATCGGTAGCGTCTGTGGAGATAGGGGAGCCATCAACATAGACACGCCATTTTAATTCTGGTTCTTTTAGTTTTCCTGTTACATTTAATTGAACTACAACACTTCTTGACATTTGATATTCCTGACTATATGAGCTTCCAGAATATTCTGCACTTATATTTAAGTCTGGATTTGATACCTCACCAGTAAATTTGATGTTTCCTGTTGCGGCAAAGTTTTTATAAAATTTATAAACTGAATTTTCATCTATATCAATATTTCCTCTGACCTCAATTTCATCTTTATTTTTATTGTCTGCATAGAGATTTATATTTATCTCTCCTAAAAATTCCTGTCTTGTTTTTTCATCTACAACAAATCTTAAAAATATTTTATTTTCTGATGTTATCTTTATATCATATTTAAAATTTCCTTTTGATTCTATTTTTTTAATTTCTACTGTATCTTTTAATCTATATATCTTATAATCGTAAGGATCCAATATTGTTATATAATCCTTTGTTGTATCGGTTTTTGAAACTAAAATATAAGTAGAATCATAATAATATGATGAACTATCAATTAATATATCATAGTTTATGTTATCTGTGTAAAGACTATATGCATCAGACTTTAAAGATGGAATGAAAATATTTCCCTTCTTCAAAACAAAGGTGCCTGT
This sequence comes from uncultured Ignavibacteriaceae bacterium, assembly GCA_964564635.1. Lineage (GTDB taxonomy): Bacteria > Bacteroidota > Ignavibacteria > Tepidaquicellales > Tepidaquicellaceae > Tepidaquicella. The sequence goes on from CAZMAR010000002.1 coordinate 514,824, forward strand.
TAAATTAATTGAATCTGAATTTCCCTTTAATCTGATTGGATTTTCACCTGAACCTGCTATTAAATCTCCGTAAATACCAATTTCATTTCTTGTAACATTCGGAGTTAAAACTTTCACATCACCCGAAAACAATAAATCAATATCATTGAATTTCAGATTGGAAAGATCTATATAACCGTTTGAGGAGATAAATCTTGTTTCATTATCAGGTGTAAATAGCTTAAAATTATTTAGTAATATCTTTTGTCCTGAGGCATTAAGCAAAGCGTTAAAGTTATATTTCACATCCGTTAAGTTAAATTTAAAAGCGCCTTTATTTACTTTTATTTCTCCTGTTATCTCAGGGTTTTTTAGTTTCCCTTTTAATGCTATATCTGAATTAACCTTTGCATCTAATTCAGAAATTAAAGGGATAAATTTTTCAAATATTTTTGTTTGATAGTTATCAGCAATTATTGATAAATTAACTTCGTTTTCCAGGAAACTTTTTTCTTCTTCTTTGGAAATATCCTCTTTTGAAATTTCTTCTTTTATAAATGGATTCTTTACAGGGACATCACCTTTTATTGAGAGTTTCCCTTCATTATTTGGGTTAAAAAATCCTATCTCGGATTTTGCTATATTATTATTATAGTTTATGATTGCATCTATTCTTCCTAATTTGAATTCTTTAATTGAAAGTGGGTCTGTTGTCATTTCAACATTTAGTTGTGGAGCCTCTAATGTGCCTGAATAACTTAAATACAGCTTCCTTATATTTCCTCGAATTAATTCCTCATTATTACCATAAATGAAATTGAATAACTTATTAATATTAATTTTTGATGTGGTTATGTTCAAATTACTCATCCCGTTGATAGAATATACTCCTGTTGCATCAATTTTTTGATTTTCATCTTTTAATGAAAAGTTTTTAAATATTATATCATCACTTAAAATAGAATCGTTTCCTAATCTTAAACTAATTAATAAGTCTTCAGGATTTGTAAAATGATAACTATAATAAGATAAATCAAGTGTATCGATGAAAAAGTCGTATATGTTATTTCTTACCTTTGTATTTCCCTTTGTTTGAAATAAGAAATTCGAGTCAATCTTTCCTCTGATTGTTATTAAATTATTTGTGTCAATTGTGTTAATTTGTAAATACAATGATTCATATTTATTTTTTCCATTATAAATATCGTTTGTATTCAGATATAGATTTGCATATATATCTCTGTAATCATTTTTTTCGTTTACATCAGTAATGTCGAAACTGAAATTTGTGTTTAATACTCTAAATACTGAATCACGGAATCTGAAATTTTCAATTTTACCCTCTGATGCAAATGCAAAAATATTTTCAGATTGTCTTACTTCACCTTTTATAAACCCGGTGAACGAGAGACTGCTATCTTTTGTAATAATATAAAGTGGTAGTAAATTTTTAATTAAAACACTATACTTTAAATTTACAGTGCTATTCAGTTTCAGTAAAGTTTTTATTTCCTTATTACTTCCAGAGGTATCTATTAAATTTTGAACTTCAGATTCTCCTGAGGCTGAAATTGTAGTCGTTTCTGGATTTATTTCCAGTCGTTGATTTATTTTTTTAGTTATATTATTAATATTTGAAATTAATATCGTTGGAATAGTTTTAAAACTGAAACTTCCACTACAATTCAAATCAATGAATTCTGAAGCTAAAAGTAATTCCTTAGATTGTCCATTATTGGATATAAGAGCATATATAGGAGAAGAAGGAATTGAATAATTTTCATATACTGAATTTCCCAGGTTAACTTTGTATTCCCCAATTAACTTGTCGGGATCGAATTTACCTTTACTTGTTATCTCTGTTAAATCGAACCCAGAACCTTTAATATCATATTCAAAGTTCAAGTTGCTTGTTTTTAAATCAGGAGAGATAGCTGATAAATTCAAATTCTGGCTTGTTCCTTTCAAATCGTATTTAATATCCGATAAATTTCTAAAATCAACATCACCCTTAACCATCAAGGCTCCAATATTTGAAGAATAAACAATATCTAAATTCAATAAACTTCTATTTAATCTTACTTCTCCGGCAGATTTTAATATTTTTTGATTTGCAATAACTGAATTAGTTAAGTTATAATTTAACCTTACTGTCATAGTTTTATAGTCAATTCCTCTACCATCAATATTAAATTCAGAATTAATTCTGAAATCATTTTTAATGTTTCCAATAATCTTTGCAATATTTAAATTTTTAATATTGCCGGATGCTTTATAAATTGGTTCAGAATAATTTAAATCTACTCTGGCATCTCCTTCTGCAGAACCTGCTGATGAAATTAAATTAAATTTAGTGTAGAATCGTTTTATTCCACCTTCAAATAAAATGTTTGCCGATATTTTCCCTATTCTGCTATAATCAGGAATTTCTATACCAGTAACATTTCTTTTTACTTCTGCGAGGTCAATTTCAGAGTTAACGAGATTTATATTAAGAAATAACCCCTCCAAAGAATCAAGATTTTTTACTTTTCCTGCGAGGTTAATTTTGTTTTTGCTATCATTTACAAACAGGTTATTAATCAAAAAATCATTGTACTTTCCTGAAGCATCAAGAGATATATCATAGGAACCTTTTATAAAATCAAAATCGGGGATGAAAAATTTTATATCTGAGAAATCTAATTTTGAGCTATCTAATTTAATGGTAAAATCTTTTTCCTTTATAGTTTCGAGTTCAATTCCATCAAGTGGAGTGAAATCGTTTATGACAATCTTATCAATTTTGAAATTTGTTTTTGTGGTTTGTAGATTTAAATTCTCTAATCTGGTTTCTTTTTCTATTGAACTCTCAAATGAAAGATTCTTTAGTACAAAAGATGAATTTATGTTCGTAGTTAATTTATTAACCTTAATAGATTTATTGTTTTTTGTATATCTACAGTTAAAATTCAAATTCAGATTCGAAATATTTAAATCATCAAGGTCAAATCTATCTTTGTTTTTAACCTCAGTTTCTCCAAATGAGGAAGTAGAATTCTTAAATGCAAGAGATCGAAAATTAAGATTAACTATATCAATATTTTTTACAAAGATTTCCCAGTCAAATTCTTTTTTAGTTGTGTCTATTTCAGGAACTTCAGATTTTAGAAGATATTCAAAATTCCATAAAGTATCTGTTCCGGAAATAACCTTTGTTAAATTTACCTGCGGCTCTTCTACCTCTAAATTATCAACATCTATTACTTTATCAAATAATCGGAAAAATTTATGATTTAATTTTACATATTTTAATTTTATTAATGTATCGTTTTTAACGATAATAGAGACATTATTTAGTTTTAAGTTTGTTATAATATTGCCTTCTAATGATTCAGCAGTGATGTAACTTTCTTTTGAGGAGAGTGATTTATTAATTTTATCAACCGCAATATGTAAAAGCCATGTTTTGAAAAATGTAGTTTGAAGTAGAATTACAATTGTGACAATAAGAATAAAAATCGCAGTATCTATCCAAAGAAAATATTTAAATAATCTTTTTATTATTTTTTTCTTTTTAATAGATTTATCTGTACTCGGGTCAGGAGATTTAATTATTTTTTTTTCTGACAGATTATTTTCTTCGTAGTTTTCTTTTATATTTTGATTTTCTTTTTCCAAATTTTACGAAGATTTCAGGAATTCTTTAATTTATTAATTAAAGATGTTGTTGAATAATTTTCAATGTATTTTATTGTTACAACTTTACCGCCGATTGATTTTACAAAATCCGCTCCTACAATTTCATTTTCGTTCCAGTCTCCTCCTTTTACTAAAAAGTCGGGTTTTATGTTTTCTATAAGTTTTATTGGGGTATCATCATCAAATAAAATAACCGCATCAACTGGCTTTAAATTTTCTAGTATTAATGCACGATCAGCCTCGTTATTGATGGGTCTTGTATCCCCTTTTATTCTTTTTATTGATTTATCCGAGTTTAAACCGACTATTAAAAAGTCGCCAAGTTCTTTTGCCTCTTTTAAGTATATTATATGCCCTTTATGTATTATATCAAAACATCCGTTTGTAAAAACAATTTTTTTACCTTTTTCTTTCAAAGCTTTTGTTATAGAAATTATATTTTCTAAATCTAATGGCATTATCGCACTTTATTATTGATAATCATTTTTTATATAATCCAGGAGATTTTCTTTATATATTGGTACTATTCCGACTTCTTCAACAACCAAGCCCGCAGCAATATTAGCAATTTTTACTGCTTCTTTAATATTTACACCAGCAGAAACACAAACAGAAAGTGTAGAAATTACTGTATCACCGGCTCCAGATACATCTGCAACTTTTCTTGCTCGGGTTTTTATTGTTTCATATTCTATTCCTTTTGCTGTTTTTGTATATAATCTTATCCCGTGTTCACCCATTGTTAAAACAAGATTTTCACAGTTTATCTTTTCAATAAGTTTTAAACATAGTTCATTAATTTCATCATTATTCTTTGCTTTTTTACCGAATGCATCTTCAAGTTCTTTTCTATTTGGTTTAAATAGAAAAACATTTTTATATTCAAAGAAATTATCAAATTTTGGGTCTACTAATATTTTAACTCCATTTTTGTTTGCAAGTTCTGAGATTTGTGATATTAATGATTTTGTTAATACTCCCTTGTTGTAATCTTCCAGAATTATAGAATCAAAAAATTTAATATTCTTGCTGAGGTATTCAATTATTTTCCCCTCAGTCTCTTTGCTTATGTCCTTTCTGGATTCTGTATCTATTCTTATAAGATGATGAGAAGCAGCAATAACTCTTGTTTTTGATGTTGTTGGTCTGTCATCTACTCTTATAATTCCATCGGTATTTAAATCTAATTTTTTCATTTCATCTAATAATTTTTTCCCTTCTCCATCATCACCGATAACCCCAACAAGATGTGGTATTGCGCCAAGAGTCTTAATATTAAGAGCAACATTAGAAGCACCTCCGAGTTTTGAAGAGCTTGTCCTTTGTTCAAAAACCTGTACGGGTGCCTCAGGAGATATACGCGATACCTCACCGAATAAATAAATATCAAGCATTATATCGCCAATTACACAGATATTTTTGCCTGAGATATCTTTAAAAATCTTTTCTACAATAGACTTAATCATTTTCAAATATAAATTTAATATATTGTTTATTCAATTTAATATAGTAATACATAATTTAGATAAATTTTAAAAAGCGGAAAATATAATATTGAGTATCTGGTCTCCCTTATATCGCTGTGAAAAAAGAATTCTGAATTCATTTAAGAAAATCGTAGTTCGGAGTTCAACACTACCTTTTTGTGTTAATTTAATAAAGTCTGTATTCGGGAATAATGCAAGTATTGTACCTAAATTATAACTTGTCAAAACCGAATCTTTTACTTCTTTTTCTTTCTTAGTTGGTAATATTTTTATTGTTGTATCTCTTTTTATTTCTAATCCTTCTTCGGTTTCCTCCGGAATATATTTATACAATGAGTCTCCCCGATAAATAGTTAAATCCGTTCCATACTTATTATCGCGGATTTTCAAATTAAGATAATACAATCCACTTTCAAACGGACTTGAAATATTCCTTGTAGAATACTGAAGTAAAGCAAATGGCTTTATAATTAATATAGTTCTAATCTGATTGTTTTCAATCAAATCTTCTATATTTTTATCAGAAAATATTTTCTTTACTTCTCTATGAACCACAGTATCTTTTTTTTCTGATAATAATTCAAGTATTATATTATATCTGTCTAATTCAAATTCATCATATTGCAAACTATCTATAATCGCTTTATTAACTGCTTCCCAGTCAAGAGAAACAAATTGTGGATTCAAACCAAAATTCATATTGTCTATTTTGTAATTTTTTAAACCAATTATCTTTCCAAAATTTATTAGATCTGGATTCTCGCTTAGTGGTTTGATGTTTTTTGTGAAAATACTTATCGAAGAGTCATTTAGTAATGATTCCTTTTCTTTGAAGTAATATAATGCATAATCTCCAATTTCATCATTAATTAGTGCTATTTTCTTTAGCTTATTTTTATATGTTTCACTTTTTACAACTGCAATTGAAACATTATTCTTATCTAAAAAACTTTTTATATCCAGTATGTTTAATTCTTCATCTGTAAGTTTTTGTTTTTTGGATTGTGTTTTTTCGGTCTTTACAAGTTCGGGCAGATTACCTTTAATAAACCTCGAAGGCTCGTTTGATAGTGTTTGTATTGTATATATATCGTAAAATCCTGCCAATTCCTCGAAATAAATTTTTTCTTCTTTTTTTAAATCATGCTTAATTTGAAATCTTAGCTTATATCCAACTTCATAAGTATCATCCCGATTTGAAATTGGAAAGTTTAAACTCCAAATTGTATATAGAATTATTGTTACACTAATAGCAAATACTGCAATATATCTTTTAAATCTAAAAAATTGTTCTACTGCAAGTGGAATAAATAAAATCCCATTTATTATAATATATCTCGAGATTAGATTAGTTCCACCTGTTCCAAAAATTCCTTGAATAATAAGAAGAGTTAATTGAATAAGATTGAATAAAACAAAATATGTTTTAAGAGTAGTTACTTTTTCTCTTAATGTTTCATAAATAATTTTGATTGCGAATATAGAAGTTATAGGTGCAGTATAAAATAAAAAAACAGGGTATTGTATCAATCTTTCAAGGAATCCTGAATTATTGAACTTTGCGTATATTCTCTCTGTTTCTTTAATGAAGAAGAAAAAGTCTTTGTTATCTATGTAATTTTGAATTAACCACCATAAAATTACTACAAAGGATATACAAGAGATAAGAGTAAAAGAAATTATTTTTTTAATTTTTTCTTTTTCTTTTATACTATAGTATAATGTCATTATCGGAATAACAGCACAAAATAGCCATGCTTCATATCTAAATCCACTTGCTAACGCAATGAGGGAAGAAGACATAATCAGATATATTATTTTATTATTCTTCTTCCAAATAATGAAATAATATATTCCCGAAATAATGAAAAAGTAAGAAATAGATTCAGGTAATCCTGAAAGACTTAGCCATACCTGAAATGGAAATATTGAAAATATAATTGATGACCAGAAAGCAGTTTTTCTATCGAAAGTAATTTCAATTACTTTGAAAAAATATATAAGTGTAAAAGTAGAGAAAATAAAATTAACAAATGTCGCTGCGGCAAATAAATCTTTAATAAATATCATTACAAATCCATTAACCCAGAAATGCATTGATAACCAGACCCCGGAATAAATTCTTGGGTTTTGTAACCATTCATACGAAATTACTGTTCTGCAATAATCATCAGCAGATAACCATTTAAATCCTGAGAGAAGTATAATAACCTGGAATAAGATTTTTAAAAGAAGTAAGAAGGGTATTATAAACTTATCATTATAAAAAAGTTTATCTACGGTACTGTTTATTTTATTTAACGAATTAATTGATATTAAGTTCTTGTTTTTCATTTAAATTAAATTTCCCTGAGTCTAATTCTGAAAGTCGTTCCTTTCTCCACAGTCGATTCTACAAGAGTTAATTTACCTTTGTGATAATCTTCGATGATTCTTTTTGCGAGTGTAAGTCCTAAACCCCATCCTCTTTTCTTTGTTGAGTATCCAGGGCGGAATATATCTTTCCTGAATTTTAAATCTATACCCTTTCCATTATCTTTAATATCAATAATAATTTCTTTTTCCTTTTTGTATAAGTTAAAAAGAATTTTACCTGAACTTTTATCTATTGCATCTAATGAGTTTTTCAGCATGTTTTCGATTACCCATTCAAATAGATCTTTATTGACTTTAGCATAAAGTTCGCCTTGACTGTTTATTTCTATAGAAATTTTCTTCTCTGTACTTCCATCTCCCTTGATGAGATTGGGTATTCTCCTTTCAAAATATTGTGTTACCCCTTTTATTAGTTGCGGAATATTTTCTTTCTGTAACTCTGGTGTTGAACCAATTTTCGAAAATCTACCCGTTATTTTCTTTAGTTTTTCTAAATCATTTTCTATTTCTTTTATGACTTCTTTACTTGTGGTTTCATTAATTTCAGAACTTTTTAATATTTCCACCCACCCCAGAAGCGATGATAGAGGTGTTCCAAGCTGATGTGCTGTTTCCTTTGATAAACCTACCCATATGCTACTTTGTTCATGCTTTTTTATGTACGAAAATCCAATGTATCCTATTATAATAAAAATGCTTCCGATAACTAATTCAAGAATCGGCAAAATTCTTAATTTTCTGATTAAGTTTGATTCTCCATAATGTACAAGATTGAGTATTATGGAGTCCTGATAACTTACCTTTATGGGCGGTCTTTTCTTCGCTAAATCATTCGCTAATTCCAGTAATATTGAATTTATTTCTTCTTTTGGTAATGTTGTATCTATATCAACATTTTTAAAAAAGTCAACTCTTTTATAGTGTTTATCTGTTGCGACAATAGGGAAATCTATTTGCATTATAATTTCATTAAATATGAAAGCATATTCACCCGCAAGGCTTGTGTCATTTGCAGTGTACTCAATTGATTTGGCAAATAATTCTGCGATTTGTGATTCCCTTGCCCGAATTTTATTAACTATACTCTGAGTATACAGTAAAATACCTATGGCAATTAAAACTCCTACTATTAAGAGTGCAATTTTTATTTTAAAGGAACCAAATTTATTCATTAAAATTAAAGTTTACTAAGGTTAAATTACTTAAAAAAACATTTTTTTGGAATCCAGATTTAAAATACTAATTTTAATATTTATAACTTTAATTTTCAGCATATTTATATCTTTAATTTTAGGTAGCGTTACATTATCCTTTTCCGATTTATTTGACGCTTTCTTCAAGGGTAATGAAGTTTATCATAAGATATTATTTAACATTAGATTGCCAAGAATACTCAATGCTATATTGGTCGGTTCATCTTTGTCTTGCTCGGGTTTAATTCTGCAGTCTTTATTAAAGAATAACCTTGCAGAGCCAGGTTTACTTGGAATATCTGCTGCAGCAGGGTTGGGGGCTATTTGTGTTTTCTTACTCCCTTTCTCCATACCGTTTTACTTTATTACTCCTATTTCTTTCATCTTTGCTGTTGCTATTACATCTGTGGTTTATTTTGTTGCTAAAGGTTTAAATTATAAATATACAAATTTTATTTCATCAAATAAAATCATCTTAGCAGGTATTGCAGTTAGTGCTCTTCTTTCTTCCCTTAACGGTTTCCTGTTATTAATTTCTGGAAATAATGCTTCTCAAATTCTTTTTTGGTTAAGCGGGGGACTTTCAGGTAGAGGTTGGGATGAGTTTTTTACAACTTTATTCTTTGTTGTTGCCGGAATTGTATCTGCTTTGCTGTTTTCTAAAGAACTAAATATATTGGGCCTTGGTGAAGAACTTTCTTTATCACTTGGAGTAAATCTTAAACTAACACAAAGATTGGCTATTATTATTGCTTCTTTTCTTGCTGCATCTGCAGTATCGGTTGCAGGAATTCTTTCATTTATAGGTTTAATAACCCCTAATATTTCAAAGATTATTGTTGGTTATGATTATAGATTCTCTATACCCTGCAGTGTTTTACTTGGTGCATTGTTTATGGTAATTGCCGATACTATTTCAAGACTAATAATATCTCCTGCTGAATTACCTGCAGGAATTATAGTCTCTTTTTTCGGTGCTCCAATCTTTATTTGGTTAATATTAAAACAGAACAATAATGAAACTGTATAATCCAGATACAATTGTTGCTGTATCAACAGCTCTTTCAGAAGCAGCAATATCTTTAATTAGAATTTCCGGGAATAATTCTTTTGAAATTGCACAAAAAATTTTTAGAAAAAAGAGGGATTCTAATGAAAGATTTGACTGCCAGAAACAGAAATCTCATACAATTCATTTTGGTTATATTTTTGATGGTGAAGAAATTGTTGATGAAGTATTACTTTACATATATAAAGGTCCTAATTCTTACACAGGGGAAGATCTAATTGAAATTTCATGTCATGGTGGAATTTATGTAACTAAAAGAATATTCTCTCTAATAATAAAAAATGGTGCAAGGCATGCAGAACCGGGAGAATTTACAAAAAGAGCTTTTTTAAATGGGAAAATAGACTTGACTCAGGCGGAAGCAGTTTCAGATATTATTAAATCAAGAACAGAATTAGCATACAAAGCATCATTAAATCAATTGGAAGGAAGCTTATCAGGTTTTATAAAATCCTCTCGAGAAGATTTGATTAAAATTATTTCTTTGATAGAACTTGAACTTGATTTTTCAGAAGAGGATGTTGAGTTTATTAAAAAAGATGAATTAAAAGAAAAAATTCTTAATTTAAAAGAAAAACTAATAAAATTGATAAACTCCTTTATAGAAGGTAGAATTATAAGAGATGGTTTAAATCTTGTCATTGCCGGTAAACCCAATAGTGGCAAGTCTTCTTTGTTCAATAGTTTGTTAAGTTCAGACAGAGCAATAGTTAGCGAAAAGCCCGGTACTACAAGAGATTATTTACAGGAAAACCTTATAATAAATGGAATTCTTTTTAATCTTATTGATACAGCAGGTTTAAGGTTTTCTAAAGATGAGATTGAATCAGAAGGAGTGAAAAGGAGTTATATTAAAATTAATGAGGCAGATTTAATTTTATTTTTAATTGATTCAACAGAATCAATATCGGAAATAGAAGAAACATATAATTACTTTAAAGAAAATTTTCCAAAAGAAATTTCACTTCTCTGCTTTACAAAAACAGATTTGAAGATGCAAATTTCTTTTGAGGATATTAAATCAAAAAATGGAATTCCCGTTTCAATTTATAATATAGATTTGATTAACAATCTTAAAAAATTAATGGTAGAAAAGTTTTCTCATATTCAGACTTCGCAGTTTAAAAGCGAACTTGTACTAACAAATTTCAGACATAAGCAATGTCTCGAAAGAGTGGTTTACTCTCTTGATAAAGCAGTTGAATCAATAGATTCAGGTATGTCAGGAGAATTTATTTCTGTAGACCTTAGAAATGCAATTAATTATTTGGGTGAAATTACAGGTGAATTTACCAATGATGAAATATTGGATTATATTTTTTCTAAGTTTTGTATAGGAAAATAATTTTTAGAAAATGAAAATAATACAAAAGGAAATATCAATTTCTTCAAAGCCAAGAGGATTTCATTTAATTACTAATGAAATTCTAAACAGGGTACCAGAAATAAAAGATATCAAAAAAGGAATTGCGCATATTTTTATAAAACATACTTCAGCATCTTTAACAATAAATGAAAATGCTGATCCGACTGTAAGAAGCGATATGGAAAAGTATTTTAATATATGTGTTCCGGAAGAGGCTGATTATTTCGAGCATACTTTGGAAGGTACTGATGATATGACATCACATATAAAAGCAACTATAATTGGGAATAGCATTATTGTTCCTATTAAAAATGGTTTTTTTAATTTTGGTACCTGGCAGGGGATCTATCTATGCGAGCATAGAAACTATAGCAGCAATAGAAATCTCGTAATAACTATTATAGGTGAGTAGTGTTATGGTATATTATTAAGTATTGAATTTACTTCTTTCGAAAGAGAAGGGTTTATTTTTTTTGCTTGTTTTAAGTCTGATTTTGCTTTTTCAAAATCTGACTTACCAAGATATGCCATTCCTCTATTGAAATATGCATTAGCATTTGATGGATTTAGAGATAAAGCGATGTTATAGTCTGATATTGCTTTATCATACATTTTCAATTTTAAATGAACATTACCTCTTGCATATATATATTCATCTTTATTGTTTTTAAGTTCATAAGCAGAGGTAAAGTTTGTTAAAGCCTTATTGTAATTTCCTTTTTTATAATAACACAATCCTAAAATGTAATATGACCAATGATTTTTTGAATTTAATTCTATAGATGTATTTAAATATTCAATCGCTTTATTATAATATTTCAATTCAAGGTAGCATTGGCTTATTTCTGTGTAATAGTCTGAAATGGTTGGATCAAGATATATCGCTTGATTAAAATCTTTAATGGCTAATTCATATTGCTTTAAAAATTCATAAGCACAACCTCGCAAGTAATAATATTTTGCCTTTTTTGGATTTTGCTCTATTGCTTTTGTTGAATATTCTACTGCTTCATGATATTTTTTATTGTTTATCTCATCAATTCCAATATTATAGTATGTTTCTCCTAATAAGACAGATATTTCTATAGTGTCAAGAGATTTTTCTTTTATTATCTGTATATCTTTTATTGCTTCCTGATATGATTGATTCAGTAGATTTGCTTCCGCCCGGTTTTCATAATAAATTATACTATCTGGTTGCAACTCTATTGCTTTTGAGAAATTCTCTATTGCGTATAGATAATTTCCCTGATACAAATTTGCTTTACCTCTATAGTAATATGCATGAGCATCCTTAGGGTATGAGCTTAGATATTTAGTTAATAGTTTAACACATTTTTCGTATTCTTTTTGGTTTAAGGAAGTTATTGCATTTTTATAGTCTTCATCGAGGTGATTGAAAATTACATTTCTTTCTTTTGAAATTTCATTAATAATAAAAAACATACCAATAACAATTCCAATTGTCAGAACTGTAACAAAAATAAATAATACTTTTAGTTTCATTTCTTAAATTGTTCTTTTAGAATTTCTTCAGAGTCTTTCTGAATTTTTTCCACCGGTAAAACAATTAATTTGTTGAAAACATCTGTCCAATCTCTTTCATTATTTCTGCTTTGTTGAAGGAGGAGATTGTGATAGTTATATCCATTTTTTTCTGCTAACTTTGTAAAAATCAATTTTGCTGCCCAGTCATATTCAGTGTTTTGTGTATATTTATTTGTAATAAAAGAGAGTAATTCCAATAATGTAAATTTCTTACATCCTTTTGCAAACGCAAGTGAATATAAATATGCTGAAAATTCAGGGTTAATGTTAGTAATTGTATATAGTATATCCTGAATATTTGAAATGCTTAAATTTTTTACCTCTTTAATATCTTCCCCAAAGAATGCGGGTAATATTTCAGTTATGCATTTTGAATAAGGAAAACCGTTTTTATAATCAATCAGATGTTTTCCTTCATGTAAAGCAGAATTCTTCACCATAACCTCTTTACTTAAGTTTGCGGGTATATTGCTAAGCCCCTTTTTGTAATCATTAAATTCCTTTGTTATTTCATCTTTTACAATTTTTGTTTCTTTGTCTTCTTTAATATAATATCGGGAAAATTCTCTAATTTGCCGGGAGGCTATTGAAAAATCATCAGAAATTATATTGTCAAATTGTTTTGTTATTCTATCATTAATTTCATCGAGAATAACTGTAAATGGTGAATTTTCTTGCAAGATTCCGATAAATAACTCTTTTCGTTTTATGTTGTCGATTCTTTCGAGTAAATATACAGTTTCTTCATTATCATTGGTTCCAATTTTTAAAGTATCTATAATTTGGTAATATAATGTTAAACATCTCAGGGAAGAGTTCTTTTTCCAGATGTCAAGTACATTTATAAAGAATGGGTAGCCGTTTTCAAAAAGTACAAAATTAAAATAATTTGCAGAATTATTTATTTTTAAAATTGCTGTATCTGTTTCAATATTATTTATTAACTCGATAAAACTTTGTTTAATTTCTTGTGGGATATCAGCATTCAGGATTTTTTCTTTCTCCTTTAAATATTCATTACTGTTCTTCCAATCTTTAATAAACTCTCTTGCCCTTCTTAAATAATCAGTGAATTCGGGAGCATCTTTACTTAAAAAATTTTTTATTTTCTCTACATTTGTTCGATCTGCATTCCTTGGGGTCTCGGATAATTTGTAATAAGATATAAAAAGTTCTGTAGATTTGTTTAGTGAAAGTAAATCTCTTTTGAATATGAACTCTATTTTGTATTTACCTGTTGGAAATTTTGAAATTTTTACAGGAAGGTTGATTAAAACTATATTTCCAATTGTTATCGTGGATAATTTTTCTTTTTCAAAATTTTCTATTGTTGTTCCATTAATTTTTATCTCAATTTCTGAGAAATCCTCATAAGAAGAAGCGGCAAGGGAAACCGGGAAATCACTGAAAACGAAAATACTGTCATATGGATGTATTAATGTAACTGAAAACCCTTTGGATTTAAAGAAAATTAAGGCAGGTATTGAAACAATGATTAGTAATAATAAAATAAATAAAACAAACTTGATTTTCATGTCAATGTTTAATTAAAAATTGTACAATTCCCAGTAAGATTAAAATCACTCCGTTAACTACTCTTTCATACTTATCTAATCCATGAAGTTTTTTATTCAGTTTTTCAAGACTTGTTCTTGCAAGTTCAACAAGAATAACCATCATAATAAGAGTTATGACTAAATAGATAATAGATAGAATAAAAATTCCAAGCCAACCGAGTTTTGAACCAACTGTAAAATAATAAGCTTCTATTTCAATACAGGGTGAGAAAAACATCATTATCCCAAGAGAAGTAACTATTGCAAATTTAGATTTATTATTTTTCTCTTTTAATTTTTCAGTATCTATGTGATGGTGTGAATGTATTCCCTTATTTTTTATGTGTAGGGAGATTAATAAAAGTCCAAATAGAATTAAAATAAGAGGAGCAAGGTGTTCAGAAATTTCGCTTAATTCTTTTATCTTTAATCCAATAAATCCAACAAGAATTCCGAAAATGATTGTACTTAGTGTATGTAGAAAGCCTGTAAGCGCTGTAATTTTTATAGATTCTGATTTTGACCACTTTTCGGAACGACTTATAGCAGCAATAGGGAACCAGTGATTAGGAATTAGAGCGTGGGTTAAGCTCAAAACTAAACTACCAATTATTATACCCGTCATATAATTAATCTAATATTTTCTTTCAGGTATAATTTATAAAAATTTTATTTACTCTTAAATGCAGTTGATTTTCCTAATCCAAACTGAAAAAGAATCAAGAAAATCCTTTATTATTTTTTTTGTAATTTCATCCTTTAATTTTCCTTCGCTATCGAATTTTTCGTGAGCAAATGAAACATAAATTTCTGGTTTATTCATTATAATTGGATTAAGATATATCAATGACTGCCTTAAATGTAATTGAGCTCGCATTGTTCCTGAAGGACCCATTGAAGCACCTACAATTGCAAGCGGTTTGCCATTTAGAGGTTGATTTGGAGGTCTTGATATCCAATCAATTGTGTTTTTGGTAATTCCCGAATAAGAATAATTGTACTCTGGGGTTGCAATTAATATCCCATCAGCTGCGGAAATTTTATTTCTTAATTCCAGTACCGATTCCGGAAATCCTGCCTTTTCTACATCTTCATTATATAAAGGAATATCTTTTAAATCAAAAATTTCTATATTCAAATTATCTGGTTTTAAATCCTTTATATTATTAATTAAATATTTATTATATGAATTTTTTCTAAGGCTACCGGCGAATGATAGTATGTTTAAAATTTCTTTCATTTTTTGTGCTCCTTTCTTATAAGTTTTTCATTGGAACTTCAATTATTAATATTTTTGATTCGCTTAAAGATTTAATCTTAACCTCATTTATTTCTTCAATACCTATTCCATCCTTATCGCTGAAATTATCATTATTTATTACAATTTCCCCTGAAATAACAAAAATAAATATTCCATTATTTTTTCTTTTAACTTTATATTTAATCGTTTTATTCTTCTGTATTTTTGAATAAGATATATAAGCATCTTGATTTATATATAGGGTATCCTTTTCATCAGGGGATACTAATGTCATAATAGAATTTATAGTGTTTTTAAAATTGAATAATTTTTTTTGATATCGGGGTTTTATATTTTTTTCTCTTGGGTAAATCCATATTTGTAGAAAATTTACAATATTTTTATCGGATGCATTATACTCCGAGTGCTCTATACCTGTTCCTGCTGACATAATTTGAACTTCTGATTCCCTGATAATATATTCATTACCTTCACTATCTTTGTGTTTTAATGCTCCGCTTAATGGAATTGTTATTATTTCCATATTATCGTGTCTATGCATATCAAATCCTTTATCTGGCTGTACGATATCATCATTTAATACTCTTAAAGCTCCAAAATTCAGTTTAGATAAATCAAAGTATGAATTAAAACTAAATGTATGTTTTGTCTTTAGCCAGCCGTAATCGGCAGAACCTCTTAGATCTGATTTATATACTTTTAGTTTCATAATTTATAAGTTTCCAATTTTTTAAATTTTCTAAAATCTCATTCTGAATTTCTTCTGTTTTGTCTTGAAAGTACCAGAGCTGTATTTCTTTTTGTAATTCAGAAACATTATAATCAGGTTTTAATTTCAATTGTTTTATTTTCTCTTGTAACTTTACAGGTCTTGGACCCCAGACACCTAATTCTTCCAAAGTATTTCCTTCTAAACATATTAATTTGGGTATTGCTCTTTTTCCATCAGTCAAGTATTTATTCATTATTTCGGTATTTGTATCTCTTAATATAAATTTACAGGTGATGTTTTGACTTTGTTCAGCTACTTTTGCAATTACAGGAACAATGTTAGCAGCATCACCGCACCAGGCTTCTGTTATTACAAGCCATATTAACTTATTATTTAAACTTTTTAATTCATTTTTTAACTCATCTTTAATCTTTATTGTTTTCTCAATCCTTAGCATCCTTTGTAGGTTTAGTTTAGTATATTCAACATATTCTGCTGATTGGTTTGTTCCTGTAGTTTTATTTTCTAATAATAGTGAGTTTATTAGATCAATATATTCTTTATATGAATAAGCTTTATCTAATATATCTTTTGTAATAGTTAACATTTTATTGAGGTTTGGCAATAATTTTTATTATTAAATTAAAATTATCGTTTATCATTTTATCTCCAAGCCCTTCAAAAAACTTTCCTGAACCGTATTTCAACCCGAATTCTGTTCTATCTATTTCAAAATCTGCTTCAGCCGTTATTTTTGTTTGTTCAATATTTATATACGCAGGGAAAGTAATTGTTTTTATTGAATCTTTAATAGTCATTTTCCCAGTTATGTTAAAATTATAATTTTTATCATTTGACTTATTTAGTTCTGAAACGCTGATTATTTCAAATTTAGATTCAGGGAATTTTGATACTGTAAAGAAATCTTCAGATTTAAGATGTCCCACTAATTTTGCATTTGATTCCGGGTCTTTTAAATCATTACAAGATATAGTGTTCATATCTACCGTGAAATTACCAGCAATGATTTTTCCGTTATCAATGGCTAATTCTCCTGCTTTAAAATTGATAAAACCATTATGTTGTCCTGTTACCTTTTTTCCAATCCATTGAATTTTGCTTTCTTCAAGGTCAATTTTATACAGTTTACTTCCTTCTTTAATTTCTGCAACTTTTTCTTGAGAATTGGTGATTTTCACCTCTTTATCACTTTTTCCGCAGTTTATATTAAAAAAAGCAACCATTGACAATAATCCGATTATAAATAAAATATTTAATTTTATATTTTTCATATCAATTTGTGTTTAATTAATTAATTAAATTTATATATTTACATAAACATAATAAATTTTATTTTCGTTTCTTTTTCAAAAAAAATAATAAAATTATGAAAAATTTTGATCCTAGCAAAGCTATTCAAGATTATTTAGTATTTGGTGAATTTGGGGATGTAAATCCCTCTATAACAGATTCATCAACATATACATTTCTCAATCCGGAAAAAATGGAAGAAATTTTCGAGCATGAAATTGAAGGATGTTTCCTTTATTCTAGACATTGGAACCCTATTAATAGGTATCTATCGATGGCATTAGCAAGAATGGAAGACACAGAATCTGCTCAGGTTGCATCTTCCGGAATGGGAGCAATTAATTGCACAATTATGCAAATCTGCAACCAAGGAGATGAAATTATTTCAGGTAGAACTATATATGGTGGTACTTATGCTTTATTTAAAAATTTCTTACCTAAGTTTGGAATTAAAGTTAATTTTGTCAATATTATTAATCTTGATGAGGTACGGTCTGCAATTAATAAAAGAACAAAACTGATTTATTGTGAGACCATTAGTAATCCTTTACTTGAAGTAGCAAACCTGCCTGAGTTATCCAGAATAGCAAAGGAGCATAATGTGAAATTTATAGTAGACAATACATTTGCTCCAATGATTGTTACACCAGCTCATTGCGGCGCAGATGTTGTTATTCATAGTATGACAAAGTTTATTAATGGAACAAGTGACTGTGTTGCAGGTTGTATTTGTTCAACAAAAAGTTTTATTGATTCTTTAAATGATGTAAATTCGGGAGCGAGTATGTTATTGGGTCCTGTATTGGATAGTTTCAGAGCAGCCAGTATATTAAAAAATTTACATTCTTTACATATAAGAATGCAACAACACAGTAGGAACGCTGCTTATTTTGCTGAAGAATTTCGAAAACTTGGTATAAAAACTTATTATCCTGGTTTTAAAAATCATAATGGCAATGAAATTCTTGAATCATTTATGAATAAAGGTTTCGGGTATGGTGGAATGGTGACTATTGATGTTGAAGATGGAGAGAAGGCTAATAGATTAATGGAAATGATGCAACAGGAATTGGTGGGGTACCTTGCAGTTAGTCTTGGATATTTTAAGACTCTTTTCAGTGCTCCAAGTCATAGTACCTCCTCAGAAATTCCAGAAGAAGAACAGGAAAAAATAGGATTGAGAAAAGGGCTTGTCCGTTTTTCTGTTGGGCTTGATAATGATATAAAGAGAAGTTTTGAAAGAGTTAAAAAGTGCTTGACTAAATTAAGAATAATTTAATTTCTCTCCTTTTATTTGAAATTATTATATTTAATACATTATGTTAAAGAAATTTTTTAAAAGATTATTCATAACCCTGTTTTTATTATTATTAATCATAATATTAGCACCTTATGTCATTTCTCCTGTTTATAACTTCCCCGACCCTACAACATTTCAAGGGAAATATATTAAAAACCCTTACGATAAATTGGATTCAAATAATTGGTATAAAGCAAACTTTCATTGCCACTCAAAAGTCTGGGGAGGAATTACAATTGGAAGTAATAATACTGTTGATTCGATAATTAATGTTTACAAGTCTTTTAAATATGATTTCATGGGTGTTTCGAATTATATGACAATATTTAATAGCTATACAGATTCTAATTTTTATATGCCTGTTTACGAACATGGTTGGGGATTGTTTAAAGTTCATTATCTTGTTGTTGGAGCTGAAAGAGTGAATCTAATTGATTTCTTACTTTTCCAAAATCTAAGCAACAAGCAATTCATTATAAAAAATTTAAAAACCCCTGAAAATGTTGTAGCAATAGTACATCCCAATATGTATAATGCTTTTAAGGAAGATGATTTCAAATATTTAACAGATTATGATTGTGTTGAAATATTAAGATATGATAGAGTCTCTACTAAATACTGGGATGCAGCATTATCCGCAGGAAATTTGAAATATTTGCTTTCTGATGACGATTCGCATAATGTACATTCACCCTGTGAGACCGTAAGATGTTTTACTATGATAAATTCTTTTTCGAGAGATAAAAAGCAAATTATTAAATCAATTAAAGAAGGAAAAACTTATGCAATAGATTGGCGAGCAACAATCAATGATGATTTTCAAACAAAATTTAAGAAGTTAAATGAAATACCTTATTTAAATTACTGTAAGGTTGAAAGTGATACCATTTTTGTAAAAGTTAATAAGGTAGCTAAAGAGATTACATTTATTGGACAGAACGGAAAAATAACTAAACAGGTTAATGATATGGATTTTGCATACTATATAATGAAAGAAAATGACCCTTATATAAGAGCTGAAATAACATTTTATGATAATACTAAAATGTATTTAAATCCTTTGGTCAGATATGATGAAGAACATCCATTAACAGTAAAAAAGGCAGAAGTGAATGTATTTTTGACTGTTGTAAATAAACTGATATTATTAGCTGTAATTATACTTATGTCATTATTAATCAGATATTTCAGATATAAAAGAAGATTAAAAAACTTGAAAGAAAGTTAATATAAAAATTTTAGGTTTCTTTTTAAATTTCTTAATCTAAAAATAAAATAATTCATTACATTTTTATCATTCCTATAAATTCTTACTGTGTCTGGAGGGGTTATATTACCAAAGTAATCTTTATATATTTCTGATGGATTTTTAAAATCTCTTGAAGAACAAATAAAATAACAATCACTTGCAGGTGGGATCTCACCTTTTTTTTCGTTAATAAAGAAATAGTTCCTTATATTATCTATACTACTATAAGCATAAGTTTTTTTCCCAATATATCTTGAAATATAATAATCAAAGTTTGCTGCAGGGAACCATCTGAATGAAATAATATAATAATTAGAGTCCATTATTTTATATTTAACGTCGGTGTTAGAAATTTTTTTGAACTCTTCACGAAGCTGATTCATACCATATAAATCAAGAGATAAATCATTTTTCCCAAGATTAGTTGGCTCTGTATTTTTAGTATCAGAATATAATACCCCTGTTTTTATCTGAATTACGGAAAGTAATACAATTAAAAAGCAAAGTAGAAAAGCAAATGTTATAGTTTTAGGAAATAAGGTAAGTTTTTCTTTTATCTTTAGTTTATTAAAAGTAACCAATGAAATTAGTATAATCAGTCCTGTATAACCAGGTGCGGACCAATGAGGAAGCGTCCTTTTGGTGAAAGAAAAAATTATAAATAATATAATTATAGGTAGACTCCATAATAAAATTAATATTAGATTTTTATCCTGTTTTAATTCTATATTTTTAAAAAAGTAAATTAGTGATACTACTGCAAGAATAAATATCACAGGGTTATTGTAAAAAAATTCACCAAGAACTTCAGTTATTACAAACTCAGGATTAAAAACTGATTGAAATATATTGACCCTACCTGATTGGAATGTAAAACTTATAAAATTATTTTTTATATTCCATATGATTACGGGAGAAAATGTTATTAATGTAATAAAAAGTGAAATATATGTTTCCTTAATTTTCAACCACTTTCTATTATAGAAGAATATGTATAGTATTATCCCTACCCATAGAAATACACCTGTATATTTTGATAACATTGCAAGTCCGATGGTAAATCCAGCAATCAATAAATTTGTTTTTGATGATTTCGAAATTTCTTCTTTTGTTATTGAATCTATTAAAAGTAGAAATGTGAGCGACCAGAAAAGTAATAACGGGGTATCAGGCATAATAAAAATACCAGATATAACAAAGCAATATAAAGAAGAATTATAAAGAAGAGCAGCGTATAATCCGGCAATATCATTTTTTAATTTTCTTGTTATTATAAAAATTAGTATAGTATTTATTGAACCAATTATTATTGAAGCCAATCTAATAAATAATTCACTTTGAAAAGTAAGATTCAAAGTAAATATGTTTATAATGTAGCCGACCATAGGTGGGTGGTCGAAATGACTTAAATCAGGATAAACCGCATATAGCCAGTAATTAACTTCATCATTACTCAATTCAACAAGAGAGGCAGCTATTGATCGAATTAAAATAGAAAAAAGTATTAACAAGATTAAATAAAATTTTGTTTCCCTTTTCTCTTTCATCTACAAAAGATTTATATATGAGTTAGAGTATTAAATCACTATAGCAATAGTATCTTTATATTTATTATTTGATAATTATCATTTTCCTTGTATATGCTTTTTCATTTACCAACATTCTGTAAAAATATATTCCACTGGTAAGATTATTGGCATTAAATGTTATTTTATATTCACCTGCAATTTTATGTTCATCTAAAATAGTAACAATCTCTTTTCCTGTTAAATCATAAATTTTTATTTTTACTCTACTACTTATTGGTATTTTGAAATCAATTACCGTTGATTGATTAAAAGGATTTGGATAATTCTGTGAGAGCATAAAATTATCAGGGATATTCCCAGTTGAAGTTATGTTTACTGGAACGCTGACAAGATTTCTTTGCCATACACCATTTCCGTGTGTGGTAGCTCTTAATTTCCTGTTTGGATATGATATTGTTAAATCGAAAACAAGAGTATAAGGCATACCAGTTCTGAATTCTCCCCAGCTCTGTCCGGAATTTGTTGAAGCATATACCCCAAGATCATTTCCGGCATAAATATTATTAGGATATAAAGGATCAATAACAATACAGTGGTGAGGAACATTCGGTAGATTATTAGTTATATCAACCCAATTATTTCCTGAATTAGTAGATTTAAATATGTGACTATTATTAAAACCACCGAAAGTAACATAAACCTCTTTGGAATTGTTTGGATTAATATTTATATCAGTGGGATACTTATTTGGCATAGAGCTACCTGTAATGTTTACCCAGTTAAGCCCTCCATCAATTGACCTGAAAATTCCTGCTGGTGCTGATGATGGTACAGTACCAACATAAATTGTATCAGTAGTATAATTAGAAACAACCATTGATAATACTTTTGCATTCATTATTGATGAACCGTAAGGACCAGTCCAATTTCCTCCTCCTGTTGTTGACTTATAAACACCAATGCTACCTACATAAAGGACATTTGGATTTGATTTACAGCAGATGTAAGGTGTTGCAAAGCAATAATAAGAAGAACTACCAGAATTAGGAGGTGAGACCTCTGTCCAATTAACACCTCTGTTAGTAGATTTATAAATATCACCATAAACATATTCTGTATATACAATATTATCATTTAGAGAATTTACAGCACTACTTAAACCGTCTCCCATAAAGGTTTTATACCATGCAACAGTACCTTGATAAAATGCGGAACGATTATCTTGCAATCCACCAATACAGTAATTAGAATCCTGATAAGAATTTGCAAAACTTGCATAAAACTGAGATGTAATATACCCACCATTACAGGAGTAAAATGAATTACTTTCCGCAAAATTATTTGATCGATATAGCCCCCCATCGGTAATAATATAGACCTTATTCGGGTCTTTAGGGTTTACAGTGAAATTATGCACATCTGCATGAACAAAGTTTGCAGGTCCTTCCGGTTGTCCAGGTGGCGTTGCCCCTGTATACCAGGAACTCCAGCTGGATTTTGTTGAAAAGGATACGCCACCATTTGTAGATTTTTCTACATTTATAGTTCCAACTAATATAATTTCCGGATTATCAGGTTTTACTATAACACCGTTATTATACCAACCTTGATTGCTACTTGGTACAGATGTTGAGCCCAGAGTCCAATTTAACCCACCGTTAGTGCTTCTATAAAATCCAACATAATTTGTAACATCATTACAAATACTTGCGTATATGAAATCCGGGTTACCTTTATACATATCAAGGTTTGCTTTTCCTGACCAGTCAGAAGGTAGACCACCTGATAATTTAAACCAGTTTTGTCCGGCATTTGTAGTTTTGAATATTCCTCTTTCGTTAATTGGGGTTGGAGCATTATTTGTTAAGTTTCCAATTGAAGCATAAAGTATATTTGGATTAACTGGATTTATCATTAAATCAATAACCATTTTATAATTAAGAACTGAAAACCAATTTCCGCCTGCATTTGTAGATTTATATATTCCTTCACTTGTTGCAGCATAGAGAATATTTGAATTCTGAGGATTTATTATTACATCCCATACACCTGTTTGATTCTGATAACTCCAGTCAAGCGATTTTGTCCAGGTAAGCCCACCATCTGTAGTTTTTAAAATTCCAATTCCATACATCCCTCTTGTAACTCTTACATCAAGTCCATTTAAAGAATATTGATATCCATAATTTTCTCCCGTACCAATAAACATTACATTTGGATTTGCAGAGTCAATTGCAATTGAACTTACAGCAAGTGATGGATAACCTGTATTGATTAAACTCCATGCAGCAGCTCCTAATCCGCCGGTGGTAGATTTCCATAAACCACCTGATGCTGAACCAATAAAAATTGTTCCTGTATCAACTGGATGCACAGCAAGACACAAGCTTCGCCCTCCAATGTTATTGGGACCAATCGACTGCCAGGAATCCGGAAAATCATTATCTATTGTATTTGCAAGTTGAGTTCTTGAATATTCATATGCTTTGTAATATTCACCAGCTGGAATATCTTTCTCGGGGTATGCTCTTATTTTGCTTAACCACTGCAAGGATTCCATTGCACCAGAGGATTTTTTTATATTGATATTAATTACATTTCCTGAGATGATTAAGGAAATTACAGTTATTGTTATAATTAAAATTATTAATAAATTTATTCTTAAAAATAAATTATTTTCTTTCATATAATTGTTTTTTTTATTAAACTTAAATTTAAGTTTTTTAAAAAACAATACAGATTAATTTGTTTAAATAATTAGAATTTTAATTTATACAAAACTGTTCATTTATTTATGATTGTTAAGTGTTTAGAAATATACTGAAATAAAAAATTTGTATTAGTAATTTTGATTATTATCAGTTACATTTATTAGGTACAATAAAATTAGTTTTAATAAATGGAGTATTCTTATGAAATATGAAAAAGAAGTGAAAGAAAAAGCATTAGAATTTGTTGAGGAATTAAGAGAGAATTCTTTTGATGCTATTCTTGTTGAAGATTCTCTTAGGGACTATACTATAAAAGTAAATATTTCAAAAGAAGGAGAAAATCTTGGCAAAGTTTCCATATACTATAAACCAACAAAAGATTCTTATACTTTAACAACCTTAGAATTAAGAAGAGATTATATAGAAGAAATCGAATCAATCTGGAATAGAATGACTGCCTCTTTCAGGGTCCCGGTTTATGAAGACAGGGGAATTGAGATTGATGTCGATGGTGCCTATAGAGATGGCTGTACGGGATATGCAGCAATAATCAGAGAAGATGGTAAACCAATACATACTTTATCAGGTGTTATGAATGAGGTAGAAGTTCTTGGGTCATATCAAGTTGCGGGGGAATTAAATGCTGTTATAGAAGCGCTTAAATGGTGTAAAGAGCAGGGGATAAAGGAGGTCAAAATCTATTATGATATGAATGGAATTGAAATGTGGGCTTCAGGTAGATGGAAAACCAAAAAAGATATAACAAAAAATTATTCTGATTTTTTTAAGAATAATAAAATAAAAATTCACTGGATAAAAGTAAAATCGCACTCTGGTTATAAATGGAATGAGGAAGTTGACCGACTTGCAAAAAGGGTAATTACTGAATTTAAAAGAAGAAAATAGATTTTTTTTACATTAAAATCTGACTTTATTAAATATATTAACGAAACTATTTTTTTATTAAATTAAAGTTAATATTTATGATTAGAAAAATTCAGGCACCCCGAGGGTCAGAAATGACTTGTAAAAACTGGCATGCAGAAGCTGCTATGAGAATGTTGATGAATAATTTGGATTCTGAAGTTGCAGAAAAGCCGGAAGAACTTATTGTTTACGGTGGTTCGGGAAAAGCTGCGAGAAATTGGGAATGTTTTGATGCTATTGTTGAAACACTGAAAACATTGGAGAGTGATGAAACATTACTTGTGCAATCGGGCAAACCTGTTGCAGTTTGGAAAACTCATAAAAACGCACCAAGAGTTGTTATCTCAAATTCACAGATTGTACCAAAGTGGGCGAATTGGGATGAATTTAGAAGACTTGAAGCACTTGGACTTACGATGTATGGACAAATGACAGCAGGTTCCTGGATTTACATAGGTACACAGGGTATATTGCAGGGGACTTATGAAACATTTGGTGCTTGCGCAAAAAAATATTTCAACGGTTCACTTGCAGGTAAATTTGTTTTAACAGCAGGGCTTGGGGGTATGGGAGGTGCACAACCCCTTGCTGCTACTCTTAATGGGGCTGCTTTTTTAGGAGTTGAGGTTGATAAAGCAAGAATAAAAAAACGCATCGATACTGGATATTGTGATATAATGACTGAATCTCTTGATGAAGCTTTAAATATTGTACTCCAGGCAAAAGAGAATAAGAAACCTATTTCTGTTGGCTTGGTTGGAAATGCAGGCGAGGTCCATCCGGAAATTTTAAGAAGAGGAATAATTCCTGATGTGTTGACAGATCAAACTTCTGCTCATGATATGCTAAATGGTTATGTCCCAATGGGAATGAGTTTTGAAGAAGCATTAGATTTAAGAAAAAAAGATCCACAGAAATATCAAAAACTTGCACGGGAAACCGCTGTTGTTCATTGCAGAACAATGTGGGAAATGATGAAAAGAGGTGCCATTGCTTTTGATTATGGAAATAACCTCAGAGGAGAAGCTTTCGCTAATGGCTTTGAAAATGCTTTTGATATTCCAGGATTTGTTCCCGAATATATAAGACCATTGTTTTGTGATGGTAAAGGTCCCTTTAGATGGGTTGCCTTATCAGGTGATCCGCAGGATATTTTTATTACAGATGAAACAATTGCCGAAGCGTTTCCAGAAGATACTCATCTACACAATTGGTTGAAAGCAGCCAGAGAGAAAGTGCATTTTCAGGGTTTACCCTCAAGAATTTGTTGGCTTGGATATGGAGAAAGAGCAAAGGCTGGTACTTTATTTAATGATCTTGTAAAAAACAAAAAAGTTAAAGCACCTATTGTGATTGGAAGAGACCATCTTGATTGTGGGAGTGTAGCATCACCAAATCGGGAAACTGAAAAAATGAAGGATGGCTCTGATGCTATTGCTGATTGGCCTATATTAAATTTTGCATTGCATTGCATCGGTGGTGCAAGTTGGGTATCCCTTCATCACGGTGGTGGTGTTGGTATTGGAAATTCTATTCATGCGGGAATGGTTATCGTTGCTGATGGTTCGGATGAAGCCTATACAAGACTAAACAGATGCCTAACTTACGACCCTGGAATGGGAATTGTAAGACATTCTGATGCAGGTTATGAACTTGCAATAGAAAATGCAAAAAAATTTGGTATAAGAATTCCAATGTTAAAATAAATTTTCTATTCCCACTTATTGACATAGAAGGTGAGAATATATTCTTCACCTTCTTTGTTTTTACCGAAAATTCTAATCTCATCTTTTAAAATATCAAACACATATATATAATTGTTTCCAACATCGCTTTCAACATAATAAAATGTGAGTCCATATTCTTCCATATATTTTGTATCAATAACATAATATGTAGATTGCATTTTCGGGGTGGTGTGAACCCAGTAGGACCAATCATCTGCTATATCAAATGTTGATATTTCCTCGTATCCATTACAGTCATCAAACTCTTGTGAATCATCATTATAAAAACAGTATTCTCTGTAATATGTTTCAACATGAGATTGTGAATAACAAAGACTGGTAAACAAGAAAATAACTATTAAAAAAATTAGTTTTTTCATATATGGTTATTTAATTTAATAATTTTCGTTTACTAATTTTTCAATGAACTGTATGATATCATTTTTTAGTTTTTCAAAATATTTTCCTGTCCCCGGTCCACTAAATCCTGTATAAACTTTTCTTATTTTATGTTTTCTGTCAAGATATATTGTAGTTGGGTAGCCTTTAAATTCTTTCAAGAATGGCAAAACCTCAAGGACGGTTTTCTTACCTACTTCTCCAGCATAGAGAAAACTATAATTCGCTTTTAACTGTTCGGAGAATCTTTTAATTCTTTTTATTGATTCGGTTGTATCTTTTGTTTCAAAACATAGTCCGATTATCTCCAGACCTTTTTCTTTATAGGTATTATATAATTCTGCAAAGAGTCTGGTTTCATCCATACAATTTGGACACCATGAGCCCATTATTTGTAGGATAACTACTTTATTTTTAAATTTGTCTTCGTTAAGAGATACTTTTTCACCGTTTATATCAGTCAGTGAGAAATTGATCTCTTCATTTGTATTAATTTCTGTAAGCTTTTCCGGGTCAGGTAGAGTCGCATTATCATTTCTGACTGCCCGCCAATTTTCTTTCCAATTAGGTCCCCCAATTAAAATCCCATTCTCCAATGTTCCTTTTTCAGAAACTTCAGCTTTAAATAATATTGTATGAGAACCATCTACGCAGGAAAGCATAAAATTTTTGCCAGATACAGCCCCTTCGAGAAATCTATAATCGCCTGCAATTGTTAGAATTGTACCTGTCACTTTATTGCCATTTTGAATGAACTCGCCTACAGTTTTATTCTCATCTGAATCACCGGGAGAAAAAGTTACTTCCCATTTCCCTGTAACATTTATAGAGGGATCTGCTGTTATATTAAATCTTTCAGTCTTTCCGAACACTGCATAAAATGGGATTCCATAATTTGTTTTGCTTCCATAATGAATATACTCTCCTGCAATTGAATCTTTATTTATTATTTTTGCAATAATTTCATCTTTGAAAACCGGCATTTTAATTTGGAGGGTGTCTTCCTTCTGAATTATTTCTTCGGTTTCAATAACTTCTTCTGCATTAAATATTTTAATTACTAAATTTTTAGTATCAGACTTTTTTTCTAAAGTAAATAAAAATGGTATTTCATTTGATGTATTTTCATTTTCAATTAGAATTACTCCTCGCCAGGTTCCGAAAGAGAGTTTGCCTTTTTCTTTTCCACAACTTATTAAAAACAGTGTAAGAGAAAATATCAATAAAAGTTTTATAGAATTTTTCATTTTTCCTTTTTTTGATTTAATATCAAAAAAAATATATCCATATTCAATTAACAAATAACAACTTGATTTTTCTTAAAAAAACAATAAATTTGCTATATGGAAATATTTGAAAATCATTTAATTGCTCCATATACAACTATTAACCTTGGTGGTAGAGCAAAGATTTTTTGTGTATGCCATAATGAAGATGATGTTAAAGAGTGTCTGACAATATCATTCGATAAAAAATATCCTGTAAAGGTAATTTCAGGCGGAAGCAATATTATTTTTCCTGATGAAGGTTATGATGGTATAATTATGAAAATATCCGGAGAAAAAATAACTGTTGTAGAAGATAATAAGGAAAATCAAATTGTTGAGGTCTGGGCTGGTACTGAGTGGGATAAATTTGTTAAATGGAGTATAGATAATAGTCTTAGTGGTATTGAATGTCTAAGCGGTATACCTGGTTCCTGTGGGGCAACAGCTATTCAGAATGTTGGAGCATATGGGCAGGAAGTAAATAGCGTTATCAAGAAAGTTGTTGCTTTTGATTTTGCTAATAATGAGTATAAAATTTTTAAGAATGCAGATTGTGAATTCGGGTACAGAACGAGTGTGTTTAAAAAAGATTATAAAAATAAATTAATTATATTAAAAGTTTATTTTGAACTTTCAAAGAATAAAATTTATGATTATACATATCCTGATTTGAAAAAAGAAATTGAAAAATGTGAAGATTATAACAAGTTCAATAGATTAGAGAAATTAAAATTTATAAGGAATTCCATTTATAAAATCAGGAAGAATAAATCAATGATATATGATAAATCAGACCCCGATTCTATAAGCTGTGGTTCATTTTTTTTAAATCCTGTATTGACTCAGGAACAATTTAAAAAGTTTTATAATTTATCTCAAAAGAAGAACTTAAATCCTCCATATTTTAAAATAAACTCAAATTATAAAATTCCCGCTGCATTCTTGATAGAGAATTCAGGATTTTATAGGGGCTATATAAAAAATGGTGCGGGAATTAGTAAAAAACACTCGCTTGCTCTTGTTAATTATGGATGTGAAACAAAATCATTACTCAAATTGGTTGAAGAAATAAAGGAAAGAGTAAAATGTATTTTTGGTATAACTTTAGAAATAGAGCCCGAAATAGTTTTTCAGTAAAACCTTTGATTTAAAGTTTATTTTTACAAATACTACTATTACATTAACTATATATAAAAGATTTAATTCTTAATTTACTCAAAATTGTTTTTGTTATAAAGAAATTCTAAAATAGATAACCTTGAAAATTTATATTTAATAAATAAAAATTTATTTCTAACTTATA
Organism: uncultured Ignavibacteriaceae bacterium; assembly: GCA_964564635.1. Lineage (GTDB taxonomy): Bacteria > Bacteroidota > Ignavibacteria > Tepidaquicellales > Tepidaquicellaceae > Tepidaquicella. The sequence continues at coordinate 544,776 of CAZMAR010000002.1, forward strand.
AAAAAAATATAAGATATGAAAAAATTAATTTTAATTTTCTTATTAATTCCTTTGTTCTCAATTTTTTCTCAGGAAAAATTTATTGGACAGTATTCATTATCACAAGAAATTAATGGGCAGATATATTATAAAAACTTTACAGTTCCGCTTGAAAATCCTGATTTTATAGGAAATCAAACTGAACCTAATTTTCCTGTTTCAGAAAATTTTACTGGTTCTGAAATCAGATGGTTTTTTCAAGATGCAACAGCTATCTGCAATGATGCAGTAATCACTGCAAACGGTTTATATTCGGTTGTTGGCTGGGCTTTGAACAACAAACGAATGTCTCTTTATGGAAATATTAATAATGTCCCTATTTGGCAATACCAGACTTCACCTCAAGTCAATAGGAATTATGTCGCTGTCTCTGATACCGGAGGGGTAATTGCATTGGGTTCTTATCAAAATTTTTACCTGTTTTATAAATCTTCAAATGTTCCTTTCTTTAATTTCGATTTAACTTCTACACCTGATACTGGTACCGCGGGTCCTATTGACATTACTTCTGATGGAGAATATTTTATTGCTTCGGCAAACAGGTCAGATTCAAGTTGGGTATATTGTTTTAATAAGAACTCTAATGTCCCATTGTGGAGATTGCGTGTTGGTGGGCAGGTTTATGGAATTAGAATTGCAAAAACTGACTCGCTTGCAATTATCAGTACTTATTCGGCATATTGGGTGGTTAAAACTATTTCTGGGGAAATTCGTGCTCAGGGTCCTATTACTGATGGTACTCAGATGACCCAAGGAATAAGTGGTAATGGAAATTATATTGCTCTTGTTAATTATAAAGGTTATTTAAAAGTATATCAATGGAATGGTTCAACATATAATCTTTTATGGCAATTTCAGGAACCACCCGGCTCTTATTACAACTGGGTTACTTCGGTGGATATATCTTATGATGGAACATACATTGCAATAGGCACTTTAATTTTCCTAAGTTCAAGTTCGTATGATGGTAGAGTGAGATATTTTAAAATTTCTAATGGCTCTACGCCCTTATGGACTTATAGTGGTTTGGGTGATGAGGTTGAGTGGGTCAGTATTTCTAAGAACAATAAAATTTTAGCAGTGGCTTCATGGGGTTCGTTAAATAATCTAAAAGAAGATTTAGTAGTATTTAGAGCAGACCCAGGAAATGGTAATCCGCTTTTTGGAGTTAATACTCCTGGTTCATCTTTTAGATGTGATGTTTCTGATGATGGTACTTCTGTTATTGGTGGTGGTAAAGCAGTTCATGCGAGAATTATGGGTTCAGGTGGTACTTTTTATAATATCTTTATCGATACTACTTCACCAGTAGCGGTTAAGAATATCTCGACTACATATCCAGAAAGAATAATTTTGAGACAAAACTATCCAAATCCATTTAATCAAACGACGCTTATTGAATTTGATATTCCTGAATTTGCAGGTGATAATTTAACAATTCTATCGGTTTATGATGTTTTAGGTAGGGAAGTGAAAAATCTTCTTAAAGAAAATCTGAAGACTGGTAATTATAAAAAATTTTTTGATGCAGGTAATTTACCTTCGGGAATTTATTTTTATAAACTTTCTGTTGGAGATTATTCTGTAGTAAAATCTATGATATACCTAAAATAGAATTATATACTTCTAATATTTCTTTTCTATTTTTGCCCAGGTATCTTTAAGCGATACAGTTCTATTAAATATTTTATAATTTTCTGTTGAATCCAAATCTACACAGAAGTAGCCAAGTCGCTCAAACTGGAATTTATCACCTGGTTTTACATTAATGAAATTCGATTCTATTTTACAATCTTTCAAAACTTTTAAAGAATCGGGGTTTATCAATTCCTTAAAATCTTTATCTTCAACAGCTAATGGATTTTCCACTAAAAATAATCTATCATATAGTCTTACTTCTGCATTATATGAATGTGGAATTGAAACCCAGTGTATCGTTCCTTTTACAGTTTTTTTGGAACCGGAGCCACTTCTTGTTGTTGGGTCATAAGTGCAATGTAATTCTGTTACATTATCTGAACTATCTTTTATAACTTCATTACATTTAATAATATACGCATATTTTAAACGCACTTCATTTCCAGGGAATAACCTGTGGAAATTTTTTGGTGGAACTTCTCTAAAATCATCTCTTTCTATATATATTTCGCGGGAAAAATAAATTTTTCTCTTTCCCATTGTCGGGTCTTCTGGGTTATTCACTGCTTCTAGTTCTTCAACTTTCCCTTCTGGATAGTTTGTTATAACTATTTTAAGCGGATTTAAAACTGCCATTAATCGTTGAGCCCGTTTATTTAAATCTTCCCGAATACTGTGTTCAAGCAATGCAACATCTGTTAATGAATCTCTTTTAGATATTCCTATCCTATCAGCGAAATTTCGAATTGATTCTGGAGTATATCCACGCCTTCTAAGCCCGCATATAGTTGGCATGCGAGGGTCATCCCATCCTGAAACGATTCCTTCTTCAACAAGTTCAAGTAATTTTCTTTTACTCATTACGGTATAACTAAGATTCAAACGTGCAAATTCTATTTGTCGTGGTCTGTTTTTCAATTCTAATGCTTCAAGAAACCAATCGTATAGCGGTCGATGTATTTCAAATTCTAATGTGCATAATGAATGCGTTATTCCTTCTATCCAATCGGAAAGAGGATGTGCGTAATCATACATTGGATATATACACCATTTATCTCCGGTTCTATGATGCTTTACCCTTTTTATTCTATAGATTACAGGGTCTCTCATATGTATATTCGGGGATTGCATATCAATTTTTGCTCGAAGTACATAAGTACCATCTTCAAATTTGCCCTCTTTCATTTTTATAAATAAATCAAGACTTTCTTCTATAGGGCGATTTCTATATGGAGATTCTTTCCCTGGTTCAGTTAATGTTCCTTTATGTTCTTTTATTTCTTCAGGAGTAGAAGGGTCTACATAAGCTTTTCCTTTTTTAATTAATTCTATTGCAAGGTCATATAATTTTTGGAAATAATCAGATGCATAGTACATCCTATCCCCCCAATCAAAGCCCAACCATTTTACATCTTCAATTATAGAATCTACATACTCCACATCTTCTTTTGTTGGGTTGGTATCATCAAACCTTAGATTACACAAACCATTATAATCCCTTGCAATTCCAAAATTCAAACAAATAGCTTTTGCATGCCCGATGTGAAGATATCCATTTGGCTCCGGGGGAAAACGTGTATGAACTCTTCCCTCATTCTTATTGTTTTTTAAATCTTCTTCAATAATTTCTCTAATAAAATTCGTAGTTACATTCGCTTTTTCTTCCATAGTAACTTTAAGTTGTTAATATTTTAAAATTAGTTTAAATTAGATATAATTACAGTAGAAAAGCATATTTTTCACTGTATTTATTATTACTGTGAAAATTTTTCAATAATTTTATTAATTCTTTCTATCGTTTTCTCTTTTCCGATTGTAAGTATAATATCAGAAATTCCAGGTCCTTCTAATGTGCCTGAAATTGCAAGTCTAAGTGGTTGTATTAAGTTAGATTTTTTCAAATTCATTTCATCAATAATTTTTTTTGACAGGTTTTCTAAATCCTCTTTAGTCAAATTTTGAATAGCACTTAACCCCTCTGAATATCTTTTTAGTATTATGGGGGTTTGAGATATCCATACTTTTTCCACAACTCTACTGTCTAAGTTTTCCGGTTCTTCAAAAAAGAAAAATCCTTTTTCAAATATTTCTTTTATAAATAATATTCTTGGCTTCATTGCATTAATTACATTTATAAGGTACTCATCTGAGTAATTAATGCTTGAATATTTTGTTTTTCTTAATTCTTCTCTTAGCAATATTAAAAGTTCAAAGTTTGATTTCTTTCTTATGTATTCACCATTTAACCAATTTAACTTATCTATATCAAATACTGCCCCTGCTTTATGAACACTTTCGAGGGTAAAGCGTTCAATTAATTCTTTCATTGAAAAGATTTCCTGTTCATCTTTCGGGTTCCATCCCAGAAGTGCTATAAAATTAATTAATGCTTCAGGTAGATACCCTTTGTTCTTATAATCTTCCACCGCAACATCACCCTGCCTTTTACTCAACTTTGAACGGTCTTTATTCAGCAGGAGCGGAAGATGAGCAAATACTGGTAATTCCCAACCGAATGCTTCATAAAGTAAGATATGTTTCGGTGTAGAAGTTAACCACTCTTCACCTCGTATTACATAATTTATTTTCATCAAATAATCATCAACTACATTTGCAAGATGATAGGTTGGATAGCCATCAGATTTTATTAACACCTGGTCATCAATTAAATCACTCAATATTTGTACTTCTCCTCTTATAAAATCATTGAATTTAACTGTAATTCCAGGTTCTACATTCAACCTGATTACAAATTTCATTCCTTTATTTAAGTTATAATTTACTTCTTCTTCTGATAATGATAAACATTTCTTATCATATTTTGTAACAGGGAGTTTCTGTAGTTGCTGTTCTTGCTTTATTGCTTTTAAGCGTTCTTCTGAGCAAAAACAGTAATATGCCTTTTTCTTATCTATCAAATATTTTGCGTGTTCCTTATAAATCTCGAGCCTCTGAGATTGAAAGTATGGTTCATACTCACCTCCCTTATATGGCCCTTCATCATATTCAATCCCTACCCATTCAAGGGTCTTAATTATATTTTCAACAGCACCTTCAGTTTTTCTTGCCTGGTCAGTATCTTCTATCCTTAATACAAATTTACCATTATTATGTCTTGCAAATAGGTAGTTATAAAGCGCTGTTCTTAAATTCCCTATATGTACAAAACCTGTAGGGGAAGGAGCATATCTTACTCTAACATTTTGTTGCATAGTTAATTCAATATTTAATACTGCAAATTAAAAATCATAATATAAACATTAAATATAGAAATAATGTTATAAGGAACTCGAATTAGTTTACAAATATTCAATGGTAATGAAAATTCATTACTCAAATCTTTATTGAAGATATGCTCTAAAGCAGAACTTATTTTAATTCTTAATCTTTTGAAATTTTTGAATAATCAAAATATAAATATTTTAATTAAATAATTTTGATGATAGTTATTTTAAAAATTTACAATTTTTTAATATTATATATTATTTTAGTTTGTATTTTAAACTGAACAAAAGTTGATTCAATTTCGCATAGAATTTTTATTTAAAACAAATTAAATTAAAATAATTAAGAAATTAAATTATTTCACTATGAAAATTAAAATTTACTTACTTGCTATTTTAGTCTTTTGCTGTTCTTTTGCCATCTATCCTCAGACCTTATTAGTAGAAAATTTTAACTATCCTGCTGGGGATTCTATAGGTGCTCATGGTTGGGTTGCTTTTAGTGGTGGTGTCAATAATATTTTAGTTAAATCTCCTGGACTGGTTTATACAAATTATCCATTATCAGGCATTGGAAACTGTTGCCGATTAAGTAATAATGGAATTGATAATTATAAAAACTCTTCTACTATTATTACTTCTGGTACTGTTTATGTATCTTTTATGGTTAAAATTGATTCTGTGAAACCAATTGGGGATTATTTTCTTGCATTACTACCTTCCAACTCAACGACAAATTATTTTGCTCGAGTATTTGCAAAAGATACATTGGGTGCCGTGTATTTTGGTGTATCTAAAAGTTCAATTAGTACAAGTACCTTTTTACCAACCTGGGGAACAACAGGATTTAGTTTGGGGACGACATATCTTATAATATTAAAGTATACTTTCAACACAGGTTCAACCACTGATGATGAGGTTAGCTTATTTGTATTTACTTCGCCGAATCTACCTGCAACAGAACCAGCAACCCCTTATGCCGGACCTGTTACCACTACACAAACAGACCCACAGGATTTTGGAAGAGTAGCTCTTAGGCAAGGAAGCGCTTCAATTGCACCATCGTTAGATTTAGATGGAATAAAAACAACTCTTACCTGGAATGATATATTGTTAGATTTAAAGAACTATCAAACATCTGTTACAGACTTTAGGTTATTTCAAAATTATCCTAATCCCTTTAATAGTGAAACAATTATTAGATTCAATTTACCTGTGTTGAGTTATGCAGGTAATGTAACTTTAAAAATCTACGATTTACTTGGCAAAGAAATTTCAACTCTTATTGATATGCCTCTAAATTCAGGAGCCTATGAATTCAAGTTAAATGCAAATTCCCTTTCCAGTGGAATGTATTTTTATAAATTAACTGCTGGAAATTTTTCAGAGACAAAAAGTATGGTTATTGTGAAATAGTTGATTGCGCTTTAGTTTAAAAATTTATTTAAGACTTATATAAATATAGTACATTTTTACTATTTCGTACTTTATAATAAAATCTCCAATAGAAATATTGGAGATTTTTTTTGTTTCAATATTTGAGGAATTAATTCAATAATTCTTTGTTAAAACCCGTGTATTGGAAATGAATTTAATTATGTTTAATTAGTTACTAAATTTTTTTAAATTACTTATTATGAAAATTAGAAAATTACTATATATCATATTAATTTATTCTCTGATTTTTTCTTTTGATGTTTTTTCCTGTACTACTGCTATAATTTCTGGTAGAGCAACCCCCGATGGAAGACCTTTATTATGGAAAAACAGGGATACTGATGAGCTTGAAAATAAATTAATGTATTTTTCTGAAGGAGGATTTGATTTTATTGGACTTGTAAACTCTAAAGACACAGCAGGTAATGAAATATGGATTGGAATGAACAATTATGGGTTTGCTATAATGAATTCTGTTGCTGCTAATCTTGGTTTATATGATGATATAATAGATAAAGACAAGGAAGGACTTATTATGCGAAGAGCATTGGCAGTATGTACTTCTGTAGATGACTTTGAAAAACTTTTAAACTCTTTAACGAAACCTCTTGGGGTTGAAACAAATTTTGGGGTAATCGATGCTTATGGCAATGCCGCTTATTTTGAAACTCATCACTGGGGTTTTATAAAATTTGATGCAAATGAATCTCCCGAAGGATATTTGATTAGAACTAACTTCGCTTTTTCTGGTGTTGAAGATAAAGGACAAGGGTATGAAAGATATATGATAGAAGAAGAACTTTTTAAAAATGCTTACATAAATGGTAATATTACAGTTAAATTCATTTTACAGGATGTAATAAGATGTTTAAAGCATGGGCTTACAAAAGTTGATTTAAAAAATGAATGTACAGCAAATCCTGATGAAATAAAATTTGTCTCATTTACTGATTTTATCCCAAGATACTCTACTTCTGCTTCTGTTATAATTCAGGGAGTAAAGAAAGGGGAAGACCCACAGAAAATGATTATGTGGACGGTCCTCGGATTTCCACCTTGTTCAGTTGTCTATCCTGTTTTTTTCAATAAAGAAAAACTTTTACCTTCTATTTTGAGGGCTGACGAGAAAGGAAAAGCATTGCTATGTTCTATGGCACTTAAGGCAAAAGATATGTGTTTTCCTATTAAAAAAGGCAGGGGAACAAGTTACATAAATATAAATGCTTTATATAATTTATCAGGTACAGGAATAATGCAAAAACTAAATATCCTTGAAAATGAAATATTAAAAAGTTCAGATGAATTCATTAATGAATATTTCGAAGATAATTTTTCGGTTGATGCATTGGAGGAATTTTACAATATCACAGATAAAAAAATAATTTTATATTACAATAAAATATTACAAGAAAAATGAAAAATTTAATTTCTACTTTATTTTTAATCTTTTTTATTTTTTCCCTATTATATCAATCAGCGATTTACTCACAAACCCCCAAACATTCTTTTGATGTGTTGAATTATCAATTGTATTTTGATATTTACGATTGCTTTAAAACCCCATTTCCCAGAAGTTTTACTGCTAATAATAAAATCACTTTCAAGGTAGATTCTACTTTAAATAGCATTAATCTTAATGCAGTGAATACATCACTTATTATTGATTCTGTAAGATTAATTAATGGACCTTTACTATCGTTTAATCATACAAATAACATTTTATCAATAAGTCTTGACAGGACATACAATCCAGGTGAGACAGTTAATATAATAATTTATTATCGTCACAATAACGTGATTGATCATGCTTTTTATGTTTCGAATGGAATGGTTTTTACAGATAATCCTCCTGAAGGAGCAAGAAAGTGGTTCCCATGTTGGGATAAACCTTCTGATAAAGCAACAACAGATTTAACTGCAAAAGTCCCTTCAAATGTTAGATTAGGTTCCAATGGTAGACTTGCAGATTCTGTTGTAACGGGAGATACTATATATTATCACTGGATTAGTAGAGACCCTGTCGCTACTTACCTTGTGGTTATGACTGGTAGGGTGAATTATAATATTGATATTAAATACTGGCAAAAACCTTCTAATCCTAATGACAGCATTCCGACAAGGTTTTATTTTAGTACAGGAGAAAATTATCTTACAATAAAAAATATTATCAACACAATGCTCACTTATTTTTCTGAAAAATTTGGAGAATATCCCTTTGAAAAAGCGGGTTTTGCAACTGCTGCTTCTGGTTCTGGGTTTCAATGGGCGGGGATGGAAAATCAAACATTGATAACTTTATGTTATAACTGCTGGACTGAAAATCTTGCTGTTCACGAATTTTCTCATATGTGGTTTGGGGATATGATAACTTGTGGAACCTGGTCAGATATATGGTTGAATGAAGGTTTTGCAACCTTTATGGAAGCATTCTGGAAAGAAAGGACCGGTGGTTATACTGCATATAAAAATGATATAAATTCAAAAGCTGTATCTTATTTCTCTCAAAATGCAGGATTTCCTATTTATGTTCCTGCGTGGCAGAATTACACTCCTTCAATTGATTCTCTTTATCATTATGGAATTATATACTGTAAAGGAGCATGTGTGTTACATCTTTTAAGATATCATTTAGGGGACTCTATTTTCTTTGCTGCTTTAAATTCTTATGCAACTGATACAGCAAATTTTAAATATAAGAATGCAACAACAGATGAGTTTAAGGATAGATGCAGTCAGGTAAGTGGGCAGAATCTTGATTGGTTTTTTAATGCATGGGTTAAACAACCCAACCATCCTGTTTATCAAAATTCCTACACTATTACAGATCTCGGGGGAGGGAACTGGAAACTTGATTTTTTAATTAAACAGGTTCAGACCAACGCTGGTTTTTTCCCTGCAAAATTTCAAATAAAAGTAGTTTTTAATTCTGGACCCGATTCTACAGTTACTGTGTTTAATAATGTTAATAATCAAATGTTTACTTTTTATTTTGACCGACAGCCTACAAATGCATTATTTGACCCGAATAATTATGTTGTATTGAAATCTGCTTCTACAATAGGGGTAAAGGAAATTTCTACTACTGCACCTGATAAATATGAATTGCAACAGAATTATCCTAATCCATTCAATTCTTCTACAAACATTAAATTTTCAATCCCTGAAAAAACATTTGTTAAGATTAAAGTATTTGACTTACTTGGAAGAGAAGTAGCTGCTGTAGTGAATGAAGAATTGACTTCTGGAGTTTATTCAATTAATTGGAATGTAACTACAAATTCAAAAACAGAACTTTCAAGTGGTATTTATTATTGTAGAATGGAAACACAAAAATTTTCTGATGTTAAAAGAATAGTTTTGATTAAGTAGGTAATCTTCTTAAAAAATAAATATCTTTTATGGTAATTAAGTATTTTTTATACTGGAGAGTTTTTATTTTATTTTTTTTTGTCTTTGTTACAAATGTTTCTCATTCACAATGGATACCTTATTATTTACCTTATCAGGGAATAGCGTATAGTATTGATTTTTACAATGTAAGCAAAGGTATATCTACAGGACATACATTTTTTGTTTTTAATGAAAAGTTGTTTTACACAACAGATTCAGGTTTAAATTGGATTCAATCTTTTTACCCTCTTAATGTAAGAGCATTGCCTGCTTTACAATTTATAGATTCTTTATTGGTTTATTCTGGAGGTGCAGAAAATTTATATGTTAAAAAAGATAAAGAGTTTTCAAAATATTTTCTTAATTTACCTGATTTCATCAAAAATAGCTTATATAAAATAGGAATTGACGGCTCAGTTGGTGAGTATAAAGGTGTTTTTCTTAAATCTACCAATGCTGGTATTTCCTGGCAAAAAGTGGGAGATTTTGATACTACTGCTGGGTATATTATGGATATGGAATTTTTTAATCAATACAATGGATTTGTAATTATTGATTCAGGAAGTATAGGTAACAGCAGAGTTTTAAAAACCTCGGACGGAGGACTTTACTGGCAAACCTTGTATGTTGAACCATTAATTCGGTTAAACAAAATGGAATTTCTGGATTCAAACACAGGTTTTATATGCGGTGATGTCTCAGATTCTAATATGATAGTAAGTCTTTATGGTGTAATTTATAAAACCACTAACGGAGGTAACAATTGGAGTAAAATCAGCTTTCCCTATACTTTATCAATTTCTGATTTGATATTTTTTAATGCAAACACTGGAATTGCAATTGGAAATAGTAATATTGAAAGTAACGGCTCTACTGGTGGTACAAAAATATTCAGGACTACAGATGGGGGAAACAATTGGGATTCATTGTCTTTTACCATTGCTGTAATTCCAACAGTTATAAAATCAGTAAGAAATACAGGAATAGCATTTGCCTCGGGTTATTATTATGATAATTTAACAGGGATTGGAAAAATAACTACATTTAAAACTACGAATTTTGGAGTCAATTGGGTTGTAAATTATCTTAACTATGATGTATACATATCCGGAATTTCGTTAATTAATCAAAGCTATTTTTTCATTAGCGGAGGAAACTTTAACCAACAGGCTGTAATTTATAAATCTACCAATGGTGGAACAATTTTTGTCAACAATCCAAATACAAAAACACCAGATGATTACTATTTGTATCAGAATTGTCCAAACCCTTTTAATTCGTCTACAAAAATTAAATTTGAATGTAAAAATTATGGACTGGTTAAGCTTTATATTGTTAATTTACAGGGTAAAATAATATCGACTGTTATTGAAAAAGAATTTCCTGCTGGCACATATGATATTTTGTTTAACGCATCTAATTTATCCAATGGTATATATTTTTATACATTGCAGGGGGATGGTTTTAAAGAAACAAAAAAAATGATTCTTGTTAAATAACTAAAATTACATAAGTTTTTATAAATATAGTGTAAAAAATTTTATACCTTTTTATTTCTGTTTCTTTAAAATATATAATTTTTGTATATTTATAGTGATATATTTTTATATTAATTAATGAGTTAAAATTATGTAAATTATTATTAGATGAAAAGCGTTTGTATACATACTGTCGGTTGTAAATTAAATTACAGTGAATCTTCATATATTGCTATGAAGTTTGCTGAAAAGGGTTTAGAAATAAAACCCTTTGGAGAAAAAACAGATATTTTTGTTCTGAATACCTGTACTGTTACTTCACATGCTGATAGCGAGTGCAGAAAACTTATTAGAAGTGTAGTTAGAAAATATCCTGATACATTCATTGTGGTTGTTGGATGTTATTCACAATTAAATGCAGAACAGATTTCTAACATAAAAGGCGTGGATTTGATACTTGGTTCTAATGATAAATTCAGAATAATTGAGCATATAGAAGATTTAATTGGTGGGGATATTACAAAAGATTATAAAAAAAATGGTAGAGGCTCTGAAATTTTCGTCTCTGATTTTGATTCTGGATTTATTGGAGAAGCATATTCATCAGATGAAGATATGAGAACAAGAGCTTTTTTAAAAATTCAGGATGGGTGTGATTATAATTGTACTTTTTGTACTATACCTCTTGCCAGAGGGAAATCGCGTTCTCTTGAATTGGAAAAAATCCTTGAAAATGCAAATCATCTTATAAATTCAGGGTATAAAGAAATTATCTTAACAGGCGTCAATGTTGGAGATTATAAAATTGAAAATAAATCAGCTCTGCTGACACTTCTGGAACATTTAGAAAAACTTGAAATTAAAAGGATTAGAATTAGTTCTATTGAACCAAATCTTTTGAGTAATGAAATTATCGATTTTGTGGCTTCTTCTGATAAGTTTTGTAATCATTTCCACATTCCTTTGCAAAGTGGAGATGATGAAATACTCAGATTGATGCGTAGAAGATATAGCACTAAAATGTTTGCCAAAGTAATTGAAAATATTAAAATGAAGATTCCTGATGCTGGTATTGGAATTGATGTAATTATAGGTTTCCCGGGAGAAACTGAGATGCATTTCAGAAATACTTATGATTTCATTAAGGATTTACCAGTTTCCTATCTTCATACTTTCACTTATTCTGAAAGGCAGAATACTTTATCATGGTCATTTAGTAACAAAGTATCTCCTGAGATAAAAAAAGAGAGAAGTAAGATTTTAAGAGGTTTATCCAGGGAGAAAAAAATAAAGTTTTATCTGGATAATGTCTCAAAAATTCACAAAGTTTTATTTGAAACGAGAAAAAATAATATTATTGAAGGATGGACTGAAAATTATGTCAGGGTCTCAAGTAATTCAAAAGAATTGAAAGAAAATGAAATTTTTTCTGTTTTATTAACAAAAGCAAATGGAATTAATCCTGTAGAATGTAAAATAATAAACTAAATTTATTAATTATGAAAATACTTTTAATCAGACATGCGGAAGCAATTGATTATGAAACTGAAACTGTCCGCAATGATGAATGGAGATTCATAACTCCAAAAGGGCGAAAGACTTCTTTATCAGTTTTTAAGAAACTGAAAGATGAATTTTTCTCACTTGAGAAAATTTATGCAAGCCCTTATATCAGAAGCGTGCAGACAGCAGAGATTTTGGCAACCTACTTAAAATTTAAATTTGATGTTGAAGTGGTTAATGATTTATCACCTGATACACCTGTTGAGAAGGTTGTTGATATGATTAAGAGAAATTCAATTTTTCAAACGGTGGCATTAGTCGGACATGACCCAATGATGACAAACCTTGCTAATGTGCTTTCAGGTGGTAAAACCGCAAATATACAATTTAAAAAATCTGGTGTCTGTTGTATTGAATATGATGTAAATGCTCAGAAAGGTGAATTCCTTTGGTACTTAAATCCAAAAACATTGGAGAAAGTTCAGGGTTAATTTTCTAATGTCAATTCTATCTACTGTTAATCTCTCTTTTTCTTATAAAAAGGATGTACCTTTTTTTAATAATATTAATATTGAATTTGAAAGAAAGGAGTTCGTTTCTATTATAGGTAGGAATGGCTCCGGTAAGTCTACATTTATAAAATTGATTACTGGTATCAACAGAAATTATGAAGGTGAAATTATTTTGCATAATAAAAATATTTTGGAATACAAAAGAAAACAACTTGCTGCAATTTTATCTTATTTGCCACAATATGGATTACCGGTTTTCAGAGGAATGAAAATTAAAGATTTTCTTCTCTTGGGTAGATATCCATATAAAAATTTTTCAGATTTTTCTTATTCAAACGAAGATAGAGATATTGTGAATTACTCTTTAAATTTACTTGCTATAGAAAATATCGGGAATAAATTTCTGGATGAAATTTCAGGTGGGGAATTACAAAAAGTTATGATTGCACTTGCTCTGGTTCAGATTAATCCACTTTCTGAATTGCAAAATAAGATTTTAGTCATTGATGAGCCTTTAACATTCCTTGATATTAATCATAGTTTTGAAATATTTTTACTTTTAAAAAAATTAAACGATGAAAAAAAACTGACTGTTATTATAGTAACTCACGATTTAAACCTTGCTTTGAGATTTTCGGAGACAACAATTTTGTTCGATAAAGGCGATATTGTCGCCTATGGAAACACTAAAGATGTGATTAAAGAAAATATTTTGAAAAAACACTTTTTAATTGATTCTCAAATAGTTAATATTAATAATAATTATCAAATATATTTTAATTCAATATTTAAAAATTAGATAAAATGGCAAATGATAATAATAAAATATTGATTGAACAAATCGGTTATACAAAAAAAATAATAATGAATAAACCGGAAAAAAGAAACTCCCTTGATGAAGATATGATTAAAGAAATGACCGATTGTTTTGAGGAGTTTTCTATTGATAATGAGACTAAAACAATAATTCTATGTGGTAATGGAGGTAATTTTTCCACCGGTTTTAGCCTTGAATACATTAATAACATTTCAAAATATGATGCACTTGAAAATAAAAAAGATTCGGAAAAATATAAGAATTTATTACTTTCTATATACAATTGCAGAAAACCTGTAATTGCAATGGTGGATGGTTATGCATTAGCTTCCGGATGCGGTATAGCAAGTGCCTGTGATTTGATTGTTGCTTCTAATAGAGCACAATTTGGATTTACAGAAGTAAAAATTGGTTTTGTTCCTGCTATAAATATAATATTTCTTCTAAAACGAGTTTCTGCTTCCAGTGCAAAGGATTTGATACTTACTTCGAGATTTATTACTGCAATTGAAGCTCAAAGAATAGGACTGGTGAATTATATTATCGAAGAAAAGATGCTTGAAGCTTATGTGGAAAACATATGTAAAGATTTAAACCAATCTTCTTATACATCTTTGCTTTTTGCTAAAGAAATTTTAAGAAATGCTGTTAATATGAGCTTTGAATCTGCATTAAGCTATGCAGAGGATATGAATGTTATCGCCAGAATGACAGAAGATTGTAAAAAAGGTTTAATGAAATTTTTAACAAAAGACTTTTCGCAAACCGGTAAGAAAAAAAGAAAATAATTTTACTAATTAATATAAATAAAAATGACTAAAAAATTAAAATTTGAAACACTTCAGTATCTTGATAGAAATGAGTCTCAGTATGGACCATCTCCCAAATGCTATGAGTTTCTGAAAAACATTACTCTTGATGAACTAAGCTGGTATTCGCGTGATTTTGAGAAAGGTTATAAATCAAGACTTTCTAAAAGATTGGCGGATGACTTTAATATAAGCGAAAGGCAGGTAATTTTATCTTATGGTAGTGAGGATTTATTAAAACAAATAATTCATTATTATCTTGATAGGAAAGAGAAAATATTAATTCCCAAAGAAGCCTGGTGGTATTATAAAAAAGTTGCCTGTGAAGTAGGTGGTTTTAATGTTGAATATCCAATGTATATTGGTGAAGAAGAAGGGGTTAAAACTTATATGTATGATGTAGATAAGATGATAGAAATATACGAGAGAGAGCGTCCGAGAATTGTTTTAATTGCCTCCCCAAATAACCCAACAGGAAACAGAATACCCACAGATAAACTATGGAGGTTTTTGGATGCCTGCCGTGGTGCTCTTGTTATGATTGATGAAGCATATTGGGGATTTGGTTCTAAAGAAAATGATTATGTAAAACCGTATATTGATGAATTTCCAAATCTTGTTATTTGCAGAACTTTTTCTAAATATTATGCTCTTGCTGGCTGTCGGATTGGTTTTGCATTTGCAGGTAAAAACCTTGAAGAATTAATTAATTATTCTGTAAGGTATCTTGGCTACAATAGGATATCAGAACGACTTGCAGAAATTGCCCTTGATGATGAAAAATACTATGATGAGATTAACTTTATTATGCAGGAAGATAAAGAATATATGTATGAAGAATTTAATAAAATGGACGGTTTCACTCCTTATAAAACCTATGCAAATTTTATGCTTGTTGATATGCCGAAAGCAATAAGAAAGGACTTAAAGCAATTTTTAAAAGAAAGAAATGTATTAATTAAATTTTTAGATGAAGAAGCATTTAAAACAGAAGCAAGAATTACCCTTGGTACAAGAGAACAAAATTATTACCTGATAGAATGTATAAAGGAATTTTTGAAAACAAGATAAATATATGAAAAGTAAACAAAAAAAAGTTGTTAAAACAAAAAACCATTCTATTTTTATTTTTGTGATAGGTGGAATATTATTAATTGCGGTAATTACCATTATATACATTATTAATCAAAAACCCTCTAAGGATTCAACAGAGCCAAAGTTTAAGAAACAAGGCGAACTCGAGTTTATTAATAAAGATGATAATCAAATAATTTCAAAGATTGATATTGAAGTTGCTGATAAGGATTCATCAAGGATTAAAGGACTTATGTACAGGAAATCTATGGGTGAAAATCAGGGAATGCTATTTATATTCCCTAAGGAAGATTATCAATCATTCTGGATGAAAAACACATACATTTCTCTTGATATTATATATGTGGATAGTAATAAAGAAATTGTAAAGATTTATAAAAATACAATTCCAAGGTCTTTAACTTCTTTACCTTCTGAAGAGAAATCACAATATGTTGTTGAGGTTAACGGTGGTTATACAGATAGACATAAAATAAAAGAAGGTGATAAGATTAACTTTGTTATTACAAAATAACGTATGGCTAAATTAACAAAATCTCGCATATTATTTAACCGCGAATTAAGCTGGATAGAATTTAACAAAAGAGTTCTTGAAGAAGCTGCTGATGAGAAAAATCCACTTCTTGAAAGAGTAAAGTTCTTATCTATTTTTAGCACCAATCTTGATGAATTTTTTATGATTAGGGTATCGGGATTGAAAAGACAAATAACAAGTAATGTTAATGAAGTTACCACTGATGGAATGACAGCATTTGAACAGAGAGAAGCAATTTATGAAAAGTTATGTCCTTTAGTAAATGAACAGTACCGCATTTTCAACGAAATAGTTATTCCACAACTTGAGGAAAATAATATTAAATTTGTTAAATATGAAAATCTTGAAGCAGAGGAGAAAAAACAAATTGATGAATATTTTGATCAGGAGTTATTTCCAGTTTTAACGCCAATTGCCATAGATAATGTTCACCCTTTTCCAAATCTTGTAAACAGAACTCTTGCATTAGCAATAGTTCTTGATGACCCCGATACTGAAGAAATAGAAGAAAAAATATCTATTATTCAGGTACCTGGTAATTTTCCACGATATTATAAAATAGAGTCCAGAGATGGTTATAATTTCATATTGATTGAAGAAATAATTAAAGCAAATGCAAAGAAACTTTTTTCAGGGATGAATACGGTAGGCGCTTATTCATTCCGCATAACGAGAAATGCAGATCTTGAATTAGAAGAAGATGAAGCAGATGACTTACTAAAACTAATTGAAGAAGAAGTTAAAAAAAGAAGACTTGGAATAATAGTAAGGCTTGAAGTTGATGCAGACATTCCCGAAAAATTCCTGAATTTTCTAATGGAAGACCTGAATCTTGATAGGACCGAAATATATAAGATTAAAGGACAATTGAATCTTGGAGATTTGATGGATTTATATAAAATTGATAAACGAAACTTAAAGTATGAAGGTTTTACCCCAAGAATTTCCTCTTTTCTTAGAGATGATGATGATATTTTCAAATCGATAAGAAAGAGCGATATATTGTTACATCACCCATATTATTCTTTTACTCCGGTAAATGAATTTATTGCACAGGCTGCAGAAGACCCGTCTGTCTTTGCTATTAAATTAACATTGTACAGGACCTGTGGCGATTCACCAATTATAAAATCGCTTATTGAAGCAGCAGAAAATAACAAACAGGTAACGGCAGTTGTGGAACTTAAAGCAAGGTTTGATGAAGAAAATAATATTATATGGGCAAAAAAACTTGAAAATGCTGGTGTTCATGTCGTGTATGGAGTTGCTGGTTTGAAAACTCACTGTAAAATGGCTCTGGTGGTTAGGAAAGAGGAGGGGAAAATGAAAAGGTATCTGCACTTAAGCACTGGGAATTATAATCCTATTACAGCAAGAATTTATACTGATTTTGGTTTATTTACTTCTGATGAAACTTTTTGCTCTGATGCTTCTATTTTATTTAATTACCTTACTGGTTTTTCTAAAAAATTGACTTTCAACAAATTTATAGTAGCACCTTTTAATATGAGGGAAAAGATTATTGAACTTATTGATAACGAAATTAATAATCAGAAAAAATATAATAACGGATATATAATTTTTAAAATAAATTCACTTGTTGATGATAAAACAATTTTAAAATTATATGAAGCATCAAACAAAGGTGTTAAAATAGATTTATTAGTTAGAGGTATTTGTCGTTTAAGACCGGGTATTCCAGATTTAAGTGAGAATATAAGGGTTTTTAGTATAGTGGGCAGATTTCTGGAACATAGCAGAGCGTTATATTTTTATAATAACGGCAACCCAATAATTTACTCTGGCAGTGCAGATATTATGGATAGGAATTTTGATCGCAGAGTAGAGATAATGTATCCTATAGAAAATGCTCAGATTAAAAAAGATATAAAAGAGATACTCGATATTTACTTGAGAGATAATATAAAAACAAGAATATTGAATTATGATGGTTCTTATTCAAGAGTTGAGCATACAGAAAAGAATAAATTGAATGCACAGGAATATTTTATAGAAAAGGTAAAGAAAAAGTATGAAGATGAACTTAAAAAATCTATAAAGAAAAAGTTGAAAAAACTTTCTCATAAAAAGATAAAAGCATCTTGAATTTGGCTACAAAGTTAGATTATAAAGCGTCTTTAAAAGGTACTGATGCAGAAGAAATTCTTGATTTGTTAATATACAGACCAATTTCTTTTCAGTTTGTTAAACTTATTTATCCTACTAATATAACCCCAAATCAGATTTCTACTGTTGCCCTGATATTTGGTGTGTTGGCAGGTGTGTTTTATACTTTTAGCACAGATTTAATGTTTGTTTTCGCTGCTATAAGTTTTTTCATTTGTAATGTCCTTGATTGTGCTGATGGTCAACTTGCAAGATTAAAAAAGAATGGAACAAGAATTGGCAGAGTTGTAGATGGTTTGATTGATTATATTACGGCTATTTCTACTTTTGTTGGTATTGCAATTGGATATAGTCTCTCCGAAAATCCTCTCTTCGTTTGGGCTATAACAGTTTTTGCTGCTTTTTCAAGAGCATTGCAAAATATGTATTTTGATAACTATCGTAACTTATATCTAAGATATGTTTATAACATTGTTAATGATGTTAATTCCGATATAAAAGAATTTGAAGAAGATTTAGCTGGCTTAAAAAGAATGAAGGGTAGGTATGTTGCAAAATTACTTGTTTTCATTTATTTAAAATATTGTTATTTACAAAAAGCGGTTACGAAAGATATAGTTTATGATGTTACTCCTGAAGAGTATAAAAGGAAAAATAAGTTTCTTCTGAGGTGCTGGAGCTGGCTCGGCTCTACCACTCATCTAACTTTAGCTATTGTTCTTACTTTGTTTTTCAGAGTAGATTTATATTTGTTAATAACTGTTACAATTGGTAATATAGCATTTATTATATTATTTATTGTGCAAAAGATTGTATTGGGTAATTTTAAAATAAGAAAAAATGCAAACAGTAATTCTGGCAGCAGGATTAGCTAAAAGATTAAGACCTTACACAAATGATACCCCTAAATGTTTACTTGATTTAGGAAAGGGTAATATTTTGCAGCATACAGTAAATAATATTATCAGTTGTGGAATAAATGAATTTATTTTTGTTGTGGGTTTTAAAGCACATTTAATTGAAAATTTTATTAATACAAATTTCAGTAATATAAAGACCAAATTTATCCTGAATTCTGATTATGAAAACAATAACAACTCCTATTCTCTATGGTTAACAAAAGATTTTGTTAAAGATAACATTTTATTACTTGATAGTGATATTTTATTTGATAAAGCAATAGTCAAAAAACTTTTAGATTCACCTTATAGTACCTGCATTGCATTAAAGAATCACAAGGCAGATGAAGAGCAAATAAAAGTTATTAAAGATAAAGATAATCGTATCGTCAAAATAGGCAAGGATGTTGATATAGATAAATCTGCAGGAGAGTCAATCGGTATTGAAAAACTATCAAAAGATTTCTTGATAGAAATGTATAAAATTCTCGACAGAAAAATAATCAATGAAAAAAATGTGAATGAATTTTATGAAGTTACTTTTCAGGAACTTATTAATAGAAATAATGATTTATTAAATATGTATGCGGTGGATGTTTCAGAATACGAATGTTTGGAAGTAGATACTAAGGAAGATTTTCAAAAAGCAAAAAATTTATTTAAAAAACTTGAATACAAGATATAAAAGACCCGGTTTTTTCGGTGGATTTTCTCTTTTTCCACCTGTAATAAAATTTATGATAATTAGTAACCTTGTGATTTTTCTACTTCAGGTTCTGTTCTTTAACTCATTAAGGATTGGGAAAATTCCTATAAGTATACTTTTCTTTAAATATTTTGCACTTCAGCCAATTTTCGGATCAGTTAGTGTGTTAAGTCCTATTGTAGGAAATTTCTATCCATGGCAGATTATTACTTATATGTTTATACATGGTAATTTCGGACATATATTCTTTAATATGTTTGCTCTCTGGATGTTTGGGGTTGAAATAGAGAACTTATGGGGCTCTAAAAAGTTTTTGATTTATTATTTTCTTTGTGGTATTGGTGCTGCTCTTTCAAATTTATTCATTGCACCTTTCTTTTCTGAGGTCGGTCCTACTATTGGGGCTTCTGGTGCTGTATATGGAGTTTTAATAGCTTTTGCATTCCTTTTTCCAAACAGAGAAATTTATTTGTATTTTCTGTTCCCTATAAAAGCTAAGTACTTTGTTATTTTCTATATAATTCTTGAGGTTATTTATGTGGCTACATCTGTTGAATCAGGTGTTGCGCATATAGCACATTTAGGGGGAGCTGTAGTTGGATTTATTTATTTATTATTTGATTCAAGAAGTCAATACAGGAGATTCTTCCAATCATCAAAAAAGACAGAGAATTTTTCTGATTTTTTTTCTGATAGAGATTTTGGTAAACCTTTTGAATCGCCAAGAAAAGAGTCTATTAATGAAGTTAAAGATGTTGACTATAGAGAGATTACAAAGGAAGATTTAAAAAAACAACAGGAAGAAGAACAGAAAAAAATTCAAAAGAGAATTGATAAAATACTTGATAAACTTGCAGAAAAAGGATATGATTCTTTAACAGAGGAAGAGAAAAGAATACTCTTTGAAGACAGTAAAAAAATTAGATGATGGAGAAAAAAAAAGTTTCAAGATTTAAGACTAAAGTTGTGAATATTGGAGATATACCACTTGGGGGAGATTATCCAATTCGGCTGCAATCTATGACAACGACTGATACGATGGATATAATGGGAACAGTTGAGCAATCTATTAAAATTATTGAGGCTGGTGCTGATTATGTTAGAATTACTGCTCCAAGTATAAAAGAAGCAGAGAACCTTAAAGAAATAAAAAAGGAACTTAAAAAAAGAGGATTCAACACACCTCTTATTGCAGATATTCATTTTACTCCTAATGCTGCTGAGGTTGCAGCAAGGTATGTAGAAAAAGTTAGAATAAATCCGGGTAATTATGCAGATAAAAAGAAGTTTGAAATTAAAGAATATACTGATGCTCAATATCAGATAGAACTTGAAAGAATAAGAAATAAGTTTACACCACTGGTAAAAATATGTAAAGAATATGGAACTGCGATGCGCATTGGGGTTAACCACGGTTCACTTTCAGATAGAATTATGAATAGATATGGAGATACACCGCTTGGAATGGTTGAGTCAGCACTTGAGTTTGTTAGATTTTGTGAAGAGTTAAATTTTTATAATATTGTTCTATCAATGAAATCAAGTAATCCTGCTATTATGATTGATGCATATAGATTACTTGTAAAAAAGATGATTGAGTCTCATATGAATTATCCTATTCATTTAGGTGTTACAGAAGCAGGAGATGGATTAGATGGAAGAATTAAATCTTCTATTGGTATATGTACGCTACTTGAAGAAGGAATTGGAGATACAATCAGGGTTTCACTTACAGAAGCGCCGGAAAATGAAATAAAAGTTTGTAAAATTATTGTTAACAGGTATGAATATGAATCTATTTGGCAAGAAACACAGGAACTTAATGGAAAAAAATTTGAAGAATTAATAACAGAAAGCAAATTCAAAGTTCCTGTTGTCATTATTTCTTTAACTGATAAATATTTTAATGACATAAATAACCTCAAAAGTTTAGGCTTTTGGTATAGTGAAACTCTTAATAAGTGGAATATTAGTGAAACGGCTCCTGATTATATTTTCATTGCTTCAAGAGATGTAAATTATAAACTGCCAGAGAGACTAAAAAAAATTTATAACTTTGAATACTGGAAGAAAATAGAAAATAAAAATAACTCTTTCCCTCTTCTGTCTTTAAAGGAATATCAATCGAACTTTAATACCTTAAAAGGAACTGAAAAGTTTGTTAATGTAACTTTAAATGAATTCGATGGAATATATTATGAACTTTTCAGAAACGATAAAGATTGCAATATAGTAATTTCCTTTACCGCTGATATTACGCTTAATGTTAAAAAAGACTTTATTTTAAAAATCAGGAGAAATGGAGTAAAAAATGATATTGTAATAAGAATTGGATATGGAAATTTAGAACAAGATACTTTTGCTTTGTATTCTTCTGCTGATACAGGGGATTTACTAATTTCTGGTTTAGTTTCAGGTATCTGGCTTGATTATAAAGAAATCGAAATTGCAAATAAAGTATCTTTCAATATATTGCAAGCCGCAAGAAAAAGATTTACAAAAACAGATTTTATATCCTGTCCTTCCTGTGGTAGAACTCTCTTTGACTTAGAGGAAACTACTGCAAGAATAAAAAAAGCAACTGAACACCTGAAAGGTTTGAAAATTGCTATTATGGGATGCATAGTAAATGGTCCCGGTGAAATGGCTGATGCAGATTATGGGTATGTTGGTAGTGGTCATAACAAAGTGACTCTATATAAAGGTAAAGAAATAGTTAAAAAGAATATAGATTCCAAAGATGCTCTTGATGAATTAATCAAATTAATCAAAGACAACGGGGACTGGATAGAAAAATAATTTAGATTGTTTTTTCTCAGATTAAAAATCCTTGTTTTATTTCTACAACTTTATAAGTGTATGGAATTTTTTTTAACTTATTTTTTAAAATATCTTTTATAGTAAAAAAGCAAAAGGCAGGAATAAAAAATAACTCCTGCCTTTTATAAGGAGGGTATGAGAAAAAATTGTTATTTCTTTTTAAAGGGATATAATAAATTTGCTCTTGCTGCTGCGAGTCTTGCAATTGGTACTCGGAATGGTGAGCAGCTTACATAGTTCAGATTTGTTTTATGACAAAATTCAACCGACTGAGGTTCTCCGCCATGTTCACCGCATATACCAATTTTCAAATCTGGTTTTACTTTTCTGCCTTTTTCAACTGCATATTCCATTAGTTTTCCGACTCCTTTTATATCAATTACCTGAAATGGGTCTTCCTTTAAAATTCTCTTTTTAAGATATGTAGGCAAAAATCCACCTAAATCGTCTCGTGAAAATCCAAAAGTCATTTGTGTCATATCATTTGTTCCAAAGGAAAAGAATTCTGCATATTGTGCAATTTCATCTGCGGTTATTGCTGCTCGTGGTATTTCAATCATTGTTCCGAAATGATACTTTATTTTTTTCAATCCGAAATCGTTTAGAACTTCTTTATAAATTTTTTCAACAACTTCTTTCTGATTTTTTAATTCAGTATCAATTCCAACAAGCGGTATCATTATTTCTGGATAAGGTTTTTTTCCTTCTTTAATAAGTTCTGCAGCTGATTCAAAAATTGCTCTTATTTGCATTTCAATAATTTCCGGATAAGTGATTCCCAATCTCACGCCTCGATGCCCAAGCATAGGATTGCTTTCACTTATTTTCTCAGCCCTGATATTAAATTCCTCTATACTTATCCCAAGACTTTCTGCAAGCTTTTCCCTTTCCTCTTCTCTATTAGGTACAAACTCGTGTAATGGGGGATCCAATGTTCTTATCGTTACTGGAAGTCCATCCATTGCTTCTAAGGTTTTCTTTATATCTTCTTTTACATATGGGAAAAGCTCTTTCAATGCTGCTCTTCGTTCTTCCTCTGTTTCAGACATTATCATTTTTCTAAGTAAAAACAATGGTTCTTCTGAACCTACACCATAAAACATATGTTCAGTTCTAAATAATCCTATTCCCTCAGCACCGAATAATTTTGCTTTTAAGGCGTCTTCTGGTGATTCTGCATTTGTTCTTATTTTTAATTTTCTAACTTTATCGCAAATTTTTAGAAACTCTGAAAGAGTTTCATTTTCTGGGTCAACATCAATCATTGGTAATTGCCCTGCATATACATAACCTTTTGTACCATTAAGCGAAATCCATTCTCCTTCTCTTATTATAGTTTCATCTACTGAGAAATATTTCTCTTCATAATTTACCTCTATTTTTCCTGCCCCTACTATACAGCATTTACCCCATCCTCTTGCTACAAGTGCAGCGTGTGAGGTCATTCCACCTCGAGCTGTTAGAATTGCATCTGCTGCTCTCATTCCTTCAATATCTTCAGGATTAGTTTCTTCTCTAACAAGTATCACTTTTTTTCCTTCTGATGACCATTTAACCACATCTTCAGCTGAAAAAACTACCTGACCAGTTGCACCACCTGGACCTGCTGGTAATCCTTTTGTCAATATTTTTGCATTCTTTTCTGCTTCTCGTTCAAGTACGGGATGAAGTAATTCATCAAGTTGATTTGGTTTTACTCTAAGGACCGCTTCTTCTTTTGTAATTAATTTTTCTTTATACATATCAAGTGCCATCTTAACTGCTGCAGCTCCATTTCTTTTTCCTATTCTACACTGTAACATATATAACTTACCCTGTTGAATAGTAAATTCTAAATCCAGCATATCACGATAATGTTTTTCCAATCTTCTTTGGATTTTATCTAACTCTTTGTAAACCTCTGGCATTTTTTCTTCAAGAGATGGTAAGTGCATATTATGCTCACTCTTTCCAATTTCATTTATTGGATTTGGGGTTCTAATACCAGCAACTACATCTTCACCTTGTGCATTTGGTAACCATTCACCATAAAAATGATTTTCACCTGTGGCAGGATTTCTTGTAAATGCAACTCCAGTTGCTGATGTATCTCCCATATTACCAAAAAC
Source organism: uncultured Ignavibacteriaceae bacterium (assembly GCA_964564635.1). Lineage (GTDB taxonomy): Bacteria > Bacteroidota > Ignavibacteria > Tepidaquicellales > Tepidaquicellaceae > Tepidaquicella. Next base: position 569,913 of record CAZMAR010000002.1, read on the forward strand.
CATTGCCTGAACATTAACTGCAGTACCCCAGTCATCAGGTATACCTTCAATTCTTCTGTAAGATTTTGCTCGTTTTCCATTCCAGCTCTGGAATACTGCTCCTATAGCTCCCCATAGTTGTTCGTGTGGGTCTTCAGGAAAAGGTTTACCTAAAACTTCAAGAACTTTTTTCTTGTATATTTCTATTAATTTTAGTAAGTCTTCGGGGGTAAGCTCAGTATCAGTTCTATACCCTTTTTCTCTTTTTAGTATATGAAGTTCTCTCTCAAGCTGTTGCCTGACTCCCTGTCCTTCTTCTGGTTCTATTCCAGCGGCTTTTTCCATAACTACATCTGCATACATCTGGATTAACCTTCTTTGTGAATCATAAACAAATCTTGGGTTATTTGTTTTCTTTATTAATCCTTCTCTGGTTTCATCGTTTAAGCCAACATTTAATACTGTTTCCATCATCCCTGGCATAGAGCTTCTTGCACCGGAACGGACAGAAACAAGAAGTGGATTATCTTTATCACCAAAAACTGCACCCATTTCCTTTTCTACCTTAGCAAGTGCTTTTTCAACCTGTGATTTAAGTTCTTTTGGATATTTCTTTTTATGTTTGTAATAATATGTACAAACTTCAGTTGTAATAGTAAATCCAGCTGGGACAGGCAATCCTAAATTTACCATTTCCGCGAGGTTTGCTCCTTTCCCACCCAATAATTCCTTCATATTTGCTTTGCCATCGGCTTTTTTACCGCCAAAATAATAAACATACTTTTTTGCCATATTTAATTATAATTAAAATTAAAAATCAATAAATTTATTTATTTTAAAATTAAAAAAATATGATAAAAGTACATTAAATTATTATTAACTTTTAATTTTATTCTAAATAAATTTGGAACTTACATATAAACAGTATTTTAATCATAATATTAACTTTATTTAGGTAAATTTTTATAAGATAAATTCATGATTATCAATTATTTATAATAATAGGCTGATTTAAACTTTATACTACACTTATTCCATCGGTATATTTAAAGGTCTTATCAAAACATTATACTTAATTATAAAAAATAGGTCCATTCTTAAAAAAGAAATAATAACAAAAAGAAATAATAACTTTTCTAATTACTTGAGGTTTTTCTTTTTACATTATTTTTTTAATGAGTATTAGATGAAAAATAGAAAATATGGTTCTGCTTATTTGCAAGAAAATAAGTAAAGATTAATAGTAATTTTTTTTCTTTATACAGATTTTTAGCTGTATAGTAGAAATTTAAGTAATTCTATAATTTTGTGAGTGACTGAGAGAGAGGAAAACTTTCCTCTTTATATAATGCCGGGAATTCAATTTTGATTTTTTTATCATCTAAAAATTTTAAAAAGAGAGGATATAAAGTGACATATTAATCACTTATATAAATTTGAGAAAATGAATAAAAGTTGAAATGTTGTATTTAAAAAATTACAAAAACTTTCGAGCTATTACATTAAAGGTTGTATCCACAGTTTTTATTATTTCCGGAGTGAGTTTTGATAGATATTTTTCTCTTGATGCATTTTCCCAAAGGTGATGGCAAAATGCTTTTTTATAATCAATATTTTTTTTAAATAATTTTTTTAAATCCCAGGAATAATAAAGTGGGTAATGAAAACTGTAATATGGTTCTATATGAATTAGTTCAGGATATCTTTTAGCAAGTTTATATGATTTTTTAACAGATACTTCAGCCCAGTATTTATCATAACCCTTTGAACGAAAATTCTTAAATTCTTCTAACCATAAATCAAGGAATTCTGCATTTTTCTCAGATAAAATTACTCCATTGCATAACCCATTTGTTTTTATAAGTCCCTCTTTTCCCATTACAAATTTATAATTCATTAGTGGTGAAAATGGCTTTTTACAAATTATATCTAAGTCGAGATATATTCCACCGATCTCTTTAAGTATATATATTCTTGCTACATCTGATTTATGGGCAGGATGTATTAATTCTTTATTAAAAACTTTATCCGGAGGGGTTATTTTATTTATTTCTAATTTTTCTTTTATTTTTTCCCACCATGGACTCTTTTGTGGTTCTCTGTTTGTATGGAAATATAATTTTTCAGGATGGTTTAAATCATAAGCGGATTTAATACATAAATAATGTATGAGATTAAATTCATTTTCTTTAATATTATCAGAATAAAAATATATAAAATGAAAAATATTTGGAATCATATATTATAAATAATTGTAATATTCTTGTTTTTGTAACATATAATAATCATTGCTTTTCTGTTAAAGTTAAAATGTTATCACTCTCATCACAATCTGGTATATATTCATTCCCAATTTGTATATTAAATATATCTTTATTTGTTAATACAGAAGTTCTGAATACCAGACTATCCTTCCATATTTCGGGAGAATATGAAAATTCTTCTGTAGTGTTATCTTTAAATGTTATTTTTACATTTAACGGAATTGGAAGTTTGCCTTTATTGTGTATTTCTAAGTGTAAAGTATCATTATTTTTTAATGCACTATATATTGATAAATCGGAATAGGCAAAATCAAATAACCATCTTTTCCAGAACCAATTTAGGTTTTCTCCGTATAAATCATTAAATGTAAATATAAAATCATAGGGAGTTGGATGCTTCCCGTTCCATCTGTTTATGTATTCTTTTAATATTTTCTTAAATTGAGATTCTCCCAACATATTCATTAAAACATCATAGAAAAAAGCTGACTTATTATAAGCGTGAAATCTATATGCCTCATACTTCAATTCATTTGAGTGTATCATTAAAGGTAAATCAAGTGCAGTATTTGCTAATTGGAGGTATGTTTTCATATTTCTTTTTCTTGTATCAATACCTGTATAATTTTTCTGAAACTCCATCGGGAGGAAAACCGCCCATCCTTCATCCATCCACGCATATAATCTTTCGTTTATTCCCATATAAAATGGGAAATAACTATGTGAAATTTCGTGTGAAGTAACATAAACTAAATCTTCAAAACTTTCAGTTTCACTTTGATTTACCATCATTGGATATTCCATACCTCCTGCACCATTAAATATTGTAATAGATGGATAAGGATATGGGACTGTTGGGTTATCTTCAGAAAAATATTTTAAAAGGTCTCTTGATATTTGAGTGACTCTGTCAAAAAATTTATATTCTTGTTTAAAAGCAGAATTTATAATAACTTTTCTTCCTTTTTCTACTTCTAATGATGTAGCATCCCATAAATAATTATTACTAAAACAAAAAGCAAAATCCGGAACTTTCTCTGCGATAAAATGCCACTTTTTTATTTCATTCGGATTTTTGAATATGTTTTTTTCTTTGTAATCTTCTGAATTAATTATTCTTATTATCGTATCGGTATTATAAGCATATTGGAGTCGATTTAAAATTTTTTCTGTGAATAGTTCTGTTGAGTTTATCAGTGTTCCAGTTCCCCAGATAACTACATCTTTAACATCTGTTGAAATTGTAACATCATAATCAGAAAAATCATTATAAAATTCTGTTGTACCTGTATATTCGTTTAAATCCCAACCATAGATATCGTCATATACAGCTATCTGAGGATACCAGTAGCCAATGAAGTATGTTGCATTTCCATATCTTCCCATTCTTAAATTTCTAACTTCTGGGAGTTGAAATTCCCATTCAATATAAATTTTAATTGAATTTTTTGGAGTTAATTTTTTTTGGAGTTTTATAATAGCATTTGTTCCTGTCAATTTGAATAAATTGCTATTATTTAAATCAATGTTATTATTATCTATGGTTAATTTTTTTATGATTACTCCAGTGGTAAAAATATTTGTATCAACATTCCAATCTCTTGATGAATTTGGTTTATTCCAGTTTTGATATAACCTTATTACTATATTAGATAAATTATCAGGGCTGTTATTGAAATATGTAATATATTCATTTCCAATTACTTTTCTTGTTTCAGTAACTACAGAAACATCGATAATATACTTGGATTTATTTATCCAGTAATTTTCTCCTGCTTTTCCATCATAAGATCGAGTATTGTTAAGGTATGCTTTTAAGAATTCTTTTGGAATGTATAATTCATTCTGGGAAATAGAAATACCTGAAATTGCTAATAGAAAAAAAAATAAAATTTTTCTAAACATATTTGATTTAAATTTTTGATAACGCTTGTTCTAAATCTTCTATTAAATCCTGAACATCTTCTATGCCAACTGAGTATCTAACAAGTCCATCAGTAATGCCTGCTTTAATTCGAGATTCTCTGGGCACTTTTGAATGAGTCATAGAAGCGGGATGCTGTATTAATGTCTCCACTCCTCCAAGAGACACAGCAAGCAGAGCTACTTTAACATTGTTCATTAAAATTTTTCCCGCTTCATAACCGCCTTTCAATTCAAAACTAATCATAGTGCCAAAACCTCTCATTTGCTTTTTTGCAAGTTCATATTGTGGATGTGATTTTAAACCCGGATATTTTACCCATTCTATTTTTGGATGTTTTTCAAGATATTCTGCAATTTTAATTGCATTTTCTTGAGCTCTGTCTATTCGTATTGCAAGAGTTTTTATTCCTCGTAAAACTAAATATGATTGGTGAGGATCTATATTGCATCCCATATTAATCATCATAACTCTTAATTTGTTATAAATTTCTTCGTCTTTCGCAACTATCATTCCTGCAACAACATCTGCGTGTCCATTTAAAAACTTTGTCATAGAATGAAAGACAACATCCGCACCGTACTTGATTGGGTTTTGTAAATACGGACTTGAGAATGTATTGTCAACAACCATTAATATATTGTTTTCTTTTGCAAGTGCAGAACATTTTTCTAAATCTGTTATGCTCATTGTTGGATTTGCGGGAGTCTCAATAAATAAAACCTTTGTATTTGTTTTAATTGCATTTTTTATTTTATTTATATCCGATGTGTCTAAATAAGTTGATTCTACACCAAATCTTGAAAAGTGTTCTTCCATTACTCCTCGTGAAGGTCCATAAACTGCATCAGTGCTAATAATATGCGCTCCTTTCTCAAGAAGAGCCATATAAATGGTTGTAACTGCTGCCATACCTGAACTTGTTGCAATTCCACCGTATCCACTTTCAAGTGCTGCAACAGTTTTTTCCAATGCTGTTATTGTGGGATTCCCCAACCTTGTGTAAATATAGCCATCAATTTCTCCACTGAAACATTTTGCTCCATAATCTGCATCTTCAAATGCGAAAGTAGAAGTTTGATAAATAGGAACATTAGCACTATTATATAAATCTTTGAAACCTGCTCCATGAACAAGCAATGAGTTAAATCTTAAATCTTTCTTTGCCATATAATAAATATTTAATTATTAAAATTATAAATTTACATATATTTAATTTTAAGAGAAATGAAAATGCTAAAAATACTTAAGTAGTAGCAATAATGTTATAATTCAGATCAATTTTTTTGCTTTCAAAATTAAATCTATTATTTCTCTCACAGCTCCTTCGCCCCCCCTTTTTTTACATACATAGTGGACATTTTTCTTAACTTTTGCCATTGCATTACTTGGACAGCAGGAAAAGCCAACTTTTTTTAATAAATCTAAATCAAATTCATCATCTCCAATATAAGCGAAATTTTCATTTTTTAAATTATAAATTTTTTTTAAATGTTCAAATGGGATAAGTTTGTCTTCAACATTTTCAAAAAGATGTTCTATTTTTAATTTGTTAATTCTCCTTTTATTTACAGGTGAAGTCATTCCACTTATAACTGCGAATTTTATTCCTAATTTCTGAGCACGAACAATTCCATATCCATCGTGTGTATGAAATATTTTAATATCATCTCCTGTCCCCGTATAGATAATTTGACCTGTAGATAAACATCCGTCAAGATCCATTAATATCATTTTAATTTTGGTTAAGTCCGGTTTTCTTTTAGTCATAATTTTAAAAATTTATTTAAATGCTGATGGGCAAATATCATTAAATATACATTCATCACATTTTGGATTTTTTGCTTTACATATTTGTCTCCCGTGTTCGCCAATTCTAATTGAAAAATTATATTGTTCAGAAGAAGGTACAAATTCTTTTAACTCTAATTCAATTTTATCTGGATTTTCATTTTCTGTTAATCCAAGTCGTGTTGTAACTCTTTTAAAATGTGTATCTACTATTATTGTATCCTTTTTACCGAAATAATTGCCAAGTATAACATTTGCAGATTTTCTTCCAATTCCTGGTAATTTGGTAAGTTCTTCCATAGTATTTGGCACTTTACCATTGTATTTTTCTTGGAGAATCTCACATAATTTAAAGATCGACTTTGCTTTGTTATTATAAAAATTTATTGATTTTATGTTACTTTTAAAATTTTCTATCCCATCATTTAAAATATCTCGTGGAGTCTTGTATTTCTCTTTGTATAATGGAAGCATCACCTTATTAACTAATTCATCTGTGCATTGTGCGGAAAGAATTGTTGAAATAAGTAATTCGAATGCATTATTAAATTTGAGATGAATCTTTGCATCAGGATATGATTTTTCTAATCGGTTAATTATTAATTTGATATTTTTTATTTTACTATTTTGCTTCATTCCATAAAATAGTTTAACATTTTATATATTAGTTTTGCAATTAAGAAATCGGGAAACCTTATATTTTTATTTGGAGATAATTCTACAACATCAAAACCAATAACCTTGCAATGTTTCGAAATCTCTTTTATTAGAATTAATGTTTCATCCCACAAAAACCCCCCAGGTTCTGGTGTTCCTGTAGATGGCATTATTGATGGGTCAAAAAAATCAACATCAAATGTTATATATACTTTTTCATTTAGTGTTTTGACTATTTCTTTCCACCATTTGTTTCCGTAATATCCATTCTTAATCTTATATGCGTAAAAAGTATTAATTTTCTTATCTCTTATTAAATTATATTCTTCCTTGCATTGGGCTCTTATCCCTACCTGTGAAATTCTATCTGTAAATTCAAGGACTCTATACATAAAACAGGCATGTGAATATTTTGTTCCTTCATAAGTTTCTCTTAAATCAGAGTGTGCATCTAAATGTAATACAGATATATCTTTACCAAAGTAATCAAAATGAGCTTTAATTGTAGATATTGATATTGTATGCTCACCTCCAATAGAAACCACAAATTTTCCATCAGATAATAATTTGAAAATGGTTTTATATATTTCGGTAAGTGCGGTTTTATGGTTTTTATCTTTGAAATTAAGTGGTTTCAAGGTAGCAATTCCATGCTGGAAGCAAATTTCCTTTCTTGTTTCTTCATCGAAAAATTCAACAAAGTGAGAAGCTTCAAGAATTGCTTTGGGTCCTTTCATTGTCCCTTTACCATATGATGTAGTTTTTTCATAAGGGACAGGAACTATAACAATTTTTGAATCTTTATAATTAGAATATTTTTCTTCTATACCAAGAAAATTATGCTTTATATCATAAGTTTTCATTATTTTTTTATTAAGAATTTTATTTCCCATTTACCCATTTTTACTCTTCCTTTTGCTGCTTTCTCCAATCTATCATTTATTGCTACGCCAATACCTGAATCTTTTACTTTACTTGCTACTATATATGCATACCCATGCTCATCGAGTTTCCTGAGGTCTGAAAATAAATTTATTGCTACTTCATTTAGTGTAGAGTATTTTGAAAAGTCAAGCATACCTACATTTGACTGTTCTTTAAAATCGTTTAAGTTATCTGTGATATATAAAGGGGTAATAGGAGCATAGTGTATTTTGAGCATTCCTGGTGAATAAATAGCAAACTTATTTTTTCCCTGTCGGCTCTTATCTCTTACAAGAATAACATTTTTCTTAATAACTTTTTGTATCTCTTTTTTGGTTATATAACCCGGTCTTAAAATTTTTATTGTATCATCAACAAAACTTATTACTGTAGATTCAATACCAATTTCACACTGTCCACCATCAACAATATAATTTAGTTTTCCTTTTAACTCTTTATATACATCCTCAGCACTCGTAGGGGAAATTCTGCCAAACATATTAGCAGAGGGAGCTGCTATAGGGACTTTACATTTAGCAAGAATTTTTTGAAACATCGGATGAGCAGGAATTCTTATTGCAACAGTATCCAGCCCCGAGGTAACTATATCGGGAATTATTTTTTTCTTTTTTAGAATATATGTAATTGGGCCCGGTGAAAATTTTTCTGCAAGTTTGTATACTTCTGAAGGGACTTCTACAGCATATTTTTTGATTTCCTTTATATTTCTAATATGCACTATCAATGGGTCAAAGAGAGGTCGCTTTTTTGTCTCATATATTTTTAATACTGCTTCTTCGTTTGTTGCATCTGCCGCAAGTCCATAAACTGTTTCTGTCGGTAATGCTATTATATTTCCTTGTAGAATTTCTTTTACTGCAATATTAATACTTTTTGTTATTTTTGTTTTTTTCCTTTGTGGCATTTCAAATTAATTTGTTTTCTTTCTTTACTATATTAATTAGTTCAGAAATACAACTTATATCATAATCAGATCCAGGATTCTGTGTATTAAAAGTATCTCCATACCTTGCAAAAACAGTTTTCATCCCTACTGCTTTTGCTCCTACTACATCTCTTTCTGCCCAATCTCCAACCATAAGGCATTCTTCTGGTTCCAAATTAAGTTTTTTTAATACTAATTTAAATGGTGCAGGTGAAGGTTTTTTCTGATTAGTATCATCAAAAGTAATTACTACATCAAACATATGCTGGAGTTTTAAATAAGAAAGTCTTAACCACGCTTCCCGTTTAGGTGCATCAGATACAACTGCTAATTTTAGTCCCATTTTTATTAATTCAATTAGGGTGGGCATTACATTAGGGTATGGAGTTAATGCTGCTTCTCTGGCAGTTCTATATGCAACAATTCCGGAAGAAATAATTTTGTAATCCACATCGCCTAAAAGTTCTGAAAGCATTTTATCGAAAACTAATTGATACTCGATTCCTTCTCTGTCGTATATTTCATATATTTTATTTCTCGCGACCTCAAAGGAGACATTTAATCCAGCATCAATCATAGCATATACAGCTGCATCAACTGCCCTTGTTTTCAGTAGCATAAAATCAACAAGTGTATTGTCTAAATCGAAAATTATTGCTTTAATCATTTTTTATTTTAAAACTGCAATATAAAATTAATTTTTGATTAATTATATTTATTTTTCAATACTTTTAAAAAATCGGAAATAAGAAAAAAAGAACCTGTAATTAGTATTAAATCTTTTTTATCGGCAAACTTAGTTGCAAAATCGAAAGCATCTTTTACATTTTCGGTAATTTTGATTTTATTTTTTTCTTTTGCACTTCTAATTAAAATTCTAGGGTCTAATGCTCTCTTATATGTTGGTTTAGTAAGAATTATTGTTGAATTAAGTTTTTCGAGTTCTCGAAAACAAGTTTCATATTTTTTATCAGACATTATTCCAAAAATTATTATAAGTTTATTATAATCAAAATATTTCAAACTATTCTTTATATTTTTTATACCTTCCGAATTATGAGAAACATCTATAACAATTTTTGGATTTTCTTTGATTTTTTCAAATCGCCCGTAAAATTTCGAGTTACTCTTCAAATTTTTTAAACCTGTTAAAATTTTTTCATAATCAATTTTTATATCGTATATATTAAATAATTTCTTTATTGCTGAAAATGAAGTCGCTAAATTCCATCTCTGAAAATCACCTACTAATGGTAAAAACGCTTCTTCCAGTATAAAATTTTCATTTCTTAAATAAAAATAAAATCCATTTTCAGTTCTTTTCTTTATTTTAACTCTACATTCTTTTGTTGAGTTTATTATTTCTGCTTTTTGGTATTCTGCAACTTTTGTGATAATTTCCTTTGCTTTCTTATTTTTTATATTACCTAAAATCAATGGGGTTTTTCTTTTAATAATTCCACTTTTTTCAGATGCTATTTTTTCTATTGTGTTTCCAAGATATTCCGTGTGGTCTATTGAGATTCCTGTGATTATTGTTAAAATTGGGTTCAGGACATTTGTAGAATCGAGCCTTCCACCAAGCCCTGTCTCTATTATTGCGAAATTTACTTTATTTTCTTCAAAATATTTAAATGCTAATGCAGTGGTTACCTCAAAAAAACTTGGTGAAATTGATTCTATAAGTTCCAGCATATAATTTGTAAAGTCAATAATATAATATTTATCGATAAGATTACCGTTAATTAATATCCTTTCTCTGAAATCATTTATATGAGGAGAAGTATATAAACCACATTTATAACCATACTCAATTAATATAGAATTTATTATGGATGCAACGGAGCCCTTTCCATTTGTTCCAGCAATATGGATAGCCTTTAGTTTTTTTTCAGGGTTTCCTATTGCCTTTAATAAAGTTCTTATATTTTTAAGAGAATATTTTATCCCTGATCGTTCAAGGCTGAAAAGAAAATTGATACATTTTTTGTAATCTTTGAACTTATTCATCTCTTAACAAAATTAATTAAAACATTTATAATTTATTTAGTAAAAAATTTAATATTAAATTTACCTTACTATTTAAAAAAGCAAGTTTTCGGAAAAATTATTGGATTGTATTATCTAAATTTGAAAGTTAACTTCAATATTTAAAATTTTTTGCTATTACTTATCTATATAAAATATCAGTTAAAGGTGCAAGAGTACACAACCTTAAGAATATAGATGTAGAAATTCCGAGAGATAAATTTGTCGTCTTCACAGGAATTTCTGGCTCCGGGAAGTCTTCTCTTGCTTTTGATACTATTTATGCAGAAGGGCAAAGGAGGTTCATGGAGACCCTTTCACCATATGCGAGACAATTTATAGGGGATCTTGAAAAACCTGATGTTGATAAAATTGATGGGTTATCTCCATCAATTTCTATTGAACAAAAATCCATTTCTCACAATCCAAGATCTACGGTTGGTACTGTGACGGAAATATATGATTATCTTCGTTTGTTATTTGCAAGATGTGGAACTCAGTATTCTCCAGATACCGGGCTTGAAGTTACAAGTCAGAGTCTTGACCAAATTTTTGATAAGGTGATGAGTATAAAGGAAAATACAAAAATAAATATCCTCGCACCTGTTGTAAAAGGTAGAAAGGGACATTATAAAGAATTATTTGAAAAAATATCTTCAGAAGGGTTTACAAAAGTAAGAGTTGATGGCAAGTTAGTGAATATTAAACCCGGAATGAAATTAACCCGCTACAAAATTCACGATATAGATATTTTGATAGATAGAGTGATTATCAGTTCAAAGTCTAAAATGAGAATATATGATTCGCTTGAAGTTGGGCTGAGGTATGGAGATGGAGTGGTAATTATTAATGATGGTAGAAAGGATTTTTTGTATAATGAAAAACTCTCTGATCCAATAACAGGAAGAAGTTTTTCAGAACCAAATCCAAATACTTTTTCTTTCAACTCACCTTATGGTTGGTGTCCTAAATGTCTTGGATATGGAGTTAAAAAAATAATCTTAAAAGATTTAATATTCCCTGATAGGAACCTCTCTTATAAAGAAGGAGGAATTGCTCCCCTTGGAAAACCAAAAAGAAACTGGACGCATCTTATAATTAGGGCTGTTCTTAATCATTATAAAATTGATGAAGATACTCCAATAAAAGATTATTCAGAAGAAGCAATTAGAGGCATTCTTTATGGTATTGAAGATAGCCCTGTTTTTGTCAGGATTCAGGGTACAAGTGGTGAATATGTATACAAACATAAATTCAATGGTTTGGTAAATTATCTTGAAAAACAATATAATGAAACCTCTTCGAGTAAGACAAAAGCGTTTGTAGAATCATTTATGAGTTTTGATATATGCGACAAGTGTAATGGCGGTAGATTAAAAGAAGATGCATTATGGGTAAAAATTGAGAATAAAAATATTTCAGAAATCACTTCATTATCAGTTACTGAATGTAAGAAATTTTTCGAGAAGTTAAAAATTAAAGGAAAAAGAAGTATTATTGCAGAACATATAATAAAGGAAATTAAATCAAGATTGGATTTTTTAATCAATGTTGGTTTAGGATATCTAACGCTTGATAGAAATGCTCAATCCTTATCCGGGGGGGAATCACAGAGAATCAGACTTGCAACACAAATTGGTTCGCAATTAACGGGTGTTGTTTATATACTTGATGAGCCTTCAATTGGTTTACATCAAAGAGATAATATAAGATTGATAAATTCTCTGAAACAACTACGGGATATGGGAAATTCTATAATTGTTGTGGAACATGATAGAGAGACTATTGAGTCAGCAGACTTTATAGTAGATTTAGGTCCGGGAGCAGGTGAAAATGGTGGTAATGTAGTTGCTTATGGAGACCCGACAAATATAATTGGGAATTCGGTAACTGTTGAATATTTAAAAGGTATAAGAAAAATTGAATACAATAGAAATCGACGCAAAGGTACTGGGAAATATTTAATTTTAAAGGGAGCAAGAGGCAATAATTTAAAAAATATAACTCTAAAAATTCCACTTGGTAAATTTATTTGTATAACTGGTGTTAGTGGTTCAGGGAAGTCAACCTTAATTAATGATACACTTTATAAAATATTACAAAGAGAGTTATATAATCATGTTGAACAACCTTTACCATACGACAGTATAAATATTTACAAAAAAAGTAAAAAAGATGATAGACTGATTGATAAAGTAATTGAAATAGACCAACAACCGATAGGACGCACCCCAAGAAGTAATCCTGCTACTTATACTGGATTGTTTAATTATATAAGAGATATTTTTGCAAATCTACCTGAATCAAAAATAAGAGGTTATAAAGTTGGCAGATTTTCATTTAATGTAAAAGGTGGTAGATGTGAAGCCTGTGAGGGTGGCGGTTTAAAAAGAATAGAGATGAATTTTTTACCTGATGTTTATGTAATCTGTGATGTTTGTAAAGGAAGAAGATATAATTCTGAAACATTACAAATCAAATATAAAGATAAATCTATTGCTGATGTTTTAGATATGACAGTAGAAGAAGCAAAAGAACTGTTCAAACCATTTCCTTCATTATATCGCAAGTTAAAAACTCTTTTTGATGTAGGGCTTGGTTATATTCGTCTCGGTCAACAGGCAACAACATTATCAGGGGGAGAAGCTCAAAGAGTAAAATTAGCAACTGAACTTGCTAAAGTTCAGACAGGAAAAACTTTATATTTACTGGATGAACCCACAACAGGACTTCATTTTGAAGATATTAAAATGTTTTTAAATGTTCTAAATCAACTTGTTGACAAAGGGAATACAGTAATAATTATTGAACATAATCTTGATGTCGTAAAGAATGCAGATTGGATTATAGATTTAGGGCCTGAAGGAGGTGAGGAAGGAGGATATATTATAGCAGAAGGGACCCCTGAAGAGTTAGTTAAAAATCATACACATATTTCCTACACTGCAAAATATTTGAAAGATTACCTTGATTAATATTAATTAATAGATTAGATCTTTATTTACTTTTTAATGCTTTCTGTAAGAACTTTCCCGTTAGTGAATTTGGATTGAGAGAAACTTCTTCCGGAGTTCCCTCAGCCACTATATACCCTCCCTCATCACCACTACTTGGTCCCAGGTCAATTATATAATCTGCACATTTTATTATATCAATATTATGTTCAATTATAACTAACGAGTTTCCTTTCCTTAATAATTCCTCAAAACATTTAAGTAACTTTGCAATGTCATACATATGCAAGCCTGTTGTTGGTTCATCAAAAATAAATAAAGTTTTTGAATAAATTTCCTGGAATGCTAAGTGATAAGCAAGTTTTAATCTTTGAGCTTCACCTCCGGAAAGTGTGTTGCCAGCCTGTCCAAGTTTTAAATAACCAAGCCCTACATCTTCGAGGTATTTTAATCTTTTTATAACTTTTGGATAACTCCTAAAAAATCTCATTGCTTCGGTTACAGTCATATTAAGGACTTCATATATATTTTTTAGGGTTCCATCACTGCCTTTTATTTTTACTTCGAGAATATCAGTTTTATACCTTTTTCCATTGCATGCTTCACATTCTATATAAATATCAGCCATAAACTGCATTTCTATTTTAATTGTGCCGGTTCCTTCACATTTGTCACATCTTCCACCAGGTACATTAAAAGAAAAATATCCGCTTGAAAATCCTTTATGACGGGCGTATGAAGTTTGAGCAAATATATCTCTTATTTCATCAAAAGCTTTTATATAAGTTATTGGATTACTCCTTGAAGTTCTTCCGAGAGAACTCTGATCTACCAATTCAACAAAATCGATTTTTTCTATACCGGTAATTGCATCGTGTTCCCCTGGTTGTACATTGTGAAATCCTTCAAGTTGTTTTTTCAATCCATTATATAAAATTGTGTGAATTAATGATGATTTCCCGGAACCACTTACCCCTGTAATACATACAAACATATTTAACGGTATTTTTACAGTAATATCTTTCAGATTGTTTTCACGTGCTCCTTTTATTGTAATAAAATTTGTGTCTTTATCAATCTTTCTTCTTGAAGACGGAATTTTTATCTTATCCCTTCCGCTTAGAAATCTACCTGTCAAAGATTTTTTATCTTTCAATAAATCCTTATATTTTCCTTGAAAAATTACTTCTCCTCCGTTTTCTCCTGCAAGTAAACCCATATCTATTATTTCATCTGCTTCTTCCATCACTTCTTTGTCGTGCTCAACCACAATTACAGTATTTCCTATGTCACGGAGAGATTTCATAATTTTTATTAATTTGTGCGTATCGGAAGGATGCAATCCAATTGTAGGTTCATCTAAAACATATATTGAACCAACAAGAGAAGAACCCAGTGCAGTTGATAGATTTATTCTTTGAGCTTCACCACCGGAAAGTGTAAAGGATATTCTATCCAGAGTTAGATAAGATAATCCTACTTCGTTCAAGTATTTTAATCTTGATATTATTTCTTCTAATATTCTACCGGCAACTTTTTTCTCATATTCTGTAAGCTTTAAGTTTTGGAAAAAATCATACGCTTCAGAAATTTTCATCTTTACTACATCATGAATATTTTTGTTATTTATTTTTACATATAAAGCCTCTTTTCTTAACCTTGAACCATTGCACAAACTACAAGTTGTGTATGCTCTGTATTTGTTCAGTAAAATTCTGTAATGTAGTTTATAACTTGCTTCTTTCTCTATCATTTTAAAAAAATTTATCAATCCTATATATCGCTTTCCCCCGTTAAAAATGAAATCTTTTGCTTTTTGTGAAAGTAATTTATAAGGTAACTCAATATCTAAGTCGTATTTATCTGATTCTGAAATTAAATCTCGTAAATGTTTCGAGTGCTTTGGAGTTGTAAATGGGACAATTGCTCCCTGGATTATTGATTTATTTTTATCGGGAATTACGAGGTCATAATCAATATCCATTGTCTTACTAAATCCCTGGCATTTTTTACAGGCACCATATGGGTTGTTGAATGAAAATAATTTTGGCTCTGGTTCCTCGAACTTAATTCCATCTTTTTCAAGAAACTGATTAAACTCATAATCTCCAATTATCGTGTCATTATTCATTATTCTTATATAAAGATATCCATACCCCTCCTTAAAAGCTGTTTCAAGTGCATCATATACTCTTGAGCGAATTTCTTCATCATCAATTTGATAGGTTAACCTATCTATTAAAAATCTTATTTCATTTTTACATTCTTTAACTTTGTCTATAATCTCATCCTGTTCTAATTCATTTATATCTATTAAATCATTATTACAAAGAATTCTATAAAATCCTTTTGCTCTTATAGAATTTATTCCATCAATTAAATTTTTATCCTCTGAAACTTTTAATTTGCAAAATATCATTATTCTATGACCTGAGTAGTTTTTCAGGAACTGTAATATAGTTTCAGGGGAGTTTTTAGTAACTGGGGTATTGCTTATAGGTGAATAAGTGATTCCAATTCTTGCAAAAAGTAATCGCAGGTAGTCATATATTTCTGTTGAGGTACCAACTGTTGACCTTGAATTCCTTGTTCCTGTCCTTTGCTCAATTGCCATAGATGGAGCAAGCCCTTCAATTAAATCAACATTTGGTTTATTCATTTTTTCGAGGAATTGCCTTGCATATGCGGAAAGACTTTCTACATATCTTCTCTGTCCTTCTGCGTAAATTGTATCAAATACAAGAGAAGATTTCCCCGAACCACTAACACCGGTAACAACAATGAATTTGTACTTAGGAATATTTAAATTTATATTCTTAAGGTTGTTTACCTTTGCTCCGCGTATTATTACATATTTGCGTGCATCCAAATTATTTAGTTACCACCATCTTTTTTACTTGCATCTTGTTGTTTAGATAAAGTTTATAGTAGTATACTCCTGAAGATAAATTACTTGCATCAAGTCTATATTCATATTTGCCAGGGCTGGCATATTCATCTATTAAAGTAGAAATTTGTCTACCTAATAAATCGAAGAGCACTAATTTAACATTACCTGATTCTGGTAAATTATAGTTGATAATTGTATTTTGATTAAATGGATTTGGGTAATTTTGTTCGAGCTGGAATGTTTCGGGAATTATAGAACTAATTTTCTTTACATTTATAGATGGATTTTCCAGTAAAATTATTTTTCCCGGTATCGGAATGTTCATAAAAATGCCAATCTGAGACAATGATATATTTATTGATGGAATAACCTCTTTTACCATCCATATATTCTGCGCAATCCATACAGTATCAGGTCTCTGAACTATTGGTACTTCAATAGAAGGCAAAGGAGGTGGTAGAATTATCATATAACTAATTCCGAAAATGGAAACAAATTTTTTAGTATTATAAGGTCCATTTACAGTTACTACTACTTCGTCATTTAATCTTTTTGCTTTCATATTTATTCTTAAGGGCAAAGTAAAAGTATCAATTTGAATTGTTGTATCTTTTGCAAATATAGTGTACTCCGCATTTACTGTTTGGGCAAATCTGTAAAAATTGTACCAGCTTTTAAATGAATTTACGAATTCTAAAAAACTTGTAGTTCCGAAAATTGGAAATGTATCAGGGAACTGATAAGGAATAAAATATTTCCACGCATTGGTGGATTGAAAGTTGTAAAAGTTTGAGTCTGTATATGGAGCATTCTGATTAAAATTAATAAGATTATCTTTTGTCAATACAATACTTGCTAATAGCCCTTTATAATTTGCTATAACTGCAAAAGAATCTATTCTATAATTCGTTAAACTTGTAATAGGGGTATTATTAGTGTCAAGTGGTATATTTTTATAGTACCACTTATACCCCGTGCTTCCAGGGAAATATGTGGAAGCATTTTGAGCATATATAGAGGAAACAGTAAATAGAATAATGATAATAATTAACCCTTTTTTCATTTTGTTAATTTTTAAATTTAAAGGAAATATTCATTTAAATGTTTCTCTCTTTTATTTCATATTAATTTATTGAAAAATCTAATAATTTGTATTAAAAATGTCAATAGAAGAATTTTGGATATAAAGTACATAAAAGGTATTGGGGAAAAGCGAGCAGTTGCTTTTTCTAAGATTGGTATTAAGAAAATTGAAGATTTTTTATACTTTATTCCAAGAGCTTATGTAAAAAGAGTTCAGATAAAATCAATAAAAGATTATTTTGACACCCCTGTAATAATTTTAGGAAAAGTTAAAAGAATAGAGTACCCCTCCCGAGCAAATCATCCTACAGTTGTTTATTTATCAGATGAAACAGGTACGGTCTCGATACCTATTTTTGGTGCAAGTGAATTTAGAGCAAAACAATTTAAATTGAATGAAAAATATTTGTTCTATGGTAAACTATCAGATAACTCATTCATTAGAGTAATAAAGTTTGAATATAGAGACCATTTGAAAATAAATGAATCTGATAAAAGAGAATTGAAATTTTGTTCACTTGAATTTTTCCCTATATATGAATTACCGGGAGAGTTAAAGAAAACATTCATAAAACCATTAACATTAACGAAGATTATATATTTTTCATTCCATAAGATATTTACAGAATTAAAAGAAGAGATTGTAAAAGAAACACTCTCTGAAGAAATAATATCAAGTTTAAACTTATTTCCTCTTAAAAAAGCATTAGTGAAATTAAATTTTCCAAACAGTATCGAAGAAGCAGAGAAAGCAAGAAAAAGATGTGCTTTTGATGAGCTGTTCTATCTTGAATTAATTCTTGCAATGAAAAAAAATATGATTAAGATGGAAAGCAAAGGAATTTCTTTTAATGTTAATATAAAGGATACTGTCGAATATTTTAAAAGATGTCTTGAATTTGAACTTACTGATGCTCAAAAAAGAGTTATGAATGAAATTTATCTGGATATGAAGTCAGACAAAGTGATGAATCGATTGTTACAGGGAGATGTTGGAAGTGGTAAAACAATTGTATCTATTTTTGCTATGCTGGTTTCTGTTGTAAATGGTTATCAGAGTGCATTAATGTGTCCGACTGAAATTCTTGCAAACCAACATTTTAAGACTGTAAGTGAGTTTATAAATAAGTATAATAAGATTGCCGGAACAGATATTAAAGTTGCTCTTTTGGTAGGGGGACAAGGAAAGAAACTAAGAAATGAAATCCTCTCAGATATAAAGAATGGAAATATTTCAATTATTATTGGTACTCATGCTATTATACAGGAGAATGTCGAATTTAAAAATCTTGGTTTAGCTATAATTGATGAGCAGCATAAATTTGGCGTTTTACAGAGGGCTAAGTTGAAAGAAAAAGGTTTAAATCCTGATGTTCTTGTTATGACTGCTACTCCAATTCCACGAACATTATCTCTAACAATTTATGGGGATTTGGATATATCGGTAATAGATGAGTTACCCAAAAACAGAAAAGAAGTTAAAACTATAGTTAAAAACGAAAATCAGAAAAAAGAAATTTATGATTTTATTAGAAGACAGGTATCAAATGGAAGGCAGGTTTATATTGTTTATCCTATAATAGAAGAATCTGAAAAAATTGATTTAAAATCTGCTGAAGAAAATTATATAATTTTAAAAGAAAAAATTTTCCCTGACCTTAATGTTCAGATGATACACGGAAGAATTAAAGATGAAATAAAAGAAGAAATTATGTCCGAATTCAAAGCAGGAAAAATAAATATACTTGTTTCTACTACTGTAATTGAGGTAGGAATTGATGTGCGGAATGCTTCAGTTATGATTATAGAAGATGCTCAAAGGTTTGGACTCTCACAACTGCATCAATTAAGGGGAAGGGTAGGACGTGGAGCCGAGCAATCTTATTGTATATTAATCGCAAAAGAACCATATAGTGTGAATAGCAGAAGGCTTGCTATTATGACTAAAACTAATGATGGCTTTCAAATTGCTGAAGAGGATATGAAAATTAGAGGACCGGGAGAATTTTTTGGTGTTCGACAGTCAGGTGAACTCAATTTCCGATATGCTGATTTGGTAAAAGATATGGAATTATTATTTAAGGCAAGGGATATTGCTTTTAAATTAATAGAAAAAGACCTTCATCTTAGAAGCCCACAAAATATTAATATAAGAAACTATTTTATCAATAATTTTAAAGGTTCTCTCCATTTAATGAAAATAGCTTAGTACTTTTTAGAATTCACTATATTTGTTATTTTTAAAAATAAATCGGAAATATTTTGAAAGGAAAACATACAAAAGTTGAGATATTTTTACCGTTGTTAACCATTATTTTAGATGTCTTATCAATTTTTCTTGCCTTTATAACCTCTTATTATATCAGATTTTTTTCTTCTTTTCAAAATATTTTTCCTGTGACTGAAGGTATTCCTGAACTAAGCAGTTATATTTATTTTTATCTTTCTACCGTGCCTATCTGGATTCTCGTTTTTCAGATAAATAAACTCTACCGTTTAAATAGAAATGTTTTCATTTTTGATGAATTCTTTCCAATTGTGAAATGCGTCACGATTAGCATTATTGTTTCTATTGGCATTCTTTTCTTTTTCAGGGGGTATTCTTATTCAAGGCTTGTATTTGTTTTGATTTGGATTTCTGCTGTCGTATTTATTACTATTTCAAGGTATTTTATGTTGAAACTTGAAAAGACCCTTTATAATAAAAAAATTGCTACTAAGAATGTTGCAATAGTTGGTACAAATAAAGTTGTTAAAGATATTTATGATAGGTTCAGGAAAAATACTTATGTTGGGTTTAATATTTTAGGGTACTTCACAAGAGACGGGAAAAAATGTTTTGAAGAGGATATTTATTTACTTGGAGACTATTCTGCTATTCCTGAAAACATTAAATCAAAAGCAATTCAAAAATTGATTTTATGTTTTACTCCTGAAGAAACCGAAGATCTGTATACAATTTTCAAATTATGTGAGGGTATAAATGTTGAATTAATGATGTACCCACAATTTATGGATGTTGTAACAAGTAGGCTTAAAATTGAACACTATGATGGAATTCCTTTTATGAAACTTAAATCTATTCCTATGAATGTATGGAATAGAATTATTAAAAGAATTTTTGATTTAGTTTTTTCATTCTTATTTTTGTTAATAACCTTACCGTTTTTTTTAATTATCGCTGTGATTATTAAACTTACATCAAAAGGTCCTGTTTTTTATTTGCAGGAAAGAGTTGGAATGGATGGGAAAAAATTTATGATTTATAAATTCAGGTCAATGGTTGTAGATGCTGAAAAAAATGGACCCGTTTTAGTCTCCCCTGATGATAAGCGTTATACTAAAATTGGCAAGTTTCTTAGAAAACACAGTTTAGATGAATTACCACAATTTATTAATGTTCTAAAAGGTGATATGAGTATCGTTGGTCCAAGACCAGAACGGGAATTTTTTGTAAATCAGATGAAAGAGACTATTGTAAGATACCTTGAAAGACACAGGGTAAAGAGTGGTATAACAGGGTGGGCGCAGGTGAACGGTTACAGAGGACCAGCTACATCTTTGCAAACAAGAATTGATTATGATATTTATTACATTGAGAATTGGTCTTTGGCTTTTGATTTAAAAATTATTCTAAAAACTATTAAAGAAGCTCTCTTTTCAAAAAGTGCAATGTAAATTAAATTATTAAAAAATTGATAGCAGTACTTATATTTTATCTTCATACGATTTTTGCAGTATATGTTTTTGCAAAATCTTTCCAATCTGATGGAATAATCCAGGCTTTATTAAATGTGGTATTTATTATAATATTATTTACTGTTGGATGGACTTTAATTGACGTTATTATTGGTTTGATTATTTCAGAACAGGGATATATTATTACAATAAAATACAAAAGTTTACTTGATGAAATTCTCAGGCTTACTGGCTTTTATAAACCTCTTGGTTATGATAAGGTTCTTTTGACTCCTAAAGATACAACAAGTTTAGTAATTTTGACAATTGTTGAAGTGTTTTTCTATAGATTTTTTTATTCCTTAGGTAAAGTTAAGGATGAAAAAATTGATTATCCTAATAAAGTTAAAAAGTGAAAAAAATTTTTCTCATATTATTGTTTCAACTAATTTCTTTAGGGTTTAATAGTACTGAAATAAATTCTACTCGTCAATCACTTAACCTCATCGTATCGTTTATAACTTATAATGGATATGGGAATAACCTTTACTTGGATAATTTAATGATTGGTAAGAAATATGAAAACGATGTTGCTGTGATTTCTATCCTAAATATAAAAAAAGATACAACTTTTGTTACTGACACTAATTCAAAAGTAATAGTTCCTCAAGCAGTTATATTTAATGCAGGCAATAATAATGTAACCACCCCATTCAATGTTGAAATGGATATAGAAGAATTTGGATATAATTCAATAGTAAAAGTTCAATCCCTGAACTCCAAATTAAGCACTGTTGTTACATTTGATACTCTTGAAATTAATTTCGGAATACCTTTCACCACAAAAGTAATTTCTCAATTAAAAGATACAAATTATAGTAATGATACTCTTTCTCAAAAATCAATTTATTTAGTGGGTGCACCTAAAAGAATACTTGTTGAAGAATTTACAAGTGCTACATCTCCTGCCTGCGCATTTCAGGACCCCTATCTTGATTTGTTTCACAATAATAATATTAATGACTTGTGTGTAATTAAATACCATATAGGTTTTCCTCCCCCTGGGAATGATTCTATGTACCTTAAAAACCCAATTGAATCAGATTATAGAAGAAATTACTATTACGCAAATTCGGTACCTTATACTATTCTAAATGGTATTCAGAGGTTACAACTACCTTATGCTTATGATTCTCTAATAAATGCTAATTTTAATAAAGCAAGGAAATATGGTAGTCCTGTTTCCATTGAGGTTTCAGATAGTAATTTTTCGGAAGATTCAGTTAAAATTAAGGTTAATTTACACATAATTTATACTTTAAAACCTGCAATATATAGACTTAGAATTGCTGTTGTTGAAAGAAAAGTTGAATATGATAATCCTCCTGGTACGAATGGGATAAAAACATTTTATGATGTATTCAGAAAGTTTTATCCTGATACAAATGGAATTATAGTGAATAGTTCTCAGGGGAATTATCAATTTGAAATAAAATATCGTAAAGATGATTATTGGAACGATTCACTTATTTATTCAATTGCTTTTTTGCAGGAAGATTATAGCAGGGAAGTATTAAACAGTGGAAAATCTAAAATTTTATATTTAAATGATAATTTCAATAAATCGTATAGGATATTTTCAAAAGCAGATATTAATAATAATTTAAAATTTAATTCTTTTTACTCTTTTATCAATTTCACTGATAATTTTTCAGATTCAAATGCCAATTGTTGGTATGAATTATTTGAATATCAATTCCCTCCAAACAACTGGACTGTTAAAAATAATGACAGATTACTTTCTTTTGAGGAAGCCTCACCATATAACGGTATAAGTTATGGAGGTATGAAATGTGTTAAGATGCCTTTTTATGATTATAGTAACACTGGAGAAAGAGATACACTTATATCACCAGTAATTTATAATATAAATCCTGAAGATACATTGCAATTTGATTATGCTTATGCAAGATATATAGGAAATTTTGTTGATAGTTTAAGAGTTGAGATATCTACTGATGGCGGTTCAACTTTCCACACAATTTTTAATAAAGGTGGCAATCAACTTGCAACTGCTCAGTCTACTACTTTGTCATTTGCTCCTACTACCATAAAAGACTGGAAAACCTTCTACTATCCCATGCAAAATTTATTTAACAACGATTTCTCAAAAAATAATCATTCATTTAGGTTAAATCCAAATTATCCTAATCCTTTTAATCCCAGAACCAAAATCAATTTTCAGGTTTTTAGGGAATCTTACATAATTCTAAAAGTATTTGATATTACCGGGAAAGAAATTGTTACTCTTCTTTCTGAAACAAAAAACCCAGGTGAATATACAATAGAATTTGACCCTCGAGATCTATCATCAGGAATATATTTTTTCCGGATGACATCAGAAAATCATTCAGAAACTCAAAAAATGATTTACATCAAGTAGTACAACAATTTATTTAAATATTCAGTTTACCAGTTATGAAGAATTTATTTACTTTATTTTTAATTTTATTTTCACTTTTAAGTATTAGCTGTACTAAAAAGAAAAATGAAGAAATAATTTTTAAGAATGGGAAACCACTGACCAGTAAGGAGATTCAAGATTTTTTTAAACTTGTGAAAGATTCAAATTATGATAAAATAAAAAAATTAATTTCAGAAAACAAAGCTTATATCTTTGCCGTTGATTCTTCAACTAAAGAATTTGAATCTCCACTTAATGTCGCTGTTATTAGAGGATATAATAATATTGCTGAGTTCTTTATTAATTCGAACGCAAATCTTGATTACAGAGATGTTTTTGGTTTCTCCGCTTTACATTACTGTGCAAAAATGAATAACACAAAAATTGCTGAAAGTCTACTTGAAAATAACGCTAATGTCGATATTCTTGATTTATCTAAAGAAACCCCTCTTCATATTTCAGCAAGATATAATCATCCTGAAATGGTAAAACTATTACTTAATTATAATGCCAATAAAGAAATACTTAATGAATCTGGTAAAACTCCTTATGATGTTGCAAAAGAAAATAACAGTATTAAAGTTTTAGAATTACTTAAATAATAGTTTACTAATTTCCTATCGCTTGTTAATTATTCTAGATTTATAATTGTTATTTCTGGAGGGCAATTAACCCTAAAAGGTAACCCTACAGTTCCAATTCCCCTGGAAATATATAAATTAGAAGTTCCATTGGAATATAGTCCCCAGACATATTTACTTACTGCACTTGCAATAGAAAGAGTTGATTCTCCCACTGAGGCAAATATTACCTGTCCTCCATGAGTATGCCCACTTAAAATTAAATCTATATTGAATTCTTTTATAGAATCAAAAATATAAGGTTTATGACATAAGAGAATTTTGGGAATAGAATCAAAATTTATATCTAACTTATTAACTTTATTTTTTGCGTCTTCAATTGTTTTTTCAATATATCCTTTTATTATATTATTGCTACCATTACCACTATCTCTTGTATCTTCACAGCCAAGAATGCAAATATAAGCGCCATTAATATTTAATATTTCCGCTCTATTTCTTAGTAACTTAATATTTGTATTTCTTACTAATATTTCCTCGATTTTATCTGGATTTGAAAAATAATCATGATTACCTAAAGTAGCATATACTCCGTATTTTGATCTCAAGTTACCGAAAGATTTACTAAAAGATATTGCCTCATCGCTACTTGAGTTTGTAATATCACCCGGGATTAATATTATATCTGCTTTTTGATTATTTATAATATCTGCGTATAAATTCATTGTTTCTTCTGTCATAAATGGACCTGAATGTATATCACTAAAAAGAATTATTTTAAGCCCCTTAATTTCTTTTTGCAGGTTATTAATTCTGATAGATTTCTTAATTATTTCGTAATTATCTTTGTTCAATATTCCAATACCAGCACCAGTAAATGCATATCCTGCAAGAAATAGTCCAGAGTAGGTAATAAATTCCCTTCTTGAATTATCAAATTTGACGATAGACTTTCTTTTTTTAAATTGAGAGATTTTTTCCCTGATTAATTTAAATCTTTTAATAATAAATAACACAATTATTACTGGTAATTTTATAATTTTTGTAATTAAAACAATTAACCCAAGAAAAACCATTGCCCCTGTATATACATAGAAGGGAATTACATATAAATAATAAACAAGATGAGGTAGTGATTCAATTTTTATTTTAAATAGAATTGAAAATAAAAAAGGGATATTAAAAAATAAAATTAAAATTACTAAAAAAGTATTTACCCTTTTTTTATTAAAATTTTTTAGTAAAAGAAATTTTCTAAATCCATTAAGTACTAAAATCTGAAGTATTAGAGTTATTATAAATACAACTGTAAAAAAAATTAATCTCTGCATAAAATGTTTCTACAGGGTTTCAAATTCAAACATAAGTATAAACTTAATAGTTTAAATGGTCTATCCATATACCTATATATAATATAATAAAAAAAATATTGCTTTTTGATTTATATATTATTATCTTAATGTTGCATTTTTTAACTTACAAAATTAAAATTAAAGTTATGAACAAAGAACAACTCATTTCCAAGTTAGCTGCGGATGCTAAAATTACAAAAGCACAGGCAAGAGCAGCACTCGATTCTTTTGTAGATGGTGTTAAGAAAAGCGTTAAGAAAGGGGAGAAAGTAGCATTAGTAGGTTTTGGAACCTTCTCTTCTTCAAAGAGGAAAGCAAGAACTGGTAGAAATCCGCAAACCGGTGAAACAATTAAAATTGCTGCTAAAAAAGTTGTAAAATTCAAAGCCGGTAAAGAATTTGCAGATTATGTAAATGCTGCGAAAAAATAATTTATTAATTTTTTAACTCCCTTAGTGGGGTGGTAATATTATTATCACCCCATTATTCTTTTATTTAAAAATTTTTTAAAAATAAATAATTCTATGATAAAGTATTTTAATATTTTATTTATTTTTGTACTAAGTTTTTATTTTATTTCCTGTAAAAGTGATACCTCAACTAACCCTCCACCGAATGTTGAAAGTGAGGCAAGCACTATTAAAGTTGGCTGTGAACTTGAGAAAATTTGTTCTCAAGCAACTTCTTTTTTGATTATGGTATATAGAAATCAAACCATAATTTCACCTCAATGTCCTACTGTTACCGTTAATACTTCCTCAAAGAAGATTATTGTTGATTACGGTTCCACACCCTGCATTTGTGCGTATGATTCAACCCGAAAAAGTGGAAAATACGAAATTAATTATTATACTAATGTTGCCCCTGATTCAATTGCAGGTAAAATAACATATTCTAACTTTCAAATCTTTAGAAGTAATAATCCAACAGATTCAATCTACCTGCAAATTTCCGGAGATGATGATATTGGCGGAAAAAAGATTGATACAGCAAATTACAGGGCTGTATTTGTTATGAACAACAATTTTAATAGAAATAATGATACAAATGGTAATGCAGTAATTACCTTAAATGCGAATGTTTCAATTGGTACTCTAAGCAGTATAACAGATGATGTATTTTCTATTTTAGGTGCTGGGACATTAACAAATGCAGGTGTAACTTATACTTACAATATATATGACAATAATAAACCTTTAATAATTTATGGCAACTGCAAATATCCTGTATCAGGTCTCGTTCGTCTATCTGCAAATAACACTGATATAGTAAATGATTTTTATCCATATAATGGTGCCTGTGACCCTTTTGTTGCAATTATTAAAAACAATGTGCAGGTTATCGTTGACTTAACTTCCAGAAATTAGAAGTATTGGCAAATAGTTGAATTTCAACACAGTAAAAGATTTCTGTATAAAAAGAAATTAGCGAACTACCGCGAATTTTCCTACAAAATCCTGTACCTCTTTTCCTTCTGAATTTTTTCCTGTTACCCTGTATATATAAATCCCGGATGGTACTTGATTTCCGTTACTGTCCTTTAAATCCCATTCAACTCCACCATTCATATCAGTCTCCCTTATTTCTGCTATAAATCTACTGTTTAAATCAAAAATGTATATTGTGGCAATTGGAGTAAGATTTGCAAAAGTTATATAATTCTGGTTAGATTTACTTGTATATGGATTTGGATATACCACAACATTCTCAAGAGTCTCTTGAGTAAATACAAAACCAATGGAACTTCCTGCTCCAGAAGTTATTTTGACACCATTCTTTGAAAATACATTGGTAACTTTCAAAAGATAATTTTTGCCTGAAGCACCAAAATTTGTACCTGAAATATTCAAATAGACAATTTTTTTATTTTCTTTATCAATATCAATACTAAGAATTTTTATATTAAATGGTGTTATTGAATAATTTGCTGTAACGCTTGCACTTGTTGAGTCTATTTCAAAATTAAACTCCACTTTTATTTTGTTTTTACTGGAGACAGTTGCGGATTTCAAATAGAACTCTGTTGAGTCTTTTTGAATTATATTAAATGTAATTGTATTAGTGTCAACAGGGGAATTGTAATAATCTAACAATCCATTAGTTTTTATTATGTGTAATCCACCTGGTAATATTTCATTAAAAGTAAGCATATATTCAAACTCATTAAAATATGATATTGAATGCGGATAAAAATTGTTATCAATAATTATTTTGTCTGGGGGCGGCATAAAATAATTTACCCTTTGTGAAAATTTTATACTTATAGATTTAGAACCTTGCTGTTTGGCATCTATCAATCTTGATTTGTTATGTACATAAGCGGAAACAAAGTTCGAAAGTGTACTTTCTTTTATCTCTAATGATGTATCAACAGTGGAAATTTTATAATAATATTTTTTTGCATTTGTAACAGTCTTATCATAATAATTTGTTATATGTGTTGAATCAATAAAAATAAATGTCCCTGTAGAATCATTCTCCCGCCTGTATATCTTATAATAATCAGCACCAGTAACAGGATTAAAATTCAGGAATACTTCGTTTGAATCAATACTATATGCATATATTCCTGATGGTGGTATAGGTTGGTTAACAGGTATAGCATTTTCTATAAAAATCATATTGTTAAGAGTATCATTTAACCCTGTTTCTTTTTTACCATTTTTATCAAAATCATAAACTAACTGATTTATGCTGATTAAACCACTTTTATTGTAAGTCGCAATAAATTTATTTAAAAGATTTGAATAACTAAATAAATAATACTCTCCACCAGTATTTATTGATATTGCCTCAGTATTTTCTTCATTTACAACTGCTATTGAAGATGATAAATTTATATTTTTTTGTAAAACACTTATTCTATTAATTTCTTGAATTGTATTGTTATTGTACTTAAGTATTGAAGCATAATATATGGGAAGTATATCATCTTTAGTGATTCCACCAATAACTATTTCTTTTTTGCCGTCTGAATCAAAATCACCCACTGTGAAATTGTCTCCTTTCACTAATAAGCCTTCAAGTGAGTAAATATTTATTCGCTCATAGGTATTATTTCCGATACATTTAAAAAATAATAAATTTGTTCTTACATTAGAAAAATCATTTATTATTTCAGAAAAAACTATTTCATTTTTCCCATCAGAATCAAAATCTTCAATTAAAATATTTTGTGAGTTTGTTTCAGCATCCTGCACACTATAAGGTAAGGTTGCTACTTCCTGAAATTGACCATTGTAGAATTCGATAATTCTCAATCCATACTTTCCAAAACCAAGCATTTCAATATTACTGTCCCTATCACAATCGGCAAATCGTGATGACCAGAAATTATTTAAACCTTCATCACTCCATATTTTTTTTATAGGTAATTCATTCGGGTTTTCCTGTTCATATAAAATACCATTTCTTCCTGTAGAAGTTAACAGATCAATCTTTCCATTTTTATTTATATCTCCTAAATCTTTTGCTATTATATATTCACCCCAATTATTATTTGATATTTTTAAAAATTGATTATCACTGAATTCATATACTTCTAATTTTAAGTTATCCTTTATTAGATTAACAAATAAATCTTCTTTTCCATTGTTATTTATATCTATTATTTTATTACATACCTGCACATTGGGTAGAGTGTAGCTTTTTGTGTTGTATCCATATTGGTTAATTTCTCCTTCAGTTATGAAGTGGAATGATGAATCAGAAAAAATTTTTTGCTTACCGTTATTTGAGGTTATCTCAAGATAATATTCATAATTTGTATTAAATTGTAATGATTTATGTTTCAATAATCCCAGATGTTGGTTTGATATGTAACCAATATTTTCGAATCCTAAATCAGCATAAATAAAATTGTAGGGTTCATTATAGTTTTTTCTTTTATAATAGATTTTTCCTAAGGTTGGTTTATCAGATAAAAAGGAAATTAATTCTGACTTATAGGATTTTTCATATACTTCAAAATGTAAAGGGGATTGGATAAATTCAGGCTCTCTGCTATCTTTATGGAAAATTAAACCGTCTTCAATTGTTTTTCCCCAATATGTTTCAATTATAAGTCTTAATGTATATGTTGTGTCCGGTAGAGTTTTCATATTCCAGAATGCTACAGTGTCTTTTAGGATTTGAATTCCCGTTGATGAAAAGATTTTCTTTGGATTATCAAATTTTTCACCTTCACTATAAAATATACCTATTGTTTTTAGATATGGATAATATGCTGATATGTATAATGGAATTGTATCATAGAATAGAGATAAATTTTGAGATGGATAATATATTTTTGAAATTGCAGGAATTAATGTGTTGTTGTAAGAATTAAGCACCTGAATTAATCCAGATGAATTATAGTGGTCCCATCGGGTTTGATTCTTGAGGTATTTTGTATTTGCAACTAAAATTCCTTTTATTTCTTCGTTGGTGAGAATCGGATTTTTTGATTTTAAAATTGCTGCTGCAGCTGATACAATAGGAGCAGAGAATGATGTACCACTTATATAAAAATAATCACCCCCAAACTCCTGCATTCCAAACCCTTTTCTACTTGTTGTCAGAATGTTTTCACCAGGAGCAAAAATATCTACCGTTTCACCATAAGAGGAAAATGTTGATTTATAATTGTATTGATTGGAAGCACCAACAGAAATAACCTCCCCAAAAGCTGAAGGAAAGTGAAGCCTATCACTTCCATCATTTCCTGCGGAAGCAATTATTACAATGTTTTGTTCATAAGCATATCTAATGACATCTTGAAGTAAATTACTATAGATAAAATCTCCAAAACTAAAATTCAAAACTTTTACACCAGAAGATACTGCATATAAAATAGCGTAAGAGACAATATCTTCCGCACCATATCCATCTTTATCAAAGGCTTTCAGAACAAGGACTTTACATCCTGGAGCAGTTGAGGCTATCCCAATACCGTTATTTATAGATGCATTAATAACTCCTGTAACGGCAGTTCCATGTGAATATATATTATCATCAGTAGGATTATTATTATTAGAAATAAAATTCCACCCCCTCCAATCATCAATAAATCCATTATTATCATCATCAATGCCATTTGATTCTTTTCCATTTCCATACTCACCGTAATTTATCTTATAACTATTTTGTAAATCAGGATGTAGAAAATCTAAACCAGAATCTATAACACCTATGACAATAGTTGAATCTCCCAGGGTATAGTCCCACAACAAATTAAAACCAGTTACATTCAAATAATATTGATTTGAATAATATGGGTCATTAGGAATGAATTCATTATTACTGGAAATATTGAGTTTCAGAGTGTTTAATTTATGAGCGTATTCAATATTATCTTCAAGTTTTAATCTTTGAATTAAATTATCCTGGTTAGATTTATTTACTTCTAAAATGAAAATCCTATCTAAACCGATTTTTTTTATTGCTTCATTATTCAATTTATTAAGTTGATTATTCGAAAATAATTCAGACGATTTGTGAACATTGTATCGATTTAAAATTATTCCTAACTGACTGTTATCCTGTTTAATATTATTATTTCTTAAATTATCCCTTAAAGTTGTGGGAGTATTTTTTTTGATTTTAATTATAACTTTTTCTTGTCCAAAACAATTAAAAATAATTACAAGTATAAAAGCAAAAATTATTAAATTCCTTTTCATACTAAAATATCCTTATACCTTTATGAAAAGTCATATAAACTTTTGAATCTTTTATCTCTGAAACAGAGCATTTAAAAATATCATTATTTAAAACAATTAGATCAGCATAATACCCTGGCTCCAACTTTCCTTTTTTATTTTCTTCAAAGCTTGCATAAGCATTATTGTATGTATATGCTCGTAAGCAAGTACTTAAATCAAGTGAGAGTTCTGGAATAAATCCTCCTTTCATATTTTTTGTTTCTCTTGTCATCGCATAATAAATCGTTTCGAAAGGGGATTCATTTGCAACTGGAAAGTCTGTCCCAAAACATATTATCCCCCCAAGTTCTGCAATATATTTATAATTATGTGTGTTTCTAAAATCTTCAACTTTTTCTATTGCTATCTGAGCATCTACATATAGGTGTGCTGGTTGCACTGAAGTTATGATATTTAATTCTATAAACTTATAGAAGTCTTCTGGGTTTATATGTTGTGCGTGTTCTATTCTTAATCTTCTATCTCTTTTACCATTTATTTGTTCTAATTCCGCTGCAAAATCCAATACTTCACTTACTGCTTTATCACCAATTGCGTGAATCATAATTTGTTTTCCCGCTTTATCAATTTCAAAAGCAAATTTTTTAAATTCTCCGCTTCTAACAAATTCTGATTTTATACCATTATGTTTTTTCCCTTTATAGTTTTTCCATAAATAAGCAGATTCACTTGAAAGAGCGCCATCATAAAAAGCCTTAAAAGTATTGAAGTGGATTTTATTATATTTGGAAAATTTTTCCTTTATTTTATCATACTCAAAGAATTGTTCAAATAACAGAGCAGAATTAATATCAAGATTAAATTTATCTCTTTCTAAAAGTAATTGATATACTTCGATATCTTCGGGGTAAGTTATATCAGTTATGGAAGTAATACCAAGAGAGTTAATATATTTAATTTCATCTTCAACTGCATTTGTTATTTCTTCTATAGTCTTTGGTGGAATTCTATCATATACATAAAACATTGCTCTTTCTTTTAATTCACCAGTTAAATTCCCATTTGAATCAAGTATTATTTCATCGCTCCCAAAATTTTCTATTTGATTTTCAATTCCTGTTTGCTCAATTGCTTTTGTATTTACTATTGCAGAATGTAAATCAATTCTTTGTATAAATATAGGAATTTCAGAGCAGATTTCATCTAAGAGCCTTCTATCAACCGTAAAATTTTCCGTGAATTCTGTTTCTGTAAAATAACCCCCTTGAATCCATCTGTTATCTTTTATTTTTTTTCTGTATTCACTAATAAGATTTATAAAATCTTTTTTAGTCTTGGCATTTCTTAGATTTAGTTCTTTTTTTATTTTCGAACCCTTTATTAAATGACAATGCCCTTCATAAAAAGATGGTAGAACAAGTTTACCTTCTAAATTAATTACTTCATCATAATTTCTTTTATTTATTTTATTTATACTTCCTATTTCTATTATATATCCCGAATTTGTGTCCCAACCTATTGAATCAGCAAAGCCTTTTTCATCTCTCCAGATTTTACCATTGTATAATAAAATTTTCATTTAGTTAATATAATAAAAAAACCGCAATCGTTAAATTACGATTGCGGTTTATAAAGATTCTATCAAAATGGGTTTATCTTATTAAAGTCATTTTCTTTGTTTCTGTCATTCCATTCACCTGTAAAGTGTAGAAATAGACACCGGAAGAAAGCATAGATGCATCGTAAGATAAAGTATAATTACCAGCATCTTTTATTTCATTAACTAAAGTTGCCACTTCCCTTCCTAATAGGTCAAACACTACCAGTTTAACAAATCCCTTTTCAGGTATTGAATATTTTATAATTGTAATTGGATTAAATGGATTCGGATAATTTTGCTCTAATGAAAATTTGTATGGTATAGCATTACCATTTTCAACACCTGTTGCGATACTTTGATAGCCAGAAATCTTGATATCATCAACATACCATCCATCATAAGTTATTCCCTCATCACTGGTGAGTCTAAACCTTATTCTTACATTCTGTGAGGAATTACAATATGAAGTTATGTCAAAAGACTGATAAGTCCAGGTTTGCATATTACCGCTATAGGATTTTACTTCACTCCAGTTAGCCCCATTATTACTTGATACCTCAACTCTGCAAAAGTCATAGCCTACTTCTGTATAATATCTATGCCAGAAGGATAGAAATACGACAGGTGTATTTTGTGTATTTAATGGAAAATTCAATGTCATTGAATTATCTGTACTATTGCCATAATTCCCGGAAGGACTATCTGTGAATGAATGTGTGGGTGAATGATATTGCGTTGTTACAATACCCCAGGTATTACTCGTATTCCAGTTTCCAAACCCATTTTCTGCACTATCAAGGAATATGGCTGTACCATTGCCAATAAGAATATAATGTATTTGATTATACAGAGCAATAGTATCATTTTGCAAAATCTTTACCCTCGTTGGAATTCCGTAATTGTTAGGACATGATGAAGAAATTGTAAAATTGAATGTTATACTATCTGATGTCCTTGAAGGTAATGATGCTTTGAAATATTCTTGAACAGGTATTGTTATATATGAGCTCAAAGGTATAAATTGTACCTTTACATTTGAGGCATTCATTAAACCTTTATTTCTAAATACTACTTTTAAATTTCCGGTTTCATTTTGTGTGTATATTTGCTTATTAAATGTTAATGTTTTCAATCCTGCATAGGGACCGGCAACTAAGCTCATATATATATTCATATGCATACAGGTTTTACATAGTGGAATGATTTCTGCCTGGGATGGCCAAAAACCAGTGGTCCCAACCTCAGGGGTCATACCGAAAATGTGATAAGAGTGTCCTGTAGAATCATTACTATATACCCAATCAAGGTCTCCACCTCTTACATAATATCCCACAGTTTGATACGGGGTTCCAAAAGTAAAATTATTTACTGCAACTATATCCGCTCCCATTTCATTGAAAACAGCATCATCTGGGGTAGGTATTGGGTCACACCAAGCCCAAGGTTTTATAAGATAGTTCCCATAGGTATGATAATCTAACTGACATTTAAAATTTCTGGAATTAACAAATACTTTGAATAATGAATCTTCAGGAGATGAAAAAGGATAAGGACCTCTATAAGTATCTGAAGATGGTGATGTAGAGGAACCACCATTTGTTGAATTCCAGAAGTTGTATGTACCAAAATTCCTGTTCAAGTCTGTTCCTATAGAAGAACTACCTTGATTCGGTTGTCTGTTTTTTCTCCAATTACCATTAGGAAATAGAGGTTCATTGTATACATATCCATCGGGGTTAATACACGGTGTAAAATAAATTTCTCTATTGTTTAAAATATAAGTAGCAACTGGGTCTATATTATAATTTTCCAGTAACCAATAAATGTAATAAAATACATTGGACATCCCAAGTGGTTCCCGTGCGTGGGTTAAAGCATTATACCAGATTTCAGGTTTGCCTGTGGGAGCATCTGGATTCTTTGTTATTCTAACTGTCCAGAGTGGTCTGCCTTCATAAGAATTACCTATGGAGAATTTAACAGATACAAGTGTAGGATATTCCATCCTTAAAGAATCAAGCTTAGCAATTGCTTCCGCCCATTTTAGATGACCTCCCATAGTTCCATAAATACTGTGATTAATATTATAATCATCAGTAAGTGAAATGTTTGGATTTATGTAGTTTGTTCTCTGCATGTAACTATAGTATGAATCCCAATCTTCTATGGTAATCTCAAAAGGGACTCCTGAATTTCTTAACATTTCTATTTCACTCTCTGATAGCCATGTTTCAAAATAATAGCCAGGTTTTCTGATTCCTCCGTCAAGAAATAACCCAGCATTTGCAAGTTTTTGGTAGTCCCAGTCTGTTTTGGCATAAATCATGACTTTCGAATATTTTTCAATATTTTGCGCATTTGTGTCTGTTATAAAAACTCCCACAAGAAGTAGAGCCAACAATAAAAAGATTATCTTTTTCATTTCTTTTTTATTAATTTTTATTTGTTAAATTTTTTTAAAGAATTGTTGGAATTGGTTTTTATCAAGAACAAAAATAACTCATTGGTCAGTAGAGTTATCTTTCTGGAGTCTTAGCAAAGAGTCTTGTTGGAGCTCAATTTTGGCTTCATAACTCTTAATTTCTCTTATTTGCAAGTATTCATCTCTTATTCTGACAATTTCTTCGTCGTCCATAAATTTTTCTTCAACCTTTTCCACTTCATATACATCTTTAAAACCAGCTTTTGCTATTAATTCGTTCCCTTTTGCGTCAAACAATTTTTCCCTGGCTTTTTCATCCGGCTCTTTTAGATAATTTTTGAACTCTTCTGAAAGAGTAAATTCTTTTGAGAGATTGTATAATTTTATAAGTTTCTCTTTATCGGAATTTTTTGAGCAGGATATAAGTATTGGAAAAGAAATTAAAATTATATATATCACTAACTTTTTCATATCCATAATATAAAAATACACATAATTTTAAAATAAATATATATATTAAAAATTTTAATATTTCTATATTTAAGTATAATTTTTTATTTTTAAATCTGTGATTAGGATTTTCACAATATATCTATGTATTTACTCAATATTTTTTGAGATTATAACAGATTTAGATTCAACAACTGATAATAATTTTTTACTCCAGAATCAGGATACTGTAATTTTCGACTTTGAAGAAAAAATTCAGGAATATAAAAATATACTTTCCAGTGATTTTATTTATTCCACTTATTCCTGTTTTTTAGTGATTTCTAATTTATCTGAGAAAGAGCTGAATAAATTAATAAATAATACAATTGCTAATGCGGAAAAATGTTTATATAATGATTTTTTCAGAATTAGACCTGATGAAATTACCACTGTATTGTTGTTTAAGAACGAACAAACTTATAAATTTTGGGCAGAAAACCTTTTTAATGATATTGATATATCGTATTTTGGGTATTACAAACCACTACATAAAGTTATAATTATGAACATTTCAACCGGTGGTGGTACACTCGTTCACGAATTAACACACGTTTTTGTTAGATATGATTTTCCTGATATTCCAGTGTGGTTAAATGAAGGACTTGGTTCACTTTATGAAAGATGTACGATGACTGAATATGAAATAAAAGGTTTGACAAACTGGCGACTTCCGACATTGCAGAAGTCAATTGTTAATGGTAATTATTATCCCTTGAGAAATATGTTTAATCTTTCCGATGAAGAATTTTATGGGGAAAATAGTGATTTCTATTATGCACAGGCAAGATACTTCTGTTATTATTTGCAGGAGAATGGAATCTTAAAACAATTTTATAAGAATTTTAGAGATAACTATAGTAAAGATTCAACCGGAATGTTTTTTATTGAAGAAATTTTTGATAATAAAATTGAAAACATTGATTCTGATTTTAAAAAATGGGTAATGAACTTAAAGTATGATTAAGAGTTAAAAATATTTTAATAAAAAAGGCTGTCTTTATTGGACAGCCTTTTTTACATAAATTATTTTACTAATTATTATTTCATCAAAGTCATTTTCATTGTTTTAACAAAGTCTCCAGCAGTCAGCCTGTAGAAATATATACCACTTGATAAACTTGAAGCATCAAAATCTATCGAGTAGTATCCAGCTTGCTTTTCTTCATTTATTAATGTGGCAATTTCTCTTCCAAGTATGTCAAAAATTTTCAAAGTTACAAATGAATTCTTCGGTAATGCATAATTTATTTTTGTCACTGGATTAAATGGATTCGGATAATTTTGAGATAGTTCGTAAGTTTTTGGGATACCATTATTATTGCTAATCCCGGTTGTAACATTAAAGTAAATTGTAATATTAGGTCTACCTGTAGTTGAGCTCGATCCAGTTAATTGACATCCAATGCTATTATCTAAATGATAATGATATACTCTACCGGAAACTGAAGTTGCGTTTACATTTGAATTAGATGTCCAGCTGGTGTTGTGGAAACAAATTTCTATAAGTAAATTATTTACTCCATCCCAATAGAATGGCGTTTGCAGGTTAATATACTGCAAGCCGGTTCCAGTTACAGTATATGTACCAGAATATACGTCTGTCCAACCTGTTGTTATCCAGCCTGAGATTGACGAAGCAGTGGAATTTTGCATCCTTACAGTAAAGCCATTCATTGGTTGTGAAGAATTGCTTATTACATCAAACCCAATCTTATCTATATTACCAGCTGTTGCGCCTGCGGAGGTCATTTCGGTTTGCAAGTATAATAACTGTGTTCTGGAGTCCATATAATAAGTGTAAAATGGATAGCCAACTGAAACTGTTCCGTTACCAATAGTTACAATGTTTACATTTGCAACTTCATAACTAAATGTTGTTGGCGGGGGAGTTGTTCCAGGTGGATTTATACCACTTCCACCAGAGGGTAATGTTGCAATTAATGTACCAGCTGAATCTTGTGCTGCAATGTAATAATTTATAACACTACCCATCGGTTGGCCGGGAATAGTAAATTTAAAAGTATCAAGATTTGTGTATGAAGGATTTACATAACTGTATGGACCATTATTAACTTTATAATATAGTCTTGGTGCATAACTACCAGTTGCAATTTTATATGAGGATTTTATTATAGCGGTAGCAACTCTTGGTCCTGTACTTGGACCAGAGGATAATGGAGTATGATTTATAGTAATTTTGAAATCTCCTGCTATCGTTACAAGTGCTGCTACAGCTGCTTTTATCATTTTTACAGTATATGCCAAATTTACATATTGATATTTATCATTAACTGTGTGATAATATGGATTGAACTCATTATTATCTTCAATAGCAAGAATTGCTTTATAACCTCTATTCTGGAATGACTGATGGTCACTACCACCAGATAAGGATGTAGTTATCTGAGGTGCTAAAGTAGGTTGGTACAAATTAACTATTGCATAATAATCATTTGCTAAAGACATAGATGCTGTATTGGTATTTATATCCAGAGCACCATCATTATTTCCATCATAAGCAATCATATCAAAGTTTAAAACAGCAATAATTGAATCTCCGTGAGCAAAAGCTGTATCTGCATAAGCCTTGCTTCCATACAATCCTCTTTCTTCTTCATCCCATGCTGCGAATATAATAGTATATGGTAAATTAACATTTGCTAACAATCGCGCAGCCTCTATTACGCAGACAGTCCCTGAACCATTATCATCCGCTCCTGGGGCAAGTGAACCGGATGGCATATCATCATAGTGTCCACAAATAATAACATATTGATTTGGATATTTTGTACCTATTTTCTTTGCCAGTACATTTCTAATAGTAGCGTTTATATCTTGATACCAGCTTGTGAGCCCAAAACTTTGAAATCTTTCTAAAATATATTGAGCAGCATAAGTATTTCCAGTTGTATTCCAGTACCTTGTCGCAATTGTATATGGTGAGCCACCTATTATGCAGGATGTATCACCGCTTAACTGTCTCAAATATTTTTTTACACTATCAGTGTTTACCTGGTTCATTATATTAGCAACAAATGGATTGTATGCTACTTGGGAAATAGCATTAAAAGAAATCAACAAAGCGATTAAAACAACGAGAGTTAATTTAAGATATTTCATATTAATTATATTTAAATTAATATAATATTTTTTAATTAATGAGAACTTTTTCCTTTCGGAAATGCATTCCAGATTGTAATAGTAAGAAAAATACCGATTAAAATAAAGGGAATAAGAAATAATGGCCAGAAAGCCCAATTCCTTGTTGTGATGAATCCAAGCGATAATGATTGTACACCTGTACCCAAATAGACAAGACCATCTATTAATCCTACTGCAGTTCCGGCAGCCTTTTTACCTCCAAAGTCCATTGTTGCAGTTCCACTTAACATACCATGAGTACCAATAACGGCAATTGAAATAATAGACACACAAAGCCCAAGCCCTATAGGATTATCATATAGAGTAAAATTCATACATATAGCAGCCAGAAGGATGGTGGTATATAAAATTCCAGCAACAGGAGCCCTTCTTGAGCCAAAAAGTTTATCTGACATCCAGCCTGCCATCATTCCACCTGAAGCACCAGCAATCATTAGGATAAGACCCCAGTTATTTAGCCAGAAATTCCAGGCTGCATTGGATTCTAAATTTTCTTTAGCATAAATAGGAAACCAGTGCATAACACCGTTTCTAATTACACCAGTACAAAACTCTATTAGACCAACGATAATTATAATTTTATTAGTAAATATTTTTTTTATGACTTCTAAAAGACCATATTTGGCATCATCTTCACCTGATGTAGCATCACCAGTATTGAAATTTTCATATCCAGCTTGTGATGGATTATCCCTGATGATAAATATATCAATTAGGAACCAGAATAATAAAATAATAGCAGGAATCCAGAAGACAAACCAAAAGGAAGGATTTTGTGGATTAATTGAAACGGTTGTATTAACGACAAATTGGCTCCAATCAAAAGCAAAATACAACCCTAATGAAATAAGAATCCCAAAAATTCCACCAAAGACACCTCGCTCTTTAACATGGAACCATGCGGAATTAACTTTTACTATTGCAACAGCACCAAAACTCTGAAAATACATATTGAATGCATATAATATAGAAAATATAATAGTAAGATTTATTTGCCAGCCAAGTGATAGGATTCCATATAGGAAAAAGCCCATTAATAAATTCATAATAGCAGAACCACCAGCTGCAGCGAGAATAGAAGACTTTCCTCCAAATTTATCAGTTAACGGTCCATTTATTAAAAATGAAAACGCATAAGTAATAGTACCCACTGCGAATATTATCCCGAAATCTTCTTTAGTCATCAAATTTCCAAGAGCATTTTTTGACACTGTTAGATTATACCTTGCCATATAAAGAAATGCGTAAGTAAGGCCGAGAGGTAACCAGTTCATTATTCTTCTAACTCTGTATTTACTGGTATGAATTGGTTTACCGTTTTCTGTAAAAGATATTAAAGATTGTTTCTGATTCATATATGAATTATTTTAAAAATAAATTGCTAACCAGATACAAGGTGGCTTTTTACTGGTGTAGGTAACTTTGTGTTTTGTTCTTGAATCTATAAGAATATAATCCCCTTGTTTCATTTTAACTATCTTTTTGTTTTCAAAAAGTAGTGTAGCTTTTCCCTGTAATAATAAAACCCATTCATTCCTTTTATCATATAGCCAAAGGTCCTCAGGAGTTTTTTGCCCGTACGATATTATCCTTTCTATAGTTATTTTCTTTGTTGATAATATTTTTTCGAATATTTCCTTTTCAGGATTAATTTTTAATTTTTTTACATTTAAAATATTATTTGTCATTCCTTATTTGTTTCTTCAAACAATAAAAACTTGTCCAGTAATTTTTTTCTCTTATTTCTTTTATGATTATCCCATTTCTGTTCAGAAATGCTGAAAAATTGGATTTTTCTTCTTTTAATATTCCTGATAATATTAGTTTACCGTTTGATTTTAATTTTGAATAAATATACTTAAAATATTTTTTTATTACATCAGTTGTTATATTTGCGATTACTATATCAAAATCAGAAAATTTAATTGAATCTATACTACTTGGTAATAGTGTTATTCTTTTGGAAGTCCTATTTTTATTTATATTTTCAATTGCGTTCTTTATAGCTTCTATATCATTATCTATTGCAATAATTTCACTTACTCCAAGTTTTGCAGCTGCAATTGCAAGAATTCCTGTCCCAGTTCCAAAGTCTAGTAGAAATCTATCTTGTGGAGAAAGGTAATCCAGTAACATTTCAAGTGATAATTGTGTTGTTTCGTTATGCCCTGTACCGAAAGACATTTTAGGATCAATAACAATCTTTATTAAGTTTTTTATGTTTTTTATTTTGCTTTTTTTCCAGGAAGGATATATAACCAGTCTATTTTTAATATATACAGGTTTAATTGTGGTTTTCCATTTTTTATCCCAATCTATATTTTGGAAATTTTCTACCTTAGTAGAAAGATTTGGGAATTTTTTTTTGATTTTGGATAATAAATTTTTAAACGAAAAATTTTCTGGTAGATAAAATATAAGTTTATTCTCTTCTTCTAAAAAAGAATTTATATTGAATAAATAAAGGTAATTGCAAATTCTTTCAAAGTTTTTACTATTGGCTTTTATAGTTATTTTCTTATAATTTTCCAATAAAATATTTTTTAGAATTTAATAGCTCCTTTTGCAGATAGAAGTGTATTTTTCATCAACATTGCAATAGTCATCGGACCGACCCCTCCTGGTACAGGCGTGATTTTATAGGATTTTTCATAACAATTTTTAAAGTCCACATCTCCTACAATTCTGTATCCGGATTTTTTTGTTGAGTCTGGTATTCTGTTTATTCCTACATCAATTATAATACAACCCTCACTTATCATATCGGCTTTTAAGAATTCGGGCTTACCTATTGCAACTATTATAATATCTGAGTTTAGAGTATATTTCTTTATATCCTTAGTTGCACTATGACATACAGAAACTGTACAATTAATTTCCTTTCTCAATAATAAATTTGCAAGTGGCTTTCCAACTATGTTACTTCTCCCTATAATTGTAGCATTTTTTCCATTTGTTATTATCTTATTTCTTTTTAATAACTCGATTATTCCAAATGGTGTACAGGGGAAAAAGCAATCTTTTCCGGCAACCAGTCTTCCAATGTTTCTTGGATGAAAACCATCAACATCTTTTTTATAATCAATTGCTTCAAGGATTTTTGCTTCGTCTATATGAGGTGGGATTGGCAATTGAACTAAAATTCCGTGAATCTTATCATCATTGTTTAATTTATCAATTAGACTAATTAACTCGGATTCTTGTGTTTCTTCTGGTAGCACTTCAGTAACAGAATAAAACCCGAGTTCTTCACAGGCTTTACCTTTATTTTTTACATAAATTTGTGAAGCTGGATTATTTCCAACCAATATAAAAGCTAAGCCGGGAATAATTCCTTTTTCTTGTTTTAGTTTCCCGGCTTCCCACTTTATTTCCTCCTTTATCTCTTTTGCAATGAGATTTCCGTCTATGATTTTTTCGTCAGTCATTTACTATTTCTCTACTGGACCTTGTTGGTCTCTTATAAATGCATCTGAATATCCTTTTGCTTTTACATATAATAGCATTTCTCTTGCTTTCTTCAAATCGTTATATTCTCCTGCCATTATCCTGTAAAGGTTCTCTTTGGATGTAATCATTATTATCGTTGCGTTGAGATTTTCCTTTGCCTCTGCTGCAAATCGTTCAGCATAATTTCTGTTTAAGAAACAACCAATTTGTACATAATATTTTACTTCTGTAAGAACTTCATATACAGTATCAACTTTTAAGAAGGTATCCACATGCGTAATTCTTACTGTATCAAATTTTTCATAGTTATCACAATCACAATCTTCAAGTCCGCTACCGCAGGAAAAAATAAACATACTAAGGATTATGCTTAAACTTAATATTGAATATATTAGTAATATTCTTTTCATAATAAAAATTTTTCTAATTTATCGGCTTCTGATAAAAGCTTCAGTATAGCCCTGTGATTTGACATAATTTAAATATCCTTCCGCTCTTTTTACACTTTCAAATGTTCCTACTATTACAGTATATTTATCTTTGTAGAAGTCAATTTCGACTTCAGTATTTAATATCTCTTTTGCTTTTTGAGCAAAAGTCTCTGCATTACTCCTACTGTTAAAAGACCCTAATTGTACTGTAACATAAATATTATAAGTAATATATTCTTTTTTCTCCGTTGTGTCTTTAACGGGTATTTTTATTGTATCAGTTTTTTGTACTTTAACTGTATCATGGATATATTCTGTATATTCTTCAGGGATTGCGCAGGAAAATAGGAAAAATGCACTTGTGAGTAAAATTATTAGAAAATTGATATATAATATTTTTTTAAACATTTTTTTCCCTTTTGTTCCCATTAACAATGTTGTATGGTCGATTTTTCAAGATAATTATATTATATTAATAAAGATAATTTAAAAATAAATAAAATATTAGTCTAAAAAAATAACCATTGGAAAATTTTATTAACAAAGAATTATCATTGTGAAAGATTTTAATTATTTTGACCCAAATAATGAAAATTTTAAAAACTAATTAAGTCATTTACCTTTTATAAGTTTTAAAATATGCATAATTTTTCAATCAAAACGTTAATATAAATGGATATAAATAAAATTTTTAAAACCCATAAATTTAGATTATCGCAGAGCTATATAAGTGATTATCTGGAGAAAATTTCTTCAATTCCTGAAAATAATGAAATAAAAATACTCAAGGAGATAATTTCTTTTATAGACCTTACAACATTAGAAGGTTCAGATACAAAAGAAAAAATTAAAAATTTATGCTTAAAGGCACTTGCACCTGTTCCAAAAGATAAAACACTTCCTCCTTGTGCTGCTATTTGTGTATATCCCGTTTTCATAAGATATGCAAAGACGATTTTGAAAAATTCTAATATAAAATTAGCAACAGTGGGAGCTTCATTCCCTTCAGGACAATATCAAAAAGAGGTGAAATTTTTTGATGTTAAACATTCATTAAAGGATGGTGCTGATGAAATTGATATAGTAATATCAAGAGGGGAGTTCCTTTCAGGGAACTATCAATATGTTTATAATGAAATCAGAGAAATAAAACAGATATGTTCCACTCATTCGTTGAAACAGAAAAAGAATATTAAACTAAAAGTAATACTTGAGACCGGAGAACTTTTAAATAACGAAAATATTTGGAATGCGAGTATTTTATCTATGTATGCCGGAGCAGATTTTATTAAAACATCAACGGGAAAGATTCCTGCCTCTGCTACTCCAGAGGCGGTTTTGATAATGGCAAAGGCAATTAAAGAATTTTACCTTAAAAGAAGAAAACAAATTGGAATAAAGCCAGCAGGAGGAATAAGAACGGTTGAAGATGCACTTAAATATTATTCAATTGTCAAAAATGTTCTCGGTAAAAAATGGTTAAATAATGAATATTTCAGAATTGGGGCTTCATCTTTGCTCGATAATATTATTTCTCATTTAGAAAAATTAAAAATTTAAAAATTGTTCAAAATATCAAAGCCTGTACTATTTGTTGATAAAAAACGAATTATAAGAAATATTAAAAATATGGCTATTAAGGCTAAGGATAGCAAAGTAAAATTCAGACCGCATTTTAAGACGCATCAATCACTGGAAATTGGTAGAATATTTAGAAGTTATGGCGTTGATAAAATTACTGTTTCCTCTTTAGATATGGCTTTATATTTTGCTAAGGATGGATGGGATGATATTACAGTTGCTTTTCCTGTTAACATCCTCGAAATAGATAAAATAAAATTCCTTTCTTCTAAAATAACTCTGAATCTTTTATTTGATTCTGTTGATTCTGTAAAATTTGTATCAAAAACATTGACTAATAATGTTAATGCATATATTAAAGTAGATACCGGTTATGGTCGTGCTGGGGTAAATTATAAAGATGTTAGGCAATTACGCGAAATAATAAAAGAGATAAAAAGACAATCCCCA
Source organism: uncultured Ignavibacteriaceae bacterium (assembly GCA_964564635.1). Classification (GTDB taxonomy): domain Bacteria; phylum Bacteroidota; class Ignavibacteria; order Tepidaquicellales; family Tepidaquicellaceae; genus Tepidaquicella. The sequence continues at coordinate 614,658 of CAZMAR010000002.1, forward strand.
ATTAAATTTAAGGGGCTGTTATCACATTTTGGACATACATATTACGCGAAAAGTATTCAGGAAATTAAAGATATTTATTTTTCATCTGTGAAGATTCTTAAAAACTTGAAATCTGAGTTATCTGATTTTGATACCGATATAGAGATTTCCATTGGTGATACTCCATCTTGTAGTGTAATTAAAAATTTTAATGATGTTGATGAAATAAGACCTGGCAATTTTGTTTTTTATGATATTAAAATGTTAAGTTTAGGAGTGTGTTCTGAAAGAGATATAGCCGTTGCTCTTGCATGTCCAGTTGTGTCTGTTTATAATAAAAGAAAAGAAGCAATTGCTTACTGTGGAGCAATACATCTCTCAAAAGATTCAGTGAATTTTAATGGAAAACAAATATACGGAATACCTGTTAAAAAGAAATTCAATCGATGGGGGAAAATAAATAAAGATAATTATGTTAAGTCTCTTTCTCAGGAGCATAGCTTGTTAAGATTAACTGATAACTTTATTAAGGATTTAAAAATTGGTGATATTATTTTTATTTATCCCGTACATTCCTGTTTAACAGCAGATGCTATGAAGTCTTATGTTTCTCTTGAGGGGAAATTATTGGATCATATGTAAGATTTGTGAATCTTTTTATAAGTAATCATCTATTTCATCTTCTGTAATTAATATCTCTCTTCCCTTTGCACCATTTGCTGGACCTACTATTCCAGCTGCTTCCATCTGATCTACAATTCGTGCTGCTCTTGCATATCCGAGTTTTAGTCTCCTCTGTAATGTGGAGGTAGAGCATTGCTGGAGTTTTAAAATTAGTCTTACTGCTTCCTCAAACATTTCATCTCTTTCCTCGGGAGACGATTTTCCGCCGGCACTTTTAATATTAATTGAGGGTAAAAAATATGGTTTTGAAAAGCCTGGTTGATTTCCGATATAATCCACAATTTTTTCACATTCTTCTGTGGTTATAAATGCATTCTGTATTCTTAACGGCTTTGGGGAAGATGATGTTTGATAGAGCATATCCCCATTCCGTAATAAATGTTCTGCTCCTGACATATCAAGAATCGTCCTTGAATCAAACTTCGAAGCAACCTGAAAAGCAATTCTAACGGGGAAGTTAGCCTTTATTACTCCTGTAATTACATCGACAGAAGGTCTTTGAGTTGCAAGAATCAAATGTATTCCCACAGCCCTTGCCATTTGAGCAATTCTTGTAATTGGTTCTTCTATATCTCTTTTTGCGGTCATTATCAGGTCTGCAAGTTCATCAATTATTACCACAATATAAGGCATTTTCCTATGCTTTATTAACTCATTATCCTTTAATTTTCCTGTAGAGAATTTTTCATTGTAAGCCTCTATATTTCTCACTCCCGCGTTTGCAAGCATATCATATCTTTGTTCCATTTCCAGTTCAACGCTTTTTAATATTGCAACAGCATTTGCGGCTGTTGTGATTATACTTTCATTTACATCAGGAGAAGTAGCGAGAAAGTGTTTTCTTAATTTAGAATATAAACTTAATTCTATTTTTTTAGGGTCTATTAGAACAAACTTTAAATCTGTAGGATGCATTTTATATAGTAGTGAAGCAATAATTGTATTTATACAAACACTTTTTCCTGAACCGGTAGCACCTGCAATTAGTATATGTGGTATCACAGATAAATCATCTAAATATACCTGTCCATCAATTGTTTTTCCAAAGGCAACAGGTAAAATTGCTTTACTTGAGTGAAATTGTGGAGAAGATAAAATACTTTTTATTCTAACTATTTGAGCTTTTTGATTTGGAATTTCTACACCAACAGTACCTCTTCCAGGTATAGGAATTATCATACGAATTCCCCTTGCTTTCATTGCAAGGGCAATATCATCCTGTAAAGATTCTATTTTTGATAATTTCACATCAGGAGCAGGAACAAGTTCATATAAAGTAACAACCGGACCGGGAGTTGCATATACTTTATCAATTGTAATACCAAACATTAACAATTTTTCCTGTAAAAGTCTTCCATTTGTAGATAACTCTTCATCTGAAATTACTTCACTTTCTTCTTTAGTAGGGTCGATTAATAAATCAAGATTTGGTTTTTTATATTTTTCAAGTTTTTCATCTGCTACAGCTGTATCTACAATGTTTTTCTGTGATGGCTCTAAGGATATTTCTTTTTTAGCTGATGTTTCTGTTAAAGTTTGTTCTGTTGTTACCTCGGTTTTTATTCTTTTAGGTTTATCCGGTTCTTTTTTTTCTATTTCCTTTGTTTCATCTGGTCGGTTAATTTCCGTTTCCTTAATTAATTCTTCTGGCTCTTTATCTAACTTTCTCTTGATTTTTTCTATCTTTTCCCGTTCCCTTTCTAATATTTCTTTATAAGTCATATCCGTTGATTTCTCGGTCTCTCTTGCTTTTAACTTTTCTGATTTTTTTACTTCTAAATTTGTTTTTTCTTTTCGGAGTTTTTCTGATAACTTCTTTAATAAAAGTTGTAGCCTTGCAATACTTTTTAATATATTGCTGTCGATAATAAGCAATACCATAATAGAAATTGCGAAAAGAAATATTATAGAGGCACCCAATAGACCAAAGGTTCTATAGAAAAGTTCTGCAAAAAAATCCCCTGAATTTCCTCTAAAAGATAGTGGGATAGTATTACCTAAAATTTTATTTAATATTCCGGTTGAAGATGCAATTATAATGGTAAAAATTATTAGATATATACAAAATGTTAAACTACCTGAAATATTTTTCTTCCGAATCAATATTAAACCAATTACAAAAAGTATTACTGAAATACTTAATGAATAATAACCAAATAATTTTGCTACGAGAAAATCTGCTAACAATACGCCGGCAGGTCCAAATAAGTTTGATATGTTTTCAATTTTAAAAGAGAAGAAGTTAGAAAAACTAATTTGTGGCAATAGAGATAAATCTTTTGGCGAATAACTTAAAACACATAAAGAAATAAGAATAGAAAAAAGTATTAGCAGAAAACCCAGAATTTGTTTTTTCAGTGATTCTGGAATTTCAAAATCCTTGATTTCTTTTTTTGAGTACGATTTGTTTTCAACCTTCCCGTACTCCGATACCCGTTTTCGCATTTTTTTATTCATTTTGTTTATTTATTACGGAATACGGTTTTTCACCTTTTTTAATTCTATACTTTATTCTCTTTACTTTTTCCTGACAGGTCAATCTTTTTCATTTGTTGCCGCTGTGATATCTCAAAGTCAATTTGCTCTTTCAATTTTATTACATCTTTATATAATATTGGTAAAATAGGATATGTATTAACTCCAGCAGATATATCTATATCTTCGTAAAATCTTAAAGAGCGTAAATATTTACCATGTTCAGTAGAATGCAATAACCTTTGTACTTTTTCCGGAATTATATTATTATCTGCATAAACCAGGCATTCAGATAAAGTTAATGCAGAGCGTTCTGCATCGTTTAACTCGTAATAATCACTACCTACGATTTTCATAATTTCTTTTATCATTGCCCCAGCACAAATAAAATCTTCAAGCGAAAAATTATTTTGTTTCCCCGCGCAAAGAATTATTATATCTTCTTTTATTGTTGATAGAAAATCAACAACTTTATTTATATTAACAAAACTACCTATTATACAATTTTTTGCAAGTCTTGATTTTACTATAGAAACTGTACCATTTGTTGTACAGAAGACCAATGTTTTTCCTCTTATGATTGATTCTTTAAATTCGTATGGAGAATTTCCAAGATTAAAACCGGGTATTGTTTTTCCATTTTTTTCACCACACAGAAGAGTTTCACCGGTACCTCTTTTTAGTTTTGCTGCTTTTGCTACGCTTTCTGATGGAATAATTTCTTTTGCTTTATTTTGGAGTGCCACTGTGATACTTGTACAGGTCCTTAATACATCAATTACTACGACATTTTTGTCTTTTAGTAATAGGTCATCTGCAATTAAAGAATGAGTAATATATAATGTGATTTTTGGCATAAATTAATTTAAATTGCAATGAAAGGAGTCTTAACAATTTCTGCTTTTATCTTTTTATCTCTGATTTTTATATCAATAATATTTCCAATCTTTGCATGGTCAATATTAATATATGCGAATCCAATGTTTTTATTCAAAATCGGAGAAGGTCCTCCACTTGTCACGAAACCAACTTTTTCACCATTTGAATAAACTTCATATCCGTGTCTTGCCATAATTTTTTCATCACTGGTGAAACCAACTAATTTTCTTGTTAATCCTTTAGCTTTTACTTCAAGCAGTGCTTCTTTTCCTATAAAATCATTTTTTTCAAGTTTTGTTATCCATCCCAAACCTGCTTCAAGGGGGTTGGTATTCTCGTCCATATCATTACCATATAAACGGTATGCTGCTTCCAATCTTAATGTATCTCTTGCACCTAATCCAACTGGTTTTATATTGTACTGCTCTCCTGCTTTAAATATTTCACGCCAGAGTTTTTCTGATTTTGTTATATCGGAAGGCATATAAATTTCGAAACAAACTTTTTCTCCTGTGTATCCTGTGTGAGAAATTATAACATCTTCTCCAGCTATTTTTCCTCTTCTATAATTGTAGTATTCTATCGAACTTAAATCTGTATCAGTTAATTTTTGTAATGTATGAATTGAATTTTTACCCTGTACTGCTAATAAAGATGTTTCATCTGAGATGTCAATAACTTTAACATCACCGAACACATTTTTTTTCATCCAGTTAATATCTTTATCTATGTTGGATGCATTTATAACAAGCATAAAATAATCACCACAATGATAGACAAGTAAATCATCAACCATACCACCATTTTCATAACACATTGAAGAATATTGAACTTTCCCTTCTGATAATTTACTTACATCATTTGTTGTAATTTTTTGAACAAAATCAAATGCATCCTTACCTCTAATTTCTACTTCTCCCATATGAGAAACATCGAAAACACCTACCGATTCCCTTACTGCTTTATGTTCGCTTATTATTCCCTCGTATTGAACTGGCATCTCAAAACCCGCAAATTCAACTAATCTTGCTTTAAGTTCTCTATGAATGTTGTTAAATGCTGTCTTTTTCATTTTTAATAATTTTTTATGATTTTTTTAATTTTTCCCAATCCTCAAGAAATTTCTTTAGTCCAATATCCGTTAACGGATGTTTTACTAATTGTTCCAGAACTTTAAATGGTAATGTGCAAACATCAGCTCCCATCATCGCTGCTTCTACGAAATGTAAAGGATGCCTTACTGAGGCTACTAAAACCTCTGTTTTAAATCCATAATTTCCATAAATTGTAACTATTTGTGAAATTAAATCCATTCCACTGTGTGAAATGTCGTCTAATCTACCTACGAAAGGACTAACAAGATATGCTCCGGCTTTTGCTGCAAGTATTGCCTGTGATGGAGAAAAACACAAAGTAACATTAGTCTTTATCCCTTCTGAAGAAAGAATTTTAACAGCTTTCAGTCCCTCTTTTATTAAAGGTATTTTTATTACAATGTTTTTGTGTATTGATGCTAATTCTTTAGCTTCTTTTACGATTTCATTACAAGTAGTGGAAACAACCTCTGCACTGATGTCCCCATCAACTATTTCACATATTTTTACTAATAAATCTTTGAAATCTTTATAACCTTCCTTTGCCACCAGAGAAGGATTTGTTGTAACACCATCAAGAAGCCCCATATCCGCTGCTTCTTTGATTTCTTTTAGATTTGCGGTATCTATAAATATTCTCATAATAATTAATTTAGTTTTTTTAATTTATCTATTTTATATCATTTATTAAATCCATTTTTTAAATCATAATAATTTATATTTCGTATATTGGAAAAAAGTTCTATATTCTTTTTATGTAGTTAAATCTTATATATTTTTTAGAATTCAATGATTTTTTGAATTTATGAATCACTTTCTTCAGAGAAATATTCTAACGTATGTATACCCGATTATACTATTGCTTTTGTATTTTAAAAAATTTAAAATAAAGTAATCTAAAAAGGAGAAAAATGAAATATAAATTAATTATTTTATTAATATTAGTTTCATTCTCATTCTCCTACTCACAGACAGGATGGATTTTACAAAATAGTGGAACATTCGAAAATTTAAATGGAGTTTTTTTTATTTCAAATAATCCTGGTGACTATACTAAAGGGTGGGTGGTAGGAGATGCCGGGAAATTATTGAGAACCACAAATTCTGGTTTAAACTGGTTCTCTGCTCCTTCTCCAACAGGCTTTAACTTTAATTGTGTTTTCTTTGTAAATTCGCAATTAGGTTTTATTGGTTCTCAAAACGGCAAATTATATAGAACTATTGATGGTGGTAACAGTTGGACTATGATTGATGTTACCACGAATAATTATGCAATTACTTCAATTATGTTTACACCTATGGGAGCCGGATGGATGGGTAATTATTATGGAAATGTTATTAAATCTACTGACTGGGGCTTAACCTGGTATAATGTTTACACAACCCCCGGATTTTACACAAAAGTATTTTGTTATGATGAATACAGAACATGGGTTGTTGATACTTATGGATATGTTTTTCGTACGAGTAACAGTGGCTCAAATTTCTCTTATTCAAGACCTGTGACTTCACCACTAAGAGCTGTGTATTTTATTACTTCGTCAATTGGCTTTGTTGCCGGTGATAGTGGTAAGATTTTGAAAACCACAAACGGTGGTGTTAATTTCACCCAAACTTATTCCGGAACTTTTGAAAGAATAAATTCAATTTACGCTATTGACCCTTATAATATCTGGGCTGTTGGTGATAATGGTACAATGCTTAAATCTACTAACGGGGGAGATAGTTGGGTTCAATATTATTACACAACAAATAATTTGAAGCAGGTGTACTTCATCTCTGGTACAAATTATGGATATTGCACTGGGGATATGGGAACAATATTGAGAACAAATGAAGCGCCGGGAATTGGAGTTATTGGTACAGGGAGTTTAATTACTGCAATTCCTTTCAATACTCAATTTTCTGATGGTAGAACAAACCTTTTATATCTTGCTACTGAATTGAATTCAATTACTGGTACTGGTGCAGCAAATATACATACAATTGGTTTTAATTTTGAGACTATCAACACCCAGACAATTAATGGTTTAAAAATTAAAATGAAAAATACTACTCAATCATCACTTACAGCATTCTCATCTTCAGGGTGGACTACTGTTTTTGATGGTAATTGGGCACCTGGTTCAACTGGTATACAATACATAACATTGCAAAACCAATTTCTATGGTCAAATCCAAATAATCTTTTAATAGAAATTTGTTTTAATAATTCAGCGGGTACAACTAACTCTACAGTCTATTCGACTAACACTACTGCTAATACAGTATATCATAATGCAACCAATATCACTGGTGATGGATGTGTTGATATAACAGGAGGAACCGCATCAAATGTAAGACCAAATTTGCATCTAATGTGGATTCCTGTTCCTACTAATGTAAAAAATGTTTCAAATGAAGTTCCTCCTAACTTTAATTTACATCAAAATTATCCTAATCCCTTCAATCCTGTTACAAGAATTAATTATGAAATTCCTGAAGCAGGATTTGTTGTATTAAAAGTATTTGATGTTCTGGGAAAAGAAGTAATTACTTTAGTTAATTCACAACAGGAAGCCGGGAATTATTTAATTGAATTTAATGCATCTAATTTACCCGCCGGAATATATTTCTATAGAATTAATTGCAACGGATTCACCGATACGAAAAAGATGATTCTTGTAAAATAAGATTTTTAATAGTTAATTTTTATATATCAGAAGTTTTGTTTTTTTATGACTTCTGATATATATTTTATAAGTATAAAATGAAAAAAGATAAAGATACAATTTATAATGAGGCGCAGCTTATTCTTTCTGAAAAAAGAACTTTACTTTCTTTTCTTAGAACAGGGATTGCAATTTTGGTGTTACCTCTTTCATCGGTTAGCTTTTTATTAGCATTTTCTAAAAATTACAATTTGTTTGATTCCATATTTTTAGCAGTTATGCTTATAGTTATTATTGTTTTTCTTACGCTCCTTGCTATTTATATGATAATAAAATCATTAATAAAATTACATTATGTAGATGAGAGATTAAAAAAATTATCTGAGAAGGATAAGACAATTTCAAAAATTATTCCTGATTAGTAGATGAACCTAATATTTTTAAAAGAAAAACTAAAAGTATTGATTTCTGGTTTTAAAAAACAGGTTTCAATACTTTCTGGTTCTGATAGACAGTCAACGATTGATTCTATTTATTCAGAATATAAAATGCGAGGTAGTAATATTTGGTTCTTGTTTTGTTCTGCTATTCTTGCATCGGTGGGATTGGATGTGAATTCTCCTGCTATTATTATTGGGGCTATGCTTATTTCTCCACTGATGTCCCCTATATTGAGTATTGGATTATCTTTAGGAACCCTTGATAGAAAAAATTTTTTTATTTCTATTAGAGAGTTTATTATTGCTTTTTTACTCAGTTTATTAATAAGTACAGTTTATTTTTTAATTTCTCCGCTTGGCAACATCACCGATGAAATTTTAGCCAGAATAAAACCAACTGCTCTTGATATAATTGTTGCATTTTTTGGCGGAGTGGCTGGCATCATTGCAGTATCAAGATCGAAAATTACCAGTGCTATTCCTGGAGTTGCTATCGCTACCGCTCTTATGCCTCCAGTTTGTACTGCTGGATTTGGTATCGCTAAAGGCAACCTTGAGATTTTCTTAGGGGCAGGATATTTGTTCTTTATAAATGCTGTTTTTATTTCTGCTGCTGTATTTATTATTGTTCGTTGGTTAAAATTTCCTTTTAAATCTTATGCTGATGTTAGATTGCTTAAGAGAGCAAAAATTGTAACTTTAATTGTTGTTTTTATTATTGCATTGCCCAGTTTCTTTATATTCTATAAAGTTATACAGGATATAAGTTTAAATAAAAATATTGAAAGATTTATAAGAGATGAAATTCAAACAAAATCTATTAATGTAATTAAATGGGAATTTATAAATAATCAAAATGATTCAAATTATTTATATGTATACACTATTGGGGAGAAAATAAGCACTTCAAAAATTGATTCTTTAAGTTCTCTTGCTAAGTTATATGGTATTGAAAAAATAAATTTAAGGGTAACTCAGATAAACGATGAAAAGGAAATGGAGCTCTTTAAAAATGAGCTTAAACAGGACTTTTCTACAAAAATTAAATTACTGGAAAAGAAAAGAGCAGAAGAAAGAACTGGATTAATTGATAGTTTAGAAAAAAGTGATTCAATTGTCTATTCACAAATTAAGAATGAACTTAAAATATTCTTTCCTCAACTTATTAATATAGGATTGTCAAAAGATTTTTTAAAAAGTAACACAAACTCTGATTCAATAATAGTTAAAAGAATCCCTATCGTTACACTCGAGTGGGCGAGAAGGACAAATTATAAAGATATAAATATCTTCAATTATAAGATAAACGATTTTATAAAACAAAGATTAAAAAGTGATACTGTTATAATTGTAAGCAGGAGATTATAATTTATTCTTTTGAATTCTGCTTTTTATAATTCCAGATTAAGTAAAAAGGAACCCCAATAAACATCAACGCAAGCCCTATTCCTGCATCGCGTGGATTTTGTATTATTGTTATAATAAAAATCGAAAAAAAGAAGATAACAGCAATAGCAGGAATTATCGGGTAACCAAATACTTTATAAGGTCTATAAACATCTTTCATCTTTTTTCTTAGTATAAATACTCCGAAAGCACCAAGTCCGTAGAAAATAAATGATGCAAACATTAACATATCAGTAAGCTGGTCAAATGAACCAGAGAGAACTAATATAGAAGCCCAGATACCCTGGAAAATAAGTGATGTTGATGGTGTTTTAAAACTTCTATGACACTTGCCCACCTTTTTAAAAAAAAGTTTATCTCTTGACATTGCAAAATAAAGTCGCGACGAAGCAAGTATAGTACCATTTGTAGTAGCAAAAGTTGAAACCATTATTATAATGGAAATTACTATTACCCCTCCATAATCAAGAAACTTTTTTAATACTTCAATTGCAGCAATTGAATCTCGTTTTTCATATACTTGAATCATTTCATTCACAGGAATTACATAAAGGAATGCAAGATTAATAATCAAATAGATTAAAATTACAATAATCACACCAAGATATAAAGCTATCGGAATATTCCTTTTAGCATTTTTTACTTCTCCTCCAAGATATCCAATATTATTCCATCCATCATAAGCCCAGAAAGCAGCAAGCATAGCGGCGAAGAAAGCGCCAAAGATTCCAAGCGGGCTATCGTAGTTATGATGCGGGTTTACAAGTGTAAGGTTTACATTGGAAAAAGAACCTTCACTGAAAATAAAAATAAGAATTATAATTAATGCTACCCCTATTAATTTTAGCATTGTAAATATATTACTCACTGAACCGCCAAAAATAACACCGAAATAATTTATTGTTGTTAAAATTAAAATTGTGATAATTGTTAAACCTTTAACACCAAAACTTTGCAGTGGATAAAAAATGCCAAATATATTAAAGTTTTCAATTTCAGTACTAAAGTGTGGCAGGGGAAAGATTGAATTAACAGATTCAGAAAAAACATATGCGATAGAAGCAATAGATGCAGATTGAATTACAGCAAAACATGACCAGCCGTATAGAAAAGCAACTCCATTTCCATACATTTTCTGGAAATACACATATTGACCGCCTGGTTCTGCAATTAATCCTGCTACTTCTGCATTGCTCGCTGCTGCAAATAGTGTTATCAATCCAGCTACAAGCCATGCAAGTAAAATCAGTCCTGAAGACCCAACCTCTGCCGACATAGGAGCAATTTTTTTGAATACCCCCGATCCTACCATAGCACTAATAACAATCATTAACGAAGTGAATAATCCTAATCTTGTTAATAAACCTGATGAGTGACTTTCGTGCTTTTTCAAATAGTGTTATTTTATTTTATAACCCTGAGTTCCTATGGTATCGTAATCCAGACCTTTCAATGATTTTATTGAATTACAAAATTCTATAAATACTTCTTCTGAATTTTCAAATTCAAATTCAATTCCTAATTCTTTTGCAATTTGTTTTATAATTTTCCAACCTGGTTTACAATTAAATTTCTTACCGTGGGTCCATCGGTCGTTTGGTGCTCCGAATTTATCTAACCTTGACATAGAAAATTCGCCGGGCAACCTTTCCTGACCTATTGTTGTTACTGCGGGGCGGAGTCTCTGAATTCTGTTTTGGAAGTTTATATATGTTCCATTTATCTCTGCGTAAGTTGATAATGGGAGTATAACATCTGCTTCTTTGGAAAAATTATTTCTTGTGCTTAATAATTGAATACTTTTTATATTTTGTAGTTGTATTTCTGATAATCCTTCAATAGCAGATATATCTTCATTTAATATGAAAAGAAAATTATATTTACCAGCTGTTAAATCCTTTATAGTTTTATTATTAATTTTTTTGAACCCTAATAATTCAACCCCTTTGGAGTTTGGAGTTTTATCTGATTTCCTTAAAATATCATCACCAAAAGACTCATCAATATGAGGAATATAATAAATGTCATTTACTCCTAAAATTGTATTTACAAATTTTTTCAGTGCATAATTGTCCTCAAGTGTGCTAATTGCAGAGCCGATGATTAAGGGTTTTATGTTTTCTGTTTTTAATAAATTTGCTGCTTTATCAATTGCTTTATTCCAATCAACTTCAATTTGTTCCTTTCCATTTGAATCGGGCTCGTCCTTTAATATGACAGGAGAGTCTATTCTTAAATTTATATCATTTACAAATTTGAAAGTATTTAATCTACCATAATCACATAACCAATATTGATTTACTTCCAAATTTTCTCTTGGCTCAATTCTTAAAATTTCATTATTTCTTACTCCGATTATAGTGTTACATCCTCTTGCACATCCGGGACAGATACTATCTGTAAAAGACATATCCCAAACTCTTGCTCTGAATCTAAAATGTCTTGATGTCAATGCACCAACAGGGCATATTTCAATAACATTCATTGAATATGGATTATCAAGTTGTTTCCCTGGATATGTTTCAATTGTAACCTTTTCACCTCTGTTTACAAAAGTAAGTTCATGAGATTTTGAAATTTCATCACAGTATCTTATACATCTTGAGCAGCTTATACATCTTTCTGCATCAAATAACACATTCGGACCTAAAGGTATTCTTTTGTCTTTTATCACTTTTTCTTCATCAAATCTTGAATATCCCTTACCATATTTATAAGCATAATCTTGCAGCTTACATTCGCCTGCTTCATCGCAAATTGGGCAATCCAATGGATGATTAATAAGAATAAATTCCATAATTGCATTTTGTGCCTCTATTACAGCAGGTGATTTTGTTTTTACAACCATATCTTTTTCTGCAAGAGTTGCACAGGCTATAACTAATTTTGGCATATTTTCCACTTCAACTAAGCATATTCTGCAATTTCCTGCAATACTAAGTGCAGGGTGATAACAAAAGTGAGGAATATCAATCCCAGCATGCATTGCTGCCTGTAAAATTGTTTCTCCCTTTTTAAATTCAACTTTCTGCCCGTCAATTATTATATGCATAAAAAATATTTTACTTTATTGAAAAGAAATAATATTAACTATATTCTTCTGTTATATCGTGTTTTGATTTAAATTCATAAAACCTGAATTCATCAAGAGCAAGGTCGTTATCAACTTCAAGTTTAATAAACACCCTGAATTTTATGCAAAGTTTCAATATTCTATTTATGATTCCACTTGTCAGATAATGTTTTATTAAAGGATTTACTTTTAAACGGAGTTTATAACTATTTGGAGAGCTCTTATATCTTTGTAACCATCTTTCTAATTCCATCAGGAAATTCATCTGAGATTGTACCCTGCCAGTTCCATTACACATAGGACATTTAGTAGATATCCGTTGAATTATATTCTGTCTTACTCTTTGTCTTGTTATTTGAACTATCCCAAATTCACTCATTTGAGAAAAGGAAGCTTTTGCGCGATCTTTTTTAAATTCTTTCTTCAGCTCTTCAAGCAATTTCTTTCTGCTTGGCTCTTCATATAAATCAATAAAATCTACTACTATAATACCACCGATATCTCTTAATCTTGCTTGTCTTGCAATTTCTTTTGCTGCTTCAATATTTATCTTTAATGAATTTTGTTCCTGGTCTTTTGACTTTGCATATTTACCACTATTTACATCAATCACCGTCATTGCCTCGGTTGTTTCAATTACAATATACCCCGCAGAATTTTTTAGTAAGATTTTTTTCTGTAATGATTCTTCAATTTGTTTATCAATACTGTAATATGTGTCAAATAAAGGTACCTTCCCTTCGTAGAGCTCCAATTTGTTAACTGATTCGGGAGATGTGTCTTCAAGATAATTCCTGATTTCTTTATATATTTTTTTGGAATCAACAATTACCTTTGTTACATCATCTCTAAATAAATCTCTTATTACAGAATAAGTAGTAGAAACATCTTTGTAAAGTAAAGTTGGGGCTTTTGATACTTTCATCTTATTTTCAATTTCATCCCATATATTTATCAACCTCTTAAGATCTTCGAGAATAAGATTTTCATCCTGTCCAGCAGCAACAGTTCTAATAATTGCCCCGAAACCTTCAGGCAAATTTTTTCTTATTATATGTCTTAATCTTCTTTTCTCTTTAAAATTATATATTTTCCTTGATATTCCAATCTTATTTGAGAATGGAATTAAAACCAGATATCTACCTGGTATTGATACTTTTGCAGTTACTCTTAGCCCTTTTGCTCCTACAGGTTCTTTTGTAATCTGAACTAATATATCCTTCCCTTTTTCGAGAGTTGCAGCAGCGGGATTTTTTTCGGTTGGGATTACAGATCTTGACTGGACTTCTTCTTCGTCGTCTTCTTCATCTACATCAGAATCATCACCAAGTAGAGATTTATAATCATCAGGAGAAGTTTCAATATCTGAGAAGTGTAAAAACGCATCCTGTAGGAAACCCAAATTTATAAATGCGGCTCTTATTCCCGGTAATACCCTTGCGATTTTTCCTAAATATATATCCCCTACATTTCGTTTTAAATCAGTGCTCTCATAGAATAACTCTACAAGTTTTCCATCTTCAGTAATAGCAATTCTTGTTTCCTTTGAGGATGAATTTATTAAAATTTCTTTTTTCATAACAGCATTTTTTATTCATAGGTAATCCTGCCCCCTTAGACATTGGTCTTAAGAGTTCATCGAAAGCAAAAATTCTTTATTGGATTTTGTGCCTCTGATTTTTTCAAGTAGCCATTCCATTGCTTCTACTGGATTGTAGTCTGCAAGTAGTTTGCGTAATAAATAAACTCTATTAAGAATGTCAGGGTCGAGCAGGAGCTCTTCTTTTCTTGTACCGGAACGGTTTAAATCAATAGCAGGGAATATCCGCCTGTCGGATAGTCGCCTGTCTAATACTATTTCCATATTTCCCGTCCCTTTGAATTCTTCAAAAATTACTTCGTCCATTCGGCTGCCGGTTTCTATCAAAGCGGTTGCTATTATTGTTAATGAACCGCCTTCATCTATATTTCTTGCAGCCCCGAAAAATCTTTTTGGCTTATGTAGTGCATTTGCATCTACACCGCCGGATAAAATCTTACCACTGTGAGGAATCACTGTATTATGGGCTCTTGCCAGTCGTGTTATACTATCTAATAGTATAACTACATGATGCTTTGATTCTACGAGCCTTTTTGCTTTCTGTAAAACTATTTCCGATACCAGTACATGCCGCTCTGGTGGTTCATCAAATGTTGAACTTACCACCTCAGCTTTTACATTCCTTTGCATATCAGTAACTTCCTCTGGTCTTTCATCTATTAATAGTACTATTAGATGTATTTCTGGATGATTCCTTGTTATGCTATTTGCTATAGTTTGTAGAAGAATTGTTTTACCACTTTTGGGAGGAGATACTATAAGACCTCTCTGTCCCTTTCCGATTGGAGTGAATAAATCCATTATCCTCATTGAGTATTCAGTTGGGGTGGTCTCCAAATTTATTTTTGAATTAGGGTAAAGCGGGACAAGATTATCAAACATTATTCTTTCCCTGATTAACTCTGGCGGTCCAAAATTTACCTCTTCTACTTTAATAAGAGCAAAAAATCTTTCTCCTTCTTTTGGCGGTCTTACCTGACCATATACAAAGTCACCTGTTTTTAAAGAGAACTTCTTTATTTGTGATGGTGAAACATAAATATCATCAAGTGATGGAAGATAGTTATAATCAACAGACCTTAAAAATCCATATCCATCGTTGTGGACCTCCAGAACACCAGAGGCGTATGCATAACCATCTTTCTTTGTTGTTTCTTCAATTATTTTAAAAATTAAATCCTGTTTCTTTAAGTCCTCGAAGTCTTTGATATTTAGTTCCCTTGCTATGGTTCGCAATTCAGATACCTTTTTGGATTTAAGAAGTTCAATATTTTTATCAGGGATTTCTTCTTTTTGTATTGTTTTTCTTTCCGGCATAGTTGTTTGATTAATTTTTCCCTTTCCCTAAGGAAATTTTTGTAGGTTAGTATGTATTTTTAAAATTACTCGTTAACTCAAAAGACAGTTAATTAAATTAAATATTAAATTTAACATGTAAAAATCAGAATACGGCGTGTTTCTTAATTATAATGTATACTAATTATTAGAAACTTTCAGTATAAAACTAATGAATTTAAATTTAGAATGCAATATATAACAAAAAAATAAAATAAGAAGGTTAATCTGTTTTCAAACTATAGTTTGGGGCTTCTTTTGTTATTTTTACATCGTGAGGGTGTGACTCCCGTAATCCTGCATTTGTTATTTTTACAAATTTCGTACGGGTTTTCATTTCTTTAATATTCTTTGCACCTGCATACCCCATAGCGGAACGAAGCCCTCCAACTATCTGGTATATTGTATCTTTCAAAGGTCCTTTGTAAGGAACTATACCTTCAATTCCTTCTGGAACAAGTTTTTTTATGTCATCTTCTACATCCTGGAAGTATCTATCCTTACTTCCTTTCTTCATTGCTTCAATGGAGCCCATACCTCTGTAAACTTTATAACTTCTACCTTCATACAAAACTTTTTCTCCAGGTGACTCATCTGTTCCAGCAAGTAGTCCTCCAATCATAACAGAGTCAGCACCTGCTGCTATTGCTTTAGGTATATCCCCAGTATGTTTAATCCCTCCATCTGCAATAATAGGTATATTATATTTTTCAGCAACTTTTGAACATTCTATAATAGCAGTCATTTGTGGAACGCCAACACCTGCAATTACTCTTGTTGTACAAATAGAGCCTGCCCCTATTCCAACTTTTAAACAATCAACACCTGATTTTATTAAATCTACAGCAGCTTCTGCCGTTGCGATGTTCCCAGCAATTAGTTCAATATTAAGCTTGCTTTTTAATTTCTTTATCATATTAATTACACCTGCTGAATGGCCATGGGCGGTATCAATAACAAGCACATCTACACCTGCTTTTACCAGCTCCTGAGCTCTTTCTAATGTATCTTTTGCAACTCCAAGAGCAGCTCCAACTCTTAGTCGTCCAAATTTATCCTTGCAGGCATTTGGAAAACTTTTTCGCTTTTGAATATCTTTAAAAGTTATCAATCCTTTTAAAACACCATTTTTATCTACTACTGGCAGTTTCTCTATTTTATGCTTATGAAGAATTAATTCCGCCTGGTTTAAATCTGTTCCAACTGGTGCAGTAATTAAATTTTCTGTTGTCATTACATCTTTTATAAGCATATCTTCTTTTATTCCAAAGCGTAAATCACGATTTGTTAAAATGCCAATCAATTTATTTTCTTCGTTTACTATTGGTATTCCAGAAATGCGATATTTGTCCATTACTTCAAATGCTTCTTTGATTTTTTTATCTGCAGTTAAAGTAATTGGCTTTAGAATCATTCCGCTTTCACTTCTTTTCACTTTATCTACCTCACCTGCCTGTTGTTCTATAGACATATTTTTGTGGATTATTCCTATTCCGCCTTCTCTTGCTATCGCTATTGCCATTTCAGTTTCAGTTACTGTATCCATTGCAGCAGAAAGTATTGGAATATTTAGCTCAATGTTTTTTGTTAATTTTGTTTTTAAATCTACTTCTCTTGGCAATACACTTGATTTTGCCGGTACGATAAGAACATCATCAAATGTTATTGCTGTTTCTTTTTTGATTTTATTTTTCATATAATACTAAATTTAATTTTTTCAAAATTGTTCAAGATTTTCTATATTGCCCCATAAACCTCTGTTGTTTTCTCGTGCTTCTCTGAAATATTCCCTGAATTCTGATTGCTCTGTGAATGGAAATTTATCATAAACATAGGCATAGCCATCTTTTAGTATTTTTGCATTTATCAAAGTACCATCTTCTAAATACACATATCTTAAAAGTCTTCCGTATCTATCTCTATCGTTGCAATAGGAATCTCTTTTAAGATATACCTTTTTCCCTTCAACAAAACTTTTTACATATTCAGTTGACAATCTTCCTAATTTTTTTATTGTTTCTTTATCTCTTTTTGTAATAGTTGCATCGTTTTCAAGTTTAGTAGACTCATATTTCTCAGGACAGTCTATTCCAATTAATCTAACATGGCTACCATCCTCAAGCTCAAATGTATCACCATCAATAACCCTTTTAACTGTTATTAAATTCTTTGAATCTTCATTACAATTAAATAATGTGATTGATATTACAAATAGGGCAATATATAAAATTAATTTAGTTTTCAAATTCTGATTTATGAATTATATCCTTAATTAATTTCTGATTTTTGATTTTATTTTTAGAAATTTTAATAGCTTTGTTTATATATTCAAGTGCATTTTTTATTGAGGTTGTATTTGATGAATATAGTGTGCAGATTATATCTCCCTTTGAAACAAAATCTCTCTGTTTTTTATTGAAGACTATTCCTGATTTTGGCTGTATTTTATCAGTAATTCTTTTTCTACCACATCCTAATTCAATTGCAGCAATTCCTATATTTAATGCATCTAATTTTTCAATATATCCAGATTTATTTGCTTTGAAGTGGTACTTTTCTTCTGATTGTTTTCGGTTGTATATATTTTTAATAAAGTTTACATCTCCCCCCTGAGCATTAACCATCTCTAAAAATTTTTTATACGCACTACCATCTCTTATTTTTTCTTTCGCTATTTCTATTCCTTCATCTATAGTATTTGCTTTTTTTCCGAGATATATCATACAACCTCCAAGAGTAGTTGTAACTTCAAATAAGTCTTGTATATTTTTTCCGGTCATTAATTCAACTGATTCTTCTACTTCAAGCAAGTTACCAACTTTAAATCCAAGAGGTTGATTCATATCCGTAATTACTGCAATTGCTTTTTTCCCGAACCTGCTTGATATATCCAATAGTAAATCAATTAATTTATAATTTTTTTCAATATCAGAAAGGTTTGCACCTGTACCATATTTTATATCAAAAACAATTGCATCAGTACCCTCAGCAATTTTTTTACTCATAATACTTGCTGTTATAAGTGGAACAATATCTACAGTTGCAGTTACATCTCTTAATTGGTAAATGAGTTTATCAGCTGGGCACAGTTCATCAGTTTGTCCTGCCATAACACAACCAACTTTTTTCAAAATTTTAATAAACTCCTTTGATGTTAAATTCGTTTTAAATCCAGGAATTGATGCTAATTTATCAAGTGTTCCTCCTGTATGCCCCAAACCTCTACCGGAGATCATTGGTACTGCAATTCCGCAAGAGGCAACCAGCGGGGCTAATATCAATGATGTTTTATCACCTACTCCACCGGTGGAGTGTTTGTCAACTTTAGGTTTTTTAATTGATGATAAATTTAATTTCTTTCCGCTTTCTATAAATATTTTTGTAATATTATAAGTTTCTTCCTTATCCAGTCCATTAAAAAATATAGCCATAAGAAAAGCTGACATTTGATAATTGGTTATCTCGCCCTTTATGAATCCTTCGATAAAAAATTCTAATTGTTTTTCGGTTAATTTCTTATTGTCTCTTTTAAGCTTAATTATCTCTATCGTATTCATTTTTGAAATTTCCATTAAATTAATTAAATAAGTTAGATTAAAAAAGCGATTTTTGAATTTTTTTTATTGTTATTTTTCTTAATTTGATGAATGGGTAATTATGATATTTTATGATAAATATCCGGCTGTAAAATTTGCACTTTTATACATTACGGGTATTCTTTTAGGGTATTATTTTAATTTTAATTTCTATCTGCTTATTTCATTTTTCATTTTTGTTTTTTTCTTTTTTATAATTTATAAAAGAAAAAATGCAAATGAATTTGGAAACTTTATTTTGTTTTCTTTACTAATTATTTTATCCGGTATTGGAAAAGCAAGTATTGATTTTCATTTAAAACCTTCAAACTCGGTTGCATATATTCCTGATACAGATGTTTCCAGAGATATTCAATTGAAAGGAATAATATCTGAACCACCTGACTATGATTCCTCTAAAATAAAATTTTATATAGAATGTAAAAGTGTAGTTTATTTGCAGGATACAGTTTTTGTTACTGGAAAAGTGTTAGCTTATTTATTTCCTGATAAAAAAGTTGATGAAGATAAATCAAAACCAATCTTACAAGCAGGTGATGAAATTATTTCTTTTGGTAAATTATCCACTGCACCTGGAGAAAAAATTCCTGGGGGTTTTAATTATAGAAAATATCTTGAACTACACGGTGTTGATAAAATTTTTAAGGTCAAAGGATATGATAATGTGATAGTACTTTCAAAAAGTAATCTGAATTTTATTTATTCAAGTATAGTATATCCTGCAAGAGAATTCGCATTGAACACTATTGATAAGTACAATCCACCATCTGTAAGAGCTTTTCTCAAAGGACTTGTTGTAGGGGAAAGAAGTGAGATGAAAGATGATATGAAAGAAAGTTTTATCAATTCAGGTTTGATGCATATTATTGCGGTTTCAGGTTTGAATGTAGCATATATAGTACTGTTTCTAACTTTAATACTTTCGTTATTCAGATTAAAGATTGAATATAGAACTATAGTGATTATTATTTTCCTGATTTTTTATTGTTTGTTTACTGGAGCACCTGCTTCTATTGTCCGTGCTTCTATAATGGGTGCTTTAATATTAATTGCATATAATATTCAGCGAAAAGTGGTTTTGTTGAATATTGTTGCTGTTTCTGTGATTCTTATTTTGGCTTTTGATGCAAGACAGATTTTTGATGCAGGGTTTATTCTTTCTTATAGTGCAATTATATCTATGGCTGTATTTTATGATAAGATTGAGTTGTTTCTTGAAACAAAATTAAATTTCAGAAAGAATTATAAAAAATTTTTTTATTACTTAATTGTTTTAATCGCTTCTTCACTCTCTGCGCAAATTGGAGTGTTACCTATTACTTCTTTATATTTTGGAAAAATTTCTTTTGTGTCTTTCTTTACAAATGTTATTGTGGTTCCTATATCGAATTTTTCTCTTGCTTTAGGATTTTTAGAAATAATATTTAACATTTTTTCAGGTCTTTTAGCAGGAGCAGTTGCAGAGGTAAATAATTTTATTTTATCAGCTGTACTTGCATTTATCGAGTGGAGTGGAAATCTTCCTTTCTCTTATACTTCAGCTTTAAATTTTAATTTTATTAGTACCGTTGCTTATTATTCAATTCTGATGATTATTTTTACAAGGAAATTGATTGATTATAAAAAGAAAATAATATTTTCTTTTTTAATAATTATATGCGCTTTTGTATTAAATCTTAAGTTAGATGAAACTGTCAGAATAACATTTTTCGATGTTGGTCAAGGTGATGCAACTCTAATAGAAACACCGGAGGGGCACAATATTTTAATTGATGCTGGACCTTACTATCAGGGAAAAAGTAGCGCTCAAAACTCAATTATTCCATATTTGAGACAGAGTAACATAAAAAAAATAAATTTGCTAATCATCACTCATAAGCATTCTGACCACATTGGTGGTGTGAATGATATTATAAAAAATTTTGAAATAGAAAGAATTATTGATACAAAAATTAAAGATACAAGTAAATTATCTTTAGTTTTAGATAGCATAATTGTTGAGAAAAAAATTATAAGAGATTTTGTTACTGCGGGGGATATAATTGAATTGCCTGGAGAATCTAAAATATATGTATTATATCCAGGTAAAGTTCCAAATCCATTGCTTGAATCAAACCCACATTTTAATTGCGTAGTGTTAAAGTATAAATATAAAAATTTAGATGTTCTGTTTACAAGTGATATTGGCAGAGGTACAGAAGAGATTTTAAAGAATTGTTACGGAAATTTTCTAAAGTCTGATATATTAAAAATTGCCCATCACGGCAGTAAAAATTCTTCTTCACCAGTATTTCTTAGTAAGGTTATCCCTGCATTTTCTATTATTTCCTGTGGTTTGAATAACCGATTTAATCACCCTTCATATATTACTCTATCAAAATTATTTTCATTCAATACTGTAGTTTGCAGAACTGATTACGAAGGTACAATAATTTTTCAATCAGATGGGGAATTCCTAAAAAGAATTTATTATTAATTTCAAAATTTTTTTTATCAAATTTGATTATTTTCCCCTGAGTAATTTTAAAAAAAAATCCCGACTCGGGGGAAAGTCGGGATTTAGGGGTTTATTGTTGGTGGGAGTAATATTATGAAAAAATTACACTTAAATGCTCTCTTCTTCCTATTTTAAAGAACAAAGTCTTTTTACTTCCCTCTCCATAGTTATCATACTATCACCATAGAATCTTATCATAACATAAACACTTTATACAAAAATTATATTTTTATTTTTATTTGTCAAGTCCTTTTTTAATATACAAAAAATTTTTTTTCTACTTTAATCACTTTTTCCCATTCACATTATAATATAAAATTTTTAAAATTAAAAAACAAGAAAAATATTAATCAATTTTATGTTTAATAAATTTATTATTTATGCTATTTTTAAAATTAGAATACATCAATAAATTTAAATATGATTTTTCATTTCTTCTTATAACTGATATTTAATAAAAGTTTAATTAATAAATTAACAGGAGTAATAAAATGGCTAAAAAAATTACCATAGATGGAAATGAAGCTGCTGCATATATTGCACATAACACTAATGAGGTGATAGCAATTTATCCTATTACACCATCATCAACAATGGGAGAACTGGCTGATGCATGGTCTGCTGAGGGAAGAAAAAACATTTGGGGAACTGTGCCTATTGTAACTGAAATGCAAAGTGAAGGAGGGGCTGCTGGTGCTGTTCACGGTTCGCTCCAGAGTGGTTCTCTTACTACTACATTTACTGCTTCTCAAGGTTTACTTCTTATGATACCCAATATGTATAAAATTGCTGGAGAGTTAACACCTACTGTATTTCATGTATCTGCGCGTTCTTTGTCAACCCATGCACTTTCTATTTTCGGTGACCATAGTGATGTTATGGCTACTCGTCAAACTGGTTTTGCTCTCTTGTGCTCAAACTCAGTTCAGGAAGTAATGGACCTGGCTCTCATAGCACAGGAAGCTTCTCTTGAATCAAGAATTCCATTTTTACATTTCTTTGATGGGTTTAGAACTTCTGCAGAAGTTATGAAAATTGAACTGATTGATGTTGATGATATCAAAAAGATGATAAACTATGATTTTGTTCTTGAACATCGTAGAAGAGCACTTTCACCTGATAGACCTTTCATACGAGGTACTGCTCAAAATCCTGATGTATATTTTCAAGGTAGGGAAACTGTAAATAAATTCTATCAAGTATGCCCTGAGATTGTGCAGAAAGTTATGGATAAATTTTATGAAATTGTCGGTAGAAGGTATAACCTGTTTGATTACGTCGGTGCTCCTGATGCGGAAAGAATAATTATTTTAATGGGTTCCGGTGCAGAAACTGCCGAAGAAACAACTGAGTTTTTAACTTCTAAATTCGGAGAAAAAGTTGGTGTTGTCAAAGTTCGTTTATACAGACCTTTTTCTCCATCACATTTAGTTGCTGTTATTCCTTCTACGGTGAAAAAAATTGCTATTCTTGATAGGACAAAAGAACCAGGTAGCGTAGGAGAACCTCTATATACTGATGTTGTAACCGCAATTAATGAGGAATTAAGAAAAGGGACAACTCCTTTTAAAGAAATGCCCATTATTATAGGTGGAAGATACGGGCTCTCTTCCAAAGAATTCACCCCAGCCATGGTGAAATCGGTATTTGATGAGCTTAAAAAGGAAAATCCTAAAAATCATTTTACAGTTGGTATTAATGATGATGTTACTTTTACAAGTCTTGATTATGATAAAAATTTCTTTACAGATAAGGAAGGTCTTTTCGCTGCAATGTTTTATGGACTTGGTGCAGATGGAACTGTAGGAGCAAATAAAAATACAATTAAAATTATCGGTGAAGAAACTGAAAATTATGCACAGGGATATTTTGTTTATGACTCAAAGAAATCTGGTTCTACAACAATTTCGCATTTAAGATTTGGTAAAAAGCCTATAAAGTCCACATATCTAATTCAAAAAGCTGATTTTGTCGGTTGTCATCAATTTACATTATTAGAAAAATTTGATGTTTTGAGGAATATTAAAGATGGTGGAACTTTTCTACTAAATAGCCCATTCCCCAAAGACGAAGTTTTCAAAAAACTTCCTAAACGGGTATGTCAGCAAATTATAGATAAGAAACTGAATTTCTATGTTATTGATGGTTATTCAGTAGCCAAGGAAACAGGAATGGGAACAAGAATAAATACTATTATGCAAACCTGTTTCTTTGCTATTTCCGGTGTATTACCAAAAGAAGAAGCAATACAACAAATAAAAAAATCAATTGAAAAAACTTACGGCTCAAAAGGTGAAGAGATTGTAAGAAAGAATTTTGAAGCAGTTGATAAAACACTTGCAAAACTATTTAAGGTTGAAGTAACTGAAAAAGATATTAGTGATATTGAATTACCGCCGGTAGTTTCGGATAAAGCTCCTGAATATGTGAAGAAAACGTTAGCAAAGATTATGGAAGGATTAGGAGATGAAATTCCGGTAAGTCAAATGCCAGTTGATGGAACTTTTCCAAGCGGCACTACTCAATGGGAAAAACGGAACATTGCACTTGAAGTTCCTGTTTGGGACCCGGAACTTTGTATACAATGTGGAAAATGTGCTATGATATGTCCGCATGCTTCAATAAGAACAAAGGTATATAGTGAGAAATATTTAAAAGGAGCACCTCCAACATTTAAATGGACTAAAGCAAAAGGAAAAGAATTTCCACCGGATACATTATATACAATACAAGTTGCAGTAGAAGATTGTACAGGGTGTGAATTGTGTGTTGAAATTTGCCCTGCAAAGAGTAAGAAGGAGGTTAAGCATAAGGCGTTAAATATGGCATCTCAAATACCTTTAAGAATGCAGGAAAGAGAAAATCTAGAATTCTTCTTAAATATTCCTGATTATGATAGAGGAAAACTAAATATTGCATCTGTAAAAGGTAGTCAGTTTTTACAACCTTTATTTGAGTATTCAGGTGCGTGTGCTGGATGTGGTGAGACACCATACTTGAAATTAATGTCTCAACTTTTCGGCGATAGAGCAATTATAGCAAATGCTACAGGATGCTCTTCTATTTATGGTGGTAATCTTCCAACCACACCGTGGACTTTCAACAAGGAAGGAAGAGGTCCAGCATGGTCAAATTCTCTATTTGAAGATAATGCTGAATTTGGGTTTGGAATGCGATTATCCATAGATAAGCAAAATCAATTTGCAAAAGAACTATTAATTAAGAATGCTTCTTTAATTGGTGATGATTTAGTTAATGAAATTATAAATGCAGATCAATCAACTGAAATGGGTATTTATTTACAGAGGGAAAGAGTAAATGCTTTGAAAGAGAAATTATCAACTATTAATACGGAGGAAGCGAAGATATTATATGAAATTGCAGATTATTTAGTTAAAAAATCAGTCTGGATTGTAGGTGGTGATGGTTGGGCATATGATATTGGTTACGGTGGGCTTGACCATGTGATTGCTTCCGGGAAAAATGTAAATCTTTTAGTTCTGGATACAGAAGTATATTCTAATACTGGTGGGCAATGCTCAAAAGCAACGGGGCTTGGTGCAGTTGCAAAATTTGCAGCATCAGGTAAACCAACCCCTAAAAAGGATTTAGCAATTATGGCTATGGCTTATGGAAATGTTTATGTTGCAAAAGTTGCAATGGCAGCAAATGATTTACAATGCCTGAGAGCATTCCTTGAGGCTGAAGCATATGATGGACCATCCCTAATAGTTGCTTACTGTCATTGCATTGCACATGGTATTGATATGGGAAAGGCAATTGAAAATCAGAAAGCAGCTGTGGAAAGTGGATACTGGCAGTTAATCAGGTACAATCCTGATTTAGCTAAAAAAGGAATGAATCCGTTGAAACTTGATTTTGTCGACGCAAAGATAAAATTTGAAGATTATGCATATAAGGAAACAAGATATAAAATGTTAACGAAGTCAGATCCAGAGCACGCAAAGAAATTACTGGAATTAGCACAGGAAGATGTTTACAATAAGATAAAGCTTTATAAAAAACTTGCATCAAATGGAACAAGCGATAAAAAAGAAGAAATTTAATAACTATAAAAGATAACTTTATGGATTTATCAACTAAATTTTTAGGATTAAAATTAAAGAATCCCATTGTCCCTTCTTCATCACCTTTATCAAAAGATTTAGGAACATTAAAATCTCTCGAAGATGCGGGTGCTTCTGCTGTTGTTTTGCATTCACTATTTGAGGAACAAATAACTTATGAAGCACAGGAATATGACTATTTTACTACATTTGGTACTGAATCTTATGCGGAAGCATTGACTTATTTTCCGAAACAAAATGAATATTATTTAGGACCGGAAGAGTATCTTGAACACATACAAAAAGCTAAAAGTTCACTCAGTATTCCGGTTATTGGAAGTTTGAATGGCGTTTCAAATAGTGGATGGACTAAATATGCAAAACTTATTGAAGAAGCAGGTGCCGATGCTATTGAGTTAAATGTGTATTACATTGCTACAGATATAAAAACAGATGGAAGAGAAATAGAAGAAATATATTTGAGAAATTTGAAAGAAATAAAATCTGCTGTGAAAGTACCAGTTTCAATGAAGCTCAGTCCATATTTTTCTGCAACTGCTAATTTCTGTAAAAAACTTGACGACGCTGGAGCTGATGGACTTGTCTTATTTAACAGATTCTATCAACCGGATTTAGATATTGAAAAACTTGAAGTGGTTCCAGACCTTTCGCTTAGTACAAACTGGGAATTAAGATTACCTTTAAGATGGATTGCGATTTTATTCGGGAAGGTAAAAGCTTCACTGGCTGCTACCAGTGGAGTGCAAACACATATTGATGTTCTTAAAGTTTTAATGGCAGGTGGCGATGTTGCAATGATATGTTCAGAGCTTTTAAGAAATGGTGTAGCAAAAATAACTAATATTTTAGAGAATCTGGAAAAATGGTTGGAAGAACATGAATATGAGTCAATAGAAATTATGAAGGGTAGTATGAGTCAAAAATCTGTAGCTGATCCATCAGCGTTTGCTCGTGCCAATTATATGAAGATACTTAATACTTATAAAGTAAGATAATATTTATTTGTATTTATATCTTAAATTATTTTTTTAAAATAATTATTTGCCAATGTATAATTATGCCCTTTCAAATCCAATAAGTGTTTTACTTAATAAACCAAAAGAAGATTTTACAAGAGATGATTTATTAAAAGTTATTCAGGAAAGAAATATTGAGAGAATTACTTTCCATTATACTGCATTAGATGGAAAATTAAAAGAAATGCAAATACCTCTCCCGGGTAGAAAAAATGCTGAAATTGTTTTAACTGAAGGAGAAAGAGTTGACGGTTCATCTTTGTTTAAAGGACTGATAGATACCGCTCTTTCTGATTTATATGTTGTTCCAATCTGGAAAACAGCATTTTTTAATCCCTTTCAGCCTGCAAGTTTGGATTTTATTTGCAGATATATTACTTCCGACGGTGAACTCGCCCCCTTTGCTCCTGATAGTATTTTAGTGAAGGCAAGTAAATTGTTTTCAGAATCTACGGGATTAGATTTACATGCTTTTGGAGAATTAGAATTTTATTTATTTTATAAACCTGATAATGAGCTATATTATCCTTTGAAACAAAGAGGATATCATGCTTCAGGACCGTATATTAAGTCTTGTGGTATATTATCTGAAATGTTGAGAACAATTACTCAGATTGTTAATAATGTTAAGTATGCTCATAGTGAAGTTGGATTTATAGAAAAAATTAAAAGCCCAATTTCTGAATTGAACGGACTTTCCGGG
Organism: uncultured Ignavibacteriaceae bacterium; assembly: GCA_964564635.1. GTDB lineage: Bacteria > Bacteroidota > Ignavibacteria > Tepidaquicellales > Tepidaquicellaceae > Tepidaquicella. The sequence goes on from CAZMAR010000002.1 coordinate 642,175, forward strand.
GAACAGTTAGAGATTGAACTCCTTTCAGCTCCGGTGGAAGATGCAGCCGATGCTATTGTGATAACTAAGTGGTTAATCAGGAATATTGCTGCAAAATATGGAATGCTGGCAACCTTTACTCCAAAGTTAGAGGAAGGTATTGCAGGTAATGGTATGCATATTCATTTAAAACTTATTGATAAGGGAAGGAATGTTACAGTCAATTCTAATAAGGAATTATCAGAATATTCATTAAAGTTGATTGGTGGTCTGTGTGAATTTGCTGATTCGTTAACTTCCTTTGGAAATAGAGTTGCATCTTCATATTTACGACTTGTTCCAGATCAAGAAGCACCAACAAAAATTTGTTGGAGCGATTCAAATAGAAGTGCTTTAATTAGAATTCCTTTAGGTTGGTCTAAGATTAATAATCTTGCTAAAATTTTAAACCCGCATTGCCCTGATGAGCCAATAGAGGTTGATAATATGCAAACTGTAGAATTCAGGTCGCCGGATGGTAGTGCTAACTCTCATTTATTACTTGCTGGTATTACAATGGCGGTCTTATGGGGATTTCTTAATCCAGAAAAATCACTTGAACTTGCTAAAAAATACAGAGTGTATGGAAACATTTTTAAAGATAAAATGATTTTAAAATCTTTGAATAGTTTACCAGATAGCTGTGCAAGTTCTGCAGAAATCCTGAAAAAGAAAAGACATTTGTATGAGTATGAGAAAGTATTTTCAAAAAGTGCTATAGACTATACAATATTTTCTCTTGAAAAAGAAAACGATAAAAATCTTAGAAAGCAATTATCAAAGCTAACGGGAAAAAATAAAATAGCAAAACTGAAAAATATTTTGCATAAAGATTTGCATAAGAATTAAGAATTTAGATTTATTCTGTAAATAAATTACTTTTAATTATTTAATAGAAGATGGATAATAAATCCTTTAAAGAAGAGCAACTTAAGAAAATTAAGTTGATAGATGATGTATTTAAATTAGTTAAGGATAAGGAAGTAAAAAAAATTGATTTAAAATTTACTGATCTATTAGGTGAGTGGCGTCAATTCACAATTCCAGTTAATCAGTTAGAGCGGGATATATTTTATGAAGGTTTCAATATTGATGGGTCTCTAATTTGCAAGTGGAAAAATATTTGTGATTCAGACTTAATAGTTATACCGGACCCTGCTACAGCAAGAATTGACACGCTTTTAGAACCCATAACTGCAATTATAATTTGTGATGTGTTTAACCCTATTGATAAGAAGCCCTTTAAACTTGATCCAAGAAGTGTCGCAAAAAAATCGATTGAATATTTATCTCAATTAAATATTGCTGATAAAGTATTTATTGGTGCTGAATCAAAATTTTTTATCTTTGACTCTAATGATTTTTACGCTGAAAATATTTCCCAGCTGAAAGATAAATATCAAAAAACAAATTATTCTGAATATGATCAACAGGGGTATTTATTACCTCCCCCAGAAGATAAGTATTATAATATTAGATGTAATATTGTTGAGAAACTTTTAAAAACTGAAATTGATGTTGAGAGACATCATTGTGAGTCTGCATTTGCAGGACAGAATGAAATTAGTTTTAAATATTCCCCCCTTGTTGAATCCGCAGATATTTTTATGATTTTTAAAAGTATAGTAAAAAATGTTGCAGGTAATTTTGGAAAAACTGCAACATTCATATCTAAACCGCTATTCGATAATTTAGATAATACGCTCCACATTCATCTCTCACTCTGGAAAGGAAATGAAAACTTATTTAATGGTGATAAATATGGAGGGTTATCTGAATTAGCTCTTAATTTTATAGGGGGAGTATTACATCATATCCCGTCATTACTTGCTTTTTCCAATCCAACGAATGATTCATACAATCGTTTAAAATTAAATTCGAATCGTTCTATTGGATTGCATTATTCGATTAGCAATAGAAGTTCAGCTATAAGAATTCCTGCCACTACAAATCTCAGAAGAAAAAGAATTGAATTCAGAATACCCGATGCGGATTCAAATCCCTATTTAACTTTTTCAGCATTGCTTATGGCGGGAATAGATGGAATAATAAAAAATATCACTCCTGGTGAACCGTTGGAAAAAGATATTAGTATGAAATCCAATAATATAAAAATGCCTGAAAAATTAGAACACGCATTAGAAAACTTAAAGAATGATAATGAATACCTGAAAGCAGGAGATGTTTTTAGTGATGAGTTGATTGAGCACTGGATAAAATTTAGATTGAAAAAGTAATAATAAATTTTGTTTCTATTTTTTCGGGGGAGAGAAAAAGCTTTTTGGTTAAAAATTTTTAAAGGTATTATTTATAATTCTCAATGTTAAGAGTTATATTAAACAAAGAAGAATTCCATAAGTCATTGGTTGCTATTATGATAATTCCTTTAGTTACCTGTTCAGAAATTATTTCATTTAACAATTCCATTCCTTCTAAATCGAGATTGGATTGTGGTTCATCCCAAATTAGTAATTTGGGCTCGTTTAATAATGAAAATGCAAGTTTTAATCTCTGTTTCATACCAGTAGAAAATTCCCTAATAAACTCATTCCTGCAGTAATGGAGATTAACTTTTTTTAGAATTGATTCAATTTTTTCTTTATGATATTTATCAGTATTTTTTAGTCTAAGAAAAAATTCAAGATTTTCAAATGCTGTTAGTTCATCATAAAGATTTAAATATGGTCCGGAAAATCCAATGTGTTGAAAATAATTTTCCTTTTTAATTTCACAGCTATTTTCTCGTAAGATAATTTTGCCGGATGTAGCTTTAATTAAATTTGAAATTATTTTTAATAATGTTGATTTACCACTCCCGTTTCTTCCTATTACTGCAAGCGAATCACCATCATTAAGTTTGAAATTAACTCCCCTAAAAATTATTTTATTGAAATACTTCTTTTCTAAATTTAAACATTCAAGTTCCAGCATTTGTTTAATTTTTTTTCTCGTTTAATCTCTGTTCTCTCCTCTTTAATGCATCTTCATATCTTCTTTTTTCTTCCTCTGTTTCCGGTATAACTTGTGGAACAGGTATTGGTTTATTTGTAACGGGGTCTATATTAACAAAAGTTAAATAAGCACTGTTTGAGTGAAATGTTTCTCCAGTTTTTATATTTTCCACCTCTACCCTTACCCCTACCTCAAGCGATGTATTAAAAGTCCTGTTTACAGAAGCTTTTAACCTTACTATACTCCCAATCTTAATAGATTTTTTAAATGAAAGTTTATCAACACCAGCAGTAACTGTAATATTATTACAGTGTCTTGATGCTGCAAGAGCTGCAGCAATATCAATCCAATGCATTAACCTTCCACCTAATAGATTACCAATAACATTGGTATCATTTGGGAGTACAAGCTCTACCATTTCAATTTGAGAGTCTTTTACTTTTTTCATCATTAATGGTAAAAGTCTTTTTATTTTATTTTATCCTCTAAGTCAAGAACTTTTTTATAAAGTTCGCTTGATTTATATTTTTCTTTAAATCTTTTTATTTCCTTTGATGCTTCATCATATTTTTTCTTTATGATTAAAACCTGTATTTTACCGTAGGAAGCATCATCAGCATAATCTGTATCAAAGTATTCTTCAAGGATGTTATTGTAATAAACAAGTGCAGCTTTATAGTCTTCTAATTTTACATAAAGTTCAGCTGTTTTTAAATCTTTATAAGCAAGTTTATTTCTAAGTTCCTTTATTTTCTTCTCTGCATCGGGGGCAAATTTATGAGTTGGATAAAGTATTAAGAAATTTTGAAATTCTATTATAGCATACTGCGTGTAGGTTTGGTCTAATTCGTATTTAGGTGAAAGATTATAATAAGACATGGCAAGGTAATATCTTGCTAATGGATAGAATTCGCTTAATGTATAATTTTTGATTAAGTTCTCAAATTCATAAGCGGCGAGAATATATTCCTTTCTATTAAAATAACTCATTCCGAGATAATACTGTGCTTTATCAACAACAGAGGTTCCGGAAAATTTTATCTTAATGAATGAAAAATCCTCAATTGCCTGTCTGTAATCTCCTTTATCATAACTCTGCTTTGCAATCTTAAAAGCTTCTTCAGGGTTATCTGTAGTTATATTACTTTTATCTGCCGAGATGCATCCAGCTATAATAATTGAAAATAAAATTAAAACTGTTCTTATTAAATTTTTAATCATTTATATATTATTTGCTTCTTATTGTAAAAAATAAAATTATCGCTATTGCAGATATCAGAATTGCACTACCAGGAATTAAATATTTGTCCCAGAAACCCTCTTCGGGGATTTTTCCTTTTGTAAATTTATAATTATCTGTTTCAATATAAGCAATGTGTGTATAATCTATGGTATCTCTGATTAAATCCGAAAATTTATGTTTATATAAAATAGAATCTTTATCTTTTATAATAAAATCAAAACCGCAGTAAATTTCTCTTTGTATATATTTTTTAAAAATTAAATTTTTTTCTTCAAGCTTATAATTAGTTGTGATATTAACATTTTCAAAATGTAATATATAATCGGGATTTTTTATACTTTCATCAGTAATAAGTTTATAACTGATAAAAGTATTTTTAAAATGCTTTATGATATATTCTGATGTTTCGTTTTTTTTATCGTTATGTATTAAGTAAATTTTGTCAGAGCCTAATAAATTTATATATTCAATACATTTTTCAAAATCATTATATAAAACAGTGTTAATTATCTCTAAATTAGCTTTTGTTCTATCATCATATTCCTGAGGATACAAAATACTTCCTGAAAATAGTAAGATAATAAATACAAATATATAACTCATTATTTTATTATTTAGCTGTATATTCCTCTTAACTTCAATGCAGTGGCAACCTTTTGTATTGCATATATATATGCACCAAGCCTAAGTGTAGTTTCATGGTTTAGAGCAGTTAGATAAACATTTTCAAATGCTTCGTTCATCATTCTTGTTAATCGGTTATTAATATCCATTTCGTCCCAGTAATAACCTAATCTATCCTGTACCCATTCAAAATATGAAACAATAACACCACCCGAGTTAGCAAGTATATCTGGAATTACCATTATACCTTTATCCATTAGGATTTGGTCTGCATCAGCAGAAGTAGGTCCATTAGCACCTTCAACAATAAGTCTTGCTTTTATTCTATTTGCATTATCACGGCTAATCTGGTCTTCCTTTGCTGCAGGTACGAGAATGTCGCATTTCAATTCTAATAACTCTTCATTTGTAATTTTATCACCAAAATTTCCACCTTCGAGAACTTTGTTTTTATTTACATATTCAATTGCTTTTTTTATATCAATTCCTTTTTCATTGTAATATCCACCAGTTACATCGCTAATACCAATAATTTTACAACCTTTTTCACTGAGCAAATTTGCACTTACTGATCCAACATTACCAAAACCTTGTACAACTACAGTTGTATCTTCTGGATTTACACCTTTTTTCATTAAAGCAGCCATAGTTGCAATCATAACACCTCTTCCTGTTGCTTCTCTTCTTCCTCGCGAGCCACCAATAATTAATGGTTTTCCAGTTACTACTCCAGTAACCGTTTTCCTCTGATGCATACTATAAGTATCCATAATCCAAGCCATTATTTGTTCATTGGTGTTCATATCAGGGGCAGGTATATCTGTGTCAGGTCCGAAAATTTCCAGTAAGTTTGCTGTATATCTACGGGTTATTTTCTCAAGCTCTGACATAGAGAGTTTATTTGGGTCACACTTAACACCTCCTTTTGCACCACCAAAAGGAATATTGGCAATAGCACATTTCCAGGTCATCCAGGCTGCAAGAGCCTTTACTTCATCTAAATCGACATCAGGTGCATATCTTACACCACCTTTTGAGGGACCGAGAGCGTTATTATGAATTACTCTATACCCTTCAAAAGCAACTATTTTTCCGTTATCCAATTGAACAGGAATAGAAACAATAACCTGTTTTACAGGAAGTTTTAAATAATTATAAACTCCCTCATCTAAGTTTATCATTTCTGCTGCTTTATCAAAACGAACCATCATAGATTCGTATGGGTTATCAATGTCCTTTTTATAAGGAGCAGGTTCTTTATATATTTCAGCCATAATGATTATATTAATTATTAAAAATTTATTTTTAATAACCAATAAGTTAATATTTAAGTTCAGTTTTATCAAGTTAATAATAAAATAACTTTAACTTTAGTTAGAATTGTAAAAAATATTTTTTAAAGTAAAATTATTACTATTGGAAGGATTTATGATGAATTAAAATATTTTTTAAAAAGATAAATTAAAAAAAAATATTTCTATTACTTTTTAAAAATATTTATATAATTTTGTATTTTAATCTTCTTAATTTATTTTAGTGAATAGAAAAATAACAAAAACGGTTTGGATTTTATCTCTGGTTAGTTTTTTCACTGATATTGCTTCTGAGATGCTCTATCCTGTTATGCCAGTATATTTACAAAGTATTGGGTTTACTGCTTTATTAATCGGTGTTCTTGAAGGACTTGCAGAATCTATTGCTGGGTTGAGTAAAGGATATTTTGGAAATCTTTCTGATAAAGTCGGAAAGAGGGCTATATTTGTAAGAATTGGGTATTCTTTAAGTGCTATTTCTAAACCATTAATTGCTTTTTTTACTCACCCACTATGGATTTTTTTAATGAGAACTTTAGATAGATTAGGAAAAGGTGTTAGAACTTCTGCACGAGATGCTTTATTATCTGATGAATCATCTGTAGAAACAAAAGGAAGAGTATTTGGTTTTCATAGAGCTTTTGATACTTTTGGTGCATTCCTTGGACCTATTGTTGCTTTGGTCTATCTGTATTTTTATCCTGATGATTTTGTTACTCTTTTCTTTCTTGCTTTTATTCCAGGTATTTTAAGTATTCTGATTTCGTTTTTAATTAAAGAAAGAACTATTTCATTAAAACCATCGGTTGAAAAGAAGGGATTCTTTTCTTTTATTATTTATTGGAAATATTCGTCTTCTGAATTCAAAAAACTTGTAATTGGGCTTTTCTTTTTTGCTTTAATTAATAGTTCAGATGTGTTTTTGTTATTAATGATAAAATATTTAGGCTATTCTGCTAACCAGGTTATATTAACTTACATTTTTTATAATTTAATCTATGCAATTTTTTCTTATCCTGTTGGAATCATTGCTGATAAAATTGGTTTGAAAAAAATATTTCTTTTTGGGCTTTTTCTATTTGCTATTGTTTACGGTGGAATGGTATTTCATCCACCTCTATATATTATTTTAATTTTATTTTTCCTATATGGTATTTATGCTTCTGCGACTGAAAGTATTGCTAAAGCATGGATTACTAATATTTCTCAGAAACAAGATACAGCTACTGCAATTGGCTTTTATACTGGGTTAGGAAGTCTGTTTACTTTTCTGGCGAGTATTCTTGCTGGTTTTCTCTGGTATTCTTTTAATCCTTCCGTGACATTCGCGTTTTCTTCTATCGGTGCTGTTATACTTATAATCTATTTTACGAGTTTTGTTAAAACAAAAATGGTTTAGATAATAAAAAAAAATCCTTGATACATTTTTTTCTGTATCAAGGATTAAAACTTATTAATTAGGTTTAATATATTATATATGCTTCTTTAACACAATAAGGTACAAAGTCATAATCAATCCAGAAATATCCATCCTCACCCCAATTTGGACCCCAGGAGTTAATTATTTTAAAAGCACCTATTCTATCATCATATCCAACTATAGTTAATGCATGTCCTCCGAAGTGGTTATCTTTATATTTACTCCAGATAAAATGTCCCTTCTTACCGCTATTGTAATATGCATAACCATCTTTTATCAAACTCTGGTCTATTGCAGTTCCTATATTAATTGGTCTTTGATATTCGTTCATTGCTTCTTTAAATAAATCCACATCTATATAATAAAATACAAGAAAGCGTGTATAATCAACAATATAATTCATTGCATCATAAAAACAAGAGTCAGGTGGATAAGTATAGTAATCAGATTCTATGTAAGGGAAGGTATTCCATCTTGCACATCCCATCTGTGATAAAATTTCAAAAGCATCGATAAATCTTATACCATAATTATTTCCTCCATTTGCAATGTTATAAATAAAAGCGGGACTGAAAACTTTATTATAATCAAGACTACCTGTTTTTGTGTAATATGAGTTTTCAAGATAACTAAATGTTAAATAACTTAATGTATAATATCCGATTGAAAACCCTACACAACTGTTTTGTGAGCCCTGATTCATCACAGGTGGCATATACTTTGAAAAATCTAATTGAGAAGCAACTTCACCCCTAAAGCCGCCTTCATACTTGTTCGTCTTTTCCAGGTCTTCGGGCTTTGCAAATTGGAGTCCTGTTCCAACCTCTTGAGAATAAAGACTTAGAGGTAAAGTAATTAATGATATTAAAATAAATAAAAAAATTAGTAACTTTGTTTTAACCATATTTAAAAATTTAAATTTATTTTTAACTTACATTTTAATTTTTATACAAGCAATATAATTTTTTTGTTCCGCGATATAATTTTAGTTAAAATTATTTTTGACTCTGCTATCAAAATCTTTTTCTAATTCTAATATAGTTCTTTCCATCAAATATTTTCAACTTCCATTTTATAATTTTAAGTAATACTACTATATTTAAATATCCCTTTTCTTATTCATTGCTTAGCCTCCCGTAACAGCACTGCCGTTCGTTTCGGAGGGAATAATTCCCATACAGAGCAAAGAGCTACGACACAAGTAAGAGAGCTAATCCCTTCTAATGTATGACTATTTCACATTCTTCCAACACATCGAGACTATTCTACCCCCTTGTTTCATAGTCCCAGTTCCAAATCGAGAGAAATAGTCTCCCTTGCCAATACCCAACTTGCTTCGTAGTCCAGGCTATGCAACTGAAACCATTTCCGCATTAAAAAGAATAATTCCCATACCGAGCAAAGGGCTAATGGTACGGGATAAAGCAAATTAAAATCCAAGAATTGTAATAATGTTGCTGGTATTGTATATAATAATCCTGTCTAAAAACAAATTAAGCCCGGAAAGATTTTGTATTATTGGTCAAAAATTAGTATTGTAATTTACTGCATCTTTTTGGATAAATCTAAAAAATTTAAGGATATAATTTATAATAAATGACTTTTTACACAGAAATAAATTTTATAACTTGTTTATCAAATTTTTTAATATGAAACCCAAAACAATTAGTATTTTTGCCAATACAAGAGACTATATAGGTATTACCTTCGGTTGTATGATATTTGCAATTTCATATTCATGGTTTCTTATTCCTTTTAAAGTAGCCCCTGGTGGAGTTGGAGGTATTTCACAAATTTTATTCCATCTTTTCGGTTTTCCTGCTGGTATTTCAATGATAGCTATAAATATTCCTCTTTTTATTATCGCCTGGATTTTTCTTGGAAAGCAATTTGGAATAAAATCTTTTTATGGTATGTTAATTGGCTCACTTTTAATAGATGCTATTGAGCCAAAAATTCTTTATGAACACAATATTTTAAAAGAATTTATAAATACTAACTACTGGGCATTTACCGATAACATTCTACTTGCCTCTCTTGCTGGCTCTGTTTTACTTGGAATTGGACTGGGTGTTATTTTCAGATATAGAGGTTCCACAGGGGGTACAGATATCCCCGTTGCTATTATTAAACAGTATACTGGTATTTCTTTCGGAGCAGGCTATTGGTTTATTGAGTCTGTTATAATACTAACTATAGGAATTGTTTTTAAAGACTTAAACCTTATTATATGGGCATATCTGAATTTATTTATTACTACAAAAATTGTTGACTTAGCAGCAGAGGGAATACCATCTGTTAAAGGTGCTTTTATTATAACGAGGTTTGAACATAAAATTAAACAACGAATCTTTGATGAGTTGAATCGCGGAGTTACTATGTTCCACGCAGAAGGTGGATATACTGGTAGGCATCATAATATTTTATTTGTTCTTGTTAGCAGGCGACAGACAGCAATATTAAGAAGAATAGTAAAACAGGAAGACCCAAAAGCTTTTTTTATTATGTTTGATGTGTATGATGTTATGGGATATGGCTTTAAAACAAGAATTCTTGATTTCGTTGAAGAATATGACGCAACCACAAGTAAACCCAAAGAAACACAGGAAGTGTTGTAATATAATATGAGTAGAATATTTTGAGAAAAAGTTCATTATTAAAAAATAATACAGGAAATAGATTTGAAACTTTTGTTTTAATTTATTGTTTTATATTGAAAAATCGGTATGTTTTATATATTTTACTTGTTTTCAAAATGGGCGGTTAGCTCAGCTGGTTAGAGCGCTACGTTGACATCGTAGAGGTCATTGGTTCGAGTCCATTACCGCCCACAATTTTATTTTTTTATTATAATGGAAAAAATAAAAATTTCGTTCCCGGATGGTTCTGTTAACGAGTTCCCAAAAGGTATTACTTGTTTGGAAATAGCGAAAAGTATAAGTGATAATTTTGCTGAAAAAGTTCTTGTTGCAGAATTAAATGGAGTTTTTGTTGATTTGGATACAAAAATAGAATCTGATGCTTCTATTGTTTTCCACGATTTTAATTCTGAAATTGGAAAAGAAACTTATTGGCATACCTCTTCACATATGATGGCTCAGGCAATTGAGGAGTTGTATCCCGGGGCAAAATTTGGTGTGGGTCCCGCAATAGAAAGTGGGTTTTATTATGATGTAGATTCCGATATAAAATTTACTGAGGAGGATTTAAGGAAAATTGAAGAAAAAATGTACGAAATTGCCGGGCGGGGTTTAAAACCTGTTAGAGAAGAAATGCCAAGAGAAAAAGCCATTGAATATTTCAAAACAGTTCGACCTGATCCATATAAAGTTGAGATACTTGAAACAATTGCAAATAATGAAGAAATAGTTTCTTTATATCATCAGGGAAATTTTACAGATTTGTGTCGTGGTCCTCATTTGCCATCTACTTCAAAAGTTAAAGCAATTAAATTACTTTCTGTTTCAGGATCTTACTGGCGTGGTGATGAAAAAAATAAAATGCTACAAAGAATTTATGGAATTTCTTTTCCTTCTAAGAAAGAACTTGATAAATATTTAAAAGATTTAGAAGAAGCAAAACGAAGAGACCATAGAAAACTTGGGAAAGAACTTGATTTATTTATGTTTCATGAAGTTAGTCCCGGAGCACCTTTCTGGTTACCAAATGGAATGATTATTCATAGAGAGTTGGAAAAATTTTCAAGACAACTTCACGATAAATATGGTTATCAAGAAGTTAGAACCCCGATTTTAGTTCGTGAATCACTATTTCGAACTTCCGGACATACTACCCATTATATTGAGAATATGTTTAAAATAAATTCTGATAATGAGAATGTATATATAAAACCAATGAACTGTCCCGAAGCAACTCTTGTATATTCTTCTAAATTAAGAAGCTATAAGGATTTACCTATAAGATTATACGAACTTGGGATAAATCATAGAAATGAAATAAGTGGAGCGCTTGGCGGAATGTTTAGAGTTAGACAATTTACTATGGATGATGCACATATTTTTTGTACTAATGACCAAATACAGGAAGAGATTACCAATGTATTAAAGTTGATGATTGAAACTTATTCTGCATTTGGTTTTGCCCCAATGTATTACTTTTCCACTCGTCCTGATGAAGCAATGGGCGAAATTGAAGTTTGGAATCAAGCAGAGTCTGCTTTAAGAAAAGCATTAGAAGCAAACAATCTAAAATATAAAGTAAATGAAAAAGATGGTGCATTTTACGGTCCTAAAATTGATGTTCACATAAAAGATGCTTTAAATCGTACCTGGCAACTTGCAACAATACAATTAGATTTTCAATTACCTGAAAGGTTTGATTTAACTTATGAGGGCTCTGATGGGAGGAAATATAGACCTGTAATGATTCATAGAGCAATTTATGGAAGTTTTGAAAGATTTATAGGTATTTTGACTGAACATTATGCGGGCAATTTTCCACTATGGTTAGCACCAGTTCAGGTTGCTGTTCTTACTATTACGGATAACCAAACAGAATATGCAAAGTCAGTACATCAGGAACTTCTCAGTAATGATATTCGTTCAATCATTGATATAAGAAATGAAAAAATAGGTTATAAAATTAGAGAAGCAGAAAATAAGAAAATTCCATTTATGCTTATTTTAGGAGATAAAGAAATGGAAAACAATACTGTATCAGTTCGTCAACATACAAAAGGTGATACAGGTAAAATGGAATTGAAAGAATTTATTCAAAATCTTAAATTTTTAATTTTAAATAAATCTTTTAAATATTAATTAAAAAGGAGTTAATCTATTAAAGAGAAATACCAGAAAGAAAGAGTTAATGAAGAAATAACTGCACACCAAATCATGGTAGTGGATGAAGATGGGAAGCAATTAGGTATAATGCATCCCACAGAAGCTCTAAAGATTGCCGAGTCAAAGGGATTGGACTTAGTTGAAGTAGTATCTAAGTCAAAACCCCCCGTATGCAAAATTATAGATTTTGGCAAGTATAATTACGAAAAACAAAAGAAAGAAAAGCTTGCAAAGAAGCATCAACAAGTAATGCAGGTAAAAGAAATAAGATTTAATGCAAATACAGATATACACGATGTTGAATTTAAAGTTAAACACTTGAAACAGTTTCTTCTTGAAGGACATAAAGTTAAAGCAAGTGTAATTTATAAAGGAAGAATGATAACTCATCCAGAGATTGGACAAAGATTAATGGATAAAATAATTGAGAGTCTATTGGAAGTTGGAAAATTAGAGTCAAATCCCAAAATGGATGGAAAAGCACTTGTTGCATATTTAATTCCAGATAAGCAAAAGATATCAGCGTTAAAAAAATAAAAAGATAAACTAAATAACAAAAATTAAATAAGGAAGGATCCAAATGCCAAAAATGAAGACAAATCGTTCAGCTGCTAAGAGATTTAAAATAACAAGCTCTGGAAAAATAAAAAGAGAGAAATCGCACAGGAGTCATATATTAACAAAAAAATCAGCAAAGAGAAAACGAAAATTAAGAGCAAGTACTCTGGTAGCTAATGGTGATGCAAAGAAAGTAAAAAAACTTATATTAAAACAATAGAATCATTTTATTAATTAAAAGAAGAGGTTACTGAAAATCTTTTTTTGAAAAGATTACCTCAATTTTAAATAAGGAGATTTAATATGCCAAGAGCAAAAAATAAAGTAGCTTCGCGAGCAAGAAGGAAGCGAATTCTGAAACAAGCAAAAGGTTATTACGGTGCAAGAAGTAAAGTATATACCATTGCAAAGCATTCTGTAGAGAAAGGATTGACACATTCATACAAAGACAGGAAACTGAAAAAACGGGTCTATAGAAATTTATGGATAACAAGAATTAATGCAGCTGCAAGGCAAAATAATACTACCTATTCCAAGCTGATAAATGGGTTAAAGAAAAAGAACATTACAATTAATAGAAAAACATTAGCTGATTTAGCATATAACAATCCAGAAGCATTCTCTGAAATAGTAAAATTTGCAATAGGTTAATTTTCCCGAAAAAATAATTTTAGAAGTAAAAAATAAAAGACGGGAAAAATGAAAGACTTGCTGAATAAAATAAACGAACTCAAATCAGAAATTGAATCTTATATTAATTCCATAAACAGTAGCGAAGCTCTCGAACAGTTCAGAATTAAATATTTAGGTAGGAAAGGAATAATAAATAACCTTTTTGAAGAGCTGAAAACTCTTGATTCAAGTTTAAAAGCACAGATAGGTAGGGAGCTAAATTTAATTAAAAGGGATACTGAGGCAAAGTATAAAACACTCCTTGAAAAATATTCTGAAAAGTCAGAATTCAGAGTTGAGGATGCTACTTTACCAGGTAGAGTTTGCAATCTTGGTACAAAGCACTTAATTACTCAGGCTCTTGAAGATATAACAAAAATTTTTGTTAGAATTGGTTTTAAAGTTTTTGATGGTTTTGAAATTGAAGATGAGTATCATAACTTTGATGCCTTAAACACCCCGGAGTATCATCCTGCTCGTGATATGCAGGATACATTTTACTTAAAGAGTGAAGGAAAAGATAAAAGATATCTCCTCAGAACTCATACATCACCAGGACAGATAAGAGTTATGGAAAATCAACCTCCTCCAGTTAGAGTTATTGTTCCTGGTAAGTGTTACAGGAATGAAGCGATTAGTTCAAGATCACTTGCGATGTTTCATCAGGTAGAAGGTCTTTATGTTGATAAAGGTGTTACTTTTAGGGAGCTTAAGGGCACACTGGATTATTTTGCAAAAGAATTTTTTGGGAAAGATATAAAAACGAGATTAAGACCAAGTTTCTTCTCTTTTACAGAACCATCCGGGGAACTTGATGTTGAATGTTATTTGTGTAAATCGAAAGGATGTAGAGTTTGCAAATATACAGGGTGGCTTGAAATTCTTGGTTGTGGTATGGTAGATCCGAATGTGTTTGAATTTGTTGGATATGACCCTGAAGTTTATACTGGCTATGCTTTTGGTATGGGCATAGAAAGGACTCTTATGATTCGGCACCAGGTACCCGATATAAGAATGTTTTATGAAAATGATATAAGATTTCTAAAACAATTTTAATCAAAGCTATATGAGAAAAATTTTAATTATTTTAATTTCGCTTTTTACAATTTTCTTTGGTTGTACTAAAAAAACCGAGGTGCAAAAAATATTAACACTTGAAACAACTTATGGTACAATTAAATTACAGCTTTTTCCAGATAAAGCCCCAAAAACTGTAGCGAGGATAGAAGAGCTTGTTAAGAATAATTTTTATAACGGTATTATTTTCCATCGCGTGATAGATAACTTTATGATTCAAGCGGGAGACCCAACTGGAACAGGTGCAGGCGGTTCAGGGAAAACTATACCTAATGAGTTTAACAATGGTTTAAAACATGATAAGGAAGGAGTACTTGCAATGGCAAATACTGGTAGGCCAAATTCTCAGGACTCTCAATTTTATATTACCCTTGGACCTCAACCGCATTTAGATGGGAAGTATACAATATTTGGACAGGTAATAGAAGGAATGGATGTTGTTAAAAAAATTGCAAAAGTTCCGAAAGACAATAAAGATAAACCACTTGAAGATGTTAAAATAATTAAAGCTTCTATTTCAGAAGTAATGGTAGAAAAATAAATAATTATAAAAAATATAATTATGGCTCGTTTTATTAAAGATTATGAAACAAACAAATCCCCTGAAACTTTAGAAGCAATTATAAAAGAATTTTTTCAAAAGGAACGCTTTGAGAAGTATCTTGATAGAAATGAAGAAGTATGGAAAAAAGGAATGGGTATATTGACAGGACCACAGTTAATGAAAGTTGAAATCAATGGAAGTAAAGTACATTTAGAAGCGTGGACAAAATTTGCAATTTTACCTGGTGTGTATATTGGAGAATTTGGAACTACAGGTATTATAGGGGCTTTACCAAAGAAATTATTACGGAATAAAATAGAATTATTTGAGAAAGTAATACTTCAATAAATTATTTTCTCTTTATAATTTTATTAAGCAAACTATTTAAAAAGATTCTGTACTACTACACTCTAAGAGTTCCATTACTTTATTAGTAATATAGTCTGCAAGGTCGTTAAAATTCTTGGGGTTAAATTCAAAAGAAGGTGCCGCTAATACTACTTTACCACCAGCATCAATAATTTTTATCAGATTTTTTAAATATATTTTATTGACAGGTGTCTCTCTTGGAACCAGAATCAGGGGTTTAGAATGCGAAAGTAAATAGTCCGCGCACTTTTCAATTAGATTTTTGCAACTTCCATTTGCTATGCCAGAAACATAATTAACTGCGCAGGGAGCAACAATCATACCATAATTATTATTAAAAGATGAAAATATGTTTGATTTTAAATCAAGATTATTGTGAAAAGAAACTGATTCCTCTCTCAATGTCAATTCAGGGAATAATGTTTTGATTGTTGAGGGTTTTAATTCAACACCACATTCACGGTATAAAGAAAAATGCGCATATTCAGTTAGTATAAGATTTATATTAAAATTATTTATCATTAATGCTCTTAATATTCTTAACGCATAAATTGACCCACTTGCTCCTGTGATTCCGAGAATGATAGTTTTTCCTTCTCCTTTATATTTTTTTTCTAAGGGGCTTGCTTCAGTTTGAGGTACTCCTAAATCTGATTTTTCTTGCTCCTGTAACATAATTCAAGATTAAATAATTAATAAAAATATTTAAGATTAAAATAAAAATTATAGAAATAAAAATATATGTAATATTTTTAAATATCAATAGTTGTAATAGAAATGCAATGAAACCCCAAAATAAAGAAATAAAAACTTCAGCCATTCTTGAAAATGTATTAAATTTTGATACTTCAAGAGTAAATGGAAATACTTTGATTCTACTTAATGAAACTTTATTTAATAAAGTTGCAAAAGGTAAAATGAAAAAAATGTTTAATAAGACAGTTTCTAAATTCATTTTAATTGAAAGTAGTATAATAATTAGGATAATTACAGGAATAATGAAATAAGAATATATATACTTATAACATCCGTTGAAAACTAATTTAGGATTTGAAAAAGGAAGTGAATCGTAAATCCAATTAATATTTTCGGAAATTTCATCACTGAATTTTAGACTATTTGTAGAAATTCTAAACATCATTATAGTTAATAACGAAATCGTTGGGCTTAGAATATTGATATAGGTATTTTCATTTGAAATAAATAACAAAGAATTATTTTCTGTGATTAAACCAATTATAACTAAAATTAATGGCATAATAATCAAAGGAATAAATTTAAGTAGCATTAACCTTGATCCTGTAATTACTTTTTTTGCTATATAAAACCCAGCCTGTTCATCTGGGTTCCTCAAAAAAATTTTTTCTACAAAGTATTCAAATTTATTGAATATAGGAAATATTTTATAACTTCTTAATCTGCTCTCCCGTTTTAGAGAGGTTAATTTATAAAAAATGTCCTCAAAGTTTCTCTTAATTAGTAAATAAAATAAAAATGCAATAACAGAAGTAAAAATAAAAGAAAGAATAAAATAAAAAATATTATCAACCGCTAATGAAAAATAATATTGTGGTAAATATTTTACAAACGAGTATTGTAAAATAGAAAATTTCTCCTGATAACTTTCCTTAGATGTAAAACTGGTACTTGCCATTATCATCAATATAAAAAATGCCTGGATAATGTATATAAATATTGATGCTTTATCAGAAAAAAACTTTATTACAGAAGAATAAATGATTAATATTATGAAAGAAAAGAATAATGTAAAAAAAACATTCTGGAAAAAGAAAGCAAGGAAATAGAAAAATGGTTTTTTGTAGATGATTATGTATAATATAGTTTGTGGTATTGTAATTATTACAGAAAAAAATGAAATGTAAATGAAAGCAGAAATAATTTTTGAAATTATGAATTCTGAAAATGAGAACGGTAAAGAATTTAATAATTCTATATTACTTTTTGAGAAAAAAAGATTGGGATAATCATTTAAAATCAGAAATAGAATCAGAA
This sequence comes from uncultured Ignavibacteriaceae bacterium, assembly GCA_964564635.1. Taxonomy (GTDB): domain Bacteria; phylum Bacteroidota; class Ignavibacteria; order Tepidaquicellales; family Tepidaquicellaceae; genus Tepidaquicella. Next base: position 659,780 of record CAZMAR010000002.1, read on the forward strand.
ATGAGTTGAATGAAAAAATAAGTATGATACAACTCAAATAATCAAAGCTGAGAAAATAATTTATTGATAAACCTATTCCGGCAATTAAATAGGAGAATATTATTCCGATAACTTTCTTAAAAGATTTTGAATCACGGTCTCTGTAATCTAATTTGAGAAATAATTTCAATAATGTGCTAATGTTATTCATTAATTTCCTCTGATTTCGTTTATTGCTTGTAGATGTTCTTCATAGGTTCGGGAAAATTTATGCGTTTTATCTTTCTTCGCAACAAAAAATAAATAATCGTGTTCAGCCGGTTTCATACACGCTTTTATCGCTTCCAATCCCGGATTATTTATTGGTCCAGGCGGTAAACCATTATGCAAATAGGTGTTGTATGGTGATTCTATTTTGTAATCTTTATTCATCAATCTCCTTGGTCCATCTGGTAGAATGTACTGGATTGTTGGGTCTGCCTGTAGTTTTATATTTCTTTTAAGTCGGTTTATATAAACCCCTGCTATAATTGGATATTCTTCCGGTATTGCTGTCTCTGCCTGAACTATTGAGGCAAGTATTATCAAGTCTAACAATTTTTTGGGATTTTCGGAAGTATATTCCTGTATTTCAGGATTGTAATAAACTTGAGAAAGAAAGTTGTCAAATAATATTTTTACCATCTTCTTTTCATCTGCATCCATCGGAACAATATATGTATCAGGGAAAAGAAACCCCTCGAGATTCATTATTTTTCCTTTTAGACCGAGTAAATTTATCAGTGAATCATTTTCGGTTTCTGTAATGAATTTTTCTTGCGACATATCAAAATCTTTTTGCAACATTAAACCCATTTGTTTAATACGATAGCCTTCTGGAAAAGTTATTTTCCCTTTTCCTCCAAGTGAAAGATAATCAGGTGTGGTAAACAAAATAGATAATTCTAAATTACTCATTCCTTTTTTAACATAATAGGTACCTGCATATAGTTGATTTTCTTTTCCAAGTAATTTTATCATTAATTTAAATTCAAATGTATTAGAAATCACTTCTTTTTCTAAGAGCAATTTTGCTATTTCATTTAAATTCATCCCTGGTTGTAAAGTAATTTTTTTTACTTTTACGCCATCCCATGAATTCCTGGAATATAGAATGCTGAAATAACTACCCCAGAGTAAAATAAGTAATAAGAAAGAAAAGATAAAGATAAGATTTTTTTTTCTTCTTAAAAAACTTTTATAGAAATCTGAAAAAGAATAAAGAAAGTAATAATTTATTTTAGATATAAGTAGATTTAGTTTTTTACCTTCAAAATATTTTTCTATGGAAATTAGAATCTTGTCAAGTGTTATTTTAAAAGTGCTTTTAGTTTTATGTGAAAATTTTTTTACATAGGGGATGAAGGTATTTTTAAGATAAATTTTTAATTTATCTGAAAAAGCTCTCAGCAAAATTTTTATTTTTTCTGAAATGGTTCTAAGAAGATTTTTTATTATATTCAAATACTTTAAATTCATCTATTAGAATTTAAAGAATCATTCACGGCTTCAAGATATTTTTTTGCTACCTCGTCATTTGGGTTTAGAGAAAGGTAATGTTCTAAATATGACTTGGATTCCTGATATTTTTTCAGGTCTTTTGTTATAGATCCTATAAATATTAATGCATTCTTATATTCGGGAAATATTTTCAATGCTTTTTGCAAATTTGCCTCTGCATTTTTTAAATCATTTAAACTTCTATAACATATAGCGATGTAGAAGTATGTTAAAGACGAGTTGTAATCAAGTTGTAATACCTGTTGCAGGACCGATAATGCTTGCTGAAATTGTCTTTTAGACATATATTCTTCTGCCTGCATTAATCCACTTTTTACTATAGTGCTCAATATGTATGTTTTTCCGGGTTCATATTTGAATACCTCCATCACTTCTGGTGGTAATGAATCAGCAGTGGAAAAGAGAGGATTTGAATTAGTAACTCTATACCATTCCCTCAAAAATGCAAGATAAGAAACGCCTTTCTCAGTGAGATAGTTCATCATATACTTGTTATAATCTTTTTCGTGCAATTTCGTAATTAGCTCAGGAGTTATTAATCCTGCCACATCAATGATTTTTCGTTCACTGTAGTAACCAATTGCACCTACATCGTGTGTTGCAATCAGGTCATTTTCATTTGTGTTGTTTTTTATCCATAGAGCTGCTGCAACCTGCCTGTCATTTATATATTTACATTGCTCGGCGTATGTCTTTCTGTTTTCGAGATAATTTGCAATTGAGTATATAAGAGTAATTGCTGATAAAATCAGAAAAAAGCCAATGGCTATTTTTCTTGCTTTAAAATAATTCCCAATAATTTTGGTTAACTCTCTATAAGATAAAAATGCAGTTAGAATAAAGAATGGTATAATCGGCATCAAATATCTACCAAATCTATGTGCGTAAGGTAGTTTATAGTAGTAAATGAAGATAAAAATCAATATAAAAAGTGTATAAAAAATAGTCTGGTTATATTTTTTATTAAAGATATCTCTAAATATGAATAAAAAGTTCAGGAGGAAACCTATCATAATAATCAAATAAAAACCTGTGGTAAAATATTCCCATACTTCATATTTTAGAAATGAAGATCGACTTCTAAATTCAGGTGTATAGTAAGTTAATTTTGCATTATAAGTATTCGGAAATAGTGAACCGGAAAGTAACAGGTTCATTATAAAGTATATACCGACAATAATTCCTGAGATAATTAAAATTTTAATTAAACTTTTTTTATCAAAAAGAACAATTTCCTTATTTGATTTTGAAAGTTTTATTTGAATTAGGTAGTCGATAAAAATAGCTGCAATAAATGCAACACCATCGGGTCTTGTCCAGAGTATTAATCCTAGAAAAACTGCAAAAGGTATTGTTAGTCTTTTTTTATAAAAATATGTAGTGGAAACAAGTATAAAAATATACATTGTTGTTTCCATACCAGAACCTGAGATAAAGTTCAGCCATTTATCAGAAATTAAAATTGCAGTAACAAACAGTGCGTATATATTTTCTTTTCCGAAATCGAGTGTTGAGAGTTTATAGAAAAAAACTGCAGATAGTATAAGGAACAGTATCCCAAAGAAATAACTCATTATGAATTCATTCTGAGTAATGAAAAATGCAACAGATAAAAGAAATGTATAAATGGGAGATGTAGAGCCAGCAGTTACAATTTCGTTTTTATAATATGAAAAGGAAAAGTATTTAGAAAAATTTTTTGCAAAAGTTAAATGAATCCAGGGGTCATCTAAAGGAAATCCAAAATACCCATTAATTTTTAAAGCAAATAATACATAAGCTAAACCCATCAGAGCAGAACATACAATTATTCCTGAGTAAATAAGTATGCGAATATTTTTTTGGGGTTGAAAAATTAAATCAAGGTTAATTGAGATTTCTTTACTTACTTTCTTTTTAGGCTTTGATTTTTGCATTTTCCAAAATATAAATTTCGCTTTGCATTTTCAATTAATTAGTTCCTCCTTGATATTTTTAAAAAGAAACTGCATTTAAAAAAATTTCCATTTATTGAGAAATATTAAAAACAGCTTTTCAAGAATTATGATATATGAAAATTTATTATTTATTTTTTTTTGAATTTTTTTATAGTACTTCAAGATTTTAACCTTTATAAATTATAATTCTATTCTTTAAAGATGAAAGTAAATTTATCAACAATAATATTATATTGATTAGCCTTATGTTTTTCATAAAAGGGTATAAATATATTTTTTGATTTTAGTTATGAAATATATAATCTTAAATGAGAAATATTATTTAACAATATTGATTGAATTATAAAATTTTTTAATTGAAAATAGCAGGTTAATATTTTGAAGTAGTCTAATATAAAAAAATGCAATAATGTTAAATTGAATAAACTTGGTTGTTTCTGTTTATCAGGAAAATGATAATAAAAATCTACCAAATGTTATAAACTCGAAACATCTAAATTCAGTTATATATTTTTTTAAGTATAATTAATTGCTTCTGAAGACTATTTTATCAAAATCATTCTTTTGGTCTCAGAGAAATTCTTAGTTTTAAATCTGTAAAAATATGTACCGCTTGAAAGGAGTTCTCCTGAAAATTTTGTTCTATAGATACCTGGTTGAAACTCGCCACAAGCAAGTGTTGAAATTAATCTACCAGATAAGTCGTATACTTCAAGAAATACATTACACCTAACTGGACATTGAAATTCTATTATAGTTGTTTGATTGAAGGGATTGGGATAGTTCTGTGATAGTTTAAAATCAGTTGGAATTTCAGACCCAATTTTTTTTACAGAATAAAGTAGGTCTCTAACTGAAATTTTACCAAGTGTACCAACTGCAAACAACCTGTAACCAGGAACTGCAAAACTTAAATGCCGATAAACCATTGATGCAGTTGGATTTGTATATTCACTAATCCAGTTATAACCTGCATCGATACTAAAATATACTACATTTGAACTTCTGACATACCATACAAAACCCAATTGTGGACTTTCTGCAGGTACAGGTGATGTGCTAATTCCTCCGAAATTTCCTGCACCTACGGAGTTAAGTAGAAACCAGTTCACCCCATTGTTTGTTGATTTGTATAAATTAGTTCCTCCAAAATACATATTAGTACTTCCAATTGCACTTCCTGCAATTGTATAACAATTTACTTCAGGAGTTATCTGAGTAGACCAGGAGCTCCCTAAATTAGTTGAGTAATAAATTCTGGAGTTATTAGTTCCAAACCAAATGTTGGGATAATAGCAGAACATACAGTTATTATATCCCGTTTCACTGCCAGACTGTGGAAGATATAAACCAGTTGAATCCCAGTTTATTCCACCATTAGTTGTTTTCCATAATGACCACCTTTGCCCTACAGGATCTCCCATCATAAAGCCAGAGAATTCACTGAACATATAAACAGCATTAATAAAACCGCCTTGTTGATAAAAAACCTGTGTCCAATTTAACCCGCCATTTGATGTTCGCCAGACCCAGGTATCAGACCCTGAGTATCCAGCAGTTAAAGCAATATTATTATTGTTGTGGACACCACAAATGTTAATTAATTGAACATTTGTTGGAATGCCATTACCTGTCAGGTTTATCCACTGTATCCCCATATTTATAGATTTTAAAACCGTTCCAGAATATCCACAAACCCAGACTGTACTTGGACCGTAACACCATACGGATGTTAATGTTGTAGTAACCCCGGAATTTGCTTCTGACCACAAAGTAGGTTGAGAATAAATAACATTAACACATAGAAAAACAATTAGAATTAATTTGTTTTTCATAGTGGTTAAATTTTAGTTTTAAGAATGAGTTTTAATAATATTATTTTATTAGCACCATTCTTTTTGTTATCATCGTTTTTCCTGCTGTTAATCTGTAAAAGTATATCCCGGTTGTAAGATTTTCAGCATTCACCCTGAAGTGATACGAGCCAGCTTTTAAGAACTCATCTATTATAGTTAAGACCTCTCTACCCGTTATGTCAAAAATTTTTAATTTAACATTTTCTTCAATAGGACAGGATATATTTATTACTGTGTAATTATTGAAAGGATTTGGATAATTTTGACTTAATTCAAATTTATCAGGTAATAGTATTTCAACAATACTGCTCAAATCAAAATATTGAAAATTGCCATTGTAATCTATTTGTTTTAATCTATATTTATATCTGCCTGCCTCAGGTTTTCTATCCGTAAATTCATATTTGGATTGTGATTTTATTGTTCCTTTTCCTTCCACAAACCCAATTTTTTCCCATTCATTTTTATCAAGTGAATTCCTTTGAATTTCGAAACCAGAGTTATTTTCCTCTGATGAGGTTATCCATTTTAATATTACATTATTATTTTTTATTAAATAGTAAAATGATAAAAGTTCAACAGGTAAGGGAGAATCCTGAGAACTTGCAACCCAATATGAAAAACTTGTTGTATTTATAGTCATTGTTCGTGGATTGCTACCGGATACATTAAAACCATCTCCTTTTTTTATCCATTGGTTACCATCTTCACTTACCCAAAATTCTGCAAGATTGGAACTTGAGAAATTTTTCCCATTATCTAAATCAGATAACCAGCTGTAAGTAACATCCCTACCATTTACCGGTTGCGCTCCTACTGTAACCTGCCAGTGACATGCTATGCTTTGATTTCCATTTACAGAAACTATTCCGCAGGTGCCGGTTTTTCTGGTGATTGTTACATTACCGATATTATCAGTTCCAGCTGCAATATTGCAACTCAAAAAATCTATTGAACCAGTTCCAACAGAACGAGAGGACATTTCAGCAACCCCAATTATTCTTGATGATGAGGATTCGCTTGGATTGGTTGCGGATGTTCCAAATGTAATTTTATAAGCATCATAAGGGCTTGTCGGGCCGGTATAAAGGATACCGTTGGTTAATGTTAATGAACCATTATTAATTTCCAAATTACTCCCTAAAAAAATTCCTGATGAATTATTAATTATCCAATTTATAGTTCCCGATATAGTACCATTTTCCGTTATGGTTTGTTGTGTTGTTCCATTTAATACAATATTTGCGGTACCGTTTGTTCTTGTTATTGTGCCACCAGAATGAGTAAAATTACCTTTACAATTTAGTGTACCTGTGTAACCATTTTTTTCTGCTATTATCAATGTTCCTCCACTAATTGTTACATCTCCATTAGAGGTAAATGTTCTATTTCCTGATGCTTCAGACATCAGCACATAAGCTGTACCCCCGGTGATTTCGAGTGAACCAGCATTTTTGTCACCGTTTGTTAATATAAATCCTTTGCCCGTAATAGCGGATGTATTTTCAATTTTAAGTTTACCTGATATTGTTGCTCCAGATGCAAAGATTGAGTAATAATAATTTGTACCTGAATTTGTTGAACTGAAAGTAAAATTATTGAACGACTCATTTATAGCAAAAGTATGATAATAATTAGTTGAAAAATATTCAAGAACTTCACAGGTTCCGTTACTACCATATGAAGTATAATCATTATAATAGGAACCTGAACCATTATTATTAGGATAAGAGGTAGAACTACTGCTTCTATACTTGAGGGTACCATTTATAGTAGTTCCTCCCGTTCTTCCGGTGAATGTACCCGCGCCACTTTGAATATCAAAAATTCCATCTACTATAAGTGTACCGGTAGTTCCAAGAGAAAAATCACCTGTATTCCAAGTTAGTGTTCCAGTTGATGATATGTTCAATGTTCCATTATTATTTAATGTCCCGTAATTATTTAAAGTTCCGCTTATGTTAATTGTTCCATTATTTGTTAATGTCTGTGATGAGTTTAAGCTATAAGTACCGCCGCTATAAACAGTCATTGTTTTTCCAGTAGCTACTGTAAATGAATTTGATGACATAGTTCCATATATATCAATATTACCATTAAAATTCAAAGTACCGGTGAAACTTCCCATACTCCAATTAACACCTGAACCAATTGTTAGAGTTCCACGGACTGTAAGTGGATTTGCACCACTAGTTCCACTGCAATTCCATGTTCCACTTGCTGTCTGAAAGGATAAATTTCCGTATGTACGATTTGAATAACTAATGGCAGTACCTGCATCTATATATACAAAATAGCTAGAACTATCTATTGTACAACTATTTAAGGGGGTAGAAACGCTTCTTGTTGTATTGTGAATATATGTTCCGCCATTACTGATTTTCCATGTTGCTGATGTATTAATACTCCATGCCCCAGATGACATTTTTAAGGTTCCGCCATTATGTATAACGAGGTCAAAATCAGAACCATTATTTAATGTTAATGTTGTACTTGATCCACTTACTGTTAAATATCCATAGATATTAACCTGGTCAAGTGTTATACTTGAATTTATAGTAATATTTGCATCACTTCTTATTTCAATTACACCATCGCTGTATGTTGGATATGTGGAAACATCAACCCAGTTACCAGATTGATATTTTTGCCAAATGTTTGTTCCAGTCCAATTACCAGAAGCTCCTTCGCGTGTTCTATAGTCTCCTTCTGACTGACCGAATGAAAGTTCTACAAAGAGAATAAATAAAAATGATAATAGGAAATTTATTCTTTTAAGTAAAATTATTTCCATACCCAATACCGTTTATTTTTAATTTACTTTAAGATAAAAAAAAGTTTTACATGTATCAAGTAAAATATTTTCATTTTTTTAAACCGTTAAAAGGAAAAAATTAAATGATTAGTAAGAAGAAAAATCGATAGTAAAATTCACTTATATTAAAGAAATAATGATTTAGATTATTAACTAAATTTTATTAGTATTTGAATTAAAAAAAATATGTTTTTTAATTGAAATATAAATTTAAAAGATATCTTTCTTAATTTGAGTGAGAAATTTTTTGTTACCCCTGCGCTCCCAACGGGATTCGAACCCGTGTCTTCACTGTGAAAGAGTGATGACCTAACCACTAGTCGATGGGAGCAGAATTTTAAACATTAAATATAACTATTATATTAAATATTTACAATAACTTAATTTTCCTCTGGTCTTAGATAAATTACTATATTATTTAGTTGCAGAGAGGTAATCAAAATACGTATACTTTTGGTTATATATCCTGATTTATTAACAGTTAAATTAAAATATGCTGCAGATGATGGTAAATGTATATCAGTCATTTTAAAAAAGCCATTAGAGTCTGTATAAGCGAGAAAGTTTTCTGGACTTAAATACACCTGTGCTGCTTCTATTGGCTTGTCATTACTTGAGTCTCTAACATAACCCTGTAAAATCGCTCTATAATCTGCCTGCTTTATATCTTCACAGGAAAAAAGTATTATACTGATTATAAGAACAACTAAACCTGGTATTACGATTCTTATTTTTGTCATATCATAATATGGTTTATTAGTATAACAAATTTCAATTTAATAAAATTTATTTTTTATTTAAAGAACCTTTTTCAAGTCCATGAGCATGAGGTCCACTTTCATTTTTCTTTAACATAAACGCAAAGAATAAGCCGAGGAATCCAAGAATTGAAAATATCCACATTCCGGGATTGTATCCGGTAGGATTTTCTGCGCTTGCCCCTGCAGCATCATTTGCAAAACCAATCAGTAAATTAAATAATGTAAGCCCTATATTTTGTATCATAGTCATAAGTCCATAAGCGGTTCCAAGTTTTGAAGACTCAACTACTATTGCAACTGAGGGCCACATAACAGCAGGGACAAGTGAAAATGCAAGTCCCATAATTGACATAGGAATAATGAGATGCAGAGGCACCCCAAATAATGTATTAATACCGGTGAATCCAATTAAATTTATTTTATAAGCCATTAACAAATATACAGGAATAATTAAAAGTGAACCAATCATCATTAATATGGATCTTTTTCCAATTTTATCTGCAAGCAATCCAAATAGTGGGGTAAAAAACATAGCAGAGAAAGTAAGAATGCTTGATAAGGCACCCCCAGTTTCTCTTGTTGTACCGTGAGCTTCTATAAAAAATTTAACCGCAAAGGTCTGGAATGGAAACATCGCTGAATAAAAAGTAACACAGAGTAAAACAATAAACCAGAAGGAAGGAGAAAAAGATTTATATTTCAGAAATGTTATTGCAAGAATCATAATAAATAGTAATGCCTGTAACTCCAAATCTATAGAAAACTGATTAACTCTTGGAGTAACAAAATATAAAATGGAAACGATTACTGAAACAAATACAAGTACCCTCGTGGAACTGAAATTAAATATATCTGAAAAGTTAATTTTATCCTGACCCCCTTCTTCTTGCATAGTAAATTTCTTTCGGGCACTACTATCAATCACATAGAAAACAACTAAGAATAATACAGCCAGAATTCCAGCGGCAGCAGAAATAAGCAGAGGGGATTGCCAGTAATTGTATAACCCTTTTGCAAGTGTTGGGGAATTTAAAGCAAGAAAGGAACCTAATCTTGCAATTGTTAAGTTTAAGCCAAAGGCAAAAGAGAGTTCTTTACCTTTGAACCAAACTGCGATAACAGTGGTAATTCCGACAATCATAGATTCCGCGCCGAGTCCGAAAATCAATCTTCCGATAGCCATTAGAATTATATTTCCTTTAAGAGCAGTAATAATTGCGCCAAACATAACCAGAAAAGAAAATAACAAAGATGCCTTTCGTGTACCGATTCTATCAATAATCATACCTCCGATTAGAACCATAATAACATTTGGGAAACTGTATATGGCTTGTAATAAACCAATCTGTGAATCAGAAAAGCCAAGTTGGGAACTGAGCAAATCAGCAAGTGGGCTGATACTATCATAGATGTAATAATTCCCAAACATAGCAAGACTGATCAAGGCAAGAACAAGCCATCTTAAGCTTTTTGGTGGTTCTCTTTTTTCTTGTTCTGTCATAACTTAACAAATAAAATTTTCAGGAACTTTTTATAAAATTAATAATGAATTAGATTCTAATTTACAAATTGCTTTGCATAATACTTTGGTGTAAGTTTTTCTCCTGTTGCTTTTTCTATCATTATATCCCAGAAATATTTTGCACCGGGAGAGAACACCTTTTCTTTTAAATACTCTCCAACTTCTTTATTATTTTTAAAACTTTGATTTATTAAATCGTCTGATTTCAATATATTTTTTACAATATAATTTTGCAGTTGTGAAGCCAGCAATTCACCAAGTAAATAATTGTGATAGTAACATGGTACAGTAGCAATATGTATTTTTGATGCCCAATCTGGTTGGTTTCTACCTTCAGGTTTTTTTATCATTTGGTATTTTTCAACTAAATCCCACCATAGTTTATTTAAATCCTGGTCAGGATTTTCATACATACCTTTTTCAAATCTGAACATAACCTGCGACCAACGGCTGAAAACTAATTGTTGTAATCGAAGAGATTTATAGCAATCATCTTTAATTTTATTATATTCTTCTTCACTTATTCCCAGAATATCTTTTATCCATTTTGCATTTGTTGCCATTCTACCAAAAAGTTGTGCTATAGCTTCTGTTGTAAATGTATGTGCAGGGTCTCTTAAAGAAAAAGGTAATTGCCTATCAATAAATTTATCATAAACAGCATGGCCATATTCATGGAGCATTGTATTCATCCACTTTTCATTTGGCTTGATATTGCATAAAACTCTTATATCTCCTTCATTATCTATATCAGTGCAAAATGCATGTTGATTTTTTCCGGGTTTTTCATATAAATCACTTTTTGTTATTAAATCATCAATTGGCAATCCTATTCCGCTGTAATATTCAGAAGTTAGTTTTACTAAATCTTTATCTTTATAAAATGCATCAAGGTCTACTTTATAAATTTTTGGTGCTTCCTGAAAAAATCTATTCTGATAATGCCATGGCATTAATTCATCTTTTGAAATTTTATATCTTTCCGTGAAATATTTATCTATATTTTCTTTTTCTTTTGCAAAAGCATCTTTAGTTAATACATCAAGTTCATCAAAAAGTTTTAGTATTTCAGTCGGGTCTTGTTCTCTTAATTTTAAACTCATTTCATGATAGTTGTTAAAACCAAGTTTCTTTGCAATTTCGTTCCTCATTTTAACAAGTTGCTTTATATCTTCAGCAACCACAGTCCCTATTTTCTTATGAGCTTCCCAGGCAGCCTGTAATTCTTTTGAATTTGTTGATTTAGTTAATATTTCTTCTATTTCATTATCTGTAAGTTTTTTCCCGTTAACCTCAGCTCTGAAATTTGTGTATTTTTGTTCTATCTCATTTTGTAATTTATTTACTGCATTCAGTAATGAGGTATCAATCTGGTTGCCCAGAAAAGCAAGATACAAAACTTCCAATTGCCTTTTGTCAATTTCATCTTTTATTGCTTCGGATTCTTTAAACTTTTTTAGCTTTTCGAATGACTCTTTATCAGAAAAGAGTGCTGTGATTTTATTTTGAAGTTCCAGAGTTTTATCAAAATCTTCCTTCTTTCCTGATATGGAGGCATTCCAATAAGAAATATTTGCTTCTTTATATAGTGGAATGTATTTTGATTCCCAGTTTTTTATAAATTCTTTAAATTCTTTGTTCACCTGTTCTTCCTTTTTAGAACTACACGAAGAGATTAATAAAGAAAATACCAGTACCACTATTAAAACGAAAATTTTTGGGATTTGGGTTTTCATAATAAGATTGGTTTAATTTATGCATTAACAAAAAAAACATATTTAGTTGAAAGTTTCAATTTAAAAAAATTTTTCTATTTACATAATTAAGCATTTGAATAAGTAAAATATAATTCCTATTTTCACAAATTATGAAATTTTTAAATGGCTATTTTATTAACTAAAATAATTTTAAATGTTTAAAGGACATCCAAAAGGGTTATATGTTCTTGCATTATCTAATATGGGCGAAAGATTCGGATATTACACAATGCTTGCTATTTTTACTTTATTTATTGAGTCAAAGCTTGGATTATCTGAATCTCAAATTGGTCAGGTATGGGGAATTTTCCTCGCTGCTGTGTATGCTTTACCTTTAGTCGGAGGTTTCATTGCGGATAGATTAGGCTACGGAAAAGTTGTTATAGTAGGAATTGTTACAATGTTTATTGGTTACTTGTTACTTTCATATCCGCCAGCTGGAACGGTTCTTTTATTTGCCTCTCTTTTTATTATTGCTCTCGGGACGGGTTTATTCAAAGGCAATATGGTGGTGCTGCTCGGAAATTTATATGAAGATGAAAAGTACAGAAAGTTACAGGATACGGCCTTCAATATTTATTATATGGGAATTAATGTTGGAGCTTTCTTTGCACCATTTGCTGCTACGGGTATGAGAAATTTATTCTTATCTTTCGATAACTTTGTATATGATGCAAGAATTCCAAGATTAGCACACAGTTTTCTAAAAGACCCTACGGGGCTTCCACACGAGTCGTTAACAGAATTAACGAAAATTGCTCAAACACAAACAGGCAATCAAGCAGTCGATTTATTAACATTTTGTAAGGATTATCTTCACTCTTTGAGCTCTGCATATAATATGGGTTTTGTTGTTGCTGCTGCAGCAATTGTACTTTCTTTTATTATTTTTATCTCTTTTAAAAAATATTTTAAACATGCAGACTATTTACACAAAAAGACTACTCAAGTTGGTTCAAAGATAGAACTTACTCCACAACAAACGAAGGAACGAATTATTGCTTTAATTCTTGTCTTTATAACTGTGATATTCTTCTGGATGGCATTCCACCAAAACGGACTTGTCTTAACATTATTTGCGAAAAATTATACGGTTGGTATAGTAAACAGAATAAATTATATCCTGTTTGACCTGCCCGCTTTGATTTCTTTAATTGCTGTTATAATGGGAATTATATTCCTTATTCTTAAAAGTTCTACCTCAGTTAGAAGGGTTATTGGACTTATTTTATTTATTGTAGGTGCAGTTGTGCTATATTTACGATACACAGAATTTCATGATATTAACAGAATAGACCCCGAAACTTTTCAGGCATTCAATCCAATATTTGTAGTATTTCTTACACCTGTTGTTGTTAGTTTCTTTGGTATGATGATGAGAAAAGGAAAGGAGATTTCTTCGCCAAAGAAAATTGGAATTGGTATGCTTATTGCAGCTTTGGCTTATGTTATTCTTGTTATTGTTTCTTTAGTTGGAAAGAATGGTGAGATGCTTGATAGTCCGAAATATATTTTTGAAACAACAAAGGGGTCTGTATCAGATGTATTAGTATCTCCATATTGGTTAATTTCTACTTATTTCACATTAACAATAGCAGAACTATTTTTAAGTCCAATGGGGCTTTCTTTTGTTGCAAAAGTGGCTCCTCCCAACCTTAAAGGACTTATGCAGGGTGGTTGGTTATTTGCAACTGCTTTAGGTAATTATCTATCAGGGGTAATTGCAATTCCTTATAGAAACTGGGAACTCTGGCAAACATTTACATTACTTGTAATCACTTCTTTAATATCGGCAGTATTTATATTTTCGATTTTAAAAAGACTTGAATCTGCAACAAAAACATAAAAAGGAGAATAATAATGAATAATGAACAAAACGAAGTAATAAAAGGGCTTCCGGAGAATGCTTACAGGGAGTTAAAGCCTGGAGAAGTATATGAACCGATTATGTCTCCAACAAAAGTATTCCCCGAAGTTACAGTTTATTCAGTACTTTTTGGATTACTTATGGCTGTTATTTTTTCTGCTGCAGCGGCTTATGCTGGTTTAAAAATTGGACAGGTATTTGAAGCTGCAATTCCAATCGCTATCATAGCCGTTGGTGCTTCTGCGGCAATGAAAAAAGGTGGTGCACTTGGCCAAAATGTGATTATTCAGTCTATTGGAGCAAGTTCCGGTGTGATAGTAGCAGGTGCTATTTTTACTATTCCTGCTTTATATATTTTACAACATAAATACCCGGATATACAGGTTAACTTTTTCCAAATTTTCTTTTCTTCACTTCTTGGTGGTATACTGGGAATTTTATTCCTGATTCCATTCAGAAAGTATTTTGTAAAAGAGATGCATGGAAAATTTCCATTCCCGGAGGCAACTGCGACCACTGAAATTCTTGTTACCGGCGAAAAGGGTGGAAAACAGGCTAATATACTTATTATTAGTGGACTAATTGGTGGAATTTATGACTTTTTATTTAGTTCACTTCGATTATGGGATGATGTTGTAACAACACGCATTTTACCCTACGGACACGAATTGGCTGATAAAGTAAAAATGGTTTTTAAGCTTAATGTTAGTTCTTTGATTTTTAGTTTCGGATACCTTGTAGGATTAAGATTTTCTACTATAATTGCTGTTGGTTCAATGTTTTCCTGGCTTGTATTAATCCCTTTGATTGCTAATATTCCAGGTGGAACTTTTACCGATTCCAAAGGGCAAGTATTAGCGTTTGCAACACAATCACCTGAAATTATTTTTAAGGAATATGTTAGATTTATTGGTATCGGAGCAATTGCAATGGCTGGTATTATAGGTATTTTAAGATCTTCTAAGGTAATTGCTGATGCTTTTAAACTTGCTGTTGGAAGTTTCAGTAAATCACATTCTGATACTGCCGTTGAAGAGTTAAGAACACAAAAAGATATTAAAATGAATTTCGTTTTGATGTTTATTTTGCTCACTGCTGTAGCAATTTTCGTGTTTTTAATTCTTGGCGTGAAAGTAACATTATTGCAGGCATTGGTTGCATTAGCAACTATATTAATTGTTTCCTTTTTATTTACTACGGTTGCAGCAAATGCTATTGCTATTGTTGGAACGAACCCGGTTTCAGGAATGACTTTAATGACTTTGATTTTATCATCATTCATACTTGTTGGAGTCGGACTAAAAGGTTGGCAAGGAATGGTTAGTTCTATGATTATTGGTGGTATTGTTTGTACGGCACTATCGATGGCTGGGGGCTTTATAACGGATTTAAAAATTGGATATTGGCTTGGTTCTTCACCATATAAACAACAATCTTGGAAATTTCTTGGTACTTTATTATCTGCTGCTACTGTTGGATTTGTTATTTTTATTCTTGCAAATTCTTATGGATTTACATCTGATGATTATCTTACTAATCAGAATATATTAACCAAAGAGCAAATAGAATCTGTTAAGAATAATACAGCAACACCTGAAATTGTTGCAAAGTATGAGCAAGAGACAAAAAATGCTAAACCCCTTGTTGCTCCACAAGCAAATACAATGGCTGCAGTGATTGAGCCTCTCATGATGAAAGGAGCATCTTTTAATTGGATTTTATTTATTGTTGGTGCTGTTATGTCGGTGCTTATGTATTTCATTGGGATTTCTCCGCTTGCATTTGCTCTGGGAATGTTTATTCCACTTGATTTAAATACACCACTTCTGGTAGGTGGTCTTATTGCTCATTTTGTTAAAAAGAGTTCTAAAGATGAAAATCTTGTTAAGGCTCGATATAATCGTGGAAATTTAATTGCATCTGGATTTATCGCTGGTGCTGCTATTTTTGGAGTTATAGGTGCTTTACTCTTATTCTTTGGTGTTGATCTAAATTTGAAAGTCTGGGGTGATAATGAAAGTGGTCCTCAGATTCTTGCATTTTTCACTTTTGTTTTACTGATTTGTTACTTTATTTGGGATACTTATAGAGCCAAAGCAGATGAGTAAAAATTTTGTTTATATGAATTGATTTATTTTCAATATAGTATCTTTATTAATTAAAACAATAAACCTATGGATGAAAAATTAATAGAAAGATTTCTTAAATATGTTAAGATTGATACTCAATCAGATGAGAATTCTCAATCCTGCCCAAGTACCGAAAAGCAGCTTGTTTTAGCAAAATTACTTGTTGAAGAATTGAATTCGTTGGGACTCTCAGATGTATCTCTTGATGAGAATGGTTATGTTATGGCAACATTACCATCTAACATAGATAAGAAAGTACCCGTTATTGGATTTATTTCTCATATGGATACGAGTCCCGATATGTCAGGAGAAAATGTTAACCCTCAAATTATTAAGAATTATGATGGTGGTGATATAGTAATAAATAAAGAAAAAAATCTTATTCTTTCTCCGAAATTATTTCCGGAAATGAAAGAGTTCGTTGGACATACTTTGATTACAACTGATGGGAATACATTACTTGGGGCTGATGATAAAGCTGGAATTGCGGAGATAATAACAGCAATAGAGTATTTTGTTAAAAATCCGCAAGTTAAACACGGTACAGTTAAAATAGCATTCACTCCTGACGAAGAAATCGGAAGAGGTGTAGATAAGTTTGATGTGAAAAAATTCGGGGCAGAATTTGCCTATACTATCGATGGTAGTGGTCCAGGCGAGCTTGAATATGAAAACTTTAATGCTGCAAAGGCAACTGTTAAAATTCAGGGACGAAATGTTCACCCCGGTTATGCAAAGAACAAGATGTTGAATGCTATGTTAATTGCAATGGAGTTTAATTCTTTACTACCAGTATTTGAGAGACCTGAATTTACACAGGATTATGAAGGATTTTATCACTTAATTAAAATGGATGGTTCAGTTGAAAATGCTACACTTGTCTATATTATCCGAGACCATGACAGAGTAAAATTTGAAAATAAAAAAACATTTATTAAAAAAGTCGGAGATTTTATTCAGGAAAAATTTGGAAATGATGTTATATCCATTGAAGTTGTTGATCAGTATTATAATATGAGGGAAAAGGTTGAACCTGTTTTTCATATTGTTGAAATTGCCAAAAAAGCGATGGAGCTCGTTGGAGTTCAACCCAAAGTAGTTCCGATTCGTGGTGGAACTGATGGTTCTAAATTATCTTATATGGGCTTACCGTGTCCTAATATTTTTGCTGGTGGTATGAACTTCCATGGGAAATACGAATATGTTTCAGTTGAGACTATGGAAAAAGCAAAAGAAGTTATTATAAAAATTATTGAACTATACGCTGAGAAGTAAATTTAGTTAAATTATTATTTTCTAAAACAAATGCCTTCTTTATAGAAGGCATTTGTTTTTTTTATGTTATAAATACTGATATCAATATTTTGTTTTATCTACTGGTTCCCAATCTGCAAAGTGAGTTATATTAACATTTGTTTTTGGTTCTGTGGTATAATTTATATTACTGTTATATGTCCATTCAAGTGTTTCGGAAGCGCCGCAGGATTGAGTGGTAATTAAAGCATTATTGCTTACAAAACCAATTGGATATGCCTGATCACGAGGTAATTCTCTGTCGCCATGGGTGGGGTCAGTTGGTATCCAGCCATAATTTGGCAGATAAACTTCTACCCATCTGTGGTATACCTCGTCCATACTTGCTTCGTCTTTTTTAATCCAGGTGGAACCTACATATCTTGTTGGAATCCCTGCCGCTCTGCAAAGAGCAATAAATACGAATGAATATTCTGAACAGGATCCATGTTTGTTTGTAATAACAGTAGGAGCGGTATCCCACATCCCGTCCATCAAATAAGTTAAATGGTCAATAACAAACTGATGGATTTTTCTAACTATCCAGTAGGGATTTTTCTCATCTCCAACCACTTCTTTTACTGTCTTTTGGATTATTTCACTGTGTATTTGATATTTTTCATCATCTTCAAGATATTTATCCTTTATTTCAGAAGGAATTTCGTCAAGTGTTCCTACAAATTCAGGATATATAAAATATCTTACAACATAAGTTTTAAAAACTGTTGTAACTATTAAATCTTTTGATTCACCTGGATTAATATTTTTAAAGTTCCAGTGTGCTGTTTTTTGTCCCCATTTATCAGTTAATATATCTGTTGGGTTTAAATTAAATTTTATTGGCTCTAATATTTCCTGATTATCTCTGTTTTCTGCGAGTGCAATATTTACATCAAGTGTCTTGATTTTACCAGGTCCAAAACATTTAACACTATGGGTAAATACAACTTTGTGATATTGAGGATTTTTTCTAATTAATTTTTCATCATCTCTAATTTTTAATTGAAAAATTTTATCTTCCTGATAATCTACAGCCCAAAGTTTTTTCCCATCGGTTGCAAGTCCAAATACGTACTTGCCTGGAGCATCTGCAATTAAAATAACCAGTCCCGTTTCAGGGTCAACCATATAAATCTCATCTAAAATTCTATCCGAAATCCATAAATATTTCCCATCAAAACAAATTCCAGTAACATCAGGTGAAGGAGCTTTAAAAGATTTTATTGTCGTTCCATCAATGGGGCTAAATTGAATTACTTTATCAGCTCTATCATCAATACACCATAAATATTTTCCATCAAATGTTAAACCAATTGGGCATTTAGAAGGAGCATTTAAAGTTTTTAAAATTGTACCGTCTTCCGGGTCAATTTTAAAAATCATTCCATCAAAATCCTCCGATTTATCAGTCAAACCTCTTATATCAGAGTTCCATAAGTATTTCCCATCAAAAGCAATTCCCATTGGCCAATAAGCAGGGGATTCAAGCGTTTTGATTACACTCCCAGTTTCTGGATTAACACAAAATAACTTATCTGCTTCTCTATCAGCAACCCAAAGATTTTTTCCATCAAAACAAATGCCAGTGGGAAATTTGCCAGGTGTGTCAAAAGATTTTATTATTTCTCCGGTATATGAATAGGTGATTGAGTTAAGAAAAGAAAAAATTAAGGCAAAGGAAAATATTTTTTTCATAACAAATAATTTTTTATTATAAATTAATCAAAAAAGATTTCAATTTCTTTGAAAAAAATATATATCTATATATCATCTAAATTATCTATTCAAAAAGAATTATATTTAATAGATATCTTGTTTATTTTTGTTTTATGCAAAGAATAATTTATCTTGATAATAATTCAACGACAAAAATTGATCCAGAAGTTCTTGATGCTATGATGCCATATTTAAAAGAAAAATATGGCAATCCATCAAGCACTTCTCATACTTTTGGAAGAGAAGCTTCTGCAGCTGTTGATATTGCGAGAGAACAAGTTGCCGACTTAATTAATGCGGAATTCTCTGAAATAATTTTCACAAGTAGCACTACGGAGAGTATTAATTTAGCTATCAAAGGTGTCATTGAAAATTCGGAGAGAGAAAAAATTCATATAATAACAACTAAAATAGAACATAAGGCAGTTTTGAATGTATGCAAATATCTTGAGAAATTTGGGGTTGAAGTAACATATTTATCACCCGATAGTTCTGGAATTATTTCACCTTTAAATGTCAGGGAAAATTTAAAACCCGATACACTACTTGTAATAATAATGTCCGCTAATAATGAAATAGGAACAATTCAACCGATAGGTGAGATAGGAGAATTATGCGAAGAAAAAAATATTCTTTTTTTAACAGATGCTGCTCAAAGTGTTGGAAAGATTCCTATGGATGTAAAACAATTAAATATAGATTTTATGGCTTTCAGTGCTCATAAAATCTATGGTCCTAAAGGAACAGGTGCATTATATGTTAGAAAACTCGGGGATAAAAATTTATTATATCCCCAGATTCATGGAGGCGGTCAGGAGAAGGGGTTTAGAAGTGGTACCTTAAATGTTGCAGGAATTGTTGGGTTTGGAAAAGCATGCGAGGTTTGTAAAAGGAAAATATTTGATGAATTTAATAAGCATACTGTCTGGAGAGACAGGATTATTCAGAATTTAAATGCGAAGATTGAAGGAACATTTCTAAATGGGCATCCGGTAAAGAGAATTCCAAATAATATAAACATAGGTTTTAAAGGAATTAGCAACTCTTTATTTATTAATGAATTTTCTGACCTTGCAATTTCCACTGGTAGTGCTTGCTCTTCTGAAACTTTAGAACCTTCTTATGTGTTAAGTGCAATAGGTAGAATAAAAACTGAAATTTCATGTTCTATCAGAATAGGTATCGGTAGATTTAACACAGAGGAAGAGATTGAATACATAATTAAGCGTATACCAGATGGGATTAATAAAATTAAAGAAAAATTGTTATGAAAGAACAGAATAAAGAATTAGAGAAAAATAGTTCTGATAGTTTTAAAATTACAGAAAGAGCATTAAAAGAATTGTTGAATATAAAGAAAAAAAATAATATACCTGATAATTTTGGTTTTAGAATTGGGATTAAAGGAGGAGGGTGTTCTGGGTTTGTTTATTCACTTGGCTTTGATGCTAAAATATATCCCACTGACCATATTCTGGACTTTGGGGATTTAAAAGTAATTGTTGATATGAAAAGTTATTTATTCTTAACTGGGGCTAAATTAGATTATATAGATAGTAATTCCGGGACAGGGTTTATCTTTGATAATCCTAATGTAAAGACTACCTGTGGGTGTGGTAGTTCAGTAGCTAAATAAGTTCTGATTATCAAAAAAATATTTTGAATTTTTTAAAATAATTATTTGTTTTAATATATAAAAAGTAAGAATCTAATATGAAAAAGAATGGAATATCGAGAAGAAAATTTTTAACTTTATCCGCAACAGGATTGTTTGGATTATTTTTTATACCAAAAATAAATTTTTTTAAAAATAAAAATAAAAAAGGAGAATTAAGAAATATGTCTTACGAATGGCAATTTAAAAAACGTCCTTACTCAGACGAAGAAGCAAAAACTTTACTTAAAGAAGTAATTTCGCCAGAAACAAGTGACTGGCATTATAACACTCATCACAAGGGTTATGTAAATGCATTAAATACGATTGAAAAGGAACTGGAAAACGCAGACAGAGCAAAAGCAAATGGTAATTATAGTCAGGTTGGGGAGTTAAAAAGAAGATTTACCTGGAATCACTCAGGTGCTTTATTGCATGATGTTTACTGGGAAGTACTCGGAGGTGATGGCGATATAAATAAAGGTCCGGATATTAAAGCTGCAATTGAGAAAGAATTCGGTAGTTTTGAAAAGTGGAAAGAAGATTTTATTGCAACGGCAATTTCTGCAAAGCTTTCCGGTTGGGCATTACTGGTTTATGATAAGTTATATAGTGAGAGACTTTTAAATGTGCTCGTTGACGAGCATCAATATGGTGCTATTTGGGGTGGAATACCTTTGATTTCGCTTGATGTATTTGAACATGCGTATTATCATAAGGATGGACCAGGAAGAGCAAAATATATTAATAACTTTATTAATAACTTGCATTGGGGAAGAATAAATGATAGATTTGTGAAATATGTAAAATAAAAATCTATCATTATAAATGAATATTTACAAAATTCTTCTCAATGTAATTTTTGTAATACTAATAATATTTAGTTGTAAAAAACAGGAAGTTAATGACCAAACAACCTCTTCCGGGAATCAGAGCTTTTCCTGGAAAGAGGTTGTTAATTTTAATGACATACCTGATTATCCTATTAGGGGATATATAGGAGATAAGGAAATTAAAATTGTATATATTAATTTTGAAAAATGGCGTGGAAGTGGAGATAATACATTTTATTTTTCAACAAAAAAACCTCAACAAAATTGCGGGTCAGTTGTAAATGATACAGCCTTTAGATTAACTAGAGCAAATAAAAATTTTGAAGAGCAAGAATTTATTAAGGAGAGCTTTACCACTTCCAAAGAGGGTTATGGAGCAGATTTTCATGTTTATGTTGGTGAGGAGTCTAAAGATTTTGATGTCCCTTGGAATTGTGCTCTTAAGATTTCTTATTTAGATGATAAGAAAATACAGGGAAAGATTGTAATGTGTTTTAAAGATGAAAAGAAAAGTTGGATAGCTGGAACTTTTGAAGGAATTGTTTGTAATTATTAATAAAACAATATTTTTATAAATAAAATTAAAATTATGAAATTTATTAAACTATTTTTAATCGTTTTTACTAGTTTTCTTTTATTGCAGGGGTGCGGAGAAAAGAAAGAACAAAGCGATTCTCAAGCCCCTAAAGAAGAACAAACATCCGGGACTCAATCCTCAGCAGAACAGACAGAAAATAATCAAGCAACCCTTGATACTAAAGAAGGACTACCAGAGGATTTTCCTAAGGATATTCCTTTACCTGAAAAGATGAAAAAGGCAAAGTATATTGATAATAATAATAGTAAGATAGTTATTATTGAAGCCGATATTAATGTTAAAGATGCAATAAATTATTACAAGGAGAATTTAAAGAAAAACGGCTTTGAATTAAATAAAAATGATAATCTGATTGATAGAGATGAAATTTATAATGCTGATTGGAGAAAGAATAACAAAAATGTGAATGTTGCCATTACCTTTCAAAACAATTTGAGCAACATAGTTATCTCTTATTAATATGCCATTTATTAAATTTCTACCTGGTAAGAGAAAAATACCGGTAGAAATTCATAAAACTATACTTAACATTGCATTGGAAAATGATATTCCTATTGAGCACAAATGCGGTGGCATTTGTGCATGCACAAGTTGTATTATTCAAATAACGACAGGGCTTGAAAATTTTAATGAGATTTCACCGCACGAAATTTATCAATTAAAAAAAGCTAATAAGACAAAAAGAGGATTTAGACTTGCATGTATGTGTTACATTATAAAAGATACGATGGAAGATATAATCATCAATCTTAAATAAATCTTAGTGGCAGAAAAAATTTACAAAGAAAAAATAAAAAAGATTTTAATTAGCAGAACTGATAATATTGGGGATGTAATATTAACTTTACCATTGATTTCAGAATGTAAGAGTTATTTTACAAGTGCAAAATTGGTTCTACTTACAAAAAGTGTTGTAAAAGATTTATTAATGGGTTATGAAGATATAGATGAATTTATTTTTATTGATGATTTCAAAAATAATATTGGTTTATTCAAAAAAATACGGTCTGAGTGTTTTGATATTGTTTTTTCAGTTTACCCGAGATTAAGTTTAGCTGTTATTTTTTTTCTAAGTGGTATAAAGTACAGAGTTGGAACTGCATACAGGGGATATTCCTTTCTATATAATATAAAAGTAAAAGAACATCGGAAATCGGCAGAAAAACACGAGGCGCAATACAATTTAAATTTATTAAATACAGTTACAGGTGAATTTTCTCAAAATATAAACTTTAAATTTAAAATTAGTGAAAATGAGAAACAAGAATTAATAAAAAAATTAAATAATAAATTTAATTTAACTCCAGATGATAAATTTATAATCATACACCCCGGTTCCCGACAGTCAGCATTGGATTTACCACTGAAAACTTTAAAAGAATATATACAAAAATTTTTAAAAGAGTTTTCAGACTATAAGATTATTATTACTGGAACCAAAAACGATGAATATCAAATAAATTGTTTAACAAAAAGTTTTCAAAGTGAAATTGGAAAAGTGATTTTTAATTCATTAGACATGTTTAATTTAAGAGAACTTATGATTTTAATTGAGCTATCTTCTCTATTTATTTCAAATTCTACAGGTCCAATTCATATTGCAGGAGCACTTGGGAAAAAGATTATTGGATTCTATCCAAATGTACCTCCTATATCACCTGTAAGGTGGAAACCATTAAGTAATTATGTCAGAATATTAACCCCTACACAGATAAGTACCAATATGGAAGAAATTAAAGCCGAACAAATAATTCAACATACTAATGAATTACTTAAAATGTAAGTTTTTTTTAAGAAACTTTTTATATATTATTAATGTAAAAAAGAAAAGGAATATTCGATATGAAAAATTTTATTAAAGTATTTTTAATTATTTTACTTCCGGGTTTATTGTTTTCTCAAGACACAACCTTCCGTAAAATAAACAATATCAGTTTTAAAGTTGGTGAGCATTTTGAATATGAGTTAAATTATGGATTTATCACCGGCGGTTATGCTATTCTTGAAATAAAATCAGATAACGAATACATTAATGGAAGAAGGTGCTTCCTTGCAGAAGTAAATATTAGTACAACACCTTCATTTGATTATATATATAAGTTTCGACAAATTTATAAATGTTATCTTGATTATGAAGGTATTTTCCCTTGGCTTATTGAACAGGATAAAAATGAAAACGGAAAAATCACCAATCTAAAAGTACAGTTTGACAATGTGAATGATAAAGTAAAAAGAAATGAAAATGGAACAGAAACGGAATTTGACATAATTAAATATACTCTTGATGATATTGGAGTTTATTATTATTCCCGTACAATAGATTTTACTACAAAAAGTGTTGGCGAAACTGTTGAATTGCCATATTTGACAAAAGATAAATCTAAAGTTTTTAAAATGAAATATAGCGGCAAAGAAACAGTTGAAGTTCCTGCTGGTGAGTTCAGATGTTTGGTTGTTGAACCGCTTTTAAGAGAAGCAGCGTTAGCTTCTAAAGTTGATAATATCGTCATTTGGGTTACTGATGATGATAATAAAATTCCAGTTTTACTGAAAATGGATATCATACTTGGTTCAGTAACGGCTGAGTTGAAAAACTTTTGGGGCTTGTCTGCTCCTTTAAAATCCAAGGTGGATTAATTTTATTTATGTTTATTTCTGAATTATTTTATTCATTACAGGGTGAAGGAAAACGAGTAGGTTTTCCTTCTTTTTTCATTAGAACGAATTTTTGTAATTTAAGATGTAAGTTTTTGGGAGGGAATCTATGTGATTCTGCTTATACGAGCTGGGACCCTAAGGATAAAAAAAATTTAGGTGAAATAGATATTTCAAAAATTATTAATGAATATAAAAAATATTATCCTGTTGATATTGTAATTACAGGGGGAGAGCCGACTTTACAGACAAATGATTTAACTGTTTTGTGTCAGAAAATTAAAGAATTTGATAAATCAATTTTCATAACATTAGAAACAAATGGTACTATAGCTGGTGATTTTCTGAATTATTTAGATTTAGTTAGTGTAAGTCCAAAACTTAAATCATCTATTCCTTTCGGTACGAAATACGAAGAGATGCATAATAACAGCAGGATTAATTTTACCACATTAAAATTATTTAATAAGTTACATTTAGAAAATAAATTTGATATTCAATGGAAATTTGTAATTTGTCATAAAGACGATATCAATGAAATACTTGAGTTGAAAGATAAAATTGGTTTTAAAAATTCTGAAGTTTATTTAATGCCTGAAGGTATTACAGTAGAGGAAATTAATGAAAAAAGACTGATGATTGCTGAATTATGTAAAAATAATATGTTCAATTACAGTGATAGATTGCACATTCTATGCTGGGGTAATGAAAGGGGATATTAATTAAAATGAGAAAGAAAAGTTCAAAAACTTTTCGTTTCCGTAAAAAAGCAGTTGGGAAGAAGCATTAATTTTATTTTTAGCAAGTATGTAATTTACTCCTTCTGTTAGAGCAAAAGATAGAAAAACAAAAGATCCCGGAGCAATATCTGAATTAACTTTTTGATTACTAATATTTTTATCATAGTTTCCTATAATTTCTTTTCTTAGTGAATGCATTAATAAAGCTGAACCTGTTCCAATTAAAATCCCTGCCATTACATCAGTGGGGTAATGAACCCCAATATATATTCTGCCAAAAGCAACTAAGGTTGAGAAAGTATATAACCCTGCAATTAAGAATGGTTTATCAGGATATCTTAATGAAAGAGAAGTTGCAAGGCAAAAAGAAATTGCAGAATGACCTGATGGGAATGAATTTGGATCCAAAAACATTTCATCATCTTTTGAATGTTTTACATTCTTTAGTTTTTTAAATGGTCTTTCTCTCTTTACTAATTCTTTAACTATAAAGGTTGTTGTAATTGTAGATAATTCTGATAAAGTAAGTAGTGCTGCTGAACTCTCATCATAATAATTATGATTGATTTTTGATGTGGTAAATATAATTAATGGTGTTGACAGACATACCGGTATACAGGAAATATCTGTGTGATATATAATTTTATCTAAAAAGGGATTTCTAAGATTGTTTATGCTTCTAAAAATTTTTACATCTAAATTTTCTTCTTCCGAATTATTGATTGTATCTTTCGTAAGAGAAACGGGCAAGTCCGATTGCGAAAATGAAAGATTATTAAAGAGATAAAGCATAAGTAGGAAAGGTATTTGAAAGAACTTTGACATTAAAATTCTAAATTATATTATTTTCTTTTAACCAGTCTTCATTGTGATATTTTGTTAAATATCTTTCCCCTGTGTCGCAAACGGTGAAAACAATTACTGCATTTTCATCCAGGTCTTTTGCTTCCTCAAGAGCTGCATAAGCAATCATTCCTGTTGAAGACCCACAGAATATACCTTCTTCTTTTGTTAATCGCCTGCACATTAATATAGAATCTTTATCAGTTACATTTACAATTTTATCAATTAAATCAAAATATACTATTGATGTAATATTTTCCGAGCCTACGCCTTCAATAAGATAAGGAGCAATTTCACTTAATTTACCTGTTTCTTTGTATGATTTATAAACAGAACCTATTGGGTCTGTTCCAATAACTTTTATATTCGGGTTTTTTTCTTTTAGATATTTTGCTGTACCAGAAATTGTTCCACCGGTTCCAATTCCTGCGATAAAATGAGTAATCTTTCCTTCTGTTGCTTCCCAGATTTCCGGGCCTGTTGTTAGATAGTGTATCATTGGATTATTTGGATTCTCATATTGATTTGCATAGAAACTTCCAGGTATACTATCCGCAATTGCTTTTGCTTTATTTTGATAATAATCAGGTGAATCAGGTGGGGCTTCTCTTGGAACTATTACAACTTCTGCACCAAGCGCTTTAAGGTAATTTCTTTTTTCCATACTTATTTTACTTGTCATTACTATTATACATTTATATCCTTTGACTGCTGCAGTTAGAGCAAGTCCTATTCCTGTGTTACCACTTGTAGCTTCTACTATAGTACTGCCGGGTTTCAATTCTCCACTTCTTTCTGCTGCTTCTATCATATACCAACCTATCCTATCTTTTACACTTGCACCGGGATTTAACGATTCCATCTTCGCAAGAATCAAAGGCTTTAATCCTTTATTTACTTTGTTAAGTTTAACTAATGGAGTATTTCCAATTAATTCAAGTACATTGTTAAAATATTTCATTATATTTATTTATTTTTTGAAAAATATTTATTTATTTTTTGAAAAATTTTTATTGTGGTTTCATCAGTGGAAATAGAATAACATCTCTTATGTTATATGAATTTGTTAATAGCATAACCACTCTATCTATACCAATTCCTACACCGGTGGTAGGTGGCATTCCAACCTCGATAGCACGTATAAAATCATAATCCATCGGGTGTGTATCTTCCTCGCCACCTCGTCCTCTTTGCACCTGCTCCTCTAATAATGCTTTTTGTAAAATAGGATCGTTTAACTCTGTATATGAGTTTCCGATTTCCCATTTATTTATATAAGGTTCAAACCTTTCAACCAAAATTAATCCCTCTTCATCTTTTTTAAGTTCTTCTAATTCAGCAGGTGAATAAGTTCTTAATGGCTTACATAAAGGGGTTGTATCAATTGGATGGTCAAGTACAAATGTTGGTTGTATCAATTCATCTTTACAGGTTTCTTCAAATAAGACATCAATTAATAATCCTTTTCTTGTGGAGATTTTTTTATCATATTCTATATTATTTGAATTTAAATAATCAATTATTTCTGTCTTTTTTATTTTTAATACATCAAGTCCAGTTTTTTCTTTAATTGCTTCTATCATTTTTATTCTTCTCCAGGGCTTTTTAAAATCTAATTCTGTTCCTTGATAATTGACTTTTGTTGTTCCATATAAATCAACTACTGCTGTTTCGATTACTTCTTCAAATAAATTCATACTATCGAAGTAATCTGCATATGCTTGATACCATTCTACTTGAGTGAATTCCGGATTATGTGTTCTATCTATACCTTCATTTCTAAAATCCTTAACGAATTCAAATACTCGGTTAAATCCTCCAACAATTAACCTTTTAAGGAATAACTCATTTGAAATTCTTAAATATAACTGTAAACCTAATGCATTATGCTTTGTAATAAATGGTTTAGCATTTGCTCCACCATAAATAGTTTGTAAAGTCGGAGTTTCAACCTCAAGGAAATTATATTTTTCAAGAGTATTTCTTATTGATTTGATAATTTTTGTCCTTTTAATAAATGTATCTCTTACATTATCATTTACTATTAAATCTATATACCTTTGTCTATACCTTAACTCAACATCTGCAAATGCATCGTGTATAATTTTTTCTCCTGTTTCAGTTATTTCTTCTTTTACTACTGGAAGGGGATAAATAGATTTAGACAATAACTCCATTTTAATGGAATGAATTGTTATCTCCCCGGTTTTCGTTCTGAAAGGATAGCCTTCAACACCAATTATGTCCCCTATATCAAGTAACTTTAATACTTGATAACTTAAATCTCCGACATCGTCTTTTTTAATATAAACTTGAATTCTTCCTTTATCATCTTTTATATGGCAGAAAGTTGCTTTTCCCATTCTCCTTATTGCGGATATTCTGCCTGCTATAGAGATGATATTTTCTTTCTGCTTTTCCTTTTCAATTTCTGACTCAGGGTCTTTATAATTCTCTATTATTTCTTTTGAGTTTGAAGTAACTTTGAAGTTATGAGGATATGGGTTAACCCCCAATTTCTTTATCTCCTCGAGCTCCTCAAGTCTTCTTTTTATTAATTCATTTTGTTCGGTTTGCATGATATTATTTTTTTATTGTGGCTAAAGATTCCAATTTAGAAAGTTCTTGTTGAGTTAAATATCTCCATTCGCCTGGTTTTAAATTTCCTAAACTTAAACTTCCATATTTTGACCTGTGTAATTTGAAAACCTTATATCCAAACTTTTCAAACATTCGTTTTACCTGTCTATTTCTTCCTTCGAAGATTGAAATTCTTACTTTGCGTTTATCTTCTTTCGATATGAATTCAATTTTACACGGAGAAGTTTTTTTCCCATCAAGAATTATACCTCTTGCTAAATATTCTTTGTGTTTTTCTTCTAATGGTTTAGATAATTTTACTTCATAAGTTTTTGAAATCTTGAAAGAAGGATGCATCATCTTATTTGCAAATTCTCCGTCATTGGTTAATAAAAGAATCCCAGATGTGTTATAATCTAATCTTCCAATAGGAAATATTTTTTCATTTATTTTTATTAAATCCACGACTGTTAGTCTGCCTTTCTCATCGCTTACAGTAGAAATAGTTTTTTGTGGTTTGTTTAATAAGATATATATTTTTTTCTTTGATGGCTTGATTAATTCTCCGTCTAAACGAATTTTATCTTTTTCAGGATTTATTTTAAATCCAGTATCTGAAATTGTAATATTGTTTATTGTCACTCTTCCCTGTAAAATATATTCATCTACTTTTCTTCGTGATAGTTTAGAATATGATGAAATAAATTTATTTATTCTGATATAATCTTTTGAACTACTGCTGCTCATTTGATTCATCATTCATATGAATGTTAGTGGTAGCTGTATCGCTTTTGTCTTTATCTTTTACTTCTTTTTTATTATTAAAGAGACCTTCAGATTTTTCTTTTTCAATATTGTTTAAGGAATTGAACAATTCAATATCTTCCTCTTTAATCCCTTCAATTTTCTCATTTTTAAGAATTTCATTTATCTCTTTCAATTTAGGCAAATCATCAAGAGAATTTAAGCCAAGCGTTTTGAGAAAATTATCTGTCGTACCATATATTATTGGTCTGCCCGGTGAATTTGCTCTACCTTTAATCATAATTAAATCTTTCTCTAATAAAGAGTTTACAATATAATCCACATTTACACCTCTAATAAATTCAATTTCACTTCTTGTTATTGGTTGTTTATAAGCTATTATTGCAAGAGTTTCAAGTGCCGATTGTGACAATTTTTTCCTTTGGGATTCGATTTTCATCTTTGAAATAAATTCAGCATACTCTTTCCTTGTAGCATATTGATAACCACCTGCAATTTTAATTATTTCAAAAGCATTTCCATTCCTTGCATACTCTTCATTTATTTTATTTATGCATTCTTCTATTTCTTTTACTGAAACATAAATACTACAGGAGTAAAGTATATTTTTTATTTGTTCTGCAGTTAATTCTTCGTCTGATGCAAATATTAACGCTTCAATTATATTTCGAAGATTTCTTTCGTTCAATTTGTTGTTGGGTTTGTTTTATATATGCTGAAATTTTTTATATCATTATTCTCAATTTTTATCTTTAAAAATCCTTCCAATGCAAGTTGAAGAATAGCAATAAAAGTACAAACTATTTTCAATTTATCCTTTAAGTCTTCTGCAATTTTACTAAAATTAATTTCCATATTCTCAAACAATATTTTGATAACATAATTTTTTTGGTCTTCCGGGGTAATTGCTAAAGGTTCAATTGGGTGAATTATCTCTTTTCTGATATTAACCAGAGCATCTCGATATCCTTTTACTAAATTAAAAATTGTTAGATTTTTTATGTTAAAAGTTTCAGAATCTAATTCAGCTGGTGAATAATCATAATCAAAAAAAGTTCTAAAAAATCTCTTCCTTATTTCTTCTTCAAGTTTTGAAAAATTTTCACTTGCTTCTTTAAACCTTTTATATTCGAGTAATTTTCGCACAAGAACCATTCTTGGGTCTTCTTCTGCAACCTCTTCATCTTCACTTGAAATTGGCATTAGCATTCTTGCTTTTATCTTCATCAATTCTGTTGCCATTAACAAGAATTCACCTGCAAGTTCTATGTCAAGAGATTGCATATAATCAATATATCCTATGAAATCCTTTATTATTTTTGATATTGGAATGTTGTAAATATCAATTTCATCTTCCTTAACAAAGTGTAAAAGAATGTCAAGAGGTCCTTCAAATTCTGGCAATTGTGCCCAATACTCTTTACCACGAGGAATATATTGTTTTATTTTATTATTATTATCCAATAAATGTATTAAAAATTCAAATATATCTATTTATATCCGGAAATTAAATGAATATAATTTATTCGAAATAAAAATAAAAAAACACAAATTACATTTTTCAATGTAATTTGTGTTTTTGAAAAAATTTTTTAAGTAAATTTTACTCTATTCTTTTCTTCAATTCTCCATAAATATATGCATCAGCACCAAAAATAATGCATGCAATAAATATGTATCCTAATATGAGAACTATTGACCCTAATGCTCCACTAACTTTGCCTAATATCCAGGAGATTAAAAATAATGGTATAAACAGAATCAAAGAAAGTAAAAACATTCCACCAAAAATTGTCCATTTTTTACCATATGTTATTTGATTACTTACTTTTAATGTCTCAATTGGATTTAATTCTTTGTCCAATAATAGATAAAATGCTTGACTCCAGGCTATTGAAATAACGATACCCGGTATAATAAATAAATACATTCCAAATAGGGTTCCTATAAATGTAAATGCTAAAATTAAGAAAAACTCTCCCATATATTTTCTGTAGTGACTTTTAAATATATCAGTAGCACTAAACTTCTCCCCTCTACTTAAAATTATTACCATTCCATATAAACCAATTGTTGTTCCAACATTAATGTAAGGAATCCAGATTGTGATTATCCACAAAATAATCGCTCCTAAGAGAGCACCTAAATTTGCAAAGCCAATTTTAAAAGCATTGCTAATTATATCTCCGACCTTTAAATCGGAAGGTTTAATTTCGGACATAAGTATATCCTCCTTTTAATTTTTAAAGGTTAAATATATGTTTAAATTATTAAAATTACAATAAGTAAATTTTTCCAGTTTAATAATTGGATAATTTTAGCAATTCGATTTGAATGCTTTTTTACCTGCGAACTTTGCCTGCGAACCGAGTTGTTTTTGTATTCTAAGTAATCTATTGAATTTTGCTATTCGCTCTGACCGACAACCGGAACCAGTCTTTATTTTCCCACTGTTTACTGCCACTGCTAAATCTGCAATAGTTGTATCTTCTGTTTCTCCTGAACGGTGTGAGACAAAAGTGTTATAATTATTTTTGTAAGCGAGTTCTATTGTATCTAATGTTTCTGTTATTGTTCCTATCTGGTTAAGTTTTATTAAAATTGAATTTGCAACTTGTTTATCTATACCTTTTTGTAAAATAATAGGATTTGTACAGAATATATCATCGCCAACTAATTCAATTTTATCTCCTAATTCTTTTGTCAGCATTTTCCATCCTTCCCAATCATTTTCTGCCATACCGTCCTCTAATGATATAATAGGATATTTCTCTACCCATTTTACCCAATGCATAACCATTTCTTCGGGTGATTTTTTTGATTTATTGGATTTAAAAAATTGATATCCGTCACTCTCCCACATTTCACTTGCTGCGGGGTCTAAACAAATTGATATATCTTCACCTGGTATATATCCAGCATTTTCAATTGCTTTTAAAATCACTTCAATTGCTTCTTCATTTGATTTTAAATTTGGTGCAAAACCACCTTCATCACCAACGGCAGTACTATATCCTTTGTCATTTAATACTTTCTTTAGGTTATGAAATGTTTCTATACCCATTCTTATTGCTTCTGCGAAACTTGGAGCATTATGCGGGGCAATCATAAATTCCTGAAAATCAACATTATTATCTGCGTGTTTTCCCCCATTAATTATATTCATACATGGTACAGGTAATACACATGCATTTACACCACCAATGTATTTAAATAATGCAATACCATAAGATGATGCTGCTGCTTTTGCAACTGCAATTGAAACACCGAGAATAGCATTTGCTCCGAGTCTACTTTTATTTGGAGTTCCATCAAGTTCTATCATTATTTTGTCTATTTCCCTTTGATCAGCTGCATATTTCCCTATTAATTCAGGAGCAATTACATTAATAACATTATTAACTGCTTTTAATACCCCTTTACCTAAATATCTTTTTTTATCACCATCTCTTAATTCTGTTGCTTCTCGCTCTCCAGTTGAAGCACCTGATGGAATCATTGCACTTGCGGCAACTCCATTTTCAAGCATAACCCCAACTTCAATCGTTGGATTGCCTCTTGAGTCTAATATTTCAATAGCGTCGATTTTTTTAATTTTCATAATAACTTATTTTTTGTTTATTTTTTTATTAAATATAATTAATAAAGTTTTAAATTTATATGAAGTAAATTTTGAATTACATTTCTTTACTACTGTAATTTCATTAATTTGAATAATATGGAACTTTTTAACATTGGTTTTTTAACGGTTAAACTTGTTGACATTATTGATATATTACTTATCACCTATATTTTTTATAGGCTATATAAAATAATGAGAGGAACTGTTGCTTTTCAAATTTTTATTTCTTTACTTTTGATTATTGGTTTTTCTTTAGTTGCTCAATTGATTAATATGAGAGCTGTTGGCTGGCTACTTAGCAGGATTACTGAAATATGGGTTATTGCTTTCATTATTTTATTCCAACCTGAAATTAGAAGAATATTATCTACATTTGGAAGAACAAGGTTTGCAAGATTGTTTTTCAAATTTGATATATCAGAAAATGTTACTGAAATTGTTGATGCTTGTATTGAAATTCAAAAAAATTCCTGGGGTGCACTTATTGTTATTACAAGAAATGCAAGCCTTGATAATATTATTGAAAAGGGAGAAATTTTACAAGCTAAAATAAATAAGGAGCTTATCATTTCAATTTTTAATCCTAAATCTCCCTTACATGATGGTGCTATTGTTATGAGCAGCAATGTTATTGAAGCAGCAAGGTGTACTTTACCACTTTCGGAAACAAGAACATTTAACAGAAGAAAACTTGGCACAAGACATAGAGCTGGTTTGGGGATTACAGAACAGACCGATGCAATTTCGTTAATAATTTCTGAAGAAACACAGGAAATATCCATAGCAGAAAGTGGTAAGCTTGAATTGTGTATTAACAAAGATGATTTAACAGGGAAATTAAAAGAAGCAATGAACTATAAAAGATTTTCCCAGTCTATTAAAAACATTATCGATAGCAAATAATTATTTCCCATATAATAAATAATGAGTGAGGATTTATTTTCAAAAAAGCGTCAAAAATTAATTGAATTATTAAGAGAAGAAGGTATAAAAGATGAAAGGGTTTTAGCTGCATTAAATAAAGTAAAAAGAGAATGTTTTGTTGATGATTCTGAAAGGGAATATTCTTATTTAAATCATCCTCTTTCTATTGGATATAACCAAACAATATCACAGCCCTATACAGTTGCATTTATGACAGAACTACTTGATGTTACACCAGGTAATAGAGTTTTGGAAGTCGGTACTGGGAGTGGGTATCAGGCAGCAATTTTAGCAGAACTTGGAGCTGAAGTATATTCAATTGAAAGAATTTATGAACTTTATCTAAAAGCAAAAAAAAATCTTGAGTCACAAAATTATAATATAAAACTTAAAGCTGGAGATGGTACGCTTGGGTGGAAAGAATATTCACCTTTTGATAGAATCATTGTTACTGCTGGAAGTCCACGAATACCTGAACCATTATTTAATCAACTGGCTAATGATGGTATAATGGTGATTCCAATAGGCGATACATATTCACAGGATATGTATAAAATCAAAAAATATATTGATAAAAACGGGAAAATAAAAAAGGACATTGAAACATACAAAGAATTTGTATTTGTTCCCTTAATTGGTAAGGAGGGTTGGGATTATGATGTCTGAAAATATTAAAGATAGTTTTAAGACCATTAGTGAGTTTCGAAGAGAAGAAAAGAAAATAAAAAATTCAAGATTTATCGCATCAGTTTTTCCCATCTCAGATAAAGATGAGGCAGAAAAATGTATTGTTTCAATTAAAAAAGAATTCTTTAATGCACATCATCATCCTTTTGCATATAAATTAGGTTTCAACGGTGAATATTTCAAAATTTCTGATGATGGAGAGCCCTCAGGAACTTCAGGTAAACCTATTCTAAATGCAATTGATAAATATGATTTGACAAATATCATTTTAGTTGTGTCGAGGTATTTTGGAGGGACTAAACTAGGTACTGGTGGCTTGAGGCAAGCGTATTTTAATACTGCGGACTATTGTCTCTCTAAGTGCAAGATTATCGAAAAATTTATAGAAAAGGAATTATACCTTGAGTTTGAATATTCTAAATTAAATTCTGTTATGAATCTTATTAATAGAAGAAATATAAATATAAAAAAAAATATTACAGATATGGTTGTAAAAATGTATATCACTGTTCGCTTGAATGAATTTAAGAGATTTGAAACTGAATTGATGGAGGTAACAAAAGGTAAAATAAAAATTAGAAGTATTTAATAAAAAATTTAATATGAAAAAACTTATTTATCTTATTATTTTATTGAGCATATTTACTCTTCATTGTAATAAAGAAGATAAAAATAGTGAGAATCCCACTTCAAAACTTGAAGAGTCAGAACTACAATTTGAAAATGTAAATCTTGTAAAAAGTTATAAAGATTGTCTACCAACTGCTGGTAATTGTACATATATCTTGTTTGATTATAAAAAGGTAAGTGATGGATTATATAAAGATGATATAAATAATACCATCAACGAAGAATTGATAAAAATATCTAAAGAGTACTTAAGCTCTAAGGAAGCAAAAAGTCTCGATGAAATATGTCAAGACTTTTTGAAAGAGTACAAAGATTTTATTTTCAAAAATCCGAAAGTAGATATATTCTGGATGATGGAAGTAAGAGGTAAAATTGAAAACTATACCCCAAAGATTTTATGTTATTCTATTTCAGCTGTTAACTTTATGGGAGGTGCTCATCCTAATACTCAATTTAGATATATAAATTTTGATAGGAAGACAGGTAAGCTATTAACACTAAAAGATATTTTTACAGTTGGTTTTGAAAGTAAACTAAATGCAATTTTAGATAAGTTAATTCGGAAAATATATTTCTTAAAACCTGATGATAACCTTAGTGAAAAGATAGGACTTTTTGAAAATAAAATTGAGTTCAATAACAATTTTGCTATTACGAAACACGGAATAAAATTCTATTATAACCCTTATGAAATAGCACCATATTCCGTTGGCTTTATAGAAATTACAATTCCCTATTCTGAACTTGAAGAGATTCTCCCGCTAAATAGTAAAGCAAGACCTTAAATTTTGTAATTACAAATATTTAATTTTTTATTAATAAGTAATCTTTTGAGTTTAAATTTGCATATTTTCATTGTAAAGATATTTAAATATTTGTAATTTTAATTAAATAATTTCTGTAAGTTTTTTTATAATTTACTTAATAATCTAAATAAGAGGATATTAATATGGTAAGCAAAAATTTCAATGCGTTCGAGATGGCACAAAAGCAATTTGATGGAGTCGCTGATATGCTGAATCTCGATCAGGCAACAAAAGATTTATTGAGAAATCCAATGCGTGAGTATCATTTTTCAATTCCTGTTAAAATGGATGATGGCTCGGTAAAAGTATTCAGAGGATTTCGTGTTCAACACAATGATGCAAGGGGACCAGGAAAAGGAGGAATTCGCTTCCACCCGCAAGAAACTATTGATACTGTTAGAGCACTTGCTATGTGGATGACCTGGAAAACAGCAGTTGTTGATATACCACTTGGAGGTAGTAAAGGCGGTGTAATATGTGACCCACACCATTTAAGTATGAAAGAGCAGGAGCAAATATGTAGAGGATGGGTAAGGCAATTAAGTAAAGATATTGGGCCCTTAAGGGATGTTCCCGCTCCGGATGTGATGACTTCAGCTCAACATATGCTGTGGATGTTAGATGAGTATGAGATAATAACTGGCAACAAGTATCCAGGTTTAATTACTGGAAAACCTGTCGGTATGGGTGGTTCCTTAGGTAGAACAGAAGCAACAGGATATGGTGTTGTATTTACTCTTAGGGAAGCGTTAAAAGAATTAGGTATTGATCCTAAGAAAACAACTGCAAGTGTTCAGGGGTTTGG
This sequence comes from uncultured Ignavibacteriaceae bacterium, assembly GCA_964564635.1. Lineage (GTDB taxonomy): Bacteria > Bacteroidota > Ignavibacteria > Tepidaquicellales > Tepidaquicellaceae > Tepidaquicella. The sequence continues at coordinate 697,114 of CAZMAR010000002.1, forward strand.
AAATGTCGCACAGTATGCAATTGAATTATACCTGAAACTCGGAGGTACAGTTATTGCAGTATCCTGCTGGGATCAGGAAGACCAGACTTCATATACTTTCCTTAAAAAAGATGGAATAGACTTACCCAAATTATTAAGTATTACTGACCAATTTGGTGGAATAGATAAAGTAAAAGCAAAAAGTCTTGGATATGAAATTCTTCCCGGTGATGCATGGATTGAACAAGATGTTGATATATTACTTCCCTGTGCATTGGAAAATCAAATTAACGCTGATACTGTTAAGAAGATAAAAAATAAAGTGAAAGTTATTGCGGAGGGTGCTAATGGTCCTACTACTCCTGAAGCAGATGCTGTCATAAAAGAGAGAGGTATTTTTATGATACCCGATTTCCTTGCAAATGCAGGTGGGGTTACATGCAGTTATTTTGAACAAGTGCAAAGCAATATGAATTATTACTGGGAAAAAGAAGAAGTATTAAGTAAACTTGATGTAAAAATGACTTCTGCTTTCCTTTCTGTAAGTGAACTCGCTCGTACGAGAAATCTTTATATGAGAGATGCTGCTTATGTAATTGCTATTGATAGAGTTGCACAAGCCTGTAAAGAAAGAGGATGGGTTTAATACATTACTTAAATTAGGAAACTCCCGGCAATATGTCGGGAGTTTTTTTATTATATAAAAGATAAAAGATTTTTTATGAAAGAAAACAATGTATCTTTTTCCTCTTTTGATAGAAAATTTTTTGAAGCAGACGATGATTTTACTTTGATTGGGCAGGGTGCTATTGGTGGTAAAGCTAAGGGGTTAGCTTTTATTAGAAAGTTTCTTAAAGAAAATGAAAAAGAATTTAAAGATTTTGTGGTAAGTATTCCGAGACTTACAGTTATTACAACAGAGTTTTTTGATGAGTTTATGAAAATGAATAATCTATATGATATTGCCCTTTCAGATGAAAGCGATACAATGATTGCTCATAAATTTATGAAAGCAACATTACCTGTTAATTTAGTTGGGGATTTGAGATCGATTGTTGATAAAGTTAAGGTACCTCTTGCAGTTCGTTCATCAAGTATGCTTGAAGATGCTTTATATGAACCTTTTGCAGGGATTTACTCAACGAAAATGATTTCAAATAATCAACCTGATTTGCCGTCCAGATTTAATAAATTAACAGAAGCGATAAAGCTTGTTTATGCTTCTACTTTTTTCAAAAAAGCAAAAGACTATATTATAAGTACAGGAAAAGATTCAAAAGATGAAAAAATGGCTGTAATTATTCAGGAAGTTGTTGGTACAAAATTTAATAATAAATTTTATCCTGAAATTTCTGGAGTTGCAAGGTCTTATAACTATTACACATTTGGTAAGTCAAAGCCTGAGGATGGTGTTGTAAATCTTGCTCTTGGGCTTGGGAAAACTATTGTTGACGGTGGTATTTCCTGGACATACTGTCCTGCTTATCCTAAAAATCCTCCACCTTTCACAAGTATTAAAGAACTTATTGATAATACACAAAGAACTTTCTGGGCGGTTAATATGGAAAAGTCAGTACTCTATGACCCCATAAATGAAGTCGAATATATGATTAAATCTGATATTAATGATGCTGAGTATGATGGCACTTTAAACCTAATTGCTTCAACTTATGATGCAGCTTCTGATAGAGTAAAACCTGGAATAGGAATAAAAGGTGCAAGAATTATTAACTTTGCTCCTATTCTTGAACTAAATTATATTAACTTAAATGAAGTCATTAAAAAACTTTTAAAAATAAGTCAGGATTCTCTTGGAGCTCCTGTTGAGATTGAGTTTGCAGTAACGCTTAAGAAGAATAATAAACTTGCTCCGAGATTAGGATTTTTACAAGTTAGACCTATGGTTGTTTCTAATGAGGTGGTTGAATTAACAGATGATGATTTAAAAAGTGAAAAATTATTTTGTTATTCTAACAGAGTTCTTGGTAATGGAAAAATTGATTATATAGATGAAATCGTTTTTGTTAAACCCGGTAATTTTGATATAAAATATTCAGAAAAAATTGCTCTTGAAATTGAAAAAATAAATAAAACATTTCGGGATATAAACAAAAAATATTTACTAATTGGATACGGAAGATGGGGTAGTACCGACCCCTGGCTTGGAATACCGGTTGAATGGGGGCAAATTTCTAATGCAAAAGTTATTGTTGAAGCAATGTTGCCACAATTTAATGTAGAGCTCAGTCAGGGTTCGCATTTTTTCCATAACATAAATAGTTTTGAAGTATTATATTTCTCATTAAAGCCTGATGCTGTTGAAAAAATTGACTGGAACTGGTTAGATGAAAATATTACAGTTAGCGAAGGAGAATTTACAAAACACATTAAATTAAAGAAACCATTATTAATAAAAGTTGATGGCAGAAAAGCAGAAGGAGTTATATTAAAATGAGTAAAACAGTTTCAACTGAAAGTTTAATGCATGAAATGAGAGAGAGAGTAAAAGAACTCAATTGTCTATATAAAGTTGATGAAATATTAAGAGATTTTGATTCACCACTCAAAGAAATAATGAATAAAATTACAGAAATTATTAGAGAGGCATGGCAATATCCTCAATATTGTTGTGTAAAGATTGTACTTAATGATGTAAATTACTATTCAAATGACTTCAAACATACAGAGTGGGTGCAGTCCGCTGAAATTAAGGTTGAAGATAAGAGTTTTGGATGTGTTAATGTATATTATAAGCAAAATTTACCAAAGGCTGATGAGGGTCCATTCTTAAAAGAAGAGAGAAAACTACTCAACACAATAGCAGAAAAGATTGGACAATATATATATTACAGGAATCTTAAAGTTTTCTTTGAAAAATATGCCCCTGATGAAGATAAAACTTTAGCGAAAATAAAAAATGGAAAGTGGCATACTATTGTAGATTTATTGAAAGGTACAGATAGGAACTTATATATTTTAATTGCAAGAAAAATGATGAACCACCTGTATTGGAGCGGTATAAAGGAAGCGAGTTCCTTATTACAAGATATTGGTATAAAAGAAATGGAAGATCTTATTGAAGCAATTGATGATAATAAGCCACTTGCAAAAATTAAGTTTAAGGAAATTACCGACGAAGTATTTAAAATCGCTGCTGAACATTTAAGTGAAGAAGAAATTTTAACAAAACTTGAAAAATGGATTCAGGAAGATAAAACAAGTTATTTATTAAGGAAACTTGAAGACCAGGGTAGTTCATTAAACGAATTAACTGATTTATTGAGAAGGTATGATGAGGAAATACCTTCAGACATAAAATTAGCTCCTGAACTTGACAAAAGTTTAAGAGTTTCCTTAATAACAAGATTTTTATCAGATGCTCTTTCATATATTGGGGTGGCGAAAAAATATGTTACAATTAAGGATTTCCACAAAATTAGTGAGAAAATAATTTTTACTCCAAATAGCCATGGAAAACTTGGTGGAAAAAGTGCTGGGTTAATTCTTGCTACAAGTGTTTTAAGAGAGGAAGCGCCTGAAATATATTCGAGGATAAAAATTCCTAAAACCTGGTTTATTGTTTCAGATGGGTTAATGGATTTTATTCATTATAACAATCTTGAAGAAGTTTTTGAACAAAAGTATAAAGATATAGATATTATAAGGCAGGAATATCCTTATATAGTTCAGTTATTTAAGAATTCGAGTTTTTCTCCTGATATGTTGAAAAATTTTTCGTTAATGCTTGATGATTTTGCAAATAAACCTTTAATCGTTAGAAGTTCAACTTTGCTTGAAGATGGAATAGGAGCTGCTTTCTCTGGTAAATATAAAAGTTTATTTTTAGCAAATCAGGGTTCCAAGAAAAAATGTCTGGAAGAATTAACAAGTGCAGTTGCAGAAGTATATGCTTCAATTTTCAATGCAGATCCAATAGAATATCGGGCTGAACGAGGCTTACTTGACTATAATGAACAAATGGGCGTTATTATTCAGGAGGTGGTTGGTAAACAAGTTGGTAAATATTATTTACCAGCATTTGCAGGGGTTGCTTTTAGTAATAACGAATTTAGATGGTCTCCAAGAATTAGAAGAGAAGATGGCTTATTAAGACTTGTGCCTGGTCTTGGTACAAGAGCGGTAGATAGAACAAGTGATGATTATCCAATCCTTGTTTCTCCTGGCTTGCCGAGTCTAAAAGTAAATGTAACATTTGAAGAGACTATTAGATATTCTCCCAAGAAAATTGACGTTATAAATCTTGAGACCAACACTTTTGAAACTATTGAGATTAAAGATTTATTGAGAGAGTATGGAAATGAATATCCAATGGTTGATAAAGTATTTTCAGTTTATAAAGATGGACATTTACAAAAAGGATTTAATATCGATTTTAAAAAGGAATGGAATAATGCAATTGCTTCTTTTGAAAGTTTAATTACTTCTACCGATTTTGTAAAATTAATGCATTCATTGATTACTGTACTTAAAAAAAGTGTTAATCATCCTGTTGATATTGAATTTGCTTCTGATGGTGAAAATATTTACCTTTTACAATGCAGGACCCAAACTTCCTTTGAAGATATAAATCCATCACCGATACCTAAAGATGTTCCTAAAGAAAAAATAATTTTTACAGCAAAAAGATACATCTCAAATGGAAGAATTCCTGAAATAACTCATATTGTATATGTAGACCCTGATTCATACAGCGAAATTTCTGACTTAACTACTATGCAGGAGGTAGGAAGAGCGGTTGGTAAATTAAATAAGCTATTACCGAAGAGACAGTTTATTTTGATGGGTCCTGGGAGATGGGGAAGTAGAGGGGATATTAAACTTGGAGTAAGTGTAACATATTCGGATATAAACAATACAGCTGCGCTTATAGAGATTGCGAAAAAGAAAGGTAATTATGTCCCTGATTTATCCTTTGGTACTCATTTCTTTCAAGATCTTGTTGAGTCATCTATAAGGTATATACCTTTATATCCAGATGATCCAGGAATAATATATAATGAGATTTTTCTAAAATCCTCTAAAAATATTCTTTCCTATTTATTACCGGAATACAAATATCTTGAAGATGTAATTAAAGTTATAGATATAAGAGAAAGAACAAATGGGGAAATTCTAAAGATTTTGCTTAATTCTGAACTTGATGAGGCTTTAGCATACTTAACAAAACCTTCAGGAACTCCTGATAGCCAGTCTTTATCCAGTTTACAGGAGTCTTCTAAATCTGATTATCACTGGAAGTGGCGTATGAGAATGGTTGAAAAAATTGCATCAGTAATTGATACCAAGAAATTCGGAATTAAAGGTTTATATGTTTTTGGCAGTACTAAAAATGCTTCTGCTGGTCCTGGAAGTGATATAGATTTACTTGTTCATTTTGAAGGTACGGAGGAACAAAAGAAAAATTTATTAATCTGGCTTGAGGCATGGGGTATTGCATTGGCAGAAATGAATTATCAAAGAACCGGATATAAAGTTGAAAATCTGCTTGATGTTCATATTATTACTGATAAAGATATTGAAGAGAAAAATAGTTTTGCCCAGAAAATTGATGCTGTTACTGATGCTGCGAAAAAACTTGAGACTTTCTAAGATAGCGATTATATTAATATCCTATCAAATTTTATTATATCATCAATATTTATTGTTACTATACTCAATTCTTTCCCCTGATGTGCAGCATTAATACATAAAGTTTTTCCAATGTATTCATACCATTTCCCGGTTAACTGTGCTGATTCATGTATGTGTCCATGCAAAGTTATGAGTGGTTGTTTTGATTCTATAAATTTTTTTATTGCTACACTACCAACATTTTCATCGATTTTAACATAATCAATCATTCTACCACGAGTATTTATTTTGTCCAGATTTGTTTTATAAGGAGGAGAGTGAAACAGAAAGATTAAATTTTCTGTTGATGTTTCCCCAATAAGTGAATTTATATCTTTCTCTATCGTTGAATATCTAATTATGTTTTCCGGTATTTCTATGGTTCTATAGCCTTCTTCGGGCGAAGAGCAACCGGGGTCAATATATCTGGATACATCATACTTTTCCCAGTCCTTCAAAGAAAAAGGTGTAGGAGGTACATAACTATAACCTGCAATCTTATATTTTTCATAAGAAATTATTTTTTGATTTATATAAATAAGTAGGCTTTCTTTCTCTAATTTAATAAATTCTTCTTCATAAATTTTTGGGTCATCGTTACCCATTATTACAAATATTTTGGGATAATTATTTTCTAATTTATTTTTTATATCTAATAATTTTTCTCTAAAATATTCAGTGATGAATTGTGTATTTACATCCTTACCTGAAAATAATGATATTCCTGATGGTAATATATCCCCTCCTAAAAAAACAATATCAGGTTTATTTCCAATGATGAATGAGAAAAAATTCTCGAACTTGTTTTTATTACCATGTAAATCTGTAGAAAAAATACACTTTATCATATTTTATTATTATGAATTTTTTTTAGATGAAATCATTCTTTAAAATTTTTATTGATATCTTATAAGTTGTAAATATAATTGATATTATTTTTCATTTGTATTTATTTTGGAATTTAAATTTATGTTCAAGTTTGGTTGGATTTTTTATCTTAAATTTTGTTAAACAATAATATTCAACTCCATATTATAAACTAAAATTTAATATTAAGAGTATGGCTAAATGCATAAAAATTTCAAAAAAACAATATTTTTGATTAATAATGATTTCACATTTAATTATTGTACTTCTAATATATTGTTTTTTCAATTTTAATATTTCGCTTATCTAAATTATTATTTTTAAATTTATTTCTTATATTTATAATCTTAATATCTTTTGATGGTAGGTATATAAGAGTAAAAGTCTTAAAAATAATCTTGATTAAAATATTTATTTTTTGTAATTTACAAGTTTGTAATTTTAATTTTTTATTAACTAAAAATAAAAAATATTGCCTACTATTAACCAATTAATCCGTAAAGGAAGAGAGACAAAGAAGTACAAAAGTAAAGCACCAGCGATGGATGGTTGTCCACAAAAAAGAGGTGTTTGTACAAGGGTTTATACAACAACACCCAAAAAACCAAATTCTGCACTGAGAAAAGTTGCAAGGGTTAGGTTAACTAATGGAATGGAAGTTACATCCTATATCCCTGGAGAAGGGCATAATTTACAGGAACACTCTATTGTATTAATCAGAGGTGGAAGAGTAAAGGATTTACCAGGTGTTAGATATCATATAATAAGAGGAGCAATTGATACTGCAGGAGTTGAGGGTAGGAAAAAAGGTCGTTCCAAATATGGAACGAAAAAGGCAAAACCATCATTAATACAACAAAAAGAGGAAAATAAATAAATCAGTTAATTAATTTATAAAATTAATGAGAAGGAAGAGAGCAGAAAAAAGAGAAAGAATTCCGGATCATAAATATAATGATATTCTCGTTGGAAGGTTCATTAATAATGTGATGAAAAAGGGTAAAAAAAGTCTTGCTGAGAAAATTGTTTACAGGACTTTTGATATAATTGCTGAGAAGACTAAAAGTGACCCACTGGAAATTTTCAATAAAGCAATTAATAATGTTATGCCATCAATTGAGGTGAGGTCCAGAAGAGTCGGTGGTTCTAACTATCAAATTCCAACAGAAATCAGGCCGGATAGAAGAATTGCTCTTGCTATTAAATGGATTATTAATTTTGCAAGAGCAAGAAACGAAAAATCTATGTCTGTAAAACTTGCTAATGAATTAATGGCTGCTTCAGTTGGTGAAGGTGCATCAGTTAAAAAGAAAGAAGATGTGCATAGAATGGCTGAAGCAAACAAAGCTTTTGCACATTTTAAATGGTAATTTTTTATGCCGAGAGAAGTACCCATAGAAAGAACGCGCAATATAGGAATTATGGCACATATTGATGCTGGTAAGACTACTACTACCGAGCGTATTTTGTATTATACCGGAAAAGTTCATAGAATAGGAGAAGTTGATGAAGGTGCTGCTACTATGGATTGGATGGAACAGGAAAAAGAAAGAGGCATTACAATTACATCTGCGGCAACTACCTGTTACTGGAATGATCATAGAATAAACATAATAGACACACCTGGACATGTTGATTTTACAGCAGAAGTAGAGCGTTCTTTAAGAGTACTTGATGGTGCAGTTGCTTTATTTTGTGCGGTTGGTGGCGTGGAACCACAGTCAGAAACTGTATGGCGTCAGGCGGATAAGTATAAGGTTCCAAGAATTGCTTTCGTTAATAAAATGGATAGAGTTGGTGCAGAATTTTTCAACACGATTCAGATGATGAAAGATCGGTTAAAAGCAAATGCAATTCCTATACATTTACCAATTGGAGTTGGAGATATGTTTTCTGGTATTATTGATTTAATAACAATGAAAGCAAGAATGTTTCACGAAGAAACTCTTGGAGCAACTTATCAGGATATTGAAATACCTGCTTCCTTTAAGGGTCAGGCAGTTGAGTATAGACAGAAACTTCTCGAAGCAGTTTCTGATATTGATGATAGTTTACTTGTAAAATTTCTTGAAGGTAAAGAAATATCTCAAGAAGAAATTATCTCTGCTCTCAGGAAAGCAACTCTTGAGGTAAAAATTATTCCTGTTCTTTGTGGCTCTTCTTTCAAGAATAAAGGAGTGCAGAATCTTCTCGATAAAATTGTTGAGCTTTTGCCTTCACCTATTGACTTAGGTGATATTTATGGACATCATATTCATAAGAATGATAAAGTTGTCAGGAAAATTTCGGATAATGAAAAATTTACTGCTTTAGCATTTAAAATAATGACAGACCCGTATGTTGGTAAGTTAACTTTTTTAAGAGTCTATTCAGGTATGGTTAAATCTGGAGATTTTGTGTTTAATTCAACGACTGGAAAGAAAGAAAGAATTGGAAGACTCTTACAAATGCATGCAAATAGTCGTACTGAAATAAAAGAAGTTTATTGCGGTGATATTGCTGCTGCAGTAGGGCTCCGTGGAACAAAGACTGGTGATACGCTTTGTGATGAGAGTGATCCGATAATATTAGAAAAAATAACTTTTCCTGAACCAGTTATTCAGGTTGCAATTGAACCAAAGACAAAAGCAGACGAAGAACGATTATCAGAATCACTTGCAAAGCTCTCTGATGAAGATCCAACTTTCAGGGTGTCAACTAATGAAGAGACATCCCAAACTTTAATCTCCGGAATGGGAGAGCTCCATCTTGAAATTATTATTGATAGATTAAAGCGTGAGTTTAAAGTAGAAGCAAATGTTGGAAAGCCGCAGGTTGCATATAAAGAGACAATAAGAAAAAGTGCTACCGCTGAAGGAAAATTTGTGAAACAAACTGGAGGAAGAGGACAATATGGTCATGTGGTTCTTCAAGTGGAACCAAATGAAAAAGGTAAAGGTTTCATATTTGAGAACGCTATTAAAGGTGGAGTAATTCCAAAAGAGTATATTCCTGGCGTAGCAAAAGGTGTTGAGGAAGCAATGCGAAGTGGAGTAATTGCTGGGTATCCTATTGAAGATGTAAAAGTTACTTTATTAGATGGGTCATATCACGAAGTTGATTCTTCTGAACTTGCTTTTAAGGTTGCAGCCTCTATTGCTTTTAAGGAAGCGGTTAAAAAAGCAGACCCGGTTGTTTTAGAACCAATAATGAGTGTTGAAGTTGTTACACCGGAGGAATATCTTGGTGATGTAATGGGAGATTTAACTGGTAGACAGGGTAAGATAGAAGGTATAGAACAAAGAAGCGATGCTCAGGTTGTGAAAGCTCTTGTGCCATTATCGAAAATGTTTGGATATGCAACTTCCTTAAGATCTATGACTCAAGGAAGAGCAATTTATACAATGCAATTTTCTCATTATGATGAACTGCCTGGTGGTATTCCAGAATATGTTGTAGAGAAAGGAAAATCTTATTAAATTTCATCAGGTAGATATCTAAATGGGTCAGTTCTTTTACAAGAATGGAACTCGTCGATCAGGCACCGGCGAAGCGTTCTATAAAATCCAGGCGGGAAATACGGTTATCTCTGAAAATTATCAGAAATAACCTGATTCTCGGAGGGTTCCCTTTCTGGGTCAGTAGCTCAGATGGTTAGAGCGCGTGCCTTATAAGCACGAGGTGGGAGGTTCAATTCCTCCCTGACCCACAAATTTTTAAAAAACCTTTTATTAACAAAAAAAATATAAAGGAGACTTAAATGGCAAAAGAGAAATATGACGTGACGAAACCTCACGTTAATATTGGTACCATCGGGCATGTCGACCATGGTAAAACCACGTTGACCGCTGCCATAACAATGGCTCTTGCTCGAAAAGGAAAAGCAAAAATAAAGAAATTCGAAGAAATTGACAAGGCACCCGAAGAAAAAGCAAGGGGTATTACAATTGCAACAGCACACGTTGAATATGAAACAGATAAAAGACACTATGCGCACGTTGACTGTCCCGGTCACGCAGATTATATTAAAAATATGATTACGGGTGCAGCACAAATGGATGGCTCCATTCTTGTTGTTGCTGCTACTGACGGTCCTATGCCACAAACTCGAGAGCACATTGTTCTTGCAAGACAGGTAGGAGTACCTGCAATTGTTGTTTACTTAAATAAAGTAGACGCGGCTGACCCTGAACTGCTTGATTTGGTTGAAATGGAAGTTAGAGAACTGTTGACCAAGTATGGTTTTCCTGGGGATGAAGTCCCTGTAATCAGAGGTAGTGCACTGAAAGCTATGGAAGCTGGATTAGATGAAAATGTAACAGTAGATGATGAAAGATTTAAATCAATCTGGGAACTTCTCGACGCAGTGGATAATTATATTCCACAACCGCAAAGAGATGTCGATAAGAGTTTCCTTATGCCTGTTGAGGATGTTTTCTCAATTACGGGTAGAGGAACTGTTGCTACAGGAAGAATTGAAAGAGGTAAAGTAAGAGTTGGTGATGAAGTTGAATTAATTGGATTGGGTCAGCATAAGAAAACAGTTGTTACAGGTACGGAAATGTTCAACAAGACCCTTGATGAAGCTATAGCAGGTTTTAACTGCGGTTTACTTCTTAGAGGTATTGATAAGAAGGAAATTGAAAGAGGAATGGTACTTGCCAAACCCGGTTCAATAACTCCGCACAAGAAATTTGAATGTCAGGTGTATGTGTTATCAAAGGAAGAAGGTGGTAGACATACTCCATTTTCATCAAATTATAGACCACAGTTTTATTTCAGAACAACTGATGTGACTGGTGTTATTATTTTACCTGAAGGTGTTCAAATGGTAATGCCTGGTGATAATGTTGAAAGATTGCAGGTTGATTTAATTTCTGAAATTGCTATGGAAGAAGGTCTTAAATTCGCAATTAGAGAAGGTGGTAAAACAGTCGGAGCCGGTGTTGTTACCAAGATATTAGAATAAAAAACTGAATTTACTTATAACCTGTATATATTTTTCAGTCTGAAGTTTACATTGAGGACTGGAAATATTTATAGTGTATATAGAAAATTTATAAGACAAAAAAGTGGCTAATCAAAAAATTAGAATAAAATTAAAATCTTTTGATCATACTCTGCTTGATAAATGGACAGAGAAAATAATTAAGACCGTAAAACAAACTGGTGCTATTGTAAGCGGTCCAATTCCTCTGCCCACAAAAAAAAGGGTCTATACGGTGCTTCGTTCTCCACATGTTGATAAAAAATCACGTGAACAATTCGAAACACGCTCACATAAACGGATTATTGATATTTTGAATTCATCTAATAAGACAGTAGATGCTTTAACCAAATTAGACCCTCCTGGCGGAGTGGAAATTGAGATAAAAGTATAATAATAAAATTTTAAAACGGAAAACAAATCAATGATAGGCATATTAGGAAAAAAGATAGGAATGACTACCTATTTTGAGAGTTCCGGAAATGCAATCCCGTGCACTGTTGTTGAAGCTGGACCGTGTACCGTTACCAGAATCAAAACGAAAGAAAAAGATGGATATGATGCAATTCAGTTTGGCTTTGGAGTCAGAAGGGAAAAGACAGTAAGTAAACCGGTTAGAGGGCAATATTCAAAAAATAAATTACCCGTTCCAAGATACGTAAAAGAAATAAGGGAATTTCCAGCAGATGGATTAAAACCTGGTGATGTGATTAAAGTTGATATTTTCAAAGAAGGAGATATTATAAAAGTAACGGGTACCTCAAAAGGAAAAGGATTTCAAGGTGTGGTAAAGAGACATGGTTTTGGTGGCGGTGTTAGAACTCACGGGCAAAGCGATAGGGAAAGAGCACCTGGTTCTATCGGCGCCAGTTCCTATCCATCAAGAGTTTGGAAAGGGCAAAGAATGGCTGGTAGAATGGGTGGCAGAAGAACAACAATAAGGAATCTTAAAGTAGTGAAAATCATTCCTGATTCAAATTTAATGTTAATTAAGGGACCAATCCCTGGTGCTAATTCAGGATATATAGAAATTTATAAAATTTAATAATGGAACTAAAAGTATATAAAACAGATGGCACTTTATCTGAAGAGACTGTAACACTTCCTGATGAAATTTTCGGTATAGAACCACATACTCATCTTATTTATCAGGCTGTGAGGACCTACCTTTCAAATAAAAGGCAGGGGACTCACAAGACAAAGGAAAAAGGAGAAGTAAAAGGTAGTGGTAGGAAACCATTTCGTCAGAAGGGTACAGGTCGTGCAAGACAGGGTTCTGTTCGTTCACCTCTTAATAGAGGTGGTGGAAATGTTTTTGGACCAAAACCACATAAATATTATCTTTCTATAAATAAAAAAGCGGCTAAGTTAGCAAGGAAAAGCGCATTGAGTCTTAAAGCCAGAGAAAATGAAATTATTATTGTTCAGGATTTTAGAATTAAAACTCCAAAGACAAAAGATTTATATAATGTTTTAAAGGCACTGAAGCTCGATGATAAAAAAACTCTAATGCTTTTACCTGAAAAAGACGAATCCTTGTATAAATCAGGAAGGAATATTCCTAACCTAAAAATTATGATATCTGATAAGGCTGCTACTTATGATATATTAAATAATAAAATGTTGTTGATTCAAAAGTCAGCGATTGAACCATTGTGTAAACCTCTAATGTAAGAAAATGAAAGATTTAATTCACAGGAAGCAAATTATTATAAAACCTCTTATAACTGAAAAAAACACAGTTCTGCAAGAAAATCTGAATCAATATGCTTTTGAAGTTGCTATGGATGCAAATAAGATAGAGATAAAGAAAGAGATTGAAAAAAAATACAATGTCAGAGTTTTGAAGGTTAAGACATTAATAAGGAAAGGAAAAAGTAAGACGCAATTTACCAGGCGTGGCAGATTTAGTGGATACACGACTGACAGAAAGAAAGCAATAGTTACACTTCATAAAGATGACAAAATTGATTTTCTTGGAACTACTGAATAGTTTGCTATTAATTTTTGGGATTATATATAGTTTATATTTTTTAAATAAAAATATTGTTTTTTTCTTTATAAGTGCTGGCTGAAACCTTTATTATCCTTAAATAGTTTTATATTTAAAAAATTATAATAAAGTATGAAATTAGGCAAACAATATACAAGTAGAGAGAACCAATCAACAGATATTTATTTAAAGGAAATAAGTAAAACAACCCCTTTAACTGTTGAGGAAGAGATTGAATGTGCACAACAAATACGCAAAGGTAATAAGGAAGCTCTTGATAAACTTGTAAAATCTAATCTCAGATTTGTTGTTAGTGTTGCTAAGCAATATCAGAACCAGGGATTATCTTTGAATGACCTTATTAACGAAGGTAATCTTGGACTGATTAAAGCCGCCAAGAAATTTGATGAAACTCGTGGTTTTAAATTTATTTCTTATGCTGTATGGTGGATTAGACAATCGATTTTACAGGCACTTGCTGAACAATCAAGGGTAGTAAGATTACCATTAAACATAGTTCAGCAAAAGAGTAAAATTTCAAAAACAATAAGTAAACTTGAACAGCAGAATGAGAGAAGTCCGAATATAATGGAGATTGCAAATGTTCTTGATATGAGCGTGCATGAAGTTCAGGAGACATTAAAAAACTCAGGTGGGCATGTTTCTATGGATGCTCCTAATGTGCATGGAGAGGATACAAAGTTAATAGACATTATGCCAGATAAAGCAGAAAAGATGCCTGATTCACAATTGATGAGGGATTCATTAAGAATAGAAATAGAAAGGGCTCTGGATACACTTTCTCAACGGGAGAAAGAAGTTGTTATGCTTTATTATGGGCTTGGAAAAGAAAATCCGCTTACACTTGAGGAGATTGGAGATATTTATAAACTTACCCGTGAAAGAGTCAGGCAAATTAAAGAGAAAGCTATAAGAAGATTAAGACAGGCTTCTCGATCCCGTTCATTAAAATCATATTTAGGACAGTAAAAAGGAAAATTTTTTGCTGTAATTTTAATTAATGGCTGGTGAAAAAAATCACCAGCCATTTTTTTATTATTTTATTAAAAGCATTTTCTTTGTTTCTGAATAGTTATCCGCTTGAAGTTTATACAAATAAATTCCACTTGTAAGTTTACCTGCATCAAAGAAAATATTGTAGGAGCCGGCAGATTGATATGAATCAATGAGGGTGGTAACATATTTTCCTGTAATATCATAAATCTTCAAAATTATTTTTCCTGAAACGGGTAACTGGTAGTTAATTACTGTAGTTTGATTAAATGGATTTGGATAGTTTTGTGAAAGATTATACTTTTGGGGTAAACTTGAATTTATGTTCTTTACTGATATTGATTGTCCTTCAATAACATTCAGAATTTGATTTACATTTACATTAACAAAAGATTGAACCGTTCCACTTTGCCATTTAATAATTAGACTATCAATGATAGATGCACTTCCAAGTCCAAATTCAACGGGTAGTGAATTTTGTCCTTTGCCACCGGAGCCGCCTTCTACTTCGCGAATTTGAGTTAGAGAACCTGTTTTTAAAATAACCCGCGAGCCAATAGCTGAGCGATTTGTAGTTACACCCTGTAATTTTAGAATTATCCAGTTATTTGAATTACCAGCATTATTTTTATATAATCTGTTTTCAGTTCCATTGTTAACTAAATATAAATCGAGAAAACCATCGTTGTTGTAATCGCCCCAGGAACAGCATGCTGAATGCCTAAGATCACCCATCCCAACAGAAGAGGAAACATCAGTAAAAGTCGTACCATCATTCCTATACATTTTGTCTTCATAGTTTTGCCCTCTTGCAACATATAGATCCAGGTCTCCATCGTTATCGTAATCTGCCCATCCACAAGAATATGATTGCCCCGCTTCTGCAACGCCAACCAAAGGGGCAACATCAGTAAAGGTGCCGTTGCCGTTATTTTTAAATAACTGATTCATTCCTGTCGTGTTTGCAATGAATAAATCCATATAACCATCATTATTATAATCGCCCCATTCAGCTCCCCAGGAATAGTAGTTGGTCATCAAACCGGAAGCACTTGTTACATCTGTGAAAGTACCATCACCATTGTTTCTATATAAAACGCCTGTAGTAGTTGCCCCTATTGCTGTTTGATTTCCACAAAATATATCTAAATCCCCATCATTATCATAATCGGCTGAAGCAAGACAAAGAGTAGAATTACTATCGTTGAAGCCAACGGATAGAGCAACATTTGTAAAACTATTCAGATTATCATTTCTAAAGAAATAATTATATCTTGGGGGTAAACCATCGTTAGCGCAGAAAACATCAATCTTACCATCAAAGTTATAATCAAACCAATTTACAGATCCCCCATAAGAGAAGAATGATAAACCGGCATTTGTTGTGAAATTAATGAAAGCAGTTCCTGTATTTTTATAAAGAATTAGATAATTCTGCCATGCACCGATTAAGATATCTACATAACCGTCGTTATTAAAATCAGCACCGGATACCCCGCGCGTTGGATATGTAATATTCGTACCCCAGTTAGTAGAAGATTCTGTGAAAGCGGTGCCGTTTGAGTTTATCCATAATTTACTTGGGGTGTTATTATTAACGAGAAAAATATCCAGATAACCATCATTATTTACATCAATGAAAACAACCCCCTGTCCTGCGCCAGCATCATTAACACCGAGAGAAACAGCAACATCTGTAAATGAAACCTGAGGAAAGGCAATAATTGTTGTACAAAAAGTTAAAAGCAAAATAAATAAAAGTTTTTTCATAATAATTTTAATTTACTTTATAGAAAAATTTAGTATTCTATACCTGCGGATATTATGAATTCCAATCTTCTATTTTCTTCATTATAGAAAATTCTAAGATTATCATCAAGTCTAAGATAGCGTGATTCTAATCTAAAATAAGTTTTCTCCAGAGGTCTGTATTCACATCCAATAGTGATGCCATTTCCTTTCATTCCCATATTATTTTTAATGATTCCGGATAATATACCATCTAGATCCTGATAATACTCTCCACGAATCATTGCGCTAAACTTTGGAGTAAAATGATATTTTAGAATTACTAATGAACCGTATGCGTAAGCAAATGAGGTTGAGTCACTTATTTTAGAGTTTTCCTGAAGAATTATATCAAAAAGAAACGATGCTTCAAAATTTTTATAAGGTCCATAAGAAATAATGAAATCATTTATCATTCTCATTTTTCCGGAAGCATCTGAAGGCATTTCATTACCAATCATATTATTATATAAGAATTCTAAATAATCTTTTGGTTTATAATATAATTGTAAACCAATAGTTTTATTTTTATTGTTGTCTTCTATAATATTGTAACCATTCATAATATGTAATGCGGCACCAAACTTTTCTTTGTAGTCATAGCTAATTTTTATACCACTATAATAAAATGGTTGATATTGTGATGGCAATGCAAAAGAGGTAAAGGAAGATTCATTTGGAAAAGATTCTTCTCCAATATAAGTAATAAAATAACCCGCATCAATCCATAAGTTTTCAAAAGGTTTAATTCCGATGTTTGCCTGCTGAATGTTTGGATGATTTGATTCCCAGTTTTCTTTAACTATGTCTCCATAATGGAAAGCTAAAACACCACGAATTGGTTCTTCATTGTAACTGAATTTAATATTTGCAAGGTTCAAGCCGAATTCATCTCTATGAGGAGAAATGGAAGACAACATTAGTGCTTTATCCTTATCTGTATCATAAGCGTAATATAAATCAACCCCTGCAGAGATTTTAACTTTCTTAAAAAAATCTAAAATATCTTCCTGCGAAAAAGTTTTTAATGATGAAAGAAAAATAAAAACTAATGGTAAAAAGTAAAAAAGCTTTTTATTCATAATATTAAACTTGTTTTATAATAATAATTTATTTAATATTTTTGAGTGAATCAAGTTTATTTCTTGCATATTCATTATCAGGTTCATATTCAAGTATTTTATTAAAATATTTTTTTGCATTTTTAATATCTTGCTTAGCTAAATATATGTCACCTATACCGGCAAGAGCAGTTAAGTTCTTGTTATCGTATTCAAGAGCTTTCAAGTAGTTTTCAAGAGCTAAATCATATTTCTTCATTGTAAAATAGTTCAATCCAATATTACAATAGGATCCAGTTCTTCCGGCTGGATTAATCTCTATTAATTTTTGTAAAATTTTTATGGACTCTTCATATTTTCCTTCCTGAAAGAGATTGTATGCTTCTTTATCAAGATTTTCTATTAATTCATTGGGTTTGCCAGGTAATATGGGGGTTGTTGGTTTTCCTGCTTTAAGGTCTTCAAGGATTTGTTTTGAGCCCATATAGTCCGGGAAAATTGTCTGAAGTTTTTCAAACATTTCGATTGCTTCTTTTGTTCTTCCCTTAGATATATATAAATTTCCAAGTTGAAAATATCCATCAGGTGCTAAAGAATCCACAGATATTCCTTTTTTAAATCTGTATTCAGCGGAGTCGAGCTGATTTCTGATTAAGTAAATTAATCCAAGGTTATGGTGAGCAAGAACATTATTATCCCTAATTTCTAATGCCCGGATGTATCTTTTAGCGGCTTCGTCGAAGTTTTGCTTGTTAGCGTATATATTGCCGGAATTTACCAGCAGAACAGTGCCGTCTATTCCTTCGCCTGTGCTATATAAAGTGTTATTGTTTTTCCAATCAAAATTTCTTTTATAAGTGAGGTAAGAAAATAAAATAGAGATTATCAAAATGAAAATCGCAAATATTTTGTAAAACTTTTTATCAGAAGATTTTATTAATAAATACATAATTAGAAGAGAGAGAGAAAAAGATGGCAGATAAAGGAATCTTTCTGCCATAAGATTCATTGTAGGAATGATATTCATTACCGGGAGTAGAGATATAAAGAAAAATAAAATACAAAAAGAAATAGAAGAATGCTTTTTGTATAAAAGAATAGCAGTTATAAAGAATCCAAGAATAATAAGGATTGAAGAAATAACAGGTGGTTCGAGCAGGGATTTTGAGTCGGGTAGAACGCCGTTGTAATGATAAAGAAGGTTAACAGGAGCAAATAATAATTTTATATAGACAGGGATTGTTTTAAGCATAGTTGCAATAACAGTAGTATTATCAATTCCATAGAAATAAAGGTATTTTTCTCTTTCAGGTACATTGAGGAAGATTAAATATCTAACTAAAAGGAAAATTAAAGTAACCAGAATAAAAAGAATATAAATTTTAATATTACTGGTAAGACTTTTTTTATCGCTTTTTTTAAAGATAGCGTCGTATAAAAAAATAACAAGGGGAAGGGTAATAATCATTTCCTTAGTAATCAAGCCGATGAAATAAATAAATAGAGAAAGGACAATATTAATAATTTTGTGATCCTCGGAATATTTTAAATAGAAAAGTAGAGAAGCAAAGAAGAAAATTGTAACTAAAGAGTCGGTTCTTCCACTTATCCAGGTGACTGCTTCTGTGTGGATTGTATGTGTGGCAAATATAAGTGTTGCAAGGAAGGCAAAAAATTTCTTTTGTCTGAATTCCTCTTTGAAAATTTTGAGCAGTAAAAAGTACAGCAAAATGCAATTTATGATGTGGATTAGAATATTTGTAATTTTGAAGCCAATAGGTTTCAATCCCCATAACCAGTAATCAATTGTATAACTTGTTGAAACGATTGGTCTATAATATCTACCAATTACTTTATGGAAGCCTTCTTCACCGGAAAAGAATTTTGGGATATTAGAAAGTGTGGTGATAGAAGAGTTGTTTTGTACGAGGCTTTCATCATCAAAGACAAATTCACCAATGAGGGAATTTGAATAAATTATAAAAGTCCAAATTATTATAACTGTAATATAAATTGCAGACTGATGTCTTGTGAATCGATTTCCTGTTTGAGTGTTATTTTTTCCCAACGGAGAATTTATTTTTGTTTTTTAAAAAATAGATTTTTTTCATTGGGATAAAATAAAAAGAAATTATAACCTTGTTGCCACGACCACAGTACCTTTAAGGGTTTCTATAACACCGCCTTGCGAGTCGATAGCTTCCAGAAAAATGATGTAAATTCCTAATCTAAGTCTTTCTCCGTTATCATTGAACCCATTGAAAATTACTTCTCCTTCGCTTCCGCTTGCCTGATTATTGAGTAAGGTTCTAACAAGCCTGCCATTTACATCAAAGATTTTCATTCTAATTTGAACGATGTTAGATTTTAATTTATATTTTATAATTGTAAAGTCTTCAAAACCATCACCATCTGGAGAAAAAGGATTTGGAGAAACCGTAATTTCCGCGGTGGTTACTGGTACTGGAGTGTAGATGCTGTTTTTTTCGGCAGGCGTGCCGCCGAGCGGGTTGGTACAGCTACTCCAGTTTTTAGCATCATCAGGTTTGAGTAATGGATTGATACGCTCAAGGGAGTAACCTTTTTTATCAGGAATATTGGGGTTATGCCAGGAAGGGCTGTAAATAAAAGACTCAATTATATTATCTGAAGCATCGGTGATTTTTACAAGCTCTCCATCATTATTCAAGCTTAAACTTTTATTGAATATTAGTCTATTATCAGATGAAATATTTCTTAGATAATCAAATCTGTTATATATGGTTGAGTCCTTAGCAATTACAATAAATGCTCCTGGCTTTAAGGTAAAAAATAATGAATCCGAAAGTTTTGTGGTGCTGCTTTCTTCTATAAATTTCCAACCTGTAATATTAATTAATTTTGATGTCGGATTATATAGTTCAACATATTCGCAACTTATTGTTAATGGGTCGTACATAATTTCATTTATTACCAGTCTATTGCCGATATAGATTCGCTTGATGATAGTGTTGTTTGTTGTATCCTGGTCAGGTGGAAAAATAACTTTTGCAATAAATTGCAGAGTAGTAGTGTCCGAGATATTATAAGTATAGTTGTATTCAAGAGAATCATCTGGATTGAGGCTGGTAAAAGGTTGAGAATTAATCAACTCAGAGGGAAGAGGAATGCTGTCGAAATTGATATCTTTGTAGATGTTTAATTGAAAATTAGTTGCAATATTTTTTCCTAAATTTTTAATTTGGAATTTCATATTAATATTCTGTCCCTGCATTGGAGAAGAGGGCGAAATTATAAAGGAAGTGAGTGCCAGGTCATAGTTTTTTTTAGTGATGGAGTTTTCAAGATTTGGAGTTGCACCGATAGGATTGAGGCAAGAGCCCCAGTTGCTCGGGTTATTTGTAGGAGCGTAAGCGTCTTTTCTTTCGAGTGATATGCCGGAAGCGCCGCCCCAGCTGTTGTTGTATGTAAGGGAATCGGAGGTTAGCATAGAGGCGTTGTAGAGGACTATGTTTTCATTACCGGTGTTGTTTAAAGCGTTCCAGCCTATAGACTGGAGAATTATGCCGGAGATATTGGGATAAAGAGATTTTAAATTAGCGGAATCTTCGCAAACTATAGCAAAGGAGTTTGGCTGTAGTAAAACACTTTGTGTGGTGATTGTTCTGATGGGGTTGGATGCTGCAGCATCACGCCATTTCCAATTTTGTAAATTGACAGGGACAGCACTGGTGTTGTAAATTTCAAACCATTCTTTGTTGCCGGAGGTTGGGGAATACATAACTTCGTTGATTACTACCTGCGGTAGAGCGATGGAATTTATTAGAAGTAAAAACGCAAAGATAAATTTTTTCATATAAAAGGATTGAAAGTTTTTGAAAAATACAATTTATTATTTTTTATAACAATTTACTTATTTTTAATAAATATTGGGTGATAGCTATTATATATTCAGGATATAAGAGGATTTTTTTTGATGTTTTTATTTCTCTTTTAAAAAAAATTATTTATTTTCTATATAGAATATTTTTTATTTAAATTTTAATTATCTCTTTTTATATAATATTTTCGAGGTTGGGAATAATAGGTAATTGTTTTTTTTAAAGGAGTTTGTTGGTATTATTTTTTTTGCTAAAGCAATTAATGGCTAAAGCCAGATGTTGATGGATTATTTTTTCCCACGAGTTAAAACTCGTGGCTATTCATATTTAGGGGATAATAAATTTTAGAGTAAAGACTGGTGGTTATCGAGAATGAGGAGATAAATAATATTGGAGTAAAGACTGGTGGTAATAGAGGTTTAGGGGATAATTAAAATTAGAGTTAAAACTCGTGGCTATTCATATTTAGGGGATAATAAATTTTAGAATAAAGACTGGTGGTTATCGAGAATGAGG
>CAZMAR010000002.1:718888-727479 GCA_964564635.1 uncultured Ignavibacteriaceae bacterium
ATATTTAGGGGATAATAAATTTTAGAATAAAGACTGGTGGTTATCGAGAATGAGGAGATAAATAATATAGAAGTAAAGACTGGTGGCTATCAAGAATAAGGAGATAAATAATATTGGAGTAAAGACTGGTGGTAATAGAGGTTTAGGGGATAATTAAAATTAGAGTTAAAACTCGTGGCTATTCATATTGAGGGGATAATAAATTTTAGAGTAAAGACTGGTGTTTATCAAGGTAGAGGAGATAAATGATATTGGGGTAAAGACAGGTGGCTGTCGAGAATAAGGAGATAAATAATATTGGAGTGAAGACTGGTGGTAATAGAGGTTGAGGGGATAATTAAAATTAGAGTCAAAACTCGTGGCAATATAGGTAGAGATGATAATTAGTATTATAGTTAATATTGGTGCTATTCAGATTGATGAGATAATTACTATTAGGATAAAGACAAGGGCTATATAGGTAGAGGAGATAATTAATATTAGAGTTAAAATTGGTGGTTGTTAAAGTTGGGTCAAAATTTTTTTGATAATAAAAACCGGTGCCTATTGAGAATGAGGAGATAAATAATATTGGAGTAAAGACTGGTGGTAATAGAGGTAGAGGGGATAATTAATATTGGAGTTAAGACTAATGGCAATACAGATTGAGAAGATAATTTCTATTAGATTAAAGACTTGTGACTATAAAGGTGGAGGATATGATTAATGTAAGAGTTAAAACTTGTGGCAATACAGGTTGATATGATAATTAGTATTAGGCTTAAGACCGGGAGCTATAGAGGTAGATGTGATAATTGTAATTGATATGTTAGTGGAAAGAGGTGGTTGTGCGTATTTTGGGTTGTTTTTTATAAATGAATCGAAATCGTAGCAGTTTTTGTTTGGGTGATATTTATTATATGATTTTATTGTGGTATATATTCATATTGAATTAATGGTTAAGATGATAGTTGAAACTTGTAGTAATATTTTTTGGCTGTTTGTTTTATAAGTTGAGATTGGAGAGTATTAGTATATATTGCTTGAATTAAATAAGTAAAATTTAAATTGATAAAAATTTTGGAATGAAATTTATCATTTATTTTAAGTTTAATGTACAGGATTAAGGTAGATATACCGAATTAAATTTAGTGTTGAAAATTTTTTTGGGCTGATTGAATCTGTAATTTAGTATGTTAACCTATTTGTAGTATTTATGAGTGGTATTGTACAGGATTAAGGTGGAAATTCCAAATTTAATTTTGTGTAAAAAAGGCTCTTTTTTAAACAAATGATTCTACAATTTAATGTATTTGCCTACTTGTAGTATCTAATTTTTTAATGATTCTTCATTCTTTGCGCTTTAAATCTCTAAAATCTTTTTTTGTGACTTTATTGTTAATTTGTAAAAGTTCTTACTTGATTGATTAAATATTCTTTTAATTAATTGTTATTTATTAAAATTTCGGACTGACTTTTTCTTTTTTATTTATTAAATGAATCTTTTTATGTTATTTTAATTTAAATGTTATTTGTATGAAAGTAACTTTTTTATTTTATTATATAAAAACATTTTTTAGGCACTATGAAAAACAAAGCAATTATTAATTGCTTGAATAAGAAATTATTTCGTTTTAATTTAACGATGAGGAGAAAATAAAAATGGAAACTACAATAATTATCTTGACTATTTTCATCGGAGTTTTATTGTTGGTAATATTAATTAAAATATTTTCTGCAAAATCAACTGATTTAACTCCGCAACTGCTTGAAATAATAAACCAAATTACAGATTTAAGAACAAAGCAGACCGACCTGACTCCGCAAATCATTGACTTAAGAAATCAAATTAATGATTTAAAGACAAAACAAATTGAATCACAAACGGAGTACATAAAAAATCAGCAGGAACTTTTAAATCAAACTCAAACAATTATAAATAAACAGTTGGAGTCAATTTTAAAAACTGTTGGTGAAAACCTGGCAAAAAGTCAGGAGAATATTAATAAACAACTCAGCAGTTCTACTGTTGTAATAAACGAAATACAGAAAAAATTAGGCTCACTTGAGACCACAACCAGAAATATAGAGGAAATTGGAAGGGATATTTCTTCGCTTCAGGATCTGCTTAGTGCACCGAAGTTGAGAGGAAATATAGGTGAATATTTGCTTGAGGAACTCTTAAAAGAGATTTTTCCGGCAAAGAATTATGAATTGAAGTATGAATTTAAAAACGGAGCTCAGGTGGATGCAATAATAAAGCTGGGAGATGGAATAGTGCCTGTGGATTCTAAATTTCCACTTGAGAGTTTTCAGAGACTTGTAAATGCAAAGGAGGAGAGTGAAAAGAAGCAGCATAAGAAGGATTTCATAAGGAGTGTTAAAGGTAGGATAGATGAGATAGCCAACAAGTATATAAATCCGTCAGAGGGTACATTCGATTTCGCAATGATGTATATTCCTGCGGAGAATGTGTTTTATGAAATGATAATAAATGATTCGCTGACAGATAAGGAGTATGAGATATTTAATTATGCAATTAAGAAACATATTATACCGGTATCCCCGAACAGTTTTTATGCATATTTAATGGCTCTTGTGTATGGGCTTAAAGGGATGAAGATAGAGCAGCAAGCTAAACTGATATTAGAGGAACTGTCAACAGTGCAGAGTGCATTTGCAAAATTTTATGGTGATTTTACATTAATAGGTAAGCATTTGAATTATGCAATTTCAAAATATAATGAGAGTTTGAAAACGGCTGATAGGTTTAATGATAAATTGTCGCAGATTACTGGTGCAAAGCATGACCTACTTGAAGCGGGAACAGAAGAGTGAAAGGGGTAATTTCTATATGCTTTTTCGCTTGTATTTTAGAGTGTGAAAAATCATAAAAACAGGTGCAGAAATACTTTTATTTTTATATAAAAATCATTATAATAAGGTATAATATTTTTATAAACTAAAAAAAACATTATGAAAAAAATAATTTTACTTTCATTGTTATTATTAATCATAAATTTTGCTTTCGGGCAAACAAACTCAGTTGTGCTTAAGACGGGAAGTGGGTCTGTAATTAGTCAGCATAATAATATTCAGTCTGCATACGATGCAATACCCTCAACAGTAACGCAGGCGTATATAATAGAAATATTACCAGATTATAATGGTTCACTTGAAGTATTTCCTATTACTTTTGGAGCAAAGTCAGGAACGAGTGCAATAAATACTATAACACTAAGACCTACTGCTGGAAATACAGGAGAGGTAATATCGGGAAACTCCACTTCCGGGATTCTTGTTCTAAATGATGCTGATTATGTGATTATAGATGGAAGACCTGGCGGGATTGGTAGTGCACCTGATCTGAAGATAGAAAATCTTGCTACAACAGGAACAAGTTCAAATACAATTGCAATGACAAATGGAGCAACGAATAATATTATAAGGTTTGTGCATGCTGTAAATAATACACAGAATACAGCAGGTCCCCGAACAATAGTTCTTTTAACTTCATCAACAGTTGGAAATTCAAACAACTTAATTACAAGATGTAAGATTGAAGGAGGAAGAAGCGGAGTTGGAATTGCTGGGTCTACTACTGTCCCAAATGACAGTAACACAATTTCAAATTGTGAGATATTTAACTGGGGATATGCAGGAATTTGGCTTGTATCAGGTGCAATGAATACGAATATGGATTCCAATAAGATATATCAAACAGTTGGAGTGAATAATACAATAGTGTCTGGAATAATTATGTCAACTATGACAGGTGCTACATATAATATAAGGAAAAATTGGATATATGACTTACAGTCGACTTCTACATCAACCTCAACTGTGATAAGAGGTATTTATGCAGCGGGACCGGCAGCTGGTTCAATTTTTAATGTCCAAAATAATATGGTATCCAATACACTCGATAACTTAAGTGTACAAACAGTAACAGGAATAGAATTTCTTGGTTCCAATGCATATACCGCGAATATCTATTATAATACAACACGTATTGGTGGAAATCACACCGGTGGAACAGCAGGAGCGACTACCTCGGCAGGAATTAGAATCGGGGCATCAGCATTGACTTTAAATATGAAAAATAATATTTGCATTAATTATAGAACTGGAGGTAATGTAAATCATATTGGATTTGCGCTTGTAAGCACAAGTGGCTCATTGAATATTGATTACAATTGTTATTTTGCAAATGGTACAAATAGTTTCCATGCATTCTGGGGAGCAACTGGATATAACAATTTATCAGATTATAAAACAGCAGCAAATCCAAATGAGCAAAATACTGTGTTTTCAAATGTAAATCTTGTTTCTGCAACAGATTTACATTTGACAGGAGCATCAATTGGAGATACAATACTAAAAGGTACACCGATAGCAGGAATAACAACAGATTTTGATAATGATTTAAGGAATCCCATTGCGCCATATAAAGGTGCTGATGAAGGAAGTATTCCGTTAGTAATAAAGAACATATCATTGGTAGTGAATGATTATAATCTAAGGCAGAATTATCCAAATCCGTTTAATTCTTCAACAATAATAAGATTTTCTATAGGTAAGGAAGGATATGTAAGTTTGAGAGTATTTGATATAACTGGAAAAGAAGTCGAACAACTAATCAGTCAAGAAATGAAACCTGGTGAATATCAAATTGTATTTAAGGCGGAGAATTTATCATCAGGGATATATTTCTATACATTACGCTGCGGTAATTACTTTCAGACAAAACAAATGATATTGGTAAAATAGGTTTAAGAAATTCCTGAATTAAATTTTAAGGGTTGAATTAGATATTCAACCCTTTTTTATTAATGTATTTTAATTATTAAAGTATTTAATTTTATCAAAGAAAACAGTACAGAGTGAAAAGAACAGGATATTTTTTAGGAGCAGATTTAATGAAATCTATACGATTAATTGTATTTATTACGTTATTATTTCCTGGATTTTCAGCCGGACAATATGTTGTATTACAAACAGATAAGTATGCAGTTGCAGAAAGTTTTGTGCCTGTATTTAGTATTTTAGACCTTAACACAGTTTTTGGAGGTGAAGATGGTTCTACTTTGAAACTTGATTCGCGTGGGGTTACTTATGGTTTTGAATATATAGCATATACAAATACTGTATTTGAGATAAAAGAAGCATATAAAATAAATAACTCCATAATTTATAAAGTAAAATCAGATAATTCCCCCAATAAAAAAGCATTTTATTATATTGATTGGCATTTTGTTAGAACAACAAATGAGAAACTAAACAGCTTCCTCAGGGATACACTATCGAAAGAAATTATTATTGAAAGGTTAAAATCCAGAATTGGAACACCATACCTATACGGAGGAATATTTGCATTTGGATTTCCAGAGATGCTTGATTACTATAAACCTGCTAATGAGATATCTGATGAAATAAAACAGAAATGGATGCTTAAAGGAGTAGATTGCTCAGGACTGTTATATGATGTAACAGAAAGGTATACCCCAAGGACATCAAGGGAGTTAATAGAGTTTGGAGATTCAGTGGAAATTGAGGGAAAAAATGTAGAAGAAATTATAGAAATCTTGGAGTCACTTGATATAATTGGATATCCTGGTCACACATTTTATGTACTTGATGATAAATATATTATAGAATCATCCCCGGGACAAGGTGTGCATTTAGTTGAGATAAAAAAAAGATTAGACTGGTTACTAAAGGAACGAATTCCTGTCAATAGCATCAAGAGTTGCCCGAAAAATAAAAAGTGTTTCGTGGTTCGCCGCTGGATGAAATAATAATAAATAAATTATATTATTAATAATTTTGAGATACTTGAGATTCTTTTTCCAAAGAATATAATTATTGACAAAATAACGAATGAAATGTATTGAAATAAATTTCTTTGAAAATTAATTTTCACAAAAAATTTTTAACTGTGAAGAAAACTGTCAAGCATTATCAAACTATATTAGAGCATCTTATAAGTGGGATTTCTTTGCATCAAATAATACGGGATGAGAAAAATAATTTTATTGATTTTATTTTTCTTGATGTAAACAAGGCATTTGAGGAAATTACAGGGTTGAAAAGAGAAAATATAATAGGGAAAAAAGCGTCTGAAATTTTACCTTATATAAGAAAGAGAAAATTTGACTGGTTTCAGTTATATAATGAGATTGATGTCAATAATGGTAGAAAAAATTTTGAATATTATTCAGTTTCAGTTAATAAATGGTATAAAGTAAATGTTTTCAGTTTAGAAAAGAATTATTTTGTAACAGAATTTCATGATATTACTGAATTAAAGAGGGCAGAGGATAAAATAAAAGAAAGAGAATTGAATTTTAGGGAATTTTTCGAAAGTCCAGGTATATTAAGAGCGATATGCAAAGTAATAGGAGATGAGATTGTTTTCTTTATGGTAAATAAGGAATTAGCAAGATTTTTTAATCGTTCTCATGAAGAATTTGAAGGAAAGAGTTTCAAGGATTTAGGAATTTCTGACTATATTAAAGAAATATGGTTGGAAAATTTCAGAAAGAGCAAGGAAACTGGAGAACCGGTTACTTTCGAATATTTAAATTCTGCTAATAGATGGCGTTTTGCAATATCACATTATATCGGAACTGACGAAGAGGGATATTCAAAATTTTCATTAGCCTTACAGGATATAACTGATCGTAAAATTAATGAGCAGGAGCTCAAATTGAGTGAAGAGAAATTTTCCAAAGCATTTTCGTCATCCCCATATGCTATTTGTTTTACAAAGTTTAAGGACTGTACAATAATTGATGTAAATGAAGGTTTTCTTAAAATTACTGGTTACCAATATGATGAATTGGTTGGTAAGACAACAGTTGAAAGAAAATTATGGGTAAATCTACAAGATAGAGAGGAGCTTTTAAATGAATTAGTATCTAAGGGTAAAGTGCTTCAGAAAGAATATAAATTCAGGATAAAATCAGGAAAAATAATTACTGGACTGACCTCGGCTGAACTTATTGATATTAATAATGAAAAATGCATTTTGACGAGTGTATTGGATATAACTGAAAGAAAAATCTCGGAAATTGCATTAAAGCAGAGTGAGGAAAGATTTCGGAAAATATTTGAAGAAGCACCAATTGCTATGGTTATTTTTGATAAAAATTATAACATTATCAGGGTAAATAATGCTTTTTGTTATTTGGTTGGATGCAAAGATGATAGGATATTTAAATCATTATATAAGAACTTTATTCATAATGAATATTTTGTACAAGATGAGGAAAATTATGCAAAACTTCTGAATGGAGAAATTCCTGTATATAAAGCAGTAAAAAAATTTTTAAGAAGTAATGGAGATGTTTTCTGGGGTTCAGCAACTACGAGTGCTTTATATGATTCAGAAGGTAATATAACTTATTTAATTGAAATGGTAGAAGATGTTACTGATAAAAAATTAACGGAACAGAATTTAATACTTGCAAAGGAACGAGCAGAAGAGATGAACAGAATAAAATCTAATTTTCTTGCACAGATGAGCCATGAATTGAGAACACCAATGGTAGGAATAATAGGATTTTCGGATTTACTAAAAGAGAATTTGAAAGAGAAAAGATTATGTGAATTTGCAGAGAAAATCAGCAAAAGTTCAAAAAGATTGCTTGATACTTTAAATCAGTTACTTGATATTTCTATAATAGAAGCAAGAAAACTTAAAATTAAGTTTTCTACATTTAATATCGTGAAGGAAATAGAAGATGTTATCAACTTCTTCCAGAGTTCCGCCAGCGAAAAAAATATAAAATTAAAATTTCAATCGGAGTTTGACAATTTAAATGTTTACTCTGATGTAGCAATAGTGAGACAAATTCTGAATAACTTAATAAATAATTCTATAAAATATACAAATGAGGGGTATATAAATGTTTCTTTAAATTTAGAGACAAAGAACGATAAAAGATATTTATGTATTACAGTTGAAGACACAGGAATTGGAATACCTAAAGAGAAACAAGAAATTATATGGGATGCTTTCAGGCAGGTGAGCGAAGGGCACGGCAGGACTTTTGAAGGGGTTGGATTGGGCTTAACAATTACAAAAAATTTAGTTAATGCACTTGATGGATTAGTTTATCTTAAGGAAAGTCTTGTGGGTAAAGGTTCGAAGTTTGTTGTGTTGCTGCCATATTTTGAAAAAAGTATATACAGAACAGATTATATAAATGATGATTATAAGGAGGGAAAAAAAGATTTGAAAGTGCAATTACCACTTATAGAAGCTTTATATGTGGAGGATGACAGGGAAGCAATTTATATTGTAGAGTCATTTCTGAAAGATATTTGTAAAGTTGACTTTGCAATGAATGCAGTTGATGGTATAAATCAAGCAAAAATTAAAAAATATGATTTAATACTTATGGATATAAATTTTAGAACAGGTATGGATGGTTTGCAGGCAGTGGAGGAGATAAGAAAAATCCCATGGTATGAAAATGTTCCTATTGTTGCGGTAACCGCTTTTGCAATGGAAAAAGACAAGAAAGAGTTTTTAGAAAGAGGATGCACTCATTATATAGCAAAACCTTTTGGAAGAGATGAGTTTGTAGCTTTTATAAAACAAATAA
>CAZMAR010000003.1:0-194739 GCA_964564635.1 uncultured Ignavibacteriaceae bacterium
CTCGAACCCGCGACATCAACCTTGGCAAGGTTGCGCTCTACCAACTGAGCTATTCCCGCATTTACAAAACAAATATAATTTTATAGTAAATTTTTTTCAAGTCAAGTTGATTTTCCTAATTCCCTATGTACATGCATACTTGATGCCTGGGCTTTTGGGAATATTAATATTTCAGCTATAAGCACATTATCATCTCTTGTTAAGATATATTCAATAGCATCTGCAACATCATCAGCATATAAAGGAATGAGCCCATCATATACGGCTTTTGCCCTCTTTTTATCACCGTGAAAACGAACTATACTAAATTCCGTTTCAGCCAAGCCTGGGTCAACAGTAGAAACTTTTATATTTGTGCCGAGTAAATCAATCCTGAAACCCTTGGTTAATGCATCCACAGCATGTTTAGATGCACAATAGACGTTACCAGCGGGGTATACCTCTCTACCCGCAATTGACCCAATATTTACAATATGTCCTGACCCATTTTTTATCATCAATGGTATTACAGCTTTTGTAACATAAAGTAATCCTTTAACATTTGTATCTATCATTTCTTCCCAATCAGAAATTAAACCATCTTGTATTTTATTTAACCCACGAGATAATCCAGCATTATTAATTAAAAAATCAATTTTTTTCCATTTTGAAGGTAATTTAGAAATTGCTTTTGACACTTCTTTCTGATTTCTTACATCAAGTTTTATTGGATAAACATCTACGGAAAATTTTTCCTTGATATCGTCAGAAATTTTCTTCAAGCGAGTAAGGCGCCTTGCAATTAGAATTAAATTGCAGCCCTGAGCAGCCAGACGATATGCTGTGGCTTCACCAAAACCACTTGAGGCACCTGTAATTAATGCAATTTTACTTTTTATACTTCTCATTTTTTGTTAATTTATATTTAAAATGAAAATAATAAAATATTCTTAAAAGTCAAAAAAATGTTTAATAAAACAAAAATAATTTGCACTATAGGACCTGCTTCCTGTAATAAAGAAGTTTTAAAAGAGATGATTTATGAAGGAGCAGATGCTTTAAGATTAAATTTCTCTCATGGGGACTTTAACCAACACAAAGAATATGTAAAAAATATAAGAGAAGCAGAAAAAGAATCAGGAAAAAATGTATCTATCATACAGGATTTACAGGGACCAAGAATAAGAGTGGGGAAATTAAAAGTAAAAGAAGTAATTTTGAAAGAAAATCAAACAATAACAATTACCTCTGAAGATATATCAGGCGACAGTAAAAAGATTTCAACAACATATAAAAACTTTTGTAAGGATGTTAATATTAATCAAAGAATTCTTATTGATGATGGTTTAATTCTTCTACTTGTTGAAAGAAAAATAAAAAAGAACAATTACCTAAATTTAATTTGTAAAGTAATAAAAGGTGGAATACTAAGAGAAAATAAAGGAATTAACTTACCTGATACAAAACTATCACTACCTGCATTAACGAAAAAGGACTTACAAGATATAGATTTTGGTATTAAACTTGGTGTGGATATGATTGCATTAAGTTTCGTTAGAAAAGCACAGGATATATTAACTTTAAAAAAAATACTTTCAAAAAAAGGATTTCGAATTCCTGTTATAGCTAAAATTGAGAGACCTGAAGCAATAAAGGACATAAATAAAATAATAAAAGTATCAGATGCAATAATGATTGCAAGAGGAGACCTTGGCATTGAATTATCGCCAGAAGAAGTACCATTATTACAGAAAATAATAATAAGAAAATGTAATGAACATTTAAGACCAGTAATAACAGCAACGCAGATGCTTGAAAGCATGGTAAAAAATAGAATACCAACCCGTGCAGAGAGTTCTGATGTTGCAAATGCAATTTTAGATGGAACAGATTGTGTTATGTTATCAGCGGAAACATCAATAGGTTTCGACCCCGTTAATGCAGTTAAAACAATGTCAAAAATAATTCAAAAGACAGAGCAAATAAAACCCCTATCTATAAGGCAGGAAAGAAAAATTCATTTTACTCTTGATGTTTTATGCTCAACTGCAATCGAAATAGCAGAGAAACTAAAAATTGAAACAATAATAACAATCTCAAAAACGGGAAAATCCCCTTTATATTTATCAAATAAAAGAGGAAATGCGAATATATTCGTAATTACTCCAAATTCTCATATTCAAAGATTTAATAATATTGTATGGGGAGTAAAACCCTTTTTATACAATGGCTCACTAAACGAAACTGAAGTTATAAATTTTATCACTGAAAAATTATCTATAGAGGGCAATTATAATTTATCCGATAAAGCTATTTTCATTTATAACAAATCACATAGTAGTAACGAATCTGCTGATACAATTTCGATAATAGATTTTAATAAGGGAAAGTGATTAGAAGAATAAATACTTTTTTATGAGTACCTAATCATTTCTATTTAAAGTTTTTCATATCCTCTTTAGCCTTATTTTCATAATCTGAAACTGAATACCCATATTTTTTACAAACTTCTTTTAGAATCTCTTCACACTTCTTTGAATATTCTTCTGGATTAGTAATTGACTGTCCAAAATCACCCTTCATTGTTTCACTTAAAACCTCAGTGGTGATTTTCTGATAATCTTCATCGCTCATTTTCTTCCCACCACAACCTATTATAACAGAAAATGAAAATAAAAATAAAACTCCTAATGTTAAAAAATTTTTGATTTTTTTCATATTAATACATTTAATTTATATAAATTACAAATATTAATTTTTTTAAGAAAAATTCAATTCAATCGCTTAAAATTTTATCGCTTATTAATATATTAGTTTTTTACTCCTTATTAGGTAATGTTAAAATTACTTGAGTACCTTCCCCTTCCTTACTTTCGATTTCAATACTACCTTTATTCAATTCTGCCAACTCTTTAGAAATAAATAAACCAATCCCTGTACCTGCCTCATTTGAAGTACCTCTTGTGGATACAAATACATCCTTTAAAAAAAGTTTCTTCTTTATTTCTTCTTTTATGCCAACTCCATAATCTATAAATATTACTTTGCTTTTTTGCCCTTCGCTAAGAAAATCAATCGTTATTCTACCACCCTGTTTTGAAAACTTTATAGAATTGCTTAAAATATTCCTTACAATAACTTTTAACAAATTTTTATCAGCATATACCTTAGCATCATCAGGGATAAGATTTTTTATTATAAGATTTTTACTTGTAATATTGAAATTGAAAAGATTTATCACATCAGATACTAAACTCTTTAAATTTAATTTTTCTATTTCTACTTTGTGTTTATTCAAATTTAGTTTATACCATTCCAGAAGATTTTCCAGCAATGCACTCTGACTTTGTGATACTGACATTATACACTTTGCAATACTGGTAATTTGTGACTTTGTCAATGTATCTATATCATTATATAATGAATTTGAGAAGTTTAACAATATATGTGTGAAGTTTCTTAAATCATGCGCTAATATTGAAATAAATTGATCCTTACTTATATTTAATTCTTCAAGTTGTTTTGAATAACTCTGAATTTTCTGCATATCAAGCACTCTCTCAGTAATATCAAATATAACACCATCAATATATAGAGGTGAATTATCCCTGTCGAATATCGGTCTTCCCCTTTCTGATAAATATTTTATTGAACCATTTTTATCTTTAATCTTGTAACGAATAATGAAAGGACATTTATTCTTAAATGATTCATTAACAATTCCCATTGATGTTTCTATTTCCTCATCGGACATCAATGAATAAAGTGGTAAAATACTTTTTTGATTATCGATTGTTTCAATGCTATATCCAGTTGATTCTTCAACATACTTATTAAAAAATTGAAGACGATTGTTTTCCTTCAGATAAATTCTATAAACGATTGCCGGAAGATTCTCTGCTAAAGTCTTATAAGATTCCTCGCTTTCGTAAAGCTTATTTTCAATTTTTTTTCTAAAAGTTATATCCCTTGCAACAGCAATTATAACATCTTTATCAAAATATTTACCTTTATTTAAAATAACTTCTTTTGGAAATATTTCGCCATTTTTTCTTTTGCCCCACCATTCAAATACTCTTAATTCACCTTCAGCAGCTTTTTTTAAATGTTCAAATGTAGCCTGCATATCATTCAATCCCGGTGCTGAAAGAAACTCAGGCGTTTTTCCAATGAACTCGGAACGCTCATATCCATACATTTTAACTGCACCTTCATTAACATCAATGAAAGTTCCGTTAAGGTCATGGATATATATCGCTTCTGTAATTGAATTATAAAAGCATTTAAATACTTCTAATATTTTTTCGTAATTCTCTATATAATTTATATTTCCTAAATTATCGGATATCATTTCCTTATCCCTTGAAAAACCTTTGTATTAAAAATATTCAATTATAATATAAATAAATTTTTAATTAATGTAAACAAATATTTTAATGTGAAATATTATTAATGAAAAACAGATGATATAGTACTATTGTGTTTTTCTAATTTTATATGCAAAACTTATTCTGAAGTCAAGATTTTTACTCAAAATTAATTTTTTTAAAAAATAAGGTTTTAATACAAGAAAAAATTCTTTTGATTATTCTTTTTTGTTAAAATTTCATAGGGAAATATGCAATACATCCCACCATTATAATTATTTGTTTTAGAGTATAAGTTTAATAATGCGAAAAAAATCAAATTTATTTATGATAACTCAAATTAATGTTCTCATATCGAATTTCCATTTTAAGCACTAAAAAACAAAAACATTTCTCTATAAAAAAATTTTAAATTAAAATTAACAAAGCTAAACCGAATTGAAAAAATAAAAATATTGTGATTACCAAAAGAAGTATACTTAATTTAAGATTATCGAAAACAATTTTTTATAAATTGAGAATTAAAAATCTTTTGGGCACTGATTTTAAAAAAAAATAATTTTATAAAAGGGAAATAATTAGTATTGATTTTCAAAAATAAATATATTATTTTAGCACTACTCACTTGAGAGTGCTAATAATAATAAATAAATTACATATTATCAATTAATTAAAAAAGAGGTGCAATATGAACTTAAAACCATTAGCAGACAGAATCCTCGTAAAGCCCTCACCGGCAGAGGAAAAAACTAAATCGGGAATTATAATCCCCGATACTGCAAAAGAAAAGCCTATGCAAGGGGAAGTAGTTGCAGTAGGTAAAGGAAGAGTTACCGAAGATGGTAAACTCATTCCAATGGAATTAAAAGTAGGAGATAAAGTACTCTATGGAAAATATTCTGGAACCGAAGTCACAATTGATGGCGAAGAGTACTTAATTATGAGAGAATCAGATGTTTATGCAATTATTTAAATTAAAAAAAATTAAAAAAGGAGTATAGAATATGTCATCAAAATTAATTCACTTCAATACAGAAGCAAGGTCAGCTCTCTTAAAAGGAGTTGATAAACTTGCTAATGCAGTAAAAGTTACCTTAGGTCCAAAAGGTAGAAATGTGCTGATTGAAAAAAAATTCGGTGCACCCACAGTTACCAAAGATGGTGTCACAGTAGCAAAAGAAATTGAACTGGAAGATGCTGTTGAAAATATGGGCGCACAGATGGTAAAGGAAGTTGCATCAAAGACCAGTGATGTTGCTGGTGATGGAACAACCACAGCAACCGTATTAGCACAGGCAATTTTTAGAGAAGGTTTAAAGTATGTTACCAGCGGTGCAAATCCAATGGATTTGAAAAGAGGAATTGATATGTCTGTAGAAAAAGTTGTTGAAGGGTTGAAGGAATTATCTCAACCTATTAAGGACAATAAGGAAATTGCACAAGTTGGTTCAATCTCTGCAAATAATGACCCAAAGATAGGCGATTTAATTGCCGAAGCAATGGATAAAGTCGGAAAAGATGGAGTAATCACAGTAGAAGAAGCAAAAGGTACGGAAACAACTGTCGAAGTTGTTGAAGGAATGCAATTTGATAGAGGATATCTTTCACCATACTTTGTTACCAATGCTGATTCTATGGAAGCTGAACTTGAAGACCCGCTTATTCTTATACACGATAAGAAAATATCAGTGATGAAGGACTTGTTACCAGTTCTTGAAAAAGTTGCACAAAGTGGTCGAAGTTTATTAATAATCGCTGAAGATATTGAAGGAGAAGCACTTGCAACTTTAGTTGTTAATAAACTTAGAGGAACGCTTAAAGTTTGTGCTGTTAAAGCTCCTGGATTCGGTGATAGAAGAAAAGCTATGCTTGAAGATATAGCTATCTTAACAAACGGAACGGTTATTTCAGAAGAACAGGGATATAAACTTGAGAATGCTACCTTATCTTACCTTGGTTCTGCGAAACGCGTTGTAGTAGATAAAGACAATACAACAATAGTAGAAGGAGCTGGTGAAACTGTAAACATAAAGAAAAGAATTAACGAAATAAAAGCTCAGATTGAAAAAACCACATCCGATTATGATAAAGAAAAACTACAGGAAAGACTTGCAAAATTATCAGGTGGTGTTGCTGTTTTGAAGATTGGTGCTGCGACAGAAGTTGAAATGAAAGAAAAGAAAGCAAGAGTAGAAGATGCTCTCCATGCAACAAGGGCTGCAGTAGAAGAAGGTATTGTGCCTGGTGGAGGTGTTGCATATTTAAGAGTGATACATAAACTTGATGAAATAAAGACTGATAATGAAGATATAAAATTAGGGATAAACATCATCAGGAAAGCCCTTGAAGAGCCTATCAGACAAATAGTAGAGAATGCTGGTGAAGAAGGTTCGGTAGTTGTAAACAAGGTAAAAGAAGGAAAAGGTAGTTTTGGATTCAATGCAACAACTAATAAATACGAAGACCTTGTAAAAGCAGGTGTAATAGACCCGACAAAAGTATCAAGGGTAGCACTTGAAAATGCTGCTTCAGTTGGTTCGTTATTATTAATGACTGAAGCTACAGTGAGTGAAAAACCTGAGAAAGAAAAACCAATGATGCCACCAGGTGGAATGGGTGATATGGGTGGTATGTATTAATAGTAAAGGGAAGATTAATAAATAAAGCAACGGCAGGTATTACCTGCCGTTGTTGTTTATAAATACAACATAAATTCAATATTATTTATTATCTTATTGCATTCCCAAATGACACAAAGAGAAATCATATTTGACAGGGTCATTCGGATCAAATGTTTTTAATTTATCGGTTAACTTTAATGCAAATTTCATATCGCAAGACTTTCTATCAATTAACTTTAATCTTTGCGCCTGACGATATACATGAGTATCAACAGGTATAATTAATTTTGATTTTGATATTTCTTTTCCCCAAATACCCAAATCCACATTATCCTTTCTTACCATCCACCTTAAAAATAAATTTAATCTTTTGCAAGTAGAATTATTTTCCGGTACCGGTATAAGATATCTAAATGAGCCATTTTTTAAAGAAAAAGAATTTATAGTTTTAGAGAAAAAATTTAAAGCATCGTATATATTCTCCTTAGAAGGGTTATATGTTCTAATAAATAAACTTTTTAAATCTTTATATTTATTAATCAATTTATTAAGTACCAAAACTAATTCAAGGAAATCTTCATCAGTATTAAATCTATAATAAAAACCTTTGCAATATTTTGAATCTCTCTTCTTATTGAAATTGAAAATAAATTCATAAACATTTCCCCCAATTGATTTTAAAAACTTTTTTGTATGAAAAATTATTTGTTCAACTCTACCATAAGCATAACATGATACAATGAATCCTAAAAATTCAATATCTTTTATATCCTGTAAGCCATGCAATAACCACACAGGATCATTATCAGAATATTGCTTGTTGTATTTGTTGTAAAGAGAATCGAGTAATTGTTTCAGTTTATAATTATTCATTAATGAATTTATTCCATTCTTTTACTATAAAACCAACAACTTCGGAATCTTTAGTAGATTTTGATATATTTATCCATTTGATTCTTTTATCTTTTCTAAACCAGGTCATCTGTCTTTTTGCATATCGTCGTGAATTCTGTTTGATTTTACTAATCATTTCTTCAAAAGTTAATTCTTTATTCAGAAATTGAAAGACCTCTTTTATCCCCACAGTATTAAGCGAATTAAACTTCTTATAATCATAACCTTTTTTAAAAAGAACCTCAATTTCTGAGACTAACCCTCTATTAACCATTTCATCTACCCGATTATTTATCTTTTCATATAGAAAATTTCTATCAACACCCAAACCGACCTGAAGAGAACTAAAGTTTATTTCAGGTATATTTTTTTGTAATGTGGAAATTTTCTCTCCGGTTTGATAATATACTTCAAGTGCTCTTATCACTCTGCGAAAATAGTGAGGTTTTAATCTTAAAGCTGATTCACTATCAATTCTCATTAATTCATTATAAAGATACTCCTTTCCTTTAGTTTCAAGAAGTTGATTTAATCTTCCTCTGATTTTAGGGTCTACAGGTTCTGAATCAAATAGACCATCAATTAAAGATTTAACATATAAACCGCTTCCCCCCACAACAATAGGTATCCTTTTTCTTTTAAAAATCTCTTCTATTCTTTCCCTTCCCAATAATCCAAATTTTCCAGCGTTAAATTCCTCTTCAAGTTGAAGCTCCTCTATGAAATGATGTTTTATCGAGCTTCTTTGTTTCTCATCTGGTATTGCAGTTGCAATGCTAATATTTTTATATACCTGCCTTGAATCAGCAGAAATTATTTCACCGTTGATTATTTTCGCTACCTCTATTGAATATTTTGTTTTTCCCGATGCAGTTGGACCTACAATTACAAGTATTTTCCTCTTTGTTAAATTCATGAACAAAAAAATTTATATTAACAAAGCGCACAAGTTAACAGAACTTGTGCGCGTAAAAAATAACAAAATTTAAGAAAATCTTTTACTTTATATAAACCATTCTTTTAACAGAAACAAATTCCGGTGTCTCAATCTTATAAAAGTAGACTCCTGAAGTCAAATTATTTGCGTCAAATTTAACTTCATAAACTCCAGGTTCTAAATTATCATTTACTAATGTCGACACTTCTCTACCAATTAAATCATATACTTTTAAAACCACAGGAACTAAAGAGTTTTTATTTACTGGAATACTAAATTTTATTGTAGTTGTTGGATTAAATGGATTTGGATAGTTTTGGAACAAATTATATTCTGCTGGTACATTTGTAATAACTGGTTTTATACCGATAGGAGTACCATTTCCTCCTGAAAACATTACTACTCGCCCATCTCTGCACCCTGCAACAAATTCAGTTGTATTGTTACCATCAATACTGGAAATTGCCTCAACCCTATCTGCCCTGTATGTTACAGTAGAGCCAAAAGAATATTCAAATAATGTATTTCCGTTTTTCCCATCCATTACAATAACTTTACCTGGAGTTTGCATAGCAACAGCAATGTCTCTTGTACCATCATTATTTACATCAGAGAGAAAAGTAGCATCTCGAATATATGAAGCGGCGGGATTTACTGACCATAAAGTATTATGAGTTTTAGTATCAACTCTATAAACTGTTTGAGGTCCAGACATTGTAAAATCAATAAAACCATTTGAATCAAGGTCATCTAAAAGAACAATAGTTCCATTATTTCCGCTCCCAAAATTTTGTTGCCAATTTAATTGCCCATTATCACTTGCAACACAAAAGACAGAACTTGTAAACCCATAGAATCCGATAATCTCAGTAATTGTATCAGAATTAATTGAAGGTATCTCTCTCATAGACCATATTTTCCCGGTCGTTGTGTAAGACCATATCTGTGAACCAGTATTATTAAATCCTTTTACAGAATATGCACCACTATTACTTCCGTTTCCAATTGCTCCACCAATTTGTGTACAAACCACATCACCTGTAAAGTCTGATGGCTGAGTTACATAAAAAATTTCAGTACCCGTTAATCCATTTAGACATATTAAAGCGTGCCTGCCACCGCTTCCAGTTCCGGTACCACTTGCAGAAACAAGAACATCTTTTACTCCATCTCCATTGTAATCCTTATCAACTCTAACGGCTTCAATATCTCCAAGGCTATAATTAACTGAATCACCATATAGCCATATTAGAGTGCCTGTTCTTCCTGATATTGTATATACCATTTCATTACCACCACCACAACCAAACACCACATCCTGAACTCCATCACCATTTATATCATCACGAATTTGTAAACCATCCTCCCATAAAACAGAACCTGTATTGTTATTGTTATAACCTGTATTGAATATCCATAAGATATCACCAGTAACGGAAGAATTTCCATTATAGCAGGTAACCAGATAATTACCAGAGCTAATAACAACATCATTAACACCATCATTGTTAACATCCTGTATTTGTTTTATACTTGTAGGTTGGTAGTCATCATAACTTGTAAATGGGTTGTCAGGACAATTGCCTTGCCAGTAAATTGTTCCAAGATTTGTAGATGGTAAAACACCTTCTCCTGTTAAATACAACTTTGCCTGTGGCATATTCACTGCATTAGAATTGATGATGAGTGAATCTGTGAAAATAGAGACGGAATTAGGATTAAACCAGACCCTGAATGTTCGAGTTTTTTGAGAATCTATAGTTACAGGAAAAGATAACATTGTTGTATCAAGTCTAAATCTCGGTGTTGAGGCTTGCATAGAATTAATAATAAGTGGCGTATTCCCTGTGTTTGTAATATTAAATTTAAAACCACACAAAGAATTTACTCTCCTCTGACTATAATTATAACTTGTATCTGATAAAACAATAAAACTACCGTTTTGTATTCCCTTTCCTCTTAAC
Organism: uncultured Ignavibacteriaceae bacterium; assembly: GCA_964564635.1. GTDB lineage: Bacteria > Bacteroidota > Ignavibacteria > Tepidaquicellales > Tepidaquicellaceae > Tepidaquicella. The sequence goes on from CAZMAR010000003.1 coordinate 10,763, forward strand.
TCAACAATTTTTGTTGGGGTTAACACATCATTACTTTGTATTTGTAATTGCCCCGATACAGTATCTGCAATAAGTGGGGTAAATGACATAGTATAATTCTTAGACTGATTTGGATTTATTGTATCAGGAACATTATTCGGGGATATACCAAAGCGAGGATTGGTAATAGTTTTCGCTGTTATAATTAACTTTGCAGTCCCAAGATTGGAAATAGTAAGATTGTAGGTCGCAGTATTTCCAATAATAACATTCCCAAAATTTATTAACGAAGTAGATGTTACAATCTGAGGATTTCCCGCACTTGTAATTTCATATTTATACAACTGTCGGTAAGCATTTGCACTACCACCTGGTCTAAAAGCAATTAAATAAAGATATTGACCATCCCAGAATAGTCCTTTAGGGTCACAATCATTATCAGGGTCAGGTGCCGGAAATGAGAACAGTGTATCCCCAACGGCTTTTCTGTATGCATATATTCTCTCTGGTTCACCATGGAAATTATCATTCACATAAAATATAGTATCTCCTTTGACTGCAATGCCCTGTACCTGTCTTCCCCGAAGTGGAATTGTATCAACGACGAGTTTAGAGGATAGATTAATTTTGTAAGCATATGCATATGGATAAGAAGTAAAATCTGGATAATAAACAGCTACCCATAAATTATTCCCATCAAGAGCAATTCCTCCAATCCCCTGAGCATAAGTACCCGTATAGATACTATCAATTTGAACACCTGCAGAATTAATCTTATATATCCTGCCGCCAGCAGAGCGATAATCTTCCGCAATCCAGAATCCAGTCCCATCCCATGCAAGCCCATGATTGAATTTATAGGGGGTTAATAAACTATCAACTATAACTCCCAACTTAGTTACTTTATATAGATATGCAAAAGGATATCCTGTACCATCAAAATCTGAACCTATCCAGAGAGTATCATTTCTTTGAGTAACACCCCAGAAATAGTTATATGAATTATGATAAGGAAATGGATATACTGCAACCAATGTTTGTGAATAAAGACTGCTAATGCAAATTATTAATAGCAGGTAAATTTTAATTATTGTTTTCATTATCATTTTTAAATTATTTTTTAATTAAATATAATAATAAAAAGAATAATAATAAAAAATACAGATTATATTTTTGTTCCAAAGCAAATATTTTTATTATTTTAATAGTTTTGCAGAGAAATTTTTACAAGAGCATTCCACTGCAGTTTTATATTCTTCTCTATCTGCAAAAGGATTTGTGGGATATAATATTGCTCTACTTACATTTACCAGGAATAAATCATTATTAATACTGTCAAGTAATTTTTTTATATCACCACCCTGTGCACCAATTCCAGGAATTAATAAAGGGACATCTTTATATTTTTTAGAATAGTATTCTATATAATTTAAATGATTTGCACCAAAAACAAACCCAATATTTTTGAAAGAAGAATCTAAAAACTTTTCAATTACAATTTCAAACAATTTTTTTCCCGTTTTTAAATCTAATAATTGAAAATCAAAAGCCCCTTTATTTGAAGTCAGAGCAAGAACATAAATTAATTTATCTACACGGTTTAAAAAAGGTTCTACTGATTCCACTCCCATATAAGGAGATACTGTAATTGCATCAAATCCCAACTTATCAAAATAAGTTTTTGCATATGCTTCACTCGTATTAGGAATATCACTTCTTTTTGCATCGCAAATGGTTATTGCTTTACCCGAAATTTTATTTAGAGAACTCTCTATTGCTCTGTAACCAACCTCCCCAAAGAATTCAAAAAACGCAAGATTGAATTTATATGCAGAGGTATAATCGATTGTTGTTTCTATAATAAACTTACAAAATTCTTCAAGCGGATTGCTGAACTCATTGAAAAAAAACTCGGGTATCTTACTAACATCAGGGTCTATTCCAACCGTAAGATGTGAGTTTTTCCTTTTAATAACCGATTTTAATTTATCTATATATAACATAAGCATAATTATATATATACATCTCTGTGTCTATAAGTATTCATCGCAAGACCAATTAGTACCATAAAACTCAATAAAGAAGAAACGCCATAACTAACTAAAGGTAGAGGAATTCCGATAACCGGAGTTATACCTACAGTCATACCAATATTCAAAACAACTTGAATTAAAAATAAACCAGCTGCACTTGTTGACACAAGGGAAAGATAACTATTTTTTGAGACAAAAGAATTATAAAACATTTTAAAAATCAAAGTTAATAGCAAAGTAATTAAAAGCATAGCCCCAATAAAGCCAAACTCTTCCCCAACCATACAAAATATAAAATCAGTCCACTGTTCGGGAATAAATTTTAATTGTGTTTGAGTGCCCTGTAAAAATCCTTTACCGGTAAGCCCCCCAGATCCAATTGCAACTTTAGATTGAATAACATTATATCCACTTTTCAGGGGATCTAAAGTTGGATCAAAAAGAGCAAGTATTCTCTGTTGCTGATAAATAGCCAGTTTGGAAAAAAGAAAATGAGCAGATAATCCAGCACCCACATTAATTACTAAAACTATAATAGAAAGAAAAAGATTTCTCTTAAACAAAAATAAACAAATTACAACAACCACCAGCGCTATATAAAAAAGGGTCGTATTAAAAAACGAAAGAATTGCCAGAGCAACTGGTGAAACAATTGCGAAAAGGAAAAAAGGAGAAATTCCTGCACCCCATAAAATAGGTAAAAGCATCGATAAAATTACAAGAGAAGTTCCTGTATCATTTTGTAATTTTACAAGTATTACAGGTAAGATAATAAATAATAAAGTTTTTAATAAAACAGGTAATTCATTAATGTCTTTCTTTTCATCTCCTTTATTCAGGAAAAAAGAAACCGCCATAATAATCGCAACTTTGGCTAATTCAGAAGGTTGTATTCCAAAACCAGCAATATAAAACCAACTCTTATTTCCATTAATAGTTTTCCCAAATAATAAAACTAATATTAAAAGTAAAATTGAAAATCCGTAAATATAGTAGGAAGAAATTGCAAGATATCTCGGAGGTACAAAACTCACGGAAATCATAATTATTAAACCTATAAAAGCAAAAATCATCTGTTTTCTGAAATAATCCACTTCAGTAACATTTCCAAAAGTAGCACTATATATTGATATCAAACCAATTGCTAAAATTAACAAAGTTAATATTAATGTTAGAAAATCAAATTTACTAAATATATTTACTTTCTTTCTCATCTATCAGTCTTTTATATCAGGTTTACTTTTTAATTCACTATATACATCTTCAGTATTATTACTTAAATATCTTATCATAATAGCAGCAGCCAGCGGCGCAGCAAACTCAGCACCCCATCCTTGATTTTCTCCTAAAACACAGACTGCAATTCTTGGATTATCATAAGGAGCAAAACCTACAAACCAGGAGTGATTATTTCCTTTTCTATTTTGAGCAGTACCGGTTTTACCAGCAAGCACATATTTAGAAGAGCGCACCTTTTTTGCAGTACCATTCCCGTTTACAACGAGGTACATACCTCTTTTCACAGCATTGAAATAAGATTTTGGAATATCAATTTTTCTTTGTTTCACTTCCACAAGTTCTTCTTTACCAGTTGTTTGATTTGAAATTTTCCAGACTATATGAGGAACGCTATAAACTCCATCCATACATATAGCAGCCGTATAAGCAACCATTTGAATCGGGGATACCCCTATTTCACCTTGCCCAATCCCTAAATTAATAAGATATCCCCTGCTCCAATTTCCTTCACCATATACTTTATTAAAATATTCTTCCGATGGTAAAATTCCAGAGGTTTCATTTGGTAGGTCGATACCAGTTTTTTGTCCAAAATTAAACATTGTTCCGTACTTATATAAATTATCCAACCCTACCATTAAACCAAGTTTATAGAAAAACACATTTACGGAATACTCTAATGCAACCACAACATTTATAGAGCCGTATGAACCGTGGTCTCCAAAGGTTCTACCCCCAAAAGTGAAAGAGCCACCGCAGGAAATAGTTGAAGTTGGGGTTATCTGTCCTGATGCCATACCAGCAAGCGCCATTAACATTTTCCAGGTAGAGCCAGGTGCATATCTTGTTTGTGTAACCCGATTAAACATAGGATGTTCCGGATGATTAAAAATTGCAGAAAAATCTTTATCTTTTTTATCACCAGAAAATACTGATAAATCAAAGTCTGGTTTAGAAACCAGGCATAAGACCTCACCATTTCTTGGATCAACTGCAACAATTGCTCCTCGCCTGCCACCTAAAAGATTTTCTGCATATTTTTGCAACTCAGTATCTATTGTAATAAATAAATCAGAACCACTTATTGGTTTAATATCATTTCTGCCTTCATTAAAACTGCCAATTACCCTGCCATTCACATCAACAGTAACTAATTGAACACCGTTTTCTCCTCGTAAATAATTTTCATAATACTTTTCAAGCCCAGTAATACCAACATAATCCCCCTGCCTATAGTATCCAGTTGAATCTCTATCAAGTTGTTCCTGCGGTATTTCACCAACATAACCAAAAATATGTGAGCCTCTATACCCTGCAGTATACATCCTTCTTGAATCAATCTGATAATCAACTCCGGGAAATTTTTCCCGGTTCTCTTCTAAATAAGAAATTACCTCAAACCCAATATTTCTTTTTATAACAACGGGGTTTAGTTTATTATTATCTTTTGATGACTGTAAAGTTTCTATTACACTCGCTGTATCTTCTTTTATTAACTTACATAAATCATATAATTTCGAAAAATCAAATTTCTTCGGAATTATAGCCAATGAATAAGATGGAACATTATCTACAAGTATTTTACCATTTTTATCATATATTAGACCTCTTGGCGGCCTTACTATTATTTTTCTAACAGAATTTTTTTGTGATTCTTTTCCGTACTGACTTTGTTCAACAATTTGTAGTTTATACAACTGCATAGACAATATAACAAAAACAAATAAGCAGATAACAATAATCGTTATTTTTCTAAATTTAGTATCCAATTTTAATAAGAAAATTTAGTATGCTTTTTCCTTGGTATAATAATAAAAATAGTACTTAATATAAGTGTATATAAAGTAGTCGGAAAAATATATTTATAAATAACCTCAACAAAAGAAAGCAAAGAAGAACCCGAAAGAAAATATATTTCAAAATAAATAAAGTTTGAAATTAAACTTGCAACAGTCATAACTAAAATAAACGCACCTTTACTGATAACTTTATCCTGCGGTTCTTCAAAAAATCCAGCAAAGAAACCAGCCAGCACATAAGCAAGAGAATAAAGCCCAATAAAATTACCAGAAACAGAATCAACAATTAAACCAGCAAAAAAACCACCGAGCATACCTTCAATTTTTCCTCTTTTAATAGCAAGTATCACAACACCAATTAGAACAATATCTGGGACGATATTTAATTCTGTAAGTGAAATCATCCAGATAAATGTTCTTTGAATTAAAATAAGAATTAGAAGAATTAAGTAATATTTAATATAGTTAAATAAATACAAATTTTACTTTTTAATAAAATATTTTTCAAGTTCAAGTTTCTCTTTATCAGGTAATATTTGCAGTACAAAAACCTCTTCAATCATTTCAAAATTAACCAATGGTGTTAAAATTATTTTTTTGAAAAGATTATCAAGATTCCCTGCTTCAGAAACAATTCCAATAGGAATACCACTTGGGAAATTTGAACTATAATCAGAAGTAATAAAAATATCACCTTCATTCACATCTGCATTCTTTCTCACATTCATTACAGAAAGAGAAGAAGTACCATCATAACTTAAAATACCATCAACTCTTGTTCTTTGATTTTTAACGGAAATTTTTAAATCCTTATTCAATAAAATTTGAACTATGGAATAACCTCCACTTGTAGAAATAACTCTACCAACAAGTCCATTATCAGTAATTACAGGCATTCCAACTTTAACCCCATCAGACTCGCCAACATTAATTGTTATTGTATTTCTTGATTGAATAAGAGATTTGTTAACAATTTTAGCACTCAATAAAGAATATGGAAATTCAGTTTTAAAATTCAATAATTTTTTAAGTCTCTGATTCTCTAATTTTATTTCTTTAAGCGAAGCAATTTCAACTGAAAGCCGAATGTTTGCTTCTCTCAGAAATTTATTCTCATTCTCAATTTCAAAAACATTTGGGATTACTGATATACCCGACTGAAAAGTACCAAGAGTAGTAATTGCAACAGCTCTGAAGAATCTAATCTGACTGTTGTCATTTGAAAAAATTAGAACTAAAGAAATAATTACTAAAAGTGAGAGTAAAATATACTCTTTTATTTGTAATAAGAATAAACCGAATTTCCTCATTGAAACAAGAAATTAGCGTTTTAGCATGCACTTTTTATAATAGTTCAGGTCTTCAAGAACCTTCCCTGTTCCTCTTGCTACTGCTGTTAATGGGTCATCAGCAATATGAACCGGTACACCTGTTTCAACTTTTATTCTTTCATCGAGTCCTTTCAAAAGAGCACCACCACCAGTTAAGAAAATTCCTCTGCTCAATATATCTGAAGCCAGTTCAGGAGCAGTCTTCTCCAAAGCTACTTTTACTGATTCTACCATTTGCGTTATGGGGGGATTTAATGCTTCTCGTATTTCTATGGAACTTACCTCAGTCAATTTCGGTACTCCGGCAACTAAATCTCTTCCTTTTACTTCTATAATTACTTCTTCTTCAAGTGGCATAACGGAACCCGCCTGACATTTTATATCTTCTGCTGTCCTTTCACCAATCAGCATATTTTGATTTGACCTGAAAAATCTTATTATTGCATCGGTACATTCATCACCCGCAATTCGTATGGATACAACATTTGCAATTCCTGAAAGTGCAATAACTGCAATTTCTGTTGTTCCTCCACCAATATCAACTATCATATTTCCATAAGGTTCGTGTACATCAAGTCCAATCCCAATTGCCGCCGCCATTGGTTCCGAAATCAGATGTACCTCTTTTGCGCCCGCGTGTTCCGCGGTATCTCGCACAGCTCTTTTTTCAACTTCTGTTATTCCGCTTGGTACACTTATTACAATTTTTCGGGCGGGAAATATACCCGGAGAAATTTTTTTAATAAACTCCTTTAACATCCCCTCCGCCATTTCAAAATCTGCAATAACACCGTCTCGCATTGGTCTTATGGTATTTAGTTCTTTGTGAACCTTTCCGACCATCTTCCTTGCTTCCTCACCTATAGCTACTATTTTTCTTGTATTCACATCATAAGTTACAATAGATGGCTCATTAAGAACCACTCCTTTCCCCTTCATATAAATTAGTGTGTTTGCGGTACCAAGATCAATCGCAATGTCATTTGAGAAAAGTCCTAAAAAAGGCATAGTTATTATATTAATTTTTATTAATCAATGTTTAAAATGTCTTATTCCAGTAAATAGCATAATAATATTATTCTCATTTGCTGCCTGAATTACCTCATTATCTCTAACCGAGCCACCAGGTTGAATCACGCATTTCACTCCGACTTTTGCAAGCTCTATAATAGAATCAGCAAATGGGAAAAAAGCATCTGAAGCAACAATAGAATCTTTTAAATCAAGATTAAATTGTCTGGCTCTTTGAATTGCAATATTTGTAGAATCAATTCGTGAAGGCTGTCCGCCACCAATACCAAGAGTTGTTTTATTTTTTACAAACACAACGGCATTTGATTTTGTGTGTTTCACTATTTTGAAAGCAAATTCGCAATCACAAATTAATTCATCATTTGGTTGCTTTTCTGTCACTACCTTTAATTTTTCTTTATCAAATATAATATTATCTTTATCCTGAAACAAATAACCACCTTTAACCGCTCTTAATTCGTATCTATCGGTATCAGAAAAGTTGTATTTAATTAATCTTCTGTTTTTCTTTTTCCTCAGAAACTCTAATGCATCATTATCAAAATCAGGTGCAATCAATATCTCAGTAAACAATTTATCAACTTCTAATGAAGTTTTAAAGTCTAATTTTCTGTTAAATATTATAATCCCTCCAAATGGTGAAACGGTATCAGTAGCAAATGCTTTTTGATAAGCAGTTAGTAAGTCCTCCGATTCTGCTACCCCGCATGGATTTCCATGCTTTACTATTGCACATACCGGTTGAGTATCTTTAAATTCTGAAATTATTGAATACGCAGCATCTATATCAAGAATATTATTATAAGAAATTTCTTTTCCATGCAGGACTTCAAAAACCTCATCAAATCCTTTTTTCAATATATATCCTCTTTGATGTGGATTTTCACCATACCTTAATTTAACAGGGTCTCCTAAAGAAATAAAATCAGGTAGGGTTTCTATATCAGATATTGACTTAAAATAATCTGAAATTGCTATATCATATTCAGATATATATTTAAATGCTTTATAAGCAAGTTTTTTTCTAAATTCCAAACTGATATTTCCCTGAGTTTTTATATACTCATTTATATAATCATCATAATCTTCAATATCAACTAAAACAGAAACATTACTAAAATTCTTTGCTGCTGCACGAATTAGACTCACACCACCAATATCTATTTGTTCTATTGCTTCTTCTAATTTAACATTTTTTCTGGATATTGTTTGCACAAAAGGATACAAAGAAACGACAACAAGGTCAAATAAAACAATTTGATTTTTTTGTATATCCACTAAATGGTCAGCATTATTTCTATCAGCAAGAATCCCTGCAAAAACTTTTGGGTGTAAAGTTTTTACTCTACCACCAAGAACTTCTGGGAACCCTGTTAAATCCGAAATAGAATTAATTTCCAAACCTTTTGAAGTTAGATAAGTATAAGTCCCTCCAGTCGAGTAAATCTCAAAATTATTTTCAGTAAGAAATTTTGCTAACTCAAAAATCCCTTCTTTATTATAAACACTAATTATTGCTTTTTTCATTTGAAATAATTTTTTCTAAAGACGCTATTATTAAAGGATAATATTTATGCTCATATTTAAGCACTCTTTTTTGTAAAGAATATTCATCATCACCTTCATTTACTTTTACGCATTTCTGAAAAATTATTCTGCCTCTGTCGTATTCCTTGTTCACAAAATGAATTGTAATTCCTGTAACCTTCGCTCCAGCTTCTAAAACAGCCCTATGTACATTTATTCCATACATTCCTTTGCCCCCAAATGATGGGAGTAAGGCTGGGTGTATATTTATAATTCTATTCTCATATTCATCAACAACTGAATCAGGTAATAATTTCATATACCCAGCAAGCACAATTAAATCAATTTTATATTTTTTTAATGTTTCTAAAAAAACATTTGCATATTCTTCTTCACTCAAATCAGGATAGACTTTTCTACTTATATGAATAACATCAATTCCGTTCTCTCTTGCAATATCTACTGCACCACAATGCGAATTATTTGTTATCAGCAATGGAATATTAGATTTAATGATTCCTTTCTTTCGTGCTTTTAATATAGCTTTGAAGTTAGAACCTGTACCTGATGCAAATATAGATATGTTCAGTTTTATCATTTATTTTACAAAAATAGTCATTTGCTTTTGCAATTTCAATTTATGGTTTAAGTATATCTCTTTATTTTATTTATTTTTAACTATAATAAATTAATTTTTTCAATTTTTCCCCTATTTCGCTTGTGTACTATTTTTCTACTTCTGAAATGAGATTAACCCTCCAGATAAAGCATTTTACTCACAATTAAATTCTCTTATCTGTTGTAGTTATGACTATTTCCATTCTGTAAATAAGATGCACAAAAAATTCAAGTAATGGTTCAAATATTAAACTATAAATTCCAGAGAGGAAATGTTTAGATTGTTTTCTATAAGCACCTTTTAATTAATAAAAATATAATAAATTCAAATAAATTTATTAATGAGTTTGAAAAGTTAATGAAACAACGAATAAGACCAAACTTGATTACTGAGAGAAATTAAATTAAAACCTTGCACTTACCCCTAAGGTAGGAAGAATAGGAATCATACCTACAACTTTTCTTTCTATAGTCAAATCATTCTTAAGATTATAATCATAATTAAATACATTTTTTCGGTTATAAACATTAATAATATCCAGATAAAAAGACCAATCTGCATTCCAGAATTTCGTATATGCTGTTATACGCAAATCCAATCTATGATATGCTGGTTTTCTATCACTCAATCTGTTATTATCATCACCATAATCAAGATTGAATATAATTTGATTTGTAAATGGATTTACTACAATGCTATCATTTATAACTCTTGGATAGATTCCGATTGGTGGTGTAAATGGAAAATTGGTCGCATAAGTCCATCTCGCTCCTATTTCAAGCCAATTTAATACTCTATAATTTAAAACAATATTTACTGAATGAGTCTGATCAAACCTGAATGGCTTCTCAATTCCATTTCTTATCCTTGTAGATTTGGAAAAAGAATAATTAATCCAACCATAAAGTTTTGTATCTGTTCCGATATATTTTCTTTCCAGCATAATTTCAAATCCATAAGAAGTCCCCTGCCCCTGATTCACAGGTATCGTTGTTAGAGAGTCATATGGAACTTTTGTTGAACTCCTTGTCCAGTTATTTGGATTTTTGATATAATTCGGGTCCTTATTAGATGGGTCATTGATAGTATAAATATATTTATATGCAGTCTCTCTTTTTTGTGTGATTAAGTCATCAAACTTTTTTAAATATCCTTCCATCTTCAAATGCCATTGATTTGTTATCCATCTGTCGATACCTAAAATAAAATGATATGCTTTTTCAGCTTTTAAATTTTCTCCAATATTATCATTCAAATCATAAAATGACTGCCCATCAACTAATTTTTCATAACCAGGAGACTGATAAAATACGCCAAGAGCAATCCTTAATGTAGTCAATGGATTAATAGCATAACCAAAGTTAATCCTTGGCGAAAAATAAAACTTTTTTAAATACGAATAATAATCAAATCTAATAGATGGTTGATAATAAAACTTTTCGAATAAATTGGATTTAAATACAAAATATCCATTAGCTCTAAAATTTTTTTTACCTTCAATATTAAAATCTTCAAGCAATGCAGAAGCATTTGGAAATTGTTTAATATATGCTTTAAACTGGTCATCAAGCAATAAAGTATATTTTAAATCATTTCTGATAATATCATAACCGATACCAAATTCTAAAGAGAAATTTTTATTTATATATGTTGAATGGTTTGTAATTGAGTATTTGTTGAAAGAATATTTAGAGTCAAAATTAAACCCAAGCAACGCACCAATTGCTTTTAAACTATCTCTTTGCTCTGGAGAAAATTGTTCCCTATCAAGTAATGGGTCTAAAATATCACCCTCGAATTCATTATCACCGCTGTTTTTATAAAAAGAAATTGTTGTTTTAGAAATAAAATTTGCATCAGGAATATAGTGCCATCCAAAAGAAAGTACATTATTATAGGTAATATCATCAACCTTAACGCTATCAGGTTCCTTTCTTTTTTCACCTGAAATAATATCTACTCCATCTTTTGAAAAAATCCCATTAATAATAAATTTATGCTTGCTGAAAGGACCAAAAGCAAGTTTAACCTGAATATCCTGAAATGAAGGGAATGCAGATTCATCTGTAATTAATCCCGCTTTCTTTGCGAATGGCCCAAGAATTAAATCATAGTAAGTCCTTCGTGATGAAACAATCCAGGAACCTGGAATTTTTAAAGGATTTTTCCCCTGTAAAATAATGTTGGCACTTGCAATATTTATATTTGTTTTAACACTGAATGCTCTATCAATATCACCTTCCTTATTTGTTACATCAAGCACAGCCGAAAGTCTATCTCCGTATTTTGCAGGAAATCCCCCTGTAATAAGTGAAATATCACTCACCGTTTCCGGATTAAACATACTAACAAGACCATATAATCTATACGGGTTGAAAATTTCCACTTCATCCATAATAATTAAATTCTGGTCGGGTCCTGAACCACGAATTACAAGCTGTGAAGTAAAATCATTAGGTGATGATACTCCCGGTAAAGACCTTAAAGATCTCATAACATCTTCAACGCTACCCGGAAGTATTTTTACATTTTGTGGATTTACAAAAAAGATACTTGTCCTTAAATCACTTTGACTTTGTTTTTTTAAATCTTCAACATTAATCACTTCTGTTGTATATTTAACCTCTTCTAAATGTATATTAAAAGAAATTGGATTCTTAATCAGAAGTTCTGACTCGAACTGTAAATACCCTTCTGATGTTGCTTTAACTTTGTATTCTCCTTCTGGTAAATATATTTGATAAAAACCGCTGCTATTAGTTATTGTCTTATAATTAATACCCTTAACCGAATTATAAAAAGTTATTGTTACCTCTGGAACAGTTTTACGAGTTGATGTTGTAACAAGCCCTGTAATTAAAACAGAATCCTCCTGCGAGAATAAATTAAAAGCTAAAATAAAAGTTAAAAATATAGTCCAAACAAATTTCATTACTTCAAATATAATATAAAAAAAATTACTCTAAAATCTTAAACCTTTGTAATGAAATAAAAGTTTAACCTGCTTTTTAATTTTAGGATTGAACCTATAAATTAAAACCCCACTTTTTTTCTTAAAATTTATTTTATATAAAGATATTGATAAACCCCTTGATTAATTAATAACTTTTTTCACAGTTTCTACTAACTCTTTATTGGTAAATGGTTTTTGAACAATCTCATTTACACCAAATAATTTTGTGGTTTTCTCAATATCTTTCTTATCAAATGCAGAAACAAGAACAACAGGCTTGGAAATATTATTTTTCTTCATCAGGTTTAATAAATCGAGGGCTGTCATTTCGCCCAGATTGTAATCCATAAGAATAACATCAACATCACCTGAAAGAATCTTTTCCAAGCCCATTGTTCCGCCATCAGCAAAAATTACATCAAACCCTTCGGTATTTAGTAATTTTGCTAAGAGTAATCTGATAATTTTATCATCGTCAATGATTAACACTTTTTTCATACCACAAAAAATTATTTTCCCGGGGTTTCAACCCCGGTAATGTTTGTTACATAGATTTTTAGGATAAAACAAAACCTGCAATCAAAAATAATAATGTTATGATAAAAATGATTGCAAGTCCTTTGTCTACCTTCTTAATGCTGCCTTGATTTATTGTTGCCATAGCTTTTAATATTTTAATTTTAACAATTTTTCGTCAATAATTTGCAAATTATATGCCGTATATTTTTTAAAATATCGAAAAAATTTTTATCATTTTTCATATTTTTTGTAAAAAAATGAGATAAATTGTTTCATTTTGAAACATAGTTCCCTTTTTTATGACTTATATCAGATGCATATAAATTACTCTAAAATCCTGTTTATTTTATACGCTAATCTCACAACTGGGTTTCAGCTATTCTTTAAAAATATATTTCTTTATACCCTGCTAAAGTATATACTACGGTTATAGTTCAGATGCAGGTACTTAACTGCAAGATCATTCAAAGAATTAGGTAAGGTCAAGAGCAACATAACCCTTTGAAATACTTAAAACTGTATTTTAAATACTTAGTTAATCTCATACAACCGGTATAGTAATTCAATCTTAAACAGTTATCCTATTATACAAGAGCTCCTTATAATTCCCCTCTCTCATACTATGAAATCTGCTTTTTAAATGGGAAAAAATTAATTTACCGCACTTGCGAATAAATTTTTCAAATACTTTAAAATCCCTTTTTTCGACAGACCTGAAAGTTATTTTACTTATTAGCTTTCAGTAATAGCTCTGTAATCACACCCTCTAATTTTTCTTTTGTGAAAGGTTTCGAAATATATTCATCACATCCACCTGAAAGGAATTCTTCCCTATCCCCTTTCATCGCAAATGCTGTTAGTGCAACTATCGGGATATTTTTATATTCAGGCAGTTTTCTAATTTCAGAAACCGCATCCATCCCCGACAAACCTTTGCCAAGATTAATATCCATTAGAATTAATGAATATTTATTTTCTTTCACCATTTCAATTGCAGAAATTGCATTCTTCGCAACTTCTACATCGAACTTTTCACGCAGATAGTATTCAACTAAGATTATGCAATCTTCTTCGTCTTCAACAAGCAATATTTTCGGTTTTTTAAATTCTGTTTTTTCCATTTTCCTGTAACTTTTTTCTTCTGGTTCTTCTGATTCAACTTCTTTATAGGAATAAATTTTAGGAATCTTAACCTTAAAATCAGAGCCAACCCCTAATTTACTTTCAACGGAAATTTCACCACCTAATAGATTTAGATATTTTTTGCATAAAGAAAGCCCAAGCCCTGTCCCTTCAAAACTCCTACCATACCCTTCACTTACCTGTCTGAATTCATCAAAAATTAATTCAAAATGTTTTTCATCTATTCCTATACCTGTATCTACTACATCAATAACAATATATTCCCTACCCTTAATGACTTCTTCCTTTAATCTCACCGTCACACTACCGTGTTCAGTATATATTATTCCATTACTAATGAGATTGTTGAGTATGTTTGTTATTATTTCCGAATCTGATAAACATATTAGTGAATTTATTTCAGATTCAAAAGTAAGGGCAAGATTTTTTTTCTTTGCTTCCTGTTCAAACAGTTGAACTGATTCTTTTATAAGAGAAACGATATCTACTGTCTTATAATTTACAGTTTTCGATTTCGCTTCAAGCAGAGATAAATCCAGAATTTGATTTAGTGTATTTAAAAGTCTTAATCCACTTTTATTTATAACACCTGCCATTCTTTTTACCTCGTTCAGATTTTCCTGCTCCTGAATAATTTCCGAAAAGCCAAGTATACCCTGTAGTGGGGTTCTTAACTCGTGACTCATATTTGCCAGGAAACTTGATTTAATACGATTCATTTCCTCGGCTTTTTCCCTTGCTGCAATAATTTGCTGTTCATAATGCTTTCTCTGTGAAATATCCATAATCATTCCTGTAATAACATCATTAATTATAAAACAATTTACCAGAACGAAAATATCTTTTCCTTTTCTTGTTTTAAGCTCAACTTCAAAATTAATTATTTTTCCGTATTTTTTTAGCATATCTATTATTAATTGCCTGTCATTCTCATTTTTATAAAATGTCTTTACATTTATTCTTGGCAGTTCTTCACATGTATCTATTTCAAGGACATCACAGAAAGCTTTATTAGCAAATAAAACTTTGCCATCAAGATTTATTGAATAAATTCCAACAAGAGAATTTTCAACTAAATCCCTGTATTTCCTTTCTGAAATTTTTAATTTTTCTTCTATTCTTTTCCTCTCATTTATCTCTTCGCTTAATTTTTTATTAATCTCTTCAAGCGCTTTTCTTGTTTTAACTTCATCTTCCATCATATTAAGCATTGCAAGTCTGGAAGATGAAAGTTTTTCTATAGTATTGGTTAACTCTTCAGTCCTTTGTTTTACCTGTTTTTCTAAATCATTTTGCGTTTTTAATAATTCTTCTGTAATTTTCTTTTTTTCTGTAATATCTATTATACTTAAAAATACTTCTCCTTCAATATAAGCCGGTAAAGGGTTGAAAGAAATATATAAATATTTAATACTCTTGTTATCTGATGAATATTCTATTTCGCCATTTAAAATTTCATTTTTACCTTTTGAAAATAATTCATTAAATTTTATCTGTTCAGGTTCATTTAAAAATTTTCTAAAATCAAACCCGATTAATTCTTCGATTGGTTTAGAAACTATATCTGCAAATGCTTTATTGCAGAACAATATCACTCCTTCACCTGAAAGAATAACAGCCCCAGTGCTCATCTCTTCAACCATTATTCTATATGGAGTTTCAGCGGTTGAAAGAGAATACAACTTTTCTCCATCTGGTCCTGAAACTATAATTGCATCTACTTCCCCTTTTCTTATCGCATCCAGAGTATCTTCTGCTTCTTTCAGTCGAATTTTCAGATTTTCTAACTCTGCTTGCATCTCTTTATATTTTTTCTCATCATCCATTGCCTATTAATTATTTTCAAACGAATTGGTTATTTGTAATATTTATTTGGTGATCCCAAAACCTATTAATATTGAATCTGTATCAGTCATATCACCTACATACTTCTGCTCAGGTAATGGAAACTTTTTGAGTAAAGTTGGCGAAGCAATAATATCGTCATTTTTTGCTAAATGTGGATTCTTATATAAATCTATCACTTCAAGAGAATATTTATTTGGAAAATTCTCTTTACAAATTTTTAAAATATTTCTTAATGCTTTAACAGAACATGGGGAGCTACCGGTGATATATAATTTTAAAACATATAATTTATCACCGTTTCCCTTTTTATTTTCTTTAAAAGCATTATTACCATTGTTTTTTATCAAGATTTTTTTTTATGTTTTATAATTAAATGCCTTGAATAATATCCAGACCAATCAATACCCTTTCTTCATTTGATAGATCACCAATTATTTTCCTTATCGGGACTGGAATTTTTCTAACAAGGGTGGGTACTGCAAAAATCTGATCCTCCTTGCTTAATTGAGGATTTTTTAATAAATCTATCACCTCAATTTTATATTTTTCTCTTAATTGCTCTTCGCAAATTTTTTTTAGATTTGTTAATGCCGTAATTGCTCGTGGGGTTTTTCCTGCTATGTACAGACGTAAAATCCACAAATCATTCTCTTGCTCTTTTGTCTTTAACCTCTTTGAATTTTTTCTACTTTGCACTTTCAATTTTTACTCCTTTTGTTACAATAATTTTTGATTTTAAAAAATTATTTATTTTTCAGGTAAAATTCCTGAGCTGCATAATCTATAACTAAACACCTTGTTGGAATGTTCCATTCCACGCGATTTCAGTATATACAAGTCTCTTTTCCGCTCTCCCTCTACTTCCTTAATTCGCAAAAGTATCCAGCTATCTATTAAAGAAGATATATCAATTTCCGTATGTTCTATACTTTCACCACTAAGAGTTAAGTTGGTCATAATAAGAGTAATACCTTTTAATTTTAAAAAGTCAACAAACCTCATCAACATTGCTTTGGATTCAAAATGATTTGTACCAATAATAAAACTACTAACAGGGTCTATAATTACATTATCAGGCTTATAATTATTAACTTCCTTAATCATACTCGTAAGATAAGATTCCAAGCCAAAAAAAGTTGAACGATTGGCGAAGAATTTTAATAATCCCTTCTTAATATTTTTATCAAAATTAAGACCAATAGAAGACATATTACGACAAATCTGTTCAGGGGATTCTTCAAGTGCAACATATAGAACCTTTTCATTTCTTTTACAGGCTGCATCTGCAAAATATGCTGCAAAACTACTTTTACCGGTTCCTGCAGTACCAGAAAAAAGGATTGTCGTACCGCGATAAAAACCTTTTCCACTTAACATACTATCAAGGAATTCAACCCCTGAAGAGACCCTTTCATAAGAAGCAGTATGTTCGAGTTTAAGAGAAGTAATTGGTAAAACAGAAATTCCATTTTCATCAATTAAAAAAGGATATTCATTTGTCCCATGTGAAGAGCCTCTATATTTTACAACTCGCAATCTCCTTGTAGAAATTTGCTCTTTTACAAGATGATTAAGAAAAATAACACAGTCAGAAACATATTCTTCCAAGCCCTGCCTCGTAAAAGTCCCCTCCCCACTCTCTCCAGTAATAATAGAAGTAACCCCCTTATCTTTTAACCATCTAAATAGCCTTCTTAGCTCTGCTCTAAGTATAAAAGGATTTTTTAAGCCAGCAAATAAAGACTCAATTGTATCAAGTACAACTCTTTTTGCTTTTATTTTGTCAATTGCATAGTTTAACCTGATAATTAAAGCTTCCAAATCATATTCTCCGGTTTCTTCAATTTCACTTCTTTCAACTTTAACATAATCGAGTAAAATCATCCTTTTATTTATTAAATATTCAAGGTCAAAACCCAGTGATGCAACATTAGTTATTAACTCTTTTTCTGTTTCTTCAAACATCATATAAACACCAGGCTCATTGAATTGAGTTGCCCCCCTTACTAAAAATTCTGTTGCAAAAATTGTTTTTCCACATCCAGCACTTCCACAAACGAGAGTAGGTCTTCCCTTAGGTAACCCCCCATTAGTTATTTCGTCAAAGCCAAAAATACCTGTCGGAGTTTTTTTAAGACCTTTTAAATTAAGTTTACTTTTTGATTTCATAAAAATATTTTAAATTAATCTAATTCTTTTATTTAACCAAATCATCTTCTAAAAAGGATAAGTTAAAAGGAGGTTCTTTTCCTAATTCGATAGAAAGTTTGTTTATCATCTTTTTTAATTCTATCATCTTTAACTCACGATCAACTGTAAAGTTATGATACCTCTCAAGTTCTTCATATTTCTTCTTTAATTCTTCCTCAGCAAGTTTTCTATCAGTTATATCTGTTGCAACAACCAACATGGCTGGTTTCCCTTCCCATTCTATAGGTATAGCACTTACATTAACATAAAACTCAGTGCCATCTAATCTTATAAATTTTTCATCTAACGGAGGAGCAATAGATTTTTCTCTCAATGCTTTTTGTATCCTTTTTGCTACCATCTCCCTTTGTTCAGGGGCAACAAATTCAATTATTGGTTTTCCAATTGCATCTTCAATTTTTTCCAAGCCAAATGTCCTCAATCCTGCAGGATTAATATAACATAATTTTCCTTCAGAATGAATTACTATTATATCAGGAGAAAAATTTACAAGGTCTCGATATTTCTTTTCACTCTTCTTTATCTCTTCTTCTGCTAATTTTCTATCTGTTATATCTCTTGCTATACCTTCAATAGCAATGACTTCTCCTTTTTCATTATAAACAGGAATATTTCTCTGCTCAGTCCATATAATAGTACCATCCTTTTTTATCCATCTTAGAATAATAGATTTTCCAAATACACCCCCACTATTAAAATATTCCTGTAATATATTTCTATCATCAGGGTGTACAATTTTCAAACCTAAATCTGGATCTGCATAGTGGTCTTCTGGAGTATAGCCAGTAATTTTTGTTGCTGCAGGGGAAACATAAGTAAAACCTCTTTCAGGAATAAACTCATAACGATAAATTATATCTTCAGCATTTTCTGCAAGCCTTCTGAATCTATTTTCACTTTCTTCCAATGCTTTCTGAGCTTCCTTTATATCTGAAATATCTTGAATGGAAACCACACTTTGCTTCATCCCTGGAATCATACAAACGCTTAGTATGGTATCTCGTACCTCGCCCTTTTTATTTATAAGCCTTGCTTCATATTTTTTCGGTACTTTTTCCGGATTTACTCTTCTTTCTTTATGATATTTCATCATCATATCAAGGCTCTCAGGTGCTACATAATTCGTCCATTTAGTACCAATTATTTCCTCTGGCTTATAACCTGTAACAGGATAAGTCTCGTTATTGGCTAAAACAATCGTATTATCCTCATCTACAATCATAGTTAGCGAACCTGTATTTTCGAAAATCGCTTTATATCTATTTTCACTATCTCTTAAATCTGATTCAATCTTTTTCCTCTTTGTAATATCTCTGACTATAGAATAAAAATATAGTTCATTTTTTATTTTTATAGAAAAAAGTAAAACTTCACAGGGAAAGTCGGTCCCATCCGATTTTCTATGAACCCATTCGAACCGATTAAAACCTTCCTCCATTGCTTTATTAATCATCTGTTTTGCTTTCGTTTCAGATAGCATACCATCAGGTTGTTTAGGGGGTGATACTTCCCAGGGTTGTTTTCCAATAATATCCTCTTTTTTTGAATAATTAAAAACCTTTAAGGTAGCATTGTTACAATCGTAAAAACCTTTTAAAGTTAACAAGAATATAGAATCATTTGACTCTTCAAATAATTTTCTAAATGTCTCTTCGCTCTCTTTTAATAAATCATCAGATTTTTTTTTCTCAGTAATATCATTAAAAAGAGCCAAAATAAACTTCTCTCCGTTAATCTCCAATAAAGAATATGATGCTTCAAGGTTTAATCTCTCCCCTGTAGAAAGAGTCAACACTTTTTCTGATTTCTCATAAGTTTTTCCTTTTTTAATAAAATCAAGATAATAATTTAACAAATCGTTTCTCTCCTGTTTTGCATACACAAATTCAAAAGATTTCCCGATGAGATTATCCCTTGTTACCCCTATTAATTTACAATAAGCATCATTTACCAAAATAATTTTTCCTTTGCTATCGGAAACTCGTAAAGGAAAAGTGCATAAATGCCATATTTTTTCATAAATATTCTTTATATCTACTTCTTTACTCATCTCTTCTTGCATAAAAAAGTTTTTAAGATAAAATTTAAATCACAAGATATATTATTTTTCCACTTTTTAGAAAATCTAAATTACAGAAAAAACAAGAAATTCTTGTATATATAGTTAATGTAACTATAATAAAATAATTTGTCAATATCTAAATGTTTTAATCAATATAGGAATTGCTCCATTAAAAGCACTATTAAGTAAAGTATGAAATAGTTCATTAATCTACAGTTAATATTCCTATAATAATTATCAAAAATATATTGTGAAAATTACTTAAATATTAAATTTGCGTTCAAAAAATTATTAAATATAAACATTAGTAAAATTCCAATAAGAAAAATAATACATTTTCAGTAAGATTATTTTATATAAATATTAATATTTGCTTCACAAGAATTTATTTGTATATGAGATTTTCGCTCATTCGAATACTACCACTTACTACGGAATATAACGCACTCGTTGAAAACCCAATTTTAGATTTTGAAGGAGAATATTTTTTTATATCTGAAAAAATATTACCTTTTAGAAATTCGAGTTCTGAATTACAATAAAGTAGCATTCTGGTATTCATTAGAACAATATAAAAAAACAATTACTGACCTACTTAAATCTGTGACAAATTTTTTTACTTGTTAAAAAAAATTATATACTATAAATTAATATAACACGGCGGGTATAGCTCAGCTGGTAGAGCGTCAGATTGTGGCTCTGAATGTCGTGGGTTCGAGCCCCACTACTCGCCCGAAGGGAAAATAAAATTAGAAAATCTCACATTGTTATCCCTAAGAAATGGAGTGTAAAAAAATTGTTAATTTAAAGGAAATTATAAATTTTGCTTATTGCCTTTTTCCTATCTTTAAAATTGTAATCTCGTCTTTGTAAACAGAAAAAATTACCCTGAATAAACCCACTTTCATTCTCCTCAAACCTTTATAATTTCCTTTCAACTCAGGATGATATAAAGGGTCAAGTACTAATTTGTTTTCTATTTTTTCTATAATTTCTTCTGCTTTCTCCTTTGGAAAATTCTGTAAGTCCTCAACTACAGCCTTGTGATATGTGATTTTATACATTATATCTCTTTTTGAATTCTCTCGTAGAAATTTTCTCGTTAGTGATGTTTTTTCTTCTTCGCATTGCGAGTTCAAAATCTTTATAATCTTCAATATAATTGGAAATTGCTTTCTTTAAATGATAAATCACAGGCAACCCTGTTTCTCTTGAGATTTTATCAAGTCCTTCAAAGAATTTTCTTGGAATACGATTTATTAACCCTGGTTTAAACATATTTTTTTGTTTAATTTTATTTCATAATTTATTTAAATCTCTCTGAGCATTTAGCCCTTTTAAATAAATTAAGTATTAATTTCATAAATAGAAATAAAAAATTACAAATTTTTTTTATTTAATAAAAGACCTATAATTTTTCTTTTTTTATTGAATTTGTTGTATTTATCTTCATATATATATCCACTGCTGAATAATACAAAATAAACCTGAAAATTTTTCATTTTTTTATAAGAAAGTTAAGAAATTTTTTCTTGTAATATATTATTCGGTCCCTTCCCCGATAAAATCATCTTATATTGTTAAAATCTTTTCGCACAGTATAAATTAATTATTTTTACTTTAAACAAAACTTCCTGCTTCATTTAGAATAAAAAGACTTTTCCTGATTCAAATTGATATTAATAATGGTAACCATATTCACTTTTAAGGAATAAAATCCCACACAAATATAGAAACTAAAATGTTACCTTTAATATTAAAAAAGCTATGAAGACTAAACTTCATAGCCGGGAGAAAATGAAAAAGACCTTAATAGCTTTCTTCAATTAACAGATAGAGCCTTTGAAACAAATTCGTTTAATCTAAATATATCTAACGGTTTTTTAAATATCGTAACAAAGCCATTCATAAATCTACTGTTCAATTCATACGCCGTAATGAAAATTATTGGTTTTTTATATTTCTTACCTTTCAAAATATAAAACAATTCTTCCCCACCAAGTTTAGGCATTTTTACATCACAAATAATTAAATCAGGGGAAAACCTTTTCATAATTTCCAGAGCATCAATTCCGTCCTTAGCAGTATTAACCTTATAACCTTCATCTTCAAAATAAGATTTGAGTGATTCTCTTGAAGAGATATCGTCATCAATAATTAATATCTTATTTTTTTTCATAGCTAAATTTTGCATAATAAATATGCAAAAATTATACCTAAAAAAGAAAAAATTTAACGATAATTTAAATATAAAATGAAAGGAAATAATCTCAAAATGATAAAAAAGTGTATTGTTTTGAAAAAATTACCCCTTTTTAAATTTATAATAGTTTATTTTCCTATACAAAGTTGCTTTACTAATACCGAGAATTTTGGAAGCTTTCTGTAAATTCCATTTTTCTCTATCAAGAATTGCTTTAATATGTTCCCGCTCGAGGTCTTCAAGAGTAACATTAGCACCAATTTTAAATTCCTTGTATTCTATTGATGGCTCGGTTTTTAATAATAAATTTTCTTTCTCCAGAACATCACCTTTTGCAAGAACAATGCCCTGCATCAGAACATTTTCCAGCTCTCTAACATTTCCTTTCCATTCATGATTCTTCAACATATCCATAACTTCACGAGGAATTTTCTGAACATTTTTATGTAGAATAAAATTAATTTTCCTTAGAAAATGTTTTACAAGTACTTCAATATCTTCTTTCCTTTCCCTTAAAGGAGGAGTGTAAATTGAAAATACATTAAGCCTATAATATAAATCCTCTCTAAATTTTCCTTCCTGCACAAGTTTGTATAAATCTTTATTTGTCGATGCAATTACACGGGCTTTCATTTGAATACTGTTTTCACCGCCTACTCTCTCAAAAACAAATTCCTGTAAAACTCTTAATAGTTTTGCCTGTAAATTCATCGACATCTCAGAAATTTCATCAAGAAAAACTGTTCCTTCTCCCGCTAATTCAAATTTACCGCGCTTATCTTTTATTGCATCAGTAAAAGCTCCTTTTACATGTCCAAATAATTCACTTTCAAGTAAATTTTCTGGCAATGCGGTACAGTTTATTGCAACAAAAGGATAATTTCTTGTAATACCAGAATTGTGAATTATCTTGGCAATTAGTTCTTTTCCGGTTCCACTTTCACCCTGAATTAAAACTGTGACTCTTGTTGAAGATGCCTGCCCAATTTTTTTATAAATTTCTCTTATGCTATTAGACTTTCCCACCAGAGTATTAAAAAGTTCATATTCGGTCGTATCTGATGGGTTTAATGATTCAAGTTTTTGACTTAGGTCCTTATTTTCAAGAGCTCTTAAAATAGTATGCTTTAATCTTACTGTATCTATTGGTTTAACGATATAATCGTATGCACCTCGTTGCATTGCAGAAATAGTAGAGTTCATATCTTCAATTGCTGTTATCATAATAACTTGTATTAATTCATCATACTCTTTAATTCTTTTCAATACATCAAGTCCGTTAATATCTGGCATATTTATATCACATAATACAAGGTCAGGGTTTAATCTACGGGTCATATCTAAACCTTTTGTCCCGGATTCTGCTTCAAAAGTTTCAAAACCTTCTTCTTTTAATAAGAGACTTAATGAAATGCGGGCTGATTCATCATCGTCAATAATTAAAATTTTCTTCATTTTTTTCCTTTTTTATTTAATGGAAGAGTAATACAAAAAATTGTTTCTCCTGGTTTTGTAGAAATTAACTCAAGTCTACCGTTATGATGCTCAATTATTTTCTGTGAGAGCGCTAAGCCAATACCCGTTCCGTTTTCTTTAGTAGTAAAAAAAGGTTCAAATATTTTTTCCGGCTGCTCAACACCATAGCCATTATCCTTAATAAAAATTTTTACTTTGTTTTTTAAAGCTTGTGTGCTTATTTCAACTATACCATTTTCATGTATAGCTTCAAATGCATTATATATAAGGTTAAGGAAAACCTGCTTTAATTTTTCCATATCTGCTATTAACACAATATCCTGTGAATTATTTTTAATAACTATACCTCTGCTTTCTATATCAGGGGAAATTTGTTGAATTACCTGTTCTGTAAAATTTTTTAAATTAAATTCGCTTTTATAAAGTGTAATGCTTTTTGAAAATTGTAAAACTTCCTTAACTAAATTTTCCAGCCTGTTAATTTCCGTCTGTATTATCTGGATTCTCTTTTTATTAACTTCAGATAAATCTTTTATACACGAGAGAACATCTGTATTTATTTTTATTGAATTTAAAGGATTCCTGATTTCATGTGCAAGTATTGCAGCCATTTTCCCTATGGTTGCAAGCCTTTCCGCTTTTTTTAACTCTTCTTCTGCAAGTTTCCTCTGTTTAATCTCTTTTTGTAACCTTATATTTTTTTTAATTAACTCAGCAGTTCGTTGTTTCACTTTTTCTTCAAGTTCATCATTTGCTTTCTTTAATGTCTCAAGAATTTCTTTATTGTGTAAATATTGTTTCTGTAATGTTATCTCTATTGTAGTAACAAGAATTTTTTCATTAACTGGTTTAATTAGATAACCAAAAGGTCCAGTAATTTTCGCCCTTTTAATGGTTTCTTCTGATGAATCTGCGGTTAAATATATTATAGGTATGTTAAATTTTTCCTTTATTTTATAAGCTATCTCAATACCGTCTAATTCACCTTCTAAAGTAATATCCATTAATATTATATCAGGTGAATTTTTAATAATAGAATCTAAAACTTCACAGGACTTCGTAATAATATCTGTTATAATGAAACCTCTGTTAGTTAGCATTTTGCTAATAATCCTCGCCGTTAATAAATCATCTTCTACTATTAATATTTTTTCCCTGCTCATTTCTTTTTTATAATTTTTAAATTTAAAATTATAATATTAAAATATAAAGTCCTTTAATAATGCTATGTTTTAATAATAATTTCTTTTATTATAACATTATTTTTAATATACAGAATCTCATATAATAAAATAAGTATACGATGATAAGTATAAAAAAAAATACTTCACCTTTCTAAAAAGATGAAGTATTTTTAAAATGACAAAATAAAAATTAATTAAAAATTTTATTGTGTAATTTTTCCGTTAATTATTTCTTTATAAATTCTCTCAAGCTTGTAAACAACATTCAGACTTTCAAGAATTGCTCTCGAATCTACAGCAATCATTCTGTTTGATTCAGTTGTAAAAATAAAATCACTTGACAAACTTTCAATATTTCCATCGAAAGCAACTCCAACTAATTCACCTTTCTGATTTATAACTGGACTACCGGAATTGCCTCCGACAATATCACAGGTACCGATGAAATTAATAGGGGTTTCCATTTTCAGACCTGATGGTGGGTTAACCCATTTTTTAGGTAATGACCAGGGATATTTTTTCTCAAATGAATAATATCTATCATAAATACCGTAAAAAGTTGTGAAAACCGGTGCTACTGTTCCATTATATTCATAAGAAGCAACGACTCCATCAGAAATCCTTAATGTAAAGGTAGCATCAGGAGGAATCTGTCTGCCATAAACCTCAAAGAGTGCTCTGCCAAGTAAAGTATTTTTTGCTTCTAATTTCTTAGAAAATTTATCATAATCATTAATTCCTTTATTCTTTTGCTGTGCAATTAACTCATTTATTTCATCCCATATTTTTCCATATTTTGATTTCAATTCTGGCTTTGATAAAACTTTACTCTTGAATTCTTTCTCAAAACTTTTCTTCCTTGCCATTAAATATGGATTATGAAGATTTTTAATAGTATTTTCAAATACTTTCAAAGAGTTCATATAACTAAAGTATTCATTTTCAATTTCCTCTTTATTTTCCCCGGGATTCTTCAATTGTTCTTCAAAAATCATAAGTTGCATTTTTATCCATTTAACATAATAAGGGTATAAAATATCCCGCATAAATTCAAGTTCGGCAACAGTTTTTAATCTTGAGGTTGTAGCAGGATAACCAACAACAAATATTACCGCACCAGAGTCAACACCACTTTCACTCCATTTTAGATAGTGATTTGTTTTCAGTGGCTTGCCATCTTCATAAACTCTAAAGAGACAGAAATCCAGATTATACCTAGGATATGTGAAATTATCATAATCACCACCGAAATAACCAATTTGAGTCTCAGGAGCACACACCAATCTTACATCATAATATCTTTTATATGCATAGATATGATATAAACCTCCATTATAAAATGAAACAAGTTCGCAATCTAATCCTAATTGATTATTATATTTTTCAATTAATTCCTCTTTCTTTTTTTCTTTTAAATCAATTTTTTCTTCATCGGTTTTTCCTTTATCCATTGCATCCTTTATCTCTTTTGTAACATCGATAATTTGAATCAATTGTGAAACAAATAAATCAGGGACTTTTCTTTCTTCCTCCAGTGAATAAGCAAAGAAGCCCTCTTCATTTAGATTTTCACCAGGCTTAGTTACTTTAGTGACATTCTCCCTACCACAGTGATGATTAGTAAGCACAAGTCCATCCTCAGAAATAAAAGATGCAGAACAATAATCTGCAAACTTGAGTGAAGACATCCTGATGTGGTCATACCATTCGTTAGTAGGTGTAAAATTATATGCTTCCTTAAAATAATCATTTGGTGGATTGTCAAAGGTCCACATCTTTCCATTATCAAATCTACCCGCTTTTACCGTATCAAGATTAATACCTTGATAAATATTTTGAGAAAAAACAGAAACAGAGAAAAACAATAGAAGTACCGGAACAAGAAGTAAATTCCTAAAAAAAGTTTTATGTTTCATAACGATAAAATTAATTTGTAAATTGTATTAAAATAAGCATTTTAAAAATTGATAACAATTATTAATGATGTAAATATTTAGTTTTAAAAACTAAATAAATTTTAATATTAAAATGAAAAAATCACATAAAATAATCGTAGCAAACAGAATAGAGCATCAAATAAATTATAAAAATTGAATTATACTCACAATTTTTGAGAAAATATTAAAAATCGAAATCAAAAAAGTTCCCGATATTCCTTGAAAAAGAGGTATTTAATAAGTAGTTTAAGAACAGAAGTTTATGCCAAAAAAAGGAAAAGATATAAACAAAAAGCGGACAAGGGATGCTGATCAAATGAAAGGTAAACAGGAAACAATGTTAGAAAATGGAACAAATTTTTCAGAGGAAGAGGATTTATTTGTTGAAGATGTTACGAAATTAAGTAAAAAAGAACAAAAGAGACTAAAGGAAGAGTTTAATAAAGAAGCGATTCCACATATGCCTCTTTTAAGAAGCTTTGCTTATAAATTAACCGGTGATGAATTTGAAGCAGAAGACCTTGTCCAGGAAACATATATGCGTGCATTCAGGTTTTTTCATAAGTTTGAAAAAGGAACAAATTGTAAAGCCTGGTTGTTTCGGATTATGAAGAATCTTTTTATTAATCATTATAGGAAAAACCAGAAATCACCAGGTAAGGTTGACTATGATGAGATAGAAAACTTTTATGAGACTATAAAATCAGAACGGACAGACTCAAGTGACCTGCAGGAGAAAGTATATTCAAATTTGCTCGATGATGAAGTTACTCAGGCATTGAACTCACTACAAGATGATTTTAAGACTGTAATTATACTTTGTGACATTGAAGGATTAAGCTATGAAGAAATAGCTGAATTTGTGAACACTCCAGTCGGAACAGTAAGGAGCAGACTACATAGAGGAAGAAAACTACTACAACAGAAACTAAATGAATACGCAAAGAAAAAAGGTTACAAAATTGAGACATAAAATGAAAAAATCATTTATCATATTAATTTTAGCATTACCGTTATTTCTAAATATTCAGTGTGATTCATCAAAAAAAGATTCTGTAAGGTTTAGTTATATAGAATCAATGTCCAATGATATCTCCCCCAGTTATATACCTGATTTTACTTATGAAATTGATGGATATACGAAATATTTTTCAGAATTATATGGAAAGGTTATATTGATTAATTTCTGGAACAGGAAAGCAATGGATTCACAAAGAGAAATTCCAGATTTAATAAAATTATATTCAGATTACAGACAAAAAGGAGTAGAAATAATTGGTATATGTATAAATGAAGAAAACGCGGAAGATATTGTTGATATTATAGAAAGAAATAACATAAATTATCTTATTCTGTTTGCAAATGAAAATCATAAAAAAGCATTTGAGTATGCATTATCGAGTAATCTATATCCTCTACCAATATCGGTAATAGTAGATAAAGGAGGTAAAATTAGAGAACTTATAACAGGCAGAAGAACATATACTGAATTTAAAAATTTAATAGAAAAATATTTATAATTTAAAAATAAACTTATGAAAAAATTAAATCTAATCATTGCATTTCTTATTATTTCTTTATTAGCAATTAGTTGTGGTAAAGATGAAAGTGATAAAAAAGACGATAACAAACAACCCCCCCCAAAAACAGAAGTAAAAAAAGAAGAAACAAAATTATATTCTCCTATTACTTCGGTTGAGAATGCAGCAGAAAATGTACTACCAAACTTTTCCTGGGAAGAAAATGGAAAGACTGTAAGTATAAACGAATACAAAGGAAAAGTAATATTAATAAATTTATGGGCTACCTGGTGCGGACCCTGTAAAAAAGAAATACCAGATTTGATGGCAATATCAAATGATTTAAAAGATAAAGAATTTAAAATATTTGGAATAAGTGTACTTGAACGAGAAGAAAAAAATCTGGAAAATTACTTAAAAACAAATCCAATAAATTACCAGATTCTCTATGGTAAAGATGATTTTATAAAAGCAATAGAGAAATCAATAAAGAAAAAGGTTGAAGCAATTCCAATGACTTTGATTGTAGACAAGAAATTCAAAATTGTTGATGTAATAGTTGGGTCAAGAACAAAGTCAGATTTTATGAACTTAATTTCTAAATATTTATAATAGTTGGATAAAATTAGTTTAGGAATATTAGGTTCTACTGGGTCTATCGGGCAAAGTACTTTAGAGGTAGTAAAAAATCTAAGACGGAATAATATTTCTGTCGACATAAAATTTCTTACTACATTTGGAAACATAGAAATATTAAGAAAACAGGCAATAGAATTTCAACCTGAATTTATTCATATTGCAGATCCAGAAAAGTATAAGGCATTTAAGAGCTACTCAATCCCAGATTCTATTCAGGTTTTAACCGGGCAGAAAGAACTACATAATATAATAAAGGACGTTGATTACGAAAAATTAATAGTTGCTGTAGTTGGATTTAATGGATTAGCTCCCACAATAGAAGCAATAAAATCAAGCAAAAAAATCGCTCTTGCAAATAAAGAGACACTTGTAGTTGCCGGAAAGATAATTAAAGAATTACTAAAAGAATATAAGACAGAATTAATTCCTATTGACAGTGAACACTCTGCGATATTTCAATGCATTATTGGAGAAGAAGAGAATAAAATATCAAAAATAATTCTTACAGCCTCCGGTGGTCCTTTTCTATATAAAACTATAGAAGAGATAAAAGAAGCAACAATAGAAGATGCTCTTGAACATCCTAACTGGAATATGGGAAATAAAATAACAATAGATTCAGCAACTATGATTAATAAAGGTTTCGAAGTTATAGAAGCGAAGTGGATTTTCAATCTTGAATTAGAACAGATTGAAGTTTTAATTCATCCGCAGTCTATAATACATTCACTCGTTGAGTTTATAGATGGTTCCGTAAAAGCCCAACTCGGAATTCCAAGTATGAAAATTCCAATACAGTATGCGATTACATTTCCAAAAAGAATAAACTCCGATTTTCCAAGAATTAATTTTTTAGAAAACAATAAATTAACTTTTGAAAAACCTGATAGGGAAAAATTCGAATGTTTGGATCTTGCATATTATTCAATAAAGGAAGGTGGCACTTATCCCGTAGTTCTAAATGCAGCAAATGAAGTTGCGGTAGACCTTTTCTTAAAAAATAAGATAAAATTCCTTGATATTTCTCAACTAATAAAGAAAGCGCTTGAAAATCATAAGCCAATGATGAATTACGAAATTGAAAATATTTACGAAATAGATAAAAAAACACGAGAATTTATTTTAAATTTATTTTAAATACGGATTATTGAAATGGAAATTCTGACAACAATATTTTACTTTTTAATTGTAATTGGAATACTGGTTTTTATCCACGAATTCGGGCATTTCATAACAGCCAGGATGTTTAAAATAAGAGCAGAAATTTTTGCTTTTGGAATGGGTCCGAGACTTTTCGGATTTAATAAAGTAAATGGATTTACTTTTGGAAAACTAAAAGATGATGTTAAATTAGAAAATCACACCGATTATAGAGTTTGTGCTTTCCCAATAGGTGGATTTGTTAAGGTCGCTGGTATGATTGACGAAAGTATGGATAGTGATTTTATTGGTAAGAAACCTGAAATTTGGGAATACCGTTCAAGACCTGTTTGGCAAAGGATGATTGTGATTTTAGGTGGCGTTTTTATGAATGTATTGCTTGCATTTATCATTTTTTACTTTACAAACCTTTTCAAAGAAGTCACAATTTATGATACAACAAGAATTGGTTATATACCTGCAAATTCATTAGCAACTGAAATTGGTCTTAAAAACAATGATATAATCAAGAAGATAAATGGAATAGAAGTTACAAATTGGACTGAAATAAGTTCCAATTTGTATGGTATTGATAATATTGGAAAAGATATCACGATAGAAATTCAAAGAGCAGATAGTGATACGATAATATATATACCAAAAGGTAAAATTGGATTAACAACTGAGCGTAACCTTGAAATTTATCCTGATTACTTAATGTGCAAAGTAAGAGAAGTTGTAAATAACAAACCTGCAGAAAAAATTGGACTACAAGAAAATGATGTTATAATTTCTTATGCAGATGAGAATGTAAAAAATTCAAGGAACCTAACAGAATTAATTAGAAAGAATATAGGCAAAGAATCTATAATAAAATGGGAAAGAAATGGTAACATAATGAGTGCAACTGTGACTCCTGATGTTGATTCTACAATTGGAATCAGGATAGAAGATATTTACAACGGACCAAAGAAAATAGTTACATATAACATCTTTTCTTCATTTACAAAATCAGTAAAGGATTTATACTATCTCGGTATTGATTTATTTTTTAAATCCATTTCAAAAATCATAAAAGGCGATATACCATTTAAATCAGCAATTGGTGGTCCAATAAAGATAGCAAAAATATCTGCGCAGTCCGCTGAGGGTGGTTTCTTACCTTTTATTTATTTTGTTTCTTTGCTTTCACTCACTTTAGCAATAATAAATATTTTACCATTTCCTGCACTGGATGGTGGGCATTTTATTATACTTCTTATTGAAGCAGTCATAAGGAAACCTATTTCATATAAAGCACAAATAATAATCCAAAGAATAGGTTTGATAATATTAATCGCTTTTATGCTTTTTGTTATATATAATGATATAATATCTCTAAAATAACATAAATCCAGAAAAAATATTACAGCGTGGAAATTTCTATTAAAGGAATGTTCTCCTCTATTTCTAAGAATTATGACCTTATGAATACTATTATGACTTTTGGACTTCACAGACATTGGAGAAATAAAAGTGTTAAACTTTCAGGGGTAAAACCAGGTGATAATATTCTTGACCTCGGAGCAGGAACGGGCGATTTTGCAATTGCATTTAAAGAAAAAGCAGGAGAGAAAGGTAGGGTTATAGCAGTTGATTTCAGTAGTGAAATGCTTGATATATTAAAAGAGAAACTAAAAAAGAAAAAATTAAAAATTGAAATTATCTGTAAAGATGTGATGGATTTAGAATTCCAGCCCGGTACTTTTGATTTTGTAGTAATGGCTTTCGGGTTGAGAAACTTTACAGAACCATATAAACTTATAAAAAAAATTTCATCATTTATAAAATCTTCCGGTAAAATTATTATACTCGAAACAGGTCAACCAAAATATCCGATAAAAATATTTTATTCAATATATACTAAATTGTTTATTCCAATAATGGGGAAAATTTTTACAGGGGATAAATATGCTTATTCATATTTAATAAGGACTGCCTCAACATTTCCTTTCGGGAATGAACTTGCAAGAAAGTTATTAGAATTAGAAAGTATAAAAAATGTCTTTATAAAAAAATTTTTCTACGGGTCTGTTTACCTTTATATGTGTGAAGTTAAGTAAATAACTTTTCGATTAATTTTAAATCATCAAATAGAAATTTTATTGCATTGACATCGTGTATTCCCTACCTGCATCGAGGGCATTGAGATTTGCATTAACAACACTATCGCCTTTTGGTTCAAAAAGTTTTTTAACAGCATTTTTCAACTTCTCATAATCAATGTCAAGAAATGGACTTGCTGCTCCAAGTATTACTATGTTAGCAGATTTAGGAGATTTTAATTTTTTGGCAACTTCATCTGCATCAAAATAAATTCTGTGCGGAAGTTGTTCTATTTCAGAAATTATTTTAGATAAATCCGGATAATTGGGTATATTAATATATGGTTTAGTATTAGTTATTACCCATCCATCATTAGAAAGAAATGGTAAATACCTTAATGCTTCCATTGGTTCAACAGAAATAATCATATCGGCTTTTCCATAAGGAATAAGGTCTGAAGCAATTTCTTTTGATGATAATCGAAGATGAGATTGCACATCTCCGCCCCTTTGACTCATACCGTGAACTTCCGATTGTTTTAAGAACAAACCTGAATCAATCGCTGCTAAACCAATAGATGCAGCAATTGTTAAAATTCCCTGTCCACCTACACCAGCGAGGATAATATCTTTTTTCATATTATTTTTTTTCTTTTGATTTTTTTCCTATTGTTTGAATACATTCACGCCTCGGAATTATAACTGAAACTCCTCTATATTCTAATTCTTCTTTGATAATTCTAAAATTTTCTTCTCGGTGAGATTTTATTGGATTAATTACTCTTATATGTTCTTTATCAACTCCAACACCATAACAAATATTTTCTAATTTACCCGAGCCAGATGATTTTTGCCCACCTGTCATTGCGGTAGTATCGTTATCGAGAATGAAAACTGTTATTGGAGATTTATCATTAACAGCATCAAGTAAACCAGTAATTCCGGAATGTGTAAATGTTGAATCCCCAATTACAGCAACGGAAGGAAACAAACCGGCATCAGCAGCGCCTTTTGCCATCGTAATAGAAGCACCCATATCAACACAACTGTTTATAGTCTCATAAGGAGGTAGAGCAGCAAGTGTATAACATCCAATATCAGAAAATACTCTACTGTCTGCAAATTCTTTTAAAGCTTCATTAAGCACAATTACAGAATCAATGTGAGGACAACCAGCACATAAAGAAGGTGGTCTTCCAACTACAACAGGTGGAACTTTTTTTGTTTCTTTTACTTCTAATCCAAGTGCCTTCGCAACCAGAACCGGATTCAATTCCCCATCTCTTGGAACAGTTCCATCGAGCCTTCCCTTTATTCGTTTTCCTAAATTCAATAAACCTCTTAGCAGTTCCTCAATAACAGGATATCCTTCTTCAAGAACAAGTATTTCATCTACATTATCATATAATTTTTTTACTAATTTTTCAGGAATAGGATACTGACTTATTTTTAATAATGGATAAGGTAATTCATCATCAATAAAATTTTCCAGTAAATAATTATTTGCAATGCCACTGGCTATGATACCCAGAGAATTCTCTTTACCATTAAAATATTGATTAAAACCTGAATTTTCAGATTCGTTCAGAAAATTTTTTTGATTATTGATTAAATCTTTATACTGCTTTCTTGCTATAGAAGGTAAAAGAACAAACTGCCTTAGATTTTTAGGTAATTTAATTTCATTTTGACCACGAGGATTTATTCTCTCGACACCTGACCTTGAATGAGCTAGACGGGTTGTAATCCTTATCATTACAGGTATTTGATATTTTTCAGAAATATCAAAACCATAATGAACCATATCATATGCTTCCTGCTGATTCGAAGGTTCAAGAACAGGAATCAGTGCAAACTTTCCATAAAATCTTGAATCCTGCTCATTCTGTGAAGAGTGCATTGAAGGGTCATCAGCAGCAACAATTATTAATCCCCCATTAGCACCGGTTATAGCAGAATTAATAAAAGGGTCAGCCGCAACATTCAGCCCTACATGCTTCATACAAACCATTGCTCTTTTACCTGCATAAGACATACCAAGAGCAGCTTCCATTGCAGTTTTTTCATTTGCAGACCAATTGGAGAAAACACTATTCTCTTTTGCCTGTTTTGAACGTTGAACATACTCCATAATTTCTGTTGAGGGGGTACCGGGATAAGCATATATACCGGATAAACCAGCATCCAGAGCACCCTGGGCTATAGCTTCATCTCCTAAGAGTAATAATTTTTGCATAATAATCCATTATTTAATTAAAAATAAAATTACAATAGGATATATGAGAAAAAAAATTATAATTTTTTAATTAAATCAACAACACGACAGGAATAACCCCACTCATTATCATACCAACCAATAACTTTAACTAAATCACCATGTACCATTGTGGATAAAGCGTCAAATATACAGGAATGCGGGTCTCCTATTATATCAGTTGACACCAGAGGATCCTCTGTATAATATAGTATACCTTTTAATTCATTCTCTGCAGCTTTCTTCATAAATGAATTAACTTCCTCTTTTGTTGTTTCTCTTTTTACCTGACAAACAAAATCAGTAATAGAAGCATCGGGGGTAGGTACTCTTAAAGCGAAACCGTCAAGTTTACCCTTCAAGTGTGGTAATACCTTTCCTACTGCTTTTGCTGCTCCGGTGGTTGTGGGTATTATGTTTATTGCTCCTGCCCTTGCTCTCCTGAGGTCTTTGTGTGGCTGGTCTAACATTACCTGGTCGTTTGTATAAGAATGTACTGTTGTCATAAATCCTTTTATAATTCCTAAATTATCATCAATAACTTTTACCATTGGAGCCAGGCAGTTTGTTGTACAAGAAGCGTTAGAAACTATTTTATGCTCCGGTTTTAGAATGTCATCATTTACTCCAATAACAACAATAGCATCGATATCATCTTTTGGAGGTGCTGTTAGAATTACTTTTTTAGCACCTGCTTTTAAATGTAATTCAAGTTTTTCCCTTTTAGTAAATACTCCAGTTGACTCAATTACGAAATCTACTCCGAGTTTATCCCACCCGAGAAGTGATGGGTCTTTTTCAGCTGTAACTTTAATTACTTTACCATTAACCTTAATACCATTCTCAAGCGCTTCAATCTCTGCCGGGAATTTTCCGTGAATAGAATCATATTTTAAAAGATGAGCTAAAGTTTTTGTATCCATCAGATCATTAATAGAAATCACATCAAAACCACCATCAAGAAACATTTTCTTGAAAACCAATCTACCGATTCTACCAAACCCATTAATACCAATTTTATAGGACATAAATACCTCCGTTTAATTAATTTTTAATTAATTTTGCTTTATTTTTAGTAAAAATTAAGCAAATTTGACTCAAAAATCAACTAATTTAATAAGAAATTAACAAGTTTTATTGATTTTCATTGGTCAAATAATTATCTTTGTAATTTATAATCATTTAATGTTTTTTTAATATGGCAACAACATCAGATTTAAGAGTAGGAACTATTATCAAATTTAATGGTGAGTTACACAGTATAGTTTATTTAGAACACAGAACTCCAGGTAATCTAAGGGCATTCTATCAGGTAAAAATGAGAAATTTGATTAATGGTAAAATGATTGAACATAGATTTCGCTCAGGAGAGGAAGTGCAAATTGAAAGGCTTGAGCAGAAGAATTATCAATTTTTATATAAAGATGGCGAAAACTACTATTTTATGGACACTGAAACCTATGACCAGTTATATTTAACAGAAGAGAAACTTGGAGAACAAAGTCACTTTTTAAAAGAGGGTCAGGAAGTGCAGATAAATTTCCATGAAGGAAATCCTATTTCAGTGGATATGCCTCCACATGTTGAGCTTAAAGTAATATCAGCACCACCGGGGATAAGAGGAAATACAGCAAGCAATACAACAAAACCGGTGACCCTCGAAACCGGTGCAGTAATAAACACACCGCTTTTTATTGAAGAAGGCGATATAATAAAAGTAGATACTCGCACATGGGAATATCTTGAACGAGTAAAAAAATAGAACAAATTAAAAAACTAAATATATGAAAACAGACTTAAACTACATCAAAAAATTAATTAAAATGCTGGATGAAAGTGGGCTTGCAGAAATTGAGATAGAAGAAGAGGGCAGTAAATTAAGGTTATCAAAACCACGTCCAAAAATCACCCAGGCAGTCCAACAATTCGTACCTC
Source organism: uncultured Ignavibacteriaceae bacterium (assembly GCA_964564635.1). Lineage (GTDB taxonomy): Bacteria > Bacteroidota > Ignavibacteria > Tepidaquicellales > Tepidaquicellaceae > Tepidaquicella. Next base: position 47,430 of record CAZMAR010000003.1, read on the forward strand.
AAATATTAGAACAACAGTCACAAGTAGAAAAGCCCAAAGAAGAGCAAATAAAAACAGAACCAGAAGCTGAGAAGAAGGAAGAATTTAAATCAGATAAAATCGTAGAGGTGCGTTCACCAATGGTGGGTACTTTCTATAAAGCTCCCTCCCCTGATGCTGAACCGTATGTAACAGTTGGTTCCAGAGTTAAAAAGGGTACAGTTCTATGCATTATTGAAGCTATGAAGTTGATGAATGAAATAGAATCAGAAGTATCAGGTACAGTAGTTAAAGTTTTAGTAGAAAACGCACAACCGGTAGAATATGATCAACCCCTTTTCTTAATTGAAAAAGATTAAAAATTTCCATTTAAAAAATAATGATAAAAAAAATATTAATTGCAAACAGAGGGGAAATTGCACTGAGAATAATAAGAACCTGCAAAGAGTTAGGAATTCAAACAGTAGCAGTGTATTCAACCGCAGATGTAAATTCCCTTCATGTAAGGTTCGCTGATGAGGCAGTTTGTATAGGACCACCAGATGTATCACAAAGTTATATAAATATACCGAGAATAATTGCAGCAGCAGAAATAACCAATGCAGATGCAATTCATCCCGGTTATGGCTTTCTGGCAGAGAATGCAGAATTTGCAGAAATTTGTAACGATTCAAATATTATTTTTATAGGACCTACACCAGAAATGATTACCGCAATGGGTGATAAGTTAACTGCAAGGATAAATATGAATAAAATAGGAGTTCCAATTGTGCCTGGAACTCTTGAGCCAATAAAAGATATAGAATCAGCAAAAAAAATAGCAGAAGATATTGGTTACCCTATATTTTTAAAAGCAGCTGGTGGTGGAGGTGGAAAGGGAATGCGAGCAATTTATAGCATAGAACAGCTTGAGAACCAATTTTATTCAGTAATGCATGAAGCAAAAAATGCATTTGGAAATGATAATTTATATATTGAAAAATTTTTCGAACGACCACGCCATATAGAAATTCAGGTAATTGGTGATAAACATGGCAACATTTTTCATGCAGGCGAAAGGGATTGTTCGATACAAAGAAAACACCAGAAACTAATTGAAGAAACGCCCTCCCCATTTATTGATGACCAGGTAAGGGAAAAAATGGCGGAAGCTGCATTAAAAGTTGCACGGTCTATAAATTATTGTAGTACTGGTACAGTTGAGTTTCTTGTAGACGAGAATAGAAATTTTTATTTCCTTGAGATGAACACAAGAATACAGGTAGAACATCCAATAACAGAAGCCGTTACAGGGCTTGATTTTATAAGAGAACAAATAAGAATTGCTAACGGGGGAAAATTATCAAGAAGGAAATTAAAATTTGATGGACATTCAATAGAATGCAGAATAAATGCAGAAGACCCGGAGAAAAATTTTATGCCGTCAACAGGATTAATTACAACATTTCACGCACCGGGTGGATATAGAGTAAGGCTTGATTCTCATTGCTATTCTGGTTATACCATACCAAAATATTACGATTCATTAATTGGAAAACTTATTGTACAGGGCGAGACGAGAGAGGTTGCAATAAAGAGGATGTTAAGAGCATTAGAAGAATTCATAATAGAAGGTATTAAGACAACAATACCATTTCATATGAAAATATTAAAAGATAAACGATTTATAGAAAATAATTACGATACAAATCTTATAGACAAAAATTTCAGTTTTGATAATTAGATATTAAAAGATTATTTAATGACAAAAACATTATTTGCATTAATACTCGGCTCATCAAGTGGTTTCGGAAAAGCAATTAGCACAGCACTTGCAAAAGATGGTGTGAATATATTAGGAGTTCATCTTGACAGAGCAACGACTCTGAAATCAGTAGAGGAGCATATCGAAAAATTAAAATCATTTGGCGTTGATGTTCACTTTTACAATGCAAATGCAGCGGACTCACATAAAAGGAAAATGATTCTGGATGATATTGAAAATATCTTTAAGATGAAAACAAATCCATGTATCAAAATACTAGTGCATTCGTTAGCGTTCGGAACTTTAAGGAATTTTATTGAAGATAATATTGAAGAAGCCATTAATCAGAAACAACTTGAGATGACAATTGATGTAATGGCAAACTCACTTGTTTATTGGACTCAGGATATAATATCGAGAAAACTAATGGTATCAGGTGGTAAAATATTCGCAATGACTTCTTCAGGAAGTAGCAAGGTAATTCACTATTATGGCGCAGTATCTGCTGCAAAAGCATGCCTTGAATCACACATCAGGCAACTTGCATTTGAATTGGGAAGTAAAGGAATTGCTGTAAATGCTATACTTGCCGGTGTAACAGATACTCCAGCGTTAAATAAAATACCAAATGCTGAAATCATAAAACAAAATGCGTTAAGAAGAAACCCTCAGGGCAGACTGACAACTCCAGAAGACATTGCTAATTTTATATTAGATAATTATAAACGGGATTCGCACTGGATGACCGGTAGCATAATTCACCTTGATGGTGGAGAAAGCATAACGGAATTATAATAAAAACCCATAAACTAAAATTAATTTTTATGCCAACCTATGAATATCAATGTACTAACTGTGGATACTTATTTGAAGCATTTCAATCGATAAAAGAAAATCCTTTAAAAAAATGTCCAAGATGTAATAAAGACAGTTTAAAAAGACTGATTAGCGGTGGAGCAGGTTTAATATTTAAAGGTACCGGATTTTATTTGACAGATTATAAAAAGAAACCTGCTTCCTCTGGAGAGAAAAAGCACAAAGAAACAAAACCCAAAGAAGAGAAAGACAAAAAACCTATTGATAAAAGCACCCCTGAAAAAAAGCAAAAAAAGACTGATTAAATTATTTGCTCTTCATTTTGCTCATCATATACCTATCAAGAGTAAAAGATTCTCCCAAATATAATTTTTTAACTTTCTCATTATTAGCGAGTTCTTCAGCGGTTCCTTTATAGAATATTTTCCCTTCTATCAAAATATATGCCCTATCAACAATAGATAATGTTTCGTGAACATTGTGATCCGTAATTAAAACTCCAATATTTCTGTTCTTCAGATCTGCAACCATTCTCATAATATCCTCAGAAGCTATCGGGTCTATACCGGCAAAAGGTTCATCAAGTAAAATAAATTTAGGTTCTGAAGCAAGAGCCCTTGCAATTTCTGTTCTTCTACGCTCACCACCGGAAAGCGAGTACCCTTTTGTGTCTCTTATAGAAGAAATATTAAAATCTTTTAACAGTTTCTCACATCTTTCTTCTCTCTCATCCTGGTCTAACTTCATAAATTGCAATACAGACATAATATTGTTATAAACAGTCATTCTCCTGAAAATGGAAGGTTCCTGCGGTAAATACCCGATTCCAAGTTTTGCACGTTTATACATTGGGTATTTTGTTATAATATCACCATCTAACTCTACATCCCCCTCATCAGGTTTTATCATCCCGCAAATCATATAAAAAGTTGTGGTTTTACCAGCACCATTTGGACCAAGTAACCCCACAATTTCACCCTGTCTTAACTCAAGAGATACTTCGTTGACAACTCGCCTCTTCTTATATATTTTTACAAGTCCATAAGCTTTTAAAATACTTTTAATCATCTATAATCTGCTGTTTAGAATTTTAACCATATCTTCAACTGCTTTATGTAAGCCGGTGAAAACAGCTCGTGAAATTATTGCATGCCCAATACTTACTTCCTGAATTTCTGATATATTCAGGAAAGGAATTATATTGTAATAGTTTAAACCGTGTCCAGCAGTAACCACAAGTCCAAGTTCAGAAGCCATCCTTGCAACACTGCCTATTTTGCTTAATTCAGTTAGTTGTTCTTTTTCTTCCACTGCATTTGCATACTTGCCAGTATGAATTTCAATAATATCTGCACCAACTTCAATTGCTTTGTCAACATTATCAGGTTCAGGATCAATGAAAAGACTCACAAGTATATCTTTACTGTGAAGTTCTTTTATAACATTTTGCAGATAGCTTTTATTCTTCTTTAAATCCAAGCCACCCTCCGTGGTTAATTCCATCCTATTTTCAGGAACAAGAGTGACCAGGTCTGGTAAAATCTCCGAAGCAATCCTGATCATTTCTTCAGTCGCAGCCATTTCTAAATCAAACTTTGTTTTAACAACCTCTCTTAAAAGTTTCACATCTCTATCATTAATATGTCTCCTGTCTTCTCTTAAATGACAAACAATACCTTCTGCACCTGCAAGTTCACAAATGCCAGCTGCTATAACAGGATCGGGTTCAATTTCCCCTCTTGCTTCGCGTATAGTTGCAATGTGGTCAACATTAACTGATAATTTCATAATTTTATTAATTAAATTATTTTATAAAAATTTAAATTATATCTTATAACAGAAATCAAATCTAAAAAAAACATAACAAGCCAGTGTAAAATCCACGAGTAAATAAAAGACTTGCTCCTGATAGCCTGAATCCCTAAAATAATACCGGCAAATATTGAAGCAAATAATTCAAGTTCAGGTTTTCCTCTATGTAAGATAAAAAATGGAATCGTCTGAATTAATATAGCATAATAACCAAATTTCTCAAATAATCCAAATAGAGTAAACCCCCTCCATAAGAATTCCCAACCAAACATATATACAAGAATACATAGTTCGTATAGAATTAAAAGAGATGGATTCTCTTTCAACTTTTGCCCACCCTGTGGATAAGCAATTGCAAAAGATTCAGAAGCGGAAGTAATCCAGATAACAGGTATCATAATTAAGAGAAAAACAGCAACAGTAATGAGACCGAATTTTACATCCCCCAATCTAAAACCGAAGTTAGACAACTTTTCTTTAAATAAAAAAATAATTATTAATGCTGGAAATACAAACATAATTGTACCATCAGCAAGTAACCAATAAACTCGTGATTCAAATTTATCTCCTCCGAAAACTTTTAGATAAAAATAAGGATTAGCAAAAACAACAGATATAAAAATAATAAATGGGATGCTAATTAAAATCACAGTTGGCTTAAACTCTAAAGTTTTAATCGACTCTTTTAATTTTTTTATTTCGGAGTTAATATAATTTTTCAATTTTATTATTTACTTTTTATTATATACTGAAACTGATCTGGCTCATATTTTATCAGGTAGTAGTCAACTGGTATTCTAATATCTGGGGTTACAAAACCAGTACTATCTTTTTCCAATAATTTAAAATCTATAGTTACCGAAACATCTTCCTCTTTTAACTTTGTTAACTGGTTAACACCACCACGAAAAATTAAATCAATTTTAGGAGGAATTAAAACAACTTCTTTATCAGCAGGTAAATCTTTAACGGAAACATCAATTCCTTCAAGTTTCTTTTCTGCTAATAATTCTATATTATAAGAAACTGTTACTGTCTTAGGTTCTATTTGAATTAAATTTGTTAAAGTATCTTTCAAGTTTACAACTTTTGAAAACTTCTGGCTAACATTTTCTATTGTTAAAAACTCTGTCGGAATATTTTTTAATTTCATTAATATTGAATTTGCGCCGTAAACTTTTACTGAATCAGGTTCTATTTTTGGATTTCCTACTATTATATATCCTTCTTTTGGAATTACGTTTATATTATTTTTAACTTTCAGATACTTTTCAATAATATTATCAAAAATAATATCAAGCGTATCAGGATAGACATTAAGTATTGTAATGTGTTCAGGAATTCCAATAATACTTTTTAAATCAGATATAGGACTTATTTTCACATTTCTTTTAAAGTTGGATAAATCAAGATTGTATACTGGCTTATGCCCAAGAATAACTGTTAATAAATCCCAGCCTTTTCCTTTTAAGGTAATATCTATCGCGGAAGGTAATTCAGAAGCTAATGCCTGTCTTTGAGATAATTTTAAATTTATAGGTACGGATAGATTTACAATATAATTATCTGATAAACTTATATACAGCCATAGCGCAAGAGCAAATATGAAAGATACAATTATAATAATAATATTTCTCTTCATCGTTTCTGAACTTAATCCTTATTTTTTCTTTAATTGTTCTTTCCAATCATCATTTCTAAGTTCACCTCTTATCGTAGAATGAACTAATTCATATATACCTGAACCGGTATATTTACTTTCTGCAAATACACATATTGTACCGCCCTCGATTGTTTCATAATGCCAGATTTGATAGCTTCTTATATCTGCTTCATATTCAAATTTTTCAACATCGTTTGGCTCTCCATACAACATATAAATTCTTCCTCTATCAGTCCTCCAGCCCTCTAAAAACGGCTCCTTAAACATCTTATTTGCTCTTTCTATTCTTTTAAAATAATTTATTTTATATTCATTTACCTGAGTATATGGTGTATTATCTCTCTTTGTCCAGAATTGATACATAAATTTTCTTTTTGCATCAAGGTTATTTAGACTTTTATAATTTTTTGTTTCTTCGTCTGTTCTTATATATACAGCTTTCTCAAATTCATCATCTAATTGCGACTCGGTCATAGTTGCATATTCACTTTTAAGAAAATCCACATTCTCTTTTGCATTATTATCAACTACATTTTTTATTGTATTATAAACATAGAATTTCTTCTCTGCTTTTGTTAATTCATTAGACTTTTCATCTAAAATACTAACTTTAATGTAATATGTTCCACTCTCAAGAGTGTCAAGAGTGAAGTTCCCTGTTTCAACCATTATATTATGTGCTCCCTGTATCTTATCAATAACGTAAGAGATAATGCTGTCATTAACATTACTAATAGATTTTTTAAGGTAAACATTATTCCCATAAAATTTTAATCCATAAATTTCAAAATAATAATATAAATGATTTAAATTATTACCAAAGAATTGGTTCGGGTTTGGTATAACTTCATAACCGAATTTTTCAAACATCCCTTCCTTACCATCAGAAGTTTTTATAGATGTAGATAATTGAATTCCGCTTAAATTAATTTTATCAAAACTATATAAAGGAACTGCAATGTCAAAATCAAATTTGTCAGTTCTTGTAGTATCTGCTGCATCCTTTGCAATGACAATCATCTTATAATCACCAGGTTTTAATGGCAGAGCAGGAAGTTGCGTAATCTCTTTTTGTTTCAATTTAAATTGTGCAGAATCTAAGATATAGATAGGGAGTTTATAAAAATTATTTAAATAGACTACATCTTTCTCCTTGTCAACAAGTTCAAGATTAATTAAAACATTAGCTTGATATTTATCTACAGATTTTTTAAAAATCAAGTTGCTATGATAAAAAGCAAGGTATATTTCTATAAGTGAAGTAGAATCGTTGTTCCGAAAAACAGTATAATCAGCATCAAAGATAAATTTTTCCTGTGCAAATGAATTTATTAAATATATAAAGTAAATAATAAGAATTATTATTAATTTTTTCATAATAATAAATTATATAATAATAATAAAATATTGATAAAAAATAAAATAAAAAAGGTAACTTTAGAATTACACTAAAGTTACCTTTTTATATTCATAAAAGCTTAATTAGAATCCGAGGAATAAAGTAAAGAATTGATTGGTTGAATCAAATCCTTTCTCGTTGATGATTCTGTAAGCGTAGTCAAAGCCAACCGTGAAACTTCCGAATGGATATCTTATACCAGCACCGAAAGTCGGTCCAAACAGTGATTCATCAGAATTCTTATCAGGATAAATATTAAATGCACCTCTTGCGTAGAACATATTATTGTAATTGTATTCTAACCCAAATCTATATTCGTCACTTGTAAAGCCAGAATTCTGAAATGAACCCATCAGGTTCAAATTCATTTTATCAGTCAACTTGAAATTGTACCCAATTCCAATTTCAAGGTTTGTCGGAAGGTCAAAACTTTGTAAAACTACTCTTTGAGTATAAGATCTGCCTTCGATTTCATAAGTTCTATCTAATCCAGGACCATCGAAAGTCATTGATGGACCGAGATTTTTCAAAGCAATCCCAAAAGAGAAGCCAGTTGTTCCGGCAATGTATTGAATACCAAAGTCAAATGCAAAACCAGTCGCGGTAACATTAGCAACATTTTCATTTATTATTTTTACATTTGTACCGAACCTGATTCTGTCTGTCATCTGCCTTGCAAATCCTAAATTCCCGATAATATATGTAGGTTTAAACACTGCACCGGTTCCTTCTGGCTGGAGTTCTGTGGTCTCCTGAATTTCTCCAATATTAAGTGTTTTTATGGAAATTCCGAGATTGCCGAGATTACCAATTTTAGCTCCTGCAGCAAAATATTCTACTTTCATATCAGCGAAATAGGTCATATGAGAAAATTGCACCTCAGCATAATTTGAATTTAATACTGCTAATCCGGCTGGGTTCCAGTATAATGCTTCAACTCCGGTAACATTGGAAAGGTTTGAGCCGGAGAGTGAAGTACCAACCGAACCAACAGGTATTAAAAGCTCAGGAGCAGCTGATGTTCCTAACTTCTTTCGTGGTCCACTATAAGAAATATTTGCTGCAATGACTATTATTAATATTATTGCAAATATTTTGATGTATTTTAAGTTCATTTTTTCTTTTACTCCTTATAATTTTTTAATTAAAGTCTCCCCGGAATTTCTCCCGGGGAGTAAATTAATTCTATAATTGTTAGAAATTAATCCTTTCCTGAGCTGTAAATACAACTATCTTCATCACTTTTGTACCAATACCAGGAGCATCAATAAGAGCAATATAGATACCCGATGCTACAGGAACTCTTGATTCATTTTGCAAATTCCACTCAAGAGTACTATTTGCTGAACCGGGTGGGTCATTCTTTTCAAGTGTCTTAATCAAATCACCATTTAATGTGTATATTTTTATTGTACACTTCAATGGTAGGTGCCTGAAAGTTACAAATTTATCACTAAGTGACCTGTCAAGAGTACTGAAACCATAATATGGATTCGGTACAACCTTTATCATATCAAGCGCATTGGTTTCTTTTGCATAATTCGGATCTCCAAATACCGGTGCTACAACTGAAAATTCATAGAACAACGGTTTTGTCGGGACATTTGGTGCTACATAAGGACGGGTAACAGTATATGGATAAATATACATTACATCACCTTCTGTAAAGTTCGCATTAGAGTTCAGGCGCCTTGCTGCCCATACATACATAACATCAATTGTAGCGGTTATGTATAAGTTCCTTGATGTTGTTGCATAGAAAGCATCCCATGCTGGGTCTCCATAAGTTGAATTAAATATATACAAGAATTCATAACTTCCTGTACTATCACTTGATGGATCCCATTTACCGTCAATCTTTCCTCTTGGTATTGAATCATTGGTTTCAACAAAAGCACAATTCAATTGTCTTGGTGCTTCAGAGCTGTCATTTGGGTCAACTTCCCAAACTCTGAAAGGAACCTTCCTCTTATCCTGATAAATATAGAAATTGTTTGCTGTAGTTGTATTTATTACATAAGGTGCAAATGATGGATCAGCAAGTGGGAAATTGGTTCTTGCAAGATACCTGTATGCATATTGTTGCTTTGAAGTATCATTGCTGAACTCTATCTTAATAACTCTTAATCCATCGGGTTTCAATGCGGAACCAACTGAATTGTATATATTCTTTGCAGGATAAGTTAATGACATCGACTTAGACTGGAATTTCGGGTCCTGATTATTAATAATTACTTTGGCTCCAGTCACCCATAGATTTTCTGCTGGAATATATTCCCATCCATATTTTCTGGTTTGAATACTATCTGTAGGTAATGTCGGGTCCTTAATAACTCCAAAATTACCTGTATATCCTCCAATACTACCATCAGAAGTATATCTTATCTTTTGTAGGTTGAAATATATACCATCAAGGGTTCTTGATGAGTCTTCAGAGGATACTTTTGTTGGATTGTATTTTAAACCAGTTTTAAGAGTGACAAATGGGTCACTCCCGATTTTCCTTAAAATGTTATATGTTGTATCAGCATTGAATACAACTCTATATGTTGCGTTCAATAATAAGTTCTGATTTCTGACTATTGGGCATAAGCCAAGGTCTCTAATCGGGAAATTCACATTAAGTGTATCTCCATTCTTGTATGTGTAGTTAGTACCTGCTGGTGGTGCAATTGGTCTTATTTTCAGAGTTTGAGCACCAACGGAATTTCTTAGTATCTTGAATCCTCTTCTAATTTTCGTTGAACCGCTATAAGCATAAGCGACCACCGCAAATCTATATTCCTGTCCGTAAATAAATGAAGTCTGACCTCCATAATTATTCGGGAATTGTGTTTTTGTTAGAGTGATACTTCTTGAAATACCATGATTTGGGAAATTTGCAGGTACTCCTAATTTATATGGTGGTACTATCGGGTACGGTGAAAATTGTTCCTGACCGTTTACTGTAACACCAGTTGAAAATGTATCAATAACGATTCCAACATTATTTCTCTTATCAAAAATATCAACAAGCGCAATGGTCGTTGGGTCTATAGTTTCAGGTTTAGTAAAGTCAGGAACTGACTGAGCGAATCTACTGATTTCGTATACTTCATATCCTTCAAAATAATATATATTTGAATCATCTGGCACATAAAATATAGTATCCCAATATCTGAAATTTTCTGATTCATCTCCCCATGTAAGAGTTATATTACAAAGTCCATTTACCAATGGTTCAAATGAATAAGTTACTTGAGGAGGAGGTGGAGGAGGAGTAACATTGAAATTGTTATCATAAATTAATTGAGCAGTTTTTGATAGAGATTTTAATCTTGTAACAGAATTTACATTGCTATTACCTCTTGCAGCAAATTGTGCAAGCACTACATTTTGAGTATCAAGTGGATTAACAACAAAATCTAACCTACCAGAAGAAAAGATAAATCTTCTGTCAGCAGGTGCATTTGTTGTAAGTGGTGTACCGCAGGAGTCACCATTACAGTTTCTTAAACTACCTTTAAATTCAGTCCAACCAATATTTGTTTCAGGGTCACCAGGATAAACAAATTTTACTTTCTTGTAGCAGTTACCACTTGTTGGTTGCAATGGGTCAACATATGCAGTTGAGTCCTTTTTAAATCCTTGCATATTCAAGTATGCAGGATATGGTTCTCCATTAGGGTCTGACTCGCAGGGAGGTGGAGAACCAGAAGTATTTGTAAAGAATGTAAATGAAGTAAGTCCTAATGTGTCATTTGTTGCTTTAATTATTGGACTTTTGAAATAGTCCATACCAAAAGCAGGCGGATTTACACCATAAACTGGATCGTCGTTATCACCATTATAACAGAATCCCATATTTAAAACTGTATCACAACCAATGTAATCATCATCTGCATTACCTAAGTCAGGGTCTACAACTACGCTAATCCAGGTCCTTTCCCAGGGTCTGTTACCTTTATTAATTATCACCCAGTTTATGAATTGTAAATCTTCAAGACCGGGACCGCTATAACACCAGGCAGTGAAATGAACTTCAGCATAGAGCTTTGGATTATATACACCACCACCGAAACCTTCCCCTGGGTTTTTCTGGTCTTCAAATGCATCAGTGCAGGTCATAAAAATAGTTTGAGCAGCATTTTTCATACCAGCTATGTCAACTAACGGGTCATATTGTCCGTCATTATTCACATCAACAAAAGGTGCCCCAAAAGGAACCATTAATCCCCAGTTAGCCCAGTCCGGATTATTATAAGCATTATCACCTGCTTTTACTTTATATAATTTATAATCATTTCCTCTTTGTGGAACAGGTACTGCACCGTAAATCACATAACCTGGTGTATATTCACCACGGTATGATGCCATTACCTGCCCCATAGCGTATTTCTGCACACCCGGTTCTGTTGAGGTATCAATCACACAGGCAATACACAAACCAGCAGTAAAACATGCATATTTATGAGACCCTTTGGGCCATTCAAAACCTGGAGAATTGGTTGTTCTCGGGTCTTGATTGAATATACCCCAGTTATAAAATATAGAACTGATATTATTTCCATCAAGGAAAAGATACTGTAATGGAATATCAGTTTGTACTCTGTTAACAAAGGGGTCTCTTCCAGTTGGGTTTCTTCTTGGTAAAGAAAATGCTGTACTGCTTATAATTACTACTAAGAGTAATGTTAGTACTGTTGTTATTTTTAATTTCATTTCCTTTTATACAATTGGTTTTTAAAAATTTTCATTAATATAATTTTAAAAACTTAAATTAACACCGAATCTAATCTGTCTGGGTGGACCCCAGTTGCTAAAGAATTTTATCCGCTCTGGCCACAATTGTCTGAATACCGGGTTTGTATTCCAGTTGCTTGCGCCACTTGGAGTCTGTAAATAGCCATTATCATCTGGCTTTCCGGTTCCAGGGAATACATAGGTAACAATTTCGGAATTCAATACATTAATTATATATACATACAAATTCAAATATGCTTTATAAATTTGGATTGTTTTATCCCATCTTAAATCTAATCTAAAATTCCAATCTTTATATAATTCATTCTTTGCAGACAGTACAATACCACCATCGGTTCCGGTAGTTGTAGTTGAAACTGTATATCTTGTATATGGTCTTCCACTATTGAAGCTGAAGAGAACATTTAATCCCATATTCCTGAGAATGTCCCCAAGAATTCCTGAAGGTACATCATCATTTCCAAATCTGTAATCAAGATTTATATTACCTGTATGACGCTGGTCGTAATCCAATGGATAAACAAATTGTGGTAATTCTTGAGTTGGGTCATTAGCAAGAGAGAATTTTGAATATGGGTCAGAACCAGTTCCACTTGCATAAGAAAGAGTATAAGCCACATCGACAGCAAGTCTGTTTGTTCTTCTCATACTGAAATAAAAATCCAGACCTCTTGAAATTGCAAAGTCTGTATTCATATATGCAACAAAACCGACCGGTACTTTTCCATCAGGAGTTGCTTTAATTCTTGCAGCACCAATCAAATCCAATGATTCTTTATAGAATGCAGTAATACCAAAGTCTATATAATCTCCAACCTTTTGCTTAAATCCAATTTCATATTGCGTAAGTTTCGTGGGTTTTAATGAAGCATTTTCAATTACGTCCTGCAATGCTGTAGTTAAGAATCTTTGAAGTGTTGCCTGATTAACATATAAAAACGTTAATTGTGGCATTTGAACCATCTTACCATACTGTGCTATAAATATAATTTTATCTGTAATTGGGAATGAGAATCCAAGTCTTGGAGAGACGAAGAAATCCATTTTACTGTCTTCAAAATCATCATCAGAAGCAACAACACTATCAGGACCGGTTATATCAGTTTCAAGTGATTTAAATACTTTTGTATTTACATCAAAGAAATCAACTCTAACACCTCCATTGAAATTAAAGTCAGCAAAACTAACTTTATCTCTGATGTAAAAACCACCAGTAATTGGGTGCTTTGCATCATTACCCGGGGCAATGAGAGTTCCGCTTAACGGATCTATAATTTCATAACCATAAGTTTTTAATCTTCCTGTATTTGTTCCATACCATCTATCCAGCGGATTTGTTATTGATAAGTCTGCAGTTACGCATGGATAAATAGAAATTTTCTTCAATGTATGATATTTATATTCACCACCAAATTTAATTTCATGGTCTCCTAACTTCTTTGTAAGTATTGCCCAGGTTGCATCAACTTTACCACCAATATAGCTAACATCTACCTTTTCATAATAATCAATAACACCATAAGGGAATCTATAGAGATATGCAGTACTTGGGTCAAGGCTTAAATACTTTCCTTGCCCAGCACCCTGATAATACTTATTTAATCCAGGGTTATAGTTTGTATCACCATAATGAGTTAAATTATCTTTATGGTCGGGGTCATATCTTTCACTGAATGATCTTAAATAATTTCCTTGCAATTCAAAGAAGAAATTACTTGCAAATTGACCGGACATTCTTCCAAAGAACTGATAATCGTCTGTAACTTGAATTGGATTTTTCCACCAATTTTGAAGTACATTTGAGCCGTATGTAACACGACCTGTGTTGAAATTCAAAGTTCCGCCAAACCTGAAATTAAATGGAATGTTTGCATTTTGGATTTCGGTTAAGTTCACATTTAACCTACCATTCCATGAATAATAACCACCTTCGTTACCTTTCATTTCGCCATTTGGAACAATGGTTGGAACTTTATCAAGAATCCAGGAATTTATTGTAATTCTTGAAAATTGTCTTTCAAAACTACCAAAGAAATTAATAACTTTGGCTAATCCTTTTGTAGGAATGAGTGGTCCTCCAATAGTTACTGTATAGAGATTGTATCCCTGAGATTTTGTATCAATCCATTTTCCGGTAAATTCATCGGTTATTGCCTCTATTGAACCGGTGTATCTATCGGTTCCACTTTTGGTAGATACATTGATAACACCGCTAAGCACATTTCCATATTCAGCACCAAAACCACCTGTTAATACGGTGATTTCTTGCATCAAATTATTTGGGATAAATGCTCTTGATGAACCATCCAGAGGGTTAGTAGTTTCAACACCATCAACAATGATGATGTTTTCATTTGACCTACCACCTCTGATATTCAAAGAACCACCTCTATCATCCTGTATAACACCAGCAGTTTTTGATGCAATATTTGTTACACCACGAATACCAGTGTTAACAATAGTTTGGGTTTCAATAATTCTTCCGCTTTGCTCTACATCAATCCCCTTTCTTTCTGCCTGAATAACTATGACCTCAGTTTTAATTTCACTTGATACTTTTAAAGCAAAATTCACTTTGGTCCTCTGGTCAACGGAAACCTTAACATCAGTAATTTGTTGAACATCATAACCAATGTAGGATGCTTCAAGTGTATAGGTACCAACATCAACATTAAGAATAACAAACTCACCGTTTTCATCAGTAAGTGCACCCATTTTGGAACCAACTATTTTAACAGTTGCGTTAAAAAGTGGTGTACCATCTTTAGCATCAACAACAGTACCTCCTATACTACCTGTCGCTTGACCAAAGGAAACAGCAGGAATAAAAAGGAGAGCAAATATCAGAAGGGAAACAATTTTAAGTAGAGTGTGTTTCCTCATTTTTTCCTCCAATGAAGTTTTTGATATTTTTTTAAAAATGAATTTACTTATTTGAATCTTTTTCTTTAAGTCTTGGTAAGTAGTAAAAATCTTTTCTATATAATCAACCATTAAATTTAAAAAATTTTAGTATCCCCGCTTAATCAAGAAGCGGGGATACTAAAAAGTTAAGAACATTATTTAATTAGCATCATCTTCTTTGTATCTTTAAAGTCACCTGCCTGAATTGTATAGAAATAAATACCGCTTGACAGGTTGGAAGCATCAAATGTATATTCATTAATACCTGCATTCATATATACATTATTCAATAAGGTGGCAACTTCTTTACCTGTAATATCATATACTTTAAGAGTTACATTAGTATTTGTACTTAATGCAAATCTAATTAAAGTGGTCGGGTTAAATGGATTTGGATAATTTTGATATAATGCAAAGTTATCTGGAATTTCAGAAGAAATATTCTTTACTCCTATAAGTTCACTCTTTGGAATCTGAACTCTTACAAAATAGTTTCTTGCTTGTGACTCGCCATTTGCTTGTCCATTTACATATGAACCAGGAATTGAGTCAACTTGAACTGAAATATTGAAATAGAAATTGTTTGCATCCTGATCATTAGTTGGTGAAACTGAAGGATAGGTCCAGTCTCTTCTTGGTGAAGTAAAGTTGATTTTAATAGGTGGTTTCCAGGTTAAACCGTTATCACCGGATGCGGTTGCCCATATATCACGATATGGGGTTGTATCAACAGCACCACCAGCTTCATCGGAAGGTACCATAAATACGCAGAACAATGCTTGTCCATCTTGTGACCTACCAATACTTGGACGGCAAAGTGTACCAAACACATCATTGACACCAAAATTGGGATGCCATCCTACCATAGAAGTATCTGCGATAACAATGCTTCTATTGGGGTCGGAACCTGGTAAATTGGTTGACCAGAATCTAATTTTTGCAGGTGCTCCGGGATAATAATTTCCTTCTGTAGTTTGCTTTATAGTTTCAAAAACTGCTTTTGGCTGGTCTCCATTATAAACAAGTGATAATCCTCTAATCATCCCTAAACTATCAGTAGCGAAATTTGCCTTGAAGATTTTAAGAGGAGTTGAAAATGTAGAACCATTATCAGTCGATTCAATAAAGTACACATCACCATAATCAGCAGGATTCCACACATCATTTGCTTTATAAAGAATTCCAATTTTTCCTGAAGAACTTACTGCTAATGAGTAAGTTTCTGCCTGGTCAGAATTAAACGCTGTCCAGGTACCAAAACTGCTTGTTGAAAGTGAAGTACCATAGTTTCTTAAAGTAGTATCCTGCCCATTAATAGAACCAACAAATACAAATTTATTTGGTAATGTAACATTCAAAGTAGCAACTACTCTGGGCCAGATATACCCATTTGATTGATATGCTGGCGGATCAAGTAAAGTAAATGAACCTAATCCAGCAATAGCATCATAATAAAATTGTGACCTTGTTGGAGAACCACCATTAGCACCATGGTTACCGATTAATTCAATCCCTTCTGAAGTACCAGTAATACAGTTAAAGCCAGTTCTTACACCACCTGGAGCATCAGCAACAAAAGACCAGGTTTGACCTCTATCGGAACTGAAGAAATACTTTGTCAAACGAACTGTGAATGAAGGATCTCCTGGAGGTGAATGAGTTAAAACAGAATGGATGTTATCAGGAGTTACAGGATCCTGCCAGATTTGTTGAGTAGAACCATTTGACTGTAAATCGTAAATTGTAATACCACCCATCCAGGTATAGGTAATTGTCCATGCAGAATAGCCATTAGAAACGGCAATTTTTTTCGGTCCTAAATTGTCCCATGTAACACGAATTGGGTTGAACCCTTTAATTGACTTTCCATCTACTCTTTCTCCAACTAAAGCATCTCCAATCATTTTAACTCTGTACTCGATTCTTGCGAGTTGTTGTTTTTGTGCATTCGTAAGTGCCTGACCAAAAGAAATGTTGGCAACCACTACGAACACAAGGATTGTAAGAAGAATTTTTTTCAACATTTTTTTCTCCTTTTTATTTTAGTTTAGTAAAATTAACCATTAATTAACAATTCTTTTAGTTTTCAATATAATATGTTTTTATATTTATGTCAATATATATAGTTAGTATGTCAAGAGAAAAAATATTCATAAATTCCAATTGCTTTTATATTAAGAATTTATTTATTTTAGAAAAAATTTCAAGTAAAATCCGTTTCTCACTTTCGGGTGTCTTCCCAGCAATATGATTTGTAAGAATTACATTATTAAAAGATAGAAATTCAGTATTAATTTTCGGTTCATTTTCAAACACATCCAAACCGGCAAATAAAATTTTTCTTGTCTTTATATTAGAAATAAGAGCCTGCTCATCAACAACTGCACCACGAGATGTATTAATAAATATTACGCCATCTTTCATTTTCATAAATTTTTCTTCATCTATGAAATGGTAGTTTTTCTTATCAAGCGGAATATGAATCGTAATAATATCGGATTTGCTTAACAAATAATTAAGAGATTTAAAATTAAAACTTTTGTATTTTTTCTCCACAGAAGGATTAGTATCATTAGCAATAATAACAGCCCCAAAAGTTTTTAAATATTTTCCAACAAGGGAGCCAACTTTTCCGAAACCAATTATCCCAACTTTTTTACCATATAATTCTCTTCTGAAAAAATCATAAAAATTAAAATTATTACTTTTTACAAGTTTTTCTGAATATAAAATATTTTTTAAAATAGAAAGAATAAGAGCAACTGTATGCTCAGCAGCAGAGATAGAATTCCCCTGAGTTGAATAAATTATTTTTATTTTTTTCTGCTTTGCATAATCTAAGTCTATATGGTCTACCCCTTTTGAACAGGTCGCAACAATTCTGAACTTTGTTTTTTCTAAAAATTCCCTGTCAATTTTTCTCGTGCTTTTAATAATAAGAATGTCAAAGTGAGAATATTTATCAATAATTTCTGCATTTTTTAATCCGAAATCAGTAACAATGTGGAAATGTTTTTTTGATAAAACCCCGATATATTTTAAATTAATATAATCAGCAATCAGAATATTTAACTTGTTCCCTGCTATTTTTCTGTCGGTTTATTTAAATATTCATTAATAATATTTAAAATTTCTTTTTTACCCTGTCCGGTAAATATTGAAAACGGAATGTAGTCAATACAAAGTGAATCATCTTTAACAAGTTTAGCTACACGATAAATTTGTTTTTCCATTTTATTAGCAGATATTTTATCCGCTTTTGTTAGTACAATAGCAAATGGAATTTCATAATACTCAAGCCAGTTTATCATAAGTTCATCAAGATATGTTGGTTCATTCCTTGAATCAATCATTACAAAAACAACTTTCACATTCTTCCTTTGACTGATGTAATCTTCTACCAGTTTTCGCCATCCTGCCCTTATTTGTTCAGGAACTTTTGCATATCCATAACCAGGAAGGTCAACAAGATAAAACTTTTCATTAATTAAAAAATAATTTAATTGCTTAGTCTTCCCTGGAACAGAACCAATTTTTGCAAGATTTTTCTTATTACAAATTGTATTAATTAAAGAAGATTTACCAACATTAGACCTACCAACAAAAACAAATTCAGATAATACCGAAGGAGGTAGAGTTCTCAGGTCATAAATACTTTCTATAAATTCTGCTTTAGTAATTTTCATCTTTTATTTAATTAAAAAACCTTAACTCTTTTTAAAAAAGTATTTATATAAAAAAGTTAAGGTTTGTAATTTTTCAACTTTTTGTTTTAAATTATTACAAATTTAATACAAAAAGAACAATAATTAAATGTAAAAATTAATCTTTTTTGGTTGTGGATTTAGTTGATTTTTCAGAAGATTTTGATTCTTTTTTTCCGGATTTTTTTGCTTGCTTTTCTTTTTCTTTCTCTCTTGCCTTTACCTCAGCAGCAACATCATAATCTACAAACTCAATTATTGCCCTGTCAGCACCATCTCCCAGTCTGTAGCCTGTTTTTAAAATTCTTAAATAACCTCCATCTCTGGTTGCTACTTTTTCTGCAATCTCTTTAAATAATATATTTAACGCTTCTTTATCTTTTATGTACTTTCTTGCTTCCCTGCGCTGATGAATACTTTTTTCCGTTTCATCGTTTCCATACTTTAATGCTCGTCGTGCTTTTGTGATAATTGGTTCTAAAAATGTTCGCAGTTCCTTTGCTTTGGCAACAGTTGTCTCAATCCTTTTATTTTTAATTAAAGATACCGCCATGTTTGAAAGCATAGCTTTCTTATGACTTGCAGTTCGTTTTAATTTTCTTCCTTTTTTCCTGTGTTCCATCTATTAAATATTGATTCTTTCTTAAAATTATTTATTTTCTCTTTTCAGGATTTAGATACTTAGAAACATCCATACCAAAAGTCAATCCGAAACTTTCAATAAGTTCACCTAATTCAGCAAGTGATTTTCTTCCAAAATTCCTGTAATGTAACATCTCTGATTCGTTTTTCTTTACAAGATCTGCAATAGTTTTTATATCTGCAGACCTTAAACAATTCTGTGACCTTACTGATAAATCAAGTTCATCTATTGGAGTCATCAGGATTTTTCTTATTCTTTCAAATTCTTCATCTTCCTCTTCATCAACTGGAGCTGCTTCCGGTTCTTCTTTTGGTCCAATATCAATAAAGTACTGTATGTGGTCTCTTAAAATTTTAGCGGATTGAACAATTGCTTCTAAAGGGGTGATTGTACCATCAGTTTGAACTTCAATGGTTAATTTTTCATAATCTGTTCTTTGTCCCACTCTTGTATTTTCAACAGTATAATTAACTTTTAATACAGGTGAAAAGAGTGAATCAACCGAAATAAAACCAAGTGGTAAATCATTGTTTTTGTTTTCTTCTGCAGGAACATATCCGATACCACTACCAATTCTTAATTCAATATTTAATTTAGCATCTTTATTTAATGTAGCAATATGAATTTCGGGATTCATAATTTCAAATTCACTGGTAGCATCCTGAATATCCTGTGCAGTAAATTCTTTAGGCCCAGTAAGTTTGAATTCTATTTTATTGGATTTATTAGTCAAATCTTTTAAACGAACTTCTTTAAGATTAAGAATAATTTCTGATAAATCCTCCACAACTCCTTTTATAGCTGTGAATTCGTGCGGTATATCATTAACTTTAACCGCAGTAATTGCATACCCTGGAAGCGAAGATAAAAGAACTCTTCTGAGAGAATTGCCAATTGTTATTCCAAAACCTCTTTCAAGAGGTTGTAAAATAAATTTACCATAAGTATTGGATTGAGTTGATTCATCCAATATTAATTTATCGGGTACTTGCAAATGATTAACTTTCATTTGTTATAAAATAAATTTATAAAATAACTTTTTATTTAGAATATAATTCAACTACAAATTGTTCGCTACCAATAAATGGAATCTGGTCTCGTTCCGGAATTGTAAGGAATGTACCGGTCATTGTCGCTTTATCAAGTGATAGCCACTGGGGAATCATATTATCTTTAACTCGTTTCATCGACTCGTGAATCACGGAAAGTTTTTTACTCTTTTCTCTAACTTTAATAACATCTCCCGGTTTCAAAAGGTAAGAAGGAACATTAACAACTTTTCCATTTATAGTTAAGTGCCTGTGAAGAATTATTTGTCTTGCAGCTTTCCTTGAGGGAGCCATACCTAATCTATACAAAGTATTATCAAATCTCCTCTCAAGTAATTTAACAAGATTTTCACCTGTAACACCTTTTTGTTTGGATGCAAGTTCAAAATAATTCTTAAACTGTCTTTCAAGTAGCCCATAAGTTCTACGAATCTTTTGCTTCTCCCGTAACTGAATAGCATAATCGGTAATTCTTGGTCTTCTTACCGTACCATGTTGCCCGGGAGGATAATTCTTTTTTTCAATTGGGCATTTCTCTGTATAGCATTTTGTCCCTTTGAGAAATAATTTTTGTCTTTCTCTTCTGCAAAGTTTGCAGTTTGCATCTGTGTATCTTGCCAAGTTTCTATTAGTATTTTAATTTATAAAAAATATAATTAAACTCTTCTTCTCTTTGGTGGCCTACAACCATTATGTGGCAATGGTGTTATATCTTTTATAGCTGTTATTTCAAGTCCTGCAGTATTAAGTGCTCTAACAGCTGCATCTCTTCCTGCACCAACTCCTTTAATTAAAACTTCTACCTTCCTTAATCCTAACGCATACGCTTCCTTTGCAGCCGTCTCTGCGGTTTGCTGTGCAGCAAAAGGAGTATTCTTTTTAGAACCTTTGAAACCCATCCGACCTGATGATGCCCATGCAATTGTATTTCCATGTACATCGGTCAGAGTAACGATAACATTGTTAAATGTTGCTTTTATGTGTGCAACACCATTAGTGTCAACTTGAACTTTTTTCTTTGCCTTTTTATAAGTCTTAGTCAATTGATATAAAATTTAGTTTATCAAAATTACTTCTTAGCAGTTGCTTTCTTCTTACCTGCAACGGTTTTTCGTTTTCCTTTCCTTGTTCTTGCGTTTGTTCTTGTACGCTGCCCTCTTACAGGTAAACCTTTTCTGTGCCTTTTCCCTCTGTAAGTCCCTATATCGATAAGTCTTTTGATATTCATCTGAACTTCAGAGCGAAGGGCACCTTCTATTTTCATATTTGAGATTTCATTCCTGATTGCATTTACCTGCTCATCAGTTAAATTAGCAACTTTTATATCTTCGCTTATACCAAGCTTACTCAATATTTTTCTTGATGTAGATACACCAATACCGTAAATTGAGGTTAACCCAATTACGATTCTTTTGTTTTTCGGTAAATCAATACCACCTATTCTTGCCAATTTTTTTCTCCTTTATTAAATGTGATAAAATTTATCCTTGTCTTTGCTTGTGCTTTGGATTTGAGCAAATAACTCTGATAACACCTTTGCGCTTAATAATCTTGCACTTATCACATATTTTTTTTACTGAACTTCTTACTTTCATTTTATTTATACCTATATGTTATTCTTCCTTTTGTTAAATCGTAGGGTGAGAGTTCAACTGTAACTTTATCACCCTGTAAAATTTTTATATAATTCATTCTCATTTTTCCTGATATATGAGCCAATACTTCGTGTCCATTTTGCAATCGAACTTTAAAAGTAGTGTTTGGAAGAATTTCCGTTATTATTCCATCTACTTTTATTACATCCTGTTTTGCCATTTAATAACCTTTTGTTAAAATTTCTGGTTCATTTTCAGTTATTAAAATTGTATGTTCAAAATGTGCAGATGGTTCTCCATCTTTGGTCACAATCGTCCAGCCATCACTCAGATTAACTACCTCATAAGTACCATAATTTACCATTGGCTCTATTGCCAGTACCATTCCTTTCCTTAATATGAACCAATTGTTCTTTGAATAATAATTAGGCACCGGCGGTTCCTCGTGTAACTTACTTCCTATTCCATGACCTACAAGAACTCTTACCACACCGAATCCGGAACTTTCACAATGCTCCTGAATAGCATAAGAAACATCATTCATTTGATTTCCATCTCTTGCCTGGGCAATTCCTAAATATAACGATTCTTTTGTAATTTTCAAAAGCCTTTTTTTCTTCTCACTAATAACACCAACAGGAAAGGTAAAAGCACCGTCACCGAAGAAACCATTTTTTTTTACACCAACATCAATAGAAACAATATCTCCTTCTTTTAAAACTCTTTCAGAAGGTATACCATGAACAACTTCTTCATTAACAGATATACAAGAAGCAGCAGGAAATGGAGCAACATGCTTTGACCCTCCATAACCTTTAAACGCTGGTATACCACCTTCAGAAATTATTATCTCTTCAATAATTTCATCTAATTCCTTAGTCTTAACACCAGGAGTTATATATTTTTCAATATTTCGAAGAACTAAAGATACAATTCTACAACTCTCTCTAATTAAATCAATTTCACGAGAAGATTTAATTAAACCCATTAATCAATACCTTCTCGATTTTAATTTTGTTCCTTTCATAAAACCGTCGTAGTGTCTCATTAAAAGATGAGATTCAATCTGTTGTAATGTATCCAGAGCCACACCGACGACGATCAGTAAACTTGTTCCACCAAAGAATTGAGCCAACCCCTGTGTAACTCCCAATTTACTTAGAAAAGTTGGAATAATTGCAATTATAGCAAGAAATATAGCACCAGGTAAAGTTATTTTTGTTAAAATATTATCAATAAAATCGGAGGTTGGTTTCCCAGGTCTAACTCCGGGTATAAACCCTCCCTGCTTCTTCATATTATCTGCCACATCTTTTGGATTAAAAGCAATTGCAGTATAAAAATAAGTGAAAAATATTATTAGCAGTGCATATAATATTGAGTAAACCCAACTTTGGTAACTAAAATACTGAGCAACTTTTTGCATAAATTCACTTGGGAAAAATGATAAAATTGTGCTTGGGACAAACATAATTGACTGAGCAAAAATTATCGGCATAACTCCAGCAGCATTAACTTTTAAAGGTATGTATTGAGTAACGCCACCATAAACTTTTCTTCCAATTACTCTTTTTGCATACTGAACAGGAATTTTTCTTGTTGCTACAGTTAAAACAACAACACTTGCAATAATTAAAACAAAAGCAATAAAATAAATAAACTCCACCAATATATTTCTATCTGAATTCGGGTCTGCAATTAATTGATATTCAGCAAATAGCGCATATGGGAATCTATCAATAATCCCGATAAAAATAATCAAAGAAATTCCATTTCCAATACCTCTTTCCGTTATTTGCTCACCAAGCCACATCATAAATATAGTCCCGGCGGTAAGCATAATAACAGTTGATAGAGTGAATACCATTGGAGATATATCCGGAACTACAACAGACATTCCATTCACCTGTCTATGAGAAAGCTGAACGCTAACACCCCAGGCTTGTAAAGCTGCAACCGGTACTGTAAGCAGTCGAGTAATTTGATTAATTTTTTTTCTACCTTCTTCTCCCTCTTTCTGCAACTTTTGAAAGTAAGGAAAAACAGCACCAAGTAACTGAATTATAATTGACGCACTAATATAAGGCATAATACCCAAGGAGAAGATGGCAGCTTTACTAAAAGCACCACCAACAAATAAGTCATATAGCCCTAATAAATCCGTGGCAGCACCCTGAGCCTGTTGCTGAAGAATAACCGATACATTAATACCGGGTAAAGTAATATGTGCTCCAATACGCACAACAAGTAAAAGAGCAAGAGTATAAAAAATCCTCGTTCTGAGCTCTTCTATCTTGAAGATATTTCTAAAACTCTCAATAAATCCGCTCATACTTTGATAGCTTTTCCTCCGAGATTTTCTATTTTGGTTATAGCAGACTTAGAAAATGCATCTGCACTTATTTCTACTTTTGTTTTTAATTCTCCCCCACCAAGAATTTTTAAAGGCCTGTTTTTGTTTTTTATAATTTTATTTTCTATAAGCAAATCTTTTGAGATGGTGGTTTCTTTGATTTTACCGGAATCCAATAATTTTTGTAAATCACCTAAATTAAGTTTTGTGTATTCTACTCTGTTAATATTCTTAAAACCAAATTTAGGTATTCTCCTTTGAAGCGGCATTTGACCACCTTCAAACCAGAATTTGAATTTATGTCCAGACCTTGATTTAGCACCATTGTGCCCACGGGTAGAAGTTCCACCATGTCCAGACCCCTGACCTCTACCAACTCTTTTAGGTTTTTTTCTTGAACCTTCCGCGTATTTTAAATTACTTAATATATGCATTTTTATCATATTAAAAGACCCCTCGTTTTCACGAGGGGTCTTTAATTAATTAAAATTCAAAATTACTTCCTGAAATTATATGATGCAGAAATTACACCAAATAAATCATTTGAATTTCCAGTAAGAACATATGGACCATCCTTCAAAAGTCTTTCTCCAATTGTTCCATCAATTGCAAATCTACCGAAGTTCAGACCAAAGCCCATTGTAATGGTTTGTCTTGGATCTGATGGGTATTTAATGTTCCATTCAGCATTTGGAGTTACTGCCTTTACAGTAACTTTTTCACTGATTACAGACCTTGAATATCCAAGTCTTCCGATTAACCAATCAGTAAAGCTCCATTCAAGACCAAGATTGAATTTTGGGAAATTTAACCTTGTAACTTCAACAACATTGGTGGTTTCCCAGGTATAATATCCAAATGATACACCACCCATCATCCTTCCATCATCAAGAACTGGCATATTGATACCAGCACCAACGGCAATATTCATTTCTTTTATATCATTTCCTGCAACATTGTTCGCATTTGGAGTCCAGCTGAATGTGTTGAATTCTGCATAAGGGACAAAGCCAATCTTAGAATTTCTTTCAAAATAGAATAACCCTCTTGCAAATGCATCAATTTGGAGTCCACCATCGGTTTTATCTGTATAATTGGTGGTTTCGTATTTATAGCTATTTGATTTAACTCCAACAGATGCTTCAAACAAATTCCTATCGAATTTCACAACAGTTCCAACCTGACCACCGATTGCCATAGAAGACCATTCTTGTTTTACATTGTTAAGTGTTGAGTCAAGGCTCCACATTGCTACGTATGGAGCAACACCAATTGAAAATTCCTTTGTGGAATAAGCAAATAAGAGTTTAAAAGGAACAATTGGTTCAGCAATATCAGGTGCAAAACCGATGAAATCATTCCATTTATCTTCTCTTTTATTAAGAACCATTCCAAGGCTGATTTCTTTGGAAACTCCAAAGTTAACAGCACCGAATTGTTCAGTTAATTCAAAAAGATTTACTGCGTCTCGGCCAATATCACCGAATGCATAGTCATGGTAGTAACCAGCCCATGCTGGGTTTCTGTTAATATCTATTGATGCATCCCATAAGAATGGGTTGTAACCTAATGCTTCATATCTTGCAGTTCCGCTTGAGATAGCATCCTGTGAAAATGAAACACCGGTTAGCATCAACATAACGAATAAAATAGAGAGTAGAATTTTTACTGTTTTCATTTTTCTCCCTTTCTTTAGTTTTTTAATTTTTAATTTATTTGACATTATGGTTTCCCATAACGACTTTCCAGAGGCTATCACCTAACCCCTGGGAAATCATTTTTTTATTCTTCAACTTTAATTAAATGTTTTACTTTTTTAATCATACCTCTAATTTGAGGTGTATCTTTTTTTTCTACAGTCTGATTTATTTTTCTCAAACCTAATGCACGCATTGTTCTCTTTTGATTTTCAGGTCTATCAATTATACTTCTAATTTGTGTAATTTTAATCTTTTTTTCCATACAAAATTTTATACATATTTAAATCTTTAAAAGTTCACTAACAGTAATACCTCTTTTCTCGGCAGCAGTCCTTAAGTCGTATAAACTTTCCAATGCTTTAACTGTAGCTTTTACAACATTATGCGGATTAGAAGATCCAAGAAGTTTGGTTAAGACATCTGTAATTCCAACTGCTTCCATAACTGCTCTAACTCCACCACCGGCAATAATACCGGTTCCAGGGGCTGCAGGTTTAAGCAATACTTTCGCTGCACCAAATTTACCGATAACTTCAAATGGAATTGTTCCGTTCACTACTGGTACTTTAATTATTCTTTTTCTTGCATCTTCAATACTTTTTCTAATAGAATCAGCAACCTCATTTGCCTTTCCTAAACCATAACCCACATGACCATTACCATCGCCAACCACACTAATTGCAGTAAATCCAAATCTTCTGCCACCTTTCACAACCTTAGCAACCCTACCAATATAAACCAACTTCTCTTTTAGTTCTAATTCACTTGCTTTTATGTATTTATCAACCATTTAATATTATAAAATTATTAATTTAAAGTCAAGACCTTAAAATTTACCTTAAATTATGTTTGTATGTTATATAAAAATATATAAATTTCAAAAAGAACTATTTAATTCAAATTGTTCTCAGGGGAGGATTCGAACCTCCACTAACGGCTCCAAAGGCCGCTGTCCTGCCATTAGACGACCCGAGAATATGTCAAATAACTAATTTTACAAATATAATAAAATCTATTAAAACTTTAAACCACCTTCACGCGCACCATCAGCAATTGCCTTAACTCTACCGTGATACAAATAACCACCTCTGTCAAAAACAACTTTTGATATATTTAAATTCTTAGCAGTTTCAGCAACCACATTTCCAACAACTTTTGCTTTGGCAACTTTTCCAGGAATGTCATTAATCTTTTGCTTTACTTCTTTACTCAATGTAGAAACCTGTAAAAGAGTTTTATGATTTATATCATCAACTACTTGTGCATAAATATGTTTATTGCTTCTAAATACAACAAGTCTTGGTTTTTCAGGAGTTCCAAAAATTTTTTTCCTGATTTTAAATTTTAACTTTTTCCTTCTATCTATATTTTTTTTCTTATTCAATTTTAAATAATTTTTCTTATAGTTTAAATTATTTTGACTGAGATTTTCCTACTTTTCTTCTAATAACTTCATTTTCATATTTAATACCTTTTCCTTTATAAGGTTCAGGTTTTCTAAACGACCGGATTTTTGCTGCAACAAGTCCAACAAGTTGTTTATCAATTCCGGAAACTATTATCTGATTGGGTGCAGGAACTTCCACTTTTACTTCCGGTGGAGGTAAAAATGCAATAGAATGTGAATATCCAAGTTGCAAAAATAAATAATTGTTTTTCATTTCTGCTTTATAGCCAACTCCAACAATTTCCAATTTCTTTGTGTAACCCTGTGTAACTCCAACTATAAGACTTTGTAAAAGTGCTCTATGAAGACCGTGCAATGCTTTCGTACTCTTCCAATTATTTATCCTTGAAAATGTAACTTCATTATCTTTCAACTCATACTTTATTCTTTCATGCACTTTCATAGATAAAGTTCCCTTAGGTCCAGTTACTTCAATGATATTATCTTTTGCCTGAATTTTTACATTGCTTTCGAAAGTTACGGGTTTTAAACCTATTCTACTCATAAAATAATTTGTAATATTAACATTTAAAAAAATTTACCATATATAACAAACAACTTCACCACCAACACCAAGTTCTCTTGCCTGCTTATCAGTTATCAAACCTTTAGATGTAGATACTATTGCGATTCCCATTCCGTTTCTCACTCGTGGTAATTTCTCTGCTTTAACATAAACTCTTCTGCCAGGTTTACTGATTTTTTTCAGACCGCTAATCACATTTGTATCCTGATAGTATTTAAATCTTAGGGATAAATATTTTTTATTATCTACTTCGATAATTTTGTAATCATTTATAAAACTTGCTTTCAGAAGAATATCGGTAATATTATGTTTGAATTTTGAATAAGGAATATCAACAGACTTTTTTTCTGCTTTTATAGCATTCCTTATTCTTGTTAAGTAATCAGCAATTGGGTCAGACATTGACATATTATAATTTCCTTCTTAATTTTATTACCAACTTGATTTAATAATTCCGGGTATTTTTCCTTGCAGAGCCATTTCTCTAAATACCAATCTTGAAACACCAAATTTTCTGTAATATCCACGAGCTCTACCAGTAACATTACATCTATTGTGTAACCGTGTAGGACTGCTATCACGAGGTAATTTTTGCAAAGCACTCCAGTTACCCTGTTTTTTAAGTTCTTTTCTTAAAGATTCATACTTCTTTACCAGTCTTTCTCGCCTTTTTTGTCTTGCTATTAAAGATTTTCTTGCCATTTTAGTTGTTTTGCTGTTTAGTTAAAAATGGAAATCCAAAAAGTTTTAACAGTTCGTATGCTTCCTCATCAGTTTTTGCAGTTGTAACAATTGTTATATCCATTCCTGCAATCCTTGTAACTGTATCAACATTAATTTCTGGAAATATTATTTGTTCTTTAACTCCTAAAGTATAGTTTCCTCTGCCATCAAAACTTTTATCTGAAAGTCCTCTGAAATCTCTTATCCTCGGAATAGAAACATTAACAAGTTTATCAAAAAATTCATACATCCTTGCATTTCTTAATGTCACTCGCACAGCGATGTTCATTCCTGCTCTTAATTTAAAATTAGAAACAGACCTTTTTGCTTTTACTACTACAGGATGTTGACCTGTAATTGCTTCAATATCTTTAACCATCATTTCAATAAGCTTCGGGTCAGATACAGCAGCACCAACACCAGCATTAATGCAGATTTTTTTGAGTTTTGGAACCTGCATAACATTTTTATAATTAAACTTTTTCATCAATTCCGGTACAATAGACTTTCTGTAAATTTCAAGTAATCTGATAGGAACTTTTTCTTCGATAAAAACTTCCTCTTTAGAAGATTTCTTATCACCTTTTTTAGACTTTACTTGCTCTTCCTGTTGTTTAACTTTTTTTCTTTCTTCCTTTGACTTTGCCATAGAATTAAGATATTAAAATTTCTCCTGATTTCTTACTTTTTCTCATTCTTTTTACTTTGCCCGTTGTTTCATCCTTTATAACTTCCATTCCGATGCGTGTTGGTTCATTAGTTTTCGGACACATTAACATTACATTACTTATAGCAATAGGTGCCTCTCTCTTTATTATACCACCCTGAGGGTTCTTTTGGGTAGGTCTGGTATGTCTGTTGATTAAATTAACGCCTTCCACAATAACACGACCTTTCTTTCTATCTATATAAAGTATCTTACCAGTAGCACCTTTATAGTTTCCTGATATTACTTTTACAAAATCGTTTTTTTTCAATCTGTGTTTTTGCATTTTAATAAACTTTAAATTACTTCAGGAGCAAGGGAAATAATTTTCATAAATTGTTTTTCTCTAAGTTCTCTTGCAACCGGTCCGAAAATTCTCGTACCACGAGGTTCGTTTTGATTGTTAATCAGAACAGCAGCATTTTCATCAAATTTTATATAACTTCCATCTTTTCGCCTGACCTCTTTTTTAGTTCTGACTATAACAGCTCTGGTAACTTCTCCTTTCTTAACAGTACCACCTGGGATAGCGGACTTAACTGACACAACAATTATGTCTCCAAGACTCGCATATCTCCTATCGGAGCCTCCCAGAACTCTTATACATCTTACAGATTTTGCACCTGAATTATCTGCAACCGTTAAATTAGTTTCTTCTTGTATCATTTTTCAATAGAATTTTCGTTTTATTTAACTTTCTGCAAAATCTCAACAACTCGCCATCTCTTCTTAGCACTCAAAGGTCTGGTTTCCATAATTTTTACTATATCTCCAATGTTACACTCATTCTTTTCATCATGAGCCATAAATTTGCTTGTCCTTTTATAAAACTTTTTATATAAAGGATGGATAACTCTTTTTTCAATCGCTACGACAACAGACTTATCCATTTTATTACTGACCACTTTTCCAATTCTTACTTTCCGTTTATTCCTTGTTACCTTAGTACCTTCAGGTTCTTTTTTCGTATTTTCTGTTTGTATTATTTCCTCGCTCATTTAAAAATTTTATTTTGTTTGTTCTTTTTCTAATTTTTCTCTTTCTTTCAAAATTGTCAAAATTCTTGCTATTGTCTTTTTTGTGTTTTGAAGACTTTTGAAATTCTCTAACTGTCCAGAAGCATGTTGAAATCTGTAATTATCAAGTGCATCATAACTCTCTTTTAGAGTATTCAGTAAATCTTTCGTTGACATTTGTTTTAATTCGTATAATTTCATAGCCATAAATAATTATGAAACTCTTTTAACAAATTGGGTTTTAATTGGTAATTTATGTGATGCAAGTCTAAAAGCTTCCTGAGCAACCGCTTCCGAAACACCGTCAACTTCAAACATAATTTTCCCTGGCTGAACCACAGCAACCCAGAATTCAGGAGCACCTTTTCCTTTACCCATTCTTGTTTCTGCTGGCTTCTTGGAAACAGGTTTATCAGGAAATATTCTAATCCAAACTTTACCATCTCTCTTCATATACCTTGTGAGTGCAATACGTGCAGCTTCAATCTGCCTATCAGTAATCCATGCCGGCTCAAGGGCTTTCAATCCATAAGACCCAAAAGAGACTAAAAAACCTCTACCGGCTTTTCCTTTTCTATTGCCTCTTTGTGATTTTCTGTATTTAACTCTTTTTGGTAATAACATAATAAAATCTCCGAGTATACTTTAATTATAAAATCTTTTCACCTCTACAAATCCAAACCTTAACACCAATTGCACCATAAATTGTATGTGCTGTAACAGAAGCATAATCTATATCAGCCCTTAGAGTCTGTAAAGGAATTCTACCTTCTTTATATTGCTCAGAGCGGGCAATTTCTGCTCCACCTAATCTACCGCTACACATAACCTTAATACCTTCTGCACCTGCCCTCATAGTAGCTGTAATTGCTGTTTTCATAGCCCTTCTGAAAGAAACTCTCATAGATATCTGCTGGGCTATCAACTCTGCAACAAGCTGCGCATTTAACTCAGGTTTTTTTATCTCAGAAACATTAATCTTAACATCTTTATTTGTAAGCGACTTTATCTCTTCTTCAAGTTTCGTTATTTCATTTCCACTTTTTCCTATTACAAATCCGGGTCGCGAAGTTAAAATTGTAAGAGTGACTTTTTTAAGTGTACGCTCTATGATGACTTTTGCAACTCCAGCTTTTTCAAGGCGTTTACGAAGATAATTCCTGATGATGGAATCTTCCTGAAGTTTTGTGGAAAAACTCTTGTCATCATACCAGTTAGAATCCCAGGTGTTTATAACACCTAATCTAAAGCCAATCGGATTTGTCTTCTGTCCCAAATACTCTCCTTAATTTATTTTTCTTTTTTCTTTTTTGGTTTTAATTCTTTTTTAGGTTTTTCTTCTTTTTTCTTTGCCTTTTCAACAGATTTCTTTTCCTCTGTCTTCTTTTCTTTCTTCTCTTTCAAACTTGTTTTCGTTTTTTTCTTCTCTTTTGGTTTTTCGATTGTGGTTTCATCTTCTACTTCAGGCGTCTCCTTCTCAACTTCCTGCTCTTCAATTTTTTCCTTTACCGATTCAATTTTCTTGGTTGAAGCTCCTTTTTTCTTTGGTTTGGGTTTTTCCTCTTCTGCAACCTGAACTTCCGGTGCTTTCTTTTCTTCTTCTTCGTATTCAACGACTATGGATAAGTGTGTAGACCTTTTTCTTATTCTATATGCTCGTCCCTGAGGTGCAGGTCTTATCCTTTTTAAAGTGGGACCACCATCAACGGATACAGTTTTTATTCTTACTTTATCCATATCAAGTTTCCCGACATCTAATGCTGCCAGTAGATTATCATAAGCAGATTTTAAAGTCTTGAAAACTTCTTCCGATGCATGCTTTTTGGTAAACTTTAAAATATTTAACCCTTCTTCTACATTTTTATTCCTAATCAAATCAGCTACTATTCTCATTTTTTTTGGCGATGACGGGATGTATCTTTTTATTGCTCTTGCTTCCATTATTTCTTAACACCTCCAGCTTTTTCTTCTTTTCTTTGCCCAGAGTGAGCTCTAAAAGTTCTTGTCATAGCAAATTCACCAAGTTTATGCCCAACCATATTCTCAGTAATAAAGACAGGAACAAATTGTTTGCCATTATGAATAGAAAAAGTATGTCCAATAAATTCAGGTATAATAGTACACGCTCTTGACCAGGTTTTAATAATTTTTTTCTGCTTTTTAGCATTCAATTGTTCAACCTTTTTTAGAAGTTTGTAGTCTATATAGGGTCCTTTTTTAAGCGAACGTGTCATATAATTTACTTCCTCTTTTTAACTATATATTTATTAGAGATTTTTTTCTTTTTTCTTGTCTTGTAACCTTTTGCAGGTAAACCCCACGGGCTTACAGGATGCCCACCACCAGAGGTTTTTCCTTCTCCACCACCCATAGGATGGTCAATTGGATTCATTGCTACTCCTCTTGTATGGGGTCTTCTCCCTAACCATCTTGATCTACCCGCTTTACCTAAACTAATATTCTCATGGTCAATATTGCTAACAATACCGATTGTTGCTTTGCATTCGTTCAAAATCATTCTCACTTCACCTGAAGGCAATTTTATTTGACAATATTTTTCGTCTTTTGCAACTATTTGTGCAGATGTACCAGCACTTCTTGCAAGTTGGGCACCTTTTCCAGGTTTTAGTTCAACATTATGTATAAAAGTACCTACTGGAATAGCAGAAACTTGCATTGTATTTCCGGTTTTTATTTCTGCTTCATTAGAAGATTGTACTGAATCACCTGGCTTCAAAGTATCCGGTGCAATTATATAACTTTTTTCGCCATCAGGATATTGAATTAGTGCTATTCTTGCAGAGCGATTCGGGTCATATTCAATAGCAAGAACTTTTGCTTCATCTTCTCTTGTCCTCTTGAAATCTATAATTCTATATTTTCTCTTATGACCGCCGCCACGATGCCTGGATGTAATTCTACCTTTGTTGTTCCTGCCACCAGATTTCTTCAAAGGAGCAGTTAAAGATTTTTCAGGCTTTTCCTTTGTTATCTCCTCAAAGGTAGAAACTGAGTAAAATCTTGTTGCTGCTGTTACGGGTTTTAGTTTTCGTAAAGCCATTAAAAAATAATCTATTAAGGGTTAAAAGAGCAAAAAATTACAAAACTGCAAATTATCAATATTTAAATTTAAAGTCAATATATTAAGAAATATAAAACTTTCATTTTTTCCCCTGCTATTTTTTATTCTTAATATTGCTTTTTAGAAAAAATATTATTCTTTATTTAACTTTATACTTTCTCTTCAAAAATAAACTGTTTGTAACCTATAGTTAAGCCACCGAAAACTTTAATATTGAATACAATATTAAACTTTATTTTATAATTCTTTAAGTCCAGAACTATTATAAATATTTTCCAAATCATTTTGTGAGATGGAAAATTCCTTATTCTCTAAATTATTATAATCAAAAAGATAATAATCTAAATACTTAATCTTAATTTTATTAAACAGGAATAGTTCCAATATAATTCTTGAGAATGTTCTTTGAAAACCCTTCCATTATAAAATAAACATTCTGTAATTTTTTCATTGTGAATATTCATTTAAAAATCAAACTTCAATTGAAAATTTAAAATAAAGTTTTAATTATATCCTCTACCTTAATATTATCTGCTTCTGCATTGAAGTTTGGAATTAATCTATGTCTCAATACAGGGAGTGAATATTTTTTTATGTCTTCTTTTGATGGTGTAAGTCTGCCATCAAGAATACAAGCTGCTTTTGCTGCAAGAATCAGATATTGAGATGCTCTCGGACCTGCACCCCAGTTGATATAATCTTTTATCATCTTTGGAGCAGAAGAATTAGATGGGCGGGTTAGTGATACTTGTTTTACAGTATACTCTGCAAGTTCATCAGCGACGGGGACTTTTCTAACCAAATCCTGAAACTCTAAAATTTCTTTTTTAGTGAAAATAATTTTTAATTCAGGACTGTACATACTTGTTGTCTTTTTTATAATTTCAACTTCCTCTTCGTTATTCGGATAATCCAACCACAGATTGAACATAAATCTATCAAGTTGTGCTTCTGGTAATGGATAGGTCCCTTCCTGTTCAATTGGATTCTGAGTTGCTAAAACAAAGAAAGGTTCTTCAAGCACATAAGATGTACCAGCCGCTGTAACCCTATGTTCTTGCATAGCTTCGAGCAATGCTGATTGTGTTTTCGGTGGTGTACGGTTAATTTCATCAGCAAGAATCATATTTGCAAATACAGGACCCTTAACAAAAATAAATCCTTTGACACCAGTATTTTTAGATTCAAACACTTCTGTACCTGTAATGTCTGAAGGCATTAAATCAGGCGTAAACTGAATTCTACTAAATTTCAAGTCAAGTAAATCAGCAAGTGTTTTTACAATCAATGTTTTACCAAGCCCAGGCACTCCTATTAATAGACAATGTCCTTTACACAGAATAGAAATCAAAATTTGATTTATGATTTCTTTTTGACCAACTATAATTTTTGAAATTTCGTTAATCAGCTCAATATATTTTTTATTTAACTTTTCAACAAGTTCTATTTCGTTTTTTTCTACCATAACTTTTTTCTTATTTTCAAATTATAAATTTTCTATATTTTGTATTATTTCGACTTTACCAAAATCCTCAAGAGCATTTTTCAATTCCTTTTCTGAACTAACAACCGATATTACTAAATTTTCCGTATCAATATATTTATTTGCAACTTTAAAAATATCATTTATATTAACCATACAAACTTTCGATAATAGTGTATTGTAATAATCTTTCTTTAAATTATATAACTCTAATTGCAGAACTTTTGTTGCAATATCCGTGGAGGTCTCAAGTTGTAGGGGATAATTCCCTACTATATAATTTTTAACATTGATTAACTCTTCCTCTGAAACTTTTTTTCTTTTTATCTCTTTCAATTCTTTTAGAATTTCTTTAATTGCAATTATTGTATGTTTATTATCTACACTTGTCTCAATATAAAAATCTCCCTGATATTTCTTACAGTTGAATTCAGAATATGCATTATAAGTACATCCCTGAAATTCTCTTAGATTTCTATTGATTCTTGAAATAAAAGAACCACCAAGCAAAGTATTCATTACCTTAAGTTTAATCAAATCGGGGCAATTTTTATTAACCCCAATGTGACCTATGTTGATATTGGATTGTACAGCACCTTTTCTTGGAACAATGTAAATAGAAATTCCTTTTATGTTATTCGGGGGATACACTGTAAAGTTAGGAACTCTCTTAGGTTTCCAATCAAAGAAATATTTTTCTGTATAATTTAATGCTTTCACCGGTGTTATATCACCCACTAATATTGCTATCAAGTTATTTGGTAAAAAGAAATTTTCAAAGAATTTAATTAAATCGTTTCTTGTAATTTTATTTAAAGAATCTAAAGTCCCTTCAGTATCAATACCGTATAATGATTTGCCATAAATCTTTCTTTTAAAAACTTTTCTTGAAAGATATTCACCATAATTGGAGTTAAATTTAATTAAATTAATTTTTTGAGCTCTGATTCTCTCAATCTCTTCTTCTTTAAAAATAGAGTTTCTCAATAAATTATTTGAGAGTGAAAAAATACTTTCAAAATTACTTTTTAATGAATGAAAAATTATATATGAGGAATCATAATTACAGCCGCTAATTATATACCCACCGCTGGACTCAACCAGATTTGCAATATCTGTTGCAGTATATTCATCAGTTCCCTTTATAAGCAATTCAGAAGTAAATGAACACAATCCATAAAGTTTTTTCTCATTATATGAATCACTTATCGAACCATTTTTAAAAACAAAAGATGATGTAATCACTGGAAATCTTTTATCAGTAATAACAATAAGAGTTATGCCATTTCTTAATCTACACTTAAAATATTCCGGAAATTTGATGTCCTTACATTTCATATATATAAACAAAAAAAAGATTTTACTTCTTCAAATAAGTAATCACGAGTCTGTTTTCAATATTTAAATATTTTTCCAATGTTTTTATAATATCCTCTCTTGTGATATTTAAATAATTTTTGATATCTTCATTAATAAGATTTATATTATTTAGGTAGAGTTCATAAGAAATGAAAGACTGAGCTATTGAGAAATTTTTTTGATAACCATTAGCATAAGCAAGATGTATTTTATTTTTCGCTTTGACTAATTCTTCATCAGAAAATTCACCTCTTCTCAAAGAATCTATCTCAAAAAATATTAATGACTCAATTTCTTTATCATACTTCTTATTATCAAAAAGGACAGAAATCTCAAAAGAACCTGCGTGTTGAAATGAAGATGGTAGAGTATAAATCATTTGAGCAATTTTCTTCTCGTAAATCAGATTCTTATATAATCGTGAGCTGAAACCATCACTTAAAATAATTGATATCAACTTTAATATATAATACTCTTTCGTATTTCTTGCAGGTATTTTAAAGAAGATAAACTTTCCATTTAAGTCCAAATTTACTCTCGATTTCGGATAAATTATCACCGGGTTTTTAAATTCACTATCTGTAAAGTTATATGCATCGATTTTTTTCTTCGGAATAGAACCGTAATAATTATTTAATATAATTTCTGTTTTTCTATAATCAATATTACCAACAACGGAAATTATACAATTATTTGCAATATAATATTTATTAAAAAAATTCTTAATATCATCGGTTGTAATTCTTTCTATATCCTCTGCTTTACCAATTATGGGGATTTCATAATCGGTATTTTTAAAAAGATTTTTTGAATATAATAATTCAACATCTCCGTAAGGAGTATTATCATACGCTTCATATTTTTCTTCAATAACTACTCTTCTTTGAATATCTACACTTTCTTCATTAAAATTAATATTATTAAACCTTTCAGCATCTAAAGAAGCAGCAAATTCAAATTTATGTGAAGGAATTTGGATATAATAATAAGTATAATCATAACTCGTAGCAGCATTGGAGTCACCACCGTTCAATGTAATCATTTTGTCAAAATAATTTCTTTCTTCCCCTATTTTTTCGGAAAACATTAAGTGTTCAAGTAAATGAGCAATTCCCTTTTTCCCCTTAGGTTCCATTTTAGAACCAACCTTGAAACAAACAAAAATAATAGAAATCGGTATTCTTCTATTCCTCGACATTATAACCTTAATCCCATTATCAAGATAGGTTTCTACAAATGGTATCCTATTCATTTAATTATGCTAAACAACTTTAAATAAAAATTTTTTGTATATATTAAAAAAACAAATTATCTTAATATGAATATGCTGAAAGATAAATTTGCTTATTTCAATTTAAATTTTTTATGCTTAAAATACAAGTAAATGTATTTATTAATTACTCTTGATTATTAAAAAAAATTTCAATTATATTACAATATGAAAAACACGAAAATTTCAAATATTATATTCAACCTTATTTTAATATTCCTGATATTTAGTTTCCTACCAGCAGAATCACAGGAATTTGGGAAAAATAAAGTACAGTATAAAAATTTCAAATGGAAATTTATTCAGTCGAAACATTTTGATATATACTTTTATGATAATGGATATGATATCGCAGAATTTACAGCTGTAGAAGCAGAAAAAGCCCTTCAGAAATTGACTGCAAATTTAGATTATTATATATCTAACCGCATACCTATTATTCTATTTATCTCATCAAACGACTTCCAACAGAATAATGTAATAGAAGAATATTTACCCGAAGGAGTCGGAGGAGTAACAGAACTTTTTAAAAATAGAATACTAATACCTTTTGAGGGTAATTATGAACAATTCAGACATGTAATACATCACGAGTTATTACACGGGTTTATGAATGATATGTTCTATGGAGGTTCAATACAAAATATCATAGCAAAGAATATAACCCTTTCATTTCCAACCTGGTTTGCTGAAGGAATGGCAGAAAGCCAGAGCCTGAACGGTCTTGATAAAGAGACTGATATGTATATAAGAGATGCTATAATGAATGACTATCTTCCACCAATACAATATTGTGATGGATATTTAGCATATAGAGGCGGTCAAAGTTTCTTCTCATTCCTGATGGACTATTATGGTGAACACAAGATTGGGGAGTTGATGAACAACATAAAATCTCTAAATGATGTTAATGAAGGATTTAAAGAAACATACAAATTAGAATTAGAAAAACTTTCAGAGAAATGGCATAAAGAACTGAAAAAAGTATATTGGTCTGATGCTGTTAATAGGGAAGAAGTTTTAGATTTTGCAAAAATGCTTACTGACCATACAAAAGATGGAGGATTTTATAACATTGCTCCTTCTATTTCACCAGATGGGAAAATGTTTTTATTTATTTCAAATCGTGATGACTATTTTGATGTATTCCTTGCAGATGCAAATACAGGAGAAATAATTGATAAAGTTGTCGAAGGAAATACAACAAACAATTTTGAGGAACTGCAGGTACTTACCCCAGGTCTCACCTGGTCACCCAATTCAAGAAAAATGGCTATAAGCGTTAAAGCAGGAGAAAGTGATGCAATATTTGTAATAGACTTAAACAGCGGTGATGATGAAAAATTACCTATAAGTTTACCTTCAATTTCAAATGCAAGCTGGTCGCCAAAACAAAATTTTCTTGCTTTTACAGGTAATAATGGCAGGCAATCTGATATATATGTTTATGATTTCCAGACAAAAAAAATTACAAATTTAACTAATGATATATTCTCAGATGAAAATCCTGTTTGGTCTTATGATAGCAAATATATTTACTTTGATTCTGACAGGAAAGATTTTATTAACCCCTCTCTGCTACCTAAGGATTTTAAAATCTACTCAATGAATTATAACGGCAGAGGAATTTATAGAATAAATATAACAACTAAAGAAATTGAAAAAGTAATAGATAATCCTGATGCAAATGAGAAATATGTTCAATTAAGTTCAGATGGAAAAAAATTACTTTATGTTTCTGATATAAACGGAATAGACAATTTGTATATGAGAGAATATGATGAAGAGGGAAATTATAAAGAGAAGCCAATTACAAATAGTATAAATCCTATCACACAAATAACATTATCAAAAGATGGAAAAAAATTATTGTTTGTTGCATTAAATAAACTTGGTTATGATATTTTCTCAATGGATAATCCTTTTGAAAGAAATTTAGGAGTGGATAAGCTTGAGCCTACGAACTATGTAAAAAACAAACTTAAGAAGGATGAATTAACAAAACTAAAGGATACAAATAAAATAGTAAGAGATACTATACCGAATGATTCAAATCAATCAGTGAAGGAAATGAATAATTTGACTGGGAAAGATTCAACACAAAAAAATGTAAATAATGTTATTGTTGATTTCAAAAAGAAAAAATCAAACAAGAAATTCATAACTGATGATTCAGACTATGTTAATAATATTAACTTTCAGATAAAAGAGAACATAAATCCTGATGGCAGTTTTAGAATTAGTGATTACAAAATAAAATTTTCTCCCGACCTTGTTTATGGAAACGCAAGTTATTCAAGCTTTTATGGCGTTCAGGGTACTGCATCAATTTCTTTAAGCGATTTGATGGGAAATCACCGTATTAACATTTTGACATCAATGGTAATAGATCTCAAGAACAGTGATTATGCATTATCTTATTATTATCTACCAAAAAGATTAGATATTGGTTTTGAATTATACCATACAGCCCGGTTTATATTATATAATAGAGGATATGGAGATGAACTTTTCAGATATAGAAATTTAGGAGCCAGTCTTTTATTTTCATATCCATTAACAAGATTTAAACGGTTTGATGGCGGACTATTTTTAATGCATGTAACTCAGGAAAACCTCGATAATAACGAAGAACCGATGAATTCAAATACATTTTTAGTTCCTACAATTAGATATGTATTCGATAATTCACTCTGGGGATATCTTGCTCCGGAAAAGGGTTCAAGATTTAATATTACATTATTAGGTTCTCCAAAATTAGGAAGTGATGGTATTGAATTTGCTTCTATAATGGGAGATTTTAGAAAATATTTTAAAATCGCTGATGGTTTTTCGTTCGCAATGAGATTAAATTTAGGGGCAAGTTTTGGTAGAAATCCTCAAAGATTTTATATAGGAGGAACTGAAAATTGGATAAATAGAGAATTTGAAAATGATAATATACCGATTAGTAACATAGATGAATATGCATTTTCTATGCCTATATTACCATTAAGAGGTTACAATTTTGATAGAATGTCAGGTTCTCGCTTCGCACTTACTAACCTGGAATTCAGGTTCCCTCTCTTCCGGTATTTAATTCTTGGTGTTTTACCTCTTGGTTTTCAGGATATTCAAGGGAATCTATTCCTTGATGCAGGAACTGCCTGGCGAGATGATAAAAAATTACAATTATTCACCTCTGATGGAGGGTTAAGGACAAAAGACTTACTAATAGGTATGGGATATGGATTTAGATTGGTATTCCTTGGAATACCATTTAAATTAGATGTCGCTTATAGTTTTGATTTTAAAAAATTCTCAGAACCGAAATATTACTTTTCTCTCGGACTCGATTTCTAAAAAATTATTTTATTTCCCAATAATCTGATCCCTTTAACAATTCATCAACATCACCTTTGCCATACTTAAATTGCAAATCAATAATTTGATTCCTCATATCTTTATCATAAGTATTCTTTTCAATATCCAGAAACACACCAAAAGGCATTGGTAAATCAGGATTATCACTAAAACTACTTAGAATAAAAGCAAGTTCACGAGATTTTTCATCATATACAAGTAAATCATTAACGCTGTTTGCAGGATTATTTAAATCAACAACAACAGGTTTCCAACCATCAAGCTTAATCCCTTTATCTTTGTTCTTTCCAAAAATCAAGGGTTTACCATTTTCAATATACAGTGAATGGTCATCTCTTGTTTCTTTGTTTGAATAAAGTTCATAAGCACCATCATTAAATATTACACAATTCTGAAAAACTTCTAAAAAAGAGGTACCGTTATGTTTATAACATCTTAGAATCATTTCCTGTAAATGCTTTGCATCTCTATCTATTGACCTTGCAATAAATGTTCCCTCCATACCAAGAGCCAGAGAAATTGGGTTTACAGGATGTTCTATATTTCCAAGTGGGGTTGACTTTGTTATCATTCCGTGAGGGGAGGTTGGAGAGACCTGCCCTTTTGTTAAGCCATAAATTCTGTTGTTGAAAAGTATTATA
The DNA here is from genome assembly GCA_964564635.1 of uncultured Ignavibacteriaceae bacterium. Classification (GTDB taxonomy): domain Bacteria; phylum Bacteroidota; class Ignavibacteria; order Tepidaquicellales; family Tepidaquicellaceae; genus Tepidaquicella. The sequence continues at coordinate 89,150 of CAZMAR010000003.1, forward strand.
TTAACATCAATATTTCTTCTTAAAATATGAATAAAATGATTTCCTCCTATACTCAACAAATCACCATCACCGGATGGAATCCAGACAGATAAATCGGGATTAGCACATTTAACGCCAGAGGCAATAGCAGCTGCCCTACCATGAATAGTATGAAACCCATAGGTATTCATATAATAAGGAAATCTGCTTGAGCATCCAATACCAGAAATGAAGACAATTTTTTCTTTAGGGATATCAAGAAGCTGAGCAAAAGTCCTTTGAATCTGTGCTAATATAGAAAAATCCCCACAACCGGGACACCATCTGACATCTCTGTCCGAAGCGAAATCTTTTGGGCTATATTTTGGTTTATTTTCTTTATCTTCCATAGTAAACTTATATATTTTTTTTTAGGATTAGTCTTTTAAAATTTCTTCTATTTTACCAGCAATTTCAGAGGGTTTAAATGGTATACCTCTAACCTTATTTAGTTGAATTACATCTATTAAAAATTCTGCACGAATTAACTTTGCAAGTTGTCCAAGATTAACTTCAGGAATAAGAACCTTCTCGAAATTTTTTAATATTTTTCCAAGATTTCTCGGGAAAGGATTTAGATATCGTAAGTAAGTGTATGAAACATCATACCCTTTTTCGTTAACATCTTCAACGGCATCTGCAATTGCTCCTGTCGTACTTCCCCACCCAAGAACAAGAAGCTTTCCTTTTTCTTTTCCGAAAACTTTCATCTCCGGTATATCTTTATCAATGTTTTTAATCTTTTTTGCTCTTAATGTAACCATTTTATGGTGATTATCTGGTTCATAGCTAATATTTCCAGTAATATCTTGCTTCTCAAGACCACCAATTCTGTGCTCAAGACCTTTCGTCCCTGGTTTTACCCATGGTCTTGCAAGAAACTCATTTCTTGCATAAGGGAAAAATCCATCAGGGCTTGTTCTGAAAACTGCTTTCATCTCAGGTAAATCACAGACTTTTACTACTTTCCAAGGCTCAGAACCCTGTGCAATATAACCATCTGTTAATACTATAACAGGGGTCATATATTTTATAGCAATTCTAATCGCTTCCACAACAACATCGAAACAATCAGCAGGACTAATTGCCGCAAGAACTGGTACCGGTGACTCACCATTTCTGCCAAACATTGCTTGTAATAAATCTGCCTGTTCTGTTTTGGTCGGCAGCCCCGTTGATGGTCCGCCTCTTTGAACATTAACGATTACAAGAGGAAGTTCAGCCATAACAGCTAAACCAATTGCTTCTGTTTTCAAAGCCATTCCCGGACCACTCGTGGAAGTTGCGCCCAGACAACCTGCATACGAAGCACCAATAGCAGTGCAAATACCTGCTATTTCATCTTCAGCTTGAAATGTCTTTACTCCGTATCTTTTATAACGGGATAAAATTTGCATAATTTCTGAGGCAGGAGTAATTGGATAACTTCCAAGGAAAAGTGGAATACCCGCTCTTGCTGCCCCAGCAACCAGTCCTAAGGCAACAGCTTCATTTCCATTAATATTTCTATATATACCTTTTGGTAATTTTGCTCTTCTAACCTCAAACCTTGTTGTAAACATCTCTGTATTTTCACCATAGTAATATCCCGCTTTCAACACACGCTTATTGGCTTCCATTATCATCGGTTGGTTACTGAACTTCTCTTCTATCCAATTTAAAGTATATTCCAGAGATTTATTATAAAGCCAATAAACAACACCAAGAGCAAAGAAATTTTTACATTTTAAAACTGTTTTCAGTGGTAATTCTAAATCTTTCAGAACTTCAATCGTCTGTTTAGTAATAGGAATATCATACACTATATAAGAATCAAGCGAACCATCTTCAAGAGGATTAGTTTCATATTCTGCTAAATCAAGGTTTTTTTTATCGAAAGCATCAGAATTAGCAATTATAATTCCGTTTTTCTTTAAATTTTTTAAATTCACTTTTAATGCTGCAGGATTCATTGCAACAAGAACATCAATCTGGTCTCCGGGTGTATGAACATCGTGTCCAGAAAAGTGTATTTGAAATCCACTAACACCATAAAGAGTACCTGAAGGAGCCCGAATCTCCGCAGGATAATCCGGAAAAGTTTCCACATCATGCCCTTCAGCTGCAATTGTATCAGAAAATTGAGTCCCTGTTAGCTGCATTCCATCTCCACTGTCACCGGCAAATCTTATTGTAACTTCATCAACAGATTTTACCTGGGGTTTACATCCAGGTTTTCTTCTACCCTTTGTTTTATTATCGTCCATATTAGTTATTATAAATTATATTATAAATAAAAAAAACTTCCTGTAAAACAGGAGGTTTTAAAAATACTAAGATAAAATATTATAAAATGTTTCCGTTTCCAAAATAAAAAATTTTCTTAATCTTCTTTCTTTTCATGCTTAGATTTACTCTGCTCATCTTCAAGAGTCTTCTCATCTTTAACCAGAACCTTTAATTTTGCAATAACATCTGTGTGCAATTTTATTTCGACTATATGTTCACCAAGAGTCTTAATGTGTTCATGCAACATAATTTTTTTCTTCTCAATGTTTTTATATCCTTTTTCTAACAATTTTTCATAAATCATTTGAGAAGTAACAGAACCAAATAATTTATTTTCTTCTCCAGCTTTTGCATAAATTTCCAATACATCTCTTTCAATTTCAAAAGAGGTTTTCTTAGCATTCTCTATTTCTCTTTTCCTCTTTCTCTCCTGCTGTTTCTGAATCACCTGAAATGCTTTTATGTTTGATGGGGTAGCGGCTACTGCTATTCCTCTCGGGATAAGAAAATTTCTTGCATACCCGTTTTTTACTTCTTTAATATCACCTATGTTTCCAAGCTTTTCAAAATCTTGCTTTAAAATTACTTTCATATTGAAAAAAATAAGATTTGATAAATAAAAATGTAAATGGATTAATTATCCATTTACACAGGATATATTTAAAATGATATTTATTGTTCAGTTGGTATATTCGTGTCTTCCGGAGACAATAACTGATCAAAATTATCATCTACAAATGTAGTCGGTTCATCCTTTTCTTCTGCTTGCTGATCTGAAGAGCTACCTCCTGCAATTCTTCTATTTAAGAACTGAATTCTCCGTGCTTTAATTTCAACTATTGTCCTGCTATTGCCATCTTCGGTCTTAAAAGTTCTACTTTGCAACTCTCCATCAACTAAAACTGCATTACCTTTTTTAAGTTTATCACGGCAACTCTCAGCCAATCTGTTCCATGCAACAATTCCAACATAACATACATCTTCTTTCCATTCATCATTTTTGTCTCTAAATCTACGATTACTCGCAATAGAAAAATTAACAACTGGTGTCCCATTAGTTGTTTGTCTGAAGACTGGGTCTTTTGTTAAATTTCCAGCGATGATAACTGAATTTATTTCGGGCATCTTGTATTCAGCCATACGATTACCTCCGTATAATTAATTTATTTAATTTATTTAAAACAACACTCATATTATGAAAAGGTTTCATCATCAGCAGCTTCATTAATTTCTTTAGCTTTTAGAGTTTCCTCAATATTTTGTAAAATTGCTGAACGCTTTTCAAGATATTTCCGCTTTGAGTTTAGCTCTTTTTTTGTCATATAAATCGTCAAATACCTTAAAATATTTTCATCAAGTTTATATGCTCTCTCAAGTTTTGCTACAACATCATTTTTTGCAATAAATTCAAAACACACATAGAATCCATTTTGCTTTCTCCTTATAGGATAAGCAAGTTTTTTCCTACCGATTCTATCAATGTTTTTTATTTCAGCATTTTGTTTTTTTAGAAGATTCTCATATTTTTTTATAATCTCTTCAATTGCAGCATCTTCTAAATTTCCATCTAAAATAAAGTAAGATTCGTAATCTCTTGTCATTAAAAAAATTTTATTTAAGCAATAAAAATATAATTATTTAAAAAAATAATCAAGTTCAAATATAGTTATTTATTGTGCGGGAAGTGGGACTTGAACCCACACGCCTTCGTGGCGCCACCCCCTCAAGATGGTGCGTCTGCCAGTTCCGCCATTCCCGCAATCAATAAAAACCCAGTAAAATTATAAAATTATTATTTATTATTCAATCCTTTTCAAAATAAGAATAACAGGTAATTTAAATAGGTTTTCTCAAGAACGCATCTTTTGTAGCTCCCGGAATAGACTTGCTTCTTTTGAAGTTAAATTTTCCGGAACTCTTATATGTACCGTCAGGTATAAGTCCCCGAATGTATTTGACTTACCGTAAACAGGCATTCCAAGGCCCTTCAATTTTAATATCTTACCTGATGAGGTTCCTTTTGATATATCTATTTTTACTTTCCCTTTGAAAGTTTCAAATTCCACCTTCCCACCTAAAACCGCAGTATACAAATCAATATATATATCTGAATATAAATCATTTCCTTTCCTTTTAAATACCGGGTCTTCAAGAACATTAATTGTAATCAATAAATCCCCAGGTTGCATGTCCCGCGATGTTTTTTCTCCTCTTCCTTCAATCTTCAATATATGACCTGATGCAATACCCGGTTTGATTTTCAATTTTATTGATTCATTACCCACTCGAAATATTCTCTCAGTTCCTGTATAAGCTTCTCTAAGAGTAATATCTATTTGTGCTTTTAAATCAGCCCCTTTAGCATTCGCAGCTCTTCTAAATCCACTCTGTCTTCTTCCAGAAAAAGCTCCCCCTTCACCAAAAAACATTTCAAAAAAATCTGAATATCCACTTCTATTAAAAAAGTCACCAAGGTCACCTTCAAATGTAAAAGTTCTTCCACCTGATTGATTAGCGAACTGTGACCAATCAAATCCACCCGGCTCACCACCATATTGTTGATAATATCTATAACTTTCCCCCATCTGGTCATATTTCTTTCTTTTTTCATCATCACTCAAAACTTCATAAGCTTCATTAATTTCCTTGAATTTTTCCTCTGCAGCTTTATCACCTTTATTCTTATCGGGATGATATTTTAAAGCGAGTTTTCTGAAAGCTTTTTTTATTTCCTCTTTGGAAGCATCTTTTTTTACTCCAAGAATTTTATAATAATCTTTATACTCCATAAATATAAAAATATTATTTATATAAATTTAAGGTTTTTCAATCACAGTTTAAATTTATTTATTAATGAATTTGATTTTCTTTTCTGTAAAAAAAATTATAAATTAAGTTAATAAAAAAATCATAAAAAAAATAATTGATTATTATTCAATTCATTTTTAAATTACAGAAACAAAACTATAAAGGAAATAAAAAAAATGATTAATCTAAAAGCCTTAAAGTACTTACAATCAATCAATTCTTATCCCTGTGTATCAATTTTAATGCCTACCCATAGACATTTCCCTGACAACAAACAAGACCCACTGAGATTGAAAAATTTGATAAATCTTGCTACAAAGAGATTAAATGAAGAGTTTAGTAAAGATGAAGTAAAACAAATTCTTGACAAAATTAATGAAATTAATCAAAGCATAGATATCAATAATTTTCTGGATGGGTTAGCAATATTTGTAAACAAGGATAAAGCAATAAAATTCTATTTACCTTTCCCCGTAAAAGAAAGGGTTATTATTGACCCCACATTTGCAACCAGAGACCTTGTGTTCGCAATGAATAGAAGCGAGCCTTACTGGTTAGTTGTGATTAGCGATAAAATTACTAAATTATTTCTCGGAATCAGGGATAATATAATTGATTACAATGAAAATGAATTCCCATTTACAAATGCTTATTATGAAACAAAATCTTCATTAACAACAGAGACACACAGAAACGACAGGCTAACAGACAATGTCGAAAGGATAAAAAAATATCTAAGAGAAGTAGATGTAAAATTAAAAAACATCAATACTGATAATTATTCTTTAGTTATCACAGGTACAGAAAGAACATTAAGTTTATTTAACGAAATATCAACACAAAAAGAATTAATACTCACAGGTATCAAAGGTAATTATGAATCTGTTTCTGCTTATGAGTTATCAAAAATTGTATGGCCTCAGGTTAAAAGTGTAAGAGCAATAAAGCGAGACGAAGTGCTTAAAGAAATTGAAGAAGCATTTGGAAAGCGTAAACTTGCAACTGGAATAGATGAAGTATGGAAGCTTGCCAATGAAGGAAGAGGAAGATTATTAATTGTGGAATTAAATTATCAGTATTCTGCAAAAGTATCAGAGGATGGATTACATTTAATTCCTGTTGAAGTCGCTCCGGGAAAAGAAATTATAGATGATGCTGTAGATGACATCATAGAAAAAGTAATAAACACAGGTGGTAGAGTTGTTTTTGTAAACAATGGAAAGCTTGAAAAATATGGACATATTGCTTTGATTCTTAGATATTAAAAATGAATTTCATCATAAGATATATTCTATTTTTAATCTGCATCATTACCATAAAGGAATCATTTACCCAACCATATTGCATACCAGGAAGGTTTGATACAAACTATGCTTTTAGCATTACCGATATAGATACTCTTGGTAATGTCGTTTATGGCCAAAATATTAACTGGCTCGGGCAAAATGTTTTCCTTGATGCTATAGTTGCATACCCAAAGTCTTCTGTAGATACTTTACAAAAAAGACCTTTCTTACTATTAATACATGGTGGCGGTTTTTATTCAGGTGATAAATATTTTATGAAACCTTTTACAATTGACTTTGCTATGAAAGGTTATGTGTGTGCCTCTGTTGAATATAGAATAGGTTGGAACACAGGTGGAAATCCATTTGATTGCAATGGTGAGGGTTACTCATTGATTAAAGCAATATATAGAGCAATGCAGGATATAAAAGCAGCTTTTAGATATTTTTCTGCAAATGCAAATCTATACAAGATTGATACATCATATATGTTTGCAGGAGGTATAAGTGCTGGAGCGGTTACAGGTTTGCTTATTTCTTTTGCTACGCAATCGGATATAAATAACATATATCCTAATCTTGTTACAGAGCTCGGATACCTTGACTCTGCTACTAATAGTTACAAAATAAATTACAGAATAAAATCTGTTATTAGCATATCAGGAGGAATATTAGACACTTCATTAATAACTTTTTCAAAAGCCATTCCGGTTTTAATGTTTCATGGTACTGCAGATAATAATGTCCCCTATGGAACAGGTTATGCATATTCCTGTCCTAATTATGTTTTAACGCAGGGTTCACAGGAAATAATGCGTCGTATGAAAAATTTACATTTCCCCTTTGAATTGAATTATGTACCCGGAGGAGGACATGAAAATTATTATCCGATTGAATACTTTTTGAAAAGAACAAGCACATTTCTAAAACGCACTCTGTGTAACCAGGGCAGACAGATAATAATTGAAAACTACACAATTATACTTGATACAAATTTAGGATATATACCATCAGTAAAGAAGAATTATACAACAATAAAAAACAATTACGTTTTATTTCAAAATTATCCTAATCCTTTTAATATAAATACCATTATAGAATATAATATACCCGAAAATACAGTTGTTAAAATAAAAATATATGATGTACTCGGTAGGTACATCAAAACGATTTTAAATGAATTTCAGGAGAGTGGAACATACAGAATAAGCTTTGATGCATCAGAGCTTCCCAGTGGTGTATATTTTTACGAGTTATCCACAGAGAACTTTAGAAATACTAAAGTAATGATATTAACAAAATAGTTTTATTATTCTAAAATTTTTAATTTAATAATTATTTACAGCCCCGTTAGGCTAATGGATAAACCGGCAGATTCCGGTTCTGTCTTTAGAGGTTCGAATCCTCTACGGGGCACAAACTAAAAAAAATAATATGGCAATAAACGAAACATTCATCTCCGAAATAAAGGAAGAATCAAAATCTACAAAAAGAATGCTGGAACTTATTCCAGAGGAGCACTTGATGTGGAAACCACATGAAAAATCTATGACACTTGGTCGACTTGCTACTCATATTGCTGAACTTACCGGTTGGATATCGGCTATTATGGATTATGAAGAACTTGATTTCGGGAAGGTTAATTATAAACCACCTGAAATAAAAAGCAATTCCGATATTATGAAAATTTTTTCTGATAACCTTAATAAAGCAATAGAGACATTAGAAAAAGCAACTGACACTGACTTTATGAAAAATTGGACTCTTAGAAATAATGAAACAATTTATTTTACATTGCCCAAAATAGTTTGCCTGCGTTCATTCTGCCTAAATCATATATATCATCATAGAGGTCAGCTCACAGTGTATTTCAGATTACTCAACATTCCAGTTCCAGGTTCTTACGGTCCCACTGCCGATGAAGCATAGATTTATTTTAAATCTCAGTTATAAAGATTGAATAAATTATAAATTGGAATATTAATATATAGTTACTGATATGTAATTAAAAGAAATTCCCCAGAGAGAGTTAACCATTCATCAGAAAGTCCTATATATACACTTGTATCAAATATTATATTGTATTTATAATTATTTTTTGTTATCATAAAAATATAACTTATCTATGCTGAGAATTATATTATATATAACCTTATTTTCTATTTCTGTCTTTGGACAGGAAATATATAATATAAAAAATGCTCTTGAAAATGTAAGTCAGGAAATAAAAAGTAGAAATTCATACAATCGTGAAAAATGGTTCTATGAACAGAGAATCTATCCACTTGGTTTCATTCCGCAAAATGCATACATAAGGGCATACGAAAAAAAACTTGAAATGAGATTTAATAAAGGATTTCAATATAATTATTATAATTGGGTAAACATAGGACCCACACCAGGTTATAATCAGTATTACGGCGATGTATCTTCAAGAATACTTTCAGTTAAATATGACCCAACAAATCCACAAGTAATTTATTTGGGCGCTGCTTATGGCGGTGTATGGAAATCGACAAATGGAGGTCAAAGCTGGGTTCCTAAAACGGATTTTGAAATATCGCTTTCTTCGGGAGCTCTTGCTATTGATCCCACAAATACAAATATAATATACTATGGAACTGGTGAAGCTACTTACTCTGGAGTATCCTATTTTGGGAGAGGACTACTTAAATCTACAGATGGGGGTGAAACCTGGCTTAACTATAGAGCAGGACTTCCTGATATGACTTATTTTTCAAGATTAGTCATAGTTCCAAATAAGCCGAATATTTTATTTGCTGCTCTTGGAATTTCTGGCTTATATAAGAGTACCAATTCAGGAGAATCCTGGTTTCAGGTAATTTCCGGAAGATGCGATGACATTGTTTTCTCACCTGATGGTAGTAAAGCATATATAATAGGACTGGGGTGTGGTTACAGAATTTCTACAGACGGAGGTGAAACTTTTATTACTTACAATGTATTCACTCTCGGTTCAAGAAACCATATAGCAATTTGTAAATCCTATCCCGATATATTATATGCATCTTTATATGTTGGTAGTGATGTTTATGTTTACAAATCAACTAATGGAGGATATAATTACTCATTACTTCCGAATACTTTTACAGGAACAAATCAAGCATGGTATGATTTTTATATCCATGTAAATCCATTTGACCCAAACTATGCTTATGTTGGATTAATTGACTTATGGAGAACTACTAATGGAAGAGATTTTTATAAAATTACAAATACATCTGCAGGACCAGTCCATGTAGATCATCATAATATGGAATTTCATCCTACTGACCCAAATAAATTAATAGCAGCAACAGATGGCGGATTATACTACTCAACCAATAGAGGAACAAATTGGATTAATATAAATACAAATCAGACACTAACACAATTTTACAGGATTGCATCCGACCCTGAAAATTCCGCTCACATAATTGGCGGAACTCAGGATAATGGAACTCAAAGAACAACAGGGGCAGTTAGATGGAATGTAGTTTTCGGTGGTGATGGTGGAGAAGTATGTTTCCACATAAAGAATACTAAAAACATTCTTGCTGAATATCAGTTTAATGATATTATGCGTTCAGAGGATGGTGGTTTAACATGGGTTAGTTCTACTAATGGGCTAAGCGGGACTGCTGCATGGATTGCTCCAATAATCTGTCATCCTGACTCTGCTGATATATTTTATACTGCTCGTGGGAGAGTGTTCAAATCATACAATAAAGGTGCTTCCTGGGCTCCTATTTCTTCTGGCACATATGGTACTATAGAGGGAATGGCTATTTCCAGATCAAACCCAAAGGTTATTTTCGCTTCTGCAGGTTCGGTTTTATTTAAATCAACTGACGGAGGTTATAATTTTAAAAATGTTAGCACAAATCTCCCGGACAGAGTTATTACCAGCATAAGTATTCACCCAGATTCTTCCAATTTAGTTCTTCTAACTTATAGCGGTTTTAACACAGGACATATATTTAGAACTTCGAATGGTGGTGATAACTGGGTAGATATTTCCTCTGATTTACCAAACATTCCGGTAAATGACGGAATGTTTTACTATCCGGGGTATTCAACAAGTGTATACCTTGTTGCAACCGATATTGGAGTGTTTATTTCCGACAATTATGGTAGTAATTGGGTAGAATTAGCAGAGGGCTTACCGAATACAGTTTCAATTCATTTAGATTACAATCCTTCCTCAAAAAAAATCAGGGTAGGTACACACGGAAGAGGTGTATGGGAATTTAACGGGAATATAATTGGTATTATTAATCAAAAATTGTCTGTAACTGGCGAATATGAATTACAACAAAACTACCCGAATCCCTTTAATGAAGAAACAATAATCAATTTCAGTATTAAAGAAAATCAATTTGTTCGTCTTACTATTTTTGATATACTCGGTAGAGAAATTTATAATGTTATTAATAAGGAATTACAAGCAGGAGAATACAGAGTTAGTTTCAATGGTAAAGGTTTAAAAAGCGGAGTATATTTTTACAGAATTCAAACTGAAAAATTTTCATCAACACGACAAATGATTTTATTAAAATAAATTTTGTATTTACATTTATATTATTTATTTTAATTTTTGTAATGAAATTTGCTACAGGGAACCTGCAAATAAGAAAAATAACAATATAGATTAAAAATGTCAGAAAAAAGCAACATCTTCTTTTACAAAAATGTATTAGAAAACATACCTCTGGGTTTAATGATTTTTGATTTCAATAGCAAAAAAATAATTGAAGCAAATCAGACCAGCAAAGAATTACTTGGTTATTCAGAAAATGAATTAAAAGATTTAACTTTATACGATATAGAAAAGGGTGATAGGAAAGAACTTGATGAACTAATTAATAAATTAGAAGAAAATTATTCTTTTGATAAAGAAACAATATTAATAAAAAAAGATAAATCTGAATATTTAGTTTCTGCTAAAATATTTATATCAGAACATCTGGAGAATAAAGTAATCGTATATTTTCTTGAAGAATATTCCAGAAAAAGAAGTTTATTGAAGCACCTTCCATATATAGATGATTTACCTGAAATGATTTTAGAAAATTTACCAATTGCTTTTTATACCAGTGAATCACCATCACTATCAGATGCAACCTGGATAAGTGACAATATAAGAAAAATTACTGGTTATGATAAGGAGCAGTTTATAAAAATTCCAAAGTTTTGGGAATCTAACTTACATCCAGATGAAAGAGAAAATATAAAAAAATTGTACAGGGCAGGTTTGAAGCAACCGTATAATGAAATTACTTACAGATTCAAAACAGCAAGTGGTAATTATATATGGCTATCCGACCGATATTTAGTAAAGGAAATAGATAAAGAAGGAAGAAAAATTATCGTTGGAGCTGTGCTTGATATTTCAATGGAAAAGATTGCAGAAATTGCTCTTAAAGAAAGTGAATCCAAATTTCAAACATTAGTAAAAAATTTACCCGGTGTTGTCTATCGCTGTGAAATTGACTATCCCTGGCAAATGTTTTTTATAAGCCCTGAAATTGAAAATCTATGCGGAATTAAACCAGAAGAATTTATAAATGGAACTGTTAAATATGCAGATATAATATTACCCGAGGATATTGATTATGTTATTAAAGAAGTGAAAAAAGGTATAGAGGAAAAACATTCCTTTAAACTGGAATATAGAGTAAAAAATAAAAATGGTTCTATACATTATATTTATGAAAAAGGAAGAGCATTATATGACAAAAATGGTACACCTCTTTTTTTGGACGGGGTTATTATAGATATTACCGAATCTAAATTGATGGAAATTAAATTAAAAGAAAAAGAAGAAAAGTTAAGTAATCTAATTGAAAATATGCAGGAAGGATATTACAGGAGTACCCCCGACGGTCATTTCCTTGAAGTCAATAATGCTTTGGTAAAAATACTTGGTTATAGTTCTAAAGAAGAATTAATGAAAGTATATATACCTCTTGATTTATATTTTGACCCATCAGAGAGAGAAGATGCTGAGAAAGAAAATATCAACTTTATTCCGAATCTTGAAGTTTATAGATTAAAAAAGAAAGACGGAACTGAAGTATGGATTGAAGAACACGCAAGATATATACGGGATGAAAATGGAAATATATTGTATCATGAAGGAATTTGTAGAGATGTAACAGAAAGAATAATAGCAGAAAGAGAATTAAGAAAAGCAAAAGAGAAAGCAGAAGAAGCAAGCAGGGTAAAGACAAACTTTTTGGCGAATATGAGCCATGAATTAAGAACTCCTCTTGTTGGCATTCTTGGGTTTTCTGAAATTCTATCAAAGGAATCTGATAATCCTGAGGTAAGGCAGTTTGCTGAATACATTCACAACTCTGGTATGAGATTATTGGAAACAGTGAATCTAATTCTGGACATTTCTAAAATAGAATCTGATAAACTTTATGTAAGTTTAAAAAGAAGTGATGTATTACCCCTCATTGATGAAATAGTAAATCTATTTTCCATTGCAGCAAAGAATAAAAATCTTTATTTAAAGAAAGAGACAAGACTTAAATCCCTCTTTATAAAATATGATGAAATATTGCTAAGGAGTGCAATATCAAACCTTGTAAACAATGCAATAAAATTTACTGAAAAAGGTGGGGTTATAATAAGCGCAGATGTTGAAGAAAAAGATGGTAATAAATACGCCTTAATAAAAGTAATTGATACAGGAATTGGTATTCCAAAAGAAAGTAAGAATCTCATCTTTGAAGAATTCAGGCAAGTAAGCGAGGGACCAAGTAGAGGTTTTGAAGGTAGCGGATTAGGATTAACAATCACGAAAAGGTTTGTTGAAAAAATGAATGGTACAGTTGAAGTAGAAAGTGAGTTGGGGAAAGGTTCCATTTTCACTTTAAGATTCCCATATACAGGAAAAGTTCAGTTTATTGAAAAACTTGTTGAAGAAGAAAAGGAAGAAGTCGTTTATGAGGTAGAAGCAGTACAGAAAGGGAAACAATTACCAACTATACTTCTTGTTGAGGATGATGATGCAAGCATACAGATTGTTAAAGAATATTTAAAAGATATGTGTAATGTTGATGTTGCATTAAGAGCAGAAAGTTGTCTTGAAAAAATTAAACATTACAAATATCCAATGATATTAATGGATATAAATCTTGGCAGAGGTATGAATGGCTCTGAAGCAACAAAGATAATCAGGAAAATGCCTGAATATAAGGATATTCCTATAATAGCAATAACAGCCTTTGCAATGGTAGGAGATAGAGAGGAATTCATTGAAGCTGGTTGCACGGATTATATATCAAAACCTTTTACAAAAAAGGTATTCAATAAATTAATAAAAGAATATCTCGATAAAATTCAGAATACTTAAATTAAATCTATATAAAAAATTTAGTTATAAAACTTTTTAAAAAATTATTTAACATCCAAATATCTCTTTCAGAGTTAGCTCTTTAAACTCGCCGAATTTCTTAAGTAAATCAAAATCAAGTTTATTTTTATCACCTATAACAAGATATGTGTATTTATTTCCTTTATAATATTCATCGTGAAACTTCTTTAAATCCGATAGTGTCATTTTCGGAACCTCTTCATAAACCATTTTTCTGATATCATAATCAATTCCATATCTTAAATTAGTAAGATAATTTCTAATAATATCAAATCTAAGTATTCTCTCAGATTGAATTTGCTTTATTATACCGTCTTTTGCAGAATTGAAAGAAATTTCCGATTGTGGAAGGTTATTTAATAAACCATTAAATCCATCCAATGCTTCACCAAGTTTATCAGATTGAGTCCCAATATATGAAATAATGTAATATGCTTTTCCTTTTTCCCTTGGTGTTGAAAAATTAGAATACACTGAATATGCAAGAGCTTTTGCCTCTCTCAATTCCTGAAAAACGATAGAAGACATTCCAGAACCAAAATACTCATTAAACAATCTTATAACAGGAGTAAGAGCAGGGTTATAATTACTACTTTTATTAATCATCATAATTTCAACCTGTTGCATTTTATAATTTACATAAAAAACTTTTGCTTCTGTTTCAAGTTCAGGAAAGTTTTTCTCTGGTGGAGGATCGAGAGGAATAATCTTTTCAGAATAATATGGTTGAATAATGGAATAAAACTGCTGACTATTATAAGGTCCATAATAAGCAATTTTATGCTGAATATTAGTTATACTTCTTAGTAAAGCAATTATATCTTCTCCTTTCAAGGACTGTAATTCTTCAGTTGTTAATATATTCGTAAAAGGTGACTCTGCACCATATTTTCCGTAATTCAAAAGAGCCTGCCTTAAAATAATGTTCTTTGAAAGTTTTGCATTTTCTCTTTCCTTTAGTTCATCAGAAATTAAATTTTTTAATGCAACATCATCCGCTATACAATTATTAAGTAAATGATAAAGTAAAGCAAGTGCTTTATCAAGATTTTTATTTAATCCACTTATCTTTATTTCGCTCCTATCAATAGAAGCATTCGCAGTAAATGAACAACCAATCTTATAAAACTCCACACTTAATTCACTTGCTTTATATTTATCGGTTCCAATTAAAGATAAATATTTCATTGCAAGTCCTAACTTCTTATTATGATTTGTCCCCATATCGTAAATTAATGCAAAATCAAACAAATCATTTTCATCATTTTTCAAATGATAAATTTTATTTTTTGTTTGAATGTTTAATTCAGTAATTTTTTCCTTATAATTAACGAATTCCGGTTCTAAATCTGAGACAGGGGTTTTCACAATATTTTTCAAGAACTCCGATTCTGATTCTCTATTCACCTGAACTGGAGTAATTTCTGGTTTTACAATTTTCTGAACAGTTTTATCTTCACCTGTTTTTTTATATACAGCAACATAATTATTCCCGAAATATTTATTTGCAACATCTATTATATCCTGTTTGGAAATTTTTGAATACAAATCCAATTTTTTATAATACTTTTCCCATGGAATATCCTGAGTGAAAGAATTTACATATTCTCCAACTATGCTATTGTTATCCTGCAGTTTTTTAAGCACATCAAGTTTGAAGTTGTTTATTACTGCCTCGGGGTACCAGTCTGCGAACTCTCCTTTTTTAATCAGTTCTATCTGTGAAAGGAGCAAAGTTCTTAATTCATCCAGACTTTGTCCTTCTCTTGGAGAAGCATTCATAAACAGAATTGAATAATCTTTCATATCATATATATATGCCGAAGCACGCAGGACTTTTTGCTGTAAAACTAAGTTTAAATCAATCAAGCCGGCAGTACCGTTATAAAGCACATTGCTTAACATCTCAAGTTTTTCAAAATCTTCTGAATTCACTCCCGGTAGACGAAATCCTAAAAACATAAATTCCTGTTCAGGGCTATATACCTCTTTTATAATCGGTTCAGCAATTGGCTCTTCAACAGGTGGAATAAACTCAGGTACAGGTTTTGATTTTAATGTGCCAAACTTTTCATCAATAATCTTTATTGCTTCATCAGGATTTATATCTCCTGCTAAAATTATTGCCATATTGTTAGGAACATAATAAGTATTGTAATATTCAATAACTTTTTTAATTGATGGATTTTTCAAATGTTCTACAGTTCCTATTGTTGTTTGAGTTCCATATGTATGCTTGTTAAACAATCCGGACATCAAAGCCTCATAAGCTTTATAAAAACCATTGTCAAGACTTCTGTTCTTTTCTTCATAAACTACTTCAAGTTCCGTATGGAACAGCCGCATAATAGGATTGCGGAATCTTTCTGCTTCTATAGTTATCCACTTTTCAAATTGATTTGATGGTATTTCATTTGTATAGACAGTTTGCTCAACTGATGTATATGCATTTGTTCCTTTTGCACCGATAGCGGATAGCATTTTATCATATTCATTTGGAATTGCATACATAGAAGCAAGATAAGAAACACTATCAATTTTTCGATAAACCTGCTTCCTTGCTTCTGGGTCTGTTAAAGAACGATATTCCTCATATAAATTAATTATCTCTTCAATTAGCTTGCCTTCAATAGTAAAATCCTTTGTACCAAATTTATCAGTCCCTTTAAAAAGCATATGCTCAAGATAGTGTGCAAGCCCGGTTGCATCAGAGGGGTCTAATTTACTCCCTGCTTTGACTGCTATTCTGGTAGCTATTCTTGGCTCTGATTTATTCACAGAAATATATACTTTTAAACCGTTATCAAGAGTATATATTCTTGTTTTTAGCGGGTCATCTGGATATGTAATATATTTATATTCTTTCTGGGCAATTGCATTACAGGCAAAAATTAAAACTACTAAAAAAAACATTGTTATTTCTTTCATTTTTAATTTATTTTGTTAATTTAGAAAAATAAAATTTCTCTTAAATATGTAAAACAAATTAATATAATTTAATTAAAAATATTATTAACTTAAATTAAAATTTTTTTCTAATATGTTTAAGAAAGCTCTTTTTGTTCTAATAGTAATTTTTTCTTTTAACTCATCTTATTCACAAAATGTAGATTCATTAATAATTAATAAATTTTTTTCAGAGGCTCTTTCTGATTATAATGCATACGAGAATCTTAGATATTTATGCAAATATATTGGAGGTAGAATTTGCGGTTCTACAGAGGCAGACTATGCTGTGGAATGGGTAAAATCAGTACTGGAATCTATGAAACTTGATTCAGTTTATTTACAGGAACTAAAAGTAAGAAATTGGAAAAGGGGAGAAAAAGAATACGGTTGTATAATCTCCGATTTATTTGGAAAAACAGAAGTAAACATTTCCGCTCTCGGAGGTGCAGTCGGAACTGGAATGATGGGACTTAAAAGTAAAGTACTGGAAGTAAAATCATTTGAAGAATTGTCATCTCTTGGGAAGGAAAATGTAGCAGGGAAAATCATTTTTTTTAATCAGCTACTAAATTCTTCCTATCTATCAACATTCAGGGCTTATGGCGAAGTTGCAAAGTACAGAGTTTCAGGTGCGATTAATGCAGCCAAACTTGGCGCGGTGGGAGTTATTGTAAGGTCATTAACATTATCAAATGATTATTTCCCTCACACTGGTATAATGTTTTATAACGACACTATAAAAAAAATTCCCGCTATATCATTATGTACAAACGATGCAGATTTATTATCCAAATATTTAAGTATAGACAGTGAGCTTGAATTTTACTTTAGAACTACCTGTTACGAAGACTCAGAAAAGGTTTCCTATAATGTAATTGGAGAGCTAAAAGGAAATAAATATCCCGATAAAATTATTTTGATTGGTGCGCACCTGGACTCCTGGGACACAGGAGAAGGGGCTCACGATGACGGGGCTGGAATTGTTCAATGTATTGAAGTACTCAGATTGTTCAAGAAGTTAAACATAACTCCAAATCATACAATTAGATTCACTGCTTTTATGGATGAAGAAGTTGCTCAAAGAGGTGGAAGGAAGTACCTGGAACTTGCAAAACTCAAAAGTGAATCTCATTTAGTTGCAATTGAAAGCGATGCAGGAGGAACAACTCCAATTGGGTTTTCAGTCTACGCTGGTGATTCAATTTTTAATAAAATAAAAAACTGGTCTGATTTTTTCTTTCAGTATGGATTATATCTTGTTGTTAAAGGTGGGGGTGGTGTTGATATTTCTTTTTTAAAAGAACTCAATGTGCCTTTAATCGGGCTTATCACTGATTCACAAAGATACTTTGATTACCATCACTCCCCGAATGATAAGTTTGAAAATGTAAACAAAAGAGAATTGCAACTCGGCAGTGCATCACTTGCAATGCTTGTATATTTAATTGATAAATATGGCTGGTAAAAAATATTAAGAGCCAATGATACTTAATTCATTACTTCAAGCCAAGTTTAATTTTCATTTCATCACTCAAAGCATCTTTATTCAGAATAATTGCAATGGTATTTAATGCAAAATAAGCTTCAGAAACTTTTAGAAAACCCTTAAACTTTCCCGTCAGTCCCCAGGAATTTTTCGTGTAATAAAATAACTTGCCTGATTTAGTTTTTTCCAATCCAACAAATTGCATAAGATGGTCATCTTGAGTAGTAAGGTTTTCAAATAAGTTCTGCCTGTAGCTCTGGTCACACATAAACTCTTCTGCTTCCGGATCTACATTTCCATTTGGTAAAGTTTTCCACTGCATAGCATATCCAACATCCATTTTAAAATAATCATTACTTACATCTGCATCCCACAAAACACTGTATCCGGAAAGGACTGCATTCCTTGTTATATCCAACAATTCATTTAATGGAACATTGTAATAAGCTCCACCAGAAAAATTATCAGGTACTTCCAGAATAAAAGGTTTATAAAAAGGGTGGTGTGTAAATGAAGTTATATTAATATAATTATCTGGATTAAAATTTAAAACTTTTTCTGCAAACTCTCTTGGTGTGTATTCTACCCCTTTATATATAAACTTTTCCGGTGGCTTCCCAAGAAAGTCATCAAGAATTTTTATATATCCCTTTTCCCAATCCAGCGGAATGGGAATATTACTTAATAATTTATCAAGATAATTTTTCAAATTTTTTACAAGCACAGAATGGTTATGCATTTTACTTCCGGGCTTCAAACCAGAATAAACTTCCTCCGGCATAGCACCATATTTTGCAATCCCTGAAATCACATCGTGTCCCATAGCACCTTCTGCAAAATTGCATTTCCCCTGCCTTAATAGATAGTTTCTGGCTTTTTCGATATAAATGTTTCTCACTATGTACATCTCAGAAATGTTCAAATCCGTAAAACCATTTTTTATCGCTTCCGACTCAAGCAAAGACAATGTAGCAAAACTCCAGCAAGTACCGGTCATTCCCTGGTCTTTCACCGGAGAGTAATCCAGCATAATAACAGGCGTAAGTTCCTCCTGAGCGAAAACCTGACTTAAAAATGTAAACAGCAGAATAAAAATTAGAGTAAATCTATTTATTCTTTTCATAACAAATTAAATTTAAAATTAAATAATAATAAATTTTTCTAAGAAGTCTTTTATTGCAATTGTTATACTCAGCAAAAATCTTTTTCCATCAAAATCTTGACTCACCTCTGTGCATCTCCATCGGCGACTCACACTCATACATCACCCAAAACGAGCGGGCAAAAATTTATAGTCCAGATGACACTCAGACCCTCCTAACTTTTTACCCGGCTGCTTGGACTTCACACTGAAAATTTTTGGAAGCGGCGGTATAAAATGAAGCATGGTAAAAGTTTATTATTTTATTTTTCTCAAGGTACTGACTTTCTCTTGTTCAGCAATCCATTTAGCATGTTCTTGAGAAATCAAACTTTCAATGCGGTCAGTTAATATAGCATCTGGATTGTCAATTTTAGCATGTTGATTTGTTATGTAGTCCCTAACATACCCTTCTTTTGCTTCAAGTTCCTCTGTTGGTTTATATTCTTTTTCAGTCATTTTTTATTTCTCATAAATTTATCTAAATTTTCAAAAAGTATTTCAAAAGAATGGAACCCTATATACCATGCACCTTGATTGAACTCGATGGATGACACTTTAGCATCGTCACAATGTTTAATTATTGCTTCCCTCACTGTTTTTAACAAATCTATATTTCCATTTATTGAGCTATTTTTTACTTCATTTTGAACAATGTTCAATTTTTTCAAAACCTGCACAACCCAAGTATCAATGGGCTGTAAATAAATTTGCTTTTTATATGGTATCTTTAAATCAAAGATACAAGCAACATCTCTTAAAAATAATGAAGCTATTTTATCACCTACTGCATATATTTTGTCCAGCTCGTTATAAATTTTCTTTACATCGAACTTCTTTTTTAATCGGTAATATTCTTGTAATATGTAATTTATTAAATTGTAATTATAATCTTTCAAACCTAAAATAAAATTAATAATAGATTTAACCATCTCCCTATCATCTTTATTATTAACGCCTCTACTTTTTAATTCATCTTCTAAACCTTTTTCCCACTCTCCATTTTTATCAAGTATGTTAATAGAAAATTCGTCCAAAACTTTTATTGCTTTATTCATAAAATCAATTGAAATATTAGATTTTCTGCCACGCATAAATGACTTAGTAAAAAAGAATTTTAATGCCTCATACCAATTTTTTTCTAATGAGTTTTGTAAATCAGTTTTTTGTTTCTCATTAAAGAGGTATTTTTTCTGATACTTTTTACCAAAATCTGCAATTACTTTAATTTTTTGAGAAATGCTATTCATTTTTATTTATTCCTCCTTAATAAGTCCTTCATTAAAAAAACTAAAATAGTTGTTATCACCAATGATTATATGATCTAAAACTTTTACACCTACAAGTTCACAGGCAGATATTATGCGATTAGTTATTTCTATATCATCTTGACTTGGTTGTGGCTCACCACTTGGATGGTTGTGAATAAGTACCAATGCTGAAGAAGATTCGGTAATCGCTTCTTTTATAACTTCTCTTGGATGGACAATTCTTTTAGTAAGTATTCCTTTTGAGATGGTTACCTCTTTGATAATTTTGTTCTTACCCTCAAACAAAATCACTTTAAAAACTTTTTTTTATAGTATTTGGATATAACATATAAAAAAATACAATGGTTATCAATGGGGATTTTAATACATATAAAAAAACTCATAGGGTAGTAGGTAGGAATAGATAAATTAAACTCTGCCGATGAAATTGCAGAGTTTGTTCACCGCCAGCCAAATACTTCACCACTTTCCCCGATAGTCATCGGGTTCATCGGCTTGTTTTGTCTAGTAGTTCTTATCTATTCACACCCACCACCCTATAGGGACTTTATTTTTATCAATTTCTCTTGACAATCATTGTATTTTTTTGTATAACATAGTCAGATTTTATAAGAAATTGTATTTTAACAAAAGGATTGCCTTTATGAACGAAAAAGAAATAATGACGGTTAAACAGGTTTCAGAATATTTACAAATGGACGAATACACCATCTATAAACTTGCCCGCTCAGGTCAAATCCCTTCTCTTAAAATCGCTAGTCAGTGGCGGTTTTATATTAAATCCTTAGTCTTTTGAAATAACCTTATAACCATGTCTCTCAAGTATTTGCCGGAGGGTATCTATTGTCTCGGAGACAGTCTGTTCATCTTGGATATAGTTACACCTTCTATGAACCCATACTACGTTCTTACTATTATGCCCTTCTTCTCCTCGCGAAAGCGGAGTTAAATGCCCCATTTGAATAGAAATAGGATCTATTCTACCCGAACGTTTAAAGTCCTCATAACTTATAATTTCCTTGCAAATTGGACAAAAGGTTGTTTCCTCAATAAGTTCATTGTTTTTATTTAGCAATGAGATTAACTGTTCAGAAACCGAAGGTGCATTTCTACTTTTTAGAAGCAACCAAGTTAGTTTTTTAGCTGCCCCAAGAGCATTTTGTTTTGTGCTATATTCAGCATGGTCTTTTTCAAGTTGCCATCTCGCTATTCTCTTACCTCTTATAGAAAAAGAGGCGACTTCAATCTTATCAATATATTTTGCCGGAAGACTGTTTTTCAAATATTCAAGAATTTTCTCCCATTCTTTTGGTGGTTCTGCTGTTGCGAATTTTCTTAAAACCCAATAATTCCATGGCATAAGTGTCTCCCCTTAGAAATTTATTATTTCCATACTTCGTTTTCTTAATTCCATTTTAGATAAAATAATTTCCTTTGTTTTGTTAGCTAAATTACTCTTTAGTTTTTCATCTTTTGGAATTGGCAAAATAATCTCATTCAATCTATTCCCAAGAGTTGAAATTGTTGCTTGAATGAATGTTTTGGCATCTACTTGTTTTTTTACAATATTTGTATTTAACAGATAGAAAAGAAGGTAAGGATCCAATTTTGAAGGTTCTAATACTCTGATTTTACGGATATGGCTTTGGATAACTATTTTAGTGTCAAGTTCAGTTACCATTGCGCTTCTTCCAATCAAGAAAGTCCCATCATTAACAAATAGAATATCTCCTGGTTTTACATCTTGTCTGCGTTTATATTTATTGTAGACCTCTTCTGGAACACATTTTACTGGATCAATTTTTATCTCCCAATTTACAATATCTGTTGTTCTTACAAATGGTATATCACCGAGTCCATAAAATCTTGAGCCAATTTCATTTCCTCTTTTAATAGATATGATTTTTTTATCAATCAAAGCTTGGATGCTAATTAATTCATAATCACCGGAGGATTCTAACTTTTTCAATTCCCTTTCTATATCCGGGTTATAGTATTCTGGGATTACAATATAATTCTTGACATTGTTAAAAGGAAAAGAGAAACCCAGATGGCTATAATTTTTTAATATGCTTTTATTGTTTCTAAATTCCTTATATCTTTCGGTTATAATTGGAAAGTCATCATCAATTATTGGTTTCCCATCCTTATCTAAGATGTAATCTCCGTCTTCATTCATTTTGTAGATCACTTTACCATTTTTATCGTGTCCACATTTTTCTGCTATTGCCATGAAAAAGTTATAGTTATTTTTATTGTTTGCTATCTTTTCAAGGAATAAAACGCTGGTTTTTGTATGAGTACTTGGTTGAAATGTTTCGTGCGGACAGCTTACAATTGCCAAAACCTTTGCATTCTCAAAAATATACTCAAAAATATATCTATCAGTAGGATTGCCAAATACTCCCTCTGGCAATACAATCGCCAACCGTCCACCTGGTTTTAGTAATTGTAGACATCTTTCAATAAACAATATTTGTGGAACTTGCTTATCCAGAACTTTATCAGTTCTTTCCCACTTTCCAGTTTTTTTGTCTAACTTCCATTTAAATCCAAGTTCGTATTGCTCAAGAAGAGATTTACTAGTAATTGGTATTTTTGAACCAAAGGGAGGATTCGTTAAAAGAACATCAAAAGAACCAAATTTTATTTTTTCTCGTTGGATTGGTGCCCATTCATCTGGATTGACTAAACTGTCTGCGCAAAAAATTCCACCTCTACCGTCTCCAACGATTGCCATATAGGCTTTGCTGACTTTAGCTAAGTCAAACTCTTTATCAATACCATAAAAATTCTTTGAGGCAATTTCTGTTTTTAGACTTCCAATTTTTTCCTTTGGAAGATGTTTATATTTCTCTTCTATTTTTTTCCAAACATGCTCCAAAGCAACAATTAAAAAGCCGCCAGAACCACAAGCAGGGTCAATAATCTTCTCGGCAGGTTTTGGGTCAAGAATTTCAACACAGAGCCGAACAACATTCCTTGGAGTAAAAAATTGTCCTTTTTCTCCACGTAGGGCAGGGCCAATAAATACTTCAAACGCATCACCCACCGCATCTTTGTCAGTTTTTAGGAGACTGTAATTCTGTAATTGACTGGCAACATAGGCGATTGATTTAGCGTCTAATAATAGCTTCTCATCCTCCTCAAAGACATCCTTATATTCATCTTTAACTTTATCAAATAATTTCTTTATTCTTTCAGCAACTCTCTCATCCGGTTCTTCTGCTCCAGCCTTGAATTCTAGATCTTTGTAATTATGCATTTCATCGTATATTTTGCAGAATATTAGACGAATCATCTCTCCGCCAAGTCTCTCCGCTCTTGGAAGGTTACTGTTTGTATAGAGATGATAATAGATAACTTTGAAGATTGATTTTAGATTTTGAGCTGGTATTAGTTCATCGCCAGTTTTATACTTTCCTATTTCTTCCCAAGTCTGACCTTTTTTAGGGATGTTACGCCATTCAACAAGTTCAGGTGTATAAGACGGTGGCTTTCTTATTGCTCTTACATAGGCAATTTCATTACCGTTGAACCAAACCCCACCTTCAGCAGGGGTAGGGTCAATATAACTTTTGAGTTGTTTTAATCCATCTTTTTTATCTTTTCGTTTGGTCTCAACAATAAGGAATATATTGTCAAATGTTTTCTTGCTATCTTTAAAGACCACTATATCTGCTGGACCAATCTTGGTGCTTCCTTTTTGAATATAAAATTCAGGAAAAGTTTGAATTTGGTCTCTTGAATAACCATATTCATTGAGAAGTCTTTGAGCAAAAACAATTTTTGCCTCAACTCTTTCAGGAGTTATTTTTACAAGTTTGCCAGAAACAGGGTCCTTAACATACCCTTCTTTTGCTTCAAGTTCTTCAGTTGGTTTATATTCTTTTTCAGTCATTTTTTATTTCTCATAAATTTATCTAAATTTTCAAAAAGTATTTCAAAAGAATGGAACCCTATATACCATGCACCTTGATTGAACTCGATGGATGACACTTTAGCATCGTCACAATGTTTAATTATTGCTTCCCTCACTGTTTTTAACAAATCTATATTTCCATTTATTGAGCTATTTTTTACTTCATTTTGAACAATGTTCAATTTTTTCAAAACCTGCACAACCCAAGTATCAATGGGCTGTAAATAAATTTGCTTTTTATATGGTATCTTTAAATCAAAGATACAAGCAACATCTCTTAAAAATAATGAAGCTATTTTATCACCTACTGCATATATTTTGTCCAGCTCGTTATAAATTTTCTTTACATCGAACTTCTTTTTTAATCGGTAATATTCTTGTAATATGTAATTTATTAAATTGTAATTATAATCTTTCAAACCTAAAATAAAATTAATAATAGATTTAACCATCTCCCTATCATCTTTATTATTAACGCCTCTACTTTTTAATTCATCTTCTAAACCTTTTTCCCACTCTCCATTTTTATCAAGTATGTTAATAGAAAATTCGTCCAAAACTTTTATTGCTTTATTCATAAAATCAATTGAAATATTAGATTTTCTGCCACGCATAAATGACTTAGTAAAAAAGAATTTTAATGCCTCATACCAATTTTTTTCTAATGAGTTTTGTAAATCAGTTTTTTGTTTCTCATTAAAGAGGTATTTTTTCTGATACTTTTTACCAAAATCTGCAATTACTTTAATTTTTTGAGAAATGCTATTCATTTTTATTTATTCCTCCTTAATAAGTCCTTCATTAAAAAAACTAAAATAGTTGTTATCACCAATGATTATATGATCTAAAACTTTTACACCTACAAGTTCACAGGCAGATATTATGCGATTAGTTATTTCTATATCATCTTGACTTGGTTGTGGCTCACCACTTGGATGGTTGTGAATAAGTACCAATGCTGAAGAAGATTCGGTAATCGCTTCTTTTATAACTTCTCTTGGATGGACTATGCTTTTAGTTAGTATTCCTTCTGAGATAGTTACATCTTTGATAATTTTGTTCTTACCGTCAAGCAAAACCACTTTAAAAACTTCTTTTTTCATATCTCTTAAATAAGGGATAAAATAATCAACTATATCTTTACTGGTTTTAACTTTAATTTTAGTCAAACTTTTTTCTTTCAAAAACCTCTTACCAATTTCTATGGCTGCTTTAACTTGCGCAATTTTCGCAATTCCTAACCCTTTTCTTTTAAGTTCAGCAAAACTTTTTGAGTTGATATTTCTAAAAGTTCCAAATTCATTTATCATTTCCCTTGCCATATCAACAGCACTTTTTCCACTTGAGCCAACTCTCAAAAGTATAGCCAAAAGTTCTGTATCAGAAAGTTTATCAGCACCAAATTTTAAGAGCCGTTCTCGTGGTCTCTCATCTTCTGGCCAGTTTACTATTGCCTTAGGATATTTCTTTTCTTTACCCATAAATTATTTTCCCTAACCTTTTTTCTTTGAAGAAAATTTTAGGTTCTTTGTTATTTTTTCTAAAGATTCTTCACTTATCCATTTATCATTTACATCTTTTTTAAACCGCCACTGACCAGCGATTTTAAGAGAAGGGATTTGACCAGAGAGTGCAAGTTTATAGACGGTATGTTCGTCCATCTGTAGATAATCAGCCACTTGCTTAAATGTCATTATCTCTTTCCCTTCCATAAGGATAATCCTTTTCCTAAAGAAAAAACAATCCTTTATAGTATTTGTCTATAACATATAAAAAAATACAATGGTTATCAATGAGGATTTTAATACATATAAAAAAACTCATAGGGTAGTGAGTGGGAATAAATAAAATAAACTCTGCCGATGAAATTGGGAGAGGGAAACTGCCACACTGGAAGTGTGGTAGGATATAAAGAGAGCAGGGCGAGGATGCAAATTGTGTTCGAGCCAGCGACTGTGATGTCTTTTCTTTAAATTCCTCTCTTTTGACTGATGAATTGTATTTGGTAAAATTATGGTGACGGTTACCAGTGTTTTTGATAATGAACAAAAGACTCCTGAGGGAGTCTTTTGTCGGGATGAGTGGACTCGAACCACCGGCCTCCTGAACCCCATTCAGGCACTCTAACCAACTGAGCTACACCCCGAACCGACATAATAATTTATTATTCATTTATATTTATTTCAATACCAAATTGGATACTTTAAAATTTAAAAAATGTTTCAGGAAATTTTTGTAACTAAAAATTTATATTATAAAAATATCATATTTCTCATTCAATTATTAAAGCCCTGGCATAAGTATTGGTGAGGTATTTTTTTAAAACACCGTTAATACTCTAATTCATGCAAAAAAATTTACTATACTGATTGTAGAATCTCGGTACCAGCAAAGGAAAAAGAGCGACCTCCCCTCTCAGTTGCAGAGTCTTAACTCCGCACAACGAAAAAAAAATAAATACCAACACAAACGAAATTGAAAACAAAAAATTTATTACCCCTACAATAAAAAATAACTTACTTAATCAATATCATTTTTTTTATATTGGAAAATTTCTCTGTCTGCAAACTATAAAAATAAACCCCCGATGGTAAATCCGCACCATTAAAAGAAATTCTATAACTCCCTGCTCTTTGAAACTCATTCACAAGGGTTCTAATTTCCTGCCCCAAAACATTAAATATAGAAATTCTTACATAAGTATTCTCGGGGATATCATATAATATATTCGTTTCGGGATTAAAGGGATTGGGATAATTTTGATACAAGACAAAATTCTCCGGAGTTTTAGAGGTCACCAGTTGAATTCCAACTGTGTAAGGTTTTTCCACAAACCCAACATATCTATAACTACTTGAACCAGCATAAGAGAAATTTATTACCATTATTGGAAATTTATAATTGGATTTATACCAGAAGTAACTTGTATCAACACTTTGAACTACTGAGATAAGAGAATCATTTAAAAAAACAGAATCAATTTCAAATTCAGTAGATTTCACTCTAAGAACATTAAAAATTGTATCATAGGGCATCCGAATGTTCCCATACCCATCACCAATAACAAACCTGATACCAAATTTTTTTATTTGATATTGACCAATTGGTGTAACAGCAAAGAAGCTATCCAGAAAAGAATCCCCGTAGGAAAAAGGATATTGCAAATTTAAAATAGGATCAATAAAAACTATAACCTTATTAGTATCCCCTGACCCAAGATACTGAAAAAACGTCTCTGCTGTATTATAATACTTATAATTATTTTTTCCATCGTGAGAAGCGAGGTTAGCTCTGTCAAAATAAGCTCCATAAGGTGTAGTGCATTTCAAAATGTAAAATGTTGATACAGAATCAAACCCTGTTTTCACATAAGAGAAGTCCCAGAATTGATTCGCCCCGGAGGGTCCAGGATCTATTTCCCCCTCATCAGCATTCTTTAAAATATGAGCATCACCAACAGCAGGATTATACTCAGAAGTTAAAATTATTTGCGCCTCTGCAAATATAGAAGAGAATAAAATTAAAATCAGAATTTTAATAACTGGCAGTTTCATACATAATAATAAATTAATAATTTTATATTTCAAAAGCAGTTTCATAAAACTTTTTAGAAAACAAAACAAAAAAAATTATCAAAAAATTTAATTTTTGATAAAATGAATTTTTAAACTACAAACCCCAATAAAAATGTACTACTTCCATACAGAATTACATTTAATTTTGCTATAAATATCATTAATTTTTTATATAAGTAATCACACTGCCCCGTTAGGCTAATGGATAAACCGGCAGACTACGGATCTGTCTTTAGAGGTTCGAATCCTCTACGGGGTACGAAGTTTTTGAGTCATTTATCTTAAAGGAGTGTTTTAATACCATATCCCCCACTATAAAACAAAATTAAGAATTTTAATTTTTTAATATTTTATACCCGAAATTTAATTTCTTGCTTTAAGTAAAAATTTATTCGGTTTTTTAAAAATTAATTTATTTAAAAGCTCATAATTCTGATGTATCCAATCCTAAACAATAACCTAATAGATAATCAATGTATGTATAGCGAACATAACCTAACTCTTCACATATCATAGATGATTCTTCATTATGTTTCCTGAACAATGTGAATTCTATTCCTTTCTGTAATTGTTTTGTAATAAATGGAATATAACCACTATCATCTGCTAATAAAAAAACATTTTCAATTTCCTTATCTTCCTCAAAGCAATTACGAAATGCAAAAAGAATTAAATCAGATTCATTCTTTATTTCTATTTTAAAAGTTGCTTTTTCAGTAGAGAAAAAATCATCTTTAACTCGTAAAAATGAACTACTCCCCAATGCATCAAGAACAACAACTTTATATTCCCCTGTCAACTCAAACCATCTGGAAATTTGTTCTATATATTATAGATATTTATATCCTTAAATATTTTATTTGGATATAAATCCTTATAAAAGCTTTTAGTAGCTGGAATCTCTTCTTTTAAAAAAATAGAATCAATAATAATGTAGTTTTTCATAATAAATTATTTATTAAACATTAATGATATATCTTGAATTTATCTGGTTTTTAAATACCAAGATTAAGTTTTTTCAAATTAAGGTTTATTAGTCTAAAATACAAGTTTATAATAAAAAAAATTAATACCTGAGTATTAGCAATCCTTTATTACCATTTGCAACTAATACTTTTGCTTTGAAATAATCAACACAGTAACAAAACCCATCAGGTTCGTAATATGCAAATGGGTCGGGTTTTGTAGGATTAAATAGATTCATAACTTCTACCCCATCATTGTATTCGGCTGCAAAGAGGAAATTCGGCGAGTAATCCAATGAACGGACATCTGTTTTTAAATCTGTTGTTCTGATGAAATATGGTTGTGATGGGTTTGCAACACTGATAACAGTAACACCGGAAAGGCCATCTGCTATATATGCAATATCATTTGCTATTTTTATATCGTAGCAATTGCCCGGGCTTTTAAAAGTTGTTAAAAAAACTGGGGATGAAGGGTTAGTAATATCAACTATTTCCAATCCTGTAATTGGTTCTACAAAGAATGCGGTATTACCTGATACTTCAATGTGTTTTACCGTGTTTTTAGGTGTATATGTGAAAACTTCAAATACTGAGCTCTGAATGTTGTCTATATTTAGCACTCTAACAGTTCCGGAAATAAGTGCAACAAATAAATAGTCTCCTTTTATTTCAACTGAATTAACTCCACCTGAATAAAGTATATTTGTATCTAAATAGGGGTTTTCTGGATTTGAAATATTTAGAATGAATAAACCTTTAATTTCGTCTGAGAGGAAAGCATATATATTGTTATCAACAGTATCAATTAAAACTTCCCTTACATTTCCACCAGTATTATAATTATATGTCAATACTGGAGATGAGGCATCAGAAATATTTATTATTTCAAGTCCTTTTTCTCCATCAGCGAGAAATGCATATTGAGTTTGATTAATTATACCACTCCTTACATACCTTCCGTCACCTTCGGTATTCAGACTACCAACGAACCACATACCAGTACCGGGGTCAGGCGGTAAAGGAGGTAAAGAATTATCGTCCCAGTTGCAACTCTGAAGGAGGAATATTATGCTCAGGTTCAGTAGGACGAATATTATTTTCATTTTTCTTTTCAATTGTGTAAGATATTCTTGAATATGGAATAATACCAGATGGTCCGTTTAATTCAATTGAGTCTTTATTAAAGAAAGTGATATTTGTAAAAAAGTATTCAGGAGAGCCACCATATTGATCTCGGGCGAGGTCGTAAATTGTGCAATTATTTATATCAAAATCTTTCCACTTTATATCCCATAAAGCAAACCTGCAACCGGGCGGAGTATAAATTACTTCACCAATTCCATTAGAAAATTGAACTTTTAATCCCTGACAATTTGGGCAGGGACCATCAGCCGTTCTGAGCCAAACCCCTGTCATATCATAACATCCAACATAACCACCATTGCAACCTGTATAATCAAGTAATTTACATTTCCTTTCTTCAACCTTTATATTATAATTACAAAGAAAAGTTGTTCCTTCAATTCTAACAGAGTAATCCCCTTTCTTTAAAATAACAGAAGCAGCAATATTTGTGTCACATCCTGGAGAAGACTGCCAGACTATAGAATCAATGATTTGAGAATTTGAAATTTTTATAACAACCGGTCCGGAGATTTGCTGAGTTCTGTAAAATGTGATTTTACCATTTCCATCACCATAAGGATTAGGAATAGGCGGAGGCGGTGGTGGCGGTTCTGTTATTCCAGTCCTTGAATCACAAGAAGAAAAATAAACAACAACAACTATCAAAACAATTCCTGATATATATGCTAATAGATGCTTTATGTTCATATTTCTTTTTAAAAGGTATTTATTAATTTAACATTAAAGTATTAACCGTAGTTCCTGAAAACAATGTAAAAAAAATTGAATTTAAATTGAAGTAAATTAAATATTATTTTGATAAAAAAAATTATTTATGCCAACAGTAACAACAATATACACAGGAGATTTAAGAACGAAAGCAAGGCACAATCAATCAGGACAGGAAATCATTACAGATGCACCGGTTGATAATAAAGGAAAAGGAGAAGCTTTCTCCCCAACAGATTTATTATCAGCCTCGCTTGGTTCCTGCGCTTTAACTATAATTGGAATTGCTGCAAATGAAAAAGGCTTTTCAATTGATGGTACAAGAATAGAAATAACGAAAATAATGGCTTCTGAACCAAGAAGAGTTGGAGAAATAATATTGGAATTCTTTTTTCCACCTAATAATTACTCTGAAAGGGAAAAGAGTATTATTAAAAACTGCGTTGAACATTGCCCTGTTTCGAAAAGTTTACATCCTGATTTGAAAAGAACTATTATATACCATTTTTGAAAAAAACGAAACTTTATTTTTAAAATTCGTATAATAAATAAAAAACCATTATGAAAAACTTATTCAGATTTAGTTTAATTATTTTAGTGATTTTTGCATTTCATTACAAAAATTTATATTCTCAGCAAAAATCTCCTATTGAAATCTCAAATATGGATTTATCCATAAATCCGGGAGATGACTTTTTTAGATATGCAAATGGCAATTGGCTGAAAAACAATCCAGTTCCAGCGGATAAAGTTCGCTACGGCGCTTTTGATGAACTTACAGATTTAAATCAAAATCAAATTAGAACTTTGATTGAGGAATCCGCCAATATGAACGCTGTGGTAGGTTCCGATTATCAGAAAATCGGAGACTTTTATTTAAGTGGACTGGACACAATTAAAATAGAGGAATATGGAATTGCTCCTATAAAATCATTCCTTGATGATATTTCGAAAATAAACAATCTGGATGATTTTTATAAATATGTCGCATTCCTTCATACATATAGAATTAATCCACTCTTTGGTGTCTATGCCGGACAGGATGAAAAAAATAGCGAAATGGTAATACTGTCTCTATATCAAGGAGGGTTAGGATTAGGCGATAGAGATTACTATTTAAAAGACGACAATCGTTCAAAGGAAATAAGAAATGAGTACCGAAATTTTATTCAATCAATGTTTGAGTTAAAAGGTGATTCACCTGAGGTTGCAAACAAAAAAATGGAATCTATATTTGATATAGAAACAAAAATTGCAACAATAACATATTCAAGGCTTGAGTTAAGAGACCCTGAAAAAAATTATAATAAGGTTAAATTTTCGGAGTTAAAAAATATTTGCCCTTCTTTTAACTGGGATTATTATTTTAATTATATCGGTGCGGGAATTCCTGAAGAGGTTGATGTATCGCAAAAGAAGTTTTTTGAAGATTTAAGTGAAATTATAAACTCTTTTAATATAAACGATTGGAAAGCATATCTTGAATGGAATGTATTAAGAAATACAGCCCCTTATTTAAGCTCTGCTTTTGTAAACCGAAGTTTTGAATTTTACGGTAAATTTATTTCAGGACAGAAGGAAATGAAACCACGATGGAGAAGAGTTCTTGAAACTGTAAATTATTCTATGAGCGAAGTAATTGGTAAAATTTATGTTGAGAAATATTTCTCACCAGAAGCAAAGCAGAGAGTTTATAATATGGTCCTTGATTTAGTTTCTGCTTTAAAAAGGAGAATAGAAGAATTGCAATGGATGAGCCCCGCAACAAAGCAGAAAGCAATTGAGAAATTAGAAAAGATGACTATCAGAGTAGGATATCCAAATAAATGGCGCGACTATAGCGGGTTAGAAATTTCAAGAGATTCATATCTACAAAATATATTGAGGGCAAGTAATTTTAATTTCAAGTTTAATATATCAAAAGCAGGAAAACCTGTTGATAAAGAATTATGGGGAATGCCTCCACAAACTGTTAATGCCTCCTACAGTCCAAATTTAAATGCAATCACCTTCCCTGCAGGTATATTACAACCACCATTCTTTTTTCAAGATGGAGATGATGCTGTTAATTACGGCGGTATAGGAGTTGTTATTGGACACGAAATGACTCATGGATTCGATGACCAGGGACGAAAATATGATGCAAATGGAAATTTAAATGACTGGTGGACAACTGAAGATGCGGAAAAATACAAACAAATGACTTCCATTCTGGTAACTCAGTTTAACAATTTTGTAATAAATGATTCTTTACAGGTCGATGGTGAATTGACTCTTGGAGAAAATATATCTGATTTAGGCGGCCTTACAGTAGCATTAAATGCTGTTAAGGAAGCGTGGAAAAGAAATCCACCACCAGAAAAGATAGATGGATTTACACCATTACAAAGATTTTTCCTCTCCTATGCACAAATATGGCGTAGCAATATAAGGGATAAAGAATTGATGAGGAGATTAAAAGAAGATGTTCACTCTCCTGCAGTAGCAAGAGTAAATGGAATTGTATACAACATACCAGATTTTTACGAAGCATTTAATATAAAACAAACAGATAAAAGATATATTCCCCCTGAAATGAGAGCAGTAATCTGGTGATGGTGTTTATATTAGATTATTGATAATAAAATCTCTCAACTTTCTGAAAGCAATTGCTCTGTGTGAAATCTGATTTTTAATCATAGGTTCCATTTCGGCATAAGTTTTAATATAGCCATTCGGAAGAAAAATTGGGTCATAGCCAAAACCGTGTGACCCTCTTTTTTCATTAATAATTATTCCTTTAACAATTCCTTCAAAAAAGTAATACTTATCTTCTTCTAAATATAAGCAGACTACAGTTTTAAAGTATGCTGATCTTAACTCCTCCGGTACATCTTTTAATTCACTTAACAATTTATTACAGTTATCATCATAAGTTGCATTTTCTCCAGCATAACGGGACGAATAAACACCCGGTTCCCCTTTAAGAACATTAACGAAAAGCCCTGTATCATCAGAAATTGAAGGTATTTTAATTATATCATAAACTTTACTTGCTTTTAAAAGTGCATTGCCCTCAAGACTATTTTCGGTCTCAGGAATTTCAATATCTAAACCAAAATCTCTAAGCGAAATTAATTTAAATCTATCGTTTCCGACAATGGATTTTATTTCTTTAACTTTATCAAGATTATTTGTTGAAATTATTAATCTCATTTTAAAACTTTTTAATTTAGAATAATAAAATATCTATATTTGATTTTTATATTGCAATTGATAAAGTTTATAATACAATCCTTCCTTTTGCAATAATTCCTGATGTGTACCAATCTCCCGTATCTGACCTTTATGTAGAACAATTATTTTATCACAATACTGAATAGTTGAAAGTCTGTGAGCAATTATTATTGAAGTTCTGCCCGTTATCAATTTTTTTATTGCTTCCTGAATAAGGAGTTCAGTTTCTGTATCAACACTTGATGTTGCTTCATCTAATATTAATATATTAGGAGAAAATGCAAGAGCCCGTGCAAACGAAATCAATTGTTTCTGCCCTGTTGAAAGAGTTGTTCCTCTTTCATTTACTCTGTGATAGATACCATCAGGAAGGGAGTCAATAAAAGATTTAAGCCCCACATTTTCAAGCGACTCTAAAACCTTTTTATCAGAAATATTATTATCTCCGAGAGTAATGTTGTACTTTATATCACCGGAAAAGAGAAAAACATCCTGCAAAACAACAGCGATATTTTTTCTTAAATCCTCCTGCTTGATTTTTCTTATATCAATACCATCTATAGTAATTAATCCATCTGATACATCATAAAATCTGCAAAGTAAATTTATAATAGTGCTTTTACCTGCTCCAGTAGCCCCCACAAAAGCAACCCTCTCGCCCCTCTTAATTTCAAAAGAAACATTCCGCAACACAAACTCTTCCTCATTATAAGCAAAAGATACATTTCGGAATTCTACATTACCCATTATAGTATCAATTGTTTCAGGATTCTCAACGTTTTTTATATCAGATTTAGTATCAAGCAACTCAAAAATTCTTTCACTTGATGCCATTGCAGTTTGCAGAATGTTATATTTCTCTGCAAGGTCTCTTATTGGTCTGAAAAACATTTCTATATATTGAATAAACGAAATGAGAACCCCCACAGAAATAGATTTCTGTATAACCTGTCCTCCACCATACCAGATAACCAGTGCAACCGATGTGGCACCAATTAATTCAACAACAGGAAAAAAGACGGCATAATATCTAATCCCTCTTTTGTTTTGTTCAGTATGCGCTCTGTTTATTCTTTCAAATTCCTCAATTGTATCTTTTTCTTTTACAAAAAGTTGTACCACCGAAATACCTGAAATATGTTCCTGTATGTATGAATTCATTTTAGCAACTAAAATCCTGATTTTCCTGTAAGAGTCTCTTGCTTTTCTTCTAAAAACTGA
This sequence comes from uncultured Ignavibacteriaceae bacterium, assembly GCA_964564635.1. GTDB lineage: Bacteria > Bacteroidota > Ignavibacteria > Tepidaquicellales > Tepidaquicellaceae > Tepidaquicella. The sequence goes on from CAZMAR010000003.1 coordinate 124,520, forward strand.
GGTAGCATATATAAGCAGTGGCAATACTGTCATAGTCACAAGAGTTAATGTTGTATCAAGGGAAAACATAAAATATAAAATCCATACAATCGTCAAAATATCACCAATAGCATTAACAAGCCCTGAGGAAAAAACTTCATAGAGAACATCAATATCATTTGTAACTCTCGTGACAATTCTTCCAATTGGGGTATTATCAAAATATTTTAAATTTAAATTTATAATATGTGAATATAATTTTTTTCTTAAATCGAAAACAATCTTTTGTCCAATCCAGCTTGTTAAATAAGCATTAAGATATTGAAAACCTGCCTGAATGAAAAGTGTCCCCAGTAAAATTAATACAATTATATTCAATCCATGAATATCACCATTTGCTATTTTATCATCAATTGCAATTGGTGTCAATCTTGGTCTTACAGCCGATAAAGCGGAAATTGCAATTGTCAGAATCGTCGCAAGAAATATAAAAAAGATGTAAGGTTTGGCAAACGATAATAATCTTTTTAACAGATGGTAATCAACCTGCTTGCCTAATAAATCTTCTTCCTGTAATTTTTTATATTTCTTCTTCGTCAAATTCTTAAATTTCTTTTAATTCCTGTTCTATAATTTGTTTCATATATAATCTGTAATATATTCCTTTTTGCTGATACAATTCGTTATGAGTTCCCTGTTCAGCAATTTGACTATTATCAATAACAATGATTTTATCACAATTCATTATAGTAGCCGTTCTATGAGAAACAATAATTGTTGTTCGGTTTTTCATAAATTCTTTCAGGTTCCTTAAAATTTCTTCTTCTGTTGCTGTATCAACTGACGATAGGGAATCATCAAGAATAAGTATATTTGGATTTTTATATATAGCTCTCGCAATAGCGGTTCTTTGCTTTTGACCACCTGATAGAGTAATTCCCCGTTCTCCAATCTTCGTAAAAAACTTTTCAGGAAAAGATTCAACATCTTTTTGCAATCCAGAAATAATCGAAGAATTTATAAGTAGTTTTTCATCTATTTTCCCTGTTGAATATGCAATGTTATTTGCTATTGTATCTGAAAACAAAAAAGATTCCTGCGGAACCACACCAATTTTTTTTCTTAAAACTGAAAGTGGAATTTTATTAATATTAATTCCATCTATTAATATTTCTCCTTCGTTAATTTCATATAGTCTTGTAATTAAATTAATAAGTGTAGTTTTCCCACATCCAGTAAAGCCAATAATTCCAAGAGAAGTCCCCTGAGGTATAGAAAGATTAATATTTTTCAAAATATAATTTTCTGTTCCGGGATACTTGAAAGATACATTTTTAAACTCTATCGCTCCTTTTAAATCTAAATCTTGTTGTTTAATATCATTTAATTTTATTGCATGTTGCAAGTCCATAATATCAGATAGTCGTTCCATAGAAGGAATAGCTCTCTGAACCAAATTCGTAACCCAACCAAAAGCAATCATAGGCCAGGTAAGTTGATTCAAATAAACAACAAATGCAGCAATATTACCAACTGTGAAATTATTCTGAATCACACCAAGCCCGCCGAAATAAATTACAAGTATAACCGATAGACCGGTAAAAAGAAACATCATTGGGAAAGAGTAAGATTGTATTCTGGCAAGAGAGAGGTTCTTTTTTTGATAATCCTCAGCAATCCTGTTGAATTCTTTTATTTCAAATAATTCTCTTACATAAGATTTTATTACTCTAATACCTGAGAAATTTTCCTGAGCCTTAGTAGACATCGTAGAAAACGCTTCCTGTACAACTAAAGATCTTTTATATGTAATTTTCATTACTTTATATACAAAAAGAGATATAAAAAGCAGAGGAATTAAAGCAATAATAGTTATTTTCAAATTAATACTAACTAAAATGCTAAAAATTATAACAGTTCTGAAAAAAGTTTGTACAGAATACATTATTCCCGGACCAAGTAAATTTCTAACATTATTAATATCATTATTGGCTCTTGCCATAATGTCACCAGTAGAAAACCTATCAAAAAAACTTTTCGGTAAAAACTGTAAATGCGAGAAGAAGTCATTTCTTAAATCATTCTCAACTTCCCGTGATACAACTATTATTGTTTGCCTTGTAAAAAATAAAAACACCCCACTGAGAATTACTAAACCCAACCCTGCAAGAACATAAACAAATAGTGAATAATGAAAATAACTTTTGGATATATCATCAATAGCATAGCTTATAATCAAAGGATATGAACTCTGACATATTATACTGATAAAAATAAAAACGAAACCTAAAATAAGTTTTTTCTTATAGACTCTTAAATATTTTAATAAAGGCTTTAACTTTTTCATATTTCTATTACTAAAATAATAATTTAATGATGTATTATATACTCAATACAAAAATACATTACTGAATTGTACTAATTTGAATTACTTTTATTTAATGAAATATGATTGAAAAAAATATATTTAATTAATATTTTAATACAATATATGACATTGAAAAGAGTAATATCCATACTGATTGTAAATCTTATAATATTTAACTCTTTAACTTATGTAGTAACATACCGACTGTTAAAAGGATATTTCAAAAATTTAATAACTGAGAAAAAAGAATTTATAATTCCCGAAAGTGATTTAGAATTAATTATAATACAGAAATCAGAATTAAAAACATCAGTTACTTTTATAGAAGAAAATGAATTCATTTATGATAATAAATTATATGATGTTGTCAAAGAAACAGAAACAGAAAATGAAATATATTATTACTGTATATACGATCATAATGAAACTAAACTTGATCTTGCTTTCCTAAATTTTTTAAACTCAGAGAAAAATAAGCACTCAAAATACCTGAATATATTAGAAAGTTTACAAAATTTTTTTTCTGATGCACTAAACTGCATTAATGAAATTAAATTTTTCAATTCTGTTTCAATATATAACACAACCTTCATTCAAAGTAAGAAAATTTTTTACAAAGAAATTCCTTCCCCACCTCCAAAAATCTTCTCATAGTTTTTCTAATTCAATAGACTATTTTTAAAAATCAAAATAATTCAACTATGAAGAAGAAATATTTAATTTTAGTGATTCTTTTCATTTCAATGTTTTCATTTTCTGATATAGTACTTTGTCAAGAAGAAATTCTTGATACTTTATATCAAACAGAGGAAATAATAATTACTGGTACAAGAACATTAAAGAAAATAATTGATATACCATATTCAGTTGAAAGATTAGACAAGAAAGAAGTGTTAATGAATAGAACAGTAGGTATAAATGATATATTTTATCTGGTCCCCGGAATATTTACACAGTCAAGATATGGAAACCACGATGTAAGAATTTCAATAAGAGGTTTCGGTAGCCGGTCAAATACTGGAATTAGAGGCGTAAGAATCTTACAGGATGATATTCCAGAATCTGAACCAGATGGACAAACAAGAATTGAAGCAATAGACTTTAACACCCTTGGAAGTATAGAAATAGTAAAAGGGAATTCTTCGTCTTTATATACAAACGCTCCTGGTGGGGTTGTTAACTTTAAATCAGATTTGTCTTTCCCAAAAACTTTTATTTCCACTCATAATGAATTCGGCTCTTATGATTTACGACAAAATGGAATAAAATTTGGTTATTTGAATAACGATTTCAGATTTTTACTTACTTATAGTTACAGAAACTATGAAGGTTACAGAGAACACAGTCAAGAATATCAAAACATCTTTAATTCTGCTATCCAAACTTACCTGTTCAACAATTCCACTTTGTCAGTTTTTTTAAATACCGTCTTGGGTATTATCAAACTTCCCGGTTCATTGACAAAAGCACAATATGAAACTAACCCTGACATGGCAAATCCTCAAGATGTATCGAGAGACTCAAAACGAATTTCAAGAAAAGGAAGATTAGGGGTAAGGTTCAATACATTCTTCGGCAAATCAAACAATAATGAAATAGAATTAACAGGTTATGGTGCAATTAAAGATTTCGATAGAACAGCGAAGACCTATAGAATATTTGCAAGGTATGGTATTGGCGGTTCATTTAGATACATAAATAGAAGTTTCTTTTTAGACAACAGATTCAATGAATTTTCTTTTGGTGGAGATATGTATTATCAAACAGGACCTATCACAGAATATAATAACATAAATGGTAAAAAAGGAGATAATCTATTAGCTCAAACTGATGAAACAATTTCTAATGTTGGATTCTATGTTCAGAACCAGTTTTCTATATTAAAGGATAAACTCGATTTATTCCTGACAGGCAGGTACGACAAAGTTACATTTATATCTAATGATTTGTTATTTGCCGCAAATAATGCAACAAGAACTTTTGAAAAATTTACTCCAAAAGTATCTCTTAACTTTAAAATTCTACCAAACATCGCTTTCTATACTTCTTATGGACTTGGTTTCGATACACCGGCAGGAAATGAACTTGATAACTATCCTTATTCATCAACATATCCCAAAGAACTTAACCCAGATTTACAACCTCAGGAATCCAATAACTTTGAATTTGGCGTTAAAGGAAATGTTAAATATCCCAAAAATACTGTATTCACAAATATTGTCTTTGAACTAACCGTATATAACCTTTTAATAAAAAATGAAATTGTTCCTTTCGTTGTTGATAATCAGGTATACTACAGAAATGCAGCAAAGACAGATAGAAAGGGACTTGAGTTAGGCTTAAAAGCAGAAATAGTAAAAGGATTAAACTTTAGAACCGCATATACATATAATGATTTCAAATATGATGAATATATTGCAAGAACAATAATTGGTGATACACTAATTACAGATGTTAGATATGATGGTAATATTGTTCCTTCAGTTCCAAAACACAATTTTGTTGCAGAGTTACTTTATGATTATTATTTCAATGAATATATTTCCGCTTATGCAAAAGTTAATTGGATGTATATAGATAAGATGTTCGTTAATGATGCAAATACTGAAAATGCAGAGGCATACTCACTTCTCAATTCGATGATTGGTGCAGAATTCAACTACAAAGGATTCAGTGCTCTGCTTTCTTTCGGAATAAATAATATTCTTGATAAAAGGTATGTTGCATTTATAAATATTAATGATGCAAATAAAAGATTCTACGAGGCAGGTCCACTGAGAAATTTCTTTGGCGGTATAAATCTTGGTTATAACTTTTAAAATCACTATATTATCAGGGCTAACCACAAGTTGGTTAGCCCTGATTCAATTTTTAAATATGAAAAGCATTGTACATATCGTAATCCTATTTTTAACCATCAACAGTTGTTTTGCACAAAATTATTTTTATATAATCAGTGGAGTAGGACCAAATTTCAGAATATACCCTTCTTCTATTATGGCGCAATCAGAAACTGATATTGTGTGTCATCCATTTAATCCGGATATAATGTTCGCAAGTGCTATAACAATAAATTCCTTAACAAGTTTCAAAAGCGAAGGTGTTTACATTACAACAAATGGTGGCTTAAATTGGTTTGGAAGTGATACATGTTATGGTAACCCAATTTTTAATCATGGCGGAGACCCCGGGCCTGCTATAGATAAAGATGGAAGATTTTTTCTTTCGCATATTGGTTCATTCATCTCAGGTATGTTCTGTCATTACTCTACCAATTTTGGAGTCAATTGGTCTAATGCATCTACAATAGCAAGCGGAGATATGGATAAGGGTGATATTACAACTGATGTAGTCCCCACAAGTCCATTCTTTGGTAGAACTTATATATCATACATAGCATTCACACCACCATATAGAGTTTTTATGGCTTACACAACAAATGGGGGTTTAAGTTGGATAACTGAAATACCAATAAATAATCCACCTCAAAGATGTCAGGGTTCTGATGTTAAAACTGATTTAAATGGAAATGTATTTGTAACCTGGGCATCTACAATTCCGCTTTCCCCTTTTACCGAAGATTTTGCAGGATTTGCAAAATCCACAAATGGTGGAGTTAACTGGATTGTAAATGAAAATATATTTGATATGAATGGCATTCAAGGAATTCTACCTCAAAAGCGGAATATCAGAGTAAATGGTTTACCAAGAATCGATATTGATTTAACATCAGGTCCGAGAAGCGGATGGATTTATATTGTTACAACAGAAAAAAATCTCGCTCCTGCTGGTTCGGACCCTGATATAATATTACATCGTTCTACCGATGGAGGAAACACCTGGTCAAATGGAATAAGAGTAAATCAGGACCCTCTTAATAATGGAAAAATCCAATACTTCCCTGCAATAAGAGTAGATTATGAAGGGGGAATAAATATCGTTTATTATGATGATAGAAGAACAGCCTCAGATTCGGCGGAGGTGTTTCTCTCACGTTCAACTGATGGTGGAAATACCTGGACTGATTACCCAATAAGTGACCATAGATTTGCACCAAAACCAATTTCCGGTGGAGCAGTTGGCTATCAAGGGGATAATATTGGTGTAACTTCTATAAATAATTTTCTCTGGCCACTCTGGATGGACGATTTCTCTGGTATATATCAGGCATGGACTGTAAAAATTGATTTAAATTCTATAGGCATAAAGAAAATAAATAATTCAATACCAGGAAAATATGACTTATCTCAAAACTATCCAAATCCATTTAATTCACAAACAACAATTGAATTTTCTTTACCAGAAAATGATTTTATAACTATAAAAATTTTTGATTTGCTTGGTAAAGAAGTTTCAACTTTGATAAATCAATTATTAACTCCAGGAAAATATCAAATTCAATTTACCCCTGACAGAAATTTAACAAGCGGTATATACTTTTACATTTTATATTCAAATAAAGTTATGATTACCAGATCATTGATACTGATAAAATAATTATGGTAAATTAAATTTCTTCCTCAAAAACCACTCTAAAGATAACAAAAGGATAACAATAATTATATAAACGGGATTATAATTTAAGTAGATATTTTTTATATATTGAAATGAGCCCTCTTCCTGTATTTCAAAACTAAATAGATTTTTCAAATTATTTTCATCTAAGTTAGTTAAATTTTTTCCGCCGGTAAAATTAGATAATCTATTTAAGTAATCTTCTCTGGCTCTTGTCTCATTATACTCAAAATTATTCTCGTTAATATAGAATCTGAAATAATCTTTTGCTTCAGGTATATCCATATTTTCAATATAAGCTTCAGCATAGTAATCCCCCACTTTTTCCAATCTTAACCTTGCCTGAAAATTATAATCATCAATTTTAAATATATTAGGAAAAATATTTACATCACTATTATAAATATGCAAATTAATTTTATCTTCTGCTTTTTCATAAGATGGATTATACTTCACATTTATTATGGAATTCTCAAAACAAGAGAACTCATCTCTTAACGGATTAACGATAATTCTTTTTTGTTTTTCATAATCATATAAAGTTGATATTGAATTTACTAATATTGAATTAAATACAGGTTCGTAATTATAGTTAATTGAAGTTAATCGCCAGTGATTCAAGCCATAAGCACAAAAAGCAGCAGACTTATTTTTCTCAGTAAATGAAATTAAAAAAATGGGTGATGTTCCATTTGAAGTTGTTAAAAATATATCAGCGTCTGGATTCGGTGTTATAAAATCAGGTTTATAAAATAAAGATGGAAAATTTTCTATACCTTCAAAATTAAAAGCAAACTTTAGAATGTTATTTTTATTTAAAAATATTACAGGCTTAATTTTAATATTAATTTCACCACCACCAGAATTATTAATCTTAAATGGCAAATAGTTTTCAAAATATTTTAACTTTTCATAATCTACATTTTGCATTGCAAAGAAGAAAATGGGAGTCTTATACTTATTAATTTCCTTTTCAATTTTATCTAACAAAAAACTTTGAGTTTCTTTTGTAGGAAATCCAAAGAAAATAATACAGGAATAGTCTCCTAACTCATTTAAGGCACCTTCATAAAAGTTTGAACCATCTTTTTGGGTTAGATAATCTGCTTTTATATTTTCAGTCTTTTGAATCTGGTTTTTTAAGAATGCGAAATCAGGAGAAGGGTTCCCGGCTAAAACCAAAATATTAAATTTATTGGGAATAAATTTAATAAAAAAACTTCTATAATTATTTTTATTTGTAATTTCTATACTATCAGGTTCAATTTCAACTTTATATTTCTTAACAGTCTCAATATCACTTTTTACATTAAATATAACATTATAATCAGACTTGTCATTAGATATTTTTTGATAATAATAATTTATTAGCTTGTCTTCTTCATAAAGATTTATTTTTATAGTTTTATCAATCTTATATGCGGAAAAATTAACAACTATCGGGACTTCTGCAAAAATGTAAGAATATTTATTATAAAGAACCTCTTTTATGACTAAATCAGGTTTTTGTTCTGTTTCCCCTATTAAGAAGAAATTTATTTTAACATTTATTCCTGATGAACTTAATAGATCATATCCCTCATTTACAATTCCATCGGAAAAAATATTTATCGAACTTATCTTATTATCTTTTTCATTATCTAAAATTTCTTTTATTGAAACATCAAGATTCGTTTTAAAATTGTCAATACTATCATATTTTATAAGTTCGATTTCATCTTTTGAAATTTTTTTCATCAATGATCTGGAAAATAAATAAATATCATATTTTCTATTATTTTTTTCCAGAACATTTATAAATTCTTTAACCTTTTCTTTAAGTATTGAATCTCTGCTTTGTATTTTTAATGAGAGAGAATTATCTATTAATATTAACTCAACATTATCTTTCTTTGATTGTTCAATAAATTTTATAACAGGAAATAAGAAAAGAAACATTATTAATAATAAAGAAAAAAATCTTAGAAAGATTAATAAATTTTTCTTGACTCCTGTTAATTTAACTTTTCTATAATGAAGAAAAGATAATATAAAAGAAAGGGGAAGTATTAATATTAATAATAGTATGCTGTAATATGTTTCAAACACAATTTTTTACAGCGTTAAAATTTTATTTCTACATAAATTGTCTTTTTCAATTCTTCAATCCACTCTTCAATAGCTTTTTGCTCTTTAAAATATTCAGCATATCTTTTTATTCGTTCATAATCACCATCAAGAGTAAGCTTGTGAGAGGGCATCTTGCTGTATAATTTTATTATCTCATATCCATAATTATTGCTCTCTCCAATTCTAATAGGATCTGTTATCTCTCCAGGGGAAAGTTTATTTAGTTCAGATATTACATTACTATCAAGCCTATCAGCAGAAACAAAACCAAGATAACCACCTTTATTTTTAGTAGCGGTTTCCTGACTGTATTTTTCAGCTGCTTCTTCGAATTTCATTTCACCTGAAACAATTTTCGCTTTGATATCCTTTAAGAAATTTATTGTTTGCAAATCGTTTGACTCCAATTTCGGATAAGAAATAAGTATATGAGAAGACTTCCTTTGTTCACCCCTTTTATCTGTTAATTTTATTATATGGTAACCAAACTCAGTTTCTACTATTTCAGAAATTTCTCCGGGATTATTTAGTAAAAATAATGCCTCCTCAAATTCTTTTACAAATACCCCTCTTCTTGCATAACCTAAATCACCGCCATTTTTGGCAGTTTGTACATCATCAGAATGGCGTTTTGCAAGCTCTGCAAAATCAACTCCATTTTTTACACTATCAAGTATTAATTTTGCTTTTTCGTATGCAATTCTCTTTTCATCATCAGTTACATTTCTTTTAACATATATATGCGCTATCTCATATTCATCTGCGGAGGGTGGCAAAGAATCTTTATATTCTTTATAAAATTCTTTAACTTCATTATCTGTAACTTTAATACCGGTTGGGAATTTTTTCCTTTTCATTTTTTCAGATAAAAGTTTTTCCCTCAGGTCGTCCCGAAGTAATAATTTTATCTTCCCTAATGACATTCCGTAAATTTCTTCTATCCTTTCTTCACTTCCAAACTGTTCGAGTAATGATTTCAATCGATAATCAAGTTCTTTATTAACCTCTTCTGGTGTTACAACAATGCTATCCTGTATTGCTTTAGCAATTATTATTTTTTCATTAACCATCTGTTGAAATATCTTGTATATAACAGCAGGATTTAATTGATTCAGTTGGTTCTGTCTCATATATAACTGTACCTGATATTGCAAATCTGATTCAAGTATTATATCATTTCCAATAATTGCAATTATTCTGTCTCCTTCTTTTTGAGCATAGGAATTTGTAAAAACCAATATAAATAATACAACCGCATATAAAATAAACTTAATCCTCTTCATTATATGTTTTTAAATTTTCTAAAACTTTGTTTAATTTATCCTCATACACCTTAACTTTATATTTTGATTTTAACTCTTCTATATATTGATTCTCTATCTCTTTGAATTTATAATTTATTAATAAATTATTTATCTCAGGTTTCACTTCTTCTAATGGTTTATACTTTTCTTCACCATCTAATGTATATTTATATTTTTCTTTGTTATCTTCATAATATTTTTTAATATCTTTTTCTGATACTTTAACTTTGGGCATAAGTTCCTGCTGATCTATTTTGTATACGATGAGACCATCTTCATAGGACCCAATCATATTCCTATAGTCTTCGTCAGATTCAATATTATCAGAAATTGCGGATAAATAAACGATATCATTGGTCGCTATTTCACTTATGATGTTCTTTAAATTTGTCTTTGTTGGCATATAGTAACTATAATCACGATTTTGTTTTATATTCTCTATCAAATTACCTATAGTTATTTGACCACCATCATAATTTGCAAGTTCAATTTTTAATTCTTTTGTGCTAAAAATAGAATCCAGTTTATGTCTGCTAAAAGCTAACGCAGTATCAAACTTCGTTACAAGAAAATTAATATTATCATCATTAATTCTAAAATGGTATTTATTTTTTATATTATTATAAAAATTCGATAATAAGTTTTTATAAAGGTAGCCTCTTTTTATTTCATTTTTTAATTCTTCCTTCTCCGCTTCTGAATCATCTAAAGGTTTTATCTCATATACTTTTAAAATATGCCAGCCACCTTCAGTTTTAACAGGTCTGGATATTTCCCCGGGCTTCAAATTAAATATAATACTATCAAGAGCAGGTATTAACTGACCGCGGGAAAGAAAACCAAACTCTCCGCCCCTGCTTGCAGTTGCAACATCGTCTGAAAATTCTTTTGCTAACTTAGAAAAATCCTCGCCATTGTTTAACTTTTCAAGAATACTCTGTACATAGTTTAATGTTTTAATTGAATCTTTTATTTCACCAGTAGAATCCACAACATTCTTTATAAATATATGTGCAGCTCTTACCGCTTCAACTCTGACTCTCTTATCTGTCAGCTTAATTATATGCAATCCAAAAATCGTTCTTACAGGAGTTCTGGTAATCTCCCCAACTTCCATAGCATAGGCAGCATCTTCAAATTCAGGCACCAATCTACCAGCAGTAAAATAATAAACATCACCTTTATTCATATATACACTGGGGTCATCAGACATTTCAAGAGCAACCTGTTCAAAACTTTCACCATTGTTTAGCCTGTCCATTATTTTGTAAAATTTTTCATAAGCTCTGACTGAATCTTCTTGTGATGAATTCTGAGAAAGATTTATTAAAATATGAGAAGCGCGGAGTTCATATTTTCTTCTTTCAAAAATTTTTTGTAAATAAGGATTTAAAATCTTTTTATCAATATAATAAGATAAAATTATTGACTTCTTAAATGTATTAAGTTCTTCCTGCACATCAGGAGAATATAATAATCCACGAGCTCTGCCATCTCTAATTTTCAAATTGAATTTAATTAGTAAATGCAAATATTCCTTTAAATCCTGTAAAGTAATATCTTCAAGAGGTTTTTCTTCTGCCAGAGATTTAATAAATTGTTTCTGAAAATCATCAAGATAAATTTTTTCAGAATCTATTTCCGCAAGTATTTCTTTTTCCTGTGCCGGGACTTTCAAAGTAAAAATAAGAATTACTGCTATTAATATAAGCTTTAAAGATTTCATAAGAATTTAAGTGTTGTATATTATAAAAGTATTTCTTTTTATTATATAAGCTATTAACTGAATCTTCCTTTCTATGTGAAAATATATCTCATTAAATATCTAAATCTTCGTAAACGCTTTCTCTAAAACTGATTCTTTAATCTCTACAGGATATTTCGCACGAAGTGCCTGTATATATTCTTTATCTCTTTCTTTCAATTTTATTTGCTGGAGTTCATTTGCTATTTCACCTCTTACCTCTTCAAAACTTTTATATCTGACAGTATCATTTTTCATCATAGTATATTTATCAAGATTCGCATCATAATATTTTTTCAGGTCATCCTCAGAAACAATCACTTTACTGTTGATTTCTTCCTGCTCTATTTTGTGCTTTAATAAACCACTAATATATTCATTGAGCCTTTCTTTATATTCCTCTGACTTATCTAAGTTCTCTTTGAATGCAACAGCATTAAGGAAAACCTGCCTCGGCGCTTCATCCATCAATTCAACAAGAGCATTCCATAAGGCTGCTCTCCCACTAAATGTAGCAGAAATTTTAAGATATTGAATCAAATCACTAACTTTGAATTCTCCAAGTGAAAAAGTAGCGAGCACTTTGTTTTTATCTTCATTTGTGAAAATGCTGTCTATATTTTGAGAGCCAATGGTTTTTGTTGAATCAAATTTTGTATAAAGAAATGCAATTGCATCGTCAGCCATTTTATAATCATATTCTTCTCTCTTCTTTTGAATAAATTTCTTTAATGCTTTCATATAAGAATCTGTTTTCACATATTCGGACTTGAGCTGTTCTTTCATTCTTTCGAAGGAAGGTAATTCTTTCATTTCTGTGAGCTTTATTATATGCCAGCCGTAATTTGTCCTTATTAAATCTGAAAATTCACCAACTTTTAATTCTGAAATTGCACTGTCAATTGCTGGTGGCAACATTCTTCTCTGAATGTAACCTATATCACCACCTTTATTTGCAGACATTACATCCATAGAAGTTTCTTTTGCAACAGTTGCAAAATCTTCTCCATTCTTTAATCTATTGAGTGCATCCATCGCTTTTGCTAATACCTCTAAAGAATCAGTGGCATTTCCAACACTATCCCTTTTTTCCTGAAAGAATATATGAGATAATCTGATAGATTCATAATTTTTTCTTTTATCCAATACCTTAATAATATGTAAACCGAACATAGTCCTTACCGGCTTCTTTGAATAATTTCCAACACCGAGGTTATATACTTCATCTTCAAACTCTGATACAACCATACCTGCTGTAATATATCCAAGCTCGCCTTTGTTCGCAGATACTGATGGATCTTCCGACATTTGTAATGCAACAGTCTCAAAATCTTCCTTATTCTTAAGTTTCATTATTACTGTATCAGCTTTGGAATATGCTCTAATGGAATCCTCAGGAGTAATACCTGTCTCTCTTAAGTTTATTAATATATGTGCAACTTTATATTCATATTTTTTTCTGTCGTAAAGTTTTTCAATACCCGGAATAGTTACCTCCGATTCAATTAAAAATGTAAATATATTTTTCTTATATTCATTAATATCATTAACTATATCCGGTAAAGTATCATATCCCCTATCCTTAGCATCCTTAACTTTAAGCCTGAAATCTATATATTTATCAAGTAATTCTCTTTTCTCTTCAATACTTTTATTTTTTAGGGAATCAGGATTTGGTGTGTTTTTAAGATACATCTCTTCAAATTCATACAGGTATATTTTTTCATCACCTATAGTTGCTATCACCGATTTATCTCTTTTAGAACATCCAGTCATAATGACTAAAAATGAAAAGAAAATTACTCCCAGAGCTATAAAAATATATTTCTTCATATTTTAAAATAAATTATTAAAAAAACAATTTTAACAAAATCTTATTTTAATAACAAGTCAATGTATTTATAAAACTGAATTACTAAATCAAGAAAAATTAACTCGATTTCAGTTTTTTAATGAAAAAGTATTATTATGCAAAAATCTATTAAATTAGTTTATTATTTACTGAATATGAAAAATAAAAAAAAATTAATAATTTTCTTAAAATAAAAAATTGTTACTATGAATGAATTACTACCCATTACAGTATCTTATGGCAATGGTATAGGACCAGAAATAATGGACGCTGTGTTAAGGGTCCTTGAGTCTGCCAATGCAAAAATTAAACCCGAAATTATAGACATTACAAAAGATATAAATATCGATGGAAAAAATATTATATTTTCTGATTCTTTTTGGGAATCCATAAATAGAACACACATTTTTTTATCTGCTCCAATAAATTACTCAACGGATTTATATAATACTAACATTGAAGATATTTTAGAAGAAAAACTCGGAGTTAATAAATACATTTTTCCATATTATCCTTTTCTTTCAGATTTAGAAATTAAAAATCAAAATAGAGATATATTATGTGTAATATATAACAATAGAGAATCATACCCTGGAATAGAATATAGACAAACACAAAACGTTATTTACAAAATAAATTCTATTTACCAGGGTGATATCAGAAATATAATTTATGATGTAATTGAATTAGCAATTATAAATCAAAGAAAAAAGATCTCATTTCTCATTTACCCTACAACTTATAACCTTTTAGATGAAACATTCATAAATAATTTTACTCAAATTTCTCAAGAATATCCCAGTATAAAAACTGAATATATTACTTTTGATAAATTAATTGAAAATCTGAATACCTCTGATAATACTTTAGATGTTTTTCTAATTCTAAATCCTCCTGGAAAATTATTAATAGAATTAATAAAAATAAAAGGTTTCCTGGGTATTGCAGGTTTCGGTAAACAATATTCTATTTTTAAATCTATTCAAAATGCATCTTCAGAAATTGCAGGGAAAAACCAGGCAAACCCAACAGGATTGCTTATTGCTGCAGTGATGATGCTTAACTATATAAATCAATCTGATGTTGCAAATAAAATTCAGTCAGCATTATTAAAGACAATATCAGATGGGATTCATACAAAAGATATTTTCAGTGATGGAATAACCAAAGAATTAGTAGGTACTCAAGAATTTGCAAATGCAATTATCAACAACTTAAATCAACCTTTTTTAGAAAATATACTTCCTCATCCAGTTACTTTCAATCAACAAAAACCGGAAGTAAGTAAAACATCAGCTAAAGATAATCAGGAGTTAGTAGGCTTAGATTTATATATAGATTGGAATAAAGGTTCAGCATCAGATTTAGGAGATATGTTAAAGAGGATTGCAACAGACAACTTAAGGCTCGAATTCATAGCAAATAGGGGAAAAATCGTATATCCTTCTGAAAATTATGAAACTATATTTACAGATCATTGGTTATGCAGATATGTAAGAAAAGATATTGTTGATGTGATAAAACACACTGAGATAATTGAATTATTGAACAAAATTTATGACACAGGTTTTGATTTTACTAAAGTTGAATTACTGTATAATTTCAACGGAAAACCTGGATATTTTACAATTTAAATTATTTTATTTATGGATATAGATGAAATTAAAAAAAACTTAGAAACTTTAACCGGATGGCGACTTGAGAATAACCATTTAGTTAAATCTTTTAGAACGAAAAACTTTGCACACACACTTGCATTATCTACTGCTATCGGTGCTTTATGTCAACAGTTTGATCACCATCCAGACTATATGATATTAAAATATTCCGAACTTGAAGTTTCATTTTCCACCCATTCAACAAATAGCATAACACAAAAAGATATTAATATAGCAAGAGAAATAGAAGCATTAGGAATTGCTTAAAGAAATAATAAAATATTTTTTCACGGTTGGTGCATTAACTTTTGGTGGACCACTTGCAATTATTAATACGATTCGGGAAGATGTTGTAGAAAAAAAGAAATGGATTGATTCAAAAGAATTTGAAAATATTATTGGGTATTCTCAAATTGCACCGGGGGCTTATGCATATCAGGTTGCTATGTATGTCGGTTATAACCTTGCGAAAATTCCGGGGGCTTTACTTGCGGGTTTCTTTTTAGTTTTACCGTCTTTTTTACTAATGCTGATATTTTCGATTTTTTACTTAAATTATAGAAATATTGATTATTTTCAATTTGCTATTTATGGAATCGCACCAGTAATTACAGCAATTATTATTCATTCAGGTATAAATCTAATGTTTTCTTTATTAAAAAAAGATTATTTCTTATATTTTATTTTTTTTACATCAATTTTCCTGACAATTTTTCTTAAAGTTCAAATTATATACATTATAATTGCTTCTGCATTTATAGCTTTAATTTATTATTCTCTTTTAAGCAAAAATAAAATACTCTCTTTTATACCAATATTACTGGTGTTATTGCTCTTAGTAAAAGATTTTGCAAAGGCATCCTTAATAAAACTTGCCTTGCTATTTATTAAAGTTGGTACACTAACATATGGAAGTGGATTTGTTATTGTCGGAGTTCTTAGACAGGAAGTGGTAGATAATTTACAATGGTTAACAGCAAAAGAATTTCTTGATGGTCTTGTATTTGGTCAAATTACACCAGGACCTGTTGTCATTACTTCTACATTTATAGGATATATCACAAATGGTTTTCCGGGAGCAGTTATTGCTACTTTTTGTATTTTCTTACCTACAACAATATTTGTACTTGCAATTGCAAAATATGTTTATAAAATAAGGAATAATTTTTATGTTAGGGCTATTATTAAAGGTGCAAACGCAGGTGCATTAGGGGCAATAATATCAACTGCATATTTTATTGGGCTGGATTCAATACATGATTATTATACAATAGGGTTTTTGATATCTTCTTTTCTGTTAATGAGCTTAACAAAAATAAAACCTGTTTTTTTTATTATTGCTTTCGGTTTACTTGGTATTTTAGTAAAGGTTATATAATGACAATACTTTCAGGAACCAGAATAAAAAACAAAAGTATAAAATAATATGAAAGGCGTTAATTCATCACTATTATTAATTTTAATATCAATAATAACTTTAAATACTAAATCCTTTTCACAGTTTAAAAATTATCCTTCTTTCTACATTGGAATTGGAACAGGCATACAATCATATATTGGTGGTGATTTTGGAAGGGCGTACTCTTTAAGGGTTTATAGTAAATATGATTACTACGATGATTATTATTACAATAATCATCGTTACTATGATGATGAGCGTGATTTAATAAGTCCAATTGGCTTTGATATAAATGCTGGAATGAATATAAACGATTATATATCTGTAGAGCTTGAAACTTCTTTCATATGGCATTTTTTCGGATATCCCGATAGGCAATATGAAACAGGAACCAGTGGAGACTGGGATTATATTGACAAATATGATGATTCGTTTTTATTTGCAAACCCTTACATAATTAGTTTAAAAGTATATCCTGGGAGTAAACATACAGGGCTTTATTTCTCTGGTGGTTTTGGTTGGTTATATGTAAAAGAATCTATGAATAGAGTTAGAGAATACTATGATTATTATTCCGGTTATTATAATTACAGTTATACATATCTAATAAAATCTTATAAAGATTCCAAATGGTGTCCAGGCTTTAAAATCGCAGCCGGCATTACATTTCCAGCATTTGAATATTTATCAGGAGAATTAGAATTAAGATATACAAATTTCTATCCTGAAAAAAATCTTTCAAGTCCTTTATTAATTAATCGGGTACCAAACATAGGAAATATTGCTTTAATTTCAAAATTTTATCTTTCATTCTAATAATTTTTTTAACAATCCAAATTTATTTTTTTTAAAAATTTCAACTTAAGAGAAAGAAAGAGATAATAAATTCTCAAGGACGAAACTTATATTAAATAAATTAAACGCCACTAACCTCTCACTATTTTATTTAGAATCAATGAATTTCATTAAGGATTATAAATATTTAAAGAATAAACTTTCTTTCAAATTACCGTTCTATATTCATTTAATATTGATATTAAAATAACGATATTTGAAAAATTTATTTTATGCAAAAATTACCTGATAATATTGATTTATTAAAAGATTTTAATGAGTTGAACTATGAAGAATGGAAAAAGTTTGTGGAAAAAGAGTTAAAAGGAATTCCATTCGAAAAGAAACTCATAAATAAAACATATGAGGGTATTAATCTAAAACCTATATATGATATAGAGGATATTAATAGCATCGGCTTTTTAAATTCTAAACCGGGATTTCCAGATTACCACAGAGGAAATAATGCAACTGGTTATTTAAATAAAAGCTGGAATATACACCAATTAATACCAGATTCATTACCGGAAGATTTCAATAAAACTCTCTTAAAGAATCTCCAAAACGGTCAGAATTGTATTTATATTTATCCTGACTGGTACACTCTAAATAATCTCAACCCTCCTTCTCATTATACTAAGGAACATTACAATAACGGATTATCTATATTTCATTACAAAGATTTTGAAATTGCTTTATCTGGTGTTGATTTATACAAATATCCCATCTTTATTAAAGCAGGCTTTAACGGAGTTCCGATATTCACTATTTTTCTTACTTATCTGAATAAAAATAATATAGATTTTAAAAATATCTCAGGTGGAATTTATGTTGACCCTTATGAATATTTAACTTTGTTTGGAAATATTCCTGATTCTCTGGAAAGCACTTTTGATAATCTTACTCTATTAACTAAATGGATTTCTGAAAAGTCAGATAAATTTAAAACAATAAATATTAGTGGACTTCAATATCATAATGCAGGTGCAAATGCCATTCAGGAATTAGCTTACTGTTTTGCTACTGCGATTGAATATATCAACAACCTTTTAGACCGAAACCTTGACATTGATACAATTGCCAGAAACATTACTTTTACCTTAGGAGTTGGTTCATTTTATTTTATGGAAATTGCAAAATTAAGGGCGGCAAGAATTTTATGGAGTAAGATAATAGAATCTTATGGAGGAAACGAAAATAGCAGAAGAGCAAATATCTTATCAATAACATCTTCTTACAACAAAACTATATTAGATCCCTATGTTAATATCTTACGAACAACTACAGAAGCATTTTCCGCTGTATTAGGGGGTGCTGATAGTATACAGACAGTACCATTTGATGAATACCAGAAATTGCCGGATGAATTTTCTCAAAGAATAGCAAGAAACATACAGATTATTCTAAATTCTGAAACGAATCTCTATAGACTGATAGATCCTGCAGGAGGGTCTTATTATATAGAATTTCTTACAAATCAAATAGCGGAAAGATCTTTTAACATAATCAAAAATATTACATCTAATGGAGGGATGTTAAATTTACTTAAGAATGAGACTATACATAATGAAATTGAAAATATACATCAAAAAAAAGTGGATGATTTCGTTAAAAGAAAATATATACTTGTTGGAATTAATAAATATCCTAATGTAAATGAAAAAAGATTTGAAGGCAGTAACCAGGATTTTGATTTTATATATAAAAAGAGATATAATGATTTAGTAAAAATAAGAGATTCACAAAATTTAAAATTAGATAAAAAAATTAGCGAATTTCAAATACTTGCTGAAACTAATTTCTTTACTGATTATACAATTGAAGATATATTTAATTTAATAAAATCCACTTCAAATAATTTATTAAAAATAAAAATCATTAAACAACAGAGGCTTGCGGAAATATTTGAAGTATTAAAAGAAATAACCGAAGAAATAAAATTAAAAAAAGGGAAATTACCTACAGTATTTTTAGCATCAATGGGGACATTGAAAGAATACAAAGCAAGAACAGATTTTGCAAAAGAATTTTTCGAGATTGCAGGCTTTAATATCATAACGACAAGAGGACATGAATCAGCATCTGAAGTTATAAAAGAAATATTAAATTATAACCCAGATATTATAACTATTTGTTCAACTGATGAATTGTATACCAAATATGTACCTTTAATTATGGAAGAGATTAATAAAAATCAAATTAATTCTCTTATAGTTCTTGCTGGCAATCCAGAAAATCAAAAAGAAGATTATAAGAATTTGGGAGTTGATGAATTTATTTATTTAGGAGTTAATGCATTTGAGACTTTAAATAGAATCATAAAGAGAATTATTTGATAATTTTATGATAATAGATAAATGAAAAATAACAAAATAAATAAGCCAGATTTTTCTAAAATTGATTTTGAGTTTAAGTCAGACAGTATTTCATTTGAAAACTGGAAACTCGAATTTGAAAAACAAACCGGGAAAAACTTAGAGGAATTTATCTGGGATACATTAGAACAAATCCCTTTGAAGCCGCTTTATGATTCTAATGATATTAAAGATGTTAAACACCTAAAATTTTATTCTGGTATCCCTCCCTATTTAAGAGGTCCCTATGCTACAATGTATGTTCAAAAGCCCTGGACAATAAGGCAATATGCAGGATTTTCAACTGCAGAAGAAAGTAATGCATTTTATAAAAGAAATTTAGCTGCAGGTCAGATGGGGCTTTCTGTTGCTTTTGATTTAGCAACTCATCGCGGTTATGATTCAGACCATCCGCGAGTTATTAGTGATGTAGGGAAAGCAGGGGTCGCTGTTGATACAGTTGAAGATATGGAAATTCTTTTTAGGGATATTCCGCTTGATAAAATGTCAGTTTCTATGACTATGAATGGTGCTGTGCTTCCGATTATGGCTTTTTACATTGTGGCTGCAGAAGAACAGGGAGTAAAGTATGAACAGCTAACAGGTACTATTCAGAATGATATTCTAAAAGAATATATGGTTAGGAATACATATATATACCCTCCTGAACCATCAATGCGCATAATTGCTGATATTTTTAGATTTACCTCTCGTTATATGCCAAAGTTTAATAGTATCAGTGTATCCGGTTATCATATGCAGGAAGCCGGTGCAACTGCAGATTTAGAAATGGCATACACTCTTGCAAATGGTTTGGAGTATCTCAGAACGGGAATAAATGCAGGATTAAATGTTGATGATTTCGCTCCCCGAATATCATTCTTCTGGGCTGAAGGTATGAATTACTTTATGGAAATAGCAAAATTAAGAGCCGCAAGAGTTATATGGGCAAAAATTGTAAAAATGTTTAACCCACAGAATCCAAAATCAATGGCTTTAAGAACACACTCACAAACCTCTGGTTGGAGTTTGACAGAACAGGATCCTTATAATAACATAATAAGAACCTGTATAGAAGCTCTTTCCGCAGTTTTGGGGCATACACAATCATTACATACAAATTCACTTGATGAAGCAATAGCACTTCCAACTGACTTCTCAGCGAGAATTGCACGAAACACACAACTTTATCTACAGGAAGAAACATTTATTACAAAAGTAATAGACCCCTGGGGTGGTTCATATTTACTTGAATATCTAACAGATAAATTAATTGAAAAGGGTTGGAAACATATAAAAGAAGTTGAAGAATTAGGAGGAATGACAAAAGCAATAGAAGCCGGAATTCCAAAATTAAGAATAGAAGAAGCTGCAGCAAGGAGACAGGCAAGGATTGATTCAGGTATAGAAACAATAGTTGGTGTGAATAAGTATATTCCAGAAAAAGAAGAGATGATTGAAATTTTAGAAATAGATAACACAGCTGTAAGAGAAGCACAAATAAAGAGATTAAATGAAATAAAATCCAGAAGAAATGAAAAAGAAGTAGAAAGCATCCTTGAAGAATTATCCAAAGCAGCAGAAACTGATGAAATAAATTTACTTGAATTATCTATAAAAGCAGCTCGTGCAAGAGCAACTTTAGGAGAAATCTCCTTTGCATTAGAAAAAGTTTGGGGAAGGTATCAATCTATGACAAAAACAATTTCCGGAATTTACAGCACTGAATACAGTGCTGCAGATGAAGAAAAAATTGCAGCTGTAAGAAAACTTACAGATGATTTTGCACTAAGAGAAGGACGTAGACCAAGAATATTAATTGCAAAAATGGGACAGGATGGTCATGACAGGGGCGCTAAAGTAGTAGCCACCGCGTATGCTGATATGGGATTTGATGTTGATATTGGACCTCTATTCCAGACACCAGAAGAAACGGCAAAGCAAGCGGTGGAAAATGATGTTCACATAATTGGAATGAGTTCTCTTGCCGGAGGGCATAAAACCCTGCTTCCTGCTCTTGTAAAAGAATTAAAGAGTTTGAACAGGGAAGACATTATTATTGTTTGTGGTGGTGTAATACCCCCTCAGGATTATGATTTTCTTTATGAAAACGGTGCTTCTGCAATTTTTGGACCTGGAACAAAAATTCCTGATGCAGCATTGAAAATAATGGAAATTTTAAATCAGGTATCTTATTAAAATAAATTAAAAAAGCAGGTTTTGAAAACCTGCTTTTTTAATAAAATCAAATATAAAAATTTCTTATTTAATAATTACCATTCTTAAAGTTCGGATATAATCACCTGCTCTGAATCTATAGAAATAGACACCTGTTGATAGGTCCGCAGCATTAAATTCAACAGTATAATATCCGGCTTCCCTGTATTCATTTACAAGCGTTTTTACTTGCCTTCCACTAATATCAAAAATTACTAATGAAACAAAAGCTCTTTCAGGTACTTCAAAATCTATTTTTGTAACTGGATTGAAAGGATTAGGATAATTTTGTGATATAAAATATTTCCCGGGTGGAGAAATACTGATAAAATCATTTAAATAAAAATACTCAAAGTTTCCATTATAGTCTATTTGTTTAATTGCATATTCATATTGTCCTTTATTTAGACCCCTGTCAACAAAATTGTAATTTGTTTGAGTATTTTTTGTACCACTTCCTTTTACAAACCCAATGTATTTCCAATCTTCTTTTCCATAATTACTTCTGTATACCTCAAACCCATAATTATTCTCTTCCATTGATGTAATCCAGTTAAGTGTAACATCGTTCTGTTTTACAAATGCCCTAAATGAAACAAGCTTAATAGGTAATGGACTATTTAATGTATTACCATCTTCAAAATTTCCTCCTACTCCAAATTGTGCAGAACCTATACTTAAACCTGTTCTATATATGGTTGGAGCAGTAGCACTGCCTACTGCATTTTGATGGATACCTTCCATATACCATTCAGAATAACCATTATCTCGTTTTATAGTTCTTAGCAGTGGATAGTTTGTAGAAGATACACCAGAAATGCTGCGAGCAAGTAAAGATATATCGTAAGTGCCACCAGAGAGTCCATTACCGATTGTCAACTGCCACCAGGCTTCCTGAGAATATGTATCAACGACATACCCATTATCATTAAGAGGACCTAAATTATAATAACTTGGGTCATTTGTATAAGCTCTAATTTTTATTGTACCACCTGATGTAGGTGCTTCTGTAAACGAAATATATACCTGCCTGAACCTGGTTGTTGTACCAACAGGAAAATGTACATCAGAAACTGTTGTTGTGGAAAACCATCTTGCAAAATTTCCTACAATTCTTCCATCATCATAAGATAAAGTCCCAACATTTGAAGCACTTGAGCCGAGTGTTAAAGTATTACTACCAGACATTATAATGTATCCACTAACCATAGTCAAAGTACCAGGGATTGTTCGACTAAATGGAATAGTAATATTTGCTTCAGAATCCATTGTAAGATTAGCAGGACCATCCGTATCAGGGAATTCATCACCGGCGTAAATACTACTTGTAATAGAATATCGTAAGGTTCCATTACTTCCATATTTAACAACTCCATCAAAAGCTTCAACCACACCATCAGCCATAACCAAAGTACCATTGATTAAACAGTCAGCAGAAAGTGATAGTGTTCCCACAAGATTTAAAAATCCATTTACCACTAATCCATTTCCCGAACCAGATACAGTTAACGTTTTTCCACTTGCCACAGTAAGAGTTTTACCGCTTGAAACGGTAGTCTGGTCTATATTTAAATTTATATTTACTGTTATGTTATGATTAACAGTTATATTACCATCAATTCTATCAGGGTATTTCGTAGCTTCTACCCATTGACTACCATCGTATTGTTCCCATACTGTTGAGTATGCGGACCAGTTGCCATTAGCCTTCGTTCGGAAGTCTCCCGATTGTTGAGCAAACCCGAGAGAACTTATAAGAAGGATGGCTACGACGATATAGTTTAGTTTTTTCATTTTGAGAGGTTTTATCTTAAATAATATAATTAATTTAAAAAATAAAATCAAATTATATTTTTTTAAATTTAATAATTACAATTATTGAATTATATTGTTATATGTTAAAACAATATTATTATATAAAAAATTTCATTTTACATTTTACTATAAAAAACAAAAATAAATAATTTATCCACAGAATGGGAAAAGAGATAAAAAAACCCGACTGGGTTCCCGAAAATGCAGGTAAAGAATTCACTACAAAAATTGTTCAGGATAAAATAAAAAACATAACACAGGGGAAAAACATTCAAATAAAAAAACAGAAATTATTTAATATTGAAGAATTGGTAAAAGGTGTATTAAACAACGACAGAACTTTACTTGCAAAAGCCATTACATATATAGAGAGTAATTCTCAAAAGCATTATCAAACAGCAAGAGAAATACTTAGAAAACTATTACCATACTCTGGAAACTCAATACGAATAGGAATTACAGGATTACCTGGTGCAGGAAAAAGTACATTAATAGAAACATTAGGATTATATCTATTAAAAAAAGGTTATAAATTATCTGTCCTAACTATAGACCCAAGTAGTTCAATAAGTAAAGGTAGTATTCTTGGCGATAAAACTCGAATGAAAAGACTTGCAAAAGAAAGAAATTGTTTTATAAGACCTTCTCCTTCTTCAGGAGCTTTAGGGGGTGTTGCAAGAAAATCAAGAGAGACAATAATTGTTTGCGAAGCTGCTGGCTATAATGTAATAATTGTAGAAACTGTGGGTGTTGGGCAAAATGAATCTACTGTAAGAACTATGGTGGATTTTTTCCTTTTACTTTTAATTGCAGGCGCCGGTGATGAATTGCAGGCAATTAAAAAAGGGGTGATTGAACTTGCTGATGCTATTTATATTAATAAATGTGACGACGACAACAGAGAAAAATCTCTCATAACAAAAGCAGAATTTTCAACAGTTACAAAATATATTTCCTCACCAACAAAAAACTGGCGCACGAAAGTTGATGTCTGTTCCGCTTTGACTGGTGAAGGTATAGAACAATTGTGGAAGACCATTGAGGAATTTGTCAGGCAAACGAAAAAAAGCGGTTTTTTTGAAGAGCGGAGAAGACAACAGATGCTTGATTGGACCACAGCATTGATTGAAGAATATCTTAGAGAAAATTTTTATTCAAGTGAAGTAGTGGTTTATGGATTACCAAAAATAAAATCTAAAATATTGAAAGGGAAAATATTACCAACTGAAGCTGCGGAACTCCTTTTAAATTTATACAACGATTACAAATAAACATAATGTATGTTTTTTGAAGTTATATATAAAGAAAAAATAAACTACAAAACTGTTCTCAACGGCTATAAAATTGGTATATTTCCAATGGGAAACCCTGATGACAATTCAATCAGTTGGTATTATACAAACCCAAGAGGTATAATAAAACTTGAACCAGATTTCAAAGGAATTAATATACCTCGTTCACTTAAACAAATTTTAAAGAAAAAAATTTTTGAAGTTAAAATCGATACAAAGTTTGAAGAAGTAATTGAAAACTGCTCTCATAGAAAAGAAACCTGGATTACTCCCGCCATAAAAAAACTCTATATCACATTATTCAAAAAAGGATATGCGCATAGCATCGAAACATATAAAGACAATAAACTTGTAGGTGGCCTTTACGGGGTTGCGTTAAAAGGAGCCTTTTTTGGGGAATCTATGTATCACGATACTTCAAATGCATCAAAAGTTGCATTTATCAAACTATACGAAATTTTAATTAAAAACAAGTTCTTACTTTTTGACATTCAAATGATAACACCCGTTTTTCAGATATTGGGAGCAATAAATATCCCCTTCTCACTGTATCTAAAGATATTGAAGAAAGCAATGTCTGTAGAAAGGGAATTTCAGTTCTAAAAACTTTTTTACTCTGGATAGCCCACAGTTTGTGCTAAAATAATATGCTGGTTTTCTTTAAGTTTTAATTTTTTCTTCAACGCTTCCTTATCAACCCAGGCTCTTATAACTGTATTTAATCCTGAAGAACTGCAGAAAAGATAAACATTTTCCCCGATGAACCCTGCATGAGCACCAGCATAAAGTTCCCTGTCAGATGAGTTCTCCATTTTGGAATAATCAGCTACATAAATCAAATTTACCGGTGCTATCTTAACAAAATCTTGAGACCCGGCAAACTCCCTTAAATCTTCCTGAGAAATTAAATCGAGAGAATTATCAACTGCGTTGTAAACATATGCTCCACTTTGCATAATAACATATACATCCATCGCCTGCGAATTATGGGCAGTAGGAGCTGTTCTCATTCCATTTTCAGGACGATTAATACCAAAAGCAGCCCACAACAAATCCGAAAGCATCTGCTCGGATAACATTTTACTACTAAACTTTCTTGTGGACTTCCGGTTCTTAAGAGCATCCATAAGTGGCATTCCACCTGTTGTGTTTGGTTCAGGAAGTTTTATATTCATTATTTCTTCATTATTGACCTGCTTTAAATCAGACACTGCAGAATTTAAAAAAACTATAGCCAATATACCAGCAATAATTAAAACAAATATGATTATAATATTTTTCATATTACAAATTAAATTTATTTATCTCTTCTAAACACAAGGCTGCCGCTCCTAATATAGAAGCATCATCCTGTGGTAACCCAGAAGGTAAAATTTTAACCGTGTTTTTAAATACATTTAATAAATAATCATTAAATTTTTTTCTGACCGGCTCAAAAATTAAATTACCTGCATTTGTAACACCACCATAAAGAAAAATTGCCTGAGGACTGAATACTGCTGTAATATTTGCAAGAGCTAACGCCAGCACATCAGCAGTAAACTCAAAAGTTTTTTTCGCGACATCATCACCCTCTAAAGCTGCTTCGTAAACTTTTTTTGATGTAAGGCTTCTATCATCAAAATTCTCCAGTATGCTTCTATTTCCACTTTTTAAAAACTCTTTCACAGTCCTTGTAATTCCCGTAGCGGAAACATAAGTCTCAAGGCATCCTTTACGACCACAATTACACTGTCTTCCATCCTTAAAAATTATTGTATGTCCCAGTTCACCAGCAAAACCTGTATATCCATAAAGCAATTTACCATTACAATAAAAGCCACTTCCAAGTCCTGTACCAAGTGTAATAAAAATAAAATTTTCCAACTCCTTCGCGATTCCGAATTTCTTCTCCCCAATTGCTCCAGCATTAGCATCGTTAGTAATGAAAACAGGTTTATTGCTTTTATGATTTAGACTTTTAACAAGATTTACTTTTCCTTTCCATTTTAGATTGGGTGCTTCTTCAATAAAGCCTGTAAAATAATTTGCATTTGGGGCACCGATTCCAAACCCGATTATTTCAATTCCAGTAGGTAAGTCAGCGATAATCTTTTCAAACAAAAAATTAATATATTTTTCGAAGTCATCAAATTCATCTGTTCTCATTGATGACTTTTTAAGTATATTCCCTTCAAAATCTACAAATCCATATTTTGTAAAAGTTCCTCCAATATCTATTCCAACAACAATATTTTTTTTCTCAGCCATTATTCATTTAAACTGTTATTAATCTTTTCCGGTTGAAAAAAATTGATATTTTAAAATTCACTACCTCGATATAATCAACTTTTTCGTATCTTTAAAATCATCTGCATAAAGTGTGTAATAATATACTCCACTTACTAAATCCAAACCAAGTGACTTTGTATCAAGTGTTACTAAATACTCTCCAGGAGACTGAATTGTATTAACCAGCGTAACAATTTCTCTCCCCAATTGGTCATAGAGTATCAAATTAACTTTTGACTCTTTTGGTAATTTATATTTTATGTTTGTTACTGGATTAAAGGGATTGGGATAATTTTGATAAAGTTTATAATCTGTGGGTATTGAACTAATATTCTTATTTACATCAACAACTATTGAATTTTTGAAAAGATAATTTCCTTTATTATTATCCCAGTTTGTAACTGCAAAGTCAAGGTCGTAAGATGCATAGTAATAAATTTTTATAACTGTACCGGAAGCTGGGGGATTTTTCAATACAACCCATCCATTCTCTAAATCATAGCAATATTGAGTAAGCGGAATTGAATCCGAGCCGTAAATTATCTTCTGAATTTTATGAACTGGATAACGAGATAAATAATAAAGTTTCTTTGTGCCATTACTTGTAAATTGGTCAAGTTTATATGACAGTCCATCATTATCATAATCTGCACAAACAATAGCTTCTACAACACTGCTGGTTGAGGAAGTCCATTGAGGTGTAAGTTGAAAATTTCCACCGGTATTTTCATATATCCAGCATGCAGTCCACCAGCCACCACAAATAAGATGAGGATAATTACTTGCGTTAATCCTCGCAAGATTTATTCCTGAACCATAACCTGAAAAAGAAGAAGACCAGAATGGTGTTGAAGCTAAAGTACCGGAATTATTTAGATATATCTTGAACTTCCCACTACCACCAAGTTGATTATTATCAGAAACTGCTAAATCCAACCAACCATCTCCATTAACATCGTCCACAAAAAGAGAATTCGCATACTGACTTGCATCCGTAGACACCCAGGAATGAACTGTAGCAATAGAGTCACCGTAGTTCAGGAACATTCTGTTTGGACCTCTTTCACAACAGAAAACTAAATCAAGTTTCCCATCCTTATTAAAATCTGCCCATGTAACATCCATAGCGTAAAAGCTTAATGCAGACTTCCATCCCGGTAAATTGCTTAAGGTACCATTATTATTATAATAAATTCTCATTTGTTCCGCTTTTTGATTATATGATTCCCCACAAGCAACCGCAAGGTCTAAGTCACCATCATTATCAGCATCACCAAAAGCGCAACTGAAAGTGTAGAAAGTATCAGCAGAAACCCAGGCGGGATTTGAAGTTAAAACTCCATTGTTGTTCATATAAATTTTTACTTTTCCTCTTTGACCGAAACCAGCAGCACCAATATAAACAGAAACAGCAACATCAGGATAGCCATCATTATTTATATCACCAATATTTAAGTGTCCATGATAATCTATATCGTTAGAGGTCCAGCTTGGCGTGGTTGGTAAAGTTCCATAATTACTTATGTAAACTACAACTTTTTGCCGAGCCATATCATTACCATTTGCAACTACAAGGTCTAACCAGCCATCCTTATTTATGTCCGCCCAGCCGCAACCAGTAGAATAATTAGAGACATCAGTTGATGTCCAGAAAGGAGTTGTATTAAAATAAATTTGTGAATATGCATATATAGAAAAAAGAAGAAGGAAAAGAATTATTAACTTTTTCATAGCATTTAATTTTATTTATATAATAATACAATAATTTTAATTTTTAAAAACTACAAAATTCACTTAATAAAATTAATATTTTCTTTGGGGACAAATAAACAATACTGCTTTTTAAATCTTTGCCCAATTGACTGAATTAAAAATTGTTCATAATTAGTCTGCAAAACCTCTTTTAATATAGAATTAACTTTAGAAACATTGCTTCTAAAGTTTGAAGTTGAAATACTTTCCTGCATAGATAACTTTTTCTTCAAAGAAATAATATTATAATCATAGTCTGTATAGCATTCCTTGTAAGAATCAAGTATTCTTTGTGAAAATTCAGTGGGCATATTGTATCCTTTCATTAATAAGGGTCCCTCATCGTTATAAGCTCTTTCGAGAAAATACCTGTAATAACAAAACTGAATTGGTGAAAATGGTATTTCAATACCTTTTATATTTATCTCACATTTTCCGATATTTACTGTTATTTTATTTGAAGCTTTAATTGCTCTTTTTAACATTTTGTTTTCTTCTTTAAGCCGAATAATTCTTGGGAGTGCGGTACCTAATTTAACTACTGTAATTGGTTCTGTGTTTAATTCCGGTTCGTTACTTCTTATTAATTCCATTGGAAAATCACGCGACTCTGACATAATTATCCAGCATGCCTGCATTGAGGGAGTACCGGAAGCTATTGCTGCCGTTACTTTGATTTTTTTACTTTTAAACTTACTTTTTAAAAAATTTAATAATTTAGGATAAATTTCGTTATGGTCGGTTACATCTTCAATATTAATATATTCTCGAACTACCTCACTACAATATTTCCTTTTCTTTATTTCCTGAACAAGATAATCCGAAATTTTGTCATAACTAATTTCATTTTTATAAGAAGATGTCCAGAGTAAATAAACCTTATCAAACTTCCTGTGTTTCAATACAGTAAGAATTGCCCCATCCTTCTTATTTAACAATTTACCTCCATCATTAGTACCCACAAAAGAGATTAATACATTAAGGTATTTCTTCATATAAGAATAAATTTAACTGATAATAATTTTATAAAAATTATTCAAATACTTTAGTCAAAAGGAAATACATCAATAAAAAATATAGTTCATCATTTCCCTATTAATCGAAACTCTAATTTTTGGTAAAATACTTAACTTTAAAATACTACAAACTTCAGTATTTTTCTTCCTCAATTTTATATGAAAAACCCCACTTCCATTACACACTTTACAAAATAAATTCCCCAATTCTCTCCTTTAACTCACTAGAACTAAAGGTTAATCATTATTTATTTTTTCCCCAGAACTGTTAATCTTATCAAAATAGGTACACATCACAATACAATGTAGTATAGTGAAATAAAAGAACAATTTTTAGGTTAATTTTTCTTGCAATTGAATAGCAGCAAGGTGAATGGTATTCCCCATAAACTCTAATTCAAAACCTGTTATGTAATTATTATCAAACCTTTTTTCATTACCCACCCCAATAGATTTATGAATTTCTTTATCAACCGCATCATATTTATCAAAGAAGTCAATTAATTTATAATTTACTTCCTTATCGGTTATATTATTTTTATCTTCTTTTAAATTATATGCTTCTGCAGCTGTACCTTTAATTATTTTGGGGAAATACTCAGCATATATATCTCTTCGATTAAATAAATCAATACTAAGTAACTTTTTCCTTAAGAAAATAGCAAGACCATTTGCCTGATTATTCACTTTAAACCCTTTTAAAAACTCCTCGAAATAATCTTTTTTCTTTTCAAAAACATCAGACAAATCGCTTGTTTCAGAATAGACATCAGAAGATGATGCAGAATATAAAACTATACTCCACACTTTTGATTGGTCAGCATAAAAACCTTTTTCCATTTTAAGCGATTTATTAACATCTTTTGCTTTGCTGGCTCTTAAATTTGTCGGTGCGACGAAATCCGAATCTCTGAAAATAGAAGAACGATATCTCCACCTGCCTGCTTCCACGCAGCTAACCGGTATATTTGTTTTAGTTTGGGGTTCTATTAATATAGAAGTATTCAATACACGATTTTGCTTAGCTCCAATTAAAACGTCACCATCCATAAAGAACACAAATTTATCAGATTTATTGAGCACAAAAATATTATTTACACTCCCAGAATCACTAATCTCTTTAATTTCAATCATTTTATTATTGATAGCATAACCAACTGAAACATACTCAAAAGAATCAACCTGTTCGGAACAAAATTGAACAATGCTTAGAGTTTTGTTTCTTTGAAAATCAATTGTCTTGATTTGCATAATTTAAATATGTTAAGTTTGATAAAAAGTTGATTCACATTTCAAAAATACCGATAATAAATTTGTTAAAAATTTCCGCAACATTGCGGAAATTTTGTTTACAAGACAACTTTTTCCTTACGCACTATAAATCAAATGAATAGCTTAAAGGAATATTAAATTATCCATACTCAGAAAATTATTGAAGTGATAAAATTATTTTTTTGTAACCTCTACTTGTAAAGGTTTACTTTTTTCTCCCCAATATAAGGAAATATGATTAAATGGAATTTCAATATTTTTAGAATCGAAGACTACTTTTAATCTTTTTCTATATTCCCTTGCAAGAGCCCATTGCTCATGTGGTATAGTTTTCATTCTTGCTCGAACTATAATAGCAGAATCGCCAAATTTTTCTAACCCAAAAATTTCAAAAGGTGGAAGAAATTTATCCTTATAGTTTTCATCAGCATACATTTCCTCAGCAACTTCATTCATTGTCTTAATAACTTCATCAATATTTTCTTTATATGCAACGGGAATGTCTAAAAGTAGTGCAGACCATTCTTTTGTAATATTTGCTAAAGAATCAATTTTTCCTGCTTCAATAATATGAACAACTCCAGACATATCTCTCAAAATAACTGTTCTTAATTGGATTTCTTCAACAGTTCCTGTAATACCGTTTATTGTAGCTACATCACCAACGCGTATTTGATTTTCAAGTAAAATAAAGAAACCTGAAATAATATCCTTAATCAAGGATTGTGCCCCAAAACCGATAGCTAACCCTAATATCCCGGCGCCTGCAAGGATAGGTCCAATTTCAACCCCTATAGTTTTTAAAAACATTATAATGAAAATAATCCATATAGTAACTTTTCCCGTTTTACAAATAATACTCATTAAAGTATTGACTCTTTTCTCAGACTCAAGACTATCAATGGGATTTTTTTCAACTCTGCTAATAATTAATTTCTTTACTCTTTTTATAATAAAAGAAAAGACCCTTAATGAGATAAAAAGTAGAATAATAAGTACGAGAATAGAAGGTATATGCTGAATTAACCATTCAACCCCCTTATCTATTAAATCAACCCAGTATTCTGTATTTAAATATTTATTCACAGTAATTTTATTTGTAAATTACTATCATAAATAAATTTTTTTAATAAATCAATTAAATTCAAAGTTACACAAATTAATTGCTTTATTAAGTTAATGACGATAAATCCCCTTCATAACTTATTTTGAGCAGTAAATAGTAATCTTAATTTTTTTTGAGAAGTCTAATCAGTAATAAATTTAATGACTGCATTTATCAGTGATTCATCAATGCAAACTGCTTGCACACCAATGGAGTAGTTGAATTTATTATCGAAAGACCAAATTTTATAATAACATTTATCTGAAGGTGGGTTAAAATGTCTGAAATGTTTACAACTACCTATATAGACAATAGTTCCACCACCAGGTAATATATCATCTTCCTTATACTCTTTTCCATTGACAAGTGTGCCAAATCTGTTTTCAGAATTGTATGCTATTACAACCGGGTCATCGTTTTCATTGGGTAACCAGGTCAACTTAATAAATGTGCAGGTATATCTAATGGAAAAATCCTCAGGGTTTGCAGGAACAACATTATTCTTAGTCAACTCTGAGTTTGCACTTCCTAATAAGATATCTTTAACTACTATTGTTTCCTTTTGAGCAAAAAGGTTCCCAGTTAATAAAATCAAAAAAATAAGAGTTAATGTTTTGTATTTCATTTTTTTTAGTTTTGTTATAATAGATATAACAATTATAGTGCCATAAAAAATATATAAAAAATAAACCAAAGTAATTGTTATCTCCAGAAAAAAATCTCAATATGATATTTTTTTTCTTATTTTGAGATAAAATAAAATAAAAAATTAAAAATTCATTATCTTAAAATCGAAATTTATTTTAACTTTTGCTATAATAAATTTAAATAACTATTAGATTTTTTTATAAAAAAATGTTATATGCATTAAGACCTGACATTATGTAAAGTAAAATTAAATTTTATTAAATTATATCGCATTTTTATAAATTAAAAATAATTATTTACTGATGTGTCTATAATTTTTTATGCAATTAAAACAATAATAAAACCAATATATTTTAAAATATATATCTTGTAAATTTAAAAATTCTGTTAAATATGCGTAGAAAATGAATTTTCTATAATAAGTAACAAAAGATTTTGTAGATAAAAATCTTTTTTCTATATTATGGAAATAAGATATAAAAAATTAGTGTGTAATTCCCGACCCATTAGTTCTAACCGCTGAATAAGAACCATTAACTGGTGAGGTCCATAGTGGGTTAGTAAATGTGATTGTCCAGGTTCCTATTCCACCTCCATTCTTATGTATACCCTCAACACTAAGATTAAAAGTTGAATTTTGCTGCCCGGGTGGAAAACCACCGCAGTATGCATTTCCATTGCCGTTAAACTGAATTGTTGTATCATTTACAAATGTTACCGGTGCATCAAAAAAAGGACAAACGACCTTTGAAGTATCAAACTTAAATATCCAACTTCCCGCAATAACAACTGTACCATCTTGTTTCTTTTTGAAATTATTGGAATACTTAAGATTTGTATCATTATTATAAACAAAAGACCAGATTTCAGAAGCAATATATGTTGGACCAGAGGGACTATTGTCTTTACTACAATTAAAAAACAAAATTGTCATTAAAACAGAAAAAATATAAAAAAAGTATTTTTTCATTATATAAATATTTCTAAAAAAACTAACATTATGCGTCTTTAGTATCAAGTCTAATTTATGTAAATAGAATTTTTTTGAAAATATTAACTTTTGAAATTAAGTTAATTTATGTATTTTTAAACAAACAACAAAAATTGATATTAAGATATATATGGAAACAATATACAAGTTCAGACCAATAAGGATAAAAAGACTCGGAAAAACAATTTTGGTCAGATGGAATGACGGCA
The DNA here is from genome assembly GCA_964564635.1 of uncultured Ignavibacteriaceae bacterium. GTDB lineage: Bacteria > Bacteroidota > Ignavibacteria > Tepidaquicellales > Tepidaquicellaceae > Tepidaquicella. The sequence continues at coordinate 159,224 of CAZMAR010000003.1, forward strand.
GAGCCGATGAAATACCATTAACAGTTTTACGAGATAAATGCCCTTGCGCCTCGTGTAATGGAGAAGAAAAAACTCAAGGAGATTATATCCCTATAAAAGCACCATTTAAGCCAACAGGATTTTATGAAATTGAAAAAATTGTTCCTGTTGGAAATTATGCAGTTAATATAATTTGGAAAGACGGACATAATACAGGTATATATTCCTGGGATATACTTCGTGCTATAGGTGAATGTCTGGAAAATAACAATAAAAAATAGTTAAAGGTTATATCTGGTAATAAAGATAAATGCTTTTATATTAAAAAAATTTAAATCCGATATAACTTTAAAAAATAATTATTTAAAGGAAGTAATATTACCTATCATATTTTATTGGTCCCAGTACCCCTTCACTTTTTGCAATAACAACACAAGCGAGAGAATCAGCAATTACATTAGGTACGGTTCTGCACATATCCAGTAGTCTATCAACTCCAATAATAAGAGCAATACCTTCCTCGGGGATTCCAACTGACCTTAAAATCACAATAAGCATAATTATACCAATTCCGGGTACCGGTGCAGTACCAATAGCAGCAAGCACAGCAGTAATCACAATAGTAATTTGTTGAGTAAGAGATAAGTCAAATCCATAAACCTGAGCAATAAACATAGCAGCAACAGCTTGATATAGAGCGGTTCCATCCATATTAATTGTTGTACCAAGAGGTAGCACAAAACTTGCAATTTTGTTTGGCACGCCGAGATTTTTTTCACAAATTTCCATAGTAACCGGCAGAGTAGCAGCGGAAGAAGATGTAGAGAAAGCAACTGCAATAACTTTTTTTTGAACAGAAAAGAAATCTTTAATTTTAATATTCGTAAATATTTTCAATAATGCTGGATATTCAATAAATGTAATGAAAATTAATCCTATTATTACTGTTATCGAATATAAAAGTAAAGATTGAAGAATACTAAATCCAAATTCAGCAACAGTTGCAGCAATAAGAGTAAAGACAGCATAAGGTGCAATATACATAATTTTATCAACCATATTTATCAAGCCATCAGAGATGCCTTCAAAAAAATTAATTACTGGCTGTGATTTTTTTTGAGGTATTTGTGTTAAAAAAACGCCAATCATAATAGAGAAAAATACAATTGGCAGAAACTCACCATTGGCAATAGCAGCAAATGGATTTTTCGGAACTATATTTACAAGAAAATCAATTACATTAATAGAAACATTCTGTTCTATTTTACTACGGGCTTCCTCCTGAAAAGCAACAAGTAATTTCTCTTTTGTATCAACAGGCATAAAATGACCTGGTTGCATTATATTAGCAATCAAAAGACCAGCAGAAATTGCAATAATAGCGGTCATAAAATAGAATGAAATAGTCTTGCCACCAATTTTAGCAACATGTTTTAAATCTGAGAGCGAAGCAGCGCCGACAATTAAAGAAGCTAAAACCAGAGGAATTGCAATCATATTAAGCAACCTAATGAAAATATCCCCTATTGGTTTTAATAAAATTCCAATAGTTTTAACTTTATCAATTGAGGTTATTTCTTCATATCTTTTAAAATTTCCATCTGGAAACTTAATTAAAATATTTTTCACAAATTTTTCATCAGAAGAAATAAAACTTTTAGAATATTTAATAATTTGGGTTTGTTCGTTAGCAGAGAAAGAAATTAGTGGAATTGAGTCTTTTAAAAAAATAACTTCAGACCAGTCAGAAATAACCTCTTCTCCCCCTCTGTACTTTATAAAAATTTTATGAGGGTTAACAGAAAAAATTGCACCAAAAAAAACCCCGAGTAAAAGCCCAATAATAATTTGATTGTGAAGTTTTACGCGGGGTAATCTCATTCAAAAAATATTTATTCCAATATACTAAAAATCCATTTCTCTTTCATCCTCATTATTATCATTATTTCTTTTTCGTTGTTTCTTAGTATTTTTCATATCTGTACCAAATTTATAAGTCAATGTTAAAAATGCAATTCTTGAATCTCTTACTCTTGAAAAATTAGAACTGAAACCAGTCCCATTTGTAGTAAATTTAAATTCACCAGTTTTGAATACATCTGCCACTCTAAACATCACGCTAAACCTTTTATCAAAGAAATCTTTTTTAATAGCAATATCAAGAGAATGCAAAGGTTCCATCGACCCCTGCAACATAACCATTCTACCAAAATAGTTATAAGCAAATTGTATATCGAACCACTCTTTGATACTAATAGAAGAGAGAAGTTTTGCAGTCCAACTATAACTACTATTGGTGATATCTCGGTAGCCATCATTTCCACTAATATCTGTTCTAAAATAACTAAAACTACCAATAGCAGTCCACCATTTTTGCAAAGCTCCCTGGAATATAAATTCAACACCGTAGGAATTTGACTTTGCAATATTTTTAAAAGTCATTGTAGAAACACCCGTAGAATCAATATACCCGAATCTATTAATAACATCAGATGCTCTTTTGTAAAATATGCTGGTGGTTAAAGAAGCAAATGGTAGATATTTAATATAGCTTGCTTCTATGGAGTGAATATATTCAGGTTTAAGTTCAGGATTACCTGTTCTTAAATTTAACGGATCAGAATAGTCTACGAAGGGATTTAAATCCCATGCTCTTGGCCTATTTATCCGGCGAGCGTATCCAATTTGGAATTCATTTGTATTTCCAAGTTTCTGTGTCAAATTAAGTGAAGGAAAAAAATCCAGATAATTAGTTTCATAATTTTTATTAGAATTACTCAACTTGAAGTCATTCATTGTATGCTCAAGTCTTATACCCGCCTGCACTCCAAAATCCTTATATTTATATGCGTACACACCATATAAAGCGTTCACATAATCATTATATAAAAATTCATTAGAGCGAGTATAGTCATAAACCCATTGTGAAGTGTTATAATCAAAAGTTTCATATTGCATATTTATATCCATCTTTCGTGCATTGAGCTTATAGCCAAAATCAAATTTAATATCTTCAGTTATGGGATGAGTATAATCTACCTGGAAAGTCAACAATTTACTTATGTTTTTGCTGATGTCGTGCTCAAGAAAAGGATTATAGATGGGGTAAAAGTTTATATCATAATATTGCCTGTTAAAGTTCACATCGTTATTATTATCGTTATATGATAAATTTAAAGAAGATGTAAGTTCCTGTTTTGGCTTTGAAAATGTGGTTCTGAAACTGAAAGTTGCATCGATATTTTGCCCTTTCATTTCATTCAAATTCGATGTAGAAAATACCTGCTGAAGAATGTTATTAATATTAGAAGTTTTACTAAGATTATCTTCATTTCTTTTACGGTTCCTATAATTATAATTTACAACAATATTCAAATTTGTCTTCTGTGAAAAATCATAATCTAAACCAAGTGTACCAAAATGCGATTGCATTTTATTGTTGAAATTTATATTCTGATCAAGCAAATAAAGTGAATCATTAAAATAATTATATCTTAACCCATCACCAGTACCCATCATACGGAAAGAACGAAAACTATAATTTGCAGATAATCCCAATTGATTTTTTTTATAATTAAAACTAAACGAAGAACTATATTTATCCTGTGTACCAGCATTTAAATTAATATTTCCATTATAGCCAACTGATTCTGGATTTTTCTTCAAAATAATATTTATTATACCCGCCATACCTTCCGCTTCATATTTAGCAGAAGGATTATTTATTATTTCGATTCGTTCAATATTATTAGCAGGAATTTGTTCAAGTATTGTACTATTATCACCAGATTGTATTCCAGAAGGTTTACCATCAATTAATATTTTGACATTCTGGCTACCTCTTATACTAACATTTCCATCATTATCAACTGTAACAGAAGGAATATTTTTCAGAACATCAATTGCTGTACCGCTCTCTGCTACTATAGTTTGTTTAACATCAAAGACTTTTTTCTCAAATTCCATTTTCATAACAGGTACTTCAGAAGTAACTTCAATTTCTTCTGTGAACTCTGAACTAATTTGTAATTTTATGCTACCAAGATTTATTTCAGGAGATTTACCAGTAATCTTAATATCTTTGACTACAGCAGTATTATATCCAATATAACTGACCTTTAAATAATAAGTCCCTGCCGGAACATCAGAAATAAGAAAATCACCATTTGATTCAGAAGCAGCACCAGTAACAAGAGAAGAATCCTTAGCACTAAATACCTGAATTGTAGCAGAAGCAAGGGCAGAGCCAGACTTGGCATCAATAACAGTACCACTAATTTTTCCTTTAACATTTTTGGGTTGTCCAAAAGAAAAACTAACTGAAAACAAAAGGATAAAAACTATTGTGAAAATATAATAAATTCGTTTATACATATTAAATTTCCTTATAATTATAAAATTACTAATTATATTAAACAAAATAAAATTATAAAAAATTACTTATTTTATTAATATATGACATAAAATAATTACAAAAAGTTTAATCAAAATAGTAATAAATCAAATAAATATATTTTTTATAAAAAACCTTACCGAATTCATTGATTTTTTAAATGATTAATGATATTTTTAATGTTTTTAAATTTACATTATGAAAAAAGCAATAAGAGAATCTGTTCGTATTACAAAATTTGCAACTAAAAAGGATAAACCAGAAAAGTGGTTTCTCGTCGATGCAGAAGGAAAAGTCCTTGGAAGATTAGCAAGTGAAATTGCTAAAATTATTAGGGGTAAACATACCCCCTTGTTTACACCAAATGCTGATCTTGGTGATAATGTTATAGTTATTAATGCTGAAAAAGTAAAACTGACAGGAAAGAGACAGGATTTGAAAACTTATATAACTCATTCAAGATATCCCGGCGGACAAAAAGTAAGAACTTTTAAAGAATTAATTGAAAAACACCCTGAAAGAGTTATTGAATTAGCAGTAAAGAGAATGCTCCCAAAAACCAGACTGGGTGATAAACTTTTTCATAAATTAAAAGTATACAGGGGAAGTGAGCATCCCCACAAAGCACAAAAACCAGAAAAGATTAATTTATAAACCTGGAGAATAAATGGTAAAACAACCAAGTAACATAAAAGTAGGAAGAAGAAAAACAGCAGTTGCCAGAGTAAAATTAGTTCCCGGAAAGGGTAATTATATAATTAACGATAAGGACGCTCTGGAATATTTAAAATCAGAAAATTTTCTAAAGGATACTTTACTACCATTAAAAGTAACCAATACAGAAGGGATGTATGATATATCCGTGAATGTATTTGGAGGCGGTGTAAGAGGACAAACTGAAGCAATCAGACTCGGAATAGCGCGTTCATTGGTAGCAATTAATCAGGATTTTAGACCTATATTAAGAGAAAAAGGATACTTAACTCGAGACCCAAGAATGGTGGAAAGAAAAAAATATGGCAGACCAAAGGCAAGGAAAAGATTTCAGTTTTCGAAGAGATAATAGAGATTTGATTAATTTTATCTTACTTACTTTTTTAAATTATTTTTTTATTAACAAATTTTTAAAAAAATCATACTCTCCGATTCTGATTCACCCGTGTCCCATCAAGGGATGTGAACAGAAAAAGACGGGAGTAGAAGAATAACAAAAGCCAACAAACCTGATAAAAGCATAAGACGGGTAGTTTAGGCTTTACAATGAAAGGAGAAAAATATGACAAGAGTACAATTTGAAGACTTGCTACTTGCAGGTTCCCATTTTGGTCATTTAACAAGAAGATGGAACCCTAAAATGAAACCATATATATTTATGGAACGAAATGGGGTTCATATAATAGATTTAAATAAAACAGCAAAATTGATTGATGAAGCCTGTAATGCAGTTACAAAGATGGTGGCAGAAGGTAAAAAAATACTTTTCGTAGGGACAAAAAAGCAGGCAAAGGCAATAATAAAGGAATATGCAGAAAAATGTGACTCTTTTTATGTATGTGAAAGATGGTTAGGCGGTATGCTGACAAATTTTAATACAGTAAGAAAAAGTATAAAAAGACTAACTGATTTACAGAAAGCAGAGGAAACAGGAGACTTAGATAAATATATAAAGAAAGAGAGATTAAAATTAATTCGTGAAAAAGAAAAAATGGAGAAGGTTCTTAATGGTATAATAAAAATGACGAAATTACCCGGTGCACTGTATATAGTCGATATAAAAAAGGAACACATAGCAGTAGATGAAGCAAGAAAATTAAACATACCAACAATAGCAATTGTTGACACTAATTGTGACCCCGACTTGGTAGATTATGTTATACCTGCAAACGATGATGCAGTAAAGTCAATTGAAATAATAACAAAAGCAATATCAGAAGCAGTAATTGAGGGTAATTCATTACTTAATACAAAAGTACAGGATGAAGCAGAAGAAATGGCAGAAAAAGAAGAATAATTTAAAAATTAAAAAGTAAATTTCAAAATGGATATAAAATTAATAAAAGAGTTAAGAGAAAAAACCGGTGCCGGAATGGCAAATTGCAAAGAAGCACTAATAGAAACAGGCGGAAATATTGAAAAAGCAATAGAGTATTTACGAAAAAAAGGAGCAGCGACTGCAGCCAAAAGAGCGGAGAAGGTAACGAAGGAAGGTGCAGTTAAAATTGCCGTCAGCGAAGATAAAAAATCCGCTGCAATAATTGAATTAAATTGTGAAACAGACTTTGTATCAAAAGGAGAAAAGTTTCAACAATTATCAGAAAAAATCGCAAAAGTTTGTTTAAAGAATAAAACCAATAAAGTAGAAGATTTATTGAATACTAAAGATGAAAATAATTTAACTGTAAAGGACATGATTGATGATTTAGTAGCAAGTGTTGGAGAAAAGGTAGAGCTTAGGAGAGTAAAATTTGTTGAAATATCAGATGGTTTTGTGTCTTCATATTTACATTTTGGTAGTAAACTCGGCGGTTTAGTTGTTGTAAGAGGTGAATATACAGAATCTTCTTACAATCTTGGAAATAAAATATCAATGCAGGTTGTAGCAATGAATCCAATGGCTATTAGTAGAGATGGTATCCCAAAGGATGTGCTTGAAAAAGAAAAGGAAATTTATATTACAGTAGCAAAAGGAGAAAATAAACCGGAGCATATAATAGAAAAAATAGTGGAAAATAAACTTGAGAAGTTTTATCAAGAGAATTGTTTATTAGAACAGGAATATATAAATGAGGCAAATACCAGTATCGGAGACCTCATAAAAAGATTTGAAAAGGAAAATGGAAATAAATTTGAAGTCATTGAAATAGTGAGATTTCAACTGGGTGTATAAAGCACCGGAATTCATAATTCAAATTTTGAAAAATGAAAATTAAAAAATACCACCGAATACTTTTAAAGTTAAGTGGTGAATCATTACTGGGGAAAGAAAAAAATGGAATTGATTATAAAATTGTAGATTATATAGCAAATGAAATAATTAAAGTTACAAAATCAGGCGTCGAAGTAGGTATTGTAATTGGAGGAGGAAATATTTTTAGAGGACTCCCAGCTGTAAAGTACGGAATGAATAGATTCACAGGCGACCAGATGGGAATGCTCGCCACAGTAATTAATTCACTCGCCCTTCAAAATGCCCTCGAAACAAAGGGACAATACACAAGAGTGCAATCAGCAATAAGAATGGAAGAGGTAGCGGAGCCACTATTAATTAGAAGAGCAATTCGCCATTTAGAAAAAAAACGAATCGTAATTTTTGCAGCAGGTACCGGTGAACCATTCTTTACCACTGACACAGCAGCAGCATTAAGGGCAGTAGAAATTAATGCAGATTTAATTCTAAAAGGAACCAGAGTGGATGGTATTTATGATTCGGATCCAGAAAAAAACAGAAATGCAAAATTTTTCAAAAAATTGACTTATGATGAGGTTATTAAGAAAAATTTGAGAGTAATGGATTTGACTGCAATAACACTTTGTAAAGAAAATAATTTACCAATTGTTGTATTCAATATGAACAGGGAGAATAACCTCAAAAAAATTGTTCAGGGATATGAAATAGGAACTATAGTAGAATAAGTTTTAAAATATTCTAACTAAATAAAGAAAAAAATATGATAAAGGAGATATTAAAAATTGCGGCTGAAAGAATGTCGAAAGCAGTTGAACATGTAAATCAGGAATTTAATAAAATTAGAACAGGCAAAGCATCAATTACATTGTTAGAAGGAATTAAAATTGATTACTACGGAACCCCAACACCTTTAAATCAAGTGGGTACACTTTCAACTCCTGATTTTCACACAATTGCAATTCAGCCATGGGATAAGACAATTATTAACACTATAGAAAAAGCAATATTAAATTCAAATCTCGGATTAAATCCTGTGAATGATGGAAACATAATAAGAGTACCAATTCCACCATTAAATGAAGAAAGAAGGAAAGAATTAGTAAAGCTTGTTAAGAAATTAGCTGAAGACGGTAGAATATCCATAAGGAATATTAGACGAGATAAAATAGATAAACTCAAAAAGACAGAAAAAGAGGAACACATTTCTGAAGATGATAGAAAACACGCAGAACAGGAATTGCAAAAGCTTACTGATAAATATATAAAGGAAATAGATACTTTACTTGCAAAAAAAGAAAAAGAAATTATGGAAGTTTAGCATTTTGTTATGGTAAAATTCTGGTATTGGGTTTATAATATATTTCTATTACCACTTTTTTGGTTTACTTTAAAGATTGTATCACTATTCAATGAAAAAGCTAAAATAGGAATTAGAGGAAGAAAAGAAACAAACAAAAACATAGAAAAAATCCTTCCAAAAATAGATTCTGAAAACACAAAAAAAGTTATAATCCATTGTTCTTCCTTGGGAGAATATCAACAATCACTTCCATTAGTTGAACAGTTACTTTTAAAGAAATATACTATTATTATAACTTTTTTTTCTCCTTCCGGATATAACAATGCTAAACTTCCAGATAACAACATTTTCAAATTCTATATTCCTTTTGACTCAATACCTCAAGTTAGAAAATTTTTTGATTTATTAAGACCAGATTTAATAATCCTTATGAGATATGATTTGTGGTTTAATTTTTTATATGAAGCCAAAAAAAGAAATATTAAAATTGTAATTGCTAATGCAAGGTTTGATGAAAAAGACCCATTCTGGAAGACATTCATTACAGGTTCATTCAAACGAGCAATGTATAATATGATAAACACAATTTTTGTCATAGATGAAGATGATGAAAAAAACTTTAAGCATAAATTAAAAAAGTATAATGGAAAAATTATTCTTGTTGGTGATTCTAAGTATGAGCGCGTATATCAAAGTTTAAAAGATATTAAAGTAGAAAATGTTTTACCGGAATATATATATCGAAATAAAAAAGTCTTTGTTATTGGAAGCTCCTGGAAAGAAGATGAAGAAATTCTTTTACCTGTGGTTGATAAAATATTAAAATATGAAAAAAAATTATTAACAATTTTAGTCCCTCATGAGCCAAAGGAAACAAAAATTTCTGCTATTGAAAAAAAAATATCCGCTAAATTTAAAAACCTTAGTTTCATCAGATATTCCGAGTTAAGCAATTATAATAACCAAAATTTAATTATTGTAGACAGTATTGGAAAATTATCAAAGTTATACTCAATTGCATACCTAAGTTATGTTGGCGGTGGATTCAGAACAGGATTACATAATATTTTAGAACCTGTGATTTTTAATGTACCAGTATTTTTCTCAAATCTGGTTAAAAATTCAGATGAAGATGAATTATTATTGAAAACAGGATGCGGACTTCTTGTAAAAGATAAAAAAGACTTTTACAAGAAATTTCGGCTACTTTTATCAAATATAAATTTACGAAATGAAATATCATATAAATGTGGAGAAATATTCAAAACTACACTTGGCACCGCAGAAAAAATTATTAATCATTTAACTATTAATTAAAAATTTTAAAAAGTGGATAAGAAAAAATTTATAGAAGAATCATTAAAAGAAAGTGCTGAAACAAAAATTTCTGTTATAAATCATTGTATAGACCAGATAATTGAAGTTTCAAATAAAATTTGTGATTGTATTAAAAAAGGAAATAAACTTATGTTATGTGGAAACGGGGGAAGCGCTGCAGATGCTCAACACATAGCAACAGAGTTTATGATTAGACTTGCTCACGATATACAGAGACCCGCAATGCCAGCAATAGCATTATCAACGGATTGTTCAAATTTAACTGCAGGAGGAAACGATATTGGGTTTGAAAATATTTTTATGAGAAATGTTGAGGGCATAGGAAAAAAAGGTGATATACTATTAGGAATATCAACAAGTGGGAACTCCCTGAACATAATCAAAGCAATGCGAAAAGCAAAAGAAATGGGGATAACAAGAATATGTTTGCTCGGTATGGGAGGAGGCAAACTAATTAATGAATGTGATTACTATATATTAATTCCTTCCAATAATGTGCAGCGAATTCAAGAAGCACATATTACGGTCGGACACATTCTAACTGAACTTACAGAAAGGATCTTATACGAAATGTAGATTAAAATAATCTAAATTTTATTTACTAATTTCAAAAGGATATTTTTCCGGATAATACCAATCATCTTCCATATTTCTGCAAGTAAAGAAAAATCTCAAACTATAGGGGTCATCAATATTATCAAGTGTTACAGTATATAAACCAGAATTATTCCCATCATTATTTAATTCAACAACTTCCATTACTTTAGGAATGTAATTATCATTTCCTTCTTCTGTGGTGTAAAGAATTTTAATAAATTCAGGGTCCAATTTACTTTTAGAAGCAACGGATATACTAATTTTAACTTTATTACCATTAATTTCAATTTCTGGAACATTACTCCAGGCAGGTCCCCAATAAGTTATGGCTTTATATGCATTGATTAATCCCCAACCATAAATATTATCGGGATTTCCAGCCCTATCAGCAGTATTTCTTAATGCTTCTCTTACTTGAATAGGGGTTAAATTCGGATGTGCAGATAATATTAAGGCACAAACTCCAGCAGTTAAAGGACAGGAAAAAGAAGTCCCATTCATACCACCATAAGTGGAATCATTACCAGTTAAATTTTTTCCAAGAGCAACAAAATTCCTGACACCAGGAGCGACAACATCGGGTTTTATTCTGCCATCGGGGGTAGGACCATTGGAACTAAAACTTGCAATCTCACCGCTCAAATCAACTGCACCAACCGAAATTACAGAATCACCATCACCGGGCGATCCAAGAGAAGGAGGAATTGTTTGTCCATTATTTCCAGCAGAAGCAACAAAACAAACACCAAGATAAACGGCTCTTGCTGCAGCAAGAGTTGTAATTGCAACTCTCCCATTATAATGTTCATAAAGATAAGAATTTTTACTAAAGGGCTCATCAAATCCTCTATACCCAAGAGATGTAGAAATTACATCGACTCCTTTCGCTTCAGCCCATTCTGTTGCTTCAAGGAAGAAATCTTCTTCTATTGGAGTCTCAGTAGGTACATATTCTGTCTTTGCAAGAATAATATCTGAACCAAATGCAGGTCCGATTAATTTACCAGGTTTAAATCCTGCAAGGTTTGAAAGTGTTGCAGTACCGTGGGTACTCTGATCTACTTTATCAACATAAGTTTGATTTATTTCATTATAAGCATGAGGGTCTTTATTAATAAAATCGTATTCATCAATAATATTCAAATTTCTTGTTGCCTCATGGTCACGCCACTCAAAGCCACTATCGAAACTTGCAATTAAAACCCCTTTTCCAATAATTCCAAGATCATGAACCATTGGCACATTAATCATTTTCATCTGTTTATAAGATTTCCCATAATCATATTTATCTTTGAGTACATCTTTCTCAATTTCAAAAACCGTTATATAATCTGTAATTTCAGGTCTTACAAAGTCATTAGAGTTTTTGTAATTTTTCCCTAATAATCGCAATTCTGCAACATAATTAAGTTTTTTAACTAACTCTATTTGAGATGCAGTAAGATAAGCACTAACTCCATTGAACCATTTTGACTTTGCAATTATATTGATACCTTTACTTTTTAAGTCATCAATATAAGTTTGCTCAATAGGTAAATCTCCAAAATCGACAAGCCTTTCTTCTCCAAGCACTTTCAATCTTCTTTGTATAGCTCGTTCTGAAAGTAAATCTAAAGCAACTTTATAGGCATCAGAACCTTTGCTCATATCAACAGACTTGTCATAAACACCTTTATCCTTAAAAATAATCCAATATTTTGCATCCGGCTTCTCCTGTGAATACAATGAAACCGCAATAAGTAATACAAAAAATAAAACAAATAACTTTGATAAATTTTTCATTTAATTTATTTTTTATGTTTATAAGGAATAATTTTCAAGGTAGTGAACAACTCTCATCAGGAATTTTCCTCCAAGAGCACCATCAATTAGACGATGGTCGAAGGAAAGAGTTAGATATACAATAGGTTTAATCACAACAAAATCACCATCATCAGTCTCAAGCACAGCAGGTCTTTTCTTAATAGCACCAACCCCAAGAATTGCAACCTGTGGTTGATTGATTATCATTGTACCTATTATATTCCCAAATACCCCGTAATTTGAAATCGTAAATGTTCCTCCCTGAATTTCATCAAGGGTTAATTTTTTTATTTTTGCTCTTTTACCTAAATCATTGATTGCTCTTGCTAAACCAACAAGGTTTTTTCCATCTGCTTCTTTAATAACAGGAACAATAAGTCCTCCATTATCCATAGCAACAGCAAAGCCGAGATTAACCCGACTTTTCATAATTGCCTTATAAGGTATTGAAGTATTATCAATAACAGAATTAACTAATGGATAATCTTTCAATGCTTTAACAACAGCATCGGCAATAAAAGGCATATAAGTTAATTTAAATCCTTCCTTTTGTTCAAATTCATCTTTTATTTTTTTCCTGACTTTATCAACTGCTGATAAATCACATTCTGCAATAGAATTGACATGTGGAGAAATGCTAACGGATTGCACCATATGTTCAGCCATTTTCTGCCTGATATTATCAAATTCAAATACACTTATACCCTCTTCATTATAATCAATTGAAATTTTTGGTTTTTCCGGCTGAAAAGCTGGTTTTGCTTGTTGTTCGGTAATAATAGGTTCTTTTTGGGGAACAACAACATCTTCTTTCTTTACTTTAGCTTTTTGATTAATATATTCAATTATATCTCTTTTGGTTACTCTACCTTCCAGTCCTGTACCTTTAATAGATTCAAGTTCAGAAATTGAAATTCCTTCTTGTTTAGCTATATTTAATACAAGCGGAGAATAAAATCGGGTTCCTTTTTCTTCCCCAGTAGTAGTTACAATAGGTTCCTGAATTTTTTCTTGTTTCTGTAATTCCACCTTCTCTTCTTTAACATCTACCTTCGTTTCAACCGATGCAGTCGCTTCAGTTTCTAACCTTGCAATAACTTTTCCAACTTCAACGACATCATTTTCCTTATATAACACTTCAACAAGAATACCAGATTCCGGAGATGGTATTTCAGTATCTACTTTATCGGTTGAAATCTCAAGTAATGCTTCATCTTTCTCAACTTTATCTCCAACATTCTTCAACCATTTTAAGATAGTGCCTTCCAAAATTGATTCACCCATTTTTGGCATTATAATATCTATTATCATTTTAAACCTCCTGTTGAATTCATTTCATTTTTGAAAAATAAATTACTTAATTATAATACAATAACAAAATTTATACTAAAAATGTTACATCAAACCACATTAAACAATGAACTAATAGATTTATTTAAATTAGTTCTTTTTATTGCTTCTGCAAAGATATTTGAAACAGTCATAACCTCAATATTTTTAGCAGGTTTTTTAAGAGGTATTGTGTCAGTTACAAATAACTTTTTTAGCGGTGAATCTTCAATACGAGTTATTGCTTCTCCAGATAAAATAGGATGGGTACATGCACCATAGATTTCTTTTGCCCCTTTTTCCTTTAAAACCTTTACAGCATTACAAAATGTCCCACCAGTATCGATTAAATCATCAATAATAATAACATTTTTACCTTTAACCTCACCAATAACATTCATAACCACAGCAACATTAGGTTTTGGTCTCCTTTTATCAATTAAAATCAAATCGGAATGTAAATTTTTAGCATACGCTCTTGCCATTTTAACACTACCAACATCAGGTGCTACAACAGCAAGATTTTTTAGTTTCATTTTGACAAAATGTTTTAAAAAAATTGCTGAACCATATAAATGATCAACTGGAACATCAAAAAAGCCCTGAATTTGTGGAGCATGCAAATCCATGGTAATCACTCTATCTGCTCCTGCTTTTTCAAGCAAGTTAGCGACTAATTTTGCTGTTATAGAAACTCTTGGCTGGTCTTTCCTGTCCTGTCTTGCATACCCAAAATAAGGAATAACTGCATTAACTCTTTTAGCTGATGAACGTCTTGCAGCATCAATCATAATTAGAAGTTCTAATAAATTTTCCGCAGGAGAATTAGTTGATTGGACAATAAACACATCTGCTCCTCTAATATTTTCATCATATTTAACCCACACCTCACCATCAGAAAAAGTTTTAAATAAAACTTTACCCAATTTAATTTTTAAAACTTTACAAATTTTTTCTCCTAATTCATATGAATTTCTGCCAGCGAAAACTTTAAGTGGAAAATTTTTCATTTGTTTAAATATTAGTTTAGTTTATCTAAATTCAAAATTATTAAATTCCTTTATCTAATTCAATTTCGTAATTCCGTAAAATTCACCAATCTTGTTGCATATAAATTCAATCTCTTTATTCTTTAAAGAAGGATAACTTGGTAAACTTATTCCTCTTAAAGCAATATTTTCTGCAATGGGACATTTAAGATTTCTTTTCCTGAACATAGGTAGAAGATGTAAGGGATAGAAGAAAGGTCTTGTTTCAATATCATTTGCTTCTAAAAATTTTCTTAACCTATTTCTTATACTTTCATTTTCGACTAAAACAGTCACTAACCAATAAAAATTATCTTTATTATTACTGTGAAATGTAATAGGAAATTTTTCTAAATACTTTCTATATATTACTTCAATCTTCCTTTTTCTCAAGATAATCTTTTCTACATTTTCAAGTTGGGCTAACCCTAATGCAGCTGATAAATTAGTCATTTTAAAATTGAAACCAGTAGATACAAAAAAAAATTTATCCCCCCTTGTAGTTCCATGCGTTTTTAGATTATTAATCTTTTTAAAAAGTCTGAAATTATTTGTTACAATCATTCCACCTTCTCCCGTCGTAATTGTTTTATTACCGTAGAAACTAAAAATTGAGACTTTCCCAAATGACCCCACATGCTTACCCTTGTAATAACTACCAAATGATTCAGCACAATCTTCAATCAGAGGGATATTGTATTCTTTAGAGATTTTCATTAATTCATCTAAATTACATGGATAACCATAAAGGTGAACTGCTAATATTGCTTTTGTTTTTTTTGTTATCTTTTTACGAACTTCATCGGGGTTAATCTGCCAATCTGGTGTAACATCAACGAGAACGGGAACCGCACCATTATTTACTACACTATTTGCAGAAGCTATAAAAGTTAAAGTGGGTAAAATTACCTCATCTCCATATCCAATATCAAGAGAAGAAATTGCAAGATGTAAAGCACAGGAACCATTGCAACAACTTGTTGCATGTTTTACTCCAATATATTCAGCAAATTTTTTCTCGAAGGGACTCAAAAATTTTCCTTTTGACGAAATAAAGTTTGATTTAATACATTCGTTTAAATATTTCAATTCATTACCTGCTAATAACGGTTGATATATAGGTATTTTATACCGCATTTTTTTTACACATAATTATTTTTTTTTTATAGTCAAACACAATTTTTACAATTTTATTTAAGTCAATCATTTTAATACATTCGAGGTTATATGGACATTCTCTTTTCCAGCATGGAGCACATTCAAGCCCCTCTGGAATGATTTTTACTCCATTATCATATAATTCCACTTCTGACCAGCAGGATAATCCAAACCATGCAATAACAAATTTTTTAAGTGCTATTGCAAGATGCATACCGAAACTATCACCTGAAATCACTATATCTGCAACATCCATAAAACACGCCCCTTTTCTTATACCCAAATTTGTTGGAGTATTTATAATCTTTTTTCTTTCGCGAGATTTAAAAGCTTTATAGATTGTTAAATTCCTCTCCGTATCCTCTTTACCCCCTAAAAGTAAAATTACAAATTTATCATTCTGGAGAATAAGTTTAATCAACTCGATGTGTTGTTCAATTGTCATCTTTTTATTTGGAAATAATTCCGAACAACCTGTATTTATCCCGATATAAATCTTTTCCAAATCATAATTAATTTCTCTCTTGTATTCTATTATGAAAGATTTTTCCTCTTCAGTAAAGTTGAAAATATAAGGGTCTCTTTTATAATCTAACTCAAATACATTGTGAATTATCTCAACACCAGTTTTAGTATTTTCTTTGAATTTTAATTTATCATTTAGACCAAGTCTGTAAGAATACAATGCACTTTCATTAGCTGGTATTATTTTTCCACTATCATTTAAAAGAAAACCAAGTTTCTTTTTGGCTGAAATCTCATTAGCAAATGCACAGGCATAATCCGATTTGTCAGCGTTTAGTAATAAATCAAATTTCATATTCCTCAAAATCATTCTTTCTTCATCAGTCCACCCCAGAACTCTATCAATTAAATGATTATTAAACAATATCTCTTTTGCTCTTGGCATTGTAATCCAATATACAGTAGAAACAGGAAATTTCCGCTTTAGAGCATATAGAATGGGGGTATTATCAAGTACATTACCAAGTGCATCTAAAGAAATAATGAGAATCTTCTTTCCAATTTTATTTTCATCAGTCGGTTCTGCACAGCCTTCATCAAAACAATTTTTATAAGGAAAACAGGGTTTATAACCTGAAAATTTTTTACAATCCGGAATTTTTATTTTCATAATTATTAACTAATTATAATGTTATTTAAAACATCTTCTACTTTAAGACCTTCTTCAATCATACAAATCTTTTTATCGCTACTACAATTAGCATCACAAAACTCTTTACTAACCTCAAGATTAATGGACTTTTCATTTAGAATACCCCAATGCTTAGCAGAGCTTACATTCCGATGACAATGTATAACAATAGACTTAATATCGAGTGCATCAGCAATGTGAGCTGCACCTGTTGATGAGGAAATAAATAAATCTGCTTTTGATATACAAATTATTAAATCTCTTAAGGATATAAGTGCCTTAGATAAATCAAAGATTCTTTTATCATTTATATTTTTAATTTTTTTGAGAAAATCTTCTGACATTTCCCTTGCGGTAAGAATCAAAGAAAAATTTTTATTATTATATTTTTTTACAATTTCTTTTATAAGATTATAATATTTCTCCTCTGACCAATTTGGAGCAGATAAACCAGAACCTGTGTGTAGAAATATTTTAAAGGAATTTAATGATATTCCGTTATCCAGAAGGATTTGCTCAGCTTTGATTTTCTCATCTTCAGAAATAAATAATTCAACTTTTATATTATTTGTTTCAACCCCAATCCTTCTTGCTAAATCCATACAATAATCTGCTTCATGTTTAATATTTCTATATTTATTTCTTGAAACCCCTTTACATAAAGTAATTAAACTATATAGCCTGTATCCGGTCATAAATCTCTTTCTTACCCCACCCCACAGCATTTGAAAAGCAGCCCGTTCCGTCGGAAAGACTAATAACCCATGAGAAAAATTTCTTTCTTTTATTTCTCGAACAACATCCCAGAAAGATTCATTTGTTAAATCATCACTAATAATTGAATTAATATTTGGATTGTGTTTGAAAACATCAGCAACAGCTGGATTAACAAGTACAGATATATAAGAATCAGGAAATGTTTTTCTTAGTTCTCTAACAAGAGGTGTAATCATTATCACATCACCCACTTTATCTGTCCTGATTATAAGAATTCTTTTCTGCTTACCCATTCTACTTTAATTCCGTAAATAAATCTATTGTAATAAATTTATTCTATTTTTATTAATTAATTCTTCTAATTTAAGCATAATTTTTTCTTTTGACAATTCAGTCATACAAATATTTCCTATTGGGCAATTTAAATATGCACAACCCAAGCAATCAAGTTTGTCATTAACAATTACTGAATGAATATCACCATAAGGTCCCTGCTGTAATGGATTTGTTGGGCCATAGATTCCTAAAACTGGTACTCCTACTGCAGATGCAAGATGAAGTAAACCGGAATCGTTTGCAACTACTAATGAACACTTTTTTATCATTGCAGCTGTATATCTTAAAGTTAATTTTGGAATTATATAACAGTAATCCTTATGACTTTCATAAATTTTTTTACATTCATTTAATTCCTCATTCGTACCCCATATTAAAAGAAAGTTAGTATTATATTTCCTCCTGATTAAGTAAATCAAATCAATATAATCTTTTACTTTATATTTCTTCGACTCCCATCCACCAGAGATTAAAATCCCAATAATCGGGCTATTGATTTTATTCTGTAGAAAAAATTCATTAGCAAGATTTGTATGCGGTTCCTGAACAGAAATAAAAAATTCTCTGTATTTAACAGGAACACCAATTGTACGAATAGCAATTAGATTTATTTCAAGATTATGATTCTTATCAAGATTTTCACTTGCAGGTACTAAAATATTATAAGCATATTTTCTTCTTGGAAAATCATAGCCGACTCTATATTTAGCACCACTATAATAAGTGAGAAGTGTTGTTCTTGGGTTGCAAAATAAATCAATAACCAAATCATACTTTTGCTTCCTGATATTTTTAAGTAAACAAAATGAACTATCAGTACCCTTATTAAAAGTCAATACACGATTGATATACGGATTACCATATAATACATCTCTGCAATTTAAAGTTGTCAGAAAATTAATTTCAGCATCGCCAAAAAATTCTCTTAAATTTTTTAAAACAGGTAAAGAAAGAATTACATCACCAATTCCAAAAAATTTAATTACGAGAATTTTTGATATTTCACTATAGTTAATCTTCATTAAATATTTTCAAGAATTAGAAAATTTTTTTCTTTATTAATAACTTTCTTTTCAATTTTTGAGTTTTTCTGTTTATGTTCATATTTACAATAAACAAAAAGAAAACATTTACTACATAAAGGATTTTTTGCTTTACAAATGTTTCTACCAAATCTTATTAAGCTCTTATGTAAAAATAATTTTTTCCCTTGCGGAATTTTATTTGAAATTTCTAAAAAAGTTTTTTCAGGAGTATTGGTCTTTACAAGACCGAGTCTGTTCAAAATCCTATGAATATGAGTATCCACCGGGAAAACATCTCTATCTAATGCAAAAGCTAACACACAAGATGCTGTTTTTATTCCTATTCCTTTTAATTGTAATAAATTTTTATAAACTTCGTCGGTCGGTAAGTTACTAAAAAAACTTAAATCAAAAGTATTATATTTATTGTGAATACTCTTTAAAATACTTTTAATATCCTTTGCTTTCGTATTTGCCATACCACACACTTTTATTTCTTTCTTTATCTCCTTTAAGCTTCCATTCATTAATTCTTCCCAGCTATGAAACTTTCTTTTCAGATTATTATATGCGATAAATGCTGTTTTGTCAGTAGTATTTTGAGATAATTTAGTAGCAATCAAAATATCCAGAACAGATTGACTTTTTATATTTTTTTCTGAAATTATTTCATCAAAAAATTTCTTCTCAAATATTTTAATAATTTTAGAAATCAATTGTTTTTTAATCAGCAATAAATAAGATAAAAATAAATTAATAATTAATTTGAAAAAAGTAACTTATTTTACTTTTTTTGAATTAATATTATTCCTATTTTTATTTTTTAAAAAATCACTCATAGTGACCTGCAAAAAAATAGATTATAACTTAATAAAAAACTATTTGTTTAATAAAAAATTTACTTATGGCAGAAGAAAAAAAATTTGTACCATTTATCTCTCCTGACACAAATCTAATTGAATTTACACTCAGGGGATTGATATTAGGATTAATACTCGCCGTAGTACTTGGAGCTGCCAATGCATACTTAGGCTTGAAAGCAGGTATGACTATTGCAGCTACATATCCTGCTGCTGTACTTGGAATGGCTATTTTAAGGCTTTTCAAAAACAGCAATATTTTGGAAGAAAACTTTGTTCGTACTGTTGGTTCTATTGGTGAATCTGTTGCAGCAGGTGCAATATTTACATTACCAGCTTTTTTCATTGCAAAAATCTGGGACCCACAAGCAATTTCACTTTCTAACTATGCAACTGCTACCATTATTCTAATAGTGGGAGGAATTCTTGGTATTATGTTTGTAGCACTTTTAAGAAGGGTTATGGTAGAAGATAAGGATTTGCTCTTCCCTGAATCCACAGCTGCAGCTGAAATTCACAAGTCAGGTCAAAAAGGAGGTTCAGGTGCAAAGTTCCTCTTCAGTGCTATGGGAGTTGGAGCAGTGATTCAATTTTTTGCTCAGTTAAAACTTTTTGCAACCTGGGAAAAATTTTACGGATTCTTTAACAAAACTTTAATTCCTGGAACATTCTTTAAAGCACAAGGTGGAATGTTATTAAGTTCTCCTGGCTTTAGCCCAGCTTATACTGGTGTCGGTTATATAATCGGTCCCAAATATGCTTCACTAAACTTTAGTGGTGGATTATTAGCATGGGGATTATTAACTCCGATAATTTATTATTTCCTTTATCCTGAAATAAATGTTCCAATATATTTACAAAATTGGGCAACGAGTTTTGGAATTCCTTTAGAAAAAGTTTCTGATCCATCGTTCCAAATTACCCAGGTTTGGAAATTTATTGTTCGACCAATTGCAATAGGTGGTATGTTAATGGGCGCTTTTTATACTTTATTTAAGATGAGAAAATCTCTGTTCGCGGGTTTAAAAAGGTCTTTTGGTGATGTAAAAAAAGCTGCCGCTGGTTCTAATATTGAAGTTATCAGAACTGAAAAAGATCTTCCTTTTATCTATGTCCTTATTGGAATTGTTGCTTCTGCAATTATTACATTTTTCATTACATATTTCATATTTAATACCGGTTTAATCCCTGCTTTAGTAGCAGCTACGATATTAATTATTCTTGCATTTTTCTTTGCTGCTATCTCAGGATATCTTGTTGGTATTATAGGTTCAAGTAATAATCCTATAAGCGGATTGACTCTTACTGCATTGATAACAACAGCATTAATCCTTGTTCTTATTGGCGTCGATGCCCAACACGGAGGAGTTGCAGCAGTTCTTGGTGTTGCTGCAATAGTTTGCGTTGCTGCTGCGGTTGCCGGGGAGATGCTTCAAGACTTAAAAGCAGGACATCTACTCGGTGGTACTCCCTGGAAAATGCAGATTGGAAATATTATTGGTGTTGTAATATCTGGACTTGTAATGTTTTATGTTCTTAATATGTTAAATCAAGCAGATATAGTGCAGGGACAACAACAAGGATATACTGGAGGTTTTGGAAGTAAAAATCTCTCAGCCCCTCAGGCAGGTTTGATGGCGATGCTTTCACAGGGTATTATCGGCGGTCAAATGGCATGGCCACTAATTATCGTAGGGTTACTTATGGGGCTTGCGTTTATTATGATGCAAGTTAAGAGCCCTATGTTAGTTGCAGTTGGAATGTATTTACCTCTTGAAACAACATTTGCTATTTTCGTAGGAGGTTTAATTAAAGGTATAGTAGATTTAATTGTAGAAAAGAAACAATATGTACCAGCACAAAAAGTCAGAATTGAAAATATTGGAATACTATTAGCATCTGGTTTAATTGCAGGTGAAGCTTTGACAGGTTTAGGGTTTGCACCATTTAGAATTGCTGGTGTAGTTCCTGAAATATTTAAAGAGCCACCTGTATTAATTGGCATAGCAGTACTTGCAATTCTTACACTTATATTAATTATTATTCCGATAATGAATCGTGGCTCAGAAGATGAACCAGCTCCACCAAGTGCCGGAATGTAAAAATGTTCAGGAATAAAAATGTTCAGAAAGAAGAAAAATATTAATTATTTAGAATTGACCCCTGTTCATAACAAAGACTATGAAGAGGTAAATGGATTAATCACAATTGTATTTCCTAAATTCAAAAGTAAATTTTTACAGTGGTTAATCCCAAAGAATAAACCTGCAAATATAAGAATTTCACTTGATAAAATAGGTTCATCTGTTTGGAAAAATATAAATGGAAATAGAAAAGTAGATGAAATAATCTCTGCTTTACAACAAGAATTTGGAGAAGAATTAATTCAAGCAGAACAAAGAACTTTAAAATTTCTATCAATGTTATATCAACACAGATTTATATACTTTAAAGAATTAAGAAAGGAATAAAATATGGGAAAAATCCTCGGAAATTTAAAACCAACCCGTGTATGGGAAATATTTGAGGAAATTTGTTCAATTCCTCATCCATCAAAACACGAGGCAAAGTTAAGAGAATATGTAATTAACTTTGCAAAGAAAAATAACCTTGAATATGAAGTTGATGAAACTGGTAATGTAGTAATAAGAAAACCTGCTACGGTAGGAATGGAAAAAAGAAAAGGTGTAATACTTCAAGGTCATCTGGATATGGTTCCACAGGCAAATTCAGATGTAAAACATAATTTTGAAACCGACCCAATTCAACCCAGAATTGAAGGTGAATGGGTAAAAGCAACAGGAACAACACTTGGAGCTGACAATGGTATAGGAGTCGCAACAGCACTTGCAATTTTAGAATCAAAAGACATTCCCCATGGTCCGTTGGAAGCATTATTCACGATTGATGAAGAGACAGGTATGACAGGAGCATTTGGACTGAAACCAGGATTTTTAAAAGGCGATATTCTATTAAATCTTGATTCAGAAGATGAAGGGGAACTATTTATAGGATGCGCAGGAGGTACCAATGGAAATTTTATTTTCAAATATAAACAAGTCGATACCCCAAAAAATGTTAATGCATATCTTTTAAGTGTAAGAGGTCTGAAAGGCGGACATTCTGGTTGTGACATACACCTTTATAGAGGAAATGCAAATAAAATTTTATTCAGATATTTGAAACATGCAGAATCTAAACACGGAATAAGGCTTGCAAGTGTATATGGTGGGTCTCTAAGGAATGCAATTCCAAGAGAAGCATTTGCAACTTTCGTTATACCGAAAGAAAATTCTGCTGATATTAAAAAATGTGTTCAGGATATGTATGAAATAATCAAAAAAGAATATGCAACGATAGATCCCGATTTTACAATGGATATTACGGATATTGAAATCCCAAAAAAATTGATTGATGAGGATACTCAAAAGAGACTCATAAATGCAATATTAGCCTGTCCAAATGACGTTATAAGAATGAGTAATGATATGCCGGGTCTGGTAGAAACATCAACAAATCTCGCAATTGTTAAAACAGATAAAGAAACTATTGAAGTTAAATGTCTATTAAGGAGTTCTGTTGATTCAGCAAAAGAAGCTCTTGAACAAATGCTTGCAAGCTTGTTTGAATTAGCAGGAGCAGACTATGAATTTGATGGTAGATATCCAGGATGGAAACCAAATCCAAACTCCCCCATTCTTGAAGTTATGAAAAAAGGATATAAAACAAAATTTGGTAAAGAGCCAAAAATAAGCGCCATTCACGCAGGTCTCGAATGTGGTTTAATTGGTGGTGTCTTTCCAAATCTTGATATGATTTCTTTTGGACCAACAATTAAAAATCCTCATTCGCCTGATGAAATGGTAAATATTGAAACCGTACAGAAATTCTGGGACTATCTACTTTATACCTTAGAGAACATACCGACCAAATAAGAAATAATAAATGTAAATATTTTAGATATACTAAGTCATAGGAATTAATAATTCCTATGACTTTTTTATTTTTAAACTCATTGATAAATATTTATATAAAAATCTAAATTATATAAACTAATTTGAATAGTAATTTTTAAATTAATTTTTATTATATTTGAAAAACAAATTAAAAGAAAGGAGTAAAAATTATGAAAAAATTTTTCATCCTCTTTTTAGTGCTATTACTTCCCGGAAGTTTTTTATTTGCTCAATCTTCAAGATTTATCCAAAATTGCGATCCGATAAAAGAAGATATAAATAATGTTAGACTACATTCTAATTTCAGGTATGGAAGTGTTCCCCCAAGCCTAATTGAGCAATATCCCGGCTCAATTCCAAATACATCGAACTTCTGGGATTATCAAACAAATGGTGCTAATTTAAATCAATTGTGGATATTTGGAGATACAGTAATTGTTGCTTATATGTCTGTTGATTCAACTGACCCGACCGGCACTTCAACAAGAATAAACTGGTATATATATAGTGTTGATGGTGGAAATACCTGGACAACCCCGATACAAATAACATTTCTGCCAAATAGGAGTGCCTATCCTGACCTGTGCCCATATTTAGCAGGTTCAGATAGAAATGTGGTAATATCTGGTAGAAAATATAATGGTTCTGCTTCAAGGGGTGGTGCATGGAGTGAGACTATGCTTGGTTTGGGGTCTTTCCTATCTGCTTTTGTACCTGATCCAGGTAGAGATTTCTTCGGATGGTATATAGGAAACAATAAATATGGTGGAGCTTACAGTTCTCCGGATGCAAGTTCGAACGATAGTCTTTTCTATGCAAAATATGATGTTTCTACAAACACTTTTAGTGATAAAACTACTTTTGCTGTAGCACCAAATAATATATTCCAAAATGTAAGATATCGACACACTGCAAACGCAACCGGAACACATCAATTTGTTATGTGGTGGGATAATACAACAGGCGCTTATGCATTAAGATATAAAACAACAACAGATGGTGGTTCAACCTGGTCTGCAACAGCAGCTTTACAAATAGCATTTGGATTAAATGGGACTATAAATGGAGATGTATGTAGCCCCTGGTTCGGTTATGATGCTGCATACAAACCTGGAACAAACGATTGGTATTGTGTTTGGAGTACGTTATATCCAACGTCAACAGGTCAAAACACTTCATCTCCCGGTGGCTGTAAAATATTACTTGCCTCTCCTGTTGTAAATGGAGGAGTTCCAGTTGAGGTTGCTGGTAGAACAAACATGATAATAATTTCAGATACAATTAATTACTTCTTTAATAGAGCAGCCCTGCAGGTTGGAGTAACTCCTGTATCACATCCATCAATTGCTTTTTCTGATGATGGTTCAAGAATTGTGGTTGCATTTTCGGCATTCCAACCAGGTGATTCATTAGATGGATTTAACTTCAATGATATTTGGGTAACATATTCTGATAATGGAGGATTGAACTGGGCAACGCCTTGGAACTTAACTAACACACAAACCTGGGATGAACTTTATCCAGTGCTTTCTCCAACAGGAAATTCACCAAACTCATTTAAGATAAGATTCCAGGCAACCAGAGGTCCAGGTTCACAAAGTTTCAGTAATAATGCTCCAGTTTACAGAGTATATCAGATTTATCAAGTATTTAATCCACAAGGAACTGGAGTTAAAAATATTAATAATGAAATTCCAGAAAAATTTGTTTTAAGCCAAAATTATCCCAATCCATTCAACCCAACAACAAGGATTAAATTCTCAATTCCGCAAAGTGCAAATGGTGAAATTATTTCATTAAAAGTATATGATATTCTTGGTAAAGAAGTTGCCGATCTATTCACAGGTAAAATTAATTCAGGTGAGTATGAAGTAGAATTTAATGGAAATAAATTATCCAGTGGTGTCTACCTTTATCAATTAAAAGCAGGAAATTTTGTAGATACTAAAAGAATGATTCTGGTAAAATAAATTAGTTTTTTGCTGACCACTAAAGGTTGCATAAAATTTTTATGCAACCTTTTTTGTTTTAAAAATAAAATTTATTAAATTCCTTTTTAATTAAAAATAATATAAATAGTTTTTTAACAAAAATATCTTTTTATGAAATATAAACTATTTGGTAAAAGCGGCTTAAGAGTATCTGAAATATGTCTTGGCACAATGACTTTTGGATTGGAGTGGCAGTTGGGCGCAGGATATGAAGATAGCAAAAAAGTTTTTGATGTTTTCGTTAATGCAGGTGGAAATTTTATTGACACCGCAAACAGGTACACAGAAGGTACAAGTGAAAAATGGGTTGGAGAATTTATTGCTTCAGATAGAGACCATTTCGTATTAGCAACTAAATTTACTTTACATGACAGAAGAGATGACCCTAATTTCAACGGTAATCATAGAAAAAATCTATTCCGCTCGGTCGAAGGAAGTCTAAAAAGATTAAATACAGACTATATTGATTTACTATGGGTACATGCATGGGATTTTACAACTTCTGTTGATGAATTAATGAGAAGTCTTGATGATTTAATAAGTTCAGGAAAAGTACATTATATTGGAATTTCTGATACACCTGCATGGATAGTTTCAATGGCAAATACTCTATCAGAACTAAGAGGTTGGCATAGTTTTACAGGCTTGCAGATAGAATATAGTTTAATAGAACGATCGGCAGAGCGTGATTTATTACCAATGGCAAAAGCATTAGATTTAGCAGTAACTCCCTGGGCACCACTTGCTGGGGGTAGCTTAACAGGTAAGTATTTAAAAGAAGAAACTTCAACAGGAAGAATACCAGTAGATTCAAAAAGAAGAAGTGAACGAGCATTGAATATTGCGAAAGAAGTTATTGCTGTTGCAAAAGAATTAAATAGATCTCCTGCTGAAATAGCAATTAATTGGACAAGACAAAGAGACCAGGTAATTATTCCTATCGTTGGTGCGAGATATGAAAACCAGATTAAAGAGTGGATTGGGTGCGTAGATTTTACAATTCCTGATGAATTAATAAAAAGACTTGATGAGGTCAGTAAAATTGATTTAGGTTTTCCTCATGAATTTCTTAAAAGCCCTAATATACAAGATGTGATTTTTGGAGGAACCCAGGATAAAATAATAAAGCATAGAGAATTCTGAAATCTCAATATCTGCTAAGTCATCATTTTAAACTCAATTCAAAACTTATATATAATAAAAATTTCTAATCCAATTTACTACCACAGAATGTACAAAATTTAGCATCAAGTGGTAGTTCAGCTCCACAGGAACATTTTTTTACTTTTGGATCAGATTTACCAACAACTTCTTCTGCGGTTTTGTGAACCTCCAGAAGCTCTTTTTCTTTTAACTCTATTTGCTTATCAATATTTTCCAATTCATTGAATTTATCCTTAAATTTTTCAATGTCAAATGTTCCTGCTTTATACATATCATAAAATTCCGTACCTACAGTCAGGAGAATAGAAGATTTTCTTTGTTTGAGATTACTTATTTCTCCTTTAATTTTTGTGGAATCAACTAACTCCTTGGACTTGACTTTCATTTTGGTAATACCTTCATCAAGTCCTTTTTTTAATTTATCAAATAAATCAGCCATAATTAGCTCCGCTTTTGTTTATTTTAATTTTGCACCACACTGGCTACAAAAAGTTTCAGTTGTATTAACAATTGCTCCACAGGCTGGGCATTTAATTGTCATTGTTCCTATTTGTACTTTTCCTTTTAAAAACAATTCGAAAACATTATATCCAATAATACCGAGAGAAAAAATAAACATAAAGAAAAACCCAATTTTTAATGACAAGTTAATATCAATTGCTGTGATTATTAAAAAAACAAAAATAATAGCAGCCAATATTAACTCCGGCATTCTATTTTGTCCTTTATAAACGACAGAAACAACTATCCCTGCGATAGTGCATAAAAAACTTAAGAATACAGGGAAATAAAAAGTTGCATCTCCAAACCCAAATACAAGGCTAAAAGCCGAAACGGAAATAGAAAATCCAAAAATTCCAGCACCAACAAAAGGTAAAAAAAATGAGATAAAAATTAATCCAAACAAGGTAGTTGAAATGTAAGGTTTAAACTGTTCCATCATAAATAATTTTAAATTGATAAAAAATTTTATAAGTATAAAATGTGAAATTATTTAGATAAATTCAAATATATTAGCAATACATAAAATAAATATTTTAATCCTGAACTTGTGAACGGACAAATGCTAATATAAATATTATAGTATTGAAGTCAAGAGCAATATTTCTTAAATTAAATAATAAAAAAACGGAGATAAAAATGCAAAAGAAGATTTTATTTACCACAATAATATGCATTCTTTTAATTAATTTTTCATTTGCACAAGAAATGACAATAAAGGAAAAAGTAGAGAGATATAAACCAGTAACATTATCAGCAGAATTAAACTGGTTAAGTGATAAAGAAAAACAGATAATCCCTATTTTGATAGAAATAGCGGATATAATGGATAATTTATTCTGGTTACAAAATTATGGAGAAAAAGAAGAATTGCTAAATAAAATTACTGATGAATATGAAAAAAAATATGTTCTCATTAATTATGGACCCTGGGATCAACTTGATGGAGAAAAACCATTTATTAACGGTTTCGGTGAAAAACCAAAAGGGGCTAATTTTTATCCTATTGATATGACCGTAGAAGAGTTTAATAATTTAAATGACAATAGAAAAACAAGCCCATATACAATTTTAAGAAGAGATTCCAAAGGAAATCTTATTGTAATTCCATACAGTGTTGCATATGAAAAAGAATTAAAGAAAGCACATCAACTTATGTTAAAAGCAGCCGAACTTGCAGAAGATAAAGGACTAAAAAGATATTTAGAGTTGAGAGCTGAAGCATTGATAACAGATAATTATCAGCCAAGTGATTTTGCCTGGATGGATATGAAAACATCTAATATTGATTTTGTTGTCGGACCCATAGAAAATTATACAGACGGTTTATTTGGATATAAGACCGCATTTGAATCTTTTGTTTTAATAAAAGACCCAGTTTGGAGTGATAAATTAAAAAAATTCACTTTACTTTTACCTGAATTACAAAAATCATTACCAGTTGATGAAAAGTATAAATCAGAATCTCCTGGATTGGAATCTGACTTAAATGTATATGATGCAATTTACTTTGCAGGGGATTGTAATGCAGGGAGTAAAACCATTGCAATAAATCTTCCCAACGATGAAGAAGTACAATTAAAAAAAGGCTCAAGGCGACTTCAATTGAAAAATATTATGAAAGCTAAATTCGATAACATTATGATTCCTATCTCAGAAATATTGATTGTTCCAGAACAAAGAAAATATGTAAAATTTAATGCTTTCTTTGAAAACACTATGTTTCACGAAGTAGCACATGGACTTGGAATTAAAAATACTATAACCGGTGAAGGGACTGTAAGAGAAGTCTTAAAAGATATGTATTCATCAATTGAAGAAGGTAAGGCTGATATTCTTGGTCTATATTTGGTGACAAAACTTTATGAATTGGGTGAATTAACAGAAGGTGAGCTAATGGATAATTATGTAACTTTTGTCACTGGAATATTCCGTTCCTGTAGATTTGGCGCAGCGAGTGCTCATGGTAAAGCAAATATGGTAAGATTTTATTATTTACAGGACAAAGGAGCAATAACAAGAAATGAAAATGGAATGTATTCAGTAAATTTTGATAAAATGAAAGACGCAGTAATTTCATCGGTACAGGAAATTTTAACTATTCAGGGTGATGGTAATTATCAACTTGCAAAATCTATTATAGAGAAAGATGGTTATATTAAAGATTTATTAAAATCAGACCTTAATAGAATTAATTCAGCCAAAATCCCTGTTGATATTGTTTTTAACATGGGTTTGGAATATCTAAAATTCTAATACACTAATTTGAAAGAAATTTTTCTTTTTCTAATTCTATTGTGTTTTTCATTTATCAATGTACAAGCACAAACGGAGGAAGAAGAAACTGTTTTACATAATAAACGGCAGGTTAATACTTATTATCGCTTTTTTAGTGTATTTAATTTAGATTACGGACTTACTTATTACAATATTAAACCTCACACTACATTATTCAATAATAATGGAAGTTTAACTTTTAACTACTATGGTTGTTTAGAAAATATAGATAAGAGCAGCAACTCAAGTTTTTCAGTACTTGTAAAAACTCGATTTTCAAGAGCGGAAAATAGTTTCGGAGGTTCTGATAAACTATCAGAAATAAAAATGAGTAGTTCGCAATTTGGTTCTGGTTTTTATTTTAGTATTGGATACTATTCTGATAATCTTTCGGTTCTTCCCTATAATTCACTTCCTTTACCTCTTTCCTGGTGTAAAATTAAAGTAGATACTTACCCTGATAATATTCCAATGAATGAAAAGGAATATATTAATAAAATGGAAGGTAAAATAAGATTTGGAACTTTGAGAGAAATAGGTATAATGTTTTTTATAAAAAATAAATATGTCATTAATCTTAATTATGAAAATCAAATAATCTATCCTCGTCACCTCGTATTAATGGATTTTGGAAGTCAATCATTAGAATTCTTTTCTACTCTTATCCTATTTCTACCGATTTCTTTTCTTGAATCATCTTCTAATAGTAGAACAGGAATTATCATCACGAATTTTATTTTACAGAGCGTCTTAAACTACGGATACAGTAAATTAAGACAGGATAAAATATATTGGCCCTTTAATTCCGAACCTGGATTAAGTATTCAACAGTTTAAGTTGGGGTTTGGAATTGCTATTCCCTGATAGATTAAACTCCATAAATAAATCCATCAGCAATAACAATAAAATCTTTTCCGTCGAACTTATACAGATATAGACCAACACCTTCATAGTATCCCTGGTCTGCAAGAATCTCATCTAAACCATCTCCATCAATATCAGCAATTCCTTTAACTATAAAGTATCCATAATCTTTATCTTGCAAATTCACCATTCTGTAAACAATATTACCATCGCTGTCAATTATATATGAAGTGTTAGCGTAGAATTCAAAAGTGATTTTTTGAGAAAAATTTATTAAATATTGTTCCTCATCTTTATCAGTAAAATGTCCCTTGAAAATTCTGAAACTTTCATCCTCAAATGAATCAAAAGAAATAAATTTATCTCTGTCTTCATCACTATCATATATTTTAACTTTCTTGCCACTAAGAAAAGATGTAATTATGTTTTTATATTTATCAAATATTTCTTTTTCAATTTTCGGATATAATAAAAGATCTGTCATTTTATCATAACGAGAAACTATCACCGGTTCATCTATATCTATCTGGGCTTTTTCTTTATATTCAAGTACCACATAAAAAATATTACCATTTATATAAGTATCGGTAGGACTGAAACAATAACCGGTAACAACCGCTGTATAAATTCCCTTTGAGGTAGATAAATAAAACTCATCTCCAATTTTTAAATCTGTTAATTTTTTGAATTCCGGGAAATATTCATAAAAAAATAAATAGTTCGTATCTTGAAGACTGTACCCTTTGCTTGATAAAAACTTTTCTATATAATTCATATAATCTTCATATACAGAGCCATATTCATTTTCTTTCCAAAGAGATTCATTGTTTGCAAATATATGGTCCTGTAATAAAATTTTTTTCCCTTCAATTGAGATTCCTAAATATACATTTCCATTGAAAGAAAAAACATATCCGACAAAAAATAAAAAGATTAATGTAAATGAAAATATTTTTTTCATTACTATAATACAGTTTAAAGCTATTAAATGAAAACTATTTCAATAAAACCATTGATTTTATTTCAGTGAAATCTTCGGATTCAAGTTTGTAGAAATATATTCCACTTGACAAAGATATTCCATTGAAATCAGTTTCATAATATCCAGCATCTAAATAATCATTCACTAAAACCTGAACAAGTCTACCCAAAACATCAAATACTTTAATACTTACCATTCCAGATTTTGGAATTGCAAATTTTATCTTCGTAACTGGATTAAAGGGATTTGGGTAATTCTGCATTAACTCATACTTTGTTGGTGTTTCAGTACCTAACTGTTTAACTGAAATATTAACTGTATCAAAAATCGCAATCTGATTAATAAAATTATTCATTGTAACCTGGAAAGACGGATTGGTACCATTATAAGAACCCTGTCCTCCACCAACCCATCTGTTAAAATAATATGTTTTATTATTGAACTGAACCTGCAATGGAGAAATTGATACCGTTACAACAGAACCAGAATCATGGAATAAATTCCCGTTTGTGATGTTCACAAGAGAAAATATACCACTTGGATTAGTAGATGCCTGCAACTTCCATTGAAGTTTATAATATGCAATATATTGATTGGTAGTAGTACTCACTGTTATAGTTTGGGTCGTATCTCCGTTATTGCTCCAATTCTGGAACATATATCTATATGAAGTGTAATTTATTGGTGAAACTGCTTGCAAAGTATGAGTAGAACCCACCTCCCAATCGAATACAGAAAATGTTGTATATGTATTTCCATCAACTTTGTATTGAACAACTCCGTTACGGTTTGTACCAACAAGCACATAATTTCTATTTATAAGATAGGATACAGTCGTTTTATGAGTTTTATTATTTGCATCAGAAGCAGTTAAAATTATTTGATATACTCCTGCTGGGGCAGATGCTGTAGAATTTACCTGCACAAGCATAGAATCATTCAAGTTTGAAAGTGTGTTACCATTTGGAAAACTTACAGTTACATTTGCATTTGAAGGAGAAACAGAAGCACTGAAAGTCAGTGGCATATTATATCCTGTTGCTTTAACAGGAACTCTAACCCTGAATGTTCCGCTTCCACTTTGTCCAAATGCAACTGCTCTATATGCAGGATATGGTAATAATGTAAAATTCAATGTTTTTTTCGCAGCTCCCAGAATCTCTTTATTTGCCGCCTGTACAAAAGCTAAATAACTTACTTCATTCTGATTCCAGATTGTGTCTCTTTTAAATCTATACTCAACTGTTTGTATAGTGCCGGGGAAAAGTGTTATAGGACTCCCATTTCCATTTGGGAACATTTTTCTCATTACCCAATAAAAATCCGTTTCTCCATTTGTACCTGGAGGATATTGGTAATGAATATGATTTTCCAAAACTGCAATATGAAGAGTTGCATTTGGGTTTGATAAATAGGATTCACCATAAACAGTAACCCTTACTAATAGACTATCACCTGAAAGCACACTGTCAGTAACCAATATTGTAACAGGACTTAATACATTTTCTCTCATTCCATAATAGTACTGAAAAGTGCTTTGTGAATATGGAGGCGAGATACCATAAATCCCATCAAAAAACGACTGAGGAATAGAATTAACATTATAATAAGTTCTTCTTGCATTATTATCATTTGGATTATATAAATACATCGGGTCATTTCCCGGAGAGGGCCAATTCATATGATATGCTATTGCAGCTAATCTTTCAGGATTTTGTGAATTTACGAATGCAGTCAAAATTGGATTGTTTGCCGCACAAGGAGCACAAGTAGAACTTGTAAAGAACTCCAATAGCATCATTCTATCCCCTGGATAGCCTTTTGAGAATATTAGTGAGAATAGTAAAATTGTAAAAAATAACTTTTTCATTGTTGTTATGTTTAATTTATATAGATATTTAAAAATAATACTAATAATTTTTAAATAAAATTAATATTTTTAAAAAAAGTCCTTAATATGAAAAAAATTTTATTCATACTTTTAAGTATTATATCCCTACACAGTATCAACGCCCAAATCTTCAATGATGATATTAAAAGTATTTTAGTCTTACAGGATTCCAGAATCCTTGGGGAGAATAATATTTTACTAAGTTATTTAAATAGCAACAGTGAAGAAATAATAATTAAAACTTTAGTTGCATTATCAAATATACAGGATACCACAACTGTATTTGCAATTCAAAATATGTTAAATCACAAAAATATAGCCATAAGAAAACAGGCAGCCTATACTCTTGGCGAAATTTATTGTTACGAATCAAAATTAATGTTGGAAAATTCTCTCTTAAAAGAAAAAGAAATTGAAGTTAAGAAAGAGATTATCAACTCTCTTGGAAAAGTTGGAGACAACAATTCCTTAGAAATATTGACATCACTTGATAATAAAAACGATGAAATAAACAGTGCCATAGCATTATCAATTGCAAGATTTGCAATCAGGAAAATTAAATCAGAAAGAGCAATTGACTTCCTCAAAAATATTCTTAAAACAGATTTCGGCAATCAAACTGAAAACAACCTTGCCTATGCATTTTTCAGAATAAGAGATGAAAAATTACTTTCTAAAGCAGAGGAGGATTTAAAGATTCTGACTGGTTCAAATAGTCCTTTTACAAGAATGTGGGCATATTATGCTTTAGGTTACATAGGTAATCCTGAAAATTTATCTATAATTTATAATAATTATAAAAATGAAACTGATTGGAGAGTAAAAGTAAATATATTAAACTCTCTTATGAATTATATTAATAAAAATAATTTATGCATTTCTGATAATATGGCAGACCTTCTATTAGAAGGAAAAAATGACAATAATGAAAATGTTAGAATCACAGCTTTAAAGCAAATAGGAGAAATATTTTCAAAATTACCTGAAAATAATAAATTAGAAGAAAAAATTCTTTCAGAACTTGAATCCTGTTTTAATAAAAACATATCATTAAATTATTATGAAATAGGAGAAGCATTACTTGCTTATGCAAAAATTAAGAAAGATAAAGCTACAGATTTCCTTTTAAAATTTCTTGCGGAAACCGATAACTATGCATTAAAACCTTATATAATAACATCATTCAAAAATTTATCTGATTATAAATTATATAAAAAATTAAAAGAACAAATTTCCCATGATTTGAATAAATATGTTGAAGAAAAAGGAATGGTCTTTACTGAAATTATAGAAGATAATACACTTGCGAATATTTATCTATCCTATATTGATTTGCTTAATTCATTCATTGATAGGATTGAGGAGAAAGATTGCAATGAAATTAGACTAATATTTTCTGAATTTCTTAATTCAAAAGACCCA
The DNA here is from genome assembly GCA_964564635.1 of uncultured Ignavibacteriaceae bacterium. Classification (GTDB taxonomy): domain Bacteria; phylum Bacteroidota; class Ignavibacteria; order Tepidaquicellales; family Tepidaquicellaceae; genus Tepidaquicella. Next base: position 194,199 of record CAZMAR010000003.1, read on the forward strand.
AGAATTGTAGAATTATGTATTAACTCACTTAATAATGAAAGATTTAATAAATATCGAAATGAAACAGCTATGGTTTTATTATATGACTATAACAATTTACAATATCCAAAGGATAAAGAAGTTATGAAATTGTTTATAGAAGAATTTGGTTATTTGGAATTAAAAGAGTCAACTGAAATTTTAAAAAATAATTTAAACTCCCCTGACTATGAAATAGGGAAATTATCTGCTGATGTATTACAAAAATTAACATCAGAAAGATACACATTTTCGGCAAAAAGAAAAACATTTTACGACTGGAATTTTATTAACTCACTTTCAGAAAAAAAATTCGCAGAAATACATACCACAAAAGGAATAATAAAAATCAAATTGTTTTTAGAAGAAACCCCATTTACGGTCGCTAATTTTATACGACTTGCGGAATCAGGATTTTATAACGGTACAGTTTTTCATAGAGTAATTCCAAATTTTGTTATTCAGGGCGGGGACCCAACAGGTACGGGTTGGGGAGGTCCCGATTATACCATAAGGACAGAGA
>CAZMAR010000004.1:0-172225 GCA_964564635.1 uncultured Ignavibacteriaceae bacterium
TCGTCTTGAAGTAAATGGATTTGTAGATGTTAAAAGAATGATGCTAATTAAGTAATAGAAAATCCAAATCTAAATATATAGCGGTTAAGTGTTTACTTAACCGCTTTTTTTTATGGTGAAAGTCTTTCAATAATCCATATACCATTTTCTAATTTGTATCTTACTCTGTCGTGTAATCTGTTTGGTCTTCCCTGCCAGAATTCAAAACAATCAGGGATTAATATGTAACCGCCCCAGAAATCAGGAAGGGGAATATCTTTTGAATGAAATTTTGCTAAATAAAATAAAAATTTTTTTATTATTGTAAATCTACTGTTGATTACTTCGCTTTGTCTTGAAGCCCATGCACCAACTTTGCTTTTAAATGGTCTTGTTTTAAAATACCTTTCTGATTCTTTCCTTGAAATTTTTTCTACAATACCCTCTATTCTTACCTGTCTTTCTAATTCAGGCCAATAAAATAAGATTGATGCTTTGTTGTTTTCAGCAAGTTCTTTTCCTTTTCTGCTTTCATAGTTTGTATAAAATATAAACCCCTTATCACTAAATCCTTTTAAAAGCAAAGTTCTGGCTGATGGTTTACCATATTTATCAGCAGTTGCTAATATCATTGCGTTTGGTTCAATTAAACCGGAATTTAATACTTCTTCAAACCATTCTGAAAATTGCTCAAATGGATTTAATTTAACATCTTTTGTATCGAGTGACTTTAATTTATAATTTCTTCTTAGCTCTTCAAGATTTTTTTCTACCATAATTTTAATTTTGAATTTTTAATCCATATCCATATTTGAATTCATCATTTATTGTTATCGGAAGTTTTCCATTAAAATCAATCTGACCTGTTAATCCTTTATAAACTGCAATTATAGAAGTGGGAACATCACTATAAGCGCAAATATAAGAGTCTATTTCAGGAAAGTCTCTGAGCAGATATGGATTTCCAAAAGAAATAACAAGTACACGGGAACCTCTTTTGATTAATTTATTAATAAAATTAATTTGTGAGTTTGGTAAATTTATTGTTCCCTTTTTAATTTGAACTTTTGAATACACTGGAATTATACAAAAATTCGATACTGGAATTTTATCTATTGCGGAATCAATATCTTTAATTTCATTAAAATATTCAAAAACTGATTCAAGAATAAAATTGCTATCCTTTTTCATTAATTCAATAAATAAATCCGATGTTCTTTTCTCTTGTGTATTATTTATACTTATGAGTGTGAAAATATTATCTTTTCGTATTATTGGAATTGCTTTTGAATTATTTTTTACAAGTGTGATTGAAGCATCAGCAATTTCTTGAGATAATTGCTGCTCCTCAAAAGAGTTTATATATTTGTCTGTGTTATCAGGATTCACATATTTATTTGTGTCAAGATTTAACCATTTTTTTGCATAAAGAATCTTTTTTACTGAATAATCAATCCTGCTTTCTGAAATTTTTCCGCTTAAGACTAAGTTTTCTATTTCGTTGATTGTTTCCGCTTCACCCTGAGGCATAAGTAATAAATCAATCCCTGCTTGCACAGTGAGAAGAGCAACTTGTTTAGTTGTAAAATTTTTCGTTATGCCTGCCATATTTAATGCATCAGTAACTATCAAGCCATTAAAACTCAATTTATTGATTAGTATTGAATCTACTAACACAGGGGAGAGACTCGCAGGTAATTGATATTTCTTATCAATTTCTGGTAATGATATATGTCCTACCATAACAGATTTTACCCCAGCATCAATACTGTTTTTAAAAGGTAAAAGTTCAATTTGCTCTAATCTTTTCATATCAAAATCAAGTACTGGAAGATCTTTATGTGAATCAATATCTGTATCTCCGTGTCCGGGAAAATGTTTTACAGTTGCAATTACATTGCCATCCTGCAAACCATTTATGAAACTCAGTCCTAATTCAGAAACAAGTTCTGGATCTTCCCCATAAGACCGAACATTAATAATAGGATTATTTGGATTATTGTTTACATCAACGACAGGTGCATAGTTTTGGTGTATTCCTAAAGACTTACATTCTTTAGCAATGAGCAACCCCATTTTATAGACTAAATCAACTCTTCTTGTTGCCCCAATTGCCATATTATGTGGGAAAAGAGAACCATCATTTAATCTCATGCCTGTCCCGCGTTCAAAATCTGCTGACATTAAAAGCGGTACTTCTGAGAAGCTTTGAAATAAATTGGTTAAACTAACTAATTCTTTTGAATTACCCTGGAAGAAAATTATTCCACCTATTTTTTCTTTTTGAATTAAATCTTTCAGTCTATTGAACTCTGTTAAATTTTCATCTAATTTAAATCCGTTAGAATATGAAATAATCATCTGAGCTATTTTTTCCCGTAATGTCATTTTTCTTAGTGTCTCTTCTACCCAATCGTATTTAATTGTATAACTATTTAAAGGTAATGAGATAAAAAATAAAAATATTAAAATTAATCTTGTTAAAATTTTTTTAAACATTTTGATATTTTTCTTTGACTTCATTTAATTTATCTAAAATGGAATTTACTTCAGTAAACTTCATTAATTCTAATCTTATACTTGCTGCATTTTTTATATTCCTTAAATATCCAGTATAATATTTTCTAAATTCTATAACTCCTCTCCGTTCTCCTTTTAAACTGACGCATAGTTTTAAATGGTCTATACAAGTGTCAATTCTTTCATCCACAGATGGTTCACTTTCTAATTCTTCATATTTAAGGTAATGTTTTGCTTGCTTAAATATCCAGGGATTCTTCAATGCTGCCTGTCCTATCATAATACTATCTGGGTTATATTCCTGAAATGCGTTTTTGACATCAATTGGGGTTTGTATATTGCCATTTAAAATTATAGGTATTTTTATACCGGAATCTTTTATTCTTTTTATCCAGCTCCAGTCTGCATCTCCTTTATTAGCTTGAAACCTGAACCTGCAATGAACTGTAAGTGCTCGAACTCCAATATCTTCCATCATTTTTGCTATTTCTAAAATAACAATTGATTTTTCATCCCAACCTAATCTTGTTTTCACAGTTACGGGTAAATTAACATTTCTTATAACTGCTTCAACTAATGTTCTCATTTTAGGTAAATCCCTCAGAAGTCCAGCCCCCATTCCTCTAAGAGCCACATCCTTTACCCAGCATCCACAGTTTATGTCTATGAAATCAGGATTTTCCGCTTCTACTTTCTTTGCTGCCTCAATTAGAGAATTAATATTACCACCAAAAATCTGTATACCAATCGGGTGTTCTTCATTATAAAAAAATAATTTTTCCTTTGCTTTCCTTGCATCTCTAATAAGTCCCTCTGAAGAAATAAATTCAGATACTACAACATCAGCACCAAGTTTTCTGCAAATTAATCGGAACGGTGCCTCTGTAATATTCTCCATCGGAGCAAGTATTAATTTCCCTTTTATTAAGTCCTGAAAATTCATTTCAATAATAATTTACAAAAACCTTTTTGATAAAGAAATTTAATAAGTAAATAAAAACATATATCAATTATGGTTATACTTATTTTATTATTTCCTTTTAAAGCACAAATTGTGTTTTTACTAAAACATTATATTGATTTTGATAGTTCTTATTTATTTTGCTTATTTGGGAATTTTAATTTATTAAAATTAGTTGGTTAATTATAGATGATTTTATGACTTAATTCTATTTTATATTTTTATTAGTTTTGTATTATATATGTTAATTGATAACGAAGAAGTAGTATTAGATTTAACTCAAAAATCGTTTTTAAGCAGGGAGAGGGAAAAGAAGATTATTGAGAAAACAAACTTATATAAATTTAGATATTTAGTAGAAGATGATGTCCCCGTTGATGGTTATTATGCTATACCTTATGGTGTAAATCAGAAATTACCTGTTATTATATGGTGTAGAGGTGGTTTTAAAGAAGAAGGTAAACTTGATGACTTTACTGCTTTTATCACTTTAGGAGAAATTGCACAATGGGGTTATTGTGTGTTTGCATCTCAGTATAGAACCGATGATGTTCCAGGATTAACAGATTTAAAAGATGTGTCAGGAATGATTCAACTTGTAGAAGAATTTAATTTTACTGATTCGGATAATTTGGCTTTGGAAGGTTGGAGCAGAGGTGGTTTGGTTGCATTATCATGTTTAAGATTTGATTACAAAATAAAATGTGCTATTGTGGTGGCTGGTTTATCAGATTTGATTGAATACTGTAATAGCAACTCTAATATGAAACTTATAATGGAGACTATTTGTAAAAAAAATAAAGAGTATAAGATATCGCCTGTAGATAATTATAAAGATTTAAAGAAAATTCCTATATTATTTATTCACGGTACCGGTGATGAAATAATCTCTTATAGACAATCAGTTAAAATGTATAATTTACTCAAGGAGTATAATCCTGATGTAAACTATGAACTGGAATTGATAAATTATGGTACACATACTTTGAAAGAGAATCGTGATTATGTAAGTGCAGTTAGAAAGAAATGGTATGACAAATATTTAAAAATTCATAATGATAATATGTTTTGTTAATTAATTTAAGTTTTATTAAATTTAAAGTTTAGAGAAAAAATGGATAGTAACTTTTCAAATAGAGTTCAGGAAGTAATTAAACTTAGCCGGGAAGAAGCTATTAGGTTGGGACATGATTATATTGGAACTGAACATCTTCTCTTAGGAATCATAAGAGAAGGAGAAGGTGTAGCTCTTACAATTTTTAAAAATCTTGGCGTTTCTATTCCTGAACTTAAAAAAGCAATTGAAGATGCTGTACCTCATAAGGGTGCAACACTTACTATAGGAAATATTCCTTTAACAAAGCAAGCAGAGAAAGTCTTAAAAATTACATACCTTGAGGCGAGACTTTTTAACTCCTCTGTAATTGGCACAGAGCATTTACTCCTATCTATATTGAGGGAAGATGACAATTTAGCAGCACAGATACTTCATAAGTTTTATATAAATTATGAAGTGGTCAGGAGTGAACTCCAGAGAATAATGAATGAAAATTCCCCAGGCTCAAGCTGGACGAGTCCATTTTCATCGAGAGGGCAGGCAGGAGAGCGAAAAACTGGAGAGAAGTCAAAAACGCCGGTGCTGGATAATTTCGGTAGAGACTTAACAAAACTTGCGATGGAAGATAAACTGGACCCAATAATAGGTAGAGAAAGAGAAATTGAACGAGTTGCGCAGGTGTTAAGTAGAAGAAAGAAAAACAACCCTGTGCTTATTGGCGAGCCCGGTGTCGGAAAAACTGCTATTGCTGAGGGGCTTGCTATGAGAATCGTAAATAAAAAAGTTTCTCGCGTATTACACAACAAAAGAGTAGTTGCACTTGACCTTGCTGCTCTGGTTGCAGGAACCAAGTATAGAGGACAATTTGAAGAGCGGATGAAAACAGTTATGAATGAACTCGAAAAAGCAAAGGATGTAATTTTATTTATTGACGAACTTCATACAATTGTTGGTGCTGGAGGAGCAAGCGGATCACTTGATGCGTCCAATATTTTCAAACCGGCTCTTTCAAGAGGTGATTTACAATGTATTGGTGCTACTACTCTGAATGAGTACAGGCAATATATAGAAAAAGATGGAGCTCTTGATAGAAGATTCCAAAAAATAATTATAGAACCAACTACAGTTGAAGAGACTATTAAGATTTTGCAGAATATTAAAAATAAATATGAAGAGCACCATAATGTGAGATATACTGATAAGGCTATTGAAGAAGCAGTTAGATTAAGTGATAGATATATAACAGACAGGTTGTTACCAGATAAAGCAATTGATGTTCTTGATGAAGCCGGTGCAAGAGTTCATCTCGCTAACATAGTCATACCAAAGGAAGTGCTCAAAATAGAAGAAGAAATTGAAAAGGTAAGAGCAGAGAAAAGCAACCTTGTTAAAAATCAAAATTTTGAAGATGCTGCAAAACTTAGAGATAAGGAAAAAAGTTTACTTGCAGAATTAGAGCAGGTAAAATTTGATTGGGAATTAAAAAATCAAAATACTTATCACGAAGTTACTGAAAATGATATTGCTGATGTTGTTGCTATGATGACCGGCATTCCTGTAAATAAAATAGCTGAATCTGAAACTGAGAAACTTGTAAGAATGGAAGATTATCTGAAGCAATATGTCGTTGGACAGGATGAAGCGGTGGAAAAAATTTCTAAAGCAATCAGAAGGGCAAGAGCGGGGTTGAAAGACCCTAATAAACCAATTGGTTCCTTTATCTTTCTGGGTCCTACAGGAGTGGGAAAAACTGAATTAGCAAAACAGCTTGCAAGATTTCTGTTTGATTCCGAAGAAGCCCTTATTAGAGTTGATATGAGCGAATATATGGAAAAATTTAATGTATCAAGGCTTGTGGGTGCCCCTCCTGGATATGTTGGATATGAAGAAGGTGGACAATTAACTGAAAAAGTTAGAAGAAGACCTTATAGTGTTGTATTGTTTGATGAAATAGAGAAAGCTCATCCTGATACTTTCAATATTCTGTTACAGGTTCTTGATGAAGGGGTTCTTACTGATAGTCTCGGTAGAAAGGTAGATTTCAAGAATACTATTGTTATTATGACCTCAAATATTGGGACGCGAGATATAAAGATAGATAAAATACTTGGATTTGGTGATCCAAAGTTTGAAGATGAATATGAAAAAATGAAGGAGCTAATCGAGGAATCTGTAAAAAAGATTTTCTCACCTGAATTTCTGAATCGTGTGGATGAATTTATAATTTTCAAACAATTAAGTCGTGAAAGTCTTTTCAGTATTGTTGAAATTTCTATTAGAATGCTCAGGGAGAGATTAATATTACAAAATATAAAATTAGATATTTCAAATGATGCTCTTGAATTTTTAGTTGAAAGAGGTTTTGATAAAGTTTATGGTGCCCGTCCATTAAAACGGGCAGTTCAGAGATATCTGGAAGACCCATTAAGTGAGGAGATTCTTAAAGGTAACATAAAAATGAATTCAACTGTCAAAATTCTTTATAGGAAAGGAGAAGATAAATTCCGATTTGAGAGTATTAAAGATGTAGAAGATGACGAAGATGTTACCGGCGAGAATAATTCAGCCCCAGAAAATAAAAAAAGAAAAAAATAAATATTATATGATAAACAATGGCTTGTTTAATGCTTACATAAGTGAAGTTAGTCACTTTTTTCCGGATAAAGTAATAACGAACAAATATTTTGAGAGTTATCTTGATACTTCTGATGAATGGATTACAGAAAGGACTGGAATAAAAGAGAGAAGATTTTTAGAGAAAGACCAACCAACCTCTTATGCTGCAACAAAGGCTATTGAAAAATTGCTCAAGAAAAAAGGAATGAATGCTGATGAAATTGATTTAATTATTATTCCCACTGTTTCACCAGATATGGTCTATCCTTCTACTGCTTGTATAGTTCAAAACAATATTGGGGCAAAAAATTGCTGGGGCTTTGATTTAGAAGGTGCCTGTTCAGGATTTCTTTTTGCCCTTATTACCGGCTCTCAATTTATTCAAACCGGTATGCATAAAAAAGTTATTGTTTGTGGAGCAGAAAAAATGTCTGCTCTGGTTGATATGCAGGATAGAAATACTTGTGTCTTATTTGGTGATGGTGCTGCTGCTGTGCTGTTAGAGCCTATTGAAGATAAGAGTTATGGTATTATTGATGCGGTATTACACATAGATGGAAGTGGTGGAAAATACCTTAATCAACCAGCAGGAGGTAGCCTGAATCCTGCTTCTTTTGAAACTGTGGAGAAAAGGATGCATTATGTTCATCAGGACGGAAGAATGGTTTATAAAGAAGCCGTAAAAGGTATGTATGAATCATCTGCAGAAATTATGAAAAAGAATAATCTTTCCCCTGATGATATTGCTTATCTTGTTCCCCATCAGGCAAACCTTAGAATTATGACTGCTGTTGCTGAAAGGCTTGGTCTTCCTATTGAAAAAGTTATGGTAAACATTCATAAATATGGTAATACCACATCTGCTACAATTCCTTCTTGTTTGTCAGAGTATAGAGATGAAGGAAAAATAAAAAAAGGTGACTACATTATTCTAACAAGTTTTGGTGCTGGTTTTACCTGGGGAGCCATTCTCCTCAGATGGGCTATTTAATATGATGCTGAAATCATTAGCGAAAATAAATATTGGCTTAAAAATTTTATGCAGACGGAGTGATGGGTTTCACGATATCGAAACTATTTTTTACCCTGTAAATTTATTTGATGAAATTGATATTGATATCAAACCCTCCACAAAGAATACAAATTCTTTGCTTATTCAGTCAGATAATCCTTATGTACCAAAGGATAAGTCGAATATTTGTTTTAAAGTAATAGCAAACTTTTTTAGGACCTTCCAGATTAAAAACTTCTTTAAAATTAAAATAAAAATTAACAAAAAAATTCCAATTGGTGGTGGGTTGGGTGGAGGAAGTTCAAACGCTGCTGTCGTTCTTAAGTATCTTATCAGGTATTTCAAAATTGATATTACTCAAAACAAAAAGAGTATTCTAAATGTTGCATCAAATACTGGTAGTGATGTAACATTCTTCCTTTTCTCTAAACCCTGTTATGCAACAGGAAAGGGAGACAAAATAACTTTATTAAATGATTTTTATGTAGATTATGATATCCTTTTAATTACTCCATCATTTAATATTTCTACAAAATGGGCATATGAAGCATTAAAGTTCCCAGTTGACTATCGGAAAAGCCCCGTTTTAAAAGATATTAAGACTTTCCCAAAAGACCTATCAGTCTTTGAAAATGATTTTGAAAAAGTTGTATTTAAAAAATATCCTGAACTTGAAAAGATTAAAAGGATTCTCTCTCAGAATGGAGCAATTTTTACTTCTCTTAGTGGAAGCGGTTCGACTATTTACGGATTTTTTGAGAGAAAAAATAAGAATAAAGTTTATAATTGTGCTGACCTATTTAAGAAGGGGAATTATACAGTTAATATCGTTTGATTTAATATTTCTTTATAAGAGCGTCTATCAAAATTAGAAAGTAACAGAAACATTTGAGAAGGGAACTAACTTATATCTGAGCTGTTCTCTTGAATACAGATATCTTACATTAAATGAAGTTTTTACTTTTAGGTCTTTATTAAATATGGATACACTCCACACAGCATCTGCTGCACTGAGAACATGGTTTACTATTACCACAGTTAATGCTAATGAGCCAGTATTGTAATATTTATTTGCTTTCTCTCTTTCGTCCATATAATAAATTACCTGAGGTAATTTGATCGTCATATAATTATATTTTGTAATTCCAACTGCTTCAGACCATCCTGATACATATGTTTGATATTTCCCAATTACTTCATAATATTGCTGTTCTCCAAATGGTGGCAGTTTATGAGAGAAGCCTGAACTATCTTCGCAAATATTTACTTGCTGTCTTAATATTTCTTCGTTTAATTCATTTAGATTTATTGCTCCTGACCCGGGGAAACCTTCAGTTACAAGCCACTGTGCGTATTTTCTTATACTCCAATTTTTATTTGCATAATCCTGATAAAATCTTGTCTGGTCGTCTCCTTTCTTTTCAAATATTGCATAAGTAGTCCATAAACCAACCTCGACACCAAAAAATATTGCACTCTTTACAAAGTTTTTTGTATACAACTGTCCTGCTCCTGGTATTATTGCAGACATAACCCCAGCAAGTAATGCATTTTTTTCTAATGGTTCATCTTTTATAATTTTCTCTGTTTTATCCGGTATTACTTTATCATTGTTTATTTTTGCATCGTTATCAATTACTATGCTTCTCAATTGAAGTTTTTTGAAATTATCCTCGTTTATATTGTTTTTCTCTTCTCTTTTTTCCTGTGCATTTACAAGTTGCGCTACGGAAAGTAACACTATAAATATAAATTGTTTTAATTTCATTTTTAATAATAAATTTGTTTTAAAAATAATGCTTTTCCTGGTACAAAGAAGGTCTTTATTCTTTCTCCTTTTAATATTTTTTGTTTTACTGTTTCAATTTGGGCTTTTCCTCTACCGATATCTATTATACAACCAACTATTCCTCTAACCATTGAATGTAAAAATCTATCGGCTATTATTCTTATGATTAATTCATTCTTTCTCAATTTATAGTCAAGTTTAAATATTCTACACTTAAAATTATACTTATCTATTTTATTCTTACATAAGGATTTAAAATATTCATTATATTTTAAAAATTCAATGAATTCATCTACTAATTTGAAATCCAATTGATATTTTAGTAAGTAGTAATATTTATTTTCAATTGATTTCTTAAATAATGTTATTTTATATATATATTCTCTTTTTCTTGCTGAATACCTTGCATGAAAATCTGAATTCACATTTTGTATCTTTTTTATTGTTATATCTGAAGGTAATATTCCATTTACTGAATGGAGAAACTTTTTTTTATCTATTTCCTTTGTTGAATAAAAGTTTGCACATTGATTGTATGCATTAACCTCTGCATCTGTTCTACCTGCTCCGATTATCTTAATATTCTCTCTCAGAATAGTTCCTATTGCATTTTCTAAATATTCTTGTATAGTTTCTTTGGTGTTATGTTGTTTCTGCCATCCTTTATATCTCTCCCCGTCATATTCAATTATTATTTTATAATTATATTTCTTTTTCATTTAATTTTTCACGGAATGTCAGAAAAATTTTGTTAATCTTATTTCTAATCCATTTGGTTTACCATTAATAAAACTATTGAATCTGGAGTTAATTTTTACCTCTGTGGTATTATTTGTTAGAAGAAAAGCACTAACAGCACTAACTATTCTGTTAATTATTAATCCAGCAGTAAATATCCTTTCACTATTATATATCCTTTCACTCTTTTTCCTTTGTTCATCGTATAACTCTCGGTTATTATTATAATCCCAATTCCAGTAATGAGAATTTATATCATAAATTTTATCATATTCCCCTCTACTTAATCTGTAGTTATTATATTCATAAATATTATTGAACAAACCAATATTGACAAAATAGTCATCATCTTTACCGTTTTTATTTATTCCCGAATGTACTACTGCAAAAGACCTTGAATCATCTCTAACTGCGTCACCATAAATATTAATTCCGACTATTCCTAACCATAGACCTGCTTCAGCGGTTAAAAAATATTTCCCTACATCCATTCTTCCAGCATAAAAATGTCCAGCACCGGGCAAAATTAATGATAAAACTGCAGAAATAGAAGGTGATTTTTCACTTAAAACATTGAAAGAAGTTTGTACCTCACTTTTCTTCTGATTTAATATTTCGTTTTTTAACTCTAATTTCCTGTTATCTAACGACTGTGAATAGTTCTCTTTATTTAATAATATTGAGATTAATAATATTGTTAATAAAAGTATTATTATTTTATTTTTTTTCATTATTAATTAATTTCTCCATTTTAATTTTTAGTTCTTCTGCTGTTTCAAAGCCGGTAACTCTGAGAGATTTTATTTCATTACCTGATTTATCTAAGAATGCAACTACAGGAAGCCCTTTAATATTAAACCTTTCCTGAATTATTGGATTACTTTTTGTTAAATCAACTTTTATGTTGGTAAATGATTTTGATAACTCAATAATTTCAGGATTTCTATATGTTTCTTTATCTAACTGTTTACATTCTAAACACCAATCAGCATAAAAGTCTATCATTATTGGTCTATCTGCTTTTTTTATTGCATCATCTATGACTTTTATATCATCAGTTAATATCCATTGTATAGTGTTACCGGATATTGTTTTTGATGTATTATGTTTTATTTGATATTCATCCGCAGTGGCTTTCAGATTGATTGTTCCAATTATTATTGCAGCAATTGCAAATATATATTTAATTTTTGTAAAGACTTTTGAGTTTGCTCCTTTGTTGTCTATTAAAATTAAATATAATCCTGCGAGAATAAAGTATGCATAAAATACAAAGTCTCCAATATCGTATGGTAATACAGGAATAAGATAATATAAAGCAACACCAATTAAAATTAATCCAAAAATAATTTTCACGCCAATCATCCATTCACCTGATCTTGGTAATTTACTTAAAGAATTGGAAAAAGCAGCAAGTACAACATAAGGAGCTCCTAATCCAAGCGATAAAGTGCCAAATAATAATAAACCATATAAAGGCTTTCCAACTTGACCAACATGAATAAGCAGACTTAAAATAATAGGTCCGATACAGGGAGCAGCAATAACTCCTACAAAAAGTCCCATAACAAAAGAACCAAAAAATCCTTTTCTTGTTTTTGAACCTGTAATTGTTAATTTTTGGGGCATTCGGATTTCATATAGTCCGAACATACTCAATGACAGCAAAATAAAAATTAAAGCTATACCAACCAGCACAATGGGTTTCTGCATAAATTCTGCGAATAATCCTCCTGTCAGAGCGGCAATTAATCCTAAAGCCGTGTATGTTATTGCCATTCCAATTGCATAAAACACACCAGATATTATGCTCTCTGATTTACTTTTATTGGTTTGGCTACCAAAGTAGCTAATTGTTATTGGAATTAATGGATATATACAGGGTGTCAGATTTAATCCTAACCCACCAATAAAAATGAAAATCAAAGTCAGCAGGATACCCTCACTTTGAATCTTTTTAGTAATTTCATCTTCGCTTGATTCTTCTTGAGTGATTTCTCTGGTGCTTTCAATTTTCTCTGGGGATGTACTGTATGTAATTGAAGGTTTTGAAAAATCTATTTTAGAAAATATTTCTTTATTAATTATTTCATTATTCTTATAATTTGTATCTACAATTATTTCACCTTTTATTTCGACAGTCTCAGGTAGGTCGCATACTTTATCATCGCAGGCTTGATAATGCATTGTGAATTTTATCGGATTAGAACCATGCAAAAGTTTATTTTTAGAAGTGATTTTTGAACCTATATAAATTGTACCTTCATATATATTAATCTTCAAGCCCTGAAAATCAAAAATTTTATCTTCTGGAAAATGAAGCGAATGTATGTTAAATCCCTCTGCATCAATAGCTATTGTTGTAGGGATAAAATTTGTATCAATTGGTTTATAAGAATTAATATGGTATCCATTTTTAATTGAAATTTTAAAAATGGGATATATTGTATCTGATGTATTGTATGTATTTTTATGGAAGAGTAAATCAACCTTTAGATGTTTTGTCTCCTGTGCGAAGGTAGAGATTACTATTAACAATGCGAAAATAAAAATAATTATTTTTTTCATAAATATTTAAATAATCTAACAATTTAAATTTAACATATATCAAATTCAACATAAAAATATAATTTTCAAAAATATTGACTTTTTTACTGTTTTTCAGTTATTTTTGTATAGGAGAAAAATTAATCGTCATTATTTAAATTTATAATAATTATAAGTTTAAATAATTATATGTTTTAAATTTAAACAAGGAGTATAAAAGTGAAACCTGTAACGAAATCAAAAACAACAAATAAGAATCCACTTGGTGACCTTATTGATGATGAAGTATACGAAAAACTCAGAAAATTTAAGCTTCTTGATGAGAAAGCAATTAGAGATTATCGTATCAGACAAATGTATAAAGATATGAGGAGAGAAATGAGCGCTGGAGAGGCGATAGATAAGATTCAAGAAATGTTTCCTTATTTACAATTTGACACAATAAGAAAGATTGTTTATCAAGTTTCTAAATAAATTATTTGCAATGATTTATAGCCGCATTTAAAGCGGCTTTTTTTTTATTAAAATAATTTTTTGTTTTGGATTTTAATAAGATAGAAAAAAAGATTATTGATTTCATACAGAAAGAGATTAATAGAATTGGGGTAAAAAATGCAGTAATTGGATTATCAGGAGGAATTGATTCTACGGTTTCTGCCTTTCTTTCTGCTAAAGCGCTTGGTAGTGAAAACCTATATTGTATTTCTCTTCCTTATAAAACAAGTAGTATTGATAGTAGAGAAGATGCAAAATTTATTGCTTCAATTCTTAAATGTAATTTTGAGGTTATTGATATATCACCTATGGTTGATGCATATATAAATAATTATGCAGGAAATGATATTTCTAATGTTAGAAAAGGAAATCTAATGGCACGAATGAGAATGATTGTTCTATATGATAAATCTGCTGAATACAATGCGGTTGTTGTTGGTACTGGAAATAAAACAGAATACCTTTTAGGTTATACGACTATCTATGGAGATAATGCTTGTGCATTCAATCCAATCGGTGATTTATATAAAACTCAAATATGGGAATTTGCAAAATATTTAAATATTCCGGAAAAGATAATAAATAAAAAACCTTCGGCTGATTTATGGCAGGGACAAACAGATGAAGGGGAAATGGGATTCACTTACAGGGAAGTTGATAAATATTTAATGGAAAAAGTTGATAAAAATAGATCAAAGGAAGAACTGATTCAATCAGGTTACAGTTTGGAATTTATTGAGAGAGTTGATGCTATGATTAAAAGAAATGAATTCAAAAGAAATCTTCCACCCATAGCAAAATTATTTTAATTAACAATTTGAATAATTATTTCAGAGATATATAAATGAAAAATAAAAAAAGGTACTTATTATTATTATTTATTTTTCTTTTTGCTTGTGGGAATGAACAGATTACCCCTCAAAAATTATCGGAACAAAAAGTTAACTGGAAAATTAATTATGGAGCAGTTAGTTCAGCTGACGAACTCGCTACGGAGGTTGGTATTAAAATACTCCAGGAGGGAGGGAATGCAATTGATGCTGCTGTGGGGGTTGGATTTGCACTGGCGGTTGTGTATCCGCAGGCAGGGAATCTTGGAGGTGGTGGATTTTTTGTAATTCATCTTAAAGATGGAAGAGATATTGCAATTGATTTTAGAGAAGTTGCACCTAATGATGCTCATAGAGATATGTTTCTTGATTCAAGCGGAAATGTCATAGAAGGATTAAGTACCAGTGGACATTTAGCATCTGCTGTGCCGGGATCACCAGCAGGTTTGCTTTATGCTTTAGAAAAGTATGGTACTATGTCGAGAGGGGATGTGATGAAATATGCAATTGAGCTTGCAGAAAATGGTTTTAAAATTAAAGATGGACTCGCTAACTCCTTAAATAGAAATCTTGATGATTTTAAAAAATTTAAAAGTACAAAAAAAATTTTCGGTAGGAAATTTAAAGCTGGTGATGTTTTAATTCAAAAAGATCTTGCTTATACATTAAAAAAGATTAGAGATGAAGGGAAAGATGGCTTTTATAAAGGTGATATTGCAGATAAAATTATTATGGAAATGAAAAATGGTGGCGGTATAATTTCTTATAAAGACCTTGAGGAATACTCCGTGAAAGAAAGAGATGTAATTAGAGGAACATATAGGGGTTACGATATTGTTACAATGCCACCACCAAGTAGTGGTGGTATATGTCTTGTTTATTTACTTAACATTCTTGAAAATTTCAACTTATCTGATAATGAATTATTTTCCGCGGAAAATATTCATCTTATGGTTGAAGCGATGAGGAGAGTCTTTGCTGATAGAAGTGAACATTTAGGTGATGCTGATTTTTATCCTGTTCCTGTTGATGTTTTAACAAGTAAAGATTTTGCAAGAAAAATGTTTTCAGATTTTGATAGAAACCGGGCAACTCCAAGTTCTTCAATTACACCAGTAAAGATTAACAATGAAGGTGAAAATACTACTCATTATTCAGTTGCAGATAGGTTTGGTAACATAGTTGCTGTTACTACAACGATAAATGATATTTATGGAAGCAAAGTAATTGTTGATGGTGCAGGATTCTTTCTTAACAATGAAATGGATGATTTTTCTATAAAACCTGGAGTGGCTAATATTTATGGTTTGTTAGGCGGAGTTGCAAATGAAATTCAACCTAAAAAACGCCCGCTTAGTTCAATGACCCCTACTATTGTGTTCAAAGATAAAAAGCCATTTCTCGTTCTTGGCTCTCCCGGTGGTAGCAAAATTATTACAACTGTATTACATACTATTATTAGAGTTATTGATTTCGGATTATCACTTGATGAGGCGATTGACTTACCGAGATTTCATCACCAATGGTATCCAGATGAAATACAAATAGAAAGAGAGTTATTAGATGCCAAAACTCAGAAGAGATTAATGGAAATGGGTCACATAATTAAGCAGGTTTATAATTTTGGTAGAGTTGATGCAATTATGTTTTTAGATGATAATACCGTAAAAGCGCATTCTGATATGAGAGGCTATGGAAAAGCAATTGTAAATTAAAAAATGATTAAATTAAGAGAAGATAAAAGCCCTTTCTTATTATTTTTCTTAAAAAAGTATTTTAAAAGACTCTTAAGGAAGAATTTTCAATTTATTTTTTTAAAAAATAAAAAACTTTTTACAGATATATTAAATTACAGTAGAGATAAAAATATTCCAGTAATTTTGTGTTTAAATCATTCCAATTGGTGGGATGCACCGTTACTGATTTATTTAGCATATTGTTTTTTTAAATTAGATGGTTATTGTTTTATGGAATTGAAGCAATTGAAAGAGTATCCGTTTTTCAATAAAATTGGAGCAATTCCAATTGTAAAAGAAAATATCCGCTCTGCTTTTAAGTCTCTGAACTTTGCTGTTGATATAGCAAAAAATAAAAGTAAAGTTCTGGCTATTTTCCCGCAGGGGGAATTGGTAAAAAATTCAAAATTGTCTTTTAAACTTCATTCCGGTCTTTCATTCCTGATTGAAAATTTGGAAAAGTGTATTTTAGTCCTTGGATATATTGACTACCGATTTTCTTTAAATAGAAAACCTAATATTTATATTGATTTCTTTAAACATTATAATCTCGAAAAGAAGGATAATTATAGAAGAAAAGAATTTTTGAAAATTTTAGAATCAGATTATATTTATTATCATCAGGAATTTGAATTAAAATTTTTGAATGAATACATAAGTGAATTTGAAACTATTTTAAGTGGAAAAAAATCTTTGATTGAAAAATCTTTTCCTATTAAAGCTAAAGTGGATAGTTCTTTATTTTAAGGTTTATAAATGGTTTGAAGAAAATTTTTGTCAATCGTGGTGGATATAAATATTCAGAAATCCCCCTACCTTCAAAATTCAAATTCTCATATCGAATTTTATATTCTGCTAAAAACCTAATATAAAAAGGACCATTATCTAATTTAATTCTATTTGTATTTATTAATGAAAATGAATCGTTAATTATTTTAATTTCTTTACCATATTTTAAATGAAAATAATTATAACTTTCATTTTTAATGAATTCAAAATCTGATGATTCTTTAAGGCAATCTGTTCCTTTATATAAACCAAAATACTTGTTATAGTTTCCTGATAATCCCTCAGTTATTAAGTATATAAATGTATAGTCATATTTATGAAATCTTCCCCAGTACCAATTTTTAATATCTGCAGGAATTGGATTTAATCCCCAGTTCTGGTCATTATATCCTGTGCCTGAAAATGAAATTTTCTGTTTTAACTTATTTTGAGAAATTACCGATATTTCTGCTGAAGCATAATATTTGATTAGGTTATGTTTCCAGAAATGTTTTACTGGCTCACTGTAAATATTTTTTTCTTTTCCTGTGGAAAAACCATTAGAAATTCTTATATCAGCATTTATATTTAATCTTCTATATGGATATTTTAATTTAAAATGCAAGTTGTACGAGTTGTTATCGCTCCTGGTAAATATTACATTATCATTATATGATATTACATTTTCATTTATTATGAGTGACCTGCTTTCAAATATGTAATGTAAATTGGCAATTTTTTTATTCTTTTTATATAAACAAAATGAAACAGCAGGAAAGTTTTTAGATGTAATTTTTTTTATTAAATTTCCTTTTTTGAAGTTATAATAACTTTTAATATAATCATAATAAAATGGGAATCTATTGTAAAGAATAATTACAAGTGAATAATCATTTTCTTCTGATATTAAATCGAAATATATCCACTCATAAGAACCAATTGTATCAGGTATATAAAATTTATTTAATTCCAATTTTAATATAAATTTTTGACTTTTTGTTTTCTTATGTTACTGACAAATTAATTAAAAGAAATTAAATTTTATATTAATTTTTTGCTGTATGATTATTGTTTCTTATGTGATTTTGAGTTTATTAACAATTATGCTTTTTATAACTGTGTTGAATGTATTCACACAAAAGAATTTTAAAAATTTGGACTCTCCAATTCAACAGGTGAATTTTCCTTTTGTTTCTATCTTAATTCCCGCAAGAAATGAAGAGAGAAACATAAAAAAATGTATTGAGTCTATTTTGAATCAAACTTATGTAAATTTTGAATTATTAGTCCTGGATGATAATTCTGATGATAATACTTTTAAATTAGCATCTGAGTTTCAGGATAGAAGATTAAAAGTATTTAAAGGAAAAAATCTACCTGAGGGTTGGGTTGGAAAGAGTTTTGTATGTCATCAACTATTTGAATTATCTAAAGGAGAATTATTATTGTTTTTAGATGCGGACACATTTTTAAAACCAGATGCTCTGGAAAAAGTTATAAGATTTTATAGAAAATATAATCCTGATTTGCTTTCTTTGATGCCTGAAGAAGAAGCAAAAACTTTCTGGGAAAAAATTACAATACCACTATTGCATTTTACAGTTTATACTATGTTACCAATGCCTGCTGTTGAAAAGACAAGAAAATTATCACTCACGATGTCAAACGGACAGTTTATGCTCTTTATAAGAGATTCTTATATTAAAATTGGAGGACATAAATCCGTGAAGAATAAAATGGTAGATGATGTTTGGTTGGGAAGGGCGATTAAAAGTTTTGGTGGTAAACTTATTTTTGCAGATGGTACTGATATATGTAGATGCAGAATGTATGAAAATTTCAAAGAAGTTTTTATTGGATTCTCAAAAAATATATTCCCGGGGTTATCTCTTTCTTCCTTTAATCTTTTTTTTACTATTATTCTATTCACTTTTATTTTTATTTTACCTTATGTTTTTCTATTGATAGGTCTACTATTCATAAATTATTATCTGATAATTTTATCTACAATAAATATTTTTATTCCAATTTTTATAAGAATTATTCATTCTTTAAATTATAATCAATCGTTAGTTTTTTCATTTTTAAATTTAGTGAGTATTTTATTTTTTATTATTTTGTGTTTTAGATCATTTTATATCTTTAAATTTGGGAAAGGAGCAATTTGGAAAAATAGGTTTTATGATATGAAAACAGTATCTGAATGAGTAACATTATTTTCCATATTGATATGGATGCATTTTTTGCTTCCTGTGAAGAAGCAATAAATCCATTATATAAAGGGAAACCGCTTATTGTTGGGGGAACAAAAGACGATTTAAGAGCAATTGTTGCCTGTCCGAATTATATTGCAAGGAAAAGAGGAATTAAAACAGCAATGCCACTGGTTCAGGCAATTAAACTTGCTCCTGATGGAATATTTATAAGGGGAACCAGAGGATTATATTCAGATTTTTCTGAAAAAGTAATGCAGATTTTATTTAAATATTCACCTAAGGTAAAACAGGCAAGCATTGATGAGGCGTATATGGATGTTACAGATGTAATTAATCAGTATGATAATAACCCGGTAAAATTAGCGGAATTAATTAAAAACGAAATTAAAAAAACACTCAATATTACCTGCTCAATTGGTATAGCTTCCGGGAAAGTTTATGCAAAAATTGCTTCAAAAATTAACAAACCTGATGGAATCACCTATGTTCCATTTAACCAGGAAAAAGAATTTGTTGCTAAGCTTGAAATACAGAGAATACCCGGAGTAGGAAAATCAACATTGGAGAAATTTAAAAAATACAATATAAATCTTATTGAAGATATTTTAAAATATACTCAATCCTTTTTTGAAAAGGAATTAGGATTAGATTATAATTATTTTCACAGTATTGCAGATGGTACATATTTAAAAGGAATAACCTTTCAGGAAGAAGAGCGAAAATCTTTGTCAAAGGAACAGACATTTGATTTTGATACGAATGATTTAAAATTTCTTGACGAACAATTATTTTCTTTATTAGAGAAAGCTTCAAGCAGACTCAGAAAATATGAAATAAAAGCAAGGACATTAACGGTAAAAGTAAAATACGATGATTTTTCTGTTAATCAAAAATCTTTTACTTTTGATAAATATTCAAATCTTGAATTTGATTTTTATGATAAAGCCCTATACCTGTTAAAAACCTTAATTTTTAAGAAGAAAAAAATTAGGTTGCTTGGTGTAAAATTCTCTGAACTTTGTGATTCAGAATTTACACAGGGTGACTTATTTGATAATGATAAAAAGTTAGAATCACTTACAGATACATTAGATACTATAAGAAAAAAATATAAATTTGGAATAATCAAGTTTGGAAAGAATTTTTAAATTGAAACTTATGAAGATTAGAATATCATTCTTTATTATTTTATCTATTTTAATAATTTCTCCCTCTATAAATGAGTGTCTATGCTGGTTCCCTTTAAACAGCGGAACAACAAGGAATTTAAATGATATTTTATTCATAAATATGAATACTGGTTGGGTGGGAGGGGATTCAGTTCTTTTAAAAACTACAAACGGCGGAATTAATTGGTCGTTACAATCGATACCTGTGCAAATCAAAATTCGTGCTTTATACTTCACAAGTGAATTTGAAGGTTATATACTTGGAGACTGGAGCAGCTCAACCCCAATGGTATCAAATATTTATTTTTTAAAAACAACCAATTCCGG
This sequence comes from uncultured Ignavibacteriaceae bacterium, assembly GCA_964564635.1. Taxonomy (GTDB): domain Bacteria; phylum Bacteroidota; class Ignavibacteria; order Tepidaquicellales; family Tepidaquicellaceae; genus Tepidaquicella. The sequence goes on from CAZMAR010000004.1 coordinate 20,761, forward strand.
TAACTCCTGGTCTATACTGCACCAGCAGCAGTTTATGGGAACAGGATTAGTTGCTTATTCAAAAAATTTTTTAATTGTTAACGATAATGTAATTCTCAGAACGCTTACCATATTAGACGGTTCGACCTCTGGTGGGGGAATTATGAAATCTACCAATGGGGGAATAAATTTTTATTCCGTTTTGAATTTTGGAGATATGACTGGAATTTCCTTTATTGATTTATATACAGGTTGGGCGATCGGAACAGCATCAAGTGGTTCACCTCTAACAGGAGTATTCAAAGTTTTTAAAACCACAAATCAAGGTGAAAATTGGTTTCCTGTTTATACAGATTCCCAGCCAAACTCAGGAGGATTGCAGGGAAAAGCTATAAAGTTCTTTAATCAAAATACTGGATACATTCTTGCCTCTTTCGAAAACACCTTCTTTATGAAAACATACAATGGGGGGGTAAATTGGAGTGTTAGTCAATATAGCCATTATAATAACAGAACTATGTTCTTTTGTGATTTAAATACAGGTTGGTTAGCAGGTAATATTTCTTCTGGTAATTCTAATATAAGAAAAACCATTGACGGAGGGATTAACTGGATTCAACAGAATTTAAATGGTAATCAAGTTATTAATAAGTTATTTTTCCTTAATAATAACATAGGATGGGCAGTAGGGGATAATGGAATAATTTTGAAAACCACAAATGGTGGCTCTTCATATATTAAATCTGTAAGTACTGAAATTCCTGACAAGTATTTTCTTAAACAAAATTATCCAAATCCTTTTAATAGTCAAACAAGAATTGATTTCTATATACCTGAATCGGGAAATATTAAAATTTTTGTTTATGATTTACTTGGGAAAGAAATTACGACTATTGTTGATGAGTTTTTACAACCTGGAATTTATGCTGTTTATTTTGACGCAGGTTTCTTGACATCTGGTATATATTTTTATAAGCTTTTTTCTACAAGATTTACTGATGTAAAATCAATGATTTTAATTAAATAATTTTGTATAAATAATATAAAAAATTCAATTATTTTTTATGATTTTTTTTTCAGTAAATTATTCTTCATTTTTTTTTGTTATATATTAATGTATGTATTTTTTTATATGTACATTTAAGATATTAAATCCTTTATTTACTAAAGTATTTATTTTATATTGAAAAGTTTATATTTATTTTTTAAAAATGGGAAAAACAAAAGAAAAAAATTATTTGAAAGATATAGATAATTATTTTCAATTATCAGATTTGCAGTTAATTGATGCATATAAGTTTATGTTAACCGCAAGACTTCTTGACGATAGAAATGAAATGATGATAAAACAGGGGAAAGCATATTTTCTAATTTCAGGATCGGGACATGAAGCAGTGCAGGTTGCTGTTGCTATGGTGATGAAACCCGGCAAAGACTGGTTTTTTACCTATTATAGAGATACAGCTTTAGGATTAGCTGCAGGATTAACAATAGAGAATTTTCTCAGGCATATTATGGCGAAACAAACTGATGAATTTACTGGCGGTAGACAAATGAACCTGCATATTGGCAGTAAAAATCTTAGAATGCCTACTGCTTCTTCCCCAACTGGCTCGCAATATTTACAGGCGGTGGGAACTGCTTTAAGCTGTAGATACAGAAATGTTGATGAGGTTGTTTATGTTTCTGGTGGAGAAGGTTCTACTTCTGAAGGGGAATTTTTTGAAGCTGTTAATTGGGCAGCTCGGGAAAAGTTACCAGTGTTATTTGTTATTCAGAATAATTCACTTGCAATCTCTGTTCCGGTGGAAAATCAAGTTGCTGGTGGCTCTATATATAAAGCTCTCGCTGGCTTTGAAGGATTAAATAGATTTCATATTGATGGAACTGACTTCCTTATCAGTTATGGTACTGCAAAGGAAGCCGTTAGACTTGCAAGATCTGGTAAAGGACCATCTTTAATTTATGCTGATGTAGTTAGACTGAGGTCTCATTCTATCTCAGATTCTCAAGAAAAGTATCGTACAAAGGAGTCCCTTGAAAAAGATAAACAAAGAGACCCACTTTTAAAAATGGAAAATTTTCTTATTCAGCATAATATTCTAAAATCAGAAGATATTAAAGAAGTCAAAGAAGAAATATTTAATAAAATCGCATCTTTGAGTGATGAAATTTTCAAAGAACCAAATCCAGACCCAAAGACTGTTGAGTATTTTGTTTATTGTCCTGATGAAGAACAGACCCAGATTGAATATGAGAAATGTGAAAATTTTGGAGAGCCTGTTGTGATGGTTGATGCTATTAATCATGCACTTCACGAAGAAATGGAAAATAATCCTGATATGATTATTTATGGTGAAGATATTGCGGACAATAAAGGTGGAGTGTTTACTGCAACTAAAGGGCTTTCCACAAAGTTTGGAAATAAAAGAGTTTTTAATTCTCCACTTGCAGAAGCATCTATTGTAGGCACAGCAATAGGGCTTGCGCTAACAGGTTTAAAACCCGTTGTAGAAATTCAATTTGCTGATTACATTTTCCCTGCTATGTTGCAGATTAGAGCTGAGCTTGCAATGTATAGATACCGTTCAAATAATTCTTTCAGTTGCCCTGTTACTATTAGAGTTCCTTGTGGTGGTTATATCGGAGGAGGGCATTATCATTCACAATGTATTGAAGCTATTTTTGCGAAAAGTCACGGAATATATATTGCCTTCCCATCGAACGCTGCTGACGCAAAAGGACTTTTAAAAACAGCCTGTAGACTGAATGATCCTGTTTTGTTTCTTGAACATAAATTTCTTTACAGACAGGCTTATGCTAAATCGCCTGAACCTGATAGGAATTATTATTTACCATTTGGCAAAGCATCTATAAAAGTTGAAGGCGAAGATATTTCTCTTATCACCTATGGAGCAATGGTGGAAAAATGCATTAGAGCTGCAAAAGAAATGAAAAAAATTGGAATTAATGTGGAAGTGGTAGATATAAGAACTATTGTTCCACTTGATACAGAGACAATTCTAAATTCGGTAAAAAAAACAGGTAAAGTAATTGTTGTATATGAAGACTCTAAATTCCATGGCTTTGGTGCAGAAATCGCTGCTCAAATTGCTGAGTTTGCTTTTGAATATCTTGATGCTCCTGTTAAAAGGATCGGTGCTTTAAATGTACATATTCCATTTCATCCTGTTCTTGAAAAAGCCGTTTTACCACAGGATGATTGGATTTTAAATGCTTGTAAAGAATTAGCTAAATATTAATTTTAAATTAAAATATATTACTATGCAAAAATTTGATGTCACAATAATTGGTGCAGGTCCTGGCGGTTATACTGCTGCCATAAGAGCTGCGCAACTTGGCTATAAAACAGCTATTATTGAAAAAGATAAATTAGGCGGTGTGTGTCTCAATTGGGGATGCATTCCTACCAAAGCACTTTTAAAAAGTGCAGAAATAATGAACCAGCTTTTACACTTAGATAAATTCGGTTTTGGTAATTATGATAATATTACTTTTGAATTTCCAAAAATAATCAAGAGGTCAAGAGATGTTGCTAACGCTTCGGAAAAAGGTGTTAACTATCTAATGAAAAAAAATAAAATCACAGTTTTTTATGGATCAGCAAAATTGAATAAAGATAAAGATATCATAATTACAAATAATGATGGATCTCAAAAAGAAGTTATTAATTCAAAACATACAATTATCGCAACCGGGGCAAAACCAAGAACTTTAAATAATATAAAATTTGATGAGTCAATAATTCTCTCATCAACCGGTGCTATGTTACTGCAAAGCCCACCTAAAAAATTAACTATAGTAGGAAGTGGTGCAATAGGAATGGAATTTGCTTATTTTTACAGAGCTTTTGGTTCTGAAGTTACTATTATTGAAATGTTACCTCAATTATTACCTTTGGAAGATGAAGAAGTTGCTAACGTCGTTGCAAAGGAGTTTAAGAAATATGGCATTAACTCTTATGTAAATACAAAAACGGAAAATATAGAAATAAAAGATGGTAAAGCATTTACAACAACCTCAGGTGAGTTCAACGGCACAATAGAATCTGATGCGGTGCTTTTAGCCATTGGTGTTAGTGGCAATATAGAAAATATTGGACTTGAAGAGTTAAACATCAAAAAATTTAAAAATGGAATATTAATTGATAAAGACTATAAAACAAATGTAGAAGGAATATATGCAATAGGGGATGTTGCTGTATTTGAGGATTTTCCAAAACCTATGCTTGCACATGTCGCTTCTGCTGAAGGAATAAATTGTGTTGAGAAAATTAAAGGCATTCATAATAATGATTTAAAGTATGAAAATATTCCTGCTTGCACTTATTGTCAGCCTCAGGTTGCATCAATAGGACTTACTGAGTCAAAAGCCAAACAGGCTGGTTATCAATTGAAGATTGGTAAGTTCCCTTTTAGTGCTAATGGAAAAGCTCGTGCAATTGGTGAATCTACTGGCTTTGTAAAATTAATTTTTGATTCCAAATATGGAGAATTACTAGGAGCACATATAGTTGGTCCTGAAGCTACGGAACTTATTTCGGAGGTTATGGCATTCAAGAGTATGGAAGCCGTTGGTGAATCTATAATAAAGACTGTTCATGCGCATCCAACTCTTGCAGAAGCAATACTTGAAGCAGCTGGTGTAGCATATAACGAAGCAATAAACATATAACCCAAAACAAGAATTAATCATATTAAATATTATTTTTTTGATATTTGATGTCGACTCAAAATAAAATTTGATTTTTCCCTATATTGCAATTAATTTTGAGTCAAAAAATTAATTCCAGTCTTGCTCATTGTTATCTTTAATAATTCTGATTTTTATAAATATAATTCTTTCCGTCCCGAAGTGCTATAATCAGTATAAATAAAAAAATCATCATTCTTTTTTTAAAAAAAGTAGTTTCACAATTGCAAAAATTAAAGTTGTATATTCTTTAAATCTATATAAAAACACTAAAAATCGATAATTATCCTTTCTTACAATTATAATAAAAGTGTCTTCCGGTTTAAAAAAAATAATATTTCGAAGAAAAGTAATCTCTGGTTATTTACTTCTCTTTTTGTGATTTTTTTTATTATTGATTTATCCACTATATATTGATATTTTTTATATAACGCATAATATTAATTTCAATTTTGTTTGTGATTGATATTATGCGCCATATTTAATAATTAAAAAATAAGGAGAAAAAAAATGGAAGAAAACAAAATGGCAAAAGGTTTAATTATTGGTTTTTTAGCTGGTGGTATCGTGGGAGCTGTAATTGCTTTATTATACGCTCCTAAATCGGGAAAAGAACTCAGATCTGAATTGAGCAAAAAGAAAGATGAAATTCTTGATGATTCTACTGAATTTATGCAAATTGCAAAAGCAAAAGCTGCAGATTTAATTAATGAAGGGAAACGAAAATCTGAAGACCTGATTGCAGAAGCAAAGAAAAAAGCAAGTATGATTATTGAAGATGCAAATAAAATATTAACAGGAGCAAAGGAGAAGACAGCAGAAAAAATTGGTGATATTAAAGATAAAATTACAAGCGAAGCAGAGAAAGTGAAAGAAGCATATAAAGCCGGACTCGATGCTTACAGAGAAGAAAAAAATAAAAGTTAATTAATTTTTAATTTTAAAATAAAAAGACTTGGATACTACAACATCAATTTTTTTGATAATCTCAGTAATCATACAAATAATCGTATTTATCGCGGTTATATTTCTGGTTTATGTTCTTATTAAAATCATCAAAAGTCTTTCTGTTAAAGTTGAGAACCTGCAGAAAGACTTTGATGATTTTAAGGTGAAAATTGAACCCGGTATTGAAGATGGAATCGTTTTAATTAAAAAAGTGAATAGAATTGCTGATAGAGTTGAGGATAATATTCATAAGATTGAAGATGTCACTGATAAGTTCAAAAATTTTTCTGATGAAGTAATAAGTTTCGGGACGAAATTAAAAGATCGGGTTGAACCACCTGTATTAGATACCGTTACAACAATAACCGCTTTATATAAAGGGATAAAAGTTTTTTTTGAAAAGTTAAAAACCAACGATAAGTTAACCTCTAAGGACGAAAATTTCTTGTTCGAAGATACAAAGACAGTTACCAAAACTGCAAAAGGTGAAGAGGTAAAAACTTCTGAAAATAAAGATGAGTTTCAAGATATTAATAAAGAGTTGAATGAGGTCAGGAAAAAACTTGAAGAAATGAAGAAAGTTTGAGTATTCGAAAAAAACTTATATCTCGAGTTCTAAAGAAACGGGGCAATGGTCACTTCCCATAATTTCGGAATGTATTTTTGATGACTTTACATATTTAACAAAATCATCTGAAACCATAAAATAATCTATTCTCCAGCCTATATTTTTTTCACGGGCTCTTGTTATAGGGTCCCAATATGTATAATGCCCACCTTCTTTATTAAACAACCTAAAAACATCTACATATCCGAGGTTGATTATTTTGTCTATCCACTCTCTTTCCTCTGGTAAAAAGCCAGAAACTGTTTCATTTTCTTTTGGTCTTGCAAGGTCTATTTCTTTATGTGCAGTATTAAAATCACCCGCAACTATTATGCCTTTTCTATCTCTATAGTTTTTTTCTAAAAAGAAAAAGAGTTCATCATAATATTCTAATTTATATGCTACCCTTTCTGCACCCCTTCCTCCATTTGGGAAATATGAATTAACGAGTAGAAAATCTTCATATTCAGCGAAAATTACTCTCCCTTCTATATCGAATTTTTCATTTTTTAATCCATAAATTACTTTTAATGGTTCTATTCGTGTATATATACAGACACCTGAGTATCCTTTTCTTTGAGCTGAAAACCAATAGGATTTATAATTTTCAATATTTATTAATTCTTCTGGTAATTGCTCTTTTTGTGCTTTAGTTTCTTGCAGGCATATTATATCACCATTGCAATAGTTTATCCACGTATTATTTATTTTACTGTATAATGCTCTTATTCCGTTAACATTCCAGGTATATATTTTAATTTTTTTCTTCATCTTTTTTCTCTTATAATAAAAAATTCCTATTAAATTTACAATTTACATATGTTTTTACAATATATATATCTGTGGGAAAAATTTTTGAAAAAATGTATTATAAAAAATTTTTATTACTTTTTTTAATTTAAAATATTTATATTTAAGAATATGAGACCTTATTTTGAAATAAAACTATTAATGGGAAATCCGAAGTTCCCCTATGCGATGGAACTCCTTGAATCATTTAAGAGGAGACAAGTACCGGAAAAAAATCTTCTCGAAAAACTATATGGTAGTTCTAAGTCAGATATTTTACAGAAACAGATTGCTCTCTTTTTTGAGGAAAATTTTAAAGAAAAGTTCACCATAAGAAAACATGATGCTGAAGCTCCCGTAGAAATTTATAATACAAGGACAAATTTAGAGAATGATGTTATCTACCAAAAAATACATAATGGCATTATTGAAGGAAGAGTGCCCGAATTAGAGGATTTGAGAAAATTTTATGGTGATTTCTCTTCTTCTGTTTACAATTTATATTCTGAATATGTAAATTATGGTATGAAGAGGAGATGTGAACTCCCTGCTCCATCACATTTAAATAGAGTTGCGGGTATTGCTATTAAACTTAATTTCAATAGCGATGGTGGTTATAAATACGGTACAATCGCTGCTCTACATGATGTTATTGAAGACCTTTTCCCTGTCATTAAAGATGAACAGGGAAATAATTACGACTTCGCTCATTATAAAGATTTTGTTGAGAAATATATTCCTGAAGAATTGAGAGAAGAACTTAAAATTTTGTCCAACCATTATGATATGATACTTGCTTATGTTGTTAAGTATTTAAGAGATAATGACAGGTCAATAACAAAATATAATATTCTTGATATTCTTAAATGGATGATAGGTAAAGAACAATGGGAGCTTAATAAATATATCAGGAAAATGATTGTCTTAATTGAAAAAGATGAATCATTAAATGATAAGGAAATTATTGAAGATATCAAGTGGAAATGTTATTATGAACTTTATTTAAATGGTATCGCAAATGCTTCAAAGTCAATGAATAATTTCAGGTTGTTTGAAATAAAGGGGATTGATTTATTAGATAATTTTCACGGTAAAGATGTTTTATCTCTTGATGGCAGGATAAGAAGTATCAAAAAGAATGTTATGTGGGCAAAACTTGGATATAGTTTATCTTCTTCCTGGATTCCGCTGAATAATCATATTCGTGAATGTATGGAAGATGCTTTTGTCGCTGCTGAATGCGTTGTGTTAAAGGATTTAATGCAGGAACAATCTTCTATTGATTTTGTTATGGCTGCTTTGTTAAAGTTTAAGAGATTAGAGGATGTATTTTATTTATAAATGAATTGTTTTTAATTTTTTATTTATCATTCTTATTAGGGATTTCTGGATAAAGCTTTCCTCCTCTTACTGTTGCTCCAAGTACTATTCCTGCGCTAATCAAAACTATATTTTTTACAATATATTGGCCTTCCAATGTTAATGCTATTGGAAATACTCTGAATATTTCCGATGGAAATAGAAATAACGGGGTAAAGGTACCTAACATTTGAAGGAATAGTAATAACAGTGTTTCTCTCAGGAATATATTTAAAAGCAATCCAAGCCCGATTAGTACTTCCCAGGTCGCAAGCCCGAATATAATTGCTTTTTGGGGCAATGTGTGAAAAGTTAATTCATCTATAGTTTTGATTGCAATACCTTCAGCAGGACTTAATCCCTCAAAGTATTTAAGGATTCCAAACCAGAAAAACACTATGCCAACACTTATTCTTAAAAAGAATATACCGTTTCTGGACATCCACATTGTTATAGATTTATCTATTTTTTGAAATTTTTCTCCTCTTAAAAACATAGTATTTATTATTAATTTACTACTAAAACAAAATTTTATAGTAATTAGTTTTATTATCCTTATGTAAGTAAATTTAATTTAATTTTTAATTAGCTTTAGAATGAGTATTTTTAACGGAAACAAAAATTTTTATATGTTTGAAAAACACGACCTAAACAAGTTTTTTTATCCTAAATCAATTGCTGTTATTGGTGCATCAACCAAAAAAGGTTCTTTAAGTTGGGAATTGATAAATAACCTTATCAAGTTTGGTTACCAGGGAAGAATATTCCCAATTAATCCAAAAGCAGAAGTGATTCAGTGTTTGAAAGTTTATAAATCTGTTACAGAGATTAAAGAGAAAATTGACCTTGCAATTATTATGGTTTCAAGAAATCTTGTTCTGCAAGCATTAGATGAATGCTATAAAAAAAAGATTGATGCAATTCTACTAATTACAGCTGGTTTTAAGGAAACAGGCAAGTCAGGGGCTAATCTTGAAAATGAACTTGTCCGGAGGGTTAATATATATAAAATGAAACTTGTAGGACCTAACTGTATGGGAATTATTAATATGGAAGAATCTGTGAGTATGAATGCAACTTTTGTAAGAAATACTCCTGTTTCTGGTGGCATTGCTTTTGTCTCGCAAAGTGGAGCTCTCGGGGCTGCAGTGCTTGCTATTCTTGAACAAAAAGATATAGGAATTATTCATTTTATTAGTATCGGTAATAAAGCCGATATTACAGAAAATGAAGTAATTAAATACTGGAAAGACAGTGATGTTATAAAAGTCATTACAGTATATCTGGAATCTTTTTCCAATGCTAATGAATTTTTAAAAGTTGCAGGTGAGGTAACGAAATTAAAACCTGTTATTGCTATTAAAGCAGCTCGAACAGCATCAGGACAAAAAGCTGCATCTTCTCATACCGGTGCCCTTGCAAGCAGTGAAAATGTTGTTAACACGATTTTTCAACAGTCCGGAGTAATTAGAGTTGATACTGTTGAAGATATGTTTGACCTTGCAAAGTGTTTTGATAGGGGAAGTTTACCTCTTGGTAATAGACTCGGAATTTTAACAAATGCTGGTGGCCCGGCAATTTTAGCCTCTGATGAAGCTGATAAATGGGGATTGACATTACCATCCTTATCTGCTGCAACTATTAATAAGTTAAAGGAATTTGCACCTGAGGAAGCGTCTTTGAACAACCCTGTTGATTTATTACCACCTGCTACTGCTGAAATGTATGCAAAAGCTACTGAACTAATGTTAAAAGATGAAAACATAGATTCCCTTATAATTATTCTTGGTCCCCCTCTTATGCTCGACACTATTGAAATAGCGAAGGCTATTTGTGATGCTACTAAGGTGTCAAAAAAAACTTCTGTATTAGTACTTATGTCACAGGATGAGAATATTTCTAAATTAAGTAAGCTTGATAAAACTCATCCACCGATTTTAAATAGTGCTGAATCTGCTTCAAGATGTATTGGTAGAATGTATAGTTATAAAATTTGGAAAGAAACAAAATCAGGGCACCTCATAAAATACGATGAGAATAAAATTAAAACAGCTAAATATATTAATGTTTTAAAGAAGGGAGAATATTACTTAGATTTTGAAACGACTTATAATATTTTGAAAACTTATGGTTTCCCTGTAATAGAATCAAAGATTGCTAAAGATTTACAGGAATCAGTTGGTATTGCAGAGAGTATTGGATTTCCTTTAGTTATAAAAGCAGAAGCAAAAGGACTAATTCATAAAACTGAAGCAGGAGCAGTTATAACGGATATTAAAAATATCGAAGAACTTGTACAGGCTGAAAATCTAATATTATCAAGATTAAAAGAAAAGGGATTTGAAAAAGACTTTATCGGATTTGTTATGCAACCATTTCTTAAGGGAGATGTGGAAACAATTCTTGGTAGTTTTAAAGATGAATCTGCTGGGCATTTAATTATGTTTGGAATGGGTGGTATTTTTGTTGAAGTGTATAAAGATACTGCTTTTAGAGTTGCGCCTGTTTCAGATAAAGAGGCTGAGTCAATGATTAATTATATTAAAGGGAATAAAATTCTATCTGGAATAAGAGGTAAAAAACCAGTTGATAAAGAATTTATAAAAGAGAATATTTTGCGCCTTTCGAGTCTTGTTTGTGATTTCCCTGAATTTATTGAGATAGATTTCAATCCTTTTGTTGTTAGTAGTGATAAGAAAAAATGCAGGATTCTTGACGCTCGAATTAAATTTAAGAGTTAAATATCTACAATGAAAATATCAAAAGAATTTAGGTGGGAGATGGGTCACAGATTGCCCAATCACCATGGACCGTGTAGAAATATTCACGGACATTCCTATCGATTATCCGTTGAATTGGAAGGTGAACCTTTAGAAAATGGAATGATTATTGATTTTAGTGATTTGAGTTCTATTATTAAGCCAATTATTCAGGAATTAGACCATTGTTTTTTATGTTCTGAGGATGATAAAGAATTAATTGAATTTCTCAGGAAAATGAATATGAAACATACAGTTGTAAAATATCATGCTACTGTAGAAAATATCTGCAAAGATTTATTTGAGAGAATTAAAAAAATGATTTCAGAAAAAAAATTTGTGAATATAAAAAATTTAACGGTTAGAATTCATGAAACTCCTAACGCCTATGCTGAGTTTACTGGTGAATTAGGAAATTGACAACTCTTAATTTTTTTGATTATAGTTAACCGGGGTGTAAATTAGAATTGAGTTTTTTAAAAGCTATTTTTTAAAATTAATCTGTTAAATATTTTCATACAATCCGTGTGTAAATCACAATTCATTTCAGCTTTTTGAAAAAGAATTTTTGAATTCTTCTATTGTTGAAACTGGTTTTTCGCAGATAAAGTTTTTACAAATAAAAATATAATTGCTGTCTTTATCATAATTTTTAAACTTCTGGTATTCATTTACCAACTTTTCTGATAATTTGTAAATTGAACAGAAGGGTATGTATCTTTTATATATAAATTCCTGTGCGTTTTTTAAGAGTTCTGTATCTATATTTCTTGAGAATATTATTTCTGTATTTCCTTTTAGATATAATAAAATGTCTGAAATTATTTGAGGATGTGAATATGGAGATTCTTGAATTGAATTTGAGAAATAATTTATCGATTTAACTGCTTTTTCATTAAATGAATCATCGTCTTTTAAACTATGCATCTTTAGTAGCAATTCTATCATTATTGAGTTTGCAGATGGTTCTGATGTATCAGTTATATCTTTCGTTTTAAAAATTAAATTTTCTTTATTGCTTGGTGTATCCCAGAAACCTCCTGAATTATTATCATAGAAAAGTTCTATTGTTTTATTTAGTAATTTATCAGATTTGAAGAGATAGTCTGTATTAAAAGTTACCTCATACAATTTAATAAGACTGTTAATTATATGTACATAATCTTCTAAGTTCCCTTCGTTTGTTTTTAAACCATCACTATAACTGTGATAAAGAATATTTTCATTTTCATCAAATAAGTTGTTAAATATGAAGTCAATTGTCTTCTTTGCTATATCAATATATTTTTTATCTGATGTGACTTTATATAATTCAATTATTGCTTGTAACATCATTCCGTTCCAGCATGTAATGATTTTATTGTCTATATTGGGATTTGCTCTTTTCTGCCTTTCAATTATTAATTTCTGCTTTGAATTATGTAATATTCTCTCTACTTCTTCAGCTGATAATGAAAAGTGTTTCGCAGTATCAAATATGTCATTTTTTATATAAAGAACATTGTAATTTGCTAATCCCTCATGATAATCAGGAATTGTATTTCCTTCATAATTAATACCATATATGTATGTGAAGATTTTAAATTCTTCTTTTGAAAGAATATTTTCTAAATCTTTATATTTCCATAAATAATAATAACCTTCCTCTTTTTCCCCTTTTTCGTTTAAACTTTCTGCATCTTCCGATGAATAATATCCTCCCTCCGGATTATACAATTTTTTTAATGTGTAATCAGATGTTTTTAATGCAACTTCTAAAAATAATTTTTCATTAGTAATTTTATATGCATCGATATATGTAATTATTAATTGTGATTGGTCATACAACATTTTTTCAAAATGTGGAATTCTCCAAAATTTATCTACACTATATCTGTGAAATCCTCCTTCTAAATGGTCAAAAATTCCTCCATTATACATTGCTTTCAAAGTGTGAGTTACTATGTCAAGGGCTTCTTTGTTATTGTAGTAATAGTAATATTTCAAAAGGAAGTTTAGAAATGCTGGTCTGGGAAATTTATTTGTATTTCCAAAACCACCATTCTCATAATCGTAATACCTTTTTGCAGATTCAAAACACTCATCTATTATTTCATTATAATGAATAGATTCGGGATTAACATTCTGGTATTCAGTTTTATTTTTCAAAATTAAAAAAATCTTTTCGGCGCTTTTATTAATTTCTTCATATTTTGTTTCCCATAAGTTGTTTACCTGTTGTATTACATCCTCAAGTCCGTTTCGTCCATATTTTGCTCGAGGTGGCAAATAAGTAAAGCCGTAAAAAGGTTTTAGCTCGTGATTAAGAATTAAGTTTAAGGGCCACCCCCCATAACCAAGCATTGACTGTAATGCAATCATATAAATTTTATCTATCTCCGGCCGTTCTTCTCTGTCAACTTTTATATTTATGAAAAATTTATTCATTAACTCAGCAATATCCTCATTTTCAAAACATTCCCTCGCCATAACATGACACCAGTAGCAGGATGAATACCCGATAGATAGAAATATAGGTTTATTCTGTTTTCTGGCTTCGTTAAATGCCTCATCTCCCCAGGGATACCAGTTAACGGGGTTATATGCGTGCTGTAATAAGTAGGGGCTTTTTTCTGAAATTAATTTATTGGGTTTTTTCTCGTTCAAAAATTTTATTATTTAAATTTTAAATTATTGTTAAATTAACTTAATTTAAAACAAAAAAATGTATTTTTAAATTCATACTTGAGATTATAAGAATAACTTTTTTTTGTATTTTTGCTTTTTTATATTGATATTAAATTAAAATAAAAATTGTATTTATGTCTAAAATTCTGTTTGAAATTAAATATAAAGTAATCCCGGAGAAACGGGAGGAATACCTGAAATCTATTCAGGAGATGCGGGATATAATTAAAAGTAAATATCCATGCCAATATTTTATATTTGAAGAAAAAAAATATCCTAATACTTTTTCTGAAGTTTTTCTTTGTGAGAATCAGGAACAATTTGATTCTCTTGAGGATAACCAGACAGAGGATATGTATAATTTAACAAATAAAATTCATGATGAATATATTCTTGATAAGAAAGTTACTTTTTCAACGAAGTATGAAATATAATAAACCATTCAAATTCTAAATTACTACGGGCGAAGACAGTAAAATATCAGGTATATTTTCATCCAAAACAAAATTTAATTTTAAAAAGAGCTATATTGTTAAGATAGCTTTAGGTATTGTTTTTGTTATTGTTATTTCATTCTTATTACCAAAATATTCTGATGTTGAGTTTGAATATGAAATTGGAAGTATCTGGACCAAGCAGGATTTAATAGCACCTTTTACTTTTCCAATTTATAAAGATAATCAGGAATATGAAGATGAAAAAAAAGAAGTCATTAAAAATACAAAGCCGATTTTTATTGATTCTGTTGATGAATTAGATTCAAAAGAAAAAATAAATAAGTTTTTTCAGGAATTTCAAAAAGAATTAACTAATTTATCTAAAAAAATAAAACTCTCAAAATCTAATCTTGAAGATTCAATATTTGTAAAAGGAATAAACATTTCAGATATTTTTATTGCCGGTGTAGAGTTGGAAAAATTATTTCTATCCTATAAGCAGAATACATATGAGTTTATCAAAATTGATTTCACGGACTTTGTTGATCTATTAAAGAAAAACTTAATTGAACTTTCATCCCAAAAAATAATCAATGCTAAAAAAGATACTCTTTCCTCGAAGGAAATCTCTATAAAAAAACATACACAGAAATTTTATAGTATTGAAAATATTGATAAAGTTATAGATTTAAATGGAGCAAATGAAATTTTTTCAAAAAATGTTTTATCGGTTATAAATGATGACCAAATTAAGAATTTTGCTTTAAGGTTATTTAACAATTTTGTAAAAGAAAATCTTTTATTTGATAAAACTCTCACTGAACTTGAAATACAAAGTAGAATAGCACAGATACCAAAAACAGTTGGAATTGTACTTGAGAACGAAAGGATAATTAGCAAACATGACCCGATTAACAAAATCACAAAACTAAAACTTGATTCATACAAAAAAGTTAGATTAGAAAATCTCGGCGTTCAGGATATTCTTAAACAGTACATTGGTAAAATAGTTATAAGTCTTTTATTCCTCGCTCTACTTACTATTTTCTTATCAATTATCCGTAAGAAAGTTTTTAATGATAACTCAAAAATTATTTTAATTCTTTCCTTAATTTTTCTCGAGGCTTTCTTTGCTTACATTAGTATACAAATAAAAATTGATTATCCTGTAGAGTTACTGGTTTTCATTCCTGTTTCAGCAATTTTATTAACTATATTGTTTGATTCAAGGCTTGCTTTCTTTGTTCAAATGATTATCATTATGCTTACCGCTTCAATTAGAGGAGGGGATTTTTCTGGAGGATTTATTTCCTTCTGCGGTTCGATTTTAGCTATATTTAGCGTTCGAGATATTAAAAACCGTTCACAAATTTTCCGATCTGCTATTTTTATTTTTATTGGATATTCTTTATCAATTATTGCTGTGGGGCTGGATAAAATACAAACCGATTCTAATATTTTTACTGATTTAATTTTTGGGCTAATAAATTCTGTTATGTCTCCTATTATTGCATATGGACTGTTAATTTTTTATGAAAAGACTTTTAAAATTACTACTGATTTAACTTTACTTGAATTAGCAGATTTCAATCATCCATTACTCAAAAAGTTATCTACTGTTGCTCCTGGTACTTTTCACCACAGCGTTATTATGGCAAATCTTGCTGAAACAGCTGCGGAAGCAATTGGTGCTAATAGAATATTAACAAGAGTGGGTTGTTATTATCACGATGTTGGAAAAATTTTAAAACCTGAATACTATGTTGAAAATCAAATTGATAAAAAAAGTAAACATGAAAAATTAAATCCTAATATCAGCGCAAAAGTGATTATATCACATGTTAAAGAAGGGATTGAACTTGCGCGAAAATATAAATTACCTGAAGAGGTAATAAACTTTATTCCAATGCATCACGGGACGACTTTAGTTTCGTATTTCTATCAGAAAGCGAAAAATGTTGTAGCTGAGGAAAAAGAAGACATTTCAGATTACATTTACAGATATCCAGGACCAAAACCACAGACTAAAGAGACAGGGATTGTTATGCTCGCCGATACAATAGAAGCTGCTACTCGTACTATAGAAGATCCCACACCAGGAAAACTGGAAGATAAAATAGATGAAATTATTAAAAAGAGATTTATAGAGGGTGAGCTTGATGAGTGTGAATTAACTTTAAAAGACCTTTCCAAAATAAAATTGGCTTTTCTAAAAATACTTGTTGGAATACATCATCAGAGGATTAAATATCCCGAGGAGAAAGAGAACGGCAAGGATAATAATAAAACTGCAGAATCTAAATAATGGATGATTTAAATGCAAAATTAGAGTTGTATAAAATTTATCTTCGTACAGAAAAAAATTTATCAGATAATACAATAAGTTCTTACAGTTTTGATATAAATAAATTATTCTCTTTCGCAAGAGAAGAAAAAAAAATTAATAACATTACGGAAATTAAAGAAGATACAATCCTTTCTTTTTTAAACCATATTCAGAGTACGGAAAGTAAGGAAGAAAATTTATTATCTGAAAAATCTATTAGTCGATATATTTCATCTTTTAGAAATTTTTTTAAGTTTCTTGAAAATGAAGGATTAATTTCCGCTAATCCAACTGAAAATATTGAATCTCCAAAGATTTCAAGAAAGTTACCTGATTTTCTTTCTTATGTTGAAGTTGAAATGTTGCTAAATAAACCTGATGTATCAAAAAAAATTGGTTTGCGTGATAAAGCAATTCTGGAAATTATGTATTCCTCTGGCTTAAGAGTTAGTGAGGTAATAAATTTAGAGTTAAATAATATTAATTTTGATGAATCTTTTTTGAATGTTTTTGGTAAAGGTTCTAAAGAAAGAATCATACCTATTGGAAAGATTGCTCTAAAGTGGTTAGGGAAATATATATTGGAAGGTAGACCATATTTTGCTAATAATAAATCAAAATATTTTGTTTTTCTGAATACTAAAGGATATAAAATGTCAAGGATGGCTATATGGCTAATTGTTGATAAATACGCAAAGCTTGCAAATATTAAAAAGAAGGTTCATCCCCACACACTTCGTCATACTTTTGCAACTCATTTACTTGAAGGTGGTGCCGATATTAGAGTTATTCAGGAATTATTAGGACATTCAGATATCTCTACAACTCAAATATATACTCATATTACGAAAGATTATCTTATAGAAGTTCATAAAACTTTTCATCCAAGATATTAATCATTATTTAGAGTTTTTAAATTGAGTTTAATTGAATTAAAAAAAATTTCAAAAAGTTTCGGAAAAGTTAAAGCAAATGATAACATTTCTTTAACTATAGAAAATAATTCTGTTCATTGCTTAATAGGGGAAAACGGTGCTGGTAAAAGTACTTTGATGAAAATACTTTTTGGGGTTTATAAACCTGATTCTGGAGAGATTTTTATAAATGGTAAACAAGTTATTTTTAAGTCTTCGCTCGACGCTATCAAATTAAAAATTGGAATGCTACATCAGCATTTTATGTTGATTGATAATTTTACAGTTCTTGAAAATGTAATTCTTGGAGCTGAGACTTCCAGAGGATATAAATTGGATTTTAAAAACGCTGAGAGAAGAATCAACGAAATAATAAGAAATTACAATTTACAATTAAACCCGCATGACTATGTAGATGAATTAAGTATTGGTGCAAAACAAAAAGTTGAATTGTTAAAATTATTATACAGAGATTCAGAGATTTTAATATTTGATGAACCAACAGCCGTTCTAACTCCAGTTGAGTTAAAAGATTTTTTTAATATTTTGAATAATTTTAAGCGGGACGGTAAAACAATAATTTTAATTACTCATAAATTAAACGAGGTTAAAGACATATCCGATAAAGTCTCTGTACTTCGTAAAGGTAAACTTGTATATGAAACTGATAAAGATAATTTAGATATTTCTGAATTGGGGAAGCAAATAATTGGTGAAGTTAATGACATTGACACTATTGAAAAGATTGAGTTTAGCATTTCTAAGAAAGAGGAATTATTGATTGCTGAAAATATCAATCTTATTGAAAACGGCATTAAAAAGCTAAATAATTTAAATTTTTCCTTAAAAAGATTTAATATTTTGGGTTTGTGTGGGGTAGAAGGAAATGGGCAAAATGAACTTGTCGAAGTATTAATGGGAATTAGAAAAAAATATACAGGTAAAATTTCACCTGAAAATCTGAATATATCACTTGTTCCTGATGATAGAATTAAGAAAGGAATGATAGCAGAAATGAGTGTTGCTGAAAATTATTTTTTAAGAAAGCGAGACACTAAAGTTGCCTTCCGGAAGAAATTAAAAGAATTTGAGGAAGATATTGTTAACCAGTTCCTTGTTAGAATTCCATATTGGTTTTGTCCAATGAAATATCTATCAGGTGGAAATCAACAGAAAGCAATAGTAGGTAGGGAAATTTTGTTAAACAATGACATATTAATTTTTTCGCATCCAACAAGAGGTGTGGATATTAGAGCAAGAGAAAAAATTCACTTTGAAATTTTGATGCAACGAATGCGAGCTAAAGCAATCCTTCTTATATCCTCAGATATGGATGAATTGATAACTCTTTCTGATGAATTGGCTGTTATGTATAAAGGTATGTTTTTAAAAGTTTTTTCGGAAAAGGATTTAAGAAAAGAATTAGAACTCAATAGAACTGCATTTCTTGAAAGAATCGGAGAATTAATGATAGGAATAGTTAAATGAATTCAAAAGTATTACAAAATTTTATTTCTATCTCGTTATCTATTATAGTTACTTTATTACTTACCTCATTAATTTTGATTGTGATAGGAAAAAATCCCTTTGATATATTCGGAATAATATTTTATGAAGTTTTCGCAAGTGGTTATGGTATTGGGCAGGCTCTTTTCAAAGCAACACCTTTGATATTTTGTGCTATAGGTCTTTCTTTCTGCTTCCATGCTTCATTATTTAATATTGGAGCAGAGGGGCAATTAAATGCTGGTACTTTTACTATGGCTGTTGTTGCCTATTATCTTTCTCCTTTGCCTGTTATTATCAATATTGCTCTTTCTCTTATTGCTGGTTTTTTGGTTAGTGCTTTTTTTGGATTTATCCCTGCAGTGATTAAAATTAAAAAAGGTGTAAGTGAAGTTATAACTACTATTATGCTTAATTTTATTATTCTCGCTTTAATTAATTTTCTTTTAATTAATTATTT
This sequence comes from uncultured Ignavibacteriaceae bacterium, assembly GCA_964564635.1. GTDB lineage: Bacteria > Bacteroidota > Ignavibacteria > Tepidaquicellales > Tepidaquicellaceae > Tepidaquicella. The sequence goes on from CAZMAR010000004.1 coordinate 40,225, forward strand.
TGCTGTACCTGAAACTGTTAGGACGGAGAAGATTTCTGACAATTTATTTATGCCGAAATTTTCTGAATTATTCAATCTTTTTGCTGGTTCATCATTAAATCTTAGTTTTTTAATTGCAATTTTGCTGGCTTTTATTTCTTATTTTTTAATTTATAAAACTAAATTTGGTTATAAAATTCGTGCAATTGGATTTAATGAAACAGCTTCTAAATTTATGAGTATTAAAGTAAATAAAATTTATCTTATAACTTTTTTAATTGGTTCCGGTATTACATCTCTTGTTGCTCTAAATTTTGTATTAGGGTATAAGGGTTACTATGAATTTGGATTTTCTAATAACATTGGGTTTACTGCTATTGCTGTTGCTTTGCTTGCAAAAAATAATCCTATTGGTATTATATTTTCTGCATTTTTATTTGGAATTCTTGATTTCGGTGGTCTTGCTGTTAACACTTTTGTACCGAAAGAAATTATGTTTGTAATTCAAGGTATCATAATTCTATCAATAATTTCTGTTGATAAAATTGTAACCTATTTTTTTGAAAAACAATAAACAATGGATCTAATTTTAAGTATATTAAATCTTTCTTTCTTTGCTCAGGTTTTGAGACTTTTTACCCCTTATTATCTGGGGGCTTCCGCTGCTAATTTTTCTGAAAGGGCCGGGGTTGTGAATATTGCAATTGAGGGATTTATGATTATCTCTGCATTCTTCTACTCTGTTTTTGCTATTTATTTAAATAATAGTTTTCTTGCTTTCGCCATTACAATAATATTAAATATTTTATTTAGTCTTCTTTTTGCACTATTCACAGTTAAGTTAAAAGTAAATCAAATTGTCACCGGGGTTGGATTTAATTTACTTTTTGTTGGATTAGCAAACTTTTTACTTGTATATTTATTCCATAGTTCCAGCAACACTCCGAGATTTGTAAGTTTACCAAAAATTCCTTTGATATCAGAGGTAAATTATATTGGCAATGTTTTTGGTGATATAATAATTTTGTTTTCATTCTTTCTTGTCTTTGCCTCGAATGAATTGCTATTTAAAACAAAATTTGGATTGCGATTAAGATCAGCAGGGGAGAATCCTGAAGCGGGTGAATCGTTAGGAGTAAGAGTTCGTTTATACAGAGTTTACGGAATATTAATTTGTGGTTTCTTATCAGCTTTGGCTGGTATATGGATTGCATCTTCTCAAAATACTTACAGCCAGGGAATGACTGCAGGGCGTGGATTCATTGCTCTTGCTGCTATGATTATTGGTAAGTGGAAACCTATCAATATATTTTTTGTTTGTCTGATGTTTGCTTTTTTTGAATCACTTGAAATAACTTTGCAGATTACTCAGACTTTTATCCCATCACAAATTATACAAATGCTACCTTACTTGATTACTGTTTTTGTTCTTCTTGGAGCTATTGGTAAAACTAAAGCTCCTGCATCTGATGGAGTGCCATATTAAATTTATTTTTTCCTTATATCTTCACCCCAGAGCAATTTGCTATTTAATGTTTGAAAATATGTTTTATTTATTCGCTTGATTACTTTTACTGTGTAATCTGCTCTCATTATTTTAACTGTTGTCTCTTTGTCAAATATATAAGATGTATGTCCATCAGAAGTTATCCTGATATTATCTTTGCCAACTGCTTTAATTAGAATCAAACCATCGTCGGGAACTACTATAGGTCTAAAATTCAATGTATGAGGACAAATTGGGGTTATTAATAATATATTACTATATGGACATATTATTGGACCACCGGCGGATAGGGAATAACCCGTAGAACCAGTTGGGGTAGATACTATTACACCATCACCTAAAAAATTTACAACTTTTTCATTATTATAACTAATATCAATTTCTATTACTCTGATTGAATTACTTTTATCTATAACTATTTCATTAATTCCGTATAGAAATTTTCTATTATCTAACTCTGCTGATATAACACAAAAGTCAATTATTTTATATTTCCCTTTTTCGACATTATTTATAAAATTATTTATTTCTTTTGGACCGACCTCAGCCATAAATCCAAGAGCACCAAGATTAACCCCTAAAATTGGTATATTGCTTTTACCAATAAGTCTTGCTGTATTTAAAAATGTTCCATCACCACCTAATGATAATAAGATATTACATTTTTCAATTATTTTTTTTAAAGGAATAACTCTATCTTTATATTTGTTAGAATTAATATGTTCTTTTAGGGGTTCATCAATATAAAATTCTACTTTAATTTCTGTAAGGTGAGAAACAATTAAGTTCAGTACCGAACAAATGTTTTCCTTATTTTTATTTCCCGTTATTCCGTATATCATTTTATTCTTTTTTTGTGGACTCTGATGCTGGAGGCTCTTCTGATTTATTTTCTGTAGGTTTATCTCTTTCTTCTATATAATTTAGTCGAAGATTAGTTAAAGTTTCATTAAGAAATCTTTGTTCACCTTCACTTAAATTACCTTTTGTTTTTTCAGTTAACATTTCTAAGGTATCTATAAAAAATTCAGCAATTTCAAGATTTTTTTCCACTTTATTTGTTGCTGGATTGGTTAATTTCCCGAGCATCACCATTGCTTGTAATTGATAATGTGAAATTAATGTATAAAAAAGTTGTGATGATTTTTCTTTATCCATATCACTTTTCTTTATTTTCAAATTTTAAAATAATAAAAGGAAATGAAATATTGAAGAAAAAAAGTGATGCTACTTCCCAGTCAGTAAAATTGCATTCAAAGAGTCCCGATATATTTAGTGCAATTAAAGCTAATATTGAGCCCATTGCAAGTTTCTTATATAAATCTCTTTTTGTTTTCTTGTAGATTTTAATATCTTGTATAAGCAGTGTTATCATAAAGCCTAAAAATCCTATAAAGCCTATTATCCCTGTTGTAACAAGAGTCATCATAAAATTATTATGTAAGTGTGAGCCTTCTGCTTCGTATTCTATGTTTTTATATCGCTTATATATTTCTCTGAATTCATTGTCTCCAGTTCCGAAGATGGGATAGTCCTTAAAAATTTTCAACCCTGTTTCCCACATTACAATCCTTGCTTTATTACTTTCGTGGTTTAAATCAAAAATTGATTTGTATCTGTCTTTAATTTGACCTGGAGAAATAAACCATATAGCAACAATTGTTACTAAAAAAATTACTAATGCCTTTTTATTATACATAGCAGTAAAGAAAAATAAACATACTATTGTAGCAAAAATTACATTTCTTGAGAATGTTAATATCATTGAAACAAATATAGGGATTAGAAGAATCAATATAAAAACTCTAATTCTATTTGCTAATTCTTTTTTTGCGAATATTAATGGAAAAGAAGATAAGAGGATTAGCATCTTAAGTTCACCCGTTGTAATTGGATGTGTAAAGTATCCTAATCTGTTTGAGGAAGTATCAAGTTGTTTTAATCCTCTTAATATTTCATATAAAAATTTTATTGTTTCAAATGTAGAAATTAATGAATAAAAAATTATTAACAGAAAGAAATATTTCATAAAATATGCAGAATCCTCGAATTTATCTATTGATACGAAGAAAACTGCTAACAATAGTAATCTTTTTAAATCAATTAACGCACCTTCCGGAATGACTGCGAAAATTCTTGAAATAATTTCAGCAAGAATATAAATTATCAAAAAGATATTCGGAAGAAGCAAAACTTTTCTTACTTCATTATTTATAAAAAATTTTTTCTCTAAAATTAACCCAACTATCCATAAACCACCCCATATACCAAAAGAAATTGATGCAAGAGCAATGGTAACATTAATTGCTGTTAGATGTAAAAAAAGAAAAAATAATATTATTGAATTTATTTTCTTTAAGAATTCAGTTTCATTTATCTTCATTGAACTTCATTTTTGAACTGCATATCATATAATTTTCTATATAATCCAGTTCGGATTTTAATTAACTCTCGGTGTTTTCCACTTTGAACAATTTCTCCTTTATCTAATACTAAAATATTATCTGCATTTAAAATTGTTGATAATCTATGAGCAATTACTATTGATGTTCTATTTGCCATAAGTTTATCAAGTGCATCTTTAACTAAAGTTTCAGATTCAGAGTCGAGAGAAGATGTTGCCTCATCAAGGATTAATATTTGTGGATTTCTAAGTAATGCTCTTGCTATTGCAATCCTTTGCTTTTGTCCACCTGATAGTTTTATTCCTCTTTCTCCTACATTAGTGTCAAATCCTTTGGACATTTGCATTATAAAGTCGTATGCATTGGCATATTTTGTTATCTCTATTAATTTTTGTTCTGGTATGTTTTCTAAACCAAAAAGTATATTATTTCTTACTGTATCATTAAATAAAATAATTTCCTGTGGTACTATTCCAATTAGCTTCCTTAATGATTTTATCCTTATTTTTTTTATGTTAATATCATCAATTAAAATTTCTCCTTGAGTAACATCGTAAAATCTTGCTATTAAATCAACAAAGGTTGTTTTTCCTCCGCCAGATGGACCAACCAGAGCAATTAGTTGTGACTTCTTGATAATGCAACTTACATTCTTTAAAACATCCTTCGCTCCATCATAAGAAAATGTAACATTTTTGACTTCTATTTGTTTCTTAAATTCTTGCAATTCGATTGCATCTTTTTCATCTTCTATTTCAACTTCAGCATCTAAAATTGAAAAAATCCTGTCTCCTGAAGCAGATGATTCTTGTATTCTATTACTAACTGTAGCAAGGTGTTTTATCGGTGTAACAAGCTGGAATAATATAAAAAGGAAACCAAAGAATTCTTCTGGTTTGAGTGCATTATTAATCAGTATTTGTCTTCCACCAAACCACACTATAAATGCACCTGCAATTATTGTTAGTATTTCTGTTAATGGGGAAACTAATTCACTGAGCTTATAAACTTTCTTTATCAGATTGAAATGTTTTTCAGATTCCTGATAAAAGTGTTTGTTCTGATAATTTTCTGCATTGAATGCTCTTATAATTTTTGCAGCATAAATTGTTTCCGAAACAATAGACATAATATCTGATATTTTATTCTGAACACGCATACTTCTCCTCCTCAGTGAAGCGCCCATTTTCGAAATTATTAATACACTTATAGGAAAAACAATAAATGCTATTAATGTCATCTCAGGGCTAATCAGGAATGATAATATCAAGTATATTATTATAAGTAAAGGATCTTTCATTAAATCATAGAATGTAGCGGTTATAGCAGATTGCACATTTGAAACATCACTTGTCATAATCGACATTAAGTGACCTGTCCTTTGCTCAGTAAAATATCTTATTGGAAATGAATTGATTTTTGTGTATAATTGATTTCTGATATCCCGCATTATACCTTTCTCTACAAAAGTTACAAGTATAGAGTGAATATATCCGGTCATATTTTTCAGAATATATGCAATTACCATTATAATACATATCTTTAAGATTGCAAATTCTTTATCACCTTGCAATATAAAGCTCTCAAAATTGTTTTGGAAACTTTTGAATATATTAGATACATTAGAAGATTCTGTTACCACACTTGGTGTGTTGCTCATAAATAAGGTTCTCAACAAAGGTATTGTCAGGTAGGCTGTTATACCGCTTAGAATTGAGTATAATATAGAAAAAAATATTGATGTGGTTAATCTTGCTTTGTATTTCTTTAAATATTTTAAGAGTCTTTTATATGTTTTCATTCTTTATTATTATGTATCAATTCCCAAAGTTTAATTTCTGTTAACAGTTTAGTAATGTAATGAAAAAGTGCTTTATAAAAGCCTGCAAAACCATCAAGGAAACCAAGTTGTAAAAAATAATTTTTTTTGAATTCAAATAATGGCTTAAATATAATTAAAAATAAATTCGTCTTTTTTCCTTTTGTGTATTTTTCCTCAGCTGATAAAGTTGTGTAACTGTTTATTTTATCTATGTATTGTTTGAAGCTTCTATACGGATAATGTTCAAGTGGATTATTTAATTTTGAAATTTTACCCTTAACAATAAAACTTTCATGTACAAGTCTATCATTTAGTGTGGCTTTGCTTTTTCTAAATAATCTTAACTGGTAATCAGGATAACTTCCTCCGAATTTCAATTGTTTTTTTCTGAAAAAATTTTTTCTTGGGATTAGAAAACCGTCAAATGAAGTGTTATTTTCTTTTGTTTTACTTATTATTTCATTTTTCAATTCTTCAGTACAAATTTCATCTGCATCGATTGAGAAAATCCAGTCACCATTACATTTTGATAGTCCATAACTCTTTTGTTTAGAAAATCCTTCCCATTTGTTCTGATATATTTTGTCAGTGTATTCTTTGCAAATTTCTATTGTACTATCATTACTGAATGAATCCACAACAATTATTTCATCTGCCCACTTAACACTTTCAAGACAGTTCCTGATAATTTTTTCTTCGTTTTTACAAATTAATAATACAGAAATCAATTTAGTTTCTTTTCGGTAAATTTACTAAATCTTTAAATCTAATTGGTGGAGGTTCAATATTGTTTTCTATACAATAATTATATTCCCATATCTTTGCATAAGTGCAAAATTTATGAATTGCTGAAAAAGCTGATAATATAAAACCATGTATGCCATCTTTGTATCCTTTTTTTGAAATATAAAACCTTAAAAATTCGGATAAAGGTTTAAGGATAAGATTATAATGTTTAACTTTTATTTCCTTTTGTTTTTTCAATTTTTCAAAAACATCCATTGAACTGTACCAGTTAAATCTTTGTATATATTCGAAAATATTTCCGTATGTATAATGATGTATTTTGTTTTTTAATCTGAGTGATTTCGTTTTTGATATAAAAGCTTCATGTACTTCGTTGTCTGATATTTCCACAAAATCTTTATTAAATAATCTTAACTGAAAGTCATTGCTCCAGCCACCATAATTGATCCATTTCCCGATGAAATATACTTTTCGTTCTATCTCATATCCGCCAGGATTTAAATCTTTAACTTTTAATAATTCCTGTATTTCTTCCTGAAGTTCTTTTGATAATTCTTCATCAGAATCTAAAAAAAGTACCCACTGGTTTTCGAGCTTTTGAAGACCGAATTTTTTTTTATCTGAGTATCTTTCTCTTCCAATCTGATATATTTTGCAATTGTATTTTTTTGCTATTTCTATTGTTGAATCAGTACTATTTGAATCGATTATTACTATTTCATCTGTCCATAATACACTGTTCAAGCATTTTTCAAGTGTAGATGAACTGTTATAAGTTAATATCAGAGTACTTATTTTTTCAGCCATTTAATATTAAATTGAATTTTATTAATATAATAAATGGATATCTAACTTGTAATTGAAAAAGAAGTATATACTTGTTAGTTTTGATTATATTAATTTAAAACTATGCCAATAGATATAAACAAATTTACACTAAAGTCCCAAGAAGCATTACAATTATCTCAACAGATTGCAAGTGATAATTCAAATCAAATTATCCAGCCGGAACATCTTTTTGCTGCTTTAATTCAGGATAAAGAAGGAATAGCCGTTTCAATTTTACAGAAACTTGATGTTTCCGTTAATCAAATTGAGAATAAAAATAATGAGATTATTAATAGCTTTCCAAAAGTTTCTGGTGATATATCTCAGTCTATATCAAAAGATTTAAACGATGTCCTTGAAGGAGCCCAAAAAGAAGCCGGCTTTATGAAGGATGATTATATTTCTGTTGAACATATATTAATTGCTTTAGCAACTTATGGTAAAAGTCAGATAAAACAATTGCTTAACAGAAATGGCGTTACAAAAGATAGAATCCTTCTTGTTTTAAAGGATGTAAGGGGGTCTGGCAGAGTTACTGGTCAAAATCCTGAAGATACTTTTAAAGCTCTGGAGAGATATGGAAGAAATTTAAATGACCTTGCTGCAAGAGGAAAACTTGACCCAGTGATAGGAAGAGAAGAGGAAATAAGGCGTGTTTTACAAGTCCTTTCAAGAAGGACAAAAAATAATCCTGTTCTTATCGGGGAGCCCGGTGTCGGAAAAACAGCAATTGCAGAGGGAATTGCAATAAGAATAGTTCAGGGTGATGTACCAGAAAGTTTAAAGGAAAAAGTAATTATTGCTCTGGATATGGGAGCTTTGATTGCAGGTGCTCAATACAGAGGACAGTTTGAGGAGAGGTTAAAATCTGTGTTAAAAGAAATTCAGGATTCAGATGGGAAGGTTATACTTTTTATTGATGAATTACATACTGTTGTGGGGGCTGGTGCAACTACCGGTTCTATGGATGCTTCAAATTTATTGAAACCTGCTCTTGCAAGAGGGGATTTAAGATGTATTGGTGCTACTACAATTGATGAATACAGAAAATATATTGAAAAAGACCCTGCGCTTGAGAGAAGATTTCAACCGGTTATGATTTTAGAACCAGATGTGGAAGACACTATTTCAATTCTGAGAGGGTTAAAAGAAAAATATGAAATTCATCACGGAGTTAGAATTACTGATTCTGCTATAGTAGCAGCTGCTCAATTATCAAATAGATATATTTCAGATAGGTTTTTACCTGATAAAGCTATAGATTTAATTGATGAAGCTGCATCAAAGTTAAGAATAGAAATCGATTCTTTACCTGAAGAAATTGATAAAATAGATAGAAAAATAAAACAATTAGAGATAGAAAAAGAAGCATTAAAAAGGGAGTTAGAAAGTAAATAAATATTAATAATTTAATTGAATAACTTACTTAATTTTGTTATTTTTAATGTTTAAAAAAATTAAAATATATCAAAAATGAAGGTTCTTGAAGGTTTAAAATACACTAAAGACCATGAATATGTTAAATTAGAAGGTAATATTGGTATTATCGGTGTTACCGATTATGCTCAAAGTGAATTGGGTGATATTATTTATGTTGACATTACAGCTTCTGTTGGTAGTGAGGTAAAGCAAGGTGATGTGTTGGGTTCGATTGAAGCAGTTAAAACTGTTGCTGAAGTTTACAGTCCGGTTTCTGGTAAAGTAATTGAAATTAATTCAGCTATTAAAGATAATGCTGCTTTAGTAAATCAAGACCCATACGGTGAAGGTTGGATTTTAAAAATTGAACCTTCTAATCCTGCAGAGTTAGATAATTTACTTGATTCCAAAGCATATTCTGAACTTATAGGAGTATAGTTTAATTACAAATTAATTTGTTATAATGAAAATTAAAATCTCAGGGCTGCGAGATGGTGATTACTTTTATAATTTTAAAGCGAATTTTATAGATGTAGATATTGGTGAATTTAATTTAATAGATAATTTTGATGTTGATGTAAAATTATCTAAAAGAGCGAGTAACATAATATTAGATATTTTTGTTAGAGGTATTATCTTACTTGAATGTGACCGATGTCTTGATTCTTTTCAGTATAAGTTTTCTAATTCTTTTGAGTTGCTTTATAAATTAAATGATAATTACTACTTACTGAACAAAGATAATAAAGAGCCTGATGTATTTTATATAGATAAAAATTCGTTTGAAATTGATATTACTGAATCTGTTAGAGATTATATTCTTTTATCTATACCGATGAAAAGGGTTCCGGAAGAAAAAGACGGTATATGTTTGTTCTGTCATAGGAGAATAGATTCTTTATTCAATAGAAATAGACAAAAAGACACAACCGAACTTCAAAATTACTTTTAATAAATTAATATTATTTTATATGCCAAATCCAAAGAGAAGACATTCAAAATCAAGAGGAAGAAAGAGAAGAACTCACTACAAGGCATCTGTGCCTCAAATGGTTATTTGTCCTAACTGTCGAGAAATGAAGTTAGCTCATCAAGTTTGTCCTTCCTGTGGTTATTATGATAAAAAGAGCGTTATTATTCCCAAAAAATAAATAGTTGCCATAATTGAAAGAGAATAATAAAATAAGAATTGCTTTAGATGCCATGGGGGGAAATTTCGCCCCTCTTAATGAAATTGAAGGTGCTGTCCTCGCTTATAAAGAAAAAGGTGACATTCTTGATATTACTCTTGTAGGTGATGGGAAATTAATTGAGAAACATCTGAAAAAATATGATTTTTCGAATAATTTTAATATAATTAACGCTGAAGAGATTGTTACTATGGAGGATTCTCCTTCAGATACTTATAAAAATAAACCGAAATCTTCAATGAGAATTGGTCTTGAATTGCAAAGTCAGGGTGAGTCTGACGCTTTTGTTAGTACTGGTAATACCGGTGCTGTACTGGCTAATTCTACCTTGTCGCTCGGTAAAATTGAAGGAATTAGTAGACCTACCATTGGTTCTCCTTTACCAAGTTTGAAAGGTGGCTATTCTATGCTGTTTGATGTGGGAGCATCAGTTGATTGTAAATCAAGACATCTGCTGGAGTTTGCTGTTATGGGTAGCGTTTATATGAATTATATTGGTAATATTCCTAATCCGAGAGTTGGTTTATTAAATATTGGAGAAGAAGAAAATAAAGGAAATGAAGTTACTATAAAAGCTTATGAAATTCTCAAGAACTCAAAAATTAATTTCATTGGTAATGTTGAAGGAGATGACATTCTATCTGGAAAGGTGGATGTAACTGTGTGTGATGGATATACTGGTAATATTGTCCTGAAGTTTGCTGAGAGTATTATAGAAATTTTAAAATATAAATTCAAAGACTATGCAGGTAGAAATTTTAAAAATAAGATTTGGATGGGAATGTTTAAAAATACACTTAGAAAAATATTGAAAGAATTTGATTATCAGAATTATGGAGGAGTGCCATTACTTGGAGTTAATGGTGTGGCAATTATTGGACATGGTAAATCTACATCTTTTGCTATTAAAAATATGATTTTTAGAGCAGTTGAAATGGTAAAAAAGAATGTTAATCAAAAAATTAAAACCGAAATCAACTCATATTTAAACAATAATAATAAATAATATGGCTAAAGCACAATCATTTGCAGATAAAGCAGCAAAATTAGCAAAGAAAACAGAACTGACGGCTATATGCCCAGATACAAACAAAGAGACCAGAATTTTGAGCGTAAGGCTTGTTGAAGCGGTCAAGACACCGAAAGGTACTTACAAATTTTTTGATCGAAAAACAAAAATATATGAATCAACTTTTAAAGTTTATAAACCTTAATTAATTTACTATGGCAAGAATATGTAAGATAACGGGTAAGAAAAATCTATCGGGTAATAATGTTTCCCATGCAAACAACAGGACAAAAAGAAAACAACTCCCTAATCTTCAATATAAAAGATTATGGGATGAAGAGAAAAAAAGATGGGTAAAAATGAGAATATCAACGGAAGCATTAAGAACAATAGACAAAAAGGGCTTAAAGCGTCTCGTAAAGTCTTAAATGATAATGTCCGTGTTAGTGTTATTATCCCTTTATTGAACGAAGAGAAACTTATTAATAGAGTTTTGTCACAGTTCACTGATGATTTTAAAAAAAAACACAATGTTGAACTAATTTTGTCTGACGGTGGTAGTACTGATAATACTCTGAAAATAATTGATTCTTATTACGATAAATTAATTCTTCCTGAAAGTGATAAAAAACAAAATATTGCCTGTGGTAGAAATCTTGGTGCCAGATACGCTGAGGGTGATATACTTGTCTTTTTTAATGCTGATACTTATTCAAAAAATTTAGATGCTATGTTTGAGAATTTGAAAAATATTATTAATTGTGATGGAGTGGTTGCTATTGCTTATCCAATTAAAGTGTTTAATGATGAATGCAAATTTTCTGACAGAATTTTTCATTTCTTTTACAATACTTATGTTAGAGTTTTGAATTTTCTTGGAATTGGAATGGCAAGAGGCGAGTGTCATGTAGTGAGCAGAGAAGCATTTTTAAAAGTAAATGGGTATAATGAGAACCTTATCGCAGGTGAAGATTTTGATTTATACAGAAGGCTTGCGAAAATTGGAAAAATATATTTTTCTAAAAATGATTTAGTTTATGAATCACCACGCAGATATAGAAAATATGGATATTTTAAACTTTTTTTCATTTGGGCTATCAATGCGTTCTGGATATTGTTGTTCAATAAATCATTCTCTAAAAATTGGGAACCTGTAAGATGAGTTTTTTTCAAGTTCTTTGTCATAATCGGAATTGTAAAGCGAGAACAGGCAAAATTATTACTTCTCGCTCTGAAATTTCTACTCCTGTCTTCTTACCAATTGGTACTTTAGGTTCTGTAAAAGCAATTTCTAATTCTGACCTTGAAAGTATTGGTTACAATATTTTTTTGGCTAATACTTATCATTTATATTTAAGACCTGGAGTAGAAATTTTACATAATGCAGGTGGTATTCATAAATTTATCAACTGGCAATATTCTATACTTACTGATAGTGGTGGTTTTCAGATATATAGTCTTGCAACACTCAGGAAATTTGATAGCGACGGAATAAAATTCAATTCTCATATTGATGGTTCAACCCATTTCTTTACACCTGAAGATATAATTGAGATCCAGAGGATTATTGGTTCTGATATTATTATGCCTCTTGATGTTTGCTCTGAATATCCGGTTTCACATTCAGAAGCAGAGACTGCTTTAAATATTACACATAATTGGGAAAAAAGATGTCTGGAAAGATTCAAGAGTAATAGAATCAAATATGAAAGTAAACAATTTTTATTCTCAATTAATCAAGGTTCAGTTTTTAAAGATTTAAGGAGGAGAAGTATTGAAGAACTTAATGAATTGGATTTTGATGGAAATGCTATTGGCGGTCTTGCAGTAGGAGAAGATAATGATATTATGTATGAAGTTATTGATTTTTGTACTGATATTTTACCTGTTAATAAACCAAGATACCTTATGGGAGTAGGAACACCAGAAAATATTTTAAATGCGATTGAATTGGGAATTGATATGTTTGATTGTGTAATTCCTACTCGTAATGCAAGACACGGTCGTTTGTATTCATTTTTCGGAGAAATTAATATTAAGAGCTCGAAGAATAAATTAAAATTTGATTTACTTGATGCTGGTTTTAACTCGTCTGTTCTAAATAATTATAGTTTATCTTACTTAAGACATTTGTTCTTTTCAAATGAACCTCTTGCTATGCGCTTTGCAACAATTCATAATCTTGAATTTTACTTTGAGTTTATGAAAAGAATCAGAAAATCAATTGAAGAGGATAATTTTCAAGAGTTTAAAAAAGAATTTTTAAATAATTATAGAAATAATAAATTTACTTAGAAAGGAAGGTTAAATTGAATTTACTAAATTTAATCATTTTACAATGTCAAACGCAACAAGGTCAACAGGATGGTATGAGCTCTCTTTTGAGCTTTCTTCCATTTATTTTGATTATTCTTGTTTTCTGGTTGTTTATAATTAGACCTCAGCAAAAAAGGCAAAAAGAAAGACAAAAACTATTAAGCGGTGTTAAAAAAGGAGATAAGATTATTACTGCTGGTGGTATCCACGGAACTATTGAAGGTGTTGAAGAAAGAACCGTACTTGTAAAAATTTCTGAAAATGTTAAGGTCAAACTTGAAAAAAATTCCATTGCGACTATTATTGGTGTTACGGATGAATTAGAAAAGAAAAAATAATACAAAATACGAAGTATTTAATTTTATTTATCTTTAATTTGTTATAAATGAAAGATAAGAGTAAATGTTTTTCTAAAATTGAAAATGCAATTGCTAATTTTAGAAAAGGTAAAATTGTAATTGTTGTAGATGATGAAGACAGAGAAAATGAAGGAGATATGATTTTCGCTGCTGAGAAATCTACACCGGAATTAGTTAATTTCTTAATCAGGAATGCTGGTGGTTTAATTTGCGTTCCTATGGAAGAGGAAAGATTGAAAGAATTAGATCTTGATATGATGACAAATAACAGTACTGCTTTACAGGAAACAGCTTTCACAATTAGCGTGGACTATAAAATTGGAACAACCACAGGAATTTCTGCTTACGATAGGAACTTAACTATTAAAGCGTTAATAAATCCAGAAACTAAGGTAAGTGATTTGTGTAAACCAGGACATATTTTTCCATTGAAAGCGGTTAATGGTGGAGTACTAAAAAGAGCAGGGCATACTGAAGCAGCCGTTGACCTTGCAAAGTTAGCTGGGTTATATCCTGCTGGCGTGTTGTGTGAAATTTTAAAAGAAAATGGTGAAATGGCTAGGTTACCGGATTTACTTAAAATCGCTAAAAAGTTTAAACTTGATATTATTACAATTAAAGATTTAATTCATTATAGAATTAAAAAAGATAAACTTGTAAAAAGGATTGCTGAGGCAAGTTTACCGAGCAGATTCGGTGATTTTAAACTTATTGTGTATGAATCATTCGTGGATAAATTTGAGCACATTGCATTAGTTAAAGGAAACATTTCTTCTGTTAAGCCAGTTTTAGTAAGAGTGCATTCAGAATGTTTAACTGGTGATGTATTTGGTTCTTTAAGATGTGATTGCCGAGACCAGTTAATTGAATCTATGAATATGATTTCTAAAGAGGGCACAGGTGTTTTATTATATATGAGACAGGAAGGAAGAGGAATTGGCTTAATTAATAAGATTAAAGCATATAAATTACAGGAAAAAGGTAAAGATACTGTTGAAGCGAATTTGGAATTAGGTTTTAAACCTGATTTAAGAGATTACGGCATAGGAGCTCAAATTTTGAGAGATTTAGGTATAAAGAAAATTAGATTGTTAACAAATAACCCAAAAAAAATTGTTGGTCTCAAAGGTTACGGTCTTGAAGTTGTGGAAAGAGTTCCTATTGAGATTCCAGCGAATCCAAAAAATGAAAATTATTTAAAAACTAAACGGGATAAATTAGGACATTTAGTTCTGTTAAAAAATAACAAAAGTGGTTTTAAAAATTAATCATCTTCATTATGGAGCAAAACGGTAATGTATACATAACTCGAGAGCGTCTTGTAGAACTTGAAAATGAACTACGAGAGCTAAAAACATCAAAAAGGAAACAGGTTGCAGATAAAATTGCTGAAGCAAGAGCTCATGGAGATTTATCAGAGAATTCTGAATATGATGTCGCAAGGGAAGAACAGGCACACCTTGAAATTAAAATTGCAAAACTTGAAAATATCCTTTCTCGTGCAACAGTAATTGATGAAAATATTTTACCGAAAGATGAAGTACATATACTTTGTACGGTATCTATAAAGGATTTACAGACAAATATAGAAACAGAATATACTCTCGTTTCTCCTGAAGAATCTGACTTTGAGCAGAATAAAATATCAATAGTTTCTCCAATAGGAAAAGCATTGATGGGTAAAAAAATAAATGATATTATTGAAGTAAACATTCAGAATGGGAAAAAACAATATCAAATTTTAAAAATTACAAAATAAAAACTAAAATGGCTTACAGAAGTATAAATGCATTTAAAGTTGGGGTCTTTGTAGCAGTGGCTTTGCTTATCGTTATTGCTACTATGTTCTGGGCGAGAGGTTTTTATATTCAAAAGGATATGAGAGACCTGAAAGTTTACTTTAAAATTGTTACAGGCTTAAAAAAGGGTGACCCGGTTATGGTAAATGGTGTTATTAAAGGCAAAGTTAAAGATTTTAGTCTTGAGGGTGATTCTGTACTTGTAGAATTTATGCTTGAAAAAGATGTTAGTATAAAAAAGAATTACAGAATCGAAATTGTTAGCACTGAGTTATTGGGTGGAAAAATTATCAGCATAACACAGGGTAATTCCAATGAGGAGATTGATTATAATGTTCCTTTATGTGGCTCGAAGATGAATGATGTGCTCGCTCTTATAAATAATGTTAATGAATTAACCGGAGAGATAAAAGGTTTAATTGGTAATTTTAATAAAGCCGCCGAAGATTTACAGGTTATTCTTACCAGTGTGAATGATATTGTGGGGGACCCGACGGTAAAAAATCAATTGAAAAACACGATTTCCAATATTCAGGTAACTTCAAGTAATTTAAACAGTCTTGTTTCTGAAAATAAAGTTTCTCTGAAAAATATTACTGATAAGACCAGCGGAACAATTGATAAAGTAAATACTACTTTGGATAATGTTAACAACATTCTTGACGAAAATAAACCAAGTGTTGATACTACTATAAGAAATATTAAGAATTTAACTGATAAGATAGATGGCTTGGTAAATAATCTTAATGTGATTGTTAGTGATATTCAGGATAAAAATAAAGGGGTTGGAAAATTTATCTATGACGATAAACTATTTAATAATTTAAATAATGTTTTACTTGAGATAGAAAAGTTAACTAAGAAAATAAGAGAGGAAGGGGTTAAGATTAATTTATTTTAAAATATATTTCAAATTTATTCTGTGTGTAGAACCAATTTTACCTAAAGAATTAAAACTATAATCAAGGAAATATTTATCCTCATATCTCAATCCAATACCAGCACTAAATCCCCCCAACCCTAAAGAGGTTCCGGTTTTTAAATCCTGTCTTTTTTGATTATCATACCCACCCCGAAGCATTACATAATCACTTAAAACAAATTCACCACCAACAGTAAAATATTTAAATCTGTTTATAAATTTATCTGTTTGTTCAACAAGATTATTGAATGAAAAGCTAACAGTAAGAGGAAGATATTCTAACTTTTTTACTGCTCCAATTCTTAAATCAAGTGGTAAATTTTCTTTTGTATCTATGTATGAACTGATTTGTTTTCCAAGATTTAATAGGCTTATCCCTATATTTAAATCATAAGAGGAAACTTTATACATAAGTCCTAAATCACATGCTAACGCTGTTGATTTATATTCATCAATATTTGAGTATATGAACTTTAGATTTGCTCCGTAATATAATATATCATTATAAGAGTTAGCATATCCGATTGTTAGAGCAATGTCGTTTGCACTGAAAGTGCCAACATTGTTGAAGTTTTCATCATATTTATCAAATTCGCCATAATTTATAAATCTTATACTTGCACCAAAGTAACCAATATTCTCATATGATTGAGCATATGCAGCGTTTCCAGAATTAATATCCAGTAAGTATTTGAAGAATCCAACTGATGCCTGTGGCTTTTTTATTGTTGCGATTGATGCAGGATTGTAATAAATCATATTGACATCATTCTCGGATGCTATTAAACTGCCAGCTAATGCTGCACTTCTTGCATCAACCTCAAGTTTTAAAAAATTATATGTACTATTAGTTTGGGAAAACAGATTTATTGATGTGAATAATAATATTATAAAAGCGATTATTGTTCTTTTCATTAACATATACAATTATAATTGATGTTTATATTATAAGCAAGTTAATTTATTCTAATAAATTCTGAATGATGTATATTTTCCTTCGTATTCTAAATCTTCAATTTTAATCGAATTTACTTTAGCTGCCCGGGGTCCTATTTTTACACAGTTAACAAATTCTTCAATCAAACTGTCTTCTCCCTCCGCATCAATTAATACACTTCCATCTTCCATATTTCTTGCATATCCTGTGATTGACAATTCTTTTGCTTTATACGCGCAGAAATATCTAAATCCAACCCCCTGGACTAAACCTTTTACGATTATTCTTTTGTGTTTCATTTCTTTATAAAATTTTTTAGTTCACTGTAAAATTCTGATATTATTATACCTGTAATAATTAGCAATCCTCCTATTATTTGATTTTTCTGAATGATTTCATTTAATATAATATAAGAAAAAATTACTGCATAAAAAACTTCAGAATTATATATCAAACCTGCTTTTACAGGTGTTGTGTACTTTTGATATTTTGTAGAGAGGTAAAATGATAGTATGGTTGGAAATAAAATATTGAACAATAATAATATTCCAGAGGTTATGTTAAATATCAGTATTACTTCACCAAAAATAATTCCCCTGAAAAAAAATAAAGAAAGAAAACTAAGTAATGTCATAGAAATAAATTCACCAATCAATAATGGTAAAAAATTGCTTTTTAATAAATAATAATTTACTAAAACAATCTGAATTGCAAATGAAATTGCACAAATAAAAGTAATCAAATCTCCAATATTTAAAGGTGAGTGTTCTATGCCAGTTAAAAAGTAAAGTCCGATAAATGCAACTATTATTCCTATAATATTTTCTATTTTTGGATTTTTTCTAATTATCAATATCTGTAAAAATGGTATCAGTAATATATTTGTACCTGTAATGAACGCTGAATTTGATGCAGATGTATATTTTAGTCCAATTGTTTGTGCAAGTGAACCTATATATAAAAAAATACCAAGTACTAATCCATATTTTATATGATTAAATGAATATGTTTTTAATTTTCTGAAAAAAAGTATTAGACATAGAAATAGTGACAAACCAAATCTTAACATAACAAATGTTACGGGATCAAAATAGTTTAAGGAGAGTTTTATTGTTGGAAAACTTAATCCCCAGCTTATCGTAGCAAAAAGCAATAATAATTCAGCTTTAAAACTTGATATATTTTTATCTTTCTCCTGTTTTGAGATATCAATCACTCTATTACCAGATAAATCCTTTTGATTTATATATTATCAAAACCGAAATGATAAACCAGAGTATGATGTTAATTATTAAGGGAATGTCTTTCATTAATATATTTGATGGATTTTCTCCCAGTTTTTTAATGTGTATCAAGTATAAATATCGGAATATTCCATATATAACAAACGGTGTTGTGTATATAAGATTCTCCGTGTGGAAAGTACTTATTGCTTTCTCTGAAACTGTATATAATGCATAACATATAATTGTCCCTGTTGCTGCAATCGTATTCATCTGGTCAAGAAATATTGTATCATAATGATATAGGACTTTTCTTTGCTTTATTATGTTTTCTTCGTCTACCTGAACAAGTTCAGCTCTCCTTTTAGAAATTGCAAGGAAAAGAGAAATAAAGATTGTTGTCAGTAGCATCCAGCTTGATAAAGGAACATTTATAGCAACCGCTCCGGCAATAACTCTAAGTAAAAAACCTGCAGATATGAAAAATACATCAAGAATTACAATATGCTTTATCCATATTGAATATAACAGATTAAGAGAAAAATAAATCAGTAAAACTATCCCGAAATATAAATGTTGTTTAGAACTTAAAAAAATCGTTATTAATAATAAAATAAAAGCAAATATCAAAGCCTCTTTTATACTTACATCACCTGAAGCGATTGGCCTATATTTCTTTTCCTTATGGACTTTATCTGCTTCTCTATCAAGTATATCATTAATTATATATACAATGCTTGATGTTCCACAGAAAGCAAAAAATGCAATAAGAGCTTTAATAAATATTTCAAAATGCAATAATTCCCCTGCAAATAAAAGAGGAGCAAATATAAATAAGTTCTTAATCCATTGCTTGGGTCTTAATAATTCTAATATTCTTAATATTTTCATATTTTATAAAAACAATATAATAATCATATTTATTTAATAATATAAAAAAAAGATTTTCAATTTTTAAAGTAATTATTTTCAATAAGATTTATAAATATAGTAAATCTATTATAAACATAGTTTAGATACTACTATTTTGATAATTTTTTGTATATGTTATGTTATCTTAAGTTTATAATTATCATAGAATTAATACAGTAATTATTTTAGGAATGAAATTTGCAGTTATTTTTTGTAATAATCGAAAACTTTTTAGAAAAAATATGTGTTTTTTAATTAAAATAATTTAAAGGAAATGAAAAAATTTATTTTCAGTTTTGTCTTCTTCTTTTTAATTGGTTATCTTACAGTAATTTTTCCACAAGATAACCCATTGTGCAATTTATATCCCAAATTAGAATATATTAATGTTTATGGGGTAGGAGATTATGAAGCAGTATGGGGTTATGATAATCAGTCGGGAGCAATACAACAGGTACCAGTTGGTGCTGATAATAAGTTTATTCCATCACCCATTAACAGAGGACAGCCAACAAAATTTTATCAGGGTAGACATTACAATGTTTTTAAAACCGCCCTCTGTTCTGATGGAAGTTGTCTTACCTGGCATTTATTTAATAATGAGGAAACAGCCTGTGGTAAAAAGATTTTACTTTATAAATCTGATGGTGTACATGTTATGCCAAAAATTTTAGGGACGCCGACAACATACACTATTACCTATAAAAATCTCTCTGGATATCAGGCAACAAATGTTAGTATCATTGATACTATGCCCTATGGTACTGCTTATGTATCACACTCGGGAAATGCAACAGTATATGGAAATGTTATAATTTGGCAATTGGGTACATTAAATTCTGGTACTATAGGAAGTGTAACTTTAAGTGTTGTTGTTACTGATACAAATGTTACTTCATTTAAGAATAAAGCATATATGTTATCAAAGATTGGTTGTACTTTATATAGGTCCTATGCTGAAGATGTAAACTGTAAACCTTCAGGTGGGTACGAAGCTGGTATAGAAAGCTCTTATGATATGGCTTGGGCATTGTATCAAAGATATTTCACAATTCATAAAGGTCTCGCTACAAAATATGTACAAAAAGATAATCCACTTTATGGATATCCTCTACAAACACTAATACCCACAATAGGCCCTGAAAATTCAATTGCTTTTGAATCGACACCTTTTGATATAATGAAGATTTCTAATGCTACTTCTGCCTATGCGGTTGATTATATGCTCGGTGAATATAGGCTTGGAGCAGTTTTTTCCACTACAACAAATCCACCTCAAGTATATAATCATACAAAACCCATTTGCGATAGGCTTGCCAATTTCTCTCTTGATGAATTAAATGTTGTGTTTGTTAATGAAGCACCGTATTATTTAGCACGATTAACAAACAATAAGAGGAATAATAGCGATGCTACAATATCTTTTTCTGTTTATGAAAAGCAGAATGAGTTTATTGTAGATTCAAAATGGACATTAGATGAATATCTTGTCCCTGGTGATGCTATTCAGGTTTATAATTTTCAGGTCTGGTCTCCATCGATGAATTACACAAAGCAGATAGTTTCTTCAATTATTGATAAATTCAAAGCAATTAAAAATGTTTCATATACAAGTAACTACTTAAATGATGCAGATGTTTATTTCTATTCTGCAAATTATTCAAATACAGGAGAAGTAAAAATCGTAACTAATAATTTAACCCAGAATACTGAGAATATTGAAGTAGAATTTTTCATCACAAGACAACAGGGAATGCCTGAAGAAAAAATTGTAAAGAATATTAATGCAGAACCTGGGATTAAGGAACATAAGCTAAAATTAGGTATTATGTCTTCCGCAAGAGTAATAATGAACTCACCAAATGATTTTAAAGATGTTGTATTTCTTGGTGGAGGTGTTTATGGGCCTTTCGTGGGCGAAAAGAGTTACCTGAGAGAATTTTCTAATATTATTTCTTCTTCTGTTCCAAATTTACCTGAAGGTTCATATATATTTCCTGGTGGTGCAAGAATTAAAGCAGATTTAGGGGACTATGTCTTAATTGGGAGGTCTCTTGATGGTGCATATGATGGTGTTGATATTTCTAAATTTGATAAGTTAAGATTTATTTTATATGCTAAGGGAAAAGTACGAGTGTTCTTGGAAGCTTTCGCTAATGGAAAATATTACTATCCTTATGTTGTTGTTGATGTAAATGGTGAAAAGGATTTTGAAATTCCTTTAAGATCATTTAAAATAGATAATCAACCTGTGAATTTAACATCGGTTTCTCAGATTGGTTTTGAATTCAATAAAGCGGAAAATCCCGATTACAACTATGTCGATTACTCTGTTAAAGATTTAGCAATATATAATAATAATCAAGTAGCGGTCGGTTCACCAGGGAAGTCATTTGAATTGTATCAAAATTATCCAAATCCATTTAATCCCGTAACTATAATAAGATTTGATTTACCAAAGCAAACCTTTGTTAAATTGAAAGTCTATGATGTTCTTGGTAGGGAAGTGGCAACTATTTTAGATAAAGAAATGCCACCTGTAAATGGATATGAAGTTGTTTTTGATGCAAGTAAGTTATCTTCCGGAATTTATTATTACAAACTTATAACTTCAGATATTACAATATCAAAAAGAATGGTTATTATAAAATAATACATAAGAATATATCTTTTAAAAAAGCCATATAAGAATTTCTTATATGGCTTTTTTATTATAAAAGGCTAACGAAAATAATGAATATTCTAATTTTTTATTATTAAAATAATTCCGTGAAAAAAATCCTGAAAAAGTTTTTACCTGATTTTGAGAAAATGGAAGGCAATATAATAAAAAAATTTTTAAATTATTTAAATTTTCTATATTTGCATAACATATTGACAATACCCATTTATCAGGAAACCATGAAAAAAAATCCTATATGATTTAGATTATTATAATTGTTAAATACCCCTTATATCTATGTTCAAATATTAGTATGAATTAATAATATTATTTATTAACCAGGATATTATTTTACAGAAATAATTTTTTTAAAAGAGTATATTCTACAAAATATAAATTTTTCTTTTATTTATTTGAGTAGTAGTAATATAATTATTTTGCAATGGCTATTTCATAAGGATAATTTTCAAAAAAAAAATCTTAATGAACGACTTATATTTAATAACCATTTATCAATCCTTTTTTTATTGCTGGAATTCCTTTTAACATCCATTCAGGTAGTTTTGCGTTTTTAAGGTAATGGTCAAAAAACTGTTTCATCCTGATTGATAAATCTACTCGGTTAGGCCATTTTGTGAGATTGTGTTGTTCTCCATTATACGAGAGTAGCCATGCTTTTTTGCCAAGTCTTCTTAATGCATTGAAAAATTCCAGTCCTTGTTGCCAGGGGACTGCTCCGTCATTATCATTACTCATTATTAAAAGTGGTGTTGTAATTTTATCTGCTTTAAAAAGTGGGCTATTTTCTAAATATAAATCCAACCTCTCCCATAGTGTTGCGCCAATTCTGCTCTGTGTTTGTTCATATTGAAAGCTACGCACTAATCCAGATTCCCATCTAATTCCACCATAAGCGCTGGTCATATTAACAACTGGTGCCCCGGACATTGCTGCCTTAAATAAATCAGTTCTCGTTACAATATATGCTACCTGATATCCTCCCCAACTTTGTCCCTGTAAGCCAAGATTGTCTCTGTCAATATAATTTCTCTCAAGCATAGAAAGTGTACCACTTAATACTACATTATATGCACTTTCTCCCGGATAACCTATTTTATATGTTATATCGGGAATGAAAATGATATAACCGTTACTATTATATAAAGGGAAGTTAATTACTGAACGGCTTGGATTTGGAATATAATGAGCGTGAATTCTATCTGTATATTTTTCGTAGAAATATACAATCATCGGATATTTTTTATTTGTGTCAAGATTTTCAGGTTTATATAATAATCCTCTATGTTCTGTTCCGGTTGTATCTTTCCATTTAACTAATTCAACTGTTCCCCACAAGTATTTTTCTTGTTGTGGATTTGCATAAGAAAGTTTTTTGGGATTAGAAAAATTTATATTGCTCATCCATAAATCAGGATATTCTCTGTAAGATGATTTTTGCCATATAATTACATCAGAATTTTTAGCCTTAATCGGCTTTGTAAAATTATTATCCTGTTCTATTATTTTTTCAAGTGAATTCACAATATTTAGATGTATTTTATAAAATCCTTCCTTACAGGTTTCTTCATTTCTATATTGTAATAGGATATAATTTGTGGTGGAAACGAAAATTGAATCATTATCGAGATTTATATATCTGAATTCAGATTTTGCTTCTCTTCCATTTGTTAAATTTACGACGGGTTTTATATTACTCGGGTCTGCTTTCCATATATCATACCGGTCATAAATTAATACACTCTCATCGTCTTTTGTCCATCCTGCTATTCCATAGGGTGAAGGTGGGGCGGGTATGTCATTTAATTCATCAGAAAGTTTTATCTCATCAGGGAATAAAATTTTTGTATGAAGGTTTTTACTTATAGAATATACATACCAGCTACTATCAGTTTTACTCCAGTAGATTACATAATTACTGCCAGGAGATATTTCAACATCGTATTGATGTTTTGTTAAAATTAAATTTCTGGTACCATTATTTATGTTTATCAAATATACATCTTTATATGGTGGGTCTTCCCAGGATATTAACTTATAATAACGTGAATAAGACAGTCCAATTGCATATTCTGAATTCAAATTTTTCGAGTATTTAATTTCCTGAATTGTTGAATCTGCAATTAACACTATATAATTTTCATTAATATTATAAACTGCATCGTATGTTTTCTTTTTATCCTTTTCTAATTCTTTTAGCTGTTGACTTTGAAGCCTTGCATCATCTGTGCTCCATAAATCAAGTTTAAATTTTTCTTCATCTAACAATGTATCTTTTGGAGGCTGATATATCTTTGGTGCTGTACCGAAAAACAGATACCTTCCATTATCAGAAAATATAAGTTCTTTATTTGCACTTATTTCCCACTCTTCCGGTAAAAAGTAACTATTTGTATCTGCTATCTTTCTTGCATTATTATCGATGAGTTTTCCTGATTTTAACTCTCTTTTCCAATAATATAAACTATATCTTTTAACTTCCGAAGTATCTCTGGTATATAAGAATGCAGATTGATTCCCTGAAGAGTCAAGTGTTAAATTAATTACTTTCCCTTTACCATCAAAAATTTTTGTACTCTTTAATTCAGAGTAATTGAAGATATATACTTCTGAATTTATCGTTTTACTGTCTGTAGTGTCATAAGATAATTTTGTATATCCAACTTTTTCACCATTTTTTGAAAGAGAAAAATCTGAGATATTATCGACATTCAAAAGTAATGAATCCTTAGATATATCGTATATATTTAATGTGTAAGTATCTTTCACTTTTGTTATTTCTTTTTCCTTTTTCTTTTTACTCTTTTCCTCAGCTTGTTTTTCTTTTGTTTCTGTTAAATATACAATTACTGGTTTTGAATTTAAATTTTCTGATATTGAGAATTTTTTAAAATCAGGTATTTTTATTATTGTATCTAAATTTTTATTAATTGCAAACTTTTTTAATAATTTTATACTTAATGTATCTTTTGGTAATTCTTCGTTCTTTTTCTTTTCAAGTTTTAGTTTTCTTGTAAGTTCAAATGGAGGTTTTGTTTTAAAAATTATAAAATCACTGTTTGCTGAATATGAAAGTTCGTAGCTACGATAAAATGTATCTATCTTATTTGATTTTAAATCTATATTAACCAGAAAACCGTCACCTCTTTGTGGGTTAATTTCGTAGCTTACATAATTTCCTGATAAATCTATTTTAGGGTTTTCTAATCTATTCCATTTTTCATAAACCGAATGGTCTAATACAACTTTAGAAATTACTGTATCTTTTTCCTGTGAGTAGGAATATCCTGTAAGAATCAGTAGTAATAGTATTTTAATTATTAGCAGTTTTTTCTTAAATTTTATTTCCATATTTCTTGGAATTTTATATTAAATTTAAAAGAATTAATTTATAATAAAGTTTAATTAAATTTAATGTATAAAATGAAAAAAATAATTTTTATAATTTTCATATTTTTTATCGTAAATTTAGTAAATTCCCAATATATGAATAATACAAATATAAAATATGACCTGCCTCCGATAATTGATATTGAAGTGTTTTTCGGAGATCCGGAAATTTCAGGTGTTCAATTATCTCCTGACGGGAAATATATTTCTTTTAGAAAACCACTTAATGATGTGATGAATATTTGGGTTAAAGGAATCGATGAACCTTTTGAGAAGGCAAAACCTATTACTGCTGATACTAAAAGACCCATTACCGGTTATTTTTGGAGTAGAGACAGCAAGTTGATTTTATATGTTCAGGATTTAGGAGGTGATGAGAATTATCGTGTATATTCAGTTGATCCAAATGGAATTATTGATGAAAAAACAGGCGTTCCGGTTTCTATAGATTTAACCCCAATAGAAAAAGTTCGTACTTATATTTTAGGAGTACCTAAAAACGACCCAGAGCATATAATTGTGGGAATAAATGATAGAGACCCACAATATCACGATTTATATAAAGTGAATATAAAAACAGGTGAGCGAACTCTAATTTTAAAAAATGAAGAAAAAGTTCTTACCTTCTTTATTGATGATGAAGGAGTGGTAAGAGCAGCTTTAAGACAGAAGGATGATAGTGGAGAGGAACTTCTTATGATTAGTGGAAATAAATTTCAAAGAATTTTCGATGTTTCTTTTGAAGAATCAATTGATTTTCAAGGATTTTCAGATGATCCAAATTTCGCTTACATAAGCACAAATAAAGGGGAGGACGTTGATTTAGCAAGATTGTTAAAAATTAATTTAACTAACGGAGATTTTGAAATTATTGAATCTGACCCTGAAAATGAAGTAGATTTTGGTGGAATTATGATTTCAGAAAAGACAAGGAAGCCAATTGTTACTTATTACATTTCTGATTATGTAAGATATTATTTTAAAGATAAACAGTGGGAGCAATCAATTAATAAAGCACTTGAACAACTACCCGCGGGTCAATGGTCAATTACAAGTATGACTGAAGATGAATCTAAGATTATTATATATATTTCAAGAGATGTAGATCCTGGTAGTGCCTATCTATATGATAGGGTAACAGGTGAAGTAAAATTTTTATACAAATCAAGACCCAATTTACCAACAGAATATTTATCAGAGATGAAGCCTATTCGATATAAAGCAAGAGATGGATTAAGTATTCCTGCATACCTTGTTACTCCTCTTGGTGTAGAAGCAAAGAATTTACCTGCTGTTGTATTCCCTCACGGTGGTCCCTGGGCAAGAGATATTTGGGGTTATAATGCAATTGCCCAATTTCTTGCAAACAGAGGTTATGCGGTTTTAATACCAAATTTCAGAGGTTCTACTGGATATGGGAAAAAATTTCTCAATCTTGGAAATAAGCAATGGGGAACAGGTACAATGCAACATGATATTTCTGATGGTGTTCAATATTTGATAAATTCTGGTCTTGCAGATTCGAAAAGAATCGCTATATTAGGTGGATCATATGGTGGTTATGCAACTCTTGCAGGATTGGCATTCACTCCTGAATTATTTGCTGCTGGGGTCTCTATTGTCGGACCCTCAAATTTAATCACTTTGATTAAATCAATTCCACCTTATTGGGTTCCGATGATTAAGACTTTTGATATCAGATTAGGAAGTCTTGAAAATCCTGAAGATGTTGAGAGGTTAAAATCTCAATCTCCGCTTTTTTATGCTAATAATATAAAAGCTCCTTTATTAGTAATACAGGGAGCAAATGACCCCAGAGTAAAACAAGCAGAGTCTGACCAGATTGTTGCTACTTTGAGAGATTTAGGCAGACAGGTGGAGTACCTTCTTGCTAAAGATGAAGGGCATGGCTTTTTAGGGAAATTGAACAGGCTTGCTATGATTGCAAAAATTGATAAATTTCTTGAAAAGCATTTAGGTGGAAGAAGTCAGGAAAAATATTCACCTGCTATACAAAATAAACTGAATGAACTTACTGTTGATATTGAAACTGTGAAACTTCCGGAAAATACAGAACTCGAATTAAAGCATGCTAAGAAATCTTCTCTTCCTGAATTTCGAAAAGAAAAGTTCTCTGATTCAGAGTTTAAATACAATATGAAAACAAAAATTATGGGGCAGGATTTTACTTTCAAACTTGAAAGAACAATTAAAACCAACAAGAATTCCGAACCAGAGATTAATGACCTGACTATTATGCCAATGGGTGAGATTTCTGTATCATATAAATTGAATCCTGACAATTTGCTTCCATTTTCTGTCATTACGAAACAGGGTAACACTGAAATTTCCAATTTACGATTCTCCTCTGATAATATTACTGGATATATGCAGATAAATAATGTTAAAAAGGATATAAATTTAAATTTGGAGAAACCAGTTTTATCAGATGGTGGTTATCTTGATGTAATTCTTGGGATAATAAAATATTCTTCTAAACCTATTTATTTCACTGTATATAGTTCATCATCAAATTCTCTTAAATATTTTAAGGCTGAATTTATTATTAGTGAAGATGTTGTGATAGAAAATGATGTATACAGATGTATGAAAATAGAATTAAAAAACCTTGAAGATAATACCACAGAGTTTTACTGGTATAATGAATTAAACCCTGTTCAACTTATTAGGAGCGAAACAAAATTACCACCTGAACTTGGTGGTGGTATTCTTACTACAGAACTTTCAAAGTAAATAATAAAAGTTATTTGATATATTTAAAATTTTTATTGTTTTAAAATTTAAAATGATTAGTGAAGAGATAAAAAGATTGACTTTTGATTTTCTTTCTAAAGTTTTTGGTGAAGTAAATGTACTTACTGATGATTATAACAAGGAGGTTTATGGAAAAGACAATACAGAAGATTTAAAATTTTTACCTGATTTTATTGTAAAACCTTCTTCTGCAAAGGAAATATCTGAGATATTAAAATTTGCAAATACACATAAAATTCCTGTTACTCCTCGTGGTGGTGGTACAGGTTTATCAGGTGGGGCACTTCCATGTGAAGGGGGTATCCTGATATCACTTGAAAAAATGAATAGAATCCTGGAAATAGATGAAAATAATTTTCAGGTAGTTGTTGAACCTGGCGTAATTACTGAGGTTTTACAAAAAGAATGCGAGAAAAAAAATTTATTTTATCCGGTTGACCCCGCTTCAAGTGGAAGTTGTTTTATTGGCGGTAATGTTGCAGAATGCGCTGGTGGCCCAAGGGCTGTCAAATATGGAGTGACAAAAGATTATGTCCTTTCTTTAGAAGTTGTTTTACCAAATGGTGATATTATCAATACCGGCTCAAGAACTTTAAAAAATGTTACTGGCTATAACTTGACTCAACTTTTTATTGGAAGCGAAGGGACTCTTGGAATTGTAACAAAAATAGTTTTAAAACTTATACCTCTACCAAAAGTTAGAAAAGCATTATTAATTGCATTCAATAATCCCCGTGATTGTATTGCATCTGTTGCAGAATTTTTTCGTAAGAATATAAACCCCTCTGCTCTCGAGTTTATGGAAAAGGATGCTATTAAAGCAGCTGAAAAGCATATTGATAAATCCTTTCCAAATTCTGATGCCGAGGCACAATTAATGATTGAACTTGATGGTGAAAGTGAGGAAGGTATTTATTATCAAATGGAAAAAGTTTCTGATATTTCCGAGAAATTTGGTGCCTTTGATATTATTTTAGCTGAGGATAAGAATAAAGTAGAAGAATTGTGGACTTTAAGAAAAGCAATTGGAGAGGCAGTTAAAGCAATTTCTGTTTACAAAGAAGAAGATACTGTTGTCCCAAGATTTATGCTTCCTGATTTACTATTAGGAGTAAAAGAAATTGCTAAAAAATATAATATACGAACTATTTGCTACGGACACGCAGGGGATGGGAATTTACACATTAACATATTAAAAGATAAAATGTCAGATGCAGAATGGAATAATAATATAAATAATGCAATTGAAGAAATTTTTCTTTTAACTGTATCTTTAAATGGAACAATTTCCGGTGAACATGGAATTGGATTAACTCAGAAGAGATTTCTCCATATTGCTTTATCAGATATTGAGATAGAACTGATGAAATCAATTAAGAGGTTGTTTGACCCAAATAATATTTTAAACCCAAATAAAATTTTTAATTATGATTAAAAGTGAATTACTTTATAGAGTTCTTTATGCGCATACTGATATGATGGGAGTAATATATTACGCTAAATATTTTGAATATTTCGAAGCTGGTAGAAATGATTTATTAAGGAGTTTAAATTATCCATACCTTTTGCTTGAAGAGAAGGGATATGCTCTGCCGGTTATTGAAGCTTACTGCAGATTCTATGTTTCAGGTAGATATGACCAACTATTAAGAATTGTTACTATGATGAAAGATAAACCAACAGTAAGATTGAAACTTGAATATGAAATTTATAATAATGATGTAAAATTGGTTTCAGGTTATACTATTCATTCATTTGTAGATATTAAGACATTAAAGCCAGTGAGACCACCTATCGATTTTATGGATTTAATAAAAAGTAAATTTTAATGTATGAATTATTATAAAAATTTTGATTTCGTTACCGCTGATAAGTTAATAAAATTAGCATTAAGAGAAGATATTGGTAAAGGTGACATAACCTCTGAAATTTTAATTCCTGATAATGCTAAATCAAAAGCTGACATTTTATTGAAAGAAGATGCAATTGTTGCCGGTTTAAAAATTTTTAGGAGAGTTTTTAATTTAGTTGACGATAGAATTAATATTAGGTTCTATGTTAAAGATGGGGAGGAATCCCTTAAAAACACTGTTGTTGGTACCGTATATGGAAATACAAAAAATATTTTAAAATGCGAAAGGTTATCATTAAATATTTTACAAAGAATGTGCGGTATCGCAACTTATGTTAGAACATTTGTAAATGAACTTAATAATCCCAATATTAAAATATTAGATACCAGAAAAACAACTCCTAATTTTAGACTATTTGAAAAATTGGCTGTTTTAATTGGAGGAGGTTTCAATCATAGATACGGCCTCTATGATATGATTTTAATTAAGGATAATCACATCGTACAGGCTGGTGGAATAATGAATGTTATTAATAAATTAAAAAAGAAAAAAATAAAAAATTATAAAGTTGAAATTGAAGTAAAAAATATTGAGGAATTCTCCACTGCTTATACCTACGGTAAGAATTTATTTGATATTATTATGCTTGATAATTTTTCAATAGATGATATTGAAAAGGTAATAGACATTAATAAAGATTTTTTTGCTTTAGAATTATCCGGTGGAATTAATTTAAATAATATTAGTTTGTATTCTCAATTAAGTGGCATAAAATACATTTCAATTGGGTCTTTAACTCATTCTTACAAATCAATAGATATTTCACTTGAATTTAAAACCTGAGATAATATATTTATTATAATTTCTTAATTTTAAATGTTAAACTATGGATAAAAAATTCTTTACTTTAGCGTTAAGTATTTTAATGCTATCAATATTTTTTATTAGCTGTCAAAAGAAAAGTTCACTTTATTTTTGTGAGGATTATGTTAATGGTAAAGAAGTGGGGGTAAGTGACAGATTCACTCCGGGCTATCTTACCGTTATGGTAGATTTAAGACCCGAAAATAAAAAGGTTGGAACAGCGAATGTCGACTTAATCATAACTCAGATTAAGGATGAGAAAGGTACTGAAATTGTTGAAAAGGAAATTGATAAAATTCCCTTTACTGTTAATGCAGATTGGGATTATTTATATTTTCAAGATAAAGAAAGACTTGGTTTTAGGTCGCCTGGTACTTATAGAGTTACCTTAGCGGATGATAAAGGTAGAAAGATCGCTTCTGGTGAGATAGAAATTGTAGAGAAATAATTGTAATATTCTCAAATAATCTTTTCTAAAAGAGGGGTAAATTATTATTTTAATTTACTTTTTAGGATTATTATTTTCATATATTTACTTTATTTTTTAAAACATTATGTTTGAGAAGATTAAGGCTTTATCTAAGGATACTTTAATTTACGGTACTAATACTATTATTGGGCGGTTTATAAATTTCCTTTTTGTACCACTTTATACAAATATGTTTGCTCCGGGGGAGTTTGGTATTGTTGCTAATATATATGCTTATATCGCTATTTTGAATGTCTTTTTTACTATTGGATTAGAATCAGGATATTTTAGATTTGCAGCCACTCTTGAGGTTGGAAATGCGAAAGAAAATTTTTCACACCCTTTTTTAGGAATTTTTGTAAATTCATTTATTTTATCCGGTATTCTCTTCTTATTTTCTAAAAATCTTTCCTGGTTGTTTCAATTGCGAGAGCAACAGGATTATATTTTAAAATATACGGCTGTTATTCTTTTCTTTGATGCAATATCTATTGTACCTTTTGCCTATTTGAGATTAGTTCATAGACCTGTGAAATTTGTTACAATTAAATTAATTAATATTGG
Organism: uncultured Ignavibacteriaceae bacterium; assembly: GCA_964564635.1. GTDB lineage: Bacteria > Bacteroidota > Ignavibacteria > Tepidaquicellales > Tepidaquicellaceae > Tepidaquicella. The sequence continues at coordinate 72,194 of CAZMAR010000004.1, forward strand.
TATAAATGTTACTCTTAATTTCGTTTTAATTTTAGGATTCAGGTGGGGGATAGAATCTGTTTTTATTAGTAATGTGGTTGCATCAGTTGTTACCTTTATTTTGCTTTCTCCAATTGTTTTAAAAAACCTATCGTTTAAGATAAACAAAAATCTGATTTCTGAATTATTAAAATTTTCTCTACCCTATATACCTGCAGGAATCAGTTCTAATATTATTCAGGTTATAAGTAGACCGATGATTTACTTAATTACTAAAGATTATTCTGAAGTAGGTATATTTCAAGCGAATTATAGACTGGGTATTTTTATGATGCTTTTTGTTTCTATGTTCGAGTTTGCATGGCGACCTTTTTTTATGCAAACTTTCAAAGAACCTGACGCTAAGAAAATTTTTTCTAAAGTTTTAACTCTTTTCACTTTAGCAGAAGCTGTTTTATTTATGATTCTTACTTTGTTCATAAATGACATAGTAAAAATAAGATTATTCAACAAGGGCTACCTGGTAGGGCAGGCGTACTGGCAAGGATTGAATATTGTACCAATTGTTTTATTTGCATATTTAATTTATGGTATTTATATAAATCTTATGCCAGGAATTTATATTATGAAAAAAACTAAATACCTTTCTCTCATTACTTTTATTGCGGCTTTGATTAATATTTTACTCAATCTTATACTCATACCTTTCTTTGGAATCTTTGGATCTGCTATTGCGTCAGTATTTAGTTATGCATCTATGACAATAGGAATTTTCCTTGTTGTTAATAAATATTATAAGATTCATTATGAGTATGTTAAGTTAATGAATATTTTCATCTCAATTATTATTACGGTTGCTTTATATTATTACTTCGCTTCTATTATAACTGCAGGACTAATTTATTTTAAATTTGCTTTATTAATTGTTTTTATTGCATTAATTTTTATTTTAAAGGTTGTTAAAATTGATAATGTAAAATTTGTTGTTCAAAAAATATTTAATGGATAAAGAACAAAAAAATATTAATAATTCAGATAGTACAGAACAAAAACAAAATAATATTGAAAATTCGGAGGATATTTTTACAACTCCTTTTATTGGAATAAAAGTAAAAAAAACAAATAAATCTTTTTTCTTCAAATTATCTAACCATAAAAAGAAAATAATAATAATTACAGGTGGATTGATTTTATTGTTCATAATTTTAATAATTTTTAGAAGTAAAGATGGTAACTTATTTAATAGAGAAATTTATTCTATTAGAAACTATTCAACGGGATTAGAGGCAAATATTGAGTCTTTTTTATTTTTCTTACATAATGATGAACCGTTACCAGATTCAGTTAAATTTTACTTCAGTAGTATTTTATATATTGATTTGAATTTTCAGGAAAATTGTGGTTTAAAAAGGTTAAAAGAATTGCTATCTAAAAGGGGATTCGTTCACAGTATTGTTATAGAGAGCAAAACATTTAAAGATTTTGGTGTAAACAGTTGGATTTATAGAACTAATTTTAAAGAAGGTGATTTTATAAATGCAGAATACATCATTGATTTTGAATATAAGAATGATACGATTTTTCCTAAGTCATTCGAGTTACTCTCTGAGACTCGAAAAGTGATTGAAAATATTAATATACCACCTAAAGACTCTGTAAATGTTAAAAAGAAAAAGAAAGAAACAGAGTTGATTATTATTGATTCTGCCGCAAAAAGAAAAGTTGATTCAATCAAAAGGGTTGAATCAAAAAAAGAAGAAAAGGATTTAAAAGAAATTGAAATTAAAGAGGGGATAAAGGAAGAAGATAAAATAAAGGAAGAGAACAAAAATGAGAAGGAATTAATTAAAAAGAAAGAACAGGATAAAGAAGATAAAAAAGTAAAAGATGAGGAAAAATAGTACTGTCAATTTTATTTATATAATCGTTATTATATCATTACTATTTTCTAATGTTTTAATTTGCAATTATAACAGTAAAAACAGGAGTATCTTGATTTTTAAAACGGGGAGTGAAACTTTAATTGATTCTATAAATTTACTTATTGATAAAAGGGTTGCTGTCATTACTAACCAAACAGGTATTCTTTCCGATGGCAGACTTTTAATTGATGTTTTAGTTGAGAAAGGTATTAATATAAAATGGATTTTTACACCGGAACATGGATTATTTGCAGATGAAAAAAATCAAAATATTTATTTAGGTATTCCTGTAATTTCATTATATCAAAATCAAAAGAACATTGATGATAAATATTTAAAAGATATTGATATATTAATCTATGATATTCAAGATTTGGGTGTGCGGTTCTATACTTATACATCTACACTCTATCTTACCCTAAAAGATGCAGAAAGGAATAATATTACTTTTATCTTATGTGACCGTCCTGCTATTCATAATTTAAATTATATATCAGGATTCTTTCTTGAACAGGAATATTCATCTTTTGTTGGTTTAATTCCAACTCCTATTTGCTATGGATTAACAACCGGAGAACTTGGTAATTATTTGAAATCTTGTATTGATATTAATGGTAAAAGTGTTAACTTGAAAATTATGAAGATGCAGGGTTATAACAGAAATGTTGATTTTGAAAGTTTAAATATGAAATGGGTAAATCCATCTCCTAACATTAGAAGTATTGAGGCAGCAAGACTTTATCCTGCTCTTTGTTTCCTTGAAGGTACTAATTTTTCAGAAGGGAGAGGTACTGATTTTCCATTTACTTTATTTGGTTCTCCGTTTTGTAATACGGATAAAATAATTGATGAGCTAAATAAATACAATCTTTCAGGGATAGATTTTGAGAAAATAGAGTTTACTCCTGAAAAAGATAGCTTTGGTAATACACCTAAGTATTGTAATCAAAAGTGCTATGGTATAAGAATAATTCTAAAAGATTTTTGGCAATTCAAACCTATGGAAACAGCAGTTGCAATACTGTTAACTTTGAAGAATTTAGAAAATAACTTTAAATGGATTAATAATAATTTTATAGATAAGTTAGCCGGTACCAATAAACTAAGGATTATGATTGATAATAATGAATCCTATGATAATATTATCAATTCATGTAAACAAGATGTAGAGAATTTTAAAAATACCATAAATAAATATTTATTATATTAATTAATTTATAAAATTATGATTGGAGAAATAATATTTAATTATAAAATAACAAAAAAAATTGGGGAAGGAAGTGTAGGTGCAGTTTATCTGGCTGAACATCAGAAACTAAAAAATAAGTTCGTTGCCGTAAAGGTATTAACTCCAGAACTTAGTTTAAATAATGAACTTAAATCAAGATTTATTGAGGAAGCTAATATTTTATCAAAATTGAATCATCCTGGCATTGCTTCTCTTATTGATTTTGTTGAGCAAAATAATAGATTAATTATTTTGATGGAGTATGTCCAGGGATATCCACTTGATATTTACATCGAGAAAATTAATGGTCCAATTCCCGAACACAGAGCGGTTGATATTTTTAAAAAGATATTAGAAGCTTTTAATTATGCTCATAATGTCGGAGTAATTCATGGTGATATTAAGCCTTCAAATATTTTTTTATTGGAAAATGATTCCCCTAAAATTCTTGATTTCGGAATTAAAAAAATTGTTAAGGGCTCTGCTAATTTTTCTGAAAACTATTCAGGAAGCATAATTTATCTCAGTCCTGAGCATATATCAGGTTCAAATATTGATGCTCGCTCTGATATTTATTCTCTTGGTGTTAATTTATTTTATATTCTCACTGGAAATATACCTTATGATTTAAGCATTTCAAGCAAATATTCAATTTCAGAGAAAATTAAGAAAGAACCTTTACCTCCTTTTACAAGCATAAATTCAACTTTATCTCCAGGCTTAGAAGTTATTATAAAAAAAGCGACTCAGAAACTTCCATCAGAAAGATTTCAGAATTGTGCAGAATTTATTAATGCTCTCAATAATTATAAATCATTAGAAAGTTTTGATACTAACGATGAATATTCAAGTATTTCGCATGATAAGACATTCTCCAATGAATTTACAAAAACTGTTTCACCAACTGTTCCTCAGAGTAACTATTCTACCGAGCAGTATCAGACATATTCACAATATACTCAAACCCCGTATTCAGGTATGCCAGGCATTCTGGGAAGTGGAAAGAAAAAATCTAACACCTTAGCTATAATTGTTTTTGTATCTGTAGTTTTAATATTTATAATTGCAGGAATTCTAATTATAACATTTATTAATAGTGATAATTCTGACACACCAACAAAAATTACTCAAAGAAATGATACACTAAATCAAGGTAGTGAAAAGGATATTTACGATAGCAAAACAAGACCTAAATTATATTTTTGTGAAACATATGATAGTAAAATTGGTGAAATAGGGGTAAGCAATAGATTTACAACCGGATACTTAACTATTATGGTGGATTATAGACCACTAAATAAAAAAATCGGATTAAGCAATGTATATATTAGAATTTCAAAAATAAAAGACGAGTTTGGTTACGAGATCAAAGAAAAGATAATAAATACAATTTCATTTACTGTGAAACCAGATTGGGATTATATTTATTTTTTCGATAAAAAGAAAATAAATTTTACATCTGCCGGTACTTATAAGGTCTCCCTTCTCGACGATAAATATAAATATATTACACATGGAATAGTTGAGATTGTTAAATAAAATTTATATCGTATTTTGAAAAGTACAATTGTTCTACTATTTATCTATTTATCATTAATTTTATTTAGCTGTGATAAAAATGAAATAGAAAATAAAAATTTAGATAAACCTAAAGACAGTACTATTTCTATTATAGATTCAATTTCTTTGATTTTTGTTGGTGATATTATGATGGGTAGTACTTATCCAGGCAATAGCTTGCCTCCGAACGATGGGGAATATTTATTCAGAGATGTTAAAGATATTTTAATTAATGCAGATTTAACAATTGGTAATTTGGAAGGACCTCTGTTGGATAAGGGAGGTTCACCTAAAACTTGTGATGGCTGTGTTGCTTTTAGAACCCCTACTCATTATGCTGAGTATTTAAAAGAAGCGGGGTTTGATTTCCTCAATCTTGCTAATAATCATACAAATGATATGGGATTAGAGGGTAAATTGAGTACAATGGAAACTCTTGATAGGTACGGTATTGGGTATTTTGGTTTGAAAGAAAAACCATATAATAATATCGTCATAAAGAATGTTAATATTGTTTTTATTGGTTTTGCAAGAAATCATTATTTAAATGATTTACAGAAAGCTTCTGATTTAATTAAAAAAATTAACAATGATTCATCGATTATTATTGTTTCTGTTCACTGCGGGGCTGAAGGGCAATCTTCAGTATATGTTACTAAAAAAAGAGAATTTTATATGAATGAAGATAGAGGCGATATCTATGAATTTGCACATACGATGATTGACCTCGGAGCAGATATTGTTTTTGGACATGGTCCTCATGTTCCAAGAGGTTTGGAATTATATAAAAACAGACTGATTGCTTACAGCCTTGGAAATTTTTGTACTTATGGAAAGTTCGGTTTATCTGGTTATCTTGGATATGCTCCAATCTTAAAAGCTTTCTTGAATAAAAATGGCGAATTTTTATATGGTTTTATTTATTCCTGCAAGCAAATCAAAAATGGTATTCCAGTAATTGATGAAAATAATAATTGTGCAAAATTAATGAAAAAATTATCTGCTTCTGATTTTCCTGAAAGTAGATTGCTTATTGATGAAGATGGGAATATAAATATTGAAAAAGAAGGTAACTAAATTTTAAATATTTTCATAAAAAAATTTTAATTATTATTTTCTCTATTTTATTAGTTTAATTTAAACTTTTAATTATTTAATTTTATTTATGAAAAAAAATCAATTAATTAATTATATGACTAATTTTTAAAATAAACAGGAGGGAGGAAATGCCAATAGGAAGGGTAAAGTGGTTTGATGCTAAAAAAGGATATGGATTTATTGTTGATGAAGAGGGTAATGATATATTTGTTCACTATTCTGTAATAGTAACCAATAGTGAGTATAAAAAATTAGAAAAAGGTGTAGAAGTTGAGTATGAATTGAAAATAGATGACAAAGGTTTGAAAGCAAAGTCTGTAAAGGAGATATAAATTTTGTTTAAATAAATATTTTATTTTAATTTGAGTAAGAAAAATATAAAAAAACATTATACAAGAACTTCTCTTAAATCAATTGAAAAATTATTTAACAAGAAATTTTCTGTTGGGAAGAATACTTATTCACTTTTGATTGAAAATAAAGAAAAGAAGACAAAAATATCCCTGGACCTATTAGTTGATTCAAAGGATAATTGTTTGGTTTCAGTTTATACAAAAAATGCACATTTACAATTACAAAATAGCAATTATTTTATTTTAAGTGTAATGCTTGAAGAGATAATTTTTATCTCCGAAAATCAGAATTATATTTCCGGTTTAATAATTTCTATACAGGGGGATTGCTCGTTATATTCAAATGTTGATAAAAAACTTTTTAAAAGCGATTTTAAATCTTTAAATTCTGAAAAATTAATTTCAGCAGTAGCATTATCATTAATTGAAAGTTAATATTTTTTGAATACTATAAATTTAAATTTCTTCATAGACAATCCCGAAAATTGGAACAAAAATCAATTAAAGATATTTAAAAGTAGAGTGAGATATATTGTTAAAAAAATTTTTTCACTTGAAAATAAGTTATGCCATATTTTAAATTTGAATTTAACGGATGATTTAAAAATTAAAAACTTAAATAAAAAGTATCTGAACCATAACTACGAAACAGATGTTTTGACTTTTAGATATGACGATGAAGTTATCGAAGCGGATGTGATTGTATCTGTTGATACTGTTAAAAAAAATTCTTATAAATATAAAGTAGATTTTATTGATGAGTTGTTTAGAGTTGTGATTCACGGTGTATTGCATTTATGCGGATATAATGATAATACCAAAAATCAAAAGATTATTATGCGAAGAAAAGAAAATTTTTATTTGAAATTATTAAAAGATAAAATAAATGTTTCACGATAAAGTATTAGAAATAATTATTTACATTCTTAACGAATTAAAGCACCAGAAGAATTTTAATGATATAGATTATTCTGTTTTAACTAAAATTGGTTACACAGATTCGGAAATAAATACTGCCATTGCGTGGATTTCATCTCAAATTCAGGAAGATGAAAAAATATTTATTAAAAATCTTAAATCTTCTAAATCCATTCGTGTTTTACATCCGGCTGAGCAAAAATTATTTACACCGGATGCGCTTGGCTACTTAATTTCGATTCGCGAACTCGGTCTTATTTCAGAAGAAGATTTTGAATTTTTTATTGATAAAGTTATGACTATGAACTTTTCAAAAGTTGATTTGGCAGAACTTAAGACTATAATTGCTGCATTCATCTTAAACCTTGATGACCCAAATAATAAAAGATATAGGTTATTAATAAATAACAATGATACGATAAATTAAATTTTTCTTTATGGCAAAATCATTAGTTGTTGTAGAGTCTCCATCTAAAGCTAAAACGGTAAACAAGTATCTTGGTAAAGATTTTATTGTTGAAGCTACCGTTGGGCATATTAAAAATTTACCTGAAAAGGATTTTGGTGTGGATATTGAGAATGGATATAAACCTGTATTTGTTACTATTGAAGGGAAAGAAAAAGTAATCAAAAAGATAGTAGACCTTGCAAAGAAATCAGAAAAAATATTTATTGCTACAGACCCGGACAGAGAAGGGGAGGCTATTGCCTGTGATATATCAGATGAGATTAAAAAGGATGCCGGGAATAATATCCCGATTAAAAGAGTACTTTTTGAAGAGATAACCAATACAGGCATAAAAAGAGCAATGGCAAATCCCAAAGATATTGATATGAATCTTGTTAATGCTCAAACAGCAAGGCGAGTTTTAGACAGAATATTAGGATATAAGGTAAGTCCATTTCTTTGGAAAATTTTCTATTATGGACTTTCTGCTGGTAGAGTGCAATCCGTTGCTTTAAAACTTATTTGTGAAAGAGAAGAAGAAATAAATAATTTTATCCCTGTTGAATATTGGTCTATTGATGCAATTTTTTCTAAACCTTCAGGTAGTAGTAAATCTTTTCCTTCAAAACTTTATAAAATTGATAATATCATTATAAAGTATAATGGTGAAGACCCGAAAATTTCAAATTTGGAAGAAGCTCATAAAATACTTGAAGATTTAAAGGATAATAAGTTTAAAATAATCGATATTCAATCAAAGGAAATAAAGAAGAATCCCCCCGCTCCTTTTACAACAAGTGTTTTACAACAATCAGCATCTACTCTTCTTGGCTTTTCCCCTAAAAAAACAATGAGTCTTGCACAGAAATTATATGAGGGTATTGAGATTGTGAAAGGTGAAGGTAATGTGGGACTAATTACTTATATGAGAACCGATTCTACCAGAGTTAGTCCTGAAGCTATAGACTCAGTTAGAAAATTTATTGCTAAAAATTTTGGCAGTGAGTATCTACCAAAAGAGCCGAATAAATTCAATAAGAAATCAAAAAATGTTCAGGAAGCACACGAAGCAATAAGACCCACAGATGTTAATATTTTACCTGATAACTTGAAAAAAATTGATAAAAATTTATATTCTCTTTATAAAATTATTTGGGAACGGTTTGTTGCTTCTCAAATGCAAAGTGCTACACTTAAGCAGAAAACTGTGTTAATAAAAGCTTTAAGCCCGAAAGGATTAGGTAGAGAATATATATTTAAAACCGTAGGGAGTGAAATTAAATTTAACGGCTATTTAAAAATCTATAGAGATATAAAAGAAGAAAAATCAGAAGAAGAGGAAGATGAAGATACTTTATTACCAGATTTATCAGTTGGGGAAATGTTAAAGGCATTATCTATTAATAAAAACAGACACGAAACAAAACCACCACCAAGATATACTGAAAGTAGCCTTATAAAACAACTTGATAATTTAGGCATTGGAAGACCGAGCACATATTCATTAATTGTTTCCACTGTCATAGACAGAAAATATGTTGAATTGAAAGATAGAAAACTTTATGCTTCTACTCTTGGTATGGAAGTTAATAAAATTCTTGGTGAATACTTTAAGGATGTTATTAATTATGAATTTACCGCTAATATGGAGGACGAACTTGATACTATTGCTAACGGAGATGCTTCTTATGAAAAAGTTGTGGATGATTTTTTTAAGCCTTTTATTAGGAACTATTTATCTGCTGAATCAAAGATAAAAGAAATTAAAAGCAGTTTAATTGTTAAAACTGATATCTTATGTCCTGAATGTGGTAAGGAAACAGGAGCAAAAATGTTGAAAAAATGGGGAAGGAATGGACAGTTCCTTACCTGTGAAAGATATCCTAAATGCAAAGCAACACTAAATGTGGAAGAAGATATTGAAAAAGAAGAGCAACAAACTACTACAATTTTATGCCCTGAGTGTAACTCACCTATGGTGCTAAGGGTAGGAAGATTTGGTAAATTTTATGGATGTTCTAATTACCCTAAATGCAATGGTATTAGACCGTTTACCCTTGGTATAATTTGTCCTAAATGTAATATTGGGGAAATCACTCCAAGAGTCAATAAACGAAAAAAGGTCTTCTACGGCTGTTCGCGATATCCAGACTGTGACTTTATAACAAATTATGAACCCGTAAATAAACAATGTGAAAAATGTGGTAATAAATATTTAGAGAAAAGATTAAAAAAAGAAGGTGGTACTTATCTTTACTGCCCAAACTGTAAAAGTAAGTTTGAAGTAGAATCACAAAAGAATGGCAGTTAAAAAATATATTACCCTTGTTGAAGAATTCTCAGACTATCTGAAAAGGATAAAGAATTATTCTAATAATACTATTATTTCATACAATACAGATTTAAAACATTTTGGGGAGTTTCTAATCGAATTTTATAATAGCAAGGATGATGATATCCAAAGTCTAAAAGTTGATTTAAATGATTTAGATATATTTTTGTTGAAAAATTATCTCGTATATCTTTATGAGAGACAAAAAATAGAGGTAAAAAAAACACAGAAATATAGTAAGAAATCAATTTCAAGAAAGATATCTACCTTAAAATCTTTTTTTAAATATCTCTATAAGAGGAAATATATTTCAAAGAATCCAGCATCCGGCGTTCTATTACCTAAACTTCCTAAAAGACTTCCCTCATATTTAACCTATCAGGAGATAGAAAAATTACTTGAAGAAAAGGAAGGTATTAATTTAAGAATATTGGATAAAGCTGTGCTGGAGCTTTTTTATAGTACAGGTATAAGATTATCAGAATTGATAAATTTAAGATTATCAGATGTTGATTTAAATAAAAGGCTCATTAAAGTAAGTGGTAAAGGTGCAAAAGAGAGAATTGTACCTTTTGGAAAGAAAGCAGAAACCGCAATTAAAAACTATTTACAAATAAGAGATATTTCAAATAGAAAAAATTTAGATGTTTTATTTATAGATAACAAGGGTAATAAATTGTATCCGATGAAAATTTACCGATTAGTAAAAAAAGATTTATCCAAAGTAACAGACTTAAAAAAGAAATCACCTCATATATTAAGGCATACCTTTGCAACTCATCTTCTTGATAAAGGAGCAGATATTAGAGCAATAAAGGAACTTTTAGGACATGAAAATTTATCTACTACACAAATATATACTTCTGTAACACCTGAACGGTTGAAAAAAATATATAAGCAAGCACATCCCCGTGCCTGATTTTCTCGGCATTAATGAATTTAATTACATAAAAAGATTTAGTATCTTTAAGTTTATGTTTGAACAACAAAAATATAAATTAAAGAATTTAGAACTAAGGCTTTCTGAACTCAGGGGGTTTCTTTGAAATAGATAAGAAAAAAAGTTTTGTTAGTGATTTAGAATCAAAAACTCATTCACAGGATTTCTGGGACGATAATCAGAGTGCACAGAAAATTCTTCAGCAAATTTCCACTTTGAAGAAGTTTATTAATGAATTTGAAGATACTGAAAAAAAATTGTTAGATATTAAAACATTAATTGAAATTGCAGAAAATGAAAATGATAGCTCTTTAGAACAGGAAATTGATTCAGAAATATCAAACTTTGAAAAAACTATTTCAAACCTTGAGTTTAAAAAAATGCTCTCCGATAAGGATGATATCAGAAGTGCTATTTTAACTATTAATTCGGGTGCCGGTGGAACTGAGTCTCAAGATTGGGCAGAGATGCTTTTAAGAATGTATTTGAGATATTGTGAACGCAAAGGTTTTACAACAACTCTTATTGATAGACTTGATGGTGACGGTGCAGGAATAAAAAGTGCTACTATTGAAGTGGATGGAGAGTATGCTTATGGATATCTTAAAGCTGAAAATGGAGTACATAGGCTTGTCAGGATTTCTCCTTTTGATGCAAATAAAAAAAGGCATACTTCCTTTGCTGCTGTTTTTGTAACTCCAATTATTGAGGATGAAATAGAAATTGAAATTAACCCCTCAGATATTGTTATAGATACGTTTCGAGCTGGTGGTGCAGGTGGACAAAATGTAAATAAGGTCGAAACAGCCGTTAGAATCACTCATTTACCAACTGGTATAGTTGTTCAATGCCAGAATGAAAGGTCTCAATTGCAAAATAAACAAATGGCATTGAAAATGTTAAGGTCTAAATTATATATGATGGAAAAAGAAAAAGAACTGGAGAAAAAAAAGAAACTTGAAAAATCAAAGAAGAAAATTGAATGGGGTAGTCAAATCAGAAGTTATGTGTTTCACCCCTACTATCTTGTTAAAGATCACCGTACTAATTATGAAACTACAGATGCTTATGCTGTTATGGACGGTGAGATTGATGAATTTATAAGGGCTTATTTGTTAAAAGAATAAAATATTTAAGAATTAAACCTTCAGGATGAATTATAAATTTTTTATAGCTAAGAGGTATTTGTTTTCAAAAAAAGATACGAAATTTGTCTCGTTTATTACCTATATGTCTATTTTCGGTGTTGCGCTTGGAGTTGCTGCTCTTATTATTACAGTATCTATTTTGAATGGGTTTGAAAAAGAAATTACTGACAAGGTTTCAAAACTTGTATCTCATATTCAAATTAGTTCCTTTGAAACCTCAGGTATTAAAAATTATGATTCGATAGTAAATAAAGTACAAAGCAATGTAAAAATATTAAAAAATATTGTTCCATACGTTCAAAAAGAAGCAGTTATTAGAGCAAAAGGAAAAGTGGAAGGTATAATTGTGAAAGGTATTAGCAACGATTTAAATGTCTCTTTTGAAAGAATGAAAATAATTGATGGTAGTGGTGATTTGACCCCCTATGATACGATTTTTTCGAGTTTGATTATTGGTGATAAACTTGCAAATAAGTTATCTCTTGAGGTAGGTGATAAAGCAATAATTTTTGGGTTAAAAGGGTTACCTTCTCCAGATAATTTACCTAAAATTAAGCAATTTAAAATAAAAGGAATTTACGAAACAGGGTTAAAGGAATATGATGACCTTATTATTTATTCTGATTTGAACACCGTACAAAAATTTTTCAATATGGATTCAACTGTAACTGCAATTGAGTTATCCTTAACAGATGTCAATAAAGTGAATGAAGTTGCAGAGTACTTGAAAAAAATTCTAAGATATCCTTTACACATAAGGACAATGTATCAGATTCATAAAGAATTGTTCACCTGGGTTGAACTCCAAAAAGCCCCAACGCCTTTTATCCTCGGTTTAATTATTATAGTTGCTACTTTTAATATTGTTGGTACTTTATTGATGCTCGTAATAGAAAAAACTCATTCAATCGGTATATTAAAAGCGCTTGGTTGTAGTAACAGGGGAATAATGAAAATTTTTATATACAATGGTTTTATTATTGGATTTCTTGGTATTTTGCTTGGAAATATTATTGGTATTGGGCTTTCAATTTTAGAAATGAATTTTAAGTTTTTCAGGTTGCCTGAGCAGTATTATGTCAAAAATGTACCTATTTCTTTACAGTTAGACATAATATTAATAATTTCTGTGATAACAGCATTTTTGATATTTCTTGCCACACTTATTCCATCTTACATTGCCTCTAAATATGAACCTGTAAAATCAATCAGATTTGCATAAATTCATTGAAAAAGAGGTTAATTAATTATATATTTGTTGATAAAATTTTTATGTGAATGAAGAAGAATAAAACGAAAGAAAATTATAAACTTACGCAACAGCTTTCGACCAGAAAGTCTGTAACACAGAAAAAGAGAGACCCATTTAAAGAAAAGGGGATTGATGATTTCATCGATTTCAAAGATGTAAAATTGTTATCCAGATTTTTAAATGAACAAGGCAAAATACTTCCAGCCCGAATTACCGGTGCCTCTGCTAAAATGCAAAGAGTGCTTACAAAAGCTGTGAAAAGAGCCCGTCATCTTGCTTTACTTCCATTTGTAGGTGAAGGATATAAATACTAATCCTTAATTCCATTTAAATTTAGAACCTTATTTGGGGTTTAGAAAATGATTGATAAATATAAAAGGATTTATTTTACTTTTCTTTTTATATTACTTCCATTCCTTTTTGTTAATGCTCAGGTTGTCGATTCGAACTTTGTAATTGGTGAATTTATTATTACTAAAGTTGTTGATGGTGATACTTTCAAGTTCGATAAATTAGATAAATCCACAAGATTGTTAGGGATTGATACTGAGGAAACTTTTAAAGATAAGAATGCACAGCAAAAAAGTTTTGATTTAATTCAGGTTTGGCCAATGGAATATTATTCTGAACAGGAAAAAAAAGTTACAAATTACCCAATAAAAATTGATAGCCCTTTTGGGTATGAAACCTGGATGTGGGCTAAAGATTTTGTTAAAGACGCAACATCTGTAAGATTGGAAATTGAGAGCAAAGATCGAACAATTGATACTTACGGTAGATATCTTGTTTATATGTTTCTAAATATTGATGGTAAGTATGTTAATTATAATCTTGAGTGCGTTAGAAGAGGGTATAGCCCTTACTACACAAAATATGGCTATAGTAAAAGATTTCATAAGGAATTCCTTGAAGCACAGGAGTATGCCAAAAAAAATAAGCTTGGAATCTGGAACCCCAATACCAAGTGTTATCCTGATTATGAACAAAGAATAAAATGGTGGAATAAAAGAGCAGAGCAAATAGAAAAATTTGAAATGGAGTTTGCCGGGCTTGGTAATGCTTTCAATTTAATGAACGACAATGAATTTCAACGATTAAAAAATTACATTGGTAATGAAGTCATTATTTTAGGAAATGTAACAGAAATTTATACTGATAAAGATCCGGCAATAATCAGAATTAACATTTCAAAGGGAGTAGATTTTGATTTAGTTTTTCATGGGGAAAGTAGACAAATATTAGATGACTATAATCTTGTGGATATAAAAGAATTTTTTATTTGTGCGAAAGGGGAACTCTCTCTATACAGAGAAACTATGCAAATTGTTATTACAAATAAGTCTCAACTTTGGATGTATTAATATTTATTTCAATCTTTTAAAAATTATCAAAGTCTGGTCATCAAAAAGAGTTTTACTCTCAGAAAATTTTTCTACATCGTTTAATATTTTTTGTCCTATTTCTGAAACGGATTTTTCGGAATTTGTAATTATTAAATTCTTCAACCTATCCACACCGTATTCATCTCCATTCTTATTCTGAGTTTCTGTGATACCATCGGTATAAAGAAGTATTAAATCATTTACATTTATTTTTACATTCCCGGTTTCATATTTAAAACCTTTATCAAATACTCCTATCATCATACCACCGATATTAAGTTCATAAATATTTTTTTCTGAGACAAAAATTCCTGGGTTATGTCCTGCGTTAACATATTTAAAAATATTATTCTTTGAATCAAGTATTCCCCAGAAGAAAGTTATAAATTTATCAGGTTCTGTATTTTCATAAATTAAAGAATTAATTCTTTCAGTAGCATTGATTAAATTAAATTTTTCAATGTCTGTTTTTAAATACGCGCGAACTATAGATTGCAGATTTGCCATTAGTAGTGCCGCTGGCGTCCCTTTCCCGGAAACATCTGCTATAACGATGGCGAAAAGATTATTGTTAAGTTTTACAACATCAAAATAATCGCCACCAATTTGTAATGCAGGTAAATTTGATGCAAATATCTCATAATTATGTGGCTGTTCGATTTTCTTTGGGAGCAGAGCCTTTTGTATTTCTCGGGCTATTCTTAATTCATTTTCAAGTATCTGCTTTTCCATTGATTCTTTAAAGAGTATGGAATTCTCAAGTGCTATAACTGATAGATTCATTATTGCCTCTAAAAAACTAATGTCATCCTCAGTATATTTTTCATTATTTAATTTTCTTCCAAGGAACACTATCGATTCTAAATTTGTATCATTACTGAATATTGGAATTACAAGTTCGAAATTTCTATCAGCAAAAAGTTTTAAAAATCCATCGTCTGTATCTTTATTTAACAATTTATATTTCTTCAATTCAGGGATTGAAAAATTCTGAAAATCCGGAACTTCTACCCAGGGGGTTTTTGTCATTACATAATAATTTTCAGCTCGGTATTTGGAAATTATTATTAAATCTTTTATTCCAAAATTTCCGAGTAATGTATAGCTCAAAAGATTTATAATCTTATTTTTATCTAAAAAATTTGTATTGAATTCTTTGCTTAATTCAAATAATGAGTTTAGTTTATTAATCTTACCGCTTAGTTCAAGATTTAGTTTTTTTATCTCTTCAAACTTTAATGTATTTTCAATGGTTGTTGATGAAATATTTAATATTGTTTCAATGAATATTATTTCACTTTTTGAAAGTTGTTTCTTGTTTGCTTTTTCCCCTAAACATAATAACCCTAATAACTTGTTTTGAAAATATATCTTAAAAAAATATTTCATTTCATTATCGCTCAAAATCTTTGGAATTGTAATTTTCAAATCATCGGAAAAATATGGCTCTTTTGGTAAATCGAATCCCACTACGCTTCCATCAGTGCCAGGTAATGCCCCCTTTGATGTTTTGATTACAAATTTATTTTTCTGTTCCGAATTCGATATTCTTATAAGAATCATTGCTTTCGGAATCATCATTCTTCCCATCAAGGTTAGTAGTATGTGATTTAAAATAAAAGTGAGGTCTAAATTACTATTGATTAAATTTGAAAATTCTATAAGAGTGTTTAATTCAAGTTGTTTCTGTTTGTTGTAATTTTCGTTCATGATTATTTTAGCAGAGAATCCTAAATTTCTTTTACCAGTATGAGTTTGTTTAGATTTGGTTTTATATAGTTATATTCAATGTTATTAAGAAATTTTCGCATTAATGGTATTCCTAAGCCACCAACTTTATATTTTTTAAAATATTCTCTCATATCTGGCACTTTTACTTCGTTTGGGTCAAACCCCTTTCCTCTGTATGATATTTCAACTATAAATTTATTTCCCTTATTTTTTATTCTTATTGTTATTTTATGATTTTCTTCGTACTTATATGTATATTTAATTATATTTGTGCAGGCTTCATCTACTGCTAATACAATTTCATCTGCCTTACTACGCTCTATTCCTGAGTTCAATGCAGTTTGCTCCACAAAATTTCTTATCTTGTGTAAATTTTTTGTAGAACTTGCTACCGTTATTTTATTTTCTTTTTCCAATTATCAATTTCTATTTTTGAGGGTTCTGAAATTTTGCTATTGCTTCATCTTGTGTTTTATATATTTCAAAAAGTAATGGAAAACCAAGCATATCAAAAATGTTGTATATCTTACTGCTCATTTCACACAATTTTATATCCCCCCCATTTTGTCGTGCTTTCTCTATAAACGCCATAAAAACTCCTAAACCTGCACTGCTTATGTATGTTAATTTTTTAAAATTCACTACTATCTTATATTCTGCCTTATCAAAAATTTTATTTATTGCCGTTTCTAATATTGCAGATGTATGGGCATCAAGAAATCCTTCCAAGCTCAAAATTTTTATATCACCTATTGAAGATTCTAAGATATTAAATTCTTCCATTTTCTGTTTTAATTTATTTAGATGTAAAATCAGTAAAATTATACATAAAATAAATGTAAAATTAATTTTTTCTTTTTGTATAAATTCGTCTGTTTATAATATATACTTATATTTTCCTATTTTTGTTACGCTTTATTCATAGAAATTCAAAACTAATTACTTTATATTTGAATGATTTTTAATAAATTGGTTAATTGTTTTGGCAAAAAAGGATGATAAATTCAAGTTTGTTATTGGTGTTAATTCTGGAACATCAGTTGATGCACTTGATATTGTTCTCGTAAAAATTAAAGGTTTTGGTCTTTCTACCGAAATTAAGGTGTTGAAATATCAAGAATATAAATATCCAGAATGTATTAGAAATCTTGTTTTTGAATGTTTCAGCAATTCTTCTTCATCTGTTGAAAAAATATGTTCATTGAATTTTATTCTCGGAAGATTTTATGCCCAGAAAATAATGGAGTTTATTAAATCTTCTCCTGTGAAAGATATTGATTTTATTGGTTCTCATGGTCAAACGGTTTATCATATTCCTTCCAGTAAAAAATTATGTAATATTTCTGCTAAATCTTCTTTACAGTTGGGAGATCCTTCTGTCATTTGTGCAATAACAGGCATTGATACTGTTGGAGAATTTAGATACGCTGATATTGCTGTTGGTGGCGACGGTGCTCCGCTTGTTCCATATCTTGATTATATACTTTTCAGAAGTAAAAATAAATCAAGACTTCTTATAAATATCGGTGGAATATCCAATATTACATTCCTGGATAAGGATTGTAGCAAAGAAGATATACTTGCTTTCGATTCTGGTCCAGGAAATGTTCTAATTGATTTATCTATGAAGATATTATTGAATAAAGATTATGATAAAGATGGTTCTACTGCTTCCAGAGGTAAATTTGATAGGGAGATTTTTGAAATTTTGAGAAAAGTTGATAAGTTCGTTTGTAGGAAACCTCCAAAATCTTCTGGTAGAGAGTACTATAATTATCCATTATTAGAAAAGATTTTAAACGAAAGAAAATTTTTAACTGAAGATATAATTAATACTTTGACATTCTATACCTACCACGCTATCAAATATAATATCGAGAATTTTATAAATAAAAAAATTGATGAAGTCTATATAACAGGTGGTGGTTCAAAAAACTTATATTTAATGAATTTACTCAGAGAATTTTTCGGTAAAGACAAAATTAAGAAATTTGATTTTTATGGTATTAATGAATCAAATAAAGAAGCGGTGCTGTTTGCTGTTTTAGCCAATGAAGCTATGAATAGAAATTCCGCTAACTTACCTTACATTACAGGTTCTAAAAAGAATGTAATTTTAGGTAAAATTTGTTATGCAAGATAAAGAAAAAATAATTATTGTAACTGGAGGTACAGGTGGGTTAGGTAGGGTAGTGGTTGATTATCTCGCAACCCAAAAAAATTACAAACTCTATCTTCCGGTCTTAGATGTTCAGGAATTCTTAAACATCTTTCATAATAACCAGTTTAGCGAAACCTCAGAAATGCGTAAGATTTATTCTATGGAATGCAATGCTTTTGAGGAATCACAGGTAAAAAAATTTATTCTTGATGTAGCTACTCTTGAAAATGGAAAAATTGATGTTCTTATTAATCTTATTGGTGGTATACATCAGCCCTGCAATGTGGTTGATATGTCTCCTGAATTTTTTGAAAAATATTTCAAACTAAATTTCTTAACAGCATATTATTTTTCTCATTATGTACTCAAATATATGTCTGAAAATAAAAGTGGGGTTATTATCTCGGTTGGAGCTATGGCGGGTTTGAAGGAAGAGAAAAGTAGATTTGCATATTCTCTCGGCAAGTATGCAATTATTCATCTTATGAATACAATATCTAAAGAAATGAAAGATTATAATATAAGATGCAATACTTTAGTTCCGTACATTATAGATACTGAGGAAAATAGAAAATGGGCAAAGGGAGATGAATATCTGAATTGGGTTTCTCCATTAGAAATAGCAAAAATTATTTCTGATTTAATAACTGATAATTATTCAAAAGTTAAAGAAAGTATTATAAAACTATTTTGAAATTAAAAATATTCTTATGAAAGTAATAGTAACTGGTGGTGCTGGCTTTCTTGGCTTTCATATAGGTCAAAGGATTAATGAACTGACGGAGTATAAAAACTCTGTCTTTTTTGATATTGCTCCTTTTCCTCCTGGTGAATACCATCCGGAAATAAATACAATTTACGGTGATGTAAGGGATGCAAAACAAATGGATGAAATTATTAAGGGTTCTGATGTTGTAATTCACTGTGCTGCTGCTTTGCCATTATGGAAAAAGAAAGATATATTCGAGACTAATGTTGATGGAATGAAAAATGTGTGTGAAAGTTGCCTGAAATATAATGTTGATAGATTAATATTTATTTCTTCTACCGCCGTTTATGGTGTTCCCGATGTGCATCCAATCTATGAACATCACGATAGAGTTGGAGTAGGTCCTTATGGAAAAAGTAAAATATTAGCAGAAAAAGTTTGTGAAGAATACAGAGAAAAAGGACTAACTATTTCTATTGTAAGGCCTAAAAGCTTCATAGGTACAGCAAGATTAGGTGTCTTTCAGATTTTATATGATTGGGTTGAGTCTGGGTGTCGTATTCCGATTATTGGTAATGGAAAAAACAGATATCAATTATTTGAAGTTGAAGATTTAGTTGACGCTATTTTTATTATTGCTAAATTACCGAAAAATGTAATTAATGATACTTTTAATCTTGGAGCTAAGGAGTTCACCACTGTTGAAGAAGATGTAGGGGCACTCTGTGAATATGCTAAATCAGGAGCAAGAGTAATGCGAACCCCATCATGGTTGGTCAAACCAGTTTTAAGGTTTTTCGAATTATTGAATTTGTCACCACTTTATAAATGGATTTATGGTACTGCCGATACTGACTCTTTTGTCTCTATTGAAAAAGCAGAAAAAATATTAGGATGGTCTCCTAAATATTCTAATAAAGAGGCTTTGATTAGATCTTATCAGTGGTATTTAGATAATAAAAACAACATTCAGCAGGGTTCCGGTGTTACTCATAGAATTGCCTGGAAGCAGGGAATTTTAAAATTATTTAAAAAAATATTATAAATATAATTTACGACTATGGTTATAATGATGAAACAAAAATTTGTAATGGATATAAATCCATCAAAAGGGGAGATGTTTCAAAAAATTAAATGCTCATCTCCAGGGGAAATTTCTTCTGGTGTAAAATTAGCTCGTAAGGCTTTAAAAACCTGGGGCTTCTTGCAGCTAAGATATAGGTTTCAGTACATTAACAAGATAGTAAAAGAATTAAGGTTAGCAAAAGAAGAGTTAGCAAAATTGATAACTATCGAAATGGGCAAACCGATTAAAATGTCTTATGAGGAAATTGATGAGGCGATCAATGTGGTTCTGGAAATAATGAATTATGCAGAAGAAGCATTCAAACCGAAAATTCATAAAGATAAATCTTCCGTTTCCGAAGTTATTAGAGCACCTATTGGTATAGTAGCCGTTTATTCTTCATTCAATTATCCAGTTTTAACTTCTGTGAGACTAATTGTTAGTGCTATAATCGCTGGTAATACGGTAGTATATAAACCTTCTGATATTACTCCTTTACTCGGAAAAACTCTCTTTGAAATTATTAATAGAGTTTTACCAAAAGGTGTTATTAATTTAGTACAGGGGGGTGAAGAAGTATCAGATTATTTGCTATCTACAGATATAAATATGGTTTCTTATATTGGAGATAGAGAAAACGGAAGGAAGATTAATGTTGCTATTGCGAGTAAATTTTTCAGAGTGCTTATGGAATTGCAAGGTAAAGATGCTATGATTGTTCTTAAAGATGCCAACATAGAAAAAGCTGCTAAATTTGCTGTTGAATATTCCTTAAAGAACTGTGGTCAGGATAATAATTCTATAGAGAGAATATATGTAGATGCCGGTGTTTTTGATAAGTTTACTGAAAATGTTATTAGTTTAGTTAAAAAAATAAAAGTCGGTGATCCATTCGAAAATGTAGACCTTGGTCCTCTTGCTACTGAATCCCTTAGAACCAGAGTTTTTGGACAGATAGAAGAAGCAAGAAGGAAAGGAGCTAAAATTGTATTCGGTGGAACCAAACCTGACACAAAAGGTTATTTTTTAAATCCTACTGTTGTTGTGGATGTAAGTGAAAAACATGACTTATTAACCGAAGAAACTTTCGGTCCTGTTATCAGCATTCAGAAAATGTTTTCTTTGGAGGATATCATAGAAAAAATTAATCGCTCTCCTTTTGGTTTAGGTGTTTCAATATGGTCTCAAAGTTCAAAAAGAAGTTATGATATTGCTACTAAAATTGAATGTGGTATGGTTAGTATTAACAGACCTGTTACCGGAGTTAAAGGCACTCCTTATATTGGATTCAGGGAATCTGGTTTAGGATATTCAGGGAATGTTGAAGCTCTTAGACTGTATACACAACCCAAAAAAATCACCTACGAAAATATTAAGTACGGCTAAATCTTTTATCAATTTCTTCTATATTTATTCTAAGTATTGTTGGCCTCCCGTGTGGACACACATATGGAGTTGATGTTAAAAATAATGAATCTATTAAATTTAACATCTCCTGTTGTGTGAGTTTATCTCCTGATTTTATCGCTCCCTTACAGGCAAATGATTTTGCAAGGTTATCTCTTTTTTCTAAATTGAGTTTTAGTTCATATTCTTTATATTGTTCAATCAGTTCCTGTAAAATTTTATCTTCGTCCCCGGTTTTTACATCGGAAGGAACTCCTATCAATTCTATAGTTTCCTCACCTACATCTTTGAAGTTAAACCCCAGACTGGCTAATTCATTTTTTAAATACTGGAGGATTTGATAATCGATTTTTGATAGTTTTATTTTTATTGGTATTAGAAGTTGTTGAGAGAATGAAGCATTACTATTTAACATTTCATAAGCCTTTTCGTATAAAATCCTTTCATGTGCTGCATGCTGGTCTATTATCATTAAACCGGTTTCTGTCTGGCATATTATGTACTTATTATGAAATTGCCACACAATAAATTGCTCGGCTTCTGTTTTACTTTTGTGTTCAAATATATTTGACTGCTCTTCCGGGAATGTTTTATTTTCATCTTCTTCAGTTTCATCCGTGAAAGATTTCTTTAAAGTGTCTGATGTCTCTTTTTCAAATTCTATTATTCTAAATGGTTTTCCAGTAGTTGATTTTTTTGTTGAGATTTTGTGTATTATTTTATCCGTTTTATCAAATAGGTTATGTTTATCTTCGAATCCTACCTCAAAAATTAAATCTTCTTCTTTTAATGCTTTCTTTACAGCACTTCTTACAAAATTAAATATTGCGGATTCGTCTTCAAATTTCACTTCAAGTTTTGATGGATGAACGTTTACATCTACTTTCGTTGGGTCTATGTTGATAAATACAAAATAAGATGGATAATTTCCTTTTTCAATTAAGTGTTCGTATGAATTATATATTGCGTAGTTTATGTTTTTATTTATTATATATCTGCGGTTTAAAAATATAAATTGGTCGTCTCTTGTCTTTTTAACAAAATTAGGTTTAGAAATAAAACCACTTACGGAAATTATTGGACTAGCGCTTTCAATAGTAATTAAGTTATTAACAACCTCTTCTGTAAAAATTTCCTTTAATCTTTCTTCTAAACTCGAAGGCTTTAAACTGAAAAGTTGTGAATCATTATTATAAAATGTAAAGTAGATTTCTGGATATGATATTGCAAACCTTATAAATGAATCGTATATATGTTTGAATTCTGTTTGATTTGATTTTAGAAAATTCCTCCTTGCTGGTGTATTATAAAAAAGATTCTTTACAGATATATTCGTACCTTTTTCCATAGATACTTCTGATACCTCGATTAAATTATTACCTTCAATTCTTACATAAGTACCTATTTCTGAATTTTCTGTTTTTGTTTTCAGTTCTATTTGTGATACTGAACAAATAGATGCCAATGCTTCGCCTCTGAATCCAAGTGTATTAATACTATCAAGGTCTTTAAAATCATATATTTTACTCGTTGAATGTCGTTGGAAGCATATTATTGCATCATCTTTTATCATTCCCGTGCCGTTATCTATAACCTGAATTAAGGATTTTCCTGCATCTTTTATTATTAAAGTAATTTCTGTTGCTCCTGCATCTATTGAGTTTTCAATTAATTCTTTTACTACTGATTCCGGTCTTGATACTACTTCGCCAGCAGCAATTCTATTTGCTACGACTTCAGGTAATATTTTAATTTTCCCTTTATTCATCTTCGAATAATGCTTTTATAAATGAATCTGGATTGAATAATTGCAAATCATCTATTTTTTCACCAACCCCAACAAATCTCACCGGGATTTTTAATTCATTGCAGATTTTCAGTACAATTCCGCCTTTTGCTGTTCCATCAAGTTTTGTCAATATTATTCCAGTGATTTTTTCTAATGCCTTTTCAAATTCCTTTGCCTGATTTAAACCATTCTGTCCTGTGGTTGCATCAATTACAAGAAAAATCTCATCCGGTGTATCTGGTATAACTTTTTGCATTACCCTTTTAACTTTTTTCAGTTCCTCCATTAAGTGGGCTTTGTTATGCAGTCTACCCGCTGTGTCTATTATTACTATATCAATTTCTTTTGATAACGCTTTCTTTAATGTTTCATATGCTACTGACGCTGGGTCTTTTGTATTCGGATTGGATACTATGTCTACACCGGCTCTCTGTGCCCATATTTCGAGTTGTTCATTTGCTGCTGCTCTATATGTATCTGCTGAGCCTATTAAAACTGTTTTGCCAACCTTTTTAAAATTATATGCAAGTTTTCCTATTGAAGTTGTTTTTCCAACTCCATTTACTCCTACTATCATAATTACATACGGTTTCTTCTTTATATCTGATTCAAAATTCTTAAATACTGATGTAGTCTCTGCAAATATTTTCTTTATTTCTCTTTCAATTATACCATATAATTCTTCTTCGGTTTCATATTTCACATCTTTTACAGTTTCTTTTATATTGGTAATTATTTTTTCTGCTGTATCGTATCCCATATCTGATAGCAAGAATATTTCTTCAAGTTCTTGTATAAAATCGTCATCTATTTTTTTTCTTGCGTGAATTAATCTATTTACTTTTCCAAGTAAATTGTTCTTTGTCTTTGATAATCCGTCTTTCAGTTTGTTAAAATTTATTAGCCCTAAAAATGACATATCTCTAAAATATTATTTTTCTAAAAATACTATTTTTACTATTCTTTGAAAATTCATTTATAAATTATAAATGAATAATACTGATTTATTTGGAAAATCTTTCTTTTTTAAGTTGTAGTATTTAGGCTGATTTATTTTTGCCTGATGTGTATTTATCTTGTTGCTTTTCTGTATTTCTTTCCTGTCCAGATATATAAGATCAGGGCTACTACAAGATGAATCCAGAACCAAGGCGATGCCACCCCGAGGTTTTCTACTATATATATTATAATCAAAACTCGTGGGAAAAAGATTGTAAGAAGTAAATCTCCAATAAATGGTACTGAATTATCTGGTATACCTACAAACAGCCAGAATATTAATAGTGTTATTCTTGGTAAAAATAAACTTAATACAAGAAAAACTGTATTCATATATTTTGTTTTATAATTATATAAAAGTTTTTCTTCTCATTAATAAATTAAGGATTTTTTCTATAAAATAAAATCAAATTTATTTTTATTTTTTAAATTCATATTAAGACAGATTTTTAATTTTGAAATGTTTAATTTCATTAAAATTTAATTAAATTGTGATGAAATATTTTTATTTTATTTTTTTTATTTTACTTCCCTCCTTATTATTTGCCCAGGTGGATTTACCTGATTACAGTAAATTAAAATCTGTTGTCATTCCACCACCAGGTTACCAATACAGTCCTGATGGGGTAATGTCAGTCCCGAAGATTATTAACGGCTTTGATAATATTTTTTTAGGTGTTGACTATGGTGAGCCTTATATAGTTACAAATCCAAATGATCCCCTCAATGCAGTTTGTGCTTTTAATATTAATAATCTTTATTATACTATTGATGGTTTTAACTGGATAAAAAATACACCATCTTTCCCTGGTTATGGTGTGCTCGGAGATCCGGTTCTCGCTTTCGATAGTTTAGGGAATGTGTATTACACTTCTTTATACCAGAACGGCTCTATTTATGGGCTTGTTATGGTTAAGTCTTCTAACAAAGGTATTAGTTGGTCTTCTCCTGTCAGTATGTTTTCTACAACTGTTGGACTCGCTGATAAAGAATGGATTACTGCTGACCAGACCGCTGGTCCATATTCAAATTATTTATATGCTGGTTGGCGGCAATTTGGCACATCTGGTATGAGGTTTATAAGAAGTTCCGATGGGGGAACTACCTGGTCTTCTCCAATTACTCTTGCTGGTGACCAGGGTGCTTATATTTCAGTCGGACCCAATGGAAATATTCAAGGTGGTAGTGTTTATTTTGCCTGTGCTATGGGCGGATATATTGCGGTTTATAGGTCTACTAATGGTGGACAAACTTTCGGGGCTTATGTTCTTGCTACTCCGTATTTCATTGGTCCGGGTACAATTTGTTATGGCAGATATACTGTTAAAAATTGCATTAGAACAGATAACTTTCCTCGTATGGCAGTTGATAATAGCTTCACTTCTACAAGAGGAAATGTCTATGTGGTTTATGCTGCTAATCCTAACATAGGGGCTGATAAAGCCAACATCTATCTCGTTCGGTCTACTAATTATGGGGCAAACTGGTCTGCTCCAATTAAAGTTAATGATGATAATACAACTACCGACCAGTGGATGCCTTCTATTTCTGTGGACAATGCAGGTAAGATATTTGTTAACTGGTATGACTCACGCATAGATACAACTGCAAATATTATGACAATGCTCTATGGTGCAGTTTCTACAAATGGCGGAATTTCATTCGAACCTAATCAACCTATTTCTAATGCTCCCTTTAATCCGAACAATATGGCTGTTGGTGGTTCAGGTGACGCTAAATACATAGGTGACTATATTGGAAATAATCCTACTGGTAATACCTGCTGGCATGTATGGATGGATGGAAGAGAAAATAGCCTTGGTAGTTATGTCGGTTATTATCCCGACTTTGGTTTAATAACTGATCCAAATACTATTTCTTTAAATAATAATGATAGTGCCGTAATATTAATTAAAGTACCCGGAATTAAAGGTCCATTTAATGATAGAGTTAAGTTTACTGCATCTTTGGATTCTTTACCTCTGATTGGTTCTATTAGTCTTACTTTTGCTAACGGAAAGGACTCAATAACATCATTTCCTGATTCAACTTATTTGAAAGTCAAAGCAAACGGAACTATTACAACAAGATTGTATAAACTCACTATATCAGGTGCCGGTAAGAATGGTACTCCTGTACATAAAAGAGTAATTGATATTTATGCGAACTTATCTGTTCTGTCTGTCGGAACAAACCGTGAACCAGTTGTGGATTTCAAAGTTAATGGTGTTCAATATAATACAAGACAGCAATTTGTAGTTCCAAATTATACTGTGATGAATGTTGAAGCAATAAGTCCAAAGATTGCTGGCGGGTCCAAATTTGTTTTTCTTAATTGGTCTGATTTCGGGGACACTGCTCATAATGTTACTGTAAATGGTAATTTATTCTTAACCGCTTTCTATAAAATACAATATAAAATTGTTGTTGTTTCTTCTGTCGGAAATTCATTCGGAAATAATTCCTATATTGATTCAGCTCAAAATGGCACTTTCGGTGTATATTCTAAATACTTTATGTTTAATAATCAACTTTATCAATTCAAGGGATGGACAGGTTCAGGAAATAATTCTTATACCTCACCCGATAGTACAGGTAATGATACGGTCGTTACAATACCAATTTATAACCCAATTGTGGAAACTGCAAGATGGGCACCTGTGGTTGGTATAAGCCAGATTAGTAATGAGATTCCACTTGAATATAAATTATACCAGAATTATCCAAATCCTTTTAATCCAGTTACGGTTATAAATTACGATTTAAAAGAAAATTCTTCTGTAAAATTAATTTTATATGATATAATCGGTAGAGAAATATCAATTTTAATTAACGAACAACAAAACGCTGGAAAATATAAATTCCTCCTCGATATGTCTATGTTTAATCTTTCCAGTGGAATTTATTTCTACCGTATTCAGGCAAATGATTTTACAGATATTAAAAGATTGGTATTTATTAAATAAATAAATATTCACTTACCAATATATAAATATATAGAGAAAAAATATTTTTCTTTAGAGAAATTTTTTCTTTATAAAATTTTTTTCTCGGCAAAACTTTTTATATTAAATCTCAGCTAAACCTACTTTT
Organism: uncultured Ignavibacteriaceae bacterium; assembly: GCA_964564635.1. GTDB lineage: Bacteria > Bacteroidota > Ignavibacteria > Tepidaquicellales > Tepidaquicellaceae > Tepidaquicella. Next base: position 99,709 of record CAZMAR010000004.1, read on the forward strand.
CACCCCAAATATAAATTAAATCACTCATTCCCAAAATCGTGATACCCATAAATTATCTTTTTCTAACAACCCATCTATGTTTTATAAGTTACAAGATTGAATAATACAATAGAAGTATATTGGATATATTTACTTAAAAGTTCATTAATCCAAGTTTGATTCTTGCTTACTATATTTAAAAGTTTATTGATTGAAAATAAAAAATATATAAACTTCGGAAAAAAAAGCAGTTAACGTGAGAAGAGAGTAAAAAAGGATTTATTTTAAGTCTCCGATATTTTTTTTATTATTAAGCAGATGATATTCTTATGATGGGCGATGTGCCATCGTGCAAAGTGGTAATAAAACCTTAAAGTTCTGGGAAGAAGAGATAGAAATAGATGTCAGTAGGTTTAAGCGATATGGTAATTATGTGATTTCTCGATACTTTTCTCAATAGATAAAACATATTCTAAGAAAATGTGAATCCCTACCAAAAACACTGGTATAGGGTATAAGAGTTTTATTGATTTATAATATGGTTCAATTTATTTTTTTATACAAGGTAAAATGGTATTTTAAAAATTTTAATAAAAAGAAAAATTTTTATAAAAAGCTCTTTATTTAAAAAATTCTAAGAAAATGTGCAGTATATATAATAAAAAATATTATGTTTAAAATTGCAGGAATTTGTAATAGGAAGATAAAGAGTTTAGAAAACATAAATATTTTATTAATTATTAAAATAAATAAATATTTTTTATGAAAAAAATTAATTTTTTTTGTTTGCTTTTTATTTTATTTGTTTTTTCAGATGTATTACTTCCACAAAGTAATCACACTTACAAGAATGTTGAGTACGCTTTTCAGTTAGATTATCCCGAAGGTTGGAATTCATATAGTGCGAATGAACCTGAGGGATTTGTTTTCCTTGCTATTAATTCTGAAAATTCTGCTTTTATAAGTGTTATTGTTTTAAAATCGAAAGAATATGATATGCAAAAAAAATCTATTGATGATTACTCAGAAGAAGATTTGTTATCTCTATTAAGCTCAAAAACGGAGGATGATGTTGAGATAAAAAATATTACAAAGAAAAAAATAGATAATACTACTGCAATTTATGCTTCATCTGTAGGATTGAATAAAGAAGGTATAAAAAAGTTTATTAATGTTTATATGTTAATTAGAAATAATATGATTTACGGGTTATTAGGTTATGCGAATTATGATGATCCTTATTATGATGAAAAGTTTTTTATTAATTTATTTGAGAAAGGATTTAAGTTTTTGTAGTTATGGCTTAAAATCCAATTATTTTATAGATTTATCCGTAAAAATTAAAAAACTATTTTTTATAAATTTAAGAAGTTATAATATGGAAAGCACAAAAACATTATTAAGGTTTAATTTAATTTTATTTGTATTTATTTTATTTGGAAACTTAATGTCTCAAACATACATAAAGGTTGTACCATTAGATGTAGATTGCAAAAATGTATTACCTATTTTTTTAGATAGGTACAATAATTATATTTATTTTGTATGTAATAGCAAAAAAATAGTGGACTTTGATTTAAGCAAGTTTAATTATAGTATCCATAACATAAATATAAATGTTTCATCTTTGGGATATGGTGAGGATGGGTATTTATATATTTATGAAAGAGATAAAAGTAATAAATACAAAGCATATATATATAAAAATGGTATAGTTACATATAAAAAAGAACTAAGCAAAATTCCTTATGTAATAAAAGATGCAAATGGTAAATTGTGGAAATTGAGCGATAATAAAATTTATAAATTTGTAAACAATAAATTTGTTGAATATTTTGATGGGAGTAAAAAGATAAAAGATGAAATATATGAATTCGATATTGATAAGAATGAAAATATCTGGATTGAGACGGATACCTATTTTGCAAAATATAATGGATATAATTGGAATAAATATGAAATTCCAAATGAATACAGAGACTATGAACAGTATGCAGCAGCAATTTTTGAAGGATGGTCTTGTGATAGTAAAGGTAACATCTGGATTCGGGTTAACGGATCAAATTTATTATTCGAATTTGATGGTAAGGAATGGTATGAAGCTATACTTGATTTGGTGGAAGAAGAATTTTATAAAAATTATCTTAAGAAACCGGTGCCAGAAGATAGGGAAATGGAAATGTTGTTTATTGATGTAGATAAAAATGACAACCTTGTGTTTTTAGTAATCTATAAAAAAAATAATCTCTATATTGTTCTTTATAATGAGGATGGTATAAAATTATAAAATAACTTATTAAATTTTATCAGAAGATATTATTACATTTTATAAACATTATTAGGTATGATACTTTGTGAGGAAAGTAAAGGCGAAGAATGTAGCTCACTTAAAGATCAAAATTGCAGGGAGTGTAAGCTTCATTTACTTTTCGCAAGGTAGAGAATTTTTACTTTCAAGTAGCTGTGAAAAAATATTTATATATATCAGTATGTAAAAATTGGGATGAGATTTATATTGACTATAAATTTTCCTAAAAGTAGATAAAGAGTTATGTTTATGCAGATTAGATTCGTTAACGAGACTCGATATTGATGTTTTTATGTTATACCAAATATATGAGAATATTTGTACTGGGTAGTAGGATTAGAAGTGTACCCACTTGAGAAATACTATGCGGATTATTATGTAGATGATCTTTTTCAAAAATAATGAACGGTGAAAACTATTGAAAGAAATAAAATTATATTAAATCTGTATCAAGTTTTTGTTCTTTCGTAAGAGAGATATTTATAAATAGCTTGAAAAATTAAAATTTATGTAAAGAACGAATATTTTAAAACAATAATAAAAATTAATAAATCGCTCAGAGAAATTGAGATTAAAATAGGAAAAATAATTTTTATTTATTTTATTACTTTTAAATTCAAATTTTTCATTTTGTTAAAGGTTAATTATTAATTGTTATGTTCATGGAGTTAATCTTGTAAAAGAGATTGTTCAAAATGATCCTGAAAACTATATTGTATATTCGCAATATTTCCCAATAAATCACCTCACTAATATCAATTGTTCAAATAGGTGTTTCCCAATCAAAGAAAACCCAGACAAACATATAGCATCATTTTATAATAATCTTAAAATAATTCAATAAATCTTTACTCTTTAATGAAAAAATTTTGTAATTTAGATATTTTATAATATTGCTTTTCATTAATCAATTTATAACTCAATTAATTTATTCCAATGTGAATATTTTTAGGGCAATTTTATCTCTGAGTTAAAGTTACTTTATCAAAGCAATTCGAAATTATCATACTAAATTTTTTCATTGACAAATTTGTTATTTATACTTAAAATCTTTTAATGAAGAGTATTATACAGTCTGTTATTGAGGAAGGTAATCATTCAAAAAGCTTGAATGAATTTATTAAGTTTTGCCACAGAATTGCTACCACTACAATTAATATTTCCAGGTACAAGAATTTTCTTTTAGAAAAGTCAGGGCTTTCAGTGAATGATTTAGCGTATGATTCAATTGCAGATTTGTTTATTTGCGAGAAAGGGAAATACATATTTTTAGATTCCTACTTTAAAAATATTTTATACTGTAAGACTGAAGATGAAATACTTTCTAAATTATACGCACTTGTAATTTCAAGAACAAATCAGAGAATTGTTGAACTAAGAGAAGAATATGGGGAACTATATTTTAAAATAAAAAAAGCAGTAAGTTTATCTTTATGTAGAAACCGTAATGTCAGAAAGGTTTTTTACAACTCGGTTTGTTTTATCCATTATTGTGAGCTGGATAAATTAAATCCAAAATTGGAAGAAATACCTGAAGAAGAATTGTTACAACTTCTTTTTTCATGTAAATTGAAGAAAGTTACAATTTCTAAAATTGTAAATAGAGTTCTTGATATTGTAAATTCACAGGTTATATACCTTAGAGCTATAAGTGAAATTAAATTATTTAATGTAATTTTAGAGTTTTATAAAAAAAGATTGAAAGATTATCTTAATGATTTAGAAAATGTGCAGTATATAAATATAGAGGTAGAATTATGAAGCTAATACTAGACGAAATATTACATTTATTCATTATAAACCCAAATTTAATAGAAAAAGAAACTTTAAAGTATATTGAAGAGTATCAAAGTACTGATGAAGATTTCATTAATCGCTTGAATGAAATTCGAGAATTTCATAGAGTGTTTAATGAAAATCATTCATTATGGGGGTATATTGAGCTTTTTCCTTTAAAGCCATTTGAAGCAAATTCCAGATCTTCAAAGTTAGCAGCTGCACATACTAAGGAAAAAGAAAATCGATTTAAATATTTCACATCTTTTATTTCAGCTGATAATGTTGTAATTATGAGAGTGCAAAAAAATGATGCAACAAATGAATATAAGCTGAATCTAATAACTGAAATACCAGTTGATTTTAAAAAAGTAAAAATTATCATTGGTGGTTATGGTAAAGAGATTATTCCAGATGAATACGGGGTTGCTCTTGTTAGTGATTTTCTGATTGATAATGATACAAATATTCACATAAATCTTGGCGAGGAAAATTAAGGATTAATGAAATCGCAGCTTCTGGAAGTTGAGAATTATTTCATTCATTTGAATGACCTTTTAAAGATTCAATCTTCAAATGGCTTTAAGTTAACTGCAATTTATAATTTTTTGAGTATTCTTCTTCAGGAAAAGAATTACTCTAAATACATTTCATATTTTTCAGACCTTTCCCCTTATATTGTAAATTTAATTAATGACAAAGACTTCGAAGGATTATCTCCATCTATACTTACTGACTATCAAATTATAATCAGTAAATTAGATGAATTCAATTTATTTGATAACAAACTGGAGTTAATACAAATTCTCGAAGAGGGGAAAAAGAATATTTTCAAACCAGTCAATAGAGAATTAGTTTCAGATTACATCCCCATTGTGTTAATTGAAGAAAACAGTAATTACGAAATTAGGAATAAACCAAAATTTGCAGAAATAAGAAAACTTCATCTCGCTATTTCATCTGTTAATAAGGGGCAAAATAAGGATAAAGTTGAATTTAAAAATTTAATTGATTTAAGGGAGACCGATATTCTAAAATGTCTTCTTAATTCTATAATGAAAGCAAAGGAGCTATGTAAGAGAAAAGGATTAAGTGTACACAATTATAATTTCTCTTATTATTTTGATAAGGATGAATACATCTATACCGGAACCTCTCTTTGTTTAGCAGCTACTTCACTTGCATTTAATTCAATTTTGATTTATGAATTGAGTAAGCAATATTATAAGTTCAGAAGTGATTGTGTTATGACAGGTATGCTTGATGAGGAAGGAAACTTGGTTAAAATTGATAGTAGGGATTATCTTGAATTAAAAATTAAGGGTGTGTTTTTCTCCGGTTATTCAAAACTTATCATTCCAGAAAAAAATTATGGTGAGGCTATTGAAATTGTTAAGGGTTTGAATCTAATTTATCCTGAAAAAAAACTTGAGATAATTCCTGTAAAAAAGTTTGAAAATATTTTTACAAACCTTGAAATAGTTGAACGATTTGATCTAAAATTCACTGAAAAATTAAAAGCTAATTATAAAAAGTATAATACATTTTTTAATTGGACTCTGAGTATTCTTCTTGTAATTTTTCTTGCTTTAATGACTTTTGATTTTATTATTCCAAGAATTGATAGGAATCCTGTAGAATACGGATATATCGATGACCATTACTCCATTTTTAATAAATATGGGATTGAATTATGGAGGTCAAGAAATCTTCCTGCAATCAATAAAGAATATTACTTTGATTATTTAAATAAAAATGTCAGATGTATTCTTACAGATGTTAATAGAGATGATTTAAATGAATTAATTTATCTTATAAAGGATGATGATGAAAACAAAGATAGCAGGAGTATTTTTTGTTCAAATTCTGATATTAAAAATTTTCCTGTTGAGTTACCACTTAGAAATTTGAATTACCCGAATGATCCTGTGGATAATGTATTCTTTTATCTTAGAGGAATATCTCTTATTGATTGTAATTCTGACAGCATCAATGAAATTATTTTCTGGGGAGCGAATACAAAATTGTATCCCGGTATTATAGGTGCTATTGATTTTTCTGGTCATTTAATCTGTGAATACTGGAATGAGGGTCATCCGAATGTATTAAAAATATTTGATTTAAATAATTCCGGAAATAAGGATATTCTTGTGGGAGGATGTAATAATAGGGATTCCCTTGAATGTGCTGCATTAATTATTTTTGACCCAAAATGTATAAAAGGTAGTAGTCCATATTCAAATCCATTATCTAATGACATTAAAGGAACTGAAAAATATTACATTTTATTTCCTAAATCTATTTTATTTAAATTTTCAGGCAGGGAGAGAAATGATGTATATGATATTAGATTAAATTCAAATAATACTATAACTTGCTGGATTTCGGAAGGGACAACCACAGATGATATTGGATTAGGGTACCAATTTGATGGAAATATGAATTTGATAGGTGTGGAATGCAACGATAAATATAAAAACTTTTATGATAAACTTCGGGAAGAAAAAAAAATAAATTCTCCTGATATTCAAATTTATTTAAACAATTTAAAATCGCAGGTTAGATGGTGGAATGGGGACTTCTTTGCAAGCTCTCCTTCAATAAATAAAAATTATTTAAAAGCAATAAACGCAAAATAGTTTCCTTTTTTATTTAATTTATTAAAATTGGACTATTTTTGGGACATATTCAGAGGGGAGCACGTTTCCTTTATATTTAATTTCATAAAATACATAGATTTTTAGTGTAGTTTTTTAACATATTTAAATTTTCACTTTAAGATTTTTTTTTAACTTGACAATAAATAATAGAGTTATTAGTTTAGCATTGCTATGGTAATCAATTTACTATATGAGCCTGTGGTCTATAGATTAATAAAAAACTCCCTGTTTTTATGTAACTTGTTGAGTAAAGGGAAGATTTTCAACATTAAGGTTTATAAAATAGGAGTTAATAATTAAAATGTCTTTAGAATTTGAGGACCACAGGTTTTTTTTATTAATAAATATTTATTATTAATTGAAAAAACAAAAAAATATTAAAATCTTAAAATCAACTGATATTGTTGATAATCAGATTTTAAAAGGAGTGGGAAAAAGTCTCTATAATACTGAAGAGATTATTAACTTATTAAAGAAGCAGAAGTTTGATATTGTTTTATTTGATTTTAAATTAAGAGTTAAGGATAGTTTATCGCTTCTAAAAAATTTGAAGATTTCTGATATTAAAACTAAAATGATTATTTTTACTCATTATGGAAAAAATAATGATTCGTTGTTGATTAGAAAAAACGAGAAACCATTTTCATTAATGATTGAGAAAATACCAAAAGATTTTGTAAAAAAAATTAAATCTCTTTCAAAAGATCAAGAAATTAAAAAGAGTGAGAAACACCTTCTCTTGATAGCATAAGTTCCATACCACATACCTACAAACCCTCAGTAAATAGGCGGTTAACCTTTAACCGCCTTTCTTTTTTATTGTTATAGAATAAATAATTTTTGCTTTGCGACGACTGTAATTATTTCTAATGTAAATAATACGACTTTTTTACAAATCGGAACAGGTGCTTTTTAAGAAAATATGAAGATATCTATATCAAATATTATCCCCTGATATAAATTTAAAAATACTACGAGAACCAGTCTTAACAGGAGGAAAAAGAAAAGCACTACTTCAATCAAAAGTTATAACTCCAGGTAAAGATATTTTTCCTGCACAAGAGCTGAGTATTGGTGCAAGTAATGTATGTGGAGTTAATCTTTTAAGGGGATATGCACTATTAAATTTAAAGAAATAATTATTCACAATAATACGAAAATTAATCGTATAGGATTATTAAATTTATAAAAGAATTTTTATTTAGTATTTTTAAAATTGTGGTAAAATTAGAAAACATATCGGCATATTTCGGCTCACGGGAATTGTTTAATAACATTAATATTTCTATTGGTGGTAAGGATAGAATTGGTTTGGTTGGTGTCAATGGCTCGGGGAAAACTACGCTTCTGAAAATTATTAATGGAATTATGATTCCTGATAAAGGTAAAGTGATTTACTCCAGACACACTACTATTGGTTATTTACCTCAGGAAAGATTTGATTTATATGGATCTACACTTTTTGAAACTGTCTTTAATTCTGCAGGAAATATATCAGAAATCATAAAGGAAATAGAAGAAATTGATCTTGAATTAAAGAGTATCGAATCAAAAAATTCAGATGAATATTTAGATTTGATTCAGCAACTTTCAGAATTGCAGGACAGATTCGAATTGCTTGATGGATATAAGTTAGAAGGTAAGGTTGTGAAAATTTTAAAAGGGCTTGGTTTTAGTGAAAGGGAATTCGAGAAACCTATTACTTATTTCAGTGAGGGTTTTAAGATGCGTATTGCTCTCGCTAAGCTACTTGTTTTCAATCCTTCTCTTTTACTACTTGATGAACCGACAAATCATCTTGACTTTGACTCGCTTATATGGTTAGAAGAATATTTAAAAGAATATAATGGTAGCTTCATTATTGTATCACACGAAAAGAAATTTTTAAATAGTCTTGTGAAAAAAATTCTTGAACTCTCTTTCGGTAAAATTACAGAATATTCTGGTAATTTTAATTTTTATGAAAAAGAAAAAAAACTCAGGAATCAACAGCGGGAGAGCGAAATAAAGAACAGGCAGAAGTATTTAAAAGAGCAGAAAAGATTTATAGAAAGATTTCGCTATAAAGCAACCAAAGCAAGTGCGGTTCAAAGTAGAATTAAAATGCTTGAGAAACTCACACCAATAGAGGGTGAATTAGACGAGAAAGAGATTAATTTTAGTTTCCCACCGGCTTTAAACTGTGGAAAAATTATTGTTGAAGTGAATGATTTATGGAAAACTTATGATGGAGAAAATTATGTTTTACAAGATATTAATTTTTCAATATCAAGGGGAGAAAAAATTGCTATTCTTGGGGTAAACGGTGCTGGTAAATCTACTCTTGCGAAAATAATTGCTGGTAAAGAAAATTATCAAAAGGGAAAAATTTCTTTTGGATATAATGTGGTTCTTCAATATTATTCTCAGAATCAATCTGATGAAATGAATCCTGAATTAACAGTACTTCAAACATTACAGCAGGTCTCGGAGAATATTAATGAGACAACACTGCGAGCAATACTTGGTAGTTTTTTATTTTCTGATGATGACGTTTATAAAACTGTTGGTATATTATCAGGTGGAGAAAAATCAAGATTGGCGCTTGCAAAAATGCTCGTTGCTAAATCGAATTTCCTTATTCTTGACGAGCCTACAAACCATCTCGATATAAAATCAAAATCGGTATTGAAACAGGCACTTCTGAATTATGAAGGTTCAGCATTGATAGTATCTCACGATAGAGATTTTCTTTCAGGATTAACTAATAGAATCATAGAGGTAAAAGATGGTAATATAAAAAGCTTTTTATACAGTATAGAAGAATACAGTGAATTAAAAAGAGAGCAAATACTTTCTGAAAAGTTACAAGTACAGACGACAAAAGCAAACAAAAAACAGGAAAAAAGTAATTCTCCTTATTTAAAAGGACTTGAAATTAAAGCAAGAAAGAAAGAAATTGTAAAAAAAATAAATGCTCTTAAAAAGAAAGTTTCTGAAAATGAAGAAAAAATAATTTCTTTAGAGAGTAGAAAAAAAGAAATTGAGATTTTAATGGCAAATGAGCATATTTATAAAGATATAAATAATTTTATTGAGTTAAAAAAAGAGTATATGGCTATAGATGAAGAGCTTGATGTATTAAACAAAGAGTGGAATTTATACATTGAAGAAATTGAAAACTTTAATCAACAACTTTTATTAATCAAATAATTTAAGTTATGAAAGATTTAATTAGATTCTTTATTTGTCTAATCGTGGTATTTTCTGTTGTAAGTTCAGTAAATGCAGGTGATCCAGATGATATAAAATCTGGTAATTCTGTTATTAAGGTAAATAAAGATAAATTGTTATCCGATTATAAAACAAAGAAAAAGGAATACGACATTAAGACCGGTAAACCGATAGATTTTTATATTGACTTCCATTTAGGACTTGGAGCGACAAATGCTTCAATCAGTAATGCAACTAATAATGGTTCTTATGAGACAGCATCCAAATTAGGGGCTATGCTTGGTGGTGCTGTTCATTTGAATTTATTTGATATTGTTAGTTTTACTTCCGGTTTAGATATACAGGGTAAAAGTTTCAAATTCACTCCTCCGACAACAGATACACTTGCTATTAATACTATGGGATTAGGTGAAAAGGAACTTTCAAATACATATCTAAATATTCCCTTCAATATAAATGTTGGTGGAATGATTTCGGAAAAAATTGGGCTGATTTTTCACGGTGGTCCTTATATTGGTCTCAGGTTGAATAATGATAACTTCGCAGGATTAGGTTATAAAAATTTTGATTTAGGATTGAATGGTACTTTAGTTCTTAATTATGTTATTCAATATCCTTTAAGTATTATTTTTGGTACTAAATTTGAATTCGGTGGCTTGAACAGACTCGGAAGTACAAACCTAATTGAAAATATTTCTACCAGTAATTATTCCTTTTTCTCTGGTGCGAGAATATGGTTCTAAAATTTTCTTTCTATGATTATTGGTAATTATAAAATTGCTTCTTTAATTTCAGGTTATTTTAAACTTGATGGAGGTATTGTTTTTGGAATTATTCCTAAAGCACTGTGGTCAAGAACCAATACCGCTGATTCTGATAACCGTGTCCAATTATGCAATAGAATTTTATTTCTGGATAACGGTAAAAGAAAAATTATTATTGATACCGGTACAGGTGACAAGCTCTCCAAAAAGTTGAAGGAAATTTACGCAATAAATAATTCTGAGTATAACTTATTTGGAGAACTGGCAAAAATAAATGTAAAACCAGAGGAGATAACAGATGTTTTTCTAACACATCTGCATTTTGATCATGCCGGTGGTGCAACTTATTATAACAGTAATAAAGAAATTTGCGCTTCTTTTCCTGAGGCTGTTTATTATATACAGGAGAGGCATTATAAATGGGCAATTGAACCAACTGAAAGGGATAAAGCGAGTTTTTTCATTAATGATTTTGAACCATTAAAAAAGAGAGGACAACTAAAATTTATTGATGGCAATTATAAATTTGATGAGTTCATTGAACTAATTGTTTTAAATGGACACACGAGAGATATGACAGCTGTTAAAATTTCTGATGGTAATATTACCTTATTTCATTCTGCTGATTTAATACCTATGGAAGCGCATATTTCTTTACCGGCAATTTCTGCTATAGATGCTTTTCCTTTGATGACTTTATATGAAAAAAAGTTGTTTTTAAGTAATGCTGTTTTAGAAAATTGGATTCTCTTTCTCTGTCATGACCCTGAAACCGAATGTCTAAAAGTTAATTTCGATAGGGAAAGATTTTTTACTAAAGAGAAATTATATATAAGATAATTGGTTTTTTCTACCATAGATTACATTATAGTTTTTTTATATCTATTTGCTATTGCTGCTTTTGGGATTATTTCTTCAGGCAGGCAAAAAAATGTAAAAGACTATTTCCTCGGTTCAAAAAAAATTCCCTGGTGGGCAGTGTGCATTTCAGTAGTTGCTACTGAAACAAGCACTTTAACTTTTATTAGTATCCCTGGTCTTGCTTACTTAACAAATATGAATTTCCTTCAAATCGCATTTGGATATTTAATTGGGAGAATTATTGTTGCTTTGGTCTTTATTCCTAAATATTATAAAGGTGAAATTGAAACTGCATATCAATTCTTGGGTAATAGATTTGGTTCTCCTATGAGAAAATATGCCTCTATTACTTTCATTTTGTTAAGAATTTTTTCTGATGGCGTTCGACTGTTTATAACTGCAATACCAATCAAATTTATTACCGGATGGACTTATTTCGAATGCATATTGATTGTTAGTGTCGTAACATTGATATATTCATATATTGGTGGGATTAAAGCGGTTATCTGGACGGATGTTATTCAAATGTTTATTTATATGTTTGCGGCAATTGGTTCAATTATTATTATTTATAATTTAATTCCTGGTGGGTGGAATAATATTTTTAATACCGCTTTAGAAAAAGGGAAATTAGAGGTACTGAACCTGAACTTTTTAAGCATAAAAGATTTTTTCTCTGGGCAGTATAATTTATTAGGTGGTTTAATCGGTGGTGCATTTCTTTCTATGGCTTCACACGGTACAGATCAGTTAATTGTTCAGAGACTATTAACCTGTGAAGATAAAAAGTCATCGCAAAAAGCCGTTATTACAAGCGGAGTTATCATTATTTTTCAGTTTTTTATTTTCCTTCTTATAGGCGTAATGTTGTATGTACTTTATAACGGTATGGATTTTCATAAAATGTCTATTGGTAATTATTTTTTAACAAAACCGGATGAAATATTCCCTAAATTTATTATAGAAAATCATCCTGCTGGAATGAGCGGGCTGGTTGTTGCAGGTTTGCTTTCTGCTTCTATGTCTACATTATCATCCGTTTTTAATTCTCTTTCCGCTACCACTGTAATGGATTTATTTAAAAAATTTATTGGTGATGATTCAAAAAAACATTTATTCTTTTCCCGACTCGCTACTCTTTTCTGGGGTATTGTAATCATTAGTACGAGTTTACTTTTTCAGGATGAAAAAAGTCCCGCAGTTGATTTTGCTTTAAAAATTCAATCTATTATTTACGGTGGATTACTTGGGGTTTTCTTGCTCGGAATTGTTAGTACTTCTGCTACTTTAAAAGATGCGATTATCTCTTATACAGTTACTATTATTTCCCTTGTTCTACTTTTCCTGTTACCGCAATTCAATATTATACCTGCTTTGAATTTAACCTGGTTTACTCTTTTCGGTGTTATAATATGTATTATTACAGGGTCTATATCTAATCTTTTTAAGAGTAATAAAAGTAAATCTATTGATATCTGAATTTGTAAATATTGCTTTCAATTTACCTCTCAGGAAATTATTCTCATATAAAATCCCTCAGGCTCTTCTCGAAAAAGCACAGCCTGGAATGAGAGCAATTGTTCCTTTTGGCAAAAAGATATTAACGGGAATTATTTTTGAATATTCTGAATCTAAAGATTTTAAAGTAAAAGAAATTAAATCGCTTCTTGATGAAGAAAGGATTCTCGAAGATGAATATCTTAATTTTTGTAAGTGGTTATCTGAGTATTATGTTTCTCCAATCGGGGAATTGTTATTCTCCGGGATTCCGAGAAAAACAAATTTAACTTCTGATATTTATTATTTTTTGACTGACAATTATTTAGATGCTTTTGATAAAATCAAGTCTAAAGAAGAGGTCCTCGTTTGGATTTTTGATTTATTTAAAAACGATTCATCAGTTAGCCTGACAAAAAAACAAATTGAAAAAAAATTAAATATTGAAAACGCTAAAAAATACATTGATATATTATTAGAGGCAGGGGTTATTGAATCAGAAAAGTCATACTCAAGTCCTACAAAACCTAAATTTGTAAAAGTTATAAGCAGGAATTTTGATGTGAAAAATCTTAATGATATTTTCCTGAGAGAGAAAATCAAATCACCAAAACAAAGGCAGGCTCTTGAAGAATTGTGCAAATCTGAAAATCTTACCCTACAGGATTTAATTAAACAAACAGGAATTTCTTCCTCTTCTTTGCATACATTATTGAAAAAAGATTTAATTATAATTTCTGAAAAGAGAGTTACAAGGCAATCAGGAGATATCTTTACTGAACCGCACAAGGAGATTATTTTAAATGATGCTCAAAAATTTTGTCTTGATAATATCGTAAACTCAATTCTCAAAAATGAGTTTCGCACTTTTCTTCTTCACGGTGTTACGGGAAGTGGAAAAACCGAAGTATATATAAGAGCAATTAAAGAATTATTGAAGCAGGAAAAACAGGCGATTGTACTCGTACCTGAAATATCTTTAACCCCCCAACTTATTCATAGATTTAAAAATAATTTTGGTAATATAATTGGAGTTATACATAGTCGTTTATCAGATGGCGAAAGACTGGATACTTTTGATAGAATTCGTTCTATGAAATATAAAATTGTAATTGGTGCAAGATCTGCTTTATTTTCACCGGTAAAAAAACTCGGTTTGATTGTCGTTGATGAGGAACATGACACTTCTTATAAACAAGAATCTTCTCCACGTTACAATGCACGCGATGCTGCAATTATGCGAGCTAAAATAAATTCTATTCCTGTTATACTTGGTTCTGCTACTCCTTCTATAGAATCATATTATAATGCGTCTGTTAATAAATATACTCTACTGAATTTACCTGAAAGAGCCACAAAAATTAATATGCCGAAAATTCTTGTTGTTGATATCAGGCATAAAACACCATTTGATTTTGATAAAGTTGATAGAGAATATATTTTAACTTTGATTGAGAAAACCAGAGTAAGATTTCTCTCAAGAGAATTAGTACTTGCTATTGATAGAAGGCTCTCAAAAGGTGAAAATGTTATTCTACTACAAAACAGGCGGGGCTATCATTCTTATCTTGAATGTATTGATTGTGGAAATGTTGAAATGTGTAGAAAGTGTAGTATAGCACTTACTTTCCATAAATCTTTCAATTTGCTTAAATGTCATTATTGTGGGTTTTCCAAATCTCGAATTGATAGTTGTTCTGTATGTGGATCTAAAAGATTAATTGAAAAGGGAACAGGTACTGAAAGAATTGAAGAGGAGATTATTAAGCTATTTCCCTCAGCAAGAATTTCAAGATTGGATTCCGATGCTATCACTTCAAGAAAAAAATATGAAACTATATTAAATGAATTTAGTACAGGTAAAATTGATATTCTTGTTGGTACTCAGATTATTGCAAAAGGACTTGATTTTCCGAATGTTACTCTCGTTGGTGTGATTAATGCAGATATTGGCTTGTTACATCCTGATTTCAGAGCAACAGAGCGAACTTATCAAATTCTTACACAGGTTGCCGGTAGAAGTGGTAGAAGTGAGAAAGTTGGTGAAGTAATTATACAGACATCTCATCCTGATTATAAAGTCTTTGAGTTTGTTAGGAATTATGATTTTGACGGTTATTACAATTATGAAATTTCAACGAGAAAACTTGGCGCATACCCTCCTTTTTCTCGATTAGCATTGGTTGAAGTTAACGCAAAAGATAAATTAGTTTCTGAGTCTAAAATCAAAGAAATTTTCAACTTTCTTGTTAATGCTGATAGAAAAAAATTTTTAAATGTTTTATCCCCAGTTCAACCTTTATTCTCTAAATTAAGGGAGCGACATAGATACCATATAATAATAAAATCAAAAAAATCTTTAGACCCATCAGGTAAATATCTTACTGCAATATTGAATCTACTACCTGAATATGTGGATAAAAACATTCCATCATCTGTTAGGGTAATTATAGATGTGGACCCGCTAACTTTATTATAATTTCACACCATTTAGTTCTGTGCCCCTGCAAGGATTCGAACCCTGACTATTGGTTCCGAAGACCAGTGTGCTATCCATTACACCACAGGGGCAAAATAAACAGTATTGTAAAACTAAAAAATTATACACTATTTTACAATGATTAATATATATTTTTCTTTATATCTCTGCAAATTTCTCATCACAATTGCAACAAAATCTTATATTCTTTTTAGGATTAATACATATTTGCGATGCAATGATAACTATTGAATAGTTTGCATGCTGCTTAATTTTCGTTTTTTGAATTAGAAATTTTTTTTAATTACAGAACAATATCCCTATAATTAGAAGTCTAATAAAATAATGAGAAATTATTTACTACTCCAATATTAAATCCGTATTTCTCTTATTTCGGGTTTCTATGCTCTCTGAATAAAAAAATATCTTTTCTCATTTTTGGTGACTATTGCGCAGACCTTCACCGCTGGTATACATACAAAACCTCTTTCTGATTTCATAACTCAGGATTTCTAAAAGGAAAGATTATATTAATTTAAAACTCCGAGGTGCAGGCAGGGAAGTTGTTAAATCAGTTAAAAAAAATGTTAGTATGGGAAAAAAATTTTTCAGGATATTGTAAAATTAAAAAAAAATTATTATATTAAAATCAATTGATGGGTTAGATTTGATTACTGAAAAAAAAGAGAAAAAAGTTATTATTAAAAAAATGATATTCTCAAGTTTAAATTTGAGAAAATCAGAGGGTTAGTTTAAATATTTAATAATATTTATTTAACTTTTTCAGGTACAAAATTTGCTTAATTTTTTTGGTAAAAATAAAATTTATTAGTTATGAAAAAAAGTATTATACTTTTATTTTTATTAGCTATAATAATAGCTAATTCAAATATAACATTTTCACAAACAATTCGTACAGTGGGGGGTGCAGGAGCAAATTATTCAACCTTGAAAGATGCTTTTGACGCTATTAACAACGGTAGTATTACTGGAACTATTGTTTTGCAATTAACGGGGAGTACCACGGAAACAAATGCTATTACTCTAAATGCAAGTGGTACAGGTGGGGCAAATTATTCTTCAATTACTATTTATCCTACTGTATCAAATGTTGTAATAAGTGCTGAATTGAACACCAATATGATTTATTTAAATGGTGCCGATAATGTGACTTTTGATGGGAGGATAAATCAAAGTGGTAGCGATAAAAATTTAACTATTGTAAACACCAGTACCGGCACCTCTGCTACAACATTTAGACTTATCAATTCCGCAGTGAATAATGTTATTTCTTATTGTACCATTAAAGGTTCTGGTACCAATGGTGCTCTCGGGATAATTACGATTTCAACAGCAAATACCGGTAACGGAAATGATAATAATACAATTTCTAATAATGATATCACATCCAGTTCTGCTGGTAGAGCAAGGAATGGTATTTATTCTGCTGGAACACCCGGGAGGGATAATGATTACAATGTAATTTCCAATAACAATATTTATAATGTTTTCTCTCCTGATGGTAATTCTTATGCTATTTATTTATATTCTTATTCTAATAATTATACAATTTCTGACAATAGTATTTATGATACCACAACTGTAGCACCATCTGGAAGTTATAATTATAACGGAATAAGAGTTCAAACAAATAGTAATAATACTGTAAGTGGCAATTACATAGGTGGCAGTCAGCCACAGTGTGGTGGCACCGCAATGACAATAAATGCTAATTACCCGCATTATTTTTGTGGTATTTATATTTCTGGTGGTTCTTCTGGGGCTTCTCTGGTTCAATATAATGTTATTAAGAATATAAACTATACAAGCACTCAGGCAAATCCTTTTGATGGGATATTTATTAACACTGGTAATGTTGATGTTTATTATAATACAATTGGTTCAACTGATGAAAATAATTCAATCGTTGTAAATACTCCCTGTGCTTCAGCTTATGCAACTGTTTCGGGGGGGGGTGTAACAAATGTTACATTAGTTGGTAGTGGAAGTGGATATACAACTGCACCTGTTATAACTTTTTCTGGTGGGGGTGCTTCTCAACCTGCACAGGCAGTTGCTAATATTTCAAACGGGGTTGTTACAAGTATTACTCTTATAAGTGGTGGCTCTGGATATACATCCACTCCTTATGTTTTATTTGATGGTGCAACCTATTCTACCACACATGGTATTATTCAAAATAGTGGTGGAACCGTTAATGTTAGTTATAATAACATAGGGGGTATTACAACTGTGGGTTCTACTACATACTCCCACGGATTTGAAGGTATATATGTGAGAAGTGGGGGAGGTATTACTACTATTAATAATAATCTCTTCGGTAGTTTATATATAGAGAATAGTATTTATGTCTCTGCTACTGCTCAGAACTCTCTTCAAAAGCAGGATATCTACGGTATATACAGTGCAAGTACAAATACAACGACTATTTCAGGAAACACAGTTGCAAATTTAACGAATAACTACACCGGCAATTCATCTGCTACAAGGTCAAGAGGGATACAAACTATTGCCGGTACAAACACAATTACAAATAACACGGTCTGGAATATAAAAACTTCAAGTGGCCAAACATCAACAAAGTCAGCAGCATCATTAATAGGAATATCGCAAACAGCAAGTACATCTGGAACAACTCAAATAGTCACTGGAAATACTGTATACAATTTATATAATATAAACTCTTCGGCAGTTAGTTATTATATTTCAGGGATTTATTTCGTTGCTCCCACATCTGGGACAAATATAGTAGCAAATAATTTTATTCATAGCATTTATCCTTCCAGTTCAAGTACTAACGCTGATATTGATGGAATAACTTTAAACGGAGGTTCAATTTATTGTTATAATAATATAATTTCTCTCGGAAATGGAATATCAACAGGCTATAAAATAAATGGTATTTGGGATGAAAATGGCACCAACTGCAGTAGTTATATTTATTTTAATACTGTATATATTGGAGGTACAGTGAGTTCAGGTACTACATCTTATACCGCCTCAATTTGGAGTAATCAAAGTGGCACTACAAGAAATTATAGAAACAATATTTTTGCTAATGGTAGAACTGGTGGGTCAGGTGGCTATCATTTATCAATTTATTTGGTAAATATTACTAACCTTACTATTGATTACAATGACTATTACAATGCAGCTGAAACTCTTGGAAGAATTGGATCAAATCCAAAGAATAATTTAACTGTATGGAGGCAGGCAACAGGACAGGATGCAAATAGTACTGATATTAATCCTAATTTTACCAATTCATCTGGAACAACAGCAGATGATTATTATGCATCAGCAAGTTTACCTGCTGCTAATAACACAGGAATAAATACAGATTATAAAGGTAATGCAAGAGCATCTACTCCTCAAATGGGAGCACTGGAATTAAACATAATATATGTCTGGCAGGGAAATACCAGTAGTAATTTTGGAACTGCAAGTAACTGGAGTGTTAATATGGTACCTCCTGATGGTGCAAATATATCGTTCGCTTCATCACCTGCAAATGATTGTGTTTTAGACCAGAATAGAGTAGTAGGGAAAATTACAAATTCACAGTCAAGCAAGAAACTTGTTGTAAATGGATATCAATTAACAATAAAAGGTGAACTTGATTTTTCTAATGGAGCTCAAATTGATGCTACAACCAGTAATTCTACTGTAGTTTTCAATGGTACTTCCTTGCAGGATGTTCCTTCAGGTACATTTGTAAATAATACTTTAAATAATGTTACAATCAATAATAGTAACGGAGTGATGATGAATAATAATTTGACAATTAATCAGACATTAACTTTGACTGCTGGTAATCTTTATATTGGAGATAATACCTTAACTTTAAACGGACAGGTTTCTGTTTCAAATGGTGGTTTATCAGGGGCAAGCAATTCAATTATAATATTCGGTGGGAGTGGCTCGGCTTATTTACCTGCTGTGAATTTAAAAAATTTAATTATTAATAGGAGTGAAGGTGTTAATATGGTTGGAAGTGTTACAGTTTTTGATACTTTAACTTTAACAAGTGGAACTCTCACTATCGGTAATAAAAATACTCTTACTATAAATTTACTTTCTGTCACAAATGGGAATGTAAACGCAAGTGGAGATTCTGCAACTTTAATATTTAATAATTCCAATGCAATTACTCTGCCTAATGGATTCTTTTCGTCTTCGGTATTTAATTTAACTATTTCTGGTTCAGGTGGTATTACATCTCAGGGAGATTTTACAATTAATGGGACTCTGAATTTATCTTCTGCAAATCCTTCTGAAACGCAGGGTATTTTACATATGTATGACGGAAGTCAACTAAGAACTTTAACTATGGGTGCTAATTCAAATACATTAGGAATAGGGGATGTTACTGGTTTTGTAAAGAGAACTTCTTTTAGCCCTAATGTTGAATATACATTTGGAAATCAATTTACAAAAATAAGTTTTTTACCGGGCGGTACTTATCCTGATAGTATTAAAGTAAAGATTATAATTGGAAATCCACCAATCTGGAAGAGTGATGCGGTTAAGAGAATGTATGATTTTGTTCAAAATGGTGGACAAAATTGCATCGCTTCAATTACAACTCATTATCTTGAAAGTGAACTTAACAGAAATGATGAAAAAAATTTAGTTCAATGGACTTGTTATGCTGATTCCACCCCGCCGGTGGTTTTCGAGTGGGGGCGTTCTAATCAAAATTTTGAGGATAATTGGATTGAGATTTCTAATATTAATATTGGATATTTTCCAACAAGATTTGGGCAGTTGGAAAATACTTTAGCGAGTTCTGGTTTGCAATATTATACCTGGACGGGTAATGTGAGTTCAGACTGGAATGTAACTGAGAATTGGAACCCTGTTGGACAGGTTAATCAAACATCTAATGTAATTATTCCTGATGCTGCCACCACACCTAATGACCCAATAATACCGAATGGCACTGAGATAAGGTCTCTGAAATTGGAAAGTGGTAGCATACTTAATTCAGCAACGGGAGCTCAGATTACAATTAATGGGGGATTGGGAGCCTGGGTTAATTTCGGTGGTACATTTAACGCCGGTACCAGTACCGTTACATTTACAAATAGTTCTGCAACAGTTGCTGGTGAAAATAATTTTTATAACTTGACAATTGCAACCGGTGATACACTCTTTGTAACTGAAAACAGCATAATTAGAATTTCAGGAACTGTTACGAACAATGGAGTATGGAGAACAGTTATTAATGGCCACTCTACTATTGAATACAACGGCGGAAATCAAACAATTGTAGTGCCAAATCCTTCTTCGAATAGATATTCACACTTAATTTTAAGCGGAACAGGTACCAAGACTATGCCTAATACCCCTTTAAGTACTTATTGCGATTTAATAATTAGAGGTTCTGCGACTGTTAATGCTGGGGCTTCTTTAACGATTGGAGGTGACTTAATTGTTGAGGAAGAAGCAACCTTTAACGCAGGTAATTTTAACCATACAATTTATGGTAACTTTGAAAATGCTGGTACAGTGAATTTCCCAGATGGTTATACTATAACAATGAAAAGTGACACTGCAAGATACTTAAGTGGAATGTCATCAGTAACTTTCAGTAATTTAACTATTGATAATGCTGCTTATGTAACTATCTTTGGAAGTGTTTATATTGATAATTTGCTTACTTTACAGAGAGGTAATTTAAATGTTGATATCCCAAGAGACAGTATGGATACCAAAAATCCATTAAAAAGATTAAATTCTCTTAAATCAAATCCGTTATTCAACATAGGATCATATTTAAACCTAAAAGGTAGTGTAAATTTGTCATCTAATTCTAAAATAGATGTTACTTCCTTGAATTCAACAATAGAATTTAACGGAACTAATGCTCAAACAATTCAAAGTGGTCTATTTCACAACAACGAGGTAAACAATCTGATTATAAACAATAGTTCTGGAATAACCTTAGGCGGAGACTTAACAGTAAATAACGAATTAACACTTAATTCCGGATTACTGAATACAGGTGCATATTCTTTAACTTTTGGGGAATACGCTTCTGACCCTGTTGAAAGTGCCTCAAGCAGAATTGTTGGTACTGCAAAAAAATTGAACATTCCTGTAGGAACCGGTTCAGTTTCTTTCTTAAGTATAGAAATTTTGGAAGGTATCGATGATCTTGGTAATGTTTCTATAATTCGAAAGACTGGACCATCTGCTGTTATTGTCGTTGGTCCATATAGTAGTATTCAGTCTCATTGGAAAGTTGAGTCTGACTATCCTCCAACTGAGGGAAGAACAGTTTCATATAAATGGTTATCAGTATTAGATAATGGGAAGAATTTTTCTGCAACAAATCCGGCACAAAATTGGTATAGCACTGATGACGGTAATACCTGGGATACTTTGGGAAGTGAAATTGATGTTTCAAATAGGAACCCAAGAGTGATGACATTTGAGACGACGCATTTCTCTTATTGGGTTGCTTCCGATAAAGAATCGCCATTACCATTGCTACTGAATTCTTTTACCTCTGAAGTCAAAGGTAGAAATGTTTTACTCAAGTGGATTACCGAAAATGAAATTAATAATTCTGGCTTTGATATAGAAAGGAAATCAAATAACGGAAACTGGAATAAAATAGGATTTATAAGTGGAAAAGGTTCTTCAGGGAAGCAAACCAGTTACATTTTTGAAGATAAAAGCTTAAATACAGGAAAATATAATTATAGATTAAAGCAGATTGATAAAAACGGAAACTATGAATATTTTGAGTTGAAGAATGAAGTTGAAATTTTACCACCAACAAAGTTTGAACTTGGACAAAATTATCCAAATCCGTTTAACCCGGTTACTAAAATAGATTTTCAATTACCTTTCGACAGTAAAGTAAGTTTAGTAGTTTATGATATTTTAGGTAGGGAAGTTAAAAAAGTAATTTCTGAGGATATGAAAGCAGGATATTACACAATTGAATTCAACGCTTCAGAACTTTCAACTGGTGTATATTTCTATAGAATTATTACTAAAGCAAAAGAAAAAGAATTTATAGAAACTAAAAAAATGTTAGTTATTAAATAAAAAGTTATTTTTTCTTGCACTTAAAAAAAGGGGCGTATTGGGTACGCCCCTTTTAGTATTATAAAAATTGAAATTCTTTTATTTCCCGACTTTCGCAACAATAACTAAAAATTACTTTTAAGTAAGTGAGTGATAAATACGCTTATAAGTCACAAAAGTTCCTTCCATTATTGATCATTTTATCCTGAAAAAGAAAATCGTCCCTCTTTTCTTATTGTTGTTTATAATCTTTAATAACAAAGGAAACATTAGTTTAATTATTTGTAATACTTTAAATTATTTGAAATAAAATCCAATTATATATTTATAACCTATTTTTCATTGTAAATTTTCATTATAAGAATTAAATTAAATGTTTTAAATAATCAATTTTAAAGTGAATATAAATATTATTGATAAAGGAAACTGTAAAAAAGAGTTTCAGGTTGTTCTTAGCAGTGAGGAGTTGGAAAATTATTTTGAAAAAGCTTATATAGAGTATGGTAAGGATTTGCGTGTGGATGGCTTCAGAAAAGGTAAAGCGCCTTTGCATATTATAAAGCGGAGATTCGGTGAACAAATTAGAAATCTTGCTATTTCTGATTTTGTACCAAATGAAGTTTTCAATGAATATGTAAGAGCGAATAGGATTAATGTTATTGGTAATTCAAGACTCATCAATATGGAGAAAAAAGATGATGAGAGTGTGAGTTACAGTATAGAATATGAATATATGCCAGATGTAGAACTGGTTAATTATAAAGGAATTGAAGTTACAAAAGAAAAATATATTGTTGATGATACAACGATTGATGAAGAGTATGAAAATTTAATGCTTAAGTATTCAACAAGAGCAATGGATGCACAGGTGCTTGATAATAAATATATTGTCACCATAGATTTACAGGCTCTTGACAGTGCTGGAACTATTCTTATTGGCGAATCTGCAAAAGATATTGAGATATATGTTGGTAGTGACGGATTGAGTGAGAATTTATATCAGGCAATAAAAGATATAAAAGAAGGGGAAGAAAAAGTTGTCGAATTACCAGTAACTAAATCTGAAGATTTGCAATCCACATCTGGTAACAAAATGCAACTTTATAAATTAACCTGCAAAAAAGTTGAGAAAATTGTTTATCCTGAACTTAATGAGGAATTTTTCAAGAAATTAACCGGAAAAGATGATATAAAAACTCAGGACGATTTTAAGAAATATCTTAAGGAAGAAATACAGGCTTATTATGACGAAGTTAGTCAGGAGAACTTGGAATTTTCAATTATTCAGGAAATAGTGAAATTAAACGATGTAAAAATTCCCGACACTTATGTTGAAAGTGTACTTGATTCAAAGTATGAAGAATATTTAAACCATTTAAATGAACATCATAAAGATAAACAGCCAAAGTCAAAGGAGGAGTTTGTTAAAGAAAACAGACCTGACACGATTTTCAACCTGAAATGGTTTTTAATCAGTGAGAAAATCATTGAGCAGGAGAATATGAAAGTTACAGATGATGATTTTAAAAAACTTGCAGAAAAAGAAATTAAGAAGCTTCCGGTAAAAATAGAGCTTGATAAACTTATTGAAATATATAAAAACGATGAAAGGAGTAAGAGTCGGGCACTTGATAATAAACTGATGAATTTTCTTGTAGATAACTCTAAAATTACTGTTAAAGAGAAACCTTTAAGAACTGAAGAAAAACAAAATAAAATAATAGAATAAAAATGGATTTCACAAGCATTATTAAAAAAAATGATAATTTCATTCAAAAGGGACTGGATGAAGTTCAAAAAATTAAAAACCAATTGGTGCCAATTGTGGTTGAATCTACAGCCAGAGGAGAAAGAGCCTATGATATTTATTCAAGGTTATTGAAAGAGAGAGTAGTGTTTCTTGGTACTCCGATTTTTGATGAAGTTTCTTCTTTGATTGTTGCACAGCTACTTTTTCTTGAATACGAAGACCCTGATAAAGACATAGCCCTTTATATTAATACTCCTGGTGGAAGTATTTCTGCCGGATTGGCAATTTACGATACTATGAATTATATAAGATCTGATGTTTCTACTATCTGTGTTGGAATGGCAGCTTCTATGGGTCAGATATTACTTACGGGTGGAGCCAGTGGAAAAAGAATAGCACTTCCGCACTCAAAAATTATGATGCACCAGCCGATTGGTGGCGCTCAGGGACAGGCTACCGATATTGAGATTTATACAAAAGAAATGTTAAGGACAAGAGAAACTATTTATAAGATTATTTCTAAACACACAGGAAAACCGATAGAACAAATTGCAAAAGATGCGGAAAGAGATAAATATATGACTGCTGAAGAAGCGAAAGAATATGGACTAATTGATATGATATTTACCAAAAGGGAAAAACCCAAAGGAAAAAATTAATTTAATTTGAATTTTTTATTTAAACTAATTTGATTTTAAATAATAATTTTTAAATAATATGAATTTTAAAATTTTTAATAGAATTGTTGCTGCAGTTGTATTTATAATCTCTTCTGTCGTTTTTGTAATGACTGTACAGCCAACAATGTCTCTATGGGACTGTGGTGAGTTCCTTGCGTGTGCTTATACAATGGGAGTTCCACATCCTCCTGGGGCGCCGTTGCATATCTTGGTTGGAAGAATTTTTACTATGATTCCTTTTGCTGCTGATATTGGGTTAAGAATGAATTTACTATCGGTTTTCTCAAGTTCCCTTACCGTGTTATTATTATATTTGATTTCTGTTCGCTTAATAATTAATTGGAGAGGAAAACCAGAAACTGTTCTTGACTATATAATAGTTACTATACCTTCTGCTATTGGTGCGTTGTCTTTATCTTTTAGTGATTCTTTCTGGTTTAATGCAATGGAAGCTGAAGTTTATGGTTTTGGTACTTTACTTTTAGCATTGGGTATATATTTACTTGTATTATGGTGGGATAAGGCTGATGTTAAAGGTAGCGATAAATATTTACTGTTCGTGGCATATCTATCGGGGCTTGCTCTCGGTATTCACCTTCTGGTTGTTCAGGTTATATTTCTTGCTGGTCTGTTTTTCTATTTCAGAAGATTTAAATTTGAATGGAAAAGTTTTTTTGTTGCCATTATTTTTTCAATGATTGTTTTCTTTATTTTCTATCCCGGAATAACTAAAAAATTCCCAAGTTTAATTTCTTCCAGTCCAACTTTAATTGGCCTTTTTATAATAATTGTACTTGCGATTTCAGCAATTTATGCATATAAAGAAGGTCAAAAAATTTTAACATTTGCTCTTCTTGCTTTATTTCTTGCAATAATGGGCTACTCAACCTATCTCTCCGTACTGATGCGAGCAAATGTAACCAATCTGCCCGTAAATAATAATGCTCCAGCAACTATTGAAAGATTATTATCTTACCTTAATAGAGAACAATATGGTGAGCAACCACTTTTCCTACCAAGAAGATATTCCAAAGACCCGATGCACGAACGCACATGGGACCCGAAATTATATAGCAGTGATTTTGATTTTATGTTCAAATATCAAATTTACGAAATGTATATAAGATATTTACTCTGGCAATATGTCGGAAGACAGGGATATGATCAGGGTGATGGCTGGGATTTCAGTAAGTTTTATGCTATTCCCTTTTTCCTTGGGCTCTGGGGTGTAATATATCATTTTTATAAGCACAAGAAACTGGCTTTTATCTTTCTTGTTATGTTTATTATGATGGGGGTTATTACTGCCCTCTATCAGAATCAACAGGACCCTCAACCGCG
Organism: uncultured Ignavibacteriaceae bacterium; assembly: GCA_964564635.1. Lineage (GTDB taxonomy): Bacteria > Bacteroidota > Ignavibacteria > Tepidaquicellales > Tepidaquicellaceae > Tepidaquicella. The sequence continues at coordinate 126,079 of CAZMAR010000004.1, forward strand.
TGAGCGTGATTATTTCTATATTGGTTCCTTCTTTGTATTTTCGCTCTGGATTGGGCTTGGTATTGCGGGGATTATCGAAATGATTATTGAAAGTATAGAAAAAAGACTCTGGATTCCGGTTACAGCTGTGATTCTAATTGCAGGGTTTATCTTTGTGCCTGCAAATATGTATAGAGTTAATGTTAAATATCAAAGCAGAGCTGGAAATTATTTCCCATTTGATTATGCTTATAATCTTTTACAAAGTTGCGATAAAGATGCCATACTAATTACTAATGGAGATAATGATACATTTCCATTGTGGTGCTTGCAGGCAGTTTATGGTATAAGAACAGATGTAAGAGTTGTAAACCTTTCTCTTGCTCAAATTGATTGGTATAATTTACAACTTAAAAATGAAAGACCCTATGGTGCGAAAACTGTTCCGTTTACATTATCCGATGATGCTATAAAAAGGCTTCAACCTATAGAATGGGATGAGAAAAAAGAAATTACTATTGATATTCCTCGAAGTGCATATCCCGATTCTATGCAAAACAGACAGGATTTACCTGATAAGTTAAAATTTAAAATTCCTGCTACACTTAAATTTCAGCAGGGAGGTAGAACAATAACTGCATTGAAGACAAATGACCTTGTAGTTTTAGATATAGTCAGAGCGAATAAATTTGAAAGACCTATTTATTTCTCCGTGACTGTAACTGAAGATAATTACATCGGACTCGGAGAGTATTTGATGCTTGAAGGTATGGCTCAGAAATTGTATCCATTTAAAGTTGCAGACCCTGAACTTGGAGTTGGAATAGATAAAGTGAAAATGTATAAGAACCTTATTGAAGCAGCTGGAAATGTATCGAAATCTCCACAAAGCGGGTTCAGATACACAGGCTTAAATGATTCAACAATTTTCTATGAACAGGTTCAACATAGAATGATTGACGGATACAGAATGTTATTCTTAAAATTAGCACATTCATATTCTAAAGACCCAGAAAATATGGATAAAGTAAAAAGTGTACTTGATGCTATGAATACATATATACCACCATCCTGTATTGATATGGATTATCGTTTTAAATATGATGTTGCAATGTTGTATTCAAGAGCCGGCGAGACAAAATTAGCAAATTATTATGCAGACCTTGCTATTCAAGAAGCTCTTAAGGATGTAGAAGCATATAGAGGAAAGAATGTGTCATTACAGTATTATTATAATCCATACAGAATTTTAATTGATATGTATGAATTGAAAGGGGACTATCAGTCTGCATTATCAGTATTAAATGAATTAAATCCGAATGACCCTGCAGTTTCATTAAAGAAGCAAAATATAATGAATAAAATTGCAGGTAAAGTTGATACCACCAAAGATTCAACTAAATAATGAGAGAAGGAAAAAAGATTGGTATTCTTGTCGTTGCTTATAATGCTGTTACTACTCTTACAAAAGTATTGGAAAGAATACCTGCCCCTATATATAACGAAATAGACGAGATTGCTGTATTTGATGATGCAAGCAAAGATGATACTTATGCGTTATCGGTTGGATATAAACAGATAAAAAAACTTGAAAAATTAAATATATATTTAAATGAAAGAAATCTCGGTTATGGTGGTAATCAAAAAAGGGGATTTAAATACTATATAGATAAAGGTTTTGATGTTGTTGTATTGCTTCACGGTGATGGGCAATATGCTCCTGAGGTACTCGGTGAAATTTATTCGCCTATTGTTGAAGGAAAAGCTGATGTTGTGCTTGGTTCAAGGATGATGAAAAGGTATGGCGGAGCGCTCAAAGGAGGTATGCCATTGTACAAGTATATTGGGAATAAAATTTTATCTAAATATCAAAATCTCAAATTAAAAACAAAACTAACAGAATTCCACTCTGGTTATCGAGCTTATTCTATCGAGGGGCTTAAAAAGATTAATCTGGATAATTGCACTGATGATTTCCATTTTGACACGCAGATAATTATTAAGTGTCATCATCATAACTTGCGTATTGTGGAAGTACCAATACCAACTTTTTATGGAAATGAAATCTGTTATGTAAATGGATTAAGATATGCGCGCGATATCTTCAACACTACTCGAGATTATATTAAAACTATACGAGGATTAAGAAAATCCGAAACTTATTCAGAATTTTTTGTCCAGTATCCATTAAAATTATATCCTTTCTCAAGCCATAGTGTTGTGCTTAAAATTCTTAATGCAAGGAGCAATTTAAGAATACTTGATATTGGATGTGGAATCGGTTTCCTTGCCGGACATATTAGAAATGATAATTTTAAAGTTGGTGTAGACATTTTGGAACCAACTGAGGAAATGAAAAAAAGTTTTAACAAGTATTATCAGAAAAATTTAAATGATGGGTTGCCAGAGGAATTAGCTATTGAAGAAAAATTTGATTATGTACTTTTACTTGATGTACTGGATTATCTTGTTGATTACGAAAAAATTTTGAAGGAAGTGAAACCTCTTGTAAAAAATGGGGGTAAGTTCATTATTTCATTTGCTAATATTGCAAATTTATATGTAAGACTTAATCTACTTATAGGCAGATTTCCATATTCTGACAGAGGTATACTTGATAGAGGTCATCTGCATTTCTTTACTTATGGTAGTATAAAAAAGTTAATGAAGAAGCACAAATTCAGAATTAATAAAATTATCGTAACACCGATTCCTATTATTGAACTTCTTCCAAAACCGTTGAAGAATAATTTAGGAAAAGTCCTGAATTTCTTGTTGTATATAAAGACCAGAATTTTTAAAAGATTATTGGGATTTCAATTCATTGTTATTGCAGATACTCTAAAAAATGAACCCAAAAAATAAAATAATAGGGGAATATGGCTAAGGTGAAAAAAATAAAAACAGTAGTCAATAAGAAAAATAATTTATTAGATACAACAAATAGTTTCATCAATAACATCTGGATATGTTTATTGATATTATTTGTATTCTGGATAATTTTTTTCAATAAGTTGTTGACTGGGTCAGCATTTATATTTGATGATTTTTTGCATCAGTATTGGCCTGGCAAATTTATGTCTGCGGTTTCTTTAAGTAATGGAGTAATTCCGTTCTGGAATCCTTATACTTTTTGCGGGGTCCCTTTCGTAGCAGACATTCAAATTGCAGTTTTTTATCCATTCAATTTATTGCTAACATTTTTTGTCAGTAATAATTATCTACATGCATTACCTGTTCAGATTACAATTATTTTCCATTATTTACTTTGTTCAGTCTTTTGTTTCTTTTTAGGAAGATATTTTAAATGGAATAATCTTACATCTGTTCTTTTTGCTATTATGTTTACTTATTGTGGGTATATGATTGCTCATATGATTCATATGCCTAATGTTGAAGCTGTAAGCTGGTTCCCACTTATGTTCCTTCTCTTTCTACGCTTTATAGATACCAAAAAGTATTATAATGTCTGGATTGCTACATTTATTACTGCACTTTGTATACTCTGCGGCTATCCGCAGGTTATATTTCTCAATCTTGTATTCATTGGTGTTTATGCTGTAATTTTATTTTTCAAATACTTTTTTTCAAAAGATTATTATTCACTTAAACATTTAATTCTTGGTTCAATTATATTTTTCCTTATTCCTTTTGGCATTACTGCTTTTCAATTATTACCAACTTTTGAGTTTATTAGTTTATCAAACAGAGATAAGTTTGACTATGATTTTGCAAGGGAAGGCTCTATGCATTGGTATGATGTTATTACTTTTTTTGTTCCTAAATTTTTTGGGGTGTGGAATTGGAGTGAAATTCCAGGCGATGTGAAATATTGGTCAAATCATCAGGAAGGTAGATGGATGTTTTCTACTGTCAATTTATTTATTTCCACGCTTGTTGTAATTTTGATTATTCCTGCTATAAGGTTGATGGTAAGGGATAGTGCAAAAAAGTTATTTATATGGTTTTTACTCGGGTTTTCTATTTTCTCCTTCTTCTTTGCACTTGGAGGGAATTTTTTCCTTCAGAAATTAATGTTTTATACTGTTCCAATGTTTAATAGATATAGGAATCCTTCTCACATTACATATTTAACTTCGTTTGCACTTACTATTGTAGTTGGCTTTGGTCTGGATGCAATGTTAAAAGATAAAAAGTTATTTCTAAAGTATTTAAAACCAACTTATTTAATTGTTGCTGTCTCACTATTTGCTTTTTTCTTATTACTCTTCCTTGCAGGCGCATTTACAGTTAAGCAAAGCCAGGTTCTTCCGGATATGGTTAACAGTTTAAAGGAAATTAATGGTTGGATTAAAAATCAATATTTAATATTCTTTATTTTTTCATCTCTTTTCGCTTTATCTTTTTATCTCTTAATCAAAGAGAAAATAAATTTTAATATATTTGCTGGAAGTTTAATTGTTATTTTATGTATTGAAATTTATGTAATCTGGTTCACTCAAAATAATGGTACTCAAAATCCTGAAAAAGTTTTTGCTCAAAATTCACAATTGATAGCGGAAATGAAGGAAAAGTTAAAAGATGAAATTTTCAGGATTAATATGCGTTATGGCGGTAGTATGCTATTCCAGAGGAATCAGGGACAGGTTGATAGAATTCCTTTGATTGAAGGTTATAGTGCATTGTATATTAAAAAGTATATGCCACCCCAAAAAACTGAAACAGACAACTCACAATTGCTTGGATTGCTTAATGTTAAATATAAGATTAACATTGATACAACAACAGGAAGATTAAAGCAGAATGAAAAGCAATTAATTGAAAATCCTTCCTATATGCCTAAAGCGGTTATGTTTTACGATGCAAAATATATAGAGAACGATTCGGATGTTGTTAAATATATGAAAAGCCCAGAATTTGATTATAGGAGAACAATTGTACTTGAGAAGAAACCGGAAAATGCTATTCTTCCTGAAAATCCTGATACATTAATAAAAGCAGAAATAAAGACACTTAATTATGACCTAAATGAAATTTCTTTCTATGTTAACACAATTGAGAATGGATATTTGCTTGTAGGTGAAGTGTACTATCCCGCATGGAAAGTATATGTAGATGGAATACCAGCAGAAATTTTGAGAGCAGATTATTGTTTACGTGCTGTTTATCTTGAAAAAGGAATTCACACCGTAGAATTTAAATATGAATCTGATACATTTGCTAAAGGATTAAAAATCTCCTTTGCATCTATTGGAATTGCTGCAATTGGATTGGTTAGTTCTCTTTTACTTTTAAAAAGGGGGCGTATAAGTAAATGAAAGTGTTGATTAACGCGCTTTCTGGTATTGGTGACGCTCTGATGTTCACGCCTGCTCTTAAAATTCTAAAAGAAAGAAAGGTAGATTTACAAATTGATTTGCTTGCTATGTTTGAATCGGTAAAGCAAATTTTTATACATAACCCCTATGTTAATGAAGTATTCTTCATTGACTTTTTACATCAACCAAAAATCAAGTCAATAAAAGAAGTTCTTCAAATTAGGAAAAAACAATATAATTACAGTATAAATGTTTATCCCTCTAATAGGGCAGAATATAATATACTAAATTTCTTTCTTTCTTCAGGAAAAAGGATCGGAACAAAATATATTCATTCTCATTTATTCAGGTTTGAGTTTCTAAATAAGTTAAGATATCCAGAGATAAAAGACCGTCATAATGTTTTGCAAAATATAGATTTAATTAAAGATATTGTTGGAGAAGTGCCTGATGATGAAGTACCTGGAATGGAAATTTTCGTCCCTGAGGATAAAAAGCAATCTGGTAAGAAATGGATATCAGAAAAGGTAAAAGATAAATTTCCTATTGGGATTCATGCAGGTTCTGCTATTCTTAAAAATCATATAAATAAGCGCTGGGATATTAATAAATACATAGAACTCTGCAAAATATTGATAAAAGAAAAGAATGCTTTTATTCTACTATTCGGAAGTGAGAAAGAATTGAATCAAAAGATAAAATCTGAATTAAAAGATGATGCAGAACTTGCATCAACGGGAGATTTTATGGATTCGGTCTCAAGATTAATGTATTGTAAATTATTTATATCTAATGATACAGCTTTTTTACATACTTCGGCAGCACTAAAAATTCCTGTGGTTGGAATTTTTGGTTACACTAATTACAAAGAGTTGTTCCCCTGGAAATCACCTCACCAAATCGTAAGATTAGAACTTGATTGCAGTCCCTGTTTTTATAATTCTCCAAAACCTGCCGAGTGTAAATGGAAAGGTATTGAAGAATTTAAATGTATTAAAAATATCTCCGTTGAAAATGTTTATAATTCAGTAAATATATTATTAAATAATTAAACAACTTATATTATGAAGAACGTATTAATAACAGGTGCCAATAAAGGAATTGGTTTTGAAATTGCAAGACAATTGGGTAATATAGGTTTTGATATTATATTGACTGCAAGAGATGAAACACGAGGAAATGAAGCAGTAAGAAAATTAATTCAAATGAATATAAATGCAGAATTTGTTCAGATGGATGTTACTAATAACGATAGTATAAATTCTGCTTTCGAAAAAGTATCGAAAATGTTTGATTCTCTGAATGTGTTGATTAATAATGCTGGTATAAGAACTCAATCTGATAGGGGATTGGATGTGATTCCATACGAGGATATTATGAAAATCATAGAAACAAACCTCATTGGACCTATTTTGGTAACAAAAAAGTTCATCCCACTTTTAAAAGAAGGTAGCAGGGTAATAAATATTTCAAGTTCACTTGGGACAATATCAAATGGTATGATTAAATACTCTCCTGTTTATAGTATTTCAAAAACCGGTTTAAATGCTGTTACCTGTCAATTCCATTTAATGCTAAATAGTAGAAATATCGCAGTATATTCTATGTGCCCCGGATGGGTGAAAACAGATTTAGGTGGTAGCGGTGCAGATAGAACAGTTGAGCAGGGTGCTGCTACTGCAGTCTGGCTTGCCACAGAAGCACCATTTGAATTATCAGGAAAGTTTATTAAAGACAATAAGGTTATTCCCTGGTAAATAAGATTTTTCATTTCAGTAGGATTATAATTATTAGTGTAGAAATTTGCAATCCGTATTATTAACTTATTTTAAAGTTATTCTATATATGAAAAAAATAATTTTAATTTTCATTTTATTGTTTTTTTCATCATTAACATTTTCACAGAGCAAAATCATATTTACGATAGATAATCCGACTTCAATAATTAAAAAACCCAAATACGAGTTTATTGATTATGAAATCCCAATGAAATTAGTTTCTATAATCACGGGTTCTTTTAGCGGATTTAAAATTATGTTTTCTGAAGACCCAAATAAGATCGAGTTCTATGAATTCATAATTATGCTGCCATTTGACGACAAATTCTTCATTAATAAGAATGATGAAGATAAATGTATTTTAGTCAATGGCATTCTTCCTGTTGAGTTTACCAATGATGACTTTTCACAGGGAGTGTATGATTATAGAAATGATAAATATATATATCCTATAATTGGATTGCAAAAATACACCAGAATTGAAAATAAATTGAGAATTTCTGATAAGTTAGAATTTAAAAATTTTTCCCTAAAATTTATAGACTTTTGGTGCGAATCAGGTAAAATTAATGTCAAAGCCGAATTGAATGGTTCAGTATATTTTTCAAGTGAAGAATACGATGCTCCTTATCATATTAAAGCCACTATAGAAATAATTAATGAGAATTTATTGAAAACTTTTGTTGATTGATTAAAATCTTAAATTTGTAAGCCAGTTATTTTAAAAGATAAAATTAGTATTTAAAATCCCACACAATTGAAAATCGTGCTAATGAATTAAATACCCCTCCACGGTCGTCATAAGGATATATAGATGTAGAATAATTTAAATGATTTAACAAATTTGCAAATGTGAATGTTATATTTGCAGAACCTATTCTTGCCCCTATATAGAAATCTAAATTTAACAAATCTCTTTCATTTATCCGGTTATTATTTATATATTCATACCGATACTGTGAGTAATAAGGGATATTATATTTAGAAGCGAATTTAATCAATAAGCCGGTCCTGAGATTTAGTCTATTATCAAAGAAGAAATTATGATAGCATAAGTCGGATTTAATGAAAATATCAGGATAATAATCAAAATTAAATTTATCAAAGTTTAGTTTTGCATCAAAATATTTTGAGGTGTATTCAAATGAGTAATTCCCATTCAGGAAGTCAAGTTTACCAGAATAATCATTTGCAAATTGTTTTACAGTAATTTTTATACTTTCAGTACTAAATTTTATACCTGCCTCTATATATGTGCTTTCATCATCTATGTAATATGGTTCATCAAAGAACCCGGTTAAATATTTAAACTTGTTAAAATTCAATCCTTGTTTTGTAGAATTAAATCCACCGAAAAATATTAAATTAACATTATCAAACAATAATTTTATTCCGCCTTCTATTCCGTATTGTAAGTGGAATTTTTTTTCGAAATAATCTTCTCTTATACCTGCAGAAATATAGAAATTATAAAGTTCTATATCTGCTCTTGAGTATGCTGCATAATGATTAAGATTCAATAAATTTAAATTCAAAGCAGGGTCATATTTTATTGAAGTATCAGGATTGATTTTATTATTGTGGTATAAATCCCAGATAGCATCTCCACCAACCAATAAATCAATTTTTGTTTTTTTAGTAATATTAATACCTAATTTCTGTTTTATATTAATTCCGTATCGAATGTATTTGAAAGCATTATAAATGAGGATACCGTTTGGATTCTGTGAATTTTCTAAATCGTTATATTCACGTAAAGAATTTAATGTATAAAAATTTAGTTCAGTTAATTTATTTTTATCGTTAAAAAGATTAGTTTTAATTTCAAAGTTAAGATAATAATTTAAAATTTTCTCGTAAGATTCAGTGTTAATCACTTTTGCAAGTATATAACTTGAAAGTGTATCATCAGTTGAGTTATATAGCCCTTCAAATAACCCCCTTTCTATTTTTGCGTAGTTAAAATCAATTTTAAAGTTTAGATTTTGATTTGCAAAATAACTGATTCTGCTTCTTGCACGCCATATGTTGAGATGATTATTCTGATATCTTCCATCTGATATATTACTTGTGACGCCAAACAAAAAATTTATTTTCTTTGAAAAAGGCATTGTAAGATTAACATCCGCACCAAGAGCCCCGAATCTATCCTGTGTATATCTTAATTGTGTGAAAATATAAGGTAGAAAGAAATCCTTCGTTATGATGTTCAGAGCTTTACCCCTTGTATTCATACCGTAGAGAAAAGACATCACTGAAGATATTTCTTCAATTCTATCTATTTCATTGATAGATATATTCTCTATATCGTAACCTCCAAATATTATATCGTTTTGCTGTATACCATCTTTAAATATTCCTATTGAACTCTCGTTGTAAGAGTTGTAGTTAATAATATTTCTTCCCCCGTATGATAAATAATTTATATTATAACCACTCCTTTCATAGAGCACTTCAGAAAGGTTTCGTCTATCGTTCCAGATAAAATCTTGAACCGATATTGTATCTGAATAAAAGCCAATTGATCTTGATGATTTTATTTTGTAAATATCGTATTTTATTACAATGGATGTGTCTTTTGTTTGAGAGTATACCTGTAAGAGTGGAATTATTAAAAATAATATTACTTTACACCTGAAAAAGTTCACCATTATAATGTGTTTTCTTCTGTCTCACTCTGTTCAGTATCGGATGGTCTTTTGTGTTTTACAATTTTTGCTTCAGATAAAAAAATTATCTCTTCGGCTATATTTGTGCAGTGGTCTGATAATCTCTCAAGATTTGATGAAATTAGAATTGCATATAAACCTGCTCTTGTAAATTTAATATCAGATTTGATTTTATTTTCTATTAAATCAAATATCTCCCAATTTAGACTGTCAATTATTGAGTCAAATGATATTACTTTATATGCAAGCTGTGTATCATTATTTATTAATGAGTCTAAAGTATTTTTTAATGTAGTTTTTGCATTATCAGCAAGTCTATCAATCTTTATATCCCTTAAGAATTCAATATAATCGCTTAATTGTTCTGTTTTTTCTGCTATGTTTACTGCGATATCTCCAATTCTTTCAAAATTTGTGTTTAAACTTAAAGCACTCATAATCATTCTTAAATCGACCGCAACTGGTTGAGTGAGTGCAAATATTCTCTGACATATCTTATCTATTTTTACATCATATTTATCTACCTTTTTATCTTTTTCAATTACTTCTTTTGCAAGTTCAACATTATTCTCAAATAACGATTTTAATGCAAGGTGTATCTGCTCTTCAACAAGGCTACCCATTTTATATAATTTCTTTTTCAGCTTATCATATTCTTCTTCTAAGTAGTGATACATTTTTTTATTTTTAAGTTAACATTTCTAAATAAGAATTTAAATTTAATTTTTTATCCGAATTTTCCTGTTATGTAGTTTTGTGTTTCTATTTTATCAGGATTGGTAAATATTTTTCTCGTAGTGTCATATTCTATTAAAATACCATTCAGGAAAAATGCACATCTATCACTTACTCTCGCTGCTTGTTGCATATTATGTGTTACAATAATAATTGTTATTGATTTTTTTAATTCAGTAATTAATTCCTCTATTTTTGCTGTTGATATTGGATCAAGTGCTGATGCGGGTTCATCCATAAGAAGAATTTCTGGGTTTACAGCTAATGCTCTTGCTATACACACTCTTTGCTGCTGCCCCCCCGAGAGTCCGGTAGCAAGTTCGTTGAGCCTATCTTTTATTTCATCCCATAGAGCAGCGCGTTTTAAACTTGTCTCTACAATATAATCGAGTTCTGATTTATTTTTTATACCGTGTATTCTTGGTCCGTAAGCTACATTGTCATATATTGTTTTTGGGAATGGATTTGACTTCTGGAATACCATTCCAACTCTTTTCCGTAATTCTACTACATCTATTTGTTCTTTATATATGTTTATTCCGTCTATAAGTACATCGCCCTCTACTCTATATTTATAAATAATATCATTCATTCGATTCAATGTTCTTAAAAATGTTGACTTGCCACAACCTGACGGTCCTATCAATGCTGTTATTCTATTCGATTCAATATCCATACTCACATCAAATAACGCTTGAGTTTTATCGTAAAAGCAGTTTAGATTTTTAACTGATATTTTTATCTCTTTCAATTTTCCTCTTTTTGTATTTTATTGATATATTATTACTCCATCAGATATTTTTATTATCCTATCACAATTCTGAGCAAAATCTTCATTGTGTGTAACAATTACAAATGTATAATTAAATTTTTCCCGTAATTTGAAGATAAGGTCTATTATTGAATTTGCATTTTCAGTATCGAGATTTCCTGTTGGTTCATCCGCAAGTATAATTTTAGGTGAATTAATCAATGCTCTTGCGATTGCAACCCGTTGTGCTTCACCACCTGATATTTCTGATGGTCTGTGATTTGCTCTTTCTTCTATTCCTACTTCCTTAAGTAATTGTAGTGCATAATCTTTATTTTTTTTGCCTGAGATTAAATTTGGCATTAAGACATTTTCTATAACACTGAATTCTGGTAGTAAATGGTGAAACTGAAATACAAATCCGATTTCCTCATTTCTGAATTTTGCAAGTTGACGGGAGTTCATTTCAAATAAATCTTTCCCTTTGAAAATAAGCTTCCCTGAATCAGGTTTATCAAGTGCTCCCATTATATGCAATAAGGTACTTTTCCCCGCACCGGATTTTCCTACTATAACCGCTATTTCTCCTTCAAAGATTTTTAGATTTATTCCTTTCAAAACTTCAAGGCGATTTTCCTTTGAAATGGGATAGGATTTTTTTATTTCTATTGTTTCTAAGATAATTTCTTTAGACATAAACTAAATTTTGATTTATTCCCATCTTATTGCTTCTATTGGATCGAGTTTTGATGCTTTATTTGCAGGATATAGTGCTGCTATTGTGCAAAGTATAAGAGCAGCACAGGGAACAAAGATAAAATCAGTTATTCTCAATTCTACAGGTAAAGCATCAATCAAATATACAGTTGGGTCAAGTTTATAAATCTCAAAATATTTCTGCACAAGGATTAAGGTTAATCCAAGTAATGAACCAACAACCATTCCTATCAAACCTACAATTGTACCCTGAAATAAAAATATTTTTCTTATTTCATTTTCTGTTGTACCCATTGCTTTCAAAATTCCAATATCCCTTTTCTTTTGAATCACTGTCATCGTGAGAGAAGCAAGTATGTTGAAAGAGGCAACAGCAATTATTAAACTCAGAATTATAAAAGCTACCCACCTTTCTATTTTCAATATTGAATAAAAGTCAGCGTGCAGATCGTACCAACTTAAAATGTTATACTCATTACCGAGTTTCTCTATTAATTTATTTTTAACATCTTCTGATTGATTTATATTATCTAACCGCATTTCTATACCAGAAGCACTTCCAAACATTCTAAATAAAGCCTGCGAGTTGTGTAAAGAAATATAAACATATTTAGAATCATATTCCTTATTTTCAGCAAAGAATAGTCCTTTTACAATAAATTTTTTGGTTACAGGTTCTACAAATTGTGTAAGGGCAGATTCAAGACCTGCTGGGCTAATCATTGTTATTGTATCTCCCAGATTAATTTTCATCCTTGAAGCAATTACAACACCTAGTACAATACTTCCATAGTTTCCTTCATCCTGTAAATCAAATTTTCCAAACTTCATAGAATTTTTCAAACCTGAAACTTTATCTATCATTTCTGGGTCCACTCCCTTTACAAGTATTACTTTATTAAAATTTGGAGTTGCAATCATTGCTTTATTAAGGGTGTACTGTGAAATATATTTTATTCTTGGGTCATCTATTTTAGATATTATCTGGTTGTAGTTATCAAATCTATCTGAGTTCTTCGGTTCTATCCTGATATGGGGGTCGAATCCAACTAATATTGAAGTTACTTTAGTATTAAATCCATTAAATACAGAAAGAACGGTTATCATTGCTGCAACTCCTATCGTAACCCCAACAACAGAAATGGAAGTAATAACACTTATAAAGTTAATTTTTAATTTAGTGAATAAAAATATCATCAGAAGTAAAGCAACCAGAATACCAATAATTATGCTTACTACTACAGGAAATTTTAGTTCAAATAAAGTGAATATGTATTGTAAAATAATTTTACTCACTAAAAAGCTCAGAATACCTGCAAGAGAAGAGCCAATTAATATAAGAATTATAAGGTTAATTCTTTTAAGTGATAAATATTTTTTAGCTATGTAAAATTCAATATTCAATATAGGTGGTTATTAGATTTTTATTCATCAAATACGATAACGGATTCTCTGTACTGCCTTACTTTATCTGTGTCAATTTTATTTATTAAAAGTTTATACAAATCTTTTGATTTTTTTTCAATATCCGAATCGTCTTTTAGTTTTTCAATATCATATCTTATATGTAAAACTCTATTTATTAAAATATGTCGGGTAATACCAGCAGGTATTTTATATTTTGAATTTGCTGATTTAATTACATCTGATTTTGTAAACTTTGGAAATTCTATAAGAACACCTTTCTTTCTTGAATATCTAATCAATTCTGAATATTTGATTTCCTCTTCAGTTCTGTCAAATTTATATTTCCCAAAATAAAGTTTGGTAAATTTATTTAATACATTTATTATTTTCTTGAAACCTTTTGGCAGAGAGATTAACAAAGCAGTATTATCACTATTTATTATTGACGCTACAATGTAGTGCTTCTCCGATTTTTTTGATTTATTACGTAACCTTTCGGCATAATAATAGTTGTAATGTCTTATTTTGAGTTTGTTTTCCTCGCAAAATTTTTGAATTAATTTTATGTCAAAATCATAAATAAGGTGATTCCAGTTCCTTAATTTTATTCTTTTATTATTATAATCGATAACCTGTGCAAGCGTGAGTTTGCAACCTATATCCTGTAAAGTGCTCAATCTATTTGCGCCGTCAATCAGAATTAAATCATCTTTGACCTTCCCGACAATTACCGGATTATTTAAAGATCTACCACCAGCAATTCTATCGAATATATTTCGTAATCTTTTTGTCTCTGTTGTTTCGTGAAGTTTTATTTTACTTATTGGAATAAGTTTTAAATCAAAAAAGCACTCAGTATAATTAATCATTTAGAAAAGACCACCTTTCCATTTTTATCGAGTAAAACTTTTATGGTATCATTAGGTAAAAATTCTCCGCTGAGAATTTTTTCTGATAGAGGATTTGCTAGATATTTCTGTATAACTCTTTTTAAAGGTCTTGCTCCGTAGGTAATGTCGAAACCAGCCTTTCCAAGCCAATCGCGAACCTCATTTGATACTTCAAGTTTATATTCATTTCTTTCAAGTTTTTCCTGCAATAACCCGATTTGAATATCAACTATTTGTCTTATTTCTTTTTCTGTTAGCGGTTTGAAAAGAATGATTTCATCTATTCGGTTTAAAAACTCTGGCCTTATTGTTGATTTTAATAAATCCAATAATTTCAGCCTGATTTCTCCTAATATTTCCTCTTTATTTACATCTGTCATATATTGCAGTTGTTCCTGAATTAGCATAGAACCAAGATTTGAAGTCATAATAATTATTGTGTTTTTAAAATCAACTGTTTTCCCTTTGGAATCAGTTAGCCTTCCTTCATCTAGTACCTGCAATAATATATTAAATACATCAGGATGTGCTTTTTCTATTTCATCAAGCAGTACTACTGAGTATGGTCTTCTTCTCACTGCTTCTGTTAATTGTCCTCCTTCTTCATATCCAACATAACCAGGAGGAGCACCAATTAATCTTGATACAGAAAACTTTTCCATATATTCACTCATATCTATACGAATCATCGCCTTCTCATCATCAAAAAGGAATTCAGCAAGAGCTCTTGCAAGCTCTGTTTTTCCTACCCCTGTAGTACCAAGAAATATAAAAGAGCCAATAGGTCTGTTTTCATCCTGCAATCCTGCTCTCGAACGCCTGATTGCGTTTGATACTGCTTCTACTGCATCATCCTGTCCTACAACCCGCTTTTTCAGATTTTCTTCCATATGAAGCAACTTTTCCCGTTCACTCTCCATTATTTTAGAAACCGGGATACCAGTCCATTTTGCAACTATCTCAGCAACATCTTCAGCATCAACTTCTTCTTTTAGCATTTTCATATCCTTTTGAACCTTATTCAGTTCCTCCGTTTTTTGTGCTATAAGTTTTTCTAATTCGAGAATCTTTCCGTAGCGAAGTTCTGCAACCTTTCCAAGATTTCCTTCACGCTCATATTTCTCAGCTTCAGTTTTATACATTTCTACTTTTTCTTTTGACTCCCTAATTGTTTTAATTAACTCTTTTTCAAGATTCCAGTGGGCTGCGAGACGGTCACGCTCTGCTTTTAATTCTGCTAATTCTTTTTCTATTTCCTTTAACCGAAGTTCAGTAGGATTTATTGATTTTTCTTTAGCCATATTTTTTGTTTAATAATAAATTTACTTATTTTATTTTTTGATTTCTATGTATTTACAAATCAATTGAAGTTGAATTTAATTAATATAATATTTGAAAAAATAATAAATAATTATTATTAAATTTATAAAATAAAATTAATTTTTATGGGCTTGAATAACCCTGCTGAAGATAAACCCATTCTAAATGTGAAAGAACTGCCTAAAGATATTAGACCAAGAGAAAAGTTGCAAAGATGTGGATGTTCTCATATGAAAAATTATGAATTAATAGCAATTCTATTAAGAACAGGTACGAAAAAAAGACCTGTGCTACAATTAGCAAATGATTTAATGTTAAAATATGAAACTTTACAATCTTTGTTCAGTCTATCTGTTGATGAGCTCAGAAAAGAAATTGGTATTGGTTTGGCAAAAGCTACTGAGTTGAAAGCTTGTTTTTGTTTAGCAGAAAAATATTACGAGGAATTAATAGAAACAGAGAGAAAAAAACTTTCTGAAGTAATAATCGATTCTCCGAAGGTTGCAATTTCTATTATAAGAAAATTTATAAAAGATTATTCAAAGGAAAGATTCTTTGTTTTATGCCTTGATACAAAAAATAGGGTAATTGATTTTGAAGTTGTTTCTACTGGAATTCTTAATGCAAGCCTTGTTCATCCAAGAGAAACTTTTTCGACAGCAATAAAAATGAATGCTGCAAAAATTTGTGTTTTTCATAACCATCCCTCTGGAGATCCTCAGCCATCAGAAGAAGATATAAAAATTACAAAGATTTTGTCTGAGGCAGGGAAAATTTTAGATATCCCATTAATTGACCATATTATAGTAACAAGGACAGGTTATTTAAGTTTTAAAGAAGAAGGATATATATAAAAATAAATTCTTTCAGATTTTATAATAATTTTTTAGTGTAAATATTTTTTAGGATAAAATTAGCTTACTCTTTTTATCTATCCCATTTAAAAAGTTTTCAGCAGAAAGTTTTTTCTTCCCTTCTAACTGTAGTTCAAGAATTTGAATAAGATTGTCTGAAGTATTTACATATAAATTTTTTCCTTCTATTTGAATAGTACCAGCTTTATCGATTGATTTTTTATCTGTAGGTTTTGAAACGAATATTTTTAGAATTTTATTCCCAAGATATGTATAACTTCCGGGCACCGGTGACAAACCTCTTATAAAATTGTGTATTTCAATTGATTTTTTATTCCAATCAATCTTGCAATCTTCACGATAAATTTTTGGGGCTTTTGTTGCCTGTGTTTCATCTTGTGGATGTGTAATTACAGAACCACTCTCAATCATTCTAACTGTTTCTAATACTACTTCTGCTCCGAGAATTGACAATTTATCAGACATTGTGCCTGCATTATCATCGATATTAATATCTATGCTTCTTTGTAATATGATATTCCCTGTATCTACTTTTTCTTTTATAAAAAAGGTTGTTACCCCTGTTATAGTCTCCCCATTAATTATTGCCCAGTTTATCGGTGCCGCTCCTCTGTATTTGGGTAACAAAGATGCATGTAGATTAATTGTTCCATATCTTGGTATATTGAAGACTTCAGGTGGTAAAATACGATATGCCACCACGACAATCAAATCCGGGTTAAAATTTTTTATTGCTTCGACAAAATCTTCATTTCTTAAATCCTCTGGTTGTAAAACAGGAAGATTATATGATAATGCTAATTTTTTTACTTCTGATGATTGGATTTGCAATCCTCTACCGGCAGGTTTATCAGGTTGGGTTACTACAGCAGGAATTTCATAATTATTATCAATAAGGATTTTTAATGTGGGTACTGCAAATTTAGGTGTACCCATAAATACAATCTTCATTTAGCTGAAGTTTTTGATTTTGGATTATAAATCGGATACGGTGTAACTATTTTTTTACTTTTTATCCTCTTTAAAAGAGCTTTATTTCTTTCAAGATCTTCTTCTGAAAGATAATCAATAAATAATTTCCCATTTAAGTGGTCTATTTCGTGTTGTAAAACTCTTGCAAGTAATCCTGAATATTCCTGTTTAATTTCTTTTCCATTTATGTCTATATATTCGAGATATATTACCTCAGGTCTTTTAACATCACCTCTTACCTCCGGGATGCTTAAACAACCTTCATTTACCAGAGATTGTCCATGATTATCTATTATTTTTGGATTTATTACAACTAATGGCTCATAATTCTTATATTCCTCAATCCTTGAAATATCTATTACAGCAAGCGAAATATTTTCATTTATCTGTGGTGCTGCGAGTCCGATTCCATCAGCAACATTCATTGTATAAAACATATCATCTACCAGATTAATAATATCTACATCAATATTTTTAATTTGTTTTGTAACTTTTCTTAATATTTCAGTACCGTATGTAGTTATTGGTAATATTTTTGACATTATTTTATAATAATTTTAATATTTAAAACTATATACAATATTAAAAAGTTTCTAATTTAATACTATTACAAAATACAATTTTATTAACTTTAAAAAATGAAAAAATAATATTAAATTATAAGTTTTATAATAATTAATTTTATTTACCGAAGGAGATTTTATAATGGCAGAACTGAAACCTGAACAAATTCGTAATATTTCATTTATTGGACATGGAGGATGTGGAAAAACTATCCTTTCCGAAGGCATCCTTTATACAACAGGTGCTATTAATAGATTCGGGTCAATTGAAGAGGGAAATACTGTTAGTGATTTCAATAAAGACGAGATAGAGAAGCAGCTTTCTATAAACCTATCCTTGATGAATACCACCTGGAAAAATTCAAAAGGTGAAAAGATAAAAATAAATCTAATTGATACTCCCGGTTTTATGGATTTTGTTGGGGAAGTTAAAGCTGGTCTTAAAGTTACCGATATTTCGGTTTTACTTGTTGATGCTTTTAAAGGTATTGAAGTTGGTACAGAAAGTAGCTTTAAATTTTCAAAAGAAATGGGTAATGGGCTTATTATTGCAATAAATAAACTTGATACTGAAAATGCAAGTTTTGATGATGTTATAAAACAGGTAAAAGAACTTTTCGGTCCAGAAGTTGCAATTACTCAGTTTCCGGTAAATCAAGGTTTAGGTTTCCATATAATTGTTGATGTTATCAGAATGAAGCAATTAAACTTTAATACCAATAGAAAAGGTGAATATATAGAAGAAGAAATCCCTGAAGATTTAAAAGAAAAAGCAGAATCATACAGGCAGAATTTAATTGAAGCGATTGCAAGTGAGGACGAGGTTTTAATGGAAAAGTTTTTTGAGGGGACTCTATCCGATGAAGATATTAGAGTTGGTTTGAAAAAAGGTCTTATGGAAAGAAAACTCTTCCCAGTTTTCTGTACAGCTGCATATAATAATATAGGAGTTCGACCTCTTTTAGATTTTATTTGCGATTATGGTCCTTCACCTTTGGATATTCCGCCAATAAGAGCAAAGATAAAAAATAGTGATTCTTATACAGAAATTAAACCTGATATTAATGCTGATCCCGTTCTTTTTGTATTTAAGACAATGTCTGAAAGAAATGTAGGTGAGTTTTCTTATTTCAGAGTTTATTCAGGAAAAGTTGCTGCTGGTTTGGATTTAATAAATGCAAACACAGATAAAGTTGAAAGGTTATCAACTATTTATTCATTAAATGGGAAAGATAGAAAAGAAATTGAAGAAGCAATCTGTGGTGATCTGGCTGCAGTTGTTAAATTAAAAGATACTCACACAAACAATACTCTTTGTTCAAAATCAAATCCTGTTTTAATTGACCCAGTTGTATTTCCTGAGCCAAATATGACTCTTGCCATTTACCCAAAGCGAAAAGGTGATGAAGATAAAATGGCTACCTCTTTACATTCATTTCACGAAGAAGACCCAACTTTTATGGTTAATTATGATCCGGATATTAGTCAAACTTTGATTCATGGACAGGGTGAAATACATCTGAATACTATTATTAACAGGATGAAATCAAAGTATAACCTGGATGTTGAAGTTGTGGATCCTAAAATCCCTTATAGAGAAACAATCAGATCTGTTGCAAAAGATATTGAATACAAACATAAAAAACAGACAGGTGGTAGGGGACAGTATGGTCATGTTGTGATTACTTTAGAACCATTACCAAGAGGGCAAGGTTTTGAATTTGTAGATGAAATAGTTGGCGGTGTTATTCCTAATAGATTTATTCCTGCTGTTGAGAAAGGTATTGTTGAAACTATGGCTGCTGGTGTATTAATTGGTTCGAAAGTGGTAGATGTAAGAGTTAGGTTAACATTTGGTTCTTATCATACTGTTGACTCTGATGAATTATCATTTAAATTAGCCGCAACAATGGCATTTAAAAAAGGTTTCAAAGAAGCAAATCCTGTCTTACTCGAACCTATTTATGAAGTTGACATTAAATTTCCTGAGGAGTTTATGGGTGCTGTTTCTGGTGATGTTTCTTCACGGAGAGGAAGAATTCTTGGTATGGAATCAGAGGGTAGATTGCAGGTAATAAAATGTCATTTACCCCTTTCTGAAATGAGTGGATATTCTTCTCGGTTACGCTCATTAACTCAAGGTAGAGGAACTTACTCAAGAAAATTTTCACACTACGAGGAAGTGCCAAAAGAAATAGAATCAAAAATTATTGCCGAATACGAAAAGAGAAAAGCAGAAGAAAACAAATAATCACTCTTTATTAGTTTTATCACACTTTTAAAATTATTGTTTTATTATTCCAAGAGGGAATAATTATATATTATTATTTTATATAAATATTAATAAATAATATTTATTATAAGCGGATTATTTTTTAAAAAATCTTTCTTCTGTAATGACAATAAGGGTTAGTCCCTTTTTTATCATAATATCGCTGATGGTATTCTTCTGCAACCCAGAAAGTGGTTGCTGGTTTTATGAGGGTGGCTACTTTATATCCTTTTGAAGTGAGGTAAATAATTAGATTTTCAAGAATGCTTTTTTGCTCTTCGTCAAAGTAAAAAGCAACAGATAAATATTGCTCTCCGATGTCAGGTCCCTGTCCATTGGTTTGAGTAAAGTCATGTATTTCAAAAAATAATTTTGCAAGTTCTTCAAATGATGTTTCGCTGGGATTAAAAGTAACTTCTACTGCTTCATAATGTCCTGTTATTCCTGAACAAACTTCCTCATAAGTAGGGCGTTCTTTTTTCCCACCAGTATATCCAACTTGAGTACTAATAACGCCTTTTGCTTTGTTAAAATAGTATTCAACACCCCAGAAACAGCCAGCTGCAAAAATTGCCTTTTTTAGATCGGTGGATTCTGGAATAAAATTTAGTGATATAGAATTCACGCAATGCCTCGTGTTTTTAGGGGTAAACATTTCTCCTTCAAACACATGTCCAAGATGTGCACCGCAATTAGCACAAATTATTTCCGTTCTCAGTCCGTCAGGGTCTGGAATCCTTTTTACTGCACCAGGTATTTCTTCATCAAAACTTGGCCATCCGCATCCGGAGTCAAATTTTGAATCTGATTTATATAATGGTGCATTGCATCTTTTACAAATATATGTTCCTTTTTCATTATGTTTATAATATTTACCCGTGAAAGGTCTTTCTGTACCTTTATTAATTATTACATATTCCTCTTCAGGTGTTAAAGAGTTATACTTATTACTATCCATAGTATTTATTTCACTTTTATTTTTTAGTGAACAAGAAGTAAATATAAAGATTATTAATGATGGTAAAAGAAGTAATTTATACTTCAATAACCTTTCCATTCTCAAGTTTATATCTCTTTCCGCTCTTCTCACAATATGCAAAACCATCTTTATCAAAAATAAGTTTCTTTCCTGCTTCACTTACCCAGCCAATAATTCTTGCAGGATTTCCGACCACGAGAGCATAATCTGGAATGTCTTTTGTAACAACCGCTCCTGCACCTACAAATGCATATTTCCCAATCGTATTTCCGCATACAATAGTACAGTTCGCTCCAAGAGATGCTCCTTCTTTAACAAGGGTTTTTATATAATATTTAGAACCCACTTGCGGATATTTACTTCTTGGATCTATAATGTTGGTGAATACCATTGAAGGTCCGCAAAACACATAATCCTCAAGTGTTACACCCTCATACACAGAAACATTATTCTGAATCTTTACATAATTTCCAATTATTACATTATTTCCAACATTAACATTTTGACCGAGCACACAGTATTTACCAATTCTGGCACCAGACTGAATATGAGTAAAATGCCAGATTTTAGTTCCTTCTCCAATTGTTACATTGTCATCTACTACTGCATACTCATTTACATAATAATTTTTTTCTTTTAAATCCATTTTAATCCTTTAATATTTTTGTTGCTTCTTCTAAAATTTTTAAAACCTCAAGTGCATGTTGTCCGTCTGACAGGGGTTTTGTATTGTTTAATATACAATTAAAAAAATGAATTTGTTCTTGTTCAAGTGGTTGGTTCTCAGGAAAATCTATTACTTTATAGTCATCATCAAACTTGCGTAGTATCCCATTTTCTTTTATAAAACCTTTTTGATAGAATTTCAGTTTCTCGGTTTTTATACTGTCTTCAAATACTATTATTCCCTTAGAACCAATAATTACCATCTTTTGCTCTTTATAAGGGTGAAGCCAACTTACAAAAATATGTGCGGTGATGTTTCCCGGATATCTTAAAAATGTGAAAGTTACATCTTCTATGTTTGATTGCAAGAAACAGGAACCTTTTGCATATATTTTTTTGGGGTATGATTCAAGTAGGTACTGAATTACTGATATATCATGAGGAGCAAAACTCCAGAGTATGTTTTCTTCGCTTCTTACGGAACCAAGATTCAGGCGGTTAGAATAGAGATATTGTATTTTTCCGATTAATCCCTCTAAAATTAATTCTTTTATTTTTTTTACTGCTGGGTGGTATAAGAGAACATGTCCAACCATTAATTTTACATCATAGTGATTTGCTAATTTGATTAGTTCTTCCGCTTCTTCTGAATGTAAAGTTATTGGCTTTTCGACCAAAACATTTTTTGATTTTATTATAAATTGTTTTGCTATTTCATAATGAGTTTCTGCGGAAGTGGATATTATTACGGAATTAATCTCATCTGAATTTAATATTTTACTTAAATCTGTTGTAAAGTATATATCAGGTGATATTTTTTTTACTTCTTCTTCACGGAGGGGATTAATATCACATACAGCAACTAAATCTTTACCAAGTAGTTTGTGCGCGGTTCTTATGTGATTTAAGCCCCATTTCCCGGCTCCTATAATAGATAGTTTTATTTTTGTATTATCCATTTTGATATATTTCCCAAAGTTTATCTAATACAACTTTTAATTCCGGTGCGAGAATTTCAAAGTCATCTGTTTTTGATGGCATATTGTTAAATATTATATATGGCACATTTACACCATTTATCATAATATGAGTATTGGACTTTTTTAATTCATGAAAATCAACTTTTTTGTAAAGCTTTTCTAATTTTTTATCAGGTAAGCCGTGTTCAAGTATACTGTCTGGCTTATCAGGATTGAATCTCTTTCTATTCTTCCTTAAAGACTCCTCAAAGGTTACATCAACATATAATATAGCGGCATCTTTAAGCAATTCTTTTGACAAATGTTTGAACGCTTCTTTATATCCTCCATGCTCTGAACCTCTCGAAAATTCTATTAAAAATGTAATTTCATTAAGTATATCTTTATGGTCACGAACATATTTATAGTATTCAAGAGAAATCCTTTCTATCAAGAGATGCCAAAGATATTTATATTTAAAATATCCGTCTTTTGTTGTGTATAATCTTGGTTTTTTGAATTTCTTCGAAAGAATATCGTCTTCCTCGAACCATGTCCATATCATTGGAAAATCATCTATCTCAACTAACCTACCAATGTGGTATTTTTCAAATCTTTCAGAGTTAGAAAGATTTTTTAAAAAGTTTATAATTTCTGATTTTCCTGATGCAGGTCTACCAAGTAAAATTATCTTTTTAAATATCTTATTCATTAATAAGAGATTAGATTTTATTTGATAAAGATACTTTTATAAATTAAATATTATATCCTTGCAATTTAATGAATGCTGAAATTATAATCAACGAATATTTCTTTTTCTAATAAAATGGACCCTTGTCTCATTTAAAATATGGTTTTTTACTTTTCTTTTTGAAGCCATAGTTGAGTGCCTAAATTAAAAGCATAACCGTTATGTAATAGCTCTTGAATGAACACAAATTGAAAGTCCCCTTGTATAGTAATGATTCTTCAAAATGAAGAAATTTAACTCTCTACATTTAAATTGTATTTATAATAATTTTTTTAGAAAATAATTTTTAAAAAATATTAAACTTAAAAAACTATTATAGTAAATATAAAATATATTAAGTCTATTGTTTTAAATTAAGACTGAATTAAAATAAAAGTATTTATTCTTCAGACTCTGTTGATTTATTGTATTCCGATTTTTCGAATAATTCATCTAACTTTTTAGATATTTGTGCTGGATTGACAAGAGGCATATCATCATTTCCCTCAACAATGTAATCAAGATATTTTGCTTTTTTCATTGTTTGGAAAAACGGGAGTTTTGTCCTGTTTGTTGTTTCTATATGTTCTCCTTTTTCATCTATTATAATCACCTTTGGAAGAAAAGCTCCGGGCTTTCCAATAAATTTATCCATTATTCTAACTGCTTCTTCATATTCTTCTCGAGTTGCTCTGCCAAGTGCTTCATATCTATATATTTTTTTATCATCCCATGTGTATATAGTTGCATAACTTTCTGATATTTTTTCATCAACAGTTAAATTTATATTTAATTCATCATATCCTGATGGCATTAATAAAACTTTTCCTCTTCCTCCATCTACATTAGACACATATCTTGGTACAGTTATGCCTGATATCCATCCTTGAAGATGTTTGATATAAATTTGTCCAATTTGAACCGGAACAATAAAGTGTACTAACCCCTTCTCCTTATGGCATTGTAACAGATAATATGGATGAATACCAATCCAGAGCATTCTTCTGAATGTTTCTGCTAATGTTTTATAATAATCATTTACATGGTTAAGGAGAACTGTTTGATTTCTTATTGTGAAGCCATAATCTAATATCTTTTTTACAGCATCTTTCAAATTTTTAGTTATTTCCTGATAGTGATTTATATGTGTCATAAAATATACATATTTTTCTTCTCCTCTGTTATATCTATTAACAGATGTTTTTATTAATTCTAATAGTTCATCCGTAATTGCCATTGGCAGAACAACGGGTACTCTTGTTGCAATTCTTATAACCCTCAAATGAGGAATTTTGCTCAATTCTTCTAAAACATATTTTAATCTATTTTTACTAATCCTTAATGCATCTCCACCTGTAACGAGCACCTCATCAATATTTTTATTATAATTTATGTAGAATAATCCTTTTTTAATGTCAAGTAAATTCATATCTGTTGCCGCATCAAGTGATTTTGTCCGTTGACAGTGAACGCAATAAGAAGCACAACTTGTATTCCTTGCAACAAATAAAGCAAGTCTGTTCGGGTATCTCTGATATGCTGCTCCATAAGAACGAGATGACTCAGACATTGCACCTTCAAGACCAGTATTTGGAAACAGTAAATTTGCTGGGGTCGGTACGCATTGCCAGAATATCGGACACAATCTCTTGTATGGTTTCTCCGGCTCTGGCATAATTGGATTAAATGGATCTTCTTGCATTAAACAAGAATAATATGGGGTTATGCGTAGAGGGTCCTTTCCTTCACTCCTTAATTTACTTACAACTCTGTCTATTTCTTTTTCTTGATAGGGATTCAATTTAATTATTTTCTTTAACTGTTCAACAGAGCGGATTGAATTTTTCAGTTGCCATTCTGCATTTAACCATTCCTCTTCTCTTACATCCCTCCAGAGTTCTATTGTCCTAAAATCTCTTGGTGTGTAGAATATCTCTTTTCCTCTTTCCATAGTTCATAACCTCCTTTCAAAATATTAATTCAATTCTTTAGGTTATGAAAAGTAATTTTTATAATCAAAATATAATTATTTTTGGAAAGAGAAAAAATAATAAAACATTAATTTTTAATTATAATAATTTTTTAAAAATTCCAGAATTGTTCTTATACAATTATTCAGATTGTCTGAATTAACTTTCAAAATAGGGAATTTTGGTTTTACTTTATATTTTTTATCATAGTAGTTAATCAGTATTATTTCTGTAAATTCTTCAACTTTTTCTTTATCAAGTTTGTTCAAAAGTTCTTCATATATTTTATTACTTAATTCTTTTCTGAAAAATTTTTCTTTTTCTATAAATATTTTTTTCATATAAGGGAGACCAATTAAGTTTTCCCCAAAATAATCATTTACAATCCTTTTTACTCTTTCTTCTATTGAAGATTCAATTAAAATTGTTGGTGCTGATTCAATTTTTTTATACAATGAGTCCGGGATAAAAAAATCACCAACTTTTTTGCTCTCACTTTCTACAACAAAAAATCCTTTATAGTTATTTGAGTTAAAACCTTTAAGAAATTGTGAAAAGATATTATTCTCAAACGCCGATTGATTTTTTATAGGATTTAAATTTTTTATTAAATAGGGAATATAACCAAAAAGAGATGAATAGTGATGAGCCGCGAGTTCGAGGTCAATAACTGGTAGACATTTTTTTAATCCATTAAGAATCATTGTTTTCCCAACTCCGGTTAAGCCTGATAGTTCTATAAAGTTAAGTATGTTTAAATTTTTTTCTCCTGCTTTATTGATAAAAAATTCATTGACTGCATTTCTGAAAGATTTAAACCCTCCAATTATTGTTTTACATTCAAAACCCAATTCAGTTATCATTTTAGCAAGATATTTACTCCTACCGCCACCTCGCCAACAGTAGATTATAATTTCTTTATTATTGGCTAAGTTTTCAGAAAGGAATTTTTTTAAGTCATTGTATTTCTCGGCAGAATATTCAAGTGCTAATTGAAATGCGGCTGTTGTGGAATATTTTTTATATATCAAGCCAACATTATGTCGTTCCTGATTTCTAAGAATTGGAAAATTTAATGATGTTGGTATAGATGATTCATTATGTTCTTTTTCTGAACGAGCGTCTATTATCAGAAGGTTTTCATCCTTAAAAACCTTTTTAAGTATGTATGTAATTTCTACCTGTGAGACTGAGAATTTATTAAATGATTCTATCTCTGGTAATACTGAATTTAGATTATAATTCCTAACATAAGAAAAAAGTTCTTTATCAGAATTGAAAATTTTCATAATAGAATTAGAAGTGAAAAACTATTGTTCCTGCTTTGTAGTATCTGGCTTCTTCCACATAACCAATAATTTTTGCTGATGTATCTCCAGTTTTATGTAATTCTTCTACTAATGCATTTGCATCGTTACTATCAACCGAAATGAGAAGTCCTCCTGATGTCTGGGGGTCGTATAATAGATGTTCAAGAGTTTCATTAATTTTCCCTTCATTTATTATATAATCCTGTGTATATATCCTGTTAGATTTATCAGCACGAGTTAGCATCTTTTTTTCTATTGCTGTAATTGCTCCGGTCAGAATTGGCAATTCAGGTACATTTAAGTGAAAAACAACATTTGAGGCTTTTGCCATTTGCATTGAGTGACCAGCCAATCCGAAGCCCGTGATATCGGTGCAACCGTTTGCATTGATTTTTATCATACATTCAGCTGCATATTTATTTAACCTTGTCATTGAATTTATTAGTTCATTGTATATATCATCATCAAGTTTATCATACTTTATACAATTATTTAGTACTCCAGTCCCAAGTCCTTTGGTTAAAATGAGTCTGTCACCGGGTTGACAGGTGAAGTTGCTTTTTATGTTTTTCGGATTTATATATCCTGTAACAGCAAGCCCATAAATTATATTTGGAACATCTACTGTATGTCCACCAATTATAACACATCCGGCTTCCTTTGCTTTGTCATTTCCTCCTCTCAGAATTTCTTTTAATATTGAAAGGTCTTCTTTTTGTGGGAAAATAACTATATTTAGTGCATTCATCGGTATCCCTCCCATTGCATAAACATCACTTAAAGAGTTAGCAGCGGCAATCATACCGAATGTATAGGGGTCGTCTACTACAGGTGTAAAAAAATCTGTTGTGTGTATTAATGCGTAGTCATCGCTTATTTTGTAAACACCAGCATCATCACAACGGTCAAAACCAATTATTACATTTTCATTACTATACCATCCAATATCTTGTAAAATGTCACTTAGAAGAAAGGGAAATAGCTTTGCTGCACAGCCGGCAGAACTTACCATTTGAGTTAATCTGTAATTTTGTTTTTCCATTTAAAGAAATTTATTTATTGAATTTATTAATTGCTCTTTTCTGAAAGGTTTTGAAAGATAGTCGCAGAAGCCAGTATCTAAAAATTTTTGCCTATCTCTAAAGTGAGTATAACCTGTTACCGCAATAAATGGTGAATTCAAATACTTATCCAGTTTTTTTAACTCCTTCAATATTTGAATACCATCATCTCCATTTCCTAAATCAATGTCTATCAGGAAAATATCGAATTTATTTTTATTTGCCTCTGCTATTGCTTCATTAGCAGAGGAAACAATTTTTACTTCAAATTTTTCTTCTAAAAACATTTTGATTATTTCGGCGTTAGAAATGTTATCTTCAGCTAAAAGCAATTTTTTCATTTTCTTTTCGCTTGTATCTATACTAACTCTTTTTATTGCGCTAGAAAAAAGAATTATAAATTTTAATTCTGATTTATTGAGTATTTCAAAATAGAGTGCACTATTGTTATTTTCTAAAAGCATTTTTAGTAAATAGAGTTTAGTTATATTTTCTGATAAATTAGAATCATCTAAATTACTTATATTATCAAAATTATTCTTAATTGTAAGTAATTCTCTATCAATGGATTCTTTGCTTTTCACTGAAATCTCTAAAGCAAACTTATAATTTTTATATTTTTTATTTTTATTTAATGAAAATTTTATTGTGCCATTTTTAATAATGGATTTTATAATTAATATTAGATTTTCTAATATAAATCTTATTATTTCTTCATCATTATTTATATTAACTTTATCTAAATTTTTATCAATTGTAATTTTTATATTATTATTTAAAAAGTTACTTTCATATTTTGTTATTATTTCTTTTAAAATATTTCGTAAAAATATTTTTTTTAATTTGCTGCTTTTTAAAGATTCCTTCTTTATAAACTTATCAAATAAAATTTTGAAATCATCAATTCTAAGTAAAGACTCACTGAGGGTCTCAATAGTATTGTCTTTGTGTTTATAATTCTTTAGGTCTTTATTAATTCTATTAACCACATCAAGT
Source organism: uncultured Ignavibacteriaceae bacterium (assembly GCA_964564635.1). Lineage (GTDB taxonomy): Bacteria > Bacteroidota > Ignavibacteria > Tepidaquicellales > Tepidaquicellaceae > Tepidaquicella. The sequence goes on from CAZMAR010000004.1 coordinate 154,957, forward strand.
TCATATTTTAAGATTAAACTCAATAATATTATTTGTTTTTCTAATTCTTCTTTTTTTTCTTTTTGGTTTTGTAAGTCGGTAAGTAGGTTTTTGTAATCATTTATATTAAGCCTTATAACAATGTAATACTTAATATTACCACTTGTGTCCTTAATTGGTGTAATATGAATATTTTCATAATAAAGTTCTCCATCTTTTTTCTCGGCGATATATTCACAGCTCCACTTATTCCCATCCTTTAGTGCAGCTAACATTTTTTTGTAGGTTTCTTTATTGAAATCATTAGATTTATTAATTGTAAAACTATTCCCAATAATATCTTCAGGTTTATATCCTGTTAATTTTGAATATGCGGTATTTATATATGTTATTATAAAATTATCATCCATTATTAAAATAGGATGAGGAATTATTTCAATTAAATTTAATAATTTATCAACTAAAAACTCATTTTCCTCTGTAATATCAACACCAATTGATGTAATGCCTACAACTTTATTATCTTTTTTAAACAGATTGTTTCTCCACTTAATTAGTCTTTCTTTTCCTGATTTTGTTATTATATTGTTTATGTAGTAATCTCTTGTAACGGTTTTTCGTTTTTTGAACTCTGTAAATAAATTAAAAACATCTGGATATTTTTTGGGAGGAACAAATAGATGAAAGTAGTTTTTTCCTATTACCTCTTCTCTTTTGTATCCGGTAATTTTTTCAGCTGCCTTATTAAATATTCTTATATTTCCTTCCATGTCAAGGTTTACCACAATTGAATCAGTTTGCTCTATTAAATCATTAATTAAATCAAAACTTTCCTGAAGTTTATTCCCTATTTCCTTAATATCGGTAATATTTAATGTTATTCCAATTATTCCTTTAATATTTCCTGCGCTATCATAATACGGTGCTTTATGAAGCAGATAATACTCAATTTTTCCTTTCTTTGAATTGTTAAATTGAAATTCATAAGTCTGGAGCCTTCTTGTATTTATTAACTCTTTATCTAATTCCTCAAATTTTTTTGCATCTTCCGGATTATATAAATCATAGGATGTTTTATTGATTATTTCCTCAGGTTTTAAATCAAATGTATCGGCAAATCTTTTGTTACAACCAATATATTTTAAATCTAAATCTTTATAAAAAATTCCGGCTGGTATTGATTCTATCAGATATTTTAAAAATGTATTTTGAAAATTTATTGATTCCTCAATTTTTATTTTTTCTGAGATATCTTCAACTAATTCTAATATATATTGAACCTGATTGTTACTGTCTTTTATTGGGGAAGAGCGTAATAAAAAGTATCTTATTGAACTGCCTGCTGGGGTTTCAGTTATTGTCTCATATATTTCACCGTCTTTCAATGTTTTTATGCTTGGACAATAAGAACAAGGTTCTTTACTTGGCGGGTCGTTATATGTTTTATAACATATCATTCCTGCATTTTCAACGATATTAGGAAAATACTCTTTCATCTTCTTATTTGCAAAAACAATCTGAAAATCCCTATTGAGAACAGAAATGCCTATCTTTAAATCGTCAAATATTTGTCTGAACTTTGCTTCACTGAATTCATATTGTGTTTTTAAGTCATCAAGTTCAGTAATATCAGATAATATGCATATATAATCTGAAAAATTATCCTCAAGAAATAAACATTTGTATGTGAAAGATTTATATTTATCTAAACCTAATTTTATTGTTTGTGGTAATTTTTCTTTCTGCCAGTTGTTAAAATAATCTTCAAGATTTTTATTATCAGTTGTTTTTATTTCTTTTATATTCTTATATCTTAATGCATTCAAAGAATCATCATAAATCAATTTATTATCAGTGTATTTTATTACACCGTTTTTATTAAACTTTATATAAGTATAAGAGTTTATATCATATAAAAATTTTTGTATTTTTTGTTCTTCTTCTAATTTTTTTGTTTTTTCCTTTAACTCTTTTACGAGTTTAATTAATTCTTTCTTTTTTAAATTATGGTAATCCATTGATTTTTTTGAGGTCAAATTATGGGGAATACAATAGTGAATATACAATATTCATTATTTATACATTCAAAATTTATCGTTGCATTATGTATTTTTAAAATTTTTTTGATTATTAAAAAGTCCAGTGTAGCTTTATCAATGTTTGATGATTCATTTATCTCTTTGTTATCCAAATTTGTTTTCAAACATTCTTCAAATATTCTACAAAAAGATGTTACAGTTGTTGTTATTCTTATTATTGCAATTCTGTTTTTTGTAGAATCTGAGCTTTCAATTGTAATTGAAAGTCCGCCATCTTTAGTCTGTTCAATGATATTAGTAAATAGTGTATAGAACAATTGATTTATTAATATTTTATCTCCTAATACAATTAAATTATTTGATTTTTTGCACATATCTAACATAATTTTCTTGTCATAAAGAATGGTTTTGAAACTATTTATATTATCATTTATAACATTATATAAATCAATTTTCTCAAATTTAAGGTTATCCTCTATTGTTTTTAGCTGAAGTAATTCAAGAGATTTATCGAGTGTTTCTGTTATACTATATGCGGAATTTAGTATTTTATCGTAAATTATGTTGCTCCTATCATCTGAAAATTTTTCTTTCAAAATATCTATGTATCCAATGATTGTGTTGATGGGGGAGCGGACATCATGACTGAATTTAGAGATGAATTTGGATTCAAGTTTAATATATCTTTCTAATCTTTCTTTTAATTTATCTATTTCCTTAAAGTCTTGACTGATTTCTTTTTCTTTTTGAATAGTTATTAATAAATTTGTATTAATATTTTCATTATTCCTGATATTTGTTATACTAACTTTGTAGTTGTGTTTTGATTTTTTTAAATCATTTATTTGTAATTCGCATTCATAATAACCTTTTAGTTCTAATGTTTCCTTAATATTGTGTAAATATTTATTATCTTTCTGGAATATAATATCTTTATAATTTTTATTTAATAATTTTTCTAATGGATGTTCGAATAGTTCTGATACAAGAGGGTTTGCGAATATTATGTTTCCTTCTGAATTAGTAAGAATTATTCCCAATGGAATTTTTTCTATAATTAAATCTTTTTCTTCATTAGATTTTTCTTTTATAGTAGTTAATATTGCAACGGACAAAAAGTGTTTATTATTAACTAAAATTTTAAATCTTAAATCCTCTATCAAATTGTATTTACCTTCTGCACTTTTAATACGATAGAATTGTCTTAAGCTTTTTGCCTCTGATGTTTTCCACTCTTCTATTGATGATAAATATTTTTGTCTGTCTTCAGTGTGAATTATTTCTATAATAAAATTTTTATTTTCTCTGAATTTGGAAACAGGATAACCTAAAAAATATTTATTAGATTCTGTAAAATGAATTTCACTGTTTTCATCTTCAAAAATTATAACATTTTGACGATTAGATAAAAATGAATTTATTATTTCGTTGAGAATAATGTTTTTTTCTTTAAGCTTTATTATTTCTGAAACTGTCCGACTTGCTCCTCTTATACCTTTAATATTCCCTTTTTCATCATAAATCGGTATACATTTATTTTCAAGAATTGTCTCTTGTTGATTATTATTTATATATGTGGCTTCAAAAATAACGAATGGTTTATTATTTACATAGATATCATTTAAATGTTTTTTCACTTTCTCTTTTTCAGCAGGGATTATGTAATCATATATTGCATTTCCTATCATTTCATCATTTGTATAAGGTAATATATCAAATACTTTTTCGCTAACAAAATTAAAAATCCCTTTTTCATCTAATTCCCATATAAACTCTGATGATATTTTTAATAATGAATGAAATCTTTCTTCGCTTTTTATTAATTCTTTCCTGCTTTTTTCTCGTTTTGTAATATCTATAAGTGATGCAATTAATCCTGTTATATTTCCATCTAAATCTTTAAGGTAATTCCATCTCGCCTCAATTGCTATTATATTGCCGTTTTTCCTCATCATTTCTATATAAAGTGGAGTCGGTTCATTTTCATATTTAAAAATATTATCAAGAAAATTTTTAATTTCATTATAAACTGAATTCTCCGGGATTAATTCTAAAATATTTTTTCTTAATACATCTGCTAATTTATAACCTGTTAAATGTAGAAACTCGCAATTAGTATATTGAATTTTTCCCTCTAAATCCAGTTCCACAACTCCTGCTGGCACCATTGCAAGTAATTCTCTATATCTTTTCTCACTTTTTTTAATTTTCTCTTCTGCAGCTTTTCGCAATGTAATATCAAGTACATTTCCAAGTATTGCTGGTTTATTTTCATATTTGCTTTTCCCAGCGTATATTTGTATGAATATTTCCTTTCCATCTTTTCTAATGGCTTTTAGTTCAAGGTCGAAATCACTTATTTTACCCTTAAGACAATCAATAATATAATTAACAATGGTAGGTATATAATCAGGATGAATAATTTTATAAAAATCAATATTATCTTCAGCATCAAACTTGAGAATTTCTCTGAATTTTGGATTCGTATAAATAATTTTTTCTGATTGGAATATAAATACACCTGTTAATGAGTTTTCAATTAATGAGCGATATTTTTTTTCAGTAGATATTCTGTACTCAATTTGTTTGTTTATCCTTGACTTTATAGTAGTTATTAATTTTTCAAAATCAAATGGTTTAGTAATATAATCTTCCGCTCCAAGTTTCATACCAGTTTTAAAATCATCCATACCTACCATAGCGGTAAGGAAAATAAACGGGATATCATTTAGTATTTCATCACTGCGAATTTTTTGCAATAGTTCAAAACCATTTAATTTTGGAAGTGCTATATCACATAAAACAAGGTCTGGTAAAAATTTTTTTATTTTCTCATACGCTTCAACTCCATCTATTGCAGTATCAGTTGAGAATCCTTCTTTTGATAGATAATCACTTATGTTATCTCGTAATGTAGTATCATCTTCGACAATTAATATTTTATTTTTTACTTCCATAATTAAATTGAAATTATTGATTATTATATTTTGGTAGTAATATATAGAATGTTGTACCAACATTTTCCTGACTTTCTACCCTAATTTTTCCATCATTCATCTCGACCATTTCTTTTGCGATTAATAACCCTAAACCAGTGCCTTTTTCCATTTTTGTACCGGGAGTCGAGAATATCTCTCCTGGTTGGAATAATTTTTCTAAATTTTCTTTACTAATACCTATCCCTGTGTCTGAAACTGAAACTTCTACGTAGTTGTCTTTTTCAGAACTATTTAATGTGATTTTGCCTCTTTCTTTTGTGTATTTAATTGCATTAGAAATTAAGTTGTGAATCACTGAGGAAATCATAACAGAATCTGCAAATATATATGTCTCAGGTTTTATTGATGAAACTAATTCTATGTTTTTACTTTTTGCGGAAGTTTGGAAAAGCTCAATTTTATTATTTACAATTTCTGATAAGTCTATTTTTTGTTTGTTAATCTTCACTTTCCCGATTTGTATTTTTGACCAATCAAGTAAATTTTCTAACAGTTGATATTGTCTAAGAAGTGAATTATGAAGTTCTTTTGCTACCTCTTTTATTTCTTCAGGTGTGAATGTGTTTAGATTTTCATGTAAAAATTTTGTTAATCCCAGAAATCCTGTAAAGGGTCCTCTAAGATCGTGTGAAATTAAGGAAATAAATTTGTCTTTATCTTCATTTAATTTCTCCAATTGAGATATTTGTTCTGATATAATATCTCTCGATCTCTTTAATTCAAGATGTGTTTTCACTCGTGCAAGTAATTCAGCAGTTTTAAAAGGTTTTGTTATATAATCAACAGCGCCCAAATCAAAACCTTTTACTATATCATCAGTTTCAGTTTTTGCAGTTAAAAATATAATTGGAATTTTCTCCGTTTCAGGATTTTCTTTCAGTCTTTTACAAACTTCAAACCCGTCCATATCAGGCATTGCCACATCTAAAAGTATCAAATCAGGTTTCTTTTTAATTGCGGTATTAATTGCCTGATTACCATTCATAGCAACTGCTATTTTTACTCCTCGATTTGAAAGGATACTACCCAAAACTTCTATATTTTGGGGCAGGTCATCAACCAGAAGGACAAGTTGATTATGTTGACTTATATTTGACATATTAAATTTTTTTTAAAATTAAATAAACATTCTGAAAATTAATAGATAATATTTAATTCTCGTGACTTTTTTCAATTTTTTTTTGTTTTACTTAATAAATCATTTGAAAACTTAAAATAATAAAATTATTTTTATATGATTAATATGAATTTTGATAATCCTGAATTAAAGGAAACAAGGCAGGCATTTTCGGATGCTATTATTGAATTGGGAAAATCTAATAAAAATATTGTTGTATTGGGTGGTGATGTTAGCGGTTCGGTTAAAACTGATAAATTCAGAGATACTTATCCTGATAGGTTTTTCTCTGTTGGTATTGCTGAGCAGGATATGATGGGAACCGCTGCTGGTTTAGCATTGACAGGAAAAATTCCTATTGCTTCTACCTATGGTGAATTTGCTACAGGTAGACCGTATGACCAGATAAGACAATCTATTGCTTATAGTGAAATGAATGTTAAAATTTGTGCTTCGCATTGTGGTATTTCTGTTGGCCCTGATGGTGCAACTCATCAATCCCTTGAAGATGTTGGTCTTATGAGAGGTTTGCCCAATATGACTGTGATTACACCTTGCGATTATAATCAGACATATAAAGCAATCGTTGCTGCAATTGAAATGGAAGGACCTGTTTATGTTAGATTTTACCGAGATAAAACTCCCAACTTTACGGATGCTAACGCTGATTTTAAAATTGGAAAAGCAGACATATTGGTTGATGGTAATGATGTAACTTTGATTGCAAGCGGTTTACTTGTTTGGGAGGCATTGAAAGCCGCTGTTGAGCTTAAAAAATATGGTATAAGTGCAAGAGTAATAAATATGCATACAATAAAACCGTTAGATGAAGAAATTGTGATTAAATCTGCAAAAGAAACCGGTTATATAATTACCTGCGAAGATCATCAAAAGCACAATGGGTTATTTTCTGCAGTATCTGAGTGTATTGTACAGAATTATCCCGTTAGAGTTGATTATATTGCTTTGGAAGACACTTTCGGAGAAAGTGGCACAATGCAGGAACTAATGGCAAAGTATAAAATTGACTCAAAAGCAATTGTTGAAAAAGTAAAACAAAATATAAATAAAAAATGGAATTAACAATCAAACGAATCGGTCAGCGTGGTGTTATTATAACTGCAATTTTAATTTTAAGCGCTGTGGGAATGTTGCTCGGAAAACTGCTTTATGATAACATATTTCAAACAAAACCAGACCCGAATGTTAAATTAACTGCAATTCAACAAACTGAACAAATTAATGATGACAGAAAAAACGCAATTACCCGTGCAATAGAAAAAGTCGCTCCTGCTATAGTTGGTATTAATGTTGAAGAGGTAAGAGAAATAAGAGACCCATTTTTTGATGACCCCTTTTTCAGACAGTTCTTTGGTGACGAATTTTCAAGAAAACAATTAGTCAGAGGGCTTGGTTCCGGATTTATTATTTCTGAAGATGGATATATTCTAACTAATGACCATGTTGCAGGAAATGCAACAAAAATTTCTGTTTCGCTAACAACTGGTGAAAGACTTGATGCTAAACTCGTTGGTACTGACCCGGTTAGTGATATTGCTCTACTTAAAATAGATAAGAAAGGGTTACCATATGTAACATTAGGTAACTCGGATGATTTAATAATAGGGGAGTGGGTTATTGCATTGGGAAATCCTTTCGGATTATTTGAAATAAATGATAAACCCACCGTTACAGTTGGAGTTGTTAGTGCTACTAAAATGAAGGTGAATGCGGATAATAAAAGAGTATATAAAGATATGGTTCAAACCGATGCTTCTATTAATTCCGGGAATTCAGGTGGTCCTTTAATAAATGCAAACGGAGAAGTGATAGGTATTAACACAATAATATTTACAGGTAGTTCATACAGTTCTGGAAGCATTGGTGTCGGTTTTGCGATTTCCATTAACAGGGTAAAGAAAATTATGGAAGAAATTAAAAAGTATGGCAAGATAGATAGAAGTTTTAACCCCGGTTTTAGAATTCAGGGGGTTGATGAACAAATTGCAAAATATTATAACCTGAAAAACAAATCAGGAGTAATTGTAACTCAGGTTTACAAAGGTGGTAGCGCAGATAAAGCAGGGCTTCAACCCGAAGATATTATCATCGAAGTAAATGGAGAACCAGTAAGGGATGAAATGGATTTAATATTTGCAGTTAATGATTCTAAAAAGGGAGATGTACTTCAATTGACAATTATTAGAAACGGGAGTGAAAAAAAGTTAAGCCTTGAGTTACAATAAAATTTACCTTGTGTGAACATATAACCAGTTATAAATATTTTTATATTTTTTACTGGCTTTTATTTTCTTATATCTTTGCCATAATGGGTGATTTGTATTACATTTAATTTTTTGTAGTAGCAGTTTTTCATATTCAGTAATCATAGAGGTCTTTTCATAACTATCTATTTCTTTTTTTTCATTTAAAGGTGTATTAACTTTTTCTAACTTCAAATTACAAGGCGTATTATTATATATATTCCCATCAATGTGAATTATATTATATTCTTCAGGTTTAATTTTATAAAAGGCAGAAGCTACTAATTTATGAACCTGTTTTAATGTTTTTTCTCCTTTCTCATCAATTATATAGACTGAAAGGTATTTTCCAAAAGGTTGTATTATTTGAGTTAACTGTTTAAATAACTTTCCTCTCTGTCGGTATATCCTTCCATTTTCATTTGCAAAATATAATGGATAATTAGGAATCTCTTTCATTTTTTTTACTTATTTAATATTTGAAAAAAATTCTGATGTACAGGTTGCCATTATAACTGCTCCAACGAAAGCTCTTTTCTGTGCTACTTTTTTTATTACATTTTTCATCCCGAGAATATCTTCATTTATCACCTTTTCACACCATACCCATTTGTCATCAAATTTTATCCATTTTCCTTTCCCTTCATTTTTTAGTTTGTAAGATTGATTTTTATCAGGTTTTAAAATGGTTTTCTTATACCTGTATTTAAATATTGATTCCTCACTGGTTGCTGATCCTTCACATATTCCAGTCTTCTGTCCTTTTTCAGATTTTATTATGCATCTATAAGTAACATCAATGTAAGGTTTATCTCTGTCAAATATTTCATTTATGCATTCAAGTGCCTCAATTTGTAAATTGAATGCCTTTTTTAATTTCTCTGCTCCGGGTTTGAATAGTACAGGTTTCTTAATTCCTGGCAGGTAACCATAATCAATATTTTCTTTAAGAATCTCTTTACCGAATTCCATCATATTAGATTTCCATAGAATCATTTCTGGAATTGAAACAATCTTTTGTTTTTGCTGGATTGATTTTATTTCTTGTGATTTCATTTCTACTACTCCTTTTTTTACTTCAAATTAATATCATAAATTAATCAAGTCAACTATAATTTTTTATTTTTAAAATTTTTCTAATTTTCTTAGAATCTAATTTAGTTGAAAAAATTATCAAAATGAGATTATAATTTCTAAATTTGAAACGAGTTATTTTCCCCTATATTTTAAAAATAAAAATAATTAACAATAAAAAAGGGAATAATATTTGCTTATATTATTTAGTATTGGTTCCCATAGCAACAAATCTTTTGCAAACTGAGAGTTTATTACTGAAGTTTGCAAAAGGAAAAAGAGGTCCTCCGAAAGGACCTCTTTGATTTTTAGTTTGTAAATTTTAATTCAAAATTACTTTCTTGTGCCTATATAAAAGTTAACCCCTCCAAAAAAGGAAAAATTTCCCATTATTCTTGAAGAAGATAATTTTTGATTTATGGACTGATCTCCACTATCATTTAGATATAAATATCCATTTTCATCTGTTGTGGAAGAAGACCTTAAAAGTAAATTCATCAGTTGATATCGCATTCCCAATGTTATTCCAAATTCAGGTACAAATCTATAGTTATACGCTATATTACCACCAATGCCGAGTCTTATATTTCCGTGATATGTATTAAATGTTTCCGGTGAATTATACGGTTGAGTAAAAACTCTACCTGTAATTATACTCATATTTACATCGGTTCCAAATGTAAATGAAGAGCGAAGTAAAGGGTCAACAAATATAGCATACTCAAAACCAAGAGCAGCATATGGAATATTATATCTAACACTACTTGTTCCACCAATTCTTTGAGGGGAATTATATCCATATCGAGGCCATCCAACAGGAACAACAGTGATATCATAAGCACCTCCTTCACTATTTACATAGTGAGAATATGCTAAGTTTAAAGTTAATCTAAATTGACTATGGTCAAGGGTTGCAACAGCAATTTTCGCGTTTACTCCTGTTGAAAAACCAATACTGGCTGCATAACTTTGAAAATCATAAATTTCACCTATATAAGTTCCCTTAAAATCGTGAACCGGAATATTCAAACCACCAATAACATCAATTATCATTAGGGGTTTTTTAAATCTTTTGGAAGATATGTCCTGAGCAAAGGAATTTGAAAAAACTACAACAAACAATAGTAAACAGAAAAATATTTTTTTCATAGCAACTATTTTAATTTAAATTTTTAAAAAAAAGAACTATTTATAAAGTATTACCTTTTTATTTTCAGTATAATTTCCAGCAATAAAGTTAATGAAATAAATTCCAGAAGTTAAATCTGAACCATCAAGTAAAATACTATATATCCCGGAATTTAAATTTCCTTTGAAAATCTCCTTAACAAGTTTTCCAGTTATATCATACAGTTTTAATGAAACTGTTGTATTTTCTTTTATAGAAAATTTTATTGTTGTTGTTGGATTAAAAGGATTAGGATAGTTATCATAAAGCTTATATTCAGTCGCTATGTTGTTTTCATTTTTTATATTACTTGCTGGGGTCACTGTATACATAAATCTTATTGATGGGGGAGTGCTACCTGGAGGATTTACTCCACTACCACCTGCCGGTAATGTTGATACAAGTGGTGTAGGTAATTTAATATCCTGTGCTGCAAAATAATATTCTACTTGTGTTATATATCCGCTGCCAGGAATCTTAAAATAGAATGTATCTTTTACGACTGAACTGTATAAAGCTCCGGTAAATGTACTCCAGCCACTTCCAGAGTTTTTTCTGTAATAAATTCTTGGGGCTTCGTTTGCTCTTGTGTATCTTATTATTCCATTGTCTTTTATTACTGCTTTTAAAGTAATTGTATCAGTTATGTTAGTTGTAGTAAAAGGTTGTGTATGTAATATTATTGGTTTTGTTGTATCAAGTTGTCTTGCAGAGTCGACAGACTTTTGAGCATCAATAATTCCCCAGCCTAATGTATTATTCGGAGAAGAAGAATTGCTACCAAATTTTCTTAATATCCTTACTACCTGCATTGGGGTTAAGTCTTTATTCGCGCATAACATTAGTGATGCTACCCCGGCAGTTAAAGGACATGAAAATGATGTTCCACTTCCGTTACTATAACTTGAAGTATTTGATGTTCCAGCAATATAATTTCCTGATGCAAGTGCAACCACATCTGGTTTTATTCTTGGTGGATTGTCCGTTGTTGGACCCACCGAAGATGTTGTCCAGTAAGTATTTGAAGTAGTAACTCCACCAACCGTTAAAACACTATCACCATCTGCAGGACCGTTAAGTGTATTATGTGAAGCGTTGTATCCATTATTACCTGCTGAATTGCACACTACTATACCCTTATTTACTGCTAAATCAGCTGCTATAGTTATTGGTAGAGTATTTCCATTCATATCCTGCCAGGTATAACTAATCTGACCAGAGTCAAATTCAAGATAGCCGAGAGAACTTGAAATTACATCAACCCCTAAACTATCAGCCCATTCAGCAGCAGCAATCCAGTGGTCCATTTCATAATTCATTTCCCCGGGGTCAACTTCGGTTCTCGCAAGATAAAAAGTGGATTTAAATGCAGGGCCAATTAATTTTGTAGGTTTATATCCACCTATAAGCGAAAGGGTTGCCGTCCCATGTGAATGGTTTGCAAGAGTTGTATCATTATCATGAAAGTCATATCTCCGTTCAATTTTCAATGGTAGTGTTGTAAATGCTTCATGTCCAAGATTTGAAAATCCCGCATCGAATACTGCAACTTTTACTCCCTGTCCAAAAATTCCTTCATTATGAACAAGATTAACTTTTATCTGGCTTATCTGAATAACTGCGTTTCCTGTTCCGTAGTTTAATGAATCAACCTCAGGTGAATCAAAATTTGATTTATTGTTGCTTATATTTTCAACAATAATTTCATTTTTATTTTTCCTATATATTTCTACAAGTTCTATTTTTTTTACAAAATCGAAATTAGCTATTTCATATATCTGTTGCCTATTTACCTCCACGCTAACAGAATTAAGCCACTTTGATTTTACTCTTACTTTCAGAGAATTTTCTCTCAAAAAGTTAATGTATGGTCCATATACAGGTAAATCTGTATAGTCAACTAATTTATTTTTTGGTAATACTTTACTTCTTCTATTTAGAGATTCCTGCGTAACGAGTGATAGTGGATTTGATAACTGCGCTTCAGCATTAATACCTTTATCTTTTAAAAATACCCAGACTGTAAATTTTTCTGTATTGGTTTCCTTTAATGATTTACTTAATGCCGGTCCGAATTTATCCACCTCAAAATTTACGATGTTGAATGCAAATAATAATACTAAACAAATACCTATTACTCCCAGCAAGATTAAAATGTTTTTCATATTATTTTATTAAAATTATTTAATAAAAATAGATTAATATTAAAATTATTTCAATGTTAATCATTCATTATTTTAACAAATAATTGTTTATTTTAGTTTAAAAAAATAAAAAACCCTCTGGATTTTTTCATCCAGAGGGTTTATAAATAAAAGTAAATGGTTTTATTTTATTTAATTAAAATCATTTTCTTTGAATCCGTGAAACCATTAGCATTCATTTTATAAATATATATTCCTGAGTTCAAATTACTAGCATCAAATGTAACAGAATATGTACCAGCATTAAGATATTCATTTATTAAAGTATAAACCTCTCTTCCCAACATATCATAAATTTTTAATGTAACTGGACCTGCATTCATAATTTTCAAATCTATTTTTGTATAAGGATTAAATGGATTTGGATAATTTTGTGATAATTCAAATTTATCTGGTATATTTGTTCCAATTGGAGTTATTCCCACAGCCGGTAAATTCTCAGCATTAAAATATACATTTGTTGGACCATTACCTGCGTATGCAAATGTAGAGTATTTATTTGTTCCTTCTTTATATATTGCGACCACTGGAGGTAAGAGCCCTGTTGAAGGATATGAATTTCTCTTATAATTTACAGTTCCCATATTACCAGGGATGCCTCTTCTTACATTAACAGAATCTCCATTAATATCTACATAAGCAGCTATACAGTAACCACCTCCAGCTTCAAGAGAGTCAGAATTGCACCAGGTATAGTCTGCCTGATGAGAAGATGTTCCTAAATAGAAATTAACATTCCAGGATGCACCGCTATTAGTAGAGTAATGATATCTTGCAATTCTTTGGACACTATCTTTTATTGTTGTTATCAGTATTTTTTTGTTTACTGCAAAAGATTGTTGTGGAATAGTAATACAGGGTTTTTCATATTTTACTCCAGATGGTGCAATTGTCAGGTAATATGTTCTAAAATTTGTAGAAGGAGCTGAAGTTGTTACTATAACACGAGTTTCTGTCGAGCTCGTAAATCTTCTTTCTGTTGCTATATAAACAGAATCAGATCCAGTCTCTTCCCTTGAGTAAGCTGCACTTGGATAAAAATCATTGTAGGTAGTATTTAAATCAGCAGATGCATGAGTTAGGCACCAATCTATTGACCTGAAATGAACTAATTTATTTACTGTTCCTCCACCATTAGCAACTAAGGCAACAACCACATGCATATAAACTGCAGATGACCAATACATTCCATCGCTACAAGCTGATGGATATTCATATCTATAACCAGATGGAGGTGTAGCTATCCAACCGGAATAAAAAGCACTCCCGTTTCTTCTGAAAGTTGCATATCCTAAAATAGCATCATTAGTGTTTGTATTGGGTCCCGCATTAAAATAAAGAATTACCCTTACGGAGTCATCACTACCTCTTCTTTCTACCAGCATAGAAATCTGGTGAAAATAATAAGTTGCATGAGCTACACTATTAACCACAAGCCAATGTCTGCCGCCGTCAGTAGAACGATAGACAGTAATGTATCCATTGTAACCGCTTACTCCAGATCTATTTACTGCTAAATAAAGATTTCCATCTTTTGCAAATTTCATATCCAGTTGTCTGAAACCTGATGATTTTACATTTCCTGAATAAACTTTTATATCACCAATTCCCCATTGAGGCTCAACTCCATTCTCATTTTCTTTTATTTGTATCGGTGGATTCTCTGTATTAGAATAATGAATTCTTAAATATTTATCAATTTCTTTTCCAAGTCTTGCCTTTTCTGTTTCGTTTCCATTTCTGCAAGCTATTGCATATTCATCAAGAAGTGCTTGTGGTACAGGGGAAATGTCATTTATTACAGGGTCTTTTTCTTCTGCTCTTTTACCCCAATCACCAGGGACATTTATTCTTGTATCTGGTCCTACATCTGTTTGAGTAAGCCCTATTGAAAATGAAAATAGTAGTAAGGTTGTTAGTAATAGTAATTTTTTCATAATATACTCCTTTCTTTAAGATTTTTATGTGATAATTTATACATAATTTTTTAAAATGTCAATAGTATTAATTATTATCTTTGAGTAATAATTCGGTATATCTATTGATAAATTGGATATTTATTTGTATAGTTTATTTCTGTTCATTATTTTTTTACTATACAAAAAAAATTTTTTTTAATTATCCAGTTATTGTTTCCAATTTTTAAGTTGATAAAAATTTTTTCAGATACTTTAGATTTATAGTTATTTTAGATTTACGGTGATTATATTTGATAAGAAAGCAAGGATTCTTTAACTATACGAAGAAATTTCTGTAAATGATATAAATTTTTGAAGTAAATATAAGTGTAATATTTTGATACAAATTACAGTTTCACTCCCTCTATAATTTTTTATTATTTCCGCAAATTTAATTCTAAAATCTACTAAATAAGATGAAAAATATTGAGCATAAATCTTTGAAATAAAAAAGCAGATGCTAATATAGTGCATCTGCTTTTTTGGGGATAGATGAAAAAATCCTTTACTTCATTAAAATCATTTTTTTCGTGTCTTTGAAACCATTTGTTTCTAAACAGTAGAAGTAAATTCCACTTGATAGCATTGAACCATCAAAATCTATTGTATATACACCTGATGATAAATTCTCTGAGACAAGAGTCTGAACTTCTTTTCCTAATATATTATATACCTTTAGTGTAACAAATCCATTCTTTGGAATTTCAAATCTGATTTTAGTTACAGGATTAAATGGATTCGGATAATTTTGCTCGAGTGAAAACTTTTCCGGAATAAGGTTATTCTCATTTTTTATTCTTGTTGATAATTCATATCTATCCCAATATACTCTTTTGGGCGTTCCGTCATGACCAACCCAGGTAACTCCAAGGTCTGATGTTGGTATTTCAACAATTACAGGCCTATAGTCTTTTGAGGACCATCCAGGTGGATGATGACTTATCTGTTCCGGAGGGGTGAAAGTTCCTAAGGTAATATTTGCATAAGTATACATAAGTTTATCTGTATTGTTTGTTGGTGGTCCTGATTGTAAGCTATCAGAATAATAGATTAGATCAAATCCACCAGTCCCAACTTGATATACACTTATATCAAACCAGTATTCGTCAACATTTGGATTTACAGCAACATCAATAGCAGAAGAATAATTTTGTCCTGCATTTGTACTTCTTCTACCATATATGTTTATATTACCTGTTGTACCCGTTGTGTATAATAACCATACTATACCTTTAGTCATTGCAGATTTGTATTCATGCTTAGGAACAGCTTCGGTTACTACATCATGGAAATATCCAGAACTAAGTGTACCATTTGTTGTTTGTGAATATCTTGCAGAACGAATATAGGCAGTTGATGTATCACCTCCAGTAATAGTTGTTGTGTTATAATATAGTAATATTGTTGTATCACCTGTAATCATTTGTGAAATTCTTGGTATTGCACCTGAAGAGGTCACGGTACCGGTAATAGGCCAGCTATACCCACCATCTGTTGATGCATATCTCGGAATACTATTAGAAGATAGTGCATCGCCGAAAATATATAAAGCACCAGTAGAAGAACCTGTAGCATCAAATGTTCTGTAATTTGCAGTCAATAGTACCTGAAATCCGGAATTATCTACTACATTCCATCTATAAATTGTGTTTTGGTATATAAAAAATAAATAAAGAGAATCAGGTCCAGCACCGCTATTTACAAATACCATTCTATCTATTTTATCTCTAAATGTTACTCCAAAGGTTGATAAAGTCCAGTTATTACCATTGTTTGTAGATTTAAATAAAATAATTCCGAGGTTCGTTGTTGCAAGTGTATCGTTAATTGCTATATAAAGCGTATTTCCAAGTTTTCCATTTTCAATTGGACCAATTGGTTCAAAATTATAAACAAGAATATCATTTCCCCATATAGGATTGTCCTTAAATGAATTCTCAGAAAATATAGCTTTATTTATAATATTCTGAGAAAAGCTTACACCTGCAATAAAAAGGAAAAAAATAATAAAAATTTTTTTCATTTTCTTTACTCCTTTATATTTATTTTTACCTAATGAAAAATATATATTTTTCATCATTTATTCAATATTCTAATAATAAGCCCATAAAAATTTTTTTATACTTCCCACACATACAAATTGAAAACATCCCATTATGCTTCCGCTAATATTTCAACTTATATAACGAAACGGAAATGAATTTTTTCTACAAGAGCTTTTCTCCTCTGCTGCGATTTAAGTAGGGTGATAGATTTTATGATTATTATTCCATTAAAAATGTATGATATAGCTTTTTCTCAATTACAAAAAAGTATTCTCAGTAGGGGCGTATAGCATACGCCCCAGTCAACATTTTCATTTCTCGCAACATATACCCATATCCGCTGCGTAAATATTCTTTATATATTTACATTATTATCCCCACACAGAATATTTTAGTAGGGGCGTATAGCATACGCCCCAGTC
>CAZMAR010000005.1:0-74847 GCA_964564635.1 uncultured Ignavibacteriaceae bacterium
GCAATATAAATTACAATTCCTATGCCAAATTATTTTTTTAAAAATTATTAAATATTAATAGGAAAAAATAAAAAAGCATAGTATTAATACTATATAATTAGTAGTTTTACTAATATACAGAAAGTTGAGGTGCAAAATTTATTTTAATGGAGATAAATAAGTTATTGATTTAACATAGAAATAAACTCTTTTTCGGTTATTATTTTTACCCCAAGTGATTTTGCTTTTTCAAGTTTACTTCCAGGGTCTGTTCCAGCGATAACATAATTAGTATTTTTACTTACGGAGGAAGAAGTTTTACCCCCTAATGATTCGATAAGTTCTTCTGCCTGTTTTCTTGTGTATTTTTCGAGGGTTCCAGTTAAAACGAAAGTTTTATTTTTAAAATTAGGGTTTTCTTTAATTTTTTTCTTTTCAATTTCGAATTTTAAACCAGCTTTTTTTAACCCTTCTATTATTTTTTTCCCTTTATTGTCTTTAAAAAATTCTACTATACTTTTTGCAATTTTAGGACCTATTTCATAGATTTTGTCTATATCTTCTTCCTTTGCAGCGATTAAAGCATCTATATCAGGAAAATGAGTGGCAATTATTTTTGCCGTCCTTTCTCCTATATGCCTAATTCCGATTGCATACAGCACTTTTTCATAAGGTTTTGCTTTTGAATCTTCAATTGAATTTAGAAGATTAGTAACACTTTTTTCTCCGAATCTTTCAATACTTATCAATTCCTGTTTATGCTCTTTAAGTTTATAAATATCGGTTATGTCTTTGATAAACCCTTTTGATATAAGTGTTTCAATAATATTTTCTCCCAATCCTCTTATATCCATAGCATCACGAGAAACAAAATGTTCTATTCTTCCCTGTACCTGAGCAGGGCAAAAGTAGTTAATACAATAATAATTTACTTCGTTTTCAGGCTTTTCGAGTTTTGAATTACATACCGGACACTTTTCAGGTAGAGAAAATTCTTGGGAGTTTTTAGGTCTATATTCCTTTAAAACTTTAACAACCTTCGGAATTACATCCCCCCCCTTTTCAATAATTACTGTATCGCCAATTCTGATGTCTTTTCTTTTGATTTCATCAAAATTGTGTAGAGTTGCCCTTGATATCTTAGAGCCTGCAAGAAAAACGGGTTCAAGTTCAGCAACAGGAGTTATTGTTCCGGTTCTTCCAACCTGAAGTTTGATATCTTTAATTTTTGTTGTTTTTTGTTTTGCTTTATATTTATATGCGATTGCCCAGCGTGGTGATTTCGAAGTATTGCCAATAATTTTCTGGTGTTTTAATGAGTTTACTTTTATTACTACTCCATCAATTTCATAAGGAAGTGAATCTCTAATCTTTTCTATTTCATCACAATATTCTTTCACCTGTTCTATATTGTTGACCTTTTTGAAATAATTATTGACAGGAAATTTTAATTCCTTCAGCAATTTTAAGTTTTCATACTGATATTCTAAGGTGATATCATTTGTAAACAAATAATATGTAAAAATGTCAAGCGGTCTTGAAGCAACCTGCTTTGAATCTTTTAGTTTTAAAGTACCAGCAGCAGTATTTCTTGGATTTGCGAAAGGTTTTTCACCAAGTAATTCCTGTTCATTATTTATTCTTTCAAAATCTTTTTTCTTAATAAAAACTTCTCCCCTAACTTCAAAGTTTTTTATTTCGGAATGTTTTACAGAGAGTGGTATAGATTTAATTGTTTTTAAATTGTTTGTAACATCATCTCCGGTAAATCCATCTCCTCGGGTTGCTCCACGAACAAATTTACCATTTTCATAAATTAAAGAAACAGCAACACCATCAAATTTTAACTCACATACATATTCGAGTTTATTTATATCAATGTTAGCATCTGTTAATAAAGTTTTTACTCTTCTATCAAATTCTATTAATTCTTCAAAATTATAAGAATTTGCCAATGATAACATTGGAATAGTATGAGATACAGAAGCAAATTTATCAATTACCTCTCCTGAAACGCGTTGAGTAGGGGAATCTTCGGTTATTAGTTGTGGATATGATTTTTCTAATTCAATAAGTCTTTTCATTAACATATCATATTCATAATCATCTATATCTGGTTGTGCAAGCACATAATACTTGTAATCAGCATCGTTAATTTTTTCCCTGAGTCTATTTACTTCTTTAATAATAGAATCAGGAATCGGTTGATTGAATAAATCACCGCTGTGATTATTCTTATTGCTCATTCTTTTTTTATGAATAAAATATTTACTCTACAGAAACTTTTCCGTTATCAAGTCTAATT
Source organism: uncultured Ignavibacteriaceae bacterium (assembly GCA_964564635.1). Lineage (GTDB taxonomy): Bacteria > Bacteroidota > Ignavibacteria > Tepidaquicellales > Tepidaquicellaceae > Tepidaquicella. Next base: position 2,285 of record CAZMAR010000005.1, read on the forward strand.
TTAGTATTTTTGGTGTCTTTATATTTGAATTTTACCTTCTTGTCATTAATTGTAACTTTAAATGCATTTGTATTCTTTGATGTTACTATGAAGTAATTCTTTGCACGCCATATTCTTTCCTGTCCCTTTTTCATTTCAACCACTTCTGTATCTTTTGTTATCTTATCATCTGTTGAAACAATTATTCTACCATCCTCAGTTGCAACAACTTTTAGTACCATCATATTTTTTGATTCCGCCTCTTCTTTTTCACGTGCTGCTTTTATTGAATCTATTGTGCTTTTATTTTCTGTTTCCTGAACTGCAGTTTTTCTTACTATTTCCTCCTGACTATCATTGCTGAAGAAGAGCGATTTGCCAATAAAGAATAAACCAACAAGAATTATTACAACTATAACAAAGATTCCTCCATACTTAAAATAAACAATGTTCTCGTTAAAGGATTTTTTGAAGTTTGGTTTTTTCTCTGTTTCCGATATTATTTCTTTTGTCGGTTGAAATTTTTGGGGGGAAGAATAAATCTTTTTCTCTTGTTTTTCCTCCTCCTGTTTTTCAAAAGCTGACTCAATAGCTTTCTCGCTCTTTTCTTCTATTTCAACAGATTCGTATTTTGAAACTATTTCTTCGGGTTCGATAGCAGGCTTCTCTTCATATATCTTAGGCGTTGTAGTTTTAGGTATGTATTTTCCTTTTCTTGCTGCTTCAAAATCTCTTAATACCTGTTCGGGATCCAATTTGATATATTTAGCGTATTGCTTCAGATAAGCCCTTATATATGGAATGGGTTGGAACCCGAAGTCTCCATTTTCCAGTTTTTCAAAAACTGTGTAATGAAGTCGCGTTTCATTTGCTATATCCATTAAGGATATGCCGGATTTTTCGCGTTGAGCTTTTAAGTCTTCTGCAAATTTATTTAACATAGTGATAGTTAATTAATTATTTTTTAAATTATTGTTTGTTTAATATATTTCTTTTATAATTGAATATTGCATAAATTAAGCATATTTTTATTTTCTATGGGTTTAGATAATATAAGAAAAAATTATTTAGATTTAAAATCTAAAATTAAGGCAGTATGTCAACGGTGTGGAAGGGATGAAAATGAGATAAAAATTGTTGCAGTTAGCAAAACCTTTCCTGCAGAATATATTCTTGAACTTTTTGGATCCGGGCATAAAGATTTTGGTGAAAATAGGGTTCAGGAATTGATTAAGAAAAAAGATGAAATAAGAAATGTTCCTATTAATTGGCATTTAGTAGGACATTTACAAACTAATAAAGTGAAATATATTTCTAATTTTGTTTATCTAATTCATTCAGTTGATAGTTTCAAACTTGCAGAAGAAATTGATAAGTATGCAAAAAAGAATAATAGAATAATTGATGTTTTAGTACAGGTTAATACAAGCAATGAGCCACAGAAATCAGGTATTGAACCAGAAAAAACACCACGACTCTGTCGTGAAATTAGTTCTCTGGAAAACATTAGATTATGTGGACTAATGACATTAGCTCAATTGACTTCAGATACAAAAATAATAAGAGAAAATTTTCGAACACTGAAAAACCTTTATGATGAACTAAAAGAAAAACATTCAGATTTCAAATATATTTCAATGGGAATGACATCTGATTTTGAAATAGCAATTGAAGAAGGCTCTAATATGTTAAGAATAGGCAGTGCAATATTTGGAGCGCGTGAATATTATTAAAATAAAAAAATTTCTTTTGAAAAATAAAAATATAGAAATATGAACCTTTCACCAAAAGAAATAAAAAAACGGGACTTCAAACGCTCACTGCGTGGTTATGATATAGATGAAGTTGATGCATTTCTTGATACAGTTAGTACACATTATGAAAAATTATTGATAGATAATAAAAATCTTGCCGAGAAAATTAAATCTTTGATTGCAGATATAGAAGTATATAAAGAAAATGAAGCAAATCTACAGAAAGCAATAATAAAATCGCAAGGGATTGCCGAAGAGGTAATACAGAACGCAAAGAAGCGTGCGGAAATAATTATTAAAGAGGCAGAGTTAGACGCAAGAAAAGTACGGCAGGATATAGAGGATGAAATATTGAATAAAAAACAAGAACTGGAAGAAATTAAACTAAGAAACGATAAAATAATAGAAGACTTAAGGTTATATTTAACTGATAAGATAAACGAACTTGAGGAATTTCTAAAAAGCAGAAGGATTATTAAGATGGAGTTATCAACTGTTGAACATACAGATTCAGAGCGGGAACAGGTGACTCCGCTTGAAGAAAGAGATGAAGAACAAGAAACTAATTCAACTCAGGAACAGGAAGAAAGAAAACCTGTAAAGAAAGTTTACATTGATAATCCTTATGACGACTCCAAAAAATCTTTTGATGATACTTTTGAAATAAAATAATTTTAATGCAGCAAAAAATAATTGAATCAGTAGAATATTTAAAGAAAAAGATAAAGGGGAATTATAAAGTTGGTATTATTTTGGGGACAGGACTTGGTGGATTAGTTAAAGAGATACAAATAGAAGAGGTGATTGAATATTCTACTATACCTAACTTTCCAGTTTCTACTGTTGAATTTCACAAGGGAAATCTAATATTTGGTAGTCTTTCTGGTGTTAAAGTAATTGCAATGCAGGGAAGATTCCATTTTTATGAAGGTTATTCTCATAGTTTAATAACTTTTCCAATTCATATATTAAAGAGATTCGGAGTTAGGTATTTAATAGTTTCAAATGCTTGTGGGGCAATAAATCCTAATTTAAAAAAGTCGGATTTAATGATTATTTCCGGACATATAAATTTACATTTCGAAACTCCTTTGCGTGGAAATATAAAATTTGATAGCAGAAGTTCAAAACATTTTTACTCACGCGAACTAATTGCACTTGCTGAAAAAACTGCTCTTGAAAATGGAATTCCTGTAAAGAAGGGAGTATATCTATCAGTTACGGGTCCAAATCTTGAAACAAGAGCAGAATATCGAGCTTTGAAAAAAATGATTGCCGATGCTGTTGGTATGTCTACAATCCCGGAGATTATAATTGCACATAAACTTGGTATTGATTCACTTGGTTTATCAATTATTACAGACGAAGGGTATCCAGATACACTGAAACCTGCTAATATAGACGAAATTGTAAAAGTTGCTGGAATAGCAGAACCTAAACTTACATTACTTACCACCAAAGTTGTTGAAAAATTAAAATCATATAACTAAACAGAAAAAAATTTTTAATATGACAGAACAAAGAAAAAAAGTACTGGAATCAGTAAAATTTTTAAAAGCGAATTTTCCTGCAAAATTTAATCCCAAAATTGCTTTAATTACAGAACCGAATTTTAAATTACCATCATGCTTTGAAGTTATAAAGAAATTTAAACTTATAGATATACCACCACATATTGGGGTAGATAATGAAGTGTTCCATATTCTTTATTTTGCAAAGTGCAACAAAAAAGATATTATAATTATAAATGGTAGGTTTCATTTTTATGATGGCTTATCAATGCGGGATTTGGGACATTTTGTTTATATATTTAAGTTTTTAAATATAAATCAAATTATTTCAATTGATGATGTTGCAAATTTAAATCCAAGGTTTAAAGCAGGTGACATAACTCTAATTTATGATCAGATAAATTTAATGGGTGATAATCCTCTTATTGGTGAGAATGATGAAGAGATTGGGATTCGGTTTCCAGATATGAGTAATGCTTATGATGAAAAGTTATTTGAAGAAGCCTGCAAAGTTTTTATGGATAACAAATTCAAGGTGAATGAATCTGTTTATTTGGGGTTAATTGGTCCTGAATCGGAAACTGAAGCTGAAGCAAGATTTTATAGAGAAATTGGAGCTGATGTTGTTGGTTATTCACTGGTTCCGGAGAATATTGCTGCTGTTCATGCAGGCATCAAATTTATGGGAATAGGACTTTTAACACGGGAAATAATTGCTGATAAAATGCTGGAAGAGGATTATACAGAAGAAGAAAGGGAAAAACTAAAAAAACAAAACTATACAAAAGCAAAAGCTAAAATAGATTTAATATTACCTAAACTAATTTAATCTAATATACCAGAAAAAGTTTTATTAAGAAAAAATTCAGATTTTATATAAACTTTTTTATTTATTTTTTAGTTTAATTTTATTGATAATATAATATTTGTATTTAAAATGAGAATGCATATAAAAATAAGTGTAATATTGCCCTTATTACTTATTTTAGGTTATACGGTTTATGCACAGGAGCTTAAAGACCCTATAACACTAAAATCACTTGAATGTGAAACTTTGATGGTCGAAACATCAAGCATAACAGAAGCAGATTATTCTATAAAAGAACATTTACAGGATCATATTGCTCTTATTTCTGATGAATGGCTTGGAAGAATTACCGCTACTGCAACCCCTGTTTCTAAAGCCTCAGAAGGAGACAGTTCAGAGAGCAGCAATGATATATATAAAATTACTTATCTTGTACCCAAAAGTTTTCTTGCAGATACAATGAAGATTTTATGGGAGTTGAACATACCTGAATTTCGTTCTTATTTATATCAATTATATCAGGAAGATACAATTTTTCTTGACATATGGAATAATGTTGTAGGTACAGCATCTGATAAAACTTATACAGGGAATTTCAATGCTTACAGAATAAGAAATTGGCCATCCTGGAAAGACCCTGATAAACCAGAGAAGCCTGTTGTTCCCCCTGGACCGAAAAACCCACTCGGTTTATTTGTTGTACATTTTGATAAAAACTCTTTACGGTATTTTCACGGAACAAATAAGGAATATCTTCTTCATTCCAAAATGCGAAATCTTTCTCACGGTTGCATCAGGAATGAAAATGATAACATTCAAAAAATGAAAGAGTTTATTATAAAAAGAGTGATTAAGTCCGATGATTTACATTACTGGCTTTCAAGTACCAGAAGTATGACTTATGACTTAAAACCACAGGATCAATTTCCTGTAAGAATAATTTATAGAACCTTTACAGTTTTCAGAGATGATTATGGTCCCTATATAGAATTATATAAGGATATTTATGGTTATAAGCGAGCATCAAGTTATGGACAGAATAATGACCCTTCATTAATAATATTAACAACGAAAGAAAATATTTTAAGAGAGTATAAAATAAAAATCAGAGATAATAAAATACCGGAAGACCGTCTGGAGAAAATTATTGATTATGTAATTAATAATGCAACTGAATACGAGCGTTATTATTTTAGTGATTTAGATGAGAGATTAAGAGAAGATTAAAAACTTTCGTCCCGCCATTTTTTTATTCGCCACTTATCATCCGTTGATGAGCGAGTTAGAACCATGTCAGCAAACCCGTTAATTCTTACTACATCTGATGGATTGAATGTTACCGCAAGATTGAAACTACGTCTTATACTTAAATTTAGTGAATCACCAAATTGCGTTATAATATTATTCCAGACAACCTCAGTCTTTTGTGAGTTTTGAAATAAGCCATTTGTAACCCGCATTTCAGTTGGCTTATCCCAGGAGACATCGTATCCAAGGACATAATCCCTATACGTAAACACAAAATCTTCTGTAAGAAGGTTGCTATAAACCATTGTGTCTTTAAATGTATAGGAGTACTTAAAATTTTGAAATAAACCTTCAATAGTTTTCTGGTCGGTTATGATGGGATTTGTAGTTGTATTATCAAGTTTAGGAGAGAAAATATTATCACAGGAATAAAATACATATACTAAAAAGAACATACTAATTAGCAGTAAAATTTTTTTCCCGTATAATATTCTATTATTCATTACTAAAATATAACAAGTAATTATAAAAATAGAAATAGTAAATATCTGTTAATATTTAAATCCTGATTTAAGTTTTAGGTTAAAAAACATTTTTTAATTCAGAAAATTAGCTTTCAGAATACTCCAGGTGGTGTCTGTTTCAAAGGATTTTAAGTCAGACCAGTAGTGAATAGACCAAAGATTTCTTGAGTCTGGTGCCATAATAAAACGGAGTTTGCCACGAACAGTTTTAGGAACATTTTGTCTTGTGTGGTCAAAATATAGTAGGTAATCAGCGTCGTATATAGCTGAGTCTGAGGTCTGGTTTAAAGTAGTATTTGAGAAAAATAAATTTGAAGAGGATTGAGCAGGAGTTGCCGAAATTAGTGCTGTTATATAATATCTTTCATTTGTAAAATTCCAGTATTTCAGAATTGGATATTGAGAAATTGCAGAAACTTCTGCAAGAAATGTAAATTTCCTTGTAGAAAAATTTGTGTCTACAAAACAAAGTAGATAATTATTAATATTTTTTTCTAAAATGGCAGATTGCAAGTTAATAATAACATATTGGGGAGATGTTGGAGGAATAAAAGTTGAGCGTGGTTCAACAGGGGTTTCTACATCCCTTAAGCAACCGTTTATTAATGCAAAAGCGATTAAAAAGTAAATTGGTAATATTTTAAATCTTTTTTGCAATAATAATAAGTCTTTTAGAATTTAGTTCATTGTATTTATTTCCATAATAGTCACCGAATGTCTCAATAATTTCAAGATTATTCTTTTTTAATTCACTTCTGATTTCAGTAAAACCATATAACTTTATCCTTTCAATAAAATCAGGCTTTTTTCTTATGCATTCTTTGTATTTATTTCGTTTACAGATGTAAATATCCTTAAACACAAAATTATTTTCAATTCTTCTTTTTTGTAAGATTATGGTGTCTGGTAATATGGTTTTTGTAAATGGAACGAGGTATTTTATAACATAGTATCTATTTAAAAAATCAAACACAAAATATCCATTTTTTTTCAGTGAAGATTTGACATTGGAGAACAGTGAAAAATTTTCTTTATCATCTATAAAGTAACCAAAACTTGAAAATATATTGACTGCAATATCAAAAGAATTATTAAAATTAAAATTTCTCATATCCATTACGAGAAATTTTATTTTTATTCCAACATCTTTATTATTTTTTAAAGCCATTTTCGCCTTGTTAATCATAAAAGGTGAAATATCTATTCCCGTTACATCATATCCCCTTCGTGCAAATTCCAAGGAATGCCTTCCAGCCCCACAACAAATATCAAGTAAAGATGTTTTTGTAGAGCAGTCAAGATTTCTTTGTATTAAATTTACAAATGTTCTTGTATCCTTTTCTTCTCTGTGTTTATAGAGTTCAAAGTAATATTCACTTGAAAACCATTTTTCATACCATTCATTCATAAATAAAGTTGTTAATTTTTAACAAGGAATTCTGCCTTCTATTGCTTTTGCAAGAGTAACTTCATCTGCAAGTTCTATATCAGAACCAACTGGTAATCCCCTTGCAATTCTTGATATTTTAATACCAAGCGGTTTTAATAATTTCTGTAGGTATAAAATAGTTGTTTCTCCTTCTACAGTAGGATTCAATGCAAGAATTAACTCTTCTATTTGAGGAGTTTGATTTTCATTTAACCGCTCTAATAACTCTTTAAGTTTAATATCTTCAGGTCCGATGCCATCAAGAGGAGAAATTCTTCCATGTAATACATGATACAGCCCTTTATATTCGTTTGTTTTTTCTATTGCAAGCACATCTTGAGGCTCTTCTACTACGCAGATTGTAGTTTTATCACGCTTCTCAGAGGAGCATATTTTACAAATATCAGTTTCTGTGATATTGCAGCAGATTTTACAAAATTTTATTTTATCTTTTACATCAAGTAAAGATTTTGAAAGTTTTTCTATTTTTTCTCTCGGTTGTTTAATAATGAACATAGCAAGCCTTCTTGCTGTTTTTCTTCCTATTTGTGGTAACGATGATAATTCTTCTATAAGTGAGTCAAGAGAATCAGAAATGTTAGTCATAGTTATTAAAATTCTATTATTTAAAAAATTAAAAGCCCAGATTAAGTCCTGGAATATTTGGAATCATTCCGGAAGTTACTTTTTGCATTTCTTCATTATATAATTTCTGAGCACTTTCATAAGCTTTATTTATTGCTGCAATGAGTAAATCTTCCAGTAATTCAGGTTCGTCAGGATTAATTATTTCTTTTTCTATTTCTATTTTTAAGATTTGATTTTTCCCATTTATAGTAACCTTTACCATACCACCACCAGCTTCTTCTGTAATTGTTTTGTTTTCTAATTCTTCCTGAATCTTTTGCATTTTATCCTGCATCATTTTTACCTGCTTTAGCATTTCTTGCATTTGATTTGGTTTCATATTAAATATCTCCTTATGTTTTGTTTTTAAAAATATAAATATTCTTTCCAGATTTTAAAAAGTTCCGCTTCTGCAAACACATCACCAATGCAGTAGTCAGCAATTTTTTGATATTCCTTATTCTTATATAATTCACCCACCATATCACCTGTAATACCTCCGCTCTTTGGGCTTTCTATACCTAATTGTTTACAATAAAAGTCAAGAGAAAACTTTCTTCTTGCTCCTGTGGGTGAGTGCTTTAGAAATGTAAACTCTTTTAGTAAATCTATATGATATTCTCTGAAGTTAAAATCACTGCCTGCCATAAGATTTCTTGTAGGTCTGACTTTTTGAATAAGGGATCTTAACATTAAATAGGGACAGTCAAATTCCCTGCCATTAAAAGTAACAAAAAGATTAAATCCCTTATCTGATATAGTTTTCCAGAAAATTTTTAAAATAGTTCCTTCATCTTTACAGATATAATTAATATTTTCATAACTTTTTTCTAATTCTATATTGTCTTCTTGGTTTGTATTTACCAGTACAGCACCTTTGTTTTCGTTAAAATCAAGCATTCCAATTGCAACGAGAAAAGAAGTCCAGGGAGAAAATACAAGCGATTCAATAATATCTTTTTCTTTTTGCTCATCACCATTTGCCCATTTTAACAGGTAGTCCTGAGTATCTTCATCATAGCGACTGAAAAAATCATAAGGAGCGACTTCTATATCAAAAACCAAAATCCTTCTTGAATCTATATTAGACATTTTTTATAATTTAAATAAATTTGAAATTTCTAAATTTAATGGTTCTGGAGAATAAAAAGGTTCTCCATATTCTACTCCGATTTTGAAACCATAAAATCTTGCTTTTGCCTCAAGGTTTTTAAAAAATAATTTACTATTAATATAGGTTTTATATTGTTCCTTAATACCAGGCTTATAGAACTGTGATGAGTATGCTTTAATGGATTTTATTTTTGTTTTAAAGGTATCGCTTATGTCAATAATAAAACTAATAGGTATATCATAAGCATGACTAAAATAAAAAACTTTTTTTGGTCTGAATGGCGTTGTATTATCAACTTTTAATTTCAATAATCCAGAGAAATAAGCAGATTCTCTTATAAGAACACTTGCATTAATGTGGTCGGGATGTCGGTCGTATGGATAAGGGGCAAAAATAATTTCAGGTTTATATTTTCTTATTATTCGGATTAATCTTATTTTATTTTTCATCGTGTTTTGAATGTCACCATCAGGTAGACAAAGATTTTCCCTTATCTTAATACCAAGTATTTTGGTTGCCTTTTCGGTTTCCTTTTTTCTTATACTTAAATTTCCACCGGTACTCAGTTCTCCCAGAGTTAAATCTAATATTCCACATCTGTAGCCATTCTTTACCAATTTTAATAATGTTCCTGCAGAAGTTAATTCAATATCATCAGGATGAGCTCCTATAAATAGTGCATCAAGTTTATTATTTTTATCCATACTTAATCAATATAACAAATATGCTTTTTTTATTAAATTACATTTTATTAATAATTACTTTTTTATTAACATTATTATTATGAAAACATCGGAGTTAATAATTGTTGCCTGTCACGCTGTGTTTATTGGAAATAGTATAGATGATATTTATAATGATGATAAATGGGTTTTATTTTCATTTCAGAAAGGTGAGCCTATATATTATATTCAGCATTTAGAAGCAGGAATTAAAATGCTGTCTGAAAAAGAGAACTCTGTTTTGATTATTTCAGGCGGTAGAACCAGAGAAGAAGCAAAAAGTTTGAGTGAAGCGGAAAGTTATTATAAAATAGCAAAACTTAAAGATTGGTTTGGAAATAAAAATGTAAAAGAAAAAGTTTTTCTCGAAGAATATGCAAGAGACTCATTTGAAAATTTATTGTTTTCTCTTTGCAGGTATTCAGAATTGTTTAATGATTTACCACAAAAAACATATTTAGTAACATGGAAATTTAAAAAAGAGAGATATGATTTTCATAGAGAAAGCATTGGACTAACTTCTGCCGAGTTTGAATTTATAGGGGTAAACAATCCCGAAGATTTAGAACTTGCAATTGGGAATGAGAAAAAAACACTTTCAGAATTCTATTCTGATCCTTTCGGTATTGAAGGAATTCTTCGGGAGAAAAAACAATTAAGGAACCCGTTGAAATTAATACATCCTTATAAATGTTCAAAATTTGAAAATATTTTAGAAAAACTAAAATTTTAATTTATTAATTAAAAAAATAATATGAATAAAGAACTTATTGACGCTGCATATAAAGCATTAACTGATTATATGGGCCTTCAAAAAGATGAGACTCTATTAATTGTAACTGATGAAACCAGAAGAGAAATTGCAAATATTTTGCTTGTAACAGGACAACAATTATGCAAAGAGGCATTTCTTATTGAGATGAAATCACGGGAAATTAATGGAGAAGAGCCCCCTATTCAGATAGCAGAATTAATGAAGGCAGTTGATGTAGTAGTTTGCCCGACCGCAAAATCTCTTACACATACGAAAGCAAGAAGAGATGCTGCGGAAAAAGGGGTTAGGATTGGAACTATGCCGGGAATAAAGACTGAAACAATGGTAAGATGTTTAAATGCTGATTCTGGAAAGATAATAGAATTAACTAAATTTTTTGCTGATAAATTAAGAAAAACCTCACAGGTAAGAGTTGTTACAGACAAAGGAACGGATATTGTTATGCCAATTAAGGACAGAAAAGTGCTTGAAAGTACAGGAGTACTAAGGGAAAAGGGTAGCTGGGGAAATTTACCTTCTGGGGAAGTATATCTTGCACCCTGGGAAGATAAATCTTATGGGAAAATTGTTATTGATGGCTCTATGGCTGGAATTGGAATTCTTTCAGAGCCGATACATATTGAAGTTATTAACGGATATGCCGAAAAGATTGAAGGAGGAAAACAAGCAAGAATGTTAATAGATATGCTTGATAAAGCTGGAAGAGAAGCACGAGCCATTGCAGAATTTGGTATTGGAACTAATTACAAAGCTGAGTTATGCGGAGAGATATTAGAAGATGAAAAAGTTTTTGGTACAATTCATATAGCATTTGGAAATAATCTTTCTATGGGTGGAAAAATTTCCGTCGGCAGTCATCTTGATGGATTAATAAAAGAGCCGGATGTTTATTTTGATGAAGAACTTGTAATGAGAAGAGGAAAAATAAAAGAATAATTTTTTACTAATACTTTTATTTAGTTTGAAATAATAACAAACCAAGAAAGTTGTTTCAAAAATAAATAAACATCTGGAAAAGTAAAAAATAAACTGCTTCTTGAAATATAAATTTCAGATTTTATAAATATCATCATAGCCTTTTGAGATATTTTTAGAACTAATAAATTTTAAGGTTTAAATATTTTAAAAAGCTTATCAACAATTTTTTAGATTTCGTAATCATTGGTTTGAAACAATTGAACCACAAATCTAAAATTTATGAGCAGTATTTTACATTCCGTTCGATTTGTAAAACCGAGATTAATGCAGTGTATATAACAGAAAAATAAATTATTTTTGCAGTTATGGAAAATAAAAATTATAATTTAAAAGAAGATTGTATTTTCTGTAAAATAATTAAAGGAGAAATCCCATCTTATAAAGTTTATGAGGATGAGGAATTTCTTGGAATACTTGATATATTCCCCAATACAAAAGGAATGACTCTTTTGATACCTAAAAATCATTTTGATTCCTATGCATTTGATTTGGAAGATGATATATATGCAAGATTTCTTTTAACAGCAAAGAAACTTGGAAAAATACTTGACGAAAAATTAAGAGTTCAAAGGACTGCGCTTGTAATGGAAGGTATGGGAGTAAACCATGTTCATATTAAATTATATCCTTTACATGGTCTTGGAAAAGATTTTAAACCAATGATTCCTGAGGGTGAAACATATTTTGAGAAATATCCAGGTTATTTAACCACACTTTTGGGTCCAAAAGGAAAAGAAGAAGATTTGTTAGAAGTTAAAAAGCAAATTGCAGGAGAATAAAAAATTAAAAATAAATTAAGTAATGAAATACAATCACATAGAAATAGAAAAGAAATGGCAGGATTATTGGTATAAAAATAAAATTTTCAGAACTCCTGAATTAGACCAGTTGGATATAAACAAACCTAAATTTTACATACTTGATATGTTTCCATATCCAAGTGGAGATGGTTTGCATGTTGGACATCCGGAAGGATATACAGCAACTGATATTATTGCAAGATATAAAAGGATGAGGGGATATAATGTATTACATCCAATGGGCTGGGATGCATTTGGATTACCTGCGGAGCAATTTGCAATTAAAAAGAAAATTAATCCACGAGTTGGAGTAATTGAATGTGTAAATCGTTTTAGAAAACAATTGCAATCGCTCGGGTTTTCTTATGATTGGGATAGAGAAGTAAATACCACAGATGAAAAGTATTACAAATGGACTCAATGGATGTTTCTAAAAATATATAATTCATTTTTTGATGAAAAAGAAAATAAAGCAAAGCCGATAGAAGAACTTGAAATTCCTGAGGGACTGACTGAAGATGAAAAATATGATTATATAAATTCAAAAAGACTTGCATATCTTTCTGATTCTCCTGTAAACTGGTGTCCTGAACTTGGTACCGTACTAGCAAACGAAGAAGTACCGGAACAACTTGAAAAAGGATACACTGTTGTAAGGCGACCAATGAAGCAGTGGATGTTGAGAATTACAAAATATGCAGAACGATTACTTGAAGGGCTTGAAAAACTTGATTGGCCTGAAAATATAAAGAAGTTGCAAATCAACTGGATAGGAAGAAGTGAAGGAGCGACTGTAAAGTTTAAAATTAAAAATAATGAATCAGAAATAATTGAAGTTTTTACAACCCGCCCTGATACTTTATTTGGTGCTACTTATATGGTGCTTGCCCCTGAACATCCGCTTGTACAAATAATAACTACTGATGAATATCGTGAAAAGGTAAACAATTATATCGAGAACGCAGCAAAGAAATCAGATATTGAAAGAACAGAACTTGATAAAACAAAGACAGGAGAATTTACAGGTGCTTATGCAATAAATCCAGCAACCAATACAGAAATTCCAATTATGATTGCAGATTATGTATTATTGAGCTATGGAACAGGTGCTATTATGGGAGTGCCCGGACATGATGAACGAGATATGGAGTATGCAGTCAAATATAATCTAAAAATCATACCGGTTGTAGTACCTCCGGAGCTAAAAGAGTTGGCATTAAAATATGTTGAGTCTAATTCTCAGGAGGTTGATGAAAAACTTAAAAAATATTTTAATGATGTTGAGAATGGGAAAATTTGTTTTGTCGACGAAGGCTATTCTGTTAATTCGGGTTTTATCTCCGGATTACCGACTAAAGAAGCAATTGATAAAATTATAAAATGGCTTGAAGAGAACAATCTTGGTAAGAAAAGCATAAATTATAAGTTAAGAGATTGGCTTTTCTCCAGACAGCGATTCTGGGGAGAACCCTTTCCAATTATACATCTTGAAAATGGAAAAATAAAAGCACTGGATGAGAAACAACTGCCAATAAAATTACCTGATGTAAAGTTTTTTAAACCAAGTGGAACAGTAGAATCGCCACTTGCAACAATTGATGAATGGGTGAACACAATTGATCCAGAAACTGGTATGAAGGCTCGAAGAGAAACCAATACAATGCCCCAATGGGCAGGTTCATGCTGGTATTATTTAAGATACATAGACCCGAATAATGATAAAAGTTTTTGTGATAAAGAAAAAGAAAATTACTGGATGCCCGTTGATTTATACATAGGGGGAGCAGACCATGCTGTTTTGCATTTATTATATGCAAGGTTCTGGCATAAGATTTTATATGATCTTGGATATGTTTCTACTGATGAACCTTTTACAAAGTTATTTAATCAGGGAATGATTCTTGGAGAAGACGGCGTGAAAATGAGTAAGTCGAGAGGAAATGTAATTAATCCTGATGATGTAATAAGGGACTATGGAGCTGATTCTATGAGAATGTTTGAAATGTTTCTTGGACCACTTGAAGCAACAAAAGCATGGAGTACTGATGGACTTGCAGGAATTAACAGATTTATTAATCGTGTGTGGAGACTATTCATTGATGAGAATACTGGGAAATTAAATTCAAATATTAATGATGAAGAACCCCCTATTGAAGTTAAAAGGTTACTACATAGAACAATAAAAAAAATTACTCAGGATATTGAAGATGGAGATATGAAGTTCAATACATCAATTGCACAACTTATGATATTTGTTAATGAGATGTATAAACAAAAAATATTAAATAAGTCAGTTTTAAAAACTTTTGTACTTTTACTTTCACCTTTTGCTCCGCATATATCGGAGGAATTATGGTCAAGATTAGGTGAATCAGAATCTCTTGCATATCATCCCTGGCCATCTTATGATGAAGAACTTACAAAAGCTGAAAAGGTAACAATCGTTTTTTCTGTTAATGGTAAAGTAAGAGGCAAAAAAGAAATGGAAGCAAATCTTGACGATAAAACTCTTGAACAGGCTGCTCTTGATGACCCAGCGGTTAAAAGACATATAGCAGGTAAGGAAATAAAGAGGATTATTATTGTAAAAAATAAAATGGTTAATATTGTAGTATAACCGAAGATTTTATTGAATAAACTTGATTTTCCACTCATACAATAACCTGATTTATTAATGGCTAAAATTATTTTAATTTTTTTATGTTTAGGTACTGGAATTTTAGTACGCAGGTTTAAGATTTTAAATGAGAGTGCTCCAGAAATATTAAATAAAATTTTAATATATATTTCACTACCTTCTCTTGCAATTTTGTATATTCCAAGAATTGAAATCAAACCAGATATTTTTTTCCCTGTTGCTGTTATGTGGATAGTTTTTTTGGGGAGTATATTGTTTATAATTTTGATGAGAAAAATTTTTAAGTGGGATAATTATACAACGGGCAGCTTAATTATGACCTCAGGCTTGTGTAATTCTTCATTTGTAGGTTTTCCCGTTCTACTTGCTTTCTTTGGTGAAGAAGGTTTAAAAACAGGAGTAATTATTGACCAGGCAGGTAGTTTTTTTGTTCTTGCTACTGCAGGAGTTATTACTTGTTCAATATTTTCAAGAAGCAAATTTTCTGTAAGTAATATAATAAAAAATATTATAGTTTATCCACCATTCATTGGATTTATTCTTGGTTTAATATTAAAGTTTTTTAATTTTCATCATTCTGAGGTAACTGAGGAAATTTTTTCAAAACTTGGTAGCCCGATTTTCATTCTTGCTTTGATTTCAGTTGGTATGCAACTAAGGTTTAGTTCACTTAAAGAATTTTATAAAGAGCTTTCATTTGGTCTGTTGTATAAACTTTTGATTGCCCCGTTCATTATTTATATTTTGTATTATATAGTTTTCAAACAAAATTCTCTCACTGTAAATGTTAGTTTGATTGAATCTGCAATGCCACCGATGGTGATGGGGGCAATTATGGCATCAAGTTATAATCTGAATTCTAAATTATCAAACTTAATGGTAGGCGTTGGTATTCCAGTTTCAGCATTAACGCTTGCTTTCTGGTATTATATTATAAAATTTATGTAGTTATTATCTATAATAATAAAAAAATTTTCTCCGTTAATTGGACTTTAACATACGATATTATAACTATATTTTAAGTAAAAAAAAGAAATAAATTATGAATATTACTGGTAAGATAAGAGAGATATTGAATGAAAAGAAAATAACAGAATCCTTCAAGAAGCGAGAATTTATTTTGGATTATACCCCTGATTCTGGTTTCCCCCAGATAATTAAATTTGAATTGGTAAACGACTTATGTTCATTAATAGATAATTTTAAAAAAGGTGATAAAGTAGAAGTAGAATTTGAATTAAGAGGAAGAGAGTGGAAAAATCCCCAGGGAGAATTAGTTTATTTTACTACACTTAGAGCATTAAAGATAAAAAAAATTGATGAAGATTTAAGCGCTGTGGATTCTAAAGATTTATCGGATAATGATGATTCTATTAATGATGTAGATATTCCTCCTCTTCCTCCTGAAGATGAAAATGGTGATACACCATTTTAATACTTAAATTTATGGTGACTAATATTACAAAATTTGATAAGGAAATTATAAAAAGAGAAATAATATCTCAGTCCTTATCTAAAATATTTCTGCTATCGGGGTTAAGCAAAAAAGAGATAAGCCTGATTGCTTCAATATCGAAAATCATTAAACCCAGGAAAAAAGAAATTATATTTTCTGAAGGTGATTCATACAAAGGTTTCTATTGTATCGATGAGGGTATAGTAAAGATTTTCAAGTTAACAAAAGAAGGGAAAGAAAGAATTATACATATATTACACAGTAATGAAACTTTTGCTGAAGTCCCTCTTTTAGAAAATTATAACAAAATTAAAAGTAGTGAAGCAAAGTATCCCGCTAATGCAATGAATATATGTGAGGGTAGTAGAATTATTTTTGTACCTGTTAAGGAGTTTATTGAAATATTAAAAGGGAATCCAGAAATTTGTTTTGGACTTTTTATGGTACTATCCCGAAAGTTAAGAATGATGCAAGAACAAATTGTTAATGTTAAATCAAGAGATGTTATGGGAAGGTTAGTTAATTATATTATTTCTGAATTTGAAACTAAGCGTGCGATTGAGAAGTGCGAAAATAAAAAAACTTTATCTGATACATTTCAATTAAGTGTAACGAAAATTGACCTGGCTTCATATTTAGGTGCTACTTTAGAGACTGTATCACGAACATTTAAAAAATTGCAGATTCAAAAGTTAATTAAAATTAAAGGAAAATATATTACAGTTCTTGATTATAATAATCTGAGAAAATTAGTTTAAACTCTATCCAAATAATTTTTTTACTTTTTGACTATTATCAAAGCAGTTTTCAATAATTTTAAATATTTTTGTTATAGTAAGGAATTAAATCTTGTCTAAAAAAGCGAAAAATTTTATTTGTTTTTTTATTCCACCTGATAAGTGGAGAATTCCAGTTATAATTGCTCTTGGAATATTAACAGGGTTAATTATTTTTATTGTTTACATAGGTAAAGCGACCTCTTATTTGTCCGATGATCCTGAAGCTTGCCTCAACTGCCATGTTATGTATGATAATTATACTTCCTGGTGGCATAGCTCCCATGCAAGAGTTACTACCTGCAACGATTGTCATATTCCACAGGATAATTTTATTAAAAAATATTATTTCAAAGCGGCAGATGGTTTACGGCATTCAACAATATTTACTCTGCGCCTGGAACCGCAGGTAATAAGGATAAAAGAAGGAGGAGCAGAAGTTGTTAAAGAAAACTGCGAAAGGTGTCATCAAAATTATTTAACTTTAATTGATGCTAAAATCTGTGATGAGCATAACGAAGAAGATGAAAATGAAAAGCCCTGTTGGAATTGTCACAGAGAGACACCGCACGGGAAAATAAATAGTTTATCTTCTTCACAAAATGTTAAAATATTTGGTCCAAAAAAAGTTATCCCTGAATGGATGGATAAACATTTAAATAAATAAAATTTTGGGAAATTAAAAAATAATATTATGAACAAAATATCAGAGTCTATTAAGTCCAAACCATGGTTGGGTTGGATTTTATATCTAATAACTATAATAGTTGTATTTTTATTAGGTTTGCTTGCAAGTACAATTATAGAGCGAAGAGGCGAATCTGTTATTTTACAAACTGTTAAACCAATAGCAGATTGGGAACCTCGTAATGAAGTTTGGGGAGAAAATTATCCACGCGAATACCAAACTTATTTAAAAACTGCAGATACAACTTTTGCAAGTAAACACGGCGGTTCTGCAACAATAGATTTGCTGGAAAAAAATCCTGACCTTGTAGTTATGTGGGCAGGCTATGCATTTTCAAGAGACTACAATCAGTCAAGAGGGCATTACAATGCTCTAAAAGATATAAGATTAACACTTCGTACCGCAGTGCCACAACCAAGTACCTGTTGGACCTGTAAGAGTACGGATGTGCCCCGACTAATGAATCAAATGGGCTTTTCAGAGTTTTATAAAAAGCCCTGGGTAGATTTAGGACCGGAAATAACGAACTCAATTGGTTGTCAGGATTGTCACGACCCAAAGACAATGAATCTAAGAATCACCCGTCCTGCTCTTGTGGAAGCATTTCAAAGACAGGGGAAAGATATTAATAGTTCAACTCATCAGGAAATGAGGTCTTTAGTTTGCGCTCAGTGTCATGTGGAGTATTACTTTAAGGGAGATGATAAATATTTAACATTTCCATGGGACAAGGGTTTTTCTGTTGAAGATATGGAAGCTTATTATGATTCTGTAAATCATATAGATTGGGTGCATGCATTAAGCAAAGCACCTATGTTAAAGGCTCAACATCCAGATTTTGAATTATTCAAATTTGGAATTCATTCGGAAAGAGGGATTTCCTGCGCAGAATGTCATATGCCATACAAAACGGAAGGGGGTGTTAAATTTACCGATCACCATGTGCAAAGTCCACTCAATAATATTGCAAACTCTTGTGTAGTATGTCACCGTGAAGATGAAGAAACATTAAGGAAAAATGTTTATGATAGGCAGGATAAAGTAATAGAACTTTCGAAGAAGACTACATCTTTACTTGTTAAAGCTCATATAGAAGCAAAGACTGCCTGGGATAATGGAGCAAAGGAAGAAGAAATGAAACAAATATTAAAATTAATCCGTCAGGCACAATGGCGCTGGGATTATGTTATGGCTTCAAACGGAGGCTCCTTTCATGCACCGCTTGAGTCAGCGAGAATTCTCGGAACTGCAATTGAAAAAGTTATGGAAGCAAGATTACTTCTTACCGAATTATTACAAAAGTTAAATGTTAAACTACCTGTACCCATTCCAGATTTATCTACTAAAGCAAAAGCTCAAGAATATATTGGACTTGATATGAAAAAAATATGGGAGCAAAAATTAGAGTTTATAAATAATGTTCTTCCCAAGTGGAAAAATCCCCCTAATTATTAGTAAATAATTTTATTGTCAAATTGAAGTTGTTATAATCACATTATTTGTTAAAGAAAATTATATTTTCTAAGTTTTTTACAAAAGTATTATTTTTTAATAAGGTATTAATCTATTGATTGTTAAAATAATTCTAATTGGTGTTCAGAATAATAAAAATAAGGAGAAATAATGAAAAAATTATTATTTATTTTTTTATTAATACTAACAGTTGTTTTCTCTTTGAACTTAGCAGCGCAAACCCCTAAAGCTGAAATTTATGAAAAATCTATTCCTTTTCTATCAAATAACACTGATTGGGGAACTGATTTAATTGTTTCACCTACAGAACCTTTTAGTAGATTTTCAGGAGTATATAAACTTTCCAATTCAACAATATATGTTGCAATTCCCGATACGAACATAGTTAATAATAGATGTTTAGTTGTTTTAAAGTCAAGTAATAACGGGCTAAACTGGTCTATCCACGGTTCTGTAACTCCCGCTGTTGAAATACCAAAAGTAAAGATGCTTCAATCTGGTGATTCAATATATTGTTTCTTTTTATTTGGAACAAGTGTTTATTGTTGGAATATATTATCAAATTCTCTTAATCAATTTACAGCCTATACAAATCTTAGAGATTTTGATGTTACAATTTCTTCTACGGGAAGTTTATATTTGATTATAGATTTACATACATCTAATCAGGTATATATTTATGGTTCTGCTACTGGTGGTGCGTCGTGGGGCTCATCAATATACTTGAGCTCAACTGCTGCTCATCCAAAAATCTCTATGTCGGGCTCGGGTGATACTGCACTTATTAATTATTATGGACCTGTTGCTGCGGATACTCTTACTTCTGCTATTAGGAATGTAAGATACAGGGAATCAGCTCCTGGTACATTATCTATTGTTGGTTCTTTTACAACTCCAATTCCAGCAGGAACAACTAAGGACCAATTTCTTGGCGTAATAAATAGAGGAAAAGCATGGATATTTTATACAACAGGAACTACCGGAAATATTGATTTGAATTGTATTTCCAGTATAGATAATGGTACAAGTTATGGTGCTCCTATAACTATACACTCTTCTCCCACCAGAGATGAATACTGGTTTGATGTAAAGTATTATAATAGTATGGAAGGTGGTATTGATGTTATATACTATTCTGATTCTTTACAATCGGGGCAACCTACCAATATAACAGACCTAATAATGTATACATCCGCTCTAAACTCTGCCCCAACTAATTTTTCCTCTCCTGTTCGTGTTAGTAATTATATACCAGAATGGTCTCCAAGAATGTATATTCCAATTTTAATAGAATACTATGACGGGCCAGGTGATGTGGGGGCTGTTTGGGTTGGATATGATGGTTCAGCAAAAAAAGTATACTTTGATAGATTGTTAAATACATCGAGAGTTAAAAAATACGAAACGATATCACCTATGGACTATTATTTAGGACAAAATTATCCTAATCCTTTTAATCCAACAACAAAATTTGATTTTTCTGTTCCCGAAGATATTTTAGTTACAATTAAAATCTATGATATTTCCGGTAGAGAAATTTTTACATTATTGAATAATCAAGTTCAGGCTGGATATTACACTGTAACCTTTGATGCAAATAATTTATCTTCTGGAATATACTTTTATAAGATAATTACTCCGAAGTTTTCTGATACAAAGAAAATGATTGTGCTTAAATAAAAATTATCAACAAATAAATATTTCTTAAACTGTCTTATCATTTCTATGATAAGACAGTTTTTTTATAAAATGAAATCTTTTTAAACTGAAAAATTATTCAAGAAAATTGTCCAAATATATTTAAAAAATTTTTCAATTATGCTATTTTAAAAATTAACAAAAAGAACTAGATGAAGAATCAAAAAAGTAGTCAAACCCTATTTACAAAATTACTTGATAAAATAGAAATCATCGGAAATAAGCTACCCCATCCTGCTATTCTTTTTTTAATACTTGCTATTCTTGTTGTTATTCTTTCTTATCTTGCTTATTATTTCGATTTTACAGAAGTTCATCCGGTTAGTGATGAAGTAATTCATCCGAAGAATTTATTAAGTGGTGATGGTATAAGATGGATATATACAAATATTGTTAAAAACTTTGTCAACTTTCCGCCTCTTGGATTAGTGTTAGCAGTTATGATTGGTCTTGGTGTTGCAGAAGGTTCGGGATTGTTTAATGTAATGATTCGTGCATTAGTTCTTGGAGCACCCAAAAGATTGATAACCGCTTCGCTTGTTTTCGCCGGTGTGATTTCACATATTGCTTCCGAAGCTGGATATGTAATTTTAATTCCACTCGGAGCAATGGTATTTCATTCATTGGGTAGGCATCCAATAGCAGGACTCGCTGCTGCTTTTTCGGGTGTGAGTGGTGGGTTTGGTGCAAACTTCCTAATCGGTTCTGTTGACCCGATTCTTGCAGGACTTTCAACCTCTGCAGCACAGATAATTTTGCCCGATTTGGTTATTAATCCTGCTGTTAATTATTACTTTATGTTTTTTTCTGCTATCATTATTGTTATTCTTGGTACTTTGGTCACTGAAAAAATTGTCGAACCTAGACTTGGGCAATATCAGGGGAATGTAGATAGAATTGAACTTGAAAAATTAAATAATCTTGAGAAAAAAGGGTTAAAATGGGCAGGGATTTCAATGATTGCTGTAATTTTTATCTTGGCATTAACGATTATTCCAGAGAATGGTATTTTCAGAAATCCGAAAGATAATACAATATTGCATTCTCCTTTTTTTGATGGAATAATAATTGGTATACTTTTATTTTTTCTCGTTCCTGGATTAGTTTATGGTATTGTTGTGAAATCTATTAGAAATGATAAAGATTTTATAAAACACATTACAAAATCAATGAGTGGACTTGCGGGATATATTGTTCTTGTTTTCTTTGCAGCTCAATTCGTATACTTTTTTAATTATAGTAATCTCGGAATTATAATTGCAGTTAAAGGTGCGATAGGATTAAAAAGTATTGGTTTAACAGGTGTGGCTCTTATTGTTGCTTTTGTTTTGCTTTCTGCTTTTATTAATTTGTTTATGGGCAGTGCTTCTGCAAAGTGGGCTATTATGGCTCCAGTATTTATTCCGATGTTTATGTTACTTGGCTATCATCCTGCTTTAACACAAGCGGCATTTAGAATAGGTGATTCAGTTACTAACCTTGTAACACCAATGATGAGTTATTTTGCTTTAATTGTAACTTTTGCGCAAAAATACAGTGAAAAATATGGAATAGGAACAATTATTTCCACAATGTTACCTTATACCATAATTTTCACGATTGGATGGATTTTACTTTTAATTATTTGGATATTAGTTGGTTTTCCACTTGGTCCCGATGGTCCTTTGTATTTTGAAACACCACATAAGTAAAGTATTTTTTTCTAATAATAATTTGGGGATTATAATCCAATAGCATATAGGAGCAGTCTAATATTTAGATAAGAAACTATTATTCCAATTATTAATAGTAATATTGTTGTTGAGATAGAATTGGCGTATTTACCCATAACTTTTTTGGAAGATGTAAGGTATATTTGCGTAAAAATTGTAAAAGGGAGTTGAATACTTAGAACCATTTGGGAAATAATTAATCCTTTAAATGGATTTTTTATTAAGAGTATTATAATTACTGCACAAAAAAGAGATATACCTATTCCAATTTTTGTATGCTTGTCTTTTATATCATAAGGTTCACCAAAAACGCCTGCAAAAATAGTTCCCCCCGCCATTCCTGAAGTTATTGTGGAAGCGACCCCTGAGAAAAGCAAAGCAATTGCAAATACAAGTCCGGCAGAGTTTCCAAGTAAAGGTTCAAGTAATGTTTTAGCTTCCCCAAGCTCTGATACCTGAATTTTATTTTTGAAGAAAGTTGCGGCTGCAAGTATAATAATTGCACTATTTATCGCCCAACCGATAATCATAGAAAACAAAGTGTCAAGGAATTCATATTTTAATTGTTTCTTTCTTACTTTTTCCTCTTTTAAATTCCACTGCCTGCTCTGTATTATTTCACTATGTAAAAATAAATTATGTGGCATAACAACGGCTCCTAACACACTCATTACAATTACAATTGCCCCTTCTGGAATTGATGGAATCACCCAGCCTTTTGCTGTTTCAATCCAGGGTGTATCTATAAGTAAAAGTTCATATAAAAAAGCAAATCCTATAATTGATACAAAACCAATTATTAATTTTTCTATTCTTTTATAGGAATTAGTCAATAGCATAATAGATACAAAAATCCATATAATTATGGTTCCTAAAATAAGGGGAAGATTAAACATCATATTCAATGCGATTGCTCCGCCCAAAATTTCTGCAAGTGATGTAGAGATTGAAGCGCCCATTGCAGAAATAAGAATTCCTCTGGATAAATATTTATTCATATATGTTGTTGTTGCTTCGGAGAGGCAGAGCCCTGTGACAATTCCAAGATGAGCAACATTGTGCTGAAGAATTATTAGCATAACAGTTGAAAGAGTTACCATCCATAATAATTCATAACCAAATTCTGAGCCTGCTGCAATATTGGACGCCCAATTACCAGGGTCTATAAAACCTACTGTTACCAGTAGACCTGGTCCAAGATACTTAAGGAAATTTAATGCTTCAGGTCTTGGTTTATCTTTTAATCGTAATTCTTTTAAAAATCGTATCGGGTTCATAGAAAAATTTTGTTTATAAATTAATATCCCCTTTTACTTACTTATAAAAAAATTTATCATACATTCTTATATTTTTAAAGAATATAAAAAGTCACTTTACCAATACCATTCGTTTTGTATCAGAAAAACCATTTGTCGAGCCAGAAATTGAATTAACAAAAATTCTACAAAAATATATTCCACTTGCAACTCCATTAGCATCCCAGGTTATGGAGTATATTCCTGGATCCAGGCTCTGTTCTGTTTTTGAATTCAAAAGAGTTGTCACTTCTCTACCGAGAATATCATATATTTTAAGGGATACAAAACTTTTTACCGGTAAGTGAAATCTAATTGTGGTAGAGCTGTTGAAAGGATTGGGATAATTTTGTTTTAATTCAAAAGAAACCGGAATCTCAGTACCAATCTTTTTAATACCTACATAAGGACTTAAGGTTAAACTGATGTTTGGACGGGCGTTTTGAATATTACCATTATTAAAATCATTGCATCCACTACCAGAAATCAAATCTCCGTGTTGCTCCCATACCATATTTGGAATATTTGAAGAATATACCTGCGAATTTGAACCATAAGTTGGGTTATTAAAACAAATTTCAAAAAGAATATTACTTGTTCCATTCCATTGAAATGGTGGGTTGAAATTGAAATATCTCCAACCTGGTCCAGGTACTGAATAGTTGCCATAATAAATATCTGTCCAACCTGTATTTGTAAATCCTGTCAAAGAAGTGTTTGATGTTTGCTGTATCCTTATTGTTAATCCATTAATTACAACAGGAGAGGCAGAAGCAAAATTAAATCCTATCCTTGTAAAATACGCATTACTTCCACCGGCAGCTGTTATTTCATTTGCTGTGTAAAGAATATTTGTACGTGCATCAGTATAGAAAGTTATAAATGGATAAGAAGTTATTATATTTCCATTTCCTATATATATATTAACACTATTAGTTATTTTAAAATTATATAATTGTGTTGAATCTGTATTGTGATTAGAAGAATTATCCCGTGCAAATATCCTGTAAAATATGGAATCACCATAATTTACTTCTGATTGTGTCGAGTTAAATGTAGCGGAATATAAAGTACCTGATGTATTGTTTAATTTGAAATGTCTTATACCGTTGGAAGGAGAATTAATATACCATCTTGCCCAGGCAGAATCCATTCCAATATTATCTGTTATATATGCAGAGATATTTAAGGGCCAATAATTTTTTAATGTGTCACCAAGCGGAGTATGAACAATTACAGGTTTTGCAGTATCAGGACCAGTAAAAAATTCAAGATATGTTGTTGGTGCTCCTGCAGGGTAGTAAGAAATTTTATTATCATTATCAACGGCTCTTATATAATATATATAATGTGAAGGTACACCATTTCCCGTTATACTGCCAGTCCAGTTATTTCCACCTGAATTTGTTAAAGAAATGCTGTCTGTAAAACTATTTACACCATAAATAACTTTTGTAAAAGAAGGATTTATCGCTGCTCCTACCGGTAATATCTGTGCAGTAACAGGATAAGGACCAGTTGTGCTTTCAGAGTCTTTTATTTTTGAATGAATAATAACAGGTCCTACTGTAATTTTGCAATAATATATTTGTGCATTTCCACTTCTGTTATCAGTCCAGAAAGCGTGAACTATTCCATTATGAGATATAACTCCTATATAATCACTGTAATAACCCGGAGCATATCCAGCAAGTGGAATAGGTTTTTGAGCAAAGGAGCTTATTTTGAAATTAGTCCAATTTGTTCCCCCGTTGTTTGACATAGCAAGATATGTGTGGCAGGAATCCTGAGTTTCTACATCTCTTGTATCGTAAAAAATGATGCTTAATAAACCTGTTACCTGGTCAACCGTAATCCAGGGAGAAAATTGTTGTTTACCATTATTCAAAGCATCATCATTCACTTTAACAGGAGCAGACCAGCTTGAGCCACCATTAGAAGAATATGCAAAACATATATCAGCATCACTGCCTGCTGGAGGAAGATTTCTTTGTGACCAGCATAAATAAATGTATCCATTCCGAACCCCACCTGTTCTATCAACTGCCATAGAAGGAAAAGAATTTACTCTAATATTTGTATTTAACAGTGTACCTCGTATCCCCCCTATATTTATTGGGGTTGTTGCTGATGTCCAGTTTACTCCACCATTTAATGATTTGGTAAATCCAATTTTATCTTCAATGTTATTATTTGATAAATTTGGTGTTGCCCATACACAGTAGACTTCACCATTAGAACCAATTTGTAGATTAGCCCCCTGTTCAATATGATTGCTTAATGGTGAACCAATTTGTTGTTCTGGAAGAAAAGAATATCCACTATTTGTCGAATAAGAAACCATAATTGGATATGGGGATACCCATTTTGTGTATGCAATGTAAATTCTACCACTATAAGGACTTGATGAATTTAAATCTATTGCAAGGTGATTTTTATCAAATCCGTAGTTTGCAGGTACATTTACTCTACCCAACCAGTTTGTTCCGTTATTTGTGCTTCTATCTGTGACGAGAAAATTATCTAAATAATTGAAATGAAAAAAACCATTTAACCCTACTGCCACAGCGGGATTTGATGAGAGATTAAATGAACCAGGCAGTAGATTATTTCCAAACCAATTTAGTCCTCCATTAAGTGAAATATAATAACCAACCCCCAGATCTGTATTTGCTCCTATAAATAAGATATTAGGATTTAAAAGGAATAATGCAGCAGAAATTGTACTCTGATTTACTGATGAAGGAAATATTCTAATATCAGGGTAAATAGATAAAGTTCCAACAGGAGAATTTATATATCTTATATTAGTCTGAGCCTCAACAACTGGTGATCCTTTTTCTGCTGTCGGGTAAGAAATTATATTATAATTTTTTGAAATTGTTCTTTCCTGTGCATATATGAAACGGAATGAAATTGTTAATATGAATAATAAGGTTAAAAATTTTTTCATAATAATAATATAAAATTTATATTATGTTTCATATTAAACTTATTGTTGATGTTTATAATCTATATAAAAATATTCTTTTTATCAATATTAAATAAGTTAATATGAAAAATAAATCCAGATTAAACTTAACGCTTGTACAATTTGAACCTTACTGGGAGAGAGCTGAGGATAATAGAAATAAAATTTATAAACTACTAAAAAATAATATTCGGAATACCGATTTAATTATATTACCCGAATTATTTACCACAGGCTTTACGATGAATGTTGAAAAATGTTCTGAAACTATGAGAGGAGAAACAATAAAGTGGATGAAAAAAATTTCTTCAGAATTTAATTCTGTTATTTGTGGTAGTATTATTATAAAGGAAAAAGGAAGAAATAAGAATTATAACTATTATAATAGATTCCTCTGGATAAATCCTTCTGGTAGAATGTGCCATTATGATAAGAGAAATTTATTTAGTCTGGTTGGAGAAGAAAAATATTTTACAAGAGGAGAGAGGAGAATTATTATAAAATATAAAAACTGGAATATATTCCCACTGATATGTTATGATTTAAGATTTCCTGTCTGGTCGCGATTTAACTCTGATTATGATATATTAATATATGTTGCTAATTGGCCACAGCGAAGAAGTTATGCCTGGAAGCAATTATTAATTGCAAGAGCAATAGAAAATCAATCTTTTGTGGTTGGAGTAAATAGAACCGGACGAGATAACAACGGGATTTACCATTCTGGAGATTCTTGTTTGATTGGACCTGATGGTATTGTAATTTTTTCAGTTTCGGATAAAGAAATTGTTAAGACGCTGGATATAGATAAAGAGAAACTTATTGCATTCAGAAGAAAATATCCTTTCCTGAAGGATAGAAAATTCGAACTTACTATTTAATTTTTTATATTTGTGGATAACAAATATAAGTGTATTATTGAGTTAAATAAAGATTTTCTGAGCTGCAAAATAACCTTTTAATTGAAAATCTTTCAGCAATATATACCATATTATTATAGAATTGTGTGAATAATTTTTAGAGTTCTAAATTAATTTTCGGCAACTGAGTTTTTTGTAATAAAAATTCTATTCATTTTTCCATACTCTGATGATTTTGTCGTAACATTATTTAATTACCGTGGTAGAAAAATAAAATGGTTTATTAACTTTTAGTTTAACAAATTAATTTGCATTTTTGAATAATAAATTTGCTTATGATTGGGAAATTATTACAACCGGAAATAAAGGAACTAATAGAAAAAAGAGATTGGAATATTTTAAAAGAAGTAATTTTAGATTTTCACCCCTCTGAGATTGCTGATATTATTGAAAATATTGATGAAAAAGACAGAGCAATTTTATTTAGATTTTTACCTAAAGATCTTG
Source organism: uncultured Ignavibacteriaceae bacterium (assembly GCA_964564635.1). Lineage (GTDB taxonomy): Bacteria > Bacteroidota > Ignavibacteria > Tepidaquicellales > Tepidaquicellaceae > Tepidaquicella. The sequence goes on from CAZMAR010000005.1 coordinate 30,628, forward strand.
CAGCTGATGCATTCGAATATTTAAAATATGATGTTCAGAAATCTTTATTAAAATCTTTTACTGACAGAGAAATATCTCAGATACTGAATGAGATGTCTCCTGATGACCGAACCGAATTACTTGAAGATTTACCAGGTCCATTTGTAAAAAAATTAATCAGGCTACTAACTCCAGAAGAAAGAAGTGTTGCTATCAGTCTTTTAGGCTACCCAGAGCATTCTGTCGGTAGATTAATGACTCCTGATTTTATTGCTGTTAAAACTGACTGGACTATAGCGCAAGTTTTAGAACATATAAGAAAAATTGGGCAAGAAATAGAAAATATTGAAACCATATTTGTTACCGATAATCAAGGAAAACTCGTAGATGAATTATCCATAAAAGAAATATTACTCTCTGAACCAGATACAAAAGTGTCCGATATATTAAAACAAACAGTAATAAGTTTACAGGTAACCGATGACCAGGAAAAAGCAGTGCAAATGTTTCGAGAATATGACCTATATGTAATTCCTGTTGTCAATAAGGATAATTATTTACTTGGAATTGTAACCGCTGATGATGTGTTGGATGTTATTGAAGAAGAAGCCACTGAAGATGTTCAGAAATTAGGTGGTATGGAATCTTTGGATATGCCTTATATTTCAACTCCACTTCCTAAAATGGTTCAAAAAAGAGCTGGGTGGCTTGTAATATTGTTTGTTGGGGAAATGTTAACTGCTACAGCAATGGGATTCTTTGAACATGAAATTGCAAAGGCAGTTGTATTAGCATTATTTATTCCTCTTATTATTTCAAGTGGTGGAAACAGTGGTTCACAGGCTGCAACTCTTGTTGTAAGAGCGCTTGCATTGGGGGAAATTACCGTTAAAGACTGGTTTAGAGTTATTAAGAGAGAAATTCTTTCAGGACTTTCTCTTGGTCTGATTCTTTCCTGTATTGGATTTTTAAGAATAACAATTTGGCAATTAGCTGGAAATTTATATGGAGAACATTGGCTTTCTGTTGCCGTAACAGTTGCTTTTTCTTTAATAGGGGTTGTTATGTGGGGAACTTTAATGGGGTCGCTGCTTCCTATTATTTTAAAATCTTTTAAATTAGATCCAGCTACATGTTCTGCTCCTTTTGTAGCAACACTTGTTGATGTTACTGGTATTATTATCTATTTTACTATTGCAAGTTTAATTTTGTCCGGGTCTTTGTTGTAGATTCTCTTTTCTATTTTATCATTATCATATTTATTGTTTCGACTGCTTCTGAAGTAATTAACCTGCAGAAATATATTCCACTTGCATAATTTTCTGCGTTCCACTCTACAGAATATGTGCCTGCTTGAAATTCAGCACTTAGCAAGGATTCCAGCTCTCTACCGAGCATATCGAAAATCTTTATTGTAACATTTTGCTTCTTTGTTATTGAAAATTTTATTATGGTTGTAGAATTAAATGGGTTAGGAAAATTTTGGAATAATTTAAATTCTGTCGGAGTTATATTTGATATAACCTTTAATGTTGGGTTAAAATCTGTTAGCGGTCTTCTCCATATAGAAGTACCGCTTGAAGCTACAAGAATGTAGTTATTTGGTGAATTGATATATATTCCAAACACATAAGGTACAGGGTTAAACCCCTCATTTTTTGGAGTCCAGGTTTGTCCGAAATCAGTTGAAAAATATAATCCTTCATAGTTCCCAAGACCTGCCCAAACGAAATTTGAAATTGCATAAAGAGATAAAACTGTCTTGTTGTTCAATGATGATTGTGTCCAGTTCAAACCTGAATTTGTTGAAAGATATACTCCAGAGTCTGAAGTGCCAGCATATACATAATTCCCGATTGCTGCAAGGGAATATATCGTCTTATTATTTAAAGAAGTCTGTGTCCATGTTGTCCCATTGTTACTTGAATATACCACTCCATAGTTTTCAGTACCCGCAAATAAATAATTACCGGATGAAAAAAGTGAATATATAGTATAATTATTCAAAGAAGTTTGATTCCAGTTTAATCCATTATCAGTTGAAAAATAAATTCCATAATACCAGGAACCAGCATATAAAACCCCATTGTGATAACAAATTGATACTATAGTTCTATTTGATAGTGATGTTGGATACCAGTTTGCCCCATTATTTGTGGTAAAGAAAATTCCTGAACTATATGTACCTGCGAGAGTAAAATTTGGAGCAGAATATAGAGAATATACAGTTCTATTTGTTAAGTTTGTTTGAGACCAATTGTACCCGCCATCAGAAGAATAAAATACCCCACCATTATATCCTGTTCCAGCAAATACATTATTTCCCACCCCGGAAATACTTCTAAAATCAGTATTACAAAGATTGGAAATACTCCAGTTTACACCGCTGTTTGTAGAAATAATGACTCCATTATCTGTAACGGCATAATATTTACTTGTCCCTAATGAAAAAGCCCTTATCCATCCTGTATAAAAATCTGTTTGAATCCAATTATTACCATTGTTAGTAGATCGGTAAATTCCTTGACTCCAGGTTCCGGCAAATATATTATTCCCACTTGTAGCAATTGCAAAAACATTTTGACTGCTGAATTGACTAATAGAAGTCCAGGATTGTCCATTATCGTCAGAACGATAAAACCCTGAATAAGTTCCTGCAAATATTGTATTTCCATTGGCACCCAGAGAAATAACAGAAGCATTATTCAAAGTTGTTTGAGCCCAGTTTAGTCCACCGTTTGTGGAACGATATACCCCTGAATCTGTTGTGCCTGCAAATATTGTCTGACCGTTAACTGCAAGAGCCCAAACACTTTTATTATTGAGAGATGTTTGACTCCAGTTTTGTCCATTATTTGTGCTTTGATATACTCCATAAGAATCAGTACCTGCATATATAATATTATTGCCCATTACTATTACTCTTACATATCTACCAGGTAGTGTTTGAGTCCAGTTTATACCATTGTTTGTAGATAAATAAATTCCACTTCCATATGTACCAGCAAGAACGATGCTACTGTTTGCAGCAAGAGAATATACATAATAAGAATTCAAGCTGGTTTGTTCCCAATGTAAACCGTTATTAGTAGAACGATATACTCCATTTGAAAAAGTCCCTACATATACATAAGGGTCATTGGAAGTTATACTTCTCAAATTACTTGCATAATAAATTCCATTCCCTTGAATCCATTGAGAAAGTAAAATATTAGTTGAAATTAAAAAAATGATAATAATTAAATATGATTTTTTCATGGCTTAAAATTTTTTAATAAAATTATATTTTTATACATATCCAATCAAGTGGAATAAATAATTTTTAAAATTTAGAATATAACATATAAATAAATCATTATTTATATTTCATTGTAATAAACATTTTAATTTAATTATTAGTTCAACATAATAAAAATAAAGAGTTAATAAATTTAGAGAAAAATTCGTTGAAGCATTGGAAATTACGGAACCTAAAAAATAATTATGTAAATTAATTGTTTTTATTATATTTACTTGAAGTTACATTACTTTCTTTTAATAATTATTAAATGAAATAAATTCTGAGGTGGAAATAACTTCAAGGATTTTTTTATTTCTTTAATAAAAAAATCCCTGGTAAAGATGAATTTTTCCCAGGGATTTTTTCGTGCCCGAGATCGGAATCGAACCGATACTGACCTTACGGCCAACAGGATTTTAAGTCCTGCGCGTCTACCAGTTCCGCCACCCGGGCAGACTGATTTTAAAAATAAGTAATACAATTTTTTTTATCAACATAATATAGATGTGATAAATATTTTATTGATTTTGTTGTATTCTCAAAATTTAAAAATTCAAATAAAATGAATTATCTCGATAAGTTACTAATGTAATAAAAATATAATATTCATTAGATATATTAAGATTTATCTAACAGTATGATTATGCTATTTCATATATTAAGAATTTATTTATAATAGAATTATCTTTAAACGGGCTTATTAAATTTTATGAAAATAAGTTTTATTATTGAAATGAAAATTATTAGATATTATGATTTTGAAATTAAAAAATAAAATGATTATATTATTATTAATAATAAAAAAGTTTTTGGCTCTGAATTTTTTTGATAATGAAATTGTTTTTTGGAGGTTAAATTATTTATCTATTTATATATTGATTTTTAATAAAAATAAAAGCAATTTAAGTTATTTATAAGCAATTTTATTTAAATTTAAATATAGTTTTTTATGGAAGAAAAAAACACATACGAACAAGAAAGTATGAATAATATGGAAGCTTTAGAGGTTGCAGAACTTGAGCAAAAAGTGCAATCACTTAAGAGAGATGATTCACAACTTATACAAATTACTGATTATGTTATAAGGAAAGGAATTAATCAACTTGAGAAAGAAGGTGCATTTGCATATTTTAAATCTGCATTTCCATCATTAATTGTTGTACTTCTATCATTTTTGGTTGATGTTGCATATGTGCCATTATTCGGGCATGTTGCTAACAGTTTTTCACAATGGTTATTCCCGCAGTCTAATTTGTTAAATACACAAATTGAACCCGTGCAACTCTGGTGGATGCCGTTCGTGTTTTACCTGGTTTTTATTTTGTTTGCTTTGAGAGCCAATCAAACATTAAAAACAGAAATAATTAGTAAAGGAGCCTCTGAAGGAATAATTTCTCGGGTAAATGAAAAATATAATGGTTTGGTTGATTCAATTGGTACAGCACTTCCATTGCTCGGTGCTGCTATTTTGCTGGTTTCAATAAAAATAGGACCCCAATTGTTTCTTGGTTTTTCTGTTCCTTTTGAAATTAAATCCATTATTATTCTTGCAATTGCAAAATTGTTTGGAGCTGTCTTTGAAGCTCAAAGCTTAAGATACCAGAAAATTGTTGAAGAAGTAAAAAACATAGAAACTGAATTTTATTATCAAACAAGAGAAAATGAACAAAATAATCTAATTACAAAATTGAGTGAAGCAAACAAGCAAGCATTAGCTGAGGTTATGATGACAAGCGGCGCAGCAACAAAGCATTTCTCGAAAGAAGAAATTGAGTATATTTATAAGTTAATTAAAGTAACTAATGATATAACAAAAGAATTTGCTGAAAGTATGGAGTCGTTTAAGAATACTGTTGATGAAATAAAGAATGTAAAGCTATTTGATTCAGCAATTATTAACCAATTTAATGAAATATCTGCAACTTTGAGTAATATTGCTGGAATAGTTCATAAGTCAGCCGAATATTCATCAATTTTAAGACAGCAACTTGAAGCAATCCAGAGATTGGGTGAACAGATAAATAAGTTAAAAATTGATTTACCTGACGAGAAGCCATTGAAAGAACTGCAAATGACCGCTCATTTTATTTCTGAAACATTGAAAATTATGAATGAAGCAAATGCAACAAAGAGCCTTGAAAATCTGGCTTATATTGCAGGTAAAAGACTCGGGAACAATTCTCAATAAGGAATAGATTAATAAATGTGTAAGGAAAAGAATTATTTTAGTGATTATATCAGGAATAGAAAAAATTTAACAATTTTTAAAATTTTAACATAATTACAATGAAAGGCGCAAGAGATGTAAAATTCGTAATTTATCAAGTCCTTTACATCTTTGTAGTATGCGTAATAGCACTCAAAGGTGCAAATATAGATTTGGTTGAAGTTATATCAAAACAGGATATAGTAAAAAAACAATATGCAGATTCATTAAAAGCATTTATAGATTCAATGTTAGCGTTAGGTTTAGTTCCCAAATTGGATTTTGATAGTGCGGTAAATTTTGAGGATTATCAAAAATTGCAGGCACAATTAATGCAAATAAAAACCCAACTGTCAGTTGTTCAAACTCAACCCCAAGTTAGAATCGATCAACAACCCCAGTTAAAAATAGAGGAACCAAAGAAAGAAGAAGAAAAGCCATTGGAGGAAAAGAAAATACAAGCAGATGTTCAAATTGCTGGTACCTTTACGCAATATTTAACATATACTGTGAAGAATCCATATAATGGTACTCTTGTAATATCAGCTGATGGAAGAACCCTTGCAAGTATACCTCCAGGTGGCTCTGCAACATTTACCCTTGGCGGAGAAAAAAGTATAACTTATAGGGTAGGGGAATCCTCAGATACTAAACCCATTCAGAAAAAACCACCGCCAGAAATTTCTATGCAAAGATTAGCTCCCTCTGGCGAAGGTGTTTCTTTAAGAAATATTCAAAGTCAGGTTGGATATCGTATAACAATTAAAGATATAGCACCTGAACAATTAAAAGTAACTATCTCCGGTCCTGTTAGAGTAACTCAGCCAGGAGCAGGGGTGTATGATGTTACTTTAAACTTTTTAACATCTAAATCTGCTTTTGATTCATTTACTGAGGGTAAAGATGAACCCTACTCTGTTGCTTTTACTGTAAATGTCGTTGATGCAGCCGGTAACAAAATTACCAGACAAGGTGTATTTCAATTTACGGAATGGTGATAAATTATAGTAGTGGAATTATTAATTTATTGTTATTAAATTTACAGTCTATAAATTGATAAACTAATTATATTAAAATGAATAAAAATAGATTAATTTTTTGTATTATTCTTGTATTTTGTTCTATTTTGTTATTAAGGGTTTCAGATATTTTTGCTCAGGAAGAAAGAGAAGATGATCCAAGAACCTGGAAATATTTCAGAATTAATGCTCGAACTCAAGATGATAGCGTGTTTATTAAACTTCAAGATGAGCTTTTAATCGAGCCTAAACTTGAGAGTTATGCGATAACTGTTAATATTGTTGATCCACAAGTTCAGAGTGTTATAATTGGAGATGAAACATCTCCTGATGCTCCGAGATTTGCCTGGTCGCAATTGTCCAAAGAGACACAAGAAAAGCTAATAAACTGGACGGGAACCAACAAAATAAACCTAAGGGAAGCAAAGTTAGATTATGGTTCTGTATTCTTAAGAGTCATTAAGAAAATTAAGATTAAAGAATTGATTGCCCCTCCCAAAAAGGTTCGTGAAATTGTTAATACCACTGCTTATCAGAATCCATATTTACAAGTTTTTGGTGGTGATCCCCTTGGTATACCTTTGAAGAGAGGATTTGGTTTTTCCTTTTATTCAGGGACCCCATATTCCGGACCACTTGAAACCGATAAAGTTGGAGCAAATTTCCATTTGCTTGGGGCTTCTATTGGTGTAAGTACAAGGATTAAAGAATTGGTATTGAAACATCAGGGTGGAGCAACTGCTGGTGAGCAAGAAAGTAAATTTGGGAAATATAATAATTTATTTACCCCAAAACTTGGTCTTGATGTATCTTATGTAATTCCTTTTGGAAATTTCTTCCAGGTTGGATATTATACAGTTCTTGATTCTGGTGATTATGACCCACCTTTAAGAGTTAGAGTTGAAGGTGATACAACTTATATGCCAAACAGTGTAATTGTAGATGAAAGTTTCTTTAACTGGGAATTTCGTTATCCATTTAGAGCTTTAGGTTCAACCCGGGCGAAAGTCTATGTAGCGAGATATTTAGGGGAAACTCACATTGGGTTCGCTGCAAGAGAAATGAGATTTGCAGGCTCTGTTTTTGATTTAAGAATTAATGCAACTCTTGCCGGTAGACGTAATTTCCAATTATTAATAGAAACCCTGATATCAGATGTAGGGGAAGGTTTCTCCTTAACTGGCTTTGCTTTTGGGCCGTCTATACGATTGACAAAAACACCAAGTGGAAGTTTTGGAGTTGTAACTGTGATGATTAACGGTCGCTTTAAAATTGGTGATTACTTTGAAGAAAAGTAAAGTAATATTTTTAAGAATTAATTTATTTGAAATTTTTTAGAAATTAAATAAGGGGAAATGAAAAAATTGTTTTATGGTGGGATTATAATAATCCTGTTCTGTTGGACAGGATTTTTATTTTCTCAGGAGTACGAGGAGTGTTGCGATGAGGTTGAAAAAGAAGAGCAGTATAATAAATACTTGCAAGATTTAAAGTCAGCGAAGGAAAGGAAAAAATCATTAGAGAACGATATAATAAATTTAACAAAAGAAATTAGTAATCTTGAAGTTGAATCAATTGAAAAGGACCAAAAGATTGCAGAATTGCAAGAAGAATATGATAATCTAATAAAATCTTTAAATCTTGCTGAATTTGATAGTAAGTTTTTAGAAACAGAAAAGACGATTAATAATCGCATAGGCACTCCTGAAGAAGCAAGGAAAAACTTCTTCAATGAAATTTCACTTTCTAAAGCAAAATGTTTACCTGACTATAGGGAGCGTTACAACAATATGTATGCTAATTTATTAAAATGGGAAGAGGATTTAGCCAAGATAGTTGTAAAAGAAGAAAAATACAAACAATACACTGTGGTTAAAGGAGACTGTTTATGGAAAATCGCAGAAAAGAAAGAAGTTTATGGTAATGCAAGATTCTGGTCTAAAATATGGGAAGCAAATAAGTCAGGGGTGATTTCAGCACCAAAAGGAATACCCACGAAAATTGTTAAACCGGATTTGATTTATCCTGGGCAAGTACTAAGAATACCAGAATTGACTGATATAGAGAAAAAGATTATTTCTGACAAAAAACAAGTAAAGAAAAAAGAACGCAAACCTAAAAAAGAACCTAAGAAAAAAAGTACCAAGAAATAAAAAGTCTCCGTAAAGATTTATTAAATGATTTTCAGGACGGTTTATATCAATAAATCGTCCTGTTATATTTTAAGAAGAAAGTTTAAGCCTTGCCCCGAAAGCACCGTCTATGTGGTGTATATGCGGAAGTGTTTCTACAAAACCTTCTTCATTTACAACATTTTCATTTACAAAATTTTTTGCATTTACAATCGTAAATTCAGGGTGTTTTTCAAGGAAAATATGAATTACATCTGAATTTTCTTCCTTTTCTATAGTACATGTACTGTATATAATGGACCCTCCAGGTTTTAAATATTTGATGGAGTTTTCTAATATTTCTAATTGAATTTTTTGCAGTTTGGGAATGTCTTTTGAATCTCTCTTCCATTTTATCTCAGGTTTTTTGGATATAACACCAAATCCGGAACAAGGAGCATCAACTAATACTTTATCTACTTTTCCAATTATTTTTGATTTTAGTATTTCTGTCGTTGGATTTGAGATATCATCATATAAAATTGTTACATTTGTTAGCTTATACCTATCAATATTTTTTTTCATTATTTCAGCTCTTGATAGATATTTATCTACTGCTACTATATATGCCTTTCCTTTTGAAATTTCTGACATATGAATTGTTTTTCCTCCCGGAGCAGCACAGGCATCTAAAATTAATTCGTTTTCTCTCGGGTCTACAAGATATGAAATCAATCCTGCACTTTCATCCTGTATTGAGAAAAATCCATTTTTAAAAAACTCATCTTCTTGAAACTTTGAAAATATTTTTACATTAAAAAATTCCGGAAGATAATTTGTTTTTGAATATATTAGTCCCTTCTGATTCAGATATTCAGAAAATTCTTGCTCTGATATTTTTAATGAATTATATCTTAAAGTTAAAGCGGGTCGTTTATTATTTGCCTCACATAATTTTTGTGTCTCGTCGAATCCAAATCTCTGTATCCATCTTTTTACCAACCAATTAGGGTGTGACTGTACTATTCCAAGATAATTAGCCTCATCAATTTCTCTTGTGGGCCAAACGAGAGAATCCAGTGTACGAATTATTGTTCTCAGCAGTCCGTTAACGACTCCAGCATGTTTTTCGCCGTGTATTCTTTTTACATATTCAACTGCTTCATTTACTGCAGCAGAATATGGAATTTTGTTTAAAAATAAAATTTGATACAGAGCAACTCGCATTGCGTTTTTTATTTCAGGTACACACTTCTCATAATTTCCCCTGTAAAAACCATTAAGAAACCAATCCAATCTCCTTATCCATCTAACCACTCCATGTACGAGTTCATTAAGTAATGATTTATCAAAATCATTTAAGTAATGGTTATGTTTTATTTCGTTATCAATTAATTTATCAATATATGCGTCTGAGCGTTCATATCGGCAAATAATTTTTACAGCACAAGAGCGTGCATCTTTATATAGTGGATTTTCGTAACTCATATTTGAACCTGGGTCTTCTTCCTTTCTATTTTTAATTATATTCCTTATTACTTCTATATCATCTACTTCTGAAATACTTTCGGATATATCTTTATCAGAATCATCATCGTAGGTGTTATCTCTAACCTCTTCTCTTTTAGTCTCAATTTTTTGAGTATCGTTAGTTTTAGATTCCTCGTCAGGTCTTAATTCTTCAGAGTTATTTTGATTTGTTGTGTTTACCATATTATTACAAGATAAAATAATCAATTATTAATAAAAATTATCTTCGTCATTCAAAAATTTCTTTTGTATTTTCTTCTAAATCATTTATAATATAAATAGGACATTTATCTATCGAATTTAAAAAATGTTTACCGTAGGATTTTGATATTATTCTTTTATCCAGTATTGCTATTATGCCTTTATCAGTTTTATTCCTAATTAATCTTCCGACTCCTTGTCTAAACTTGAAAATTGCCTCTGGAAGAGCATAACCTAAAAAGCTATTTCCGCCTTTTGAATCTATATATTCCATTTTTGCCTGAATTAAAGGATGGTCTGGAACTTGAAAAGGTAACCTTGTAATAATTAAATTTGTTAATGCTTCTCCAGGAACATCTATTCCAAACCAAAAACTGTCGAGACCAAATAATACTGAGTTAATATCAGACTTAAACATATCAAGCAATATTTTCCTTGATTTTCCCTCTGTTTGAATATAGAAAGAAATATTATCCTTTTCAAGATTTTGTTTTAATGCTTCTGCAACTTTTTTCAAAGCGGATGAATTTGTAAATAGAACAAGAGCTTTACCATTTGTAATTTTTATAAAATAATAAATCCAATCTTTCAGGTTGATATAATAGTCATCTGTATCTTTTACTGGCGGAGATGGAATATTCTTAGGAATGTAGATTTTTACCTGATTGTAAAAATCAAACTGTGTTGGAAGAAGCAACTCTTTCGCAATTTCGCCACCGAGTCTTTTCTTAAAGTAATCAAAGTTCTTTTTTATTGATAATGTTGCACTTGTTAATATACAGGAATTATCTGGTTTAAAAATATTTTTTCTGAAATAATCCGATAAATCTATTGGAGAAACACATAAAGAAATATTTGATTCAGGTTTTAAAGATGATAATTCGACCCAATATACATAATATTCATTACCTTTTGACTGTTTAATAAAATCATCAATTAAAATATTAAATTCTAAAAATTTTAATTTATAATCGTTCAATTCATTTTCTTCAATATCGTTTTTGCAGTATTTATTTAAAGTTCCTAATTTTGAAACTAATGATTTTATCTCATCGTGTAGAATATTTTTGATAAAGTCTGGAGCGTGGATTCTAACTGCTAATTTTTTCTCATTATTGTTTATAAAAAATTTTTCTCGAATTTCCTGGAAAAAAATTTTATTTAATTGATTTAAATTTTCTATGATTGGTATTAGTGTCAATAATTCTGGAAAAGTTGCTAAAAACCCTTTCTTGGTGTTTGGGTTGTAAAGTCTGTTTAAGTGATATTTTATCATATCCCTTGATATTGCTGGGACTATATGTTCGGCTGCTACATTTTCAAGTGTTTGTGCTTCATCGAATATAAGAAAGTCATTCCCAAATAAATATCCCGCTGAGTCTGTTTCTTTATATGCTTCAAAGAGAGTAAAGAATAAATGGTGATTTACTATTACTATATCTGCTTCAGAAAGTTTGTGTTTAGCTTTCTGATAAAAACACTCTGTTATTTCAACTGGACCGCAGGTTTTACTCGTGCAGATTCCATGTTCTGCACAAACATTTTGCCAGACATTCATATTTACTGGAAAATCTATATCTGAAAGTGTTCCATCTTCAGTTTCCCTTGACCACCTTTCAATTTCTTCTAAACTTAATAATTCTGTGGTATTAAAAAGTGTATTAGATTTTTCTATCGCAATTGCTAATCTATTTGGGCAAAGATAATTATTTTTTCCTTTTATTATTGCTGATTTAAATTTAATTGGTAATAATTTGTGTAAAGTTGGTAAATCCTTATGTATTAATTGCTCCTGCAAATTTATTGTATTTGTTGACACAATTGCCTTTTTGTTTGTTTCTTTTGCATAGTAAATTGCCGGGACTAAATAAGCAAAACTTTTTCCTATGCCAGTAGGGGCTTCAATAAAAATATGTTTTCTATTTACAAGTGAGTCATATACCGCAAGAGCCATCTCTAATTGTGATTGACGGAATTCAAAATTTTCAAAATTTTTTGATAAAATACCGTTTTCAGAAAAGAATTCCTTAATTTCCTTCTTTATACTCATATAATAAAATTACTTAATTTTAAATTCTTATTTTAAGCAAAAAAATGTATGTATATAATACTCTTTATTTCACTGTTTATGATAATCTAAAGTATTAATTTAGATTTAAAAAATTTTTGTAATGAGAAAGCTTACCCACGAAGAAATAAAATCAATGAGGAAAAATCTTCTTGAAATTAATAATTACAGACGGAATCCGGTATATGTAATTTGTGATAATATTCGCAGTATTTACAATGTGGGAGCAATTTTTAGAACTGCGGATGCTTCTCTCGTTGAGAAGATTTACTTAACGGGATATACTCCAGCACCGCCAAGAAAAGAAATAGAAAAAGTTGCACTGGGAGCAACATTAAGTGTTCCCTGGGAATATAGGAAAAGCCCAATTGAAGTTGTAAATGAATTAAAAGATAGAAAAATAAAAATATTCGTTCTTGAAATTACAGATTTAAAAAGATACTATTGGGAACTTTCAAAAGATGATTTTCCTATGGCGATTATTGTCGGTAACGAGATTACAGGGGTTTCAAGAGAACTTATTTCATTAGCAGATTCATCTCTTGAAATTCCGATGTTTGGAATAAAACAGTCTTTGAATGTAGCAGTTGCTTTTGGAATTGCAGTATATGAAACTGTTAAAATATCTATGAAGATGGGGATTCTAAAGTAAGTATGATTTTTATAATTAATATTCTCGATTAGAAATAAAATCAATTAAATTGTTAAGGGCAGTTTTTGCTTCTGAGTTTTTAAATATTTTTAGATTTTCTCTTGCTAATTCACAATAATATTTTGTCTTTTCATTTGTATGTTCTATTCCGCCGTAGCTATTTACAAAATTATAAACAGAACTAAATTTCTTTACTGAATTTCCTTTTATGAGTTTAATAATTTCATACGAAACATTTTTAGGAGCATGATTAAGAGAGTAAAGTAATGGTAGCGTGAATTTCTTTTCTTTAATATCATTTCCAATTGATTTGCCCAGTAATTTCTTTCTACCCATATAATCAAGCAGGTCATCTCTTAGTTGGAATGCGATTCCTAAATTTTCTCCAAAGGTTGCTAACTTTTCAATGTATTCTTTATTATTGGTTGCACTGAATGCACCAAGTTTGCAGCAGGTTTTTATAAGAGAGGCTGTCTTGTAAGAAATTATTTCAAAATATGTTTCTTCTGTTGCATCGAATTTTCTTGATCGTTGTATTTGCAATAACTCTCCTTCACTCATTCTTTTTACCGCTTCGGAGGTTATCTTTAAAAATTCAAATTCATCATTTTCAAGAGAAACCAGTAATCCTTTTGAAAGCAGGTAATCTCCGATTAATACCGCAGCTTTATTTTTCCAAACTGCATTAATTGATGCTATTCCTCTTCTTACCTTTGCGTCATCAACAACATCATCATGTATTAATGTTGCTGTATGTAAAAGCTCTACAAGTATAGCAGCTGTATATGTTCTATCATTTATATTTCCTACGAGTTTAGCACTGAGTAAAACAAGAAGTGGTCTGATTTTTTTCCCTTTTTGTTTTAGAACATACTTAAGAATTAAATCAAGAAGAGTAATTTTTGATTTTAGAACAGCCGAGAACCGTTTTTGAAATTCTATTAAATCTTTTTCAACTGGCTTTATTATATTTTTATTCATTTATTCAGGCTTTTATCTGAGATGATTTCTTCTCAGAATATTTACAGATTAAAATACTAATTTCATAAAGTAATATTAATGGAATTCCAAGTAATAATTGACTTGCAATATCAGGTGTAGGGGTTAGAATACCCGCGAGAATTAAGATAATTACAATTGCATGCCTTCTATACTTTTTCATAAAACTGTTTGAAAGAATTCCAAGTTTTGCAAGAAAAAAAGATACTACAGGAAGTTCAAATACAATTCCACCGACAAGAATCATAGAAAGCACAAAAGATAAATATTCATCTACAGCAATTTGATTTTCAATCATTGAAGAGCCAAACTTTGCAAAAAACCCGAGAGCAGTAGGCAAGAAAATAAAATATATAAACGCTATTCCAAGTAAAAAACAAAATACAGTAAACAAAATAATACCAGAAATATATTTCCTTTCATTTAGCAGTAAACCCGGTTGAATAAATTTCCAGAATTGATATACAATTACAGGAATGCTTAAAATTACCCCACCAATAATTATTACTTCAAGATATAATGTAACCTGACCATAAGGTTTTAAATTTATTATGTTTAATGGTGGGTTAGTATTTTTCGCAGGATGAAGAAGAATATTTGTAATTATGTAATCAGAAAAAATTCCGACTAATATTGCACAAATAACGATTGCAATTATTGATTTTATAATACGCCACCTTAATTCTTCAAGGTGGTCAAGAAAGTTCATATCCTTATCTTTAGACTGACTTTCATTAATAGGCATACATCGGGAATTTCGAAGTTAAATTTAATACTTCATTCTTAACTTCACTTTTCACTTTTTCATCATCAGGATTGGATATAACCCTGTTAATAAATTCAGCAATCAATTCCATTTCTGGTTCTTTCATTCCTCTGGTTGTTAAAGCAGGTGTTCCTAATCTTATTCCACTTGTTATGAGTGGACTTTTATCATCAAAAGGTACTGCATTTTTATTACAGGTAATTCCTACTTCATCAAGTGCCTCCTGTGCTGCTTTTCCAGTAATATTTTTATTCCTTAGGTCAATTAACATTAAATGATTATCAGTTCCATTTGATATAATCTTAAAGCCAAAAGATATAAGTTTATTTGCAAGAGCTTTTGCATTACTTATTACTTGTTTTGCATAGGTTTCAAAACTATCTTCAAGGGCTTCTTTAAATGCAACTGCTTTTGCTGCTATCACATGCATAAGGGGACCTCCCTGAACTCCAGGCATTACCATTGAATCAATTAATTCACTCATCATTTTTATCCTTCCTGATTTTGGTGCTTTCAAACCAAATGGATTTTCAAAATCTTTTCCAATCAATATCATACCTCCTCTTGGGCCGCGTAATGTTTTGTGTGTTGTTGTAGCTATTACATGGCAATATGGAATTGGGTCATCAAGTAGTTTCTTTGCAATTAATCCCGCTGGATGGGCAATATCTGCAAAAAGGAAAGCACCTACTTTATCTGCTATTTCTCTGAAGATTTTATAATTAATATTTCTTGAATAAGCACTTGCACCTACGGTTATCATTTTCGGCTTCTCCCTTTTTGCTACTTCTTCCACCATATCATAGTCAATATATCCCGTATCAGGATGAACCCCATAAGCACAGAAGTCATATAACTGTCCGGAAAAATTTACCTTTGAACCGTGAGTCAAATGTCCACCGTGTGATAAATCCATTCCCATTACTTTATCGCCTGGTTTCACAAGAGTAAAATATACAGCCATATTTGCCTGACTTCCCGAGTGAGGTTGAACATTAGCATATTCAGCGCCAAAAAGTTGTTTGGCACGGTCTCGTGCAAGATTTTCAGCTACATCAACATATTCACAACCACCATAGTACCTTTTGCCTGGATATCCTTCTGCGTATTTATTTGTCATTACTGAGCCCAGAGCTTCTATTACTGCTTTAGAAACAAAATTTTCTGAAGCAATGAGTTCTAATTTATTTAATTGCCTCTGAGTTTCATTCTGAATTGCATTATAAATATCTATATCGGTTTTCTGTAGGTTTTGCATATATTTTATTATTTAATTTTTAATTAAAGTGAATTTAATTTATTTACTCTTCTAATATGCCTTTCTTCTTGTTCAAATTCTGTATTGAGAAAAATATTTAAATACTTTTTAGCAGTATTAAAATCTATAGTGTCAGCACCAAAACAAATTACATTCGCATTATTATGTTTTCTTGACATTTCTGTAATAATTTCTGATGTTGCATTTACAGCTCTAATTCCTTTCACTTTGTTAGCAGCGATTGAGACCCCAATTCCACTTCCACAAATTGCAATTCCGTAGGTAGCCTTTCCTTCCTGCACACTTTTAGCAACTTTAACTGCAAAATCAGGATAATCAACACTTTCATTAGAATTGGTACCAAAATCAATTACAGTGTAATTTTCCGCAGCAAGATAGTTTTTGATTAATTCTTTTAGAGCATATCCTCTATGATCTGAGCCAATTGAAATTGTATATTTTTTTCCCATAAAATAAATGAATTTTACTTTTCTTCTTCACTTGTTCTAATAAACCACAGTTCACCAAAATTAAAACCAGCGGTAATCTTAAACATATTATCTCTAATTAAATTATTTGAGGTCTTTCCTCTCGTAGCAAAAGAAACACCTATATCTATTGTATTATATTGATTCAGTGGAATTCCAATACCAGCATTAATTCCAAAGCAGCTAATTGTTTCACCGTTTATATATAAATTTGTTTTTTCGTAAAATGCACCAAACCTATAAAATTTATTTATCCAGAAAGTTTCAAACTCAGGTTTTGAGGGTGGCGTTAGTTCGACTCCAATGGCAAATCTCATAGAATTCTTTAAGTTTCGGGAGGATTGATTTCCTATCATATATTCACTCCATTGCTGCCAGAAAAAATCACCCGATACAATTATCCTATCTCCAAATTTGTTCATAATACCAACCCCGAATGCTTGAGGATATTTTATATCTGAAGCGGTTAATGAAGTTGTATCTAATCCAATTATTGTTTGGTTAATTACTTCAGCTTCTGATTTCAAATTGTATTTTGTTTGATAAAGTAGTGCAATTGTCAATTCTTCGCTTTTTAATTCGGTAAACATTCTTCCAAGATTTATAGCAAGTCCTGCTTTTAAAAATGAACCATGTATGTTGTTTTCAACCCTTCTATAGGAGTTAGTGTATTGAGCATCATTAAAGTCAAGCAAAGCAAGTTTTTTAATATTTCCAAAAGAATAATTATACTCTAATCCAGCACTTACATTTTTCAATCCTGCAAAGCACATTCCAACATTTATTCTTGTAAGCCCTCCATTTCCAGCATAAGTTGATTTTACAGGTAAACCATTGGTGAATGTGTTATTAACAATCTTATAATTTATTTGATTCATCTGATTAAAGCCAAGATTTATTACCCAACCTAAATCTTTATCAATAGGAATTCCCAAATTAAATCCTGATACATCAGCATTGGAGACATTTGAATTTTTATTTCCATTAGAAGAGTTTAATAAATCATATTCAAAACCAAATGAAATAATTGTGTAAGGTAACCTATAATTTATTGCAGGATTTATACTATTAACATAATTTCCAGACAAGGCAATTCCTAAAATTCCCATTCCTTCGGTTCGATTGCTTACATAGTATTGTTGCTCACCCAGTCCATAAATTGTGTAAGGTGAACCTACACTAAATTCTTCTTGCGCAAACAAAGAAGACATAAAACTAATTAAGAAAAATATATAAAATAAAACTAACTTTTTCATCTCGGAGTGTATCTTATTATTAATAAAGGTCTTTTAGATGCATCTGTAATACTTTGTGAATAGAAAGCATATTTATCGATTCCCTGATAATCATATACATAGTTCAAAAGCACACCATAATTTGTTGCACCCATATTCCATTTCTGAAATATATATTGCAATCGAATGGTATATGTTATTGAATCTTTTTTGGAAGTAAAAAATAATATTCCATCTGTTTGAACACTTCCAGTTGTATCGGTTATTCTGCTAAAAGCAATTCTTGAATCTGCATAGTTTTTTATGAAAGAATTTGATGGATCCATTTTGAGTTCAAGATATGCATCATTAATTGTTACCTTTGAAGGTAATTTACTGAGATTAAATTTTAAAATACTTCTGTAACTTATACCTGTATTTAGTATAAATCTATCCTGTGGAATTAATATGTTAGTAACATTACTTAAAGAAACTGATTCTGATGAATTCAAAACAATTGTATCAATTTTTGAACCTTTCTGTACAACTGCTTTTATAAATGGTTTTATGCTATCTGTTTGTATAAGGCTTGTATAAAATCCTTTTATTGCAGTTGAAGATGGATTAGGTACGAAAGCAACTCCATAATTCTCAAAAGGATAATTAGAATTTGCAGATTTCCATAACCACTGCTTTACAATTGTAGTATCAAAAGGTATTGTTATTGTTGTCGTATCAGAGAGAGTTCCTGTATAATTTCCAAGTAAATTGGTACCAATAGATGAATTATTAAACTTATCGTAGGTTATTCCACTAAAAGTAATCGTATCCAATAGTGGATAAATATTAAACGAGGTAATACCCAATGAATCCTGAAAATAATAATTGTTATAAGTCAGGTTTATGCTTGCTGATAAGACCGAACAACTATCATAGTTTGAAGTAATATCTTTAAACTTGAGAAGAAATTTTGATTCATAATTCTGATATTTACCAACAAGGGAAAAATAAGAGGGATAGGTATTTATATATTGTAAAAAACTGTAATCAGTAATTTGAATAGTATCAGTTTCAGAATTTAATAAAACAGTTCCCAGCGTATCATCACCAGGCAAAAAATTTAATCCAAGGTCATTTGGTTCTTGTTCACAGCTATAAAAAACAGAAGTGAAAATACCAACAAATAATATAAAAACCCTGATTTGATTGTTTATTTGTAATTTCATAATTTCAATTTAATCACTTAAACTATATAAAGATAAAATCATTTTCCAAAATAATATATATATATAAAACATTCAAAATATTAAACTATTACAATTTATATTAGAGGGGAGTATATTTAATATTTATGGAAAAATCTATGTATTTTCAGATTCCTGAATTGGTTTATCTTTTATTTTTTTTATTTCCTTCTTTATAAATTTAGCTGCATCGACCAAATTCTTTGCTACATAGTCAATTTTTATATTTTGTGATTCACATTCTTTTAAATCTTGTTTTCCATAACCAGTTAAAACGAGAATTTTTTTCAAGCCTGCATTTTCTGCACATTGCATATCTTTAATTGAGTCACCAATTAAATAACTTTCCTCTAAATTAATATCATATTTTAATTGTGCATCAAGTATCATTCCAGTTGCGGGTTTTCTATAAATACTATCAACTCTGAATTCCTCTACAATCCCATCTATATGATATGGAGAATAAAATATATCATCTATCAAACTTGTATCATTTTCTGAAAGTAATCTCTTAAATTCATCATGAATTTTTTCTAATTCCTCAACTGTTAAAAGTCCATGAGCAACGACTGATTGGTTGGTAATAATTATATTCAAAAATCCAAGTTTCTTAAAAATCTTTAAAGCTTTTTTAACACCTGGGAAAATTTTTATTTCTTCTATTTTCGTTAGGTAGTTAATGTCTTTATTTATGGTTCCATCTCTATCTAAAAATATTGCTTTCAATTTATAATTATTTAATTTTCAATTTTGTTGATTAGATAAAGATAATTATTTCTTTGATATTGACTTGTACAATTCCATATATTTTCTTGCTGAAGCTTTCCATGAAAAATCCTGTCCCATTCCATTTCTCATCATAGTGCACCATTTTGATTTATTATTGCGATAAACCGATAGAGCCAGCTTTATTGTATTTAAAAAATCTTTCGGATTGTATTTTTCAAACACAAAACCATTTCCGTCTGGCTTATTATAGTCAATTATTGTATCTGCCAATCCACCAGTCTTTCTTACAACTGGAACTGTACCATAACTCAAACTGTACATCTGATTATATCCACAAGGTTCATATTTTGAAGGCATAAGAAATATATCTGCTCCTGCTTCTATATGATGTGCGAGCTCCTCATCATAACCAATATGCACAATTAATTTTTCGGGATATTGCCTTTTTGCTTGCAGTAAGAATTTTTGATAATGTTCTTCTCCTCTTCCCAATATAATCATTTGAATATCTTCTTTCATTAATTCTGGAAGTATCTTTACAACTAAGTCAAACCCCTTCTGATCTGCAAGTCGTGTTATCATACCTATTAAAGGTACATCTTCTTTATATTCAAGATTAAACCTTCTAAGCAATTCCCTTTTATTTTCGTATTTCAACGGGATTTCCTGATAAGTATATCTATAATATATGATTTTATCAACATTTGGACTCCAAACTGAATAGTCTATACCGCTTAATATACCAACTATATCTTTTTTCCTTTTTAGTAAAACATCTTCAAGCCCTTTGTTTAATTCCTTATCTGTTAAAATTTCTTCTGCATATTTTTTACTTACTGTTGTAATTTTATCTGCATATATTAAGCCTGTTTTAAGAAAATTAAATTTATTATTCTGTCCTTGCAATTGTTCCTCGAAGACAGATTCCGGAAGCCCTGTTTTATAGAATGAAGATTTTGGAAATATTCCCTGTTTTACAAGGTTATGAATGGTAAGTACAGTCTTTATTCCTTTTATGTGTTCATTTTTCTTATAAATCCTTTTCAGCATTGGAGGAATTAAACTCGTTTGCCAGTCATTACAATGAATCACATCTGGTTTCCATTGTAGGATTTCCAGTATTTCTATTACTGCTTTGGAAAAGAATAAAAACCTCTCATCATTATTAGAAAATTCCTTCTTGGTTCTGGGATTATAATAGATTCCTTTATTCTTAAAAAAATCATTGTTTTCTAACAGATAAATCTGTGCTTTTGTATTCTTGCCGTGAATGAAAGAAGATTTAATACTAAACTTTACTTGTTTTCCGAGAAAATCAATTTTCAAATCCTTCAGGCGTTTTATCTCATGTATCTGTAACCGACGCTCATCCAAAGGTCCATATTTTGGCGTTATTATTCTTACTTCATTGCCAAGCGAATTCAATGCCTGTGGTAAAGAATTTGATACATCTGCTAATCCCCCTGTTTTAGAGTAAGGAAACACTTCAGAGGTTACAAAAAGAACATTATATCCTTTTTTCATCTAAGAATTTAATTTATACAAAGTTACTTCTATCTCTTTAGATATTCAATACAATTATTTCGTTATATTTAGATATTTTATATTTTTATTAGTATATGTAAAGTTATCTATAACTGTGTTGATATGAATTTTAAACTTCTTTTATAGATATAGTAAATCCAAAATTTATTATAGAGTAAAGATTTTTATTTACATTCAAATTTGTGATAAATTAAATAAAATTTTTAAATGGAAAATAATAAAATTATTTTTATAAATGTTAAGTTTATTTTTTTTGCATGTTTTAATAAGGAGTTTATATGAATTTTTAGGGGTAAAATTTCTAATTCAATTATATTTAATTATTAAAATTTTAATTTTATATTCCTCTAAAAGTAATAAGTGAAACCAGAATAAATATAAAATATTTACAAAAATATATTTATATGAAAAAGCTTTTTAGTAATTACTTTAAAAAAATATTTACGATTTTTCTGCTTCCAATATTAATTGTTTTTATATATGGGGCTGGCTTCCAATTTCAGAAGTTCAAATATGTTGGTGTAACCAGGTGTGTAAGTTCCTGTCATAAAACTGAAAGACAGGGTAGTCAATTGGAAATATGGAAAAATTCTCTACATTCAAAAGCATTTAAAACACTTGAAACTGAAACGGCAGAAAAAATTGCTATTGAAAAAGGATACAATTCAAAACCTGTTGAAATTCCAGAATGTATTAAATGTCACCTACTTGGAAAAGAATTAACCCCTGAAGAATTATCTGTTACTTTTGAAAAAGAGGAAGGAGTTCAGTGTGAAAGTTGTCATGGACCAGGTTCTGAATATATGAAAGTCTCAATTATGAAGGATAGGAACAAATCAATTGAAAATGGTTTGATAGTCTATGAAGATAAACAAAAATTATGTATTATATGCCACAATGAGTATAGTCCTACCTTTAAGCCATTTGACTTTGAAAGTTCATGGAAAAAGATTAAGCATTATAAACCGTGAATAGAAAAATCTCAGATTACAAAAAAATTTTCTTAATCACTTTTGTTATTATATTTTCAGGTTTTAATTTTGCGTTATGTCAAAATTTAAATTTCAGAATAAGTTCTCATTTTTATTCTTTCGAGAGATATGATTCAATTAATTCTGGGAAGGAAAAGTTTTTAAAAGGATATCAGAGTGTATTACTTGATGTCTCAAGAAAAAACTGGTCTTTTAATACATCATTTCAAACCGAGGAAGATATAATTGGTAAAACAGGAAAGGGATTTAATTATCGTTTTTATTCTGCTTACATTAAAGGGATTAATATTTTTAATGTTCTTGATTTAAGGCTCGGTAGACAATATGTTTCTGCTGGTGTAGGGAGAGGTACAATTGATGGGATTTTTCTAAAAATGAAACTCGGAAATGAAAGTGAATATCAATTAAAAGGATTTGTTGGAGCTAATACCCCCCTAACTTATAATTTTAGTGATTACGGAAAATTAACAGAAAATTTTTCTTTTGGTTCGCAATTTACTTTCTATGGGATTGAATCATTATCTCTTTCTTTAAGTTATTTTGTTAAACACAGTAAACCAAAACCTTATTATACAATTAGACCTGATAGTATTTTTAACCCCAAAGAAGTTCTTATAGATTTGGATGAATTCAATAGTAAATATGCTGGATTAGATTTAGTTTTTAATAAAGAGAAATTTTCTTTTTTAGGGAAATTGTATTATGATATCAATCTTAAAAGATTCTATCGTGCTGAAGTTAATACAAGTTATAATTTATTAAAGAATCTAAAGCTGTCTGCAGCTTATACATACCGGGAACCTCAAATATCATACAACACAATTTTTTGGGTTTTCAACCACAGACAAACGCAAGAATTGGAAGCAGGTATAGATTATATATGGATTAAGGATTATAACATTTTTGCAAGAGTATCAAATGTATTTTATGAAAATGATAATTCGCTTAAAATTTCTTTAGGCATTCTACATCCTTCTTATGGTGTTTCATTTATTAAAAGTACTGGATACTGCGGGGAGTCAGAAGGTATATATGGATATTTCAACTATAACATAGTACCTAAAAAATTATCTTTAACTTCCGGACTTAACTTTTCAAGTTATAAATTAGATAATTATATAAATTCAAGAGAGAATGCTTTCGCTGGAATTATTGGGATTGTTTATCAGCCAATTAGCAGAATGAATTTAGATGTACAGGGACAGTTTATAACAAACAGGATATACAAATTTGATTCGAGAGTACTTATAGGCTTTAGCTACTGGCTTTTTACAAAATTATAATTTTCGTAGCAATGAAAATTTTCAAATTTTATTTTTCTTTAATATTTTGTATGCTTATTTATTTATTATTTAGTTCGCACACTATAGATTATTTCTATTACAATAATGCAGGTAATGGAAACGAAAAGATAATAAAATTTAACCATAGCATTCATATAAAAGAATATAATATTAAATGTATTGCCTGTCATAAAAAAGTAATGGATTCCGAAAAGTCCGAGGATGCCTTAACTCCTGTTAAACCTGCTTGTGCTTCTTGTCATAATGTAAATGATGAAAAAGAGTGTTCTTTTTGCCATTACGAAAAGGTTTTCGAGAAACTAATCCCAACCCCAAAAGAATTAAATTTTTCTCATAAGATACATTTAAAATTAGGAAAGG
The DNA here is from genome assembly GCA_964564635.1 of uncultured Ignavibacteriaceae bacterium. GTDB lineage: Bacteria > Bacteroidota > Ignavibacteria > Tepidaquicellales > Tepidaquicellaceae > Tepidaquicella. The sequence goes on from CAZMAR010000005.1 coordinate 54,573, forward strand.
AATGTAATGATTGTCATATAAATATGAAGGATTATAAATATTCAAATGAAAATACTAATAAATACCCATCAATGGAATTTTGTTATAAATGTCATAATTCTGAAAGTAAGATAATAAAAAGCTCCTCCGGTGAATGTGAAGTGTGTCATACAAATTTAACTAATCTCAAGCCAGTAAATCATTTAACTTCTAATTTTCTTAATGAGCATAAGTGGGTTTTTGAAACACAAGGCGAAAAAAATAATTGTATGATGTGCCATAGCGATAATTTTTGTATGGTTTGTCATTCAGCTGGAAATTATTATGGAGAAAATAAAAGAAATAACTTCTATGCTCCTTTTTATACAAAAAACTCCGGCAATAGAATAGATAGAGCTGAACTTCAGAAATTAAATACAGTACATAACTTAAATTACTTATACACACATGGAATTGACGCAAAACAAAAAAGTTTTGAATGTAAAACCTGTCATAATGTATCTGACTTTTGTAGTGCCTGTCATTCAAACGATGGAAATATTTTAACCGGAATTTTACCAAGAAGCCATCTATCATCAAATTTTACTACTTTTGGTGTTAATTCTGGAGGTGGCTTACATGCGGAATTAGCAAGAAAGGATATTGAATTTTGTCAAAGCTGTCACGATGCCGTTGGAGCAGATCCTGTATGTGTTCGTTGTCATTTTGATAATGATGGGATTAAAGGAACTAACCCATCAACACACGAGAAAAATTTTCTTAAAGAGGAAAAAGGTATTTGGCATAATAACAGTGGTGCTATTTGCTATCTTTGCCATACAGATATGAATGCCAGACCAAATGGAAGAAAGGGAATAGGATTTTGTGGCTATTGTCATAATTAAAAAATTCTTTTGATATGTTTCGATTTAAATATATTTACATATTACTAATATTCGGGATTTTAATTTTTCTAAACAATTGTAGTAAAATATATGATGATTTACCAATTGCCCCTAAAGATGGTCAACATCCTTCAGGATGGACAATTAAAGCTTCAGGAAATTTTCACGGTTCATACATATATGAAAAAAAACTTTGGAACTTATCTATTTGTATTTCCTGCCATGGGGCTAATTATCTTGGTGGAACTTCAGGTAGCAGTTGTTATGATTGTCATAAAGCAAGCCCAGAAGATTGTAGACTGTGTCACGGAAATGGAATTAATACAATTTATCCACCAAAAGCGCTTAACGGAGATACTTCAATTCAATCAATTGGTGTAGGTACTCATAATTCGCATATAAAACCTAAATACTCTTTTTCTACCGGATGTATTACCTGTCATAAAAATTTAAATTCCTTCCAAGATAGTAATCATATTGGAGTAAACCCAGATGGAATTGCAGAGGTGATTTTTGATTCCACTTCTATTATAACTACAGGTGGAATTAGACCTGTTCCTATTTGGGACAGAAACACGGGTATATGTGATGGTACTTATTGTCATGGAAATTTTGTTAATGGGAATTATAGATTGTATTCCCCACCTGTAAATCCGTTCTGGACATCTCCTTCTTCAGTTAAGTGTGGTTCCTGCCATGGCAATCCGGAAAATAGTAATCCTTTACCTGGCGGTTCACATATACAAGGTTTTACTTTATATGAATGCTTTCAATGTCATGGTTTGGTAATTAATTCTGAAGGAAAAATAATAAATAAAAATCTACATATTAACGGTGTAATTAATTGGAACTAATTTTTATCAAATGTTATTTTTGTATATAAGGATTGAATTTATGAAGATTTTAATTAATCTGTTTTTTAAAAAAGATTTTTGTAAGGTCTAAAAAAATAAATTTTAAAAGATTTTCTGATGAACAGGTATTTTACATTTTTGATTTTTATTATTTTTTTACTTACCATTTTCTTATCATTTCTTAGTCCTATTCCTCAAATACCGCTCCTTGGTGAAAGAGCAAGAATAATTTTCTTCCATGTACCTGTAGCATGGCTTGCAGTACTGGCATTTTTATTATCGATGATTAATTCAATACTTTATCTTAAAAAAAGATATTTTATTTATGATATAAAAGCATTTTCTTCAGCTGAAATAGGGTTTCTATTTTCTATTCTTGCAACTTTGACTGGTTCGGTCTGGGCTAAATTTAATTGGGGAAGTTTCTGGAATTGGGATCCGAGAGAAACCTCAATATTTTTTCTTTTAGTGATTTATGGAGCATATTTCGCTTTGCGTTCTGCAATTGAAAACCCCGAAACAAAAGCCAGATTATCAGCTTCATATTCTATTATTGCATTTGTTACTGTTCCTTTTTTTATCTTTATTATGCCAAGAATTGTGGAATCTTTACATCCGGATCCAATTATAAACAAAGGGGGAAGATTGAACGTCGATTTTACTATTTTAACTATATTCATCTTTTCCCTTGTTAGTTTTACTTTACTTTTTGTCTGGCTTTATAATTTGAAAGTTAGAATAGAAAAATTATATTTACAAAATAAATTAGAAAACAAATGAATGCTATTGGTAATTTTCTGGAATCAAATTCTATTTATGTTGTTTTAATAATTGCAGTTATCATATGGATTGGAATTTTTCTTTATATTTTCAGGCTTGATAAAAAAATTAAAGTACTAGAGAAAAAAAACAACCTGAACACATAAAATACTTCTATGAATAAAAAGTTAAAAATATTTATTGGTATTGTTATAATTTTAGTTTTCTCTGTTTATGGTTTTATTACATTTCTGTCAAGCAAAATTGACTATGTGGATTTTTCGACTGCTTTAAAAAATCCAGGAAAAAGATTTGAGGTTAGGGGAAAATGGATTAAAGAAATGGATTACAGTAGTGATCTGAGGTTTAAATTTTTTATGCAAGACGATAATAATAAAATTATGAAAGTAATTTACGAGAAACCGAAACCCAATAATCTTGAACATGCTGAAACAATAGTAGTGGAAGGTAAAGTAAAAGACAGCGTCTTCTACGCTTCCAACATTCTTACAAAATGCCCCTCTAAATATGAATCTTCAAACAAATAATTTATGCTTGGTAAAATTTTCCTTTACATTACATTTATCATTTCAATAGTTACAGTATTTTTATATTACCTTAACTATAATAAAAAAATAAAATCTCCTTCTTTACCGAGGCTTGCATTTCATATTTCTGTTATTTCTGTATTACTAACATCTTCATATTTGCTCAGTTTAATCTTGAATCATCAGTTTCAATATACTTATATATGGGAATATAGCAGTAGAGATTTAAGTTTGCCTTTGCTTATTTCAACTTTCTTTGCAGGGCAAGAAGGTAGTTTTTTGTTGTGGTTGTTATTCTCTTCTGTAATTGGTGTTTTTCTCCTTGCATTCCTAAAAAAGCATCAGGAGTTTGAAAGTTCTGTAATGATGTTTTATGTTCTCGTTTTGGTTTTCCTCAGTCTTTTACTTATTTTAAAAAGTCCTTTTGTTTATATATGGGAAACTTTTCCTGGAGAGGCAAAAATCGGATTTATCCCTGAAGATGGTAGAGGTCTGAATCCAATTTTACAAAATTTCTGGATGATTATTCATCCGCCTGTGTTATTTATTGGTTTTGCTGCTCTTGCAGTTCCTTTTTCTTTTGCTCTTTCCGCTTTGTTGATAAATAAATATCAAAAGTGGGTATATTTGTCCTTGCCCTGGCTTCTTTTTGCGACCGGTATTCTTGGAACAGGTATTATTTTAGGGGCTTTCTGGGCTTACGGCGTACTTGGGTGGGGTGGGTATTGGTCATGGGATCCGGTCGAAAACTCATCTCTAATACCCTGGATTTTTGCTGTTGCCGCTATTCATACTATGATTTCACAACAGATAACTAAAAAATATGTAATTACTAATTTATTACTAAATATTTTTGCTTTTCTCTTTGTTCTCTATTCTACTTTTCTTACTCGTAGCGGTATCCTTTCAGATGCATCGGTACATTCTTTTGTGAAACCTGGGAATGAAGTTTATATTACTTTAATTTTATTTATAATTTTATTTTTCTTGATATCAGTATTTATTTTTCTGAAAAGGTTAAAGCAAATTAAAAATTATACAAAAAATATTCCTTCTTATAAAAAAGAAGTTATTATTACCTCAAGGGAAAATTCTATCTTCATTGGTTCGATTATTTTAATTATTTCTGCTGTTCTTATCATTTCCGGTACAAGTCTCCCAATCTTTTCCTCTTCAAAGGTTGATCCGAATACTTACTACAATCCTACAAATATGATTCTTGCAATTGCATTTACTTTACTTGCAGGGCTTACATTTTATTTAAACTGGGAAAGAAAAGTTGAAAATTTATTCGGAAAAATTAAACTTTCGTTAATTTTAAGTTTATTAACAACCCTGTTGATTGGAATTTTCGCAATTCATAATTTTTACTTTTTATTATTTACTTTTTCCTGCTTGTTCACATTTTTTGTAAACCTTCTGGCAATTCTTGAAAGGATTAAAATAAAGAATTATACAATTGGATTTGCTCTCGGGCATTTAGGGCTGACACTTTTCTTTATTGGAATTATTACTTCTGCGGGATATTCAGAAGAAGTTAATCTCCAATTAGAAAAAAATGTTCCTTCTGAAGCCTTTGGTTATAGTTTTACATATTTTGGTGATGAAGAGTTTGTCGATAAAAATAACAAAAGAGACCTGAAATATTATTTATATGTTAAAGCCGAAAAAGATAATAAAGAAATAATAATGAAACCGGTAATGTATTTTAGCTCATATATGAATAGTGTAATGAAGGAGCCTTATATTGCAAATTTTTTAACAAAAGATTTATATATTTCTCCATTGGAGTTAATAGCCCCCCAAGAGTTTACTGAGGATCAACTTTTTAAATTTAAAACCGGAGAAGAAAAAGAAATTGGAAAACTTAAAATAAAGTTTATTAATGTTGATGTTTCACAAATTCCTATGCATTCTGGAAATATAGAAAATAAAAATTATTTTGTTCTTGCTAATTTTGAAGTAACTAAAGAAAAAAAGAAGGAGTCATTAAAATTAAAGTTAAATTATAACAAGGGTGTCCCGGAACCCGAACCAGTAAAATCAACATTAGATACTACCTATACATTTTACTTTAATGGAGTAAATGTAGATGAAAGGGAAAAAGGAACGGTTGTAAATATAGCAATTGTAGACTCAAGTAAGCCGGTTGAATTACAAAAGGAAAAACTTATTGTATCTGTTTCAGTCAAACCTTTTATCGGAATTCTCTGGTTTGGCGCCTGCCTATTAACTATTGGATTTTTTTACTCTATAATTAATAGAGTCAAATTAATAAAAAGTCCAGATGATATTAAAAAGTGATTTTTAAATAAACAATGATTTATCTGTTTTCCCTTTTACATTTAATTGATACTACATAATTTACAGGACTTAAAATTTTTTTTGATTAAACAACTCATATTCTATAATTAAATATGATTTATGTATAACTCTATAGTTCTTGTAAAACAAGTACCGGACACAGCAAACATTACCGGGCAGGTTATGAAAGAAGATGGTACGGTGAATCGTGCTCTATTACCTGCAATATTTAATTATGAAGATAAAGTTGCACTTGAAATAGCTTTAAGGATAAAAGATAAATATGGTGGTAAAGTAACCGCAATTACAATGGGACCCCCAAGGGCTACTGATGTGTTAAGAGAATGTTTATATATGGGGGCTGATGAAGTATATGCAATTACAGATAGAAAATTTGCAGGGGCTGATACATTAGCCACATCTTATGTATTGAGTGAAGTTGTAAAAAAAATTGGTAACTATCATTTTGTCTTTGCTGGAAGGCAGGCAATTGATGGCGATACAGCACAGGTTGGTCCACAAACCGCTGAGAAACTCAATATACCACAGATTACCTATGCAGAAGAAATTATTGAAATTAAGGACAATAAAATAAAAGTGAAGAAAAAGATTGATGGAGGTTATGAAATTCTTGAGAGTACCATTCCGGTTTTAATTACTGTAATAAAGGAAGCCGCGGAGCCGAGACCTTTTAGTGCTAAAAGAGTGATGACATATAAAACAGCGAAGTCACTTTCAGAACTTGAAAAACTTACTGAAGGAAATTCACTTTTATATATTGATAGTTTGGTTCATGAATACAAACAAAAGAACAAATTTATTCTTACAATAACTGCAGAAGATATTGATGTTGACCAAACCAGAATAGGAATCAAAGGTTCACCAACAAAAGTTCATAAAGTAGAATCGGTTGTACTTTCCGGAGGTAATCACGAAAAAATAGAAGCATCTAAACAAGGGATTAGTTCCTTAATCGATAAATTAATTGAAGATAAAATTTTTTAAAATTTTATAAAATAAAATTTTTTTTAAATGGCAAATAATCAAGTATGGGTTTTTATAGAGCAAAGAGATGGCAAACCTGCAGATGTAAGTTTAGAACTTCTGAGCAAAGGGCGTAAGCTTGCCGATAGTATGGGTGGAATTTTAAAATCTGTTGTCATTGGTGATAATGTCCTTGATATAGCAAAAGAAACTTTCTGGTATGGAGCAGATAGTTGTTTTCTGATACAGCATCCGGAGTTAAAGCATTACAGGACTTTACCTTATAGCAGAATTTTGAATGAGCTTATTAAAAAAGAATTGCCAAGAATAGTTCTCTTTGGTGCTACTATAACTGGTAGAGATTTAGCCCCACGGGTTGCATCTAATACAAGGAGTGGTTTAACTGCAGATTGTACTGATTTAAAAATTTCTGATGTAAATTATCTTGGCACAAAATATGAAAAACTTCTACTGCAAATAAGACCTGCTTTTGGTGGAAATATAATTGCAACTATTATTACTCCCGATGCACCTGTTCAAATGGCTACTGTGAGAGAAGGTGTTATGGAAATGCATAGATTGGAGAAGCAGAAGGAAATAAAAATAGAAGAGATACAATATACACCAATAGACACAGATAATTTAGTTACCTTCATAGAGCGTCACAGAGAAGAGAGCAGGGTAAATCTTAAATCAGCCCCGATTATTGTCGCTGGTGGATATGGGCTTGGGACGAAAGAAAACTTTTCTTTAATTTATGAACTTGCTCATACACTTGGTGGTGAAGTTGCTGGCAGTAGAGCTGCTGTTGATGCCGGATTTGTACCTGCAGAAAGGCAGGTCGGTCAGACAGGTGTTACTGTTAGACCTAAATTGTACATAGCAGTTGGAATTTCTGGAGCAATTCAACACAGAGCTGGTATGCAAGAATCCAAAAAAATAATTGCAATTAATACTGACCCTGAAGCTCCTATTTTTGATATTGCTCATTATGGTATTGTTGGTGATGCAACTGAAGTAATACCAATTTTTATTGAAACATATAAAAGTAAATTGAAATAATTTATGCCAAATTTTTTCACAGATAACCCGGATATTCTCTTTCATTTTAACAATTTTGATTTAAGAGAAGTCGTTGAGATTGCCGAGGATAATTATCAGCAATCAAAAATTTATGATTATGCACCTCTTGATTATGAAGATGCAATGGAGAATTATAGAAAGGTCTTGGAAATAGTTGGAGATATTGCTGGTAATTTTATTGAACCTCGAGCAACAGATGTAGATCTTGAAGGTGCTCATTATAAGGATGGAAAAGTTATTTATGCGAAAGGTACCCAGGAAAGTTTACATCAACTTGCTAAAGCTGATTTAATGGGAATGGTTCTACCAAGAAAATATGGTGGACTTAATTTCCCAATGTCTATTTATATGATTGCAACTGAAATTATTTCAAGGGCTGATGCATCTTTAATGAATATTTTTGGTTTGCAGGACATAGGAGAAATGATTAATAAATATGGGTCAGATTCTCAGAAAGAAGAATTTTTACCAAAGTTTTGTACTGGTGAATATACAGGGGCAATGGCATTAACAGAACCTGATGCTGGCTCAGATTTGCAAGCGGTAAAATTGCAAGCATACCAGGATGAAAATGGAAAGTGGTTCTTAAAAGGGGTTAAAAGATTTATTACTAATGGTAATGCTAATGTACTTCTTGTTCTTGCAAGGTCAGAACCTGGTACAAAAGACGGTAGAGGGTTGAGTATGTTTGTTTGTTATGGTGATGAAACAGTAAAGGTAAGAAGGATAGAAAATAAACTCGGTATTCACGGCTCTCCTACCTGTGAATTGCAGTTTAATAATACCCCTGCGCAACTTGTTGGGAGCAGAAAATTCGGGCTTATAAAATATGTATTTGATTTAATGTTCAGAGCAAGACTTGGGGTGTCGGCACAGGCGTTAGGTATATCCCAAGCAGCCTACGAAGAAGCATTGGCTTATTCTAAATCAAGAGAACAATTTGGAAAGGCAATTTATAATATACCTGCTGTTACTAATATTCTACTTGATATGAGAACTATGCTTGAAAGCAATCGCTCTATGTTGTATTCAGCGGGTGTAATTGTTGACAGAAAAGAAAAGCTTGAAGAAAAAATTGAAAAGCTAAAAGCAGAAGGAAAACCTGTTGCGGAATATACGAATGAGTTAAAATACCTTACTAAAGTAGCAAACTTGTTAACTCCAATGTGTAAATATGTATTGACTGAATGTGCAAATAAAATAACTTATGATGCATTACAATTGCACGGTGGAACCGGTTATATGCGTGAGTTTAAAGTTGAGCGGTATGCTCGAGATGCAAGAATTACAAATATTTATGAAGGAACCTCGCAATTGCAGATAGTTGCTGCTGCTGGTGGTGTAATTGGAGATATATTAAAAGAATATTTTGATAAAAACGAACAAAAAATGTATCCCGGAAGTTTATCAAGGCTAGCAAATTATTTAAAGGAAATAAGACAAATTTTTTACGATTCTCTAAAATATGTATTGGATAAAAAAGATGTTGTGTTTCAAGAGGTTGCATCTAAAGATTTGGTGGAGCTTTACAGCTATTTATATGTGGGGTATTTATTACTTGATGAAGCCCTTATAGATGAACGGAAAAAATTTATCGCAAATAGATATATCATTAATTCACTTGCTAACGCAAGAAGAAATGCGGAAAATATCAGGAATGAACTATTTTCTGATTTACTTCATAGTGATAAAATTCTAATATAAAAAAATATTTTCTAAGGAGGTTTTAAAATTGTACTATTATAAAATATATGATGACTGTGACAATTTGAATTATTTTAAAAGTTCTCTACCCTATGAACACATTGTGAAGCATATTGAAAAATTTAAAGCAGAAAATGAGGTATATTTAAATGTGAAGTTCTTTGAATTTCTCAAAAAAGTTGATAGCGAATTTGAAGAAATTGAAATTAATGAAATTTTTTACTGATTAATATTTTTCACTTCTTGATTTAGTTCTTTGACCACAGTCCCATAACATTATTATCCAGGTCTCTAAATAAAGCAAAATATCCCGCAGTTTCACTAATAAGGGTTTTCTCCTGCTCAATTTTTCCTCCAAGTTCTATAACCTTTTTCAACTTTTCATTAATGTCATCAACTTCAATGTATAAAATTATTGATTGTCCTATTTGCTCTGAGAATTCCCTTTTTGTGAAGCCACCACCTACTGTATTTTCTCCTGTGTATACATTCCAGTAAATAGTTTTTGACCCTTGCGATAATTTAAAATCCCAATCAAAAAGTTGACTATAAAAATTCTTTGCTCTTTCAAAGTCGGTCACTTTTATTTCAAACCAACCAATTGGATTTTTTCCTGCCATTGTTTTCTCCTGAATTTTTTATAAAAATAATTTTTTCTTTTGTTTCATACAATTAAATCTAACAATAAATTTTTAAAATAAGTTTATTTTATTATTTATTATTACTTAGAAAATTTCCCATAAATAAAAAAGCCCTTTGCTTTTCAGCAAAGGGCTTTTTGTAGAAAATTTATTCCATTTCTTTATTTCAGAAGCATCATTTTCTTTATTGCACTGTAACCATTGCTTTCTAATCTATAGAAATATATTCCACTGGAAAGATTTGATGCATCGAATTCTACTGTGTAGGTACCAGCATTCTTGACTTCATTAACCAGGGTTGATACTTCTCTACCAAGAATGTCATATACTTTAAGTGTTACAAGTCCAGATTTTGGTAATGCAAAGGTTATCTTTGTTGTAGGATTAAATGGATTCGGATAGTTTTGAGATAGATTGTAATCCTTTGGTATTTCTGGATTGACGCTTACATTGGTAATAGTGCATGGATCAACTTGTATCGTGTAAAGCCCTGGGAATGATGTGCTCAATGCCCCTCCCGGGATAAATATTTTTATTTTCCCGTTTGGTAATATTATATTAGATACAACAGCCCAGTAGTTTGAAGCTGTACCAGCACCTCTTCCTGTTAAGTAAGTATTAAGCCAACTTCCGGTTTGTGTGTTGAAAATGTAAATAGTATCATGAGTAGATGGTGCTGGGGTTGTTTCACCAGTTATCAAATAGAACCTGTTATTTACTGCTGTTCCACCTGGTCGTGATGTGCCTGTTTTACCACCACCGAATGGGACATTTGGTCCGGCAGTCCAGGTTATTGTTGATGCATTTGAGCCTATGGTTCCTATGTATAAATCATTTCTGAACGATCCTGAGTAGCCACAGCTAAGATATATTTTCCCGTTCAGAATTGCGCAAGCGGCACTCCTTCTTCCTGCTCCTGATGGTAATGCAGTTGAGGTTATCCATGTGTTACTTGCAGGTCTATATGCATAAACAGCAGTTGAATATGTTGTCCATCCACCGCACAAAACAAATATTACACTATCTCCCCAATTCACAGCATTGTGTCCTGACAATGCTGTTGGTAATGGAGCAATTGAAGTCCATGCCCCTGTTGATGGGTCATATTTCCAGCAGGAAGTTCCGCCAGTGCTAACAGAAGTACTTCCACCAATTAAGTATAATGCATTTCCACATTTTGTAAATGTATGACCGGCTTTAGACTCTGGTAATGCAACTCCTGTGCTCCAGGTATTTGTATTATAATGATATCTTTGCATTATTGTGGAACCTGCTCCTGAAGAAGAACCTCCACAGATATAAACGGTATCTCCCAATAAATCGGAAGCATGTGCAAAAGCTCCAGATGGATATAATGGCATTGCACCGTAGTTACAAATAGTTGTGGGGTCTTGAATTGTTGGTCCTGTTGCAGTTCTTACGATTGAAATTGCATCTATTCCAATATAGTCAGAATTATTTCCATTTGGTCCTCCATTTACAACACAGTACCGGATTGCAAATCTTCCATTTACACTTGTTGTGGGAGCTTTAAATCCTGTTAATGTCCAGGCTGTAATACTTGTTTTGAATCTTCCAAGTTCAGTCCAGGTACCTTCCGGAACTGAATCGTTAGCTGAGTACATTACTCTGATAGAATCAGGCCAGGTACTACCATCTGGAGATCTTGAATAAAAATATAGAGAGTCACCACTTTGTATTCCACCAACCAATCTTGGAAATACAAGCCAGCTATCAATATTATTTGCTCCTGTAACGACGTTGTAATTAGCAGCGACATAACCTGTTGGTGGTCCATTGAATGCTGGAAATACAGAAGAATTTCCCTGGAACCAGGTTGCAGTCAACCCTTGTGGTCCAGTGCCTCTGTAATATGGTAAATATCCTCTTGCTTTTAAAGCATTTGTATCGTTTGCTCCATTCATACTATCTACATAAATTACTGTCCCGTATGGAGAGGAATAAGGAGTAGGACTTTGAGTTATATTTTGATTATCTGTTACATTCCCCTTTGAACCATACGGATCTCCAATTAAAATAAACCCCGTGATAATACTGAAAATTATTAGCAGTATTACTCCGGAGATAGTTAAGGTCTTTTTCATTTTACCTCCTTGTTTTAATGTTTTAATTATTTAATATTCTATATATATTTTTTAAAAAAATCAAGTGAATTTATTATACTTCTTTTGGAATAATGTTAAAAATAATATGTAGAAAATTTTGTTTTGGAATACTCCTTCATTTTGGTGATGTCCATCTAATTTTTATTTGATATGAAATGATTTTTCAATAAAAGGATAGAGTTAATTTTGTTTATTAATCTTTAATAGAATATTGATTTCGATAATAATTATTTGTGAAAAAAAATTGCATTGACAACTAAAAATTAAAAAACTAAAATACTAAACAAAATTAAAAGGAGGGCAAAATGAAGAAAATATTTTTTCTTCTGTTTTTAGTTTTCATTACCTCAGAGGCTGCATTTCCCCAAAGTGATAGTATTGGTGGATGGTCACTGAATTTTAATAATTATGCAAGAATCTATTGTGGGGCAATTAATCCTATAAATCAAAATATTATGTATATTGGTGGGCTCGATTCTGGTGTCTACAAAACCACAAATGGTGGATTGAATTGGTTTGCTGTAAATAATGGATTAACCTACAATAAAGTTCAAGCTATGGATATTTGTAAGGGATCACCTGATATTTTATATGTCGGAACTGATCAGAATGGTGGTGCCAACAGTGGAATATATAAAACAACTAACGGTGGAGCAAACTGGTTTTATGTTGGAACAACACTTGCTGATACTTCAAAGGCAATTCAGTCAATTGCAGTTCATCCAACAAATCCAGATATTGTTTGGATTTGTGTATTTGATGGTTTAAGTCCTTCTACAGTTGGATTATGGAAAACTACCAACGGTGGAGTCAACTGGTTCCCCGCTAATAATGGAATTGCTTCGGATAATAAAAATATGTTATGTGTTGCTATCAATCCCTTAAATCCAAATATACTTTATGCTGGCACATCACTTATTTTACCAGGTAGTACAGGACCATCAAAAATATACAAATCTTATGATGGTGGTTCAAATTGGATTTTATCAAGTAATGGATTGCCAACAGCAAGTACAGCAAATAATCCAGTTAGAGCAATTAGCATCAGTAATGTTGATACATCAAGAGTGCTCGCTGCACTTTTCGTTAATGATACAACTGGCGGAGTATATATATCTACAAATGCTGGGCAAAGTTGGTCTAAAAGGTGGGGATTGCCAAATACTACTGGAACATTATACCGTGCCTGTTTAATAAAACCAGGAAGTGCTTCTGAAATGTATGTGGGGCTTGACCAGAGTTCCGCAACAACTCCAAGAGGGGTTTATCGTTCTACTGATGGGGGTAACACCTGGTCTGATTTCAGTGGAGGGGCACTTTTAAATACTTATACCGTTAGATTGCTTATGTTTAAAACAACCGGTAATCCAACATTGTATGCAGGGGCTGCTCATTCTACTTTAACTAATGGGAGAGGTATATTTGAATATAGCTGGCTTGCTCCACCACCGATTGGATGGATTGAACAGGTCTCACCAGTTACCTCTGTATTGAATTCTGTTTCCACAGTAGATATGAATGTTGGGTGGGCTACTGGTTATTCCGGAGTGGTTCTTAGGACTACAAATGGTGGGAATAACTGGGTTAATGTTGGAGGTGGTGCAATAGGAACAAATAACTGCCACAATATTTGTGGTATTGATGCAAATACTGCCCTGGTTGCTTGCAATCCTTCCACGGGTGGGTATATATATAGAACTTCTAACGGTGGAGCGAACTGGATTGAAGTATTTAATCAACCAGGTGGATTTATTAATCATATTGCACGAACTGGATTAACTACATTATATATGTATGGGGATCCTGTAGGTGGAAGGTGGACTTTGTTTAAGTCAACAAATAATGGTATTACTTGGGATTCTTCCGGTTTATATTTACCACAGGCAGGCTCTGAAGCAGGATGGAATAATGCTATGTTTGTTATGGGAAACAGAATCTGGTTCGGGACTAATAATACGAGAGTGTATTATAGTACAAACTACGGGCAGAGTTGGTCTTATTCAACCACTACAGGTAGTGCAAATTCATATAGTGTTGCTTTTTGGAATAATGTTGGATTTACAGGACAAACAACAGTATTAAAATCTACTGACTTTGGTCTAAACTGGACGACCTTTACTGCGCCGGGGTCAGGAACTGCATACTCTTTTGTTTCTGCTTTATCCAGGTTCTGGTATGCGAGAGGTTCCGCTATTTATATCTCTACTGATAACGGTTCTTCGTTCAATGTTGATTACACTGCGCCTGCCGGAACTGTATACCATATAAGTATGTGGTGGAATGCTTCTGTTAATCCTGGCTTTATGCAATGGTATGGATATGCCGTAAGAAGCAATGGCGGTATTTCAAGATATTATAATGAAATTATAACAGAAGCAAAGCCGATTGCAAATGAAATTCCTAAGAATTTCAAACTTTATCAAAACTATCCGAATCCATTTAATCCAATTACAAAAATTGATTATGCTGTTTCAACCCCTGGCTTTGTTTCAATAAAAGTTTTTGACTTACTTGGTAGGGAAGTTGCTACTGTTGTAAATGAATATAAAGATGCAGGGTTTTATACTGTTACCTTTGATGGTGCTCAACTTTCAAGCGGTGTCTATTTCTACAAAATGGAAACTGAAAACTTTTCTGATACAAAGCGAATGGTGATTGTTAAATAATAGAACTGTAAATATTTTTTAATTAAACGGAATTGCTAATTTACTTTTAGCAATTCCGTTTTTTATTATTATTTTAGTATTTATAATTGACTGTATAAAAAAATATTCATAATTTAAAGTAATTTGAAACACTAAGTTAAATGTTTATTTATTGATTAGATGGTTATTAAATAAAACACCAGTATTATTTAAATGTTAAATCTAATCCCATCTTACACATATAATGTTGAACAGTTATTAACATTAATAACGAAGAGAAATAATTGGCTGATTAGATTACGCTATCTGGCTTTTTGTGCTTTGATTGTGTTTATTTTATTTTCAATTTTTGGCCTCAAAATTAATTATACGAAAACTCAAGTTTATGCATTAATTATTATTGCATTTTCTATTCTTATATTTAACATAATATTTAATTTATTTATTAAGTCAGATTTTATAAAGAACTCAGCTGATGCTTTTAACCCGCTTCATTTTGCTTTAATTCAGATTATTTCTGATATAATTGTTCTTTGTGTTCTTACATATTTTACTGGTGGAGTTGAAAGTCCCTTCTATATTTTCTTTGTGTTTCATATGATTATAGGTAGTCTTATTCTTCCAGGTTATGTGGTCTATTCAATTGCTACTTTTGTAGTTTTATTTTTTTTCTTTGCTTCTTTTCTTGAATATTTCGGTTTAATTACACACCATTCTCTTGATGTAATTTTTACTTTCCCTTTATATAATAATCCAAATTATATAATTCTCTTTGGATTAACCTTTGGTTTAATGATGTTTGTAAGTGTATTACTTACAAATTCTATGGCAAGGTCTTTATATACGCGAGAGCAAGAATTACAAACTGCACTGGAAGAATTAGAAAAAGCAGAACTAACCAAACAAAAATATACAATGGGAATTGTCCATGAAATAAAATCTCCCATTGCCGTTGTTCAATCCTACCTCGATTTAATATTGCAAAATTATCTTGGTCCAATTTCTCCTGCTATAGAAGAAAAACTTTCAAGAGCAAGAGTTAGAACAGATGAAGCAATTCAGATAATTAACGATGTAATTAACATTTCAAAATTGAGGATACAATCTGAAATTAAAAAAGAAGAAGTGAATTTATTTTTACTGTTAAAAAAAATTGTTGACAAAAGAAAACCGCAATGCGATTATTCAAACATAAAAATTCATCTATACAAAATTCACAATAAAGAAGTAATAATAAAAGGAGATGCTCAATTACTTGAGCTTGCTTTTTCTAATTTAGTAAGCAATGCTATTAAATATAATACGTCAGGTGGGCTAATAGAAGTAGTTATTGATGATTTAGTTAAAGAAAATTTCGTTATGGTTGAGGTATGCGATAATGGTATTGGTATCCCTGAAAGCGAAAAAGATAAACTATTTACTGAGTTCTTCCGGGCAACAAATGTAAAACAAAAAGGTTATGAAGGTACCGGATTAGGGCTTTCTGTGGTAAAACAGGTTGTTGAACATCATAAAGGAGAAATAACTTTTGAGAGCCCCTCAAGGCTTGCAAGTGAAAAAAGAAGAGGAACAAGTTTTAAAGTCTTTTTACCATTGGATAAATAATTAAAAGTTTTTATAACATAATTTTAGGTTTATGAAAAATATAAAAAAATTAGAAAGAAAATTTGTTAGAAGTATCCAGTCTTTTTTAATTGTATATTTTACGATTGCTGTGCTGATGCCAACGATTATTTTAAGTGTGCTTGGTACTTATATTATTTACAGGCAGGTTATTAACCGGGCAGAAGTAAAAACACTTTCAGATTTAAATTCCGCTAAAGAAATTTACAAAAACACTATTTCACACTTAGAAACTGTTGCAAGGCTTACTTCGGTAAGAAGTTTTATTATCAATTCTATTTTAGAGAGAGATATTGATACTCTACAATACGATTTGCAACAAACTTTATATAATGAAAGGCTGGATATTTTTACACTTGTGGATAGTAAAGGTATTGTGATTTGCAGAGCGAGGAATGCATTTAGTCGAGGAGATACAATAATAAATAATGAATGTATTCAAAAAGTGATTTCAACAAAACAAATTTATTCAGGTACAGAAATAGTTAGTGCTAAAGACCTTGAAAAAGAATCTTATGAATTAATGGAAAGAGCCGCAATTCAATTGATAAAAACTCCAAAATCCAGACCTGTTCAAGAAAATATTGAAACAAATGGACTGATGCTTAAATCCGCTGTTCCTATTCTTGATAAGAAAGGAAATCTTATTGCTGTTCTTATTGCAGGTAAATTACTTAATAGAAATTATGATATTGTTACAAGAATAAAAGATGTAGTGCATGAGAGAGAAATTTATAAAGGGAAAGAAATTGGTACATCAACTATTTTTTTAAATGATGTAAGAATTTCTACAAATGTTAAAAATAAAGATGGTACTTATGCTATTGGTACACTTGTTTCTGAGGAAGTATATAACAAAGTTATTTTAAAGGGAGAAAGGTGGATTGGAGAAGCTTTTGTTGTTAATGATTGGTATATTGGGGCTTATGACCCGATAAGGGATTTTAAAGGAAATGTTATTGGAATGCTCTATGTGGGGTTATTAAAAGAACCCTTTGAAGATATTATGTGGAGTACAGTATTAATATTTATAGGGATTGGATTGGGTGCAACTCTTATTATTTTCTTTGTTGCTGTTTTCCTATCTAAAAGAATTAGCGCTCCGTTAAGGAAGCTTGAAGAAGTTGCAAAGAAAATTACCGAGGGGGATATAAAACAAGAATTCACAATTAAAAATGCCCCCCGAGAAGTAGAAAATCTTGCTAATGCGCTTGACCATATGGCAAAAGAATTAGAAAAAGAGAAACAGGAGCTGGAAGCATGGGCAGATAAATTAGAATTAAAAGTACAGGAAAGAACGGCAGAATTAAAGAAAATTCACGGACAATTATTCCGGTCTGAAAAACTTGCTTCAATTGGTAAACTTGCTGCAGGAGTTGCTCACGAGATAAATAATCCCCTGACAGGTGTATTAACTAATGCAAGTCTTCTTATGGAGGACTTACCTGAAGGTGATCCTAAAAGAGAAGATGTGAAAGTAATTGTAAATGAAACCATAAGATGCAGGGAAATAGTAAAAAGGTTGCTTGATTTTGCAAGACAAACAAAACCTCAGAAGAAACTTATTAATGTCAATTCATTAATCGAAAATATTATTCTCCTTGTTAGAAATCAAACTTCGTTTAGAAATATTACAATAGAGAAAGATTTAGAAGCCAGTCTACCTGAAATTATGGCTGATGGAGACCAGATACAGCAGGTGATTATCAATTTTATTCTTAACGCTGCTGACGCTATGCCTAAAGGTGGAACTTTGAAAGTATCATCAAGATTGTTGGAGAATAATGAATTTATAGAACTGAAATTTGCTGATACAGGTATTGGAATATCAGAAGAGAATAGGAATAGAATCTTCGACCCATTTTTCACCACTAAAGAAAATGGTACAGGTCTTGGATTATCTATTAGTTATGGAATTATTGAGCAGCATGGAGGCACGATTTATGTTGAGAGCGAGATCGGAAAAGGTACTACTTTTACTGTTCAACTACCAATTAAATCACCTTTTGAAGAATAAAAAAATTTCAATATGCAAGCAAATATTTTAATAATTGATGATGAATTAGTTGTATGTCAAAGTTGTGAAAAGATTTTTCTTAGAGCAGGTCATAATGTAAAATATACTACCAGTGGAAAGCAGGCATTACTAATGCTTGAGCAAGAAGAATTTGATGTTGTGTTTACAGATTTAAAAATGATTGATATTGGAGGGATGGAAATTTTACAAACTGTAAAAACAAAGTATCCCGATATTGTTGTTGTGGTTATTACAGGATATGCAACTATTGCTTCAGCAGTTGAAACAATGAGATATGGAGCATTTGACTATTTACCAAAACCTTTTACACCTGCAGAATTGCTTGCTGTTTTAAATAAAGCATTGGAGAAGAGAAGGCTAATAAAAATTACAAAGAGCGAATTTAAATATGTTGATTCTTCAGGATTTGAAGGAATAATCGGTAAATCTCCTAAAATGATTGAGGTTTATAATTTAATTGATAAAGTAGCACAAACTGATAGTACTGTTTTAATTCTTGGAGAAAGTGGTACTGGTAAGGATTTAATTGCGAGAGCAATTCACAATCGCAGTAAAAGAAAAAACTATAAATTTTTTGCTGTTGATGTTTCAACTCTTTCCAGTAGTTTAATCGAGAGCGAACTTTTTGGATATGTTAAAGGTGCCTTTACTGGGGCTAATACTGATAAACAAGGTGTGTTTGAAGTTGCTGATAAAGGAACAATTTTTCTTGATGAAATTGGAAACTTATCACTTGATATTCAGGCAAGATTGCTAAGAGTTTTGCAAGAAAAAGAATTTTTACCGGTTGGAAGTACCGTTGTAAAAAAGGTTGATGTAAGGTTAATTTTTGCTACTAATCAAAATCTTAAAAAACTTGTTGAACAGAATAAATTCAGAGAAGATTTATATTACAGATTAAATGTTTTTCCTATTTTATTACCCCCGTTGCGTGAAAGAAAAGATGATATACCCGAACTGGTTAAGCACTTTATAAAAAAGTATTCTGAGAAGTTCAATAGAGAAGAACCTGCAATTGATGTTGACGCTATGCAAATGCTACAAAATTATCATTGGCCTGGTAATGTAAGAGAACTGGAACATACAATTGAAAGACTTATGATTATTGTTGAGGGTAAAGAAATTACCCCTATTCATATATCAAGTATATTGTATAAGACTGAAACTCAGAAAAAGTTTCATATTCCAAAAGATGTATATGAATTAAATGATTTAAAAAGACAAATAAGGGAAACTTCTATACACGAAATAGAAAAACTATTCCTGCTTGAAGCCCTAACAAGGAATAATTGGAATATATCTAAAGCTGCCCTGGATGTTAGTATGCAAAGACCAAACTTTCAAGCTCTTATGAAAAAATATGGTATAAAAAAACCAGGAAAAAATGTTGATGGAGAAGAAGATGATTCAGAAGAATAATACAGGTTGGCATAAAAATTGAAAAATTCAAAAAACTTATTTATACATACCCACCTATACTTTTTGGGGAATACTCTAATACATCTTTTCGAATGAATTTAGTTTTCTGGTTGCAATTATTTTATCAATACGGAAAATACAATATTATTTTTATTATATATATTGTCTTTCAAACAGAAAAAGCCTTTTAAAATTTCGAATGTGTATTCAGTACAAAAAACAGTTTTTGGTATAGAATAATAATTTATCTTTAGTAAAATTAATAGAGTGTATTCATTAACTTAAAATATAGATTTCCAATCCAATCTTACTTGCTTATAAAACTCTACACTTAATAGAAGACAATCCTGATATTATGTAAGATATGTGAATAATTTATACAAACACTATAAAAATTTTAAAATTGAATATAAATAACAGAATTATGACTTGACTAATTTTATATATATTAATAATTTGCCTTGGAAAAAAATCAAAAAGGAGTGTAAAAAATGAAAAAGTTATTTTCATTTTTTTGTTTTTCTCTTCTTGTGGTTTTCTTTTCAATTAATCTTAATGGAGGACAGTTTCCAGATTTTCCAGCGGTTAACACATTCAGCAAGAGTGTGAGTAATCAACAGGTATCAGACTGGATAAACGCCAGCAGAGGTTTTGAACCAAACAATGGACAACTCACAAGCTTTG
>CAZMAR010000006.1:0-62500 GCA_964564635.1 uncultured Ignavibacteriaceae bacterium
TCGTCTTGAAGTAAATGGATTTGTAGATGTTAAAAGAATGATGCTAATTAAGTAAAGAATAAAAAATTTAGTAATAAATAAAAGACTACAGGGAATTGCTCCTGTAGTCTTTTTTATTTTAATTAAAAAACTTAAACTACAGACTTAATATTATCAAGAATTGTATTGAAAGCTTCTTCGATATGTTTTTCCCCTACATTTGTTTGTCCAATTACCATTCTGAGTGTATACCTACCATTTAATTTAGTATGAGATAAATATATTCTGCCCGATTGATTTATCTTTTGAAGCAGTGATTCATTAATTTTATTTAGTTTTTGTTCATCAGAAATATTTTCAGGTTTATATCTAAAACAGATTAGATTTGCAACAACAGGAGCAAGAATTTCAAAATCTTGATTTTGTTTCAGTAATGATTCAAATTTTTTTGCCAAAGAAATATGGAATCTCAGTTTTTCCTTTAAGCCGTTCACACCAAAACTCCTTATTACAAACCAGAGTTTTAAAGCTCTAAATCTTCTCCCTAACTGAATACCCCAATCACAATAATTATTTACATAGCTATCTGCTCTTGTCTTAAGATATTCGGGTATAATTTCAAATGTCCTGACAAGTGCTGAAACATCTTTAACAAAATATGCGGAACAATCAAAATTAGTGAATAACCATTTGTGCGGATTGAATACGAAGCTATCTGCATATTCAATACCTTCCAGCATCCATTTATATTCGGGCAGGATTAATGCAGAACCCAGAAATGCTGCGTCAATATGAAACCAGAGATTGTACTCTTTGCATATTTTTCCTATTTCTTTTATTGGGTCAATTGCTGTCGAACTTGTGGTACCAAGAGTACCAACCACACATAAAGGTTTATATCCTTTTGATAAATCTTTCTCAATTTCTTCTTTCAGCAATTCAGGGATTAAAGAAAATTTTTCATCAACAGGAATTTTAATTAAATTTGATTTTCCAATACCGGCTATTTTAACAGCTTTCTCAATAGATGAATGAGTTTCTGTTGAGCAATAAACACGGAATTTATTATTTTCAAATCCTGATTGGTTCACAGCATAATTAGAAAAACTTTCTCTCGCTGTTAAAATAGAAACAAGAGTTGATGTAGAAGCAGTATCCTGAATAACTCCTTTGAATTCCGAAGGTAAACCAATTAAATCCCTTAACCAGCTAAGAACTTTTTCTTCTAATTCAGTTGCAGCAGGAGATGTTTCCCATTTCATACATTGTGCAGCAATAGCAGATGTCAACATTTCAGCTAAAATGGAAGGAAAACTTGTATTAGCGGGAAAATAAGCAAAAAATTTTGGACTCTGCCAATGCGTAATACCTGGAAGGATTATATGTTGAAAATCATTAATAATTTTTTCAAAAGGTTCAGAATCTTGGGGGGGGACATCAGGTATTTTATTATAAATTTCTCCTGGCTTAACCTGTGATTTTACAGGATAGTTTTCTATGTTATTGTAATATTCAACAATCCAATCAATTAATTCTTTTGCAAGTATTTCAAATGTTTTAATATCCAATTTTAAAACAATTCGTTAATAATATGTACTGCTTCTTCAACTTCACACATTTGAACATCGAGATGAAAAACAGCGCGTAAAAATTCATAACTTCCAGATGAAATTAATAAACCTTTCTCTTTTAATTTACTTATAAATTCTTGCTTCTCATATTTACTGTTAGAAAAAATCACAATATTTGTCTGAACTGTATTTAAATCAATTTTAATTTCTTTAATCTGGCTAATCTTTTCAGCAAAATACTTAGCTTTTTTGTGGTCTTCTTTTAGTCTTTCAACATTATTATTTAAAGCAAATAAAGCAGCAGCAGCAATAACACCAACTTGTCGCATACCACCACCAAGAATTTTTCTCCACTTATGAGCAGTTTGAATAAATTCCTTATCACCACATAAAATTGACCCGATAGGAGCACCAAGCCCTTTGGAAAAACAAAAAGAGATAGAATCAAAATAAGAAGCGTACTCCTTTACTGAAATTCCTGTTTCCACACAAGCATTAAATATTCTTGCTCCGTCGAGATGAGTTTTTATTTTTGACTCTTTCGCTAAATCTGTTATTTGCTTAATATTCTCTATTGGTTGTATAATACCACCTGCCCTGTTGTGAGTGTTTTCGAGAGATATTAATCCTGTTTTTGGGAAATAATATTCTTTCGGTCTTATATGTTTCTTAATATCTTCAACTTTCATCACACCATTGACACCCATAATAGGCATAAGCTGAACCCTTGAAATTACAGCTGGCGCTGCAGTTTCATAATTCATAATATGTGAATTAAACTCAACAATTACTTCATCACCGGGATTTGTGTGTGACTTAATCGCTAATTGATTTGCCATACATCCGCTTGTTACAAAAAGTGCTGCCTCTTTGCCGGTAAGTTCTGCACACTGTGCTTGTAGCTTATTCACAGTAGGGTCTTCTCCGAATATATCATCTCCGAATTCTGCTTGCATAATAAACTCTAGCATTGCTCGGGAGGGCTTTGTAACTGTATCACTTCTTAAATCTATCATAGTGAAAATTATTAATTATTACCATTTTCAACAATATTTGCAACCGCAGAAATTTTATCATTATCGGCAATTCTAATTAATCTTACACCCTGTGCATTTCTACCCATAACCCTAATATCTTTTACTTTCTGTCTAATGAGAATACCTCTTGAAGTAATTATCATTAAGTCATCACTATCAGTAACTTCCTTAATAGAAATTAATTTACCAACTTTTTCGGAAACTTTAACTGTAATAACACCTTTTCCACCTCGATTGGTAATTCTATAATCAGCCAGTTCACTTCTTTTACCGTAACCTTTTTCTGTAACCACCAGAATGGTTGCAGACGGTCTAACAACCGCAATCATTCCAATCACAAAATCACCTTTACCGAGTTTAATGGCTCTAACACCAGTAGCAACTCTACCCATTTCACGAACTTGAGACTCGTTAAATCTAATAGCAAGACCATTATGAGTACCAATTACAATTTCCTGTTTACCATTTGTTAATTTCACATCAACCAGTTCATCACCTTCATTTAAGTTAATTGCATTAATTCCATTTCTGCGAATATTTGAATATGCATCAAGTTTCGTCTTTTTGATTAAACCCTGCTGGGTAACCATAGTAACAAATAATTCCTCATTAAAATCTTTTACAACAACAAAAGCAGAAATATTTTCTTCTTTTTCTTTTTCAATTAAGTTTAAAATCGATTTTCCTCTTGATGCTCTGGTACCTTCCGGAATATCATATACCTTAAGCCAATAGCACTTTCCCCTATCGGTAAAGAACATTATGTATTGATGTGTGGAACCAACAAACATATGCTCAATGAAATCATCATCAGAATTTCCTGTAGAGGCGGCAGTTATTCCCCGTCCGCCACGTCCCTGTGAACGATATGAGGAAACTGGTATTCTCTTTATAAATCCTTTATTTGATATTGTGATTACAACATCTTCTTCCTTTACAAGTTCTTTCATCATTTCATCATCAGTCATTTTCTTAACATCATAAACAATTTGAGTTCTCCTTTCATCTCCGAATCTTTCTTTTACTTCTTTCAACTCATCAATTATAATTTCCTTTCTTAACGCTTCACTTGCCAATATCCTTTTAAGTTTTTCTATAGTCTTCAATACTTCTTTATATTCATCTTCAACTTTTTTTCTTTCTAAACCTGTAAGCTTTTGTAATCGCATATCAAGAATCGCCTGCGCCTGAATCTCTGATAATTTAAATTTTTTCATCAGGTTCTCTTTAGCAGTTGGAACATCCTTTGCCTTTTTAATTAGTTTTATAATCTCATCAATATTATCAAGCGCAATTATGTATCCCTCAAGAATATGGGCTCTTTTTTCAGCAGCATTCAAATCAAATTTTGTTCTCCTAACTATTACATCTAATCTATGCTTAACAAAATGTTCTATTAAATCTTTTAAATTTAATATCCTGGGCACCCCATCAACAAGAGCAAGATTAATTACACCAAAAGTAACCTGCATTTGCGTATGCTTGAATAAATTATTCAATACAATATGTGGATTGCCATCTCTTTTAAGCCCAACAACAATTCGCATTCCATCTCTATCACTTTCGTCATTAATAGAAGAGATGTCCTCAATTTTCTTTTCACGAGCAAGCGTTGCAATTGATTCTATCAAACTTGCTTTATTTACCTGATAAGGAATTTCAGTAATTATAATATTTTGTTTTCCGCTTCTTTCTGTTTCAATAGAAGCCTTTGCTCTTAAAATTATTTTACCTTTTCCTGTTGTATATGCTTCAACCACAGGTTCATATCCATATATAATACCTCCCGTTGGAAAATCCGGAGCGATAATATATTTCATCAATTGCTTAATTGTGCAGTCGGGATTTTTTATGTAATAAATAATTCCATCAACAACTTCACTCAAATTATGTGGGGGAATGTTGGTAGCCATACCCACAGCAATACCATTAGAACCATTAATTAAAAGATTTGGAATAACAGTTGGAAGAACGGAAGGTTCCTTTAAAGTGTCATCAAAATTCGGGTTAAAATCAACTGTGTCTTTTTCAAGGTCCGCTAATAAATATTCTGCAATCCTATGCAATCGTGCTTCGGTATATCTCATAGCAGCAGGAGAATCACCGTCAATAGAGCCAAAATTCCCCTGTCCATCAATTAAAGGATATCTAAGTGAAAAATCCTGTACCATTCTAACCATAGTATCATAAACTGCTTTATCACCATGTGGATGGTACTTTCCGAGAACCTCTCCCACTATACGAGCAGATTTTTTATAGGGCTTATTATGAGTGAGGTTGAGTTCATTCATCCCGTATAAAACTCTTCTATGCACTGGTTTTAAACCATCACGAACATCAGGTAAAGCACGGGAAACTATAACAGACATAGAATAATCAATATAGGAGGACTTCATTTCTTCCTCTATATTCACAGGTATTATTTTCTCATTAGGCATAAATTACTACTGACTTAATTAAAACAAATGAATTTAGAAAATTTTTTCTGTTGTAACTTTTTTAAAATCATTGTGGAGCTAACGGGATTCGAACCCGTTACCCCTTCGTTGCGAACGAAGTGCTCTACCAAATGAGCTATAGCCCCAATAATCAACTTAATTTTGATAATGCTTTTTCAAGATTATATAATATCTCAGATACTTCTTCAAAAGTACAGGTACCAACTGAAAGCCTATACCAGGTTGGATTATTTAAAGAACCAAAAGCAGAAAAAGGAACTAATCCAACTTTTGCTTCATCAAGTAAATAATTCGTAATATCTTCAGTTGACTGAATAGCTTTACCATCAGGTTTCTTCAAGCCAAATAAATCAAATTGAACAGTTAAATATATTGCAGCCTGTGGTTCTATTGCATTTACTTTATACCCTTTTGATTTTAGGTTCATAAAACCATCATAGAATTTGAATAATCTTTTAGAAACCTCTTCTTTAAAATTATTAATATAATTATCTACCCATTCTTTATTAGCGAGATAACGCGCTGCAGCCATTTGCTCAGGTTTAGGTGGAAAAGCTCCCATATGAGAAAATAATGCCTTCATTTTTGTTATCACCTCATCATCTCCAAACCCCCAACCAACTCTTATACCAGTACCAGCAAAATATTTCGACATTCCATCTACGAATAAAGTATATTTTCTCATTTCAGGATTTATGGAAACCGGGTTATAATGCTGATAATTTTTATAAGTCAATAACCAGTATATCTGGTCATACATCAGATACAGCGGTTTAATATTTAATTTTTTTCTTCTTTGATTTTCTTCAAGTATAATATCACAAAGATGTGAAAGATTTTCTTTTTGTAAAACTGTGCCAGTAGGATTGAGCGGAGAACACATTGCAATAATAGAAGAGTCTTTAACAAAAGGTTTAATTGATTCAGCAAGAGGCATAAAATTATCTTCGGGCTTAGTTTCTATAAGTACCATTTTCGCTTTTACAATATGTGCATAGTAATTGTTATTCCACGATGGCACAGGAAAAACAACCATCTCATCAGGATTAACACAGGAAATAAAATATGTAAATATCAATGGTCTTCCACCACCCCCAACTATAAACTCGTCAGGAGAATATTCAAGATTTTCCCTATCATAAATAAACTTGGATAAAGTTTTTCTCAGTTCAGGCTCTCCCACAATAGGTGGATAATTTGTAAATCTTTCTCTATATGCATTATAAACTTCATTAGCATACTCTTGAGGTACAGGAAAAACTTTCGGATTAAAATCTCCAATAGTTAGATTAAAAATCTTTTCTCCCTGACTAATTTTTTTATTTATTAATCCCGCTATTTTTCTAATATCTGAATCTGTTAAAGTATCAACCATATCAGATACAAGTTGAAAATTATTTAAATTTTTACCATCCATAGTTAAAATATTTAAGATTTTAAATATGATATAAACTATTAAAAATACAGTATTTTTTGCTTATTTTCAACGGAAAAAATAAAATAAATTCGGTGTCAAATTTATTAAAACCTAAAAGATATTCTATTATGAAAAGTTTAGTGGGATTAATATACATAGTGAACAGCAGAGCCAAATTGCAAAACATAGGAACATTTTCATTTAATCAACTCCCTATAAAAAAATTTTTACAAGATAATCTAAATTTTAAAAAAGAAGGAATTATTTTTTTCTGATTATTACAAATTTATTATATAAAATTAAACCAATAATCGTTACAACACCAATTAGACTAAACATAAGCCATAAAGAAGCAGGGCTATTTAGTTTATTTACAAAATATACATAAGCATTTGCCCCAAGAATACCTCCAATACCACTACCAATTACACCATAAAGAAACGAATAACCTAAATATAAAGCTTTTTTATCTTCAGGTGCGATAATTCCAATATAACTAATAAATTTTGGATGAGCAGTCATTTCTCCAATAGAAAATACAATCATACCAGCAATAAAAATCCAGGCGCTATTG
Organism: uncultured Ignavibacteriaceae bacterium; assembly: GCA_964564635.1. Taxonomy (GTDB): domain Bacteria; phylum Bacteroidota; class Ignavibacteria; order Tepidaquicellales; family Tepidaquicellaceae; genus Tepidaquicella. The sequence goes on from CAZMAR010000006.1 coordinate 7,038, forward strand.
GAAATTGCCAGCATAGCCATTCCAATTGTCCCCAAGGCTATCCCAAAAATCATTGTCGGTAATGCTTTAGTTTTTTTAACAATATTGGAAACAACTATCTGTAATAAAATTATAGTTCCAGCATTAATGACGGTCACATGCTCAGCATCAAATTTCCAATTTGCATTTGAATAGAAAATACCAATAACAGAGTTCACAAATTTATCTACAGGAGACATATCCATTTTTTCTTTTAAGTACCATAAAACAGTATCAAACATCTGAAAATAAAGAATCCAGAAACCTGAATATATTATTAACATAATAATAAATCTGAAATCAGTAATGACAAGAACCATCTCTTTAAAAACAGTTCCAATTGACTTTGTTGATTTTGGCCTTTCGGGTTCTTTGTATAAAAAAATATTTAAAAATAATAACCATCCTGTACCAATAGCAGCCATAAAGAAAATATAAGACCAGGAAATACTTTTTAAAAAGGGTACCAGAATTAAAGGAAATATAAATGCACCAAGATTTATTGTCCAATAATATATACCAAATGCAAGAGTGGAATTTGATTCATTTGTTGCTCTTGCAATAGTACCAGAAATAATCGGTTTAAAAAAACCAGCCCCTAAAACCATAATTAAGAGACTACCAAAAACAAGAAAATAACTTTCTACCAACCCTGTTAAAAGATAACCAAGGCTCATAGTGATAAAAGCAAAAATCAAAATCTTTTTATACCCAAACCTGTCACCAATAGCCCCGGAAATAATTGGAAGTAAATATAATAGAGGTGTAATTACACTTTTAATAACACCAACACTCTCTTTAGAAAACCCAAGCCCTCCCTGGGTAACATCAAGAACAAGATAAACAGAAAGTACAGACATAACACCGTAATAAGACCCTCTTTCAAAGAATTCCATAATAATAACGACCCAGAAATTTCTCGGAAAGGAGAGGAATGTATTTTTATTATTATTCATAAAATTTATTCTTTGCCATCAAAATAAAATCATACATAACAAATTTCAAGCCCGTTCATCAATATAATTGGGAATTTATTATAGTATTATTTTGAATTTAAATTTAAAATATAAAATTGCATAATAATTCAAAAAAATATTTATGACAAACAATGTTAAATATTTAATCAAAAAATTAAATTTGATAAGACATATAGAAGGCGGATACTATTTTGAATATTACCGTGCAAAAGGTAAAATCAAGAAAGGGTGTTTACCAAAAAAATTTAAAGGTGATAGAGTTTATTCAACTTCTATATATTTTCTATTACAAGGAGACGACTTTTCAGCATTTCATAAATTAAAAGCGGATGAAGTTCTCCACTTCTATGATGGAGTAACACTATTGGTATACATAATTTATCCAGATAAGCACATAGAGATTAAGCGGTTAGGCAGGAATATTAAAAAGGGCGATTCTTATCAAATATTAATAGAAGCAGGTTGCTGGTGTGCATTAAAACCAGAGAAAAGAAATAATTATTCACTAATCGGTTGCACAGTTTCCCCAGGGTTTGAATATGATGACTTTACTTTAGCAAAAAAAGAACAATTGATAAAATTATTTCCGGAATATAAAGATATTATAGAAAAAAATTACTCAGAATTATTTACTAAACTAAATAAAATTTATAAGAAATAAAGTTTTAATAATTTAAGAATTACTATGATATATTTTTATGAAATATAAGATTAGGGACTTAAAGAGATAATTAAAAAAACCTATAAAAATTAAATCACTATTAAACACAGAAAAAACTTATACATTTAGTATTAATTTTTTTATTAAAAAGAGCGAAAGTTAAATTTATATAAATAAAAAGTATAAAAACTCAATATAATTATCTTAATAATTTTAATCTCTCTTGTTTGATTTTATAATTTCCTATTAATTCAAAAAAAGACTTGAAAAAAATAAAAAATTTATTTAGAATTAACAGGAAAAAAAAAGATATAATGTATTACAAAAGAGGGCTGGTAATTTTAAGAAAGAAACTAAGCTTATTATATAACTATTTAATTACTTAATTAAATGGCTTTGCTAATTAATTATAGATTAAACTTTTTTCATTTATTTTTCCTTAAGAGGAAAATCGAGAAAAAAAAGAATTCTATTATTAATAGCAAAACCTGATTTTTTAATTAAAATTTTAAAAAATGAAAAATTTAGTTTACTTTTCGCTAATTTTAGCGGTAGCATTTTTTTGCTTAAAATCCGATTATTGTTATGCCCAATGGGTGCAAACAAATGGCCCAAATGGAGGATATGTGAATTCTTTCACTATTTCAGGGACACGGGTATTTGCAGGCAGTAATGATGGGGGTGTATTTATATCAACAAATAACGGGGCAAGTTGGGTTGCTATTAATAACGGTTTATCATCCTTATCTGTAAGATCCCTTATTAGTTCAGGGGCAATTGTGTTTACGGGAACTAATGGTGGTGGTGTGTGTTTATCAACTAACTATGGTGCAAGCTGGACCCCCGTAAATAACGGATTACCAAATACAACTTTCAAAACATTTGCAATTTCAGGCTCTAATGTATTTGTGGGAACATTAGGTAATGGGATTTTCAAAACGACTAACAACGGTAATAGTTGGACTGCTGTTAACAATGGATTAACAAATCTAACTATTAATGCACTTGCAGCAACAACAACAAAATTATTTGCTGGAACAGGTGGTGGAGTTTTCCTATCAACAAATAACGGGTCAAGCTGGACTGCAATAAATAATGGCTTGACGAGTTTATCAGTTCGTTCTTTAATCGCTTCGGATACAAGTGTTTTCGTAGGTACAACAAACGGATTGTTTTATTCATCAAACAATGGAACAAACTGGATAGCACTCAATAGTGGCTTGACTGATTTATATATTACTTCTCTTGCCTTTTATGGTATACATGTATTTGCTGGAACAAATAGCGGCGGAATATTTAAAACAACTAATAATGGAATGAGTTGGACACCAGTAAATAACGGTTTGTCAGATTTACATATTAGGGCACTCGCTGTTTCAGGGACTAATATATTTGCAGGAACTTCCGACGTTGGAGTATTTTTATCAACAAATAGTGGCTCTGACTGGATTGAAGCTATTAACGGTTTATCAAACCGGTCGGTAACTTCATTGGCAAAATTAAGTAATCTTGAAAATTTTGTATTTGCCGGTACTGAAAATTACGGTATCTATCGTACCTCAAATGACGGGGCAAATTGGACTGCTGTTAATACTGGGTTATCAAATCTTTATATTCTGTCATTTTGCGTTTCCGGGCTGAATATATTTGCAGGGACTTATAACGGTGGGGTATGCATGTCAACAAACTATGGATTAAGTTGGACAGCAGTAAACAATGGTTTAACAGAACAACGTGTTTACACAATAGTAGAAGCGAGCAATAATATATATGCTGGAACTTCATCAGGTATATTTCGTGCAACAATAAGTGGTTTGCTCTGGACTAATATAGGTTTAACAAACAAAAGTGTATATTCTATTGTATTTTTAGGAACAAATACATTTGCAGGCACTTCATCAGGAGTATTCTTATCAACAAACACCGGTTCAAATTGGATAGAAGTCAATAATGGATTAACTAATCAATCGGTACATGCACTTGCAGTATCAGGTACAAATATATTTGCAGGTACCTGGGGAGGTGGAATTTTTAAAACAACAAATAATGGATCAAGTTGGACTGCTGTAAACAATGGATTATCAAATTTATATGTGAACTATCTTGCCGTTTCCCAATCATATATATTCGCAGGAACAAATGAGGGAGTATTTTTATCAACAAATAACGGTTTAAATTGGCTAAATAAGAATCAAGGATTCGGTTTTGTCCCCGGTATTTATACCATATTAATTACAAACAGTTATGTATTTACGGGAACAGATGGGCTTTCTGTTTTTCGTCGTCCTTTCTCAGATATAATTAGCGCAAAAAAAATAGGCACAGAAATTCCAACTTCGTATTCATTGCAACAAAACTATCCCAATCCGTTTAATTCTCTGACAAAAATAAAATTTCAAATTCCAAATACTGCAGAAATAAAACTGCTTATTTTTGATGTTGCTGGAAAAGAAGTTGCCACAGTTTTAAGCGAAAGATTACAACCAGGGTTCTACGAAATAACATTTGATGCTTCAGAACTTGCATCTGGAATATATTTTTATAAGCTTATTACAAATGACTTTACTGAGACAAAAAAAATGATATTAATTAAATAATGTATTCAGGATAAAATGCTAATAGTTAATAAAAAAAATTTGAGAGATAAAAATTTATTGACTAACTTAATTCTAAATTTTTTAATAAAGAAAACTCTTTTATAAGTTGAATCAAAAAAAATCTTTAAACAAATATTTAATATAATGAAACATTTTATTATCATTTTATTATTAACATTATTCTCCATAAGTTATTCACAGGTAACACAACAGTGGGTTGCAAGGTATTCAGGACAAGGTACTAGTCTTGATAAAGCAACTTCACTTGTTCCAGACGGGTTAGGTAATGTGTATGTAACCGGTTCTACTACGTATTTAGGTATCCTTACAATAAAATATAATTCACAAGGAGATACTATTTGGACAAGAACTTATAAATACTTACAAAACAATGCCTATGATATCGGAACAGCAATTACAATTGATATGTTAGGAGCTGTATATGTTACAGGAATATCAAAATCAGGTGGTTTAAATTATGATATTGTTACAATAAAATACGATTCTTCCGGTGTTCAACAATGGGTTGCAAGATATAATGGTCCAAGTAACAATGTTGATGAAGCATATTCTATAAAGGTTGATAACTTTGGTTTTGTTTATGTAACTGGTTTCTCGGTTGGTAGCGGAACACAAGCTGATTTTATTACTATTAAATATAGCAACATTGGAAGTTTAATATGGGCAGTAACATACAACGGTCCAGGTAATGGCAATGATTCTGCCAGTTCTATTGCTTTAGATGGTAGTAATGTATATGTTACAGGTAGGAGCTATGGGGGTGCATCAGGTATTGATTACACCACTATAAAGTATGATGCTAATGGAGAACAGAAATGGGTTGCAAGATATAATGGTCCGGGTAATGGTTATGATGAAGCAAGAGCTTTAGGTATTGATAATTCAGGATATATATATGTTACTGGTAGAAGTTTAGGAAGTGGAACAAATTTAGACATTGCGACTATAAAATATTCATCTGATGGAACCCAATTATTAGTAGATAGATATAATGGCACTGGAAATGGTGTTGATGAAGCGAGAGATCTAAAAGTTGATGCTGCAGGTTTTATATATATTACTGGGAGAGGTTTACAAACCGGGACAGGATATGATTATGTGACAATTAAATACAATTCATCACTTGTGCAACAATGGGTTGCAAAATATAGCAATACTAATAGTGATGACTGGGCATATTCTCTCGCAGTTGATATGTTCGGTAATGTTTATGTAACGGGAAGGAGCCTTGGTTCAAATTGGGACTATGCAACCGTTAGATATAGTTCATCTGGAGTTCAACAATGGGTTGCAAGATATGATGGTCCAGGCAGTTTCACTGATTATCCATACTCCATAGCAGTTGATGCAAATGGAAGTGTATTTGTTACAGGAGAAAGTTATGGTAGTGGAACAAATGAAGATTATGCTACAATAAAATATACACAACAAATAGGAGTAAAAAAAATCTCAAGTGAAATACCACAATCATTTTCATTGTCCCAGAATTATCCAAACCCTTTTAATCCAACAACAAAAATTAAATTTGATGTTCCTAATACAAATATAGGAAAAAATATAGATGTAACTATAGTTGTATATGATATACTTGGTAGAAAAATTCAGACCCTCATAGACGAAGCATTAGAACCAGGAAGTTATGAAGTAATTTTTGATGGTTCTCAATTGACAAGTGGAATATATTATTATAAACTAATTACAAAAGAGTTCACTGAGACAAAAAAAATGATATTGATAAAATAATAAGGTTAGAACCAATATATATAAAAATTATAATTTGGGGCTGTTCATTCTGGCAGCCCCAAAATTTTATAATATCTTCTTATAAAGATAACTCTTTATTACTTCAAATACTAAAGGGCAACTATAACCAGTAAAAATTCTATATTTGAATATTTTAAAAAAGAAAAAATGAATTACTTCATCTTTATTTTATATTAAAATCTTTAACATTCCAAAATAGTTTTAATTTTTCATTAATTATAAAATAATGTTTTATTTTCATTTATAGAAAATTATCTTATTATTATATTATTGAATGGAAAAAAGAAAATATTTAATTACTTCAGCTCTACCCTACGCAAATGGTTACATACACCTGGGTCACATTGCAGGTGCTTATTTGCCAGCAGATATTTTTGTGAAATATAAACGGCTTAAAAAAGAAGATGTTATTTTTATATGTGGTTCAGATGAACACGGAACAGCAATAGAAATTAGTGCTTTAAAAGAAAAAGTCACCCCGAAAGAAATAATAGACAGATACCACTACGCAAATCAACAGGCATTTAAAGATTTAGGTATAGAATTTGACATATATTCAAGAACTTCAAATCACATACATCATAAAACATCACAAGAATTCTTTCTAAACCTATACAATAAAAATCTTCTAATAAAAAAATCGGAGAAACAACTATATTCAGAAAAAGATAAAAAATTTCTTGCAGATAGATTTGTTGAAGGCACCTGTCCAATTTGTGGGTATGAAGAAGCAAGAGGAGACCAATGTGAAAGTTGTGGAAGTAACCTTTCGCCTTTAGAATTAATAAATCCGAAGTCAAAAATTTCGGGTGATATTCCCGTAATTAAGGAATCTTATAATTTTTATTTTCCATTAGAGAAATTCCAGAAAAGATTAGAAGAATGGATCTCAACAAAGACACATTGGAAATCTAATGTAAAAAATTACTGTGAAGGATGGTTCAAAACCGGATTAAAAGACAGAGCAATTACAAGAGATCTTGATTGGGGTGTTAAGGTACCAATAGAAGGATACGAAGGTAAAGTAATTTATGTCTGGTTTGAAGCACCAATCGGGTATATTTCAGCGACAAAAGAATTATTCATAGAAAAAGGAGAACCTGAACGGTGGAAGGAATACTGGTGTGATGAGAATACAAAGTTAATACACTTTATTGGGAAAGATAATATCATTTTTCATGCCATAGTATTTCCAGCTATGCTAATGGCTCATGGTGGTTATATATTACCAGATAATATTCCAGCAAATGAATTTTTGAATCTTGAAGGTGGAAAATTATCAAAAAGCAAAGGGCATGGCATTCTCGTAAAAGATATTATTAAGCAATTTGATCCTGATGTAGTTAGATATGTAGTTGCATCAAATTTACCAGAGAATAAAGATTCAGATTTAAGCATTGAAGATTTCAGAATAAAAAATAACAGTGAACTTGCAGGTATTCTCGGTAACTTTGTTAATAGAACAGTTGTATTTGCTAAAAATAAATTTGGTAATAGAATTCCATCACGAGAAAATAAAGATTCAGAAGTACTTACAACAATCAAAGATCAAGCTAAAATTATTGAAAAATGTTATGAGAGTTTTAGATTCCGTGATGCTTTAAATGAAACAATGAATTTAGCTCGTATTGCAAATAAATACTTCAATGATTCAGAACCATGGAATGTTATAAAGTCTGATATTAAAAAATGTGGAGAGATAATTAATGATTGCCTGAATATATGTTATTCATTAGCAATCGCAATTTATCCAATATTACCATTTACTACAAAAAAAATTTTGAAAATCTTAAATGCAGAGAACACTGAACTGAGCTGGAATAAAATTGGTGAACTTAATCTAAAAGAAAATCAAGAGTTAGGAAAGAATGAAATTCTATTCCCACAAATAGAAATAAATAATCAAACAAAAGAAAAGGAAATGGAAGAAGAAATTACAATAACCGAGTTTCAAAAATTAAAGATAAAAGTTGCGAAAGTAATTTCCTGCGAAAAAATTCCGAATAGTAAAAAACTTTTAAAATTAAAAATAAAAATTGATGAAGATGAAAGGCAAATCGTAGCAGGAATTGCAGAACATTATACTCCTGAAGATATTATAGGAAAGTCGATAGTTGTTGTTAGTAATATGAAAAAAACAAAAATAATGGGGGTTGAATCTGAAGGAATGTTATTAGCAGCAAAAAAGAATGATAAGTTGGTGTTAATAACAACAGACAAACCAATTGATGATGGAGCTACTGTAAATTAAATCTTCTGAGAAACTATGAAATATAAATTTGGAGCTTCAGAATATAATTTTTCTGAGAGAACATTTATAATGGGTATTTTAAATATTACCCCTGATTCTTTTTTTGATGGGGGAAAATATTTTAAAAACAGCAAACCTGACTTAGAAAGAATTGTAACGGATGCATTGAAAATGGAAAGAGATGGAGCGGATTTTATTGATGTTGGCGGAGAATCTACAAGACCTGGAGCACAAAAGGTTTCCGAAGACGAAGAACTTGAAAGAGTAGTACCTGTAATTGAAATCCTTTCAAAAAAAATTAAAATACCAATTTCTATAGATTCATATAAAAGTAGAGTTGTTGAAGAAGCAATTAAATCGGGTGCAGAGATAGTAAATGATATAAGTGGATTTACTTTTGATGAAAAGTCTCCTGAAATTGTTGCAAGGTATAATAAATCCTGTATATTAATGCATATTAAAGGGACTCCTGAAAATATGCAAATGAATCCACAATATGAAAATGTTGTTGAAGAAGTTTATAATTTTCTTTTGAACTCAAAAAGGAAAGCCGAAGATTATGGAATTAAACAGATAATTATTGATGTAGGAATAGGATTCGGAAAAACCCTTGAACATAATTTGGATTTAATAAAGAACTTATCAAGATTTAAAGAGCTAAATTGTCCAATTCTAATAGGTCTATCTAATAAAAGTTTTATAGATAAAATATATCCGACCCCTGTTTCAGAACGACTGGGAGGGACTATTGCTGCAAATGTATTTGCAATATTGAATGGTGTGAACATTATTCGCGTTCATAATGTTTTAGATAATAAGAAAGCAGCAATAATTATTGATTATATAAGTAAATATGGAAAATAAAAAATATCAAAAATTTGAAATAGATATTGTTGGAATGAGTTGCACAAATTGTGCAAGGAGTATTTCAAGTTATTTACAAAAATTAGATGGAATAAAGTCAGCAGAGATTAATTTTACCTCAGAAACAGCGGAAATAGAATATAATCCCAAAAAGATTTCAAAAGAAACAATAAAGGAAAGTATAAAAAAACTTGGCTATACTCCCCTTGAGGAAGAAACCGACGAATTAGAGGAAAAACGATATAAAGCATTAAAAACCCACAGAATAAAAATATTATTTTCACTTGTTTTTAGCTTAATCATCATTGGTATATCAATGAGAAATCATTTTGATTTCCTAATATTCCTAAATAATATCAACGAAAATATTTTATATATAACTCTAATTATTTTAAGTTCTATCGTTATTTTCTGGTGTGGAAATAAATTTTTAATTGGTGCCTACAACGCTCTTAAAAACAAGACTTCCAATATGGATACTCTTGTAAGTTTAGGTACATTATCATCTTTTATTTATAGCCTGATTATTTCCCTTAATCATATTTTTAAATTACAAATATCTATCTTTGAAAACAATCATGAGGTCTATTTTGAAACCTCTTCAATGATAATAACCTTTATATTAATTGGTAACTATCTTGAAGCAAAATTAAAAGCAAAAACTTATACTTCTATAAATAAACTTAAAGATCTCCGCTCTAAATATGTAAATGTTATAAGAAACGGTAATGAAATGCAAATTCCTTTTAGGAAAGTCAAAGTAAATGATATTGTTATTGTCAAAGCAGGAGAAAAGATACCAGTAGATGGATATATTGCAGAAGGACAATGTATAGTAGATGAAAGTACCGTGACAGGAGAAAGTATTCATTTAGAAAAAATAGAAGGTGACTACCTCATTAGTGGTACTATGTTAATTAATGGTGCAGTAAAAATAACAGCTGAGAAAGTAGGAGAAGATACCACACTATCAAAAATTATAAACCTTGTAAAAGAAGCTTCACTATCAAAGCCAAAAATACAAAGGCTTGCAGATAAGATATCATCAGTATTTGTACCCATTGTTATTATAATTTCAATTTTAACTTTTATAATATGGAATTTTATAATAGGAGAACCGTTTGATAAATCTTTGCTTTATGCAGTTTCAGTATTAATTATTGCTTGTCCCTGCGCACTGGGATTAGCATCACCTATGGCAGTTGTATTAGGTATTGGTAGAGCAGTAGAAAATGGTGTTTTATTTAATAACATAGAAGCAATAGAAAAACTAAATAAAGTTAATACTATATGCTTCGATAAAACAGGAACATTAACTACTGGTGAGATGAGGATTAAATCAATCACACCATTGAATAATTTTAATGAAAAAGAGTTATTAAAATTCTCTTACAGTCTCGAAAGATATTCAAATCATCCAATAGCAAAGTCTATAAATAATTATTGTCAAAATAAAAATATTCCTGTATATGAATATGTAGAAAATGTGGTCAATCATCATGGTATGGGAATAACGGGAATCGTGGATGGAAAGCAGATTGTAATTGGAAACTTAAGGATGATGAGGAACAATGACATTCCTCTTCCTGATATTAATAATGGTAAATCATTATTCATTAGCATTGATAATAAAGTTGCGGGTATTTTTGAGTTTTCAGATTCTGAAAGGACAGGAAATCAAGAGGTAATTTCAAAATTAAAACAGAGAAATATAGACTTATTTTTGATAAGCGGAGATGAGGAAAATACAACAAAAGAAATAGCAAAAAGTTTAGAGATTAACAATTATATATACAAAGCACTACCAGAAGATAAGGAAAAAATAATTTCAAAATTACAGAACTCAGGAAAATATGTTGCTATGGTAGGAGATGGAATTAACGATACACCTTCGCTTGCAAGAGCAGATGTAAGTATTGCAATCGGAACAGCAACAGATATCGTTGTAGATACTTCAGATATAGTATTATTAAAAGGTGAAATAAAAAATATAACAAAAGCATTAAACATATCAAGACACACAGTAAAGATAATAAAGCAGAATATTTTCTGGGCATTTTTCTACAATATAATTGCAATTCCATTAGCGGCGGGAATACTTTCCCCTTATGGCATTATAATATCACCTGTGATGGCATCTATGTTAATGGCTTTCAGTGATGTTGTAACTGTAATGGGAAATTCACTCAGATTGAAAATAGTAAAATTAGATTAGAAAATATAACTGCGATTCTACTAACAACTCATAGAAGATTTAAATCTTTGTTTATACTTTTTAATTTCGTTCTTATATTCTTTTCTATATTTAAAAGCTTCCAGTATAGTTTTTATAATTACTGAGGGTCTTGCCCCAGTAGATATTCCATCGAGTCGTGGAAGGTGCCTAACCCCAATTTCTGTAGAAGTATAACCGAGTAAATGAGCTTTAATCATAATTTCAGCATCAATAAAAGCATCTATTGATTCAATTTTTATTTTATCAAATATTTCCCTCTTGAATAATTTAAAAGCACAATCAATATCCCAATATCTTATTTCAAAAAGTATTTTTAAAAGGAAATTATAAAAAAGTGAAACAACCCTTCTATAAAACGAATATTGTTTGGTTTTTCTAAAACCCACAACCATATCACTATAAGGAATAAGAGCAACAAATTTTTTAAGTTCCGTAAGGTCAAACTGATTATCACCATCAGTATAAAACACATAATCCATTTTTGCATTAAGGAAACCATCTCTTAAAGTGTAGCCATATCCCATATTTTTTTCATGGTGAATAACTCTTACCTTAGGATACTTTTTTGCAAGTTCATCAGCAACTTCTCCTGTTTTATCAGGGCTGCCATCTTCAATAATTAAAATTTCATAATCTTTCAATTTTAATTCTTCCAGTACTTCAATGGCTTTTGTAACAACTTTCTCTATGTTTTTTTCGTCATAATACGCAGGGAAAAAAACTGATAATGTGATTTCTGAATTATCTATCATAAATTTTAAAATTGTTCAAAAAGTATTTATATAAATTTTTTATACCTTCTTTTAGAGTCGTTTTGGGTTTCCAGTTGAAAGTTTTACTTGCTAAAGAAGAATCCAGAATATTTACGGGTACATCTATCTTTCTTGAAGGAAGATAAACTACATCTGGTTTCATTTTAGTAACTTCGCTAATTACTTTCAATATATTATTAATTGAGTGTCCAACTCCTGACCCTAAATTAAAAATTTTATCGGGGGAATCTTTATTTAAAGACTTAACGATACAATTAACAGCATCTTTTATATATATAAAATCTCTAACTATAGAACCATCACCCCAAACTTCTATTTTTTCCTTTCTCAATGTTTTATATAAAAAAACTGGAATAACACCTTGTGAAACCCTCGGGTTCTGTTTTATTCCATAAGGATTTGAAAGGCGGAAAATAAAAAAATTTAGACCGTACAATTTATTAAACATAAAAAGATAGTCCTCAATTGTTTTCTTCACAATGCCATAAGAACATAATGGATGTCCATAAAAATCTTCCCTAATAGGTATTTTCTTCGGTATTCCATATACAGTTCCACCCGAAGAAATAAAAATTAACTTTGAAATATTGTTATTAATACATTCATTAAATAAATTTACAGAAGAAATTAAATTGGTTTCAATATCATAAACTGGATTCAAATTAGAACTCTCGGGTACGGTAGAACTGACAAGATGAATAACGATATCCTGACCAATTAGAGATTTTTTTATATCCTGCAGATTAAAGAAATCCCCTTCTATAATCTGAATCTCTTTAATGAAATTTTTTAAATTGAATTTATTAAAGTATAATTTATCAAAAACAGTTACATTATATCCTTTTGAAACTAAAGCCTCTGCAAGATTTGACCCAATGAAGCCACCGCCTCCAAAAATTATACAGTTTTTATTTTTATTTTTCCTTTTCAAATTTACTTCTTTTGAAAGATGTATGAATAAAAAGATTTTTTATCCGGGGCAACTATTCTTTGTATTAATTTAAAACCAACAGTATCATTCAATATTATTTTCTCTTCAATTCCAACTGTATCTTTATTATATATTCTATAGCTATAATGTGGTTCCCATACTATTATCGAACCAGACGGAGCGTCTTCAATAAATAGTGTGGTTGTATCTTTGTTTGTATATCTCTTAGACCAAATTGGAGAAAATTTAAGTGGATTGTCTTTATAATTTTTATAAAAAAATCTCGTTAAAAAATGATTAGTGAAAATTTTTGAATTCTCAGGTATATCAACTTCTGAAATATACTCTGCTGTTTTTTGCATTGTAAGATTCTCCTGAGATAACTGCTTAGGTTTGAAATCTATTATTAAATATAAAAGAGATGCTAAAAAGAGTAAAATAGAAACTTTACTTAAATAATTTACATCTTTGGTATAAGAAAAAATTGTTATTATTACAAAGTATGATAATATAAAAATTGCTTTAGTATAATCTGCCTGAGGTGGTTCCTTGAAAACATAACCATCAGAAACTTTTGATAAGAACAAGAAAGTTAAAAATAAAAGAATAGCTGGAATAATATAACTTATCATTCGGAATTCTTTCTCGGCAAGATTATTTAACCCAATAACAGCGAAATAAATACATATAGGTGAAAGATGTAAAAGATAACGCCAATTCCCTGGATTAGGACCGCTCCCAAGTGTTGTAAGAATTTGTGTTACAAACACTATAAGGAAGATCGCATAGAACCAAAAATTATCAAGCAGGAAAGATTTATATCTTGTACCCATAGCAGTAAAACTGAGGAATCCATTCAGAAACAAAGTAAGAGATACAGGTCCTACAATAAAAATATAAAATTTAAAATAGTGCAAAGGTCCCTGAGTTCTGTATTCAAGACCGGCAACTCTAAACATTTCTGAAATTACATAAATAGGATCACCAGTTTTTAAAAATCCGAGTATATTATATATTATGGGTGCAATGGCAAGTCCTAAAATAGCAAGAAACTTTTTCTTATATAAAAAGAAAATAAAAAGTATTACAAGAAGCAATGCTATCTCCTGTCTGAATGTATAAATATATCCAGCAATTAAAGCACTGAGGAAATAGTTTTCTTTTTTCATTGCAATGAGGAAAAGAGCGAAAGTAAGAGCGGTAAAAATTTCAGGATATGATCTGAAAGATAAATCAAAGTATAAAGGTTGAACGGCTAAGAGTAATGCTCCAATCACTGCATTCTTTAATTCATACACTTTTAGCATTTTATAAGTAACAAACACAGTTAAAGCAGCAATAAAAGAATTACAAATAAGAACAAAATCATAACTAACAAGTGCAGGTAAAACCATAAAAATTTTCCAGCCTGGTTTAGGAGCATTTCCCAAAATCACAGAAGGATTTGCCCAGAAATCAATCATATTAATATATTGACTGATTTCATCATCTTGATAAAATCCAACTGAATACCTGCTCGAAATAAAATAGATTACAGTAAGAATAGGAATAACAATCCAGAAATACTTTCCTAATTTTTCATCAATAACATTACTAATTATAACTTTATTTATTTTTGACTGTTTCTGTTTATTTTTTGCCAATTTATTTTAGTTTAATAAATTATTCAAAATTAACTAATTAATACTTACATTAAAAGGGAAAGAATTAAACAAACTGAGTATAAAAGAAACAGCTAATTTCACTCTAAAATTTTGATAATAATATAATTCTAATTTACTGTAGTTTTTATACTTTAAGCATTTATCAAAATATTATATGCAAAAATATCTTTAATTCAGATTTTAATAATATTATATTTATAAATATTTAAAAATGAGTAATTTACTATTAGGAAATTCTGTTCAAATAAAGGAATTAAATGAGACAATTAAACAGGTTGCCCCTTCCAATATAAGTGTATTGATTACAGGAGAAAGTGGCACTGGAAAAGAGATAGTTGCAAATGCAATCCATTATTATAGTAAAAGAAAAAACAAACCACTTATAAAAGTTAATTGTGGCGCAATACCTGAGGGAATTATTGAAAGTGAACTCTTCGGACATCAGAAAGGTGCATTCACAGGAGCAATAGAAACAAGAAAGGGATATTTTGAACTTGCAGATAAGGGTACAATATTTCTTGATGAAATTGGAGAGATGCCACTTTCTACGCAGGTAAAAATATTAAGAGTATTAGAATCTGGAGAGTTTATGAGAGTTGGCGGTTATGAGAATATTATAGTTGATGTTAGAGTGCTTGCTGCCACAAACAGAGATTTGAGTAAAGAAGTCCTTAATGGAAACTTTAGGGAAGATTTATATTATAGGTTAAAATCAGTTAATTTACATATTCCACCTCTCCGAGAGAGAAAGGGAGATATAAAAGTTCTTTTTGATTACTTTGTAGAATCATTTTGTAATGAAAACAAGATTAATTTTGCAGGTATAGAACAGGATGCTATGGATTATTTAATTAATTATGTATGGTATGGTAATGCAAGAGAGTTAAAAAATTTTGTAGAAAGTATAATAGTTTTGCAACCTGATAAAAAACTAACTTTAGAAGATGTAAAAAAGCATTTAAAACAGGAACCGATAGAGAATAGGAGACTACCTGCATTAAAGGTAAATCAGCTGGATAGCTTAGCAGATAAGGATTTAATCCTAAGAGCTTTGATAGAATTAAAAGCAGATATAATGGATTTGAAAAATATACTAACTGAAATTAGATTCAATAATACTGCACAATCTTATGATATAAATAATGATTTTTACATACCTAAAGATAAAATAAATCAGATGACAATGGAAGAAATAGAGAAATCCGTACTTAGTTACTTATTAAAGCATAATAATTTCAATGTAACAAAAGTGTCAAAAATTTTAAAACAAACCCCGAGAAACATTTATAGAAAAATAAAAAATTATGATATTAAGAAGCGGTAAGAATTTTATTTTAATTCTGGTGGCTTTGCTCAGCAGTTGTGGAATTTACACCTTTAGAGGAAGGACTCCACCTGAAGGGATAAAATCAGTTGCAATTCCGCTTTTCATTGATGAAAGCGGATTTTCAGAAGCAGGATTAAAAGAAAATTTTACCGAATCCTTAAAAAAGAAAATTATAGACGATAATACATATATATTGGCAGATAGAAGCACAGCTGATGGAATTATTTTAGGAACTATTACAAGTGTAAGAGATGAACCGCTTGTTATAGCAGGAAATGAAAATGTAACAAAAAGAAAAATTGTTATTAATGTAAAAATTAGATTCGAAAATTTAAAAAACCAAAAAGTTATTTCTGAATCAAATTATGAAAACTGGGGTGAATATGACTCTGGCTCAAGCGGTTTTTCGAATAGACAAAATGGTATTCTTATCGCAATTGATAGAATTTGTGAAGATATAATTATTAATATTACTTCAAATTGGTAACTTAATTATAAATATGGAAAAGATATTCTTGATTGCATACATAGTGTCTTTATCAATTCTTTTTATATTTGCTTCTCATGGATTTATAATGGTTTACTACTATTTTAAAACATATCATACAAGGAAAAAAGACTTAAACGAAAGTGAATTAGAATTGAAAGAGTATCCAATGGTTACAATTCAATTACCTCTATATAATGAAAGGTATGTTGTAACAAGATTAATAGATGCTGTTATAAGATTAGACTATCCAAAAGATAAACTTGAAATACAAATTCTTGATGACTCAACAGATGAAACAACAGAGATAATAAAGGAGCATATAAAAAAATATATAGAAAAAGGATATGATATTAAGCATATCCATAGAACAAACAGGAAAGGCTATAAAGCTGGAGCACTAAAAGAAGGCCTGGAAGTTGCTAAAGGAGAGTTTGTTGCAATATTTGATGCTGACTTTATACCAAGAAAGAAATTCTTAAAAAGAACATTGCCATACTTTTTTAAAGATCCCAAAATTGCACTCGTTCAAACAAGGTGGGAACACATAAATAGAGATTATTCTATCATAACAAAAACAGAAGCAATTGCACTTGATGGCCATTTTGTTATTGAGCAAGCAGTGAGAAACCGTGCAGGTTTTTTCATTAATTTTAATGGAACAGGAGGCATCTGGCGAAAGGAGGCAATATATGATGCGGGCAACTGGCAATCAGACACACTAACAGAGGATCTTGATTTATCATACAGAGCTCAGATGAAAGGTTGGAAATTAAAATATCTTATGAATTTTACATCTCCAGCAGAATTACCTTCTGAAATAAATTCTTTGAAGTCACAACAATTCAGATGGACAAAAGGAGCTATAGAAACAGCAAAAAAGATTTTTCCAAAGGTATTAAAATCAGATCTGCCTCTTAAAATGAAATTTCAATCATTCATACACCTATGCAGTAATTTTGCCTATCCTTTTATACTCTTAGCTGCAATACTAAACTTACCTGTACTTTTAATAAAAATAAACAACCAGTATGAAGAAGTATTTAAATTAATGTCGTTTTTTACTCTTGCATTCATTAGTTCTTTTATGTTCTACTTATATTCACAGAAAGATGTATATTATGACTGGCAAAATAGAATTTTTTATTTCCCTCTTTTTCTTGCTGGTAGTATGGGTTTATCACTTAACAATACAAAGGCAGTAATAGAGGGTTTACTTAACAAAAAAAGTGAATTTGTAAGGACACCAAAATTCAGAATTGTAAGCAAACAGGATAGCCTTCTGAATAAAAAATACTTACCTAAAAAAATTTCTTTTCTTACTATTATTGAACTTCTACTTTCAATATATTGCTTTATAGGTGTAGTTATTGCGATAATTCATGCTCAGGTTGCTGCTATCCCATTCCAGCTGATGTTTTCACTGGGATTTGGATTGATTTCATTTTTATCAATTCGGCAGGTAATCTTATACAATAGAAATCTAAAAAAGAACATTAAAGATGCCAACTAATCTTAATGCTTACATAGAAGGTTTAAAAGAAAAGATAAATAAAAGCATCTTTTCACCAGCATTCATAAGATTGGCAAATTTATATTATCGCAATGGACAATTTGAGGAGTGTATTAACATTTGTAATATAGGTTTAAAAATTTATCCCGAATATTTCACAATAAAATTATTACTTTTAAAGGCATTAATACAACTTGAATATATAAGTGAAGCAGAACCTATATTAATTGAATTAGAAGAAAGATTTCAGGATAATGAGGTACTTAAAAATTTAAGGACAAAATTAAATGATTTAAAAAAATATAATAAACAGGAAAAAATTTATTACTCAAATAAAATTAATACTTCACCTGATTATAAACAATATTCTGCTAAGATTTCTAATTTATCTTCTGGAAAAGAAATAGCAAAGGATTTTAAAGAATTTATGAATTTAATAGTATCAAGAAGTCTTGATTCAATAATTAATGAAAAAGAATACGAAGAGTTTAAGAAACGATACTCAGAAATAAAATTTGATTTAATTAAAGTTTCTAAACCAAAAACAGATATTTCAATAACAGACATCAGAAAACAACAGGAAGTGCAAACTTCTTTTCTCTCAAAAATAAAAATAATTACAGAAACACTCGCAGACTTATTATCAAAGCAGGGATTTTTCAAAGAAGCATTTGAAGTTTACAATATCTTATTACAAAACGATAATGTGAATAAAAAAAGAATACAGGAAAAACTAAATGAGATGGAAAGAAATTTTTAAATATTGTGGGGAATTTCTGGCTTCACATAGATAACTTTTTCTCTTTCCATTATAACTGTTCCCTCTTTAAGACCTTTTCTTTTCTTAACATATTTCCGCTCACAGTATGAGACGGCTACGGTACCCGCATTTTTTGCCTTGCTGTAATATGCTGCGACAGATGCAGCAATTGTTATATAATTTTTAGGAAATTCAAGATTCTTTTTATTCTTCTTTAAAACTGTATGAGAACCAGAATAATCCCGTATATGAAACCATAAATCATTCTGAGAAGAGTATCTTGTAGTTAATAAATCATTTGCAAGTGAATTTTTCCCAACCCATATCTCAAAATTCTCATCTAATTTAAAAATTCTAAAATTTTTCAAATCAGGATTTTCCTGTTTTTCATTTATAACCTTATTTTCCATTTTTTTGATCAATTTGTATTCAGCTATTGATGAGATTTTATCTTTTAGCTTTAGTATTTCTTCTAATTTGTGTTTTGTCAGAGATAATTTTTCTTTCAAATCCTCTAAATTATTCTTACCCTTTTTATATTTATCAAAATATTTGTTAGCATTTTCCAATGGGCTAAGTTTCTCATCTAAAGTTATTTTACAATTATTATAAATAAAATACTTATCACCTTTCTTTATTGAATTTTTATTATATAGAATGACATTACCAAACTCTAAAAATTTTTGATAATCAACATTTTTTTTAAGTTGTTCTTCGATACTTTTGATTTTACTCTTTAGTAATTTTTCCTGTTTACTTAGCTCTTCAATTTTTTCCTCTTTTATTGTTTTCACTGCTTTATTTCTATAATGTTTTTTCACAAAATCTTTCATCATACTATTAATATTTTCATACTCTGTGTATACATTGCATTCAAAATGATTTAATTCAATAAGAGAAGGAACGAATTTATCATTTACTTCATATAATATATATTTGGGATTTTGAATTTTATTATAAACTTTTTCAAACTCATTATCTATTATAGATTTTTTTTCCTCTGTTAAGATATCGTTTTTACTTAATGCTGTATTAAATAACACCTCCTCCAAATATATATTTCCAAATTTAAAATATTTACTTTTTATATAATCCCGTACTGTTTGAATTTCTTCTTCTTCTGGTTTCGATTCTAATTTTTTCATTAATAATGAGGAAAAATCAGTATTCTTTATTTCATCGGAATGCTTGAATGCATCAATTATAAAACTATTTTTTTCAATAATAAAATTTTGCTTTCCTGTCAGGAAAATGAAATTCAAAGTATAATTATCCTTCACCCTAATTGTAATAATTCTATCATCATTATACTGGTATATAGATTCAACAGGCATATCATAAAGGAAGTCAAATAATTGTGCAAAATTTTTCTTTACTTTTTTAAAATCCTCTTTTAGAATTAAATATGGGAAATCTTTATTTACACTAAACTCAAGAAATTTATAATAATCTTTTTCTTCAATATTAGATAACGAAATAACTAATTTATTTTTCTCCTGCGAAAATATTTCGTTTATCCTGAAACTTTTGAGTTCATTATTTAGAAACTCAGCAATGTATTTTATAAAGAAATAATTGCTTAACAATGTTTTTATCCTTTTTGTAATGCTTCTGCCCCGCTAACAATTTCAAGAAGTTCTTTAGTAATTGAATCCTGTCTTGCACGGTTATATATTAAATTTAATACTCTAAGTAAATCAATTGCATTATTTGTTGCCATTTCCATAGCCGTCATTCTTGCTCCCTCTTCAGCAGCATTAGATTCAAATACTGCTCTTAAAAATTGAATATGCATTTGCTTCGGAATAAGGTAGAATAATATATTCTTAGCATCTGGCTCATATATATAATCTTCTTTGTATTGATTTTCGGACTTGCTTTGTGGTTCTTTAAATTTAAAAGGTAAAATTTCCTGCTTAACAACATTTTGTTTTAAGACAGATTTGAATTCATTATAAATCACGCTAACCTTATCAACTTCCTTTGAAATAAACTTATCAGAAATAAATTTTATAATTCCATCTACAATTTCATATATTTTATCATTATAAATATTAATATAATATTTTGTTATAGGATACTGCCTTTTTGAAAAGAATTCATAACCCTTTTTACCAATTAACAACAACTGTTTATTATAAGGTGTATTATCGATATATTCTTTTGAAAATTTTAAAATATTCGAATTAAAAGCACCGCATAATCCTCTATCTGAAGTTATTATAATAATTAATTCATTCTTAACTTCTCTTTCAATCATAAGAGGATGTGAAATATTTTCGACCGCATTAATTACATTAGAAAATAATTCATCTAATTTAAAAGCATAAGGTCTTAAAGATAAAATTCTATCCTGCGCTTTTCGTAATTTAGCAACAGCAACCATTTTCATTGCCTTTGTAATCTTCTGAATACTTTTTACAGCGGAAATGCGAGTCCTTATTTCTTTTAATGTAGCCAAGAATTATTTAATAATATTTTTTTCCTTGAGTTTCTTTTCAACAATTTTTTCTAATTCATCATAATCAACCTTGCAATGTAAAGGTTTAAATAAATCAATAGCTTCTCTAAGAGTATTAATATTATTCTCAAAAAACAGGTTAAGATAATAAACAAGTCTAATCCTTTCATTACGAACAGGTAATACATCAATTAATTCATCAGCCATTAAATATAACTTTTTTAATAATGCTTCCTCACTAAGATAATTGATTTCGGATGGTGGTTTTGTTGTCATAATTTCCTTATTTATTGATTGTTGATTTAAATTTTTCTGTGAAATCTTTTAAGAACTTATCCAATCTTGATATTAAATCATCATCTAAATCTTTCTTATCAGCAATATCTTTTAATATATCGTTATGTAAATTTTCTGCTTCAGAAAGCAATTCAGTCTCATATTGTCTTATACTCTCCACAGGTAATGTGTCAAGATATCCTTGTGTTGCAGCATAAATCACAAGAACCTGTTTTTCAACTTCCATTGGAGCGTATTGTTTTTGTTTAAGAATTTCTACAAGTCGTTCTCCACGTCTTAACTGTTGCAATGTAGCTTTATCTAAATCTGAACCGAATTTTGCAAATGCTTCCAATTCTCTATATTGAGCTAAATCAAGTCGTAAAGAACTTGCAATTTTTTTCATAGCTTTAATTTGCGCATTTCCTCCAACTCTTGATACAGATATTCCAACATTAATTGCAGGTCTCACTCCTGCATTAAACAAATTAGATTCCAGATAAATTTGTCCATCAGTTATTGATATAACATTAGTAGGAATGTAAGCAGAAACATCACCTTCCTTAGTTTCTATAACAGGAAGAGCTGTTAGAGAACCTCCTCCAAGTTCATCTGAGAGCTTTGATGCTCTTTCTAGAAGTCTTGAATGCAAATAGAATACATCCCCGGGATATGCTTCCCTACCAGGAGGTCTTCTTAATAATAAAGAAATTTCTCTATATGCAGCAGCGTGTTTAGTAAGGTCATCATAAATAACAAGAGCATGTTTACCATTATCCCTGTAATATTCACCCATAGTTGCACCGGAATAAGGAGCAATAAAAAGTAATGGTGCAGGATCAGAAGCAGTTGCAGATATTACCGTAGTATATTCCATTGCATTGGCATCCATTAGATTTTTTACTACCTGAGCAACAGTTGATCCTTTCTGTCCAATAGCGACATAAATGCAATAAACATCTTTACCTTTCTGATTAATAATTGTATCAGTTGCAATGGCAGTTTTTCCCGTTTGTCTATCGCCGATAATCAATTCTCTCTGCCCTCTTCCGATAGGAATCATAGAATCAATTGCTTTAAGCCCAGTTTGTAATGGCTCTTTAACTGGTTGTCTTTGAATAACCCCAAGAGCTTTTCTTTCAATAGGCAAAAATTTATCTGTTTTGATATCTCCTTTACCATCAAGCGGTTCACCAAGAGGATTAACAACTCTACCCAATAAACTTTCACCTACAGGGACAGAAGCAATTCTTCCAGTCCTCCTTACCTGGTCACCTTCTTTAACAAGATATGATTCTCCAAATAAAATACAACCGACATTATCTTCCTCAAGATTCATTGCAATTCCGAAGACTCCATGAGGAAACTCAATTAACTCGCTTGCTTTACATTTTTCAAGGCCATAAATTCTTGCGACATCATCACCAACAGTTAAAACCGTTCCAACTTCATATAAGTCAATTTTTTTCTCAAAACCTGTTAATTGTTTCAAGAGAACTGCTGTTATTTCACCAGATTTTAATTCAGGCATTTTCTACTCCTATTACTTAAGAAATTAATGTATATTCATTTAATTTTAATTCTAATAATTCAAGTTGCCTTTTTACGCTCCCATCAAGTACATAATCGCCAAGAAAAATCTTAATGCCACCAATCAAATTGGAATCTAAAAAGAATTCAGGAATTATTTTCTTTTTTGCAAATTTTTCTAATTCTTTAATCAAGAATTTTTTTTCTTTGGCGCTTAACTCAACTGCAGAAAAAATTTTAACTCTCAAGACATTGTCTTTTATATCTTTTAAATGAAAAAATTCCTCAATAATACCTTCTAAAGCATACTCACGATTATTCTGAATTAAAATAGTCAGGAAATCAAATAAAACCTTATTTAATTTCTTCTGAAATAATTCTTTAATAATCGCTATTTTTTTTCCTTTAGAAATAATGGGGCTCCTGAGAAAAAGATTCAACTCCTTGTTTTCAATAATCAACTTTGAAAGCTGCTCAAGATCTGAAGATATTTTTAGGAAATCTTTTAGATTCTCAACAGCTCTAAATAGCGAAGTAGCATATCTTCTGGCAACTTTATCAACCATAGAAACAATTAGTTTTTCGGTAGTTTGTTAATAAATTCTTCAATTAATTTAGAATGTCTTTTCTCATTCAGATTATTTTCAATAATCTTTTCTGCTGCTTTTAGGGAAATACTAATTATATCCTGTTTTAATTTTTCAATCATCGATTCTCTTTGAAGTTCAATTTCCTCTTTTGCATTCTTAATTATTTTTTGCGATTCCTGATTAGCTTTGCTAAGTATATCCTGTCTAATCTTTTCAGAAGCTTCTTTACTTTCCATAATAATTTTCTTCGCCTGTAAATTAGCTTCTTCAATTATTTTTTTACTCTGTTCCTCTAAGCGTTCCATTTCAATCCTTTGTTTTTCAACATTTTCAAGGGACTTCCTGATAGTTTCCTCTCTATTTTGCAAAGCATTTATTAAAGGTTTCCAGGCAATCTTTTTTAGAAGTAATAAAAGCAGTATAAAAATAATAATTGTCCATATAATCAAACCTGGATTAACTGATAAAAGCGATGAATTTTCATGTCCACCATCAGGACTAAAAAGAATAATCAAAAGATTGATTACTGAAGTAGCCATAAATAATATTTAAAATTTTCTTAACTTTTAACAGCTAATAAAATACAAACAACAAGACCAAAAAGTGCAACACCTTCTATAAGTGCGGCTGCAATAATCATGGTAGTTCTTATGTCACCCAAAGCCTCTGGATTTCTACCACTTGCCTCCATAGCTGCGGCGGCAATTTTTCCAATTCCGTAGCCGGCACCAATAACCACCAAGCCGGCTCCGATTCCTGCTGCAAAATAAGCTAATTCCATAAATATTTTTTCTCCTTTTAGTTTATAAATTATTTTTTTAATGTTCAGGATGAATTGCTATACTGATAAAAATACATGATAGCATAGTAAAAATATACGCTTGCAGAATAGCCACAAGAATCTCAAGTAAATAAATAAACAAAGAAAAAGGTATAGCGATCAAGATACCTGCATAGCTCAAAATAAAAATTAACCCAATAAGAGATAATACTATTATAGAACCAGCAGTAATGTTCGCAAACAACCTCATTAAGAGAGCAAAAGGTTTAGTAAATAAACCGATAAATTCTACAATAACCATAATTGGCAAAATAAAAATAGGGATGCCTTTCGGGACCAAACTCCTAAAGTAACCGATAAAACCATTTTTCCTAATTCCAGAAATCTGAACCGTAAAAAAAGTAATCATTGCCAACCCGGAGGTAACATTGATATTTTTTGTCGGTTGAGCCATAAAAGGAATTAAACCGAATAAATTTGAGAACAATATAAAGAAAAACAGCGTCAGGAAAAAAGGCAGCATTTTAATTCCTTCATCACCCATAATGGGTCTAACAACTTCATCTCTTATAAATACAATAATAGTTTCCACAAAATTTCCTATACCACGAGGGACTTTATTATGAGTATTAATATAAGCAGCTCTTTTGAGTACGACAATAAGAATTATAGAAACCAAAACCATCATAAATAAACTCTTGGTGGGTGAGAAATCAATTTTAATATTACCAATCTGGACAGGATGAAATTTGGGCATATATAACTTTCCTAAAAAGTAAAAGTCGACATAATCATGATCGACAACTTTCTCTACGATATCTAATTTTTGATTGTCTTCATCGCTAATATTTTCAGAGCAAAATAAAGGTTTGAACCCGGAGCTAAATAACCAAATTATTGAAATAAAAAATAATATGTATT
Organism: uncultured Ignavibacteriaceae bacterium; assembly: GCA_964564635.1. Lineage (GTDB taxonomy): Bacteria > Bacteroidota > Ignavibacteria > Tepidaquicellales > Tepidaquicellaceae > Tepidaquicella. The sequence goes on from CAZMAR010000006.1 coordinate 32,441, forward strand.
TAAACTTTACTTTCAACCTGGAAATTTCTTTTTATAAACTTAGATAAAAAACTTAATTCAAAAACTAAACCAAAAAGATAAAAGCCAAAGAAAGAGAATATAAATGAACTAACTGGTAATTTAAAAATGGTAATACCAACAAATACAAATATTAAGAGTAATATAACTCTAATAATCATAGAACCGAAGAACTCGAAAAGGAACTTCTTATTATTTTTTCTTAATGTCTTTTTAATTATAAAAACTCCAAAAATTAAATTTATAAGAACAATAATAAAATTAACAGCAGAAGCAATATAATCGTTTACATTATTAATAACATTTAATAAAATTAAAATAATAAATGTAAGAAGAACTCCTAAAAAGCAAATAACAGAAACAACAATATTATATGATTTGTTACTCAATTCAAATTCTGTTTATCAATTTTATTCTTCTTATTTTCAGATATCCTTTTAATAGTAAGATAAAAGTTATAAAACCCACCTAAAAACCCCAATAGAGTAAGAACTAATGTGAAAATAAATTTTGTGTTAAATTCCTTATCTAACCACAAACCTAAAAAGAGAAACAACAAAATTATAACAACAAGCTCAATTCCTATACCTGAATATTTAACCCAATCAGAACTGTGTTTTAAAAGAGGGTTCTTAAATAAATTTTGATTATTATTTTTCATTATTAAAGAAGCAAATTAATCAATCAAAAATTTTTATTCAATTTAATAAGTAGTCTAAAAAATTGTATGAAATTTTGGGATTTTTTATAAAATAAATTTATTCAAAGAAATTTTTTTATAGGAAAGAAATTATTTTATGATTGAGCCCTATACCATTTATAAATTATAAAAACAAATTTATAAACTATTAAACTCTTTTGATGTCAGCCCCTAAAGTTTGAAATTTCAAATCAATATCTTCATATCCCCTATCGATATAAATAGCTCCGTTAATAATAGACTCCCCTTCTGCTATAACTCCTGCAATGAGATATGAGAATCCAGCTCGTAAATCAGGAATATTAATTTCTGCACCCTTTAATTTGACGGGACCTTTAACAACAGCACTATGATAGTATTGTGAGGAAGCAAACCTGCAAGGTAACCCACCTAAACAAGTATTATACAACTCTATTTCTGCACCCATTTTTTTCAATTCTTCAACATATCCAAATCTCTTTTCATAAACAGTTTCATGCACTATTGTGATACCGTTTGCCTGGGTCATCATTATAACAAATGGCTGTTGCCAATCGGTCATAAATCCCGGATGTACACTTGTTTCAATTGCAATAGGTTTTAATTTACATTTATAAAAAAATCTTATTCCGTTATCAACTACCTGATATTCAGCACCTACTCTTCTTATTGTATTTAGAAAAGTAATCAAGTCATCTTGTATAGCATCTTCTATCACAATATCCCCTTTCGATGCAATGGCAGCACAGGCGAAAGAAGCAACTTCGTTTCTATCAGGAATAACTCTATGAGAAGCACCATAGAGTTTTTTAACACCCTCAATAATAATCCTACGATCAGTACTAACTTCAATAATTGCCCCCATCTTTTGCAAAAATTTAATTAAATCTATAATCTCTGGTTCAACTGCTGCATTGGATATAACCGTTCTACCTTTTGCAAATATACTTGCAATAAGAATATTTTCCGTTGCTCCAACACTTGGGAAATCAAGTTTTATTTCAGCACCCTTCAAACCATCTGCCTGAAATATATAATGTGTATCGTTCATTTGCACATCACAACCAAGTTTTTTCAATCCATCTATATGTAAATTGACAGGGCGGGAACCAATTCTACATCCCCCTGGTATAGGAATTTCCGCTTTACCGAAACGATGAACCAAAGGACCAGCAAGTAAAATCGCAATTCTCGTAGAATTTCCAAGTTCCTGGTCTATAGTTGCATTATTTATTTCTTTAGTTTGAATTTCAAGTGAATCACCTTTAATTTCTATCTTGCTACCAATTAGAGAACAAATTTTAGTTGTAACCTGTAAGTCTTTTATTTTATTAGGTGAATTGTAAAATACACATTTATCTTTTGTTAATAAAGATGCTACAATAAGTTTTGTTGCAGAGTTTTTTGCTCCAGCAACTTTTATTCTACCCTTCAGGGGGTTACCGCCTTTTATTATAAACTTCGAATTGGAATTAATAGAGTTCATAATAAATTATTCCTTAAATGCACCCATCGCACCAAATTTCTTGATTCTTAAATCAAGTAATTTATCTCTATCTAATTTACAAACTCTATCAAGTTCTTCAATTAAAACTGATTTTAAAATACTTGCTGCCTCTTCATGATTACGGTGCGCTCCACCAAGAGGTTCATCAATAATTCTATCAATAATACCTAATTTCAACAAATCTGGAGCCGTTAATTTCAGAGCTTCAGCCGCTTGTTCTTTATAATCCCAGCTACGCCATAGAATAGAGGAGCACGATTCAGGAGAAATTACCGAATACCAACAATATCGCATCATAAGTATCCTATCTCCAATCCCAATTCCTAACGCACCACCGGAAGCACCTTCACCAATAATCGCAACAATAATTGGAGTTTTCAATCTTGACATTTCAAACAAATTTCGTGCTATTGCTTCTGCCTGACCTCTTTGTTCTGCTTCAATACCGGGAAATGCACCTGGTGTATCGAGAAGTGTAATAACGGGTTTACCGAATTTCTCAGCCACTTTCATCAAACGCAATGCTTTCCTATAACCCTCCGGATTCATCATCCCAAAGTTCCTATATAGATTAGACTTTGTATCTCTCCCTTTTTGTTGCCCAATAATCATAACAGTTCTATTGCCAAGAGTTGCGAAGCCACCCACAACAGCCTTATCATCCGCAAAACATCTATCCCCATGAAGTTCTATGAAATTTTCAGTAATTCTATTAATATAATCCAGGCTCAATGGTCGTTGAGGATGCCTTGCAAGTTGAACAATCTGCCATGGGGTAAGATTTTCAAAAATATTTTTCCTCAATTCATTAACTTTACTTTCAAGTTTACTAATTTCTTCTGAAATGTCAAGGTTATCTGACATTTTTTTCATTTCCTCAATTTTTTGCTCAAGCTCAATTAAAGGTTTTTCAAATTCTAATGGCATAGTTATTTATTTTTATTTCTAATAAAAGAGAATATTGTTTTTAAAATAATTTCTAAATCTAAGAGCAAACTTTGATTTCTTGCATAGTAAATAACATATTTTTCAACATCTTCCTGCGTAAGATTCTCATCAGCTTTTAGCTGAATAATTCCAGTAAGTCCTTTTTTCCCTAAATATTGGTTATCAACTTTTTCATACCAGACAGGCATACCAACAAAACTGTACTTCCCAATAAAAACATACGGTAGTAGTAAAATCTTGGAGCCATATTTTGTTGGTTTCTTATTAATAATTTTATAAAATAGATAAACAAAAGGATATACAAAAATTAATAGTATAAATGATAAAATAATATCAAATAATCTCTTTAAAAATATATTTAATTTATTATTAATATTATATTCAATTTCTATTAAATTTAAATCATCAATTTTAGGACCAATTTTAGAAATAATTAAATCCATATCGGTGGGAACGAATTTAAACTGCACATTTTTACCTCTAAATCTATTCATCAATCTTAAAATATCCCTATTAGAAAATGTATACCCTGAGAAAACAACTATATGTATATCATACAAGTCAATAATTTCCTCTAAATCAGAAATGGTTTTATTCTCGCTTAATTTACTAAAATATAAAATTTCATAATGTCCTGTCAATTTTTCCTCCATATTCTGGCTTAATTCTTTATCACCAACAACGAGAAGTTTAATTTTTCTTAATAATATATTTTTCTTTCTTATGAAATTATTTATTAATACTATTGCTCTCCAGGATAATAATGTAACCAGAGAAATTAAAGTAGAAATAAGGATAACAATTCTAGAAAAAGCATATTCTTTGAAAAAGTAAGTAATAGAAGAATTTATAAAGAACCCTGCTACTAAAGCACTAAAAGTATTTTTTAATGAATGCTTATACTTTTTTGAATAAACCCCAAAAAGTGATAATAGAAGAATCCAGATAATAACATAAACTGTAATTATAAAAAGATATTGATCTTTTGGAAAAATTGAAAACCTTGTATAAACAGCAAAGATTAAAGAAGAGAAAATTAAAATTACATCCAGAAGAATAATTCCAATATATTTAATAATTCTCTTGGTATAAGAGATAAGTGACCTTAAAAAAATTCCAAATCTCAGCAATAAATATGTTAAAATATTCAGACCTTTTAAATTTTTCTTCACGAATATAGCCATTGCTCCATAAAAATTATTCACATAAGACAACTTGGTTTTTCTTGTACTTTCCCCTTTTAAATGATGGGTCGTGACTTCCGGGTAGTAGAATATTTTCCTTCCTGTTTTTTTAATCCTGTAACATAAGTCAATATCTTCACCATACATAAAATAATCTTCATCGAAAAATCCAACTTCATCAATAACCTCTTTTGGAATAAACATAAAAGCCCCGCAAACAGAATCAACTTCATAGGTTTGATTTTCATCTAAATAAGTTAAATTATATTTTCCAAATATTTTACTCTTTGGAAAAAGTTTAGATAGACCAAGAATTCTTGGAATTGCAACGCTTAAAGTAGGAAAACTTCTACGGCAGGCAGGGTCAAGTTCACCGTTAGACCTGATTAACTTGGAAGTTACAACACCTGTATCAGGATTATTCTTAATAAAATCAATTAATTTTTGAAATGTTCCTTCCTCAAGTACTGTGTCAGGATTTAAAATTAAAACATATTTGCCACTAACTTGCTTCAGAGCAATATTATTAGCTTTAGAGAAACCAAGATTCTCCTTATTGGCGATAAGTTTTACTTCAGGGTATTTTTCTTTAATAAGTTTTTGACTTCCATCAATTGAGTTATTATCAACTACAAATATTTCTAATTTTAAATTGGTATTGTTGGATTTATAAATCGATGCAAGGCAGTTATCAAGTGCATCTTTAACATTATAATTTACTATTATAATTGAAATATCAAACATCACAAAATTTTAAAAATTGATTTAAATTTAAGTTTCCAGACCATAATCATTGCTTCATACACAACTTTTTTTGACATTTTAGAAACACCAGCCCTTCTTTCAACAAAAAGAATTGGAATTTCAAGTATTTTAAAACCTTTCTTAAAAAATTTAAACTTCATTTCTATTTGAAATGAATATCCATTGGATTTAACCTTATCTAAATCTATCTGTTTTAACTTTTCAACTCTGTAACACATAAAACCAGCAGTTGTATCATTCACTTTCAAACCAGTAACAACTCTTGTATAAATATTTGCAAAATAACTCAACATTAATCTTCCAATGGGCCAGTTAATAACAGAAACTCCATTTACATACCTTGAACCAACCACTAAATCATACCCTTTTTCAATATTTTCAATAAATTCGGGTAAATACTTGGGATCATGAGAAAAATCAGCATCCATCTCAAATACGTAGTCATATTGTTTATTTATTGCAAACTTAAATCCCTCCACATAAGCAGTACCTAATCCGGCTTTTTTTTCCCTTTTAATCAGGAATACATTATCATTTTTCAATTCCTCTACTAATTTCGCAGTCCCATCTGGTGAATTATCATCAACAATTAAAACATTAAATAAGTATTCCTTACTTGTTTTGGTTAAAATTTCGTTTATAATTTTGATTACATTTTCTGCCTCGTTATAAGTCGGTATTATAACCAATACTTTCTTCATATTATTGCCCTTTCATCATTAAAATAACAGCTATTGTGTTTAGCATAATTTTCAAATCAAGAGAGATGCTCATATTTTCAATATAATAAAAATCATACTGCAATTTTATTTTCACATCTTCAAGAGTGTTATCATATTTGTGTTTAATCTGTGCCCAACCGGTAATACCGGGTTTAACAGATAATCTCCTCACATAATATGGTACTTCCTTCTTCAAAAATTCTACAAAGTAAGGTCTTTCAGGTCGAGGACCAACAATACTCATATCATTTTTTAATACATTAATAAATTGAGGTAATTCATCAAATCTGATTTTTCTCATAATTCTACCAACTCTGGTTACACGAGGGTCATCTTTATCAGCCCAAATAGGACCTGAAGATTCAGCTTCTTTATACATTGACCTGAATTTATATATCCTAAACAACTTTCCATTTTTACCAACACGAGTTTGAGTATAAAAAACAGGACCTTCAGAATCCAATTTAATCGCAATTGCAGCAACAATACAAAATGGTAACGTTAGAACTAAAATTATTAAAGAAAATATAATATCAATAACTCTTTTAACTAACTTGATTCTGAAAGTCATAATTTCCGGCATTACATCAATCAAAGGAGCACCATGTATCTGACTTGTTTTTGCCATTCCACTAATAATTTCATACATATCTGGCACAATCTTTATTCCTATATCCATACCAGATGTTCGGTTAAGTACTTCAAACATTAATTCGCTTTTGTTTGGCTCGGAAGCAACAATGACTTCTTGAATTTTTTCCCTCTGAATAATTTTATCAATTTCAGAAATATGCCCTATAACAGACTCTTTCATATCGGAATCATCAGTAGTTATAAATCCAGAAAATTTAAAACCATGTTCAGGATATTTATCAATTAATTTTTTTAAAGATACAGCTTTTTCAGTTGTTCCAACAATAATTGTATTTTTTAATCCAATACCCTTACGAAATAATTTTCGCTGCATCCCATGAATGAAAAACCTTCCTGATGAAACAAATAATATTAATAATCCCCAATAAATAAAAATCAATAATCTTGAAACCACTCTATCATCTTTAATAACATCATCAACAAGAATTACAAAAAAAAGTATAAAGGTACCAATTGTAACAGCTTTCATTACCGCAGAAAATTCATCGAATCTTGACTTAACAAACCAATGCTGATATAAACCGGAAGCAGTAAAAATAATAATCCAATATATGTATATAACAATAAGAGGTGCCCAAAATGAAGGCGCTTTAATGAGCATTATCCAACCTGATTCAATTCTGATATAGAAATAAATCAAATAAGTAAGTATAATCGCAATAGTGTCTGATAAAAAAAGTAATAATATTTGATTTCTTTTAGACAAATATTAAAATAATTAAATTATTTTATACCCAAGAGATTTTGCATCATTATAAAACATTTTTACTGTGTCAAGAGACAAATCATTTAAATCCCTTGTTAAAAGGTTCAGTTTTTTCAGTATATCATTCGTAATTGTAATAATATCACATCCACAATTTTCGGCTTGAATTAAATTTAGTAACTCTCTTGAACTTGCCCAGAGCAATTCTGCGGATGAATTTTCTTTTATAATTTTTTTTGCTTCTTGCATATAGGGAACTGGGTCTCTGCCGGTATCAGCAATTCGTCCTGCAAATATTGATATTATTGTTTTCGAAGTCGGATTTAATGCAGGTAATATTTTTTTTACTTGCTCAACAGTAAGGACTGCTGTGATATTAAGGGAAATACCATCGGAAGATAACCTCTTTATTAAATCAAAAGAAAGTTCACCAGTTGTATTAGTAATAGGAATTTTTACAAAAACATTATTTCCCCATGAATAAATTAACCGGGCTTCTTTCTCCATAGATTGAAAATCATCTGAAAAAACTTCAAATGATATAGGCAAATCATTAATAACTTCTAAAAGTTCTTTCGCAAACCTTACATAATCAACGACGCCATCCTTTTTCATAAGTGTTGGATTTGTGGTAAAGCCTTTTACAAATCCTTCTTTATATAATTTAACCATCTCATTTATATTTGCACCATCAGCAAATATTTTAATTTTGAGTTTTTCTAAGAATTCTTTGTAATTATTCATATAGAATTTAGAATTATTTTTGTTGCTTCAGAAATATTACCAGCATAAAAATCAGGATGATTATTTTCTTGTAATTTAAATAATCCCGAGTTGATGAAAATTGTTTTAAGTTTAGCATTTTTACCACAACTTATATCTGAATCTCTATCACCTATAAACCAAGATTTCATTCTGTCGATATTGTATCTACTAACTGCATTATCAATAAACAATGTTCCAGGTTTTCTGCACTCGCATTTAATATTAAAACCTTCAACAATACCATCAGGATGATGAAAACAATAATTGTACTCAGTAATTTCTATTCCATTATTCTCCATAATTTCTTTGAACCTTTCACAAACAGAAATCAGTTTTTCATAGGAAATTTTTCCTTTTGCATAATCCGGCTGATTAGAAACAATGAACAACATATAATTGTTACTTAATAAACTTTTTAAGCTATCAAAAACACCATCAATAATTTCAATTTCTTCATAAGAGTAAGGAGGAGTGAACTCATTGTATTCATCTCTGAAAATTAATTTATTTAAAACACCATCTCTATCTAAAAAAACTGCCCTATTCATTTTACCTCAAAACTATTTAATTGACTCCCATTTCATTTCATATTTTTGAATCTCAGGGTGAGAAACAATCAAATGCCATACAATTGCCTGAAATGCTTCAGTATGGGGTGTTACCGACTTTTCATTAACGGTTGGTATCACAACGCAGGCATCGGCTTCTTTTTTAGTATAACCACCATCTCTGCCAACAATACCGATAACTTTAGAATTTACTTTTTTAGCATATTTAATTGACTCAACTAAATTAACACTAATTTTCTTTTCTAAATTTCCACCACCGACAGAAAGAATAAGTACACAATCTTTTTTATTTAAATTACTAATTTTTAGCCAATCAACGAAAACCGATTCCCAACCATTATCATTTATTCTTGCAGTCAATTCTGATACATTATCAACAGGAGTATAAGATTCAATACCAGCAATTTTTCTGAAATCATTAACTGCATGAGAAGCATTTGCAGCGCTTCCTCCTACACCGATGATAAATAAGCGACCAGAGTTTTTCTTCAGCTCTTTCAGTATTTTAACAACCTTTGTTATTTGATTTCTATTGATTTTTTTAATAACATCAATTGCTTCATTGAAATAGTTTTCTATGAATCCTTCCATATTATGTAATAATTTTGTTTTTAAAACAATTAATCAACTCTTCTAAACCGTGTTTGGAACCAATTTCATAAAATCTGGTTTTCACTTCAAACCCAATTAACTCATCATTTTTTATCAAGTTTTGATAAACTTCAACTAAATCAAATATTCTTCTGGTTCTAAAATGGTCAAATGCTTTCTTATTTAAAATACCTAAACCATAATCAATATAATTCATTTTTGAATTAGTTTTCGTTTTATCATAATCTAATATTTTACCATTTTCAAAAATGATATTACTTTTATCATATAAATCAGAATTTTTATATACAGTCATTAAACCTAATTTACCACTTTTTTCATAAATATCTGATACTTCAGAAAAATTTAAAGTTAGATATGAATCACCATAAATCACAAAGAAATCATTACTTAAAAATTCAAAAGCATTCAATATACAACCACCAGTTCCTAATGGCTCGGGTTTATCATAAGAAAAAAATATTTCAAAATCTCTAATAATAGATTTTTCATTTTTCAGATATTCCTCAATCATTTCTCCAAGAACACCTAAACAAAGAACTACTTTTTTTATATTATTCTTTTTAAATAACTCAAATTGCCTTACAATAAACGGTTTGCCTGCAATATCTATTAGTGACTTTGGAATACTATAAGTCAAAGGATATAACCTTGTAGCTTTACCTCCAGCAATAACACAAATTTCATTAATCATATTTTAATCACTGAAAATTTTTTTTGCTCCTTCTTTTTCAAAATTGAACCATGTGGGTCTAAGATTTAGTTGTTCCATTGCTTCAAGAAATTTAATCTTATTAGATGGACAGTAAAAAAGTAAAAAGCCACCACCACCAGCACCAACAACCTTTCCCCCTAAAGCACCATTTTTTAAAGCAACATCATAGATTTCATCAATAGAGTTATCTGATATCTTATTAGATAGACCTTTTTTTATTTTCCAGTGTTCGTTTAGCAACTCTCCAAACTCATCAATTTTCCCGGATTCAAAAACCTTTTTTGTATATAAGCCAATTTCCTTTATTTTATGTAACCTTTCAATAATTTCATTATTATTTTCTTTAACTTTAGTATCCTGCTCCTTTAAAACATTACTTGCAAACCTATTTTTATTCAAATAAAATAAAAACAGATTACTTTGCAGCTCCATCAAAGCCCCATCACTTATACTAATCGGTTCAATATCTACAGTTCCATCTTGATTAAAATAATATCCATTAAATCCCCCATATGCAGCAACATACTGATCTTGTTTTCCAATAGGTTCTTTAAGAATATCAATTTCAATGTAACATGCGGTTTCCGCTAATTTGCTTAAAGATACATAATTTCTTTTGAAAGCAAATAATGCATTAAGCAATGCTACGGTAAAAGTAGAAGAAGTACCCAATCCGCAATTAGAAGGAACATCAGCCATAGATACAAGCTCAATATGCCTATCAACTCCAAAATATTTAAGTGCTTCTCGGAAAATGTTATGTTCAATATTTTCGATATTATCAACTATCTCTGTTTTTGAATAAGATAATCGTACAGAAGACTCAAATCTTTTATTCAGTAGAATATAAACAAATTTATTAATTGCAGTTGCCATGAGAAATCCCCCATACCGAGAATAGTAGGAAGCGAGGTCAGTACCACCTCCTCCCATAGAAATTCTTACTGGCGCTCTTGAAATAATCATCTTGTTTCTCCTTTAAAAAAAGATTTATTGCTTAATGCTTCCTGATAAATAGATTTAATTGATAATTCTATTGCTTCTTTAGAGCTGTATTTATTCCTCCATCCAAGTTTCCTAATCTTGTTAGAATTTAACCTAACTACAGGGACATCACCTTTCCAACCTCTATCACCTCCTGTGAAAACGTATTCTACTTTTTTCAAATCCATTATTTTTACAGTTAAATCTGCAATTTCTTTTACTGTAATATAATCCTGCGTTGCAACATTAAAATAATTAAAATTATTTAAAAAATTAGTTTCAATAATTCTCATTGCAGAAATGACATCATCAACATATATATAAGATTTACTCTGAGTTCCATTACCTAAAATCTCAAGTCTTGAACTATCCTTTAATAACTTTCTCACAAAGTCATAACCAACTCCGTGAGTTTGGTTCGGACCAACAACATTGGCGAACCTGAAAACGGCAGCATTCATTTCGAACATATGACAATAAGAACAGATAAGCGCTTCACAGGCAAGCTTACTTGCACCATAAGTTGAAATTGGTAGCATAGGAGAAAAATTTTCATCAGTTTCAAGATAACCAGTATCACCATAAACCCCACTCCCGGAAGCGTAAAGAATATTTTTAACGGAATTCAGTCTCATTGCTTCAACGACATTATTCGTTAAGAATGTCCCTTCCCAGAAATCAATATCTGGTTCCAACATCGCCTTTGCAATATCGGGATTAGAAGCAAAATGATAAACTATATCGAAGCCCTTCATAGATTCTTTCAAAACATCTAAATTTTTCACATCTGCCTTAACAATATCAAGATTTTCATTATTTTCCACCTCTTTAAGATGAAACATCTTCCCGGAAGAAAAATTGTCATAAATTCTAACAAAGTTATCCTCTTTCAATAACTCTTTAACTAAATGGCTACCTATAAAACCTGCACCACCGATGACAAAATATTTTTTCATTTTTAAAAAATCTTTCTTTTTGCAAAATACATAAAGGTTTGTAATCTTTTTCTTATAAAAAACGGAGTTAAAGAATATAAATACTGGAATGTATTTACTATACGAGCTTTTTTATAATTAGGATAATAATTTTTATATTCACTAATTAATTTAATGATTGATTTTGACTGCTCTCTCTGATAGATGAAAGATTTATTCTGACCAGCAGAAACATAACAGGCAAAATACTCCTGAAAATTATAAAGTTTTCCAATTAGACCCAGCCGTAAGAAAAAATCCCAGTCTTCAGCAAATGGAATGTCTTTGTATAATCCCACTTTTATTGCTGAGTCTTTTCTAAATACAACTGTCGGATGTGAAAATGGATTTGCAAATAGTATACTCCTTCTGATATTCTCGTCGTTTTCTTTTTTTAAATATTTAAATATAGGTTTTCCTTTAGAATTAATCATAATAATTCCACCACCAGTAATTACATAATCATGTTTATTATCAAGAAAATCAACCTGATATTTCAGTTTATCTTTAAAAATCCAATAATCATCATCATCAAGTCTTGCAATATATTTACCTTTTGAATTTTCAATACCAAAATTTAAATACTTACTTATGCCAGGTCTATTATCAACAGGGATTCTAAAATATTTAATTCTTGAATCTAATTTTTCATAATTTTTCATCATTTCCTCTGTATTGTCAGTAGAGATGTCATCCACAACTATTAACTCCCAGAACTCAAAAGATTGTTCAAGAACACTTTTTATTGCCCTATCCAGCATCTCGGCTCTATTACAAGTAGGCATCACAATACTAACGATTGTTTCTGGCATATATTAAACTAAATTAAAAAAAATACAAATATTAATATATTAATTATGATAAAAAATTACAATTTATTAAATTTAAATATTAAAATCACTCATAATGACTTTTAAAATTTTATTATTAAGATATATAATTTAACAAAAGAGTACTTATGTTTATTAATTTAAACATTAGTTAATACCTTTTTATTTCACAATATTAATGAATTGTATAAGATAATCATATTTTATAAATTGCATTTTTTAATTAATAATATGAGGTTATCTAAGTTTTTTATACCGACTCTTAAAGAAAATCCTGCTGATGCAGTTGTACCCTCTCACATTTTAATGATAAGAGCAGGAATGATAAGACAACTTACCGCAGGAGTATACTCTTACCTACCACTTGGACTCATTGTATTTAGAAAAATAGAACAGATAATCAGGGAAGAGATGAATTCAATCGGGTGTAACGAATTTTTATTACCAGCATTATCTCCGAACGAATTATGGAACCAAACAGGGAGATTAGAAGCCTTTGGGGATATAATATTTAGAATAAAAAACAGAGATTTAATCCTTGCCCCAACCCACGAAGAGGTATTTGCAACTATCGCAAAACCTAATTTGATTTCATACAAGGATTTACCAAGGATGTGGTATCAAATTCAGACAAAATTCAGGAATGAAGCAAGACCAAAATCCGGTGTTCTGAGAGCCAGGCAATTTACTATGAAGGATGCATACTCATTTGATTTAGATTTTGAAGGATTAAATGTTTCCTATAGACTGCAGGAACAGGCATATAGAAAAATCTTCTCCCGCTGTGGCTTAAAATTCTTTTCTGTTGAAGCATCAAGTGGAACAATGGGAGGTAATGAATCAATGGAATTTATGGTAGAATCTGATGCTGGTGAAGATATAATTGCTATTAGTGAAGACGGTACTTATGCATCAAACATTGAAGTTGCAACTTCCTATCCTGAAACAGTAAAGCGAAAGAATACAAATCACCCTTATGAAAAATTTCATACTCCGAATGTAAAAACCATAGAGGAATTAGCCAATTTTTTAAATATCAAAAATAAAAGCCGATTAGCAAAATCCAGAGTTTTTGTTATTGATAAACAAAAGGAAAATCAAGAAAATGAGTATATTCTCGCTCTTGTATGTGGAGACGATGAAGTAAATGAATCAAAATTGGAATCGATAATTGGTAGAAAAATTAGACCTGGACATCCAGAAGAACTTATAGAAATTACTGGTGCAGATGCAGGTTCAATAGGACCTATAGGATTAAAAAGGAAAGATATCAAAATAATTGCAGATTTAAGATTGAAAGATGCTGATGAGCTCATAAGCGGTGCCAATGAAAATGATTATCACATAAAAAACATAGATTTAAAAAGGGATGTAAAAAATATAATTTATAAAGACATAAGAACAGTTAAAGAAAACGACTTAACACTTAATACTAAATCAAAAATAAGGATTTCGAAAGCTATTGAAGTAGGGCATATATTTAAACTTGGTACAAAATATAGTGAAGCATTAGGGGTTAAATACCTTGATAAAGAAGGTAAAGAACAATTAATAGTAATGGGTAGTTATGGTATAGGAGTTGAAAGAATTGCTGCTGCTTACATAGAACAAAATAATGATGAAAAAGGGATTATCTGGGAAGGCGAAATATCTCCGTTTAAAGTTCACCTAATCAGTTTAGAAGAAGGCAAGATAGGTGAATTAGCAGAAGAAATTTATAAATTTTTAACAGAAAAAAATATTGAAGTATTGTATGATGACAGGAAAGATGTAAGAGCAGGATTTAAATTTAATGATGCTGATTTAATCGGAATACCCCTGCAAATAATAGTTGGTGAAAAGTATATAAAAGAGAAAAAAATAGAAATAAAAATAAGAAGAACAAACGAGAGAATATTAGTAAATCATAATGATGTGATCAATAAGATTACCGAATTATTAAGATGAAATCAGAATCGAGATTAGAAATTATAAATCGAAAAATTATTCTTGCCTCAAAATCACAAAGAAGAATAAAATTATTATCATTACTACCATTTAACTTCATTTCTGTAGATAGCAAAGTAAAAGAAACAGAACCCAAACACTACAATCCAATACGAATTGTGAAAATGAACGCTGCTTTAAAATGCAGAACAGTTGCAAAAAATTATAAAGATGCCATCGTTATCGGGGCTGATACAATTGTATATATAAATAAAGAAATTTTACACAAACCGAAAGATAATAAAGAAGCATTTAAATTTCTCAAAAAACTAAGCGGAAGGAAACACCTCGTTTATACAGGAATACATTTAATTGATACTGCAACAGAAAAAGAAATAACTGACTATGAAAAAACAATTGTATACTTCAGGAAACTAAACTATTCCGAATTAAAATTTTACATTTCTAATTATAAACCCCTTGATAAAGCTGGTGGGTATGGTATTCAGGATGATTTTGGATGTATATTTATTGAAAAAATTATTGGTGACTTTTATAATGTAGTTGGTTTACCTCTCACGAAATTATATCTTAGTGTTCTAAAACTCTGTGATTTAAATAATGTTTAAAAAGTACAAAAGAAAAATTCTTTTTTCTGTTGCGTTTGGTGGGGTTGTGTTTCTTGTTATTAGCTTGTATGCTGATTTTAATAAATTAACAGAAGCATTTAAAAATTTTAATTGGTGGTATTTTCCACTTATACTTTTATTTTCGCTAATTAATTATTTTGTAAGATTTATTAAATGGCAGATTTATTTAAAAGCTCTTAATATAAAAATAGCAATAAAAAGAAGTTTAATTATTTTCCTTGCTTCATTTGTAATGAGTGTAACCCCCGGCAAAATGGGTGAAATTCTGAAATCATACTTATTAAAAGAAGAAATTGGTACACCAGTATCAGTTACTTTACCAATTGTATTAGCAGAAAGACTAACGGATTTTATATCTATCGTATTACTATCAATTATTGGTGCCTATGTATTCAATTACGGTCAGAATATAATTATTATTGTAGGTATATTTTTTATTTTTTTAACTGTTCTTATCAGCTTTAGAAAACCCTCTTTACAAATTATAAATCTATCTGGTAAAATGCCTATAATAAAAAAGTACACAGATAAATTATTAACTGCATATGAAAGTATTAATACACTTGTTAAATTTAAATTAATGATTATCTCAGTAATTTTAAGCGGAATTGCATGGTTCTCTGAATGTTTAGGGTTATATATAGTTTTAAGATTATTTTTATATAATTCCGATATTCAGGTAAATATTTTAATCGCTACATTTATCTATGGCTTCTCCACATTAGTTGGTGCTATTGCAATGCTGCCGGGAGGGCTTGGAGCAACTGAAGCAATGATTACTGGGTTATTAGTTTCTTTAAAAATTCCAAAAAACATTTCCGCCGCTTCCACCATTATAATAAGGGTTGCAACTTTATGGTTCGCAGTATTAATCGGAGTTGTTGCTGTATTTTTATTTGAGAAAACAACTGGAATAAAAAGTCTTGAAAATCTTGATGAAAATTTAAATAATATAACTTGAAGAAAATTATAATATATTATATCTTTATTTATAATATATTTTAGTACTTTTATATATTAAAGGAATCTCGAAATAAAATATTATTATGCAAAATAAGGAAGTAATCAAATTTGGTACTGATGGTTGGAGAGCAATCATTGGGGAAAACTACACATTCGAAAATGTAAGGCGCGTATCATTAGCAACGGTCAGGCATTTCAAAAATCATCCAAAGATACAAAATGGAATAGTTATTGGCTATGACACAAGATTTCTTTCAAAGGAATTTGCACATTGTGCAGCTGAGGTATTTGCAAACGAAAATATTAAAGTTCTTATAACCGACAGTTTCGTCACAACTCCAACAATTTCACTAATGACACGAGATTTAAACCTATCTTTTGGGGTTGTAATTACTGCTTCTCACAATCCATACAAATATAATGGTTTTAAACTTAAAGATGAATTTGGCGGTTCTATGGGCAATGAAGAGCTGAAAAAAATTGAAGAACATTTAAAAGGTATAGGAACCGTAAAAATAAATAAAGACTTTAATGAGTTGCTGAGCTCCGGAATAATCAATTATGTAAACGGAAGAGAATTTTATATAAACAATCTAAAAAAGAAAATAGATTTCCAAATAATAGAAAAAGCGGGAAAAAAAGTCATATATGATCCAATGTTTGGTGCAGGACAGGGAATATTAAAAGAATTAGTCAATGCGGAAGAAATACATTCTGAAATAAATCCTTATTTCTCAGGCGGCGGTCCAGAGCCAATAGAAAAAAATGTTTCTGAAATTTGTAATAAAATAAAACAACAGAAATTTGATATTGGAATTGTTACTGATGGAGATGCTGACAGAATTGCAATAATTGATGAGAGGGGGAACTTTTTGAATGCTCAAAAAACATTTGCTTTATTATTACTTTATCTCCACCGATATAAAAATTACACTGGTAAAGTCGTTCGTGGGTACCCAACAAGTGAAATAATTGAAAAGTATTGCAAGAAATATGATTTAGAAGTCGAAACAGTTCCGATAGGTTTCAAATATATATCAAAAATAATGATAACAGATGATGTATTAATTGGTGCAGAAGAAAGCGGAGGTATTGGAATAAAAGGACATTTACCAGAAAGAGATGGACTATATAATGGATTGCTATATTTAGAAATGATATCTAAAACAAATAAAACAATTTCTCAACTTATTAATGAACTTGAAGTTGAATTTGGTAAATATTATTATAACCGTAAAGATGTACACACAACCGAAGAAAAGAAGCAAAATACATTAAATATATGCGGAGACTTAAAAATTGGTCAAAGCATAGGAGGAAAAGAAATTATAAAAATAGATAATCTTGATGGATATAAATTTACTTTTCCAAATGGTTGGTTAATTATAAGACCCTCAGGTACAGAACCACTGCTGAGATTTTATTGCGAAACTAAAGAAAAAGACGAAACAATTGAAATTTTAAATTCAACAATAAAACAGTTAAAATTATCATAAAATATGTATAAAAGAGAAAATCAAAACTTTATTTTAATTCTTATTATCATATTAGCATTAGCAATAAATTCTTTTTCTCAAATAATAGATGAAACCAAATTAGATTATAGCCAGCAGAAGCGGACAGTATCTTCTCAGGTTAAGATCAATTCTGATATGCCGGATATTTTACAACAAATATCCAAACAACAACAATATACAACTATACCTACTTATCCAATAGAAGATGCTATAGATGTAGAAAAATATATTATAGGACCAAACGACTTGTTCCAGCTTGGGATATATGGATATGCAAATCAACAGTTACAATTATATGTCAATCCAGAGGGCTCTATTGTGATACCTTATGTAGGAGAGATATACTTATATGGAATGAATTTGAAGAAGGCAAAAGAAATAGTAGCTGAAAAAGTTAAAAAAAGATACCCCTCAAGCGAAGTAAGTTTTAATCTTATCACCCCAAGAACATTTCTCGTTAGTTTAACCGGATTAGTACAGGGGAAATTTCAGGCGACCCCATTGACAAGAGCCTCTGAACTTATTAGATATATTGTTTTTGATACATTGAATATATCAAGAACATATTATGAAAATATGATGAAACAATCAAAAGAACCCAACCTTTTACGGACATCTATGTCGGTAAGAAATATTACTCTTAATAGAAAAGATGGCTCTGTTTTAAAAGTAGACCTGTACAAATATTATATGACCAATGATGATAAATATAACCCATATTTACTAGAAGGTGACTTAGTAAAAGTTCCATATACACTACTTGAAAAGAATTATATTTCCGTTACAGGAGCAGTACAATTAGGAGGCTCTTACGAATATTCTGAAGGAGATGATTTGGAAACAGTAATAGGTTTAGGAAGAGGACTTGATGTATATGCAAATCCTGACAGCATATTATTATACAGACCTTATGAATATAAACCGGGTTTCGAATTGATAAACCTATCTTATGAAAAGGACAAACATTTTCCTATTAAAGTTAACGACAGGATATTTGTCAAGTTTAAATCTGAATATTATAAAATGGCTACAGTGCTCATACTCGGAGAAATAAAAATGCCTGGATACTATCCAATCTCATATAAAAATACTCGTCTCCGAGATGTTATTGAAATGGCTGGAGGTATCACAGAAAATGCTTATTTACCATTAAGTATTATATTTAGATATTGGGATGCTGAATATTTAGGAAAAGATTCAATGGAAGTGTTTGTAAATCAAAGAGCAAATGATTTGATAATAAGTGAAGCTGATAAAAGGAATTTTGAAATAGATATAAAGTCAAGAAGAAATAGAGTTGTTGTAGACTTCCAAAGGCTTTTAGTAGAAGGTGACGAATCTCAGAATATTATTTTAGAAGATAAAGATATAATATACATAAATGATAATAAAAATATTGTTTATGTATATGGCCAGGTTAATAATGAAGGTTATGTGCCTTATGTAGAAGGTAAATCTTATGAATATTATATAGAAAAAGCGGGTGGATACTCCCTGGCTGCTGATGAATCAAATACTCGTATTATCAGATTTAATACAAGAGGTTGGTATAAAGCAAAAGACACTGATGTAAAAAACGGAGATTTTATTTATGTACCAAAAGTTGACAAAAAAGAATTTAAAGATATTGTTACTGTTATCTCTCAAATATCAGGAGTAATATTAGGTATATTAACAACATACATTTTACTCAGAAATACAAAATAGAAACCTACATAATTACTTTTATAAGCAGAACAAATGTATAACAACGGATAATTTTTAATAAATTATACTTTTTCATTAAATAAATTAATTATTATTTATGTGTTCAAGATTTGAGAATAAAGAGACCGGATTATCAATATTTGAAAAGTTAGAAAGAGACTATTCAGGTAAATTTATATTAGATGAAAATCTGCCCGAATTAAAAACTTTCAATATAGCTCCTACAGACAGAATCTTAATACTCCAAAAAAATGAGGAAAAAATAAAGATAACAACAGCAATATGGGGAATTAGATTTATAGCAAAAAAAATAAAGCCATTGATTTTTAATTCAAGGATTGAAACCATAAAAGAAAAAGAACACTGGCAGGTAATGTTCAATAATTCAAGGTGTCTGATTCCAGCAACCGCTTTTTATGAGTGGATATATAATATAAATAAGAAATCTCCATATAAGATAAAATTAATAAAGAAAAATCTTTTTTTTATTGCAGGACTTGGGACAGTAATAAATGATACTTTTTGCGTTTCATTAATTACCACAGAAGCAAATTTATTTATGAGCAATGTACATCATAGAATGCCCTCAATTCTTTTTAAAAATGATATAATAAAATTTATAGAATCGGACTATAATGAGGCAATAAATATGATAAAACCACTAAGTGATAATGAAGAAATGGATATTTCTCCTGCCTACGATTTAATGAAAAAGAAAAAAGATTGAAGTGTTTTTGGTATTGCATAATTCAATATAATTATTAATAATTGTATTAAAACAAACCTAAGAAATGAAATTACAAAAAATTTTATCAATAATATTCTTAGTAATAACTTTAATAATAACACAAAACCTCTTTTCACAAGGAAGTGGAAATAAATATGCAGGTGAATTTCTTGCAATTGGAGTGGGTGGTAGACCTTTAGGTATGGGTGGTGCTTACGTGGCTGTCGTTAACGATGTAACTGCAGGCTACTGGAATCCTGCATCTCTTGCAAAGATAAATTATCCACAATTCTCCTTAATGCATGATGAAAGATATGGAAACCTTGTTAATTATGATTATGGTTCAATAGGAATTCCTTTCGGGAAAGATGCTTCTTTAGGGTTCAGTATAATCAGAATGGGAATTGATGATATTGCAGACACCCGAAACGCACTTATTGACCTGAACGGAAATGGAATACTTGATCCTGGTGAAAGGCTTGATCCGGATAAAATTACAAGGTTTAGTACTACTGATTATGCTTTTTATCTCTCCTATTCAAAAAAGCATAATGAAAAACTTTACTATGGAGCAAATTTGAAAGTATTAAGAAGAAATATCGCAGAGGAATCCGCATGGGGAATTGGATTTGATGTAGGAGTTGCTTATGAATTAACAAAAAGATTTTTCATTGGTGCAAATGTTATGGACATAACTTCAACTTATCTTTCTTGGTCCACAGGAAAGAAAGAAGTAATTACTCCAACTGCAAAAGTGGGGACTGCATATATGTTTGATTTCTTTAATGGAATAATAACACCTGCAATAGATTTTGACATTAGATTTGAAAATAGAAAAACAGCTTCAAATTTTCATTTAGGCCCTGTTTCCTTTGACCTGCACGCTGGGTTAGAATATACATTTAAAGATTTATTCAGCGTAAGAGCAGGTTATAATGAAATTGGGAACTTAACTTTAGGTGCAGGGATTAAATTACCCAAAATTAATATAGACTACTCATTTCAAAAATTTAATGGTGACGAAGACTTAGGTAATACACATAGAATCTCACTTATCTTTACACTTGAAGACGAAAAGTTTGTAAGAAAATAGTTTAAATTTTTAAAACTTAAAATAATTTCACAAAATCCCCAAATTTAGTCGGTTCTAATTCCGAAAGTGCAATTTTCCCTTGTTCTTCATTAGGGGGAACACCATGCCATTTATAATTATCTTCCATAAAAGAAACACCCTTACCCATTTTCGTCTTTGCAATAATAACTGTTGGTTTATCAGAAATTGATTTGCAGTAATCTATAGCTTCCATAATTTCTTCAATATTGTTACCATCAATAGTAACAGGTTGCCAACCGAAAGCAAAAAATTTATCCTGAAGAGGTTCAATATTCATAACTTTATCCACATAATTATCAATCTGACAATTATTATAATCAACAATCATAGTTAAATTTGAGACTTTATGATGAGAAGCAGTCATAATTGCTTCCCAGATTTGTCCCTCCTGCAATTCACCATCGCCATTAATACAAAATACCCTGTTACTTTTATTATCAAGTTTTAAACCGAGAGCAGTTCCAACTGCAATAGATAACCCCTGCCCAAGAGAACCTGAAGCAATTTCTACACCGGGTACACCATGCGTTTTAAAAGGGGCTGGATGTCCTTGCAATCTGCCATTTATCTTCCTCAATGTTTTCAATTCTTCTAATGAGAAATATCCTCTTCTTGCAAGAGTTGCATACCAGACAGGCGCAATATGCCCAATTGAAACGAAAATATAATCGCGCTTTTCTGAATATGGGTTTTCATTATCAATATTTGCTTTATTAAAATATAAAGTAGTAAAAACATCTGCCATTCCTAAAGGACCTCCTGAATGACCAGATTTTGATATTAACAACATATTAATAATATCACGCCGTATTTGTCTTGCCATTTCTTTTAAATCGTCAACAGTATTAAATATAGGATTTTTTGCCATAAAAAACTTATTTTATTTTCTTAATATACAAAATTATAGGTTCAATATGTTTTATTAGAATTACTAAAGATATTAAACAAGAAAATAAAATAAAGAATTCCTTATATTCAGAATCAGAAACATAGTTATAATTAAATTTTAACAAACTATGTTGAAAAACTATTGGAAAAAGCGGAAGAATCAAAGTAGCAATCGAGCATGCGATGTGAATATTTCTCTTAATTTTATACGAAACAAAATATATGAAAAGCCAAATTAAAACAAATATAAAATTAATAGATAAATACACTCCTGCTGATGTAGATAGCCCTCTTCCACCTTTAAATTTTAGCCAAACTGAAAAATTATGTCCAAATACCAAAAGAGAAAGTGGAAGTACACAATATTTCATTTTTAATTCTAATACATAAAGTAATAATATAGAAGGTAATAATCCTTTTAATAAATCTAAAAGAAAAACTAAAAAACCAGTAGATTTTGATTTAGTAACATCATAAGAATTCATTGCTCCTGAATTTCCCGACCCCTGCGTAAGAATGTTTATATTATGTTTGTTTCTGACAACAATGTAAGCAAAAGGAATAGAACCAATTAAATAAAATATTATACATAATAATATATAATTTACCCAGAAAATTTGCATTCTTTATATAATTGGTCTTGCAATCATTAAACCGTTACATTTCTTTATGGATTGCATATAATTTTTTATACCCCTTTCAGAAATAACAACTTTATTAAATTTCTGAGAAGCGTGGATAATCCTGACGCCATCATCAATCATAATAAAACCAGTATGTGAAACATCCAGTCCTTTTATATCTGTTGTTAAGGCAAAAATATCACCATTTGAAAATTCATCATAATAGTTTTCTATGTCATTAAGTTTTATATAATATTTTTCTCTCTGATTTATCTCTTCTTCAATCTTCTTCATTTGCCTAATATTCTCTTTATTATTCTTCAATTGGATATAAGAATTAGGATGTTCAGTCATAAAATTAATTTCTTTATCATATAAATTTCCCCCGATCTCCTTAGCTAAATCCTTAACAACTCCTTTATTAGAATTATCGTAAATCCAATCTGAAAAATAATGCAACCGCGAAGGATAT
Source organism: uncultured Ignavibacteriaceae bacterium (assembly GCA_964564635.1). Taxonomy (GTDB): domain Bacteria; phylum Bacteroidota; class Ignavibacteria; order Tepidaquicellales; family Tepidaquicellaceae; genus Tepidaquicella. Next base: position 55,660 of record CAZMAR010000006.1, read on the forward strand.
CCATTAATTACTCCATTTCTATATCTTATAAATTTTAATTCATCAATAAAATTTTCAACTGTCAATTTATTATTCTTTATCAATCGGCTGAATGTGAGAACATTTTCTACAAAAGTAACACAATCGAATCCACTTACTTTAATAATTAACTCTTCCCTATCATCATATATATCAAGAGTACCCGCTTCATACTTAACCCCTAAAAATTTTTTTGCAACCTCAATAAGCAAATCACTAAAATTATCAGAAAAATTTATTTGATTAAATTCTTCAATAATTTTTTTCAGTAATTCTAATTCATCATCATATTTAATTTTTGATAATTTACCAAACCTATTTTTAGAAAATATTTTATTACTGAAAAAAATTAAACCTGAAAATAATAATAAACCCTTTTTAAGAAATTCTCTTCTAAGCATATTTAAAATCCGGGTTCTTGCATTTCGGGAATAACAACTACTGGTTGTGGAGTAGCATTTGTGAAACAGGTATGTTCGGCAATGTATTCAAGCTCAAAGCTGGTGGTTGGTCCATTTCGCTGTTTACCAATAATAATCAACGCTTTTCTCTTTTCTTTTTCAACTTCCGGATCGTCTTCGTCTAACTTTTTCAATAAAGCAGGTCTATGCACAAACAATACAACATCAGCATCTTGTTCAATTGCACCAGACTCTCTTAAGTCCGCCAGTTGAGGTCCTTTATCTTTACTTCCTCTTGTTTCAACTCCACGGTTTAGTTGTGCACATGCAACAACAGGTATATCAAGGTCTTTCGCAAGTGCTTTTAAATTTCGGGACACATAAGCAACCTCTAAATCTCTCCTTTCCGGATTATCCTGCCCTTTAACCAATTGCAAATAGTCTACCATAATCATATCCACATTGTAATCATATTTTAATCTTCTGGCTTTAGCCCTAAGTTCAAGTACAGACATTTCACTTGAATCATCAATCAGAATATTTGTTCTCAAATTCGGAAAATATTTTGCAACTCTCGTCCATTCTTCATCGGTTAACTTTCCAATTTTTAAATTCCTTGCATCAACTCTTGCTTCTGATGCAATTAGTCTAATCATCAACTCTTTATAAGTCATTTCAAGAGAAAATATAGCAACTGTTTTGTTATGAACTACTGCAGCATGTCGGGCGATATTTAAAATAAAAGCAGTTTTTCCATGTGATGGTCTGCCAGCGATAACAATAAATTCTGACTTCTGAAAACCGGATGTATACTCATCTAAAAGTGTAAAACCAGTAGGAACTCCTGTTATAATGTTTTTATCTTTTCTTCTCTTATATAACTCTTCATAAAAAGGTTCAATCTCTTCTTTTACATTGATTACCTTCTTTTTAGAAAGAGATTCTGATATATTTAATAAATTTTGTTCTGCAGTATTTAATAGATTGAAAGTGTTAACTGATGGATCAATAGCTTTCTCTATAATTTCACCAGAAACATATATTAGCCCTCTAAGAATATATTTTTCTAAAATTATTCTCGCATGTTGCATATAATTTGCCGAGGTTGTGACATAAGAAGCCAGCTCAGCAATATATTCCTTGTCACCAACTTCCTCAAGTTTTCCCATTTTCTTTAATTCTTCAATTAAAGTATGAATATCAATTGCTTCTCCCCTGTTGTTAAGATTTACGATTGCACTGAATATTTCACTGTGTGCTTTTTTAAAAAAATGTTTATAATTAACTATTTGTATTACATCGTTCAAAATAAAATTATCTATTAATATAGAACCTATGAGTTCCTTTTCTATATCAACACAACTCGGTGGTTCAATTTTTTTGGGAACTTCAAATTTCTTATCTTCATCAAGAACTAACTCATCAAGTTTTTGTTTTGAGTTTCTTATTTTTGCCATAATCTAAATTTTAGACTGTTTAAATTTTTCATACATTACTTTAAACATTTTCAAATCTTCCCAGGTAGGTTTCTTCCATTGCGGATTCCTTAATAATGCTGCAGGGTGAAAGGTAACAATTAGTTTAATAATTTTTCCAGAAATATTGTAATTAAAAATTTTCCCTCTGAGTTTTCCCAAAGGCTCTTTTGTCTTTAAAAGAGTCTGTGCAGCAAAGGAACCTAATGCTAATATGAATTCAGGATTTATCAACTTTAATTGCTTAACTAAATAAGGTTCACAAAGTTTAATTTCTTCAGGCATTGGATTTCTGTTGCCCGGTGGTCTACATTTTAAAATATTGCATATAAAGACTTCTTCCCTTAAAATGTTTATAGAATTCAACATTTTTGTTAACAGTTGTCCTGCTCTACCAACAAAAGGTTGTCCCTGCAAATCTTCTTCTGACCCTGGTGCTTCTCCAATTACAACTAAATCTGCATTATAATTTCCAGAGCCGAACACAAAATTTGTTCTCGTTCTGTATAAGTTACATTTACTACAATTTTTAATTTTTTCTAGTAGTTGCTCTAAATTCTGAGACTTTTCCCAATCTTCCGCAAATAAATTTTCCTCCTCAATAAGAGTAATTGATTGATGTTTTCCCTGACTTTCTTTCAAAACATTCTTATTGTTTTCGACTTCATTATAAGAATGAACTTTTTTCAATTGAAGTTCTAATGGCAACCCAATTCTATCATTATAAAATTTCAAGTAATTGACACATTTTTCCAAAATATCTTTCATTACTTTAAAAAAGAAAAATTTTTTAACTAAATATTATTAAGATAATAATCCAAAATTTCATTTCCCACATCGTATTTTGACATTTTCTTTAATCTCCTTATCCTTTTTTCATCAATAAAAGTAACTATATTGGTTTCCGTTTCGAAACCAGCACCTTTTTCTAAAGCGTTGTTTAATATAATTAAATCAAGATTTTTTTCTACTAACTTTTTCTTAGCATTATCAATCCCGTTATCTGTTTCAAGGGCAAAGCCATAAAGTTTAAAGTTCTTTTTCTTTTCTCCTAAAAATTTTAATATATCAATATTTTTTACAAGCTCTAAATTTAATGAACTAATTTTTTCCTTTTTTATTTTACCTTTATTTATGCTTTTCACTTTAAAATCACTTACTGCAGCTGCCATAATTATTAAATCAAACTTATTGTAAATCTTTTTTACTTCTTTATACATCTCTTCTGCAGTATTAACATTTATTCTCTTAATTCCTGAAGTTTCTTTCAAACTCACCGGTCCTGTAATTAGGGTTACATTCGCTCCTCTATCATAAGCTGCTCTTGCAATTTCAAAACCCATTTTCCCTGAAGAGTAATTTGTAATATACCTAACTGCATCGATAGGCTCTCGTGTTGGTCCAGCAGTAATGAGTATGTTTTTGTTCGATAAATCTGTTTTTCTGTTGATAAAAGAGTTAACATAATTGTAAATCTCATCAGGTTCTGGCATTTTTCCTATTCCATAAATTCCACTTGCAAGTTCACCATAAACAGGATAGATAATTTTATAGCCTGCTAATTCAAGATTTTTTATGTTTCTTTGTATAATAGAATTTCTATACATATCTTCATCCATAGAAGGGACTAAAATCACAGGACATCGTGCAGCAAATACTGTACATAGTAGGAAATTATCCGCAATACCACTAATAATTTTCCCAAGTGTATTTGCTGTAGCAGGTGCTATTAAAAAAACATCCGCCCATATTCCTAAATTAATATGCCAGGTAGACTGTTTAAGTTTTTCAGTATTTTCAAAATCATTAACATTAGAAAATGTGTTTATAATAACATCATTCCTTGAAAGGGTCGATAATGTTAATGGTGAAACAAATTTTGTTGCCGCAGGCGTCATAACTACTTTGACCTCAGCACCTGCTTTCACAAATAGCCGTACCAAAGAGCATATTTTATAAGCAGCAATTCCGCCGGTGATACCAATCAGGATTTTCTTATTCTTCATCACGATACTTATAAGTAATATCGTTATTTAACATTTCTTTTATTGCCTGATTTGTTGGCTTTTCTCTTTTTTCAAATTCCACAGATATATTAAATTTATCCTGATTCATTATGGTATCATCTTCAGTCTCTTTTGCAATCACTGGCTCAAGTCTCTGCGCTAATTCCAATTTCATTTCATCATTAATCTGTCTTGCTCTTTTGGCAGCTATTATTACAGCTTCGTACAGGCTATCTGCACAACTCTCAAATTTAGAAATATCAATTGTTTGTAGTGGCATTTTTATTTTTCTCCTTTTTTAATTTTTAAAATTAAATTTACTAACTCATTAACAGCTTTTTCTAAATTATCATTTATTATAATATAATTAAAAAATTTCATTTTTGCCATTTCAATATCAAATCTTTGTAAGCGATTATTTATTTGTTCTTCATTTTCAGTTCCTCTCATTAGCAATCGTCTTTTTACTTCTTCTTTATCCGGGGGCTTTAAAAATATCAAAACTGCTAAATCTTTGTAATAATTTTTTAGTGACAAAGCACCATTTACATCTACATCAAAAATCACATCTTTCTCCTTGCTTATCAATTCATCGATATAATTTTTTAGTGTGCCATAATAATTACCATCAAAGATTTTTTCATACTCTACAAAATCACCATTTTCAATTTTCTTTTTAAATTCTTCTTTTGATATAAAAAAGTAATCCTTTCCATCAACCTCATAGTCGCGCTTTTTTCTTGTAGTTGCAGAAACAGAAAAAACAAGATCTGGTAATTTTTTTAGTACTTCTCTTACAACCGTTGTTTTACCTGACCCGGAAGGGGCAGCAATGATAAAAAGCATAAGTTAATCTTATTTATTCTATATTTTGTATCTGTTCTCTGATTTTTTCAAGCTCTTCTTTTATAACAATAGAAATCTGGGAAATCGACGCATTTGAAGATTTTGTAGAAATTGTATTTATCTCTCTGTTCATTTCCTGCAGCAAAAAGTTTAAACGCCTGCCGGAATATTCTTTTGAATTTACATAATCAAGGAAATATTTTATATGACTTTTAAATCTTATCACCTCTTCTGTTATATCTAATTTTTCTGCCAATAATGCAATTTCATATTCAACTCTACTCTCATTGATTAATTTAGGGTCAGTTATAATGCTCTTAATATTTTTATTTATCTTTTCCCTTTCTTTATCTATTCTACCAATACTGTATAATGATATTTTTTCTAATTCCTTTGCAATAATTTTTATCCTTTTCAGAATATCATTTTTGAGAAACTGTCCTTCTTTCTGTTTCATTAATATAAAATCTTTCAGCGCTATTGATATCAAAGATTTAATGAAACTAAACTCTTTTTTATCAACCTTTATTAACTGCTCCTTTACAATACTTTCGTGCAATTTCAATATATGATCAATTGTTATTTTTTCATCTGAACCTATAGCCTGTTTAATTTCTTTCAAGAATTTTATGTATGATTTTATAATTTTACGGTCAATATTTTCTAAATATAAATTTTCTATCTCATCTTCTAAATTAATATTTATATAAATTTTCCCTCGTGATACTTTGTCTTTTATAATCTCCCTGATATCCAGCTCCTTTTCCAATAAAAACTTTGGGCATTTTAAAAATATCTCAAGATATTTACTATTTAGAGATTTTAGCTCGACGGTATACTTTTTATTCTTAAAGTATCCTTCAGCTCTGCCAAAACCTGTCATACTTACTATCATACTAATTGATATAGTTTTTTGTTAATGATTCTTTTAAATAAGTAAATGCTTCTTCAGGAGTATCTATAAACTTATATAAACCTAAATCTCTTTCAGAAATCATTCTATTTCTGTATAATGCTTCAAAATCAATAATTTGTTCCCAATATTCAGAACCATACATAACAATTGTAATTTTTTTCCTGAGTTTATTTGTTTGAACTAAAGTGAGAATTTCCATTAATTCATCAAGTGTTCCAAATCCTCCAGGCATAATAACAAGAGCCTTAGCAAGATAAGCAAACCAGAATTTTCTCATAAAAAAGTAATGAAACTCGAAATTCAATTCCGGTGTGATGTAAATATTTGGTTCCTGTTCAAATGGTAATGATATATTAAAACCAATAGAAAGACCTCTTGCTCTATATGCTCCTTTATTAGCAGCTTCCATTATTCCATGACCACCTCCTGAACACACAACAAAGCTATTTCCATCTTTTAATGATTTAGACCACTTCGTTAATAGATATGAAAGTTTTTCCGTATCTGAGTAGTATCGGGAATTTTGCAGATCAATTTTTGCAATTTCAAGTTGTTTTATTAGTTTATCTCGCTTCTTACCATAAGAACCCTTTATCTTACTTAATTGTTTTTTAATATTGCTAACATTTTCTTTTGCCTTCTGCGGTGATAAAATGCGAGCAGAACCAAAAAAAACAATTGTGTTTTTTACATTATTTTTCTTTAGTCTTTCAGAAGTCTCTATGTATTCTGCAAGTATCCGTATTGTTCGCGCTGCTGCAGAGCCGAGAAAACTTTTATTATAATATGCTTTAGAAACTTTTTTCTGTGATTTTTTCATTGCTTTTTTAATTGTTATAATATTTTCCCTCCATCAACAATAAAATTGTGTCCAGTAATATAGTTATTCTTAGTAATTAAATATTGTATTAAACTTGATATATCATTGACGCTACTATATTTCTTCATTGGATAAGTATCAATATTATCTTTCTCAAAATTGTCATTCATATCAATTGTACCCGGAGATATGCAATTAATCAAAATCTCTGGTGCTAATTGCTTAGCAGATAAATAAGTAAATTTAATAACCCCTGCTTTGGAAAGAGAGTATGGTATAAACCCAATCCAATTCTGAATTCCCCCTAAAGAAGCAATGTTAATAATTCTGCAAGGTTTAGAATCATTATTTATCATAAT
>CAZMAR010000007.1:0-61546 GCA_964564635.1 uncultured Ignavibacteriaceae bacterium
ATAAGTCTTATCTCCTCCCCTTAAAAAACGGCCTGAGTAAAAAACTTAGTCCGTTTTTTTTATTTAGTTGAAACTTTTTTTTATAATAATTGTCTAAATAAATATAAAGAGATTACATAATGAAAATAAAATTTAATATTCTACATACAAAAGCATTTTTTATAATACTAATAATATTTTCTCTTATATTATTTATAAATACAAGAATCGGTGCTACTCCAAGCATACTTGATACAAATAAATTGTGCATAAATTTAGAAATAGAAAAATTTCTTGATTCAATATACGGGAATTTAAAATTAGAATGTCTGGATTCAACCATAAAATCAAAAGTACATATAGATTCACTATGTCTTAAAATGAAATCCATAGAAAATTTAAACTTTCAGGACTTAGATGCAGATGTAGAAGTTTTTACGGATTCACTCGGGAGGAAAAATTTAAAAATTACCGTGAGTGGTTTATCTCCTGACTCAAATTTAAAAGAAGTAAAAAAAATAGAAATCAAAGTTAATAACAGTGAACAGTTCTCAGATAGCATTAAAGCTCAAATTGATATTATTAATAAAAATTTTGGAGAAGGTGTAAAATTCGATTTTAAAAATATGTCAGACGAAGAGATTAAAGAATATATAAAATCACATCACACAGAACCGTTAAAAGATGAAGATATAGAAATAACACGGGAAAACGGAAAAATTGTAATTAAAATCAAAAGCGAGAAAATCCAGGAACGATAAATTTTCAGCTCCCACCCATAAAAAATATTATTCTCTTCGATATTAAAAACATTGAACTTTCTAATTCCTATTAATATTTTTATAAAAATAATATTTTATGCCCCCCAAAAAATCATTAATAAACAAAGATACTTTGCGATTAATTGAGATGACTGCATTAATTCTTGAAAATCAAGGTGAATATTCAGAATTGGATTTGTGTGAATATTTTAATGGTATAAGTCCCCAATCAGTTAGAAGAGATGCAAGTATATTAAGGAGCATTGGGGTTCAAATCCACTCTTCCAAGGGAAAGTATTATATTTATAAAATACCTGATGAAGTATTGAACAATCTTGTTAATATTTACCTATCTTACAATAAATATGAAACGATAAAAAGTATAAAATTATTAAAGAAAAAATTTGGGGATAGAACATTAAGTGTTTTTGTAAAAATTATTAAATCCATAAATAATAAAGAAGTTATCACCCTTGAATACAAAAAGCCAGAAACAGACAAAATCACAGAAAAAAACATATTACCACTTTCAATAATAAGAACAGCACGGAATATGTATTTACTTGGTTATGAAGATGTTGAAAACAATATTATAAAGATTTTCTCATTTGATAAAATATATGGAATAAAATTTACAAAAAGAAAAATAAATATAAATAATTTACCCGATTTAACTGAATACTTCAAAACAGTTTGGGGAATATATGTTGGGGGAGAAATAAAAAAAGTGAAAATTGAGTTTCCAAAAGAAGTTGGAGAAAATATAAAAGATAATGTTTACATAGAAACTCAAAAAATATACCAACAGAATGAAAAATATATATTAGAAATGAATGTTAGAATATCTAATGAATTAATCTCTTGGATAATGGGTTGGGGAGGCACTGCAAAAGTATTGGCACCCAGGGAGTTGATACATTTAATTAAACAAAGAGCAGAAGAAATAATTAAAAATTATTAATTAAAATAAGTTAGTCATTATGAAAAAAATAATTTTATTCACAATAATATTTATTTTCTGTGGCATAATTTTTTCTCAGGAGAATCCGCTTTTAAAACCATACGAGACACCATTTAATGTCCCTCCATTTGATAGAATAAAAGTAGAGCATTTTTTGCCTGCATTCAAGGAAGCTATTCAGCAACAGGAAAATGAAATTAACAAAATAATAAACAATGCTGCTATTCCTATTTTTAGCAATACTATTGAAGCTCTTGAAAACAGTGATATATTACTTTCTGAAATTGCAGGTGTATTTTACAATATGCTTTCTGCAAATACCAGTAAGGAACTACAGGAAATAGCTCAGGAGATCGCTCCCCTGCTTTCCCAGCACAATGATAACATTCTACTTAATAAACAGCTTTTTGAAAGAATAAAGTATGTTTATGACAGGCGAAATGAATTAAAACTTTCTCCTGAAAAAATGACTTTATTAGAAGAAACATATAAGCGATTTATAAGAGGTGGAGCCGGATTAGATGAAGAAAAACAAAAACGGTTAAGAGAAATTAATGAAAGACTATCTGTCTTAAGTTTAAAGTTTGGTAATAATTTGCTTGCAGAAACAAATAATTTTAAACTCATTATAGAAAATGAAGAAGACCTTGCCGGATTACCGGAGAGTATTATCTCGACTGCTTATGAAACCGCACAAAAAAATGGTTTTGAGGGAAAATGGATGTTTACTTTACACAATCCGAGCATAATACCTTTTTTACAATATTCTGAAAAAAGAGACTTGAGAGAAAAAATACTGACTGCTTATATGAACAGAGGAAATAATTATAACGAAAATGATAATAAAGATATAATATTAGAAATAGTAAATTTGAGAATTGAAAAAGCAAACCTTCTTGGTTACAAATCACATGCAGATTTTAGACTTGAGGAAACAATGGCAAAAACCCCTGAAAATGTTTTTAAGCTTTTAAACCAGTTGTGGATACCTTCAATAGAAACCGCAAAAAAGGAAGCAGAAGAATTGCAAAAATTAATAGATAAAGAAAATGGAAATTTTAAACTTCAACCCTGGGATTGGAGATATTATACTGAGAAACTCAGAAAAGAAAAATACGATATTGATGAAGATTTGTTAAGACCATATTTTGAGTTAAACAGCGTAAAAGAAGGGGTATTTAAACTTGCAAACATTTTATTTGGTCTAACCTTCAAACCCCGCAACGACATTCCTAAATATAATGAAGAAGTTCAAACCTACGAAGTACTTGACTCTGATGGTTCACATATTTGTATTTATTATCTTGATTTTCACCCTCGTTCAAACAAGCGAGGTGGTGCCTGGATGAGCAACTACAGAGAACAATATATTTATAAAGGTAAAAAAGTAAATCCAATAATATGTAATGTATTTAATTTTACACGACCTACAAAAGATTCCCCTGCTCTTTTAACCCTTGACGAAGTAGAAACCCTATTTCATGAATTTGGACACGCATTACACGGGATGCTTTCAAAATGTGAATACAAAAGCATTTCCGGTACAAATGTTCCACGAGACTTTGTTGAGTTACCTTCTCAAATTATGGAAAATTGGGCACTTGAGCCTGAGGTTTTAGAGTTCTATGCAAAACATTACCAAACAGGTGAACAAATTCCCGTTGAATTGTTGAAAAAATTGGAAGAAAGTTCAAAATTTAACCAGGGATTTATTACAACTGAATACCTTGCAGCTTGCTATCTTGATATGGCTTATCATACTTTGACAGACAAATTATCAGAGGATATTTTAACATTTGAAAGCAATACAATGAAACAAATTGGTTTAATCCCAGAAATACTGCCAAGATATAGAACAACATATTTCAATCACATTTTTAATTCTGGCTATTCTGCAGGATATTATAGTTATATCTGGGCACAGGTTCTGGATGCTGATGCTTTTGAGAAATTCAAAGAAGATGGAATTTTTAACAAAAATACCGCAGAATCATTCAGGAAAAACATACTTGAAAAAGGTGGAAGCGAAGATCCTATGATTCTGTATATAAGATTCCGAGGTAAAGAGCCAGATATAAAACCACTCCTGAAAAGGAAAGGTATGGAATAATTTTTTAAAAGAATTTTCAGAATTTTTAAGAATATAATTTTTAATAATGGAATATAATAATTGTCCAGCTTGTAATTCAAAGGAAATAACAATTTCAGAAAAATCACCCTTTCTACCAAAAGATCCAAAATTCAAAGTAGCCTCCTGTAACAACTGCAAAATTTCATGGTCCGAACCAATGCCCTCAGAAGAAGATTTAATGAAATATTATAGTCACTATTATAAAATAAGATACAATACTGTAGATAAAAACAAATTGAAAGTATATCTTCATTCAATAATAAGTTTTCATACCTACAGATTAAAAAGACTCATTAGATTAATAGAAAAGTATTCTCCTAATAAAAATATCATTGATTTTGGGTGCGGTGAATCAAAAATTTTACAAATTGCAAAATCAAGAAATTGGAATTCTCTGGCAATTGATTATAGTAATGAATTAGAAGAATTTCTTACCAATAAATTTATAAAATTCATTAGAGCTAATTCCCTTGATGATGCAAAATTAAATTCGAATTACTATGGTTGCATTATTTTTCTTCACGTGCTTGAACATATTCCAGAGTTAAAGAACTTGTTAAAATCAGCAAGAAAATATCTTACTAGTTCTGGAATTATTGTTGTAAAAAGCCCATCGGCAACCTCAATCAGAGCAAAAACAGGAACTTCTAACTGGCACCTTGTAAATCCACCAGAACATATGTGGGGTTTTGATAAGAATAATTTTAAAAAACTTTTAGAGAACCTTAATTTCGAAGTATTATATATAAAAGACTCATTAATAGTAAACGAATTCATTTGTATAGCAAAATTGGTATAATATTTATTTCGTAATAATTTACCGAAAGATCATAAACTAATAATATTTTTAAGTATTACTTTTACCAAAAATAATCTTATAAAATAATTATCATCGAAATATAGTATACCATCATACAGATATCTTATAAAGATGAAAAGTGAGGGTCTGTATTAAAAAACTTGCTAAAAAAAGTTGGAGGAGAAATTTTTATAACTCTCTATATACTACATAAAATTACGCGAAAAATTGACATAAAACACATAGTGAAACGAAAAGTAATAGAATTTAGCAATAAAGTCATATCATTTTTACAATTTATTCTAACTTATAAAATCAATAATATTACAATATTATATTATTTATCTTGAACAAAAAATATAATAATTATATCTTTGACTTTTATATTTTAATTATTTTGTTTATTACTAAATAATAGTGAAGGATAATTTTTAAAGTTAAAAGATGTTATTTTTAAAAATGGAAAATAGATTTCAAGATAAAATATTTCTTAAAAAATTTTTAGAAAATCAGTTTCACTCATATTTAATAAGTTTATAGAAATCTTTAATTTATTATATGTCACAAACTAACAATAAGGAAATACCTGATAAAATTAGTGAAAGTGCAACGACAAGATATTTAATAATTTTCTTAAAACATTGGAAGGTTATAACATCAATTACTCTTGCGGTTGGTATAATAGTTACTATTCTTGCTTTTTTTGTAATAAAACCTGAATATTTATCAACAGCTGTTATAAAAGCTTCAGGTAAGACCTCTCTTGGATTGGGGGGGTTACTTTCTGGTGCAGGTATTCCGGATTTAGGAGGATTGGAAGAACTTACCGGTAGCGTAATGGTAAAAGAACTTGCTTTATACGAAGAAATTTTGCAAAGTAGAAGATGTCTTGAGGAAGTTATTAAGAAATATGACCTTATGAAAGAGTATCAATACCGTTTTATGCAAGATGCAATAAAAGATTTTAGGGAAAATAAAACAATTATTACAAAAAACTTAAAAGCAGGAACAATAGAAGTAGGGGCATATGATATCTATCCAGAAAGAGCAAAAGAAATTGTAGAATATATGATAGAACTTCTCAATACAATTAATATTGAAATGAATGTTCAAAATGCAAAAATGACAAGAGAGTTTATTGAGGAAAGATATAACGAAGTAAAAAGAGATTTAAAAGCAGCAGAAGATTCTCTCAAATACTTTCAGGAGGTATATGGATTCGCCCCTGATGTTGTAACTAAAACTGTCGTTCAGTCAACTGTACAATTAGAAGCAGATATAGAATCAGAAAAGATAAAATTAGAATTGCTTAAAAAAGCATTATCTCCAGATGAATCAGAGGTTAAGTTACAGGAAGCCAAAATAGCAGCAATGAAAAAAGAACTGGAAAACATAAAAAAATCAAATGATAAATCCAGTACTTTAAGATTGAAAGATGCACCTGATATTGTTTTAAATTACATGAGACTTGCGAGAAATGTAGAAATTCAAAACAAGCTTTTGACATACATTATACCTCTTTATGAACAGGCAAAGATTGAAGAAAAGAAAGAAATGCCAAGCGTTATTGTTCTTGATTATCCATCTCTACCAGAGTATAAAAAAAGACCAAAAAGGTTAACTTTAATTGCTGTAAGTGTATTGGCAACTTTTGTATTGCTAAATATTTCATATATTCTATATGAAATGTATCTAAAGAATTTAATCTCTACCCTAAAAAAAGCAAGAGATAAGTGATAGAAACTACTCGAACCGAGAATATATTGCGAAAAGTATATTTCGCCTTTGTAATTCTTTGCTTAATAGCTTTAAATTATGCGCTAATAACCGACTCAAAAACATTATTATTTGCAACAATTGGGGTTCAAGTTGTATTAATAGTATTTTTCACATTTAAAAAATATTTTTTAGAAATTTTTATTCTTTCCCTGTTCTTCAACAAGGTTTTTAACTGGCAATTTAGAGTGTATGTTGTATTAATAGTAGCATTTTTAATTATTTTCTTCTATATCACCTATAAAAATGAAAACATTTTTAACCAACTTAAACTTCCCCTATCTGTTAAAATTACATCTGCTTTCCTTATAATTGCTATTTTCCTTTCTGGTTTATTAACTCCATATTCATCATTTTTTACCATATACTATAGTTTTATTTTCTTTATCTTTTTAGTTACTGGATATGTAGTTTTTAAATCTATAAAAGAAACAGATAGCATAAAAAAATTACTTAATATTTTTATTATAGGGACCTTATTAGCGGGGATAACGAAAATATTTGCAATGATTAACACTGGCTTTTTAAGAGCCCTGGGCAGTGCTGAATATTTTTATATGGAATTTACTCCTATTGCCTTAATTATTATTTTTTTCTTTTACTATATAAGCGGTTACCCGGACTATAGAATAATTTTTATCTCTTTATTTCTCTTTCTTACGATGATTGCTGACCAATCAAGATTTGCCTGGTTAGGGTTAATTCTATCTTTGACTTATGGGATGATTATTTCCTTTATTCTTTCACCTGAAATAAAAACTTATCTAAAGAAAAAATTTCCTGTAATTATACTTGTTATTTTACTTTCCGTTGGTTCGCTCTTTGCAATTGGATTAGATAAAATAATCACTACTCGAATTTCAGAAGTAAGTTTTGAGTTTTTCCAGTCTACTGACCTGCCCTCTGACCAGCATGTAAGTAATTCTCTGGAAGCAAGAATATTAATATGGATAACCGCATATAATACCTTTCTGCAACATCCAATAACAGGAGTAGGGTATTTTATGTTTCTCGAGGTTTCAGAAAATTATAATGTATTTCCTGATTTTATTTATGATTTATACATTGCAAAATGTGATGCTCACACAACTTATTTTAATTTTTTAGTTGACACCGGAATATTAGGATTGTCTGCTTTTTTGATTTTTTCTATAACAATTTTTATTATTTCTTTCAAATCAATAAAAATTTCACCACCCGAGAATAAAACAATTTCTATAGTGCTAAATGTTCTAATGTTTCACATGATATTCAATAGCATTTATGCAGGTTCATATAATTTAGTTCCGTCAGCATTTTTTTTCTATTCTATTTCTGCTTTAGTCGTTGCAAACAATCTTCTTTTAAAAGAAAAAATAAAAGTTTAGTAATTGAAAAAGCTTTTTAAAAAAATTATTAACAAAATTGTAAATAAAGCATTAGCAATAAATAATCATTTTTACCTTTCGGATGTAAAATATATAGGAAAAAATTTTGATATCAAGTTCCCCGTCTGCTTTGAAGGAAAAGAAAATATTGTAATAGGTGATGATGTATCAATAAATGCATTTGTACATATTTGGGGGCACGGAGGTGTAAAAATTGGGAACAGGGTTATGATTGCTACACATTCTATTATTACATCCTTAACTCATGATTATAATTTAAAAGATATGAGATACGCTCCCGCTATTGCAAAAGAGGTAATAATAGAAGATGATGCATGGATTGGTTCAGGTGTGATAATTATGCCAGGTGTTAAAATTGGGAAAGGTGCCGTTATTGGTGCTGGTTCAGTTGTTACAAAGGATATTCCCCCTTATGCTATTGTTTATGGGATTCCAGCTAAAATAGTTAAATACAGGAATATTGATTCAGAAAATAGTTCTATATAAAGGTTCTCTTACAGGAATATTTCAGTTAATAATTGCAACTTTATTAACACTTTTTGCAATTAGGGTTTTTGTATCTTTCCTTGGATATGATAGGTACGGGGTTTTTTCAATAATTACAGTTATCGGAAATTTAAATATATTTGCAAACTTAGGTCTAAATACCGCTTTAATTAAATTTATTTCGGAACAGGGAAAAACCAAGGAGTCGGATTATGACATTATGGTTGCTTTCTTTATTCTGATTTTTATTCTTACACCTTTTACAATTGCTCTGTATTTTTTGGGAACTATCATTCTCAATGATTTTTTTAATATTCCCTCCTCTTTATTCAATGAAAGCATAGAATTATACAATTTTATGTTAATTGCAAATTATATAGTTCTTATTGGACAACTTTTAACTTCTGTTATTGATGCAATACAAAAAATATATATAACGAATTTACTACAAATTTTATATAATTTTTTATACTGGGGAGGTATTCTTGTTGCTGTTATATTGGGTTTTTCGCTTCCTACGGTTGGATTATCAATTACAATTGCTTCTCTGCTTTGGTTTGCAATATCGTTTATTGCATTTAAAAAATTATGGGGAAAAATCATATATAAAGATTTGCACAGTAACTTTTTCAGAGTATTAAAAAAACAATTATCCTATAGTGTTAAAATTTATTTTTCAAGTGTAATAAATTTCTTTTATGAACCATTAACTAAAATTATTATTTCAAAGTTCTTTGGAGTAAAAGAGGTAGGATACTTTGATATCGCTCTTAAAATTAGAACTCAACTGTGGAGTTTAATGAGCAAAGCATTATATCCCTTATTACCTTTAATTGCAAGTATTAAAGACGAAAAGCAAATTGGGTTCATCGTTAATGATATTGAAGAAAAATTGTTCTATATTATATTACCAATAATTTCAATTGTAATTATTTGTTCATATAGTTTTGTTAATATCTGGCTCGGTAGCGAGGTGTATATTATTTCCGTTGGCATAATTATTGTTGTATGCACTTATATGGTAGGAAGCACAGTAATACCAAATTATTATTATTTAATGGCTCGCCAGGTAAATAAGACAATAATACTACAATTTTCAAATGTGGCTGCAAATATAATTGTTATTCTTGTTTTACATAATTTTCTTGGGTATTATTCCGTTTTAATTGGTTTTTCCTCTGCAATTATTACTTCATTTACCTTATCTTTATATTATCAGAATAAATTCTTAAGTGGATTAATCTTCAAGAATTTTAATAACTTATTTAAATATATTATAATTTTAATTATTGTTACGATAATTGGATATTTATCCTCGCTTATTGTTGATAAAGACTTATTGCGTATTATTATTTCTACATTTGCAATTCTTATTACAACAATTTTGCTATACAGAATCTTTAAAATATTTTCTTACAAAGATTTAGAAAGATATTTTGAAAAGAATAAAAGAATTAAATCAATTCTTTCAAGAATATTACTTAATTAACAGTGAAAAAGAAATTATCAATAGTTACACCATCATATAATCAGGGAAATTTTATACTTGACTGTATTAATTCAGTTAAAAATCAAAATTACGATAATATAGAACATATCATTATAGATGGTGGCTCAACTGATTCTACTCTGGATATTCTTAAAAATACTACTGGCATAAAATGGGTTTCTGAACCTGATAAGGGACCTGCAAATGCTATAAATAAAGGATTCAGATTAGCAACTGGAGAGGTACTTTGTTGGTTAAATTCTGACGATTACTTTGAAGAAAATGTTCTTGCGGATGTAATGGAAATTTTTAATTCGAGCCCAGAAATTAAAATTGTTGCCGGCAATATTAATTTTGTTGATAAGAACAAAAATTTAATTGTAGAAACAAAGTCTGATGAGATGACTTTAGAAAATTTAATTCATAAATGCGCTGACCTGATAAGACAACCTTCTACCTTCTTTGATAAAGATTTATTTTGGAAGGTTGGCGGAATTAACGAAAACTATAAATGTGCTTTTGATTATGAACTATTTATCAAATTATTTAAAATTTCAAAGCCTTATTATATTGATAAGTTAATTGCAAATACAAGAGATTACCCGGAAACTATTTCAAGAAAGTATGTAAGAAGACAGGGCTTGGAAATCATAAAAATCGCTTTGCAAAATGGGGGAAAATTATATGATAAAATTATTTTGCACAATTTTTTCAGAAAAATCATTGGTGTAAGAAATAAAAAATGAAAATTAATTATATATTACCTTCTTGGTTAAAAGCTGGTGGATTTAAAGTTATAATAGAATATGCAAACAGATTGCAAAATATTGGGTATGATGTAAAATTATATTACCCTAAAAAGGGATACGATTTTTATAAAGGACAATTTAAACCTCTATTTAAATTAAAAAGAAAACTAATAAATATTTTAGGTAGAGAAAAAAAATATGAGAAAAATATTTTTAATAATCAGGTTGATGTAATCCCCGTAAAGAAAATTAATAACAAATATATTAGAAATGCAGATTTTACAATTGCAACTGCCTGGCCTACAGCTTTTGATGTTGTCAAGCTCGGAAATGAAAAAGGTAAAAAAATATATTTTATACAAGACTATGAAATTTTCAACTCTAATATAAAATTGGTTGATTTATCATATACATTACCATTAAATAGAATTACTATTTGTACTTTTTTGAGGGATTTTTTATACAATAAGTTTTCTGTTGACTCTAAAATTATTTTAAATGGAATTGATTATAACATCTTTAATTACAAGTTTCAAAAAGAAGAAGGGAAAAAAATAAACTTACTATTTGTATATTATCCTATGGACAGGAAAAATATGCCATTAGCATTAGAGGTCATAAAACAAATTAAAAGTAAATATCCTGATGTTGAAATAAATTCTTTTGGATTTTATAAAGATAATAACATTCCAGGGTATGTTAATTTTTTCACTGACCCCGATGAAAATACAATTGTAAAACTTTATAACTATGCCGATATCTTTTTGTATACGAGTAAATTTGAGGGTTTTGGTTTACCACCAGCAGAAGCAATGGCATGTAAAACCGCTGTTGTAACATCTAATGTTGGGGCAATTCCTGACTATGCAGAGCATATGAAATCTGCATATATAATAAATGATTTCACCCCAGAAAATTATATTAGAGGTATTGAATTATTTATTTTTAATGAAAACCTTAGGAAATCTATTGCTGAAAATGCTTATATTACTGTTAGGCAAAAATTAAATTGGGAAAAGTCTCTTGCACAATTAGAGAATTATTTTAAAGAACTTAAATAATGAAAAGTCTTTCAATAATAATAGTTAATTATAACACAACTGAATTTATTAGAAAGTGTATTAATTCAATTAAATCTAATTCAAATCTACAAAATTATGATATAATTGTTGTTGACAATAATTCCAAAGATAAAAGTATAGAATTAGTAGCAAAAGAAAATCCTGATGTAAAGTTCATCTGGCAGGGAAAAAACTGCGGATTCGGGGCTGCCTGTAATATTGGAGTAAAAAATTCCGATTCAGAATATTTATTATTTCTTAATCCAGATATTGAAGTTAGAAACAATGCAATTGAAATACTAATTGATTATATTAAATCTAATAAAAATGTGGCTGTATGCTCCGGAATTTTAGTTGATCAGAATTGTAAGGTATTATATTCATACAACGATTTTCCTGACTTACTCTGGGAATTTAGAGAAGCATATGGATTGTTTTTAAAATCTAAAATTCGAAAACTAACTACCAGAAAAGAAATAATAGATAAAATTCCCTTTGAGGTTGATTGGTTTCACGGAGCCTGTATATTAGTTAGAAAAGATATATTTGAAAGAGTTGGAGGGTTTGACGAAAATATTTTTCTTTATTATGAAGATGTTGACCTTCACAAAAAAATTAAAAGTCTTGGATACAAAGTTATGTGTGTCCCTTCGGCTGAGTTTTTCCACTTTGAGAGAGGAAGTGTAAGAGAAGGAGATTCTTTTAAAATTTATCATTACTATATGCATATTAATAAAATATATTACTATAAAAAATATAACCATAATTTTAAATTATTTGTTATTAGAATAATGTATATTAGTGGTTCTTTAATAAAAATTATTTCCTTACTTTTTAGACCAAAACTCTGGAAGCAAATTCCGATAAGGTTGCATCAATATAAAATAATAATAAGTATATATCTTAATTTAAAATATAACCTCAATGTTGAAAATTGTTAATATATATTTATTATCAAGTCATTGGATACATTCACATAGAAAAATATTTATTCATAATATTTCTAAAAGGTTAGGAAAAACATTAGTAATTCAGGACCCTGTTTCATTATCGGTTAATTTATTTCATAAATTCAAGGAAAGATTTTACAGTCTTATTTCTGGTAAGTTAAAACCATTTTACATTAATGAAAATATTCAGATTTTTACACCTTTTGTTTTATTCCACAGAATAATATGGAACAAGTGTAAGCTAATTGCCATGTTTGATGCAAAACTTCTATCTTATCAAATAAACAAATTTATAAAAAAATACTATCAGGATTACAAAATAAATTTCTGGATATATCTCCCCTTAAACTTTTATCTAATAAAACACATTAAGTATGATAACCTGATATACGATTATTACGATGACTATGAATTTGACACAAACGGTGATGAAATAATATCAAACATAAAGTTAAATAGGAAATTAGTTCCTCTTTGCGATTTGATTATTTGCATTTCTGAATTCACAACAAATAGGATGTTAAAATTAAATAAGCGTTCTATTATTACCGTAAGTGGATATGATACAAAAATATTTTCTAAAGACATAGCTGACAAAATAACTGAAATTGATAACTTAGATAAACCGATAATAGGATATTCCGGGGTTTTAAGGTCATATATAGATTTTTCATTACTTGAATATTTACTAAAGAATACAGAATACTATCTCGTTTGCATTGGTTATATAGATAGAACATTTAAGGAAGAATATAAAATACTCAAGCAGTATAAAAATTTTATTCACATAGAATATAAACCAATAGAGGAAATTCCTTATTATGTAAAAAAATTTAATGTTGGCATTTTACCATATAAAGAAAATAATTTTACCAAAAGTGTATTTCCCTTAAAATTCTTTGAATATATGGCAATGGAAATTCCTATCGTTTCAACAGCATTACCTGAGCTTGAAAAGTATAAGGAAATAATAGGGTACTCGAAAACAAAAGAAGAATTTCTGGAAAATTGCAAAAATGCAATTAATGGATTTTACAACTCAAAATTTTCTGAATATCCCCAAATTATTGCTGAAAATTCCTGGGATAAAGTATTTGATAAGATAGAGGAAAATTTAATTGAGGTTTATAAAGAAAAAGGAATAATATAATCATTTTATTATTACCCTCTCTTCCTGTAAAGCCAAACAGAAAGAGTAGAGGTAACCACCCCATAAATAATTAAGATATATATAGTTTGAGCCACATCTTCAAAACCTGAACCTTTTAGCATAATCATTCTTATCACCCTTGTAAAATGGGCAATAGGGTTAAAGAAAGCAATTACTTTTGCCCATTGAGGCATATATTCGACCGGCGTAAAAACCCCACCAAGTAAAACAAAGAGCATCATAAAGAACCAGGCAATAAACATTGCCTGCTGTTGCGTGTGTGTTATTGTTGATATAAACAAACCAATACTAAGTACTACAACTAAATAAATAGCTGCAATTAAAAAAATTAGTAAAGGATTTCCAAGTAGTGGTATATTAAAAATTATTATACCGGCAGTCATTCCAAATGCAAGTTCTACAATTCCAATAATCCAGAAAGGAAATAGTTTTCCGAAAATGAATTGATATTTTTTTATAGGGGTAACATTTATCTGTTCTATCGTTCCTAATTCTTTTTCCCTTGTAATATTCATACTGGTAAGGAATATTCCAATTAAGGAAACAAGTATTACCAATATTCCTGGCACCATATAAGTTTTATAATTCAGTTCTGGATTAAACCAATTCGAAAAAGTAACTTCAATTATTGGTTCTTGTGTAAAATCTGAGATTTTAGGATTCTCAATTAGTATTTCGCCATTAAACTGCTGTATTATATTAGAAGTGTAATTGTATATTATTCCTGCAGCAGACATATCCTCTGCATTTATTAATAATTGCAATTTTGTTTTACCTGAAATCAAATAATCTTTCTCAAAATTTTTGGGTATGTTTATTATTAACTTAAATTCATTTTTTTTAAAGCCATCAAAGGCATGCTCAACATTATCAAAATTGTCTTTAAGTGTGAAGTATGTATTTTGTGAAAATTTTGAAATTAATTCTCGAGAATATTTTGTTTTATCTAAATCTATTACAGCAAAATTAATATTCTTTATTTCATATGTAACAGCATGCGCAAGTATTAATAACTGCACAAGTGGTAAAAAGATTATTATTGGAATCATTGCTTTATTTCGCAAAATCTGTAGAAATTCTTTTCGCAGTATAAATATTATTGTTCTCATTAAAAAAATTTATTCAAGTCTTATTTTAAATCTTTTTACGCTAACAAGTATAAAAACTGCACACATTCCTAACAGAATTAGTGTTTCCTCCCAGATATAAGAAAAATCACTGTTCTTCAACATAATTGATTTTACTATTATTATAAACCATCTTGCTGGAATAAAATTACTAAGCAATTGTAATAAGAAAGGCATATTCTCTACAGGAAATATATATCCAGATAGAAGCACCGTTGGTAGCATTAATGCTGCTAATGACAACATCATAGCAATTTGCTGATTATTAGTTAACGATGAAATAAATATCCCAAGAGAAAGAGCAGTTATAACATATAAAACGCATTGAAGAATTAATAATATTAAACTTCCTTCAAAAGGCATTTCAAAAACAAATCTTGCAAGATAGAGAATAATTCCAGCATCAATAAAAGCAATTAATATGTATGGTATAACTTTTCCAATAATTATCTGAAAGGGATTCAAGGGTGATACAAGTAATACTTCCATTGTACCAAATTCTTTTTCTCTTGTTATTGATACAGATGTCATCAAGGCAGAAATTAGTAATAAAATAACAGCCATCAGTCCCGGCACAAACATAAAAACACTTTTAAGCTCAGGATTAAAAATCATTTTAACTTCTGATTCTATAAATGGCAAATCATCTGAATATTTTTTAAATTCCTTCTGGTAATTTTTTATTATAGAGGTAGTATAATTAATTAGCATATTAGCAAGGTTGGGGTCGGAAGCATCAGCAATAATTTGAATATTAGCTTTATGTTCTTTTTCAAGTTTCCTCGCAAATTCAGGCTCAAAAATAATAACTTCTTTAATAGTACCTTTTTTAAATTCTTTTTCAATTTGTTCTACTGACTCTAAATTTTGCTGTAGAATAAAGTATCCCGAAGATATTATCTTATTACTTATTTCTTCAGTTACATTATCCTTAGATAAATCCAGAAAAGCAATATTTGCATCTTTTATTTCTGTCGTAATTGCAAATCCAAATACTAATATCTGAACAACAGGCATTCCAAAAAGAATAAGCAATGTACGGTAATCCCTGAAGATATGAAAGAATTCTTTTTTTACAAACCCTAAAAATCTTTTCATAAACTTCTATCTTGATAAAGTTTTACAAATACTTCATGCATATTACTGCATTTATATTTTTTCTTTAGCTCTTCTGGTTTATCAAGAGCAGATATTTTCCCGTTTGCTAAAATTGATACTCGATTGCAATATTCTGCTTCATCCATATAATGAGTTGTAACAAAAATTGTAATTCCGTTATTCGCTGCATTGTAAATCAAATCCCAGAACTGTCTTCTTGTAATTGGGTCCACTCCACCAGTGGGTTCATCGAGAAAAACAATTTTTGGAGTATGAATAATTGATATTAAAAAAGCTAATTTCTGTTTCCATCCAAGTGGTAGGGATTTTAATAATTTATTTTTTTCACTTTCAATTCTCAATAAACTAATTAAATGCCTTGTTTTATTTTTAATCTCTGAAAATGATAATCCATAAATACCAGCATAAAAGGAAATATTCTCTTTTACAGTTAAATCTTCATACAGTGAAAACTTTTGACTCATATATCCGATATTTTTTTTAATCTTCTCGGACTGATTATATACATTATAACTTGCTACTGTAGCTTTCCCTGATGTTGGAGTTAATAATCCACATAACATTTTTATCGCTGTGGTTTTTCCAGCTCCATTAGCACCAATAAATCCAAATATTTCTCCTTCTTTTACCTCAAAAGAAATAGAATCAACTGCTGTAAATTTTCCAAATTTTTTGGTAAGATTTTCAACTTCTATGATGTTGTTCATAATATTTTTATACAGGCTTTATTTCATTAATGCAATAAAACAGTCTTCTATATCAGGTGAAATTTTTTTTATCTTTACATCTGAGAAATTTTCAGGAGATGAATTAATAATATAAGATTTAAGTTCTTCTATCTTAATATTTTTATTCTTATCAATATAATGTATTTCATTTCCAAAAAGCTGAACTGACTTTGCACTTTCTCTTTCTCTAAGTAATAAATTTAGTTTATACAAATTTGATGTGGTAATGGAATAAATTGTTTCTTTGTAATTAGAAATTATACCAGCTGGTGTGTTTATATCAAGTATATTTCCTTTTTGTATTAAGATTATTCTATCACATAACTTAGCTTCGTTCATATAAGGTGTAGAGATAAGTACAGTAATATTTTCTTTCTCTAAATTTTTTAGTATATCCCAGAAATCATTTCGTGATACAGGGTCAATTCCAGTTGTAGGTTCATCAAGAATTAATAATTTAGGCCTATGAATAAGGGCGCAGCATAAAGCAAGTTTTTGTTGCATACCACCCGATAAATTCCTTGCTCTTCTTTTTTTAAAGGGTTCTAAAAAAATATAGATGTCCTTTATTAAATCATAATTTTCTTTTATTGTAGTACCAAAAACTGTAGCAAAAAATTTTAAATTTTCTTCTACCGTTAAATCACTATAAAGAGAAAATCTACCGGGAACATAACCAATACTTGACCGAATCTTTCTATAATCCTTGATAACATTGTAATTTAGAACAAATGCTGAACCGCTATCAGGTTTTATAAGAGTTGTTAATATTCTAAATAAAGTTGTTTTTCCTGAACCATCCGGTCCTATAATACCAAATAGTTCTCCCTTTTTGGTAACAAATGAAACATTATCCAGAGCGACAATATTATCATATTTTTTTGTTACTTCATTTATTATAACAACTTCTTCTGTCATCTAAAAGATTTAAATATTATAAAGATTATTTGGTTATTTAAAAATAACCTCTGCAGGCATACCTATTTTTAGTGTACCATCATTTAATACTCTAATTTTCACTGCATATACAAGGTTTACCCTCTCTTCTTTTGTTTGAATAATCTTTGGTGTAAATTCTGCATTCGGGGAAATCCAGGTTATTGTACCTTCATATTCTTTCATTGATTCTTTCCCTGCATCAATTAAAACTTTTACTCTCTGACCTATTTTAATTTCTGAAAGTTGGCTACCGCTTACATATACTCTTAATTCCATTTCCTCTAAGTTGGCAATTTTGTACAAAGGTTTCCCGAAATTTACTATCTCATTTTGCTCAACAAGTTTCAAAATTACAGTACCTTTTACTGGATTTTTAATAAAACACTTTTGAATTTGGTCATCTATTTGTTTTATCTGGGCATCTATAGTAATAAGTTCTCCTCTGGTGGTACTGTTTTGTGATAAGATGGAATTTATTTGTTTTTCAAGAACTCTCATAGAACCAATTATATCATCAAGCTGTTTAGGGGAAGCCGCATTATCTCTTAACAAATTTTCAAGACGATTTTTTTCTATTTCACTTACTTTTAACTGTTCCCTCACAACCTCTGCCTGAGAAGAAGAAATTTTAAATTTACTACCAATAGCTTTTTTCTGTGCAATTAATTGAACCTTTTTAAGATGCAATTGTAAAGTATCAATCACAGCAACTAATTCCCCCTCTTCAAGTTGTTCCCCCTCTTTAATATTCATATAAAGAACTTTTCCGTTTGCCTCAGCAGATATTATAGTTTCCACTGCCTCAAAATTTCCATAAGCATCAGATTTTTTTTCTTCTTTTGTACAGGAAACAAGAGAAATAAAAACGATAAGCATTAAAATAATTAATAACTTTTGCATATATAAATTAATTTTATTTTTTTCTCTTTTTATTTTAAAATCCATTTTAATTTCCTTTAACAGTTAAGTAATTGACTTTTGCCTGCGTTAGAAGTACAATATGAATTTCCTTTAATAGCAAAGATTGATTATAATTTATCAACTCTGTCAAATAAACTGTTGATGTTATTATTCCGTTTTCAAGTTGTGAAAGAGTTACATATACTATTTCCTTCCTTTTTAAAATTATTTCGTCATCTTTTTTAATTAACTCTTCATATTTATCAATATCTGCTTTATATTTACTGAGATTTATCTTTAAATTTTTATCAAAAACCTCTTTTTGAATATCTATCAAATCAGAGTTAAGTTTATTTATATATTTTTCATAATTAGCAGAATTCCAATCAATTGGATTCCAAACAACATTTAACCCTATCAAATAAAAGGGTTGGAAAGAATTATCAAGCATATTTAAACCGGGTCTTCCTATACCTGCCTGACCAAAAAGGTTAATTTTAGGCAATTTCCTGGTCGTTATCAGTTCATCCTGACTTAGTGTTAATTGTTTTTGTAAAGTAAATAATTTGTATTCTGGTCTATTAAGCAATGTATCAGAATTATTAAAGTTAAATTCAACTTCGGGAAGTATTAATACAACGGTTGAATCTATTTCTTTCCCGATTAACTCTGAAAGCATTTTTTTAGCAGAACCTATTTCGCTTTCAATCCCACTAATTTCCTGTTCAATCTGTAGAAGTTGTGCCTCAAGTATGTATATGTTACTTGCGGGAATTACTCCATTTTTGACTTTTGCTTCTAATTCTGAAATTCTGTTTTTTATATCTTTAATCAATAATTCGGAGTATTCTTTTTTCTTTTGTAAAATCAAAATAGAAAAATATAAATCATTTATCTTCTGGCGGATTGAATATAACTCCACATAAGTCTTCTGCTTTTCAACATTCGTTATACTTGTCTCAAGTTTCTTTTGTAAACTTGTGGTTCCACCGTCATAAATTAATTGCCTGACATCAAGAGTTATTTGATATCTATCTTTATTCATTTCTGTCGGCTTAAAAAATGGTGTATTTAGCTCAAGTTTAGTCACATCAGATTGATAAGTTGCCTGACCCTTGAAACTGATTTGTGGAAAAAAATTTGTGCTTATATTATCACTCTTTGTTTTTCTAATTGATTCATAAACAACATTTTGCTTCATTAAAGGATAAGTTTCTTCAGATATCTTGTAACATTGGTTTAGAGTTAAAGTATCATTTCCACCGGAAAAAATAAAACTTAAGATTTGGGTAATTAATATAATTTTCATTTCTTACTTTTTAATTGCTTTAATAATAAATTCCGCAACTTCAGTTTTTCTCCTTTCAATAAATTCATTATACTCTTCCTCACTCATACCTAAAACATTGGTAATAAAATACTTTGCAAGTATTGGAAAAATGCATAGTGAAATAATATTTACTGCAAAGGTATTAAATTCTATATCAATAATTTCACCATTTTCTTTTGCTTCCTGTAAATCAGCATATAACTTTTCAAGTATGAAAGATTTATTCTTGTTGATTATTTCCGACAATAATTTTGGATTTTGATTGATTTCATTTATTACAAATCCCGGTAAATAAATATTATCTTGCAGTAAAGTTATATACGATTTCACAAAAAATCTGATTTTTTCAAATAGGGGAAGGTCTGTATTAAGTAATTCTTTTATTTGAGGAAATATTTTTTTAATCCCTTCGACAAAAATTGCATCAAATAATTTCTGCTTGCTTCTGAAATAATAATGTAACATTGCTTTATTTATCCCTGCATCATCTGCTATCTCCTGCATTCTCGCACCCAAAAAACCCTTTTGATGAAATATTTTTCTTGCTGATTCAAGAATTCTCTTCTCCGTTTGGGAATTCTTTTTATTTTTATTAACCATTTAATCTAATCAATTAGTTAATTTTAACATAAAGTTAAATTATTTGGTTAATAATGTCAAGTAAAAAAATCTTTTAAAGTTGAATTAAACAAATAATAAGTTTATATTAACTATTAAATAAAATATATACTTTATGAAAAAGACATTGTTACTGGCTTCCCTACTTTTATTTTCATTAATTTTGGGATGCAGTTCTCAAAAAGAATTAGAAGTTGCAACGGAAGACTTAAAAAATACAAGATGGAAACTTGTAGAACTAAATTCGCAAAAAATTTCCGGATTAAAATCTGATATTTACATTATTTTTAACCTACACAACAACGAATTTAAAGCATTTGGTGGGTGCAATGAAATTTATGGTTTATATGTATATGATGGAAAAATTTTAAAGCTGAACAATATTGCAATGACGAAAATTAATTGTACGGACGGAGAAGATAAATATGAATATAGTTTTGTAGATGCCTTAAAATCTTTTGATAATCACAAAATTATTCAAAAGAATTTATATCTTTATAAAGGCAATAAGGTAATTGCAAAATTTGAAGCTACTTTCCTGTAAAATTTTTTATACTGAATAAAAAATAAAAGGGCTGATTTTTCAATCAGCCCTTTTTATTTTTAAATCTCTTCAACAAAAAGTTTTCTGAATATAATTACTATTATTTTATCAATACCATTCTCTTTACATCGCTAAATGTACCAGATGTTAATTTATAGAAGTACACACCACTTGCAAGAGATGAAGCATCAAAATCAAATGAATAATACCCAGCTTCCTGAACTTCATTCACAAGAGTAAGTACTTCTCTTCCAAGTATATCATAAATTTTCAAAGTAACAAGTCCTTGTTTCGGAATTGCATAATTAATCTTTGTTACTGGATTAAATGGATTCGGATAGTTTTGAGACAGTTCATACCTGGTTGGAATATTATTATTCTTTGGTTCTGTTCCTGTTGCAAAGTTAAATGTCAGTTTAATATTAGGCCTATCGGTATATGATGATGATGGAGATGTAATTTGTGTACAACCATCACCAGTAGATAAATCGGAGTGATTGTGTTTTAATTGTCCTAATGAATTAACTGTACCATTTACTGTGGAATTTGAAGTCCAGCTACTGTTATTGAAGCAAATTTCTATCGCAAGGTTATTACCAGTCCATAAGAATGGTGTCTGAAGTTGAATATCCTGCCAACCAGTTCCTGGAACTGTATATGTACCCGAATACACAAGAGTACCACCAGTCATAAAGCCTGTTAAGGTTGAAGCAGTTGTATTTTGCATAAATATCTTAAATCCTTCCATCGCTTGAGAAGCAGCACTTGTTACATTAAATCCGATATGAGTAATGTATCCATTGGGTGGTGGGTTATCACCTGCATTTATTTCAGCTGCAGTATATAGCATAGTTGTTCTTGAATCCATATAGTAAGTATAGAATGGATATCCACAGGATTGAGTTCCATTTCCAATGTAAAATACATTCTGTCCAATGATTACATTAATAGTATCATTTGTAGAAATACCAAGATTCCCTGCCAGATTAATATATAACTTTCCAGCATATCCGGATGGTGTGTTGGAAGCAGAACTAACTGTGAATTCTTTTTTAACAGAATCACCACCAGCAATGTTTCCATAATTGGCTGTGCCAGTTACGATTGTAATATATGGATCATTTTCAGTTAAAGTTCCAACAACATTAGCCACCTGAGATGAACCATTATTCTTTGCAGTTACTCGGACTTTAACTGTTTCACCAGGATCCCATCTTCCATTGTTGTTACCAATTGAATCATTAATTACAAATCCTCCGTATTTTAACACAGGAGCATGAGCAATTATCGTAAAGTTACTTACCCAGGTGTTTGAGCCACTTGTTATCGTTAAAGTAAAGGATACATTTCTATTGTCTGGAATGTTGTTTGCAACATTATATGTAAATGCATTATTAACAAGTACTGAATCTCCAGCATTGATATTACCATAATTCTCGGTAGAATCAGTAATGGTTATATATGAATCAGTTGTTGTTAGCTTTACAGTGGTGTTAGTTGCAGCAGCAGATCCAACATTCTTAACCCTTAGGTTAAGTTTGTTAGTTTCACCATAATCCATTAAACCATTTCCATTTCCAAGTGGTGGTGCGTCATTAATGGTATGACTGTGGTATGTTACATAAGGACCGGATGCAGGAATTACATTTATACTGCCTTCCCATCTAAAGTAATTTTGCTTTGTAGCAACTACTTTTATCACCTGTCCTGGAACTTGAGTGCCAGGTATTGTAATATTTTGAGAGGAACCGGTTGCAGTAGCTGTTCCCAATATTTCACCATTTAATGTTAGTGCTACAAATGCTCCTGCGGTTGCTGTTATAGATACTGAAGTTTGCCCTGCTAATATAGCTGATGGTATATTAACAGACAAGGTTTGTGGTACTTCCGAATACAAGGTAAGGAATGCATCACCAAACATATGATATAACCTATAAGTAACAAGCTTATCACCTGTGTTATAGGGCCAATTTGAATACATCAGGAAGTATCTTCCTGCTGCAGCTCCAAAGGCTGGTTTTAAACCTCTCTGTGGTATATTTGATATCATTGTATCCGGCATAAAGTTGGGCCACATATTATCATACATTCCCCAACAATAAGTATCATTAACAAATGAATACGATACTTCTGAAGGTGCTACTGCTCCAACAGCTCCCGCATATTGCCCATTATACATATGTCTTATGAATCTTTCTACCAGACAATCTCCTGAACTATATTGATATGCACCAGTTTGACAATTGATTGAATATACAAATGTCATCTTATTAGCATTGGTCAATTGATCAACATTAGAATTTGAATATGATGGTTCTCCCCATCCCGTATATAAACCGTGGTCCCTATGTTGCAACATAAATGCTCCACTATTTATTCCATTATTCACCATCGCTGCTGTTCCACCACTCCACCCACCAAGTGAGTCAGGAGTTAATGGTATATAATATCGACCTGCCGGACCAAAATATGCTACTACCTGTGCTGTATTTGTTGCAGTTGACCATTGAGTGCCAGGAGTACCTGAATAAATCGCATTTACCCTTAAAGGTAATTTACTATAAACTTTTCTCCAGAATCCTCCTACTATTTCCGAACACAACTGAAACCATCTTTCTGTTTGCCAACCCAGAGCTGTTATTGGATTGTTGTAATAATTTGCCTGGGTTACTGGAAATCTCTCATAATACAACTGTTTCCCTACTAACTTCTGTAAATCTGCTGTGGTTGATGCTACTATTCTTGAAAATACTATTTCTGGCATCTCATCATTATTCACATCAGCATAATAATTATCTGATGGAAAATTTGGATATGAAGCCGGGTGGGTTCTCATCATTGATGTAATTTGTGTATTTGCATCAGAACCATAATCTCCAAGTAGACATACTGCGGTTGGCTTTATTTGCCAGGTGTTATAAGCGTTAGTTACCCAGTTCTTTATTGCTTCTACAGTATTTCCTCCGATCTCTGAAAGTGAAACAACAGTAGTTTTAATCCCTTGTTCAGTTCTGAATCTCTTCAATGAATCAGCCCAGGCTGCATGGTCTGCACTATTAGGCCTGATAATAACATATTCATATCCTGTTAAACTTTCTACATTAATGTTATCAAAATTTACTTTTGGCAATGACTCATAGTTCAAAAATACATCTTGTAGAATCGGTTCAAACCATCTACTTCGATAAGATACATCACCAAATTGTCCATTCCCGCCCATAAATGTTAATTCAACTTTCAAATCACGATAAATTACTAATTCCTTTGTTACAGGATTGTATTGAAAAGGTGTTATACCAAGAATTATTGCATCTACTCCCCTGATATTCATACGGTCTGAAATTCTTACCGGGCTCTCTGGATAGTATGCATTCTTACTATAGACTTCCATATTCTTTTGTCTGACCAATGGCCTCGGGTCATTATCAAGGGGCAAGACAGGTGCTGGGGCAATTTCAATATTTTGTATCTTCTCAATCCTTGAAGACACTATCCGCCAGCTAACCGTGGCACCAGTTGGGATTGCTATAAATCTGCCTGCACCGGCAAGATCAGGCATTCCTGCATCATTGGGTAAAAATACTCCAGGAATACCGACTGTTTTCATTTGAACTCCGTCGACAACCTCGTCATTTAAAAATACACTGGTAAGGGAAAAATTAATTTCCATTCCGCTGGTATTGGCTCTCGAATACGTAAATCCAGCTGGTCCCCAACTGTCTTTGTATTTTATTTCCTGCCCAGATGATAAGGAAACAAATGCAAAGACTATTATAAGCATCACCAATACTTTTAATGGGATGCTCCGTGAGTTGTTTAGGTTAAACATTGTGTTTATTCCTTTTAATTGTTTATAAAGATTGGTTAATTGAAATGTTTAATTAAATACTTAATTAGTATATAATAAGTAAAACAACAACTTACCTCACAGTATATTTAAAGAACTTTTATACTGAACTGTAAAGTTATTTACTATTTTTTAAAAAGTCAAGATAAACAAAAATGATAAAAGTATTAATATTTCATTTAAAAGGAATAATAGATTTAAAATATAAATAAATCATAATCCATCTCACAATCAATACTTCACTTTATCTATTTCATACTTGTATGTTCAATAAATACTTTTTTTGAATTTAAAAGATTTATTAACAGGTTTATTTATACTACTACTCAAATACAATTCTTTTTGAAAAGTATTTAAGGATAATAAGTGTTTTGTTATTTTAAAAATTGATTTTAAGAGTTTAAAATAAAATGAAAAATATTTTATTATTCTCTGCTGTCGCGTACCTTCAGAAGTAACAGCATTCCCATAACAAAGAAAACCCCTACAGAAAGAGTAGCAATATTTTGAGATTCTGTAATATACGAAACCAAGCCAAAGGTAAGAGGACCAATGAGAGTAGAGGTTTTTTCGAATAATGAATAAAAACCAAAAAACTCTGTTTTAACATCATCAGGGGTAAGTTTTGCCATTAACGCTCTTGATAAACTCTGTGTTGCCCCAAGAAAAGTGCCAGCAAAACCACCCACAATAAAAAAAATATGAATAGAATAACCTAATATATTAATAAAGGAGTTTTCATTTACAAAGAGAAAAATGAAAAAAACTATTAGTGTCCAAAAAAGTAAGGTTATGATTATCGATTTTTTTATACCTAATTTATCGCCCAAAACAGCAAAAATCATAGAGCCAATCATCGCAGTTACCTGAACAATTATAAAAAAAACGGCAAGTTCTATATAATTAAGATTAAGTGTTTTTCGAGCGAAAATACCTGAGAAAAATATTATAGTATTCACTGCATCTATGTACAAAAAATAAGCTAATAAATAGTTCTTTAAGTTGTCGTATTTTTTTATATTTCTTATTGTGTTTAAAACTTTTTTTACACCATAAACTGCATATTGAAAATAATTATAATTGTTTTCAAGTTGCTTTTTCTTTTCTTTTAAAAAAATAAAAAGTGGCAAGGAAAAAATTAAAAAAAATACTGCACATAAAACAAACAATAAATTATAATTAAGAGTATTAAAAGAAAGAAAAACAAAAACCAGAATCAAAGAAGCAAGTGAGCCTATATAACCAACTGCATATCCTATCCCAGAAACTTTATTATAATACTTTTCTTCAGTAACATCAGAGATAAGAGCATCATAAAAAGCAAGACCTGACTGAAATCCAATATTCGAAATTATAAATAAAAATAAAGCCAAAGTAACTGTACCGGAAGTAGTGAAAAACATTAAAGCCGTTGGAATTACACATATTATTGTAAAAAACAAAAGAAAAAGTTTTTTGCTTGATGTTTTATCAGCAATAGCACCACCAATAGGATTAATAATTGCAGAAACTATCATAGAAATAATGATACCAAGTGACCAGTAGAAATCACCAATTGGTGCCCTTTCACAAACTACATCTGTGAAATAAACTGCAAAAACAAAAGCAATTATAATAACTGCATAGGAAGAGTTTCCAAAATCAAAGAGAGACCAGACAAATACGCGGGATTTATTCATCAGTAAATATTTTTATACTAATTATTTTCTTTATTGTTGTTCTTATTTTTCCTATCAACAAGTCCCCTACCCTTTTTATTTAAAAGACTTTTTTCTTTAAGCTCAATCAGAATTGAGTCAAGAACACCATTGATAAAACTACCACTATTACCGGATGAATATTCTTTAGCTATATCAATTGCTTCATTAATTGAAACTTTGGGAGGAATTTCAGGGAAATATAAAATTTCTGCAAGTGCCATTCTAAGTATTATTTTATCGATTATTGCTATTCTTTCATATTCCCAGTTCTCTATCTTTGGTTGGATAATTTTATCAAGTTCTTTTTGATTTTTAATAACAGAATCTATCAATTCATTTGCAAAAAGCAATTTATCATCGTCCTCAATATCCGTCAGTAAATCCTTCTTCACTTTGGTTATAGGGTCTTTAGAGAGTTCGTGTGCATATAATACATAAAGTACCTTAATTCTTACAAATCTTCTTGATGTGGACATAATATTATAGTTTTAAATTTAATTTATACAAGGTTTTATTATCCAATGCCAAAGAACCAGAAAAATAAAACTGCAATACTTTCTTTAATACAAAAATTAAGTGTGCTTTCAGTAGTAAGTGGAGTATCAGTCGAAACGGTAAGTACGTTCATATTATTAAATCTGCAAAGTTCTCGAGAGCGAAACAGATGAAATCCATCTGAAATTATAATAATTCTATTCCATTTATATCTATTATAAAGTATATCTCTTACAAAAAAAATCTGTTCAATAGTAGAAAAAGATTCTTTCTCAACAATTAGGTGATTTTCATTAATTCCATATCTTATAAGCTCATTTTTTGCAACTTCCGCTTCAGCCAACTCACCTCCATATCCACCGCCAGTAAGAACAAGGCGTGGTACTATTTTTTTCTCATAAAGTTCAAATCCTTTGTTAATCCTTTCTCTAAAAACAGGTGAAGGACGATTTCCACCCCAGACAGCAGCTCCAAGAATAACCCCAGCATCAGCAGTAATATTTGAGCTCGTTATATAATCGTAATCATCTTTGAAGGAATAAATCTGAATAACATTAATTACAAATCCAATAATACCAATCAACAAAGTATATACAATATCTCTGAATATGTGAATTTTTCTTGATTTAGTAAAATATGTAGTTATTAATGATATTAACATTAGAGAAGCAAGGAAAAGAAAAATACTACTGGTGACAACTTTCACATCTTTATCATAAGAAAGCCCACTAAAAAATAAATCCCCAACTATTATTATTGATAAAATTAAAAAATAAAGTACGGTTTTTAAAGGATACCTTGCTTTACTAAATAGATTTAAAAAAGAAAAAATTAATAATAAAAGAAAAAAAGCATTATTTAAAATATTCCCTGTTTTTAGAAAGTTATATTTTTCTGGTAATAAATTTTGATTCTGATACCTTAATAAAGTTAAATAAAAACTACTAACAATTAATAGAATTATTATAATTGGAAATATGTAGTTCTTAGGTTTCAAATAACTAAATATTATATAAATTAATTAAAATTTTTATATTTTGAAATTGCTTTTAAAAATACATAATTTAAATTATTATTGTATTGTTATTACATCGTTTTGATTTTAAAGTGTTATATATATGTATTACATTTTTTTAAAACAATATTTTAAAATAAAATTATAAATTTGAATTGTTTATTACATTTGAAGGAATTGATTTAAGTGGTAAAACCACACAGGCAACTTTACTTTATAATTATTTAAAGAGAAAAGGGAAAAAAGTAATTTTTGTAAGAGAACCCGGTGGTACATTAGTTTCAGAGAAAATAAGAAAAATATTGCTTGATAGAAAAAATAAAAATATGTTTCCTCTTACCGAATTTTTTCTCTTCTCTGCATCTCGATATCAACTTACAAAGGAAGTTATAAAACCACATCTTGAAAAAGGTTATATTGTTATATGTGACCGCTATTTTGACTCCTCAACAGCATATCAGGGTTATGGAGGATTGGTGGCTTTGAAATATATAAATATGATAAACCGAATTGCATCAGAAAATCTCTTGCCTGATTTAACATTTCTGGTAGATATTCCATTAGAAGAAAGTATTAAAAGAAGAAAAGAAACAAATAAGATTAATGACAGATTTGAGTCTAAAGAAATAAATTATTATAAAAAAATAATTGCGGGCTATAAAAAATTAGCAGATAAAAATAAAAAAAGAGTTATTATAATTGATGGGTGTAATTCAATAACAAAAATTCATAAACAGATTTTAAAAATTCTTGAAAAAAATAATATATGAAAAACCAAATCCTCATAAAGAAATTCTGGATATATATAATTGTATTCATATCCATTAATTTTTTCTATGGCACAACTTTTGAGACAAATGACGATATTTATGAAAGAATAAATAGAAATTTAGATATATTTGGAAAAACTTATAAAGAAATTGTACTGAACTATGTTGATAATCTTGATATTGATAGATTTATGAGAGCTGGTATAGAGGGAATGTTAAATACTCTTGATCCCTATACAGTATATTATGATGAAAATAACAAAGCAGAAATAGATTTAATAACAGCCGGTAAATATGGCGGAGTAGGAATAACAATTGAACTGCATGATAGTATAGTAGTGATTACCGATGTAATGGAAGGGTATGAAGCAGAAAGAAAAGGGGTAAGAAAAGGTGATATAATATTGGAAATTAATGGAACAAATATTAAAAATTATAAGCTTGATAAAATAAGAAATATGGTCAGAGGCGAACCCGGCACGGAATTAAAATTTTTAATTGAAAGGAACAAAGAAATTTTTGAAATTACGCTCATTCGACAGGAAATAATATTAAAAAATATTCCCTATTATGGATTTATTGGTGACTCAACAGAAGGAATTGGATACATTAAATTATCCAGATTTACTTCAACCGCAGTAAATGAAATGGAAAATACAATAAAGAACCTCAAGGTGAACAATAATTTAAAGGGGCTAATAATTGATCTGCGAAATAATGGCGGTGGGTTACTTGATGCTGCAATTGGAATTTTAAATAAATTAGTTTTAAAAAATAATTTATTGCTAATAACAAAAGGAAAACAAATTGATGCTTCAGGAATGAAAAAAGAAGTCGAGGAAAAAATCTTTTCAAAGGAAGAGCCCGTTTTACCTCCAGATGTACCATTGGTGATTTTAATTAATGGATCAACAGCATCAGCATCAGAAATTGTTGCCGGCGCAGTGCAGGATCTCGATAGAGGTGTAATTGTGGGAACAAAATCGCTCGGAAAAGGATTAGTTCAGCAAATAAAGGATATCAGTTACGGTTCAAAGTTAAAAATTACAACTAAACGATACTTTACCCCCTCTGGTAGATGGATCCAGGAAAAGAATTATTTTCTTGAAAACAAGTATGGTGTGTTTATAGATAATTTTTTACAGGAAGGACAATCCTTTAAAACAATAAACGGCAGAACTGTTTATGCAAATGGTGGAATTTCTCCTGATGTAGAAGTTCAACAGGAACCAAAAAGCGAAGTTTATGACTTCCTGTTAAAAAAAGATGCATTCTTTAAATTTGCAAATTATTATTTACAAAATAATCCTGAATTGAAAACCTTTGAATGCACAGAAGCCGTTTTTAAAGAGTTTGAAAGTTTTTTGAAGAAAAATCAATTGTTTTATACTTCTAATGAAGAGATAAAATTAAAAGAGATAAAGGAATCTTCAAACAATAAAAATTATTCTGATAATTATTTGAAAAAAATTGAAAACCTGATTGAATTATCCCAACAAGAATCGGAGAGAGAATTTATGCTTGCAAAGGAAGAACTGAAAATGATAATTGAAAATGAAATTAATAAAAGGTTACTAACTGAAGAAGAAAGAATACAAAAATCTTTTTTAAAAGATAAACAGATCCTTGAAGCCTTGAATTTATTGAAAAATATTCTTACATATAATAGCATTTTAAATAAACTAAATTAATAAATTAAATTTTATCGGTATGTTAACACTATTAATTTTCTTAATAATTTTATTAATTATACTTTTTATAGCTAAAAAGCAATCGGCAGAGAATAAATCTGTCTTAAAAGTCATAAAAATTTTAAGAATCCTTGTAATAGCGGGGATAATTCTTGTAATTATTTTTTCTTCATTAGTACAAATTGGACCAGGAGAAGTTGGGGTTCCTATTTTATTTGGCAATGTTCAGGATTATGTTCTTTACAGTGGGCTTAACATTATCAATCCTCTAATAACAGTAGAAATAATTGATGTTAAAACTCAAGCATATACAATGAGTGTAGTTAGAGAGGAGGGACAAAGACAGGGAGATGACGCAATAACAACTCTTACTTCAGATGGTTTGACAATCAGACTTGATGTAACAGTGTGGTATAGGGTCAATGCATCTGAAGCACCAAATGTTTTGAGAACTATTGGATTAGATTATACGGAAAAAATTGTAAGACCCGCGATAAGAACAGCATTGAGAGATATTTCAGTAAAATACACAGCAACTGATATTTACTCAACCAAACGAAATGATTTTGTTTACGAGGTATCAAAAAATCTTGAAAGTGCATTCGAAGGGAGAGGGATAGTACTTGAAAGGGTATTATTAAGAAATGTTGAATTACCAGAAAAAGTAAGAGAAGCAATAGATGAAAAAATAGCAGCTGAACAAAGAGCTCAACAGATGGTTTATATTCTGCAAAAAGAAAAACAGGAAGCAGAACGAAAGAAAGTAGAAGCAACAGGAATCGCTGAAGCACAAAAGATTATCTCAAATACTATAAACCCTCAGTATTTACAATGGAAATACATTGAGACTTTAAAGGATGTTATTAATTCAAAGAATAATACATTTATAATTGCTCCATACGATCAGAAACTAATGCCATTGTTAAACCTAAATAAATAGTATATGGAAAACTTAGTAGAGGTTTTTAAAACATACGACCCGATGGAAGCAAGTCTTGCGAAAGCAAAACTAACGGATGAGGAAATATGGTTCGAAATTACAGGAGACTCACAATTATCCATAACAATGGAAACATTTAATACGCCATTAACACGAATGGCGTTAAAACAACCAATAAAAATTTTTGTAAGACCGGAAGATGAAGAAAAAGCAAAATCGGCTTTATTCACTGATAGGTCTAACTTATTAAATGATGATTATGAATATTAGCAGGAAAAAATCAATTTTAGTTGTAATTATTTTTATTACGGTTATCTTTACCATTTACATTATATCAAAAACAGCCACCTGTAATTCTGAACAAAATATCGCTGGTTATGACAATATTATATCAGTAAAAGATACAACTATAGATACAACAAAAGATTATCTATTAAACCCTACTCTAATAACAACAGATGTAAAGCAGCAATGGTATAAATTACATTTTGATGCTGTTCTTCTGGATTGCCATAATGATTTGCTTTATAAAGTTAGACATGAAAACTGCAACTTTTACACAAGGGATTCTAAAACTCAAACGGGGCTTCAGAGGCTTAAAGAAGGAGGAATGAAGATTCAGGTTTTTGCTTTATACATTCCCCCAAAGCAATTTAGTAATTCAAAAAATTATGTTTTAGAACAGATAAATTTATTAAATAAACTGCAATCAGAATATAGAAATGATTTTGAAATTGCCTATAACTATGCAGATATTAAAAGAATTCTTCAGGAAGGTAAAATTGTTGCTATGATGGGAATTGAAGGAGGAACAGCGATAGAAGATAATCTTGATAATATAAATTTATTTTACGAAAAAGGGGTAAGATACATAGGGCTTACATGGAATAATACAAATAAAATTGGCGTTTCAGCAAAAGACGAAGCAGACGGAAAAAAAGGAGGTTTAACCAAATTCGGAAAAGAAGTTGTACAAAGAATGAATGAGGTTGGAATGTTAATTGATGTTTCTCATTTGGGTGAACAATCATTCTGGGATGTAACAGAAATTACCAAAGCTCCAATTATTGCATCACACTCAAATTGTTATTCTTTATGTCAGCATTATAGGAACCTAACAGATGAACAGATTAAAGCAATTGCAAAGACAAATGGAATAATAATGGTAAACTTTTTAGATTGGTTTATAGTAACAAATGCCTCAAAAAATTCTAAAAATGCAAACGAAATTTATAAAACAGAATTAAATAAAATTTATAATAATTATTATTCCGATAGGGAAAAGTATTATCAGGAGCTTTCAGAGTTTTTAAGTAAAGTTACCCCAAAAAACGAAGTATCAATTGACAATTTAATTGACCACATTGACCATATAAAAGAACTTGTAGGAATTGATTACATTGGTATAGGTACAGATTTTGATGGCGGTATTAATCCACCTTTTGATTTATATGATGCAACCTGCTTCCCAATTTTAACAAAAAAACTGGCAGAAAGAGGATATACAGAAATAGAAATTCGAAAAATATTGGGTATTAATTTTCTTAGGGTTTTTAAAGAAGTATGCGGATAATATATAGTAAATTCTATATAGCAGTTAAGATATTTTATTTTTAATTTGTATGAAAGTCATAAAAATTAAAAACATAATGAAAAAAAATTCAGAGGACGAAAGAATTTTAGAATTAGAAGAAGCATCAAAAAAAATTATTAAAAAAGACATTGAAAAAGTTGTAGAAGAAAAACAGGGCGAAAACAAAATTTTACAGAAAGCAAAAACTCTTGATTTAAACAAGTTCTTCAAATTATTTAAGCAAATTCAACTTGCTATTTCATTTATAAAAGATTATAGAGCAGGCTTATATAAGAATATTCCATGGCGAACCATATCCTTGCTTGTGCTGGCGTTGTTATACTTCTGGAATCCTTTTGATTTAATTCCTGATGTTTTGCCTATCTTTGGTATTACTGATGATGCAATAATGATGGCTACAGTTTTCAATGCAATAAAAACTGATCTGACAAAATATGCGGAATGGAAAAATTATTCACTTGAAGGTATTTTTTAATTAACTTTTATATTTGAAAGATAAAATCAACATACTTTTTATTGGTGATATTATCGGAGAGCCGGGATTAAAAATCTTAATTGAAGAATTGGATAATGTTATTTCTGAATATAACATTGATTTTACAATTGCAAATGCTGAGAATATATCAAATGGGATTGGCTTACTTGAAAGAGATGCAAAAAAACTTTTATCCCTCAATATAGATGTTCTAACCGGTGGTAATCATACAATGGATAAAATTCAAAGTCATAAATATATAAACGAATCTGACAGAATTTTACGTCCCTTAAATTATCCCAAAGGCGCATACGGAAAAGGATATGGTATATACAAAATAAAAGACACAGAAAAGCTTATTTGTGTGGTGAATTTACAGGGCAGAATATATATGAAACCAATTGATTGCCCATTTAGAGCATTTGATTCGTTATATGAAAAAATTAATGATAAAGTCGATATTATTATAGTTGATTTTCATGCAGAAATAACCGCAGAAAAAATGGCTTTTGGTTGGTATGCTGATGGTAGAGCAAATGCAGTTATTGGAACTCACACGCATATACCCACAGCAGATGCAAGGATATTAAACAATGGAACTGCATATATAACAGATGTGGGAATGACAGGACCTTATGATTCTGTTATTGGAATGAATAAAGAGTCGTCAATAAAAAGATTTGTTTATGCTACTCCACAAAAATTTGAGGTTGCAGAAAATAACTTGCGATTATGTGGAGTAATAATTAAAATAAACAGTAAAACAAACAAAACAGAAAAAATACAAAGTTTAATTCACCCAGATCTATAAACAAAAAAATAAACACAATGAAAAAAAACATTTTTATTTTGCTCTTTACTGCAATTTCAGTTTTTCTGCTTTTTTATTCTTGTGAGCAAACAACCTCTCCAACTACTGGGGAAAGTGTAATTAGAGGAGTTGTCAGAGATTTACTAACAAATCAACCTCTGGAAGGCGTATTTGTAAGAACAATTCCCGCTTCAGATGTAGATACAACAAACAGTGCCGAACAATATCAATTAGTAGGTTTACAAAATGGATCATACCTGATTCTCTTCTCAAAGACTAATTATAAGACTGATACAGTTGCAAGGACAGTATCTGGAAAAGATACATTAACAGTAGATGTTAATATGTCATTCGGTGATGTTATGGTATTTAATGGGCTTGTGGTTTTTGAATCATTCACCGGGTCATCTTACAGTGGTGTTGATTTATATGAAGGCAAAGTAGTTACAGAAAATAACCCGATTAGAGACATACAATTCAAAGATTCCAATGGTACAAGGTATAATTTCTATTTCCGTTCCGGACATTTATCACTTAACAATATATTACCAGCGGGATATGAAACAGAATTTAGTGAATTACTTGGTATGTATACAAAACCACAGTTTGACACACTCTCAAAAAGATGGGATGTAGTAGGACGAGAAATCAATCCCGATTGGGATTTTGGATATTATTATACTCAATACTTTAATATGTTTCCATCAGGTTCTTCTTTAAGACCTGTATATTCATTTTATCTCAAAGGAAGATACCCAGGACAAAACGGTGGAAGAAGAATTTATGGATTGCTGTTAATCAGAGATTTAATTTATGACCAGCCAAATGATATTTATAAAGTTATAATAGATGTAAAAATTAATAAGGATTCTAAAAATTATTTTATTCCGTAAAGAGTCTTTGTTAAATTTTGTAATAATAAAATTGTATAAAAGTTTTATTTAATTTTGAACAAATTAAAAGAACTATTCAATAAGTTGAATTTCACTAAGGGTGAAAAAAGAGTTATATTGATACTGACCCTTGTAATAGTTTTAGGATTTTCTATTAAATATGTAAAGTATTTATTCAGCAGCTCTACCCCTTATGATTACAGTAAAACTACAGAAGATTTTTATAAGGGTGCAGAAAATATAAATAGAATAAAATACGGGTTAATCATAAAGGACACAATCACTGAAGAAATTTACCTTTCAGAAAGAGACACGATATATCAGGACAGTACAGAACAAAAACAAATTGAAGAGAAATTAAAATCAGTAGAAGATTCTGTCAAAAACATTAAATCAAAAAAGAATAAAAAAGAGCAGGCTCTTGAGGGTAAGGTGATTAATATAAATTTAGCAACTAAAGAAGAGTTAATGGCATTGCCAGGAATAGGGGAAACTATGGCGGAAAGAATTATTGCTTATAGAATAGACCACAACGGATTTAAAAAAATAGAAGATATAATGAAGGTAAAGGGTATAGGAAAAAAGAAATTTGAAAAATTAAAAAAATATATAACAGTTAAATAATTTCAGAACTTGGATACTCTTATAATTGGAATATATGACAGGTCAATTAGATTCCTTGAACTTAATGCTCAAAGGGAAATAACATTCGTTCAAAGTGTTGATACTCCATTTAGTTTTACAGAATGTTTCAAACTTGGAAACTATGATGAAAGTTTAATATCAGAAGCCTGCTCTATAATAAAGGATTCTTTTAAAAATAAAAATTTTTCTTCCCTTAAAGTTTTTCTTTTGCTTGATACTAATTATTCTTTTCTCAACATTATTCCAATTGATTTCAACGAGAATGAAA
Organism: uncultured Ignavibacteriaceae bacterium; assembly: GCA_964564635.1. GTDB lineage: Bacteria > Bacteroidota > Ignavibacteria > Tepidaquicellales > Tepidaquicellaceae > Tepidaquicella. The sequence continues at coordinate 36,151 of CAZMAR010000007.1, forward strand.
CAAATATAACATCTTCAATTATATGGGATATATCAAACTATTATCCTGATAATTACAAAAATTTCAAAATTAATTATTACAAATTAAACGATTATAAATTTGCCCCCGGAATTAAGGCAACTCTCATCATAGCAATTGATAATTCTGTTCTGGAAATAATCAGAAAAATATTTCACAATTGTAGGATACAAATTAGTCTTTTTGATCTTGATCACTTTGCTGCCGACAAATATGCTACTGATATTTTTGTTGACTCTACTTACAATTCGGAAATTATAACAATTGGTTGTAAAAGAAACAGAATAGATTTAAGTATTACAGGACAGAAAGGTTTAAGACACTTTGATTTTATTTATTTCAAAGATTCAAACTATCAGAGTAAATTACTAAAATTAATTTCTAACATTAAGAGAGAGATTTTTTTAAAGCAGATTAAACTTGCAATGGTATATGGAGAGGATTATGCCGGTGATGCCTGTAAATTTTTATCAAACAGGTTTAATTACATAGAGTTCAAAATGCCAAATCCATTTGATGTTTTTTCATTCAGTGAAAAAAGACAACTTGAAAGAAAAATTAAAGCAGAAGGGAATAAATTTTTACCATTATTTGGTCTTCTATTAAAAGGGAAATGAGGATTATATCAGGAATTTATAAAAGCAGAAAAATTAAATCCCCCTCCGGGAAAAAGAAAATACGCCCGTCAACTGATTCCACCAGGGAAACTGTATTCAACATTTTAACAAATCTTATTACTTTTGATGAATTCTATTGTGCAGATTTATTCTGCGGAACAGGAAGTTATGGTCTGGAGTGTTTATCAAGAGGTGCAAAACAATGTTATTTTATTGATACAAATACAAAATTAGTAAACGAGAATATTTCACTCTTGAATCTTGAAAACTCATCAATTGTAAAAAGAGGTGATGGGTTAAACTTTTTAAAAAAATTTCAAAATAAAAAAGACAAGTTTATAATTTTTGCTGATCCACCTTATGAATATAAGAACTACGAGAAATTGATTGAATATACATCAAATCTGAATTGCCTGTTTATTCTTGAACACAATAGTAACTTTGATACTCAAAATTTTAAAATTAAACCATTTATTCAAAAAAGAATTGGTATAAGCAGAATATCTATTTATAATTTTTTAAAAGAAATTAAAACCATATGAGAAATGAATAGAAAAATTATAGCTGTTTACCCTGGAACTTTCGATCCTGTGACTTACGGACATCTTGATATTATAGAAAGGGCATCGTTACTATTTTATAAAGTAATTGTATCAATCGCTAATAACCCTGTTAAAATTCCTCTTTTCACCTTAAAAGAGAGAAAATATATGCTTGAGTTATCAGTTAGAAAATTTGAAAATGTTGAAATTGATTCATTTAATGGATTACTTGTAGAATATGCGAAACAAAAGAATGCCTCTTTAATTATCAGGGGATTGCGGGCAGTATCTGATTTTGAATATGAATTTCAAATGTCCCTTACAAATCGGAAACTTGCTCCAGAGATTACGACAATTTTTATGATGCCAAATGAAAAATATACTTATTTAAACTCTTCCCTTGTAAGAGAATTAATGCGCTTAAACGCTAATGTTTCAGAATTTGTTCCTGACTTTGTTATAGAAACTTTTCGTAAGAAATTAAAGAAAATTAGATAAATCTGAATTCAGGTAATTTTTATTGATAAAGTAATTTAGCAATTTTTCAAAATCTCCCACATCAAGATATCCCGGATATCCATTATATTCATTACCATTATATTTGAACTTAATAATACTCCCATCAGGATTTAAAAAAGAGTGTGTGGGATATCCTGTTGCTCCTAACAATTTGGATAAATCACTTGCAGAATATTCTTTCCCAAGGTAAATGTATTTTTCGCTACCTGTCGCATTTAAACGAACAAAAATAAAATTGTGCATAAGAGAAGAAATTTTACTGTTGGAGTAAACCAATTCCATTTTCTTGCTCCATGCATCATCATTTGAATAAATGCTTACCATAATCATTTTTCCTTGAGAACTTCCTGCCTTTAACCCGTCATTAAAATTATATTGCGAAAACGCAATACAATTTACTATAAGTGTTATAATTATTGCCGATTTCAGTATATCTATTTTCTTATTCATACTTATATTCCTTTATTTATTTAACTGTTTTGTAGCTTTATAGTTCCTGAAATTACATAACATAAACATACTGCTCTGTTGGCTATCCAAATAATACATATTTCTAATTGCAATATAATTTAACAAACAATATATCAAATAAAAAGTAAAATATTTTTTATTAATTATTTTATTCAACCTCCGTTCAAAATAATTATGATTGACTGTTAATTTTTAAAAGAAACTGTAAATTCAATTAAAAAGTGTTTATGTTGTCCGTAATAAATATCCTGAACTGTTTTAACAAATTAAATAAATCTCTGTTAACTCAATATTAAAAAACAAATATATTAATCCAGAACTAAAAACAAATTTATTATTAAAAATAAACAAATACTCTATACTTCATAGCCCCCAAAATTATTAATTTTTAGTTTAATTTGTTAAAAAAAGAAAATGCAATATGTACATAATAGGATTTCTATTATAAATACAATATTAATGTAATTTCAGATTATAGTAGTAAGGTAGCTTTGTAGGAGAGATTTGGGGTGGTAATTTGAGGGGAGACTGGTAATTTATATCCTTTGTAAATTTCTTTTCCAGCGATTGAAAGACAATCTATTAAGGGCTGTGTTTTTAAATTCATTGTAAAAATCTTTTTCGGAAAGAGAAAGATATAGTTCTTTTGGTTTGTTCAAGAATTTTTGTTTTGGCTCAAAATCTTTATTATGAGTAAAAACTGCTTTTTCTTTACTGTTATATGGACAAACATTCTGGCAAATATCACAGCCATAAATCCAGCTATTAAGATTTATTTCTTCTGGAATTTCATTTTTGTTTTCAATTGTGTGATAAGAAATGCATTTTGAAGCATCAAGTTTGTATTCATCATATAAAGCACCTGTGGGACAACTCATTAAACATAAATTACAATCTTTACATAAATCATTTGCTTGCTTATCATATTCAAGGTCAAGGTCAATGAATATTGTCCCAATAAAAAAGAAACTTCCAAAAGAAGGATTAATAACAAGAGTATTTTTGCCTCTACTTCCAATTCCTGCTTGAACAGCCCAATATTTTTCCATAACGGGCTCAGTATCAACAAAATACATTGTTTGACATTCTTTTGAGTAAAAGTTTTTAACCAGACTTTTTATTTCAAAGCAGATTGATTTAAGAATTATTTTCAATACATTATGATAATCTGCATTACCCCAGGCATATCTTGAGATTTTAGGGATATCTTTTTCTTCTATATGATAATAAGGTGTATTATAAATGTAAGCAAGAGAGATAATGGATTTTACTTCTGGAAATACTTCAAATGGATTTTTTCTTTTTGAAAAGGTTGACTCCAACCATTTCATTCCCGCATTCTTATTTTCACACAACCAATTAAAAAAGAATTCAGCTTCTTTTGTAATTTTCTTTGCTTTTGAAATACCAACTGCAGAAAACCCCGCTTTTAAACAAAGAGATTTAATTTTCTTCGCTAATTCCAAAGACTCTGTCAAGTCTCGCAATTTTTATTAATTCAATTACATTCTTGTTTAAATTACGAAGGATAAGTTTTCTTCCTTTTTCTCTTTCAATTCTTTCAGAAAGCAAAAGGCAGGAAAGTCCAGAACTATCACATTTGTTTACATCTTGCAAATCGATAATGAATTGATTTTTTATTTCCTTTTGTAAGAAAATTAATTCAGTTTTTAAATCAGCAGAAATTTTATGATTTAAATCTTTTTCGCGGAGTCTGAAAATTGTGTAATCCTGCTGTTTATCTATTTCATATTTCATAGAAAAAATTTATTTATGCCTAAATGGTTTTTGTGAGTGAGATTTTTCTGAATGAGGTTCGGACTTTATCAGAACTTTCCGACTTAATCTAAGCTTCCCAAATTCATCTACACCAACAAGTTTTACTTCTACCTGCTGACCAACTTTAAGAACATCAGAAACTCGAGAAATTTTTCTGTTTTCAATTTCTGAAATATGAAGCAATCCTTCTTTTCCAGGTAATATTTCAACAAAAGCACCAAAATCTTTGACCGCTTTTACCACTCCCAAATATACTTTTCCAACTTCAGGTTGTTCAGTAAGTTTTTCAATCATAGTTTTTGCAATCTCTGCCCCTTCTTCAGAAGTAGCAGCAATAATTACCTTACCGTCATTTTCAATTTCTATTTCTGTTTTACTCTCCTGAATAATATTTCTTATAGTTTTACCACCAGGCCCAATAACCAGACCAATCATATCTGTTGGTATATACATTGTATATAACCTTGGAGCATATTTTGAAATAGATTCCCTTGCAGAAGAAATAGTTTGATTCATAATTTCAAGAATATGAAGTCTCCCTTCTCTTGCCTGTTCAAGAGCCATTTCCATAATCTCAAAAGAAATCCCTTTAATTTTTATATCCATCTGAATAGCCGTGATACCGTCAACAGTACCAGCAACTTTGAAATCCATATCACCAAAGTGGTCTTCATCGCCCAAAATATCAGAAATTATTCTAATTTCATCATTTTCCTTAATCAATCCCATTGCAATACCAGCAACTGGTTTTTTAATTTTAACACCGCCATCCATTAGTGCAAGAGAGCCAGCACATACGGTCGCCATAGAGGAAGAACCATTAGATTCAAGAATATCAGAAACTAGTCTTATAGTATATGGGAATTCTTCTTCTGAGGGAATTAAATTTTTTAATGCTCTTTCAGCTAAATTACCATGCCCAATTTCTCTTCGGGTTGGTCCTGGTCTGCCTGTTACTTCTCCTGTACTAAAAGGTGGGAAATTATAATGTAGCATAAACCTTTTCATATTTTCTTCAAGCATAAGACCTTCGATTATCTGCTGATCACTTTTGGTTCCAAGTGTTAAAGTGGTAAGACTTTGAGTTTCCCCTCTTGTAAAAAGAGCTGAGCCGTGAGTTCTTGGCAATACAGAAACTTCGCAGGTAATGGGTCTAATATCTTTTAACCCTCTGCCATCTATCCTTCTATTTTCCTGTAATATTAACCTTCTTAATTCCTCTTGAAGAATTTCATCAATAATTTCATTTATCTTCGTTTCTTTGTCAGGAAATTTTTCTGCAAGTTCTGTTTTTGCACGGTCACGAATTTCATTGAGTTTATCTCTTCTTTCCTGCTTTACTATGGTACCTGTATATATTCTAATTAAATCATCTTTGTACTTATCAGCTATTTCATTTCTAAGTTCGTCAAGGCTTTCGGGCTGGTCAAATTTTACTTTTTCTTTTCCTGCTTCTGCCCTAAATTCTTTTTGAAATTCACACAAAATTTTTATTTGAGAGTGAGCAAATTTTATAGCATCGATAAATTCTTTTTCTGTTATTTCTTTTGCTTCTCCCTCAACCATAACAATTGAATCAACAGTTCCAGCAACCGTAATATCAAAACTGCTTTCCTCAAGTTGTTTGTAGGAAGGATTTATAATGTATTCTCCGTTAATTTTAGCTACCCTAACCTCCGATATAGGTTCCTCAAATGGAATATCAGAAATTAACAAAGCCGCAGAAGCTCCAATTGCCCCGATTATATCAGCGTCAGTTTCGCCATCGGAGGAATACACATTACAAATTATTTGTGTTTCGCAGAAATAGCCCTCGGGAAACATAGGCCTAATTGGTCTGTCAATCAGTCGTGCAGATAATATTTCTTTATCTGAGGGTCGACCTTCTCTTTTAAAGAACCCTCCTGGAATTCTACCGACTGAAGCAGACTTCTCTCTATAATCAACTGATAGTGGGAAAAAATCCTGTCCTTCTACAGGTTTATCCTTGGCAACTGCAGTACAAAGCACAATATTATCTCCGTAATATACTAAAACTGCTCCATTAGCCTGTTTTGCAACCCTTCCAGTTTCCAGAGTTAAAGTTCTTTCTCCTAATTGAATAGATTTTTTTATTACCATCTCAGATTTTAGAATTTTACTTTCTTAATTCCAGTTCTTTTACTATCTGTCTGTATCTGTTGATATCTTTCTTTTCAAGATACCTTAATAATTTTCTTCTTTTTCCAACCATTTTTAATAGTCCAGTTCTGGAATGTAGATCTTTTTTGTGGGTACTAAAATGACTTGCAGAGAGTTCATTTATTCTTTTGGTTAATATTGCTATTTGAACCTCCGGTCTGCCAGAATCTTTAGGAGAAGTTCCATACTTCTTCACTAATTCTTGTTTTTCTTCTTTTGTTATTGCCATTTCTTTAAATATTTATTGTTTTAATAATTCAATTGTTTTTTTATCTGCCTTTAGTTGTTCAATTAAATTTTCAATGGAATCGAATTTTTTTTCATTTCTGATAAATTTAATAAATTCAACTTTAATTATCTCATCATAAATATTTTTATCAAAATTTAATATATGTACCTCAATAAATTTTTGTTGCTCTGGTTGATAGGAAACATTTTTATTTACGGTAGGTCTAAACCCTATATTCATCATTCCAAGGAATTCCTGATTTTTATAAAATACTTTTACAGCATATACACCGCCATAAGGAATAAGTTTGTTTTCATCTATTACTTTTATGTTAGCAGTAGGGAATCCAAGTTTTTGTCCGCGTCGTTCTCCGTATACAACTTTGCCTGTAATAGAATAATTTCTTCCTAAAAATGTAGATGCTTTTTCAATTTCATTATTAATAATTAAGTTTCTTATAATCGTACTGCTGACGATTTCGTTATTAATTCTGAATTCATCAACGCGGTGATAAATAAAATTATATTTTTCGGACAACAATTTCACCGTTTCAAGATTGCCTTCACGATTTTTTCCAAATGTATGATCATAACCAATAATAAGATATTTAAGTCCTATACGATCAATAAGATAACCTTTTAAAAAATCTGTTGGGGAAGTTTTTGCAAATTCTTCAGTGAAATTCAAAATAAAAACAATATCAATCCCTGATTCTTGGAAATATTCAAGTTTTTCTTCAACAGTTGTGAGCAGTTTTATCTCTTTCCTTTTATTTTTTAATACAAGCCTTGGATGAGGCTCAAAAGTTACAACAACTTTTCTTAATTTTAATTCATCTCCCTTTGAAACTAAAGTGTTAAGTATTTTTTTATGCCCTAAATGCAATCCATCAAAAGTACCAACTGTAACAATGCTATCTTCTTTATAAATTAAACTATCATCTTCAAAGTTTGTATATGAGATTAAAAACTTTCTATCTACATTTAAATCTTTGAAGTTAATATCTGAATTATCGGAAGAAACTCTAACAACACGCATAGTAAAAAAACAGCACTTAACTAATTTGTTTAAGAACTTCTTTAATCTTTTCGAAGTTAGGCAACTTACCAGCGTCATCAAGAATTTCTATATATCTTATAACGCCTTCTCTATCAATAACAAAAGCTGCTCTTTTTGATACTCCATTCATACCAAGAACAAATTCACCATCAGCATATCTTGTGCCGTATTTTGCAGAAACTTCACTGTTAAAATCACTTAAAAGAGGAATTGTTATATTATTTGCTTTTGCCCATGCTTCCTGAGAAAAAATAGAATCAACACTAATCCCCAGAACAACCGCATCTAAATTTGCATATTCATTAAACCCACCTGAAATGGTGCACATTTCATCAGTACAAACACTTGTAAAAGAAAGTGGATAAAAAAGCAATACAACTTTTTTACCTTTATAATCACTCAAGGAAATATCAATAGGTTCACCAGTAGTATTTTTTGATTTAAGTACAAAATCAGGTGCTTTATCTCCAATTTTTAAAGACATAAAGTTACTCCTTTCTTATTAGATTTAATAATAAGAATTTAAAAATTTAACAATAAATATAACTATTTATATAACTATTAACAATCCGATTAATAATATCTCATAGCTAATATATTGTTTTATAAAGATTTAATAAACAATGTTAAAGTAAACCAAAGATATAAAAAATAGTATCAAATATTTAGAAAATATTAATTATATTTGTAGTTTCTAAAACAATAAACAAAATGGCAAAGAAAAAAGAAGGCGCAAGAATAAATATAAAGCTTGTAAGTGTAGAAGGACCATATAAAGGCAAATCGGTTTATGTAACAACAAAAAACCGTAATAATACAAAAGAACGCCTTGAGCTAAAGAAGTATTGTAAATATACTAAAAAGCATATACTTCATCGTGAAGCAAAGTAATAATTTACTTCTTGATACTTGCTACTCTCCTATATATGAAAAATAAAAGGGGTGAATACCTCTTAATAAAAAGGTCTAAGGAACCAAACAAAGGACTACTATCACCACCTGGAGGAAAGTTAAACCTACAAGATGGAGAATCTATTTTTAATTGCGCAGTAAGAGAATCATTAGAAGAGTGCGGAATAAACTCAAGCCCAAAAGACTGGAAATTAATAGGAATAGTGACAGAGAAAAATTATCCCAAAATAGGTAATATAATGATTTTTTGTCTTGAGTACAGAAAACATATAAATAAGCTTCCCAAAGAAATTAATGAGGGAAGTTTTGAGTTCATTAGCCCACAAAAACTTTATAGATATAAACTTCCAAAGACTGATAAACTTTATATATGGAAATTTGTTTTAAGTAAAAAATGGTTCAGCATCAGAATTGATTGCACCAATATCAATAAATTAAAATGCGAAATTGAAAATGGCTAAGAAAATTAAATCAACAATTGAAAATAGACAAAAAAAACCTTCAAAAAGGAATCTTCACGACACACAGAATGAAAAAGATTTTCGTTCACTACCAATAAATAAAGTAGGAATAAGGAACCTTAAGTATCCAATAGCAGTAAAAGATAAAGATATAAAAATACAGCACACTATTGCCACAATATCGATGTATGTGGACTTACCAAAGCAGTATAAAGGGACACACATGAGTAGATTTTTAGAAATAATGGAAAGTAATAAAAGAGAAATACATATAAATTCAATATTCAATATACTTGATAGAATGAAAAAAAGTTTGAAAGCCACAGCTGCTCACTTAGAGATAGAATTTCCGTTTTTTATGTGCAAAGAAGCACCAGTTTCAAAGCAAAAATCTCTAATGGACTATAAAGTAAAGTTTCATGCAGTAAAAGAAACAGATAACGAAGATTTTATAATGACTGTAAAGGTCCCCGTAACTACTTTATGCCCCTGCTCAAAAAATATATCGAAGTATAATGCTCACAATCAAAGAGGAGAAGTAACAGTATCAATTAGATTTAAAAATTCTATCTGGATTGAAGATATAATAAAAATTGTAGAAGAAAATTCAAGCTGCGATTTGTATTCACTCTTAAAAAGAGAGGATGAAAAGTATGTAACAGAAAAAGCATACGAAAACCCGCTATTTGTGGAAGACCTTGTTAGAAATATCGTTTTAAAGTTAAGAGAAAATAAAGATATTATATGGTATTCAGTAGAAGCTGAAAATTTCGAGAGCATACATAATCATAATGCATATGCTTTAATAGAGTCTGAAGATATTTTTAATAAAAGAAATCAAAACAATTTCATTATTAAAAGATATTAATTTAAAATTTGTAATTACTTGATGTTTGATATATACAAAACTATTTTTGAAAATGAAAAATAAAAACAAAAAAATGAAAAAGTATTTTAATTTAATTATTGTTCTGTTTGTATTTATCTTTGCGTTTATTACATCAGATATCTATGCACAAACAATGCCAACTGTCACTGTTTCAACAAATAAATCCTCATACAAACCCGGCGAAACAGGAACATTGACAATTAAATTTAAAACCGCAAATAAGGTTAAAATACCAGTTGAACCTGAAATAGAAATTACCTTAACCTCTTCTGAGGTTGAAGGGTTAGGGTTACAGCCTGTTTCCTCAAAAGGAGAATATTTAAGTCCTGCTCAGGTAAAGTATAAATTTAAAGTTTCCTCAAATCTTACAAAAGGAAGCAGTATAACAATTTCAGGCAGTGTAAAATTTGGTTACTGTAATGAAGACTCAGGAATTTGTAAAATTGGCACAAAGAGTTTCTCCAAGACAATTAAAATAAAATAATAATTATAATAACCTTATTTCCAAAATAAATAACCACACAGGTTAATACATATTATTTTATATCTGATATTCATCTTGGCATAGATACCGGAATCTCCGGTAATCAGCGTGAAGAAATATTAATTGATTTTCTTAATTTCATTCAAAAAGAAGGCAATCAACCACTCACCAATAATCACATCGAACTATTTATTGTAGGAGATCTATTTGATTGCTGGATTGAATATAAACAGGTTGTTCCAAAAGGTTATTATAGACTTTTTAATAAAATATATGAATTAATAAAAAACGGGATAAAAATTACTTACCTTGCCGGGAATCATGATTTCTGGAGGGGAAATTATTTCAAAGATGAATTTGGAATTGATATACTGTTTGAAAATGTTGAGAGAATAATAGAAAATAAAAAATTTTATATAAGCCATGGTGATGGATTGGCATATAATGATCTTGGATATAGGATATTGAAAAAGATAGTGCGTAATAAAATACTGCAAAAGTTGTATTACTTAATTCATCCTGACCTTGGAATCTGGCTTGCAAAAAAATCTTCCTCAACCTCAAGAGAATATACTAACAAGAAAGATTATTCTGAAAAGGATGGATTGCGTGATTATGCATTAAAGAAAATTCAGGAAGGGTTTGACTATGTAATTCTTGGACACAGACATAAACCGGAGATTGTAAAGAAAGAAAATTCTTATTATATTAATCTTGGCGATTGGATAGATGATTTTTCTTATGGTGTTTATAAGAATTCAGAGTTCAGACTTTTTCAATACTATGACATAAAATCAAAAAAAATTACTAACACAGAACTTTTATGCTGAAAAAAAGAAAACAAAGTAAAGATTTAGACAAGTTTTTAAAAGATAAGAAGTATCGAGAAAATATTTTAAAGAAAAAGCGAAAACAAAATATATACACAACAATATTTTTATACGGTATTATAATCCTGTTTTTCTTATTTGTTGGATGGTTAATATACCTTTCTCAAACCTTACCTTCCTTATCGGAACTTGAAAATCCCCGACTCGAAGAATCAACCAAAATATATTCAGATAATGGAGAGTTAATAGATAAATTTTATTTAAAAAATCGCACAAGAGTAACAATTGATGAGGTACCTCAAGACTTAATAAATGCGTTAATTGCAACTGAAGATAGGCGATTTTTTGACCACTGGGGAGTAGATTTGAGAAGAATTGTACAGGCATTTGTAAAAAATATAATTAGCCTTAATCTCACAAAAGAAGGTGCTTCAACAATAACACAGCAGTTAGCAAGGAATCTTTATCTTAATACAACTGAAACCACTCTGAGTAGAAAATTAAGAGAAGCAATGACAGCAGTTCAAATTGAAAAGACATATACTAAACAAGAAATTCTTGCCTATTATCTGAATACGGTATATTTTGGAAAAGGCGCTTATGGAGTTGAAACTGCCGCTCAAACATATTTTAATAAATCTGTTAAAGATTTAAACCTAAATGAATGCGCAATATTAATAGGGCTTCTTAAATCACCTTCAAACTATGACCCTGTTACAAATCCGGAAGCAGCAAAAGTAAGAAGAAATATTGTATTAAACTCAATGTATGAATGTGATTTTATTTCAAAAGAGGTATATGAAGCAAATATCGATGAACCAATAAAAATCTCCCCAAAAGTAAGCACCTATAGTGGTGAAAGTCAGTATTATGATTTTACTGAATATGTAAGACAGTTACTTCAGGAAAAAGCAGAGAAGTATGGATTCGATTTATATAGAGATGGACTAAAAGTCTATACCACACTTGATACCAGAATACAAAATCACGCAGAGGTTGCAATAAAAGAACAATTAAAAACCTATCAGAAATCTTTTAATTCATACTGGAATTGGAAAAACCATAAGGACATTTTAAATTCAAATATTGATAAATTTATAAAGCAATCAGAAGAATATAAAAGGTGCAAGACAGAATCAGAAAGACAAAAGGTATATGAATCAATGAAAAATAATAAAGTTATAATTGATTCTGTAAAAGCACTTGCGACAACTATTCAGGTTGGCTTTGTTGCAATGGACGTAAAGACGGGATATATAAGAGCAATGGTAGGTTCAAATCCTTTTACAAGAATAAAATATGGGCTTAATCATGCTGTACAGATAAAGCGACAGCCGGGTTCTGCTTTTAAACCTTTTGTATATACTGTAGCAATAAATGAAGGATATTCACCAGGCTATGGAATATCAAACGATCCTGTATCTGTAACTATTGATGGAAAAACCTGGACACCCAAAGGGGGAGGAACAGGCGGAATTGTAACAATAAGAGAAGCAGTAGAGAAATCTATAAATGTTGTTGCTGTAAGAACTGCTATGCAAATAGCCCCTATTGATAAAGTAATTAAACTGGCGCATGATATGGGAATTAAATCAAGTTTGCCGAATTATTTATCACTTTCATTAGGAGTTGGTGAAGTTACTCCCCTTGAAATAACAAATGCTTTCGGAACTTTTGCAAATGGTGGTATCTGGGTAGAGCCAGTTGCTATTTTAAGAATAGAGGATAGAAATGGTAAAATAATAGAAGATGTTTCAATGACAGCCACACACAGGGAAGTTTTAAGTGAGGGAGCTGCATTTATTATGACTGATGTTATGGAAGGGGTAATTGATAACGGTACTGCAACTTCAATAAGACAATTTTTCCATAGACCCTGTGCAGGAAAAACCGGTACCTCACAAAGTTATACCGATGCATGGTTCATCGGGTATACGCCACAGTTTGTTGCAGGGGTCTGGCTCGGGTTTGATGATGCTCGAATAAATTTTGGTGGCTCTTATGGACAGGGAGGAAAAGCTGCCGCTCCAATTTGGGGTAGATTTATGAAATATCTTTACTCGGATGATGATTTTGATTTTCCTGTTGAGTATTTTTATATGCCAGAAGATGTGGAAGAGGTTAATATATGCCTAATATCAGGTTTACTTGCAAACAGTACCTGTCCTTCTTCATTAGATTTAGTACTTAAAAAATTTATGCCAAAAAGATGTAATATAACTCATATATCTGAACCAAAAGACTCTACTTCTGCAAGAGTATCAGAAGAGGAAAATTAATTAATTAAGATATGGAAAGAACACTTTGTATAATAAAGCCAGATGCGTTAAGAAAGAGAGTAGAAGGAAATATTATTCAAATGATTCTTAATGCAGGATTTCAAATCATAGGGCTTAAACTATTAAAATTAACTCCTGAAAGAGCTGAAAGTTTTTATGAAATACATAAGGGGAAATCATTTTTTGATGGTTTAATAAAATTTATGACTTCAGGACCAGTAATTGTAATTGCACTTGAAAAAGATAATGCTGTAGAGGAGTTCAGAGAACTAATAGGCGCTACCGACCCCCTTAAAGCAAAAGAAGGAACAATTAGAAAATTATTTGCAAGCGATGTTCAAGAAAATGCTATTCATGGGTCAGATTCTGTAATGAATGGATTAAGAGAAGTCTCTTTTTTCTTTGATGAGTCTGAAATAATTACTTATTAAATTTTTCCCTTTTTTATTCTTTTGGTATTCTCATACCACTTACCACATCATCAACTTTAGCCTTATATTCTTCCAAATAAATCTCATTGATTGTTGCTACTACGGTCACAGCATAAGTATTAGTTTTATTTTTAACCTGAAAATAGTAGCTATATTTTTTGCTTAAGTTCTCTTCTTTAAAAGGTCCGCAACATATTGCTGTAAATGAAGTATCTTTCATTTGAAATTGTTTAGCTTCACCTTTACAAGAAAACAGTACCCCATTTAAATCCTTAACTATCTTTAAATCGAAATCCCCTCCTTTTCTATTGTTTCGGTCAGTTAAATATTGAGTTGTATCGTTACTTAGTCGTAATCCCGTTACCTCGTCTGTTTTTTGCCATCCATATTTTTGATAATCCATATAAATTACTTTTGCATTAGTACTATCAATATTACTCCTTACCCAACTTGTATCAGTACGCGTTGTATCTGATTTTCTTTCTGTATCAAGTTGCTTATTTATCATTGTGATATCAGCGGTATCTCGTTTAGTAGTATCCCTTTTCTCTTCCGTTCTTACAATTTTGGGTGTTTTTATTTTAGTGGTACGAGGTCTGGAAATAATATTGGTGGGAATATTATCTTTATCATTTTCGGAGGTTGTTTTCTCTTCTTCTTTTACAGGAACTTCATTTACAGTTTCCGGTACATCCTGAATAACAATCAATCTTTGATGTAATTCATTTTCACCTTCCTGCTTACTTGCGGCAATGGATGAATAAATAATAATTGTAAGAATAAAAATTATTATAGAAACTATAGCTCCCGTTTTAAGATTTTTTTCTATTAACTTTAAATTTTTTCTATAGGGGTTATTTGGTTTTAATCTCTCTTCGTAATATTCTTCCCGCGTTTTTGGAATGTAATGGTATTCAGAAAGACTATCTCGTTTTTTCTGCTCTTCAACTAAATCAGCAACCGAAGGATCAATTAAAAGTTTTTTTTTATGGGTTTGAGTATCTGAAGTAACTGAACTTAATGGTGCTTCGATTTTTTCAGATTCTACCGGATTAATTGCAACAATTATTTCAACCTCCTGTTTGCTACCATCTTCTTTTGGATTAACAAGAATTTTATTGGATTGCGTTTGTGGAGATTCCCCACTTTCTGATTTTTTATCCTTTACAATACAATCTACACCTATTTTTTTATCAGTTATAACAACAATTCTTAATAGATTTTCATTTATTAAACTTACCTGATAATTACTCTCTTTGGATAGTAATTCTTTACTTGTTTTTTTTATCTCTTTTGATTTTTGAGTTTCTTTATCGGGCTGGGCTTTTTCTGATTCTTTTTGAAAATCATTCTGATTTTCTAAATTTTGTTCGGAACTCTTAATCTTATTATCAACATCAGATTTTTTTCCTTCTGAATTTTCAGAAAATAAAGTCTTTTCCTCCTTATCTACTGGGTTAATATTATTATCAGGATTATCTAAGTTTTTACTATTTTCTTGTTTATCAGTCATTTATAATTTAAATCATTAAAAATAGTTAACTTTAAATTAATAAAAAATTCATTTTATTAATCACTTATTAACCTTTGTTATATTATATACTCAAACAATTGATATAAAGTTCATTTTACAAACAGCAATAAACTTTTAAATAAAAGAATTATTATAAAATATTAGAAAAATGCAGTAATCTGTGCTCTTCCGGTATGAATAGCTTTTCTTCCCCCTTCTATACGCCCATCATAATTAACCGAAGCCTGTATGTTTTTACTGATACTATAATCAAAATAACCTCTCCAGAAATAACTTTTCCCTTCAACCTTCCCACCAGTAAGTTCGTAAGGAAAATTCAATCTGCTTTGATTAAAAGAAACCTCTGCTCTTTCAAGTTCTAACCTAAGTCGCCCAACAGTTGCAAAAGAATAAATAAATCTTAATATTTGTTGATTTATATCTGCTTGTGTAAAGTTTTGTCCTATTTCAAGGGGATAGTAATCATTTGCACGACTGAAGTTTAATTCAAACCCACTTTCTATTTCGGGAATTGGTTTATAAGAAAAGTCTGTATTAAAATAATTTCCTTCAATTTTTCTGTTTCGCACCGAATTGATAGGTGCGAGATTGTTATCAATTTTATTCACATATTCTAATTGAATACTTACATCAGAGGTAACAGCAAACCTGAATTTTACAGATTTTTGAATATTAATTAATCTTTCATTTCCACTACTGTATTGATTAAAACCCTTTTGTTGCAGATATCTTAAGCGAAGAAAATATTGAGGATTATTTTCAAAAAAATTTATATCCTGTTGAAATAACTGATTACCTGAAAGGGTATTAGAATCGTTAAGAAAAGTTGAAATTCTAAGGAAGTAAAGATTTTCAGAAACAGGGTCTTTACTTTTTTCGTCAATTCTGAAAAAAGTTTCAGTGGAAAAATTATTAAACAAATCGTTTAGAAAAGAACTTCCCACCAGATAAAAATATCTTGATGGTTTTAAATAAATTCTTGCTGAGGTCTTTAAATCTATAGTAGGAAAATATTCACCTGTTGGTACATTAAGTTTAATATAATTTCCATCATAATTCACAAGTTGAAATTCATTTTCATCCTGCACACCGTTTCCATTTAAATCCCCCAAATAAATATAATTGCCCTGCCCGGTAGGAACCAGTAAAAATAATTTCTCTACTTTAGCAGTTCTTTCATTTGTAATATTATATAGTAGATCTACTGTTACACTATTACTTAAAGGTGTGAGTCTTGTTCTTGAATTTACAAGTACAATATTATTATTAACATTTCCTTTCTGAAATCCGATTTCTGAAAATCTTTTATTTCTAATTCCTATATCAAAATAAGTGAAAAACCATTCAACCCCTGAATAGGTTAAGCCAAATTTTTGAGTATAAGCATTTGAGAAATTTTTCAAAATACCATTATCAGGAAAATCTTCTTTCCTATAATTGAATTCAACAAAAATATTGAAATTGTAAAAATTATTTAAAGAAATTTTTGGGGTTATATCATTAAAAAGAAAGCTCTCCGAATTGAGACTGTCCCCTTGAGATGTTTTAATAAAATTTTTTTTCACCTCGCCATTATAAACAACATTAAAAAGAAGCGAGGAAAAATTATTCCTTTCTCTTTGAAGTATCAATCGATAAGAAACTGAAGCCAAATGCTTAAACCAGCTCCCCTGGAAGTTCTTTGGTTTAAAATCACTTGAAACATTTTCAAAAACATATTTGAACTGCGGAAGCCCGGAAGTATCTATCACAGATGAAGGATTATTGAATTCAACTGAAGCAATAGTTCTGAAAGAATTAAAAAAATCTCCTCTTTTAAGATTTGCAAAATTTGTTCGCAAGGAAAATAAATTACCCGTGCTTAAAATCAGATTCCCTTCTTTCAAATCCTCTGTTGCCTGCGATGAATCCTGAACATCAAAATTTCTGTTAAATTCAACATCATTAATTCTATCAAGAGAATAAAAGAGTTTATTAATTACCCTTTGTTTATAACTAACTTGAAAATTGTTAAAATTAATACCAAATAAGTTTAAACCACTCTTCTGATATCCAAGCACCCCAAAAAAAGCAACACCTCCGTTTGTATTATCTTCAAGAGTAGAGAACTTGTTTTTGTCAAAGTATGAATACGCAGACTCGAGCCTGAAAAATAACTCTTTATTTTTGCCTGCATTATACTCAATTACAATATCACCAATCTGATATGAAGTTGGCACCGGCAAGAAAATAACGGGAGCATATAAACCTTTATTTTGACCTACAAACTCATAGTTTAAAAGACTCTTATTAATATAATCCCCTTTACCCTGACCAACATAAGAAAAGGTAATGTTATAAACAGCGGCAGTATCGCCGGGTAAATAAACATAATATACATAGCCAGTAGAATCTACCCTCTTAACATAAGTTCCAAGACTGCGGTTAAGAGAATCTTTTCCAACATACACAACCCCAGATTTAGTTGGGGGGTTTGCCCCTGCATTTTTCAAAATTACTTTATCTGAATCGCTTAGAGTAAAATCGATTGGTTTGTTTTCATTATCGGTTTCATTAAGATAGGAAAAATTTATTTTCAGATTCTTATCCAGAAATTCAAGTTTACTATTTCCTGTTATAAGTGTTCTGCTGTATTTCCTATCTGAATATTCAAAATCAACTACTATTCTTGAAGCGCTTGTAATAATTCTTTTGTTTGTAAATGTAATCTGTCCAAGAGCGTAGTCAATAATATAATCCGCCTGCTCTCCTCTAACCATTAAGATACCATCCAGATAAACTTTTTCCGTCCCTGATAGAACAAGAATGTTAATTTCATTATCCTTCCCTGTTAACCTGTATGGACCCTGAATGCCATCAATACCGTTAAAAGAATTGGAATTAAATTTTCCTCGCGAAACCGCTCCCACAAAAGTAAAATTACCAAAGTCAAAGCTACTAAATCCTTTTATCCCCTGAATTTTACGATTAAAATTAATAAATCCACCTTCATAAGAAGAAGGGAAATTAACATCAATGTCTCCGAGCGTAGCACCTATGTTACTACTTTTCACTTCAATAAAAACTTTATCAAGTTCCTGCAATTTTAAAGTATTTCCCTCCGGTTGTATAGGGGTAGATTCATCAGTTAGAGCTGCTGTTATATCAATCTCACGGGAAAGTTTCCCTTTTAATTGCAATCTAAATCCTGAATTAACAGAAATGTCTCTGTTTGACCCAAAGTTTATACCTCTGAATATCGAGCCGGACTTTTCAAGTTCTGTCCCTTCAAATAAATCTTCTAAAAAATCTTTTGAAGTTGTTGCAATTGTTATTGTATCACCGGTTAGAGTATCTTTTTGTGTAATAATTTCAAAGTTGGAATATTCATCTCTTAGTTTATATGGGAATAAATCATAAATTACCAATACAGTATATAAACGCAGAGTGTCAAGAAAATATTTTGAAAAAAGATTTTTATTGATTGAAATAACACCATTTCTATAATTAAAATTGTAATCTTCATTTCTTACAAGTTTAATATAAGATGGCAGGGTTTCAATTTTTATTGTATCACTTTCAGGAATTACAAACTTATCTCCTGTAATAAGAAGACTATCATAAACGGAAAGTTGTAATTTTATTGTTTTATAATTTAAGTCAATCTGTGGGAAAATTTTTCCTGCAATTAGAAATAAAATAATAAATATTAATATTATCTTTACCTGTTTCAATATAAGGAAAGATTATTATTAAGACCTTCTTGTACTATTAATCCTTTCCTCCTCCACATCAAAAATTGTTCTTATTTTACTAACTAATGGGGTATCAACACTTCTATAATTTTCTAAATCTTGATTCCTTATAGATGGAGATTCCTCACCATTACTTTCAGCTGAGTGCTGACTATTTTCCGTTGTATTTTCCGGGTGTTCTTCTTCTATTTCTGGGGAAATTTTAATTGTATTGCTTTCTGAAGATTGTATCTCCTGTTTTGTAGCTTTGTGAGTTTCCTGAGAGGGATTAAAAGATTTTATCTCGTTTAATTTTTGTTCAGAAGTTTTTTTTTTAAAATCTTCTATCTCCAAAATAATCTTTTCAAGGTCAACAACTTCCTTATTAATTCTACATAGTTCCACAAGAATAGCTTCAATAAGAATGCGTTGATTGGCAGAGAACTTAAATCTTTGCTCATCATCAAACAATATTTGTAGAATTCTTAATAACTGTCCTTCTGTAAATTTTTTACTTTCTTTAATATACCTCTCTTTAATTACATCAGACTCATCAATTAAAGAGGAAGCATTAGTAGAATTAACAATAAGAATATTTCTGAAATGTTCCGTAAGCCCGGTATAAAAAGTGTGCAAATCAAATCCTTTTTCAAGCAACTCTGAAAAATACTCAAGAATACCTTTTGCATCTCCTTTATGAATAAAATCAGAAATTCTAAAATAAATTTCTTTTTCAGGCAGATTGAAAAATTGTTTCAAATCATCATAAACAATATTAGTACCGCAAAATGAAACTGCAAGATCAAAAATACCAAGTGCATCTCTCAAGGCTCCATCCCCTAATTTAGAAATTAAAAAGAGTGATTGCTCGTCAATAGTAATATTTTCTTTTTCCGCAATTTCTCTAATTCTTTTTGAAATATCTTCAATTTTTATTCGCTGTAAGTTAAACTTCTGACATCTGCTTGTTATTGTCGGAGGAATTTTTTCTGGATTTGTAGTCGCAAGAATAAAAATTAAATAGGATGGTGGCTCTTCAAGAATTTTTAGTAAAGCATTAAAAGCCTGTATGGTTAGCATATGAACCTCATCCACAATGAAAAACTTATATTTCGCTTTAACGGGATAAAATTTTGCTGCATCTTGAATTGCTCTCACATCATCAATTCCCCTGTTAGATGCTGCATCCAGTTCAAAAATATCTGGATGAATTCCATTAGTGATTTCTATGCAGGATTCACACTCATTACACGGTTCCCCATCTTTTTGATTACTGCAATTAAGAGCCTTTGCAAAAATTCTCGCAATTGTAGTTTTTCCTATTCCACGCGGTCCACTTATCAAATAAGAATGAGCAATTTTTTTTGTAATAATTGCATTCTTTAAAGTTTGTGTTGCAAACTCCTGCGAAATTACTTCATCAAACCGTTGTGGTCTGTATTTTAATGCAGATACTTTATATTCAATCATTTTCTTTTTTGTTTAAATTTCAATTCACTTTTATCAAAAACAAACGGTATCGCATCTGGGATGTTCCTGACCAATTCAATCTTTAAATTGTCCTTTATTTCTTTGGGTACTTCTTCAAGGTCTTTTTCATTATCTTTAGGAATAAGTACAGTTTTTATTCCACTTCTTAAAGCAGCAAGCATTTTTTCATTTAACCCACCAACAGGTAAAATCGTACCCCTCAAAGTAATCTCTCCAGTCATTGCAACATCTGTTCGGGCGGGTACTCGTGTTATTGCAGAAAGCATCGCAATCGTCATTGTAATACCAGCAGAGGGTCCATCTTTTGGTATTGCACCTTCAGGAACATGAATATGAATTTCCTTATTTTTAAAATAATCTTTTGGAATATTGTATTTACTCATATTAGATTTTATAAAAGATAATCCCGCCTGTGCAGACTCTTTCATAACATCGCCAAGTTGCCCGGTCAAAATGAACTTATCCTGTCCTTCCATTATCGTAACATCTACTGTAAGTATATCTCCTCCAAGTGTAGTCCAGGCTAATCCTGTAGCTGTTCCAATTTTATATTTTTCTTTTGCTGATTTTTTATTTGAATACTTTGGAACACCAAGATATTTAGCCACATCACTTGTTTTTATTACTATTCTTTTTGGGAGCTGTAAGGGTTTTTCTTTATCAGATTGATTTTCTATTTCTGTATTAATTTTTACATCAGTAACAATATCCCTGATTACTTTTCTTATTATAGAAGTTAATTCTCTTTCAAGATTTCTAACTCCTGCTTCCTTTGTATATTCACGAATAATTTTTAGAATAACATTATCTGGAAACTTAATAGCATTTTTATTTAATCCATGTTCCTGAAGCTCTTTCGGAATTATATGGCGTTTTGCAATTTCTATTTTTTCAAAATCAAGATAACTTCTCATTTCTATAATTTCCATTCTATCTTTTAATGCTGGTGGAATGCTATACTGAACATTTGCCGTAGTAATAAACAACACATTAGATAAATCATAATCAACATCAAGGTAATGATCATTGAAACTGTTGTTTTGTTCTGGATCCAGCACCTCCAGCATAGCACTTGCTGGGTCTCCACGCCAGTCAGTTCCCATTTTATCTATTTCATCAATTAAAATCACCGGGTTGCAGGTCCCAGTTTTTTTCATCGCTTGAATAATTTTCCCGGGCATAGACCCAATATATGTTCTGCGATGTCCTCTAATTTCCGCTTCATCTCGCACGCCCCCAACTGAAAGGCGAGCAAATTTCCTGTTCAGGGCTCTTGCTATTGATTTACCAAGTGATGTTTTTCCAACACCGGGTGGACCAACAAAACATAATATTTGTCCTTTTGGATATTTTTTTATTTTTTGTGATTTTAATAATTTCAGTATAGCAAGTAATTCAAGAACCCGCTCCTTTGGTTTATCTAAATCATAGTGATCTTCATCAAGAATTTTTTTTGCATTTTCAAGGTCATAATTATCCTCAGTAAAAACATTCCACGGAACACTCACCATCCAGTCAAGATAGTTTCTTGTAACAGAAAAGTCAGGAGACATTGGAGGAGTTTTTTTCAACTTATTAAATTCTTCAAGTGCTTTCTCTTTAACATTTTCTGGCATTCCCGCACTTTCTATTTTATCAAGAATTTTCTTCAGGTCGGGGTCTAACTCAACTCCCTCATTGAGTTCATCCTGTAAAATTTTTATCTGCTCCTGTATAATAAACCGGCGCTGGCTTCGCTGCATTTCAGAACTTACTTTGTTATCTATTTCCTTTATAATATTGGAAATTTCAAGTTCTGAATTTAAAATATAGAGAAGTTCGTAATAAAGTTTTTTAATATCGGATATTTCCAGAATTTGCTGCTTCTTTTTAATATCTATATTTAATGTAGATGCAACAAAGTAAGCCCTTCTTTCATAATCAGAAATATTTTCGAATGTTATTATGGTTTCACGAGGAATAGATTGATTTGCATTAATATAATCAGTAAAAAGTTTTTTCACCTGTCTTGAAAGTGCAACAAGTTCAGTATCTTCCTTAATTTCTATTTGCCTTATCTGAATTTCTGCTTCAATAAAATTTTCAAAAGAGTATTTAATTACACTCGCGACAGCAATTCCATCAACAAGTACTTTCAGCAATCCATTAGGCATTCTAAGTACCTGAATAACTTTAGCAAGAGTGCCAATTTTATATAAATTTTCAGGGTCAGGATTTTCAGCAGTAAAATCAATCTGAGTTGCTAAAAGTACATATTTATCAGAATCCAGCGCAGAATTTATTGCTTTGATAGTAGTTTCCCTTCCTGCAAGTACTGGATACAATATAAAGGGAAAAATGACAGTATCTTTCAAAGGAATCACAGGAAATTTAGTTTTTCCTTTTAACTCCTCTATTATATTTGTAATATGAGTTCCTGGTATATCAGTCGGGTTTATATCCATACTAAATAAACAAAATTATTTCTCAACTATTATTCTAAATTAATCCCTTATAATACAATTTTCAATGTTATAAATAATATTTTCGTCCTGTTTTTTAAAATTAAATTTTTAAATTAATGAAATTATTTTATAACACTTTTACATATAAAACTTTTAACTTAGTAAATAAATAAAAAATTAGGAACGAGGAATTAGCCAACAGCCAGCAAAATACTGTTAATAAACATTTATTTTTCCTCGTTCCCGCTTCCCTTCATTGTACCCTCTGTTATGCAGAGGCTCCCACCTATCCCTAAACCCGAATTTATATTGCATAATTATCGTAGTATATCCACCACCTCTCCAAGTCTAAATTAACATATAAAAAAGAAAATTAAATTTTTTTTAATTTTATTAGAAAAATTTTCGGAGGCGTATAATGGCAAACGGAACAATTTTGTGTCTTTTCTTTTATGATTGTAACAAAATAAGATATATTTGGACAATAAATTTGACAAATGATTTTTGTGGTACAAAACAGAACCACAATTTGATTATTAAAATGAAATTAATCTTCTACAAAATTCCGTTCCCTGTAATAAAGGAAGGGATAATATTTCTTTCAAGGAAGCAGTTTTCAACTTTTTATATTAAATACCCAACTTAGCCAAAAAGATTCAGGATGCTCTGGTAATTTTTTATTCCGCTTGAAATAACATCCTTACATATCAATAAAGGAATTATGCTATAATTTAAGAAAGAAAAGTAAAATTGTATAATAATTGTAAGAAAGGTATTTCGTCAATTAGATTAGCAAGTTAGAAAAAATTATCTTTCTAAATATTTTTTTAATTTTTCCGCCTGTTCTTTTTTGGTATAGAGTGACCTGTCATACATTCCTTTTTGCTCACGCTGGCGTAGGGCTTCATACAGGCAAACTGCAACTGAGACGGAGACATTCAGGGATTGGATTAAACCTTTCATTGGAATGTGGAAGGATTTGTCGGAAAGTTTTACTGCTTCTTCTGATAAGCCTCTGTGTTCATTTCCAAAAACTAAGGCTATGCGTTTTGTCAGGTCAAGTTCGTAAAGAGAGGGATTTTCCATATTTTCAGTAATGTAAGATGAATAAATTTTAAATTTTTCTTTACGAAGCACCTCGTAGCAGTCTGAAATTGAAGTAAATTTAATAAGTTCTACCCATTTCTTTGCACTTGCGGAAGAAACAACACTTATTCTGGGAAATGATTCTATGTAATAGACTAAATATATTTTGTCAATTCCAACCGCTTCTGCGGTTCTCAATATAGCGCTTACATTATGAGGGTCGTGTATATTTTCCAGTACTATAGTGAAATATTTCTGCCTTTGTTTTATTACTTTCTTAAATTTATTTAACCTTTTTTCTGTCATATTTGTTTATAATATTACAGGTAGAAATTTTTATGTCAATATATTATATAAAAGTTAAATGTTAAATATTAAATGAAAAATCATTTATCAATATTATTAGCTATATTAGTTTTGTTTTTGGTAACAAAATATACCTTTTCACAAACTGAAACCAAACCAGAGCTGCGAAATAACTGGACAATTGGAGTTAATGTGTCTGAAAAGGGATTTGGATTGAATGCAGGAATATTTAAGCAAATAAATTATGATTATGACTTATTGCTAAATCTTTCTATAAGTGGTGTTTCCGATAATCGAGAGTTTGAGGTATATGATATATATGGGAATCCTACTGTACTTGATAAAGAAAATAGAATTTTTCTAATTGCTGCAAATCTTGGAGTGCAAAGATATTTATTTAAAGATGAAATTGAAGGTGGATTTATGCCTCTGGTGCTTGGAGGTATAACCCCGGCTCTTGTCGTTACTACTCCTTATGAAAGAGGTTATTTTGAAGCATTTAAGTATGCTCAAATGTCTCAAGCGGTAGGCGGTTATATTGGAGTGGGTATGGAATATCTACAGGGTAGCAATATATCGCTCGCTTTTAATGCAAGATATTTGTACCTGTCTGTAGTTGGTAGAGAAGTAAATAGTTTAAAAGGAAAACCAATAAATAACCTCGGTGGCTTTCAATTAACATTCAGTTTGAACTTTCTTAAATAATTATTTATTAAAGGTCATATAATATTATATATACCTTTATATATAATATTATTAAAATATCTTGCTCTATTATTTAAAAGAGGTAAAATATTTTTAAATTCATATTTTTTAATATTTATATTTCTCTAAAATATTAATAACATTATTAGGGAATTTTTTAAAAGTCAACAAAACAAACTTTTAAATCATAGAAGGTAATTTAAATTTTATATTTACTAAACATAATAATTCGCAAAGTAAAGAAAATAGCGGTAGATAAAAAATCTGATGTAATAGAAAATGTGTTTATAAAAGTTTTTTAAAGAGATTTTAAGGTTATTACAACTTTTGAAGAAAATTAAAAAGGGATGAACTTTTTTTAGTTCACCCCTTTTACCTTTATAAGGAGGAAATGAGAATTTACTTATCTTCTCTGC
>CAZMAR010000008.1:0-15027 GCA_964564635.1 uncultured Ignavibacteriaceae bacterium
GAGTCTGGACCGTGTCTCAGTTCCAGTGTGGCTGATCATCCTCTCAGACCAGCTACCCATCGTTGGCTTGGTGAGCTTTTATCTCACCAACTACCTAATGGGACGCAGGCTCATCTTCAGGCGCCGTAGCTTTAACAACTAACTGATGCCAGTTAATTGCATCATCTGACATTAGCTCCGATTTCTCGAAGTTAGTTCAGTCCTGAAGGTAGATTACCTACGTGTTACTCACCCGTTCGCCACCAACTCCAACTTATTGCTAAATTGGAGCAAGTTGACTTGCATGTATTAGGCACGCCGCCAGCGTTCGTCCTGAGCCAGGATCAAACTCTCCATTGTAAAAAAATTTGGATTTCTGGCCTCTACTGCGTGTATTTATCGCATTCCACCTAATCACACTTTATTTAACTCTCAGTGATTATTCTTATTTAAAAGAACGAAATCTTTATAGCCTACAAATATAATATTAATAATTTATAAAGTCAACTTTAAAAAATATACATTTTTTTATTTTTTAAAGTTGCTCACATATAATATAAAAATAAAAAAATTTATTCGCAACAAATTTTTTTAAAAAATTATCATCTATATAAAACTCCTATTTCTTTAATAAGTTCAATAAAACATCAAGATTTGATTAATAATATAAGACAAATTTTATTTTTCTTTCAAATGCTACACAACCAATGCTGATACAGGTCTGATAGCCTTACATATTTTAAATCCTTTTCTGAAATTATCAATATCAATAAAAGCTACCTCAATCAATCAGTTTACTGATTTATTTTACTTTTCATTGATAAATATATTCTAATTCTTTCTAACTAACTTCTCCTGGATCCTTTTCTTCTCACCTGGCTTATTAACGAATTTTTCAAGATTTAGTTTAAAATAAAAATATTCAAAGAAACAAGTTTGTAAATTATGACAAATTACTTAAAATATTACTACATAATAAAGTAACCAGAAGTTATATAAAAATTAATTTATTGATTAATTAAAAATGCTACTGGAATAATTGCAAAGGACAAACCTAATCATAAGTAAAAATTAAATAATAAATACCTCTAACTTAAAGTCGATTGATAAAAAAAAATTATTACAATTCATCAGAAAGAAAATAATACCCACTAATTTTTTTTAGAAAATGTATATAAAAGAAAATATGTAATTAAAATATTAAATAACTCTTTTTTAAACGCTTATTCTAAAGTGTAAAAAAAATTATTTTTCCCGACTTTTATTAATAAAAATAATAAAATCTTAAATTTGTCTTAAAAAGAAATTAAATATGAAATTGTAGAATTCTAATTAAATCACAAAAAAAAATTACCCAATAATATTTTATAGATTATTTGAGTATAACAGTGCATTATTTTAAATATAGTGTTCCTTTTTTAAAGGTCTGCTCATAAGTGCTTTCGCAGCTTCATACGGGCTTTTCCCTTTAAAAAGGACTTTATACACTTCTTCAACTATAGGTAAATCAATTTTAAATTTCTTTGAAAGTTTATATGCTGCTATTGTTGTATTTATTCCCTCAGCAACCATTTTCATTTCTTTAACTACAGTTTTTAAATTTTTCCCAAGACCAATTTGCTCTCCTACATATCTATTCCGTGATAATTTAGAAGAACAAGTAACAATTAAATCACCAATACCTGATAACCCAAAAAATGTTTCCATTCTTGCTCCTAACTTAATTCCAAGTCTCATTATCTCATTCATACCACGAGTCATAATAGCAGCTTTTGTATTATCACCAAATTTTGCACCATCAGCAATACCTGCAGCAATTGCAATTACATTTTTTAATGCTCCCCCTAATTCTGTTCCACGAACATCATCACTGGTATATACTCTAAAATATTTATTTGAAAAAACTTTCTGGCAAAACTTTGCAATTTTTAAATTTTCAGATGAACAAACGACAGAAGTAGGAATAGCTCTTGAAACCTCTTCAGCATGCGAAGGACCGGAAAGCACAGCAATATTTAGTTTATTGGTGCTAAGCATATCCTTAATTAATTCACTCACTGTAAAAAGAGTATTATCTTCAATTCCTTTTGAAACACTTAAAATAATTTTTTTCTTCAAATCAAAATTTTTCAACTCAGATAAATTATTTCTAATGTACTGAGTTGGAGTTGCAATAACAATCATTTCAGAAGATGAAACAGATTCTCCAATATCATTAGAAATTTTTATTCGTTTAGGTATCTTTACATTGGGTAGAAAATAGAAATTTTCTCTATATTTTTTAAGAGTACTGGCGTATTCTGGATTATATTCCCAAAGAGTAACATTACAACTATTGTGATAAAGCAGAATACTAAGGGCAGTACCCCAGCCCCCAGCACCTAAAACTGTTACTTTCATTCTCTTTATTTATTCTTTTTTATTTCTAAGCGGGGCTCTGATTTTAAAAATTCTTATTAACCAAAGACTCTCAAATCTGTTCTCGTTACCTTGAAGTAATCTCTTTATATTTGCTCGGTGATTGTAAATAATAAAAATTGCAGTGATAATACTGAATACTATTAAAGTATTATATCCAACTATATTTACATGGAAAATATTTTCCCTGATAAACATAGTAGTAGGGAAAATAAAAGAAGCAACAATAGAACCAAGGCTAACATATCCTGATAACAACAGTATTATAATAAAACAAATTAAACTTACTGCAACATCTATTGGTGATAAAGAAATCATCATTCCAAGTGCTGTATTAATTCCTTTACCACCCTTGAAACTAACAAAAATGGAATAAGTATGTCCAATAACTGCTGAAATCCCTGCAATAATTTTTAAAACTGTAATATCCTCAAAAGGAGTGAAATTGTGAAATGGTAAATTGCTATAAAAAAATTGAGTTACAAAAAGAACAACGATAAGCCCTTTACTCACATCAAGGATTTGCACGATAATGCCAAGAGGAACGCCAAGCACTCTGAAAGCATTTGTAGCCCCAAGGTTTCCACTCCCGTGAAGTCTCAAGTCTACATTTTTAAAAATTTTCCCCACAATGTAAGCACTTGGAATGCTTCCAATTAAATAACTTACAATTATTAACAAAATCAGAGATAACATAAATTCCTCTTTAAAATCAAATTAAAATAAAATCTATAAACAAGTCATATTAAAAATCAAAAAAATCGTAAAATCAGTTCTACTTGCTAACAATCAAATCCTTTTTAGTTTTCATTAAGTTCAAAGCAAAATTTTTATCAACGTCAAATAACTGATCAATACCATCAACTTTAATAATATAACGAGGATTTTCTGTATCACCGTATTTAAGGAAATTAATATTAGTTACTTTATCCCAAACAACTCTCAAAGTAAAGTCAAATTTCACATCCGGACCAAGTACAGAATCTTTAAATGATTGTGTGTTAAAGTCATTGAGCATATTTAAAACGCCTTCAAGTATAGTAGTATTTATTGAATCTTTACCATGCGTAAATTTAGAGGTAGTAGTATCTTTCTCAAGGATAAAAGAACCATCTTTTGAAATAAATTCAAGAGATTTAATACTACCTTTTGGAATTTTAATAATACTTAAATCTCTCCAATCGTTGAATGAAGGTTTCACGAAATTATAATGCAAAATTCCATCAGCAAGATATATTTCATTCCCATCGACTTTTCTAATATATACCTGGGGATGTCCTGGGCCCTGCCCACCTACTATAAAAGAACCTAATTCCTGACCTTTTTGAAAGACAGTTACTTTTACTTCAGATGTATCATTAAAACCGAATTTCTCTTTTCTGCTTAAATTATCTGCCTGTAAGCTAATAATTTTATAGTTTTTGAGGTCTGAAATTGCGTAATTCACATTAATATCATTTGCCTTATAATTAACTGGTTCAGTAACACGCCATTCAAATGTCTTTTCAAGAACAATTCGTTTCCCTTTCTGCTCAAAAATTAGTTTATCTACTAAAGCTGAATCAATTTTAAAAAACTGTTCATCTAATTTATATGTAGCACTTTTGTTAAAAATCTCTGTGTTTAGAAGTACTACAATAACTAATAATACTGCTAAAACTAACGCTAATCTAATTATTTGTTTCTTATTTCTCATATCGTAAAATTATTTAGTTTTCCATTAATTTTTTTCTTCTTGCTTTCTTTCTATTCCAGATATAAAGTCCTAAAAGCAGTACAACAACAGGTGGAAATATTAAATCAAAATATTTTATAAAAGCCTTCTTTGTTGGGGTAAGATCTGCTTCATTAATCGGCGTCTCTGATGTCATTTTACTTCTGATTTCCGATAATCCCACATCATCAGCTAAATAATCTACAAGATTAAGGAAGAAATTTATATTCTCTGGACCAGGTCTTTTTTCCTCATTGGCAAAATCTGCATCGGTTATAACAATCATTCTTACATCCTTATCACATTGATTTTTTTGTTGAATGTTTGGCGGACTTGAGTTAGGAGTAGTATCCTTCGGTACTTCTTTTCCTTCATAGTAACTTTTAAACTTTCCTATGTATTCAGCTCCAAGCACGAAGTCTCCTTGATTAAAAATTGAATCTGCTTTACTCCTTGTAAGATTCTGAAACTGTTCTATATTAAGTATAAAGAAACCTGTTGCCACTCCTGCCTTACTTGAGGATTTCAAAAGGGGTATTGCTTTAATTCCAATCGTTTCTGCTGCTTTTAAATCCAGAGTACTTGCGAACTGTAAAGTTACATATTCAATATTTTTAAATGCATTAATGTCCTTGTTTATATTTGTAACAACAGGGAAAAATGGATAATTCATTGGTAGAGGAATACCAATTGAAGTTTGAACAGAAACCTGAGCACACTGCAAGTCTCTTAATAAGTCATTGTTAATCTTAATTCCATAATTTAGAAGCATAGAATCTAAACCTAATTCAAATATATTTCCAATAGTCATCTGTTGTTGATAGTTCGGGTAAATTTTATCAATCAACCATAAAACATTACCTCCTCTCATAATATATTGGTCAATTAAATATCTTTGCCAATTAGGAATTTCGCGTTTTGGTCCAAACACAACCAATTCATATACATCCTCAGGTATAGGTGTACCAGATGACAGATTAATATTTACAACATCATAATATCTGTTCATTACATTACTTATTGTATTCATTTTTGAATATTCATACTCGTCGTGTCCAGTTAAAAAACCTATTTTCTTCTTTTTTTCAGTTGCTAATTTTTTAATTATACTTGTTAGTTCATATTCAAGGTCTGCAACAGTTGGGACTACCTGCCCAGTAACAGTGTTTCTGGTAAGCTGTATAGTTTCTGTCTTTCCCTGATATAGAACCACCAATCCCATTAATACATTTCGAATCTCCTGTTTTGCTTTACTCCCAACGGGAAAAGGTTGTATTCCAAACTTCTGCGCTTCTTTGAAAACCTCGTTATTCTGGTCATCATCACTTGGAGTTATGAATACATAGTTAATTTTTCCATTTGAATAAGACCTATAATCACTTAAAAAATCTTTTACATCCTGTTTTATAGTATTAAATGGATATGGTAAGTCATTACTAAAATATGCCCTTATTTCAAAATTATCCTCTAACTGTTTAACTATTTCTTTACTTGCATCAGAAAGAGTATAGGTTTTATTTTTAGTTAAATCTAATCTTGTGAAAATCCTGAGTGAAATTAAATTAATTGCAACGATAATCGCAATGATTAAAAATAACTTATAAAGAAATTCTTTTTTAATATCTTTCTTTACATTTTGGTTTTCCATTTTTTAACTCTCTTTTTTAATTAAAAATTACCACTTTCTTTTTTCAAGTGAAATCCTTGAAAGCAAAAGAAAAATTATTATTGCACTGATAAAATAAATTAAACTCCTTGTATCTATAACTCCTCTTGACATATTCATATAATGATAATCCGTACTTAGATATTCAAGAAAAGAAGTAAGAAATACAGGTAAGAACATCAATACCTTATTAAGTATAAATAAAGCAAAAATTATTAAAAAACTGATTATAAAAGCAATAATTTGATTTTCAGTTAGAGAGGAAGCAAAAATCCCACAACTGATATAAACGGCGCATACAAAAAGCAAGCCGATATAAGAACTGATTATTATACCAATATCAACCGAACCGAGGAATAAAAGACTGATTAAGTAAATCAGCGTCGGAGCAATAGCAAGAGCAGTAAAAGCTAAAGTGGCTAAAAACTTACCAGTTATAATTTGCATTTCTGAAACTGGTTTTGTCAGTAACATTTCTATTGTCCCGGACCTTTTTTCCTCTGAAAAAGTCCTCATCGTAATTGCGGGAACAAAAAATAATAAAACAAAAGATATAATTTCAAAAGCACCTCTCATCGAAACAATACCAACCTCAAATAAACTGCTTGTGAAAAACCAGCCAGTAATTCCTAAAAAAACAAAAATCACAATATATGCAATTGGTGAGTAAAAGAGAGATTTAAATTCCTTTTTAAATATTGCTAAAGTTGTATTCATAATAAATAAATTTAATTCGTTAATTTTCTAAATATATCCTCAAGTGTGGCTTCTACCTGTTTCATTTCTACCATATCGAGTCCTAGTTTAATCACCCTTTTAAATACTTCATCTCTAACATCTACGGACTTTGAAGATTTTATTTCCACATTGAAAATATTTTCCTGCTTATCTTCTTTAACTAAAACATCCTCAACTCCATTAATAGATTTAAATTCAGAGTTGAGAGTTTCTTTTGAAATTTTCTTGTTAGACTTAACAGATAAAATAACAATATTTTGACCCTGAATTTCTTTTTGCAATTCATCGGGTTTTGCATCAGCTTTAATCTCACCCTTGTGGATAATAATAATTCTATCGCATACTGCTTGAACTTCCTGTAAAATATGAGTAGATAGCACAAGGGTCTTCTTCCTTCCCAAATCTTTTATTAGTTTTCTTATCTCTAATATTTGATTTGGGTCAAGTCCGGAGGTGGGTTCGTCAAGTAATAATATTTCAGGATCGTGAATCATAGCCTGAGCAAGTCCTACCCGTTGTCTGTATCCTTTTGACAGTTCACGAATATCTTTATGCTTAACATCCTGTAAACCACAAACTTTAACCATTTTATCAACTGAATTTTTCACCTGTTCCTCAGGAATCATCTGCAATCTTGCATTATAAATAAGAAAATCTACAACATTCATATCATTATATAAAGGATTTTGCTCAGAAAGGTAACCAATTTTTCTTCTTACTTTTATCGGGTCTAATGCAGCGTTTATACCATCTACATAAATATTACCCGAGGAGGGGGAAAGAAAAGTGGTAATCATCCTGAGAGTCGTCGTCTTTCCAGCTCCGTTGGGTCCAAGAAAGCCAACAATCTCTCCGGAAGAAATCTCAAAAGAAATATTGTTTACTGCAAGCTGGTCTCCGTAATACTTTGTAAGGTTTTCTAATTTTATTGACATAGGTTATTTTTTTAATAAATTTCAAAAATAATTTTAATACGAAAAATTTTCAAACTATTTTTTTGGAATAATTAAGTTCATAATATTTTAAATACTCTCCTGTCATAACTTTTTTCCACCAATTTTGATTCTCTATATACCATTGAATTGTATTTTCTATTCCTGTTTCAAAATCATATTTAGGATACCAATTTAGTTCTTTTTGTATTTTTGTGGAATCTATTGCATATCTCCTATCGTGTCCGGGTCTATCTTTTACAAACTGAATCAACTCCTCTGATTTATTGAGTTTCTTTAAAATTAATTTTACAATATCAATATTTTGCCATTCGTTATTCCCACCAATATTATAAACTTCACCCAATATACCTTTCTCCAATACCTTACAAATTGCATCGCAATGATCCTCCACATATAACCAATCACGAATATTTTTACCGTCACCATAAACAGGCAATTTCTCGTTATTTAATGCCTTTGCAATCATTAGAGGAATAAGTTTTTCTGGAAATTGATAAGGTCCATAATTATTTGAACAGCGGGTAATTAAAACAGGAATTTTATGAGTTCTGAAATATGCAACACATAATAAATCTGCACTTGCTTTGCTCGCGGAATATGGACTGCTGGGGTCCAAAGGTGTATTCTCTGTAAATTTTATCTCTTTTCTATCTTCAGGTAATGAACCATAAACTTCATCAGTTGAAACCTGTAAAAATTTTTGTAGAGAGAACTTCTTTACAGCATCAAGTAAAACCTGCGTACCTAAAATATTTGTTATAATAAATTCCCGTGCCCCTAATATACTCCTGTCAACATGGGATTCCGCA
Organism: uncultured Ignavibacteriaceae bacterium; assembly: GCA_964564635.1. GTDB lineage: Bacteria > Bacteroidota > Ignavibacteria > Tepidaquicellales > Tepidaquicellaceae > Tepidaquicella. Next base: position 8,281 of record CAZMAR010000008.1, read on the forward strand.
GCAAAATTTACAATTGTATCTACCTGATACTTCTTAATGCATCCTTCAACTTGAACTTCATCACAAATATCACCCTTAACAAAAACATATCTCCTGTCGGATTCAATATCAGCTAAATTTTCAAGATTACCTGCATAAGTAAGCTTATCATAATTAATCACATTATAGTCAAAATTTTTCAAAAGATACTTTATGAAATTACTTCCAATGAAGCCTGCACCGCCAGTAACTAAGATATTTTTAATCATAATTTATTTCTATTTAACGAATAAGCCTGCCTGAATTCCAAGGGAGAAACTAAAACCATCAGCTTTTATCCCGGAAGGGACATTACTTACTTCAAGAACATCATTCAACTTCCATTTACCAGAGAGAGAGAACCCATAACCAGCACTAACTTTCAGATATAAAAATTTAAACATTTCATATCCAAGACTAATTTGTGGTTGAAGTATAAAAACCTTTTTACTATAATCATTAATCAAAATTTGATTTGAATAAACAGAATCATTGATGAAAGGATTTATATTCCAATTCTTATAATCTTTTGGATATTTTGCAATGTTTAAACCCAGAGTTCCATAACCAATTAATCCCCCAAATGCGACATCAAACTTTTTTGAAATTTTTTCAAAATATTCAAGACTGATAGCAGCCCCTGAGTAAGAAAACTTCGCAGACTTAATTGTATTCTGAAATTCAACAGATTTTTCTGTTGAAAATCCATACCCAATACCTCCAATTCTAAACTTAGAAATCCCCGGTATTATAAGGAAACCACCACCTCCAATATTAAGCATTCCACCTGTAGGCATTTCGGGAATTCCCATTTTTCGCAATTCATCGTTCAAATCACTCATTGAAGGAATATACCATCCAATTATTGGACCCCCTGAAATAGAAAATTTAGTAAAATCCTGAGCCCATATAAAAGATTTTGATAAACAAATAACTAGTATAATAAAAATTATAGTAAATCTTCTTTTCATATTATGATAAAATTAAAAATTACAGATATTAAAATTAGTTAATTTTATATTATAATAAAAGTATAATAATTATCGTTATTTCAAGGGAAAGGATTTTGGTAATCTGAAAAGATTCAAATATTTTTAATCTATTCAAAATGTTGAAAAAATAAATATAAAGATTGAATTATTACTACGAAAATATATAAACTAACACATTCATTTAATATTTTGACAAGCATGTAAAAAATCAAATTTAAACTAAATTCCTCATTCCCACTGATTATACTAATTACTAAATTAAAAATAATTTATATTTTTTTCGAAATTATTAATCTATCTCTTTACTGAAAATTAATACTACATAAAAAAATAGAAAAATTCTTACATATATGTATATTAGTTGCTTCTATTCAATATAAAATCATTTCAGTTTCCACAACAAAAATATGAAAATCTTGTAAGGTAATGATGCTTTTTTTCTTGCCAATGTAAATAATTGGGGCGTATTGAATACGCCCCTAAAATAAATTTAAAATTTTCCTTTATATGATTAAAACATCGCATTGATACCAATAGATGGAAGTATACCAATACTACGATTTGTTTTAATAATATTCTCATATCTATCCCACCGGTAACTCGTTATATTCTTTCTGCCTGTAATATTTTGAATGTCAATATATGTAACTAAAGTCCATTTACTGAAATTCCATCTTTTATCCACCCTTATATCAAGAGAGTAATAATCCGGTAACCTTTCAGAATTGTATAAATTTACATCCTGCGTCCCATTAGTAGGATTAATAGGAGTATACGGTCTTCCACCAACATATCTGAATTTTGATGATACTTCCCACCCTTTTCCTAACAGGTAGCCACCATTAAGAATAATTAAATATCTGTTATCATAATCACTATTTCGTTCAATACCATCTAAAGATTTATACTTAACTTCAAATAATGACAAACTTATATTTCCATAAAATCTTTCAGTTAATTTTTTTTGTAAAAATAATTCAATTCCCCTTGAATATCCTATACCTGCTGAAACCAAGGGTTCGAGACCAAAGTTGCTCCTTGTTTCAAAATCAGAACCTGAATTCAAGAGAATAAAATATGGTCGTATAGTACTGACTGGATAGTCGCTATATCTTTTGTAATAAATCTCCAATGTTACTTTAATATCTTCTTTGGGAAAGTAGTCAAATCCAAAGATATAATGCTCAGCTTTTATGTTTGTGAGATTTCTGTTTTGAGAGTTAGATACTAACCATATATATGCTGGAGATTGATAAAATATACCATAACTACCATTAATAAAAAGATTTTTCATTAGTAAATAAGATGCGGAAACTCGCGGAGAAAGATAGAATTTTTTATTAATGAATTCGAAATAATCTAATCTTAGTCCAGTATTTAATGTCAATCTATTAAAAAATTTATTTGTAATATTTAAATACCCAAAAGACTTTATTGAAGAATTATCTTGTTTAAAATCAACTCCTGGAATAATTACAGGATTTGGATCAATAAAAAGTAGAGTGTCAGGAAGTGAAAATACTTGATTTTCAAAACTTATAAATTTTATTCCTGCCCCCAGAGAAATTTGTGCATTATTTTTAAAAATATAAAATATTTCTGATTTTATTTCAGTTTCACTTTCCTTAGAATTATTTTTAAATACTTCCTGAAAATCTTGATTTCTGCCCGAGAAATCAAAGTCTTTATGATTCCTTGTAAGAGTAAATAAAGCATAAGAACGAGAGGAAAATATTGTTCGTAACTCAAATGAATTAAAATATCCCCATTGATTATTTTTCAGAATTCTCTCATTGTCTTTTCTTTTTTCTTCCGTGTCATTATTAAATCTGACTTTATCAAAATTTCCAAAACTATTAACCGTTAGTGAAATATTTTGATTAAAATCATAAACTCCTTTAAATTGATAGGAATTATACTCTGGTACAAATCCAAAACCTGCAGAATTAAAAACCAAATCTAAATAACTTCTTCTGATAGAAAACAAAAAAGACCCTTGTTTTTTAGAACCAATTGGCCCTTCAAAAACACCACCAAAACCAGTTGCACTTAAATTAATATTACCAGAAAATCCTGACCTATTCCCTTCCCTTAATTTCAATTCAATAACTGATGATAATCTATCGCCGTATCTCGCAGAGAATCCTCCAGTAATAAAATTTACTTCCTTTATAAAATCAAGGTTAATTATGCTGATAGGACCACCAGTTGCGCCCTGCGTCCCAAAATGATTTATATTCTGTGCCGCAGCATTATCTATCAAGAATAAATTCTCTGACGGGGACCCGCCTCGTACAATTAAATCATTTCTGCCATCATTAATAAAAGAAACACCAGGTAAAGATTGAACCACTCTCCCTACATCTTCAAATCCACCCGGAAATCTTCTAATTTCCTCATTATCAAATTTTTTATACGAAATGTTTATATCCTGTGGCTTTATAAAGGATTCGGCTTCAACTGTAATTTCTTCCGTCTGAATTATCTGCAATTCTGCAATATATTCCATCGGTCTACCGGAATTAATAACTATGTCATTCACTACAATCGTGTTGAAACCGAATGCAGAAAATCTTACATTATAAACCCCGGGCTCGACTTTGTCAAAATAAAAATAACCATTCTCATCAGTACCTGTCTTTAAATCAAGATTTATTATCTCTACTATAGCATCTGGAATAGGTTGTCTGGAAAATTTATCTAAAGTTCTACCTGTAAAGACACCAGTTGTTTGTGCAAATATTTTAGTAATAAATAAGATATTTATAAAAATGATAATATATAACTTTTTCATACTTTATAGATTTCAATATTTTAAGATAAAAACAGATATATAATCTATACAGTTCCTTAAGTTTAAAGGTAATGTATCCTCTAAATCTTATATAATTTTTATAAAAAATATTTTTTATTTAGGGGGAAAATTTTTTCCTTTAATAAATTAATTATGATTCTTTTTCTGAAAACTTTCGTAAATCAAATATTAATTCCCTACAAATTTCTCTTAAATCATCATCAATTTTATAAATAGGAAGTATCTTACCTGCGTTTACAATTGCAATATCAAGTCCCGATGAGATTGCATAATGCATAAAAACAGAATTTAAAACAATCCTCGCTTTTTCATTTAACCCATAAGAACAATTACTAATACCAAGTAGTGTTTTTGCATCTGGGATTAATTTTTTAATATACTTAATCGCTTCAAATGTTTCGACTGCGCTTTTTCTTAATTCTTCAGCGCCAGTACCCAGGGGAAAAGTCAGCATATCATATATCAAATCATTATCTCTTAATCCATATTCTTTTATAGCATAGTCTCTTATTCTTAAAACTATAGAAACTTTTTTGTCAACAGTATAAGCCTGTCCTTCTTCATCAATCGGGAGAAGAATTACCGCAGCACCAAACTCTTTTGCAAGAGAAAGAATTCTACCTGCTTTATCAGTACCATCTTCAAAATTAACAGAATTTATAATTGCCCTTCCGCCATAATTCTTTAGTGCTATCTCTATAACCAGGGGATTGGTTGAATCTATCATCAGAGGTGCGGAAATAAACCTGTTAAATCTTTTTACAATTTCATACATATCTCTTATCTCATCTCTACCAGTATATATAACTGATAAATCCAAAATATGTGCACCTTCCTGAATTTGCTTTTTTGCTAATTCAACAATAGCATCATAATCTTCATTTTCAAGTAATATTCTGAATTGTTTTGAACCATTAGCATTACATCTCTCTCCAACAATTACAGGTGGAATATCAATTTTTAGTGGAACGACAGAAAATAATGATGAAACAGAAGATGAGTAATTTATTTCCCGATATTTTGGTGCAAGTTTCCCTGCAACATCTACTAATGATTTTATATGAGATGTGGTTGTGCCACAACATCCGCCTATTACATTCACACCAAGTTCTGAAACAAAATAAGTCATCCATTGTTTTAATTCTTCCTCTGACAATTTATAACACATTTTACCATTGATACTCTCTGGTATACCTGCATTAGGCATACAAAAAACATATTTTTTTGAACTGCTACATATATACCTCAAACTTTCTTCCATCTCTTTTGGACCTGTGGCACAATTTAATCCGAAAATATCTACAATATCATAAGGCTCAATTGCAGTATAAGCTGTTGAAATATCAGTACCAAGTAGCATTGTTCCTGATGATTCAATCGTAACAGAAACTATTATTGGAAGCTTAATTTTCTTCTCTTTAAAAATTTTCTGTATAGCGGAAAGAGCAGCTTTAATTTGCAATAAGTCCTGACAGGTTTCAATACAAATAATATCTATACCACCATCTACTAAACCATTAATCTGCCTGTAAAATGCCAATTCCATATTGTAAAAAGAAATATGTCCCAGAGAAGGTAATTTCGAAGTAGGACCAACAGACCCAGCAACAAAACGAGGTTTATCAGCAGTGGAAAATTCATTTGAACATTCTTTTGCAATCTTTGCAGCAAGAAAAGAAAGCTCATAATCAAGTTCCGGTATATCATACTCTGCAAGAGTAATAAAAGATGACCCAAATGAATTTGTCTCAATCACATCTGCCCCTGCTTCAAGAAAAGAATAATGTAAACTTTTAATAATGTCTGGTTTTGATTTACAAAGGTATTCATTACATCCTTCAAATTGCTTCCCTCCAAAATCATCAGCAGTTAATTTATAATTCTGAATATTTGTACCTGTTGCACCATCAAAAACCACAACCTTTTCTTTTAATAATTGTAAAAAATCCATAACTTAAATAATATTCAAATTATTAAATAGTAATGTAAGTATCAAGGCTGTGTATTTAATGAAAAATATAACAATTAATTCATTTGTCTTTCAATTTACAAGAATAATTTTTAAGTTTAAACCGAAGAGATAATTAATGAGAATTAACAAATTTTTAATTTACATTTTTTTAACCTCTATCACTCTTTTCATTTTAATAAATTATTCCTGTGAAACCCCAACGCAACTATTTTGCTGGTATGATACAACATATAATAGTGGATATATAGACAATATTCTGGTCCTTGCTCTTGTGAAAGATTTAGAATATAGAAATGCTTATGAAAATCAAATGGTAAATTTGCTAACAAAAAGAGGTATAAATTCCATACCCTCATTGAAAATCTTATCCCCTGCAATAACTTATACAGAGGAAGATTTTGATACTTTACTCGCTCAAAATAATTTAGAAGCAATAATATTTATAAAATATCTTGGAACTGAGGTAGAAAAAACTGATGCAAAGGGAAGGACATTTTATAAATATTATAAAAATACTTTAAAATCAACAATGAGAAAAGGATACTATGAAATACACAGAACAGTAATTGTAGAAATTTCATTATTCACATCAAGTAATGGGAAAATTATCTGGTTAGCGACTGCTAAAACGACAAATGCTTATGATGTAAATGACCTTGCTAACTCACTTGCAAAAGAAATAATAAGTAACTTAGAGGGGAAAAAGATAATAAAAGGACTGAATTAAATAACAGAAAAAATATATCGTTATTAAAAAATAGAGGCGTCGATCGGATTCGAACCGATGAATAACAGTTTTGCAGACTGCTCCCTTAGCCACTTGGGTACGACGCCTTATAAAAAATTTAATTATTAAAAGAACTGCCTCTATAAAAAACTTGAGCGGGAAACGGGGCTCGAACCCGCGACATCAACCTTGGCAAGGTTGCGCTCTACCAACTGAGCTATTC
>CAZMAR010000009.1:0-13258 GCA_964564635.1 uncultured Ignavibacteriaceae bacterium
CGCAGGGATTATTGTTGCATTTACAGGTCGAGTTCCTGATATCTGCTCTGTATTTCCAAGTGGTGTGTGAGTAATAGAAGGTCCTAAATCAATTGTAGTAATCCACGCTTGATAAATTCCGGTTTTGTCATCACACCAATAAGGATATACTTTATTGTTACCAGATGTAATACCAATATAATCTCCCTGATATCCAGAAGCTAATCCTGAAATAGGTTTAGGTTTAAATCTATGGTCACTAACAAGAATATCAGTCCAAGTATTTCCACCATCAATCGAACGAGAAACATACACCTCAGCAGAGTCATTAGTAGGAATATTTCTTGTATCATAATAAACAACATTCACACCACCGTATTCATCAACTCTCAAAGCAGGTAAATATTGATATTTACCGTTGTTTAACGGATCCTGATTAACTCTAATTCCTGCAGACCAGGTATTTCCACCATCAGTAGATCTGTGCAGGATAATATCAGGATCTGTACCTGCAGGAGCTAAATTTTTCTCTGCTGTACAAATATAAATCCATCCGTTCCTGGGACCACCGGTTCTATCTACACCCATCCATGGGAAATCATTTACTCTAATTGAAGTTGCAAACAGGTTTCCTCTAATACCATTGCAGTCATAAATATTATTATTAGCAGTCCAGTTAACACCACCGTTTGTTGATTTTGCAAATCCAACATAATCCCCTGTATATGGTGAACCAGTAATTGGATTTTGCCAACAAATAATTGCATCACCATTTGGCATAATTGCACCATTAACACCTTGATGGTAATGCCCAGAAGCAGGAACCGCGACCTGAATTGCTGAACTATAGGAAGCACCATTATTCGTAGAATAAGCAACTGCACAATAAGGAGTACTTGTCCAATAAGACCAGGTTACATAAACTCTTCCAGCATAAGGACTGGATGGAACATCATTGACAAAAGTATGGTTTTTATCTTGCGAACCAGATGCAACTGTCCATGCATTTGACCATGTAATACCATAGTTTGTAGAATAAGCAGCATATAACCCACCTGAATACCCAAGGTAAGATTGATAAAAATAACCATTTAAACCAATTGCAGGTGCGGGATCACCACCGTGATTATTAATTGGAGCTGCAGCAGTAGTATCTGAACCGAACCAATTAACACCTGCATTTGTAGAGGCATACATACCTTCACTGATAAAGGATACTGAAGTAGTCACCGCATTAGAACTACCATATAAAATAGATTGGTTAGTTGGATGGCGGGTAATCGGGGTTTCACTTTGTGTGTTATTAGAAGGATGCACTCTAATATTAGGATTAACAATCATCATACCTGCAGGGGTATTATAAACCTGGGGTTCAGTAAAAGTTCTCTGAATGTTATCAGTAATAACAGGCTGAGATACTGGTTCCCCTGTAGGTTCAAGTTTCATCATACGAGGGTCATTATTCCATCTTTCAAATGAATCTTCCGTAATCTTTTGCCCCATAAATAATGCTACTGCTAAAACCAGTAGCGAAATAGGAATGAGAAGTTTCTTCATTTTTTTGCAATTTAATTTAGAAATATATTTTTTAAGTTATATAAAAAGAAATTAAAAATCAAATAATTAATTATTTTTAAAAAAGAACAATTTCATTTCCTCCCTTTGTAAATTAAGTTAATAATAAATTAAAAACAATATATTATTTATTTTAAAAAATAAGACAATCCAAACCCAATTTTTAAGCCATCAATATAAATTTTAGAATCATATTCCTGCGGGAAATAGAATATTTCATCACCGATTACTATTTGATTAGTTGGAAATCGACTTTTTGAATTATATTTTCCTTCTCTAAATCTCAAATCAAAATCAACAGCAAATCTCGGTGTTAAATAATATTCTATGTTCACTAATATGTGAATCGTAAGCTCAGGAGTGTTTGATACTGTTTCTGTTTCTAAATTAGCAAATCGTCTTACTCTATTTCCAATATATGTACCTATGCCACCACCGATATAAATATTTGTAGAAGAGATAAATTCAGGTAATTTATATAACACAGATAGTTCAATTGGAAAAACTTGTAATTCCTCTTGAGCAGAAAACCTTTTCCTATTTGAATCATTGGATACTGTTTGCACCAACTCGTCATCATTAATTTTTAAGTACTCACTCGATAAGCAAATGGAAATATCCTCTGATAAAATTTTTTTTCTTACAAAAATTCCAAATCCATATCCTCCTTTTGTATCAATGGTTAAATTACGCTCTACAGGATCTGGTGAATTTGAAAACATTTGAATGGAAGCTGAAGAGATAAAATTTCCTGTTAAAGAGATAGAAAAATTTTCAAAGTTAAAACTTTGTGCAAAAATTGCTTGTGGAATTATGTACAATAAAACTAATATTAAAATTCTATTTCTCAAGTACAGCATTATAATAATCAAAATCAAAAATGTACCAATTAGAAGTAGCAGCATCAACAATTACTCCAACCAATCCTACTACAATATCAAGAATTAACCAACCAATACCAAGAGAATAAGATAAACGAAGAGTTTTTTTCTTATATCCATCCTTTATAAACTCTATTACATATTCTTTCCCTTTCCTTAAAGAAACCTTTGCGGGCGTAGTCCCTTCATCATTACCATTAATTAATATTGTAGCGCCCGGCGGAGTGCTATTTAATTGAATTTCCTGTTTGCTTCCGGAAAATATTGTAGCACATCCGGAGTAAACAAGAATAAGGATAATCATAAAATATACAAATACTTTTTTCATAGCTCAATTTTTTTGTTAATAAAATTTAACAAAGGCACAAATAAAAATGAATACAAAATGAAATAAAAAAAATAGGGAATCCTGCTTTGCAGAATCCCCTATACATTTTATTAAATAAAATTACTTTATTTAATAAGAACCATCTTCTTTACATCAACGAAGTTGCTTGTTTCAAGTTTATAATAATATATACCACTTGAGAGTTCTGATGCATTAAATTCAATAATATATTTACCAGCATGTTTATATTCATTTACAAGCACTGCAACCTCATTACCAAGAATATTATAAATCTTTAAAGTAACGAAATCTGACTTTGGTAAATCAAATGAAATTTTTGTTACAGGGTTGAATGGATTGGGGTAATTCTGATGTAATACATAATCGTTCGGAATTTCTGAAGTATTGTTTTCTAAACCACTCAAAAGACAGGGTTGAGGGTCAGTTTTAGTCCATTGGGTCCCATAAGTTAATGGTGTCAGGTTATCAAAAACAGCTGAATTGGTCCTGAAAGCCATCATAATGCAAGCGTTAGGATTCAAAAGATTGAATTTAAAGCTTGCTATCCAGTGATTTCCTGATGAAAATTGGTACGGTGTTCTGTTATAAAGTAGCAGGATATTCATACTACAAGCCGTACCATTTAGAATATTTGTTGTGGTCAAATAACCATAATTAACATTATTATTCAAATTATTATTTGCGTTCAAAGCAGGACTCTCCTCAACAAGAGTAATCCCATTTGGTGGGTCTGTTGTGTAGTAATCAATACGGACATTAGTAGGTCCGGGACTCCAGGTCTGTCCGCTGGGAACATTAGCGTAAAGGTCAATAACAAAATATCCACTTTCAACTCTTGGATTCAGTAATGCAAAATTTACCTTTACCTGTGCATAAGAATTGAAAGCGACCGCAATTAAAATTATTGTTATTAAAATTATTTTCTTCATAATTATAGTTTTAAACTTTTAAAAATTCATTTTATTAATATGGCCTAATGAAATTCTTACCGAAATTAGAATATAGAATCGGTAAATCATAACCATCTACATAAGTATCACCATTAAAGTCACAAGACCTGTAACCATCTTTACCAAATTGCGTCTTATATAAATCATAATCTGTTGGATTTACATATCCATCCTGATTACCATCTCCACCATATAAAACCCATGCAGAACCAACCTGTTTCATATTACTTCCATAAGCTTTGTTTGCAGCAGTTGTAAAATCGTAATTAGTCGTTGAACCTGTAGCAAAAGCGGGAGCTGTATTACTCCAGGTTTCGAGATGGTTTCTATGTTTAACTATAATATAATAATTTCCATTCGGCGCTTTCTCAAAACTGATTAGAGCAGTTCCTGATGTTGATAAGAATGCATTGGAACTATCTCTCAATGTAAATGGGCTTGTCGGTTGTGCAAGATAGACCTTAATTGTATCCTGAACCTGATTTGTTCCATCATAGAATCCTTCAAGATATACTTTTAGATTTAAATAGAAAGTCTGCACAGTTGTAAATCTAAACGCAGAAGCCCATGGACCCTGCCCACCTTCATTATATGCACATACTCTCCAATAATACTGAGTATTTCCAGTCAAAATACCTGAGGGGACATTAAATTGAGACTGAGTAATGTTAGTAGCATCAAGAACTGTAGATGAGAAGGAAGAAAGAGTTGAAATTTGTACCCTATAATAAGATGCACCTGTAACATCACTCCAATCAAGCAAAGGTGTTAGAGAAACTCCTGTTGCTAAGTTTGGCGGAGATATTAATGTAGGTGCTCCAGGTGGTTGGATACTTGTTGTAAAATTCCATACACTTGACCAGGGACCATCACCTCCAGCATTTGTAGCTCGAACACGCCAATAATATTGAACATTATATGATAATACACCAGATGGAATTGTATACTGCGAAGTACTACCAGTGACCATATTAACTACTGTAGTGGTAAATCCTGAATTCGTAGATACCTGAACTCTATAAGTCGTAGCAGTTGGAACATCATTCCAATCAAGAGTTGGGGTTAAAGAAATTCCCGTTGCATTATTCGGAGGTGATAATAACATAGGTGCTGCTGGCGGAGCAGTTCCGGTTGTAAAGTATCTATAAGAAGACCAGGGACCTTCCCCTGCAATATTCGCAGCTAAAACTCTCCAATAATACATTGTACTTCCAGATAGAATTCCACTTGGAAGTGTATGTTGAGAAGTGGTAATTCCTGATTGGTCATATACTAAAGCTGTGAATGTAGAATTCAAAGCAATTTGTACACGATAAGAAGTAGCACCAGAAACATCTGACCAGTCTAAAAGTGGAGTAGTGGAAACATTGGTCGCACCATTAGCAGGAGATATTAAAGTTGGCGCACCTGGAACCGGAGGCACAGTTGTAAAATTCCATACTTCAGACCAGGGACTTGTTCCACCATTATTAGTTGCGCTTACTCTCCAATAATAAAGCGTGTTAGTGGTTAATATACCTGAGGTGATTGTATACCCAGGATTGTTAATACCAGTTACATTAACAACATAAGAAGTGAAATTCGGATTTGTCGACACCTGAACATTGTAATAATTTGCACCAGCAACAGAATTCCAACTTAGAGTAGGCGTTAATGTAACATTTGTAGAACCATTTGGTGGAGAAATTAAAGTTGGAGCAGCCGGTGGTGCAGCACTCGTTGTAAAAGTAAATTGTGTAGACCATTGGCTTGTTCCTGTTGGTCCCGTAGCATTAACACGCCAATAATATGTTGTATTAGCCTCTAAAATGGCACTGACTATTTCATACTGAGATTGAGTTAATCCCGCCTGATCTAAAATTGTATAAGCACCCTGAAAAACTTGGATTCTGTAACTCGTAGCCCCAGAAACATCAGTCCAGTCAAAAGTAAAAAACAGTGGAATGTTCGTTGCTCCATTAGGCGGATACAACAGTATTGGTGGTTGAGGCTGTGCTATTATTACTCCAGAAGAAAACATTAGTAAAAGAGTAATAATAAGAATAAAATAAATTTTTTTCATTACTAACCTCTTTAAATTTTTTATAAATTGTTTATTAAAATTAATTCAAAAAACAATAAAATAAGCTAATTTATTTAAAGAACTATTTTAACATTTAAATATAATAAAACAATAATTAAAAATCAACTACTCTTTAATAATCTTACCACCTCATAAAATCAAAATTCTCAATAATTTAATCAAGAAGCATTTCATAGAGATAATGAATCAAGAATTTTTGAATAAAAATATTAAAAAAACATTTTATATTGAAAGGAAAAAATAAAAATTCTATTTTGCTACATACAATTGCGCCCGTAGCTCAGCTGGATAGAGCAACAGCCTTCTAAGCTGTGGGTCACTGGTTCGAATCCAGTCGGGCGTGCAAATAAACAAGCGGGAGTAATTCAGCGGTAGAATGTCAGCTTCCCAAGCTGAACGTCGCGGGTTCGACTCCCGTCTCCCGCTCACGATTATAATCAACCAATAATCAAAATTTTCACTCATATAATTTCCTAATGTCCAACAAAATTTATTTTACAGTTGGTCCAACTGAGTTATACCCTGTAATTAAAAAATTTTATTATTCAGCAATTAATAGAAAAATTTTTTCTATCTCTCATAGGAGTAAAGAATTCTCAGATATTTTCCAGGCAACAGTAAAGAACCTGAAAAAATTATTAAGCATACCCGAAGACTTTTATATCTTTTTCTTCAGTTCTGCAACTGAATGTATGGAGAGAATTATTCAGAATTTAGTAATAGATAAAAGTTTTCATTATATAAATGGATTCTTTGCACAAAGATTTTATGATATATCTACTAAACTAAATAAATCTCCAGAAAAAATTTATTCTTCTTACGGAGAAGGAACAAATTTCAAAAATTTAATTCTTCCAGAGAGAATTGAATTAATCTGTATTGTTCTTAATGAAACAAGTACGGGGGTCGCATTAAATTTTGATGATATAAAAAAGTTAAAAATAAAATATCCAGAGATTCTCTTATCTCTTGATATAGTTACAGCAGTACCATATTATAAAATTGATTATGAATATGTTGACAGTGCGTTTTTTTCAGTTCAGAAAGGATTTGGAATGCCACCAGGTTTAGGAGTTTTAATACTTAATGAAAAATGTATAAAGAAAGCTGAAATATTAAACAAAAAAGGAATTTCTATTGGCTCCTATAATAATTTTCTAAATTGGAAAGAAAATTTTTTGAAAAATCAAACCACAGTCACTCCGAATATTCCAGCAATTTATATTTTAGGAAAGATATGTGAATATTTGCTGGAGAATGGATATAAAAAGATTTCAGAGGAAACAGATAAGAAATCTGAATTAATTTATAATTATTTTAATAATCACAAATTCATAAAACCTTTCGTTCAGAACAAATATTATCGTTCTAAAACTACAATCGTACTTGAGACAAAAATTAACTCAGAAAAAATTGTTAATATACTCTCTAACCAAGGTTTTGTTTTAAGTAGAGGATATAGTATATACAAAGAGAAACATATAAGAATTGGTAATTTTCCCATGCATACAGTAGAAGATACAAAAAACTTAATTGAAAAATTTAAATTAATAAAATTAAAATAAAAAAAGTTGGAACTTTTTGAAGAACAAGAAAAATCCCCTAAGTATATACCGCTTGCAGAAAGAATGAGACCAAAGACCCTTGATGAATTTGCGGGACAGGAACACCTGGTAGGAAAAGATAAACCCATAAGATTAATGATTGAGAAAAATGAACCCGTTTCAATGATTCTATGGGGACCTCCAGGAGTAGGAAAAACTACTCTTGCAATAATAATTGCAGAACAAACAAAAACAAATTTCATACAACTTTCATCGGTCTCGGCAGGTGTAAAAGATGTAAGAGATGCAATAGAAAGAGCAAAGTATTTAAGAGATAAACAGGGGAAAAAGACAATATTATTCATTGATGAAATACACAGGTTCAATAAAGCACAACAGGACTCTTTATTGCACAGTGTAGAAAAAGGGATAGTAATATTAATCGGCGCAACAACAGAGAATCCATCTTTCGAGGTAATTTCTCCCCTACTATCAAGATGTCGTTTGTATATCCTTGAAGAACTAAAATATAAAGATTTTAAAAAAATTATAAAAAACACTTTTGAAAAGGATAGTCTTTTCAAAGGTAAAAAAGTTTTATTAGAAGATGAAAAATTTTTGATAAGAATGTGCGGTGGAGATGCAAGAAAACTTCTTAATGCACTTGAGTTTGCAATAAAAATAACAAAACCAAAACAAAAGAATACTTATATAATAACAAATGATATTATAAAAGAGGTTTTTCAGACAAGGTATATTAAATATGATAAAAACTTAGAAGAGCATTATAATATAATTTCTGCATTTATAAAAAGTATAAGGGGAAGTGATCCCGATGCAGCAGTCTACTGGCTTGGAAGAATGCTGAAAGGAGGAGAAGATCCAAAATTTATCGCTCGCAGAATGATTATACTCGCATCAGAGGATATAGGTAATGCAGATCCATACGCAATAACACTGGCAGTAAGTACATTTACAGCGGTTGATTATATTGGAATGCCAGAAGCAAGGATTGTTCTATCTCAATGTGCAACATATTTAGCAAGTTGTCCTAAAAGTAACGCATCATATTTAGCGATTGAAAATGCAATGCACGATGTAGAGTCACATCCAGATTATGAAGTTCCATTACATCTGAGAAATGCTCCAACAAAACTAATGGAAGAACTCGGGTATGGAAATGATTACAAATATGCACACAACTTTGAAGGTCATTACGTAGATCAACAATATCTACCTGATGAATTGAAAGATAAGGTTTATTATTTCCCAACAAACATAGGAAGAGAGGAAAAGATTAAACAGAGGTTGAAAGCTCTCAATCCAAAAAAGAAAAGGGATTAATAAAAAATATAAGAGGGTCTCTTAAATCCGAGAGATTTTGCATAATCAATACATTTATAGTATTCATCAGAACGAATTCGTCGATTAATCTCAGGAATTGTGTATGACTTGAAAGACGGATGATACTGCTCCATTAGATTTAAATATGTATTTGTACCAAAATTATCTGCAATGAATTTTATTATTTCAAATGAATCAGAAAAATTTTCAGGCATAATTAAGTGTCGTATTAATAATCCTCTTTTTGCTAAACCCTTATCAATTAACAAATCCCCTACCTGTCTATGCATTTCTTTAATAGCAGAAGATGCGAATTGAAAATAATTATCTGCTGTCGTAAGTCTACCGGCAATCGAGCATCTTAAAAATTTTAAATCAGGCATATAGATATCAACCAATCCTTCCAGTTTTTGTAATGTTTCAACTCTTTCATAAGCATTAGAATTCCACACTATTGGAATGGAAAGCCCTCTGGACTTAGCGAGATGAATCGCCTCTATTATCTGAAAAGTAAAATGAGTAGGAGTTACAAAATTTATATTGTGACATTTTTTATCTTCAAGCTCAATCATAATATCAGAAAGATTTTCAATGGAGATTTCATAACCTTGATTCAAATGACTTATCTCATAATTCTGACAAAAAATGCATAATAAATTACACCCAGAGAAAAAAATTGTGCCGGAACCATATCTACCGACAAGTTCAGGTTCTTCACCGAAATGAGCAAAATAAGAATATATTTTAATTTTACAAGATGAATTACATTTTCCTAATTCACCTTCTATTCTGTTGACATTACATTTGTGTGGACAGATATTACAATTTTTTAAAATTTCTTTGTAAGAAACCATTAATTCATTTATCAACAATTTTTTTAATGTATTCAGGGATTTCAGGTTCGCCTGAAAAATATTCATCTTTTATACCCAAAGTCCAAGCCCATCTGCGAAGCCAGGAAACACCAAGGTTTTGATAAAATTCATCTTTTGTTTTATAACATTCATCTGTTAATGCTTCATCAATTGAAATAAATTTATAACCATTTCTAATTAACATACTAAGTAAATCCCTTATATAATAAGCATTAATCATATTAGCGTGCAAAATTAATATTTGTTTTATGTTATAACCGAATAAAGCACTTGATTGACTTTCACAATATTTTACTGCTTTTTCAATATATTCTATATAATCTTTTCCAATTTTCGACATTAAGGTATTATTATTTTGTAACAATGCTTTCTCAAAAGCAAGAGAGAAATAATAATCATAATTATCAATAGTTACAGGTGCTTCAACATATCCCCTGCTACTTAGAAAAGCACTTATAGAATCTGCTTTTTCTTTAGTTTCACCTTTTAATAGATAGGGGTGGCGAAAATATTTCAACTTTTGTCCCCTTGCATCCATAATATCCTTTAAAACAGTTTCCCCATCAATTACATCCTTACAATATTCCTTTACAGATATTGTATAAATATTTTTATGAGAATAAGTATGATTAGCAAGCATCATTCCTGAATCTAACCATCTTTCAAGCAGAACAACTTTACTGTAGTTTATTTTATTAAGTTCAAACAATTGCCCTGAATTAACAGAGCCAAGAGCTACGACATTGAATTCTTTAAAAACTGATAACAGACTATCAGTAATCATACTACCATACTCAATATTATAATGATACCTTGCTATGTAGGGTAAATCATCTAATGTTATGCAAATTTCTTTTTCCACAAACCATCCTGGGAAAATAGTTCTGAGAAACAAAAAGAAAATTATTAAAACTTTATACATTAGAAATTAATTTTATTCACTTTCAATAGTTTCACAATTGCAAAATAATAAATTAAAAATTCTTTTTGAATAACTTTGAAGTTTATCATATTTCTGTTTTTATTTTATTACATTTTTAAATAAATTTTCCAATTTGGAGTATTTTAGAATTATTAATAAATATTAATCATTGTCATTAATAATTTGCAAGTAGATATTGATTCTTATTAAGTGAAAACCAAACAATTTCTTCTAATATTAAATGCTTATCAAAAGATAATTAATAACTATCTATCGAATTAATAGCACGAGTGTATGAATAATTTAATTTCAAAAAGTATTTTAAGAGATATAACAAAAGAGGATATAGACTTTGATATAATTGAATAATAATCTCAACTTTTTTGTAGAGAGTGGAAATTATTTTCCCAAACAACTTTGGTATGCAATACGGTTCTGCTAAATGAATTAAATATATCTTGTTTCCAGTGTTGAATAAAGTTTGAATATAAAGAAAATATTTAATTTCCTCTGAATCGGAAAAAGTTTTTTTTAATTGAATGAATTCTTCGACTATTGGAATATAAAGACAATATATTATCAAAAGTAAAAAACTATTTTATGATGGATATTCAAAATTTTTTTATTATATTTTACTAATTAAATATCTTAAATGAAAATATGGATAAAGTATTAAAATTAATTATTTGTATTGTTATTTGTGAAGGAGTTGGAATTATAGCAGGTTTAGCAACAAAGGAATCAATTAGTATCTGGTATCAGACATTGAATAAACCTTCTTTCAATCCTCCAAATTTTATTTTCGCACCAGTATGGACTGTTCTTTATTTACTAATGGGTATATCGCTTTTCTTAATATGGAAAGATGGTTTAAATGATTTATTAACTAAATTCGCATTTTTCTTTTTCTTGTTTCATCTATTAGTAAATGGATTATGGTCGTTTGTTTTTTTTAAATTTCAATCTTTACTTGGAGCTTTTATTATTATTATTTTTCTTTTGATTTTGATTTTGCTCACGATAATACTTTTTTATAAAATAAATAAAGTAGTTTCATTTCTCCTTATACCATATTTTATATGGGTTTCTTATGCTACGATTCTTAATTTTAGTATTTGGAGACTAAACTAAATTAATTCTATAAAACATTTTTTCAACTCTTTTGATTATTTTTATTGAAATTTTTATACTATATTTTAATGTTAAATATAGAAAGTTCTTTTTATAAACTAAAATAAAATATTATGAAAAAAATTCTTTCTTTATTCGGTTTGTTAGTAGTAGGTTTTCTGGTATTCACAGGGCAATCATACATCCCTGATGATGCTACCTATGTTAGAATAGATATGAAAGAGATTTCACCATATTTGCCGTTAGATTTAAACAGACCTGTAAATAACACTCCGGTTATTCTTTATTCACCCTTTGGAATAACTTCGGTTGGTCCTAATTTCAGACCCTATCCTCACACAGCAACACAGTCTGAGGTTGTTGGCTATTGCAATCCAAATGTACAAAATAAAGTTATAGCCGGATGGAATTCTTACGGACCATCATTTTATGGTACAGGTTTTGGACTATCTACAAATAGTGGTGTGAACTGGACAGGAAATTATACATTACCAGGTTTAGCAGTTAATAGCGGAGATCCCTCAGTTGCAGTTTCAAGTGATGGGAAAATTTATATGAACGCTATAGGCGGAACTCAAAGCACTCAGGTTGTAACCTGGAGTACTGACAATGGTGTTACCTGGGCTCCTTATGTAATAGCAGCATCAATATCTTCAAGTGTCGCTGATAAAAATCATATGACAATTGATGATAAAGCGACCAGCCCATATTACAATTATATGTATATTTCTTTCACAGACTTTTCTCAATCAGCTCAGCCATTAATGTTTGTGCGTTCCACAAATGCAGGCGCTAACTGGGGAAATGCACAATATCTATCTTCAACACTTGGATTCCGTTTCCAGGGAGTTAATATTCACACCGGTCCCAATGGTGAAGTATATATGGTTTGGGCAACAAGAGATGCCGCTTCTCCATATACAGAGAGATATGTTGGTTTTGCAAAGTCAACCAATGGTGGAGCAAATTTCCAATACACAAAAGAAAATGCAATTGCTATTACGGGTATTAGAGGCTATTTAAAAACAACAAGTATTAGAGTAAACAGTTTCCCATGGATGGCGGTTGATAAAACAGGAGGAGCATATAATGGTAATATATATGTCACCTGGACACAAAAGAATCAAGCTCCAGCAGGCACAGATCCTGATATATGTTTTGCAAAATCAACGAATGGGGGATTAAACTGGAGCACCCCTATAAGAATAAATGATGACCCGTTGAATAATGGAAGGGATCAATGGTTTAGCAATATATGTGTGGATCAGTATGGTGGAATAAATATTATTTTTTATGACAGTAGAAACCCATCAACAAACGACTCTGCTGAGGTTTATGTTGCTCGATCTGTAGATGGAGGAAATTCGTGGACAAATATTCTTGTTAGTGACCATAGATTTAAACCTAAACCTATTTCAGGGTTAGCAGGTGGTTATCAGGGAGATTACATAGGCATCTGCGCTTCAGGTAATACTGTATATCCATTATGGTGTGATGATTACTCTGGTGTTTATCAGGTATGGACTGCACCTATATCACTTGGTCCATCAATTACTCACACACCACTTGGAAATACAGAGCAGATATCAGGAACACGAGCTGTAAATGCAACAATAATCCCAGCA